>NZ_CP080531.1:0-2400000 GCF_024746835.1 Mesorhizobium sp. AR02 | reverse complement strand
CGCCACGCCGTGGCCTGATATAGCCGCATTGGCCTCGTAGGCCTGCGCGCCCATGCTGCTGCCGGGCCGCGTGGCGAGGTCGTGCGCATGCACGCCTGCCGTCTCGAACCATTGCGTCCACCAGACGTCGCCCGGATCGAGGATCGGCAGCCGCAACAGGTCGGCCGGCTCCTTGACGCCGCCGATGCTCGCCGCGAGCTTCGGGCTCAGCATCGGCGTGAAATCGGCATCGAGCAGCTTGTGGGCTTCCAGCCCCGGCCATTTGCCGCCGCCAGAGCGGATGGCGAGATCGATATCCTCGCGGGCGAAATCCGTCAGCCGGCTCGACGTTTCGAGCCGAACGGCAAGCGCGGGATGAGCCATTTGGAACGAGCCCAGATGATGCGCCAGCCAGTTCGAGGCAAAGGTCAGCACCGTGGTGACGCACAACAGCCCGTCCGCGCCGCCGCGCGCCGCGGCATAGGCCTGGCCAAGAATGGCAAAGGCCTCGCTGACAGCCGGCGCCAGCCGTTGGCCGGCTTCGGTCAGCTCGATCTGCCGCGGCCGGCGCAGGAACAGGGGTGAACCGACGCGCTCTTCCAGCACCTTGATCTGATAGCTGACGGCAGCCTGTGTCATGCCGAGTTCCACGGCGGCCTTGGTGAAGGAAAGATGCCGCGCCACCGCTTCGAACACCCGGATCGCCTGCAGCGGCGGGAGTTGCGAAAGCTGTGGTGAGCTCAGATCCGGCATAAGGCCTCCTTATGGGTCCTTATCGACGTTCGATTGGCAAAGCTGGCCGGCAAGACCGACATTCAGTGTCAACCCGTCTCTCGGGTTCAGGATAGCGAAGGTTCACGATCATGACCATGGCGCAGCAAAAATGCACTCCCGCTCCGGATCACCGCTGGATTTCGTGGCTTACGGATGGATTCGGCTGGTTCGCGATCAGAAAAAGGGCGCATCTCGACATCAGGGACCTGTCGCCGCATCTGCAGCGTGACGTCGGTTTCCTTGATGGCAACGACCCCTTTGGCAGGCACAGATAGAATTGTGGGCTTTATCGCAAAGCAGCGGCCGCAGCGGCGAGCGGCCGCGATTTCGGATCAGATGCTGGCCAGCAGGGCGGTCGCCGTCCGCTCATCGGTGATGAGCCCATTGACCAGCCGGCGATTCACGGCCGCCAGGATTCCCGGCAGCTTGCGCTCGCCCATGGCCAGCGCAATGACCAGTGACTTCTCTCGCGACGGCAGCGATGCCGACGACACCCGGTCATTGGTGATGCCTTCGATCATGCGGCCTTCCCTGTCGAACACCCAGCCGACGATCTCGGCGATGCCGCCTGCCTTCTGCAGCGCCTTCAACTCGCTTTCGGAAATGAAACCATCCTCATAGAGCGGCGCCTTCGGACCGAGATCGCCGATGCCGATGAAGGTGACGTCGGCTTCCGCCGCAAGCGCCAGCGTCGGCTGGATCATCGGCTGGTTGAGCAGCATCTCGCGCTCCTGCGGCGAGGAGGCGATGACCGGCAGTGGCATCGGGAAGGAGCGCGCCTTGACCCGGTCGGCCATGGTGAAGATGACGTTGTAGAAGGCGGCCGAACCATCAGGCGAAATGTTGCCGGTCAAGGACACTACCTTGTGCTGCGGGCATTCCATCGGCGGCAATTGTTCGATCGCCGCTTTCAGCGTGCGCCCGGTGCCAATGCCCATGACGATCGGCGTCGGCGAGCGCAGCCGCCGCTCGATCTCGGCTGCCGCCGCCTCGGCGATACCGATGGTGGTGGAGGATGAATTCGGATCGCTCGGCACCACCTCGACCAGATCGAGCGCGAAGCGCGATCTCAGCCGGGCCGCGAGGTCAAGGCAGTTGGCGATCGGATGGTCGACACGGACCTTGATCAGGCCTTCCGATACCGCCAGCGACACCAGCCGCTGCGCCGTCTGCCGCGAGATGCCGAGCGTGGTGGCGATCTGGTCCTGTGTGTTGCCGGCAACATAATAGAGCCAGCCGGCGCGCGCCGCGTCGTCCAGCCTGTTGCTGCCGCCATCCTGCCGGGTATTCACGTCCTGCCTCCCAGGGCCGCCGGTCATCAAGGCGGTCCGCTCCTAGTTTCGCAGGGAACGGCGGTCTGCGCAATTGTCAATCTCGAGGGCAATTGTTTGCATCTGCGCGACTGGGATTTTCCTGCGGGCAATCTCTGATCGCACAGAACAGGGCGGCTTTGGTTCCGGTCGCAGCCACCTTCTGCGATCCCGACGGTTTATCTCCCGGCGCAAACCCTTTAAGGGGATCGCAAAAGGAGCGCTGCATGACACCGAAGGCGGTTTTCTGGGACATGGACGGCACGCTGGTCGACAGCGAGCCGCTGCACGAGGCGGCCCTGGTGGCGGCGATGCGCAATGTCGGTCTCAAGCCGCCTGCCGACCTGCATGAGCGCGTGCTCGGCGTCGCCGCCTGGCCGGTCTATGAAATGATGCGCGACGAGTTCGGCCTGGACCTTCCCTTCGACGATTGGATCATGCGCAAATACGAGCACTATCTGCCGCTGGTCGAGGGCTTGAAGCCGCGCCTGGGCGCAATCGAGGTCTTCAATGAATTACGAGCGCTTGGCGTGCAGCAGGCGGTGGTCTCCAATTCGGACCGGATGATCGTCGACGCCAATCTGCGCATGGTCGGCCTCATTTATCCCGGCATGAAGACGATCAGCCGCAACGACGTGCGCGAAGGCAAGCCGCACGCCGAACCCTTCCTGCGCGCCGCCTATCTGGCCGGTGTCGATCCCGCACACGCCGTGGCGGTCGACGACAGCTGGCCGGGCGCCATGGCGGGGCTGGCGGCGGGCATGAAGACGATCTTCTGGCCGGAAAAGCCGATGGAAGGACCGCCCGGCGCCATCGTCATCAACAGCGCCGAGGAACTGCGCCGAGAAGTCGGGCTTTAAGCAATTCCAGGAAAGGTGTGAAACGGTTTTCCGTCCGGAATTGCGACGAACTAATAAGTTCCAACCCTTCAGTTCCGGTAAACCGGTTCCTGCTCGTCGAGGATCGCCTTCAACTCGGCGAGATGACGCTCGGCCTGGCCGGGATAATCATCCATCTCGCTTGCCGCTTTCTCGGCGATCGCGTCGGACAGCGTGCGCAGCGGGCGGCCGGTCCACAGCGCCTTGATGTAGGTCTCGGCTGCGCGCTCGAAATAGAACATGCGGTTGAAGGCATCGGCGACAGTGTCACCGATCACCAGCACGCCGTGATTGCCCATCACCATCACCTTGACCTTGGGATCGACGAGAAGCTGCGAGCAGCGCTCGCCCTCTTCCTCGAAGGCCAGCCCGCCATAATGGGCGTCGACGACATGGCGGTTGAAGAACATCGCCGAATTCTGGTCGATCGGCGGCAATGTCGAGTCGGCGAGCGAGGCCAGCACGGTGGCATGGATCGAATGGACATGCATGACACAGCGCGCATGCGGCACATTGCGATGGATGGCGCCGTGCAGGCCCCAGGCCGTCGGGTCCGGCGCATTGGGGCCGGATAGCGTGTTCGGATCGTTGGCGTCGATGAGCAAAAGGTCGCTCGCCCTGATGCGCGAGAAATGCACCTGGTTGGGGTTCATCAGGAACTGCGTGCCGTCCTCGTTGACCGCCAGCGAGAAATGGTTGGCCACCGCCTCATGCATGTTGAGCCGCGCCGTCCAGCGAAAAGCACAGGCGAGATCGACGCGCTCCTCGTAGAAGGGCAGATTGGTCAGCGGCTCTTTCTGCAGGCGGGCAATGCTCATCTCGAAATCTCCAATTTTGGCAAGAATGCCGCGACCAACTCCTGCCCGCAACCGGTTTCGATTGGTGCAGGCTGTCCGTCTCCACATCCGAATTTGACGGCTTCAATGACCTATCGGCTTTCCACGTCACTGATAGGCGCGCAGGAGCTTCGTATATTGGGGAGGGACTTGCCGGAGGGTGCGGTCGTAGGCATCTGGGCTAAGTAACACCCCGAACCTGCTCCTCAGCAATAGGTGGTCCATGACCGTGGGGTTCTTCCGAACTACCGCGATTGCCGGAAACGCGGTCGTGGCGCGATAGAGAATGTGATCAATGTCAGCCCAACGTGCATCTTGCCAACCTAGCACGCTCTTTGCGCGTATCCCGTCCATTCTGATTTGGACTTGATCGACATTAAGCCTGATCCGGGCAAGCCCAATTCCAACAAGCCCGCAGAAAAGGGCCAAAGCTGCGTGAAAAGCAAATCGGGCCATCGGCGGCATTAGCGCCACAAGATGCGCTGGCCAAGAATGAACGTTCCAGTCAGGATCAAGCGAGGCGATGGCCATCCAAATACAGCAAAGCGCCAGTGCTATCATCACCAGCGCACCCTTCATAAAGGGGTCGGATCTGAACCAGTTCGCCATCCATTCTCGTCCACGCATTACCGATAGGAGATACGTCAGAAACGCGAATATTCCGTTGTTCAGACGCTGAATAATTTATCGACTGTAAATAAGAGATGCGTCGTCGCCGCCTGCTTTTACACGCTGACCTTCCCGTTCGAGGCTGAAAGTTACGCCCGTTCCTATGCGGATGGCCAGGCATTCCGGCTTGGCGTCGAGGTAGCCGAACGCAAGAAGTGCGCGTGAAGGCTCGACCATTAGCCTAACACGCGATCGCGGTATCAACCTCCAAGACAGGCAACGATCCGTGCGAACAAAGCACCCGGGCGTCTTCATATTCAGGCCGCCGTGCTGGTGGCCGTGCCGGCCCGCAGCCCACCATGCTCGACGATGAAGTCGATGACCTCCTGCAGCCCCTTGCCGCGCGACAGATCGGTGAAGCCGAACGGCCGCTTGCCGCGCATGCGGGCGGCATCGCTCTCCATGACGTCGAGGTTGACGTTCACATAGGGCGCCAGATCGCTCTTGTTGATGATCAGGAAATCGGAGCGGGTGATCGCCGGCCCGCCCTTCCTCGGGATTTCTTCGCCCTGGCAGACCGAGATGACATAGAGCGTCAGATCCGCAAGGTCCGGCGAGAAGGTGGCGGCAAGATTGTCGCCGCCGGATTCGATGAAGATGATGTCGAGATCGGGAAATTTCCGGTTGAGTTCGGCGATCGCCTGCAAATTGATCGAAGCGTCCTCGCGAATGGCGGTATGCGGGCAGCCGCCGGTCTCGACGCCGACGATGCGCTCCTCGGGCAGCGCCTGCAGCCGGGCCAGCATCATGGCGTCTTCCCTGGTGTAGATGTCGTTGGTGACGACGGCGATGGAGAACTCGTCGCGCAGCGCCTTGCAGAGCTTCTCGGTGAGCGTCGTCTTGCCGGAGCCGACGGGACCGCCAATGCCGATGCGAAGAGGACCGTTAGCTTGGGTCATGTCGGGAACTCCATGATGGCAAGGATGGCGAAGCCGAGCCCGATCAGCAGGCAGAGCGGCGAATAATAGCTGGTATCGAGCCGGGCGAAAGGCTGCTCGGGCGCCAGCCGCCGCCACCACGGCGTGAAGCCGGCAATGCCGCGCCCCAGGAACACCAGCCCGATGAGCAGCGCGGTGGCGGCAAGGCCTTCCCTGGGGAAGGGCGAGGCAAAGAAGCCGATGAGCGCCAGCGGCCAGAGCGTCGCCAGGCCGAGACAGGCGGCAACGGCGAAACTGGCGAACGGCGTCGGCATTTCGTCAACGCCGCGAAAGCCGACGACGGCGCGGGCGCAAGAGGCTGCATCTCGGCCCGGCCAGATGCCGCCAATGCCCCAATAGACATGCAGCGCGGTGATCAGCAGCAGGACCAAGGAGAGAACAAAGGCGAGGACGCTCATGAGCGGAACAGCCGCGAATACTGGGTTTCGTGCTTCATCGCCATGACGTCGGAGACGAAGGCGCAGCCGCCGAGATCGTCCAATGTCGAACGGGCCGCGCGGGCGGCAGTCGAGAGCGCCAACGGCTCGAAGCCGGCCAGAAGTGTGGTGGCCTCGCTTTGCCCGACGACACTGAGCCTGATCGCCGCCTGGACGAGATTGGAGAAGAAGGCTTGCAGGAAGGCGGACAGCGCGTCCTGCAGCGCAATGCTATTGCCGCCGGCGACAGCGCCGACGACGACGCAATAGGCGCAATCCGACGGCAAGCGCTCCAGCACAGGATTGGGCCAGGCGGCGGCGGCCTTCAGGAAGGCCGCACCTTGCAGCATGGTCTCGGTGTGGCGCTCGCGTGAGCCGGCGAGCGCCTCGGCCAGGGCGGCCACTTCGTCGAGATCGCCAGCGTTGCGGGCGCGGCGCCAGCTCTCGGCAAACAGCACGGCATCGTTCCAGCCCGAGCCCATTTCGATCAGCGTTTCCAGCCAGTTGGCCAGGCTCCCGGCATCGGCCACCAGCCCGTCATGCACCGCGCGCTCAAGACCATGGCTATAGGCAAAACCGCCGACCGGAAAGGCCGGCGACAGCCACGCCATCAGCCGCAGCACAGCGATGTTCGAGGGCTGGTCAGTCATGATCGTGGTGGTGGCCAGCATGACCGTGCGAATGGGAATGCGATTCGCTGTGCGAGTGGGAGTGTGCCTCACCATGGCTATGCGCATGCGCCTCGGCATGGCTGTGATCATGACCATGTCCGCCGCCATGGCCGGAATAGGCGCCGCGCACCGGCTTGAACGGTTCGAAAACCTCGCGCACCGTGGCGCCGAGCCCTTCAAGCATCGCCTTGATGACATGGTCGCGCAGGATGACGATGCGATCCGCTTCGATGCCCGCGGCGAGATGACGGTTGCCGATATGCCAGGCAAGTTCGGTCAGATGCACGCCGTCGCGGGCGCGGATGTCATAGACCTCTTCCGGCGCGGCAAGGATCTCGATATGGCGGCCATCCTCCAGCACCAGCCGGTCGCCATCGTTCAAGGCAACCGGTTCGGGCAGGTCGACCAGCACCTTGCTCCCGTCGGCAAGTTCGATGGCGCGGCGGCGCAGATGCCGCTCGTCATGAGGCAGGATCGCACGACCGGATGGTGCCTCGGTCCCGGCATCGCCGGCGAGCAATACGGAGACGGCGCGGGGGAATTTGGTGAAGTCGGTGTTCAGGTTGAGCTTCATTTCATGGAACCTCCGTTGGCCTGCGCCCGTGCGCGGGCGGGCCGCGAAAGCACGCGGTCGAGATAGGCGTTGACGCGGTCGGACTCGATCGGAAATTTTCCGGCACGGGCCCAGCCGCCCATGTCGCCCAGCAGCACGTCGACGGCGGAAAACCGCTCGCCGAGCGCAAACGTTTTGTCGCCAAGCCGGCGGTCCAGCGCCTTGGTCTCCGAGGCGAAATCGTAGGCCGCCGCGGGGCCGACATCGACCCGCACTCCCTTCGGCAGCAGGAAGCGGTGGCGCAGCTTGTTCCACAGCGGTGCCTCGAACTCGCTCTGGGCAAAATGCATCCAGGAATCCATCTCGGCACGGCCGGCGACACCCGGATCGGCGCCCATCCCCTTGTCGGCGTGCTTATCGGCCAGGTAGACGCAGATCGCCGCCGAATCCGTCACCGTCAGCTCGCCGTCGATGAGGATTGGCACCTTGCCCGACGGGTTGAGCGCATAGGCCTCCGGCGAGCGCAGATGAACCTCGACGAATTCATAGGGCTGCCCGAGTTCCTCGAGCATCCAGAGAACGCGGCTGACCCGGGATCCCCGCGATCCGATGGCTTTGTACATGCGAAACCTACTTTCCCGGGAAGCCTAGCCGATCCGCAGCCGTCATACGATCGTGTCGAAGAGCCGCAGGATGAACGATATCTGGTAGATCAGCGCCGCCGCGACGAAGGCAATGTGGAAGCGGCGGTCGCGCACCGCGATCGCGGCAATGCAGAGCGCGACGAAGACCGGCGTGCGGAACAGATATTCGTTGCCGAAGCGGGCGAAATGCTCCGGCCCTTTCAGCAGCGTATCGACCACATCGAGCAGATAGGTGGCGGCCAGCAGGCCGAAGAACCAGGCGCGGCGTGAATAGAAGAAATCCTCATAGCTGGTGTAGTCCAGCATCGAATCGGGAAACAGCAGCGCACAGAGCAGGAACAGCGTGATCGCGTAGAAGATGATGAACAGGTATTTGCCGAAGGTCCATGTCTCGATGGCGTAAAGCCCGAACTCCCACCACCAGAAATGCACCAGCATCAGCAGCACCGAGGCGACCCAGGCCAGGTGGACGGGATAGAGGCGGTACTGGCCGGGATGCTGGACGATGCGCGCCACCCCCGACAGCAGGCGGGCGACGCCAAGCCCGATCACCATGCCCATGACGATGCGGATATGTGGGAAGATGTCGTGGGGGGAGGCTATTTCGCTGGCCATGCCTGATCACAATGCGCTTTTCATGCCCGCATATTGCGGTGCTTCGGTACTCTGGCGGGTCAGCTTCCCGCTAATCTCGAACAGTTTGGTTCGGCATCGATGGCTCGCCTGGGAGAAAATCCTGATTGAGAATGTCGGCGATTGGATATGGACAATCGATCGGAAAATGCTTTTCAAGCAAGCCTGTTTCGTCAATCGCCTTGAGCCGTGCGAACGCGAATTCGTCGGCAATCTGAGTTTGCGGATAGGTCTTCAAACTAGGGCTTTCGTCGACCAGCTTCCTGATTCGATGCCGCTGCTCTCGGATTGTAAGCAGCCAGCCCGCCTTGCGCTGCTCTTCCTGGAACTGCCACTTCAGCAAATGCAAAAGCAGCGTGCCAAGCCTGTTCGCGATTTCTCTCTTGTCGCTCCGCCCCAAGCTCTCGATCTCCTCGGCAAGATTCTCGCGGTCGAGGTCGGACAGACGACCTTCGCGCAACAGCGCGCCCTGCTCGGCGCACCACTGAGCATAATCGACCTCGAAGGGCGTCAATTGCTGTTTTCGAAAAATCTTGTTCATGCAGCTTATATTGCTCCAAAGGCCCCGGATTTCCAAGTTGGATGCAAACGACGTGGTCGATCAGGCGATCCAGCGGAACAGTGTCGGTGCCGAAGTTGACAAGCCGCGTACGGTTTTGCGCCAACAGTTGACGAAATGCACGCATTTTTCGGTCGGAGGCATTTGACCGAATTCATGAATCTTAACCTGGGAAGCGGCCTTAAAACAGAAAATACCGCTGCGCCATCGGCAGCACCGTCGCCGGCTCGCAGGTCAGCAACTCGCCATCGGCGCGCACCTCATAGGTCTCGGGATCGACCTCGACATGCGGCGTGGCGTCGTTGAGCACCATCGAATGCTTGCCGATGCCGCCACGGGTGTTTTCGACGGCGACGAATTGCTTGTCGACGCCGAGCCGGCCATGCAGGCCGGACTCGAGTGCTGCCTTTGAAACAAAGGTCACCGACGAGTTGGTCCTGGCCTTGCCGTAGGCGCCGAACATCGGCCGGTAATGCATTGGCTGCGGGGTCGGGATCGAGGCGTTGGGGTCGCCCATCGGAGCGGCGGCAATCATGCCGCCGACCAGCACCATGTCCGGTTTCACACCGAAGAAGGCCGGGTTCCACAGCACCAGGTCAGCGCGTTTGCCGACGGCGATCGAGCCGATGTCTTTCGATAGCCCATGCGCGATGGCCGGGTTGATGGTGTATTTGGCGATGTAGCGGCGGACGCGGAAATTGTCGTTGTTGCCGGTTTCCTGCGGCAGCGAGCCGCGCTGGCGCTTCATCTTGTCGGCGGTCTGCCAGGTGCGGATCGCCACTTCACCGACACGGCCCATGGCCTGGCTGTCCGACGAGATGATCGAGAAGGCGCCGATGTCGTGCAAGATATCCTCCGCCGCGATCGTCTCCTTGCGGATGCGGCTCTCGGCAAAGGCGATGTCCTCGGGGATCGACGGCGACAGATGGTGGCAGACCATCAGCATGTCGAGATGCTCGGCCAGCGTGTTGACGGTGTAGGGCCTTGTCGGATTGGTCGACGACGGGATGACGTTGGGCAGGCCGCAGATCTTGATAATGTCGGGCGCATGGCCGCCGCCCGCACCCTCGGTGTGGAAGGCGTGGATGGTACGGCCCTTGATCGCCGCCACCGTGTTTTCGACGAAGCCGGATTCATTCAGCGTGTCGGTGTGGATCATCACCTGCACGTCGTAGTCGTCGGCGACCGACAGGCAGCAGTCGATGGCAGCCGGCGTCGTGCCCCAATCCTCATGCAGCTTCAGCGAGCAGGCGCCGCCCAGCACCATTTCCTCGAGTGCCGCCGGCAGCGACGCATTGCCCTTGCCCGACAGGCCGATGTTCATCGGAAAGGCATCGAAGGACTGGATCATCCGGGCCATATGCCAGGGCCCCGGCGTGCAGGTTGTGGCCAGCGTGCCATGCGCCGGGCCAGTGCCGCCGCCGAGCATGGTGGTGATGCCGCTCATCAGCGCTTCCTCGATCTGCTGCGGGCAGATGAAGTGGATATGCGCGTCGAAACCGCCTGATGTCAGGATCTTGCCCTCGCCGGCGATGATTTCGGTACCGGGACCGATGATGATGGTGACACCGTCTTGCGTGTCTGGATTGCCGGCCTTGCCGATTGCCGCGATGCGGCCGTCCTTGAGGCCGATATCGGCCTTGAAGATGCCTGCGGATGCGTCGATCACCAGGGCGTTGGTGATGACGGTGTCGACCGCGCCCTGGGCACGGGACACCTGGCTCTGGCCCATGCCGTCGCGGATGACCTTGCCGCCGCCGAATTTCACTTCTTCACCGTGAATGGTGAGGTCCTTTTCAACCTCGATGAAGAGTTCGGTGTCTGCCAGCCTGACCTTGTCGCCGACGGTCGGGCCGTACATCTGGGCGTAGGTGGCGCGGGTGATTCTGGCCATCAGCGATTGCTCCCGAAATGCGATGTGGTTGGGCTGCACATTGCCGCCATCCAATGGTCACGCAATGACCCGCTGGGCGACACCTTCTGATCCGATTTGGCGGTTGAGGTTACGGGGTCACCCCAAAACGACCATTTGCCAAATCGACGGAAGGAAAATCCATGCGCAAAACGATAATTCTTGCAGCCGCTGCCAGCCTGATGCTGGCCGGTGCCGCCAGTGCCCAGCAGCAACCCGCCCAACAGCCCGCTCCGGCCACGCCTGCCCCCAAGGCGACGACGCCCGCCCCCGGCGGTCAGCAGGCCGCGCCGGCGATCCAGAGTGTCAACATCGTCGACATCACCGAACTGCCGAAGGATACCCAGACGCAGGTCAATCAGGTGATCGCCCAGCGTGGCAACGCCGGCCTGCAGAAACTGCGCAGCTCGATCGACGCCACCCCCAAGGTGAAGTCCGCGCTCGAGGCCAAGGGAATGACCTCGGCGCAGGTGGTCGCTGCCAGCATGCAGCCCAATGGCGCGCTGACCCTGATCACCAAAAAGGCCAGCTGATAAGCCAGCGCGGCGGGCCGGTATCCGGTCCGTCCGCCGCATCGTGCGTCCGCGAGCGCTCGACGCCACCGGTATCACAGCTTGCCCATCACCTTCTGCTGGAACCCATAGACCTCGCGCTTGCCGCCGAGCGGCACCAGCGTGACGTCGCGTTCCTGGCCCGGCTCGAAGCGCATGGCGGTGCCGGCGGCGATGTCGAGGCGCATGCCGCGCGCCCGTTCCCGGTCGAATTTCAGCCCCTCATTGGTTTCGAAGAAATGGTAGTGGCTGCCGACCTGGATCGGCCGGTCGCCGCTGTTGGCGACTTTCAGGGTGATGGTCGGTAAGCCCTTGTTGAGCTCGATGTCGCCTTGGACGGGAATGATTTCGCCTGGGATCATCTGAGATCACACAACGCCGAAGGCGAGGCCGACACCGATCGCCGCGCAGGCCGCACCCGCGGCGCGGGCCAGACCACGGAACCTCATGCCAAGGCCAAGCCCGGCGGCGATGCCGGTGGCATGAAGCAGCGCGGTGGCGACGGTAAAGCCGGCCATGTATTCAAGGCCGCCGGCATTTTCCGGCACTTCGGTGCCATGGGCGTGACCGTGGAACAGCGCGAACAGGCCGATAATGGCGACACCGGCCGCGACGGGCAGATCGATGGCCAGCGCCACCAGCAGGCCAAGCGCCACGACGGAGGCCAGTATGCCAGGCTCGACGAAGGGCACCGGCACATGCGCCATGCCAAGGGCCGCGCCACCCAGCATGACACCGACAAAGGCGGCCGGCCACGCCCAGATCGCCCTGCCGCCCTTGAGCGCAGCCCACAACCCGACGGTGACCATCACGGTCATATGATCAAGGCCGGACAGAGGATGCATGAAGCCGGCCGTGAAGGACGACGTCATACCGATGCCGACATGGGCGTAGGCGGGCATGGCCGCGGCCAGAAACAGGATCGCCGAGAGGGACAGTCGTTTGGCAGGGATCATTTCCATTTGCCTTCCATTTCCAGTGTCACGGTATTCACGCGGCTTTGCGCGGGCCGCAGCCCTCGGCCTTGAGGACGCGCTTGGTCGAAGCCGGATATTTCTTCAGCATCGCGGCGGGACGGATCGGCCGGGCGGAAAAATTGCCGCCGCAATTGGGGCAGACGCCGTCCAGCACATGTTCCACACAATCGGCGCAAAAAGTGCACTCGAAGGTGCAGATCAGCGCATCCGCCGCCTCGGGCGGCAGGTCCTTGTCGCAGCATTCGCAGTTTGGGCGCAGCTCGAGCATCCTCGGCCTCCTCACCGGATGGGTTCGTGCACGGTCACCAGCTTGGTGCCGTCGGGGAAGGTCGCTTCCACCTGCACGTCATGGATCATTTCGGCGATGCCCTCCATCACCTGCGCGCGGGTGACGACATGGGCGCCGGCTTCCATCAGTTCGGCCACCGGGCGGCCGTCGCGGGCACCTTCGACGACGAAATCGGTGATCAGCGCGATCGCTTCCGGATGGTTGAGCTTGACGCCGCGCTCCAGCCGCTTGCGTGCCACGATCGCCGCCATGGCGATCAGCAGCTTGTCTTTTTCCCTCGGCGTCAGGTTCATGCGGTTTCCAAAGATGAGGCAGACAGAATCACAGTGACCATAATTTGGGCAGCCCCGCCTTTCCGTTGAGCAATCCGACGAGCGGAACCAGCCGCTGGCGCAGTTGGTAGCCGTCCTCGGCGTAAAGCCTCGCAAGAAGCTTGCCAGATGCCCTCACGCTCCAGGCGCTGGCGCCGCCCTGGTCGCCGATGATCTCCCGGACCGGGTCGAGCAGAGCCTCGGCCTGCGCCGACACCAGCAGCAGCGTGGCCACCGCGATCGCGCCGCCGGCGGCCCCCGGACGGGCGAGTGCAGCGGCGATATCAGGCCCGATGCGGAAATCCTCGGCATGGATGAGGAAGCCATCCTGGCGAACACGCCAGCGGTCACGAAAGATACCTTGCGCGGCGCGTTCGCCCATGGCCAGGCGACCGAAGACGGTGGCCTCCAGCACCAGCGCCTCGGCCCCTGCGGCAAGCTCGACATCCAATGTGCGGGCAAAGGCCGCCCGGTCGAAGACGATGGTTTCCTGCGGCAGCCAGGCGATACGGCCGTTTTCGCCGACGCTCAGCTTGACCCGCACTTCGGCCTGGTCGGATGCGGCGCGATAGACCTTCTCGCAGGCCTGCGTCGTTATCGACGCCGAGGCTTCTGTGCCGACATCCACATCCCAGCCGATGCGGTCGCCGCCGGTCAATCCACCGGCGGTGTTGATCAGCACCGCCTCCAGCGGATCGGCCGAAACGGCCGGCAGCCTTATCTTGGCGGAGCCGTCCTGATAGAGGCGCCGCAGCCGCGTGCGGCCGTTCGCGCTGGCGCAGCCCAGCTGCGCCAGACCCGCGGCGCGCTGGGCCAAGGGAGCCGAAAACTTGGTATATTCGATCGTATCCACGCCGTCAGGTTAAGCACTGCGGCGGTTTTGTCGATATATAGCTTGTTGCTTGATGGCGTTTCCGTTTCTATAGAGGGAGCCACCTCGATACGGTCAGGCGATGCTTGGCGGGGGTAGAAGGCGACGATCGCGGCCTGATATCGAGGATAAGAAGGCGCTGTTCAGTTGGCGTCGGGAAACGACAAAGTGGGGAAGAGACCGAATGGCTGACCAACTGGCAACGGATATCATCGAGAAGATCAAGGCCCATGCCGAGCCGGGCGGTGAGGAAATCACCACCAGCACCGAATTGACGTCGCTCGGCATCCATTCGCTCGAGTTGACGGAGATCATCTTCGATCTCGAGGAGCAGTATGGCATCGAGATCGAGATGAACACGGTCGATGCCTGGAGCAATCTGAAGAATGTTGGCGACATGGTCGAGGCCGTTCGCGCGCTGATCGCGAAAAAAGCCTGACCGAATGCTGAAACGCGTCGTCATCACCGGCCTTGGCGGGATATGCGGGCTCGGCACCGATGTGCCGGCCATCTGGGGCGAGATGCGCGCCGGCCGTTCGGCGATAGGCCCGATCGAGAATCATTCCCTGCACGATCTGAAGGTCAGGACCGGCTGCGAGATCAAGGCGCTGCCCGATCACGGCATCGAGCGCAAGCAGTTGGTGTCGATGGACCGCTTCAGCCTGCTGGCCACGATTGCCGCCCGCGAAGCCATGCAACAGTCCGGATTGGCTGCGCATGCCGACAACACCTATCGCATGGGGACCATTGTCGGCGTCGGCGTCTGCGGCTTTGAGACGGTCGAAGAGAATTATCGCGCCATCCTGGTAGAGGGCAAGAATCGCGCCGGCATCTTCACCGTGCCCAGGGTCATGCCGGGCGCCGCCGCCGGCCAGGTCAGCATGCACCTTGGCCTGCGTGGGCCGGTGTTCGGCGTCACTTCGGCCTGCTCGTCGGCCAACCATGCCATCGCCTCGGCGGTCGACCAGATCAGGCTCGGCCGCGCCGATGTCATGGTGGCCGGCGGCACCGATGCGCCGCTGGTCTGGGGCGTGCTCAAGGGCTGGGAGGCATTGCGCGTGCTGTCGCCCGACACCTGCCGGCCGTTCTCGGCCGACCGCCAGGGCCTGGTGCTCGGCGAAGGCGCCGGCATGGCGGTTCTGGAAAGCTATGATCACGCCATGGCGCGTGGCGCCACCATCCTCGCCGAAATCGCTGGCGCCGGCCTTTCGGCCGATGCCTCCGACATCGTCGCTCCGACCGTCGAGGGGCCGGAAGCGGCGATGCGTTTCTGTCTCGCCGATGCCGGGCTCAATCCCGAGGACATCGATTATCTCAACGCCCACGGCACCGGCACCAAGGCCAACGACCAGATCGAGACCATCGCGATCAAGCGCGTCTTTGGCGAGCATGCGCGCTCGCTGTCGGTCTCCTCGACCAAATCGATGCATGCCCATTGCCTGGGCGCGTCGGGCGGACTGGAGATGATCGCCTGCGTCATGGCCATCCGCGAAGGCGTCGTGCCGCCGACCGCGAATTACCGCGAGCCCGATCCCGATTGCGATCTCGATGTGACACCCAATGTCGCGCGTGAGCGCAAGGTGCGCGCCGCGATCAGCAACGGTTTCGCTTTCGGCGGCACCAACGCGGTGCTGGCATTCAAGGCCATCTGATCCCGGGCGGTCAAACTGGCGCCGCCATATTGATCCTGCTTGGCCGAGCGCCTAATTCTTGGCCGACCCGCCAACACCGCGCCGCTCGGCGCAAAATCCCCCGCTCAGGAGTTTTCAATGGCCGACCTGTCCGCCTTTCCGATCACCACCCGTTGGCCGGCCAAACATCCCGACCAGATCCAGCTCTACTCGGCAACGACGCCGAATGGTGTGAAGGTATCGATCGCCCTGGAGGAGATCGGCCTGCCCTATGAGCCGCATCTGATCAACATCGGCAAGGACGAGAGCTGGACGCCGGAGTTCCTGTCGCTCAATCCCAATGGCAAGATCCCGGCGATCATCGATCCCAACGGCCCGGACGGCAAGCCGATCGGCCTGTTCGAATCCGGCGCCATCCTGCTCTACCTCGCCGAAAAGACCGGCCTGCTCATCCCGGCGGACGCGGCGCGGCGCTACGAGACGATCCAGTGGGTGTTCTTCCAGATGGCGTCGGTCGGGCCGATGTTCGGCCAGGTCGGCTTCTTTCACAAATTCGCCGGCCGCGAGATCGCCGATAAACGGCCGCTGGAGCGCTATCGCGACGAATCGCGGCGGCTGCTCGGCGTGCTTGACCGCAGGCTCAAGGGCCGCAAATGGATTATGGACAATGACTACACCATCGCCGACATCTCGCTGCTCGGCTGGGTGCGCAACCTGATAGGCTTCTATGAAGCGCGCGACCTCGTCGGTTTCGATGATTTCGCCAATGTCGCTGCATGGCTGGAGCGCGGCCTGGCCCGGCCGGCGGTGCAGAAGGGCCTGACCATTCCTGCAAGGGGCTGAAACGGGCCTATCGCATTAGGGCCATTGCCTTGGTAGAAGATGTCAGGCCGGACGATGCGGGCCTGCTACTTCGCCTTGGCTTTCGAGCCGCCCCTGCCGATCACGGAGGCGGCCAGCGAGACGGCACCACGCGCGGTTGCGACCACAGCGCCGGCGGCAATGTTCGCCGCCGTCCGAACGGCACCGGGCTTGGCGGGCGCCGGTTTGCGCGGGCTGGCGGTCTTCGCGGCCGGCACGACCTTCCTGGGTGCGGCCTTGCCGAAAGCGCCCTTGGCGTCTTTCGAGCGTTCGGCAATCGCTGGGCCAGCACCGGCCTTCGCTTGAGTTGCCTTCGCAGGCCTCGTCTTCGCGGGTTTTCTTGCCTTGGTTGCCATTGGAAAATCCCTTACGCCGGACAAACGGTTTCTCAGGCATAACGGCGTGAAACTCTTAAGGTTCCCGTCAAAAAATACCGAAAATTAAGCGTGTTAACCAATGACCAGGTCGGCGGCCCGGCGCCGTGCCAGCACACGTTCGATGTTGGGCATGTCGTTGGACGCGATCCAGGCGCGCGCCTCCGCATCGGAACGGCCATGGCCGTGCCAGCGCTCCATCAGGCGGCGCTCGAGTTCATTGCGCGGCACATCGACGAAGATCGAGAAATCGAACAGCGGCGCCAGCCGCGACCACGGCTCCTCGTCGAGCAGCAGGTAATTGCCTTCGACCAGAATGAATTTGGTCTCGGTGCCGACGATTGCCGCGGCGGCGCGCGACAGTTCCATGCTGCGGTCGAAGACGGGAATCGCGATGTCGGGTTCGCCGGCCCGGATGCGCTTGATCAGGGTTTCGAAACCGGCGAAGTCGAAGGTTTCCGGTGCGCCCTTCCGCGCCCGCAGGCCACGCGCGTTGAGCACGATGTCGTCATAGTGGAAGCCGTCCATCGGCACGACTTCCACCGCTCCTTCCGGCAAAAGGTCGTGCAGGCCGGCCGACAATGTCGACTTTCCCGCCCCCGGCGGCCCGGCGATGGCGACGATGAAGCGTTTTGCCTTGCCGGCGCGCTTGAAGATGGTGGCGGCTAGGTGGGCGATTTCGGACATGGGAACCTCACTTGCCCTGATGGTCGGCGTGATGTTTCCGCCATATCTTGGCGGCAGTTGGCGGAAATTTCAAACCCCGCGGTCGCGCAATCCCCGCTCAGGCGGCAACAGGCTGACCAATGCGCAGGAACGCGCTGTCGAACGGCACTTCCCTGGTGGAGCCGCCGGCCGAGAGCCGCATCTGGCCGTTGGCCGTGGTGATCTCCCGTGGTGGTTGGCCGCCTGACAGAGGCAGGGCGCCGATGATGTGTCGGAACGAAAAGCTGTGGCCTTCGCCGAGCGCAAAGGCGGTCGCCACCCCTTCGCGCTTCAGCCAGTTGTCGCCGATCGAGGCGGCATGGCCGACAGCGGCGCGGCCGTCCTCGATGCCGAGCACGCCGAGGTGCCGGCCGCTCCACGGCGCGTAGTCGCGCCCGCTGTTGCTGAACCACAGCATGGTGATCGGCAGCTCGGCCGGGTTTTTCAGCACCAGCACGAGATCGTCCTCGGCCTGGCGCGCCAGCGCCGTCCAGCCCGGTCCGCCATGGTCGGCCTCGACCAGGGTGATGAAATCCTCGCGCCGGTCGTTCATGCGGTATTGCATCAGGTCGAGCGTACCACCGCCGGCGGCGGGAAAATCCCTGAGGTCCGCCGAGCGCGCCGGATAGGCCAGCATGAAGCGCCCGCGCGCGGGGTCCGGCTCCAGCGGATCGGACAGTGTGGCAGCGAACCGCTTCGGCGAAAAAGCCAGTCTGCCGCCGCCTTTCATCACCGTCATCGGGTGGTGGGCAACGGAAATCGCGCCGGACCCACCGGAAAACACATGTTCCTGGTAGAGGAAGGGATGGTCGTCGATCAGCGTGAAGATCTTGTCGACGCTGGCGCCCATGACTTCGTGCCGCAGCCGGAAGACCGCGCGCCATCCGCTCTCCGTCGCGCCGCTCTCGGTGACATCCCAGGCGCTGTTGGCGGTCCAGCCATGCAGCGGCGCCTCCTCGACATCGCTGCGCGAAAACGGCGCGCAAAGGAAATCGCCGGAGAGCCGGACCGTGCCTTGCGGCAGGTCCTGCGGCAGCGTCTCGCTTGCGTCGACCCAGGGCGCGCGGTGCAACGGCTTCAGCTGGCGCCCGCCACTCTCGACGACCATGTCGGCGATATGGCCGACGATGAGGTCGAGCGAAACCGAAATACCTCTGGCCTTGATCGTGCTGGTGGTCATTGCGTGCTCACCGAATCTGACGGCGCAAACAGAAGCCTTTCGGCGCGGCTTGCGCAAGCGTGATGTCGCGCATTTCGCATCAGCTTGCCTCAACCTCCCCCTTGTGGGGAGGGTCGGCGAGCGGTCGAAGCGAAGCGGAGATCGTTCGACGGGGTGGGGGTCTGGCGCCGGCGTCCCCCACCCCGATCCGCTATGCGGATCGACCCTCCCCACTTTCGTGGGGCGAGGAACCCAAGCTTGCGAAGGCTCGACAATCCTTTGTATGACCGCCATTAACCAAATGGACGCATCAACCGCGTTACGTTAGCTTCGCCTCATCTCAGCAACAGCATCGCCAGAACAGTCCTGCCCTTGTCCAACCTGCGTCCCTTTCCGCTCCTCCAGAGAGTTTTCGTCGCCCTCGGCTTGTTGCTGCTAGTCGCCGGCTGCTCGACCACGACTCCGCCGGACTCCGTGCTCGCCGTGCCCGCGCCGCCGCAGAAATACGCGGCCATCGTCGTCGACGTCAGGACCGGCAAGCAGATGTTCGAAGTCAATTCGACGGCGCAGCGCTATCCGGCCTCGCTGACCAAGATGATGACGCTCTACCTCCTGTTCGAGGCAATGGAGTCCGGCCGCGTGACCAAGGAAACGCAGATCCCGGTCTCCGACCATGCCGCCTCGCAGCCGCCGACCAAGATGCGCTTCCGGCGCGGCGAAACGATCGATGTCGATTCCGCCATCCGCGCCATCGTCGTCAAATCCGCCAATGACGTTGCGGTGGCGGTCGGCGAATATCTCGGCGGCTCGGAGGACCAGTTCGCCGCCATGATGACCTCCAAGGCGCGCTCGCTCGGCATGTCCAGCACCACCTTCCGCAACGCATCCGGCTTGCCCGACGACAGCCAGATGACCACGGCGCGCGACATGGCGGTGCTCGGCATGGCGCTGCGCCAGCGCTTTCCCCAGCACTTCCACTATTTCTCCGAAAGCGATTTCATGTTCCGCGGCAGGCTGGTGCGCGGCCACAACGACATGCTCGGCCGCGTGCGCGGCGTCGACGGCATCAAGACCGGCTACATCAGGGCCTCCGGCTTCAACATCGTCACCTCCTACAATGCTGACGGCCGCCAGCTGATCGTGGTGGTGATGGGCGCCGACTCAGCCCGCCAGCGCAACGACCACGTCGAGGCGCTGATCCAGCGCAGCCTGTCGCCAACCATGGATGCCACCAAGACCAGGCTGATGTTCGCCGAACAGCAGTGAGGAGTGAACAGCGAGGAGCGGAGCCATCCTTCTCTTCGTCATCCACGGGCGGAGCAAGGAGCGCAGCCACGCAGCGCAGACCCGAGGATGACGAAGCAGGGAGGCCTCGGCCAACCCACGAAAGCTCCGCAGCCGGCTATTGTTGTCAGACTGTCACGCAATCGTCCGGAAGCCATGGCATAGGCTGCGAAAACCGACGGTGGATATGCCCCGCCACCTCGGCGTATCCTCATATACAGCGCCACAGCAGGAGCCCGCACCATGAGCACTGTCCCCAAAACGTCCGAGCAGAAGGCGGCGGCCAATGAGAACGACAGCGGCGGCGAATATTTCGAGGCGCCGATCACGCAAGAAGACCTGCACGAGGTTTCCGACGAGCATTTCGACATGCCCGAAGTGCCGGACTCCGAACCATCAGGCCCCGGCGCATCGCGGATAAAGCCCAGGAAAAAACCGTCGGCGATCTCGGGCCGCAAATTCCGCAAGCGCGATCTCGTGCGCATCGACACGCTGCGCCCGAGCCTGGCCGACCGCATTCACGCAGACCACCCGGACCTGCCCAGGGGTGCCCGCATCAGCCGCGAGGAGCTCGGCCGCTACCGCATGCGCTATATGGAGGAGCTGCTGCAGCAGGAGCACGGCGAATTCTCCGAGCTCGACCGCCAGGTGGTGGAATCGATCGCCAGGCAGGACACGATTTCCGAAAACTCGGAAGAGGAATTCGAGGAGCACCGGACGTTCCCCGACCGCGTCTCCGACAACATGGCCGCCTTCGGCGGCAGCTGGTGGTTCCTGATCTCGTTTGCCAGCGTGCTGCTGGTCTGGATCGGCATCAATCTGTTCGAGGGCATGGGCGGCGCCTTCGACCCCTATCCCTTCATCCTGCTCAACCTCCTGCTCTCCTGCATCGCCGCCATCCAGGCGCCGGTCATCATGATGAGCCAGAAGCGCCAGGAGGTGAAAGACCGCCTGCGCTCCTTCAACGAATACCGCGTCAACCTCAAGGCCGAGCTCGAAGTGCGCCACCTGCACGAAAAACTCGACTACCTCATCTCCCGCCAATGGACGCGCCTGGCCGAGATGCAGCAGATGCAGCTGGATGCGATGAACGAGCTTGCGGGTACGAAGAAGGTGAAGCGGGCCGTGCGCGGCGCGAGAAGGCGGACGGTGAAGGGGGAGGCGGGGGAATGAGGGGCCGGCGAGCTTGGGTTCCTCGCCCCCACGGAGTGGGGGAGAGGTGGCTCGGCGAAGCCGAGACGGAGAGGGGGAGCGCCATATCCAACAAGCGCACCCGTCAGAGGACCAACCGTCCCACTGGACGCTGCACAATCGCCAATTGCCCGTTGAAGCCCGCCCCAGCTTCCGCTAAGAAGCCGTGACTTGCCGGTTCACCGGCTGGTTCGTTTTCCGGATTGTCGGAAAGCACCCGTAGCTCAGCTGGATAGAGCGCTGCCCTCCGAAGGCAGAGGTCACAGGTTCGAATCCTGTCGGGTGCGCCAAATTGAGTTCCAACAAAACTACCTGGGCTGATCATCACTGATGCCAAGCGACTCTTAGCGCGGTGGCCCCACTGGCAATTGGCATTCTGCTTTGGTTCGAAACCGATCTGTTTAGCGCTTTAGCCCTCAACTTTCGCCCTTCAGCATCAGGGGATTGCCCACTTTGAATCAAGTGGCAGGTCCCGTTTGGATGGCGATCTTCCGCGATCAGGTGCGGTTCCAACGTTAGGGTGCGACCGCTTGGGCTATATCCTCTCGGACCGTTCCCACGTCTAGGTAAGGCAGGTTGGCCAAGCTGATCGTGTAACGGATCGCCAGCACGCCATTTGGCATGGTGAAATCAGGCGGCAGTTGCGGAAATTCCTCGTCTACCTCGAAGATCTGCGCATCCCTGATATGAAAGCGAACCAAATCTGGCGAGCGTCTCATCTCATCGGACCAGTCCAGGCTGTCGAGCTTAGTCAGAAAACCGTCGACGGCCGCTGGATCATGCCGGATTGCGTCCATTACCCCATCAATCAAGGAACAAACAGATTGAGCACCCATCACCGACTCCTCCAATTGGATCGAGGCAAACAGCAGACGGCGATTTTCGGGCGCCCTTAGCTGGTCAACTCGGGAAATGTCGTGCTCATGCCGACTCCTCGTTGTGGCCTTGACCTCCATGTGCAGGCGAAAGCTCACGAAATCATGTCGCTCGCGATCGGGTCCGCTCCACAAGTGGACAGCTTCCGATCCCAAAGCGGGCAGCCAGAGTGATTGCAGCACTAGCAGTTCACCAGCCAGACCTATCTGGACTGGACGCGACATCGGCTGACGCAGCGGTCGCCATGCGGACTGCCAGGCGCGCACTATGGCTATGGCCGCAGCCCAGGGGTCACGCCTCTCAATCACAATGGCTTCCACTAGTTCGTCGCAGAGAGCGGCGAACATTTTCTCATTAGCGGCGGGCGAGCAGAGATCGAGGCAGGCTTGCTCGTCCAAGCGGCTCTCACGCAGGCGAAGGCCGTTGTAGTCTGGTGGAACCGGGCGTCGCGGCGGTCCCAAGGTGGGAGCTAGCAGGTGCAGGTCGCCGGAGGCGTCTATGGCGAGCCGCAGTGGTGTCTCCGCATTGTCGTGAACGATAGCGGCGGACTGGATCTGATCTTCCCCGACGGGACGCGTAGTCCTGAGAGCCCGCCAGGTTTCGACGAATGTCGCCGTCATTCACCGACGCCCCGGTTAACGAGGGTGCTAGAGCGCCCATCCGAGGTGTAGGGAAGACTCAGCGCGGTTGCGATCACTGCGTCCACGCCTTCGACGTCGAGGATCGACGGGTCCAGCGGGTAAATCATAAGCAGCCCTTGGGTGGAAGGCCTGGCGGAACGCATGGCATCGGCGTCGTAGTTGCCCGATGCTCGGCGATAGGCATCGGCGCCACCTGGCAGATCCGCCCCCTCGTGTCTTGGATCGATCAGAATGCCAATGCTCTCGCTACTCGTGCGCCGTCGGGTCACCAAACCGGTCTCGACGCCCCCCACCTTGATAGTCGCGCTGCGGGCGCCGGCCAGGAGTACGGACCAGTCAACCAGTTCTCCTTCGGCCACCCGCTGCATGATCCAGTCGGCGATTTCGTCGCCGCGCATCGCGAAAGCGTCCGGATGCGGCTGATAGGCGCGCAAGAAGTCGCAGACGATCTCTGGAGGCAGGTCACGGAACAGCCGGCTGCCAGCCATTTCTTGGGCCGGACCACACAGCGCTATTAGCCGATCCGCCAGGATTCGATTCGCCTTCAGCCGCGCTTGGTCGTGTAGCGGCAAGATCACCGTCTGCGGATGTTCACCCGACCATGACTGACGCAGCGCGTCCGCCATGCCCGACTTGTTGCGTGCGGTGAGCAGCAGCGCGCTGTGAGCGCGCAGGCGAATCGCCATCTCGGATGGCCGGCGACCGGCCCTGTAGAGGGCATGGAGGCTGTCACGCAAGGACTCCTCAACCAGCGCCAACTCGGTGAACCATTGGGCGATCCCGTCTGTAGTCCAGATTCGGATAAGATCCTCATATCCAGAGCGGAAGCCATACCAGCGCGCCATCTGCAGTAGGGTGTCGGCCATGGAAGCCGTTCGCAGGAAGTAGGAGATGGTCAGACCCTCCAGCGTCAGGCCGCGCGACAGGCGGTTACCTCCAACCGCGACGATGTGACGACCAGGCCTTTCGGTGTATTCGAGATTCTCGCCCGTGACGCTGTTCAGTTCGACGACTGCCAGTCGTTCAATTACCGCTATCGCGGCCTCCACAGTCACCAAAGGCCCGGCTGGTAGCTCGACGCCACTGAAGTGCTGCTTTAGCACCTCTCCGAACAGGTCTGCCAAGTTATGGCCCTGGCGGCGTGCTTCCAGCCAGTAACTCAACTGATACTCAATCGCTGCTCGGACTCGCGCTTGGTCTTCGACCCGCACGCTGACATGAACGAGCATGGTGTGGGGCTTGCCCTGAAGGCTTGGCCGACCCTCGCGGATGGCTGCGGCGATACAGAAGGCGACGAGGGCCTCGGCCAGGGAATCGGGCAGTAGTTGGTTCTGTGGACCGACGATCACTGGCGCGGACGTTCGCCGCGTCATCGCCTGGCGAAGTTCGCCCACGTCCTCGTCGCGGACTTGCCGAAAGACATCGCGTCTCTGGGCGGAGACGCCGAACAGCTCTTCGGTTCCTGTGTAGCCCTCGGGTCTGGGCAGCTGGAGAGCGAAGTCCCGGGGAAAGAGGTCCTCGCCGACCTCCCGGTCGACCGCATCGGGGTCAATGAAGATATTGGCGAATGGGGTTGCAGTATAAGCTACATAAGCTGCCTGGGATGCACGCCCGAGGATTGAGCGAATCATTGAATTAGTGGCTGTCGGGCCTAAGCCCGTGGCGGCGGCAACAGCATCGGAATCCAGCGACGGGTCGGGCGCGCGGTTGCCACGAGTATTGATAGAGGCCTGATCGGCCTCATCGTCGATAACCAGGACCGGCATACGGTCAAGCCTCTCGGCCGCCGCCTCAAGCCAAGCGTCTATCCGGCGGAGTATGGAGACGTTCTTCTTAGCCACGATCAGGAACGCGCCGGCTCGGTCGAGGACTTCCGCGCCCGGATCCTTAAAATCCTGCGTCTCTCCCGTGAGCACGGTCCAGGCCGGGCCACCGGGGTCGCCGCGCCCGACGAGCTCGTCCTCGAGCCGGAGCTGCGTCTGGCTGCGTAGGGCGTCGTGGATGCCTGACAGCACGATTACCAGTCTATAGCCAGCGTCGACGGCGCGCGCCGCCAAAGCTGTATAGTTCGCGGTCTTGCCGCTCTGGACATATCCTACCACCAGCCCACGCCCTTGGAACGGCGCTTCCTGCCGCGGATCTGGCAGATGTCTCAGGACTCGTGCCGACTCCGATGCCAAGCTCGCTACCTGCGGCGCCCTCCACCGTGCGCTGGCGAGGAGCCGGTGCTCAAGCCGCGTCCAGTTCCCTTCCTCAACCTCGGAAAGACTATCTGTCCAGTTGACGCGCGCTGCGCGCAATTCCTGCGTGCGCGGCGAGCTCATGCGTCAGCTGCGTCGTCGATTAGCATCTGCTGCAAGTCGAGACGATCAAGCTCCTCCAGGAACGCTGCTAGCGCCTCTGTGCCCACATCGCTGGTGCCGAGCGCGCTGGCCAATTCGACGAGGGCCGGACTTACGTCGCCAATCTGGAGACTGCGGCTGCCCCTCAGATCTGTCGCGATCCTCCAGGCGAACTTGCCGGTCGTTACTTTGCGCACCGTGATGGGCGGCGTGGGCGCTGGAGGTTGGGGCGGCGGCGTTGAGGCACCTGGTACCGCTGGTCCGCTTGGTTCGCTAAATGCTCCAGGTTCGGACGCCGGTCCGACCTGGAGCGGCAAGGCGCGCGGCGGCGGCGTCGGTCGAGACTTGCGGTACTTGGCCTGGCTGGCCTTGCGTACCGTATCCGCCAGCGGCTTGATCCGGCTCTGAAGGTAGCCCGGCAGGCGGACGGTCTGCTTGGAAATGTTGATCTGAAAGGCTTCGTCCAATGCCGGATCAAAATCGACGAGAACCCGCGCTAGCTTGGTCTTCTCGTCATTAGTGGCCCAAAGGTCATGCCAACCGCCCCAGCGGATCAGGCGGTCATTGCGATACAGGAACAATCCCTGAGTGTCGTTGCGTCTACCCCAATAGCCAATGCGGTCGGTGGCCGCCTGCCATCCACCCCCATGGTGCTTACGGAGTTCGTCCTCTGACGGCAGCACGATTGGCTGAACCTTCACCTCCGCCGAGCCGCCTTCATGCTCAACTTTCAGCGTTTTGAGGTCATGACGCTCACTGAGCGGATGGCCGGCCGGCCCGTTGCTTTCGACTGGGATGTTGTTGATCCATATCTTGAGCGGCGCCCGCCCCTTGGCGTCGCCATCCAGGAAGCGGTGGAAGACTAAGCCCAGATGCCGGTTAAGTTCCTGGATCTCAGCGACATGAGGCGACACCCCCTTGATCGACGGCGCCGTTGTCGGCGCCTTCATATTCTTCCAAAGTACCACCGTGCCATGTTCACCCGGATCAGTAGCTCTGACTTCCCAGTCTTCCAGGGGTCTCTCGTCGACCTGCCAGTCCACCATGGTATCCTGATCCCAGCCGAGGTGATGGACTTCCCCACCCTTCTGGCGCGTCACTACCTTGAAATTGCGGGCCTGAGACCAGGAGGCGCCCTTCAGACCGAAGCCGTATTTGCCGAGGCTCCGGCCGTCATAGTCAGCTTCTCCGCCAATCCGTATCGCCTCTTCCAGTTGCTCCGACGACATGCCACGGCCGTTATCGCGGATAGTCATCCAGCGGCCGTTGCCACTGTTGGGCGGATCGAAGGTGATCTGGATCTCGGTCGCGTCGGCTGAGATGGCGTTGTCGATGATGTCTGCGACGGCGCTGACAAAGTTGTGGCCAGAGGCACTGAGCATAGTCGGCAGTCGTGTTGGACCAGGCGGCAGGCGACGCCCTGCAGGCTTGGGGCTTTCGACGGGTTCAGGTGGGAAAGTAGTGTTGGTCATATCGAGATCCTGCAAACTTGGGGCGTTAAATAAGTCCGGCCGGGCCTGGGTCAAAAACTTGTGGATGCGCGGCGCCTCGTACACTTCGAGGGCGATCATGCTGGCGCGTGCCAAGCCGGACGTAGCGCCATCCGCAAGAATGGCTAAAGCCGTAGGATCGTCTCGGGGAAAGACCACCCACGCTCCCACAGCTGGTTGGACGCCGGCGTCCACCTCCATGGCGAACAAGCAGTCCGGCTCGACGAAGTGGTAAAGCTGGTCCTCAGGGCAGTTGCCCTCAAGCCGCCAGTTTTTTCCCTGTCGTTTCAGGAAATAGTTCAGGGCCAGCGGACCTTCATCGGTGTCGTACCGCAGATTTAAGGCGATCCGGTCAGTATCCTCCGCAACAGGGAACACTCGATCGACGACCTCGCCGTCGAAGTTGATGGCGCGCTGACGCGATCCCTCACGGCCACTGCGGCGATAGGCATGGAACATACCCAATTCACTGTGCTGCAGCTGCCTCAGGATTAGGAATTTCATCGGCCCCCTCAGTGCCTTGTCCAGCTTTGTTTCGCTTGGACCATAGGCGAAATTGGCCGAGGGCCACAATCCTTGATGGCTCGCGCCGATAGCTATGCAACTAGGACATCGGGATGAATACGCGAAGACTCTGTCTTGTGCCCAGCCATCTTTGCCCAGATGATGGGTTAGATCCGATGGCGGCCAAGGTGGACAAGTCTGTTGACGTTTAAGCCGCCACCCCTCAACTCTCAGTTGGAGTTCGAATCAATGAACCAGACTATACGGATGGGAATTCCAGTTGAAGGCGCCGATGATCAGTCCTGATCCGACCGTCCTGGCTCGACTAGCGCGTCTTCACCAAGGTGGTCGTCCCCGCGTGCTAGATCTTTTCTCAGGGTGCGGCGGGCTGTCGCTCGGCTTTCATACCAGCGGCTTCGAGATCGTTGCTGCAGTTGAGTTCGACAAGGATGCTGCTGCATCCCATGGCGCCAACTTTCATCCCGGCGATCCGCGCCATGCATGCCCTCGTGATATCACAAAACTTACTCCCCAGGCGCTAGCAAACGAGCTAGAGCTCGGCCCAATTGGCCAAGCAATCGATGTGCTGGTTGGGGGGCCACCGTGCCAAGCTTTCGCGCGAGTTGGGCGGCCTAAGCTTCGCGAAGTGGCCGAACATCCTGAGGCGTTCCGGCTGGACCCTCGCGCACGGCTCTATTTGGAGTATCTTCGCTACGTCCAGGCCTTCCTCCCGCTGGCGTTGATGATGGAGAACGTACCGGATGTACTGAACCACGGCGGCCAAAACGTTGCTGAGGAAACACGGGACTTCCTTGAGGAGATCGGCTACGAGGTAAGATACACTCTTCTGAACGCTGCGTTTTACGGCGTGCCTCAAATGCGTGAGCGGATGGTCCTTATTGCCGTCCGGCGGGAACTGAACGCTAAGATCTGTTTCCCTGAACCTACTCACTACATGATGCTCCCGCCGGGGTATGCGGGAAGCCGTCAAGTGGCACTCAAATTGCTGAGGGGCGCGCTTATCGATGGGGCACTTGGTTATGTCCCGGCCAAGCCATCTCACAAGGAATTGACGCCGGCCGTGACAGCGGTCCAGGCTCTCAGAGATCTGCCTTCGATCACCGGTCATCTGCGTGGCGAGATCGGCCGAAGTGTGCGCCGGTTCGACCGTTTGGAACCTTATCCCGGCGAGCCGGATACGGACTACGCCAAGCTTATGCGGAGGTGGCCGGGCTTCGAAAATGACGAAGGCATCTACGATCACGTTATCCGCTATTTGCCGCGGGACTGGAAGTTGTTTGGCCGCCTCAGTCATGGCGACCAGTATCCTGAGGCCCATGCAGTTGCCGAGCGCATGTTCGGCGAAGCGCTGGCGCAGGAAAAGGCGCGCACGGGAGCAGCACCACCGGCCGGCAGCCAAGCGTGGCACGAACTCCGTGCCTCTATAGTGCCTCCTTATGACACGGGCAAATTTCCCAACAAGTGGCGCAAAATGGAGCCGGATTTGCCCGCCCGGACCCTGATGGCACATCTAGGCAAAGATAGTTATAGCCATATCCACTACGACAGCGACCAGTCACGCACGATCTCCGTACGCGAGGCTGCGCGGCTACAGTCCTTTCCGGATGGTTTCATTTTTCGTGGGGCCATGAATGCAGCCTTCCGTCAAATCGGAAATGCTGTACCGCCGCTGCTATCACGAGCATTGGCTGAAGAGATAGGTAGGGTGTTCGCCGAGGCTTTAGGTCATGATAGACCAAGCGCCGGCTGCCGCGCCGCGTGAGGTTGTATGATCCGGCGCCAAGCTATCCGCGACGACCCACTCACACCGGACCAGCGACGGTTGAACATGTCCAGGATCCGCGGACGTGACACCAAGCCTGAGATGACAATTCGACGTGGCCTACATGCTAGGGGACTGCGCTATCGCTTGCATGACCGTAGCTTGCCTGGTACGCCGGATTTGGTTTTCTCTGCGGGCCAAGTTGTAATTTTTGTACATGGCTGCTTCTGGCATGGCCACGATTGCGGCCTTGGCGTCCGGCCCCGTACCAATGCCGCATTCTGGCAGGCTAAGATTGGGCACAATCAGCAGCGCGATCGACAGGCAACAGACACCTTGGTCTCGTTTGGTTGGCGAGTGGCAACCGTCTGGGAATGCGCTCTCCGAGGGCCGAACCGGCAGCCTGCAGAGTCGGTGTTGGATACACTGGTTTGCTTCCTGCGGTCAGACAACGATTTACTTTCCCTTGAGATCACCGAGGTATCGAGGTCTGGCGGCTAGCACTTTCTGTTTTTAGTCCTCAGGAGTACTTTCTGCTGGTGGCAATGATTTCAACAATAGCCTTCAGCAGACCAGCGCCAAGGGCTACCGCGCCTTCCAGGCGGCCGGCGCTTTCAGTTGTTCAATCACCTATTGGCCCGCAGCCATCCCCCCATCAAGACGAAGGCACCCTCGGCTCCTCCACCAGATAAAACCGGTCCTTCGGCGAAAAATCCGTCACCAGGAAGGAAAACGACGCACTCTCCAGCGGGTCGACCTTGCCTTTGCTGAACAGCAGCCGGTCATAGGGTTCGAAGTCGCGTTTGAATTCGGCGAAGCTGTCGGACTTGATCATGTTGTCCACACGCTGTGCCTGGTCGAAGGACAGCCCGTCGCCATAGTCGCTCGGCACGTTCAGGATCGACTGTAGCTCGAAGCCGAATTCGATCCAGGCGTCGCCGCTGTTGTTGCGGGCGACGATCTTCAGCGGCAGAAAGCCGGTCGCGTAGTTGCCCGACGATCCGAAGGGCTGGATCGGCCGCGCCGCCCGTATGGTCAGCGTCACCGGGTCGGCGGTGTCCAGTTCCTCGGTGACCACGATCGGGTCGGCGCGGGTCCCGGCGCCCGTGGCCGAAAGGATCCTGAAGCCGCCGCGTTCGTCGGAGAAGGAGTAGGCGCCGGCTTCGAAGATCCCGCCAGCTTCGGCGCGCGGGCAGCTCGCGGCCAGCAAAGCCGCGAATAGCTGCACACAGCGCAAGCCCGGACGCGTCATGGCCCGATTATGGACGACAATTGCCCGGCCGCATACTGGTCGGCGACATAGTGGAATGACGATGACTTTGGCGGCCAGCGAAAGAATGCCGCTGCTCCCGCGCGACGGGATGGTCCAGCCGGCTTAGCCTCAGCCTCCGGCCACGGCCTGCACGCTCTCCCGTTCGACCAATGGGCACTCCAGCTTGGTGATGGGATAGCGCCCCTGTCCGGGCGCCGTCGGCGCTTCGAGCTGTTCGATCGCCCATTGGCCCATCGCCATATGCGGCAGGATCGAGGTCGTAAGCGGCGGGAAGAGGTGGCGGGCGATTTCCTCGTCGTCGTAGCCGACCACGGAAATGTCCTGCGGAATGTGCAGGCCGGCTTCCTTCAGCGCCTCGTAGCAGCCGATCGCGGTGCGGTCGTTCTGGCAGAAGATGGCGGTCGGCCTGTCTTTTAGGGCCAACAGCTTCACGGTCGCGGCATAGCCGGCGCTCGCCGACCAGTCGCCCTCGACCACCAGCTCTGCGTCGAACGGGATGTCGGCGGTGGCGAGCGCGCGGCGATAGCCCTTCAGCCGGTCCTGTGCCGCCTGCATCCACGGCTCGCCGGTGATGGTGGCGATGCGGCGGTGGCCGTGGCTGATCAGATGCCTTGTCGAGCTCTGGCCGCCGGCGATCTCGGACGGCACCACGGCGGGAAAGGCGTAGTCGGCCGTATAGCAATTGAGCAGGATCACCGGAATGTCGAGGCTGTAGAGGAAGTCGGGCGCCGTGATCTCGCGGGTGAAGATGGTCATGTAGATCAGCGCCGAAATGCCCCGCCTTGTCAGCGCCTGTATGGCGCGTGGCTCCATCACGGCGTCGCCCATGGTCTGCGCCACCAGAAGCACGTTGCCGGCATTCCACGAGGCCTGGCGCGCCCCTTCGATCGCCACCACCGCCTCCGGGCTGGTCGCCAGCTGGTCGACGGCAAAGCCGATCACCCCGTCCAGCCCATCGAAGGCGGCAACCGGCTTGCGCAGCGCCGAGAAGGCGGGCGCGCTGTAGCCCAGCGCCCTTGCGGCCTCGATCACCCGCTCGCGGGTCTGCTGCGACAGCTTGATCCCCGGCGAATTGTTGAGCACGAAGGAAACCGTCGCCTGCGAACAGCCGGCGGCCCTGGCGATGTCGGTCATGGTGACCCGCCCCTTGGGCTTTGCCGGCGCCTTGCGGCGCCTCGCCGTTTCGATGGCCGGATCCGTCGTCTCACTCATTGCAGTCGTATCCCCAAACCCCAACCTGTCTAGCGGCAGCCTGCCGGCTCGACAAGATGGCGCGGTGGCATCGATTTATAGAAACCGTCGCTTTGTTTATATCTATTAGTCGCCGCATGGTCCATCGATCATCAAGCTCCGGATGTCCAGGGAAAGCAGGCATGCCAAGGCTTTCGCTGCCGTGCAGCCAAGGCATAGGCTCGTCGGCACAGCGTCAGCGGTGTCGCCGAGATGTGCCTGAATGTCAGCTTAAAACTAATACTGTTTACTAATACAAAGATGCGCTGTAACGTCAATCCGTCGTGTCCGGCCCATTGGGGTTCCGGGGCGGCGGGAGTGCTCGTGAATCGTCCGATGGTGAGCGGATATTGCCTCCGCGAACCTTATAGCAGATATGTGATATGTCAGACAAATCGGACTATTTACGAACGAGGGATGAGTCTCTAAAGTCCGTGACCGTGGCTGGAACGACGCCATTCTTTTGAGTGCCGGGAACCCCTGAGGAGGAGGGCGTCCAAGCTGCAAACCACAAATTCAAGTGAGCAAGACAATTCTAGTGAGCAAGACGGGTCAGCCTGATGGCTGGACCAAAACGGGAGGTTGAACATGAAATCCTTGATACGTAGTGCATCCGTAGCCGCCACGGCGCTGCTGCTTGGCCTGTCGGCCACGGCAATCGCGCGCGCCGACGACAAGCCGACGCTGGCCTTCGTCGTCAATGGCGCTTCCGATTTCTGGAAAGCGGCCGAAGCCGGCGTCAAGAAGGCGCAGGGCGAACTGCCCGGCTACACGCTGGAGCTCAAATATCCCGAGCAGTCCTCGGTCGCCATTCAGCAGCGTCTGATGGACGATCTGGTGACGGCCGGCGTCAAGGGCATCATGGTCTCGGCCGTTGACCCCAAGACCTCGACAGACGGCCTGAACAAGATCGCCTCGGAAACGGCGCTATTCACCACCGACAGCGACGCCCCGCAGACCAAGCGCGTCGCCTATATCGGTTCGTCCAATGTCGACGCCGGCAAGCAGGCGGCCGAAATCGCCAAGAAGGCGATGCCCAATGGCGGCAAGTGCCTCGGCTTCGTCGGCCTGCTCGGCGCCGACAACGCCAAGGAGCGCATTCAGGGCATGAAGGATGGGCTGGCCGGCACCAAGATCGAACTCGTCGACGTGCGCGGCGACGACATCGACCAGGCGCGCGCCAAGAAGAATGTCGAGGACGCGCTGGTCGCCAGCCCCGACGTCACCTGCATGGTCGGCTTCTATTCCTACAACACGCCGCGCATCTATGAAGCGCTGCGCGACGCCGGCAAGCTTGGCTCGATCACCGTCGTTGGTTTCGATGACGATCCGATCACGCTGGGCGGTGTCAAGGAAGGCACCATTGCCGCCACCGTCGTGCAGCAGCCCTTCGAATGGGCCTATCAGGGCATGAAGCTGATGGCCGCCTATCTCAAGGGCGACAAGTCGGGCATCCCGGCCGGCAACCTCATCATCATCCCGACCAAGATCATCGGCAAGGATGATGTCGACGCCTATGCCGCCAATCTGAAGGCGATGGCTGGAAAGTAAGACCACAGGCAGTTCAGCCGGCTCAACTCCGCTTGAGCCGGCTGCTCGCATTGACGAACACCGCGAGGGGCGTCAGTCTGCCGGAAGGCCGGCCCGCTAACTGCTGTCAGGCATGATGAACTATTCCGATACATCCATCGCGGCGACGACACCGTTCCTCAGCCTCCAGAACGTGCGCAAGACCTATCCGGGTGTTGTCGCGCTGGATGGTTTTTCGATGGAGGTGAGGCCGGGCGAGGTCATCGGCCTCGTCGGCGAGAACGGCGCCGGCAAGTCGACCTTGATGAAGATCCTCGGCGGCGTCACCACGCCGGATACCGGCACCATCACGGTCGACGGCACCGCCCATAAGGGCCTGAGCGTCGAGGGCAGCCTGGGCTCAGGCATAGCCTTCGTCCACCAGGAACTCAATCTGTTCGAAAATCTCGACGTCGCCGCCAACATCTTCTTTGGCCGCGAGCCGCTGCGCGCCGGGCCGCTCAAGCTTGTCGACCGCACCAAGCTGCGGGAAATGGTGGCGCCGCTCTTGAAGCGCGTCGGTGCCAATTTCTCCGCCGACACGCAGGTCGCCGCCCTATCGCTTGCCCAGCAGCAGATGGTCGAGATCGCCAAGGCGCTGTCGATCAAGGCAAGGCTGGTCATCCTCGACGAGCCGACATCGAGCCTGCCGATCGCCGAAACCGACAAGTTGCTCGATGTCATCAAGGCGTTGAAGGCCGACGGCATCAGCGTCATCTTCATCTCGCACCGGCTGCACGAGGTCGAGCGTGTCGCCGACCGCGTCGTCGTGCTGCGCGACGGCATGCTGGCCGGCACGCTGCAAAAGCGCGACATCAACCACGACCAGATGGTCAAGCTGATGATCGGCCGCATGCTGAAGGAGCGCGAGAAGGCCTCCGAGGCCGCGCGGGCGCCGGGCGCCACGGCGCTTGCGGCCAAGGCCATCCGCACCCCCGCCTATCCCAGCCGCCCGGTCGATCTCGACGTCCGGCGCGGCGAGATTCTCGGCCTTGCCGGCCTTGTCGGCTCCGGCCGCACCGAACTGGCACGCGTCTTCTTCGGCATTGACGGCAGCCTGGGCGGCACGCTCGAGCTCGACGGCAAGCCGCTCGTGCTGGGCTCAGCCGCCGATGCCGTCGCGCATGGCATCTTCCTGGTGCCGGAAGACCGCAAGCTGACCGGCATCCTGCTCGACCTGTCGATCGCGCAGAACATTTCGCTGCCCAATTTGCCGGCGCATGCGAAGCGCTCATTGGTCTCCGCGAGCGCCGAAACGGTAACCGCCGAAAAGCAGAAGAAGGATCTCGGCATCAAGGCGCCTTCGGTGCAGACGCGCACCGGCACGCTGTCGGGCGGCAACCAGCAGAAGGTCGTGCTCGGCAAGTGGCTGGCCATGAACCCCAAGGTGATGATCCTCGACGAGCCGACGCGCGGCATCGATATCGGCGCCAAGGCGGAAATCTACGGGCTGATGCGGGCGCTGGCCGATGCCGGCGTCGCCGTGCTGATGATCTCCAGCGACATGGAAGAGGTGATCGGCGTGTCCGACCGCATCGCCGTCATGCATGAGGGCCAGATTTCGGGCATTCTCGACAAGGACCAGTTCAGCCAGGAAAACGTGCTGCTGCTGGCGGTGGGCAAGCAGCCGAAATAGTTTTGCCGCGGGTTTCGCAAGACGGCGCAACCCGCTCAGGCAGACATTGGGGAGAAGACGATGAGCAAGAAAGATCTCGGCCTGCTGATCCTGATCCTGGTGGTCGGCGCCGTCGTGACGGCCATCAATCACCGCTTCCTGTTGCCGATCAACCTCGCCAACACCTCGAACCTGATCGGCCTGTTCGGCATCCTGTCGATCGGCCAGGCCTTCGTCATCATCACCGGCGGCATCGAACTGTCGGTCGGCTCGGTCGTCGCGCTGCTCGGAACGCTGTTCATCGACTTCATCGCCGTGCGCGGCCTGGACTGGCCGCTGGCCTTCGTGCTGATCATCGCGCTCGGTGCCATCATCGGCCTGGTGCACGGCTGGCTGATCACGCGGCTCAAGCTGCAGCCTTTCGTGGTGACGTTGTGCGGCCTTTTGATCTATCGCGGCGTGGCGCGCTTCTACACCGGTGACGGCACCGCCGGCTTTGCCTTCGGTCAGAATTTTCCGGACCTGGAATTCCTCACCGCCGGCCGGTCTTACGGTGTGCCGAACAGCTTCATCGCGCTGATCGTCATCGCCATCATCATGTGGGTGGTGCTGCACCGCTCGGTGTTCGGCCGCTATCTCTATGCCATCGGCAAGAACGAGGAGGCGGCGAAATATTCCGGCATTCGCACCGGCCGCATCGTCATGGCCGCCTATGTCATCTGCGGCGTGCTGACGGCGCTGTCGGCGATCTATTTCGCCATGTACACGCGCTCGATCTCACCGGCCAGCCACGGCCAGTTCTACGAACTCTATGCCATCGCCGCCGCCGTGCTTGGCGGCTTCTCGTTGCGCGGCGGCGAGGGGTCGCTGATAGGCGTCGTGCTGGGCACGGTGCTGCTGCAGGAGCTGCAGAACCTCGTCAATCTGCTCGGCATCCCGTCCTCCCTCAACTTCGCGGTGATGGGCGGCGTCATCCTCATCGGCGTGCTCGTCGACCAGCAATGGGGCGTGTTCCGCGCACGGCGTCTGATGATCGATGCGGCCCGCAAAAACGTGGCTGGTGCGCCGGCGGAATAACGCCTTGCTGCGGCGCAATAGCTTGTCCGCGCCTTGAGAATATTATAATAGCATAACCCGAATTGGTTCGAGGGCGGACGGGACATGCGCTGCGATTTGCGAGGCAAGGTAGCGCTGGTCACGGGGGCCGCGGGCGCCATCGGCAGTTCCATCGCCAAGCGCCTGTCCGACAATGGTGCCGCGGTCGTCGTCGCCGATATCAACGGCGAGGGCGCAAGCCAGGTCGCGGCCGGCCTGACCGATGCCATGGCCTGCGCCACCGACATCCGTGATCCCGCATCGGTCGATAGCGCGATCGCCGCGATCATGGAACGGCACGGCCGCCTCGACATCCTCATCAACAATGCCGGCGTCAACACACTGGCGCACCGCGTGACGTTAGATGAATTCCCGCCCGAGGAATGGGACCGCATTACCGGCATCGATCTCGACGGCCTCTACATCATGAGCCGGGCCGCGCTCGGGCCTATGCTCGCCGCCGGCAGAGGCGGGCGCATCGTCAACATCGCCTCGGTGGTCGGCCTCGCCGCCATGCGCCTGCAAAGCCCGTTCGTCGCCGCCAAGGCCGGCATCATCCATCTGACGCGGTCGATGGCGATCGAACTTGGCGCCAAGGGCGTTCTGACCAATGCCATCGCGCCGGGCTCGGTGATGACGGCGCTGACCGCCAAGCTGTTCTACGGCGAGGACGGCAAGTTCGCCGGCCGCACGCAGGAATTTTTGGCCCATGTGCCGCTCGGCCGCCCGGCTGAGCCGCAAGAGATCGCCGAGGCGGTGCTGTTCCTTGCCTCGCCGGCCGCCAGCTACATCAACGGCCAGGTCCTGGCCGTCGATGGCGGCTGGACGGCGGGATACATGATGTGAGTGACGCGATGGAAATCGATCTCAATGACGCCGCCGTGGCGCTGGATGGCGACAGCAACCCGGTCGCCGAGGCCGCGATTGCTGCATTGCTTGCCAATGGCGGCAAGCTCGTCGATGGCTCCCACGCGCGGGAAGCCGACGTCCTGCTGATGTCCTGTCCGTTGCGGCCGGGAATGACGGCCGAAGATCCCCCCACTCTGTATGCCGATGCACGCAAGGCTGCCGTTGCCATGACCGAGCGCGGCAGCGGCCGCATCGTCTTCCTGCTGTCGGCCACCGCCGGCATGCCGATGCGCCGCCATCCCCGCTTTTCCATGGAAAACGCCTCGATTTTGGCCGGCATGCGGACGCTGGCCATGGAATTCGGACCCAAGGTGCTGGTCAATGCCGTTGGCGTCGGTGCGGTCGAGGATGAAACGATGGTTTCCGGCGACAAGGCGATGCTCAGCCACACACCAGTCGGCCGCGCCGGCAGCATCGAGGAAGCGGTTGCGGCCGTGCTGTTCTTCTGCGATCCACTCAACACCTATACGACGGGCCAGATGCTGGGCGTCGACGGTGGATGGATGGCAGGCTATGGGCGCAATTTCTGAATTGGTGAACATCCGATCGGGAGCACTCGAAGTCGAGCTGGTGCCGCAAATCGGTGGCTCCCTGAGTTCGCTGCGCTGGCGCGGCATCGATCTCATGCGCCGGCTCTCGGATGGTGATCGCGAGGCCGGCAATGTGCTTGGCGTCGCCATGTTCCCGATGACTCCCTATGCCAACCGCATCGCCGGAAACGCCTTCGACTTCGGAGGAAAATGCTGGCTGGTGGAACCCAACAATCCGCCCGAAAAATTCAACGTCCACGGCAGCGGCTGGCAACACGCCTGGACCGTCACCGAGGCCGGAACCGCCAACGCCACGCTGTCGCTGGACATCGCGGCCGGAGCCGAGCCCTATTCCTATCGCGCGATCCAGGCTTTCGGGGCCTCGGACGACGGTCTCAGCGTTACCATGACACTGACCAACACCGGGCCGGTCGCCATGCCGTTCGGCTTCGGCCTGCATCCCTGGTTCGATCGCGACCCCGATGTGACATTGCAGTTCGGTGCCAGGTGTTTCTATCTCGAAGAGCCCGATGGCATTGCCGGCGATCCGATCACCTTGCCGCCCGAACTGGATTTCGCCGAGCAGCGGCCCCTGCCGGGCGGCTGGCGCAACAATGACTATGGCGGCTGGGGCGGTGAAGCGACGCTCCGCTTTCCGACACGCGGCGCGGGACTGCGCATCAAGGCCGATCCAATCTTCAAGCACCTGATGCTCTATGCCGATCCCACCAAACCATTTTTCTGTGTCGAGCCGCAGACCAACGCGTCTGGCGCGTTCAACCGGGGCGGATGGGACGATCCACAAGAGGGCGTGATCGTACTGACTCCAGGCGAAAGTGCCGCCGGCACAGTCTCCTTTATGCCCTTCGCGCTTGGACTTTAAAGCAGCCGCGACAGCAGGCCGCCGTCCACTTGCATGGCGCTGCCGGTGACGAAGGACGAGGCGTCGGAGATCAGGAAGCCGATGGCGCTAGCGATCTCCGACGGGTTGGCGATGCGCGCGATCCGGTTGGGCTCGAAGGACAGGCCCAGTGCTTCCGCGCCGCCGGCAGCCTCCAGCCCATCCAGCGTCATTCTCGTGGCGACCGAGCCGACCAGCACGGCGTTGACGCGGATACAGTCGACGGCATAGTCGAGCGCCATCTGGCGCGACAGGCCGACAATCGCCGCCTTGGTCGCGGCATAGGCGGGCACGCCGGGTACCGTTGCGTCGGCATGCACGGAGGCGATGTTGACGACCGAGCCGCCGCCGGCCGCGCGCAGCAACGGCAAGGTCGCGCGGCAGACGCGGAAGATGGCCGTCAAATTGACGGCGATGGTCCTGTCCCACTCCGTGTCGGAAACGTCCTCAAGCCGCTTGCCGGTGGGATAGATGCCGGCGCAGTTGACGACCGCGTCGAGCCCGCCGAGGGCCGCCGTCGCCGACGCAACGGCGGCCTGGACGTCGGCCTCACGGGTGAGGTCGCTCTCACGGAAGATCAATTGGCTTTCGGCGTAGCGGCTGGCGAGCGCTTTTCCTTCCTCGCCATCCAGCCCGGCGCCGAAGACCCTGGCGCCCTCGGCGGCGAGGTACTCGGCTGTCGCCTGTCCGATGCCGGTAGCAGCTCCCGTGACAAAAATACGTTTGCCGGCGAACATCATGACGAAACCTGCGCAGCCATGGCATGGCGCTCGGCCTGCGCCGCCGTCACCGACCGCAAGACACGATCCTCGCCACCCTGGCCACGGCCGAATTCGTCGACGATGCGGCCGTCGGCGACGACGAGGCAGCGGTCGCAAAGGCCGATCAGTTCCTCGATCTCGGAAGCCACGATGAGCAAGCCCACGCCTTTCTCGGCGAGTTCGACCACAAGCCGGTAGATTTCGTGCCGGGTTGCCGCGTCGACGCCCTTGGTCGGCTCGTCGAGCAGCAGCACTTTCGGCGCCCGCATCAGCACGCGGGCAAACAGCAGCTTCTGCTGGTTGCCGCCCGACAGATGGGTTACCGAAGCCTGCGGCGACGACGCCTTGACGTTGAGCGCGCTCATGGCGGCGAGGATGGAACTGCGCTCCAGCCCGCCGCGCACCATGCCGTGACGCGACAAGGGCGCGAGATTGCCGATGGTGATGTTGGCGCCAACCGGCAGGTTGAACAGCAGGCCATCACGCTTGCGGTCCTCGGTCAGCAGCGCAATGCCGGCCGCGCGAGCATCCCTGGGCGATTTGATCGATACGGTCCGGCCTGTGACCCGGATTTCGCCATCGGCAGGAACGCGGCCATAGATCCCGTGCAGGATTTCGCTACGGCCGGAGCCCAGCAGTCCGGCCAGCCCAACGATCTCGCCTGATGCTACGGAGAGGTTGATATCCCTGGCGCCATGGACCGCGCCGCTATGGCCGGCGACAGTCAGCCGGCGAACCTCCAGCGCGGTTGGTGCGCCGATGGGGGCTGCGTGTTCGGGAAACAGCCGCTGCAGCCTTTGACCTGACATCGAGAAGATGAAGGTCTCGGCGTCAAAGTCCTCTCTTGCGATCCGCACCGCCACCTGCCCGTCGCGCAAGACAGTGGCGCGGTCGCAAATGGCGAGCACTTCGGGCAGGCGGTGGGTGATGTAGATCATCGCCACGCCTTGCGCCTTCAGGCGGCGCAACACGCTGAACAGCGCATCGACCTCCGTGCCCGAGAGCGAGGCCGTCGGCTCGTCCAGCATCAGCACGCGCGGTTTCATGACGATGGCGCGGGCAATCATCACCAGATGGCGCTGCGCCGAGGTCAGCGAAGCGACATAGGCCCTGGGGTTGATGTCGATGCCGAGGTCGGCAAAGATCTCGCCGGCACGCTGCTCCAGCTTGCGCTGGTGGACCAGCAAGCCGTCACCAAGGCCGGTGCGGCCGGCAAAGACGTTCTCGGCGACCGAAAGCTGTTCGAGCACCTCGATTTCCTGCGGCACGTAGCCAACACCATTCGATCGCGCATCGGCCGGCGAGGCGAAACTGACGGACCGGCCGTCGAGCTGGATCGTGCCGGTGTAGGAACCCGCCGGATGCACGCCGTTGAGGATCTTGACCAGCGTCGACTTGCCGGCGCCGTTCTGGCCGAGAAGGGCGTGGATCTCGCCGGCAACGACATCGAAATCGACGCCGCGCAGTGCCTGCACGCCGCCAAAATTCTTGGTGATGGCGGTGGCCGAAAACAGCGGCTCTTGGGTGGTCGACACGGCGATCCTCTCAGGATGTTGCCGGGCCCGCCAGATGCGGACCCGGCAGCAAGGTGTTACTGGCCGGCGCTGTCCAGCATCTTGTAATAGGGATCGAGGTCGGCAGCGGTGATCACCTTGGCCGGCAACGGATTGCTGTAGGGCACGGTCTTGCCCTGGGCGAGGTCGCCGAGCAGCTCGGCAACCTTGGCGCTCTCTTCATAGAGCGGCTGCGCGACGATGCCGTAGGCGGCCCCCGATTTCACCAGGTCGAGGTTCTGCCTGATATAGTCCATGCCGACAATGACGACGTCGCGTCCGGCCTTGCGAGCGGCGCCCGACCAGGTCTGGATGCTGTTGCCGGTGGTGCCGAAGGCGGCGGTCACATCAGGATTGCCCTGCAGGATCGCCACCGCTTTTGCCTCGGCCGCCGACGGCTCAAAGCCTTCCATCTGCGTGTCGAGCACCTTGATGCCGGGATATTTCGCCGCGATGGTCTTGCGGAAGGCATCCGACATGGCGTTTTCGGTGTCGTTGGAGGCGCCTTGCGTCAGCGCCACCGTGCCCTTGCCGCCGAGCTTGTCGCCAATCGCGATCGCGGCATTGGCGCCGACCTCGGCTATGTCTTCGCCGGTCGCCGCCTTGAGGCCATTGACGGTGCCTTCCGGCGGCAGGACATGCCAGGTGACGATCGGGAAGCCTTCCTTGGCAAGCTTGGTGATGTAGGAATAGATCGCCGGATCGACTCCATAGACGCCGATGGCGTCGTATTTGGTGCGGGCAAGGGCGGCCTCGGCGAGCGGCAGCGTTGCGGGGATGTCCCAGTTGGTGGCGCTCGGGTCGCCGACGACCTCGCAGGTGTAGCCGAGCTCCTTGCATTTGTTGAGGAAGCCCGCCTGCATCAGCCGGTGCACTGGGTGATCCTTCATCGCCTGCACCCAGAGCAGATGGATGTCCGCTGCGCGCGCAAGGTTCACCGAGCCCAGCGAGGTGGCGACTGCCGCCGCCACCAATGCGGCGCGGATCAGCCTTCTTTTCAAATGGATTTTCATGTCGTACCTCCCTTGGTTCGCCGGCATTTTGCCGGCGCAATATCCACATTCCCCGCGGTTTGCTCAGGCTCCGGCGATGAAGTAGCGGCGGCGCACGATGTCGAGGCCGACGGCCATGACCATGATCACGCCGACCGCGATCTGCTGCCAGTTGGAGTTGACGCCGATGACGACGAGGCCGCTCTGCACAATTTTCAGCAAAAGAATGCCGACAACGCCGCCGGCCACTGTGCCGGCGCCGCCGAAGAGGCTGACGCCGCCGACCACGACACCGGCGATGACGGTCAACTCCCAGCCGCTGCCGATCGAGGTGCCGCCGCTGCCGAGATCGGCCATGACGAACATGCCGGCGATCGCCGACAGCGCGCCGACGGTGACGAAGGCGCCGATCTTGTAGGCATTGGTGTTGATGCCGACGAGGTGCGCCACTTCCTGGTTGCCGCCGGTGGCATACATGTTGCGCCCGAGCACGGTGCGGCGCAGGACGAAGTCGGCGACGACGGCCGCGATGATGAAGAAGGCAAAGCTCCAGCCCAGCCCGAAGGCGAGATCGGTGCCGCCGATGGTATTGATCGCCTCCGGCAGCGGATAGACCGGATAGCCGCCCGTCACCACCTGGATCAGGCCCTGGCCGATGAACAGCATGCCGAGCGTCTGGATGAAGGCGGGAATGCCGAGCCTGACGACGATCAGGCCGTTCAACAGCCCGATCAGGGCTCCGACGCCGATGCCGCCGAGAATGCCGACCGTCACCGGCAAGGCGGCGGCGGTCATCAGCTTGGCCGCGACCACGGCCGAGAGACCAGCCACCGAGCCGACCGACAGGTCGAACTCGCCGGCGACCAGCAGGATGGTCTGGCCGATGGCGATGATGCCGACAAAGGAGACGACGTTGAGAATGGCGCGGATGTTGCGCTCTGACAGGAACGCCGGTTCGAGCAGCCAGAAGAAGGCGATCAGCAGGGCCATCGCTGCCAGCACGCCGACTTCGCCGACGGCAATGAAGCCGATCAGTCGCCGCCGGAACGAGTGTGCGTCCCGCAGCGGCGAGCTCACCTCAGCCACGCTGTTCATCCTGACCTCCCTTGCGGCGCCTGTTGCCGGCTCTTGCGACCGGCTCCATTCACCCGCGCCGATCCCGGCGCGCTCCTCTCGGCCATTAAGATTATAATATTATAACTTGTCAACGGCGAAATTTCCCGACCCGGCAATGGCTGGGCCGGTTGCTGGAAACTGTCCGCCACAACCGCTATGAAGTGGCGACGCGATCGGCAGGATATTGCTTTGCTGGATCGCGCTCTCTTGGAGCAGGGTGATGGTCGACAAGCCGCCGGCGGGCGAGAAGAAGCCGCAACGCCTTGGCGTCCGCGAGATCGCCAAGCGTGTCGGCGTGGCGCCGATGACGGTGTCGCGCGCGCTGTCCAATCCCGACATGGTCTCGCCGGAAACGCGCGCCAAGGTGCTCGACGCCATCGAGCAAGCCGGCTTCGTGCCCAATCGGCTGGCTTCCAGCATGCGTGGCAATGGCCGCATGATCGGTACGGTGGTGCCGCCGCTGATCAATTCGGGCATCGCCGAACAGGTGCAAGGCATGTCCGACGAATGCCATGAGAGCGGCTATTCGATGCTTCTGGTGCAAGGCGAATTCACGCAGGAAGCCGAGGAGAAATCGATTCGCAACCTGCTCGGCTGGCGCCCGGTCGGCATGATCCTGCAGAGCTTCGTGCAAAGCGAAACGGCGCGGGCGCTGCTGAAGAGCAGCGGCGCACCGGTGGTCGAAATCTCCGAAATCAAGGGCCGCAAGCCGATCGACATGGTGGTCGGCGTCTCCAATTTCGAGACCGCCTATGCCATGACCATGCATCTGGCGGCCAAAGGCTACAAGCGCATCGGCTTCGTCTCGACGCCAATCCACGGCAATGACCGCTTGCAGCAGCGCCGCACCGGCTACCATGCGGCGCTTACCGAACTCGGCATCAAGAACCATGCCGACATGGAGGTCGAGGTGCCGATCACCGCCCAAGGCGGCGCCGAGGCGCTGGTGACGCTGACCTCCCGCCACAGGGACATCGACGCCATCTTCTTTTCCAGCGACACGCTGGCCGTTGGCGCCGTGCAGGAGTGCCATCGGCGCCGCTGGGCGGTGCCGGGCAAGATTGCGATTGCCGGCTATGGCGACATGGATCTGGCAGCCCAGCTCTATCCGCCGCTGACCACGGTCAAGGTCAATCGCTACGAGATGGGTCGCCGTGCGGTGCGGCAGCTGCTGGCAAGGCTCGGCGGCGACACCAAGGTGCCGACCATCACCAGCCTCGGCTTCGAGATCGTCGACCGCGAAAGTGCGTGATCAGCTTTTTCGCTTCGGCTTCCCGGTTTCTTCCCGCCGGCCGAGGCGCTTCTCCCAACCCTCCGCATGGACGTTGAGATAGGCGTTGGGATCGTAAGGGTGGTCCTTGATCGCATCGATGTTGAGATCGATGCCGAGCCCCGGCGCGTCCGGCAGCGACAGATGGCCATTGTCGGGATTGACGGTTGGATGCCAGCTCACCAGCTCGCGTGTCCACGGGTAGTTGAAGGCATCGAAATGCTCCTGGATGAGGAAGTTCGGCACCGCCGCCGCCAGTTGCAGGCACACCGCCGTCGCCACCGGTCCGCCGCTCTGGTGTGGCGCGATGTGGCTGCCATGCGCGAGCGCCAGATTGGCCACCTGCATCGACGGCGCAATGCCGCCGAGCGACATCGGCTCAGGCTGGAAGATGTTGACACCGCCGCCGACGGCCAGCGTGTAGAACTGCCCGACCGTGTCATACATCTCGCCGGTCGCCACCGGGATCGGCGAACGATGCGCCACTTCGTGCACGGTCTCCTGGCGATCGCGCGAGGTCGGCTCCTCCCACCAGTAGATGTCGAGGTCGGCGAATTTTTGCGCCGCCTGCAGGGCGGCGATCTCAGTGAAGCGCGCATGCACGTCGATCAGGATCAGAGTATCCCCAGGCAGTTCGTCACGCAGTGTCCGGCAGATGGCGTAGGAAAGCTCCAGTTCCTCACGTGAGATAAAGCCTTGCGCGGTGCCGAACGGGTCGAGCTTGAATGCCTTGAAGCCTTTGGCCAGCACCGCCCTGGCGGCTTCGAGAAAGGCTTCGGGCGTACGCTCGGTGCGGTACCAGCCATTGGCGTAGCCAAGCACGCTGTCGCGCACCTGGCCGCCGAGCAGTTGGTGGATCGGCACGCCCAGGCTTTTGCCGAGAATGTCCCAGCAGGCGACCTCGATCGCCGCGATCACCGTGCGGTGGATATGGCCGCCGTCGAGCGAAACACTGTCTAGCATGCGCTTGGCCAGCGAATTGATGCGGCGCGGGTCCTGGCCGATGGCGAGATGCTTGAGCTCATGCACGCCGGCTTCCGTGGTCTTGATGAAGCCGTTCAGCGTGCCTTCGCCGATCCCATGGATGCCCTTGTCGGTATGGACTTTGACGAACAGCCAGTTCTTCCAGCCGGCGCCGACGGCAAAGGTCTCGATCTCGGTGATCTTCATGTGGAACCCTAACTCAGCGCAGCAATCGTCGCGATGACGGCCTCGGTCGTCAGGCCGTATTTCGCCTGCAAGGTCGGCACCGCACCGCATTCGATATAGCGGTCCGGCAGGCCGATGCGCGTCACTGTCTTCGCAATGCCGGCATCGAACAAGGTCTCGACGACAAGGCTCGCCAATCCACCAACCACGACATGGTTTTCTGCCGTGACAATACGGCCAACTGAGCCGGCAAACTCGGCCACCGCTCCGGCATCGAACGGCTTTATGGTCGGAACATGCAACACGCCGACGGAGATCCCCTGTTTGCGTAAGGCGTCCGCCGCGTCCAGCGCCCGCTCGGTCATGAAGCCGGTCGAGATGATGCCGACATCCGAACCGTCGCGAAGGTGACGCGCCTTGCCGATCTCGAAGATGTAGCCGGGTTCGAACACGACAGGCACGCTGCCGCGCAGCAGCCGCATGTAGACCGGTCCCCGATGTTCGGCGATCGCTGCGGTCGCGGCTTCAATCTCGGTCGCATCGCAGGGGTCGATGATGGTCAGGCCGGGGATCATGCGCATCAGCGCCAGATCCTCGATCGCCTGGTGCGTGCCGCCATAGCCGGTCGTCAATCCCGGCAGACCGGCGACTATCTTGACGTCGAGGTTGGAGTGGGCGAGCGCGATGGCGACGAAATCATAGGCGCGCCTTGTCGCGAACACGCCGTACGTGGTGGCGAACGGCACCTTGCCGGTGCGCGCCAGCCCGGCGGCGACGGCGATCAGGTTCTGCTCGGCCATGCCGACATTGAAGAAACGCTCCGGGAAAGCATCGCAGAACGGCAAGATGTCGGTGTATTTGCCGAGGTCGGCGGTCAGCCCGACAATGTCGGGCCGGCTCTGGCCGAGCCGCGCCAGCGCCTTGCCGAAGGGCGCCTCCACACTTTGCCGGCCGCCCCCCACCGCTTCGTCTTGGCCCATGGCCAGCGTGCGTCCGGCCTCCGTCGCCGCGCCGCTCATCGGGCTGCTCCCACGGTTTTTTCGAACTCGGCGATGATGCCGTCCCATTGCGCCACGTCGATGCGGAAAAAGTGCGATTTCTCAGAGGTTTCGATGCGCGGCACACCCTTGCCGGGCAGCGTTCGCAGCACGATCGCCTTCGGCTTGCCGTTGCGTTCGCGGGCATCGGCCAGCGCGCCGACGATCGCCTTCATGTCGTTGCCGTCGATCTCCGATGTCTGCCAGCCGAAGGCGCGCCATTTGTCGGCTACAGGTTCCATGTCGAGCACCACGGGTCCGTCGGCCTGGATGCCGTTGCAGTCGATCAATGCCACCAGTCCGTCGAGCTTGAAGTGACTGGCCGACATCGCCGCTTCCCAGGTCGATCCTTCCTGCATCTCGCCATCCGACTGCTCGACAAAGACGCGCGCGTCGGATTTGTCGAGGCGCAGGCCGAGCGCCTGGCCAACGCCTTGCCCGAGACCATGGCCGAGCGAACCGCCGATCATTTCAACGCCGGGCGTGGTGTCGAGCGTCGACATCTCCAGCCGGCTGTTGTCGGCGCCATAGGAGGTGAGTTCCTCGACCGGGATGATGCCGGCCTCGGCAAGTGCTGCCCACAGCGCGATGGAATAATGCCCGGTCGACAGCAGGAAACGGTCGCGGTCGGGCCAATCCAGATTGTGCGGGTCGTAGCGCAGTTCGTGGAAGTACAATGCTGCCAGCGTGTCGGCGATGCCGAGACCCTGGCCGATATAGCCCTGGCCCTGGCCGCGCGCCATGGTCAGCATGTGACGGCGCAGCTGTGTCGCCTTGTGTTCGAGCACACCGATATCGGCGGTACCGGGAGGGGAATTTCGCAGCATGGGATCAGTCCTTGTCGAGACCGCCCGACATGTTGAGCCGCTCGGCGGTCATGTAATCAGGCGCATCGAGGCAGAGCCAGACGACCGCCTCGGCGACTTCGGAGACCTCGGCGCGGCGGCCGAGCGGGATCCGTCGCGTGCGTTCGTCGAGGAAGGCTTGCAAATCGTTGCGGCCATTGGCGCGGGCGAGGTCGACCTCGGTCGAGCGCTGCATTTCGGTGTCCATCATGCCTGGCGCCAGGCTGTTGACCAGCACGCCATAAGGCGCCAGCGCAACGGCGGCGGCGCGGGTGATGGAATCGACGCCGGCCTTGCTCGCCGTGTAGGCGGTGTAGTCGGGCAGCGCCATGCGCGAGCCGGGCGAGGTGATGTTGATGATGCGCCCCGAACGCTGCTCGCGCATCACCCGGCCAGCCGCCTTGCAGGCCATGGCAAGCGCGGTGACGTTGAGCGCCAGTGTCCGCATCCAGGCTTTGTAAGTCGCGTCGAGGAACGGCTCGATCACGCCGTAGCCGGCATTGTTGACGAGGATGTCGATACCGCCCCAGCGCACGACCACTTTTTCCACCGCCGCTTCCGGGGCGCCTTCCCCGGTGAAGTCGCTGACGATGCCTTCGCTTTCGGCACCGGTTTCGCCGATCTGCCGGATGGTCCCGGCCAGTCCCTCGCCATTGATGTCGGTCACCGCGACAACACAGCCACGCCGGGCCAGCTGGATCGCCACCTCGCGGCCGAGGCCGCCCGCGGCGCCGGTGACCAGGGCTCTCCTTGGCGTCGTGTTTTGATTGTCAGCAGGCAAGCGAGCACCCTCCCGGTGACCATCTTGACGGGATTGATACCGGTACCATAAATGGCTGTCAACGGCGATGTGCTATTGTCCCATCGACCGTGCGGTCGGTTGGGATGGGAGAAAAAAGATGAAAGTCGTTGCGCTCGAAACGTTGCAGCTGGCGGAATTCCCGTTCCTGTTCTGGCTGCGCGTTCACACCGATGCGGGCTTCATCGGCACCGGCGAGACCTTTTGGGCGCCGGGGCCTGTCGCCGCCTACATCCACGACAATGTCGCGTCCTACCTCCTGGGCAAGGATCCGCGCGACATCGAGCTGCACGACCGCACGCTGGGCAGCGTCTATGTCGGCGCCCGTGATTCCGGCGCAGAGGTGCGCGGCAACTCCGCCGTCAACATCGCTCTGTGGGATATCTATGGCCAGGCGGTTGGCGAGCCGGTCTGGCGGCTGCTCGGTGGCCGCACCCACAAGACCGTGCCGATCTACAACACCTGCGCCGGCTACAAACATGTCCGCGCCACCAAGAAGAACGCGCTGTTCGAGCGCGGCGAGGACTGGTCGCTGAAAGCAGGCGATTCCAACGAAGGCCCTTACGAAGACCTGCTCGCCTGGCGCTACAACGCTGGCGACCTCGCCAGAAGCCTGAAATCGGAAGGCATCGGCGCCATGAAGATCTGGCCGTTCGACATCGCCGCCGAAGCATCGAACGGCACACGCATTTCGCTGGCCGATCTCGACAAGGCGCTGGAGCCGTTTCAGAAAATCCGCGATGCCGTCGGCCGCGACATGGAAATCATGGTCGAGCTGCATGGGCTGTGGACCTTGCCGCCGGTGCTGCGCATCGCCGAAGCGTTGAAAGCCTACGACGTTGCCTGGCTGGAGGAGCCGATCCGCTACAACGAACTCGACGCCATGGCCGAGCTTGCCCGCCACTCCTCCATCCCGATCGCCGCCAGCGAGCGGCTGGCCTCGCGGCAGATGTTCAAGCAGCTGATCGACAAGCGGGCCGCTTCGGTGATCATGATCGATCTCGCCTGGTGCGGCGGGCTCTCCGAAGCACGCAAGATCGCCAACATGGCCGAGGCCAGCGAACTGCCGGTCACCTTGCACGATTGCACCGGGCCGATCGTCTATGCCGCCAGCTGCGCGCTGTCGGCCACCTTGCCGAACGTCAATTACCAGGAAGCGGTGCGCGCCTATTTCACCGGCTGGTACACCGAGATCGTCGCCGACATTCCGCCAGTCAAGGACGGCCGAGTCGCACCGCTCGACGGGCCGGGGCTCGGTCTCAGCCTGCGGCCGGAGCTGTTCCAGCGGCCCGACGCGACCGTGCGGATCACCAAAATCTAGCCTCTCGCACGGCTCCGTTCAGAGCCAGTAGACATTATGCTATTATAATCTATGATGCGCCGAAGCGAGTGACCAACAAGCTCGCCGCCGGCGCTCTGCCGCCCGGCGTCAGACGCATTCAGGGAGGCTTTGGTGGCAATGTCTGCGGCGCGCACACGCGAGGAGTCCAGGGGTGCGCCAAACCTCCCCGACCGGAAGATCCTGCTCGATCTGTTCGAGCGCATGGTGCTGTTGCGCCGCTTTGAAAGCATCGCCCAGATCGCCTGCCGCAAGGGCGAAACGCCCGGCTTCCTGCATCTCTATATCGGCGAGGAGGCGACCGGCGTCGGCGTCTGCGCGCATCTGAGGCCAACCGACTGGGTGACATCAACCCATCGCGGCCACGGCCATGCGCTGGCCAAGGGGGCCAATCCGGGCCGGGTGATGGCTGAACTGTTCGGCAAAGTTGACGGCATTTGCGGCGGCCGCGGCGGCACCATGCATCTCTACGACCGCTCGGTCGGCCTGTTCGGCACCAACGGTATTGTCGCCGCCGGTATCGGCCATGCCGTCGGCATCGGCATGAGCGCCCGCCAGCAGGGCCGCGACGATATCGGCGTCGCCTTCTTCGGCGATGGCGCTGCCAACCATGGCGGCTTCCACGAGGCGCTCAACTTCGCCGCCGTGCAGCGGGCGCCTGCGGTGTTCATCTGCGAGAACAACCTCTACGCTACCGCGACACCGCTCAAATCGATCACGCTCAACCCCGAGATCGCCACCAAGGCCGCGTCCTACGGCATGCCTGGGGTCGCGGTCGACGGCAACGACGTCTTCGCCGTGTGGCTGGCCATGAAGGAAGCGACCGAGCGCGCTCGTTCCGGCAAGGGACCGACGCTGATCGAGGCCAAGACCTATCGCACGGTCGGCCACCACGAAGGCGATCCGGTCATCGGCACGTATCGGACGCAAGAGGAACTCGACGCCTGGGTCAAGCGCGATCCAATCGACATGTTCCGCAAGAAGCTGATCGAGGACTACGGCATCGCCGATGCCGAAGCGCTCGCGGCAATAGAGGCGCGCATCGAGAAGGTGGTCGAGGACGCGCTGGCCTTCGCCCGCAACTCGCCCGAGCCCGATCCGGCCACGGTGCGCCTGCATGTCTTTGCCGATCCGATCAATCCGCCTGCCGCTTTGCAGCCGCGCGCCGTCGGCGAGACGCGCACGCAAGGCTGGCTCGAAGCGGTGCGCGATGGCATCGCCGAGGAGATGCGCGCCAATCCGGCGATCCTTTATTTCGGCGAGGGCACCGGCGAACGCGGCGGCAGTTTTGCTCACACCAGAAATCTCTGGCAGGAATTCGGTGCCGAACGCATGGTCGATACGCCGATCTCCGAACAAGGCTTTACCGCTGCCGCCGTTGGCGCCTCGGCCACCGGCGCCCGCACCGTTTCGGACTTGATGTTCGCCGACTTCGCTTTCGAAACCGCCGGGCAGATCTTTTTACAGGCGGCCAAGCTGCGCTACATGACCAGCGGCCTGATGAGCGCGCCGATGGTGGTGCGCGTCGGCGCCGGCGCGCTGCGCAGCTCCGGCCCGCATCATAGCGGCATCTATCACCCGGTCTTTGCCCACATGCCGGGCCTCATCGTCTGCGTGCCTTCGACCCCGGCCGATGCCAAGGGCTTGATGAAGACGGCGCTGAGGGCCGGCGATCCGGTCATCATGCTGGAACCCAAAGCGCTGTTCGCCTCCAAGGGCGAGGTGCCGGTGGGTGAGCACTATGTGCCGTTCGGCGTCGCCCGTATTGCGCGGGCCGGCACCGACATCACCGTCGTTGCCGCCGGCCAGATGGTGCAACGCGTGCTGGAAGCTGCAGAGACGCTGGCGGCCGAAGGTGTCGAAGCCGAGGTGATCGACCCACGCACGATCATGCCGCTCGACATCGACACCATCGTCGCCAGCGTACGGAAGACCCATCGCCTGCTCATCGTCGACGAGGCCTGGGCGATGTGCGGCCTTGGCGGTGAGATCGCGCAAGCCATCAACGAACTCGCCTTTGACGAGCTCGATGCCCCACCCGGAAGGCTGCATACCGCGCCGACCTCGCATCCCTTCGCACCAGTGCTGGAGCGCGCCATGCTGGTCGACACCGCCCGCATTGTCCAAGGCGCTCGCGATGTCATTGCCGGCAAGCCGCCGGTGCCGGATCACTGGTACACGGTCGGTCTGAAAAGTGCTGCGCCGGCTAAGTCTGTACCTGCTCCGGTGAAGCCGCAGCCCGCCGTGCCAGCAGTTGCCGCACCGGCTACTGCCGGCGACGACGAGCCGATAACGATGCCGTTTGGCGATCTCACCGTGAGCGAAGGCACCGTCATCAAATGGCTGAAGGCGGTTGGCGATGTGGTGAAGGAAGGTGAACTGATTGCCGAGATCGAGACCGACAAGGCCGTGGTCGAGATCGAGGCGCCCATCAGCGGCACACTCAGCGCCATCGATCAGCCGGTCGGTGCAGTGGTGCCGATGGGCGGCCGCATCGGCGGCATCAGGAAGTAACCATCCGTACCCATGAAATTCGAAGGGCCAGCATGAAGATCCTGTGCGCCAACTGGCAAGCCGCCGACGAGGCCGAACTCGAGCGGCAGCATTATCCTGACATCGAGTTCATCCTCGCCCGCTCGACCAATGATAAGGCCGCAGCACTCGATCCGACCATCTGTGAGACGGTCGATGCCGTCATCAATTATTCGCCGACCCACAATGTCGCGGCGGCTCCATCGGCCTTTCCAAAGGCCAGGATCGCCGTGCGCTCCGGCGTCGGCTTCGACAATATCGACACGGCAGGCTGGGGCGCGCGGAAAATTCCGGCCTGCAATGTGCCGGACTACGGCACCACCGAGGTCGCCGACCACGCCATCGGCCTGATGCTGGCGCTGACGCGCGGCACCTCGGCCTATGGCGCGGAACTTTCCGGCCACGGCGCCGAAGGCTGGCATTTTTCGAAAGCGCCGTTGGTGCGCAGGCACAAGGGCGCCACCTTCGGCATTGTCGGCCTCGGCCGCATTGGGCTGGCCACCGCGCGTCGTGCCGCTGCCTTCGACATGAAGGTGGTGTTTTACGACCCACATCTTCTGACCGGCGTCGATTTGTCGACCGGCTACGAGCGTGTCCATTCGCTGGCCGAGTTGATGGGGCGGGCTGACGTGGTCAGCGTCCACACGCCGCTGAGCGAAGAAACCCGCAACTTGCTCGGCGCGGCCGCCTTCGCCGCCGCCAAACCTGGTATTGTGCTGGTCAACACCGCGCGTGGTCCGATCGTCGATCTCGACGCACTGGAGGCGGCTATGCGCAGGGGCACGGTCGCCGGCGCCGGACTGGATGTGCTGCCGAACGAGCCCAACGATCTCGACCATCCGCTGCTGGCGGCATGGCGCGCTCGGGAGCCGTGGATCGCCAATCGCCTGATCGTTACCCCGCACGCCGCCTTCTACAGCCCGGCATCGATGCGCGACCTCCGGTTGAAATCGATCGAGGTCGTGCACGCCTACCTCGCCGAGGGCAGGCTCACCAACTGCGTGAATTCAGAGTTCCTGAAATGAATGCAGCCATTGCACAGACAAGGCGTCTTGCGGTTTCCCCTTATGCCCGCCGCCTGGCGCGCGAGCGTTCGCTGCCGCTCGAGGCGCTTCGCGGCAGCGGCCCTGGTGGGCGCATCCTGGCCGCCGATGTGCATGCCTTCATTCCAGTCGTCGCGCTGGTCCTTGCGTCTGATGTCGTCGCCCATGCGGCGGCGCCTTCCATCGTTGCGTTCCGGATCGCCGCCTTTACGACGTCCGTTGCTCTCGGCGCGCTGCAAGACCTGCTGGCGGCGCTTCAGAGTTCGGGAAATGTGTTCGCCATCGACGACGTGCTGCTGCGCGCTGCCGGTCGAGCATTTGCCGAGATACCGGACGCCGCCAAGGTTGGTGGCGCTTCCGTGGCGCTGGAGCTGGCGAGCCGGCAAACCGTGTTCGCCATGATCCCGGAAATGTCCCTGACATCGCTGCGCGCAATGCGGCTTGCGGCATTGGTCGACAGCCGTGATGAGACGGAAACCCCGGCGGACCTGTCCCTGCGGCTGCTGTCGGCGAGCGACGTCCGGCCGGTGATGATGCCGCTCCTTGCCGGCCGCGCCATGCGCCTCACCGTCTCGCTCAATATGCCGGGCGACCATGCCGAATGCCTGCTGACGGTGGATGCGGCAAGCGTTGATGAGGCCACCGCTGCCGCGTGGCTCGCCGCCCTGAAATCGGCGATCGAGCACCCGCTTCGGCTCTTTATCTGAGACGGTTGATCGTCAACGGCCTTGCCTAGCCTCGGGCGCAGGAAGCTATTATAAAAGCTTCGACACAGGCGCGAAGAGGCACATGGACCATCCCACCATCGACAGTCTTCCCAGGCGTACACTTGGCCGCGCCAACGGCCCGCTCTATCGCCAGCTCGCCGATATATTGCGCGAGCCGATCGGCAACGGCACCTTCCCCGTCGGCGGCGAGCTGCCGAAGGAAGCGACCATTGCCGAGCATTTCGGCGTCAGCCTGATCACGGTTCGCCAGGCGCTGCGCGACCTCGAGGCCGATGGCCTGATCCGGAAGCGCTCGGCCAAGCCGGCCGTGGTCGCGGCGCGCAGCCCGTCGGTCAATCTGAGCTGGAAGTTCAAGAATTTCGCCGACATGGCGGCCTTCACCAAGGACGCTGAACTGACGGTGAAATCCTATCGCAAGGAGGTTTCGCCCGTGCTCCAGCGCCATTTCGGCATGGGCAAGGACGAGGCCGGCTATTGCCTGCGCAGCGTGCTGTCGATCGGCGAGCAGAGGAAGGCGCAGATCACCACCTATTTCCCGCCCGACATCGGCGCGCGCCTGAAGCGGGAAGACTTTTCCGACGTGCTGATCTTTCGCTCGGTGCAGAAACATCTCGGCCTGCGGCTCGACGTGGCGCATGTCACAGTGCGCGCCGAGATCGCCGACGAGGCTGTTGCCGCCGACCTCGGCATCACACTCGGCAGTCCGGTGCTGACAGTTGAAATGCTCTATCAGTCGGCGGACCAGCGCAGCATCGAATTCTCCGTTGCCCGCCACCCCGCCGATATTTTCAGCATCACCTACGACGCGCCCAACGACCTGTCCTGAAGCGCGCCGGAGTCGGCATTTTCTGCCGCGGTCGCATAGACAGGCTCATAAAATTATAATAGCATGATAGTTAGGCTGAAGTGCCGGCCACGAGAGACGTCGCAAGGGAGGAAATCCGGCGAATCCTGCTCGCGGACGCAGCCTTGGGAGGGTCACGTCAAATTGACATTTGCAATTGGTACCGGTATCAATTTGTCGTCTTCATCCGATCAAGATGGCGCAGTCCATCACCGGCTGGGCAGGAAACACTAGGGAGGAAGACCATGAAATTGAGGAGCGTGTGCGCCGGCTTCGTGGCGCTGGCCGGGTTCGCAGTCTCGATGGCTGCGATGCCTGGCCATACCGCGACCCAAAAACCCTACGTCATCTATCTCTCGAACAATTTCGTCGGCAATGACTGGCGCCAGCAGATGGAGCGCGTCGCCAATGTCGCGGTCAACAAGGGGCCGCTGAAGGGCCGTGTCGACCTCAAGATCGAAAATGCCGAGAACACCGTCCAGGCGCAGATCAATTCGCTGAACAACATCATCCGCCAGAAGCCGGCCGCGATCCTCATCGATGCCTCGTCGGCGGAAGCGCTCAATCCGACCATCAAGAAGGCCTGCGATGCCGGCATCATCGTCGTCAGTTTCGACCAGACCGTCTCAGCCGAATGCGCTTACAAGATGCATTCCGATTTCGACATCATGGCCAACAACCAGGCGGAATGGATGGCCTCCATCCTCGGCGGCAAGGGCAAGGTCTTCATGGATCGCGGCCTCGCCGGCGCTCCCATTTCCGAGCAGTTCGAGAAGAATTTCGGCGCCGTACTGAAGAAATATCCCGGCATCGAGGTCGTCGGCTACTTCAACGGCAATTACGCTGCCGGCCCGGAACAGGAAGGCGTCGCCAGCCTGCTTGCCGCCCATCCTGAGGTCGACGGCATCTTCTCGCAGGGCTATGGCACCGGCGCCATCAAGGCGCTGCAGAATGCCGACCGGCCGATGGTGCCGGTCGTCGCCGCTGCCTTCAACGGCACCGGCGTTACCTGCGCTGAGACCAAGGGCGCCAAATGCTGGCTGGGCGCCAATCCGCCCTCGCTGTCGGCCGAGGCGATCAAGCTCGCCGTCGACATATTGGACACCGGCAAGAAGCCGGCCGACACCACCGTGCTGTTCAATTCACCGGGCCTGACCACGGATATGGTCGATGCCAAATACGCCCCGAATTCCTCGGCGGTGAAGATCGAATTGGGCAAGACCGTATTCCCCGACCTGGCGCCAGGCCTTTCCTTACCGGTATCGCCGAGCTGGGTCGAGATCACGCCCAAGGAGGCTTCGGGAACCTGATTTGATAGATGCAAGGCGCCGTTTGGGCGCCGCTATTTCGAAACGAAAAATGGGAGGAGAAAATCATGAAAACGTTGAGCCGTAACATCGGCCTTGCCGCACTTGCCGCCACCATGATGGCAATCGGCATGCAGGCCGGCCAAACCGAGGACAAGAAGCCCTACACCATCTATCTCTCGAACAATTTCGTCGGCAATGACTGGCGTCAGCAGATGGAGCGTGTCGCCACCGTGTCGGTGAACAAAGGGCCGCTGAAAGGCCGCGTCGACCTCAAGATCGAGAATGTCGAGAACACCGTTCAGGCGCAGATCAACTCGCTGAACAACATCATCCGCCAGAAGCCGGACGCCATCCTCGTCGATGCCGGTTCGGATTCAGCACTCAACCCGACCATCAAGAAGGCCTGTGACGCCGGCATCGTCGTCATCAGCTTCGACCAGGTGGTGACCGAACCTTGCGCCTACGCCGTCGCTTCCGACTGGGACCGCATCCCCTCCGTCATGGCCGAATGGATGGCAACGCAGCTCGGCGGCAAGGGCAACATCATCCTCGACCGCGGCCTTGCCGGCGCGCCGATCTCGTCGCAGCTGCAGGGGGGCTATGAGAAGGTGCTGGCCAAATATCCCGACATAAAGGTCGTCGGCTACTACAACGGCAACTACGCACTCGGTCCGGAACAGTCGGGTGTCGCGGCACTGCTTGCCGCCAATCCGAAGATCGACGGCATCATGACGCAAGGCTACGGCTCCGGCGCCATCCAGGCGCTGAAGGATGCCGGCCGGCCGATCGTTCCGGTCGTCGGCTTCTCCTACAATGTCGCCGCCGTCACCTGCGCGCAGACGCAAGGCGCCAAGTGCATCCTTGGCTCCAATCCGGCCTATCTCTCCTCGGAAGCGATCAAGCTGGCGGTCGACATCCTCGACACCGGCAAGAAGCCGGCCGAGCGTTCGGTCTCCGTCAAGGGTGATTTCGTCACCACCGATCCCTTCGAGTCCAAGCTTTATCCCGGCACCAAGATGATCAAGATCGCGATTGGCGAAAATGCCTTCCCCGACCAGGCCCCCGGCCTGACGCTACCGATCACGCCCGACTGGGTCGAGATCACCGCTGCGGAAGCGGCCGGCAGCAAGTAACATCTTAAACCACGACCCTGTCTCCCGGCATCGCAAGATGTCGGGAGAGCTTTTCGAAGGCGCATTCATGGACCTCGTCACCGTCAACGGCCTGTCCAAACGCTATGGCGGCATTGTCGCGCTGAGCGAGGCGACATTCAGCGCCCGCGCCGGCGAAGTGCACGCCCTGCTCGGCGAGAACGGCGCGGGCAAAAGCACCTTCATCCAGATCCTGTCGGGCGCGGTTCGGCATGATGGCGGCTCGATCACGGTCGATGGCCAGGACTATCGCCCGGCCAATCCGGATGCCGCCCAGGCACGCGGCATCGCCGCCGTCTTCCAGGAACTGTCGCTGATCCCCGATCTCAGCGTCGAACAAAACATCTGGTTCCGCCACGAGCCGCGAACCCTGCTGCGCACCGTCAATCGTGGCGAAATGCGCCGCAAGACGCTGGCGCTGCTCGAAAAGTACAATTTCCCGGCACTGCGCCCCGACCAGGAACTCCGACGGCTGACGCTGGCCGAACGGCAGATCGTCGAGATCGCCAAGGGCCTGGCCAAGGACCCGCGCATCCTGATCCTCGACGAGGCGACCTCGGCGCTGCCGGCGCGGGAGGCCGAATGGCTGCTCAAGCTCACCCGGCAACTGGCCGCCGAAGGCAGGCTGGTCATCTTCATCTCGCACCGCATGGCCGAAGTGCGCGCCATCGCCGACCGGCTGACCATATTCCGCAATGGCAGCACCATCGCGGCGCATGAGGCCAATGCCGTCTCCGACAACGAGATCGTCACCCAGATGATCGGCCGCCATCTCGATCGGCTCTATCCCGAGCGCGTGTCGACAGCGACCGATCGCATCGCGCTAAGGGTAAAAGGGTTTTCGAGCGGCAGTCGCCTTTCCGGCGTCGACTTCGCACTGCGCGAGGGCGAAGTTCTCGGCGTCGGCGGCCTGCAAGGCCACGGTCAGCGCGAATTGTTCCAGTCGCTGTTTGGCGCCACTAAAGCGAGCGGCACCATCGAACTCTGGGGCAAGCCCACCTCGATCGGCAATCCGCGCCAGGCGTTGACCGGCAAGGACGGCATTGCGCTGGTGCCGGAAGACAGGCGCGGGCAGGGCTTGCTGCTGACCAAGAGCGTGCGCGAGAATTTGACGCTGTCGGTCATCAAGCGCTTTACTGAAAACGGCTTGCTCAGCCGGCAAAAGGAGGCCGCCCTGGTCAAGGAGATGGTCGACTTCCTGCGCATCAAGGCCGGCACGCCGGAACAGCTTGCCGGCACTCTGTCCGGCGGCAATCAGCAGAAGGTGATCTTCGGCAAGATGCTGCTTACCGAGGCGCGCGTGCTGTTGCTCTACGATCCGACGCGCGGCGTCGATGTCGGCACCAAGGGCGAGATCTTCCAGCTGATGCGGGATCTCGCGGCCAAGGGCTACGCGATCTTGTTCCATTCCAGCGACATGCCGGAACTCGTCCATGTCGCCGACCGTGTGCTGGTCATGCGCAACGGCCGTATCGCCGCGACGCTGGAGGGGGATCATATCGCGGAGGAGCAGATTTTGCGCGCCGCCATGCTTGAAACCAAGGCGGCTTGAGGCATGGTTATGTCCGCGGAGCAAGCTGTAGACATGGCACAGAGGCCGGCTGAAACGAAGTCAGGCTCGCCAGCTATCGACTGGCGCGGCCGCTTGCTCGACCGCGCGCCGTTCCTCGTTGCCTGCCTGATGCTGGCCTTGATCGTTGCCATCTACGGCAGCCTGCAGTCCGGCGTCTTCACGCTGGACGAGCTCAATCTCGATACAGCGGCGGCGATGACGCTGATGCTGGCGGCAACCGGACAGACCATCGTGCTGGTGCGCGGCGGCATCGACCTGTCGATCGGCGGCATGATCAGCCTCGGCACGGTGATCGCGGCGACGCGCTTTACCGATGATCCCGCGACGACCGCACTCTGGACGTTGGCCATACTCGCGCTAGGTTTCCTCATCGGCGCGCTCAACGGCCTGCTGATCTCGCTGCTCAAGTTGCAGCCCTTCCTGGTGACGCTCGCCACCTGGTCGATCCTTAACGGCGTCGCCATGATCATCCTGCCGACGGATGGCGGTAGCATTCCCGGCTGGTGGGTCGGCTTCGCCTCCGCACAACTCCTCGGCCTGACCAGCCCGGTCTGGATGCTGCTGGCGCTGCTTTTGTTCTGGTGGTGGTTTCGCGCGACCCGCGTCGGCATTGCCATTCAGGCGACCGGCTCCAACGAGAAATCGGCCTTCCTGTCCGGCGTCTCGATCACCCGCGTCAACCTCATCACCTACGGCCTGTCCGGCCTGTTCGCGGCCGGAGCGGCGCTGTTTCTGGTGACGCAGACCGGCGCCGGCTCGCCGACCATCGGCAAGGACTATATCCTGCCCTCGGTGGCTGCAGCCGTCATCGGCGGCGTCAGCCTGTTCGGCGGCCGTGGCCATCTCGCCGGCACCCTGATCGGCGCCTTCGTGCTCACTCTTATCGGCAATCTCGTCTTTGTCCTGCATGTGTCGAGCTACTGGCAGCCGGTCGCGTCCGGCGTCATCCTGCTGCTCTCGGTGCTGGCCAGTTCCGTCGCCGAGAAAGCCGCAAGGAACCGCGTCCAATGAGCGCCTTCCTCGCCCGCAACCGCCTCATCGTGCTTGCCTATGCCGGCATGGTCGTGCTGCTCCTGGTCACGGCTTTGTTCTCGCCGGGCTTCCTGTCGGTCTCCAACATGCGCTCGACCGTGGTGCTGGCCGCCTTCGTCGGCATCGTCGCGCTCGGCCAGACCTTCGTCATCATCGGCGGCGGCATCGACCTGTCGGTGCCCTGGGTGCTGAACTCAGCGGCCATCATCATGGCGCTGCTGTGCGGCGGGCAGGATCTGCCGCTGGTCTGGGTCATGCCGCTGCTGCTTGGCGGCGGTGCTTTCATCGGCCTGATCAACGGCGTCGGCGTTGCTCAATTCGGCGTGCCGCCGATCATCATGACGCTGGCCACCAACGTCATCCTGCAAGGCCTGATCCTGGTGTTGACCGGCGGCTCGCCGACCCCCTCGGCGCCGGCCCTGATCCAGTTCCTGTCGGTCGGACGCGTCGGCGGGTTTCCGGTCATCGCGCTGATCTGGCTGGTGCTGGCGCTGGTGGCCACGCTGCTGCTTTCCAAGGCCGCGTTCGGCCGCCATCTCTATGCGCTCGGCACTAGCGCCACCGTCGCCGAATTCTCCGGCGTGCCGACGGCGCGCACCACCATCCTGACTTATGTCATCTCAGGCCTCACCGCCGCCTTCGCCGGCATGCTTTTGACCGGCTATTCCGGCCAGGCCTATCTCGGCATGGGCGACGCCTATCTGTTCACCTCGATCGCCGCGGTCGCCATCGGCGGCGCCTCCATCCTCGGCGGCAGCGGCCACTATCTCGGCACCGTAGCCGGTGCCATGGTGCTGACCATCCTCACCGGCCTGCTGCCTGCATTGAACCTGTCGAGCGGCGCGCTGCTCATCGTCTATGGCGCGGTGATCCTGCTTACCGTCTCGATAGGCAGCGAAACCTTTGCCGGTCTCGGCGGCAAGCTGCGCAGAAAAGAGGGCTGACCATGGTCGAAATTTCTTGTGTCGTCGACGCCAGGGCCGAACTCGGCGAAGGCACGCTGTGGGATCCCAAGGCCGGCGTGCTGTGGTGGATCGACATCTGGAAGAAGCTGATCCACCGCTACGATCCCGCGACCGGCAAGGATGAGGTCTTCGCCACACCAGAATATCTAGGCTGCCTTGGCCTGCGCGAAAAGGGCGGCCTCGTGCTGACCATGGCCAACGGCTTCCATTTCTTCGATCCGGCGACCGGCACGTTCGAGGTGATCGTCGACCCCGAAGCGCATATGCCAAAGACCCGTTTCAACGACGGCAAGCCCGACCGCCAAGGGCGCTTCTGGTCGGGCTCGATGTTCGAGGTGCCGGGCCGGCCGATCGAATTCATCGGCGCGCTCTACCGCCTCGACCCCGACCTCTCGGTGCACAAGATGATCGACGGCATCGGCTGCTCCAACGGGTTGGCGTGGAGCCCGGATTCGAAAACCATGTATTTCTCCGACAGCCATGCCGGAGCGGTCTGGGCCTATGATTTCGATCCCGCCACCGGTGACATCGAGAACCGCCACACCTTCATCGACATGACGGTGACCGGCGGCGTCGCCGATGGCGCCACGGTCGACGCCGAGGGCTGCTACTGGGTGACCATTCCGGTGACCGGCAAGGTCTGTCGTTACGATCCGGACGGCGAGCTGATGCAGACCGTGCAGCTTCCGACTGACCTGCCGACCTGCTGCGAATTCGGCGGCAAGGACCTCGACATCCTCTATGTCACCTCCGCCGTGCTCAAGCGCCCGGCCAGCCATTTCGTTCGCCAGAAGAATCCGGGTGGGCTGTTCGCGCTCGACGTCGGCGTCAAGGGCCTGACCCTGCCGCCTTTCAAGGGATAGCGTTCCCCACCTTCGTCATCCACGGGCGAAGCAAGGAGCGAAGCGACGCAGCGTAGACCCGAGGATGACGACGCAAAGGGCGAGATAAGCCTCCGAGATGGGGCATCGTTCCGGGAGCGAAACGACACCAAGTATGCGAGCCGTCTTTACCGATTAGCCCCGCGTGCCGCGCGGCGAACGCTTTGCAGCAGGATGGCGAGGCAACCGACCAGCAGCAGCGCGCCGCCGAGCAGCGGCGGCAGGGACAGCAGCTTCACCGCCGCCGCGACAGCGGCCACCAGCACCAGCGCCAGCAGCGCCAGATTGCCATCATCGACGAACATGCCGAAGAATTCCCTGGCAACAAGACGAATGGCGTTCATCGGGCGAGCCCTCCAACTGATACGGGGTAGGCGCTGCGCAGCCAGCGCACCATGGCAAAGGACGCCAGCGCGACGATGGCGAAGATGGCGAGCAGAGCGAGATCGGCGCCCGGCCAATCGGCACCGATGCCTTCGCCGGTCCAGAAGATGCCGAAGCTGGTCAGCATCAGCCCGACCACGAATTTGAGTGCATTCTCCGGCACGCGCGCCAGCGGCCGGTGGACCGCCAAGCCGATAAGCATCACCAGGACGAACGCCGCCAGCGCGCCCAGGCTGGCGTACAGCGTCTGCCCATGGGCCGCACCAACGGCAATGACGATGAACACCACCTCGACGCCCTCGAGCAGCACCGCCTTGAACGACGCCAACCCGGCGAGGTAGTCGGCGCGGCGGTCATTGGCCTGCTGGTTCAGGGCGGCGGTCTCCTTGGAGAAGGCCGCTTCCTCGTCATGGAGCGCGATGACGCCGACGCTGCGCAGGATGGCCTTTCGCAGCCAGCGCATGCCGAACAGGATCAGCAGCACGCCAACGACGAATTGCAGTGTGGTGATCGGCACCAGCGCCAGCAGCGGTCCGAACGCCAGAACCAGCGCCGCCAGCACCGCCAGCGCCAATGCGGCGCCAGTCAGCGCCGGGCGCCAGCTGCGCGTGACGCCGACCGCAAGCACGATGGTGAAGGCTTCGACGACCTCGACGAAGGAGGCGAGAAATGCCGCCGTGACCGTCGAGAGGATGGGTGTCAGTGTTTGCATCAAGGCTTCCTGTAATGTCTCGTTCGACCCGGATTTTCTGAGCCGGTTTCCCGGAAAGCGTAACCCGGAATCACCGGAATCACTTGTGTGGTCAGCACAACATAGCGCGCGGGAGGCAACGGGAAAGCAAGCGAAGCGCCAATGGCGAGCCACACGCGCTGAGGTCCATGGATGCACGTCTAAATCAGATCAGACCCGACATGTCGGAGAAGGCCATCGCCTTGCGCAGCAGCTCGGCGAAGCGTTCGCCGGCCACCTCGCGCGGGCCGCTATTGTCGATCGTGGTGACGCCGGGACCGGACAGGGTCACATTGGCGCTGCGTGCCAGGCGAGCCAGCACTTCGCCGCGCGACTCGCGGCCGCGCATCGCCAGCCGCTCGGCAAGAACGCCGTGCGAGGCGGTGATCTCGACAATGGCCAGATTGGCATAGCGCTCGCGCAAGGAGGGGATGATCGCCCGCGATACGTTCGCCACCGCGACATGGCCATTGGCGACCGACCAGTCGACATCGGCCGGCAGGCCATAGCGCAGACCATGCGCCTCCCAGGAGATGGCGAAGGCGCCATCGGCCTCGGCTTCGACAAAGGCGGCGTCGGCCAGCGTGTCGTGATCCTCGCTCGCCGCATCGCTCGGCCTGGTGATGACGCGGCGGACGAACTCCAGCCGGCTCTCGTCGGCAAAGAGGGCGCGGGCGTAGCCGATCACCGTGTCCTTGCCGGCGCCACTTGGGCCCACGACGGCAACAAAGACGCCATGGCGGATTGGAAACGTTTCAGCGGACAATTCACGCTCGATCAAGGCCGACACCATCATGCGACCCGGCGTCCCTGCCGCCAGACGGTGCGCACGACCGGAACATGGTCATCGACGCGCACGCGCACCAGATCGGCGCGGCGGCCTTGCTCGATGATGCCGCGGTCGTTGAGGCCAACGGCTTCGGCCGGGTTCTTCGACACCATGGCGACCGCCTGCGGCAGCGAAATGCCTTCGACCATATCACCGAGGAAGAAGGCCGACTGGATCAGGCTGAAGGGAATATAGTCGGACGACAGGATGTCGAGCAGGCCGTCGCTGGCCAGCGTGCGTGCCGAGACATTGCCCGAATGCGAGGCGCCGCGCATGACGTTGGGCGCGCCCATCAGCACGCCGAGGCCGGCAGCCTTCGAAGCACGCGCGGCTTCCTCGGTGGTCGGGAACTCGGCAACGCGCACGCCTTGCTCGATCGCCTCGTCGACATGGCCTGATGTGGCGTCGTCATGGCTGGCCAGCACGATGCCGCGCTCGTGGCAGGCGGCGGCGATCACCGCGCGGTTCGGCGCCGAATTGCGCGCTGATTCCGCCATTCGCTTTTCGCAGAACAATTTGAAGTCGCGGTCGGTCAGCTTCAGCTTGCGCTGGTAATAGTAGGCATAGGTTTCGAGATTGACGAACTGGCGCTGGCCGGGGGCATGGTCCATCAGCGATGCCAGCTTGACCCGGTCGTCCTGATCGAAATTGGCGAAGGCCTGCAGGCAGTCCGGCGCCGAAACCTCGCAGCGCAGATGAATGAAATGGTCGGCCCGCAACCGGTCCTGCGCGACGCTATCCTCGATCGCGTCGGCCAGCTTGCGGATGTCGGTCGATGTCAGATCTGCGTCCTCGTCCATGCCGACGCGCAAGGCGTCGAGCACGGTGGTGATGCCGGCGGTCGCCACCTGCGCGTCATGGGCAAGCACCGCGGCGATCGGGTTCCAGCGCACTTTCGGCCGTGGCGCATAGTGGCCTTCGAGATGGTCGGTGTGCAGTTCGACCAGCCCGGGAATGACATAGTCGCCGCCCATATCCTCGCCAGTCCGGCCAGAACCTGCATCGATGCCGGCGATAAAGCCGTCACGCAGCACCAGCGAACCCTCGACGATCTCGTCGGCAAGCACGATGCGGGCGTTGGAAAGAACGGTCTCGGCGGTCATTTCAGGCAGTCCTTGGTTATTCCTGGCCGGAGCAATTCCGGCTGGAGTTATTCAGGCGATTCTTCTGGCCGGGCGGCGTCCCAGCGCGTGCTGGGAAAGCACCATGAACGGCGCACCGGGTTCGGGTTCGACAAACAGTGTCAGCGCGTCCACCAGCACAGGCTGCCGCAGAACCTCCGCGAACAGGCTGTCGATTGCTGCGCGCAAACGGGGGCTTTCCTGTGGCCCCGCCCGGCCGGACAGCGTCATGTGGAAACGAAAGGTCTCGAAGACATAGGGGTAGCCCCACTGGCAGAGATTGCGGAACTCGGCCGGCTTCAGCGAATCCGGGCTGCGCCGCTCGATCTCGGCCTCGGTCAGCGGCGCGCGGAACCGGTCGAAATCGCGCACGACGTCGTCGGCGAAGCGGTTGAGCGAAGGCAACGGCCCCTCCGGCACCAGCGCGAAGAAGCTGTCGATCTGGCTGACGACGAGCCGCGGGATCGTCACCACCGGGGTCGCTTCGGCAAAATGGTCGAGCCCCGCGCGCAGCGAGGTCTCGGTCTCGTTGGCTGCCAGGCGGAAGGGGGCTTTCAGCGTCGCGTGGAAGCCATAGCGGCGTGCCGAAGCGGTGTGGAAGGCGACTTCCGCCGCCGACAAATCGGCCACGGCCTCGACCGGCCTTGTCGCCGCGCCGAACGGGTCGCGGCCCAGCCAGTTGGCGGCGATCCGCGCCAGCGGTTCGTCCTGCCTCGGGGTAAAATAGATGGCGTAGCGCATCGAAAATCCTCGTCAGCCCGCTGCCATAGGTGATTTCCATGACGGATTGACGAAGCTTTGAAGGGTTTTCGAAGGCAAATCGACCCCACAGGTCCTTAGCCGACGATTTTTCCCAGCTGGACCAATAGGTTCAATCGGAATCCCGGACCGGTCAGGCCTTCATCAACCATTCGTGCTCGGGTGCATTGTGGAATTTCCACGTCCGCTTCGGTCCGGCCATGACGTTGAGATAATAGAGGTCGTAGCCATGGCAGGCGGCGCAGGGGTGATAACCCTTGGGCACCAGCACGACATCGCCATCCTCGATCGCCATCGCTTCGTCGAGCGCCCGATGGCCATCCTTGTCGGCGTCGGTATAGACGCGCTGGAAGGCAAAGCCCTGCGGCGGGTTGAGGCGGTGGTAATAGGTCTCCTCGAGATAGGATTCAGCTGGCAGATTGTCCTGGTCGTGCTTGTGCGGCGGATAGCTCGACGTGTGGCCGCCGGGCGTGATGACCTCGACCACCAGCAGCGAGTCCGCCGGCTTGCCTTCCGGCAGGATGTTGGTGACGTAGCGCGTGTTGGTGCCCTTACCGCGCACCTCCTGGCCGAGATCGTCGGGTCCGATCACCCGGACCGGCAGCCCGCCGCCGAGGCCGGGCGCCGAGCAGACCGCGAGTTCGAGGTCCGTATCGGCTGTCACCGACCAGTCCGATCCCTCGGGTACATAGACGGACCACGGCTTGCCTTCGAAGGGTGACATGCGTTCGCCGAGCAGGCCGAGATCCTTGCCGCCGGCTTTCGCCGTGCCCTTGCCGGTGACGAACACCAGGCAGACTTCGCGATCGTCCGTCTTTCCCGAGGCACTTTCGCCGGGTCGCAGCCGATGCAGGTCGAAACCGACATAGGTCCAGCCGGCGCTTTTCGGCGTCACATGGGCGACGCGGCCATGGCCCTTGTCGGCCTTTACCAGCAGCTTCGACATCGGGTTACTCCTTCGGTTCGGCCTCGGCCGTCGCCTTGTTCTCGTCGGCCGGCTTGTAGAGATAGAAAAACTGCCAGACGCCATAGCCGGCGAAGCCTAGCGCGATGACGCCCCAGAATGGTGTGCCGGTGGCGAACTCGATGATCGACCAGATGACGCAGACGGCGACGACAGCGACACGCCGCCATAAGGGCCGGAAGAACGGGTGCTCGGAATCTTTCATCGCGCCAATCTACAGCAACCTGCTTCGCCGTGAACCCATCGCGTCAGGCATTCGGGAACCCTTGGGTTTCGACGGTGTAGCCGGCGGCGGTCATCACACGCATCAATTCCTTGTGGCCGACCTGCGCCATCTTGAGCGGCGGGTTCTTCTTGGGGTCCTGCTCGGCCTCGACCACGAACCAGCCTTCATAGCCATGGTCGGCGAAGCGTTGCACGATGGCGCCGAAATCCAGCGAGCCGTCGCCCGGCACGGTGAAGGCGCCGAGCGCCACGGCATCGAGGAAGGACTGCTTGGTGCGGTCGAGCCCGTCAATCACGCCCATGCGCACATCCTTCACATGCACATGGCTGATGCGCTTGTGGTGGTTGTTGATGGCGCGCAGCACATCGCCGCCGGCGAAGGCCAGATGACCGGCATCGAGCAGCAGCGGAATGCCTTCGCCGGAATGGCGCATGAAGGCGTCGAGCTCCGGCTCGGTCTCGACCACAGCCGCCATATGATGGTGGTAGGACAGCGGCATGCCTTGCTCCGCACACCATTCGCCGAATTCCGTCAGGCGCCTTGCATAGGCCTTCATCTCGTCGCCAGAAAGTTTCGGCTTGGTGGCGAGCGGCTTGGAGCGGTCGCCCTGGATCGAGCGGCCGACCTCGCCATAGACGATACAAGGCGCGTTGACTGCCTTGAACAGGTCGATCATCGGCTGGATGCGATCCTTGTTCTTGCCCATCTCCTCATCGACCAGCGTGCCCGAAAACCAGCCGCCGCACAGCGTCACGTCGGCTGCCTTCAAAATCGGCAGCATGACAGCGGGGTCGTTGGGAAAACGCCGGCCCATCTCCATGCCGGTGAAGCCGGCCGAACGCGACTGGCGCAGGCACTCCTCCAGCGACACGTCATCGCTGAGTTCCGCAAGATCATCGTTCCACCACGCAATGGGGGACATGCCCAGTTTGGCTTTCAAGTCGTCACTCCAGTCTTAGTTCGTATCTACCTTCCCCTTGTGGGGGGTCCGAAGGACCGGCGAGACCCGCGGCTCGCCCCGGCAAGTCGCTGCGAAGCAGCGGGGTGGGGGTGCGGCGCCAGACCCCACCCGGACCTTCGGTCCGACCTCCCCACAAGGGGGAGGTAGGGGGCGGCGCTGACTTAGCATCAATCGCCGATGGTCTGCATCTGCCGCTTCTCGTCATAGGCCTTGCGCGCCGCGTTGACCTGCGGCCGCGCGGAGACTTCCGGCACCGCCACATCCCACCAATGGCCACCGGCATCGGTGGAGACCAGCGGATCGGTGTCGATGACCAGCACGGTGGTGCGGTCGTTCTTTTTTGGCTTTCTGGAGCGCGTTTTCCAAGCCGGCGATCGACGGCACTTTCTCGGCGATTGCGCCCATGCTCGCCGCATGCGCGGCAAAGTCGATGTCTGGCAGGATCTCGTGGCGCGAGTCCTTCAGGAGATTGTTGAAGTTGGCGCCGCCGGTTGCCATCTGCAGCCGGTTGATGCAGCCATAGCCACGGTTGTCGAGCAGCACGATGGTGAGTTTGAGGCCAAGCATCACCGAGGTGGCGATCTCGGAATTCAGCATCAGATAGGAACCGTCGCCGATCATGACGACGACCTCTTCGCCGGGTTTCGCCATCTTGGTGCCGAGCCCGCCGGCAATTTCGTAACCCATGGTCGAGAAGCCGTATTCGGCGTGGTAGGAGCCCGGCGCGCCCGCCTGCCAAAGCTTGTGCAATTCGCCGGGCAGACCGCCCGCGGCATGCAACAGCGTCACGCCGGATCCCATGGCGCGCTGCACGGCGCCGATCACCTGCGCGTCGGACGGGAAAGCGGCGTTGGTCGACGCCGTCACCTTGGCCGCATCGGCCTGCCAGGCCTTCTTGCCGGTGGCCGCATTGTCGGTCCAGGCGGCAGGCGCCTTCCAGCCCTTCAGAGCCGCACCGAGTTCGGCGAGCCCCTCGGCCGCGTCGGCGACCAGCGGCAGCGCGCGGTGCTTGCCGGCGTCGAAAGGCTGCACGTTGAGCCCAATAATGGTCTTGCCGGAATTCTTGAACAGCGCCCACGAACCGGTGGTGAAATCCTGCAGGCGCGTGCCGATGGCGAGCACGACATCGGCCTCTTCGGCAAGCCGGTTCGCCGCAGAAGTGCCGGTGACGCCGACCGCGGCCATGTTGAGCGGGTGATCGTCGGGCAGTGAGGATTTGCCGCCTTGCGTCTCACAGACCGGAATGCCGACACCTTGCACGAATTTGGCCAGCTCATCGGAGGCCTGCGAGTAAAGAACACCGCCGCCGGCGATGACCAGCGGCTTCTTCGCACCCTTGAGCGCTGCGACAGCGGCGGCAAGCTCATGGCGGTCCGCGCGCGGCCGGCGCTGGTGCCAGACCCGCTCGGCGAAGAAGCTCTCGGGATAATCATAGGCCTCGGCCTGCACATCCTGGCAGAGCGACAGCGTCACCGGACCGCAATCGGCGGGATCGGTCAGCACCTGCATGGCACGGCTGAGCGCCGGGATGATCTGCTCCGGCCGGGTGATGCGGTCGAAATAGCGTGACACCGGACGGAAGCAGTCATTGACCGTCGCCGTCCCGTCGGAGAAATCCTCGGCCTGCTGCAGCACCGGATCCGGAATGCGATTGGCGAAGACGTCGCCAGGCAAAAACAGCACAGGCAACCGGTTTACATGCGCAAGGGCTGCCGCCGTCACCATGTTGAGCGCGCCTGGGCCGATCGAGGAGGTTGCCGCCATGAAGCGGCGGCGGAAATTGGCCTTGGCGTAGGCGATTGCTGCATGCGCCATCGCCTGCTCGTTGTGGGCGCGGAAGGTCGGCAGTTCGTCGCGCACCTGGTAGAGCGCCTCGCCGATGCCGGCGACATTGCCGTGGCCGAAGATCGCCCACACACCGCCGAAAACAGGCACTGTCCTGCCGTCGATCTCGGTCATCTGGCGGGACAGGAAGCGGGTCAGCGCCTGCGCCATCGTCAGGCGGATTGTCTTGCTCATGGTGTTTTCTCCGCAGTCCTTATGCCGCGCCTTCTTATGCCGCCTTGCGGCCGCGCGCGGCAAGCCAAGCTTCGGTCAGTTGCTCGAAGCGCGAGGCCATGTCGGCGACAGCCTCGTCATCCGACATCTTGCCGGCCAGCCATTGTTCGGCCGCGTGCACGAAGATGGTGCGGCCGACGGCAAAGCCCTTGACGATCGGCGCCTTGGCGGTGGCGGCAAAAGCCGCTTCCAGCTCGTCCTGTGGCGCTTCCAGCCCAAGCAGCACGATACCACGGCACCAGGGATCATGCTTCAGGATCACCGCTTCGATCTTGGTCCAGGCACCGGCCGACGCCTGCGGCTCGAGCTTCCACCAGTCGGGCTTGATGCCGAGCGCATAGAGTTCTTCCAGCGCGCGCGGAATGGTCGTGTCGTCGAGCTTGCCGTGCTTGCCGGCGATGATCTCGACCAGCAATTCCCGGCCGACTTTGCGCGCGGCCTCGAACAGCGAGCGCAATTTCTGCTGCTGCTCTTCCTTCAAGGCCGCTGGATCGTCGGGGTGATAGAAGCACAGGCACTTGATGCAATGGTCGACGGGCCATTCGGTGAGCTGCGAACCGATGTCCTGCGAGAATTCGAAGCGCAGCGGCCGCGAGCCCGGCAGTTCGACCGGGCGGCCAAGCCAGGCGAAGGGATGCCTGGCGAATTCGAACATCGCCTCGCGGCCATGCTTCTCGTCGATCAGCATGCCATAGCCGTCGCGACCGGCGGCGACCTTGGCGGCCGCCTTGACCGCCAGCACCTTGAAATCGCGGATGCGCGCCGGATCGGCACCGGTCTTGGCCGCGACGTCCTCGAGCTGGACACGGTGGTCGCAGGCGAGCGCCATCAGCGAGGGGATGTCGCGCCGGCGGGTCGTCGCCCAATGGATGTGGTTGATCGCCTCGTCCTTGCGCAACGCCCTGTATTTGCTGCCGTTCTTGAGGAAGAACTGCAGCTCCTCGAAGGTCGGATATTCCGGCGCGCACAGCAGCCGCGACACGGCAAAGGCGCCGCAGGCATTGGCCCAGGTCGCCGCCGTCGCATGGTCTTCGCCACCCAGCCAGCCGCGCAGGAAACCCGACATGAAGGCGTCACCCGCACCCAGAACATTGTAGATCTCGATCGGGAAACCCTTGCCGACGACGCCGTCTTCGAGATCGTCGCTGATCGGTCCGTCATAGACGATGCAGCCCATGGCGCCGCGCTTCAACACGATGGTGGCCGCAGACAGCGCGCGGATCGTCTTCAGCGCGCTCAGGCAGTCGTCGGCGCCCGAGGCGATCATGATCTCTTCCTCGGTGCCGACGATGAGATCGCAATCGGGCAGCACTGTCTTCAACTGGGCGGAGACCCGGTCCGATTTGACATAGCGCTCGAAGCCTTCGGCATGGCCGGCGAGGCCCCACAGGTTCGGCCGGTAGTCGATGTCGAAGACGACCTTGCCGCCCTTGGCCTTCATGATGCGGATCGCCTTGCGCTGGGCGGCGTCGCTATTGGGACGCGAAAAATGCGTGCCGGTGACGACGATCGCGCGCGCCGAAGAGATAAACGCCTCGTCGATATCCTCCGGCGCCAGCGCCATGTCGGCGCAGTCGCTGCGATAGAAGATCATCGGTGAAACGCCTTCGCTTTCGACCGAAAGCAGCACCAGAGCCGTCAACCGCTCCTTGTCCGTCTTCAGGCCGTCGGTGTTGACGCCTTCGCGCTTCAGCTGCTCGCGGATGAAGCGGCCCATCTGCTCGTCGCCGACGCGCGTCAGCAGCGCCGAGCGCAGGCCAAGTCTCGCCGTGCCGACCGAAATGTTGGCCGGGCAGCCGCCGACCGACTTGGCGAAAGACGTAATGTCCTCCAGCCGCGAGCCGATCTGCTGGCCGTAGAGGTCGACGGAGGCGCGACCGATGGTGATGACGTCGAGCGGCGCCTGTTTCGCGTCCACGGCTTCGCTCATTGGAACCTCCCGTCAGTCTTGTTGTCAGGAACAACATTATTTGGGTAACACGCGCGAGCGGCAGCGTGGTGCCGGGAATATGAAATAATAATTCCAATCCATAGTCAATATGGAATGAGCATTCCCGGCCTAAAATTGCCCGATCATGATCCCGAAAAGTGGTTGCCGGTTTTCGGAAAAGGTCATGGTCAAAGAAGAAAGGAGTGCAGGCTCAGGCTTTGCGCTTGCGGCTAGCGTCGCGCCGCTTCTCGCCGACGCCGACAGTCAGCGCCATGGCCAGGGCCATCGTCGCCGACAGCGAACGGAAGCCGGCGAAGTCCGCCTCGGCAACCTCGAACCAGACCCTGGCGAACTGCGCAAGCGGCGAAAACGAGCTGTCGGTGATGGCGACGATCGGCACGCCCTGTTCCGAAATGGTGCGCGCTTCCTCGATGGTGGCGGGCGCATAGGGCGAGAAGCTGATGGCGATGACGGCGTCCGCTGGCGTGGCAAAGCTGACCATTTCGGCGTTGAGGCCAGCGGCCGATTCGATCAGCTGGTTGCGGATCTTCAGCTTGCCCAGCGCATAGGCGATGTAGGACGCCACCGGGTAGGAGCGTCGCTTGGCCAAGACATAGATGGTCTGCGCCTTCGCCAGCAGCGAAATCGCATCTTCCAGATGCGCATCGTCCAGCGTGCGCGAAATATCGTTGAGCGAGGTGCTGGCGGCGGCGACGAAGCCGTCGAAGATCGCACGATGACCGGCGCCGCCCTCGGCCTTGACGCGCAGCGCCTGCAGCCTTTCGTCATAGGACGAGTTGCGCTCGCGCAGCCGCTCGCGAAACACCTGCTGCAGGCTGGTGAAGCCGTCGAAGCCAAGCTGCTGGGCAAAGCGGATCAGGGTCGACGGTTGAACACCGGCCGAGGCGGCGATGCTGGCGGCGGTGCCGAAGGCGATGTCGTCGGGATTGTCGAGCGCATAGGCGGCGATCTGGGCGATACGTTTCGGCAGGCTTTCGCGCCGGTCCAGGATCGTGGCGCGCAGCGTCTCGAAGTCGCGAGGTACCTGTTCGTCCATCGTCGCTCTGTCCAGGCTCATCTAGAGCATGATGCCGAAAAGTGTGTAGCGGTTTTCGGACGACATCATGCTCTATCTCTTTGACCTAGAGGCGGATTCAGATTTCAGGTCGATTCGACCTGAAATCATCCGGCTCTAGGGAGGTCCTCTCTGCCCCATCATAGCGAGCCTGCGCAAGAACGCCATAAAAAATGAGGCAGACATTCCATTCTAGGAGAAAATGGACTAATTCATCCATCCAGCGCTTCAGGCAATGGAGAAACGGAAAATGGTCGGCGTCGGTCTTATCGGCACGGGTTTCATGGGCAAATGTCACGCCATTGCGTGGAGTGCCGTTGGCGCCGTCTTTCCGGATGTCGCCAAGCCGAAACTCGTCCATCTAGGAGAGGTCAATGAGGATCTCGCCCAGCGCAAGGCCGGCGAGTTCGGCTTCGCCAAGGCGTCCGGCGACTGGCGCACCGTCGTCAACGACCCGGAGGTCGACATCGTCTCGCTGACCACGCCGAACCAGTTCCATCCGGAAATGGCCATCGCCATCCTCGAAGCCGGCAAGCACCTGTGGTGCGAAAAGCCGATGGCACCTAGCTTTGCCGAGGCCGAGGCCATGGCGGCCGCCGCGAAAAAGTCAGGCAAGATCGCCGCTCTTGGTTACAATTACATCCAAAGCCCGGCCATCCGTCACATCGGCGCGCTGCTCGACGAGAAGATCATCGGCGAGGTCAACCATCTGCGCATCGAGATGGACGAGGATTTCATGGCCGATCCCGAGGCATTTTTCTTCTGGAAGCACGAGGCGGCTTCCGGCTATGGCGCGCTCGACGATTTCGCCGTGCATCCGCTGTCGCTGGTCTCGGCGCTGTTCGGCCGCGTCGCCAGCGTCATCTGCGACATGGCCAAGCCCTATGCCGACCGCAAGCTGGCGGCCGGCGGGCGCCGCGCGGTTGAGACCTACGACATCGCCAGCGTCCTGATGCATCTGGAAAACGGCATTGCCGGCACGCTCCAGGTCAACCGCTCGGCCTGGGGCCGCAAGGGCCGCATCGCCATCCAGATCTTCGGCTCCAAGGGGTCGATCCTGTTCGACCAGGAGCGGATGAACGAATTGCAGCTCTATCTCACATCGGATCGCCCGACCGAACAGGGCTACCGCACCATCCTGATGGCGCCGCACCACAAGCCCTACGACGCCTTCCTGCCGGCACCGGGGCACGGCCTCGGCTTCAACGACCTCAAGATCATCGAGTGCCACGAATTGCTGACGCGGCTCGCCGGCAGACCGGCGCGGCTCATCGAGTTCGCCGAAGGGCTGGAGATCGAGCGCACCGTGCACGCAATGGCGCGCTCGTTCCAGGAAAAGCGCTGGGTGGATGTGCGGTAGGCCGATCAAACCGGAAGACAGTTATGGTCATCCATTCCCGGCGTGTCCTTGACGGATAGCCAGGGCCAATCGCCTGACAGCGGGCGCCGCATCCTCGCTGTGCAAGGCGGAGAAGCCGAGAAGAAGACCGTGGCCGGCCACCGGAGCCAGATGCATCGAAGAGATCGGCAGCACGGTGACACCGGATCGGCGAGCTGCCTGTGCGATTGAGACATCGTTGAAGCCCAGGGGCAATCGGGCGAGGAGATGCACGCCTTGCATGGGCACTTCAATCCCGATTCCCGGCTGATCGATAAACTGTTCACGCAACAGCGCCACCAGCATGTCGCGCGACGCGCGATAGCTTTCCCGCAGCCGCCTGAGGTGGCTGGAAAAATGCCCCTCGCTCAGGAAGTCGGCGACCACCAGCTGGTGAAATGGCGCAGGGAACCGGTCGAGCAGCACACGCATCGCACGGATGGCCGGCACGAGCTCTGCCGGGACCACCAAATAGCCCAGCCGAAGACCGGGCAGCAGCGCCTTGCTGAACGTGCCGAGATAGATGACCCTCTCGTGCTCGTCTACGCCTTGCAGCGCGGCCAGCGGGCGATCATCGTAGCGAAACTCGCTGTCATAATCGTCCTCGAGAATCCATGCGCCCTTCGCCGCGGCCCAATCGATCAAGGCCAGGCGGCGCGCCATCGAAAGCACCGTGCCGGTAGGATATTGATGTGAAGGCGTCACATAGACGGCCCTGACGTTTTCCGTGCGTTCAGCGAGCAGCTCCACATTGATCCCATGCGGATCAACCGGGATGGGAATGAGTCTGGCGCCGCCGGCCGTGAAGGCCAGCCGTGCCGGCGGGTAGCCCGGCTCTTCGATCGCAACATTGTCTCCCCGGTCTATCAGGGTGCGAATGGCAAGATCGATCGCCTGCTGCGAGCCGGAGGTGATGAAGACGCGGTCTGGTTCGCAGCGTACGCCTCGCGCCGCCGCGAGATAGGTTACCACCTCGGTGCGCAGCCGTTCCTCGCCTTGCGGATCCCGGTAATGATCGCAGAGCGCGTCAAGATGCCGATGGCCTATGCGCTTGAGAATGGCACGCGTCCTGTCGTCCGGTGCGGCCCGTCCGGTGGCGAAAGGAACCTGGGGCTGCGGATCGAGCAACGCGTTGCCGATGACCGAGCGAGCGGCAGACGAGATGTCGCCTTTTGCCATTGTATGTGCGGCAGTGGTTCGGCGCGCGCGCTCCGGCCGCCCTGGCACGTCAGCCGAAACAAAGGTGCCGGACCCGTGCTGGCCGACGACATAGCTCTCGCTCAACAGCGTTTCATAGGCTTCGACCACGACACCGCGTGATACGCCCCAAAGCCCGGCTGCCGCCCGCGTCGAGGGCAAGCGTGCGCCGGCTGGCATCCTGCCGGCGACAATCGCGTCGCGCAGGGCGAAATAGAGCTGCCGGCCGATCGAGGCCTGCGATGCGCGGTCGATGGCGATGTCGACCAGATGCGTGGCGCCTTCATGCCGGCGCGATGCCTTTTCGGCCATGGCGCTCCCTCCCAAGTGGTCCCCGCGGTCAGTTTCAAGAGGACCTGTAAGTCGATCGGAATTTGATAGATCGATATACCACATTGTCCGCAACATGCAGGACGTTTCTTCGCAGGAAAGGTGCAGCTCCATGCGCACATCGCACGCCTATTTGCTCTTTATCGCCACCTTGCTCACATCGATGGGCTATGGCGCGACATTCCTTCTCACCGAGCATTTTCGAGCGCTCGGCGGCAGCGAGATCGAAACCGGCACGACGCTTGGTGGCGCCATGCTGGGCACGCTTGTCGGCGTTCCCCTTGTTGGCTGGTTTGCCTGGCGTCTCGGCGCGGGCCGCATGGCCGGACTTGGCGCGGTGCTGGTTGCCTGCGGCTATCTCGGCCTGGCGGCGTTATCCACGCTGACGCCGTTGATCGGCGTCGCCGGCTTCTTCATTGGCCTTGGCTGGGGCATTTTCTTCCTGGCCGCGCCGATGGCGCTTTCGATGCGCGTGGCCGATCAGGATCGCGGTTTCTGGTTTACGCGCTATGGCGCGTTCCAGATGGGCGGAATTGGGCTGAGCCCGATCGTGGCGAGTGCGCTGATCAACGAGGTCGGGCTCACGACCGGGCAGGCATTTGGCGCCGTCACCTTGGTCTGCCTGCTGGCCGCATTGCTTTTGGCCGTGTTTGAAGCCATCGCGGTACGGCCGGTCGCGGCGGCGATCAAGGCAGCGGGCAACGCCTGGGTGCGGGCTCTGCCGGCGTTGCTGCGTACACGCGCAATGTACCCCATACTGATGGTCGGACTAGGCGCCTGTGTGTTCAGCGGACTGCTGACCTTTCAGACGTCACTGGTCCGCGGCACCGGATTGCAGGCCAGCACATTCTTTGCCGTCTATGCAATCACCGTTGTCGCGTCCCGGTTCTTGCTCGCGCCGGTGATTGGCCGCGCCAAGGGCGACCATGTTGCTGTCATTCTGCTGGCGATCATGATCGCCGGCGTCATTGTCGCCTTCGGCCTCGCCTATGGCGTGGTGGTCCAGATCGCCAGCGCGATCCTGCTGGGTGTTGGCTACGGCCTGGTCTATTCGGTCATCCAGACGCAGGCGGTGAACGATGCTCCAGCCGAACACCGCAACGCCGCGCTGACATGGTTCGTCGTTGCCTATTTCCTGGGTATTTTCGGGTTTCCAATGCTCGGCGGATGGCTGATCGTCCATGTCGGGACCGACGGCTTCCTGATAGCCGTCCTCTTGTTTGCGATGGCCGAAATCGGATTGGCACTGCTGCGCGGCCAGCGTCTTGCCGCCGAAAGCGTCCAGGCCACATGACCATGGTCTGCGGCAAGCCGGTTGCCTTCGAGAGACCCCTTCTGCAGGACCGCCTCAACCACCGGCAGCGGCGTTCGTCTCCCAGCCGCTCACCCAGATCTGCCGCAAGCGATCGCCTTCGCCCTTGAAGCGCAGGCCCGTCGGCTGGCAATCCTCGATGCGGTCGCTGCGGAAATTGCGGATCGCCTGGCGCAGTTCGCACCAGGCGACGATGTTGGCGGTTTCGGCATAGTAGATGAGCGCGATCGGGCGGATGAGCCGCTCGGAGGCGCGTCCCATTTCGTCGCGATAGGAAAGGTCGAGCTTCTCTTCGTCGCGGATAGCGCGGCGCACCAGCGCCAGGTCGATCGTGCCGGCCGAGGGTGCCGCGAAACCCCAGGCATGCAGTGCATTGGCTTCGAATGTCTGACGCAGCGGCGGCGGCACAGCACCGGCGATCTTGGCGCTGACACGCTTGGCCGCCCGCTTGAGCTCGTCGTCTCCCGTGCGCTCCAGCAGCGCCAGCGACAGCACGATCGCCTCCATCTCCTCGATCGAAAACATCAGCGGCGGCAGGTCGAAGCCGGGGCGCAATATATAGCCGATGCCGCGTCCGCCTTCGATCGGCACGCGCATCGCCTGCAGCGCTGCGATGTCGCGGTAGATCGACCGTATCGTCACTTCCAGCCGCTCGGCAATCATTGCCGCCGTCACCGGCTGCCGCGCCAGCCGCAGGATCTGGATGATCTCGAACAGGCGTGACGCCTTGCGCATTTTTTTCTCACCGGTGCCGATCACAACTGACACACCATCGTCAGTTGGGTCGACCTACAGGATCGCCTATCGAATTGAAAATCAACAGGTTCCGCTGCGGCGAGGCGACAGGCAACTGACATGGGTTATGCCGAAAATCTCTGGCTTTTCTTTATCCTGCTGTTCGGCATCATCGTCGTTCCGGGCATGGACATGCTGTTCGTGCTGGCCAATGCGCTGACCGGCGGGCGCGACAGGGGCCTGGCCGCGACCGGCGGCATCATGGTCGGCGGCATGGTGCACACGCTGAACGGCGCCATCGGCGTCGGCCTGCTCATGCATTTCGTGCCGATCCTGTTCACGCCGCTGCTGCTCGCCGGCGCCGCCTACATGGCCTTCATCGGCATCACGCTGATGCGCAGTTCCATCACCGTCGGTCAGGACGGGCCCGCCGGCAGCCGCTCCGCCTGGAAGGCGTTTCGCCAGGGGCTGGTGACCTGCCTGATCAATCCCAAGGCCTATTTGTTCGTGCTGGCCGTCTATCCGCAGTTCCTGAAGCCGGACTACGGCCCGATCTGGATACAAGCAACTGTCATGGGAATGATGACGGTCCTGACTCAGGCCGCGATCTATGGCGGGCTTGCGATCACTGCCGGTCGCAGCCGCAACCTTCTGATCGCCAATCCGCGGGCAACCATCCTGGCAGGCCGGGCGGCCGGGCTGCTGCTTTTTGCGGTCTCGGTGTTCGCCGCCTGGGAAGGGCTGAGGGCGGCGTAATTCTCCTTGGCGCCGCCCTTCCCACATAGCCATCCAATCAGGCGGCGCCCTGCCGGCTTTCCAGCATGGCGCGGCAGGCCGACCGGCGCCACTCGACGGCGCCGGCAAGGCCGTGCAGTACGGTCTCGGTGGTCGCCCAGTCGATGCAGCCATCGGTGATGCTCTGGCCGTAGACGAGCGGCTTGCCGGGCACCACGTCCTGCCGGCCGGCGACGAGATTGCTCTCGATCATCAGGCCGATGATGCGCTCGTCGCCCGCCGCCACCTGGCCCGCCACGTAGGCCGCGACCTTGGGCTGGTTCTCCGGTTTTTTGCTGGAGTTGGCGTGGCTGACATCGATCATCAGCCGCGGTGCGACACCGATGCGGGCGAGTTCGACGCTAGCCGCCTCGACGCTCGTCGCATCATAGTTGGGCTGAACGCCGCCGCGCAGGATGACATGGCAGTCCTCATTGCCCGTGGTGGTCGCGATGCCGCTGCGTCCGCCCTTGGTCACCGCCATGAAATGGTGCGGCTGGGCGGCGGATTTCACCGCCTCGGCGGCGATCCTGAGATTGCCGTCTGTACCGTTCTTGAAGCCGACCGGGCAGGACAGACCCGATGCCAGTTCGCGATGGATCTGGCTTTCGGTCGTGCGCGCGCCGATGGCGCCCCAGGCGACGAGGTCGGCAATGTATTGCGGCGTGGTCATATCGAGGAATTCGGTCGCCGCTGGCAGGCCGAGATTGTTGACGGCCGAGAGCACGTTGCGCGCCATCCTCAGCCCCTTGTCGATGTTGAAACTGCCGTCGAGGTCTGGATCGTTGATCAGGCCCTTCCAGCCGACCGTCGTGCGCGGCTTCTCAAAATACACGCGCATCACGATCTCGAGCCGGTCGGACAGGGTCTCGCGCAGCGCCGCCAGACGGCTGGCATAGTCAACGGCCGCGACCGGATCGTGGATCGAACACGGGCCGACGACGACAAGCAACCTGTCATCGGTCCCGTTCAGGATGGCGTGGATCGCATTGCGTGAGGCGCTCACGGTGCGCGTCGCCGTCAGCGTGCGCGGAATCTCCCGCATCACCTGGTCCGGTGTACTCAGTTCTCGGATTTCCTTGACCCGAAGGTCATCTGTGGTGGTCAACACGGCTTTCTGCTCCTGGTTTAGGAGACCTGCCGGCTGAAACAAAAAAGCCGCCAGGTCTGGCGGCTGTTCGGATCTTGTTGCTGCAATCTTCAGATCGAGCGCAATCCTCCCGCCGCCAGCGAGCTCCTAAAGTACCAATACGTGGCGGACAGGTTGATCATGCGGCTCATATAGTCGATGCCGAGGCGTTTGTCACCTGTCTGATGATAGGAGATCGGCGCCGCGCAGCGGGGAGTCCAGAAGGAACTCCGCAAGGGTACCCTTTCGCGCCGTTTTCCGGTGCCATTCTTCGGCCGCGACGACAACCACGATTGGTTTGCCGTTTCTGGTTATCGTCTGCGGCAAGGACTGCGCCCGCTTAATAACCTCTGAGAACCGGGCTTTTGCCCCCGTGACAGTCCAATTGGTATCTTTGGCCCCAGACAGCATTCCACCCTCATAAGTGTTCTGACTACGTGAATATGCGGGAATGGCGATACTGCGGCAACAGGGGCTTTTTGAAACCCGCATGCGTTGCTTGGTGCGGACGGGTCACGTCTGCACTAGTATTTTCAGGTCGCCTCGGCCGACGAATGGCAGAACTGCTACTCGCCGATTACCCCGGCGATGTTCTGGTCGTAGTCGACCAGCGACCCGGTCATGACGCCGGCCTGCGGGCTGATCATGTAGGTGATCAGCCGGGCGAGCTGTGCCGGTTTCACCAACTGGCCCATCGGTTGCGCAGCCTCGGCCTTTTCCAGCCAGTCATCCGGCGCGTCATGCCACTTCTTCTGCACGATCGCCTCGCCCTCTGTGTCCATCCAGCCGGGCAGCACGGCGTTGCAGCGGATTCGGTTCTTTCGATAGGAGCTCGCGACATTCTTGGTCAGCGTCATCAGCGCGCCCTTGCTGGTCGAATAGGGCGTCAGGAAGGACTGGCCGGCATGCGCCGACATCGACAGCACGTTGACGATCGAGCCCGGTGCCTTGCGCTCCAGGAGATGGGCCACCAGCCCTTGCATCAGGAAGAAGGGTCCACGCACATTGGTGTCGAAGATCTGGTCGAAAAGTTCTTCCGAGGTTTCGACCAGCGAGCCGCGCGCCGACGTGGCGGCGGCGTTGACCAGCGCGTTCAGCGTGCCGAAATGCGAGAGCGCGGTCGCCACCGCGCGCTTGCAGTCGGCCACCTTTGAAACGTCGGCGCTGATGAAGATGGCGTCAACGCCTGACTTCTTGAGGGTGGCGACAGCCTTGTCGCCCTTCTCCTGCGAGCGGCCGATGAGCGCCAGCGCCCGGCAGCCCTCGTCGGCCAGCGCCTCGGCGACGGCAAAGCCGATACCTTGCGCGCCGCCGGTGACGATGGCGCGTGTTTTCGAATTGCGATCGGCTGATGCGCTCATCGCTTTGCTCCTGCGGTTTCTAAGTGCTCTTACTTGTCGAGACGGACAGTCTTGCCCGTGGTCGCCGACTTCAGCGCCGCATCGGCCAGCTTCAGCGCCACGAGGCCGTCGGCGCCGCTCGGCGCCGCCTTCTTGCCCGAGGTCGCCGCAGCGATGAAGGCAGCGATCTCATTGGCATAGGCGTCGAGGTAGCGGGTCATGAAGAAGTCGTGCAGCGGCGGGCGCGTATAGCCCTTCTCATTGGCCAGTTCGATCGACACCGGCCGCTGGTTCTCGGCCGCGACCATGCCCTTCGAGCCATGCACCTCGATGCGCTGGTCATAACCATAGGTGGCGCGGCGCGAGTTGGAGATGACGGCCTGCTTGCCGGAGGCGGTTTCGAGGATGACGCTGACCGAGTCGAAATCGCCCGCGGCACCAATCTTCTTGTCGACCAGCACCGAGGCGTGCGCGCTGACTGCCACCGGCTCCTCTCCGAGCAGGAAGCGCGCCATGTCGAAATCATGGATGGTCATATCGCGAAAAATGCCGCCCGAGCGGGCGATATAGTCCAGCGGCGGCGGACCGGGATCGCGCGACGTGATGGTCACCATTTCAACTGTGCCGATGGCCCCGTCGTCGATCGCCTTGCGCACGGCGGCAAAGTGCGGATCGAAACGCCTGTTGAAACCGACCATCAGCGTCGCTTTGGCCTTTTCGACCACGGCCAGGCATTTTTCCACGCGCTTCACGCTCAGGTCGATCGGCTTCTCGCAGAAGATCGCCTTGCCGGCCTTGGCGAAGCGTTCGATCAAATCGGCATGGGTGTCGGTCGGCGTGCAGATGACGACGGCGTCGATATCGGCGGATTTCTCGATGGCGTCGATCGTACGCACCTCGGCGCCATAGGCCGATGCCAGTTCCTTTGCCGCCTTCTCGAAGGCGTCGGCAACGGCAACCAGTTTGGCCTGCGGATTGGAACCGACGGCGCGGGCATGGACCTTGCCGATGCGGCCGGCACCGAGGAGGGCGAAGCGGAGAGTCATGGAATGTCCTTTGAAGGTGGTTCGAAACTGTCGGCGCCGGTCATGGGCGCGGTGATTTTCCGGTCAAGATGACATCGACAGGGAGGCGATGACCGCCGCCTCCACGCCCGGCCTTAGGCCGCGAGTTCCGCCTCTCCGGTCTTGGCGCCGGTGATGTAGGAGACGATGTCCTGGCCGTCGGTGTTCTCCTTGCGCAGATTTGCGACGATGCGGCCGCGCCGGAACACGACGATGCGGTCGCAAAGGTCGAACACCTGGCGCATATTGTGGCTGATCAGGATCAGCGGCTCGCCATTGTCCTTCAGCGTGCGGATGATGTTTTCGACCTGCGCCGTTTCCTGCACGCCGAGTGCCGCCGTCGGCTCGTCCATGATGATCAGCTTGGAGGCGAAGGTTGCCGTCCTGGCGATCGCCACGCACTGCCGCTGGCCGCCCGACATGTGGCGGATGGTGTTGGACAGATTGGGGATCTTCACCGCCGTGCGGATCAGCGCCGCTTCGGTCGCCTTGCGCATGTATTTGCGGTCGAGGATCGAGAACGGCCCGAGATTGAACAGCACCTTTTCGCGGCCGAGGAACAGGTTCGACGGCACGTCGAGGTCGTCGGCCAGCGCCAGGTTCTGGAACACGGTCTCGATGCCCGCGGTGCGGGCTTCGATCGGGCCTGTGAAATTCACTTCCTTGCCGTCGAACCAGACCTTGCCGCTGGTGCGTTGCTCGACAGCCGTGATCTGGCGCACGAAGGTCGACTTGCCGGCGCCATTGTCGCCCATGATGGCGACATGTTCGCCCTTGCGCAGCTCGAAGTTGGCGCCTTCCAGCGCATGCACGCCGCCATAGCGCTTGGTCAGGTTTTCGGTCTTCAGGACGATGTCTGACATGGTCAAGCCCTCAATGCCCGCAGGCGTTGGCGCCACTGGTCGAGAACGACGGCGCCGACGATGATCACGCCCTTGACCATCTCCTGGTAGTAGGCGTCGAGGCGCAGGAAGGTGAAGCCGGAGATGATGACGCCGAAGATCAGCGAACCGATCACCGTGCCGATGATCGAGCCGCGGCCGCCCGACAGCGAGACGCCGCCGATGACCGCCATGGCGATGGCGTCGAGTTCGTACATCACGCCCATGCCGGCCTGGGCGGTGAGGTTCTTGGAGGAGAGCACCACGGCGGCGAGCGCGGCAAGCACGCCAGCGATGACGTAGACGAGGATCTTGTGGTTGGCGATCTTGATGCCGGACATGCGGGCGGCGTCCTCGTTGGAGCCAATCGCATAACAATGCTTGCCGTACCTGGTGTAGGTCATGATCAGCTGGAACAGGATCGCCAGCGACAGGAAGATGATGACCGGCATCAACCCCTTGCCGATCGCTGCGAAGCTATCGGTGGGAAACGAGATCGGCTGGCCCTTGGACCACCATTTGGCGATGCCGCGCGCAGTCACCATCATGCCAAGCGTGGCGATGAACGGCGGAATGCGCGTGTAGGCGATCAACGAGCCATTGACCAGGCCGGCGAGCAGCCCGCAGCCGATCGCCACTAGCACCGGTACGAGAACGGGCAGGTCGGTCCACCCTTGCGCCAGGAACATCGCCTTGGGATTGGGATTGCCGTTGACCGTCGCCACCTGGGCGAAACTCATGGCGATCATCGCGGTCGCGCCAACGATCGAACCCGAGGACAGGTCGATGCCGCCGCAAATGATGACTTGCGTGACGCCAATGGCGATGATGCCGACGATCGACACCTGCAGGATGATGATCTGCAGGCGCGCCTCGTTGAAGATGCCTGAGACGTCGCTGCGGGTGTTGAACAGGAAGCTGTCGCCGAGAAAGATGCGGCCGATCGCTTCGAAGATGACAACGAGGATGACGAGCGCCAGGAAAACATTGAATTCGGCCGGCCAAGCCCGTTTCTTCGCATCATAGGTGAGCCCGCCGACGCCGTGAGATGTCTGTGCCATATCTTGTCCTCCGTCGAGCCACACCTCCCCCTCCGCCCGTTCGGGCGGTGAGGAAAATGGGAGCGGCGCTGTTGTTCTGGCTGGATGCGCCGCTCCGTCTAGCGAAGCGCCTGCCTCAGTTCTTCTTCATGAACTTGTCGATGTTGGCCGGCGTGACCAGCTGGAAGGGGATGTAGACCTTCCGTTCGACCTTCTCGCCCTTGGCCAGCTTCAAAGCCGCGTCCAAGGCGCCTGCGCCCTGGCCTGCCGCATCCTGGAACACGGTCGCGGCAAGGTCACCCGCCTTCATCGCCACAAGCGCGTCCTGGGTGGCGTCGACGCCACCAACGATAACAGTTTTCATGTCGATATTGGCAGCCTTCATCGCCTGGATGGCGCCGATGGCGCTTTCGTCATTGTTGGCGATCACGCCGTCAAACTTCTTGCCGGTCGACAGCCAATTGGTCATCAGGTTCTGCGCCTGGTCGCGATCCCAGTTCGAGGTCTGTTTGTCGATGATCTTGATGAAGCTGCAATCCGGGGTAGCGATCACGTTGTCGATGTCCTTGGTGCGCTGCACCGCGGCCTGGTTCGACAGCTCGCCCATGATCACATAGACATGGGCCTCCTTCTTGCCGGCTGCCTTGAACAGGCGGCAGACTTCCTTGGTTTCGAGCGTGCCGGAGTCGGACTCGTTCGAGGCGACGAAAGCTTGATTGGCCGGTAGCGTGTCGACATTGACCGGCTCGCGATTGACATAGACCAGCGGGATTTTCGCTGCGGCGGCAGCGTCGGACATGGCCTGCGTGGCCGAGGTGTCGACCGGGTTGACGATGATCGCGTCGACGCCCGAAGCGGCGAAGTTCTTGATCTGGTCCAGTTGCTTGGCGACGTCGTTCTGCGCGTCCTCGACCTGCAGCTCAACGCCGCTCATGCCCTTGGCCTGCGCGATCATGCCGTTGCGCAGCACGGTGAGGAAGTTGTCGTCGAACTTGGCCATCGATACGCCGATCTTGGCGGCCATGGCCGATGAACTCATCAGCGCCGCGAAGGCGACGCCCAAAAGCAGTTTCTTCATTGTATCTCTCCTCCACTTTTGGTGTCCGGTTGCACCGATCTATCCGGAATCCCCGATCTCCCCGGGGAATCTCTCCCTGATATCGTTTCGTTCCGCATTCCCTGCTTCGGCTGGAACGCCAACTCCTTTGTTTGAAACAGACGTTCCGGAACGAAAGAACCAAAATGTACAGCTAGTGAAATATTTATTCCATTTCGCCACGAGGCGTCAAGGGCGATTCCAAAACCGGATGCGCGATTTTGGCCGATGCGGGGAAGTGGCGTCGAAGCGGATGGGCGAACGTGCGTTGTGCGAGGGCTGACCCCAAGCCGCGGCAAGTCTGGGAATGTCAGCGATGGGCCTGAGAGCCCGGCCTAGAAATGCCAGATATCCCGCTGCATCAACAGGTCCAGCGGAGCCCGCCAAACCCTGTACTTTGCCGCCAACTCTATCTGCTCATCCGCGCCTAGATGGCTGACGCGCTCGAAAAAGGCTTCGATGCGCTGCCTGGCAAATAGCTTTCGACCCCTGGTGTTGTAGTTTCGAAGGGGTAGCCAATGTCCGCTTATGGAGCGGCCGCGTTGGGATAGCGCCACGCCAATGCAGAACTGTTCGGCCGTGTGCGCTCTAACGACGCCAATCATTTGCTCGATGGCCTGGTAAGCGTCGGTCAGCGCTGGAAGATTGGAACTGTGGACGCCCAAGACGCCGCTATTCCACATCGGCTCGCGCCCGGACAGCCGCTGATCCCCAAGCAAGAATCCTTTATCCGCGATTACCCGATAGGCGGCTGCCTTTGGTGTCCCTTCGCATTTTCTCATGATCGAGTGCGAGGGAGAGATTTTGCCGAAGCATCTCGATATGTTGCCGACAGGGTAAATGTCGGTATCCATGAAAAACAGGCGATCGCAACCCCGCAGCAGCGCGATGATGCCGGCAGCCTTGATGCCGAACAGGTACCGATCGCCAAAAGACATCTCGGTCATTTCTTTGGCGGTAAGCTCGATCGCTTCGATTGGATAGCCGTTGAAAACGTTTGGCCGGTCGGTCAGGACCGAAATTCTGGCTCCGGGCGCGTAGTGCAACAGTCGAAGGGCGCTGAACAGCGCCCCGCGCGCATAGAGCTCATCCTTGCCAAACGCGATGTACCCAAACCTGTCCGCACTCATCAGGCATGTATATGGACCACCACATTCTGCGTCAATTTGATGCGCGTGGCGGTTCGGTTGCGGGCGCAATGCGCCTGAAGGTGCAAAGCAGCGTTAGATATTCTCGGGCAGGTAGATTTCGAACGGCAGAAAGGTCTGTCCCGGCGCGTTCGCGGCACCCGTCTCGATGGCATGTGCCATCAGGTCCATGAGCTCGCGGCAAAGTGCCGGCAGCGGCGTGGAGATCACCATCGTCAGGATGCCGTCCGCCAGCGCCGAACGCGAGACCGCCGTGATCTCGTTGCAGATGACCGCCGGCATTTCGGCCGGCCTGGCTTGCCTCAGTGCCGCGACCGCGCCTTCCATGCCGCCGCCGGCGACGTAACAGCCGACCAGATCCGGGTGGCGGCCGAGAAGCTCGAGCAGCGTGTCCTGCGTGATCTGGTTGGCTTCCAGATTGACCAGCGTTTCGAGCAAGGTGAAGTCCGGCGCCTGTTCGCGGAAGAAGGAGCGGAAGCCGATCTCGCGCAGCTCATGCCCGTGGAAGCGGTGGCTGCCGACAAAAAGCGCGACCTTGCCCGGCCGCTTTGCTGCCTTCGAAATCATCCAGGCCGCGGTGCGGCCGACCTTGCGGTTGTCGAGGCCGACATAGCCCTCGCGAATGCCGGCCGCGAAATCGGACAGCAGGGAAAACACCGGCAATCCCTTTGCCTTCATCTCCTCGACCGCGACCGTCAGTGTCGGGTGATCCGGCCCGACCAGTGCCACGGCCCGGCACTTGGTCGCCAGTTTGCGCGCGCGCTCGACGATCTCGTCGGGCGCCAGCGAGTCGGCAAAGTCGATGATGGCGACGCCGCGAAAACGCGGCGATCGCGACATGGCCAGTTCAAGCTCGCGCGCGAACTCGCTGTAGAAGACATAATTGCCCCTCAGCAGCAGGAAGCCGAGCCGGTACTCGGGCAATTCATGGCGCATCCGCTGCTTGATCAGGCCGGCTGCGTGGTAGCCGATCTCGGTCGCTGCCTCGTAGACGCGGCGCGCCGTGTCCTCGCGGACCGGCAGGCGGCTGTTGAGAACGCGGTCCACCGTGGCAACACTGACGCCGGAGATGCGCGCCAGATCTGATATGGTCGGCCGTTTCGCCATGCTCGCCTCAATGCAGTGGTCGAGCCTTCCTACATCATTCTGATAGGAAATGATAGAAACTATCTTTGTGATGTTGAGTCTATCATTCGCTCGCGCTATTTTTCAGCCTCAAGGTGAAGGGCTAGCGGGCATTCGCTCTGGCTGATGCCCTTGCCGAGGGAGGCAACCATGACCACTGCGCCGTCCCGGCGTGACTACAGTCTGATCGGTCGCGACGCCAAGCTCGCCGTCGAGAACGGCCTGTCGGCGGCCGAGTGGTATCACACCGACATTCCCCGCAAGCAGATGAAGGAGCTGATGCAGCGCTCCGACGGGCCAGCGATCCGCGATACCGCGATCTGGCTCGCTGCGCTGGTCGTCAGCGGCGCCGGCGGCGCCTTGTTGTGGGGCAGCTGGTGGTGCGCGCCGTTCTTCTTCGTCTATGGCGTCCTCTACGGCTCATCCACCGATTCACGCTGGCACGAATGCGGCCACGGCACGGCGTTCCGGACGCAGTGGATGAATGATGCGGTCTATCAGATCGCCTGCTTCATGATCATGCGCAATCCGGTGACCTGGCGCTGGAGCCACACGCGCCATCACACCGACACCATCATCGTCGGCCGCGACCCGGAAATTTCGGTCATGCGGCCGCCGGACCTGGTGCGCGCCATCCTCGGTTTTGTCGGCGTGCTCGATGCCTGGCATGCGATGTCGGACATGCTGCGCAACGCCGCCGGCAACATCAGCGCGGCCGAAAAGACCTTCATTCCCGAGCAGGAACAGAAGAAAGCGATCCGCATTGCCCGCATCTGGACCGCGATCTACGCCACAACCATCGCTCTGGCGCTCTACACCGGTTCGTTCCTGCCGCTCATGCTGGTCGGCCTGCCCCGGCTCTATGGCGCCTGGCATCACGTCATGGTCGGCCTGCTGCAGCATGGCGGCCTGGCCGACAATGTCATCGACCATCGGCTGAACAGCCGCACCGTCTACATGAACCCGATCAGCCGCTTCATCTACTGGAACATGAACTATCATGTCGAGCATCACATGTTCCCGATGGTGCCCTACCATGCACTGCCCAAGCTGCACGAACTGATCAAGCACGATTTGCCGGCGCCGACGCGATCGATCCTGGCCGGCTACCGCGAGATGATCCCGGTCTTCCTGCGCCAGCTGCGCAACGAGGATTACTTCCTCAAGCGCGAACTGCCGCCGACCGCCAGGCCATACCGCGAGGAATTCCACAACGACGCCGTCGCCGCCGCGGCGGAATGATCTTGGCGATCCGATCTAGACTCTTTGTTTTGGCGCAATTCCCTGGGGAAAGCGCTACGCGCTTTTCCCGGGAAAACCGCTACGCACTTTTCCTGGAATTGCTTTTGGGGAGGACTGAATGAGCGACTGGGTTGAGGCCTGTGCCGCCGGCGATATCGACGAAGAGGATGTGATGCGCTTCGACCATGGCGGGCGCACCTTCGCCATCTATCGCAGCCCCGATGACGAATACTTCGCCACCGACGGGCTCTGCACGCATGAGAAGGTGCATCTCGCTGACGGCCTGGTGATGGACGACATCATCGAATGCCCCAAGCACAATGGCCGCTTCAACTACAAGACGGGTGACGCCCGCGGCGCGCCGGTCTGCGTCAACCTGAAAACCTATCCGGTCAAGGTCGATGCCGGCAAAGTCCTCGTTCAGATCGGGTGATGGATATGGCGCGGGGAATGGTCATCATCGGAGCCGGAGAGTGCGGCGGGCGGGCGGCACTTGCGCTGCGCGATCTCGGCTATGACGGGCCGGTGACGCTGGTCGGCGACGAGCCGCATCTGCCCTACGAACGGCCGCCTTTGTCCAAGGAGGCGATGGCCAGCGACGCGCCGGCAATCAAGGCGATCGCCAGCGACGCGATCCTGGCCGAGAAATCGATCCGGCATATCCATTCCGTCCAGGCCGTGGCGATCGATCGCGCGGCGCATACGGTGCGCCTGTCGGACGGTTCGGTGCTTGGCTACAACAAGCTCCTGCTGGCCACCGGCTCGACCCCGCGCAAGCTGCCGATGCCTGGCCTTGGCGCGCGCTGCGTCTATCTCAGAACCTTTGCCGATGCGCTGGCCATCCGCGCCCATCTCAGCACCGGCAACCGCATTGCCGTCATCGGCGGCGGCTTCATCGGCCTCGAACTCGCCGCCGCGGCCCGCAAGCTCGGCGCTGCCGTCACCGTCATCGAGGCACAGCCGCGCATCCTAATGCGCGGCGTCCCGGCCGAGATCGCCGAAATCATCCATCAGGCGCATGTCGCCGAAGGCGTCGACATAGTGTGCGGCGAGGGCATCGCGTCCATAACCGACGACGGCAGGCAAGTGCGCATGGCGCTTGCCGGCGGACGCGAAATATCAGCCGATCTCGCCATTATCGGCATCGGCGCCGTGCCGGTGACCGGGCTGGCGGCCGAAGCCGGCCTGACCATCGACAATGGCATCGCTGTCGATGCCGAGCTGCGCAGCAGCGATCCCGACATCTTTGCCGCCGGCGACTGCTGTTCGTTTCCGCTTGCCGTCTATGGCGGCCGCCGCGTGCGGCTCGAAGCCTGGCGCAATGCGCAGGAACAGGGCGCATTGGCGGCCAGGAACATGCTTGATACCGGCGAGGCGCATGCGGCGGTGCCGTGGTTCTGGTCGGATCAGTATGGCCTGTCGCTGCAGATCGCCGGACTCTCGGACGAAGGCCGCAGCACCGTGCGCCGCGATCTCGGTGACGGCGCCTTCATCCTCTTCCATCTGGCTGAGGACGGCAGGCTGGTGGCGGCCAGCGGCATCGGTCCAGGCAATGCGGTCGCTCGCGATATCCGCCTGGCCGAAATGCTGATCGGCAAGCGGGCCAAGCCCGCGCCGGAGGCGCTGGGATCACAGGCCGTGAAGCTGAAATCGCTACTGGCGGCTTGAGCCGTGCTAAGGCGTCGACTCATAAGCGCGCAGCCATAGCCGGCTGGATGCAAGCTTGATGAAGGCGAGATAGTTGGCGGCGAGTTTGTTGCGGGCCGTCGTTCTTGCGACCATTCCGGACCACCACAGCGAGTTTGACAGATCGGAGAGCAATCCTGACTTTCGGGGATGCCACAGGCAAGTCCCGCTCGACCGAAAGCCGAGCGGGCTGCTTTTGGCAGACGCCGACTACTTACAGTCCTTCAACAGCTTCAATGCCTTTTCGGCATTGGCTTGGGAATCGTAGACCTTGGTGCCCGCATCGGTCACCTTCTTGCCGTCCGGCTTCGTGGTGACCACGGAGCATTTCTTGGTCGTGGCGTCCTTCGCTGCCCAATACTGGGTGGCGGCAAACGCCGGCATGCTGACGAGCGCAACAAGCGAAGCTGTAACCAGAACCTTGCGAATCATAGTGTCCTCCTAAATTAAGCAAGAGCTAATTTTCTTGCACCCGCACAGTTATCGTTGCCTCGTTGACCAATCCGTGACGTTCACAGAGGATCACGACTATTTGATCAGCCGGTCGCCTCGCACGCAGGGCCAAAGCCGGTGACCCAGAAGGAGATTTGTCCTCGCTGCTGTCGACAGCCCAATCCGATCCAAGCGTGCTCGCCCAGAGAGCGATGGCGTCCGATCTAAAGTTGTATGTGCGACCCTTCCGGGGCGTGGACTCAACCGCTCGAACGGCGCGGAGATCAGCGAAGCGCACCTGAATGCATTTGCCAAAATCGAAGACGGCGACAGGCAAACGTAGATGGAGCGGTTCTGTGGTTCCGTAAACGATCTAAAACAGCGCCTTGAGCTCCGGCAGTTTGTCATTGACCAGCCAGCCGTAATAATTCTCCTCCGGCAGTTTTTCCGGCTCGCCGGCGGCGCGGCGCTTGTCGTTCTCTGCCTTCAGCGCATAGGCGCGCTGCTCCGGATTGCCAACATTGTAGAGCGTGGCGGTCAGCCCCGGATTGCCCGAGATGTCGAAGCCGGCAATGCTCTTGTAGGCATCGATCGATTTCCTGATCGTCGCCGCGACATAAGGCAGCGTCAGGTCCGGATCCATGATGGTCTTGTAGACCGAATTGGGGTCGCTGACGTCGAGCTTCGGCAGGCCCGACACCTTGTGCACGAGATCGCTCATCTGCAGCGCCGTCAAAGGGTTGAGCTGGCCAAGGCCGAAGGTCTGGCCGGCATAGTAAGGCTGGAAGAAGGTGGCGCCGAAGCGGTCATCGGGAAAATCCTCGCCGCCAACATTCTTGCCGCGGAACGAATGGTTCCACACCTGTTCGCGGCATTCCCACAGGTCATAGCTGTCGGACATTGCGGCGCATTTCTTGAATTCCGGCCGCTGCACGAAATCGGTGATGTCCTCGCCGTCATAGGCGAAGGACAGCTTGCTGGAGAGATAGGAGATCGCCTTGACATAATAGGTCTGCAGCCGGTCGTAGGCGTCGACATTGTAGGTATGCTCGCCGACAATGGCGCCGACAATGTGCATCGGATCGATGCCGTATGCGGAAGCGGCCTTCTTGATCTTGGCACGCAGATCAGGGTCGTTCTGCAGCAAGGCGTAGACCTTGCGGTACTTCGCCTGGAAGGTGGTGTTGGTCGCTTGCGTGCGCCGGCTCGAGGCGCCCGGAATGTCGGGCTGCTCGGCATTGCGGTTTCCCGGCGGCACGAGTGTCGCTGCTTCAGCCGCGAACAGCGTCGCCGCCAGCGTCAAGCCGAGAATGACTGACCCGAAAATGATTGGGATGAGTTTTTTCATGCGCCGCCGCCTGCTAATCCTTGCGGGCAAACTAGGGTAGTGCTCTGGGTTGAGTCGAGAGCGCCCCTTCACCCGGCAAGACGAAAGGTGGCCAGATGGTACCATCTGGCCACACATGATTCTGCTGCCGGAACGTGTTGCCTGAACCGGCGCCGGACCAGCCGGCGCCGTTCTTTAAAGGATAAATCGCGACAAATCTGTGTTTCTGGAGAGGTCGCCGACATGCTTTTCCACATAGGCGGCATCGATGGTGACTGATGTGCCGTTGCGGTCCGGTGCGTCGTAGGAGATCTCGTCGAGCACCCGCTCCATCACCGTCTGCAGCCGCCTGGCGCCGATATTCTCGACGCTGGCATTGAGATCGACGGCGATGTCGGCCAGCGAATCGATGGCGTCATCTGTAAACGTCAGGTCGACGCCTTCGGTCTTCATCAGCGCGATATACTGCTTGATCAGGCTGGCTTCGGTCTCGGTCAGGATGCGGACGAAATCGTCCTTCTCCAGCGCGCGCAGCTCGACGCGGATCGGCAGGCGACCCTGCAATTCCGGCAGCAGGTCGGACGGCTTCGAGACATGGAAGGCACCCGAGGCGATGAACAGGATGTGGTCTGTCTTCAACGACCCGTACTTGGTCGCCACCGTGGTGCCTTCGATCAACGGTAGCAGGTCGCGCTGAACACCTTCGCGAGAAACGCCGGCGCCCATGCCGCCTTCGCGCGACGCGATCTTGTCGATCTCGTCAAGGAAGACGATGCCGTCATTCTCCGTCGCATCCAGCGCCCGGCGCACCACCTCGTCCTGGTCGAGCAACTTGTCGGACTCGTCGTTGACCAGCAGCGCGTAGGACTCCTTGACGGTGGTCTTGCGCGACTTGATCTTCTTGCCACCCATCGCCTTCGACAGCATGTCGTTGATGTTGAGCACGCCGATATTGGCGCCCGGCATGCCGGGGATCTCGAAGCCGGGCATGCCGCCGGTGCCGGTGTCGGCGACCTCGATCTCGATCTCCTTGTCGTCGAGCTCGCCATCGCGCAGCTTCTTGCGGAAACTATCGCGCGTGGCCGGGCTCGCCGTCTTGCCGACCAGCGCCTCCAGCACGCGTTCCTCGGCGTTGAGGTGGGCGCGCGCCTTGACGTCCTCGCGCATCTTTTCGCGCACCAGGCCGATGGCGATCTCGACGAGATCGCGGATGATCTGCTCGACGTCGCGACCGACATAACCGACCTCGGTGAACTTGGTCGCCTCGACCTTGACGAAAGGCGCACCGGCCAGACGCGCCAGGCGGCGCGAGATCTCGGTCTTGCCGACGCCCGTCGGCCCGATCATCAGGATGTTCTTCGGCATCACCTCTTCGCGCATCTGGCCTTCCAACTGCTGGCGGCGCCAGCGGTTGCGCAAGGCGATGGCCACGGCGCGCTTGGCGTCCTTCTGGCCGATGATGAAGCGGTCGAGTTCCGAAACGATTTCGCGGGGAGAAAATGTGCTCATATCACTAAATTCCACTTTGCCACTGCTTGATGGCCTCGAACGGATGCAGCAGCATGATCACGTTGAGTGTCAGATTGTCCCGGATGAGATAGCCGGTACCCAGTTCGAAAAGGATGGCGAGGCTGACGATCACCCATATAGGTAGCCTTCGCGCCATCACAAATCCCAGCACCATGGCCAGTGTATCGGACACCGAATTGATGATGCTGTCGCCGTAATAATCGAGCGAAATGGTTCCGGCCCGGTAGCGGTCGATAATGAACGGGCTGTTCTCGAGCAATTCCCAGCCGCCCTCGATGAAGACGGCGAAGGCCAACCGCAAGCCGATCGGCGAACGCGGGAACAGAAACCTCGCCAAGGCATAGAACAGGAAGCCGTGGATGATGTGCGAGAAGGTGTACCAGTCGGAAATGTGCTGGGAATTCTCGGAACTGTTCACCACGCCATGCCAGAGTTTGACATAACCGCAGGTGCAGATCGGCGTCCGGCCCATCAAATAGAGCGTCACGGCCTGGACGATGATCAGGCCGGCAACGATCAGCAGCCCCATCCGCCAGCTGTTTTCATAGGCAGAGAGGTCTCTGTCCTCGCCGGATGCGTCCATGCTCTATTGCCCCTCTTCCCCGTCTTCGGCATCGATCGCCATCAGCACAACGTCGCCATAGACCGATTGCCTGCGATCAACGACCCGGAATCCGGCTTTTTCATAGGCGCGGATGGCCCTGAGATTGGCTGGGTCGGGATCGATGATGACGCGCGGCACACCTTCCTCGAACAATTGCTCGACGAATTGGCGCACGATTGCCGAACCGTGGCCGATGCCGACCAGCTCCGGCCGGCCGATCGACAAATCGATGCCGAGCGTGCCGAACGGCTGGTCGGCATAGGGATGGTCATCTTCCAGATGCGGGTCGTAGCTCTGCAGATAGGCGATCGGCTTGCCGTCGAGTTCGACGATCAGCGGCTCGACCGAAATCGAGTCGATATGATCGCGAATCTCGGCGATTTCCGTCTCCGGATCGTCCCACCATTCGGCCACATGCGGCTCGGCGAGCCAGCCGGCGATCATCGGCAGGTCCTTTTCAGTCACCGGCCGGAAATCATAGAGCACCACTGGCTCAGGCGGCATCGAGCGCTTCGACAACGAAATTGTTGTTGGTGTAGACGCAGATATCGGAGGCGATCTGCATCGCCTTGCGGGCGATCTCCTCGGCATCCTTGTCGGTGTCCATCAGCGCGCGCGCCGCCGCCAGCGCGTAATTGCCGCCGGAACCGATGGCCATGACGCCAAATTCGGGTTCGAGCACGTCGCCGGTGCCGGTCAGCGCCAGCGAGATCGACTTGTCGGCAACCAGCATCATCGCTTCCAGCCGGCGCAGATAGCGGTCGGTGCGCCAGTCCTTGGCGAGCTCGACGCAGGCGCGGGTCAACTGGTCGGGATATTGTTCGAGCTTGGCTTCCAGCCGTTCCAGCAGCGTGAAAGCGTCCGCCGTGGCGCCGGCGAAACCGGCGATCACATTGCCGCCCTTGCCGATGCGGCGGACTTTGCGGGCATTGCCCTTCATGATGGTCTGGCCAAGGCTGACCTGGCCGTCGCCGGCGATCACCACCTTGTTGCCCTTGCGCACCGTCACGATGGTCGTGGCGTGCATGGTCAGTTCATTTGACATTCCTGGCTCCGATTCGCGCGATCCCAAAGAGGCGATTGGCGCGGTACGAGTAACTTTGATCGGCCATATGTATGCACGGGACCAATGATTGCAAACCGCTCGATAGCGGCCGGGATGGCAACTGGCAATCGCCGGATCATGCTGCTAGAAGGCTTTCGTTTTCAAGCCGGTGAATGCTTGAAGCTCGTCTCTCGAGCTTTGAACCCTGAGACAAGGACAAGGTCATGGCGCCCCGTTCCGCCGAAGCCAGCCGCAAGACCAAGGAAACCGACATCTCGGTGTCGGTCCATGTCGACGGTTCGGGCAAATCCGATATCGCCACGGGCGTCGGTTTCTTCGACCACATGCTGGACCAACTTTCGCGTCATTCCCTGATCGACATGACGGTCAAGGCGAAGGGCGACCTGCACATAGACGACCACCACACGGTCGAGGACACTGGCATCGCGCTTGGCCAGGCGCTGACCAAGGCGCTGGGCGAGCGGCGCGGCATCATGCGCTATGCCTCGATCGACCTTGCCATGGACGAGACGCTGACACGCGCCGCGATCGACGTGTCCGGCAGGCCGTTCCTGGTCTGGAACGTTCCCTTCTCGTCGCCCAAGATCGGCACCTTCGACACCGAACTGGTACGGGAATTCTTCCAGGCGCTGGCCCAAAATGCCGGCATCACGCTGCATGTCACCAACCACTATGGCGCCAACAACCACCACATCGCCGAGACCTGCTTCAAGGCGGTGGCGCGCGCGCTGCGCGCGGCATTGGAGCAAGACCCGCGCCAGCTCGACGCGGTTCCCTCCACCAAGGGTTCGCTGAAGGGGTAACGCCATGGCCGCCTATGTCGTGATGGAACCGCCCGGCCGCAGCGAAAAGGTCGACACAACGACCTTTGTCCGCGACGGCTTCACCTGGATCGGCCTGCTGGTGCCGCCGCTATGGCTCGCCTGGCATCGGCTGTGGATCGAAGCCGGGATCGCCTTCGTCGTCATGGGCGCGCTTTCGATGCTTGGCCAAAACCTTGGCCTTGGATTGGCCGGTTCGCTGCTGTCGCTGCTGGTTTCGCTCTATGTCGGCCTGGAAGGGCAGGGGTTGCGCATCGCGGCGCTTCGGCGGCGCGGCTGGCACGAATGGGGCGTGGTTCAGGCCGGCCGGCTCGACGACGCCGACATACGCTATGCCCACGAGGTCGAGGGGCAGGCAGAGGAAGCGCCGCCCGCGCCGCGCATCGTCCCCGATGCAGCCCTGGCCCGCCCGGCGCAGCCCGGCATCGCGCTGGGCCTGACTCACATCCCTGGAAGACCCTGAAATGCGGGTAGCAATCATCGATTATGGCTCGGGCAATCTGCGCTCGGCCACCAAGGCCTTCGAGCGTGCCGCACGCGAAGCCGGCATATCGGCTGAGATCGACCTGACGGCCGATGCCGACCGGGTGCGTACGGCCGATCGCATCGTCCTGCCCGGCGTCGGCGCCTATGCCGACTGCGCGGCCGGCCTGCGTGCCGTCGACGGCATGTGGGAAGCGGTCGAGGATGTCGCGATTGCCAAGGGCCGGCCTTTCCTCGGCATCTGCGTCGGCATGCAGCTGATGTCCGAGCGCGGCTTGGAAAAGACCGTCACCAACGGCTTTGGCTGGATATCGGGCGACGTCAAGGAGATCGCGCCCACCGATCCGGCGCTGAAAATCCCGCAGATCGGCTGGAACACGATCGAGCTTCGGCGCCAGCATCCGCTGTTTGCCGGCATTCCAACCGGGCCGGATGGGTTGCACGCCTATTTCGTCCATTCCTACCACCTCGACGCGAGGAAGCCGGACGAGGTTGTGGCGGTGGCCGACTATGGCGGCCCGGTGACGGCCACCGTCGCCCGCGACAATCTTGTCGGTACGCAGTTCCATCCGGAGAAAAGCCAGGCGCTGGGGCTGGCGCTGATCACCAATTTCCTGCGCTGGAGGCCCTAGAGCATGATCCCGAAAAGTGGACACCGGTTTTCGTTGAGGGCGCCTGAATCGTGATCCTGTTTCCTGCCATCGACCTCAAGGACGGCAAATGCGTGCGCCTGAAGCACGGCGACATGGCGACCGCGACCATCTACAACGATGACCCCGCCGCACAGGCAAAAGCCTTCGAGGACCAGGGCTTCGAATGGCTGCATGTTGTCGACCTCAACGGTGCCTTCAAGGGCCAAAGCGTCAACAGCGCGGCGGTCGGCGCGATCCTCAAGGCGACGAAGAACCCCGTGCAGCTCGGCGGCGGCATCCGCACGCTGGAACAGATCGAGGACTGGCTCGACCGCGGCCTCGCCCGCGTCATCCTCGGCACGGTGGCGGTGCGCGATCCTGATCTGGTCAGGCAGGCCTGCAAGGCTTTCCCGGGCAAGGTGGCTGTCGGCATCGATGCCAAGGGCGGCAAGGTGGCGGTCGAGGGCTGGGCCGAGGCGTCGAGCCTCGGTGTCATCGAACTGGCGAGGAAATTCGAGGGTGCCGGTGTGGCCGCCATCATCTACACCGACATCGATCGCGACGGCGTGCTGACCGGCATCAACTGGGATGCCACCATCGACCTCGCCGACGCCGTATCGATCCCGGTCATCGCTTCGGGCGGCCTTGCCTCGATCGCCGACATCGTGCGCATGACTATGCCCGACGCACAAAAGCTCGAAGGCGCCATCTCGGGCCGCGCGCTCTATGACGGCCGCATCGATCCGGCCGAAGCGCTGGCGATCCTGCAAGGCCGGCCGGTGGAGGCCAAATCGTGAAAATCACCATCATCCTGGCCTCCTATGACAGCGGCCACTATCACGGCGGCATGGGCCAAGGTCCGGATGCGCTGATTGCCGGCGGTCTCGTCGACGCCCTGACCATGGCTGGCCACGACGTCGCGGTCGAGGACATCGGCAGGGTTGGCGACGATCAGGAGCGCGAGATCGCCACCGGCTTTGCCGTCTGCAACGCCGTCTCAGGCGAGGTCCGCATTGCCATCGACAGGGGACGGTTTCCCATCGTGCTGGCCGGAAACTGCCTGACATCAGCCGGCGCGGTCGCCGGCGAGGGCGCCGATGCGATCATCTGGGCCGACCAGCATGGCGATCTCAACACGCCCGAGACATCGGTATATGGCTTTCTCGACGGCATGGCGCTGGCGACCGTGCTCGGCCTGTGCTGGCGCCCGATGGCAGGGGCCATTCCAGGCTTCAAGCCGATCGATCCGTCGCGTTGCGTGCTCGTCAACGCCCGCGATCTCGATCCGGCCGAGGAACAGCTTCTCAAGACCTTGCCGGTGATCCGCACGGAATGTCCCGGTGTGGGACCGGCAACCGAAAAGCTGAAAGCCGTAGGCGCCAAAAGCGTGCACATGCATCTCGATCTCGACGTGCACGACCCCAAGGAGTTGCAGGCCAACCGCTATGTCACGTCAGGCGGGCCGAGCCCCGAACAATTGCGCGACGCGGCCTGCGCCATGGCGCTTGCGGTGCCGATCGTCGGCATCACCGTTTCCGCTTACGATCCGGCCTTCGACGCCCAGGCCGACGTTCCGCCGCTGGTCGGCCAGCTGCTCAACGATCTCATCGCCACGATAGAGGGCCGCTGATGCTGAAAGCCCGCGTCATCCCCTGTCTCGACGTCAAGGACGGCCGTGTCGTCAAGGGCGTCAACTTCGTCGACCTCATCGATGCAGGCGATCCGGTCGAGGTGGCCAAGGCCTATGACGCCGCCGGTGCCGACGAGCTTTGCTTCCTCGACATCACGGCCTCGTCCGACAACCGTGAAACCATCTTCGATGTCATTGCCCGCACCGCCGAACAATGCTTCATGCCGCTGACCGTCGGCGGCGGCGTGCGCCAGGTCGCCGATATCAGGAAATTGCTTTTGGCCGGCGCCGATAAGGTGTCGATCAACACCGCGGCGGTGAAGAACCCGGATTTCGTCGCCGAGGCGGCCGACAAGTTCGGCAACCAATGCATCGTCGTCGCCATCGACGCCAAGAAGGTGTCCGGCGCCGGCGAGGCCGACCGCTGGGAGATTTTCACCCATGGCGGGCGCGAGAAGACCGGCATCGATGCGATCGAATTCGCCCGAAAGATGGTCGATCGCGGCGCCGGCGAGATCCTGTTGACCTCGATGGACCGCGACGGCACCAAGGCCGGCTACGACATCGCGCTGACGCGTGCGATCGCTGATGCGGTGCGCGCCCCGGTCATCGCTTCGGGCGGCGTCGGCACGCTGGATCATCTGGTCGAAGGCATTCGCGACGGCCATGCCGGCGCCGTGCTGGCGGCCTCGATCTTCCATTTCGGCACCTACACCATAGCGCAGGCCAAGGCGTATATGGCTGAGGCCGGCCTGCCGATGCGGCTGGACTCCTCAGGCGTTCGGCCCTAGAGGCTGTCCGGCTAAGAAAAAGGCTCTCAGGCGCCATGGCTGAATTTTCGCTGTCCGATCTGGAAAAAATCGTCCATGAGCGCGCCCATTCCGGTGATCCCGACTCCTGGACAGCGAAACTGTTCGCCCGCGGCATCGACAAGGCGGCCCAGAAGCTTGGCGAGGAGGCCGTCGAGACGGTAATTGCCGCCGTCAAGGGCGACAGGCAGGGCCTCGTTTCCGAAAGTGCCGATCTTATATATCATTGGCTCGTCGTTCTCGGCCTCTCGGGTGTCCCGTTGAGTGATGTGCTCAAGGAGCTCGAAAGCCGCACCGGGCGTTCGGGCATCACCGAGAAGGCGTCACGGCCCAAGGGCTGACCGCGAGGGAGGGCAGGTATCTCGATGGATCAGCTCGCGCCAACCGAGAAATATTCCCCCTTTCGTTTCTTTTCGGCCGAGCAATGGTCGCGATTCCGCGCCGACACGCCACTGACGCTGAGCGATGACGAATTCCGCCGCCTGCGTTCGCTCAACGACCCGGTCGACCTCGAAGAGGTCAAGCGCATCTATCTGTCGCTGTCGCGCCTTCTGTCCGCCCACGTCGAGGCGAGCCAATTGCTGTTCAGGCAGCGCCAGGCCTTCTTCAATGCCGTCGACGTGGTCAAGACGCCGTTCATCATCGGCATCGCCGGTTCCGTCGCGGTCGGCAAGTCGACCACCGCGCGCGTGCTGAAGGAACTTCTGGCGCGCTGGCCGTCGAGCCCCAAGGTCGATCTCATCACCACCGACGGTTTCCTGCTGCCCAATGAGGTGCTGCGCCGTGAAAACCTGATGGAACGCAAGGGCTTTCCCGACAGCTACGATGTCGGCGCGCTGCTGCGCTTCCTCTCGGGCATCAAGTCGGCGCTGCCCGATGTCCGCGCCCCGGTCTATTCGCACCTCACCTATGACGTCATTCCCGGCGAGTTCGTCACCATCGACCGGCCCGATATCCTGATCTTCGAAGGCATCAATGTCCTGCAGCCGGGCAAGCTGCCGCAGGACGGCAAGATTGTGCCTTTCCTGTCCGACTTCTTCGATTTCGCCATCTACATCGATGCCGACGAGAAGCTGATCCACGAGTGGTATATCTCGCGCTTCATGCGGCTGCGCGAAACAGCCTTCCGCAATCCGGACTCCTTCTTCCATCGCTATTCGCAGCTGTCGGAGGATTCGGCGCGCGCTATTGCCGAAGGCCTGTGGACCAACATCAACCTGAAGAATTTGCGCGAGAACATCCTGCCGACGCGTGCCCGCGCCGACTTGATCCTGCGCAAGGGCGCCGACCACTTGATCGAGGAAGTAGCACTGCGCAAGCTCTGAGGCTCAGGCCGCATTCAACTGCCAGTTAGAACGCCCTTAACTGCCTGTTTGCTAGATATCCTGCTCGATTGCTGCTTTGGTGGTGAGGATAGCTGGCATGGACGCGCCATTCGTTGCTTCCGACCAACCGGCCGGGTTGCGTTCCGTCACGGCCGCAGCCGCCGTTCGGCTCGGCTGGCCGGTGGCCGCGACGCTGCTGATTGCCGCCTATGCGATCATTGTCTCGTTGCTTGTCATGCCCGGCAATGTCGACGTGTCCTGGCTGCTGGTGATCGGCGAACGTGTGCTCGACGGCGAGCGCCTTTCGGTTGACATCATCGAGGTCAATCCGGCCTTTTCCGCCTGGCTCTATCTGCCTTTCGTGCTGCTCGAGCGGCTGACCGGGCTTTCGGCGGAACTCTGGGTGAGCATCGGCGTGACCACGCTGGCGATAGCATCGGTCTGGTTTTCAGCCCGTATTGCCGCGCGGGCGGACGAAACGCTGAAACGGCATCTCTGGATGGTGCCGGCCGCTTTATTCTGCTGTTCCTGTTTCCGATCGATTTCGGCCAGCGCGAACAGATAGCCGTCATCGTCCTGCTGCCGTGGCTGGCCCTGTTTTCAGCGCGCGACAGGACTGTCGATTTCAAGGCCGGCAGCGTCGCCGAGCGGATCGTCGCGGGCGTCGGCGCCGGTATCTTCGTCATGATCAAACCGCCCTACAGCGTCCTCGCCCTGGCGGTGCCGGCCCTGGTCATCGCGCTGCAGCGGCGCTCGCTGCATCCGCTTTGGACGACGGAGAATGTGATCGGCGCCACGCTCACCGTCGCCTATTTGATTGCGCTGGCCGTCTTCATGCAGCCCTTCTTCACCGACGTCATGCCCTTGCTGCGCCAGGTCTATCTGCCGATGCGCATGCCTGTGATTGATGTGCTGATGCTGTGGCAGGTCACGATGTTCGTGGCCATGGCGGTCGCCACACTGGCGATGGCCTCTCCCGGCCGGCCCGATCGCGATGCCAGGACAATGCTGCTGGCGGGGGCCGCCTATGTTCCGGCTTTCGTCATCATGGGCAAGGGCTGGACCTATCAGGCATTGCCCTTCCTGACGCTCGGCGTCCTGGCGCTGATGCTGCAATATGTCAGGCTGAAACCGCTCAGAAGCCTGCCGCTGCCGGTCAAGGCGGGTGCTGCGCTCGGCCTGTTTTCGATCGTGCTTTTGACGGCGCTGCAGCAAGGCATGGCCTTCACCCAGTCGCGCCGCGACCTGGATGCCGCGACAGCGGCGATCGTGCGCGCGGTCGCTCATCCGACCATGATGTCGATCGCGTCGCAATTGCAGTTCAGCAACCCGCTCGCCCGCATGACCGGCGCCCGCTTCGTGGCACGGCAGCAATCGGGCTGGATGGTCAATGACGCGGGAATATTGATGGGGATGGAACAGGACCCCGCGCGACGCCAGGATCTGGCCGCCCTCAGGGAAAGATATACGGCGTCGATCGCGGGCGAACTTGCTTCGAAACGGCCTGATATCATCGTCGACGACGGAACATCAGGACCGCGCGCGCCGGTGCTGCTGAACCTGAAGAACCAGCAAACCATGCCGCCGCTGCACGACGCGCCTGGGATCGCGGAGGTGCTGCGCGGCTACCGCATTTTGTATCAGGACCGGTCGGTGACGGTGTTCATTCGCGCCGATATTGCCGCTCGCGAATAAAGCGCTTCCGGAGCGGCCGGTCCGTCACCGCTTGGCAACAGACCGGCCGCATCCGCATTTCATGTCCGCGCAGCGTCTCAGCCGTTGGCGAACGGCACGGCGACATAGATTTGGCCGCCGTCACGTTCAACCAGCAGCAGCACCGATTTGCGGCCCGACTTGCTGGCCTGGGCGATCGCCTGCGTGACCTGCTTGGCGCTCTTCACCGGAACCTGGTTGACGGCGGCGATGATATCGCCCGGCTGGACGCCGGCGGCGGCCGCCGCCTTGTCGGGATTGACGCGCGCAACCACCGCGCCATGCTCGTTGTCGGCGAGGTTCATCTGCTGGCGAATGTCTGATGTGATGTCCATCAGGCCGAGGCCGATCGCCGGTGCGCGCGAGCCCTGCTCGGCGCTCGGCGCGCCGGAGTTGTCCGTCGATGCCGTCTTCACATCGTCGCTGTTTTTGCCCGACATCGACGGAAATCTGCATGGCCTTACCCTTGCGCCAGACATCCAGCGTTTCCTTGGCGCCCGGCGCGACATCGGCGACGGCCCGCGACAGATCCTTGGGGTCCTTAACGTCCTGTCCGGCGAAGCTGGTGATGACGTCGCCGGTCTCGACGCCGGCGCTGGCGGCAGGCGAGCTGTCATTGACCTTCGAAACCAGCGCGCCGCCGGCATGATCGAGCCCGATGGCGCTCGCCACATCCGGGGTCACCGGCTGAATCTCGACGCCGAGATAGCCATACTGGATCGAGCCGTCCTTCATCAGCTTGGCGACGACCTTTTGCGCCTGGTCGGACGGAATAGCGAAGCCGACGCCGACGCTGCCGCCATTGGGCGAATAGATCGCCGTGTTGATGCCGACGACATTGCCGTTCACATCCACCAGCGGACCGCCGGAATTGCCATGGTTGATCGGCGCGTCGATCTGGATGAAATCGTCGAACGGGCCGCTATGCAGGTCGCGGCCGCGCGCCGAAACGATGCCGGCGGTGACCGTGGTGCCGATGCCGAACGGATTGCCGATCGCCAGCACCTGGTCACCGGTCATCAACCTGTCGGAATCGCCCCATTTGACTGTCGGCAGGGGCTTGTCGGCTTTGATCTTGAGCACGGCAAGGTCGTTCTTGGCGTCGCGGCCGACAAGCTTGGCGGGAAGCTCAGTGCCGTCATCGAGCGTCACCTTGATCGAAGACGCGCCGTCGACGACGTGATTGTTGGTGACGATGGTGCCGTCGGCATTGACGATGAAGCCGGAGCCGAGCGCCTCGGCGCGTTGCGCCTGTTGCGGCGGCGTCTGCGGAGCGGGGATGCCCTGGTCGCCGAAGAACTGGCGGAAATACTGGTCGAATGGCGAGTTGCCGAGAGGCATGCCGTCATCGGCGCTTGCCGGCTGTGCCTTCATGATGGTGGTGACCGTCACCACTGCCGGCTTGTCGGCCGCCACGATCGGCGCGAACGAGCCGTTGGGGGCGGTGATACCGGCGACAGGGGTCTGGGTCGTCGCGCCAACGTTGCTCACGCCTGTATTGCCGGCACTTTGGGCAAACGAGACGACGAAGGGAGAGATGAAGAGGGCGGCGCCCAGCAATGCGGCGACGCGATGTCTGCGAAGAATGTTAAGGGATGACATGGTCGTTGTCCGTGCGAGACATTGGGTTCGGCGCCGTGGCCTCGGGACGGGTGCGGCCCATTCGGCGTACCGGCCATCGCGGCTGCCTGTCTCGCTTCATGCGGCGGCCGTTCAGGTCGATGAAACCGGGATCTAGGACGCGGATGCGGGCGAATTAGGTTTTTTCGGTTATATTACAAAGATTTAATTCTTTGCAGAGGATTGGTAATGTAGCTGGCTCCCAGCCTTTCCTGCCAGCTGGCAGTGCTGGTGAAGCTCAGATATCGCCGGCTTGCCTGATGTAAGCCGTTGCAATCTCACGCATACGCTTGCCGTCGAAGCTCGGTCCGTGGCCGCCATGGCCAATGCGGATCGGCAGCTCGAGCAGCCGCTTCATGGTGCTGACATAGGCGGCCCGGTCGGAATCCGGCAGCGAGTCGATCAGCGTGTCGTCGTAGATGGCGTCGCCGCTGAAAAACAGGCCATCGGCCTCGTCGAACAGCGCGATCGAATCCGGCGAATGCCCGGGCAGATGCAGGACGCGGAATTGCCGGTCACCGAGATCGACAACGTCGCCCTCATCGAGAGTCCGTGTCAGCGGTGCCGGCGGGATCTTGTAGTCGGCCGACTTCCAGCCCGGCGCCGGCAATTTCGAAACGGCACCTTCGAGATCGTGGAACATGTAGGCGTAGGTCGCCGCCTCATCCATGCTCTCGAACTGTGCCGCACTCATCCTCGGCCCCGCCCGCCACGAAAATTCGTGCAGCGAGCCGACATGGTCGAGATGGATATGCGTGGCGACGACCAGCAGCGGCTTTCCGTCAGGCGTCTCGATCTCCGGAGCCAGCGGACAGATGCCCATGCCGGTGTCGACCAAAAGGTCGGCGTCGCGGCCGCGCAGATGCCAGATGTTGGCGCGCACATAGTCATGCACGAATGGCTCGGTGAGCATCGTCGTCTTGTCGTCGACGATGCTCTTGCTGAACCAGCCCCGCATTATGGCTGAACCCGCATCAGACGAACGGCTTCCCGACCTTGTACTTTTCCGGCACCAGCCGCTTGAGATAGGCCATGCCAGCCTCGGACAGCTGGTTGACGTCGGGCTTCATGAAGTCGTCGGGCATGTGGCGGGTCTTGCCGGCGACATTCTTCAGCGGCACCTTCTTCAGCACCGTCTTGGTGCCATCATACTGCAGCGCCACCGAGCCGCCGCCCTGTTCGGCGACGGAGACGGCGAAGGCGCCGGCATCGAGGGCCTCCTGCGCGTCGACCGCGCTGATGGCGCCGATATAACCGCGCGGCATGTAGCCGAGCGCGTCGACACGCGCCCGCTTGCCCGGCAGCCCCTCGGCCAATGCGCGCTCAAGTGCAGCCGGCAGGTCGCTGCCCGACAGCTTGACGTTGCCATGCGCGTCGCGCTCGAGCTTGTCCGGCGGCACCAGGCTTTCGACCAGCGCCTTGCCGTCGGCGGTGCTCACCCCTTCCGAAACGGCGACGATGCAGCGCTTGTGGCGGTCGAGCGTGGCGCGGACATCATCGATGAAGCCGGCCGCCGAGAATGGCCGTTCCGGCACGTAGACCAGGTGCGGGCCGCTGTCGGAGTCGAGTTGCCAGGCCGCGGCCGCGGCCGTCAGGAAGCCGGCGTGCCTACCCATGACGATGCCGACATAGATGCCGGGCAAGGCGCGAAAATCGAGATCGACGGACAGGAAGGCGCCGGCGACGAATTCGGCGGCCGAGATAAAGCCCGGCGTGTGGTCGTTCTCCTCAAGATCGTTGTCGATGGTTTTTGGCGCATGAACAAAAGCGATGCTGCCGCCGGCGGCATCGGTCAGGATCTGCTGCGTGCCCGACGTGTCGTTGCCGCCAATATAGATGAAGGCATCGGCCCCGGCCTTTTTCAACCCATTGAGGATGACATCGCAATACGCCGCATCCGGTTTGTCACGCGTCGAGCCGAGTGCGGCACTCGGCGTTCCCGCAATCAGTCGCAACCGGTCTTCGGGGATGGCGGAGAGGTCGACATAATTGCCGTCACGAATGCCGCGCACGCCGTGGATGGAACCCAGCACCTTGGCGCCGGGATGCCGTTTGCGGATCTCCAGCGTGGCGCCGACCACGGTCTGGTTGATGACGGCGGTCGGGCCGCCGCCCTGCGCGATGACAAAAGTTCCGGCCATTCCTGACGTCTCCCGAGGCGATGGTTTTCAAGGCACCTTGGCCTGTCTTGCCGCATCGCGCAACGGGGGAGTCGGGCGTGATCCCGAAAAGCATGCCCTCGGGTCTGACCCGAGGGTGGAAACCGGTTTCGGCAAAGATCCTGCCCGAACGGGACGATAAAAGCGGCCACGGTGGCCGCCCAAACGATCACATGACGACGACAGGGTTTTTCTTCGAGACGCGGCTGTAGAGGTCGATGATGTCCTGGTCGATCAGGCGCACGCAGCCCGACGACATCGCCTGGCCGATGCTCCACCATTCGGGCGAGCCATGGATGCGGTAGCCGGTGTCCTTGCCGTCCTGGTAGATGTAGAGGGCACGCGCGCCGAGCGGGTTGGTGAGGCCGCCAGGCTGGCCGCCTTGCCACTTCACCAGTTCGGGCTTGCGCTGGATCATCTCCGGCGGCGGCGTCCAGGTCGGCCATTCCCGTCCATACTGGATGTTGGCGCGGCCGGACCAGCGGAAGCCGTCCTTGCCGATGCCGACGCCGTAGCGGATGGCGTCGCCGCCTGGCTGGACGAGATAGAGCATGCGCTCCTTGAGATGGACGACGATGGTGCCGGGCGCTTCGCCGGTGGTGTCGACGACGATCTGGCGGCGGAATTCTGGCTTGACCTTGAGATAGGGCACTTCCGGCACGTTGAAGCCGTTGTCGGTCAAAGCGGCATACATGACATCGGCGCTGGTGATGTTCTTGTCGACGCTGATCGCCGGCCGTATCGGCGGCACTGAACCAGTGACCGTATTGTCGAGCTGCAGCATCGGCATACCGCCGTCGCCCGAGGTCGAACAGCCGGCGGCGCTGAGCAGCGCCAGCGCACCTGCCCCGGACAGGATGGCGCGGCGGGAAGGATGATGATCGGTTTCGATTGCGTCGCCGTTTCGTGGCGGCGTCAGACCTTGCGGCAACTCACGCATATACCCAAACCCTACGCTGTCGGCGGGAAGCACGGTCCGGCCGGATAATGGGCATTTTCATCATTCATGGTTGATAAAGCGTGAATGTCTTGCGTTACCTGCATTTGCGCGGTTCCTGGCGGCATCAGGCGGTGCTGGCTGACCGCCAATCGAGCGCTCCTGCACAAAAAGACCCAGCTCGGGTCATAATCCCGGCACCGGCCTTTCCTACCCATCAGGCGATCAGCGAGGGGCCTCCATGTGCAAGACGTTAAAAACCGACATCAAGCTTTTTGCCGCTGCCATTGTCGCGGCCGCATTGGTTCTCGGTGCCAATGTCAGCCTCGCCGATATATTGAGCACGCTGATCGGCGCGAACTGACGCCGACCTGCCTTTGGCGCAATTGATAGCGGCAATTCCAGGAAAAAGTGCGTGGCGATCTTCCGCCCGCAATTGCGCAAAAAACAAAAATCAGGCCTCTTTACATTCTCCCGGGGTTCAGGATTTATCCTTTTCCTTAACCCAAGGGAGAACAGACATGTCCTTCGAAAACTGGGCCGCTTTCGCCGCCGCTTCGACCATCCTCCTCATCATTCCGGGCCCGACCATCCTGCTGGTCGTGTCCTATGCGCTGGGCCAGGGCTGGCGCACCGCCTTGCCGATGGCGGTTGGCGTGGCGCTCGGCGACTTCACCGCCATGACCTTGTCGATGCTCGGCATCGGCGCGCTGCTCGCCGCTTCGGCGACTGTCTTCACCATCCTGAAGCTGATTGGCGCCGGCTATCTGATCTATCTCGGCGTAAAGCTGTTCCGCGCCGGCGGCGCGCTGAAGGCCGAGCCGCGAACCGATGTGGTGTCGCCCGCCAAGATGACGGCGCATGCCTGGCTGGTCACCGCGCTCAACCCGAAAAGCATCACCTTCTTCGTCGCCTTCCTGCCGCAGTTCCTCGACCGGCATGCCAATTTCTGGACGCAGATGATGATCTTCGAGACGACTTTCCTGGCGCTCGCATTCGCCAATGCCTTCGGCTATGCGCTGATCGCGGCGCGCGCCCGCAACGTCGTGCGCAATCCCAAGGCGATCCGCATCTTCAACCGCACCGGCGGCACGCTGCTGGTCGGCGCCGGCATCGCCACGGTGGCGATGCGCTCGGGCAATTAGGCGGCCTCTTTTATTAGACCATCCGAAACCGGTTTCCGGTTTCGGATGGTCTGGTTCACCACTTCACGCTGATACCCAGATTGCCCTCGAGGATGCGGCGCTTGTCGCCGCCGAGATTGGTGGTGTAGTCGCCGGTGGCGAAGATGCTGACCTTGTCGGTCACTCTGGCGACCACGCCGCCACCGAACTCGAAGGAGGTCGATCGGCCCTCGGTCGAGATGTCGGTGGTGTCGAAATTGACATGGCTGATGCCGCCGAAATCATGCCAGATGTTGGCCTTGAGGTAGGGCTGCAGCGCGATGCCGTTGATCGTGGTCTCGCCCTGCAGCCGCACACCCAGCCGGCCGCTGACGCTGTCGTCGGTGCCGAAGGAAACCGACGAGAAGCGGTCGTTGGTGTCGTTGAGCGACAGATGCTGCCAGACCAGTTGCGCCTGCGGTTCGAGCGTCCAGCCCTGCGCCAGCGCTATGGGATAGCCGCCTTCCAGCGAAGCGGTGACGCCGGTTCCGCCAATATCGATGCCGATATCGCGCGACGATGTCGCGTCGCCACCGAAGAAGGTGGCCATGAGGACGCCGTCAAGGTACCAGCCGCTTTGGCCGATGCGGGTCCAGTAGCCGCCAACGCTGGTGCCGCTGACGTCGAGGCTGCCGACGGACAGATCGTTCCATCCCAGCGCCTGGCCGCGCACGTCACCCTTCATGCTGGCATAGGCGACGAACAGGCCGGCGCGATCGATTCCGCCTGAGGCGGTCTCGCGGCCGAACACGTCGAAGCCTGCCTGAAGGCCGAACAGCGTGCCGTCAAAGGAGGGCGACACCGTTCCCGACCAGCCCATCTCAGTGTCCTGACCAAAAATGCGGCCCCAGACCGGCGACAGTTCCAGATCCGACAACAGGCTTTGCTCACCCCGCCGTTCGTGAAAGGTGCCGAGCGTCGTCATCGCCAGGTGCTCGGCGACCGGCGGCAGGGCCGAATAGACCGGCACCTCGATGCGATAGAGCGGGATCACGGCTGCCTGCACCGCGGTCGCCCCAGGTGTCGGCGGCGTCGGCTGGACCGGCGGCGGGCCCGGCAGCGTCGGCACTGGAAGCACAGGCGCTTCTGTCGGCACCACCGGCGGGGGTGGCGGCGGATCCGCGGGTGGCGGCGGCGGTGGCGGCGGCGGCGGTTCGGGTTCCGGGTCGCTGGCCTGCACCGGCGGTGTCGGGTCGACCGGCGGGGTGTTGATATCGCCCTCGGTCGGTGGCGGCGTCGGTGGAAGTTCGGATGCCGGCGGGGGTGGTGGTTCGGCCGCGGGCGGTTCGGGTTCCGGCGGTGGCGTGGGTTCGAGCGCCGGCGGGGCTGGTGCCGGCGTCGCCGGTGTGGTCAGCGTCGAGCGCAGATACCAGTTTTCGTTGCTGCCGGCGCTGACGCCGCCCTTGAACAGATAATATTCGAAGGCGCCAGCGGCGACCGGGGCGTCGAGTGCGAATGTGGTGGCGCCTGAAGTGGCGCCGTTGACCGCCTGGACGACCATGATGCCGTCCTGCGTGGTCGCGGCACCCGCGCCGCCGACATTGACCACGGAAATGCCGGTCGAGCCCGAAGCCGTGCCGCCCGAAAGCACCAGCCTGTCGGAGGCGGAGGAATCGTCACCGAGTTCGGTCTGGACAAGCAGCAGGCCGCCGGCACCGACATAATTGCCCGAGATCGTCAGCCGGTCGGTCGCGCCCGTGGTGCCGTTGGTCAGGTCGATGCGTCCGGCATTGGTGACCTGAGCCAGCTGGCCAGCCGTGAAGGCCTGGATCGCCGCGTTGAAGCCGCCGCCATAGAGCGTGCTCGAAGCATCGACGCTGAGCGAACCCGTGCCGGTGCCGCTGTCGCCGAGCTTGAGAGTGCCGTCGAGCGTCAGTTGGGTGTCGTTGGTGGCGTCGACCGTTTCCCAGTTCTGGACTCTGGCGATCCCGTCGAGCTTGACGTTGTCGAAGGTCAGCGCGTCGGTGCCAAGGCCGCCATTCAGGGCGTCCGTGCCGCCGAGATTGGCGTTGGTGAGGTTGCTGAGCTTGGCGGTGTCGTTGTCGGCGCCGAGATCGACCGCGCCATAGATGATGCCGCCGCCATTCCAGACGAAACTGTCGGAACCGAAGCTCATCAGCACATCGCCACCGACCGTGCCGCCGGTGATTGTCACGCTGTCATTGCCGCCGCTGACGCTGATGTTGCCGCCGATCGTGCCGCCGGAGAGGATAATGGTGTCCTGGTCGAAGCCGGTGACGAGGTTGCGGTCGATGGTGCCGCCGGACATGTTGAAATAGTTCTTGTCGAGCTTCATGTTGACCCGGCCGATGCGGCCGCCCGTCATCACGGCATGATCGCCATCGTCGAAGAAATCGACGATGCGCCCGCCCGTCATGGTGAAGGTGTCGAGCCCGTCGCCCTGGTTGAGCGACCCGATCTGGCCGCCGCTCATGTTGAAATCGTCGATGCCGGCACCCTGCTGGACATTGCCGGCGACGGTGCCGCCGCTGATGGTGAAGAAATCCGTGCCGTCACCCTGGTCGACCGCGCCGGTGATGGTGCCGGACTGCATGTTGATGCGGTCCGTGCCGGCGCCGAAAGTGACGTTGCCGCTCACCCGCCCGGTGCCGCCAGCGGGAAAATTCAGCGTGTTGTCGCCGCTGGTATCGGTGAGGCTGCCGCCCGAATCGCCACTATCGCAGGTGAAGGTGGTATTTCCCGCTGATGGAACCAGCACGCAGGCCGCCAAGGCCGTGGAACCGGGCAGCAACACTAGCGCTGTAGTTGCAAGTAAGCTAATAAACCATGGATGGATTTGCCGCGGCTTTCGCCGCAACAAAGAAATCGCCTCGTCAGCGTATTCCGAACGGCTGTTCGGAAGCTGTATTTCAAAATGCCGCATCGCGTCCCCTCTCAGATCGCGATTACAAGCCCCTCGCCGCGCCGCAATGAAGCCACAATTCGTTCGATTTTACAAAGCCTAATCTGCCCGTCATGGTTGATGAACTGCAAAATCTACTGAAGTAGACGCGTGCGCTGCATGGTTGGCGCGTCTGTGGCCCATGCTTTAAGATCGCCTTGGACCGAGGGCATCGTGCCCGCAACGCGCCGGTCAAGGGACATTGCATGCCAATCAAGGACACATTCGGCCTGGCATTTTCGGGTGCGACGGAAGCGGGGTTCACGCCCTACAGCCAGGCGGTGCGCCAATTGCAGTGCTTCGTCGGCGATCCCGTCGGCTCCGTCGACCGCGCCATCGTGGAAAATCCCGGTTTTGTCATGGCGCATGTCTTCAAGGGCTACCTCTTTGGCCTTGCCACCGAGCGGGAGGCGACGGCGGTGGCCAGGGCCTGCCATGAGGCCGCCCTGCCGCTTGCCGCGACAACACGCGAGCAGGCGCATGTCTTGGCCCTCGGCCACCTCGCCAATGGGCGCTGGCATGACGCTGCTGGGATCCTCGAGGATATCGCCATCGAGACCCCGCTCGACGCGGTGGCACTGCAGGTCGGGCACCAGATCGACTTCTTCACCGGCAATGCCCGCATGCTGCGCGACCGCATCGCCCGCGCCTTGCCGTCATGGCAGAGCGATATGCCGGGTTACCACGCCATCCTCGGCATGCAGGCCTTCGGGCTGGAGGAGATGGGTGACTATATCAGGGCCGAAAAGCTCGGCCGCACGGCGGTCGAGATCGAGCCTCGTGACGGCTGGGCGCAACACGCCGTGGCGCATGTCATGGAAATGCAAAGCCGGCAAAGGGATGGCATTGCCTGGATGCGCGCCAATCCCGAAGCGTGGACAAAGGAAAGCTTCCTGCAGGTGCACAATTGGTGGCACCTGGCGCTGTTTCACTATGATCTTGGCGAGACCGATGAGGTGCTGGCGCTCTATGACGGACCGATCTACGGCACACCATCGACGATGGCGCTCAACATGGTCGATGCGTCGGCAATCCTGTGGCGGCTCTATCTCGGTGGCGTCGATGGCGGCGACCGCTGGACAGCGCTCGCCGCCAATTGGCCCAAGGCCGGCGCCGGCGACTATGCCTTCAACGATGCGCACGCGATGATGGCCTTCGTCGGCGCCGGCCTCGATGCACCCGCTCGGACCTTGCTTGAAGCACAGCGTGAGGCCATGCGCGGCAGTGACGACAATGCAGCTTTCACCCAGGATGTCGGCCATCCCTTGACGCTGGCCATCAAGGCCTTCGGCGAGGGCAACTACACCGAGGCCATGCGCCTGATCCGGCCGATCCGGGCGATTGCGCACCGCTTCGGCGGCAGCCACGCGCAGCGCGATGTCATCGACCTGACGCTGATCGAAGCCGCTCTGCGGGCCGGTGACGGCGCGCTCGCCAGGGCGCTCACGGCCGAGCGTTCGATGGCGCGGCCCGACAGCCCGCTGTCGGCGCTGCTTGCACGACGTGCGGCCGATTTGTCAGAGAATTGACCGCAAGCGGATCTTGCCTTAAAAACTGGCTCGGCCAGATTTTTTCGGGATCCGAAAAAAATAAGGACGTGGGAGGAAAACATGTATCTCGGCCTCGACCTGGGCACGTCGGGCGTCAAGGCGCTGCTGATCGATGCCGGACAGACCGTCGTCGGCTCCGGCCATGGCGCACTTGACGTCTCGCGGCCGCATCCCGGCTGGTCCGAACAGGACCCGTCCCACTGGATACGCGCCTGCGAAGACGCGATCGCCGAACTCAAGGCCTCCCATCCCAGGCAGTTCGCGGCCGTAAAAGGCATCGGCCTGTCGGGCCAGATGCATGGCGCCACCTTGCTGGATGCGGCCGATCATGTGCTGCGCCCGTGCATCCTGTGGAACGACACGCGCAGCCATATCGAGGCGGCCGCGCTGGACGCCGATCCGCGCTTCCGCGCGCTGACCGGCAACATCGTCTTTCCCGGCTTCACCGCGCCAAAGCTCGCCTGGGTGAAGAACAACGAGCCCGCTATCTTCGCCAAAGTGGCGAAGGTGCTGCTGCCGAAGGACTTTTTGCGGCTTTGGGCGACCGGCGAGCACATTTCGGAAATGTCTGATTCGGCCGGCACCTCCTGGCTCGATGTCGGCAAGCGCCGCTGGTCGCTGGACCTGCTCGCCGCCACCTCGCTTGACGAGAGCCAAATGCCGTTTCTGGTCGAGGGCACGCAGAAGGCCGGCGGGCTGCGCGGCGAATTGGCGTCGAAATGGGGCATCGAGGCTGGCATCCCGATCGCCGGTGGCGCCGGCGACAATGCGGCGTCGGCTTGCGGCATGGGCACGGTCGGTGCCGGCCATGCCTTTGTCTCGCTCGGCACGTCGGGCGTGCTGTTTGCCGCCAATGCGTCCTATCTGCCCAACCCGGCAAGTGCTGTCCACACCTTCTGCCATGCGCTGCCCGACACCTGGCACCAGATGGGCGTCATCCTGTCGGCGACCGATTCGCTCAACTGGCTGTCGGAGATCACAGGCAAAGGCGCCGGTGAGCTGACTTCGGAGCTCGGCGACACGCTGAAGGCGCCGACCGGCGTGTCCTTCCTGCCCTATCTCTCGGGCGAGCGCACGCCGCACAATGATTCGGCCATTCGCGGGTCCTTCACCGGGTTGGCGCATGAATCGAGCCGCGCGGTGCTGACGCAAGCGGTGCTCGAAGGCGTCGCCTTCGCCTTCCGCGACAGCCTCGAAGCCTTGAAGACGGCCGGCACGACATTGACGCGGGTGACGGCCATCGGCGGCGGCTCGCGCTCGCGCTACTGGCTGAAAGCCATCGCCACCGCGCTGCAGGTGCCGGTGGACATTCCCGCCGACGGCGATTTCGGCGCGGCCTTTGGCGCGGCCCGGCTCGGCCTGATCGCGGCGACCGGTGCTGATCCGCTGGCCGTGTGCACGGCGCCCAGGACGGATGCTACCGTTGAACCGGACGCTGCGCTCGCTGGGGCGTATGCGGATGCCTATCACCGTTACCGGGCGCTGTATCCGGCGATCAGGGGCGTGACCGCGTGAGTGAGCGCGAGACACCCCCCTCTGCCCTGCCGGGCATCTCCCCCGCAAGGGGGGAGATTAGCAGCGCCGGCGGGTATGCCAGTCTTGTAAGGTGGTTGATTGGCGAAGGCGCGGATGCCAACCAATCTCCCCCCTTGCGGGGGAGATGGCCGGCAGGCCAGAGGGGGGTGCCTGGCGCCTCCCTTACCCAGTTAGCCTCACTGCGCCGGCACCTTGTCCAGAAACCCGGTGACGCTCTTCAGGCGGCCGTTCTCAATCACACCGATATCGGTGCCTTCGATGACCGAAGGGACGCCCTCCGGGCCGAGATTCCAGGAGAAGCGGATCTTGTCGGCAAAGCCGTCCGGCGTGCCTTTCAGCGAGAACCTGAAGCCGGCAAAGCGTTGCTGCACGCCATCGATCAGCGCGGCGACGCCTTCATGGCCATCGCCCTGCATGAGCGGATCGCGATAGCTGACGTCTTCGGTGAAGGTGGCCTTGAGCAATTCGGCGCGGCGGCCGGCATCGCTTTCGTTCCAGGCGGTGATGTAGTCCTCGGCAATTCTGTTGAGGTCGGTCATGGTCTGTCTCCTTTGTTTGTTGACATCAGCCTTTTCAAACAGCCCAGGACCGAAACCAATTACGCCTGAGGTAATCAGGGCGAACTATTCGAGAGAGGACAGAAATCATGAGCAGCGGATTTTTCGGCGACATCCAGAAGATCAAATATGAGGGGCCGGATTCGACCAATCCGCTGGCCTATAGGTTCTACAATCCCGACGAGATGGTCGCCGGCAAGCGGCTGGAAGACCATCTGCGCTTCGCCGTCGCCTACTGGCATTCTTTCGCCTGGCCGGGCGGCGACCCCTTCGGCGGCCAGACCTTCGACCGTCCCTGGTTCCCCAAGGCCGGCGGCATCGACACGATGGAACTGGCAAAACTCAAGGCCGATGTCGCCTTCGAGATGTTCTCGCTGCTCGGCGCGCCCTATTTCTGCTTCCACGACGCCGATGTGCGGCCCGAGGGCAAGGATTTCTCCGAAAGTGCGGCCCGCCTCGACGAGATCGCGGACTATTTTTCGGCCAAGATGAAGCAGACCGGCGTCAAGCTGTTGTGGGGCACGGCGAACCTGTTCTCCAATCGCCGCTTCATGTCGGGTGCCGCCACCAATCCCGATCCGGATGTCTTTGCCTATGCGGCGGCGACGGTGAAGAGCTGCATCGACGTCACCAAGCGGCTGAAAGGCGAGAACTATGTGCTGTGGGGCGGGCGCGAGGGTTACGAGACGCTGCTCAACACCGACCTTGCCCGCGAGCAGGAACAGGCCGGCCGCTTCCTCAGCCTCGTCGTCGACTACAAGCACAAGATCGGCTTCAAAGGCACCATCCTGATCGAGCCGAAGCCGCAGGAACCGACAAAACACCAGTACGATTACGACGTCGCCACCGTTTACGGCTTCCTCAAGCGCTTCGGCCTGGAGAAGGAGGTAAAACTCAACATCGAGCAGGGCCATGCCATCCTGGCGGGCCATTCCTTCGAGCACGAACTGGCGCTGGCCAACGCGCTCGGCGTCTTCGGCTCGATCGACATGAACCGCAACGACTACCAGTCCGGCTGGGACACCGACCAGTTCCCCAACAACGTGCCGGAAATGGCGCTGGCCTATTACCAGGTCCTGCAGGCCGGCGGCTTCAAGACCGGCGGCACCAATTTCGACGCCAAGCTGCGCCGCCAGTCTCTCGACCCGCAGGACCTGCTGATCGGCCATATCGGCGGCATGGACTCTTGCGCACGCGGTCTGAAGGCTGCGGCGCGCATGGTCGAGGACAAGGCGCTGTCGGGTCCGCTGGCCGAGCGTTATGCTGGCTGGAACAGCACTGAGGCCAAGGCGATGCTGTCGGGCAAGCGCACGCTGGAAGACATTGCCGAGCGCGTGGTGAAGAAGAAGATCGAGCCGCAGCCGCGCTCCGGCCGCCAGGAATTGCTGGAAAACATCGTCAACCGCTACGTCTGACGGCGGACTCTCGCCAATTTGTACCGTTTCCCGGGCGGCGGGATAGCCAAACCGTCACCCGGAACGCCTTTGCGCACGAGGCGGGACCTACGACAAGGTTCTGCCCCGCACTGCCCCTCAATCGCCCCGCTCTTGCCTTCAAACAGCCGTCACGTACCTCGTATAGTGTTGGCATGTGGCGGGAAGGAAAGAAGGAGGCGAACACATGCAGCACGAGCGCGAAATCGACGCCCTGCTCTCCTCTGGCGAGGCCGGATCGATCATCGATCGGCTGATGGCGCTGCCGCATTCGAAGGACAGTGCCCGCAAAGCAAATGAATGGGATCGCGCGGTCGCCGCGCGACTTGAAATAGTGCTGGCCAATAGCATGCGCTCGCGCATTGTCGGCGAAAGTCGCAACGCCGCCTGACAATCTCCTTGATTTGACGAACGGAGGCTGTTTCTCCATCCTTCACCGATGATACGCGCGGTGCTCCTGGATCTTCTGGGTGTCGTCTATGATGCCGACACCCCGATCGCGGGCGCCGTGGCCGCGGTCGAGCGCCTGCGCCGGGCTGGCTTGCCGCTCCGCTTTGTCAGCAACACGACACGCACGCCGCGCAAAGCAATGATCGAGCAGCTTGCCGCTCTGGGAATCGAGGTGACCGATGCGGAATTGCTGACGCCGGCCCGTGCCGCTGTCGAATGGCTGCGCCGCCATGACTGCCGGCCCCATTTGCTCGTCCATCCTGACCTGGAAGCCGAGTTCTCCGGACTGGAGGGCGGGAACGGGTGTGCTGTCGTCGTCGGCGATGCCGGTGACGCCTTCGATTATGCCAGTCTCAACCGAGCGTTTCGCAAACTTGTTGCCGGCGCCGATTTCGTGGCGCTTGCCACCAACCGTACCTTCAGGGATGCGGACGGCCTGTTTAGCCTCGACGCCGGCGCGTTTGTTGCGGCGCTCGAATTCGCCAGCCGCCGGACCCCCGTGGTGCTCGGCAAGCCGTCGCCGGATTTCTTCCTTTCGGCGCTCGCCGACGTGAACTGCCCGGCGGCCGATGCGGTCATGGTCGGCGACGATGCGGAAAGCGATGTCGCCGGCGCGCTGCGTGCGGGACTTGGCGCGGCACTGCTCGTTCGGACAGGCAAGTATCGCCCGGGCGATGAAACACGCTTCGATCCGCCTCCGACGGCGATCGTCTACGATCTCGCCGCTGCCGCGGACTGGATACTCAACCGCGCCGCAGCCTGACTGGGGCTTCGCCAAAAGCTCTTGAAAACGCTCTGGAAAATGCCGCGGCGGACGAGAACCCTGTCCGCCCGGCAATATCCGCCATGGCCACACGCGTGTCGACCACCAGCCGTCGCGCCGCACCCAGGCGCAGCCTGAGATAATAGGCGCCCGGCGTCTCGCCGATCGACTTGCGAAAGATGCTTTCCAGGGTTCGCGCCGTCACCCCGGCACGTTTTGCGATGGCTTCTATGGTCAGCGGCTGGTCGACATGCGCCTCCATCAGCCGGATGGCCTGCGCCAGGCGTGGGTCGTAGCCATCGAGCCGGCCAAGCGAGACCAGCGGCTGCGCATCGGTCGCCACGCGCGCCTGGTCGTAGATGAACGCGCTTGCCACATCCAGCGCCACGGCCATGCCGAGCCGGGTGCGGATCAGGTGCAGCATCAGGTCCAGGGTCGGCGACGCGCCGCCCGTGGTGAAGACCGGTCCATCGATGATGTACCGATCGGGGCGCACGTCGACGCCCGGAAAGGCGGACGAAAAGTCCTCCATGTCTTCCCAATGGGTGGTGGCGCTGCGTCCTTCCAGCAAGCCGGCGCGCGCCACCAGCCATGTGCCGGCCTCGACGCCGCCGCAGGCGCGGGCCGACCGCGCCGCCCGGCGCAGGCCGGCAAGCAAGGCAGACGTGGCATAGTTCTGCGTGCCGAAGCCCGCGACCACGACCAGGACATCGGTCGGTTCCGTCGCATCGAACCGGCCGCTGACCGCCACGGGCAGGCCGCATGTCGTGACCGGCGCCTCTCCGGTCACCGAAACCAGTTTGAAGTCGAACAGGGTTTCGCCGGCGATGCGGTTGGCAGCGCGCAGCGGATCGACGGCGCATGCCACGCACATAATGGATGCCCCCGAAAACACCAGGAGCGTCACCTTGAGCGGCGACTGCTCCGAGCGAAAGATTGTCATCTTTTCGTTTTTTATCATGTCGTCTTCGTAAAGCGTAAAACAGTCGCCGGCAAGTCGCGCAATGTTGTGCCTCTGTTCGATTGGGAGGAGAATTCCATGCCGCTTGCGATGAACCGTGAGGTTTTCATTACCTGTGCCGTGACCGGATCTGGCGGCTCGCAGGATCGCAGCCCGCATGTGCCGCGTTCGCCCAAGCAGATCGCCGATTCGGCCATCGATGCGGCCAAGGCCGGTGCCGCGATCGTCCACTGCCATGTGCGCGACCCCGAAACTGGCAAGCCCAGGCGCGACGTGCATCTCTACCGCGAAGTGACCGAGCGCATCCGCGCGGCAGAAGTCGACGTGATCCTGAACCTCACCGCCGGCATGGGCGGCGACATGGTGTTCGGCTCGCCGGAAGCGCCGCTGCCGCTCAACGAAAAGGGCACCGACATGGGCGGCGCCACCAACCGTATGGAACATGTGCGCCAGTGCCTGCCCGAAATCTGCACGCTCGACTGCGGCACCATGAACTTCGCCGAGGCCGATTATGTCATGACCAACACGCCAGGCATGCTGCGCGCCATGGGCGGCATGATGACGGCACTCGGCGTCAAACCGGAGATCGAGGCCTTCGACACCGGCCATCTCTGGTTCGCCAAGCAGCTGGTCGAGGAAAAGGTGCTGAACCCCGACGCGCTGGTGCAGCTCTGCATGGGCGTGCCGTGGGGCGCGCCTGACGACCTTAACACCTTCATGGCCATGGTCAACAACGTGCCGTCGACCTGGAACTGGTCGGCCTTCGCCATCGGCCGCAACCAGATGGCTTATGCCGCAGCCGCGGTGCTGGCCGGCGGCAATGTCCGTGTCGGGCTGGAAGACAATCTGTGGCTCGACAAGGGCGTGCTCGCCACCAACGCGCAACTGGTCGAGCGTGCCGCCAGCATCGTCACCAATCTCGGCGCCAGGATTTTGGGGCCGGAGGAAGTGCGCAAGAAGCTGAACCTGACCAAGCGGGCACCGATCGCAGCCGCGGCGTAAGGCGGGAGTTTGGTGATGGCTGATACCGTCAAATTCACCGCGATGAAGGATGGCGACAAGGACGATTACGAGTTCCTGACCGCCCATGAAATCGACTATGCCGCCAAGACCGGCGATCGTCTGCTCGACGCGCTGGTGCAGCTCGATGAAGGCCTGTCGGGCTACAAGATCACCCGGCTCGGCCATTCGCTGCAGGCGGCGACGCGCGCCTGGCGTGACGGCGCCGATACCGACTGGATCGCCTGCGCGCTGCTGCACGACATCGGCGACATCTATGCGCCCTACAACCACGACGAATATGCCGCGTCGATCCTGAAGCCCTTCGTGCGCGAGCAATGCACCTGGGTGGTGGAGAAGCACGGCGACTTCCAGCGCCTCTATTATGCCCACCATCTCAGCGGCAATCGCCATGCCCGCAGCCGCTTCGCCGGCCACGCCTATTTCGATGACTGCGACCAGTTTTGCGAACGCTGGGACCAATCGAGCTTCGATCCCGACTATGAGACGCTGCCGATCGACTTCTTCCGGCCCTTCGTGCTCGAAGTCTTCGCCCGCAAGGCCTACGACGCATCCGTGATCCGCGCCGGCGAGCGCGTGCCCCTCCTAGATCCCACTATAGCCAAGACAAGAACCGGAGCCTCAGCATGAGCATCATCAACAAGGCTGCCGCCATCGGCGGCGGTGTCATCGGCGCCGGCTGGGTGGCGCGCCTGCTGCTCAACGGTATCGACGTGTCGATCTTCGACCCCGACCCCGAGGCCTCGCGCAAGGTCTCGGAAGTGATGAAGGGCGCGCGCCGCGCCTACAAGCAGATGGTGCCCGGCGGCTTGCCGAAAGAGGGCAAGCTGACCTTCGCCAAGACCATTGCCGAGGCGGTTGCGGATGCCGACTTCATCCAGGAAAGCGTGCCGGAACGGCTCGACCTCAAGCACAAGGTGCTGGCCGAGATCGACGCTAATGCGCCGGCCAACGCCATTGTCGGCTCCTCCACCTCCGGTATCAAACCGACCGACATGCAGGTGGCGATGAAGAAGCACCCCGAGCGGCTGGTCGTCGGCCATCCGTTCAACCCGGTCTATCTCCTGCCGCTGGTCGAAATCGTCGGCGGCGAACAGACCTTTCCCGAGGCGATCGAGGTCGCCAAGGAGATCTACGCCTCGATCGGCATGAAGCCGGTCGTCATCCGCAAGGAGATCGAGGCCTTCGTCGGTGACCGCCTGCTCGAAGCGGCGTGGCGCGAGGCGCTGTGGTTGATCAAGGATGGCATCTGCACGGTCGAGGAACTCGACGACATCATGCGCTACGGCTTCGGCCTGCGCTGGGCGCAGATGGGCATGTTCCAGGTCTATCGCGTCGCCGGCGGCGAGGCCGGCATGCGCCACTTCATGGCGCAGTTCGGGCCGTGCCTGAAATGGCCGTGGACCAAGCTGATGGACGTGCCGGAATTCAACGACGAGCTGGTCGATCTGATCGCCACCCAGTCGGACGACCAGGCGCATGGCCTGTCGATCCGCGAGCTGGAAAAGATCCGCGACGACAATCTGGTCGCGATCATGGATGCGCTGTCGAAGCAGAACAAAGGCAAGGGCTGGGGCGCCGGCGCGCTGCACAAGGACTATACGAAGCAGTTGGCCAAGCTGGCGGCAAAGAAGCCGGCGGCCTCCAAGGCGGCCGAGAAGGCCAAGGCCTCGAAGCCGGTGAAGAAAGCGGAAAAGCCGAAGAAAAAGAAGAAGGGCTGAGACCATGGATTTCGGTCTTTCGGAGGAACAAAAACTCATCGTCGAGACGACGCGCGCCTTCGTCGAGAACGAGCTTTATCCGCATGAGCGCGAGGTCGAGCGCACCGGCGTGCTGCGCCGAGAGCTGATCGAAGAGATCAAGGCCAAGGCTATCGAAGCCGGGCTCTATGCCGCCAACATGCCGGCCGATGTCGGTGGCGCGGGCCTCGATACGGTGACCTGGCTGCTCTACGAAAAGGAACTCGGCCGCGCCAATTACGCGCTGCACTGGACCTGCGTGGCGCGCCCCTCCAACATCCTGCTTGCCGGCACGCCGGAGCAGCGCGAAAAGTATCTTTTCCCTTGCATCCGTGGCGAGAAATGGGACTGCCTCGCGATGACCGAGCCGGGCGCCGGCTCCGACCTGCGCGGCATGAAGGCGACCGCGGTGCAGGATGGCGACGATTGGGTGCTGAATGGCACCAAGCATTTTATCAGCCACGCCGATCTTGCCGATTTCGCCATCGTGTTCATGGCTTCCGGCGAAGAGGATTCGCCGCGCGGAAAACGCAAGAAGATCACCGCCTTCTTCGTCGACAAGGGCACCAAGGGCTTTACGGTGCGCGACGGCTATCGCAACGTCTCGCATCGTGGCTACACCAACGCCATCCTCGAATTCGATGATTGCCGGCTGCCGGCAAGCCAGGTTCTTGGCGAGGTGCATAAGGGCTTCGATGTCGCCAATTCCTGGCTCGGCGCCACCCGCCTGCAGGTCGGCGCTACCTGTCTCGGCCGCGCCGAGCGGGCGCTCGGCCATGCCGTCGAATATGCCGCGCAGCGCCAGCAGTTCGGCCAGCAGATCGGCAAGTTCCAGGGTGTGTCGTTCAAGCTCGCCGACATGGCGACGGAACTGAAGGCCGCCGACCTGATGGTGTTCGAAGCCGGCTGGAAGTACGATCAGGGCACCGTCACCGACCAGGACATGGCCATGGCCAAGCTGAAGGCCACCGAAATGCTGGCTTTCGTGGCTGATGAAGCCATCCAGATCCATGGTGGCATGGGGCTGATGGACGACCTGCCGCTGGAGCGGATCTGGCGCGACGCCCGCGTCGAGCGCATCTGGGAAGGCACTTCGGAGATTCAGCGACATATTATTTCGCGGGCGCTGCTGCGTCCGTTCGGAGCTTAGAGCATGATCGCCCAAAGCCGGGATTCGGTTTTGTTGGACAAACGAGATCGTTTGTCCTGAGATCGCGCTCAAACGAAAAGATGACCATGCATAAACTCGAACGTCTCCTGCGCCCGAAATCGATCGCCGTGTTCGGTGGTGTGCAGGCCGCCGCCGTCGTGGCGCAATCGATCAAGATGGGTTTTGCCGGCGAAATCTGGCCGGTGCACCCGACCAAGGACGAGGTTGCCGGCCGCAAGGCCTATCGGTCCGTCGCGGATCTGCCCGGCGCGCCGGATGCCGCCTTTGTCGGCGTCAACCGGCACCTCACCATCGAGGTCGTCAAGGCGCTGGCCGAACGCGGCGCCGGTGGAGCCGTCTGCTTTGCCGCCGGCTTCCTCGAAACCGAGGCCTATGACGACGATGGCGAGCGCCTGCAGGCCGAACTGGTCGCCGCCGCTGGCCAGATGCCGATCATCGGCCCGAATTGCTATGGCCTGATCAACTATGCCGACGGTGCGCTTTTGTGGCCGGACCAGCATGGCGGCATCAGGCTGGAGGAAGGCGGCAAGGGCGTTGCCATCATCACCCAGTCCTCCAACATCGCCATCAACATGACGATGCAGAAACGCGGCCTGCCGATCGCCTTCCTGATGACGGCCGGCAACCAGGCGCAGACCGGCCTGTCCGAAATGGCGCTCGGCCTGATCGAGGACGATCGGGTCACCTCGCTCGGCCTGCACATCGAGGCTTTTGACTCCGTAGCCGGCTTCGAACGGTTGGCCGCCAGGGCGCGCGAGCTAAAAAAACCGATCATCGCCATGAAGGTCGGCCGCTCCGAACAGGCGCGGCAAGCGACTGTCTCGCATACCGCCTCGCTCGCCGGCTCGGATGCGGCCTCGGGCGCTTTCCTGAGGCGGCTCGGCATCGCCCGCGTCGATTCCATCCCGGCCTTCATCGAGGCGCTGAAGCTGCTGCACATCACCGGTCCGCTGCCCGGCTACAGACTGTCGTCGATGAGCTGTTCGGGCGGCGAGGCCTCCGTCATGGCCGACAGTGCCGAAGGCCGCTGGGTCAACTTCCCGGTTCTGACGGAAACACACCGCGCCCATGTCAAGTCGACGCTCGGGCCGCTGGTCGCGGTCGCCAACCCGTTGGATTACCACACCTTCATCTGGAACAACGAGCCGGCGATGACAGCCACCTTCACCGCCATGGTGTCGGGCGGTTTCGACCTCAACATGCTGGTGCTCGACTTTCCGCGCCCGGACCGCTGCTCGGTCACCGACTGGTGGGCGACGCTGCGCGCCTTCGAATCGGCGCTGAAGACCAACAAGGCGCATGGTGCGATCGTCTCCTCGCTGCCGGAGAACCTGCCCGAGGAATACACCGCCGAACTGATGGCGCGCGGCATGGTGCCGCTGTTCGGCATTTCCGAGGCGATGGATGCCGCAGGCGCAGCGGCCTTCATCGGCTGGGCGTGGGCTGAACCGCAGGCGCAGCCGATCGACACGTCTGCTTCCGGCGCTGCCGGCGGCGATCATGTCACGCCTGATGAGGCTGAAGCGAAGGCTAGGCTGATCAAGGCCGGGCTTCCCGTGCCGAAGGGCGAGCGCGCCGGCAATGCGGTCGAGGCGGTCATCTCGTCGATGGCGCTCGGCTTTCCTGTCGCTCTGAAGGCGCTGGGCGTCGCCCATAAGTCCGAGGTCGGCGCTGTCAGGCTCAACCTCAAGGATGCGGAATCCGTCAGCACGGCGGCGCATGATCTGCTGCCACTCGGCACCGGGCTCTATGTCGAGCGCATGGTGCGCGACGGTGTCGCCGAGCTGATCGTCGGCTTCACCAGGGATCCGATGTTCGGCGCGGTGATGACGCTCGGCACCGGCGGCGTGCTGGTCGAATTGTTGCGCGACAGCGTGACACTGATGCTGCCGGCGACGCGCGACGACATTGAGGCCGCACTGCGCGGCCTCAAACTGTTCCCGCTGCTCGAAGGCTATCGCGGCCGGCCGAAAGCCGACGTCGCGGCCGCCATCGACGCTATCGCGGGCATTGCCGGATTCGTGCAGAAGAATGCCGGCGAGATCGAGGAACTCGACATCAACCCGCTGATCGTTTGCGTCGAAGGCAAGGGCGCCTGGATCGCCGACGCGCTGCTGGTGCTGGGAGAGAACAAGAATGTCTGACGTCATTTCGACCCGCCGCGAAGGCTCGATCCTCGAGGTCACGCTTGATCGGCCCAAGGCCAACGCCATCGATCTCAAGACCTCGCGGCTGATGGGCGAGACCTTCAAGGCGTTCCGTGACGATCCGGAATTGCGCGTCGCCATCGTCAAGACATCAGGCGACAAGTTCTTCTGCGCCGGCTGGGACCTGAAGGCGGCCGCCGGCGGCGACGCGGTCGACGGCGACTATGGCGTCGGCGGCTTCGCCGGCCTGCAGGAACTGCGTGACCTCAACAAGCCGGTCATCGCCTGCGTCAACGGCATGGCGGTCGGCGGCGGCTTCGAGCTGGCGCTGTCCTGCGACCTCATCTACGCCTCCGATCATTCCTCCTTCGCGCTGCCCGAAATCCGCGCCGGCACGCTGGCCGATGCGGCGACGATCAAGCTGCCGAAGCGCATTCCCTACCATGTCGCCATGGACCTTTTGCTCACCGGCCGCTGGATGGATGTCGCCGAGGCGCATCGTTGGGGCCTGGTCAACGAGGTGCTGTCGAAGGAGAAGCTCGAAGACCGCGTCTGGGAGATCGCCCGCCTCCTCGCCAGCGGCCCGCCGCTGGTGTTCGCCGCGATCAAGGAGACGGCGCGCGTGGCCGAAGCGCTGACCTTCCAGGACGCGATGAACCGGGTGACGCGCCGCCAGTTGGCCACGGTCGATGCGCTCTATGGCTCGGAAGACAACATGGAAGGTTTCCGCGCCTTTGCCGAAAAGCGCGATCCGGTGTGGAAGGGGAAGTGACCCACTTTACCCTCCCCTTGATGGGGAGGGTCGGACCGAAGGTCCGGGGTGGGGTGAAGCGCCGCCACCCGCCGTTCCGCGGCGACCTCCTCCATGAAGGGGGAGGTAAAGGAGTTCCATGACCGACTACAAGACCCTCATCGACGCCGAAACCTGGGCCTTCATCGAGAAGACCAACTCCTATTATCCGCCCGATACGATCGACTACACGATCACCCAGCAGCGCGCGATCTACGACCGCATGTGCAGGGAATTCTTTGCCGGCTATCCCGAAGGTGTCGCGGTCGAAACCTCTTCCATAGCAACGCCCACGCACCACATTCCGATCCGCATCTACCGCACCGCTCCGCAACCGGCAGCAACGGTGCTCTATATCCATGGCGGCGGCTTCATCCTCGGCGGGCTGGACAGCCATGACGACGTCTGCGCCGAACTCTGCGCCCGCACCGGCTACGAGGTGGTCTCGGTCGATTACCGGCTGGCGCCGGAGCATCTGCATCCGGCCGCCTTCGACGACGCGATGAGCGCCTTCGCATGGGTTGCGTCCACCCGTGATCACCCCATCCTGCTCTGCGGCGACAGCGCCGGCGGCAATCTCTGCGCTGCCGTCGCTCACGCCACACGCGGCCATACGAAACGACCGGTGGGCCAGGTGCTGATCTATCCCGGCCTTGGCGGCGACCGCTCAAGCGGCTCCTACGTGACGCACGCCGAAGCGCCGATGCTGACCATGCGCGATCTCGAATTCTACAAGCACATCCGCACCGGCGGTGCGGACCGGACCGGCGATGTAACGCTCTCGCCGCTGGCCGACACCGATTTCGCCAAACTGCCGCCAACGGTGCTGATCACTGCCGAATGCGACCCGCTGTCTTCCGACGGCGAGACCTATCGCGACCGCATCATCGCGGCGGGCGGGCGTGCCATCTGGTTCGAGGAACCGGGTTTGGTGCACGGCTATCTCAGGGCCCGGCACACGGTCGGCCGCGCCCGTGAAAGTTTCACACGGATCGTCGACGCGGTGGCAGCCTTGGGGAAGGGCACCTGGCTGTGGTGAGCGTTTCCCCTATCCTGTGAGTTGGGCATGATCGGATAGGGACGCGTAATGCAGGTGCAATGCAGGCGGTGCAGACCACGCTGGGTTTGACCGACAGCAGGACATCACAGGCATGACCAGGCTTCGAAGCGCGTTGGCGCTCATCATCTGCGCCGCGACGCTCAGCGCATGCGTCGATACGGACGACTACCGCGACCGCCCCTGGCGCGACCACCATTGGCGCGACCGTGACCACCGGCCCGACAGGCCATGGAGGCCCTGGCGTCCCGATAGGCCGGACAGGCCATGGCGCCCCGATAGACCTGATAGGCCGGATCGTCCGGACAGGCCCGACTGGCCGGACAGACCAGATCGCCCGGATCGGCCCGATCGACCAGACAGACCCGATAGGCCGGATCGGCCTGATTGCGGCGGACCAGCAATCGATTGCGCGCCGCGGCCGGACATGCAACCCGGCGGCCCGGGCTGCGCTGGCGGTCCGGCGACGACGCCGTCGCCTGACTGTATCGAGCCGCGCCGGCCGCGTCGGCAGGAACCCTGACTGCGGCAGGACATATGCGGCCTTTATATCTAAGGCCAAAACCTGCTCTCGAATTCCTATGCAGCCAGCGACTATGTAATTCCGGGCCGCCGTTTGACCGGCGGCCCGACCAACAGACTGGCTTCAGACGACCATGAAATCACATTCAGCCTGGCTGACCTCCGGGGTCAACCACAGGGTGCCGACGGAGTATTTCGTCCTGGCAAACCTCAGGGAACAAGGCGCAATTATCGGCCAGCTCGCCGATCACCCGATCGCCGATACGGTCGTCGATGCGAGCGGACTGCGATACCATTTCGTCGGCGTCGTACTGCGCGACCGCACAGGGCGCTTCGATGTCGAAGCGCTCCGCACCGGTGAATGGATCGTCCAGCCGGGGCTGGTTTACGCCATCGATGGCAAAGCGCCTTCGTCAAAGCCGCCACGGCGTGGACGAGGCAAGCGCCGGTCCTGATTGCACAACGCCGGCACTACCGCCATTCAGCGTCAACATGGCCTCGCGTATCGCGACCTCGGTTTCAGGGCGGACCGGAGTCAGCGGCAAGCGGACATCCGGGCTCATGCTCAGCGCCAGGCTCAGCGCATACTTGACCGGCACCGGATTGCTCTCCAGCTCAAGCGCCGCGATCAGCGGCCGCAGGCGATGATGGATCGCCCGCGCGGTGTGGTGGTCGCCCTGCCGGCACGCATCATGCATCTCGACGCACAGACGCGGCGCGACGTTGGAGACCACCGAGATCGTCCCACGCCCGCCCATCGTGTTGAAGCCGAACGCCGTCGCGTCATGGCCGGAGAGGCAGATGAAGCGGCGCCTGAGCACAGCCGGAAGCGTGGATAGCCGGCTCACATCGCCGGTGGCGTCCTTGATGCCGACGATGGTCGGAATCTGCGCCAGGCGCTCGATCGTCTCCTCGGCCAGGTCGACGCCGGTTCGTGCCGGCACATTGTAGACGATGATCGGTATCCTGACCTTGGCTGCGACCGCTTCGAAGTGGCGAAAGATCCCTTCCTGGCTCGGCCTGTTGTAGTAGGGCGTGACGATGAGGGCGGCGTCGGCGCCAAAGGCTTCGGCGGCTGTCGAAAAGGCGATCGTCGTCTCGGTGCTGTTCGTTCCGGTGCCGGCGACAACAGGCACCCTGCCGCCGGCGATCTTCACGCACAGCGCGATGATGTCGAGGCGCTCCTCCCACGACAGCGTCGGCGCCTCACCTGTGGTGCCGCACGGCACCAGCCCGTTGATCCCTTGTTCGATCTGCCAGCGTAGCAGCGCGGTTAGTTGCTTCAGATCGACCTCGCCGTCGGTGAACGGCGTTACCAGCGCGATCATCGCTCCGGTCAGGCGCATTCGGGCTTGTTCTGGTGTCATGGCAATCAGAGTCTCCTGAGTGAATTCTTGGATGCACCGTCTTTTCGAGGTGCGAGGAAAGCAGGGCTGACAGCAGCGCGGCAGCCAGATCGATGTGGTCCGCTTCGGCCACGCTGGCCTTGGTCGGCGGCCCTACGGACGTGATTTCAATGGAGCAAAACCAGCGCTCGCCGATCTTGCTGATGGCCGACACCGAACGCTCCGGCTTCGACGAAGCGACCAGCAGGAGGACGGCGTCTAGAATGGCGCCGACCTCCATCAGACCGGCAAATCGCCGGCCTTGCCGGGACGATCTGTCGAGCGACAGGGCGCGTGCCGCCTCCCAAAGCTGGTGTTCAAGCAGCCTGCCGACATGCGGGAGGCGATCAAGCAATCCGGCGAGATCGGCGCTGTTTGGCCCGGCAGTGTCGTTGGAATTGTCCATGGCCAGATCGTTCCGATCAGTTCGGAACCGGGTGCGGCTCAGTTGAACAGGGAAAGCCGCACACTTGCCGGCGCGAAGCGTATCGCACCGGCGCGATGGCCGCTTTCCATCGTGGCGAAACGCACGGCGGAATTCCTGTCGGCAAAAACGCCGCCGGTCTGGCCTTCTTCGTCACGCGCGATCCAGTGGCCTTCGCCATCGCGCCCGACGACAAAGCGGTGAAGCGCGTTTCCGTCAGGGGACATAGGGGAGCTTTGCATGGTCATCTCCTGCCTCTCAGGAAAGCTGGGCAGCGATCGCGGCGGCGGCCAGCAAGGCGCCGACGACCAGAAGCCACCATGTCGGTGTGAACGGCGCGACCAGGCTGACCGGCCGGCGATTGCTGTTGGCCGCACGCCTGATCTGTTCGACCTGCGACGCCGGCAAAGGGCGATGGGTGGGCAGATAAAGCCCGTCTGAGAGGAACATCGAAGACTTCCTTCTTTCTGGTACCGCCGCCACGAGCTGGCGGCCGCCTGCAGCGGCTCAGCACCGGCTGCACTCAGAAAGATAAAAGCATCGGCATTTGTATTCGAGGCGGGCGAAATCTGAAAAATATAAAAAAGTCATATGTTTATCGCCCGGGCGTATAGGGCCCAGGCAACAGCTATGGCGCCGTTTCACGCCACCGAGCGTGCCGCCGATCGGCCGGCGCTGCGGCCGGAAAAGATGCAGCCGCCGAGGAAGGTGCCTTCCAGTGCCGCATAGCCATGCACGCCGCCGCCACCGAAACCGGCGGCTTCGCCGACGGCGTAGAGGCCGGGCACCGGTTGACCATCCTCACCCAGCACGCGGCTGTCGAGATCGGTCTGGAGGCCGCCCAGCGTCTTGCGGGTCAGGATGTTGAGGCGCACCGCGATCAGCGGGCCATTCGCCGGGTCGAGCATCTTGTGCGGCTTGGCCGTGCGGATGAGCTTGTCGCCGAGATAGGCGCGGGCGCCGCGCAGGGCGGTGATCTGCATGTCCTTGGAGAACGGATTGTCGAGTTGCCTGTCGCGGGCGCGGATCTCGCGCTCGACCTGGGCGAGATCGAGCAGCGGCTCGCCACCGGCCAGCGCATTCATGCGGGCCACCAGCGTCGAAAGGTCGGCCTCGACGATGAAGTCTTCGCCCTTCTCCATGAAGGCCTTCACCGGACCCGGAATGCCTGAGGTGGCGCGACCGAGCACCTGGCGCCAGCTCTTGCCGGTCAGGTCCGGGTTCTGTTCGGAGCCCGACAGCGCGAACTCCTTCTGGATGATCTTCTTGGTCAGGATGAACCAGGAATAATCGAAGCCGGTGCTCATGATGTGGCTGAGCGTGCCCAGCGTGTCGAAGCCGGGATAGAGCGGCACCGGTAGCCTTTTGCCATGTGCGTCGAGCCACAGCGACGACGGGCCGGGCAGGATGCGGATCGCATGCTCGGTCCAGATCGGCGCCCAGTTCTTGATGCCCTCGACATAGTGCCACATGCGGTCGCGGTTGATGATCGAACCGCCGGCGGCCTCGGTGATCGCCAGCATGCGGCCATCGACATGGTCGGGCACGCCGGTGATCATGCGTTTTGGTGCGGCGCCGAGCCGCTTGGGCCAGTTTTCCCGCACCAGCTGATGGTTGGCGCCGATGCCGCCGGAGGCGACGATCACCGCTTGCGCATGCAGCTCGAAATCGCCGGCGACATCGCGTGAGCTCTGGTGGCCGCGCTCGACCATGCTCGGCTGCAGGATTTCGCCGCGCACGCCGGTCACGACAGCGCCCGTCCGTGTCAGTTCATTGACCCGGTGGCGGAATTTGAAGCTGACCAATCCACGCTTCTGCGCCTCGCGCACGCGCAGGACAAAGGGCTCGAGTACACCCGGCCCCGTGCCCCAGGTGATGTGGAAGCGCGGCACCGAATTGCCGTGGCCGATGGCATTGCCGCCGCCGCGCTCGGCCCAGCCGACCACGGGAAAGAATTTCAGGCCGCGTTGCAGGAGCCAGGAGCGTTTCTCGCCGGCGGCGAAGCCGACATAGGCCTCGGCCCATTTGCGCGGCCAGAAATCCTCCGGCCGGTCGAAAGCGGCGGTGCCCATCCAGTCCTCAAGCGCCAGATCATGCGAATCGCGAATGCGCATGCGCCGTTGCTCAGGCGAATCGACGAGGAAAAGCCCGCCGAACGACCAGAACGCTTGGCCGCCCAACGACTGCTCCGGCTCCTGGTCGACGATGATGATCTTCTTGCCGGCCTCGGCAAGCTCGGCGGCGGCAACCAGCCCGGCAAGGCCGGCGCCGACAATGATCACGTCCGCATCGTCAGCCATTTTTCCTCCCAGAATTAGCCGGCTATTTTATTGCAGAGAGGAGTTAGACGGCCTCCCAGCCGTCCTTGCCGCCGGCGCGGAAGATGGCATCGATGACCTTCTGGTTGAGCACGGATTCCTCCAGCGTGAAGACACGCTCCTTGCCGCCCTGTGCGGCGCGCGCGAAGGTCTCGACCTCCAGCCGGTACTGCTGCGTGCCGGGGAAGCGGAACACCTGCGCCTCGGTGTGGTTCTGGTTGTGCAATTCGATGCGGTGATGATCGTAGAGCCCGGCATTGAACGGGGAAAAGACCTCGATGAAACCCTTCTCGCCGTGGAACACCATCACCTGGCGCGCCGCCATCTGCGTCGACAAATAGAAGGACAGTTCGAAGTCGCCGAAATCGGCGCGGATCGAGGAATAGATGTCGGTACCGAATTTCTTGTCGCGCTCGATCGTCGCCTGAACGCGCAGCGGCTCCTTGCCGGTCGAAAAGCGCGTCGACACCGTCGGATAGACGCCGATGTCGGGCAGCGCGCCGCCGCCGAGGTCGAGCTGGTTGCGCATGTTGTTGGGGTCGACATTGTAGTAGGAGAACGCGCCCTGCACATGGCGCAGCCGGCCGATGGCGCCGCTGGCGATGAGGTCGCGCACCTTGATCCATTGCGGGTGGTAGATGACCATGAAGGCTTCGCAGACCAGCACTTTCTTGGCGTCGCGCAGCTTGATCAGCGGCGCGATGTCTTTGGCGTCGAGCGCGAGAGGCTTCTCGACCAGCACATGTTTTCCCGCTTCGATGGCTTTCGCCGTCCATTCGACATGCTGCGATGTCGGCAGCGGGATATAGACGCCATCGACTTCTTTGGAAGCGAGCAGTTCCTCGTAGGAGCCGAAGGCATGGCGCGCGCCAAACCGCTCACCCAAGGCCTTGGCCTTCGACAGGTCGCGGCTGGCGATCGCCGACAGCACGCCGTTCTCCGCCTCGACGATTGCCGGCAACAACTGCTCGCGGCCGATCTTGGCCGTCGACAACACACCCCATCGGAACATCACGCATCTCCATGTCGGTTACATCAGACGAGGTTTGCCCGAAATCGATGGAAAAGCCAATGCGAAGTGCCGTAGCAACTAACCCCGCTTGCCCGTCAGCGTCATGTCGAAGTCGACGACGTTGGAATAGAGCGGCGTGCCGACATCCATGCCGTAGCGCGACCGCAGCACCTTGCCGGTGACATGGAATTTTATCGTGCCGCCCTTCAACCCGTTGAGCTCGGCCGTGAATTTTTCCGGAAACGTCTTGCCGCGCGCCGTCAGCCTGCCGGTGACGAGGGCTGACGTGTCGCCGGTGCGGGTCACGCTGATCGAGCGGAACTGGATCTCGGGGCTGTTGGCCGCATCGAACACCGCGTCGGAGCGCAGGAACGCATCGATGCGGCCCTGGCCGGTGCCGACGCTTTCCGGATAGATGGTGAGGTCGACCTTCGAGCGGCCGACATCCCCATTGTCGATGCGGATCGTGCCCTTGAAGCGGGCGAAGGCGCCATCGAAGCCGCCGCCACCGGCCTTGCCGATGGTGAAACGGATGCTGGAGCCTGCCGGGCTGACCGTGTAGCTACCGGCGGCGTCGCTCAGCGCCACTGCCGCGGCTGCGGGCACGGCAAGGCATGCGGCAAAAGCGGCGAATCCAAGGATGCGCGCATGCATGGGATTGATCCTTTCCTGGAGGCAACGCTTTTCGCGTCCTCACCCCACAAACGAGCGTGGTCGCCGGTCTATTCCCCGTCTGACGAAGGCGTGATCATGCGCGTGAGCACGCTGTCGCGCAGCAGGAAGTGGTGACGCAGGGCCGCGCCGACATGGAGCGCGACGAGCGCGATGCCGGCATAGGCGAGATACCAGTGCGCTGCCGCCCAGAAGCTTTCGGCGGCATCGGATTCGGCGAGCGGCAGATTGGGCATCACGAACAGGTTGAACGGCATGGTCGGGATTTCCAGCGTCGAGACCGAAACCAGCGCCCAGCCCGACAAGGGCAAGGCGATCTGGAAGGCATAGAGCGCCAGATGCGCGAGCGGTGCTGAACTCCGCTCCAGGGCGCCGACCGAAGACGGCAGCGGCGGCGCCGCATTGCCGAGCCGCCAGGCGATACGCAGGATGATGAGGCCAAGCAGCAGAAAACCCAGGGATTTGTGCAGCTGGATCAGCTCGAAGGCGGTGCGTTGGCTGGTCAGTCGCACCATGATGAAGCCGAGGGCGAACTGGCCGATGAAGATGATCCCGATCAGCCAGTGGAGGATGATCATCGCCCAGCCGTAGCGGGTTGGTGTGTTGGTGATTGATGCCTGCATGGGAGGCGAACGAATGCAGGGACAGCTTTCTTCCAGCGCTCTTCACCCTCCCCCTTGTGGGGAGGGTCGATCCGCGAAGCGGATCGGGGTGGGGGGCCTCGTAGGGCGCTACCCCCACCCCGGCTCGCAATCTCCGCTTCGCTGCGACTGCGAGCCGACCCTCCCCACAAGGGGGAGGGTTCCCTACCCACTCACCTTGAAGAAATCGACAAACGCCCTCAGCGCTGGCCGCATATGGCGACTGCTCGGATAATAGACGAAGAACCCGTCGAAGGACGGGCACCAGTCCTCCAGCACGCGGATCAGCCTGCCGTCGGCGAGCGGGGCGCGGACATAGTCCTCGAAAACGAAGGCGAGCCCAGCGCCGTCGACCGCAGCCTGCGCGATCAGATGGTCCTCGTCGAGGATCAGCGGCCCCTGCGCGGCAATCTCGATCTCCTCACCGCTTTTCGCGAACTCCCAGCGGTAGAGGATGCCGCTGGAGAAGCGGAAGCGGATACAGCGATGGCCGGCAAGATCGCGCGGGTGGTGCGGCTTGGGGCGCTCGGCAAAATAGGATGGCGCGCCGACCACCGCGCCGCGCATGTCCGGTCCGATGCGCACCGCGATCATGTCGCGCTGCAGGCTCTCGCCGAGCCGCACACCGGCATCGAAACCGCCCTCGACGACATCGGTGAAGCGGTCCTCGATGACGATCTCCAGCACGATGTCGGGATAGGCGGCGGCAAAGGCGCTGAGCCGTGGCGTCAATACCAGATGGGCGGCGGTACGCGGCACGCTGAGCCGCAGGTTCCCGGCCGGCCGGTCGCGCGCCTCGACCGCCGTCTCCAGCGCTAGGTCGATTTCCGACAGAGCCGGACGCAGCCTCTCCAGCAACTGCGCGCCTTCCTCGGTCGGAGCGACGCTGCGGGTGCTGCGCGCCAAGAGCCGCACGCCAAGCCGCGCCTCCAGGCTGGACACGGCGTGGCTGACAGCCGACGGCGCGATGGCCAATTCCCTGGCCGCGCCGCGAAAGCTGCCGCACTGGGCAACGGTTGCCAGCACCGCCAGCTGTGAAAGATGTGCTCGGTTCATTGATCTATTTTATAGAACGGCCCGTGCTCAGATGAGCCGATTATCGAACACAAGGCAAGGCACTAAATCCTTCCCATCACAACAAGGAGACGCGTGATGCAAACCCGCAAACTCGGTACTGAACTTGAAGTCTTCCCGGTCGGCCTCGGCTGCATGGGCATGAGTTTTGTCTATGGCGGCCAGCCGGAGGCCGAGGCGATCGCCACGTTGCACCGCGCCGTCGAGATCGGCGTCAACTTTTTCGATACGGCGGAAGTCTATGGCCCCTACGAGAACGAGATCCTGCTTGGCAAGGCGCTGAAGTCGGTTCGTGACAAGGTGACCATCGCCACCAAATTCGGCTTCAAGATCCTGGAAGAGGGCACCGGCATCGACCGCATGGCCGGCGTCGACAGCCGCCCCGAGCACGTCAAGGCGGTGGCCGAAGCCTCGCTGAAGCGGCTGGGCACCGATGTCATCGACCTCTACTACCAGCACCGCGTCGACCCCAACGTGCCGATCGAGGATACGGTCGGGGCCATGGCGGAACTGGTCCGCGAAGGCAAGGTGCGCGCGCTCGGCCTGTCGGAGGCAAGTGCCGCGACCATCCGCCGGGCGCATGCCGTGCACCCAATCGCGGCCGTGCAGAGCGAATACTCGCTGTGGAGCCGCGACCCGGAAGAAGACGTGTTCGCCGTCTGCCGCGAACTCGGCATCGGCTTCGTTCCCTACAGCCCGCTCGGCCGTGGCCTTTTGACCGGCACCATCGCCAAGCCCGAAACGCTTGATGACGGCGACTGGCGCCGGACCTTGCCGCGCTTCCAGGCCGAGGCCATGGAAGCCAATGCCAAGGTCATCGCCACGCTGGAAAAGCTGGCGACGGAGAAGGGCGTAACCTCGGCGCAGCTGGCGCTGGCCTGGGTGCTGCACCAGGGCGATTTCATCGTGCCGATCCCCGGTGCGCGAAAAATCCGTCATCTGGAGCAGAACACGGCGGCGGCCGGGATTGCACTGAGTGCTGCCGAGGTGGCTACGATTGGCGATGCGCTTTCGCCGGACAAGGTCATGGGCAAGCGCTACACGGAGGAACTATTGGCGCTGGTGAATGGATAACCGGTGATCGAGCAAACATCAAAAAGGGCGCCGAGGCGCCCCTTTTCGGACCGATTAACCTTTGCAAGCCAACAATCACGTATAGCGCTTGGCGGCCTGCCGTTCATAGTGGCACTTGGCATGTACGAGTTCGGTATTTTCTTCCGTGTAGCCGTCAGCCGCGTTCTGTCGATCTTAGCTCAGAATATTTGAGCGGCATTTCTTCGCCACAGTGAGCGCACTTTCGCTCCTGCAATCCCCATTTCAGCGCTTTGAGTTTGTTACGGTGGGCCGGTTTGCTTCTTTCATCACCACTTTTCGGCGATAGGCAAAAAGCAGCAGAGGGTCGTCGCCGGCCAATTCCGCAAGTTGTGCCCTGACCTTCGTCAGTAGCTCATTGGCCCTTCCTAGTTCGTCAATTGTGAGGTTCCGATTGGGCATAAACTTTACATACTCGCCAGCTTGGCGGCGTGGACATGTCGGACGGCTTCCTCGACTATGGGCCATAGAGCGAGCGGGCAGTCCTTAACGCCGACGCTGGGGTCAATCCGGTTTGGCGCTGGCCCCTTTGTAAGGCCTAACACGCGCTTAACGTGAGCGACATGGCAGGTTTCGACGGACCTGCCATATTTCCGAAGGACATAGCTCCGCTCCCTCTTGTATCCGGCTTTGTCAGCGATCATTGGGTGCCTCTCCATCGGTGAGGTCCATTCTTCACATGCGGACACGGCTGTCTATGTTCAAAATAGATGGCCTCGCTCAGATTCACACAACGCCGGTGACGATTGTAGCGGTCACGCCGGCGCGCCCGGGGGCTTCGAACGGGTTGATCCTACCAGGGCGAGACAGTGATCTCCGGCCAAGCCTCCTTCGCCCGAGCGCCCTTGGCCTCATGCGTGCGCTGATTATCCGTCACCCGGTTCGGCGTGATGCGAAACGAAAAGAGATCATCCAGCCCGAACGGCGCCACCAGCTCCAACTGCCCGCCAGCGTCGTAGCGCACCCCAACCGCATGCGTCTTCGAGGCGAAATGGCTGACGGATTGGCTTGAACTGAGATAGCATGGCAGGGCTGTCCGAATTTCTGCGGATACCACAGATGCACCCGAGCCTGGTTACGCACCTCGACCGGCAGGGCCAGCCCTTCGAAATGCCGCGCCGCCCGGCGAATGACAGCGTCCTCGGCCTCATAGGACAGGTCCGTGTCGTCGAAATAGAACAGGTCGACGTCCTTGATGCCGTAGCCGGACGGCTTTCCCGTCAGATGGTTCCAGACGCTGTTATAGAGCGCCCCTGAAACCACCAGCCAGTCCGGCAGAGCTAGCGCGCGAGCCCGGACTAGCGCGTCGCGGACCAGCGGATCCGCCACGACGATGTCGAGAAACGCCGACCGTTGTGCTTCGAACGGCAGACCGGAATAGCGCAGATGGTCCATCGCCCTTTGGAGGGCGATTCGCCACCTGCCGGCAATCCTCGGAAGCAATTCCAGGAAAAGTGCGTAGCGGTTTTCCGTCCGGAATTGCGTAAGGGCAAAGTGCGTAGGGCGGCGTTAGCCGCTCTACGTCCTCAGCACACCACCCGTCTGCTTGCCGACATTTTCGACAATGCGCTTGGCCAGCGCCTCGAAATCCTCGTCGGCCAGCGTCTTCTCGACGGGCTGGATCGACACTTCGATGGCGATCGATTTTTTGCCCTCGCCGAGCGACGCACCTTCGAAGATATCGAACACCGAGACGCCTGATATCAGTTTCTTGTCGGCCGCCAACGCCGCGCGCACCAGCGTGCCGGCCTCGACCGTTTTGTCGACGACGAAGGCGAAGTCGCGCTTCACGGCCTGGAAGGCGGACAGCTCGAGCTTCGGCTTGGTCTTGGTCGGCTTGGCCTTCGGCTCGGGCACGGCATCGACGAACACTTCGAAGCCGCACAGCGGTCCGGACACGTCTAGACCTTCCATCGTCTTCGGATGGAATTCGCCGAACGTGCCAAGCACGGTTTTCGGCCCCAGCTTGATCGTGCCGGAGCGGCCGGGATGGTACCAGGTCGGACCGCCCGCTTCGATCTGGAGGCGGTCGACGGGCGCGCCGCAGGCTTCGAGTGCGGCGATCGCATCGGCCTTGGCGTCGAACACGCCGACCGGGCCTGAATTGCCGGCCCAGTTGCGGCCGGAGCCGTCGAGCTTGGCGGTGCCCCGGCGCACGCCGGCGGCCACGCGCCGCTGCTGGTCGGCGCCGTCGCCTTCATACGTGCCCGAGACCTCGAACAGCGCCACGTCGCCAATGCCCTTGTCGGCATTGCGCTGGGCGGCGGTGATCAGCCCCGGTAGCAGCGATGGCCGCATGTCGGACATGTCGGCGGCGATCGGGTTGGCGAGCTTGAGCGCCGTCTGGCCGCCGCCGAACAGTTCGGCATGTTTGGCCGGGATGAACGACCAGGTGACGGCCTCCATCATGCCGCGCACGGCAAGCGCCCGCTTGGCGGTGCGGGTGCGGACCTGCAGCGTGGTCAGGATCTTCGAATTGACCGCGTCATGCGCGCCGAGCGGCTGCGGGGCGATGTTGTCGACGCCGTGGATGCGCATCACCTCCTCGACAAGGTCGGCCTTGCCGTCGACATCCGGCCGCCAGGACGGCACCGCCACATCGACGACATTGCCCGAACCCAGCGGCTTGAAACCGAGGCGCGACAGGATGTCGAGGCTTTCCGCCTTAGGCACCTCGATGCCCGTCAGCCGCTTCACTTCCGACAGCGGGAAGGACACGATCTTCGGCTTGTGCCCGGCATAGCCGGCCACTTCCATTTCCGTCGGCGTTCCGCCGCAGAAATCGAGCACCAACCTGGTCGCGAGTTCGACGCCCGGCACCATGAATTCGGGGTCGACGCCGCGCTCGAAGCGGTAGCGGGCGTCGGTGATGATGCCGAGCGCACGGCCGGTGCGGGCGGTTGCGATCGGGTCCCAGAGCGCCGATTCGATCAGCACGTCGGTGGTGCTCTCATCGCAGCCCGAATGTTCGCCGCCCATGATGCCGGCGATCGATTCGACGCCATTGTCGTCAGCAATCACGCACATCTCCGGCGTCAGCGTGTACTCGCGGCCGTCCAGCGCCAGCACCTTTTCGCCGTCCCTGGCGCGGCGCACCACGAGGTTGCCGGCCACCTTCGCGGCGTCGAACACATGCAGTGGCCGGCCGCGGTCGAAAGTGACATAGTTGGTGATGTCGACCAGGGCGCTGATCGGGCGCAAACCAATGGCGATCAGGCGCTGCTGCAACCATTTTGGTGATGGGCCGTTCTTGACGCCACTCACCATCGTCAGCGCGAAGCCGGGGCAGAGTTCCGGCGCCTCGATCGTGACCTTCATGGGGCACAGCCCCTCGCCGACATGCGGCATGATCGCGCCACCCACAAGCCGTCCGAGCCCGCTTGCCGCCAGATCCCTGGCAATGCCGTAAACGCTGGTGGCATCAGGCCGGTTCGGCGTCAAATTGATCTCGATGACCGGATCGTCGAGATGCGCATAGGACGCAAAGCTGGTGCCGACCGGCGCGTCGGCCGGCAGGTCGATGATGCCGTTGTGCTCGTCGGACAGTTCCAGCTCACGCTCGGAACACATCATGCCATGGCTCTCGACGCCACGGATCTTGCCGACCGTCAGCGTCACGTCGATGCCGGGCACATAGGTGCCGGGCGCGGCGAAGGCGCCGATCAGGCCGGCGCGGGCGTTGGGCGCTCCGCACACCACTTGAACAGGTGCCTTGCCGTCGCCGGCATCGACGGTCAGCACGCGCAGCCTGTCGGCATCGGGATGCTGCACCGCCGTCAGCACCTTGGCGATGACGAAAGGTTTCAGGCTCGACTTGTCGTCGACATGCTCGACTTCGAGGCCGATCGACGTCAGCCGCTCGACGATCTCGTTGAGCGAGGCGTCGGTCTCGAGATGATCCTTGAGCCAGGAGAGGGTGATTTTCATGGGGCTGTTCCGTCTGGTCTTTTGACGCTTGATTTCAGGTGTCTCGGCAAGTCGTCGGACATATGCAGGAAAGGTAGCTGCTCGCCGACATAGGCATGGTGCGTCGGCTCGAAATCGGCCGGCATGTCCATGGCGCCGAGCATGAAATAGATGTGATCTTCCAGCCGCTCGTCGACATAGGCGATCGGCGAGCCGCAGACGCCGCAGAAGGAGCGCGTCACCGGGCCGTTCTCGTACATCTTCAGCGCCTTGCCGGTGAAGGCGACCTGATCGGCCAGGAAGCCGACAAAGGCCGATACCGGCGCACCGCTCGCCCGCCGGCAATCACCGCAATGGCAATAGCTGACGTGGTGCGGTTCAGCCGAAGCCTCGAACCGCACGGCACCGCAGCGGCAGCCACCGGTGTGGGGCGCTGTCATGCGCTCAAGCCGCCGAACAGTGTCGGCATGTCCAGTGGCCTGAAACCGTAGTGCGACAGCCAGCGCACGTCGGCGTCGAAGAAGGCGCGCAGATCTGGCATGCCGTATTTCAGCATGGCGATGCGGTCGATGCCCATGCCCCAGGCAAAGCCCTGATACTCGTCGGGATCGAGCCCGCCGGCCCTCAGCACGTTGGGGTGCACCATGCCGCAGCCGAGGATCTCCATCCAGTCGGAGCCTTCACCGAAGCGCACTTCGCCGGGTCGCGAGCGGTCGCACTGGATGTCGACCTCGAGGCTTGGCTCGGTGAACGGGAAGAAGGAGGGCCGGAAGCGCATCTTGACCGAGGGCACCTCGAAGAACGCCTTGCAGAACTCCTCCAACACCCACTTCATGTTGGCGACATTGGCTGATCTGTCGATCACCAGACCCTCGACCTGATGGAACATCGGCGAGTGGGTGGCGTCCGAATCCTGGCGGTAGGTCTTGCCGGGGATGACGATGCGGATCGGCGGCTTCTGCTTCTCCATGGTGCGTATCTGCACCGGCGAGGTGTGGGTGCGCAAAAGCTTGCGCTCGCCCTTCTCGTCCGGCTGGAAGAAGAAGGTGTCGTGCATCTCGCGCGCCGGATGTCCCTCGGGGAAATTCAGTGCGGTGAAGTTGTAATAGTCGGTCTCGATATCGGGACCTTCGGCGATGGCGAAACCGAGATCGCCGAAGATCGCCGCGATCTCGTCGATGACCTGGCTGATCGGATGGATGCGGCCGCGTTCGGCCGGCGACTGCCGCACCGGCAAGGTCACGTCGACCTTTTCGGCGGCCAGTCGCGCGGCGATCGCAACATCCCTGAGTTCGGCCTTGCGGGCCGTCAGCGCCTCGGTGACGCGGTTCTTGAGGCCGTTGATGACGGGGCCCTTGATCTGGCGCTCCTCGGCGGTCATGGCGCCAAGCGTCTTCAGCATCTCGGACACGGTGCCCTTCTTGCCGAAGGCCGCGATGCGCACAGCCTCGATGGCCGGCTCGTCGGCGGCCGATGCGATGTCGGCCAGAAGTGAGCTTTCAAGCGTATCCAGGCCGGTGGTTGCGTCGTTCACGGTCAAACTCGCTACGTTGGAAATCTGCGCTAACGTGAAAGTCACGTTTGAGTTGGGTATTCAGGCATAAGAAAAACCCGCGCCAGCCGTGCCAGCGCGGGTTCCCCAAATCAGAATTGCGAATGCTTGGGAAGCGCTGGTCTTAGGCGACAGCGCTTTCAAAAGCGTTCGGCGTGGTGTTCTTCAGATATTCGAGCGCCACCTTGGCCTTGGCGACCAGGGCTGCGAAAGCCTGCGGCTCGTGGATGGCCATGTCGGACAGGATCTTGCGATCGATCTCGATGCCGGCCTTGTTGAGGCCGTCGATGAAGCGGCCATAGGTCAGGCCATGTTCGTGGGTCGCGGCGTTGATGCGCTGGATCCACAGCGCGCGGAACGAGCGCTTGCGGTTCTTGCGGTCGCGGTAAGCGTACTGCAGCGACTTTTCCACCGCCTGCTTGGCGATGCGGATGGTGTTCTTGCGACGGCCGTAGAAGCCTTTCGCGGCTTTCAGGACCTTCTTGTGCTTGGCGTGCGAGGTGACGCCTCTCTTTACGCGTGCCATGTCATGATCTCCTTAAAAGCAATTCCAGGTGCCCGACGGCTTTCCGTTCGGAATTGCGTAAAACAAATGCGTGTCCGGACCGAATGCCTCAGAGGCCGTTCGGCAGAAAATTCTTGATGACCTTCTTGCCATCCGGTTCAGCCAGAACCATCGTGCCGCGGGCATTTCGAATGAACTTGTTGGAACGCTTGATCATGCCGTGACGCTTGCCGGCCGCAGCCGACAGGACTTTACCCGTACCTGTGATCTTGAACCGCTTTTTGGCGGCCGACTTGGTCTTCATCTTGGGCATTTTGCTACTCCGTCTTGTTGGCGCACTATCGCGCTTCTTGTTCGCTTCGGGCCGACCAAAGCCCGAAAAGCAAATGAAACCGCCACGGCATGCCCTGCCGGGCGGTTTTCTTGAACGGCGGTCCTATACGTCAAAGACGGCGGCTGTGCAACACCCTCAGGCCGTGCGACGCTCTGTCCCCGGTCAGGGCAGCGTGAACCACACTGGCAGCATGCCCGACTGCTGGGCGCCGTCGATCAGTTCGAAGGCCGGCAGCGCGATCAGGAACACCAGGCCGTCGAGCAGCGTGGTCAACAACAGGCGCGGCTTGAAGCTGCCCGTATCGCCCTCCTGGTAGAGGGAAAGCTTCGGGAAGAAGCGCGGCACCCGCGCCAGATAGGCCGCATACGGCGCGCCGAGCGCTTCCTTGAGGAATTTCTCCTCGCGCAGGATGACGATATGGAAGGCGCCGGCGCAGAGCAGCGCGAACAGGATGATGCCCGAGAACGAGCCGATTTGCGCGCCAACGCCGGCCGCGGCCACGGTCGAGAAGACATAGAGGGGATTGCGGGTGATCGAATAGGGCCCGCCCGTCACGACCTCGGAGGATTTGCGCCCGCCTATATAGAGCGTCGCCCAGAGTCGCCCGACGATGCCGAGGAAAATCAAGAGCACGCCGAACATCTCGATCGTTTCATGCACCGGCGTTTCGGGCGGGAAGGTCGACTGGCCAAACAGCAGCGCTAAAAACAGCACCACGACGAGCACGGCAAGCACCAGCCGACGCATCTGCTGGTAGTTACCCAGCCCGTATTTGAGTTCTTTGTCCAAGAGGTATCCGATCGTCGAGGAGCCTATTGCATGTCGCCCAAAAAGTGGCCCCGGTTTTGGGAGGACGACATGCATAAAAACAAAGCCGGCGATCGCAGCTGTGGCCGAGAAACAGGCGTCCCGCCGATCGTCGGGACGCCCTGTAGCACAATTCAGGCGAAATTGGAGCGCGACGGCGGCGCCTAACCTTAACGTGATCCAGGCTTTGAAAAAGTGTCCCGCGATTCTGCCGTGGGACCTTTGACAATCAGGGAACCTGAGCAGACGACGCCCGGCGAAGCGAGCGGAGTCTGCCTAGCGCGGCGCCAGCACCATCATCATCTGGCGGCCTTCGAGCTTCGGCTCCGCCTCGACCTTGGCGATGGTCGCCACTTCTTCGCGCACCTTGTTCAGAAGCTGCATGCCGAGTTCCATATGCGCCATCTCGCGGCCACGAAAGCGCAACGTCAGCTTGACCTTGTCACCTTCCTCGAAGAAGCGGCGCACCGCCTTCATCTTGGTCTCATAGTCATGGCTGTCAATGTTCGGGCGCATCTTGATCTCCTTGATCTCGATGACCTTCTGGTTCTTGCGCGCCTCGGCCGCCTTCTTCTGGTTGGCGTATTTCAACTTGCCGAGATCGAGGATCTTTACGACGGGGGGTACCGCATTGGGTGATATCTCGACGAGATCGAGCCCGGCCTCTTCGGCGAGCAGCAATGCGTCGTTTATGGAAACATCGCCGCGGTTCTGGCCTTCGGCGTCGATAAGCTGGACCCGGGGAACCCGGATGTCACGGTTGGAGCGCGGCCCATCCTTGGTCGGCGCCGCTGCTTTGAAAGGTCTGCGAATGGTCGTGGTCTCCTTGGCCGTTTCGTTCAGGATTTGTCAGTCTTGATGCGTGGACGCGCAATGTGGTGAGCGCGCGGGCGGAGTCAATAGCACAGCATTGACAGAAAATCACCCTGATCACTGGCCTGCACCAAACAAAGAAACAGCGCGAGCACTTTTCGCCACGCCTGTGGCTGTGCCACAAGAACCCCGAGCCAAAAGAGGGGCCTGAGGAAAAAGCCATGACCGCCACGCCCCCAACCTTTCTCGATGTCGATGGATCGCGCATTGCCGTGCGCCATATGGCGGGTTCGACGCCCGGCATTGTCTGGCTGGGCGGCTACAAGTCGGACATGCTGGGCACGAAAGCCGAGACGCTGTCGGACTGGGCGGCAAAAGAGGGCCGCGCCTTCCTGCGCCACGACTATTCCGGCCATGGCGAATCCGGTGGCGCATTTGCCGACGGCACGATTTCGAAATGGCTGTCGCAAAGCCTTGCCGTGTTCCGCCATTTTGCCAAGGGCGATCAGATCCTGGTCGGCTCGTCGATGGGCGCCTGGATCGCGCTGCGCATGGTGCAGGAATTGCGCAAGGCGGGCGACGCAAACGTCGTCGGCCTGGTGCTGCTGGCACCGGCGCCGGATTTTACCTCTGAGCTGGTCGAGCCGGTGCTGACAGTGGCGCAGAAGCGCGACCTCGCCGAGAAGGGCTTCTTCGCCGAGCCGTCGGACTATTCCACTGAGCCGTATATCTACACACGCGCTTTGATCGAAGATGGGCGCGCCAACCGGGTTATGACCGGGCCGATCGACACGCATTGCCCTGTCCACATCCTGCAAGGCCTGGCCGATCCGGACGTGCCGTCGAGCCATGCGTTGAAACTGGTCAGCCTGCTGCCGGCCGACGATGTCACGCTATCACTGATCCCTGACGGCGACCACCGCCTGTCGCGGCCGCAGGATCTCGACATGCTGCTGCGGGCGGTCGGCGACATGGCCGCGCGGAGCAAGTGACGATGCGCCTTTCCATCCCGATCTCGGCCTTTGTCGCCGCCATCGTCGGCTTTGGCGGCACGCTGGCCATCGTCATTGCCGCCGCCCACGCGGTCGGTGCGACGCAAATTCAGACGGCAAGCTGGGTGACGACCATTTGCCTCGCCATGGCGATTGAGAGCCTGTGGCTGTCCTGGCGCACGAAAATGCCTGTCATCACCGCCTGGTCGACACCAGGCTTGGCGCTGATGGCGGCGTCGACCGGCTTTTCGATCGGCGAGGCGGTGGCCGCTTTCATCATCACCGCCATCCTGTTGATCGCCACCGGCCTGTTTCGGCCGCTGACACAGCTGATCTCCAGGATACCGCCCTCGGTGGCTTCCGGCATGCTGGCCGGCATCGTCGTCACCTTCGCCCTCAATGCGGTCAAGACCGTTCCGGTCGATCCATGGCTGATCCTGCCGCTGATTGCAGCCTTCTTCGTCATCCGCCTGTTCAACCCGGCGCTGTCGGTGCTGGCGGTGCTGATCGGTGGCGGTCTCGCCGCCTTCCTGACGGGCCGTGTCGGCGGTCTGCCGACACCGGAACTATCGACGCTGACGCTGATTGCCCCTGATTTCACCGCCAAGGCGATGATCGGTCTGGCGCTGCCGCTCTACCTCGTCACCATGGCCTCGCAGAACCTGTCGGGCCTCGCCGTGCTGCGCGCCGCCGGCTACCACCCAGAGCCCGCCCCGCTGATCGGTGTCACCGGCTTGTTTTCCCTGCTGTCGGCGCCGTTCGGCGGCTCGACCACCAACCTGGCGGCGATCTCGGCGGCGATCTGCACCGGGCCGGACGTCCATCCCGACCCCGCCGAGCGCTGGAAGACCGGGCCGTTCTATGCGCTTGCCTATCTCGTCTTTGCGATTTTCGGTGCTTCGCTGGTGGCGATCTTCACCGTCCTGCCGCAGAGCCTGATCGTATTGGTGGCGGGGCTTGCGCTGATGGCGTCGCTCGCCAATGCGCTGGCGATCGCGCTGAAGGATGAGGGCGACCGCATGGCCGCCACCGTCACCTTTGTCGTCACCGCCTCCGGGCTGACGCTGTTCGGTGTCGGCGCCGCATTCTGGGGGCTGATCGCCGGGCTGGTCGTGCTTTTCCTCGACATGCTCAAAAAGCGATAATCATTTCAGAAGCTTGTCCGGTTTTGGCGGACATTGTCTTGAATCGCCGTTTTTGCCTTCCCATTTCGATTCCACGCAGCCGTTCCTGGCTGTCTCCAACCGAAGGAATGGGAGAAAATGAACACATCTGCATTGATCCGCCCGGCCTGGACGCCGGCAACCATCGCGTTGATGGTGATCGGCTTCATGGTGTTCTGGCCGCTCGGCTTCGCCATGCTCGCCTACATCATCTGGGGCGACCGGCTCGACGGCTTCAAGCGTGACGTCAACCGCGCGACCGACGGCATCTTCGCCGGCTGCCGCCGCGGTTCCGACAAGGCCGCGCGCTGGGGCAATGGCTCCGCCCGCACCGGCAACGTCGCTTTCGACGACTGGCGCGAAAAGGAGCTTGAGCGCCTGAACGAAGAGCGCCGCAAGCTCGACGAGATGCTGACGCAGTTCGACGAGTACGCCCGCGAATTGCGCCGCGCCAAGGATCAGGACGAGTTCGATCGCTTCATGGCGAACCGCAACAAGTCGACTGCACCGGCGAAGACCGATCCGAACACCGGCACCACCACCACCAAGCGTGGCAAGGGCTCGAACCTGCTTGACGACTAAGGCCGAGCGACACGCCAAGGTATGAGAACGGCGTCGCGCGAGCGGCGCCGTTTCTTTTTTGTTCTAGTCGTTTTTCTCGAATCGCGTATCGTCCCGCCATGACCCTCGGATTCTTCCGCAATCTGACGAAGCCCAAGTCCACGCCTGTCGTGGAGCGCGAATATTGCGTCGCCGGTCGCACGCTGCCGCTCAAGATCGTCGAGAGTGCCCGGGCACGACGCCTGACGCTGCGCATCGATTCCGGCGGCCAGGGCCTGCGCATCACCGTCCCGCCGGGCTTGCGCCGGGGCGAGGTAGACAGGTTCCTCGACCGCCATCAGGACTGGCTGGAACAGCGCCTCGCCAAGGTGCCGACGCGCCCACAAGTGCGGCCGGGCATCAAGATCCCGGTGCGCGGCGTACCGCACCGCATCGTCCATGAGCCGTCAAAGCGCGGCACTGTCACCATATCACGTGACGAGCGCGGTCCGCTGCTGATCGTGCATGGCGATCGCATACATCTGCCGCGCCGCATCGCCGATTTCTTGAAGCGCGAGGCCAAGAAGGAGATCGAGAAGCTGGTGATCAAACACACCGAGGCGCTCGGCAAGCGCGCCAAGGCGATCCGCTACAAGGACACCTCCAGCCGCTGGGGCTCCTGCACCTCGGAAGGCAATCTCTCCTTCTCCTGGCGCATCATGATGGCGCCGCAGCCGGTCATAAACTATCTCGTCGCGCATGAGGTGGCGCATCTCAAGGAGATGAACCACGGCCCGAAATTCTGGAAATTGTGCGAAAAACTCTGCCCCGACACCGACCGCTGCAAGGACTGGCTGAAGCGCAATGGTGGCGCCCTGCAAGCGATCGTGTTCGAGTAGTCAATCATCGTTCGCGGCGTTGAGCTCATCCGGCCGCAGACCCTCGTCGCCATGATGCGGCCATGGCAGGAAGTTGCCGTCGAATTCATCGCCACCGAAATAATCCAGCGCGCGATGCGCCTCGGCGCCGTTGAAGGCGGCCTTGTCCATCAGATGCGCGATGACCTCGCGCGCCTGGGCGATCTTCTGCCTGAGTTCAGCAATGGTTCTGTCAGCCATGATCTTTCTCCCGCCCGGCATGCTGTCAATCCAATCTACATGCTGTCCATCAATAGGTAGCGCCTTTGGCCGTGCTGGCAAACAGCATGCTTTTTCTCGACTCTTGGCGCGTTTCATGCCAATTCCCGCGCCATGGCGCTCGACATCAAAATCTGCGGCTTGAAGACCGACCAGGCAATGGCTGCGGCCCTCGCCGGCGGCGCCAGCCATGTCGGCTTTATTTTCTTTGCCAAGAGCCCGCGTTACGTCGAGCCGGCTGAAGCCGGGCGCCTGCGCGAAGCGGCGCGCGGCAAGGCCTTGGCGGTCGCGGTTACCGTCGACGCCAGCGACACCTTCCTGGACGGGATTGTCGAAAAGATGCAGCCCGACATGCTGCAGCTGCACGGCTCGGAAACACCCGAGCGGGTGGCCGAACTGAAAGCCCGCTATGGCCTGCCGGTGATGAAGGCGCTGCCGCTCAGCGAGGCCGCCGATCTCGACCGGATCAAGCCGTTCATCGGCGTCGCCGACCGCTTCCTGTTCGATGCCAAGCCGCCGAAGGGCTCTGAGCTGCCGGGCGGCAATGGCGTGGCCTTCGACTGGCGCATCCTCGCCGGCCTTGACGCCGGCGTCGATTACATGCTTTCCGGTGGGCTCAACGCCGCCAACATCGGCGACGCCCTTCGGCTTGCCAACCCGCCCGGAATAGACATTTCCTCCGGCGTGGAAAGCGCGCCGGGCGTCAAGGATCCGGCGCTGATCGAACAGTTTTTCCGGGCCGTCCGGGCAGCACGCGACGACCGCGCCGCCTGATCGGGGTTCAACAGAGCATGTTCCGGAAAAGTGGGAACCGGTTTTCCGACAAGGACATGTTCAAACATAAGATTTAGGAGATCGGCTATGAACAAGCCGGCGACACCCAATTCCTTCCGTACCGGACCCGACGAACAGGGCATGTTCGGCATTTTCGGCGGTCGTTTCGTCGCCGAAACGCTGATGCCATTGATCCTCGACCTGGAACGGCACTGGAACGAGGTCAAGAACGATCCGGATTTCCGGGCTGAGCTGACCGATCTTTCGACCCACTATGCCGGGCGGCCGTCCAAGCTCTATTTCGCCGAAGGCCTGACCAAGCATCTTCGTGAGGTTTCCTCGGCAAAGGGCCTTGGGGGTGGCGCAAAGGTCTATTTCAAGCGCGAGGACCTGAACCACACCGGCTCGCACAAGATCAACAACTGCCTCGGCCAGATCCTGCTCGCCAAGCGCATGGGCAAGAAGCGCATCATCGCCGAGACCGGCGCCGGCCAGCATGGCGTGGCATCCGCCACCGTCGCCGCCCGCTTCGGCTTTCCCTGCGTCGTCTACATGGGCGCCACCGACGTTGCCCGGCAAAGCCCGAACGTCTTCCGCATGAAGCTGCTCGGCGCCGAAGTGCGGCCGGTCACAGCTGGCCACGGCACGCTGAAGGATGCCATGAACGAGGCATTGCGCGACTGGGTGACTAATGTCGAGGACACCTATTACCTGATCGGCACCGCCGCCGGCCCGCACCCCTATCCGGAGCTGGTGCGCGACTTCCAGTCGGTCATTGGCACCGAGGCGCGCGCACAGATCCTCGAACAGGAAGGCCGGCTGCCGGACACCATCATCGCCGCTGTCGGCGGCGGCTCCAACGCCATCGGCCTGTTCCATCCCTTCCTCGATGACAAGGATGTGCGCATCATCGGCATCGAGGCTGGTGGCCGTGGCCTCGACGGCATCGAGCATTGCGCCTCGATGAATGCCGGCGCGCCCGGCGTGCTGCACGGCAACCGCACCTATCTCCTGCAGAATGCCGATGGCCAGATCATGGACGGCCATTCGATCTCGGCCGGTCTCGATTATCCCGGCGTTGGCCCGGAGCATTCCTGGCTGCGTGACTCCGGCCGCGTCGAATATGTGCCGATCCTCGACGATGAGGCGCTCGAAGCCTTCAAGCTGACGACGCGCGTCGAAGGCATCATCCCGGCACTGGAATCCGCGCACGCCATTGCGCACGCGGTGAAGATCGTACCGGGAATGGACAAGGACCAGATCGTCATCGTCAACCTGTCCGGCCGTGGCGACAAGGACGTGCATACGGTGGCCTCGATGCTGGGCATGGAGATCTGATCATGACGACCCGCATCGACCGCCGCATGGCGAAGCTGAAAAACGAAGGCCGTCCGGCGCTCGTCACCTATTTCATGGGCGGCGACCCCGACTACGACACCTCACTGTCGATCATGAAGGCGCTGCCGACGGCCGGCGCCGACATCATCGAACTCGGCATGCCGTTTTCCGATCCGATGGCCGACGGCCCGGCGATCCAGGCCGCCGGCCTGCGCGCGCTGAAAGGCGGTCAGACGCTGGTCAAGACGCTGAAGATGGCGGCCGAATTCCGGACCAGTGACAACGAAACGCCGATCGTGCTGATGGGCTATTACAACCCGATCTACATCTACGGCGTCGACCGTTTCCTGAAAGACGCGCTGGCCAGCGGCATAGATGGCCTGATCGTCGTCGACCTGCCGCCGGAGATGGATGAGGAACTGTGTATTCCGGCACTGAAAGCCGGCATCAACTTCATCCGGCTTGCGACGCCGACCACCGACGACAAGCGCCTTCCCAAGGTGCTGCAGAACACGTCCGGCTTCGTCTATTACGTGTCGATGACCGGCATCACCGGCTCGGCGCTGGCCGACACCGGCAAGGTGGCGGCGGCGGTCAAGCGCATCAAGAGCCACACGGACCTGCCGGTCTGCGTTGGCTTCGGCGTCAAGACCGCTGAGCAGGCGCGTGTCATCGGCGCCAATGCCGATGGCGTCGTCGTCGGCACCGCGATCGTCAACGCGGTCGCCAATGTGCTGGGGCCGAAGGGCGAAAAGACCGCAGACCCGGCCGAGGCCGTCGCGACGCTGGTCAGCGGCCTGGCGCAAGGCGTGCGCTCGGCCCGCCTTGCTGCCGCCGAATAGTTTTCCTACCTCTTTACCCAACTCTTCGTCAGGACAGGAGCCGAAGCGATGAACTGGATCACCAATTACGTTCGCCCGAAGATCAACTCGATGCTCGGCCGGCGCACTGACATGCCCGAGAATCTCTGGATCAAGGATCCCGAGACCGGCGAAATGGTGTTCCACAAGGACCTGGAATCCAACCAGTTCGTCATCCCGTCATCCGGCCATCATATGAAGATCTCGGCCAAGGAGCGGCTGAGATTCTTCTTCGACGACGGCAAGTACGAGACCCTGGACAACCCCAAGGTCATGCAGGATCCGCTGAAATTCCGCGACGAGAAGCGCTATGTCGACCGACTGAAGGATGCAAAGGCCAAGACCGGCCTGGAAGACGCGATCATCAATGCACTGGGCACCGTCGAAGGCTTGCCGGTGGTGGTGACGGTGCAGGATTTCGCCTTTATGGGCGGCTCGCTCGGCATGGCCGCCGGTGACGCCATTGTCCACGGTTTCGAAGTCGCCTTGCAGCGCAAGCGGCCGCTGATCCTGTTTGCCGCCTCCGGCGGCGCCCGTATGCAGGAAGGCATTTTGTCCCTGATGCAATTGCCGCGCACCACGGTCGGCGTCGACCGGCTGAAGGAAGCCGGCCTGCCCTACATCGTCGTGTTGACCAACCCGACCACCGGCGGCGTCACCGCCTCCTACGCCATGCTGGGCGACGTGCACATCGCCGAGCCTGGTGCGCTGATCGGTTTTGCCGGACCGCGCGTCATCGAACAGACCATCCGCGAGAAACTGCCGGATGGCTTCCAGCGCTCCGAATATCTGATGGAGCACGGCATGGTCGACATGGTGGTGTCGCGGCTTGAGATGCGCGAAACGATCGCGCGGCTGTTGAAGATGCTGCTCAAGATGCCGGTCGAGCAAAAGCCGCTCGAGCCGGAAATCCTGCCGCCCGCCGTCATTGCGGCCGAAGCCAGGCCGCAGGTCTGAGGACGCGACACTGTGTATGTCGCCCAAAAGTGACCTCGGTTTTGGGAAGACGACATGCACAAAAACAAGGCGGCTTTGGCCGCCGCGAACAGCGATTGCGTCATGTCCATGGCGCGCTGTAGCCTTTTGATTGCCATGGCCATTCCGGGATTGATTCTGGTCCTCGGGCCATGCGCCGGGATTCTGCCATGACAACGCTTGCCGCCGACCGCGAAATCGAAGCCCTGATGGCGCTTCACCCGAAAGGCTTCGACCTTTCGCTCGACCGCATCACGCGGCTCTTGGAGCGGCTTGGCAACCCGCAGGACTTGCTGCCGCCGGTAATCCACATCGCCGGCACCAACGGCAAGGGCTCCTGCGCCGCCTTCTCCAGGGCATTGCTTGAGGCTTCAGGCAGTCTTGTCCACGTCCACACCTCGCCGCACCTGGTCAGCTGGCACGAGCGCTACCGGCTTGCCGCCGAGGGTGGCGGCAGGCTGGTCGACGACGATGTCTTCGCCGAGGCCATCGCCCGCGTCGCCAAGGCCAATGACGGCCAGAAGATCACCGTCTTCGAGATCCTCACCGCCGTCACCTTCATCCTGTTTTCGGAACATCCGGCCGACGTCGCCATCATCGAGGTCGGTCTTGGCGGCCGCTTCGACGCCACCAATGTTGTCGCGAGACCCGCCGTGTCGGTGATCATGCCGGTGTCGATGGACCACGAGGCCTATCTCGGCGACCGTGTCGAACTGATCGCCGCCGAAAAGGCCGGCATCATGAAGCGCGGCTGCCCGGTGGTGATCGGCGCGCAGGAGAGCGAGACGGCGCTGCAGGTGCTGATCGAAACCGCCGAGCGGCTGGAGTGCCCGACCTTCGTCTACGGCCAGGATTTCCTCGCCTTCGAGGAAAACGGCCGCATGGTCTACCAGGACGAGGACGGCCTGATGGACCTGCCGCCGCCGCGGCTGCCCGGGCGCCACCAGTTCGCCAATGCGGCCGCCGCGATCGCCGCGGTCAAGGCGGCCGGCTTCGAGATCAGCCACCGCGCCGCCGAGAAGGCGATGACCCATGTCGCCTGGCCCGGCCGCATGCAGAAACTGGCGCAGGGCCGGCTGGCGGAGTTGGCACCGAAGGGCGCCGACATCTGGCTCGACGGCGGCCACAATCCGGGCGCCGGCGTGGTCGTTGCCGAAGCGCTGGCCGAGCAGGAGGAAAAGAACCCGCGCCCGCTGTTCCTCATTTCGGGCATGATCAACACCAAGGACCAGAGCGGCTATTTCCGCGCCTTCAAGGGCCTCGTCCGGCATGTCTACACCGTGCCGGTGAGCCTGAGCGATGCCGGCGTGCCCAACGACGAACTGGCGATCCGCGCCACGGAAGCCGGGCTGACGGCCGAGCCGGTGAGTTCCGTCGCCAGTGCGCTGATGCTGCTGCGCGACACCTGGGACGGCCCGCCGCCGCGCATCCTGATTGGCGGGTCGCTTTACCTGGCTGGGGCGGTGCTGGCCGAGAACGGCACGCCACCGACCTGAGGTGCCTTAGATGGTTCGGCTTTAATCCGAGTGGTCCGAGAGCCCGATCAGAAATCCCACGGTGAGATCAGGTCAAGGCTGGTGGTGCCAAAGTCGCTGAGATTGCGTGTTGCCAGCCGGCCTCCATTCACGCGCGCTATCGCCGCAATCATGCCATCGGGAGCCGACATGCCGCGACCTTGGCGCGTCGCGGCCCCCATGATCTCGCCGTAAGCCAAAGCCGCATCTTCCGTCAGTCCAAAAATCCGGCCGGCAAATCGATGGCGCCATCGGGAAAGTCCCTGTTCCAGCCGATCGGCACGCTCATCAGGTCGTATCTTTTGAATACCGAAGGCGATTTCAGCGATCGTCACTGTGGGAAGGGCCAGTTCAGCGTCATTACGGACAAGCCACGCCAGCACTGCCGAGTTTGGCGCCTTCTTCAGAGACTCCGAAATCACGTTGGTATCGACGAAAATCAAAGCTCAACTCCTGGATGAACCTCGCGCCCTTCGCGAATAACTTTCTCCAGATCGATGTCGACACCACTGCTTGCGGTCAGGCTGGCGTAGAAGGTGGAGGCGGGTTCACGTCCAGCTTCACGAATCTCGTAGGATTCAAGCGCGCGTTCGACCACGTCGGCTATCGAACGATTTTCACGACGAGCAAGCCTATGAGCCAGGTCGCGTGCTTTTGCGCTGCGGACTGAGAGCTGTGGTTCGGCCATGTAAAACTCCCTTGCTGGAAGAAATATAGGCCGATCCGTCCTTGCCATCAAGATGGCAGGTGATGGCACGCCATCACCTGCTCGACCGGCTGATGGATTTCCAGTGCGCGATAAGCGGATTCACTTCAACTCGATCTCGATGAATGCATACTCGCCGTCATTGGCGCTGATAACGTCATGTTCGACGCCCTCCTTGCGGAAATAGGGCGCGCCTTTTTTCATCTCGGCGAAGGTTTCGCCGTCCTTGGTCACCAGCTTCAGCTTGCCATCCATCAGCGGCACCACGACATAGTCGTGGCCGTGGCGATGCCAGCCGGTGTTGTCGCCCGGCTGGAAGCGGTACTCGGTGACGATGACGCGCTCATTGTCGATGAAGACGGTGGCCTTGGCGGATCCGGTCATAGCGTTCTCCCTGGTTCTGCTGCCAACAGAAGACATGGAGTGGCCAGACGTGAGGGCCAGAACGGCCTAGCGATGGCGCCAACAAAAAGCCCGGCGCGATGGCCGGGCTTTGACATCGGGAATTCAGTTGGGATCAGGCGAGGTTGCCATTGATCCAGTGCGACAGCGCGGTCTTCGGTGCCGCACCCACCTTCATGTCGGCCATTTCGCCGCCCTTGAAGATCATCAGAGTCGGGATCGAACGCACGCCGAACTGCGCGGCCAGCTCGGGATTCTCGTCGATGTTGAGCTTGGCGATCTTGACCTTGGCGCCAAGTTCGGTGGCGATGTCTTCGAGCGCCGGCGCGATCATCTTGCACGGGCCGCACCATTCCGCCCAGAAGTCGACGACGACCGGGACGTTGGCATCGAGCACGTCGGCCTGGAAATTGTTCTTGTCAACCTTGACGGTGGCACCCATGCGGAAAATCCTTTCGAGAGTTCTTTGTCGCACCAAATGTGGTGGTTGTCGCGCCCTTCTTCAAGCAGGTCTTGTGTCACGCTCCTGTGAGTCGGGCAAGGGCGTCATCCATAGCGCTGGCCGGCAGTTCGATCAGCCGTGGCGCTTCGGTGAACAGCAAGGCCGCCTTGACCTCGCGCCCGGGATAAAGCGGCTGCAGCAGGGCGCGATAGAGCGCCAGTTGCAGCAGATAGGCCGGTGGAACCTCGGCCAGCGAGGCCGGCGCCGGCCGGTTGGTCTTGTAATCGACGATCGAGACCGTGTCCGCTGTCACCGCCAGCCGGTCGATCTTGCCGGAAATGGAACGCTTTTTTCCTCGGACCTCCAGGCTACCCATGATCGCCACTTCGGCGCGCGACGATGGCGCGAACAGTTGGCCGAGGCGTGGGTCGGCAAGGATGGTGATGACCGATGCCAGAGCCTTTTCCCGTTCAGACGAGGACCATTCTGCACCGACCCGCGCAAGGTAGCGCTCCGCTGCGCCAGGGCGCTCATCCTCGGCAATGCCAGGCAACATCTGCAGCAATTTGTGCAGGGCGAGCCCGCGCAGCACGGCGAAGCCAGGCTCGGCGTCGGCGTCCAGCACCGGCGAGGCCTTGTCGACCACGGCTTCCTTACCTTCCTCGATCAGCGCCGAGGCACCGGATGGCGACAGCGGACGCGGCAAGTCCTCGTAAGGCGGCAAGGGCCGGAACAGGGTCACCGGCAACGGCTCGAAAGCATCGGCCTGCCGCGCCTGTTCACTGACGCCTGGCGCGACCGGGGGCAGGTTGGTGACATGGAAACGATGCACCGGGTCGCCGCCGGCGGGGTGCGGACGCTGTTCGCTCTCGGGCGCACCGATCAGCGCACGGCTGACGATCGAATGCCAGGTGCCGGTGTTCGGCGCCCGCTTGCCGTGATAGCCGCAGACGATCAGCCGGTCCTCGGCACGGGTCATGCCGACATAGAGCAGCCGGCGGTATTCGTCGTCGGCGAGTTCCCGTGCACGCGCGGCCGCCGCTTTCGAAAAGCCGTTGGCGACATCGCTGGCCGAGCGCCAGAGATAGCCCTTGCCGTCAAAGTTGCGGCCCGAGCCGCCGAAGGGCATCAGGCGCGGCAGATGCTGGTCGCTGAATGGGGCGGAGCCGCCATCGACCAGGAACACCACCGGCGCCTCCAGCCCCTTGGCGGCGTGCACGGTCATGACGCGCACCTCGTCACGCGTCTGGTCCATCTCACGCTTGATCTCGGGGCCGGCGTTCTCCAGCGTCGACAGGAAAGCTTCCAGTCCGGGCAGGCCGGTCCGTTCCTCGGCAAGGCAGAAGCTCAGGAACTCATCGAGAATATCGCCGGCTTCCGGACCGAGCCGCGCGATCATTTTTCGGCGCACGCCATCGCGAGCCAGCAGGCCAGCATAGAACTCGAACACCGGCTTGAAGGCGGCCTCATTAGACCAGAGATCAAGCTGGGCGACGACCTTTGCGAGGGCTTCGCTTTCGCCGGCGCGCTGGCGCAGCGAAGCGGCCAGCGACACGCCGGGCGATCGCTGCGCGGCGAGCGTGAACAGCGTCTCCTCAGGCAGGTCGAAGATCGGGCTGCGCAGCACGGCGGCGAGCGACAGATCGTCCTGTGGCTGGATCAGCAGATGGCCGAGCGCGATCAGGTCCTTGACCGCGATATGGCCCGGCAAGCTCAGCCGGTCGGCGCCAGCGACCGGGATGTCGCGGCGCTTGAGGGCTCGCGTCAGCGCATGGACAAAACTGTCGCGCTTGCGCACCAGCACCAGAACATCGCCTGGCCGCAGCCGCTTGCCTCGGCCTTCGATGATTTCGCCCTTGCCGATCCAGCCGGCAATGGTCGCCGCCACATTCTCGGCAACGCGCACCGCCGGCGCGTGAGCATGGTCGATCGCCTGCGTCCAGTCGTCGGGCTCATCGACCACATCGGCGCCGATCGATGGCCAAACTTCGACATAGCCCGGCGCATCGGTGCGGATCGCCTTGTGGCTCAGCGGGTCGGGATCATGGCTGATGCCCCGCCGTACGATCGGATCGGCAAAGACGCGGTCGACGGCGGCCAGCACGTCGTCGGTCGAGCGGAACGACCAGGTCAGCTTGAGGTCGGCGAAGGACGCTTCGGCATCGCGCACCCGTCCCGCGAACAGCAGCCGGCTGTCGGCGAACGAGTCCGGGGCAGCCCCCTGGAAGGAGTAGATCGACTGCTTTTCGTCGCCGACGGCAAACACCGTGCGGTGGACCCGGTCGCGCGCGCCGAAGCCGGCAAAGAATTCCTCCGCCAGCCGCTTCACCACCTCCCATTGATCCGGGCTGGTGTCCTGCGCCTCATCGAGCAGGATGTGGTCGATGCCTTGGTCGAGCTTGTACTGCACCCAGGGGCCGGCATCGGGCCGTGCCAGAAGGTTGACGGTGCGGGTGATCAAATCGTTGAAGTCGAGAAAGCCGCGGCTGCGCTTCAGCACTTCGTAGCGGGCGATCAGCCAGTCGGCGATGGTCAGCGCCGCGCGGGTGCCTTCCAGCATGCGGAACAGCGCCAGCCGGTCGACGGTTTCGATGATGGCGCTGGATGCCGAGAGATAGCGCTCGGCCAGATCGGGCAGGCGATCGGTCAGGGCTTTCTTGAAGGCCTTTGACGGATCGTAGGGATCGCCATCGGTCTTCAGGAAGGCTCTGGCGAGCAGTTGCAGCCGGCGAACGGGATCGCTCTCTGCAAAAGCCTGACGCGCATAGGGCAGGATGTTGTTCAACACCGATCTGGCGTCGGTGGCTTCGGCGGCTTGAGCGAAGCCGACGAAATAGTCCGGCAGGAAGCCGGGCAGCGGCCACACCGATGCCGCCAGCCCTTCAGCGGTCTGGCCGGGGCGGAAATGGAATTCATCGAATAGTGGCTGGAATCCGTCAAGCCCGACCGCATCGAGGAACTGGCGCAGCCCGTCGCGCTTGCGCACGATCTCGCTAAGCAAGGCGTCGAGACCGGCCTCGCCGCCACGTTCCAGCACGGTGGCGAAGGCGTCGGCAAGATCCGCGTTGCCGGCAGCCGTGCCGGAAATCATCTCGCGGCGCGCTGCGGCGAACAGCGAGGCCTCCATCTGGCCGTCGAGCATCTCGAAATGGGCCGGGATGTTGGCCTCCAGCGGGAACTGGTGGAGCACGGATTCGCAGAAGGCGTGGATGGTCTGGATCTTCAGCCCGCCAGGCGTTTCCAGCGCCTCGGCGAACAGACGTCGCGCCCGGCGCATGGTGTCACGGTCGGGCCGCCGTCCTTCCAGCGCCTCGATCTTCGCGGCCAGCTCGGCGTCACCGAGGACCGTCCAGTCCGACAGCGTGGAAAAGACCCGGTTCGACATGTTGGCGGCGGCGGCGCGCGTATAGGTCAGGCACAGGATTTTCGACGGGTCGGTGCCGTTGAGCAGCAGCCGGATGACGCGCTGGGCCAGCACATGGGTCTTGCCCGAGCCCGCATTGGCCGACACCCAGGCGGAATTCTGGGGATCGGCGGCACGGGCCTGGCTGGTCGCGGTATCGCTCGGGATGGGATAGGCCTTCTTCATGCCTCCCCTCCCTCGTCACCGGCATCGCCGCCCGCGGACCATTCGAGCACACGGGCGAGATGGTCGTAGTCGCCGTCGGTCTCGCCTTCGCGAAACGGCAGAGCGCGCGACAGATAGCCGGTCGCCGGGTCGCCATAGTGGATCAAAAGCTTTTCCAGCCGCGCCCAGGCTTCTTCGGCAAGATCGGCGGCGGTCCTTGGCTGGCGGTTGTGTTCAAGGATGGACTCTTCGAACACTTCGCCATTCGGCTTCAGCCTGATGAAGGCCAGCTGCGACGGTTCGCGCGCGCCCAAATCCTTGAACGCGCCACGCCGCAGCAGTGCGCCTTCCAGCGCCAGTTGTGGCGTCAGCAGCGTGTGCGCCTGCGCCTTGGAGGGCGAAGAACCGGTCTTGTAGTCCAAAATATCGGCCATGCCGCCGGCCAGCAGATCAACGCGGTCGGCATAACCGGACAGCGTGACGCCGGACTGTCCGACGGTGGTCTTCCCCGCGCGCTCCTCGGCATGTCGGCGAACCACCGCATCGGCGCGCGTGCGCTCCCACTCGATGATGTTGGCGGCGAGCTTTTCGAAGCGCGGCCACCACACCGCCTCGACATCGGCCGGAAGGGCGGCCTCGGCAAAACAGGCGCGGCCGGCGGCAATGAGGCTGGTCAGCGCATCGGGCGCGCGCGGATCGGCCACGCGGCTGGAGAACAGATGCAGGATGGCGTGGAAAAGCGTGCCGCGCTCGGCGGCACCGGGATCGCGGATGACCGGGTCGAGTGGCATCAGGCCGAGGATTCTTCGCGCATAGACGGCGTAGGGATCACGACGCAACGTCTCGATCTCGGTGACCGAGAAATGCGTTGGGCGCACTGAAAGCGGCGGCTTCGGTTGCGGCCGCGGCGCGAAATCCTGCTTTGGACCGGTATCGAGCGCGCGTGCCCAGGCAAGCAGCTCGTCGCCGCGCCGGCGCAAGGTTGCCGCATGGTCATTGCCGATGAAGGTCAAGAGGCGCTGCAGCCAGCGCGATGGCACGGCCGGTGCGTCGCCGGAACGCGCCGAGCGGGCCAGCACCACATGTCTCGCGCCCATGGCCATCTGGAAATCATGCGCGGCAAGGCCGATGCGCCGTTCGGGCGGTTCGAGATCGATGCCGGTCTTCATCAGCCGCGACATGAAGCGGTCGCTCTCCGGCTTGCGCGGCCAGACACCTTCGTTGAGGCCGCCGATGACCAGCGTGTCGACATCCTGCAACCGCGCTTCCAGCGCACCCCAGATGGCGATGTTCCTGTCGGTGCCTTGCGCCGGCTTGACCGTCTCGGGCGCGACCAGCGCGTCCATCACATCGGGCCATTCGCCGGCGGCAAACGACAGCGGCGCCGATGCCGCGACCAGCCCGCGCAACAAGTCGGCGAGCTTTTCGCCGGCGTCGCCGGCATAGAGGTCGCCCAGGCCGCCATCGGCGGAACGGCCGAGATTTTCCAGGGCCATGACGCTGGCTTCGACCAGTGCGGCAAGATCGGCATCCGCCTGGCTGCGAAAGGCCGAAAGCGGCGCCAGCGCTTCTGCCAGGCGTGCAAGAAGGTTCCGCGAATCCTCTATTGAACGTACGGTCAGCCGGGAAAACCAGAAGGGCGGCCGGCTGTCATCGCCCAGTCCGGTGAGACGGTTTTCGAACAATTCCGGCAGCGAAACGATGTCGGGGCGGCCGGTGCCGCCGCGCAGTGCCACCAGTTCGACCAGTTCCGCCGCGTGGCGCACAGCGGCGCGTTCGAGGCCGAGGCCGAGCAGCGGATGCTTGAGCAGCGACAAAAGGCCGACCGGATCGCCCGGCCGGAACACCGCTTCCAGCGCCAGTCGGAGCAGACTGGCCGCTGGGCTGTTGGCGAGCGGCGTGCCGCCGGAATCGTCGGCGACGACGCCGAAGCGCTGGAGTTCGACCGAGACACGGCGCGCCAGCGCCCGGTCGCCGGTAACGAGAGCCGCCCTTTGGCCGGGCTGTTCGACGGCCTGCTTCAGCGCGACCGCAATGGCGACCGCTTCGTCGCGTTCGCTGGCTGCCTCGAGCAGCGTCACGTCGGCGAAGGCGCCGGCAATGTCGGACGCCGAAAACCCGTTGCGCGTCTCGGCCCATAGCTCAGTTGTTTCGGCCGGCCGCAGCGCTTCGCCGACAAGGGCGGCGCGTAGCGCCAGCCGCGGTTCGGCCACGCCGATCTCCTCGACATCTGAGCGCAGCACGCCGATCTTGCCGATCAGCCTGGCCAGGCCATATTGCGGGTGGCCAAGCACGGCCGGCCGCGCGCCGGGTGCGACGAGCGCCTGGAAAGACGCTTCGTCCAGCGTCCGGTCGAGCCCGGGCAGCACGATGGCGCCGCCGGGCAAGCGGGCGATCGCCGCAAGCAGTTCAGCCGTCGCCGGTATCGAACCGGTCGATCCCGCGGCGATGACCGGTCCGGCCGGCGGGTTGCGCCGCAGCCGCTCCGCCTCGAAGCGGATCAGCGCGCTGCGATGCGCGGCCGGATTGGAGCGGTCGCTCTCGCTCAGGAATTTCGGCCAGGCATCGGTGACGATGCCGAGGAATTCGAGCGTCACCTGCCACCATCCGGCAAGGCTGCCGGTCACCAGGTCCTTGAGCTTTGCCCAGTCGGTGCCTTCCGTCTCGATCTCATTCATCAGCCCGGCAAGATCGCGCGCCAGCCAGATCGCGTCGGCGGTGGAAGCGGGGATAACGATTTCCTCCGCGAAAAGCTTCACCACATGTTCCGGCAGCCGGCGTTTCCACGCCCGCACCAGCGGCGTCAGCAGCAACAGGCGTTCGGTTGCCGAGATCGGCGGCGCGAGATCGATTGCCGCCGATGGTTCGGCGTCGAACGCGGCCTCGTCCTCATCGAACTCGCCGAGCGGACGGATGACCGGCAGGATCGCCGAACCGCCACCGCCGCGTGCTTTCAAGCTGTCGACGAAGACACCGCGCAAAGCACGCGCGGCGCGGCGCGTCGGCACATAGATGGTGACATCGGCCAGAGCGAGCGGGTCGCCGTCGAACCGAAATCCCGGAACCAGCCGGCCGGCAAGCAGCGCCTCGGCCAGCGTCGGCAGAAACGGCGCTCCGGAAGGAATCGAGAAAACGCGGCTCGAGCCGCTCATTGCATCTCGGCTAACGCGCCGGCGACCGCTGCTTCCGCCTGCGGAATGGCATCGGGCGTGCCGACGGTGATCCAATGGCCGTGCATCGGCATGCCGAACAGGCGGCCGGCGGCAATGGCTTTGTCGAAATAGGCGTTGAGCGAATGCGGTTCGGCCGATGCGTCCGCGAACAGGCGCGGATGGATGATCGCCGCGCCGGCATAGATCAGCCCAGCGGGATCGCCTTTCGAACGCCGCAGGGCACCGTCCGGCGCCACCAGGAAATCGGTGCTGCCACAGTGTCCTGTCGCCTGATGGAGATCCGCCAGCATCAGCAGAATATCCATTTTCGCGGCGTCCCATGCAAGGGCGAGGCGGCCAAGATTGAGCGGACCGTGGTCGATCCAGAACGTGTCGGCATTGAGGATGTAGAAGGGCTGCTCGCCCAGTTCCGGCAGCGCCTTGACGATGCCGCCGGCCGAATCGAGCAGCCGGTCGCTCTCATCGGAAATGATGATGTGGGGCAGATGGCGCGCGGCGACATGGGCGACGATCTGTTCTGGCAGATAGTGGACGTTGACCACGGCCTTGGCGACGCCAGCGGCGGCGAGGCTGTCGAGTCCCCAGTCGAGCAACGTCTTGCCGGCGATCCTGACCAGCGGCTTGGGGATGGTGTCGGTGATCGGCCGCATGCGCTTGCCGAGCCCGGCGGCGAGTACGATTGCAGTTTTGGGCACGATGGCAGTGTCCGGTCTTGCTGTCACAGCGTTCGTTCCTCAAGCAAGCCATGCGCGTGATAGAAATCCCGCAGGCTGGCGAGCGCTGGGTGGGACAGCGCCCGGCGCAGATAGTCGCGGATGCGCGGCAGGTGCTTCAGATAATAAGGTTTGCCATCGCGCTTTTCGAGCCGCACGAAAATGCCGAGGATCTTGGAATTGCGCTGTGCGGCCATGATTGCATAGGCTTCCAGGAAACCCGCTTCGTCGAAGGCACCCGCTGCATGGCGCGCCGCGACATAGGCTTCGAGCGTCCGCTTTTCGATTTCGGGCGATAGGGTGACGCGGGCATCCATGGCCAGTGAAGCCACGTCATAGGCTGAAGGCCCGATCAGCGCATCCTGGAAATCGACGATGCCCAGCCGGTCATGGCCGGCGCGGTCGCGACGCCAGATGATGTTGGGCGAATGGAAGTCGCGCAGCATCAGCGTGTATTCGCTGCCATGCAGCCGGTCGAAAAGCGCATTCCATTCCCTGGCGTAGCCAGTGCGCAGATCGTCGCTGGCCGGGTCGCCCGATATCGCCGGCACATACCAGTCGACCAGCAGATCGGCTTCGATCATCATCGCGTCGCGGTCGAAGGGCGGCACCTCGTGGAAGCTGCCTGGTCCGGCTTGCAGGCGCCGTGGCCAGGTCCGGCCATGCATCATGGCCAGCAGTTCGGCAGCGGCGGCGTAGCGTTCCGCTATGGGCTCGCCGTCCTTGCCGAGAAATCCTTCAGCACCGAGATGTTCGATGAGCAGGAAGCCCTGGTCCTGGTCCTCGGCATGGATTTCCGGAACGCTGACGCCGCCGGCCTTCAAGGCGCGGTCAATGGCGACGAAGGCGGAGACCGACTGGGCGGTGTGCGCGATCACGGCATAGGGTTTGCCGTCGCGCACAGGGGGGCCGAGCAGCAGCCGCGGCGAGTTCATCAGCACGCGCGGCTCGTGGCCGGCGAGCGTGACGATCTCATAGGAGCGGGCCGAGGCGTCGCCGATGAAATGGCGCCGCCGCGCTTCGCCCCAGCCAGCATCTTCCAGAAAACCGCGCATGGCCAGCGATCGCGCTGCGCGGTCGAAGGTCGCCCCTTGCCCGGACACTCGCGCCAGCCGGCCCTCGCCATGTTGGACGAGTTCGATCGAAAGCGTTGTCTTAGGCAGATAGCCTTCGGCCCGCTCGGGCCATTCGACCAGGGCAGCACCTTGCGTCAGCGCTTCGTCGAAGCCGAGCTCGTCGAGCTCGCTTGCCGAGGACAAGCGGTAGAGATCGAAATGATGGACCGGGATGCGCGTGTCGTAGCTCTGCACCAAAGTGAAGGTCGGGCTTGGCACGTCGAGGCTGGTGTCGTCCGCCAGCGTCCGGATCAGGGCCCGTGCGAGAGTGGACTTGCCGGCGCCGAGATCGCCCTTGAGCGCCAGCACGTCGCCGGCACGCAATGCCAGCGCCAGGTCTTCACCCAATCGCGCTGTCTGTGTCTCGTCGATGAGCAACCGCTCCAGCACCAGGCCCGTCATCGAGCGCGCTACTCGGCCGCGGCGCGGATGCCCGGCATGTCGGGGAAGGTGCAGATGACGGTCGTGCCCTTGTCCTTGCCGGTTTCGATGCGAACGTGGCCGCCATGCAGTTCGACAAAGCTTTTGACGATCGACAGACCGAGGCCGGCACCTCGCCGGCGTCCGCCATTTGTACGCGGTTCGAAGCGGCGGAACACCGAATCCAGAACATCCGGCGGCATGCCGGGACCGTCGTCATGCACCGAGAATTCCACCCCATCCGCCAGATGGCGGCAGGCGAGACGGATGGTGCTGGCTTCCGGCGCGTAGTTGGCGGCGTTGCTGAGCAGATTGTAGAGGATCTGGCGGATGCGGATTTCGTCGCCGTGGAACGTCTTCGGCGCAGCAGCGGCATCGACCTCGAGCCGGATCGAATGCTCCTGCAGCCGGTCGGCAACCAGTTCTGCAGCCGCCGCGATGGTGCGGTCGACATGCACCTCGGAAATGTCGAGCTGCATGATGCCGGCGTCGACTGTCGCAAGGTCGAGTATGTCGTTGACGATGGTCAGCAGGACCGAGGAGGACGAGCTGACATGCTCGACATACTCGCGCTGCTTTTGATTCAGCGGGCCGGTCGTCGGCACGGAAAGCAGTTCGGTGAAGCCGATGATGTTGGTCAGCGGCGAACGCAGTTCGTAGGACACGTGCTGGACGAAGTCGTTCTTGAGCTGGTCTGATTTTTCCAGCGCCTCGTTCTTGTCCTTCAGCGCGCGTTCGACATTCACGCTGTCGGTGACGTCGACGAAGGTCATCATCACTTGCCCGTTGGGCAGTGGAATCACGGCGTAACGCAGCACGGTGCCGTTGTTGAGCTCGCTCTGGCCATGGCGTTCGCGGCGCTCGTCGTCGAAACCGGTGATGGCGGCGACGAAGCCGGGCCAGGGGCTGTCGACCGCCTGGCGGTCGCAAAGGTCGCGTATGGTGGAGACGTGCACATTGGGCTTGGCGGCGTCGCCACTCAATCCCCAGAGCGTGGCAAAGGCCGGGTTCGACAGGCGGAGCCGACCATCGGGACCGAACACCGCCACGCCTTCGGCGAGATTGTCGAGCGTCTCGCCCTGGACCCGCACCGCTGTGCGATAGCGGCTTTCCAGGTCCATCTTCTCGGTCAGGTTCTCGAACACCCAGGTGACGCCGCCCTTGGGCTGCGGGTTGGCGACGACGCGGATGGTCTTGCCGTCAGGCAGATGCCACCAATGTTCCTGCGATTCGACCGCGCGGTAGGCGCCGAGCAGGCCTTCCTTCCAGCGGCGCCATTCGGGCTGCTCGGCGATCTTGCCTTCGCTGCGCAGCCGGTCGAGCAAAAGCGCGTTGTCAGGCGCGCTGTGCAGGAAGCCGCTGTCCAGCCCCCACAGTTTCTGGAAGGCCTGGTTGAAGAAGCGCAGCTTCTCGTCGGTGTCGAAGATGGCGACGGCGGTGTTGAGCTGGTCGAGCGTGTCGGCGTGGCTGCGCACCGTCCGCTCATATTCGCCGCGAATGGTCTCGATGGCGCTGGTGTCGCAGGCAAGGCCGGCTGAACCGTCGGCACCGGCGAAGTCGGTCACCGCGAAGACGCGGCGGTCGCCTTCGATCACCGTGGAGAGCGACTGCTCGAAGACCGGATGTGATTTGTGCTGGGCGCCGATCGCCTCGCGCGCCTGGCCGCCAAGAAACTCCTTGGCGTCGCGAACGGCGGCTTCGGCACTCTCGGCTTCGACCGCGTCGGCATAGGCCCGGTTGACCCATTTCAGGCGTCCGTGCTCGTCGCGCAGCCATGCCGGCATCTTCAGCGCCTCGAGCAGGCCGATCATCGTGTCATGGTCGGCGGCCAGCCGCTGGTTGTCGATCTTCAGCCGGGCCTGGCTGCGCTGTGTCTCGGAAAGCGAGACAAACCGCACCAGGATGTGCGCGGCGCTCTTGCGGCCATGCACTTCGAGCGGAGCGCCGGCCTGCGATTCGATGACCAGGTCGAACGGCCTCGCCTTTTCGCGCAAGCCCGCGATGGCATGCTCGAGCGCCGCCGCCGAGCGCGGCATCAGCCAACGGCCGAAGGCAAGGAAAGCCGCCCGCTCCTCTGGTGCGCCGCTTTCGACCGGCAATGTGCCGATGAGTTCGGGTTTCTTGTTTTCCGAGGCCCAGACGACCACACGCTGGTCGCGCAGATTGAGCAGCGCTTCCGAACGGCGCAGTGCTGCGTTGACGTCGGCTACGCGGCTTCTCAGTTCGACATTCTCCGCCGAGGTGCGGGCCCGTTCGCGGATGAGAACGATGGCCGACAGAAATGCCGCGCCGGTCACACCGACGAACACGGCAAGCTGCATGACTTCGACCGTGTTGATCGACAGCCCGGCGGTGGCCACGGCGGCGTTCTCGGCATGCGCGACAGCGCTGGCCAACGGACCGGCCAGCGCGGAGCTGGCCAGGAAAACGCCCGCGCGGGCACGCCAGGAAAGGCGCCCGCCCTGGGTGGCCGAGCTTACAGTCCCCGAATCGTCATGGCCGCCGGAAACGGCCGATCCCGCTCCGTGCGGGTTTTGCCCCGGCATGTCTTGGTCCTCTCCGCCGCCTGAATGCAAGACCGCCCTGAAACGCGCCTCTCTGATCCCCTCTCGGGCCGGAAGCGTCGCGAATCACGTGACAATAAACCCTCGCCGAATCGCCGTGAAGGCTGATCGCGCGCAAAAATAAAGCCGGGCGAAAAGTCAATCGCCCGGCGTCAATATCTGGTAGTAAAATTAGCTTTGGTTAATAGCGGTAGTGTTCCGGCTTGAACGGACCCTGCGGCGTGACGCCGATATAGGCGGCCTGCTCACCCGACAATTCGGTCAGGCGGGCGCCGAGCTTGTCGAGGTGCAGGCGCGCGACCTTCTCGTCGAGATGCTTGGGCAGGACATAGACCTGGTTCTGGTACTGCTCGCCCTTGCTGAACAGTTCGATCTGGGCCAGCACCTGGTTGGTGAAGGAGGCCGACATGACGAAGCTCGGATGGCCGGTGGCGTTGCCGAGATTGAGCAGGCGGCCTTCCGACAAGAGGATCATCCGCTTGCCGTCCGGGAAGGTGATCATGTCGACCTGCGGCTTGACGTTGGTCCATTTCAGATTGCGCAGCGACGCCACCTGGATCTCGTTGTCGAAGTGGCCGATATTGCCGACGATCACCATGTCCTTCATCGACCGCATATGGTCGAGGGTGACGACATCCTTGTTGCCGGTGGTGGTGATGACGATGTCGGCGGTCGGAGCCGCATCTTCCAGCGTGACGACCTCAAAGCCGTCCATCGCCGCCTGCAGGGCGCAGATCGGGTCGACCTCGGTGACCTTAACGCGGGCACCGGCACCCTTGAGCGAGGCCGACGAGCCCTTGCCGACGTCACCATAACCGCAGACGACCGCGACCTTGCCGGCCATCATCGTGTCGGTGCCGCGACGGATGCCGTCGACCAGCGATTCCTTGCAGCCATACTTGTTGTCGAACTTCGACTTGGTGACCGAGTCGTTGACGTTGATGGCGGGGAAGGGCAGCAGCCCCTTCTTCTGCAACTGATAGAGCCGGTTGACGCCGGTGGTCGTCTCTTCGGTGACGCCGCGGATCGCGGCCTTCTGCTTGGTGAAGAAGCCGGGCGAAGCCTTCAGGCGCTTCTTGACCTGAGCATAGAAATATTCCTCTTCCTCGCTCTGCGGGTTGGACAGCACGTCCTCGCCGGCCTCGGCGCGGGCGCCGATCAGGATGTACATGGTGGCGTCGCCGCCATCATCGAGGATCATGTTGGAGAGGCCGCCGTCGGTCCACTGGAAGATCCGGTCGGTGTAGTCCCAGTACTGTTCGAGGCTCTCACCCTTGACGGCGAAGACCGGAATGCCGGCTTCGGCGATCGCCGCGGCGGCATGGTCCTGGGTCGAGAAGATGTTGCAGGAGGCCCAGCGGATGTCGGCGCCGAGCGCCTTCAGCGTCTCGATCAGCACCGCGGTCTGGATGGTCATGTGCAGCGAGCCGGTGATGCGCGCGCCCTTCAGCGGCTTCTTGGCGCCGAATTCCTCGCGGCAGGCCATCAGGCCCGGCATTTCGGTTTCGGCGATATCGAGTTCCTTGCGGCCCCAGCCGGCAAGCGAGATGTCGGCGACCACATAATCCTTGCTACCCGTCATGGCAGTGCTCCGATGCGAATTGTTATGCTGCGAATTGGTTGCGGATGCGCCCGCGCCGGTCGGCGCGTCGAAGGGCGCGAATTGCCGGCCTGACTAGCAGATCGGCATCGAGACGACAATGGGATATAAAGAAATCTTTATCCCTGCATGTCTCTCGGACATGATTGGGCGGTGTACGGGATCAGCATTCCTCGCCGAAGCGCGACGCTACAAGCTGCTCAAGCGCGTCCATGACTTCGAGTGCTTCCGGCCCGCTGGCGGTGACGCGGATCGAATAGCCGGGGCTGGCGGCAAGCATCATCAGGCCCATGATCGACGTGCCGCCGACCTTGACGCCGTCCTTCTCGACATGGACCGCGGCGTTGAAGCCACTGGCGAGCTGGACGAATTTGGCCGAGGCGCGCGCATGCAGGCCGCGCTGGTTGACGATCGGAAACTCCCTGGTGATCGGATCTTTGGCGATCTGGTCTCTTTCCGGGGATAGCGCGTTCATTTGCTGCTCAGAAGCTGGCTGGCGACATTGATGTATTTGCGGCCGGCGGCCTGCGCCTCGTCGAGAGCCGCTGCCATGTTGTCGCCCTTGCGGATCGAGGACAGCTTGATCAGCATCGGCAGGTTCATGCCGGCGATCACTTCTGTGCGGCCGGACTCCATCACCGAGATGGCGAGGTTCGACGGCGTGCCGCCGAACATGTCGGTCAGCACGATGACGCCCGCTCCGGTATCGACACGGGCGACGGCGTCGACGATGTCGCGGCGACGCTGTTCCATATCGTCGTCGGCACCGATCGCCACGGTTTCGAAATTGTCTTGTGGCCCGACGACATGTTCGACGGCATGTCGGAACTCGGTGGCCAGTTGACCGTGCGTTACAAGCACGAGTCCGATCATTCTTTGGTGGCTCCCGTCATCGCCGCTTCACAGGCGCATTTTATGCTCGCCAGCCATTCCAGGCGGCGGGAGCGCTATCTTGTCGACGCGCGGCCCGTTGACAAGCCCAAAATTGCGCCGGCCCATGCCATTTTGACGCATTGCAGCAAAAAACCCGGGGCGGATCATAGAAAAGGCGGGATCGACAGCCGCGCCATCACGGCAGGCAGGGCTGTGGCGGCGTTACGCTCGGCAAGGTCGATACGCGGCACTGGGCAGCCTGCGACCGGCTCGCTGATTTCCTCCTGGAAACGGGCCATCTCTGCCTTTGGCACCAGCCTCACATGCAGGTCGATCACTCCGCCCGGCTCGAACGGCAGCGGGCGCGGCATGAACCCAGGCACTTCGGCGAGACCGGCGATGGTCGCCGGCACGCGACAGACCAGCCGCCCGGCGCGAGCCGCGGCAAGCAGCCTGTCGTCGCCGATCAGCCGCGAGAACAGCCCGCGCGCGCGGCAATGGTCCAGGAGTGTCAGCGCCAGCGTCGTCTTGCCGGCGCCGGACGGCCCGGTGATAAGGACGCCGCGCTCGCCGATCAGGATCGCGGTTCCGTGAATGTTTTCTGGCGGCGCAACTGGATCAGGCACGATCTTGCCCGATCATGTTTTTGGACATGATCTCTGGACGAACGGAACCGTTCGTCCGAGAAAACCGGTGTCCACTTTTCGGGATCATGCTTCGGCGGGCAGCGTCACGACGAAGCGCGCGCCCTTGATCTCGCCGGGCTTGGTGCCGGGAATGTTCTCGGCGGTCAGCGTGCCGCCATGGGCCTCGACGATCTGCCTGGAGATCGACAGGCCAAGCCCCGAATTCTGGCCGAACGCCTCGCCGGCTGGCCGGTCGGTGTAGAAGCGTTCGAAGATGCGGTCGATGTTGTCGGCGCGGATGCCTGGACCATTGTCGTCGACGGTGAGGATATTGAACTTGCCGGCGCGCGCCAGCGACAGGCTGATATGGCCATGGTCCTCGGGAACGAAGGAGCGCGCATTCTCGATCAAATTGGTGACGACCTGGCCGATGCGCAGATCATGGCCGACAACGATATAGCCTTTGACGCCCTGCGGCAGCTTGGCGACCTTGAGTTCGATCTCAACCGCCTTCTTGTTGCGCGTGGCCTCGCGCGACACGGCGACGAGGTCGGTGATGAATTTCTTCAGGTCCACCGTCCCGGCATCCTCACGCGCGAGTTCGGCGTCGAGACGGGAGGCGTCGGAGATGTCGGTGATCAGCCGGTCCAGCCGCCGGACGTCATGCTGGATGATGTCCATCAGCCGGCTGCGCGAATTGTCGTTCTTGGCCAGCGGCAAGGTTTCCACCGCGCTGCGCAGTGACGTCAGCGGGTTCTTCAATTCATGTGAAACATCGGCGGCGAAGCTCTCGATCGCCTCGATACGGGCATAGAGCGCGTTGGTCATGTCACGCACGGCGATTGACAGATTGCCGATCTCGTCCTGGCGGTCGGAAAAGTCGGGGATCTCCTCGCGATTCTTGACGCCGCGCCTGACCCGCACCGCCGCCGCCGACAGCCGGCGCAGCGGATTGGCGATGGTCGAGGCCAGAAGCATCGACAGGATGGCGGTGACGAGTGCCGCGATGCCGAACACGCGCAGGATCGCCTTGCGCTCGGCGGCGACGATCTTGTCGATGTCACCGCCTTCGGTCGACAGCATCAAGACGCCGAGAACGGCGCGGAAGCGCTGGATCGGCACCGCCACCGAGACGATCTGCTCGCCCTGTTCCGAGACCCGCACGATGGTCGACGGGCTGCCGGTCAGCGCCTTGACCACTTCCGGGAAGGCGGCACCGTTGCCGCCCGGCTGCTCGTGATAGACCGGCAGGTCGGTGTTGCGGAAGAAGTCGAAGATGAACTTCTGGACGCGCTCGACAAGGTCGGGCTGTTCCTCCTCCACCGGCGGCAGATCGTAGCGCAGGATCTGGCCGCGCGAATAGAGATGGCGCGAATCGAGCAGCAGATTGGCGTCGCGGTCATAGATGCGGGCGCGCGTCCGGGTCGGCGAGATCAGCCGCCGCAGCACCGGCGCGACACGTTCGGGATTGATCGGAAAGTCGAGATTGTCGAGCTGGTCCGAGCCCGGTCCAAGGCTTTCGCCGGCCTGCAGCTCAAGCAGCTTTTCCGGGTCGATGCTGATCGAGTCCGTCTCGACCGTCGCCGATGCGGCGATCGCGCCGGCGATGATCTCGCCCTGCGTCATCAGGCTTTCGACGCGGGCATCGATCAGCCCGTCGCGGAAGGTGTTGAGGTAGAGGATGCCGGTGACCAGCACGGCCAGGCCGGCAAGGTTGAGGAACAGGATGCGCCGCGTCAGGCTGGAAAAGATGTGATGGCCAAGGAAGCGGCGCATCGGCACCGTGATTTTCGACACGAAGGACGGCATGATGCGCGACGGCCGCCTGGCGGCGCCCGTCGGTCTTGTTCGCTGTGCTTCCACTGCCATCGAATAGCAGGCCCTGCTTCGTAATTAGTGAGTAGTGAGTAGGCAGTAGGGAATAGAGAAATTGGTTGGCTGAGATCGCGGCGATGCGGCCGCTTGCACCATTCAAAACGGACTACTGACTATTCCCTACTGCCTACTACCTATTCACGCTTCGCGGAACCGGTATCCGACTCCGTAAAGGGTTTCGATCATCTCGAAGTCGTCGTCGACAGCCTTGAACTTCTTGCGCAGCCGCTTGATGTGGCTGTCGATCGTGCGGTCATCGACATAGACCTGTTCATCATAGGCCGAATCCATCAGCGCATCACGGCTTTTTACGACACCGGGGCGCTGCGCCAGCGAATGCAGGATCAGGAATTCGGTGACGGTGAGCGTCACCGGTTCGCCCTTCCAGGTGCAGGTGTGGCGTTCCTGGTCCATGACGAGCTGGCCGCGCTCGAGCGAGCGGGCCTGCTGGCTGGGCGCCTTTGCCGCAGCCTCGCGGGCACTGGCACGGCGCAGCACGGCGCGCACCCGCTCGACCAGCAGACGCTGCGAGAACGGTTTGCGGATGAAATCGTCGGCGCCCATCTTGAGGCCGAACAATTCATCGATCTCGTCGTCCTTGGAGGTCAGGAAGATCACCGGCAGGTCGGACTTCTGGCGCATCCGGCGCAAGAGCTCCATGCCATCCATGCGCGGCATCTTGATGTCGAGGATGGCAAGATTTGGCGGACGTGCCGCCAGGCCTTCCAGCGCGGACGCACCATCCGTGTAGGTCTCGACGCGATATCCCTCGGATTCGAGGGCGATCGACACCGACGTCAGAATGTTGCGGTCGTCATCGACAAGCGCGATTGTTGCCATTTCAAGCGGCTCCCTCATGAGCTGTCCCTTCTTTCGTAGAGAAGGGGCTTTTGCAGGACAAATTAGGTACAAAATGTGGCATAGGCCTTGTCCGCTGTCACGCGCGGGGTGCCGCAGGCCACAATCCTACCTCGACATGGATTGGACGAACGAACAGCGCCAATCCTTTGGGCAACCGTGAAACTTTTCGCATATATAAACGATTTAAACAACTTTCAAAATATTTAAATCGATTAATGATTTGATATCATTTGGCTTTTCTGGTTTTGACCATCTCAGCCCGGACAGCGGGTGTGCCGGAAAGACGCCGGCAAAGATGCGGAAAATCGTAGAAGGGACACCAATGTCGGAAGTCGGCAAACGCAATCCTGCTTGCCCGATCGATCGTATCGGCCTGAAAACCACCGGTACGGTGCGCTACAATTTCGGTGCGGCCGCCCTTTACGAGGACTCGATCCGGCGCGGCGAGGCCCGACTGACCGCACATGGCGCGCTGGTGGCCGAGACCGGCCAGCACACCGGCCGTTCGCCCAAGGACAAGTTCGTCGTTCGCGACGCCGCCACAGAGGCGCATGTCTGGTGGGACAACAACAAGGCGATCTCGCCGGCGCAGTTCGAGACGCTGTTCGCCGATTTCCTTGCCCACGCCGCGGACAAGGATCTCTATGTGCAGGACCTGGTCGGCGGTGCCGATGCGGAGCTGAAATTGCCCACCCGGGTGATCACTGAATTTGCCTGGCACTCGCTGTTCATCCGCAATCTGCTGATCCGTCCGAACAAAGCTGAACTCGAAGAGTTCGTGCCGGAGATGACAATCATCGACCTGCCGTCCTTCCGCGCCGACCCCACCCGTCACGGCAGCCGCACCGTAACGGTGATCGCCGTCGATCTCACCCGCAAGATCGTGCTGATCGGGGGCACCTCTTATGCCGGCGAGATGAAGAAGTCGGTGTTCACCATGCTCAACTATCTCCTGCCGCAGAAGGGCGTGATGCCGATGCATTGCTCGGCCAATGAGGGGCCGGCCGGTGACGCCGCCGTCTTCTTCGGGCTTTCCGGAACCGGCAAGACGACGCTGTCGGCCGATCCGTCGCGCACGCTGATCGGCGACGACGAACATGGCTGGGGTCCGCATGGCATCTTCAATTTCGAAGGCGGCTGCTACGCCAAGACGATCAAGCTGTCGGCCGAAGCCGAGCCGGAGATCTTCGCCACCACGCAGCGCTTCGGCACCGTGCTGGAAAATGTCGTGCTCGACGCGGACGGCGTGCCGGACTTCAATGATGGCCGCCTCACGGAAAACACCCGCTGCGCCTACCCGCTCGACTTCATCCCCAATGCCTCGAAGACCGGGCGCGCCAATCATCCGAAAAACATCATCATGCTGACCGCCGACGCCTTCGGTGTGATGCCGCCGATCGCGCGGCTGACCCCGGCGCAGGCGATGTATCATTTCCTCTCCGGCTACACGGCCAAGGTGGCCGGAACCGAAAAGGGCGTCACCGAGCCCGAAGCGACGTTCTCGACCTGTTTTGGCGCTCCCTTCATGCCGCGTCATCCGTCGGAATACGGCAATCTGCTGCGCGAACTTATCGCCAGCCAAGGCGCCGATTGCTGGCTGGTCAACACCGGCTGGACCGGCGGCGCCTACGGCACCGGCAAGCGCATGCCGATCAAGGCGACGCGCGCTTTGCTTGCCGCCGCACTCGACGGCTCGCTGAAGAACGGCGAATTCCGCACCGATGCCAATTTCGGGTTCCAAGTGCCGGTGGCCGTGCCAGGCGTCGACAGCGCCATTCTCGATCCGCGCTCGACCTGGGCCGACAAGCCTGCCTATGACCGGCAGGCGGCAAGACTGGTCGGCATGTTCGCCGTCAACTTCGAGAAATTCGAGCCGCATGTCGATGCAACAGTCATGGGCGCGGCGCCCCGCATGCAGGAAGCGGCGGAGTAGTCGTCACGTCGCTCAGCACCGTTGAAGGCCCGGTTTCGATCGGGCCTTTTCTTTTTTCCGCTGCCGCGCCATGACTGCGGCATGCCGATCGACGACAACATCATCATATCAGGCGAAGCCGTGATCCACCCGGGCGACCTGCACGAGGATTTCATCCGCTCGTCCGGTCCCGGCGGCCAGAACGTCAACAAGGTGGCGACAGCCGTGCAACTGCGCTTCGACGCGGCCAACGCGGCCGGCCTGTCGGAACGCGTGCGCGCGCGCACGATCAAGCTTGCCGGCCAGCGCGCCACCAAGGACGGCGTCATCGTCATCGAAGCCGGGCGCTTCCGCACCCAGGAGCAGAACCGGGCGGACGCCCGGGCAAGGCTGACAGCACTGGTCGCCAAGGCCGCCGAGCCGCCACCGCCGCCACGCAAGAAGACGCGGCCGTCGAAAGGCGCGGTGGAGCGGCGGCTGAAGGGCAAGGCTGGACGCGGCACGATCAAGAAGTTGCGCGGCCGGGTGGAGAACGATTAAGCACCACACCAGGTGCGTGTATAAAACGGCTTTCCATTTCGCACCGCAGATGCGAGGTTTCACCATTGCCACAGCAAGGGAGACCAGAGATGGGCATGTTCGATTTCGTCAAGAGCGTCGGCAAGAAACTGGGCATTGGCGGCGACGAGGAAGCCGCACCCACGGCCGACACGCTCAAGAAGGAGCTCGATTCACACAAGCTCGGCACCGATGGCGTGCAAGTCGTCGTTCAGGGCGACACGGCGGTGCTGAAGGGCGTGGTCAAGGACCAGTCGATCTTCGAAAAGGCGGTCATTGCCGTCGGCAACACGCTCGGCGTCTCCAAGGTCCAGGCTGACGAATTGCAGGTCGCGCCCGAGGCGGGCAAGGCAGCTGCCCCGGCCAAGGATCCGACCTTCTACACCGTGCAGAAGGGCGACAACCTCTGGAAGATCGCCGAGAAAAGTTACGGCAAGGGCCAGGGTGCCAAGAATACCGCCATCTTCGAGGCCAACAGGCCGATGCTGACCCACCCCGACAAGATCTATCCAGGCCAGGTGCTGCGCATCCCCTGACCCGGCTACTACCGGGTCGCGCCGTTTCGATACGGCAAAATCAAGACGCCGCGCATCCGAAAGGACGCGCGGCGTTTTCGATTTCACCAGCTGCGCTTCAGCGAAGCCGTGATGTTGCGGCCCTGGCCCAAATAGCAATAGCCGCTGTTGCACACAATAGGACGTTCATCGGCGATGTTGCGGATGGCGAAGGCGGCGGAAACACCTTCATATTTCTTGTCGATGGCGCCGAAATCATAGGACGCCGAGGCGTCGAGATAGATCGCGGCCATTCTTGCCGGTGTTGGTGGTGTCGGTGTATGTCGCGCTCTGCAGCCTTGCACCCGCACCGATCGAAAGGCCCGGGGCGGCACTGCCCTCGTCGAACCTGTAGTTGGCCCAGAGGCTGGCGACATGCGCGGGCGTGACCGCCGGGACCTTGCCGATTTCCGTCGAGCCGGGGTCACCGCCCGTGATCTCCGCATGGTTGTAGTTATAGGCCGCGATCACATCGAGCCCGTCCGCAATGCCGGCGCGCGCCTCGAGTTCAAAACCGTTGCTGGTGACTTCGCCCAGCGCCCGGTAATTTATGAAGTCTTCAGTAACCGGCTTGTTCTTCTCGACGAGATGGTAGGCGACCGCCGACAGCAGGATATCGGTCCCCGGCGGTTGATATTTGACGCCCAGCTCGAACTGCTCCCCCTCCGTCGGCTTAAGGATCTCGTGTGACGCGGATTGGTTTGTGACCGGCTCGAAGGAGGTCGCATAGCTCGCGAACGGCGCGACGCCATTGTCGAACAGATAGAGGGCGCCGGCCTGCATGCTGAAGGCGTTCTTGCTCAAGCCCTCGGACCTGCCGTTACCGTATTCACGCGTCTGCTCGACCCAGGTCTGCCGGCCACCGAGCGTGAAGCGCCATCTGTCCAACTCGACCTGATCCAGCGCATAAATGCCGGTCTGGCGCAGATCCGCGTCGGACGTCGTGACATTGTAGTCCGGCGTCGGACCGGAGACGCCATAGGTCGGATTGTCGATGTCGAAATCGTATGCCGGATCGCTCGGACCCATCCCATAACCGAAGGACGAGGTCAGGTTCGTGTAGTCGAGGCCGAGCAGAAAAGTATTAGCGAGCGCGCCGGTGTCAAATTTTGCCTCAAGCTGATTGTCGACCTGGAAAACATTCATTTCGTCGCGAATGGAATAAGCGGCCCGCTGGACCACTGTACCATTCCACAGCATGTTCATGCCGCTGAGGTACCGCGATCTTAGGTCCAGATGCGAGTATCGAAGGTTCTGGCGGAAGGTGAGGCCATTGTCGAATTCGTGGTCGAACTTGTAGCCGACCTGCTGCTGGCGGATTTTCTGATAGTCGTAGTCGGGATCGCTGTCGCGCAACTTGAGGACTTTCCCCGACGGATCGGTGATCACGCCGACATTGGCATCCGTCTCGTCCGCCTGCACCAGCCCATAGATGGTGAAGGAGGTCGCGGCATCGGGATTCCAGGTCAGCGACGGCTGCAGGAAATAGCGGTCGTCGGCGATGTCGAAATTGGTGTCGCCGTTTCGCGCCAGGCCGACGATCCGGTAAAGGAACTCGTCGCTGCCTTCCGTGACCGGGCCGCCGAAATCGAAGGCCGCCTGCGCCCTGTCCTTCGTGCCGTAGAGCAACTGGACTTCGCGAATCCTGTCCTCGGTCGGCAGCTTGGGCACCTTGTTGACGATGCCGGCCGGCGTTCCCGCGCCATAAAGCACCGACACCGGCCCCTTGATCACCTCGACACGTTCGAGCGAATAGGGGTCGGTGCGGAACGTGCCGTAATTGATGTAGGGCTGGCGCAGGCCGTCTTGTAGTCGCCGAGCGTGGTAGCGTCGTAGCCTCTGATATAAATCTGGTCGAAGCGCGGATCGAAGCCATAGGCGCCGGTGCTGACGCCCGCCGAATAGCGCACCGCCTCGATGATGTCCTGCGCGCCGCGCTCCTCGAGTTCCTTGCGCGTCACCACCGAGACGGAGCGCGGCGTTTCGATGAGCGGCGTATCCGTCTTGGTCGCACCGGAGCTGCGCTTGGCGGCCACTGTCTTGTCGTCATCCCCGGAAGTGACCCGGTCGCCCTTGCCGCTGACCGTGATCGGCTCGAGCGTGCTATCTTGTGCCTGGGTGGCGGTTTGCTGCGCCAGCACCTGATGAGCACCGAGCAGCGTCGCCAGACACGTCGTGGCGAGCAATCTCCGGCGCCAGACCCTGCCACCCCTGACCATGTTAAACCTCTCATGAAACGTCACGCCGATATGCCTCGCGCTTTGCCATTCGCCGCCGGCGACCTCTCCGTCTCGCCGGCGTCCAAATTGTTGCCTCAAACACTCAAGTTAAAAACTTGACTATGAAATTCATATTTATCCGTCAACCGCCTTTCGCGAAGCCGGGAGTGAATTCACCGCCCATGCCGACATCGACAGCCGCCATCAGACCGCCGACGGCTTTCGGGTCGCCGTTTTCCTTCGATGGTGGCATCTTGCGGGCTCGAAACCATCTCAAGGTGCGCTACCCATGCTCGTTCTGCCCAAGGGCGTCCGCCACATGCCGGCCTATCTCTCCCGCACCGTGCAGGAGGCGCTAATCGAGGAAGTGAGGAGCATCGTCCAGCAGGCCCCGCTGTTCGTGCCGGCCATGCCGCGCACCGGCAAGGAGATGAGCGTGCGCATGACCAATTGCGGCCCGCTCGGCTGGGTCACCGACAAGGAGCGCGGCTATCGCTACCAGCCGATGCATCCGCTGACCGGAGAGCCATGGCCGCCGATCCCCGAGGGCCTGCTCGATCTCTGGCGGCAGGTGTCGGGCTATCCGAATCCGCCGGAGGCCTGCCTGATCAATTTCTACACGGCCGACGCGAAGATGGGCCTGCACCAGGATCGCGACGAGGCCGATTTCTCGGCACCCGTCGTCTCCGTCTCGCTGGGTGATGATTGCCTGTTCAGGGTCGGCCAGGCGACGCGCGAGGGCGCCACCAAGTCGTTCAGGCTGAAGAGCGGCGACGTCGTCGTGCTCGGCGGTGAGGGCCGTCTCGCCTTCCATGGCGTCGACCGCATCTACCCCTCGACCTCGGCACTGCTGAAGAACGGCGGCAGGATCAATCTGACGCTGCGGCGGGTGACGAAGCCACACGAGAGCCCCGTATAAGCCGATCTTAACGCAAATCCCTTATCAAGGCTGCCAGGGTCTTGGAAAACAGCACAATGGCACCGGTCGATCAGACTGCCCGCAATCGATCCGATCTCCGTTTCGCGGCACTTGTGCTGTGCACCGGGATTCTGATCGGCCTGCGCTACCATCTTGCTCTGTGGACCTTCGACGAGCACGGCTTCTCCGAACTCAGCGACCGGCTGCCCTACTGGGATTTCACCAATCTGTGGGCCGGCGGGCGCATGGCGCTCGACGGCCATGTTGCCTGGCTGTTCGACGTCGACACCTATCGCGCGGCCTTGCGGCAGATGTTCTCGCCCGATCTTCCCAATCAGGAATGGAGCTACCCGCCCAGCATCCTCATCTTCGGCGCGCCGCTGGCGCTGCTGCCGATTTTTTCGGCCTATTTCATCTGGACCTTCGGCACCGTCTTCTGCCTGTGGCTGGCGGTGCGGCCGCTGAAAATGGGCACGCTTGCCGAAGCGGCCATCTGTGTGTGTCCGGCCGTATTCGTCAACGCTATTTTCGGTCAGAACGGCGCCTTGACCACCGCTCTCCTCATCGGCGGACTGGCCATCGCGCCAAAGCGGCCGATCCTTGCCGGGCTGCTGTTCGGGTTGCTGACGGTCAAGCCGCATCTCGGCATTCTGGTCCCGTTCTGCCTGCTGGCCAGCGGCAACTGGCGCGCCATCGTCGCCGCCGCCCTGTCATCGGCAGCGCTGTTCATTTTGACTGGCGCCGCACTCGGCTTCGACGTCTGGCGGCTGTTCTGGACCGAAACCCGTCCCTTGATGACGGCGATACTGGAGGCGCCCTATCCGCAGCCCTACCAGGCCAACGCCGCAACCATGTTCTTCCTGGCGCGCGCATGCGGGGCGGGACTGACAGTTGCCTATGCAATGCAGGCGGTTGCGACGATCGCCGCCATCGCCGCCGCCATCTGGGTCTGGCTGCCCTGGCGGCAGGTCCAGCATGGCGAAAGAGTGGTTCTCACCGCCGTGTTGGCAACCGTTGCGACGCCTTATGGCTACAGTTACGACACGGTCGGTCTTGCCGTCGCCGTCGCCTACCTGTTTTCGAGGCGCGCCAACATAGCTCGGCTTTTCCTGGCGCTGGTCTGGCTCTACCCTGCCATCGCGCATCTGGTGAACTTTGTCGGGCTCGGCATCGGCATCTTGGTGCCATTGTCCCTGTCGGCATGGATGCTTGCCGACATAAGAGCCCGTGAACGCGGCCCCCTTGTTTCCACGGCGATAGACGGCCAGACATCATAATCGCAGCGGAAAGTCGCCACGCGATTCTCAGCGCAGCGGCGAAAACGTCGCCGAGATGAGATGGAAGGGCAGTGCGCCATAGGCCGCCACGGTTCGCATTATCGTCCCATTGACGAAATTGCCGGGAAGGTCGCGCCTCCAGCGTCACGGCGCGCCTTTGCCCGTCAAGCGTTACCTTGCCGCGAAAATGCAGCGCCCGTTCCCCACCCGACCGGCTGATGGCCATGGCGCGCAGGCGCGCAATATGGTCGTCATCGGCATTGATCTCCATTTCGATGCGGCGGCGGACCGGCGGAACACGGATCCTGACCGTGATGTCCAGCATCATGTCGCCTGCCGTCAGCGGGCACGGTATGGCCTGTGAGAACACGGGTGGCGGCGCCGTTTCCGATGGCGCGTTGCGGGCTGGCTTGCCACGCCAGGCCGTGGCTGGCGGCTCCTGCCGCAGCCGGCCGCTCCTGCGCCTCAGCCGCAACTGCTTGGCGAGGCCGCGCGACAACCAGACCAGCCTGCCGAAATCGGTCCGCGGCTTGGCCTGCAGCACGGCCGACCAGCGCGAGAGGCCGCTGCGGTCGGCCAGCTCCAGCACGCGCGCCAGCACCTTGCCCGGCACTGCCACGCCTGTTTCAAGCGCCAGATAGGAGAGCGCCACCGCTGCGGCAACAGCAAGGCCGCGCTTGGCGACAACATCGAGGAACACGTCCCAGTCGACATCTCCGCCGCGAATAGCCACCGCGCAATCGACCAGCCAGTCGCTGTGCGTGTGGGCGTCGAGCCCGCCATGCGCGATGGCCAGCGCGATGCGGTCGGCCGGTGACGGCACCAGCACGCCGACGCCGCTGAACTCGGCGCTATCCGCCCGTTGCCAGATGGCCAGGTCGTCTTCCTCGCTTCGCTGCGAACCGTCATAGGCGAGTTGGTGCAGGTCGATGTCACCAAGATTGCCTTTGAAGAAATTCATCGAGCGCAGCGACGCCAGTCTCGTCCGCAGATATTGCGGGCTGACGCCGGTGGCGATCTGCCAGTCGCCGTCGCGCAGCACGTCGAAGGCCGTTTTCATGTCCTGCGGCCGCACCAATATGTCGATGTCATGCGCCACCCTGCCGCGCTGTGCCGAGGCGTTCAATGCGATGCGGCTGGCGCCCTTGATCAGCATCACCTTGCATCCCGTATCCGTCATCGCCTTCAGCGTCGGCTCGGCTTCGCGCATCGCCATGCGCGATTTGGTCCACAGCATCTTCTGCAGGCCGACGAGGCGCGGATAAGCGGAATGGCCGGCCAGCTTCCTGCCGAACCTGTCGGAGATGGCGGCCAGCAGCCGGTGCTCGCGGAACGAGACGTGATCGATATCGTTCTCGTCCAGCCAGCGGCCGGCGCAAGCGGCAGCAGCGTCCTCGTCGGGAAGAAGTGCGGCCTTGAGCAACTGGTCGAGCCCGCCCGTCGGCCAGGACCAGCCATAGTCCGGGAAGCGACGCTCGATACGGCGAATATCTGCCATCAGCTCGAGCCGGTCTTGTTCTGCGCCCGCCGCAGCATGGCGAGCCGCGCCACTTCGAGATAGCCGCGATCGCGGGCCGCATCGCGTCCATAGGACAGGCTGCCCGGCCGAATGCGGCGCAGCGCCAGCACCTCGTCCAGCATGTCGAGGGCAAGGCCCGCCTCGCGCGCCCGGGCGATCCAGTCGATCATTTCGCCACGGCCGCCCGGCGGATCGACGATGGGTCCAACCGTCCCGGCGACATCGCGGCGGATCATCATGGTGGTCCGCGACCAGCCCGGCACGGCCGCGGCCTCGGGCGCGTCGGGCTGGTCGTTGCGGAAATTCCGCCACTGACAGAAGACCCCCGATGTCGCGGGAGATTTGTCGAGATGCGCGAGCTGCCTCTCGATCTTGTTCGGCAGCCAGAGGTCGTCCGCATCGAGCGTCGCGACGAGCGGCGTCGACAGGGCGGCGATGCCTCGGGTCGTAGCGCTGCCAGGCCCGGCATTTGCCTGGCGCAGCAGTTGCACCGGCAGGTCCGTTCCGCCGATCGCTGAAGCCAGATCGTCGGTTGAACCATCGTCGACGATCACCACCAGGTCAGGGCGCACCGTCTGCGCCGCGACCGATAGCAGCGTCTCGGCGATGGTGCCGCTGGCGTTGAAGGCCGGGATGACGACGCCATAGGTCCGCATGCTACGTGAAACGCCAATTGGCGAGTTCCTTGACATCGAAGATGCCTTCGATCCCGCACAGTGAGGGGTCGGCCTTGCGCCGTTTCATCGATTTGTGGATGGCCCGCATGAACTCCCGAAGGGATGTGTCGGCCTGCTTCGTCATGTTGCCGGGGTGACGTCTGTAATAGAGCGCCACGGTATCCGGCATGACGAATCTGGGGCCGCTTTCAAAGGTGCGCAGCAGGTAGTCGGTGTCTTCGGCCTGGCTGAAGGCCTCGTCGAAGCCGCCGATCCGGTCGACGAGCTTGCGCGAGAAAATCGCCGCCGACAGATGAATTCCCCGCACGGTCATGAAATGGCTGTCAGGCCCGGGTTCCAGCCTGTCGTCGTCAATGCCGTCGACCAGCATCATGAGGGAATAGGTAAGCTCGAGACCTGGGTCGGCCTGAAAGCAGGCGATATCGGCCTTGAATCGTCCGGCAGGCGAGACATCGTCCGAATCGAGGAACGACACGAGCTCCGTTTCCGGTTTGAGCAGCCTGAGACCAGCATTGCGGGTTCGGGTCACGCCCATATTCTCTTGTCGGAACAGGCGGATGCAGGGGGTCTCGACCATCATCGAACGCACCGCCTCCGCCGAACCGTCGGTCGAGCCGTCGTCGATGACGATGATGTCGAGATCGGCGGCATCGCGCTGCCGCAGCAGTGAGCGCAAGGCCGAAACGACATAGCGTTCGCGGTTGTAGACGGGCATGATCACGCTCAACTTCACGAAACAACTCGTGTTAGAAAATCCGCAACAGTGCCGGCAATCTCCTCAGGATGCGTTCCCAGGGACAGACGATAGCTTGGCAGCAGGCGAGTGAGATCGCCGAAGAAACGGAAGCCGCTTTCGCGCTCCCCCGGCATCTGCATGATGCCCGACGGTGCCAGTGCTATCATGGCGTCTCGACGCGACACCGGCACGATCGAACTCGTCTCGCCACCGCCGATATGTGGCACCACCAGCGCAACGATGTCCAGCGCTGCAGGCACGGGCCGGGGCGCGATGTCGGCAATGTGAAAAGTGTGCTTGCCCTGCCAGTTCAAGGGGCTGTCGATCCTCAGCCGCTGCTTCAGGCCCAGCCGTGCGAAACCTTGCGGGTCCTGCTTCAGCGTTGAAAACAGCGGCCGCGCGGTCACGCCGCCGCCGAGATCGATCAGCACATAGTCGTCGCCGACGCTGTCGAGCCCGTTGAGCAGACCGGCGGCGACCGTGCCGGACTTGCCGGCACCGCCGGCGCCGGCGAGCAGCACGCCCTTGCCATTGGCGCCAAGCGTGCCGGCATGGGTCAGCCGCATGCCGCGCGCCGCATAGTCCCAATGCAGGAAGGCCCGCAGCGGCGCTGCTGGCTCCCAGGGCGGAAAGGCATCGGCCGATTCCATCAATTGCACGCCAACGCGGCGTTGCGGATCGTAGACCTGCCAGAAATCCAGATCGTGAAAATAGTGGCCACGCAGCCCGGCCCCGGCGAGCCGTTCTGCAAAACTGTATTCAGTGAAATGTGCGTCGCCCCACCGTGCGGGCTCAGGGATGCCGTCAATACCGGGATGAACGGTAAAGATACGGCATGCCGATGGCTCCGCCTGGTCATCCTCGGCCTCCAAGAAGGCGTGGCCGAGCGCCTCGGCAAGCACGCCGGGAGCGACATGCGCGGTCAGCTCCAGCCGGGGCAGGCGGACCGTCCGCGTGGCCGGATAATGTGTGGCTTCAGCGGCGGTGATGAGATACCGGGCGTAATCCGGCAAGGTTTCGAGCGTGACGCGCGGCATCCTGCGCCCCTATCTCTGACGCAGCCGGCCCGTCAGGATGCCTGCTTGACCGCCGGCCAGCCCAGGGGTTCCTCGACCTCGTGGATGGGATCCACGATGATCAGGTCGGCAAGGTCGTCGTGAATGCTCACATTGAGCGGCTCGTTCGTGGCGGCAAGCTCGGCAGCCAAATCGCCGGGCAGCGGTTGCGCCGCCGCTTCCGAACGCACCAGCAACCCCAGTTCGAGCAATTGCGAGATGAAGTGTTCGAGTTCAGCCGCGCCGAGTGTCGAACCGCCGGCGGCCAGCCCGATCAGGGCCTGGGTATCGACCCCGGACGAGAGCGCTTGCCAGACCCTGCTGCCGGAATCGGAGAAGCCGAAATACTTGCCGTTGGCAAGGTTGAGCACCACGGCCTCGCCATCGAAGGATTCGAAGACGATATCCCTGCTCGCAACCGCATAGGCGTCGCAATCACGCATCTTTGTTGCCCCGCTTCGCAGTTCCCGCCCGCCAGCAGGAACGCTTCCACTGACAACGCCTGTAAACGCTCGGTTCTTCGTTGGCAAGGCAAGCGGTGCTGGCAAGAGGCCGCCCATTTCAGGGATCAATCGAGGCCCGAGTGGATGACGCCTCGATTTTCAGTGCCGAGGCTCGCTTTCGGTGAAGGTGTCCTTCATCGCGCGCAGGATGATCACGGCCGAGGCGGCGCCCGGGTCCATGTGGCCGAGCGACCGCTCCCCGAGCCGCGCCGCCCGCCCGCGCGCCGCCACCATGGACCGCGTCGCGTTCGCGCCGGCTTCCGCGGCTTCGAGGATGCTGTTCCACATATCCGTGCCACCGGCATTGCGGGCCTGCGCGTTATGCGCGGCTTCAGTGGCGGGGATCCACACGTCCAGCATGGTCTTGTCGCCGCGCTGCCCCTTGCCGCGCTCCATGATGCCGGTCGTCATCGCTTTGATGATCGCCGCCTGGTCGGCGAGCGAGAGGCATTCATCCTGCTTGAGGGCCTGCGCGGCCCTTCGGAATGCGGTCGCGTAGAGCGGTCCGGTGGAGGCGCCGACGGCGTCGAGGAAGGCCGAGGCGGCGGCCGTGAAGATCTCCGAGGGAGGCGTGTCGTCGAGATTGAGCTTGGCCAGATACGCATTCACGGCCATGAAGCCGAGCGACATGGTGATGCCGTGGTCGGCGTCGCCGATGGCGCCGTCCAGATCGGACAGCCGATCCTTTCCCGCCTCGATGGCGATCGATATGCGGTAGAACATCCTGCTCAGGCGTCGTGCGGCATTGTCCGACATCATGGTCCTCCCAACTCAAGCAGGATGCGGCCTGTGTTCGTAAAACGCATCTCTTATTGTCCTCAACCGATCCGCAGCACGGCCGTATCGCAAGGGTGTCGCAAAAGCTCCGACAGCTCGGTGTCGAGATGCAGGATCGATATGGATGCGCCGACCATGTCGAGCGACGTGCAATAGTGACCCACCCAGTTCGCCTCTATCTGGATGCCCTTCGCGCTCAGCCGCTGCTCGACGCGTCTAAACAGGATGTAGAGTTCCATCAGGGGCGTCGCGCCGAAGGAATTGATCAGCACCGCCACGCGGTCGCCCGCCGCCGGCTTCATTTCGGAGAAGATGCGGTCCATCACCCGGTCGGTGATCGCATCGGCGCTCATCATCTTTTCGCGGATCACGCCGGGTTCGCCGTGGATGCCCATGCCGATCTCGATGTCGTCGGGGCCGATCTCGAAATTGTGGCGGCGGGTCTGCGGCATCGAGCAGGGCTCCAGCGCGACGCCCATGGTGAAGGTCCGTGCATTGGCCTTGCGTGTCGCCGCCTCGCAGGCATCGAGCGACTGGCCACGGTCGCAGGCGGCCCCAGCGATCTTGAACATGAAAAAGTTGCCGGCGACACCGCGGCGGCCTTCCCGGTCCTCCAGCGGAGAGGAGGCGATATCGTCCGTGGTCACCACGGTGCGGACCTGGATGCCCCTGTCCGCCGCCATCTCGGCCGCCATGTCGAAGTTCATCACATCGCCGGCATAATTGCCGTAGACGAAAAGCACGCCCTCGCCGCCGGATGCCGCCTGGGTGCATTCGAGGATCGGCCCGGGAGGAGGCGACGAAAAGATGTTGCCGACAGCCACGGCGTCGGCGAGACCCTTGCCGACATAGCTGAGAAAACAGGGCTCGTGTCCCGAGCCGCCGCCGATCACCAGCCCGACCTTGCCGGGCCTCGGTCCGGTGCGGGCGACCAGAGCACGATTGGAGCCCTTGATCGGCTTGATGTAGGCGGCATGGGCCTTGACCACGCCATCCAGCATTTCCTCGACGACATCGTCGGGGTCGTTGAGGAATTTCTTGATATGGGTCCGGTAATTGCTGGGCAGGGCGATCGTGTTGTCGACCCTCGGGCGCTGCGACAGCTTCTGGTCGAGCTCCGTCACGCCGTCGGCATTGAGGATGCCGCGGCCGGTGGCGGCGTCGGTGATCAGCACATTGACGTAGCCGCCGCGCAGGCTGGCCAGGATAGCCGGCACCTTGTCGAAGCCGCCGGCCACAGCGATGCGCAGGCCTATGGCCTTCAACATGTCCAGCGATATGCCGATCGTCCGGTCGTCGAGCGGGCCGGCCACCGGATTGCCCTGGCCGTCGATGAAACGGCCGGCGACGACGCCCACCGCGTTCCTGGCGAGATACTGCTGCAGCGAAACGGATTCGAAGAAGCCGCTGGTGTGGATCGTCGAATTCGGACGCAGCGACGAGATGCCGAACAGCGCCTTGTTGGCTTTGGCAAGCGCCTCGAACTGGCTTTGGATGAGCGGCTCGCGCAAAAGCATGTCGCGGACTTCGGCGGTGGACACGACGGCGGGCGCGGTGATGTTGATCAGCCGCGCCTTGACCGCGCCGGCGATGGCCGAGGCGCAGAGCTCTGGCGTATAGGCGAAGTTGGCGGCCGTTCCCCCGGTGGCCTGGACGACGGTGACGTCCTGCAGGCCGGGCACCGATGCCTGCTCGCCGATCGCCAGCACCGTGCGTCCCCAGGCAACCGCAAGCGTGTCGCCGGATTTCAACAGCTTGGCCAGCGCCTGCGCCGCCGCCCCACCGAGGCGGTCGATCAGCGGCCGCGCGTTGTCGTCGCTCGGCACGACCAGGCAGTCATGCAGGCCGAAATGGCGTTTGAGTTCCTGCGCGATCGAAAGCGAGCTCAGCCGCGATGGTTCGAGTGAGATGTTGACGATGCCGCGGGCGCGGGCATCGGCCAGATAGCTGTTCACCGTCGCCCGCGATATGCCCATGATCTCGGCGATGTCGCCTTGCGTCATATGGTCTTCGTAGTAGAGCCAGCAGGCCCAGACATACGGGTCGTCGCCGTAGCGCAAGGGGATGGGCTCGCCCGCCGCCTCGGTTCCGTTCCTGCGCGCCGATGATGTCTTGCCGGTCATGCTGCCTGGTTTCCCCGAATCCAAGATCGATCGTCAAGATGAGCGCAAACGGGCGAACTCTCAATCTTGCTGCGATCGGCCACTTAGCGCGCTCCCGGCTGCAATGTCAGCCGGGAGCCTTTGCTCGGGAGGAGCATATTCATAAATTCAATGGCCAGCGGTCGCGGGCGACCGCAGCTTCTGCTTGGCGCCGGACGCCAGGGTTGTCAGGATCAGTGCGCAGGAGGTCGCGCCGGCGTCGAGGACGCCCACCGAGCGTTCGCCGAGCCGGCTGGCGCGGCCGATCTTGGCCACGAGATCCCTCGTGCTGTCACGGCCTTGCTCGGCGGCGGCGGCCATCGCGTCGAGCGCGTCTGCAAACGGCTTGCCGGCGGCATTGGCGCCGTTGAAGGCCTCGATGGCCGGCACAAGCGCGTCAAGCAGCGTCTTGTCGCCAACCTTGGCCGACCCGATCGTCTGGATGCCTTCGAGGCCGCTGCCCAGCATGGCGCCGAAGGTCTCGGCGCCGATCGACGGAGAGGCTTCGATCGTCTCGGCGAACTGGGTGAACATGATGCCGTAGAGCGGTCCCATGGAGCCGCCGATCTCGGTCATCAGCACGGTACCGAGCGTATCGAAGGCCGAGGCGAGCGACATGTCGTTGCCCCTGATCCTGTCCGCCGCCATGCCAAAGCCCTTGGCCATGTTGACGCCGTGGTCGCCGTCACCGATCTTGCCGTCGATCTCGCTGAGATAGGCCCGGTTTTCGATGATCCGGTCGGCGAGCGAAAGCACGATGTCGCCCGCGGAAGCATTGTCAAACTGCTGCATCTGCCTGTTTCCTAAAGCCTTGCGGGACAATCGACATCGACGTCCAGCAGCCGTTTCAGCTCGGCGTCGAGCGCCATGACCGTGAGTGTTGCGCCGACCATCTCCAGCGAGGTGAAATAGTTGCCGACATAGGTCTTGTGGATGACCAGGCCGCGTCCGCTGATCTCGGCCTCGATCGTGCCGTTGAGGATGTAGAGTTCGTTGACCGGCGTCGCGCCGAGGCCGGACACCAGCACCGCCACTTCGGTTCCGGCCGCAAGCGCATGATCGTCGAGCACGATCTTGACCATATCCCGCGCAATGTCGGCCGCCGGCTTCAGCGGCTCGACCCGCACGCCCGGCTCGCCGTGGTGACCGATGCCGACCTCCATCGTGCCCGGCTCGATCAGGAAATTCGGATGCCCGACGGCAGGCAGTGTGCAGGGACCAAGGCCAACGCCGATCGAGCGGCAATTGTCGATCGCCCTTTGTGCCGTCGCTTGCACATCCTCGAGGCTTGCGCTTTCCGCCGCCAGCGCACCGGCGCATTTCCACATGAAGATCTCACCGGCGACGCCACGGCGCTTTTCGCGCTCGTCGGGTCCGGCCGAGCAGACATCGTCATTGGCGACGACGGTGGCGATCTCGATGCCTTGCTTGGCGGCCAGCTTGATGGCCATCTTCACATTCATGTTGTCGCCGGCATAGTTGCCGTAGAGGCAGACGACACCTTTGCCACCATTGGCTTCCCGCGCCGCGTCGAGGAAGCTCTTGGCCGTCGGCGAGGAGAACAATTCGCCGACCGCGACCGCGTCCAGCATGTTGCGGCCGGTATAGCCGATGAAGGCCGGCTCGTGACCGGAGCCGCCGCCGGTGATCACGCCGACCTTGCCGGCGACCGGGGCATGGCGGGCGGCGATGACGCGCGGATTGCTGCTGCCGAGCCTGACGATGCCGGCATGCGCCTTGACGAAGCCCTTGACCGTGTCCTCGACGACCTCGTCCGGATTGTTGATGAAACGCTGCATTGTTGCTCCCGCCGCTCAGATGATGGTGTAGCCGCCGTCGACCAGAAGGTCGGCGCCGTTGATCATGTCGGCGCCGTTCGAGGCCAGGAACACGGCAGCGGCGGCGATCTCCTGCGGAAAGGCGAAGCGGCCGGTCGGGATGCGCAGCTTCAGCGCCTCGCCGCGCGGCCCGTCCCAGGCCTTCTTGCCGAGTTCGGTCAGGACCACGGTCGGCGAGATCGTGTTGACCGTGATGCCGTGCCTGCCCCACTCGGCGGCAAGCGTCTTGGACAGGCCGATGACGCCGAATTTCGAGGCGCAGTAGGCGGCGTGTTGGTCGATCGCGACAGTGCCGGCCTGCGAGGCCATGTTGATGATCTTGCCGCCCTTGCCGGCCTTGATCATGGCGCGCCCGGCGGCCTGGGAAATCAGGAACGTTCCCTTGAGATTGATGGCGATGGTCTTGTCCCAGGCGTCGAGACTGAGTTCCTCGGCGGGGGCAAGCATGACGACGCCGGCGCTGTTGACGACGATGTCGACATGGCCGAATGCCGCCAGCGCCGAAGCGAACACGGCGTCCACGGATTGCGGGTTGGACACATCGCAGACGAAGGCTTTCGCACCATTGCCGAGTTCGGCGGCCTTCGCCTGCGCAACCGCTTCATTGATATCGATCACCCCGACAATTGCGCCCTTGGCGGCGAATGCCGATGCGATGGCGCTGCCGATGCCCGAAGCGCCGCCGGTGACCAGGGCGACCTTGCCGCCCAGCGAAAAATTGAGATCAACATCTATTGTTTCGGTCATGGTTCTCTTCTCGGCCTGATGGAATGCGGGGCGGGCCGCAAAGCCCACCCTGCGGCTGGATCACTTGCGCGTCGCAAGCAGCTTGTCGACATTGTCAGCCGTCACCGGCGTCCACGGCACATTGTAGAGCTTCTCCTTGCCGTCCTTCCAAGGCATGTCCTTGTAGGTCTCCCAAATGTCGGATTGCGGCTTGTAGTCACCCTTCTTGGCATTGAGGATGGCGAGGTCGAGCGCGCCCTGCGCCTGGGCGCGCGCATCCTGCAGGATCGACGTCATGTCGCCGTTCTTGACCGCATGCAGCGCGTCGGTGATGCCATCGATACCGGCAATGGTGAAGCTCTTCACGTCAAGTTTGGCTGCCTTGATCGCCTCGATGGCTCCAAGCGCCATTTCGTCATTCTGGCCGATCACGCCATTGATCTGGTTCGGGTGAGCGGTGAGCCAGTTCTCCATCAGGGTCTGGGCCTCGGCACGCGACCAGTTTGCCGTCTGGTCCTCGAGGACCTTGACGTCGGGGCATTCGGCCAGCGCCTTCTTGTTGCCTTCCAGGCGCGAGATCTGCGCCGACTGGCCGACCGGGCCTTCGAGGATGACCACGTTGCCCTTGCAGCCGATCTTGTCGAGCACGGTCTTGGCTTCCATGTAGCCCGAGATCGTGTCGTCCGATCCGACATAGGAGGTCAGAAGATCGGAATGGACGCGGGTGTTCGAGCCGATGACCGGAATGCCGGCGTCGGCAGCGGCCTGCACGGCGGCAGCGCCCGCGTCGACGTCGATCGGCGCAAAGATGATCGCGTTGTACTTTTGCGTGACCATCGTCTTGAACTGGTCCTGCTGCACCAGCGCGTCATAACGGCCGTCGAACACCGTCAGTTCGACCTCGCCGCTCTTGACGGCGGGATGGTCCTGCAGCGCGGCGACCCAGATCTGCATGAACTCGGCATTCAGCCCGTAGGGCGCGGCGCCGATCTTGATCTTGTCCTGCGCCATGGCTGGCGCGGCCAGCAGCGCGGTCGCGGATGCGAGCGCGATCATCCATCTTTTCATTTCGTTACCTCCACTTTGAGTGAGCGACCGACATGGTTCGCCTTGCAACGGACACGCCTGACGCAGGTCCGGTACCGGAAAGGAGCCTAGGCCCCGTAGTTTCGCTTCTGGTCGAGCATCACGGCGCCGACGATCAGGGCGCCCTTGAGGACCTGCTGGTAGTAGGATTGGATGCCCATCAGATCGAGGCCGTTGTTCATGACGCCGATGATCAGCGCGCCGATCAGCGTACCGGTCACCCGGCCGACGCCTCCCGACAGGCTGGTTCCGCCAATCACCACCGCCGCGATCGCGTCGAGTTCATAGGCAATGCCGGCCTGGGGGAGCGCGGACCCAGTGCGGGCGCTGAGCAGCATGCCGGCGAAGCCGGCAAGGCCGCCGGAAATGACATAGACGAGGAACTGGATGCGGGTGATGTTGATGCCCGAGGTCCTGGCCGCGTGCGGGTTGCCGCCGACGGCATAGATGTAGCGGCCAAAACGCGTCCGGTTGAGGATCCACCACGACACGGCGAACACGACGGCAAGAATGACGACCGGTGCGGGTATGCCGAAGACGTCGCCGGTGCCGATCCAGCGGAAAGCCGGCGTCAGCGCGGGAACCGGACGGCCGCCGCCATAGATGAGGGTCATCCCGCGCGCCGCCGAAAGCATGCCGAGCGTCGTCACGAAGGCCGGCACCGAGAAGCGCGACACGATGAGGCCCGAAATCGCGCCGCAGGCAATGCCGACCAGCAGGCCGATGCCGAGGCCCAAGGCAACTGGATAGGGTGCGCCGGCGATGCCGGCGGTCGCCGAAGTGGTCATGAAGCTGGCGCTGACGATACCCGCGAGCGCGACGACGGAGCCGACCGAGAGATCGATGCCGCGGGTGAGGATGACGAAGGTCATGCCGATGGCCAGGACACCGTTGATCGATGTCTGCAGCAACACGTTGGAGATGTTGCCGGCCGTCAGGAAGAACTCGTTGGAGACCGAGAGCACCGCCACCAGGATCAGGAATGCAAGGAAGATGCCGTACTCCTGGATCAGCAGCCGGCGCTGCTCGGAACCGAGCCAGCCTTGCATCGTCTTCTTGTCGCCAACCGACATTCCTGGCTCCTTTGCCGCCGAACCGTTTCCCTGTTCAGGTCGATAGGTGGACGAGTGATTGCGCATCCGTTTCCTCCCGCCTGAAGATTCCGGCACTTCTGCCGGCCCGCATCACCATGATCCGGTCCGAAATCCCGAGAACTTCATCGATCTCGGAAGAGATCATCACCACCGTGCCGCCGGCGGCGGCGAAGTCGCAGATGATCCGGTAGATTTCACGCTTGGCGCCGACATCGACGCCACGGGTAGGCTCGTCCAGCAGCAGCACCTTCGGGTTGCGCAGGAACCACTTGCCGAGCACTACCTTCTGCTGGTTGCCGCCCGACAGGCCGGAGACCGGCATGGTGTCGCGCGCCGCCTTGATCTGAAATCGCTCCCGCATCCGGCGGCTTGCTTCCGCCTCGCGCGGCCGGTCCATGGCAAAGGCGGGGCTCATCTCGGGCAGGCTGGCCATGCAGATGTTGGCGCGCACCGAATCGGAGAGATTGAGGCCGGTCAGCTTGCGATCCTCGGTGACCAGCGCCAGGCCATGCGCCATCGCATCCGCCGGCTTCGAGATGGCAACCGGGGTTCCGTCGATGGCGATGGTTCCGGCCGAAGGCCTGTCGAGCCCGAACAGGCAATTGAAGATTTCCGTCCGTCCGGCCCCCATCAGCCCGTAAATGCCGAAGATCTCGCCCTTGCGCGCTGAAAAGGAGATGTCCTCGATCTTGTTCGGGCAGGTCAGCCCGGCAATTTCTAGCCCGGTTTCCTCGGTCGGTGTGTTGGTCTTGACGTATTCCTCGGACAGCTCGCGGCCGACGATCATGCGGATCAGGCCGGGCCGGTCGATCTCGGCAAGCGCCCCGCTGCCGACATAGGAACCGTCCCGGAAGACCGTGTAGGAATCGGCGACCTGGAATATTTCCGACAGGCGATGCGACACGTAGACGATGCCGCGGCCCTGCCTCTGCAGGCGGCCAATCGCGGCAAACAGATGCTGCGCCTCCCGCTCGCCGATCGCCGAGGTCGGCTCGTCCATGAAGATGACCTCGGCGTCGTGGCTGAGCGCCTTGGCGATCTCGACCAGTTGCATCTGCGCGACCGAGAGGTTCATCATGTATTGCGTGGCTCGAATGTCGAATTCGAGGTCGTCCAGAAGCTTCTGCGCGGCGCGGTTCATGGCGCGAAAATCGATGCCGCCGAACCGGGCCTTGGGCTCACGGCCGAGATAGATGTTCTCGGCGACCGTCATGTGGGGAACCGGGCTCAGTTCCTGCTCGATGATGGCGATCCCCGAGGCCAGCGCGTCGGCGGGGCTGGCGAATTCCACCTCCTTGCCGCGGCGGCGGATTGAGCCGGCATCGCGCCTTTGGATGCCCATCAGGATCTTCAGAAAGGTCGACTTGCCGGCGCCATTGCCGCCGCAAAGCGCGTGAACCGTGCCGGCGCGAAGCTGAAAGCGGCCGTCGCGCAAGGCGGCGACACCACCAAAGGACTTCTTCAGCCCTTCCACTTCGAGCAACAGCTCCACCATCGTCCTCCCATGACTTCGGCTAATCCCTGTCGGATGCCGATCGGCACGTGATCTCCCGCCCAAATGCCGATGCTGACAATAGTCAAATTGCAATCGACAAATGTCAAGTGACGCGCAAACTTTAAAATTTGGAGACCAGAGGCGATGCGCTGGATTTCAAAAAACCATGAAAAAACAAAGGATTATTGTGCCAGCCCTATAAGGGGCTTACAACGGGGAACAGTGTTCACGGAATTGTTCCGCTGGCGATCCAGGGAGAAAGGGCTGCAAGGGCAGAACCGCCAGCCGCGTTGCGGCTCGTCAGGGGCGGTCGACTGAACCGAGAGGATTCTGCTGAAAGCAGATGGCAGGGCAGGGCGCCACAGGCCGCGACAATGACGTCGTGCTGAAGGCGCACCTTCGGCCTAGCGTCTGCCTCTTCTTGTCCGGCGTCACCTTGCCACGAAGCGTGGCACCCGGTTGCCGTCGGGGCGGCTGAGGGCCATGCCGCGCAGGGCCGCCCCGACGCTGTTACGCCTCTATTTCGAGCGCTGACAGCGGCTTCGAGCAGCAGGCGAGGATGAAGCCGTCATCGATCTCGTGATCGAGGATGCCGCCATTGTGGCTCATCTCGACGGCGCCGGAGACTTTCTTCACCTTGCAGGTTCCGCACAGCCCGAATTCGCAGGCCGCGGGGATCCGCACGCCCGAGGCGCGCGCCGTCTGCAGCACGGTCTGGCCGGCGACGCACTCCGCGTCGACATCCGAAAGCGCGAAGCGGATCGGTGTTGCGGCTTCGACGGGAACGGCCACGCCGTCCTGCGACGGTGCGGCGAACGGTGCCGGGATTTCCTCCACCGCGGGTGCGGCAAAGCTTTCCTGGTGGTATTTCGTCATATCGAAGCCGGCGGCGTCCAGCATGCCGCGCACGGCGCGCATGAAGGGGTCCGGACCACAGCAGAAGATTTCGCGTTCGCGGAAATCAGGCGCCAGCAGCGGCAGCCGGATGGCGTCGATGCGGCCCATATGGCCGTACCAGCCCTCGCGGCTCGACCGCTCCTCGATCATGAAACCGAGCGACAGGCCAGGCATATGGCCGCCGAGCAGTTCGAGTTCCTTGCGGAAGATGATCTCTTCGGCGCGCCGCGCACAGTTGACGAAGCCGACATCGGTCCATGGCGCGCAGTCATTCAGCCAGCGCAGCATCGACATCATCGGCGTCACGCCGGAACCGGCCGAGATGAACAGATATTTGGCCGCCGGATGGCTGTGCAGCGAAAAGTCGCCCGCCGGCCCATAGGCCTTGACGTGCGAGCCGGGCGCTAGGTGATCGAACATCCAGCGCGTGCCGATGCTGCCGGCCTGCGCCTTCACCGTCACCGCGATCGAGAACGGCCGCGACGGCGAGGACGACAGAGTATAGGTGCGCATCAGCGGCCCGTCCGATGTCGGCAGCTCCAGCGTCACGAACTGGCCAGGCTTGTAGCGGAACCAGGTCTGGTTGTCGGAGCGGAAGGTGAAGGTCTTGACGTCAGGCGCCTCGTCGCTGACGCCGATCACTTCCAGCACCTGCAGCCTGTCGTTCCACGGCGCCATCTGGTCAAGATGGCGATAGAGGCCAAGATCCGTCATCGCATTCATCCCTCAACCTCTCAAGCAACGCTGCGCAGGGCCGGCCGGCCATCGTCGGCAAGGCGCGGGCCGATGAAGCGCGCGTACCAGTCGACGAACTGGATCACGCCGCCCTCATGCAGCTCCGAATAGGGACCGGGTTCATAGGCCGGCGACAGGATCCCGAAGGCGTTTTCCTCGACGATGCGGCGGTCCTGGTCGTTGGTCTCGGTCCAGACATGAGTGAGTTCGGCAAGATCGTAATCGACACCCTCGACGGCATCCTTGTGAACCAGCCATTTGGTCGTCACCGCGGTTTCCGTCGCGCTGATCGGCAGCACCCGGAAGGTGACGGCATGGTCGATCAGGATATGGTTCCAGGTCGTCGGGTAGTGATAGTGCATCAACGTGCCGATGCGGTCGGCCGAGACGCTGTCGGAGAGGTTCTTCTTCACCGCCCGCTTGCCGGTCATCGTGTAGCTGACCGCGTCGCGCAGCAGCGGCGCGCGGGTGGCGCGGTATTGTCCGGCCGGGTCGATGCGGAACTTGCTCGGCAGGCCGGCTGCCTCGCATTTGGCCCAATGCGCCAGCATCTCCGGGTCGCTGTCGGCGCCTTGCACGCCGGTCACCGTCGGGGCTTCCGGGAAGGTCTTGCACAGCTCCGGGTGATTGCCGGCGCAATGGTAGCACTCGCGGTTGTTCTCCCAGACCAGCTTCCAATTGCCCTTCTCGACGATCGTGCTCTCGAAGGCGATCTTTGCTTCGCTCAGGCGGTGCGGCTTGAGGTAGGGTTCGATCATCGCCCGCATCGGCGCGAAGTCGGCGGGCTCCTTTGCCAGGCAGATGAAGATATAGCCGGCCACGCTTTCGCAGGCGACCGGCTTCAGCCCGAACTGGGTCTTGTCGAAACCGTCGGCCATCTGGCGGGCGAACAGCAGGCGGCCATCCAGTTCATAGGTCCACTGGTGATAGGGACAGACTAGCTTGGCCGCCATGCCCTTGTCGGTGTTGCAGACGCGGCTGCCGCGATGGCGGCAGGAATTATGGAAGGCGTTGATCTTGCCTTGCTGATCGCGCACCAGCACGACCGGATAGTCGCCGATCTGTACGGTGATGAAGCTGCCGGGCTTCGGCAATTCGCAATCATGGCCGATGAACAGCCAGTCGCGATACCAGATTAGCTCCATGTCTAGTTTGAAGTAGTCTGGGTCGGTGTAGAAGGGCTGCTCGAGTGAGAAACCCTCTCTGCGGCTGTTCAAGAGCCTCAGCATGTCGTTGCGCGCATCCATGTCCTGTCCTCATGCTTCAAGGACTGAACTGGTGGTGATTGAGGAAGGACCGGACGCAGGCCGGCGAAAACCGGGCATGCACCATCCGCCTCTTGACCGCCCACCGCGATCAGTCGAGTTCAAATTCTCGGGCTGGTTTCCGGGCTCTGGAGTGTCCTTGCGGACGATCGCGACACCTTCCCAGGCTTTCGCCCAGTGGTCTCCCGTTGCGACTTGAACTCCACCACCGTTGCGGGGGCAGCGCCGGATTCTGACCGGCTTCCCAATTCTCCGCCCCGTCGTCACGAAGCGGCACCTGAGATGCCCTGATCTAATCACGACAGCGTTTGCGACATCGGCATGAAAGCGACATCGCATCCATGTGGCGCGACACGCATGCGCAATGATCGGGTCAAGCACAGCGGTCACGAAAATCGTTTCGTTGGTGGCGGTGCCGGCTATCCAGATCGACCCGAAACGGCGGCAAAAAAGGTTAACGGTTTCGAAAAGTGACTATTAGCAGATTCTAAAATCGAACCGAACGGTTCGTTTCTGTTGACGGTGCGTGCAGGACGGTGTGAACGCTGAGCCTCCGATACAGTTGGTGATCGCAGCGCCGGTTTTGACTAACAGTTTGATATTAAAAAGAAAAATGTTTGGCTTAGAGGGCCTTGGTACAATTTCAAGTGGTGGATACTTGGTCCACACGGAACAACTTCGTGATTGGAAACGGCTAGCTGGCTTTCCCACATCGGGGCTGTCCGAACGACGCGATTTTAATCCCAAGACACGCCGCTAGACGGACGGAAAAATACTGGAGTACCCAAAATGAAAAAGATTGTTCTCACTGCCGCCGCCCTTCTGGCCATTTCCGGCAGCGCCTTCGCTGGTAGCGACCACTACGGTTCGAATGCCCCTGCAGCCACCGCTGCTGTCGACAGCTCGTACACCGCTTCGACCAAGAAGTCGGAACCGGCTGCTCAGACGCCTGTGCAGGGTGCTGACCACAACCTCTTCGGCAACAACTAACAGCCGATCCCGGCCGACGGCGGGCTTTTGTCCGCCGCTCTGGCCGACCTTCAGAAATTCAGGAGACTAACATGAACAAGTTCATCATTGCTGCTGCCGCCGTCCTGGCCATCTCCGGCAGCGCCTTTGCTGGCAGCGACAACTATGGCTCCAATGGCGCCAACCAGCCCGCTGTTGCTTCGACCGACAGCTCTTACACGGCTTCGATCAAGAAGTCGGAACCGGCTGCCCAGGCGCCTGTCAAGGGTGCCGATCGTAATCTTTTCGGCCGCTAACAGCCGATTCCGGGAGCGGCGGTTTGCCCCGCTGCTCCCGTGAAGCTCAAAATTCAGGAGACTTGAAATGAAGAAGATCATCCTTGCTGCCGCCGCCGTTCTGGCTGTCTCCGGCAGCGCCTTCGCAGGCAGTGACAATTACGGCTCCAATGGCGCCAACCAGCCTGCCGCGACTTCGGTTGACAATTCGCGCACGGCTTCGATCCGTGACAGCGGCTCGCCCGTCTACAAGCTGCTCAATTCATCGGGCGACGTGCAGAAGTCGATCCCTCAGAGCAGCGACCGGGACCGCTTCGGCAACCACTAACAGCCGAAGCCGATTCTAAAAAAGAGCGGCGGGCCATGCCCGCCGCTCTTTTTTACGCCGTCGAGATGGGGTTCTGTCTTAAGCCGCTTTTGCTTCCGGCTTCCGGAGTGCGAAGGAATGTCCGTCCGCATCGAAGATATGCAGGTCCTCGCCATTGGCGCTCAGCCGGAGCGTCGAGCCGCGCTTGACCTCGACATTGCCCGGCAGCTTTGTCACCAGCGGCAGGTCGGCGCGGCCGATGTCGACATAGACCAGCTGAACCTCGCCGAGCTGCTCGACATAATCGACCGTTCCCTCGAACAGATAATCCGCGCCGGTTGCGACCATGAGGTCTTCCGGCCGCACCCCGAAGCTTACCGCCGCACCCTTCGCCGAAGCAGGCGTCGTAATCGGCACCGTAGCCTTACGGCCGCCGACATGGCTGACGACGGTCGGGTTGCCGGTCTTGTCGATCGTCGCCGGCAGGATGTTCATGGCCGGCGAGCCGATGAACTGGGCGACGAACAGATTGCCGGGCTTCTTGTAGAGATCCATAGGCGTACCGACCTGCTCGATATGGCCGTCCTTCAACACCACGATGCGGTCGGCGAGCGTCATCGCCTCGACCTGGTCATGGGTGACGTAGATCATGGTCGTGGCGGGCATCGATTCCTTGAGCTTGGCGATCTCGATACGCGTGGCGACGCGCAGTGCGGCGTCAAGGTTCGACAGCGGCTCGTCGAACAGGAACACTTTCGGATTGCGCACGATGGCGCGGCCGATGGCGACGCGCTGGCGCTGCCCGCCCGACATCGCCTTGGGCAGCCGGTCGAGATATTTGGTCAGCTGCAGGATTTCGGCGGCCTGCTTCACACGCCGGTCGATCTCGGCCTTGTTTTCCTTGCCGATCTTCATCGAGAACGCCATGTTGTCGTAGACCGTCATATGCGGATAGAGCGCATAGGATTGGAACACCATGGCGATGCCGCGCTTGGACGGCGGCACGTCATTGACCACCTCGCCATCGATCTTGAGCTCACCCGACGTGATTTCCTCGAGCCCGGCGATGGAGCGCAGCAAGGTTGACTTGCCACAGCCCGACGGACCGACGAAGACGATGAACTCGCCCGATTTGATATCGAGGTCGATGCCGTGGAGAATGTTGAGATTGCCGTAGGACTTCTTCACTTGCCTCAAATTGACATCGGCCATTGGTTTCCTCCCAGTGATTTCTCAAAAATTCAGTCGATGCGTCCGAACCAGGCGCCGTAACCGCTAAGTTCGATCGAACCGGGGCTCGCCTGCCCGGAAAACCCGTGTCCCGGCAAAGGTTGCAGGGATCGGCTGCCAAGGTCAACCTTGGCTGGCTTGGCGCCGAGGTTGAAGACGCAGACGATCTGCTCATTGCCGGCGCGGCGCGTGAAGGCGACGGTGTCGCCCTCGCTTTCGATGAAGGTGATATCGCCCTTGGCCAATGCCGGATGCGCACGGCGGAAGGTGAGGAAGCGCCGGTAGTGCTCGAGCAGCGAAGCCTGGTCGCCTTGCTGGACATTGACCGCTTGTGCCAGATGCTTGGCCGGCACCGGCAGCCAGGGCTTTGCCTGGGAGAAGCCGCCATTCTTGGCGCTGCCATCCCACACCATGGGCGTGCGGCAGCCGTCGCGGCCCTTGAATTCCGGCCAGAAGCGGATGCCGTACGGGTCCTGCAGATCCTCGAAACGCAGCTCGGCCTCGCCGAGCCCGAGCTCTTCGCCCTGGTAGAGGCAGACCGAGCCGCGCAGCGACATCAGCAAAGCCGAGATGACCTTGAGATAGGCGATCGGGTCGGCTTCGCTGGCGGCCCAGCGCGAGGCCGGGCGCATCACGTCATGGTTGGAAAAAGCCCAGCACGACCAGCCGTCGCTGGCGACCTTGCCGAAGGCTTCGAGCACCGAGCGGACCTTGGCCGCGCTGATCTTTTCCGGCGCCAGGAAGTCGAAGGAATAGCACATGTGCACGCGCTTGCCGCCGGCGGTATAGGCCGCCACGACTTCCAGCCCGCGCTGCGAATCGCCGACCTCGCCGACGGCTGCGGCCGCCGGATATTCGTCGAGCAGGGCGCGGAAGCGTTCGAGGAAGCCGAGGTTTTCCGGCCGGCTCTTGTCGTAGATATGGTCCTGGTAATTGTAGGGATTGACCGCCGGTGCGGTCTGGTCGTTGCGCTCTTCCGGCGGCAGCGGCGGATTGTTCTCCAGGCCCTGGCTGTGGAAGTAGAAATTGATCGTGTCGAGGCGGAAGCCGTCAACGCCGCGTTCCAGCCAGAAGCGGGTGACGTCGAGCAGCGCGTCCTGGACTTCGCGGTTGTGGAAGTTGAGGTCCGGTTGCTCGGCCAGGAAATTGTGCAGATAATATTGCTGGCGGCTGGTGTCCCACTGCCAGGCCGACCCACCGAAGATCGACAACCAGTTGTTGGGCGGCGTGCCGTCGGGCCTTGCGTCCGCCCAGACATACCAGTCCGCCTTGGGATTGGTGCGGCTCGACCGGCTTTCCTTGAACCAGGGGTGGCTGTCGGCGGTGTGCGACAGCACTTCGTCGATCATCACCTTGAGCCCCAGCCGGTGCGCCTCCGCCGTCAGCGCATCGAAATCGGCCAGCGTGCCGAACATCGGATCGACGTCACAATAGTCCGAGACGTCGTAACCGAAATCCTTCATCGGCGATTTGAAGAAGGGCGAAATCCAGATGGCGTCGGCGCCCAGTGCGGCGATGTAGGGAAGCCTGCCGATAATGCCCTTGAGGTCGCCGATGCCGTCGCCATTTGAATCCTGATAGCTGCGCGGATAGATCTGGTAGATCACAGCACCGCGCCACCAGTCGCGATCGATGGCGAGGTCAGGGTTCGAACTGGCTTTCAAAGCAGATTGCATTGTCTCAGCCTCCTTTCACCGAGCCGGCGAGCAGCCCGCGGACGAAATAGCGCTGCAGCGAGAAGAAGACGGTCAGCGGCACGATGATGGTGATGAAGGCCGATGTCGTCAGGATCTCCCAATTGCCGCCGCGCGAGCCGAGCAGCGCGTTGAGCTGCGCCGTCAGCACGATCTGGTCGGGCGCCGTACCGAGGAAAACCATCGCCACCAGCAGATCGTTCCATACCCACAGGAATTGGAAGATGGCGAAGGAGGCAAGCACCGGGAAGGACAGCGGCAGCACGATCTTGACGAAGATCTCGAAGTCGCTGGCGCCGTCGATGCGCGCCGATTCCATGATCTCGCGCGGCAGGCCGGCAATGTAGCTCCTGAGCAGGTAGATGGCGAAGGGCAGGCCGAAGCCGGTATGCGCCAGCCAGATGCCGAGATAGGTTTTCGACGGCACGCCGAAGAAAGTGCCGACGCCGTTATAGAGCTTGAGCAGCGGGATCAGCGACATCTGCAGCGGCACGACCAAAAGGCCGATGATGACGGCGATCAGCAGCGCCCGGCCGGGAAAGCGCATCCAGGCCAGCGCATAGGCCGCGAAGGCCGCGATCAGGATCGGGATCACCGTCGCCGGGATAGTGACCGTCAGCGAATTCATGAAGGAGCGGCCGATGCCCTGCGACAACAGCACATTCTGATAGTTCTCGGTGGTGAATTTCGGCGGCGCCGACGAAGCATAATAGACGCGCTGGCCGCGGTCGCCTTCGAAGGCCTTTGCCGAAGACAGCACGAAGCTGCCGTCGGCATTCAACTGCAGCATGACGCCGTCGCCGAGATCGGCTGAGCTTCCCGTCTTGTATTGCGTCGGCGCAGCCGCCTTGACGCCAAAGGCGCTGATCTCGCGCTTGGCGCCGTCGCCGAAGATGTTGCCTTCGATGACGTATTTGCCGTCCTTCTGGGTTTGCGCGGAAGCGCCCGGCAATCGCCCGCCCTCGGTCTGGCTGGAACTGGCGAAGGAGTTCCACCAGCCGGAGGCGACGATCTGGTCCTTGTCGCGCAGCGACGAGACGAGGATGCCGAGCGTCGGGATGGTCCAGATCGTGACGAAGATCAGTACGGCGATGTGGACGCCGAAACGGCTGGCAAAGGACTTTCCGGTTGCGACGGCCATCTCAGTGCCCTCCCGTCTCTCTGTTGGCCTGGCGGATGTTCCAGACCATGATCGGGATGACCGCGATCATGATGATGATGGCGATGGTCGCGCCGCGGCCGAAATCGCCGCCGCCGCGGAACATCCAGTCGAACATCAGATTGGCCAGCACCTGGCTGTTCCATTGGCCGTTGGTCATGGTCAGCACGATGTCGAACACCTTGAGCACCAGAATGGTGATCGTGGTCCACACCACCGCTATGGTGCCCCAGATCTGCGGCACCATGATCTTCCAGAAGATCTGGAACGGATTGGCGCCGTCGATGACGGCGGCTTCCAGCGTCTCTTCCGGAATGCCGCGCAGCGCCGAGGACAGGATGACCATGGCAAAGCCGGTCTGGATCCAGATCAGGATGATCATCAGGAACAAGTTGTTCCAGAACGGCAGCGATATCCACACCTGCGGCTGGCCGCCGAAATGCTGGATGATGGCGTTGAGCAGGCCGATCTGCACCTGGCCCTCGCCGCGGTATTCGTAGATGAACTTCCAGATCACGCTGGCGCCGACGAAGGAGATGGCCAGCGGCAGGAAGATCAGGCTCTTGGCGATCGTGCCCCACCAGATCTTGTCGGTCAGCACGGCGATGATCAGGCCAAGGAAGGTGCAGGCGGCGGGCACGACAGCCAGCCACAGCACATTGTTGAGGATCGAGTTGCGGAAGTCGCGGTCGCCGAAGGCCCATTGATAGTTGGCCAGGCCGACGAAATTGATGCCGCCACGGTCGAGGAAGGAGAGCCGCAGCGTTTCGATCACGGGATAGATCAAATAGATCGTCAGGATGATCATCGCCGGACCGACAAACAGCCAGGGTCTTATCAGGCCCTGCCGGCGCAGATTATCGACGGCGGCCGTGCCGGAGACCCCGCGCGAGGGGAAGGTCAGGTCGAGCAGTTTGTTGGCGCCCCAGAAATAGGCGACACAGCCGCCGACGCCGATGATGATGACGAATATGGCCGAGAAAATCTGAGCCGCCATGGGTCCCTCTCCCTGCACATGACCGGCCAGGCAAACACCGGCGGTCGGATGCACCGACTTTTGAGTTATTCGGAACAGTCGAAATGCGAAGGCTTGCGGCGTGCGCCGCCGGTCGGATCCGGGCCGTGGCCCGGATCCAGTAGGAGGATCAGGAAAGTGTCAGGTCGCTCTGGAGCGAACTACTTGATGCCATCCCAGCTCTTCTGGATGTCGGCGGCGACATCCTGAGCGGACTTGCCGCCGACCAGATCGATCATGCCGGTCCAGAACGAGCCGGCGCCGACCTTGCCAGGCATCAGGTCCGAGCCGTCGAAGCGCACCGTCGTCGCGCCGACCAGGATCTCGCCCTGCTTCTTCAGCGCAGCGCTGCCATAGGCATCCTTGTTGGCCCCCTTGAAGGGGGTGACGAAGCTCTTCTGCGCCATCCACAATTCATGCGCGAGCGGCATCTCCAGGAACTTGATGAACTCGCGCGATGCCTTGGAATCCTTGGTGATCATCACCAGCGTTCCGGCCACTTCCTGGGGGTTGCCCAGTTCCGGCTTGGAAGCGTAAGGCGGGTAGGGGAAGAAGTCCGCATCCTGGCCGAGCTTCACGTTTTGCGGGAAGAAGGACGGGATGAACGACGCCTGGTGGTGCATGTAGCACTTGGGCGGCACGGTAAAGAGCCCTTTCGGGCTGTCGCGGAAGTCGGTTGCCGCCACCGCCTTGGCGCCACCATCGACCATCTTGTCGTCGGTAGCGATCTTGCCGAAGATGTCGATGGCGTTGACCACTGCCGGATCGGTGAACGGAATCTCGTTCTTGACCCACTTGTCGTAGACTTCCGGCGGCTGCGTCCTCAGCATGATATCCTCGACCCAGTCGGTCGCCGGCCAGCCGGTGGCGCCGCCCGAACCAAGCCCGATGCACCAAGGCTTGCCGCCGTCGGCGATGATCTTCTTTTCGAGCTCGGCCAGTTCCTCCTGCGTCTTCGGCACCTTGTAGCCGGCCTCGTTGAAATTGTCGGGCGAGTACCAGATCAGGCCCTTGACGTCGATCTTGTAGGGGAAGGCGTAGAAGCCGGGCTTGCCGTCCTTGCCGTTATAGGTGCCGAGCTTGGCCCAGGAGTCGCCGGCGGCATAGTTCTCCTTGATCCAGGCGGCGACGTCGTCGCCGAGCGGGGTGAGCACGCCCTTGGAAGCCAGATCCTGGATCAGGCCCGGCTGCGGCAGGATGGCGATGTTGGGCGGGCTGCCGGCCTGGGTGTCGATGACGATCTGCTGCTCGTAATTTTCGGACGAGGAGTACTTGACCTCGGCGCCTGTGGCCTCGGCGAAATAATCGAGCACCGAGCGGGCCAGATCCTCGTCCTCGCCGCGCCAGGGTCCGAAGATGGTCAGGGTCTCGCCCTTGAGATCGACTTTCTTGAGCTCTTCGTAATTTGCCCAGTTGAAGCGCTTGTCTTCACCCGGCTTGAACTTCAGTTCGGCATGCGCGGGCGCATTCAGGGCGAACGTGGCAAACGCAGCACCCAGCAAAAGCATTTTCTTCATCGGTATTCCCTCCCAGTGGGTCACATACACCGGACGGAACCTCCATTCCGCCCGCCGACGCTGCAGGACTGTGACTCAGTCGCAAGGGAACCGCAACCTTTCGAAGAGTCTTCCAAAGCGCTTTGGCTTTCCCGATCACGCCATTGAATCGACCGGAAGTCAAGAGGCTCGGTTAGCTAATCGATTTAACTTTGTAGATTTTGGCGCCGAAAAGTGCAGCGCAGCATGGTTTTTTGGCAGCGCAACAGTGATTTTTTGTTTCAAACCGGTCTCAACCCCGACTATGGTCATCGCGATGACGTCGCGCCCTTGTGGCATTTGGGTCGATTCAATTTAAAAGCGCTTTGAGGGAATGGAGGCCTTTTGTGAACCTCAAGCAGCTCGCGCATATGCTGGCGCTCTCGCAGACCACGGTAAGCCGGGCGTTGAACGGCTATCCGGAGGTCAACGAGGAAACGCGCCGGCGCGTCATGGATGCCGCCAAGCGCCATGGCTATCGCCCCAATCCGAGTGCGCGGCGGCTGGCGACCGGCAAATCCGGCATGATCGGCTATGTCTTGCCGACCGGGGCCGCCGTCGACATCGATCCGCATTTTGTCGAGTTCCTGTCCGGCCTCGGCGACTATGCCCGCTCGCACGAGCTTGACCTTGTGCTGTCGCCGGCCGACGCCGACGACCAGGAGACGACCTACCGGCGCATCGTCGCCAACCGCCAGGTCGATGCCGTCTATATCTCTTCGCCTAGGCCGCAGGACAGTCGGGTGGCGCTGGTCAGCACGCTCGGCATTCCCTTCCTCGTCCATGGTCGCAGCGAAGGCTTCGATTTCGACTATCCCTATCTCGACATCGACAATGAGGGTGCCTTCCACGAGGCGGCGCGGCTGCTGGTCCAGCTCGGCCACCGGCGGTTGGCGCTGATCAATGGCGACGACCGCGAGACCTTCGCCATCCATCGCGAGCGCGGCGTGCGCCGCGCACTCGCGGTAAGCGGGCTGACCCTGGGCAAACGCCATGTCTGTTCGGTGGCCATGACCGAAGAAAACGGCTACCGCGCCACCAGGCGTCTGCTGGAGGCCGGCGACGCGCCGACGGCGATCGCCTGCTCCAGCCTGATCATGGCGCTGGGCGTCGTGCGCGCTGTGCGCGATCTCGGCCTCACCATTCCCGGCGACGTCTCGCTGATCGCCCATGACGACGTCTTTCCCTGGCTGAAGCCGGAGAATTTTTCCGTGCCGCTGTCGACCACGCGCTCATCGATCCGTCTTGCCGGCGCGCGCGTCGCCGAGCGGCTGGCGGCGCGGATATCGGGACTGGAAGAGGGCGCCCGCGGCGAAGTCTGGCCGGTCGACCTGGTGGTGCGCGGCTCGGTGGCCGGCGCGCCGGCGTAGGGGCTAGGTCCAATCACAGTGAACGACCGGGTTCGCCCGAAGCGGACCTTCTAATGCATGTCACTCAAAAGTGACCTCGGTTTTGAAGCAACGACGAAGGCCTATTAACGCCGCATTAGCCCGCCTGTTCGAACATGAGCCGATGAACACCGATCAGCCCAGCGCGGTTTTCGGCCGGCGCGGGCGCGAGAGTCGCGCCCCGGCTACCCCGGTTCACCGTGCCCCGAGACCGGCGCTCCCTGCTGGCCGTATCGTGTTTCTGCTTGGCTTGACGGGCCTTTTGCTGACCGTTGCCGGTGCAATCGTCTGGACTTTGCCAGGGATCGAAAAGGCAAATGCGGAAGCCGCGCGGACAGAACAGAAAGTGGTCGAGATCGTCAACTAGCCGATCACCCATCTGCCTCGCTCTGGGTCATTCTCGGTGTTTTCGCCAGGCTGGTTTCATGCGGGCGCTACAGAGCCGGACTTCAACAATGTCGATATCCGGACCACGCAGGAACTCACTTATGAGGGCTATGTCACTTCAGACCTGAACCCCACCGAAATGTTCATCGGACGTGAACTCGAATTCAATGCGATGACCAAATATTTCTACACCGACCGAACGCTGCCCAAAAAGCGATTGTCCGACACCGAAATGGTCGAGATCAACGGTCTCTACCGCGTCATCGGCCATGATGAGCAGGCGGTATTGATGCGATGGCTTGTTATAATCGGGCTGGCTGTCGTCGGGTTTTGTCTTGCATCCGCGCTGCTTCTGCTAGGCCGGCGAACCCGTGAACTCGCGGCGGGCTGATCGATAGCGTTCGCAGGATCCTCAGACGAGGATGCGCCTGGCTGCCCCTTGCCGGCCTTGCTCGCAGCGAAAAAATCAGTTTGACTGATTAAGCGGCCCTGGCCGAGGAACGGAGAGCCGACATGGAAGGCGCGGATCGTTGGCTGGCTCATAGCCACATGTCCGATCCGGGGCACCACGCTGCTGCGATTGCCACGCTTCCGGCAGGCATCGGGCCTCTCAGCCAGGTCATCCAGGGCGTGCTGGTGCATGCTGACTGGGCAAGAGAGTACGGCCTCGACGAGACGACGCTCGATCCAACGGCGCGCAGAACATTGCCCATCGCCGAACGGCTGGATGATGTCCTGAAGCGGGATCCGCGGCCTCTTGATGTCCAGCGGCCGGCGGACAAGCGATCCACCGGCACCTGCCGCGACTTCGCGCTTGCGCTCTGCTCCTTCTTGCGCTGCAGGGGTGTTCCGGCCCGCGTGCGATGCGGCTTCGCTGCTTATTTTGGTGACGAATGGGAGGACCACTGGGTTTGCGAATACTGGGATTCCGAGGCCGGCACGTGGCGCCTCAGCGATGCCCAAATCGATCCCATGCTGCGGCAAAGGAACCGCATTGAATTCGATTCCGCCGATGTGCCGCGCCGGTTTTTCATGACGGCGGGAGAAGCCTGGTTGAGATGCCGCCGGGCGGAGGCCGACTCAGGCGCATTCGGCCACGGCAGTGTGGCCGGCTGGTGGTTCCTGAAGATCAACGTGCTGCGCGACCACTATGTGCTGAACGGTCGCGAGACGTCGAACTGGGATCGCTGGCGCGAGGCGCCTCAACACAAACGATCGATTCCAGACGACGAAATGGAGTTGCTGGATGATTTGGCCGCACGCCCGGAGCAGGCGCTGATGGAGATCGCGCCAGATTGGTTGGAACGGTAATCTGCTAGCGCGACTTCATTTCTTCGCCGCCTCGGCCGCCTTGATGTCCAGCAGCCCATAGCCGAAGTCGTTGTCGCGCCCCTTGGGCCCGAGATCCTTGGCCGTTGCCGCCAAGGCTTTCTCGATGTCATCCGCCGAGCGGTCGGGCGCGGCATGGAGGAGATTGGCGATGGCGCCGCTGACGATCGCCGCGGCAAATGAGGTGCCGGTGACCACATCGGAGCCGGCGCCGCTCGGCGCCACCATCTCGACGCCGGGGGCTGAGATGAAGACATAGGCGCCACGATTGGCCTGCGGCATCAGCCCGTCCTTGGCGTCAGTGGCGGTCACCGCGATGACGCCGTCGAAAGCGGCCGGATAGCCATAGGGCGCCTTCGGCCCGTTATTGCCGGCAGCGGCCACCAGCACCATGCCAAGCGCTCGTGCATTGCGGCAGGCGGCGCCGAGCAGATCGTTCTTCGGTCCGACGAAGCTCATATTGATGATGCTGACATTCTGCTCCGCCGCCCAGTCGAGCGCCGACAGGATGACATCCATGGTCGACTTGCCGCCTTCGAAGGCGCGGGCGTGATAGATTCTGGCGCCCGGCGCCATGCCCTCCAGCGCGCCGACGCCGGCGATCAGCCCGTCGACCGAGGTGCCGTGATCGCGCTTTTCGATCGGCACGTCGGGCATGGCGTCGAACTGCGCGGCGATGACGCCGGCCAAGGCCGGATTGGCGTCGTCGATGCCGGTATCGATGACGGCAACGCGGACGTTTTCGCCGCTGGCCTGTTTGGAATCGAGTTCGATGCGGCCGAACGCATAGTTCACGATGCCCGCGGCCTGCTGCAATGTATAGATATGATTGGGTTCGCGGCGCTGCGTGCGGCCGTCGGCGGCAAGCTGCGCCAGCACGACGCCGACAGGACGGCCGTCGGGAATGCCGAAGCGCACCAATGTGGTGCCGAGCAGCCGGGACTGGCGCTGCGAGCGCACTTCGAGGCCGAAGGAGGCGGCGATCTGCTGCACGGCGCCGGCATCGCCGTCAACGGTCACCAGCACCTCGTCAGGCACGAAATCGCCGGCCACGGCGCGCGGCGGCTGGACGGCGATGAGATCGGTCGGCGAGACGATCGGCCCGCTGGCCGGCGGGCCGGCCTGATTGTTGCCGGGCGGCGGCGCCGGTTCCGGTCGTGGTGTCGGCACCGGTGCCGGGGGCGCGACCGGGTTGGGAAACAGGTCGACGATCAGGACGGGAAGAAAGACGGCGCCGGCTTGGGCAGGACCCGCACCGCCGGCATTGTCGTTGGCGCCGCTGCCATCCTTGGCGCAGTTGGCGCCAGCTGCATTGGTGCCGTTGCGGCAGTCGATTTTCGTCTGGTCGCTATTGGCGGCGTTGCTCTGCGCCGACGCAGGCACGGCGGCGATTGTCATCGCCGCCGCAAGGATTGCCGCAAATCGAAGGGCCGCCTCAGCCGCCATCAACCGGTTTCCTTCCCTCGATCACAGTCTCCGCGAAAGGCTGGGCGGCAATAAGGCCGAGCTGCTTCGTATAGTCGGCTGCGTTGGCGGCGGGGATGGCAAGCCGGAAGACGCCATCGGCGGTCGGTCCGCCGATGACCTTCAGCCCGTTGCTGCCGAGGAATGCCGAAATATCCGACATCTTTGCATCCGGCTTGAACTTGACCAGCGCGAACGGCATTTTCGCCAGATCGTCTTCCGCGCCGGCAATCTCGAAATCCTTGCCCTTGCCGCCGGGCTGCACCAGGGACTGCACCGCAATCAGCGCCAGCAGGACCGCGGCCGCCGCCCACGCGACGCCGACCGGCACCGCCATGAAGCGGCCCCAGGCCTGCGCCAGCCAGGATGAGCCTGCCGGCTTGCGTGCAGGTCCGGCCTCGGCATCGAGCGCCCTGGCAAAGCGGCTGAGCGCATCGGTCGGCGGGCGGATTGCCTCATTGGCGGCCGACGTGCCGGAGAATTCGGCCTCGGCCTCGCCAAGTGCGGCAAGCGCCGTGGGATCGCTGGCCAGCCATTCCTCGACAGCTTCGAGGTCGGAGCCTTCCAGCGAGCCGTTCAGATAGAACGGCAGCAACGTTTCCATTTCGTCGCGGCGCGACATCTTTTCAGCGGCGCTCATGGCCACCCCCTGTCGTAACCGGCGGCCTTGAGGGCCTCGCCGAGTTTCTTGCGGGCGTAGAACATCCTGGTCTTGACCGTCGCGACCGGGATGGCGAGCACCTCGCCGATCTCGCTCACCGACTGTCCGTGATAATAGGCAAGGTCGATCACCGTGCGGTGTTCTTCGGGCAAGGCGTCAATGAAGCGACGCAAGGCGGCGGCCTTGTCCTCCTTCATGGTGACGACCTCCGGCGTGTCGGCGCTGTCGGGCACCGCGGCGGCGGCCTCGTCGTCGATCCAGTCTTCCTTTTTCTTGCGCAGCAGCGACAGCGCCTTGAACCGGGCGATGCCGAGCAGCCATGTCGAGACTTCGGAGCGGCCTTCGAAGCCTGGCGCCTGGCGCCACAGTTCGAGGAACACCTCATTCGCGATATCGTCAGCCATCATTTCCGATCCCGTCTGGCGCGCCACGAAGCGGTAGACCCGCGCGTGGTGACGCATGAACAGGAGCCGCACGGCGGCACGGTCGCCCTTCGCGACCCGGTTGACAAGCGCGCGATCGGTCTCCGTCGCTGCCGTCATGGCCGGTCGAGCCGCCTGGCTCCTGTCTGCTCTGTCGCTGATCGGTCCAAAAAGGTTCATCCTCCGCCAAGGAATTTGCGGAGGCTAACCGAAGAGTGGGGCGGTTGCCAGTGGGTGAGGAGCGTCCCGCCGGAGGCGGGTCAATCGACAACGATTTGTCGATTGAAGTGACGAACGCCCGAAGCCATAGCGTGGGGCGGGCGACGCTGAAGTTTCTCCGACACCCTTATCAGCTCGGCGCTTCTCACCCCAAAAACGGCTTCGCCTTCATCGTCGCCGGCACCGGCACGCCAAGCCGGCTGAGCACCGTCGGCGCCAGCTGCAACTGGTCGATCAGCACCTCGCCCTCGGGGCCTTTGCCGGACCCGAAATAGTAGAGCGCGAAATCCTGCATCTCGTCATCGTGGCCGCCATGGTGGCCACGGTCGGTCTGGCCGTGATCGGCGGTGACCATGACTTCGTAGCCGGCCGCGATCCAGCCCGGCAGGAAGGCGGCCAGCATGCCGTCCATCGCATAGACGGCATGGTCCATCTCGTGGCAGTCGTGGCCGAAGCGATGGCCCATCGAGTCCAGCGTGCAGGTGTGCAGGATGCCGTAGTCGATGCCGTGGCGTTTCGTCAGCATGGTCAGCGTCGCGAACAGGTCGACATCGCTCGGCGTCATCTGGTTGCGGGCGTTGTAGCCGGTCATGGTGTGGAAGCGGCCATGCGTGATCGGCCCGCCGGGCTCGTCATACTCCATGTCTTCGACCAGGTCGAACGGGTAGGACCGGAAGAATTCCGACCAGTAGGAGTGGGTGACGGCACCCGTCTTGCCACCGGCCTTGCTGACTTCCGAAAAGATATCCGGCTGGGTTACGCGAAACCGGTTCTCATTGGAGAGGATGCCGTGCACCTGTGGCGACACGCCGGTGTGGATCGAGGCATAGCAGCAGGCCGAGGTCGACGGCAGCACCGAGCGCATCTTCCAGACCCGCGCCTCGCCCGATTGCACCCAGCCCTCGAGATTGCCCATCAGCCGGCGCCAGTTCCGGTAGGGCACGCCATCGAGGATGATCAGCAGAAGCTTGGAATTGAGCGCCATGGGCTGCTCCATGATGTCTAGCAGTTGAAACGGGAACGCCGCATGCCGTTTCGGGCACACGGCGTTCTTACACGTGAATCAGACAGGCAGGGTTCGGCTAAGCGTTGAGCCAGCACTCAGCCAACGCGTAGCCATCCATCATTTCGCCGATCGGGCTCTTGGCAAAGCCGCCGATCTTATTGGTGGCGGCCGCGTCGATGAATTGGTTGAAGAACGGCACGATCAGGCCGCCTTCGTCGCGTATCAACACCGCCATGTCGTGGTAGATCGCCTTGCGCTTGGCCTGGTCGAGCTCGCCGCGCGCCGCAAGCAGCATCTTGTCGAATTCCGGACGCTTGAAGCGCGTGTCGTTCCAGTCGGCGGTCGAGACGTAGCCAGTGGAATACATCTGGTCCTGCGTGGCGCGCCCACCCCAGTAGGAGAGCGAGAAGGGCTGCTTGTTCCAGACTTCCGACCAATAGCCGTCGCCGGGCTCGCGCTTGATCTCGATCTTGATGCCGGCCTTGGCGCAGGACTGCTGATAGAGCTGGGCGGCGTCGACGGCGCCGGGGAAGGCGACGTCGGAGGTGCGCAGCAGGATCGAGCCGCTGTGGCCCGACTTCTTGTAGAGTGCGGCCGCCTTTTCCGGATCGAACTTGCGTTGCTCGATGTCGGTCGAAAACAGCGGGTAGGCTTCGTTGATCGGGAAGTCGTTGCCGACCGAGCCATAGCCGCGCAGGATCTTCTCCAACATCTCCTCGCGGTCCATGGCGAGTTTCAGCGCCATCCGAAGGTCGTTGCTGTCGAACGGTGCGGTGTCGCAGAACATGTTGAACGGGTAATAGCCCTTGCCCGACACATTCTCGATGCTGACGCCGGGAATGCGCTTGACCAGGTCGACAACCTTGGGCTCGACGCGGTTGATCATGTGCATCTGGCCGCCCTGCAGCGCAGCAAGCCGCGCCGTCGCGTCATTGATGACGACGATCTCGATCTGGTCGGCATGGCCCATTTTGTCGCCTTGCCAGTAATTGGCGAAGCGCTCGCCGCCATGGCGCACGCCAGGCTGGTTGACGGCGACCTTGTAGGGGCCGGCGCTGATGCCGGCATTCGGGTTGTCCTTGCCGCCATTCGGCTGGATGACGAGGTGGTAGTCGGCCATCAGATAGGGGAAATCGGCGTCGGCATCGCCGAGCGTGACGACGACTTCCTTGCCGCTTGCCTTGACGCCCTTGATGTTCTTGAGGATGCCGAGCGCACCGGATTTGGACTTTTCGTCGGCATGGCGCTCGATGGTGGCGGCGATGTCTTCGGCGGCAACGGTCTTGCCATTGTGGAACTCGATGCCGTCGCGCACCTTGATCGTCCAGGTCTTGGCGTCCTTGGACGCGCCGATCTCCTGCGCGATCATATTGGTCAGGCTGTTGTCGGGCATCAGCCGGACCAAATACTCGCCCCACTGCTTGCCGAAGCTGTAGGTGACCTGGCTGAGGTTCAGCGCGGGGTCGAGGCTGTTGGTCGATTCCCCACCCTGCAGGCCGGCCTTGAGGATGCCGCCCTTGGCCGGCGTCTGTGCGAAGGCTTTCCCGGCCAGCGTCGTTGCCAGCGCCGCCGACACGCCCAGTGCCGCCGTGCGGCCAAGGAAGTCACGACGCGATATCCGGCCCTGGCCGGCGAGATCAGCGAGATGGTCGAGTTCAGTCTTCATGTCCTACCCCTTGTTGAAAACAACGTCACGAGCAGCGCCCGTCCAGAAGGACGTGTGGCGCTCTAGTGTTGCATCTGAATGACGACAGTTGCCGCCGACCAACCGCTCGCTAGAGCAATTCCAGGAAAAGTGTGAAACGGTTTTCCGTCTGGAATTGCGTCAAAAACAAAGAGTTAGAGCGGTTTGCCGTTTCCGCGAAACGGTGAACTGCTCTAGTTCCCCGCGCTGGCCATGCGCCGCCCCTTGATCGCCTTTTCCAGCCAGCCGATCTCCATCTCTGGAACCGATGACAAGAGAAGGTCGGTATAGGCGTCGAAGGGCGGTGTCAGAACCTTGCTCTTCGAGCCGTAGCGGACCACTTCACCGCGATACATCACCGCGATCGAATCGGCGATCGACTTCACCGTGGCGAGGTCGTGGGTGATGAAGAGATAGGCGACCTTTTCATGCTCCTGCAGGTGCAGCAGCAGCTTGAGGATGCCGTTGGCCACCAGCGGATCGAGCGCCGAGGTCACCTCGTCGCAGATGATCAGCTTCGGCTTGGCGGCGAGCGACCGGGCGATACAGACGCGCTGCTTCTGGCCGCCGGAAAGCTCGGCCGGATAGCGGTCGACAAAACCCTTGCCCATCTCGATCTCGTCGAGCAGCTCGGCAACGCGCTTGTCGCGTTCCCTGCCACGCATGCCGAAATAGAATTCGAGCGGCCGGCCAATGATGGTGCCGACCGTCTGGCGCGGGTTCATCGCCACGTCGGCCATCTGGTAGATCATCTGCAGCTGGCGCAGATCCTCCTTCGGCCGGTCGGCAAGCCGGTTGGCCAGCGGACGTCCATCGAAGGTGACGGTGCCTTGCTCTGGCGGCAAAAGGCCGGTGATGGCACGCGCCAGCGTCGACTTGCCGGAGCCGGATTCGCCGACCACGGCCAGTGTCTGGCCGGGGTAGATATCGACCGAGACGTTCTTCAGCACCTTGACCTGGCCGCCGCCATAGGCGGCGGTGACGTTTTTCACCGACAGGAACGGCGTGACACCGGGCTTCTGCTCGGCATGTTCGATCTCATGCACCGAGACCAGCGCGTTGGTGTACTCCTGGCGCGGCTCCTTGATGATCTGGCGGGTGCCGCCCCATTCGACCAGCCGGCCATGGCGCAGCACCATGATCTCGTCCGAGACCTGGGCAACGACGGCAAGGTCGTGCGTGATGTAGAGCGCCGCCACATGGGTGTCGCGGATGGCGTCCTTGATCGCCGCCAGCACATCGATCTGCGTCGTCACGTCGAGCGCCGTCGTCGGCTCGTCGAAGACGATCAGGTCCGGCTCGGAGCACAGCGCCATCGCCGTCATCACGCGCTGCAGCTGGCCGCCCGAGACCTGGTGGGGAAAGCGTTCGCCGATGGTTTCGGGGTTGGGCAGGCTGAGCTTCTTGAACAGCGCGACGGCGCGCTTCTCGGCTTCCGCGCGTGTCGCCGTGCCGTGCAGCAGCGTGGCTTCCACCACCTGGTCCATCAGCCGGTGCGCCGGGTTGAAGGCCGCCGCCGCCGACTGCGCGACGTAGCAGACCTCGCGGCCGCGCAGCTTGCGGAAGCCTTCCTTGCCACCCTTGAGGATGTCTCGGCCGTTGAGGATCACCTCGCCGCCCGTGATGCGCACGCCGCCGCGGCCATAACCCATCGACGACAAGCCGATGGTCGACTTACCGGCGCCGGATTCGCCGATCAGGCCGAGCACCTTGCCCTTTTCCAGCGTCAGCGAGACATCGTGCACCAGCACGATGTTCTTTGGCGCCTCGCCGGGCGGGAAGACCGTGGCCTCGATGCGCAGATTCCTGATATCGAGCAGCACGCCTGGCTTGGGTTGTCCGGGTTTCGCTTTGGTATCAGCCATCACCCGCGTCCTCCCTTCAGGCTTGTCGTGCGGTTGAGCACCCAGTCGGCGACAAGGTTGACCGAAATTGCCAGCATGGCGATCGCTCCCGCCGGGATAAGTGCTGCGCCTATGCCGAAGACGATACCGTCCTTGTTTTCCTTGACCATACCGCCCCAGTCGGCATCCGGCGGTTGCACGCCAAGGCCGAGGAAGGAAAGCGTCGACAGGAACAGCACCGCATAGATGAAGCGCAGGCCGAGTTCCGAGACCAGCGGCGACAGCGCATTGGGCAGGATCTCGCGGAAGATGATCCAGGCGCTGCCTTCGCCGCGCAGCTTTGCCGCCTCGACGTAATCCATGACGTTGATGTCGACCGCAACCGCGCGCGACAGGCGGTAGACACGGGTCGAGTCGAGAATGCCCATGACCAGGATCAGCGTCACCAGGTTGGAAGGCAACACCGAGAGCACGACCAGACCCATGATCAGTGTCGGGATCGACATCAGGAGATCGACCAGGCGCGACAGGATTGTGTCGAACCAGCCGCCAAACACGGCGGCCGAGAAACCCAGTATGGCGCCGAGCGAGAAGGACAGCGCGGTGGCCAGCACGGCGATGAACAGGGTGATGCGGGCGCCGTAGATCATGCGTGACAAGAGATCGCGGCCGAGATTGTCCGTGCCCAGCCAATGCGCCACCGACATCGGCTCCCACACATCGCCGACGATCTCGGCATTGTCATGCGGAGAGATCCACGGCGCGAAGATCGCCGCCAGCACGAACAGTGCCGTCAGGATTATGCCGATCAGAGCGGGGATGGGGATGCGTTTGATATCGAGCATGCCCGCCCCCTATTTCGGATGTCTGAGGCGCGGATTGGCGACAATCGCCGCTATGTCCGCGATGATGTTGAGGCTGATGTAAACGGCGGCAAAGATCAGGCCGACGGCCTGCACCACCGGCACGTCGCGCTTGGTGACGTGATCGACCAGATACTGCCCCATGCCGGGGTAGACGAAGATCACCTCGACCACCACGACGCCGACGATGAGATAGGCGAGGTTGAGCATGACGACGTTGATGATCGGTGCGATGGCATTGGGAAAGGCATGCTTGCGGATGACGTTGAAGGCCGACAGGCCTTTCAGTTCAGCCGTCTCGACATAGGCCGACTGCATGACATTGAGGATCGCCGCGCGCGTCATGCGCATCATGTGGGCGAGCACCACCAGCGTCAGCGCCGTCGCCGGCAGCGCGATCGCCTGCATCCGCTCACCGAAAGGCATGCCCTCATAGACAGTCGAGATGCCGGGGAAGATTTGCCACTTCACGGCAAAGAAGTAGACGAGGACATAGCCGATGAAGAACTCGGGGAAGGAGGTCGAGGCGAGCGCCAGTCCGGAGATCAGCTTGTCGACCCAGCCATTGCGGTAGCGCACCGCGATGAGGCCAAGGATGATCGCCAGTGGCACGGCGACGATCGCCGCCCAGAAGGCGAGGAACAGCGTGTTCCACAACCGGCCCTTGATCGAGGTGGCGATATCCTGCCCGCTCGACATGGCCGTGCCGAGGTCGCCGGTCAGCACGCCGCCGAGCCAGTGGAAATACCTGATATAGGCCGGGTCGTTCAGCCCGAGCTGCTCGCGCAGATTGGCGAGCGACTCCGGCGTCGCCGATTGTCCAAGAATGGCTTGCGCGACGTCGCCGGGCAGGATTTGCGTGCCGGCGAAGATCAGGACCGAAATGGCCAACAGAAGGAGGATGCCCAGCGCAATGCGCTGGGCAATTAGTTTCAGGATGGGCGAAGACATCTCTGCAAAGCCGGACTCAGGCCTGCAGCCAGCACTTCGCCAGGGCGTAGCCGTTCATCAGTTCCTGGTGCGGATCGTCCACCCAGCCATCGACCTTGGCGCCGGTGGCGTCGATGAACTGGTTGAACATCGGCAGGATCAGGCCGCCTTCGTCGCGCACCATGACGGCCATGTCGTGGTACATCTGCTTGCGCTTGGCCTCGTCGAGTTCGGCGCGCGCTGCCAGCACCATCTTATCGAAGTCCGGGCGCTTGAAACGCGTGTCGTTCCAGTCGGCGGTCGACAGATAGGCGGTCGAGTACATCTGGTCCTGGGTCGAGCGTCCGCCCCAATAGGAAGCGCAGAAGGGCTGCTTGTTCCAGACCTCGTTCCAGTAGCCGTCGCCGGGCTCGCGCTTGAGCTCGATCTTGATGCCGGCCTTGGCCGCGCTCTGCTGGAAGAGCTGCGAGGCATCGACGGCGCCGGGGAAGGCGACGTCGGAGGTCCTGAGCAGCACGGTGCCGTCATGGCCGGACTTCTTGTAGTGGAACTTGGCCTTGTCGGGATCGTACTTGCGCTGCTCGATCTCGGTGAACAGCGGATAGGACGCGTTGATCGGGAAGTCGTTACCAAGCGAGCCATAGCCGCGCAGCACCTTGGTCAGCATCTCCTCGCGGTCGATCGCGAGCTTCAGCGCCATTCTGAGGTCGTTGTTGTCGAAGGGTGCCGTGTTGCAATGCATGATGAAGACATAGTGGCCCGGACCCGCATGGTTGCGGATGGTGACGCCCGGTACGCGCTTGATCAGGTCGACGATCTTCGGCTCGACGCGGTTGATCATGTTGACCTGGCCGCCCTGCAGGGCCGCCGTGCGCGCCGTGGCATCGTTGATGACGATGACTTCGATCTGGTCGGCATGGCCCATCTTGTCGCCCTGCCAGTAGTTGGCGAAACGCTCGCCGCCATGGCGTACGCCGGGCTCGTTGGTCTTGACCACATAGGGGCCGGCCGAGATGCCTGCGTCGGGCTTGTCCTTGCCGCCGTTCGGCTGGACGATCAGGTGATAGTCGCTGAGCAGGTAGGGAAGGTCGGCATTGGCCTCCTTCAGCGTCAGCACCACTTCCTTGCCGCTGGCCTTGATGGTCGCGATGCCTTTCATGTAGCCGAGCGCGCCGGATTTCGACTTCTCGTCCGAATGGCGCTCAAGCGTGGCGGCCACGTCCTCGGCGGTCACGGTCTTGCCGTTGTGGAATTCGACCCCGTCGCGGATTTTCAGAGTCCAGGTCTTCGCGTCGTCCGAGGAGCCGATCTCCTCGGCGATGCGGTTCTCGAGCTTGCCGTCCGGCGAAAGCTCGACGATCATTTCGCCCCAGCACTTGCCGAAGGCGAAGGGCACTTGCGTCATCATCAGCGCCGGATCAAGGCTGTTGGTGGATTCACCGCCGACCAGGCCGGCCTTCAGCGTGCCGCCCTTGACCGGGCCTGCCGCCCGCGCCGCGCTTGAAAGCAGCGAGTTGGCGAAGGGCGCGGCGATGCCGAGCGCTGCCGCCCGACCGAGAAAATCGCGACGGCTCAGCTTGCCTGCTGCGACACGCCGGCTAAGGAATTCGAGTTCATTCGACATTTTTGAGTTCCTCACTCTGTTGGTTCGACTCTGCGGTCGATTTTCTTGTTAATTCTCCCTGAATAATGAGGGTAAGCTAATGCCGTAAGCAAGACCGAATGCGACATGCCGTGGCGTAAATCGTACGTCGCATTTGGACCAACAGCTTCAGCGCTCAAACAAGCGCGCGTGGAATCTTTTCCTCGAAATTACGCTCGAAGACGATTTTTTCGCCTTCATAGGCCTCGATTCTGGCGCTGACGATGAAGTTTTGCGCGTCCGATCGCATCTCGGCCCATGTCTCGGTGCGCACCGACCATCCATTTCGCGACAGTGTCTGCGTCCAGTGTGTTTTTCCCGAAGCTGACAATGGATTGTCAGGATGGATCGTCCAGGTCTCGCGGGCGATGCCGCCGTTGGCCAGGCCGTGCTCGAGATCGCGCACCTCGCCGAAATCATCGGATACGGAAAGCGTGACGATTCCCGTCTTTTCGTCGCGATCGACATGGCGTTCGGAATTGGCGGGCCGAACCGTCTCGGTGGCCCACGGCGTGGCGCCTTCCGGCTCGGCGAACGTCGCTTCGTTGCCTGTCGCCAGCGGCCGCAGCGGCAAGGACAACGTGGCAGCCGACAAGGCGAGTTGGACCGGCTCCGGCGAGGGCCAGATGGCAGGCCAATAGGCGTTCGACACGGCGATGCGCAGGCGGTGGCCGGCCGGGACGCGGTAGGCGCATTGATCGAGCACGACGCGCGCCGACACGGTTTCGCCCGGCGCCAGGGCTTGCGGGAATTCATGCGAATTGCGGTGCGTCAGGTTGAGCACGCCATAGGAGATCAGGTCCGAAGCGCCGTCGGGATGCACGTCGCAGAGCCGCACCGCGATGTTGGCCTGTGGGCGGTCGGAAGAGAGCGTGACCTGAACTTCCGGCGCGCCGACAATGTCGATCGCCTCGGCGAGTTCCGGCTGGTCGAAACACACCGACAATGCATCGTCGGTGCGCTGATCGCCCGGCAGTTCGGGGCCGAAGGTGAATGGGAAATACTCGCCACCGGCAAGGCCGCAGGTCTGCGGCGAGGCGACGATGGCTGGTTTGCTCCCCTTGGGGAGCAGATCGATCGTCTGCGTCTTGATGCCGGGCGACGGCCATTGTTGCTCCGCCACCCAGCGGCCAGGCCGCTCCGGATGCCAGCGGGCCGGGCGCACACTGTCCATCACATAGGCGCGGTAGGCGGGATCGTCCTCGACGCCGGTCTCGGCGCCCTTCAGCCAGCGGTCCCACCAGCGCAAGGCTTCCTGCAGGAAGCCGATGGCCGGCTGGGGTCCGGCATAATGTGGGTATTTGTGGATCCACGGGCCGACGATGCCCTTCACCGGCGCCTCGATGTTGGTGACGAGATTGGAGATCGTGTTGCGGTAGCCGTCATGCCAGCCGCCGATCGACAAAACGGCGGCTTTGACAGCCGAAAAATCCTCGCAGATCGAGCCGCGCTTCCAATAGGCGTCGCGATGCTGATGGCTGAGCCAGAGCGGCAAAAGGAACGACTGGTTCTCCAGCCGCGTCAGCCACAGATCGCGCCAGCGGTTGTCGCCCGCGATCAGCGGATCCGGCGGCCGCGACGAATAGGACAGCATCGTCGAGGCCCAGCCGAAATTCTCGATCAGCAGGCAGCCGCCCTTGTAGTGGATGTCGTCGGCATAGCGGTCGACGGTCGAGCACAGGCTGATCACCGCCTTCAGCGCCGGAGGCTGCTTGGCCGCCACCTGCAGGCAGTTGAAGCCGCCCCAGGAGATGCCCATCATGCCGACATTGCCGTTGCACCAGGGTTGGCTAGCTGCCCAGGCGATGACATCGCAGGCGTCCTGCAGTTCCTGCTCTGAATATTCGTCGTCCATCAGCCCTTCGGAATCGCCATTGCCACGCATGTCGACGCGGATCGAGGCGTAGCCGTGGCCGGCGAAATAGGGATGTGTCAGCTGGTCGCGAAAGATGGTGCCGTCGCGCTTGCGGTAGGGCAGGTGCTCGAGGATGACAGGCACCGGATCGTCGCCGGCATCTTCCGGCATCCACACTCGCGCCGACAGCCGGCAGCCATCCGGCATGACGATGCCCATATCGGGAAATTCGACGACCTTGCGGGGAAATTTGGTGATGGTTTTCATGGCAGGCATAACGCCCCGCGGAGCGGCAAGTTTCAATCGCCATTCGCGACTGGCGCAGCGAATTATGCGACCTGTGCCGCTACCTGCTTCACGCCATCAGTTCAGCGGAATATCGTTCTCGGCCTTGCTTGCCTGATAGGCGCCGGATAGCTCGTCGTAACGGGCCGAAATCCTGCCGATACGCGTTTCCAGCCGCTGGCGGTCGGCCTCGGGCAGCGCCCGCACCAGCCTGCGTATGGAAAAACTCTTCCAATAGGCATTCTCGGCATTGTAACCGCCGGGGTCGAGGGTGAAGACCTCTTTCAGGATTTTCAGATCGTGCGGGATGGCAAAACTGTCGCGCGAATCCTCATGGCTGAACAGATAGTAGAAATTGTCGAAGCCGGTCCAGGTGATCGCCGACAGGCAGAGCGAGCAGGGTTCGTGCGTGGCGATGAAAAGCGCGTCCTTGGTGTCGACACGCTCGGCCCTGGGCATTTCGTAGAAACGCTTCAGGCAGTGCACCTCGCCATGCCAGAGCGGGTTCTCGATCTCGTTGTTGGTTTCGGCCAGCACCAGCGAGCGATCGTCCTTGCGCAGGATCGCGGCGCCGAACAGCTTGTTGCCGTGGGCAACGCCATCCGCCGTCTTCGGCACGATGTCGTGCTCGATGACGTCGAGCAGGCGGTCGATTAGGGAAATGTCGGTCATTGGAAAAGGGAACCCTTCAGGGAAGGTGGATCTCGTAGGCGTGCGAGAAGTGGAATTCTTCGAGATTGGAACCGTCACCGCCACGGTCGACGATCAGGAAATCCTGAGGCTTGCCGAGCGGCGTCAGCACGCCATGCCAGAGATTGCGGGAATAGTTGATGCCTTGTCCGGGCGCAGTGATGAAGGCGTGCGGGTCGCCCGGCCCCTCCTTGCCGTCATGGCAGACGACGACCAGGAACGGACGCGGCGACAGCGGAATAAAGGCCTGGCTGCCGAAGGGGTGACGCTCGACCATGGTCAATTTCAGCGGCAGTTCGTAAGGCGTGCCGCGCACCATCGAGATCAGCACGCGAGCGTTCGGCCCTCCTGCTTCAGCGGTGGCAAGATCATGGTAGCGCTCGGCCTTGCCGCCATTGATCGGGTAGTGGTTGTCGCCACCCATGTCGATGACATCGCCGAAGGGGGCAAAGGCCTCACGGGTCAGCGGTCGCGCGACGATGCGGGTCACCGCGCGCGACCACCAATGCCCGCCCCGCCGAGCTTGGCGTGCCGGTTGACGTCCTTGTAGAGAAGATAGCGGAATTTGCCCGGGCCGCCGGCATAGCAGGCCTGCGGGCAGAAGGCGCGCAGCCACATATAGTCGCCCGCCTCGACCTCGACCCAGTCCTGGTTGAGACGATAGACCGCCTTGCCTTCGAGCACGTAGAGCCCGTGTTCCATGACATGCGTCTCGGCGAAGGGGATGACGGCTCCGGGCTCGAGCGTGACGATGGTCATGTGCATGTCGTGGCGCAAATCAGAGGGATCAACGAAGCGTGTCGTTGCCCAGCGACCCTCGGTGCCCGGCATCGGCGACGGCGCGATATCCTGCTCGTTGGTGAAGAAGGCTTCCGGCGTGTCGAGACCGTCGACCGCCTCGTAGGCCTTGCGAATCCAGTGAAAACGAACAGCAGCCTTTGCCTCGTTGCGAACGATCCAGCCACTGGCCGGGGGCAGGAAGGCAAAGCCGCCTGGTCTCAAGACGTGCTTCTTGCTGCCCAGCAGAACCGTCAGTTCGCCTTCGACCACGAACAGGGCGCCCTCGGCGCCGGCATCGGGTTCCGGCCGTTCGCTGCCGCCGCCGGGCTCGACCTCGACGATATATTGCGAGAATGTCTCGGCGAAGCCGGACAGCGGGCGCGACAGGATCCAGACGCGGGTCTTGTCCCAGAACGGCAAGGCGCTGGTGACGATGTCCTGCATCACGCCCCTGGGGATGACCGCATAGGCCTCGGTGAAGACGGCACGGCCGGTCAAAAGCTCGGTCTGGCCGGGATGGCCGCCATGTGGCGCATAATAGGTTCGCTCGGGCATCCTGATCGTATCCATGGGTTCAAACCTATTGCGGTAGCATGTCTTTGAGGCGGAGCAGCGCGATGCGCTCGACCTGTTTGCAGGCGGTCTCGAATTCGACGCCGCGGCTGTTGCCGATGCGCGCCTCGAATTCGGCAAGGATTTCCTCCTTGGTCTTGCCCTTTACCGCGATGATAAAGGGGAAGCCGAAGGTGGTGACGTAGGCCGCGTTGAGCTTGGAGAACAGTTCACGTTCCTTGTCGGTCAGCGCGTCGAGGCCGGCAGAGGCCTGTTCCCGGGTCGATTCCGCCGTCAGCCGCCTGGCCTTGGCCAGCTTGCCGGCAAGGTCGGGATGGGCGTTGAGCACGCCCAGCCGCTCGGTCTCGCTGGCGGCACGGAAGATGCGGCAAAGCGCATTGTGCAGGCCACCTGCCGTGTCATGCGCCGGACCGAGTTCCAGCTCGTAGGCCCGCTCGGCGATCCAGGGCGAATGTTCGAACACGCCGCCGAAAGTGTGAACGAAGGTCTCGAATTCCATTTTCGTCGGGCGCAGCGCCGCCGGCTTGTAGGGATGGTTCTCCTGCCAGTGCCTGGCGATGTCGATGCGCCGCGCCAGCCAGACCTTGTCGTGCGATCTGACATAGTCGACGAAGCGCTTCAATGCCGCCACCCGGCCCGGCCGCCCGACGAGGCGGCAATGCAGGCCGATATTCATCATGCGCGGCCGCCCTGCCTTGCCCTCGGCATAGAGCGTGTCGAAACTGTCCTTGAGATAGGCGAAGAACTGGTCGCCCGAATTGAAGCCCTGCGGCGTGGCGAAGCGCATGTCGTTGGCGTCGAGCGTATAGGGGATGACGAGCTGCGTGCCGCCACTGTGCTCGAACCAGTAGGGCAGTTCGTCGTCATAGGTGTCGGAGACGTAGTCGAAGCCGCCTTCTTCTGCCACCAGCCGCACCGTGTTGACCGACGTGCGGCCCGTATACCAGCCGGTCGGGCGCTGGCCGGTCACCTCGTAATGCAGCTTGATCGCCGCTTCGAGGTCACGGCGTTCATCTTCCGGCGCATGGTCGCGGTAATCGATCCATCTTAGCCCGTGCGAGGCGATTTCCCAACCGGCGTCCTGCATGGCCGTGACCTGGTCGGGCGAACGCGCAAGTGCTGAGGCGACGCCGTAGCAGGTGATCGGCACCTCGGCCTCGGTGAACAGGCGCAGCAACCGCCAGAAGCCGGCCCGCGCGCCATATTCGTAGATCGATTCCATGTTCCAGTGGCGCTGGCCGACCCAGGGTGCCGCGCCGACGATCTCTGACAGGAAGGCTTCCGAAGCCTTGTCGCCGTGCAGCACGCAATTCTCGCCGCCCTCTTCATAGTTGACGACGAACTGTACGGCGACATGCGCACCGCCAGGCCATTTCGGATCCGGCGGGTTGGCTCCGTAGCCGCGCATGTCTCTGATGTAACGCATTGTCCCTCCGGCCGGGCATCGCCCGAACTATGATCAGGATATCGAAAGGGCTGCTCGCGCATTCCCCCGAAAATTTTTGAAAGTGTTTTTGTCGCACTACGCTCGACCGGGACTTATGCATCGCCTTTAATTGGCGCACAATTCATCACTATTGTTCGATTGTACCAGGATGGGAGGCGGCCAATGGCAGAAACGTCGAAAGCCGATGGCGGGCGCCTGACGACCCACGTGCTGGACACGGCGACCGGCAAGCCGGCGGCTGGATTGTCGATCGCGCTTTATCACCTTGAGGGCGACGCCCGGACACATCTGAAGACCGTTGTCACCAATGCCGACGGCCGCTGCGACGCACCACTGCTCGCCGGAGCGGAATTTCGCACCGGCGAATACGAGCTGGTGTTCTCGGCCGGCGATTATCTGCGCGGCCAGGGCACAAAGCTGCCCGAGCCGGCCTTCCTCGACAGCGTGCCGATCCGCTTCGGCATGGCGGAAGCGGTGCACTATCATGTACCATTGCTGATCTCGCCCTACGGCTATTCGACCTACAGGGGGAGTTGAGGCATGGCCAAGATTTCCATCCGAAACGAGATCCGCTTCATCCTGAATGGCAGGGATGTCGTGCTGTCGTCGGTGACACCCGACGCGACCTTGCTCGACTGGCTTCGGCTCGACCGTTCGCTGCGCGGCACCAAGGAAGGCTGTGCCGAGGGCGATTGCGGCGCCTGCACGGTGCTGGTCGGCAAACTCTCGGCTGGTGGGCTGGTCTATGAAAGCGTCAATGCCTGCATCCGCTTCCTCGGCTCGCTCGACGGCACCCATGTCGTGACGGTCGAGCATCTGCGCGGCGAGCCTGGCCAGTTGCATCCCGTCCAGCAGGCGATGGTCGATTTCCACGGTTCGCAATGCGGTTTCTGCACGCCGGGCTTCGTCATGTCGCTCTACGGCCTGTGGATGAAATCGCCCGATCCGTCGAACGCGGCGATCGAAAAGACTTTGCAAGGCAATCTCTGCCGCTGCACCGGCTATGAGGCGATCATGCGTGCCGCGCACGCCATCTCCAGCTACGGCAAGGCGGCCAAGGATCCTCTGGCGGTGGAGCGCAAGGCAATCACGGCAAGGCTCGAAGCCATGCACGACGGCGCGCGGGTCGAGATCGGGGTCGGCAAGGCACGGCTCATCGTACCGGCCAATGTCGATGATTTCGCCGCCGTGCTCGACAAGGAACCCGGCGCCACCATCGTCGCCGGTTCGACCGATGTCGGCCTGTGGGTGACCAAGCACATGCGAGACATCTCGCCGGTGGTCTTCATCGGCAATCTCGACGGGCTGTGCACCATCTCCGAAGACAAGGGCGTGATATCAATCGGCGCCGGCGTCACCTACACCGAAGCCTTCTCGACGCTTGCTAAACGCATCCCGGCGCTTGGCCCGCTGTTCGACCGTATCGGCGGCGAACAGGTGCGCAACATGGGCACCATCGGCGGCAACATCGCCAACGGCTCGCCGATCGGCGACACGCCGCCGCCCTTGATCGCGCTCGGCGCGCGCCTGACGCTGCGCAAGGGCAAGAAGCGGCGGACGATCCCGCTGGAAACCTTCTTCATTGCCTATGGCAAGCAGGACCGGCAGCCGGGCGAGTTCGTCGAGGCGGTGCACGTGCCCGTGCCGGCCAAGGGAGAAAAATTTGCCGTCTACAAGATTACGAAGCGCCGCGACGAGGACATCACCGCAGCACTCGGCGCCTTCTTCCTGACGTTGGCCAAGGACGGCACGGTCGCGGATGTGCGCATTGCCTATGGCGGCATGGCTGCGACGCCGAAGCGGGCGTCTGCTGTCGAGAAGGCACTGCTCGGCAAGCCGTGGAGCGAAGAGACGGTTGAGACGGCGATGGCCGAATACGCCAGGGATTTCACACCGCTCACCGACATGCGGGCGTCAGCCGAATACCGGGCTCTGGCGGCGAAAAACCTATTGCTGCGCTTCTTTGTCGAAACCACGGGCACAAAGGCACCATTCCAGGTGTCACGCAACGAGGCGGCATGATGAACAAGCACGCCACATCAAATCTCAAGGCCGAGAAGATCGCCGGCGGCGTCGCCACCGATCAGCGCCATGACTCGGCCCACAAGCATGTCAGCGGCACCGCCGTCTATATCGACGACATGCCGGAACCGGCCGGCACGCTGCATGTCGGGCTCGGTCTGTCGAAGGTGGCGCATGGCACCCTGAAGAGTGTCGACCTCTCGGCCGTGCGGACAGCCTCCGGCGTCGTCGATGTGCTGACCTATGCCGATGTGCCCGGCGAAAACGACGTCTCCCCCAGCAACATGCATGACGATCCGGTGCTCGCGGAAGGCACGGTGCAGTTCTTTGGCCAGCCGATCTTCGCGGTCATCGCTGAAACACGGGATGCAGCGCGGCGCGCGGCGCGCCTGGCCAAGATCGAATATGATGAGCTTCCCGCCATCCTCGGCATCTGGCCGCTGGATCCGATCAAGGACAGGCTGGTCACCACCCCGTTGACATTGCGGCGCGGCGATGCGGCTGCTGCGATCGCTGCCGCGCCCCGTCGGGTGAAAGGGCGCATGAAGCTTGGCGGACAGGACCACTTCTACCTCGAGGGCCAGGTGTCGTTGGCCCTGCCGGGCGAAGACGACGAAGTTACGGTCTATTGCTCAACCCAGGGGCCGAGCGAGACCCAGCATCTCGTTTCCCATGTGCTCGGCGTGCCGAGCCATGCGGTGACGGTCGAAGTTCGGCGCATGGGCGGCGGCTTCGGCGGCAAGGAAACTCAGGCCAACCAGTGCGCGGCAATCGCCGCGATCGCGGCCAAGAAGCACAAACGGGCCGTGAAGGTCAGGCTCGACCGCGACGAGGATATGACCGCCACCGGCAAGCGGCACGATTTCGCCATCGACTATGAGGTCGGCTTCGACAATGAGGGCAATATCCTCGGCGTCGACTTCATGTTCGCACTCAATGCCGGCTTTTCGGCCGACCTGTCCGGTCCGGTCGGCGACCGCGCGCTGTTCCATTGCGACAACGCCTATTTCTATCCGAACGTCCACGCCAAGTCGGCACCGCTTTACACCAACACCGTATCCAACACGGCCTTCCGCGGCTTCGGCGGCCCACAAGGCATGATCGGCGCCGAGCGCGTCATCGACGAGGTCGCGTTCGCAGTCGGCAAGGATCCGCTCGATATCCGCAAGCGGAATTTTTATGACCCGATGGAGGCGATCGGCGCGCGCTGCGTCACGCCCTATCACCAGAAGGTCGAAGACAACATCATCCAGCGCATCGTCGCCGAGCTTGAGGAAAGCGCCAACTATGCGCGGCGTCGGCGGGAGATACAGGCCTTCAACGCCAACAGCCGTTTCATCAAGCGCGGCTTGGCGCTGACCCCGGTCAAGTTCGGCATCTCCTTCACCAAGACCGAGTCCAACCAGGCCGGTGCGCTGGTGCATGTCTATGCCGACGGCTCGGTGCACATGAACCATGGCGGCACCGAAATGGGGCAGGGCCTGCACCTCAAGGTGGCACAGGTTGTGGCGGAGGAATTCCAGATCGATCTCGAGCGGGTGAAAATCACCGCCACCACCACCGCCAAGGTGCCGAACACGGCACCGACGGCGGCATCCTCCGGCGCTGACCTCAACGGCATGGCGGCGCAGAACGCCGCCCGCCAGATCCGCAAGCGGCTAACCGATTTCGCCGCCGAAAAGTATCAAGTGCCGGTCGACCAGGTGGTGTTCCTGCCCAATCGCGTCCGCGTCGGCAACCAGGAGGTCAGCTTCAACGACCTGGTCAAGCAGGCCTACATCGCGCGCGTCCAGCTTTCCGCTGCCGGCTTCTACAAGACGCCGAAAATCCATTGGGATCGCAGCAAGGGTCAGGGCCATGCCTTCTACTATTACGCCTATGGCGCGGCCTGTTCGGAAGTGTCGGTCGACACGCTGACCGGCGAATATGTCGTCGAGCGCGCCGACATCCTGCACGATTGTGGCCGTTCGCTGAACACGGCGATCGACATCGGCCAGGTCGAGGGTGGCTTCATCCAGGGCATGGGCTGGCTGACGACGGAGGAACTGTGGTGGGACGACAAGGGCCGGCTGCGCACGCACGCGCCGTCGACCTACAAGATCCCGCTCGCGTCCGACCGCCCGAAGATTTTCAACGTGGCGCTGACCGACTGGTCGCAGGCCTATGAGCCGACCATCCATCGCTCCAAGGCAGTCGGCGAGCCGCCGCTGCCGCACGGCATGTCGGTGCTGCACGCGCTGTCGGATGCAGTGGCCAGCGTCGCCGACCACAAGATCTGCCCGCGCCTCGATGCGCCGGCAACGCCGGAACGCGTGCTGATGGCGATCGAGAGGTTGAAGCGGGAAGCCGCAAAACTGGGCTGATCGAGCCTAAACGTGCAAATCGCGCCTGAAAACGCTATATTTCCCACTCGGGAACGCAAAAGATGAACTCGAAAGTGCAAAGCCTGAAAGCCTTTCTTGCCAGCACCCCCCGGCTTGCGCTGGTCGAGGTGGCGGGCACCAAAGGCTCGACGCCGCGCGAGAAGGGCGCCTTCATGCTCGTCTCACGGGGGGCGATTTTCGGTACGATCGGCGGCGGCCAGCTCGAATACATGGCCATCGACAAAGCCCGGCAGATGGTAGCGTCTTCACCCTCCACCTTGTGGGGAGGGTCGGCCGGCAAAGCCGGCCGGGGTGGGGGTGCGGCGTTCGAAGGCGCCCCACCCCGGACGACTGCGTCGTCCGACCCTCCCCACAAGGGGGAGGGTAAAGAAGCCCGCATCGAGGTCGATGAAGTCTGCGCCACACTCGACGTCCCGCTCGGGCCGGAGATCGGCCAATGCTGTGGCGGGCGTGTCGAAGTCTTGATCCGGCTTGTCGATGCCGCGCTCGCTGCCGAACTGGTTGCGGCCGCGGAGGCCGAGGAAGCGCATCTGCCGCATGTCTACATCTTCGGCGGCGGCCATGTCGGACAGGCGCTAGCGTCAACGATTGCGCTGCTTCCCGTTCATGCAGTCGTCATCGAGACCCGCGCCGAGGCGCTGGAAGGCATGCCGGAAACCGTCGAGACGCGGCTGACGCCGATGCCCGAGGCCGAGGTGCGCAACGCTCCCGCCGGCACCGCCTTCGCCATCCTCACCCATGACCATGCGCTGGATTTCCTGGTCGTCGCCGAAGCGCTGAAGCGCGACGACGCAGCCTATGTCGGTATGATCGGCTCGAAAACCAAGAAAGCGACCTTCAGGAACTGGTTCCTGAAATCCGCTGAAGGGACAGAAGCGGAGTTTGCCCGTCTCGTCTCGCCGATCGGCGGCGACGCGGTCAAGGACAAGCGCCCGCCGGTGATTGCCGCACTTGCGGCAGCCGAGATCATGACGGCGCTGGTGGTTCACACCGCAGCGTCAAATGCCGCCCATCAGGTCCAGCAGGACAAGGTGATGGCCGGTTAGCCAAGACTGCCGGTCGGCCTGTCCGTTTTTCAATCGCAGGAAAGATGCATTTGCGGTATCCACCCGGCATTGCGGCATGAGGTGAGGATACATGGACGTTCTGAAAATCGCGGCTTTTTCGGATGGCAACACCGGTGGCAATCCTGCCGGGGTGTTGATCGGCGATATCTTGCCCGATGCGGTCGAGATGCAGCGTCTGGCGGCGGAGGTCGGGTTCTCGGAAACCGCCTTTGCCGCGCCGGATGGGGACAACTGGCGAGTGCGCTATTTCTCCCCGGAAACCGAGGTTCCCTTCTGCGGTCACGCCACCATCGCCGCCGCCTTGCAGTCGCCGCCGACACGCAGCAAGCCGGCGCCGCCGGAACTGATCGCCGAGGCGCTGGCATTGTTCGGCTATTCGCCAAGCGATCTCGATCCGGCCATTCCGGCGGCGCTGATCCATGGCGGCGCCGACCACCTCGTGCTCGCTCTGAAGTCGCGCGAGGCACTGGCCGCCATGCGCTACGAGCTGAAAGCCGGGCAAGCCCTGATGCGTCGCGATGGGCTGGTGACGATCCTGCTGGCCTATGCCGAAACGCCGCGGCTTTTCCACACGCGTAACCCCTTTGCTTCAGGCGGCGTCTACGAGGATCCGGCGACGGGAGCTTCGACGGCTGCCTTTGCCGGCTATTTGCGGGACATTGGCTGGCCGCATGGCGGCGCGATCGATGTCGTGCAAGGCGAGGACATGGGCATGCGTTCGCGCCTGCACGCCGATATTGCGCCCGAGATAGGCAGCTCATCAGGGTCTCAGGCACAGCCCGAATGATGGACGAAGCATAGAAGCTGCCGACCTCAGGCCGGCTGTCTCAGGCCCAGATGGTCGCGCAGCGTGCAGCCTTCATAATCCCTGCGGAACAGGCCGCGCCGCTGCAGTTCCGGCACGACCAGCGTCGCAAAGGCATCGAGTTCGCCGGGGAAATAGGACGGCATGACATTGAAGCCGTCGGCAGCACCCCCTTCGAACCGCGCCTGCAACTCGTCGGCGACCTGCGCCGCCGTCCCGACGATGCGCCAATGGCCGCGCGCCCCGGCGAAATGGCGGGCAAGCTGGCGAATGGAAAGGCCGTCGCGGCGCGATTGCTCGACGACCAGCGCCTGCCGGCTTTTCATCCCTTCGCTCTCCGGCAGTTCGGGCAGCGGCCCATCGATCGGATATCGCCACAGATCGGAGATGCTGAGATAGCTGGAGAGCAGCGCTACGCCGACATCGTCGGGGATCAGCGCCTGCAACTCCTCATGCTTCTCCCGGGCTTCGGCCTCGGTTTCCGCCACCACGGGTGAGACGCCGGGCATGATCTTGATGTCGTCGGGTTCGCGTCCATAGGCGGCCATGCGCCCCTTGAGATCGTCGTAGAAGGCCTTCGCTTCCTCGAAGGTTTGCGCCGCCGTGAAGACCACGTCGGCGGTGCGGGCGGCAAGGTCGCGGCCGACATCCGAGGCACCGGCCTGGACCATGACAGGCGCACCTTGCGGCGACCGCGGCAGGTCGAGCGGGTCACGCACCGAAAAGCTCTGGCCGTCGTGACCGGAAGCCTTGCCGTGCCAAAGGCCGGTGACCACCTCGGCGAATTCGCGCGCTCGCTCGTAGCGGTCGGCGTGGGGCTTGAGGCCCGTCGCGCCGAAATTGGCGGCTTCGATCGGACTGGCCGATGTCACCAGGTTCCAGCCGGCCCGGCCGCCGCTCAGATGGTCGAGTGACAGGAAGGTTCGCGCCAGGCCATAGGGCTCGTTGTAGCTCGTCGAGGCCGTGGAGACGAGACCGATGCGGCTGGTCTGCGCAGCTAACGCAGAAAGCAGGCTGATCGGCTCGAAGCCGATCGAACGCGACGTCTGACTGGCGATGCCGACATTGGCCTCGCGCAGACCGGCGGCGTCCTCGCAGAAGATCATGTCGAACTTGGCCGCTTCCGCCGTGCGCGCCAGCTGGATGTAATGGTCGATGTCGATGCCGGCGGTCACATGCGCCTTGGGATGGCGCCAGGCGGCGATGTGGTGACCCGTCGCCCACAGGAAGGCGCCGAACTTCATCTGGCGCGCGCTCATTTTACGCCTCCCGTGCCAAGCCCAAGATGTGCGCGCAGCGTTGCGCCTTGCTGACCCTGGCCGGCGATGCCATGGCGCCGGAGCTCCGGCAAAACGCGGTCGGTAAAACTCTGAAGCCCCGGGACATCAGCTGGCAAAACAAAATTGAAGCCGTCACAGCCACTCGATTCCAACAAGGCTTGGAGGCTGTCGATGCCCGGTTCGGATGTCAGGCCTATCGTTGCCAGTACCTTCACCGTCTCCGGTTTGCGGCCTATAGCGGCGGCTCGACGCTTTAGGTTGCCAACGGCAACTTTCAAGACCTCAGACGGCTGTCCCTCGACAAGGACAACGTCAGCGGCGCCGCTTGCGAGATCGATATCAGCCTCCGCCGGGCCGGGCATGATTAGCACCGGCCTGTCTTGCGGCGAGCGCGCGACATTGAGCGGCCCGCGCACCGAGAAGAATTCGCCGATGTGGTTCAGCGGGTGCATCTTGTCCGGATCGTGGAAGTGGCCCGCTGCCTTGTCGAACAGCAGCGCGTCGTGCTCCCAGCCGACCCACAATCCTCGCACGATGTTGATGAACTCCTTGGCGCGGCGGCGAAAGTCGTCCTCCGAGAAGCCTTCGGGCCGGCTGAAATTCGCCGCTTCGCGCGGGTTCTGCCTCATCGTCGCGTTCCAGCCGATGCGGCCGTGGCTGATAATATCGAGCGAAGCAAAACGGCGTGCCAGATTGTAGGGCTGATGCGCGAGCGTCGAGGCGCTGGCCACGAGCCCAATCCTGTCGGTGACGGTCGCCAGCGCCGCCAGCAGCGTTGTCGCTTCAAACGGGCTGCTCGATGGCTTATCGGCGGAGTCGGAAATGATGACCATGTCCACGCCCGCCGCTTCCGCCTTGCGCACGAAGCTGCTGACCTGGCCGAAGTCCAGGACTGCCTGTCCTTTGGCGGCAGCGATGTTGAGCGAAATGGCTAGATGCATGGCACCAACCTAAGTTCGCTGCCGCGCAAGGCAAGCCCGTTGAATGGACCAGCGAGCCCTCACTTGCCGGCCAGCCTGATTGTCAGCCAACCCCTCACTTGCCGGCCAAAAGATCCTTGATCAGCCGCTGGCAGCGCTCGGCCATGAAGTCGAGCAGCAGCCGCACCTTGGGGTCCTGCAGCTTCTTGTGTGGATAGACGGCGGCGAACTGCACCGGCGTCGGTGGCGTGCTGCTCAGGATGACTTTCAGCCGTTGGTCGCGGATGAACGGTTCGACCTCGAACCGCGGCTTGTTGATGATGCCGCGTCCGGACAGCGCCCAGCCGGTCAGCACGTCGCCATCGTCGGTGTCATAGGGCCCATGCACCTCGAACTTCTGCGGGCCGGTGGGCGTTTGCAGCGTCCAGACATATTCGCGCGCGCCGGAATAGCGCAGCATCAGGCAGTCGTGCTTCTTGCCGATCAGTTCCTGCGGTTCCATAGGTTCGCCGCGCGCCTCCAGATATTTCGGCGCCGCCACTAGCACGCGCTCGCATTCCATGATGCCGCGCATCCTGAGACTGGAATCCTCGATGATGCCGAGCCGGAAGGCGACGTCGATGCCTTCCTTCATGATGTCGACATTGTGATCCGAGAGCCTGAGCCGCACCTCAATATCGGGGTATTTGTCGTGGAAGTCGGGAATGCCCGAGGCCACCAGCCGGCGCCCGAGTCCCAGAGGCGCGGTCACACGAATGGTTCCGCGCGGCTGGCCGGAAAGCGCCGAGACGGCCGCTTCCGCTTCTGTGATCGCTTCCAGCACTTGCTTGGCGCCGGAGTAAAAGACCGTGCCATGTTCTGTCGGCATCAACTGTCTGGTCGTGCGGTTGAACAGCCTGACGCCCAGATGCTTCTCCAACTCCTTGATTCGGTTTGAGGCGACCGCCGGCGAAATGCGCATGTCGCGTCCTGCCGCCGACAGATTGCCGAGTTCGACGACACGAACGAAGACGGCGATGTTGTCGAGATAGGCCATGCGGTTCCGTGGCTTTCCTGAGGCCGCCTTCGGGCGGCTCCCATCCTGCTGCGTGGGACCACCCTAGTATTTTCCATTTTTTTTTGAAAGTCATCGTACACCTCGCCTCTTTCCGTTTGCGTGCGACACCGTAAAGTCAGCCAATCGGCAGGGACGACTTCAATGATGGATTTCGCGATTTTCTGGGACTGGCTGAGTTTTGCCGTGCGCTGGCTGCATGTCATCACCGGCATCGCCTGGATCGGCTCGTCCTTCTATTTCGTCGCGCTCGATCTCGGCCTGCGCCAGCGTCCCGGCATGCCGGTTGGCGCCTTCGGCGAGGAATGGCAGGTGCATGGCGGCGGCTTCTACCACATCCAGAAATATCTGGTGGCGCCGGCCGAGATGCCCGAGCACCTGACCTGGTTCAAATGGGAGTCCTACGCCACCTGGCTGTCCGGCTTCGCCATGCTGTGCGTCGTCTACTATGCCGGGGCCGACCTGTTCCTGATCGATCCCAACGTGTTGCCGATGTCGGTGCCGGTCGGCATCCTTTTGTCGATGGCGACGATTGGTGTCGGCTGGGTGGTCTACGATCTGCTCTGCCGCTCGCCGCTTGGCAAAAGCGACACAGGCCTGATGCTGGTGCTCTATGGCGTGCTGGTGTTCATCGCCTGGGGGCTGACCCATCTGTTCACCGGCCGCGCCGCCTTCCTGCATCTGGGTGCGATCACCGCCACGATCATGTCGGCCAATGTCTTCATGGTCATCATCCCCAACCAGAAGATCGTCGTTGCCGATCTCATCGCCGGCCGCAAGCCCGACCCGAAATACGGCAAGATCGCCAAGCAGCGCTCGCTTCACAACAATTATTTGACGCTGCCGGTGCTGTTCCTGATGCTGTCGAACCACTATCCCTTGGCGTTCGGCACGCAGTTCAACTGGGTCATCGCCTCGCTGGTGTTCATCATCGGCGTGCTGATCCGGCACTATTTCAACAGCGTCCATGCGCGCAAGGGCAACCCGCACTGGACCTGGCTGGGCGCCCTTGTCCTGTTCATCATCATTATCTGGCTGTCGACCGTGCCGAAGGTGCTGACCGATGAGCCGAAGGCGTCCGCCTCGGCGGACATCTATATCGCCTCGGCCCATTTCCCGGCCGTGCGCGACACCGTGCTCGGCCGCTGCTCCATGTGCCACGCCCAGGAACCAGTCTATGAGGGCATCTACCACGCACCGAAGGGGGTGATGTTGGACAGCGACGCGGCAATCGCCAACCACGCCCGCGAAATCTATCTGCAGGCCGGCCGCAGCCACGCCATGCCGCCCGCCAATGTCAGCCAAATTACCGACAAGGAGCGAGCGCTGCTGGTGGCCTGGTTCGAAGGCGCAGGGAAATAGCATGAGTTCGACACTTCTGCGCGGCCGCACGCTGTCCTTCGTGCGCTGGCCTGAAACCACCGATGACCATTCGGCCTGGCGCTACGAGGAGGACGGCGGCCTGCTGATCAGCGATGGCAAGATCGTTGCTGTCGGCGACTACCGCGATGTCGAGAAACAGGCCGGTGAGGGCGCCAAAAAAATCGATCACCGGCCGCATCTGCTGCTGCCGGGCTTCATCGATACCCACGTGCATTTCCCGCAGATGCAGATCATCGCCTCCTACGGCGCCGAACTGCTCGATTGGCTGAACACCTACACCTTCCCGGAAGAGACGAAGTTCGCCAACGCGCAGCACGGCCGCCGCATCGCGCGGCTGTTCCTCGACGAGATGGTGCGGCACGGCACGACGACGGTCACCGCCTACTGCTCGGTGCACAAGGCCTCGGCGGAAGCCTTCTTCGCCGAGTCGCATGACCGCAACATGCTCAACATCGCGGGCAAGGTGATGATGGACCGCAATGCGCCCGACGGCGTGCTCGACACGCCGCAATCCGGCTATGACGACAGCAAGGCGCTGATCAAGGAATGGCACGGCAAGGGTCGCCAGCACTATGCCATCACGCCGCGCTTCGCCATCACCTCGTCGCCGGAGCAGATGGAGATGGCGGGAGCGCTGTGCCGCGAACATCCCGACCTGCATATGCAGACGCACCTTTCGGAAAACCACGCCGAGATCGCCTTCACGCAACAGCTTTACCCGTGGTCGCGCGACTATACCGATGTCTACGAGCATTACGGGCTGCTGGGCAAAAAGAGCCTGTTCGGCCACTGCATCCATCTGTCGGAACGCGAGGCGGATGCGCTTTCGGACAGCGGCTCGGTGGCGGTGTTCTGCCCGACCTCGAACCTGTTCCTCGGCTCCGGCCTGTTCGACTATCAGCGCTTTCGGCGCAGGGACAAGCCGCTCAGGATCGCCGCTGCCACCGATGTCGGCGGCGGCACGAATTATTCCATGCTGCGCACCATGGACGAAGGCTACAAGGTGATCGCGCTGAACGGCGAGAAGCTCAACCCGTTCCAGTCTTTCTGGCAGATCACGCGCGGCAATGCCGAGGCGCTGTCGGTGGCCGACAAGGTCGGTACGCTGGAAGCGGGCACCGACGCCGACATCGTCGTGCTGGATGCCAGGGCGACGCCGGCGATGCGGCTCAGGATGGAGACGGCGCAGACGCTGGCCCAGGAATTGTTTCTGCTTCAGACGCTGGGTGACGACCGCGCCGTGCGCGAGGTTTATGTCGCGGGCCGGGCGGCCAAGAGCGACATGGCCGCAGGGTGAGGCGGCCGCCGCGACGGAGCTTGACCCGGCGGAGCTTGTCGTACAAACGACGAGTAACGATTTTCGGAGAAAGAAAATGGCCGCTGCGGACGACATCGCTCTGATTCGGAAACAGGAAGAGACGCTGGTCTTTTCCGCCTTCGATGAGGCTGTCGCCTTCAAGATCGGCTCGACGATTCGCAAGCGCGCAATCGCCGAAAACCTGCCCATCATCGTCGACATCAGGCTGTGGGACCGGCCGCTGTTCTACGCCGCCATGCCGGGCTCGAACGCTTCCAACCCCGACTGGGCGCGGCGCAAGATCAATGTGGTCAGGCGGTTTCTCAGAAGCACCTACCGCATGGTGCTGGAACAACAGCGCCCCGACCGCGCCTTCAAGGTTGGCGAGGGCCTCGACGTCTCGGACTACGTGCTGGCCGGCGGCGGCTTTCCGGTCACGGTCAAGGGTGCAGGCGTTATCGGCGTGATCGCGGTTTCCGGCTTGCCGGAACGCGAGGATCACGGTGTCGTCGTCGACGCGCTGTGCGATTATCTCGGCATCGACAAGCACGGGCTGTCATTGTCCAGGGAAGCAGAATGACCGTGCTCGACCCCAGGGCCTTCCTTACCTCGATCTTCGACGCCGCCGTCGCCGCTGCGGATCCAGACCGGACCATCAGGGACCATCTCCCCGCGAAGCCCAAGGGCCGCACCATCGTCATTGGCGCCGGAAAAGGCTCGGCGCAGATGGCGGCGGCGTTCGAGAAGGTCTGGGATGGGCCGATCGAAGGGCTGGTGGCCACCCGCTACGGCTATGGCGCCAAATGCGAGCGCATCGAGATCATCGAGGCGGCACATCCGGTGCCGGACGCCGCCGGGCTTCAAGCCTCGCGCCGCCTGCTCGCCAAGGTCCAGGGTCTCACCGAGGACGATCTCGTCGTGGCGCTGATTTCGGGTGGCGGCTCGGCGCTGCTGCCGTCACCGGCCGGTAGCCTGACGCTGGCCGACGAGATCGCCGTCAACGAGGCGCTGCTCGCCTCCGGCGCGCCGATCGCGGTCATGAACACCATCCGCAAGCATCTTTCCACCATCAAGGGTGGCCGGCTGGCCGCCGCCGCCTGGCCGGCCAAGGTGGTGTCGCTGGTTGTCTCCGACATTCCCGGCGACAACCCGGCGCTGGTCGCCTCCGGTCCGACCGTGCCCGACATTGGCAGCCGCGAGGACGCGCTGGCCTCGATATCGGCCTATGGCATGAATCTGCCGGCCTCGGTGATGGCGCACATCAATTCACCGTTGGCCGATGCGCCAAATCCCGACGATCAGCGCTTTTCACGCAATGAGGTGCACCTGATCGCCTCGGCTGGCGTGTCGCTGGAAGCAGCAGCGGTGGAAGCGAAGCGGCAAGACATCGAGGCCGTCATCCTCTCCGATGCCATCGAAGGCGAAGCGCGCGAAGTCGGCGGCGTCCACGCGGCCATCGCGCGCGAAGTGGCGACGCGCAACCGGCCATTTTCGAAGCCGGTGCTGATCCTGTCTGGCGGCGAAACAACCGTGACCTTGCGCGCAAAAGGCAAGGGCGGCCGCAATTCCGAATTCCTGCTCGCCTTTGCCATCGGCATCAACGGCGTACAAGGCATTCACGCTCTGGCTGCCGACACCGACGGCATCGACGGCTCCGAAAACAATGCCGGTGCCTTCGCCGACGGCTCGACGGTTTCGCGCATGCGCGCGGCGGGTGTGGATGCCAAGGCCATGCTGGCGGGCAACAATGCCTGGACGGCGTTCAATGCGGTGGGTGATCTCTTCGTGCCCGGTCCGACCGGCACGAATGTCAACGATCTCCGGGCGATACTCATTCGTTAGGGCGCGTCGCATTTCGCTGCACAAGCGTTAGCGCTGCCCCTCATCCGCCTGCCGGCACCCTCTCCCCGTATAGTGACGGGGAGAAGGAAGCTAAGGCGCACCTTCGCGCCCTTCTTGCCACGCTGATGATTTGCGAAAGCGCCGGTGACAGCGTCTTTCTCCCCGTCACTATACGGGGAGAAATGTCCGGCAGGACAATGAGGGGCGGCGCCGACCGACAGCCAGATCAAGCAGCCATCAGCCGCCTTACCTGCTTCATATCCTGCAAAAACCGCTCGCGTTCGGCGTCCTTCTCCGCAGTTTCCTGAATGCGCAGGATGAAGGACGGATGGATGGTGATGAAAACCCTCAGGCCATCCTCGCGCTCGATCACCTGGCCGCGCATTTTCGTCACCGGGATCGCCTTGCCCAGCAGAGACAGGGCCGCGGTGGCGCCGAGCGCCACCGCAAGGTCCGGCTTGATCAGCGCGAACTCCCGATCGATCCACCAGCGGCAGGCTTGAACCTCGCCGGCATTCGGCTTGGAGTGGATGCGCCGCTTGCCGCGCGGCTCGAATTTGAAGTGCTTGACCGCGTTAGTCACATAGACCTTCTGGCGATCCACGCCTGCGTCATCGAGGATGGCGTCAAACACCTTGCCCGCAGGGCCGACAAAAGGTTTGCCGGCGAGGTCTTCCTGATCGCCCGGCTGTTCGCCGACGAAGATCACCTTGGCATTGTCAGGCCCTTCGCCGAAAACGGTCTGCGTCGCATCGCGCCACAACTGGCAACGGCGGCAACCCTTCGCCGCCTCGCGCAATTCGGAAATGGTGCCTGCTTCATCGTCTTCCGGTGCTTCGGTTGGCTCACGCTTCGGCCAATGCTTTGCCTGCACCTTGGCGTGGTGCGGCGCCGGCGTCGTCGGCATTCTGGCAATCATCTCCCTGGCGGCCTCATCCGCTCCCGCGATCAGCTCTGGAATGAGCGAGGCCTCCGGAAGGTTCCGCCAGTATTTCTTCGGCATCTCCTTTTGCATGGCTTTCACCTTCAGCCGTGCCGGGTTGAAGATGTTCTCGAAATAGGTGCGCCACAGCGCTTCGGTATCGTCCTGATCAGGCGCATCACTCTTCGCGGCGCCCGGCCCGATCGCCAGCCTTTCGCCATCCCAGTCGGCCGACGCGTAAGGCGTCAGGATCGTCCAGCGCATACCGGTAAAGCGCCTGACGAAGAAATCCGCGTTGCGCTCGACAATGAAATGATCGGGCTCGAACCAGGCGACATAGCGCTCCTCTGCGCCGTCGCCGATCTTCCGGAAGCGTACGAAGGCATGCATCTTGTGGCTGTCGCGCCGCACCGCTTCTTCCATGGCCTCAAGCCGTCTGGTGTCGGGATCCGACGCGATCGCCAGCAGCTTGGGCTCCGTGCGCAGCCGCCACAGCAATCGATAGAGAAAGGCGAACCGGGTGGGGTCTGAGTGGCAGAAGGCGGTCTCGGCGTGCCCTATGAAGTCGCGCGGCACGACCAGTTGCGCGCCCGCAGGCACGGCTGGCAAATCGCTAGGCGGTTGGTCGGAGCCGGCCGCGACATGCCAGCTGATGTCCTCCGGACTGACCTCATTCAATGCCAGCCGCCGTGCCGCGTCGCGCCAGCCCGAAAAGTCGGTCTCGCTGTCGAGCCGAACACTGTATCGGGCAAGATCGAGCTCAGCCGGTTGCATGGTCAAAACAGCGACAGCTGTTCGCAGGAGCGCACGATCTTGTCGCGCAAGCCCTGCTTGTCGGTGAGCGCTCCCGGCGACCAACCCTCGGCGATGATGAACGGCCTGAGCTTGGCGATCGACTGGCAAATCCGCCCGACATCTTCAAGCCGCAGCCGCCTGTGGTGGCGGGTCTGCAGGATTTTCGCCACCACCTTGGTGCCGAGACCAGGCACGCGCAGCAGGGATTCGCGGTCGGCGCGGTTGATGTCGACGGGAAACTGTCCCCTGTTGCGCAGCGCCCAGGCGAGCTTGGGATCGATGGCGAGGTCGAGCATGCCATCGCTGCTGCCGGCCAGGATCTCCGGCTGCGAAAATCCATAGAAGCGCATCAGCCAGTCGGCCTGATAAAGCCGGTGTTCGCGCATCAGCGGCGGCTTCCGCAGCGGCAGGGACGACGACGAGTCGGGGATCGGGCTGAAGGCCGAATAATAGACGCGCCGCAGATGATAACTGCCATAGAGCCGCGCGCTGGTGTGGAGGATGCCGTCGTCGGATGTCTTGTCGGCGCCGACGATCATCTGCGTCGACTGGCCACCAGGGGCAAAGCGTTCGCTCTTCTTTGTTTTCATCGTCGGCTCGGCCTTCTCCTCCATCTTCTGGCGCAGCCTGGCCATGGAAAGCCGGATGGTCTCCGGCTTCTTTTCCGGCGCCAGCTTTTTCACACCCTCATCCGTTGGCAGCTCGACATTGATCGACAGCCGGTCGGCATAGAGGCCGGCCTTCTCGACCAGTTCCGCCGAGCTTTCCGGGATGGTTTTCAGATGGATATAGCCGGAGAATTTTTCTTCCAGCCGCAGCCGTCGCGCCACCTCGACCATCTCGCCCATGGTCTCGTCGGGCGAGCGGATGACGCCCGAGGACAGGAACAGGCCCTCTATGTAGTTGCGCCGGTAGAAATCCATGGTCAGCTTCACCACCTCGTCGATGCTGAAGCGGGCGCGGCGCACATTCGAGGACGAGCGGTTGATGCAATAGCTGCAGTCATAGATGCAGAAATTGGTGAGCAGGATTTTCAGGAGCGAAATGCAGCGGCCGTCCGGTGCATAGGAATGACAGATGCCCATGCCTTCGGTGGAGCCGATGCCGCCTGACATCAGCGAGTCCTTCTTCGCCGAGCCTGACGAGGCGCAGGAAGCGTCATATTTGGCGGCGTCGGACAGGATTGCCAGCTTTTCACGAACGGTAAGAATGCTCATCTGTTCATGATATGTTCTGTAGCGCCAGTTTGCTACCTCATTTGAGGCAGGCGGCTAAAAAGTGATCGCCGCCCACCATCAAGTCGTCACACCTCGTGCAGGTAGAGATGATAATCCAGTTCGCTGACCGTGCGTGCCACGCGCAGATATTCGGACTGTTTGATCGCCACGAAGGTGCGGTGCAGGTCTTCGCCGAGCGCGCCTTTCAGGAAGCTGGAGGCCTTGGCCGCTTCGATTGCCGCGCGCCAATCCGCCGGCATCGTTGTGCGGGTGACCGCTCCCTCATAGCCATTGCCCGTGGTCTCAGGACCGGGGTCGAGCCCTTCGTCGAGGCCTTTGATGATGCCCGCCAGCACTGTCGCGGCGATCAGATAGGGATTGGCGTCGACGCCCGACGGCCGGTGCTCGATGCGCCGGTTCTTGGCGTCGCCCGCCGGCACGCGCAGCGCCACCGAACGGTTGTTGACGCCCCAGGTCGGCGCCACCGGCGCGTAGGATTGCGAGACGAAGCGTCGCCAGGAATTCGCATGCGGCGCAAACACCAGCATCGATTCCGCCATCGTCTGGATCAAGCCGCCGAGCCCTTGCAGCAAGGGTAGCGACCAGCTCTCGCCACCGGCTTCGGCAAAGACGTTTCGGCCGGCCTTGTCTTGCAGCGAGACGTGGAAATGCATGCCCGACCCGGCATATTTCTCGATCGGCTTGGCCATGAAGCAGGCGGTCACGCCGTGGCGGCGCGCCTGTGCCCGCACCAGCCGCTTCAGCATGACGAGGTCGTCGGCCGCCCGCATCACATCCTTGCGGTAGTTCAGCGTCAATTCGTACTGGCCCGGCGCATATTCGGAAATCACCGTCTCGGCCGGAATGCCTTGCGCCTTGGCCGCGGCATAGATGTCCGAAAACAGCGGCTCCATGCCATGCAGATGGTCGACGGAATAGACCTCCGTCTTGCCCGAGACACGGCCGTCGAGCACGGCACGCGCCGGCTGCACCTTGCCGTCGGCATCGCGGTCATTGGCCAGCAGGAAAAATTCGAGTTCGAAGGCGCCGGCCGGATACAGGCCCTTGGCCGCCAAGATATCGACCTGCCGGGCCAGTGCCAGCCGCGGATCCGACGACATGGGCTGGCCATCGAGATGGTACATTGCCATCAGCACCTGGCCGCGCGGCGGGTTGGTGCCGTAGAGCGGCACCAGCGTGCCGGGGATCGGCCATGCCCTGAGGTCGCCGTCGCCGGTCGTCCAGATCAGCCCGGTCTCGTGCACGTCCTCGCCGGTGATGTCGAGGCCGAGGATCGAGATCGGCATATGCCGGCCACCCTCGAAAATGCTTTTCAGCTCGTGCCGGCGCACGATCTTGCCGCGGCCGACGCCATTGGCGTCGGTCAGCACGATATCGAAGGCTTCGATCTCGGGATGGGCGTCGAGAAAGGCTTGCGCTTCGGTGGGCGAGGACCCCGAAGGTGAGGTCACGATGGCATTGTCCATGGCCGCTTGTCTCATGCCGCAAGCTTTGCCGCAACCGCGGCGAAGGCGCTGATCAGCCGGTTGACCTGGGCACCTGACGTCGCCGGCGAGATCAGCATCATATTGTGGAAGGGCGCAATCAGCACGCCGCGATTGACCAGCGCGACATGGATGGCGGCTTCCAGTTCCGGCGCATGCGCGGTCTCGGCCTCGGCGCCATTGCGCAACGGGCCGGGCGCGCAGATGAACTCGACCCGGGCGCCGACACGCGCGACATGCCAGGGCAGATTGCAGCGGTCGATCACGCCGGTCAGCCCGGCATCCAGACGCCGTGCCAGATGGTCCATGCGGTCATAATTCTCTGGCGTCATCACTTCTTCAAGCGTGGCGCGCATGGTGGCGAATTGCAGCGGGTTGGCCGACAACGTCGTGCCCATACCGGAGTAGCCGGGCTCCTTCGTCCTGTTGTAGTCGGCGTAGCGCGAGGCGACTTCATCGCTCATGCCCCACACACTTGCCGGCACGCCGCCGGCGATCGGCTTGCCCAGCACGAAGAAGTCCGGGTCGAGCCCGTATTTCCTGGTGTAACCACCGGGGCCGGTCGAGATCGTGTGCGTTTCGTCGATCAGGAGCAGCGTGCCGGCCTCGCGGGTCAGTCGGCGCAGCGCGTCATGGAAGCCGGGATCGGCCAGCACCATGCAGGAATTGGTCAGCACCGGTTCCGCGATGACGCAGGCGACATCCCTGTCCCTGAGCGCTGCTTCGAGCGCCGGGATGTCGTTGAACTCGATCACTTTGGCCGTGCGGGTCAGGTCGCGGAATTCGCCCGCCAGTCCCGGCCGGTTGACGGGCTTGCCGTCGATCAGCCGCACCATCGTCTCGTCGACCGAGCCGTGATAGCAGCCGTTGAAGACGAGGATTTTTTCGCGCCCCGTGACGGCGCGGGCGACGCGCAGCGCAAAGCGGTTGGCGTCGGTCGCCGTCGTCGCGATCTGCCAGAACGGCAGGCCGAAGCGTTGTTGCAGCAGCGGCCCGATGGCAAGCGCGTCTTCCGAAGGCAGCATATAGGTCAGGCCGCGTCCGGCCTGGCGGCGGATGGCGCGCGCCACCGGCGGCGGCGAATGGCCGAACATCGAACCGGTGTCGCCAAGGCAGAAATCGTCGAGCTTGTTGCCGTCGATATCGGTGATCGTGGCGCCCCTGGCGCTGTCGACCAGGATAGGAAACGGCGTCGGCCAGTCGTTCATCCAGTGCATCGGCACGCCGCCGAAGAAGCCGGGCAGGCCATTGCCGACCTTGGCTTGCGATTTAGGCCGTGCTGCGCGGAAGGCCGCCCCTTCGGTCTCGCGCAATTGCGCGATGCGGTCATGATCGATGCCGCCGATGGTCTTTGAACTGTCGCTGCTGTGCATGGAAACCCCTCTCGTGCGTACCTCTTAGCCAATCCATGTCCGCAACCGCAATTGGCCGCGCGTCGGCCCTGCATTGGCTCAGCCTTTGGCAGCGGCGCTTGACCGTGCTGGCGAAGTCAGCGCCAATATCAGCGGGAACTGAGGTGGGGGGACAAAAATGCGGACGATCATCTGTGCGGCAATGCTGCTGTCGACGGCCAGCACGGCCTTCGCCTCAGGCGGCATCTGGTGCAACGTCGACGATACGGCGGTGACATTCGACGTCGGCGCCGGCGTCACCAGAGGCATGGGCGGCCCGACCTTCAACTTTCGCGGCGATCTCGAAATCAAGGCGAGGCCGGTTGGCGATGGATTGCGCAAGACCACGTTCGAGGATTCCAACCTGACCCAGTACTGGCTGGACGGCAAGGAGCTCCGGCTGAACGTCTACCGCGAGCAAGAGGTGGCAAACGCCTTCAATTCAGTCGAACTGACGATCCTGACCAAGGCCAGCGACGAAGGCGCCTATGACGGGCAGTACACGCTTGCCGTCTATGACAATGCCGCCGACACGGACAAGGATGGCAAGCCGACGGAGTTGACGGGCAAGGTGTCCTGCGGCGCCGAGTGATCCGTTATTTTGAAAACTACGCCGTGATGTCGATGACGCCACAGTCGCCGGCCGCACTGCCGAAGGCGATACGGCGTTCTTCCTTGTCCCACATCATCGAGGTGATCGCGCCCTTGCCGGGCCGCCGCAACAGCACTTCCTTGGCATCGGAAAAACGCACCGCCATCACCATGCCGTCATCATAACCGACAGCAACGACATCCTGGCTCGGGTGGCAGGCGACCGCCGTCACCATGGCGTTGCCGCGCGTGCCGAGTTCCAGGGGCGCCTTGCCCATCGGGCCGTCCTTGCCCGAGAACGGCCAGACGATCGCCGCCGGCGCGCCGGAACTCGCCAGCCATTTGCCTTTGACGCTCCATGACAGGCTTTTGACCTTGCCGGGGTAGCCGGTCATGCGCATGTGCTTGCCGTCCGCCAGCTTCCAGCCATGCAGCGCGTTTTCCTGCATGGTGGTGACGAGGAAGGCGCCGTCCGGCGAGAAGATGATACCGGTGTGGGCGCCGGCCCATTCGAGCTCCACCGGCTTGCCCTCGGCGGCCGGGAAATGCAGCGTCGCGCCATTGTAGCGGGCGACGCCAAAGCGCATGCCCTTGGGCGAAAACGCCAGCCCCTCGACAGAACGCGGATGGGCAAATTCCCTTGTCTTGCCATCGGCGAAGCGCACGAAGGCGGTCTTGCCGGTCGCATAGGCGATGGCGCCTTGCGGTCCCGCGGCAACGCTGGTGATCCACTTCTTGCCAGCGCTCGCCAGTTCGCTGAGACCGCCGCCCGCTCTCACGGCAAAGACCTTGCCGTCCTCGCCGCCGGTGATCAGCCGGTCATTGGCAGCATCATGGAAAGCCGCGAGCAGCCCGTCATTGGCCTGCACCGTCTTGTGGCCATTGTCGAGGCGATGGATGGCGCCGTCGGCCAGCGCAAAATGCGGCACATCGCCGAGAAAGACGGCGGCGAGGCAATGGCCATCGAGGTCGAGAGGGGCGACGGTTGGCATGATTATCTTTGTACAGTTGGACGAGGTTGCAGAAGCGGGGCTTACTCGACGCAAGAGGCCATTGTCAAAGCAGTCCCTTGGCCCGCAGATCGGTTGCGAACGTCGCCAGCGGCATCACCAAGGTCAAATCCGATCCTCGGAGGCGCTCGGCTCCATAGCTGGCATACCATCTAGCCGCCCGCTCACTCTTGGCATCGATGATGAGCAGGATACCGCCGCCCTCGCCAGCAAGCCGCAGACAGCGCAACGCTGCGGCGACAAGCAGTTGACCTCCGAGTCCTTGCCCGGCAACGGTGCGGTCGGTCGCAAGCCGGGCAAGCTTGAAGCCGGAAACCTCGTGTCGCGCCAAGCCTCTTGTCATTACTTCGGGAACGGTTTCATGCGCAACGGCTGATGGCGCGATCGTATAGAAACCGAGAATCCGCTGCGTAGCCGCGTCATCGATCGCACAGAAAGTCTTGGCTGCGTTCTGATCATGGCTCTGCCGGGCGAACCGTCGCAGGAAATCGTTCATCTGTGCGTCGCCACAGTCGAAAGAAGCCCTGTCATGCCGTTTGGCGATGGACTCCTCGTGCCAGGACGGCAGCGTCACAGAGTATCCGGCAAGGCGGCGATCGCAGCCTTGAGCCTAGCGTTGGGTTTGGGCGGGTGCTCCAAAAGGTCGAGGATGCGCTTGAAGTCGCGGTCAGCCACTTTCGTTACCTCGGCTGCGTCGATCACGGCCTGTGCTTCAGGCACGATCTTGTCGAGGATGAAGTCGGCCATATCCTTGTGCGACAGCGCAGCGGCGCGAGCGATCATCGCCTTTTGCACCGGGGGAATGCGGATCTGATAACGCTCGGTCTTGTTGTCGGCTGATCTGGGCATGGCCATCCCCTCGCCTCTGTGATGTACACATAATATGTGTACATCACAGATAATTCAATCCCCTGAGGCCCGATTGCGCCGCGGTTAAGCCTGGCAGGCGTCAAAACTCTTCTTCAGGCGCTCGGCGTCGAGTTCGCGGCCGATGAACACCAGCCGGCTCTCATGTTTTTCGCCGTCCTTCCAGGCACGCTGGTGGTCGCCCTCGATGATCATGTGCACGCCCTGGATGACATAGCGCTCGTCATCGCCCTTCAAGGCAATGATGCCCTTCAGCCGCAGGATGTTGGGGCCTTCCATCTGGGTGATCTTCTCGATCCACGGGAAGAACTTCTTCGGGTCCATCTCGCCGCCGCGCAGCGACACCGACTGCACCGTCACGTCATGGATGTCTGACGGATGCGCATGATGGTGATGATCATGCCCGTCATGGTCATGGTGGTGGTGATCATGGCCGTCATGATCGTGGTCATGATGATGATCGTCATGCGCCTCGAGGAAATGCGGATCGTTTTCCAGCGCCCGCGAAAGGTCGAAGGCGCCGCGGTCGAGCACTTCCGACAGCGCGACGCCGGCGCGCGTCGTGCGATGGATCCGAGCCGCCGGGTTGATGGCGCGGATCGTCGCCTCGACCTTGGCGAGCTCTTCCGGAGTGACGAGATCGGTCTTGTTGAGCACGACGACGTCGGCGAAGGCGATCTGGTCCTCGGCTTCCTTGGAATCCTTGAGCCTGAGCGGCAGATGCTTGGCATCGACCAGCGCCACCACCGCATCAAGCTTGGTCTTGGAGCGCACGTCGTCGTCCATGAAGAAGGTCTGTGCCACCGGCACCGGATCGGCGAGACCGGTGGTCTCGACCACGATGGCGTCGAAACGGCCGGCCCGGCGCATCAGGCCTTCGACGACGCGGATCAGGTCGCCGCGCACCGTGCAGCAGACGCAGCCATTGTTCATCTCGTAGATCTCCTCGTCGGATTCCACGATCAGGTCGTTGTCGATGCCGATTTCGCCGAATTCATTGACGATGACCGCGTAGCGCTTGCCGTGGTTTTCCGACAGGATGCGGTTGAGCAGCGTCGTCTTGCCGGCGCCGAGATAGCCGGTGAGAACGGTTACGGGGATCTGCGTCTGTGCGTCGCTCATGGCTTGCCTCAAAAGATATGGGCCTTGAAATCCAGGCCGCGAAAAAGGGATTGTCGGCTCCATATAGGATGTGTGCCGGGCTTTTGCACGAGGCAAACCAATGGACCAAAGCGGCCGGCCGGGATTGTCCTGTGGTTATGGCAGCGGAAAGCTTCGCCTCTTCGGCGACGAGACGATAAAGAGGGTGTGTTGTCTGGGGCCGCCGATCGTCAGACCGTGCCTGCGACGCGGTCGCTGTGAATCCGGCGCTCCGGAAACTCGTTTGTCATCTAACTGAAATAAACATCTGGCATCACCACGGCGGACACCGCAATGCTTGCCGGCAAAGCTGTTTGGGCGCCGGAATCTTTTTGATCGTCGATTGCCAACCGGCCGGCTGCGTCTATGCTGCGCGCACCGGTATGGCCGAAGAGGGATGACCATGGCCAAGGCGGACAAGACTGCAACAATGAGCCGGCTGCATTCGGCGGCAAGGCTGGCAAGAACCGCGCTGGCGGCCCGGCTTCTGGCGCACGGCTTCTATGCCGGCCAGGACCAGATCATGCTGGCGCTCGACCGCGAGGACGGCCAGACGCCGGGCAACCTTGCCGGTCGCCTCGGCGTGCGCCCGCCGACCATCACCAAGACCATCAACCGGCTGCAGGCGCAGGGTTTTCTGGAAAAGCGCGCCTCCGAGGCCGATGCCCGCCAGGCGCACATCTTCCTCACCGAGACCGGCCGCGAAACCATTCGCGCCATCGAGAAGTCGGTGAAGAAGACCGAAAAGCAAGCGCTGAAGGGCCTCGACAAGAAGGACCAGAAGGCGCTGTTCAAGCTGCTCGCCCGCATCGAGGCCAACCTCTCCAACGAGGAACTGGTGTTGATGGATGACGACGCCGAGTCGGACGACTGATCGCAAGGATCAGGCCGCTGCCGGGGCCGAGTCCCTGATCAGCGACGACCAGCGTCCCGGCGTCATGCCGAACGCCTTCTTGAATTGCCTGTTGAAGTGGCTCTGGTCGGTGAAGCCGGCCTCGACCGCGATCTGCGCCAGCGGTTCGCCGGCGGTGATCATCCGCCGCGCACGCTGAAGCCGGCGCATCACCAGGAAACGATGCGGGCTGGTCGAGAAGGCGGCGCGGAAATGCCGCGATAGGGCATAGCGGTCAAGCCCGGTGATGGCTTCCAGCTCGCCGGAGCGCACGGTGCGCGTGGCGTTCTCCGTCAGATAGTCCCGTGCCAGTGCGGCCGCCCGCCACGCCGTCCTGGCCATCGGCTTTGCCGGCTGGCCGGCATGGCGCGCCAGGCTTCGCATCAGTTGCGTGAGAAAATCGTCGACGAACAACTCGTCGAGTTCCTGCTCCAACGGCCCCAGCGCTGAAAGCAGCGTGGCGCAGAAGGCGTCATCCCGCACCACGGCATCCCTGACAAAGGGCAGCGATGCGCCGCCAAGGCAGTCCAGCATCAGCGAGGGTTCGAGATAGAGCATCCTGTAGCGCAACCCGTCCTCGGTGCCGGCGCCGCCATCATGCAATTCGTCGGGATGCAGCACGATGATCTGGCCGGGCAGGCTTAGCCGCGTCGCGCCGCGATAGCGAAAGGTCTGCACACCCTGCAGCGTCACCCCGATCGCGTAGGTGTCATGGCGGTGCAGATCGAAGGCGCTGCCGTGGAAGCGCGCCTCGATTCGCTCCATGCCCGCAGGGGCCGGGGCGGAGATGATGCAGTTTTCAGCCGCGTCAGTGCACAAACGTCCAAGACCCTCGAAGGCCTGGCTGCCTAGATCGTGCGACATCGTCTCCTTCAGCCCCGACATCGGGGCACAACCTCGAATGGTCTATTTTCTCATGTTCGATACGAAATTTGCAATCGTGCTGCGGGAAGATCTGCCCGTCTGGCAGAAGCTCAACGTCACCGCCTTCCTGACCAGCGGCATCGTCGCGCAGTTCCCCGACATCATCGGCGAGCCCTATCGCGACCGATCAGGCAATCTCTACAACCCGCTGTCGATCCAGCCGGTCATCGTGCTCTCGGCCGATCAGGCGACGCTGAGCGCGATCCACCGGCGCGCGCTGGAGCGCGGCGTGACGACCTCGCTCTATGTCGAGGAGATGTTTTCCACCGGCTTCGACGCCGCCAATCGCGCCGTCTTTGCCAAGTTCGCGCCAGATGACGCCAAGGTGGTCGGCATCGCGCTGCGTGCCGAGAAGAAACTCGTGGACAAGATCACCAAGGGCGCCCGCATGCACGCATAGGGATACTCAATCGGTTGGCGGCCGCCGGTCGAGAAGGGCGGCATACAGCGCCGCCAACAATGCGAGTGCCGCCGATATCAGCATCATCACGAACAGCGCAGGGATCGAATCTGCCAGGAACAGGCCGGCGATGGAGGCTATGAGTGCCCCGCCACCGATCCGCATTGCGGCGGTCAGTCCTGCGGCGGTGCCAACCAAATCCGGTCGTACCGACAAGGCGCCGCTGTTGGCGGCAGGCATGGTCAATCCATTACCGATGCCGATGAACACGCAAGGTGCAAAGAAGACCAGGACGTGAGTGATGCCAAAACTTGACAGGACCAGACCGACCAACAGGCCGGCGCAGGTCAGGAGGCGCGCAAAAACAAGTATGGCGCTCAGTGAGGTCTTCGAGGCGTAACGCCCGGCCAGATAGCTGCCGAGAATGAAGCCGGTAGGGACCAATCCCATGTAGAAGCCGAGTTTTGCGCTTGATCCACCGAGCGCGTCACCGACGACCAATGGGGCTCCGCCCAGAAAGACATAAAGCACCCCCATCGAGGCGGCCATGCACAGTGTGTAGGTCCAAAACCGCGTCGAGGTCAGGAGCAGCCTGTAGGAGGCAAGGTAGTTCCTGTGCGCTCTCGACAATGGGGTTCTTCTGATCTCGCGCACGGATAGGGCGTAGGCGACCATACCGAGGATCGCGAAGACAACGAAGCTTGACCGCCATCCGAACAGTTCGTCCAGTGACCCGCCAAACAGAGGACCGACCATGGGCGCGAGCGCCCACCCCATGGCGAGATAACCAAATTTGCTGGCGGTTTCGCGCTCGTCCGATGTCTCCTTGATGATGACCAGAGCGACGGAATAGCAGGGGCCGATGCACGCCTGCATCGCGCGAAACAGAAGAAAAATGCCGATATTGGGAGCCAGAGCGCAGCCAATGGACGCGATGACGAAGATCGAGAGAGATATCAAGACGACCGGCCTGCGCCCAAATCGGTCCGATATTGCGCCTCCAATGGCCTCGATGACGGCGGTGATGATCGCAAAGCCGGCAACCGACAGATTGACCAATGCGAAATCAGCTTGGAACGTTGCGGCAATGTTCGGCAGCGACGGCAAAATCATGTTGACCGGCAACACGGCAAGAGCCGAAAGCAGGATAAGGGTAATCAGTCGGGGTGGAGCAGCGGGTTCGGAGACCATCGTTCTCCCTGATATGTCTGTGCCCGGACTCCGAATGGGGGTATCGCTCGTCATGATCTCGCTCGCCTTGTCGGTGGGATTGAAGTCTGACGAGGCGGCCCAAATTCCGGGCATAAAAAAAGGCCCCGTCAGGAGCCTGCTTACCGCGCATGGGTGCTTTCACCGGATGGTTACACCATCCTGCCCATGCGCTCCCTTACGACGATCAAAGCCATTGCGATCATGGCGTCAGAGCTAGGCGGAAAGCCGCATGTCGTCAAGGCAGCATGCTTTCAACGTCGATCGACAACAGCGACCATGCCTGTAGCCTGTCCTCACGCTTGACCCGAGCGGGGGCACTGGTTTGGGCCATCACATGCGAGACGAGGGCTGGCTAAGCCTGCCGACGCGTCTTGTTGTGCCAGACGCTTTTGGCTTGCCGGCAAGCGACAATTCCCGCAAAGGTGGGCCTCAGCCCAGCTTTTCCCCCGGCCTGCAAGTGAATGCTTCCCAAAAATATCTAGAAAGCGCGACGCCGCCGGTGGCGATCCTGTGCATGCTGACCACCTATGTCTTCTTCACCTTCCTCGACACCTCAAGCAAATATCTCGTCCTGGCCGGCGTTTCCGCGCTGATCGTCGCCTGGGTGCGCTTTGCCGTGCATGTCGTGCTGGTCGGCACGTTGCTGCGCGGCTGGCGCCAACCGGTGCGGTTTCGCCCGGTCAACCTGCCGGCGCATGTGCTGCGCGGTGTGTTCCTGTTCGGCTCGACCATGGGCAACGTCCTGGCCCTGCGCTCCCTGCAACTGGCCGAGACCACCTCGATCTATTTCTTCGGGCCGATGGTGATTACGGCACTTGCCGGCCCGCTGCTCGGTGAGTGGGCCGGCTGGCGGCGCTGGCTGGCCATCCTGGCCGCCTTCATCGGGGTTCTGATCATCACAAGGCCAGGCGTCGGCGTTTTCGGCATCGGACATCTCTTCGCGCTCGGCTCGATGCTGTCGAACTGCTTCTACGTCATCATGACGCGCCGCATGGCGGCGACCGAGACGTCGGAAAGCCTGATCCTGTTCTCGGCGCTGGCGCCGGTGGTGCTGCTTTTGCCCATGCTGCCGTTCTCCTTCTCGCTGCCGCATGATGGCTGGCACTGGTTCGTGCTGCTCATGCTTGGCGTGTTTGGCGGTGTCGGGCACTGGCTGCTGGTGCAGGCCTATCGGCTGGCGACGACCACGGCGTTGGCGCCCTATCCCTACTCGCAGATGGTGTGGATGATCATTTCCGGCTGGATCGTCTTCAAGCAGTTTCCCGACCGCTGGACGCTGGTCGGCGCCGCCATCATCGTTGCTAGCGGTCTCTACATCGTCCACCGCGAGCACCGGCTTCGACTGCAGAGCCGCGCGGCCTCCGATGTCGAGGCGGAGGCGCTGGCAAAAAAACTTTGATTTGCCCCCGATCGGTGGCATAACGCCGCCTTTAAACAGTTTAGGTCTGAATTCAGGTCGTTCGGGGAGCGCAAAGCGCTGGCACAAAAAATCAAGCTTTCGACGATCGCCGATGCACTCGGCGTGTCCACGGCCACCGTGTCGCTGGCGCTGCGCGACAGCCCGCTGGTTGCGGGCTCGACGCGCGACCGCATCAAGGAGCATGCGCGCGCCATCGGCTATATCTACAATCGCCGCGCCGCCAGCCTGCGCACTTCGCGTTCGGGCATTGTCGGCGTCGTCGTGCACGACATCATGAACCCGTTCTTCGCCGAGATCCTGCGTTCGATCGAGAGCGAGCTCGACCGCAGCCGGCAGACCTTCATCCTGTCCAACCACTACGACCAGCTCGAAAAGCAGCGCACCTTCATCGATACGCTGCTGCAGCTCGGTGCCGACGGCGTCATCATGTCGCCGGCCATCGGCACCCCGGCTTCCGACATCCTGATGGCCGAAGAGAACGGCCTGCCGGCGGTGCTGATCGCCCGCACCGTCGAGGGCGCCGACGTGCCGGTGTTTCGCGGCGACGACTCCTACGGAACAGGCCTCGCCACCAACCATCTGATCTCGCTCGGCCACAAGCGCATCGCCATGATCGGCGGCACCGACCAGACCTCGACCGGCCGCGACCGCTACCAGGGCTATGTCAACGCCATGGAAGCTGCCGGGCTGGAAGTCAGGCCCTCCTGGCGCATCGCCGGCCCGCGCACCAAGCAGGCCGGCTTCGAGGCGGCCGGGCAATTCCTGGCGCTGAAGGACAGGCCGACCGCCGCCTGCTGCTGGAACGACCTCGTCGCCATCGGCCTGATGAACGGCATTGCCCGTGCCGGCCTGGTGCCCGGCATCGACATCTCCGTCACCGGCTATGACGATCTCGAGGAGGCGGCGATCGCCACGCCGGCGCTGACCACCGTCTGGAACGGTCAGCGCGAGGTCGGCCGCCGCGCCGCCAGCGCGCTGCTCGACAAGCTCAACGGCCAGACGGTGCGGCCCTCGCAGGAATTGATCAAGCCGGAACTGCATGTGCGCCAGTCGACCGGCAAGCCGGTGGAGCGGGCATGACCAAGGCCGAACAGCTGCAAGCCGTCGCCATTCTGGTGCCTGCGGACTTCAGCGACCATGCCGTCAGGCGTATCGACCGTACCTTCAACCAGGTCAGGATCGAACGCGCCGATCCGGTGCTGGTCACCGACGAGATGCGCCGCAGCGTGCGCGGCATTGCCTCCTTTGCCGGCATCAGCGCCGCGCTGATGGATGCCTTGCCCAATCTCGAACTCATCGCCTCCTTCGGCGTCGGCTATGACTCGGTCGATGTCGGCCATGCGGCGGCGAAAAACATCATGGTCACCAACACGCCCGACGTGCTGACCGAGGAGGTCGCCGACACCGCGATCGGGCTGCTGATCAACACGATCCGTGACCTGCCGCGCGCGGAAAACTGGCTGCGCGACGGCAGCTGGGTGCGCAACGGCAATTATCCGCTGAGCCGGCTGACCTTGCGCGCCCGCCGCGTCGGAATTTTCGGCATGGGCCGCATCGGGCAAGCCATTGCCCGCCGGCTTGAGGCGTTCGGCCTGCCGGTCGCCTATCACAACCGGCGCCGTGTCGAAGGCCTTTCCTACCAGTATCACTCGACGCTGAAGGGCCTTGCCGAAGCGGTCGATACGTTGATTTCGGTGGCGCCTGGCGGCGCTTCGACGCAGAAGGCGGTCAATGCCGAGATCCTGTCGGCGCTCGGCGCCAACGGCGTCTTCGTCAATATCGGCCGCGGCAGCACGGTCGACGAGGCAGCACTTGCGGCAGCGCTTGCCGACGGCACTATCGCCGCCGCCGGGCTCGATGTCTTCGCCGACGAACCGAACGTGCCCAAGGCGCTGCTCGATGCGCCCAACACGTCGCTGTTGCCGCATGTTGGCTCGGCATCGGAGCACACACGCCGCGCCATGGCCGATCTGTGCGTCGACAATCTGGTGTCATGGTTCACAGACCGCCGGCCGCTGACACCGGTGCCAGAGACGGCGCATGTGAGGGCTCGCGGCTGATAGCAGGCTTGCCACATTTATTAACGTCAGCTTAACCCTTTGAAATCATTCTTCATCCTGTCCGCGTGCATGGATGAAGAATGATGAAAACGCTTTCCGCATTGATCGCAGCCGCCGCCCTGTTTGGCGGCGTTCAACTGTTTCATGACGGCAATGGGGAAAGCGTCGCCGACGAGGCCACTGCGTCCAACACCTACAGGCTGGTCGCCAATGGCGATGAGGCGGCCTGCGCGGTGAGCCGCGGGGCCGAAATTTCGGATGGCTTGTCCCTGCTTACTGTTGCCCCGGCATGCCGCCGTCTGCTGCCCGGCATAGAACGGGCAAAGTTTTGGCACGAACAGAATGACGGCACGGTCGCCTTCAGCGCCAACGGCATCGATCCGATCGTCACCTTCGCCGTGGCTGATGGCGACGGTTACGAATCCTACGCTCCGGCCACGCCCTTGCTTTCGCTGGCGGGCGACCGGAAGACTGACGACTGATTATTCCGCGGCAGCCCGCGAGCCAGCCTTTGCCGCCGCATGTAGGCGCACGGCATCGCCGAAGGCGCGGAAAATCTTAGCCGAGTTGCTGTCCGAGTTGACCCAGTACTCCGGATGCCACTGGACGCCGACGGCGAAGGCGCGAGCGCCCTTGACCGAAACCGCTTCGACCGTGCCGTCAGTGGCGACTGCCTCGATCTCGAGCTTCGACCCCAGCCGGTCGATCGCCTGGCGATGCAGCGAATTGACCTTGATGTCGCCGGCACCGAACACGCCGGCCAGGCAGCTGCCTGGTTTGATCGAAATGGTCTGGTGGATGGCGAAGCGCTCGTCCTGTTTGTCGCTCACCGGCGCGCGGTGGTCGAGCGAACCCTCGCGCTCCTGGATCTCGGTGCCCAGCGTGCCGCCGAGTGCGACGTTCAGCTCCTGGATACCGCGGCAAATGGCGAGCAGCGGCACGCCGCGCTCGATCGCCCGGCGGATCAGCGGCAGCGTGGTGGCGTCACGCGCCGGGTCGTAGGGACCGTTGGCTTCGCTGGCATCGCCGCCGTAGAGCGAGGGGTGCACGTTGGATTTCGACCCGGTGACCATGACACCGTCGACAGAAGACAAAAGTTCGTCGAAGTCGAGCCTGTCGCCGAACGATGGCACCAGCAGCGGGAACACGCCCGCACCGGTGATCGCTGCTTCCAGATATTGCTGTGGGGCGGCATGCCAGGTGTAGTTGTCGAACTGACGGACGTCGGTCGATATGGCGACGAGCGGCTGATGCATTTTGGGTCTGTTTTCCATCTGGCAAGGGATGTCCTGCCTTCAAAATAGGCGATCCCTAGGCATTTTTCCATGCCAAGTTTCAACGTGTCGCATGGGCCACGAAATCCCCCGTTAGACTATAGTTGCAGGGTCGCATGGCTTGGTTACCAAATCCGGCCGCCGTGCTGGACTAGACTTCTTGCCCGTGTATTGTTTCGGCCAACCGATGCGGGAGCCGAGGATTTCCCGAAAATCGGTCTGTTGATCCAAAAGGGAGGAACTGCATGGATCGTCGTTCATTCATTCGCAAGGCCGGCGTCACCGGCGTCGGCGCTGCCGCCGCGGCGGCAACGCTCGCCGCTCCGGCAATCGCCCAGTCCAATCCCAAGGTGACATGGCGGCTGGCATCGTCCTTTCCGAAGTCGCTCGACACCATCTATGGCGGCGCCGAGGTGTTCTCCAAGATGCTGTCGGAAGCCACCGACGGCAATTTCCAGATCCAGGTCTTTGCCGCCGGCGAACTCGTGCCCGGCCTGCAGGCCGCGGACGCCACCACGGCCGGCACGGTCGAGGCCTGCCACACGGTGGCATATTATTATTGGGGCAAGGACCCGACATGGGCGCTCGGTGCGGCGGTTCCCTTTTCGCTCAACGCGCGCGGCATGAATGCCTGGCACTACCATGGCGGCGGCATCGACCTGTTCAACGAGTTCCTCGCTACCCAGGGTCTTTTCGGCCTGCCCGGCGGCAACACCGGCGTGCAGATGGGTGGCTGGTTCCGCAAGGAGATCAACACCGTGGCCGACCTCTCCGGCCTCAAGATGCGCATCGGCGGCTTTGCCGGCAAGGTGGTGCAGAAGCTCGGCGTCGTGCCGCAGCAGATCGCCGGCGGCGACATCTATCCGGCGCTGGAAAAAGGCACCATCGACGCCGCCGAATGGGTCGGCCCCTATGACGACGAGAAGCTCGGCTTCTACAAGGTCGCGCCCTATTACTACTATCCCGGTTGGTGGGAAGGTGGCCCGACCGTCCACCTGATGTTCAACAAGGCGAAATATGAAGAGCTTTCGCCGGCTTACAAATCGCTGCTGCGCACCGCCGCGCAAGCCACCGACGCCGACATGCTGCAGAAATACGATTATGTGAACCCCGCGGCGGTGAAGCGGCTGGTGGCCGGCGGCGCGAAACTGCGTCCGTTCAGCCAGGACATCATGGCCGCCTGCTTCGAAAAGGCCAACGAGGTCTATGCCGAAATGGAGGCCTCGAACGCGCCGTTCAAGAAGATCTGGGAATCGATCAAGGGCTTCCGCAAGGAGCACTATCTCTGGGCGCAGGTGGCCGAGTACAATTACGATACCTTCATGATGGTCCAGCAGCGCAACGGCAAGCTGTAGATCGCTTCGACAGCGATTGTTCAAGACCCCTGAGGGTGTTTGCCTCGGGGGTCTTTTTGTCAGGCGGCGATGATCAATTGTTGATGTCTGCGCCGCCCCTCATTGCCCTGCCGGGCATTTCTCCCCGTAAACGGGGAGAAAGAAGCTGGCCGCTACGCCGGCCTCCTTCCTGCAACGCCGGCGATTGGCGAAGCAGCGATGACAGCGTCCTTCTCCCCGTTCACGGGGAGAAGATGGCGGCAGCCAGATGAGGGGCAGCGCCAACGCCTGGACGAGAAGCGAACTGAATCGCCTGCCCGGGTAGAGCTCAGGCCCGGCCTGGCACCACCAGCACCTTGACCTCGCCAGGCGCCGGCGGATTGGCGATCACATCAGCCGCATCTTCGAGCGGTACCTGCCTGGAGATCAGCCGGTCGATCTCGATCGCGCCCGACGCGATAAGCTCGGCGGCGCGGCGATGCGTGTAGGGATTGAGGAACGAGCCAACCACCTTCAATTCCCTAAACAGCAGGTCGAAGGGCTCGAATTCCGCCTTCATGCCTTGCGGCGTCACGCCGACGATGACGACCGTGCCGCCGGCCCTTGCCAGCCGCATCGACTGCTCGACGGTCTCGCGCACGCCGGCGCATTCGAACACCACGTCGGCGCCGCCCGGCATCAGCCCCGCCGGTCCGGCAATGGCATCGATGACATCGATGGCGGTCGGATCTACCGTCATTGTCGCGCCGAGCTCCTTCGCAAGGGCGCGCCGCGAAGCCTGCCTGGTCGACAGGATGATGGTGGTGGCACCGGCCAGCCGCGCCAGTTGTACGGTGAGCAGGCCGATCACGCCGCCGCCGAGCACGATCACCGAACTGCCCGGCCTGATCTCGGCAAGGTCGACGCCATGCAGGCAGCAGCCGAGCGGCTCGCAGAATGCGCCATGCGTCAGCGGCAGATCGGCGGGCAGGATGAAAGCCTGTTTCTGCGGCAGAACGACATACTCGGCAAAGCCGCCATCGCGGTGGATGCCGATGGCATTGAGATTGCGGCAGAGATTGACCCGGCCGGCATGGCAATGCGGACATCGCCCGCAGGCGATGTTGGGATCGCCGGTGACGCGGTCGCCGACGGCAAAGCCGGAGACGGCGTTGCCGACCGCCTCGATGATGCCCGAAAATTCATGTCCGGGCGTCACCGGCGGCCTGCAGGGGAATTCGCCATGGAAAAGATGCCGGTCGGTGCCACAGACGCCGCAGGCTTCGATGCGCACCAGAAGCTCGTCCGGGCCGGGGACAGGTTTGCCGACCTCGCGCAGCGCAATGCTGCCCACCGCCTCCAGCCGCGCTGCTTTCATGGCATTGTCCCCATCAGTTGAAGCTCGGCGGCTGCGAAAGGTCCGGCGTCGGTGTCGCCGGCTTGGCCGGCGGCGCATCGCCGAAACTCGGCGGTTGCGACAGGTCTGGTGTGCCGGGTGCGGCCAGTGCGCCATTGGCAGGAGCTGTGCCACCAGCCGGCGGGGCGCCGAGCGGTGACAGGCCGGGCACTTCCGGCACCTTGTAGTCGATCGTGCCCGGATCGACCGCCGTCCCTTTGTAGCGCATCACCATTTGCGGGAAGGCAATGGTCAGTCCGATCATCACCACCTGGATGCAGACGAACGGCACCGCGCCCCAATAGATCTGGCCGGTCGTCACCGGAGCGATCTGCTTGCCGGTAAGGCGGTCGAGATAGGGCACCCGCGCGGCGACCGAGCGCAGGTAAAACAGCGCGAAGCCGAAGGGCGGGTGCATGAAGCTGGTCTGCATGTTGACGCCGAGCAGCACGCCGAACCAGATCAGGTCGATGCCGAGCTTGTCGGCTGCCGGCGCCAGCAGCGGCACGATGATGAAGGCCAGCTCGAAAAAGTCGAGGAAGAAAGCCAGGAAGAAGACGAGGATGTTGACGCCGATCAGGAAACCGACTTCGCCCCCCGGCAGCGAGGTCAAAAGGTGTTCGACCCAGATGTGGCCGTTGACGCCGTAGAAGGTGAGCGAGAACACCCGCGCCCCGATCAGGATGAAGAGCACGAAGGACGATAGCCGCGTCGTCGAGGTCAATGCCTGCTTGATCACGTCCAGCGACAGCCGACCCTTTGCCGCCGCCATGATCAATGCGCCGACGGAGCCCATGGCGCCGCCCTCGGTCGGGGTGGCGATGCCGAGGAAGATGGTGCCCAGCACCAGGAAGATCAGCGCCAGCGGTGGGATCAGCACGATGACCACCTGCTGCGCCAGCCTGGACATCATGTTGAAGTTCAGGCGTTTGTCGGCAATCGCCACGATGTAGATGAAGAGCACCCCGACAGTGGCGCCGAGAATGTCGGCATTGTCGCCATGGGCTGGCGCGAGATAGCGATACGCCGCGTAGGAAACCGCTGCTGTGACCAGCAATGCCACCAGCAGCGACAGAACGCCGTGGCCGAGCGTGCGGGCCTCGAGCGGCAGAGCCGGCACCGATTTCGGCCGGACGATCGACATGATCAGGATGTAGAGCGCGTAGAGGCCGGTCAGCACCAGACCCGGGATCAGCGCGCCGGCATACATGTCGCCGACCGAGCGGCCGAGCTGGTCGGCAAGCACGATCAGCACCAGCGATGGCGGGATGATCTGGGCGAGCGTGCCGGATGCCGCGATGACACCGGCAGCCAGCCGGCGGTCGTAGCCGTAGCGCAACATGATCGGCAGCGAGATCAGACCCATGGCGATGACGGATGCCGCCACCACGCCGGTGGTCGCCGCCAGCAGCGCGCCGACGAAGATCACCGCGTAGGCGAGGCCGCCGCGAATCGGCCCGAACAGCTGGCCGATTGTGTCGAGCAGGTCCTCGGCCATGCCGGATCGTTCGAGCACGATGCCCATGAAGGTGAAGAACGGAATGGCCAGCAGCGTGTCGTTCGACATCACCCTGCTGCCGTAGAAATTATCCGGCAGTGCGTGCAGAAGCGGCCAGGCGAGGTTGATCGATCCACCAGAATAGGGCGAGAGGAGCACGCCGATGAAGAAGAACATCAAGCCGTTGGCGGCCAGCGAGAAGGCCACGGGATAGCCGATCAGCAGGAAGATGATCAGCGAGGCGAACATGATCGGCGCCATGTTCTGAGCGATGAACTCCATCATGAGCGCACCTCGTCAGCCAGTGCCTTGGCTTCGAGCTCGGCTTGCTCATGTGCCGATATGAACGGATTGGGGTCGTCCATGTCGCCACGCATGATGGCGATTTTCTTGATGATTTCGGAGATGCCTTGCAGTGCGAGCAGGAAAAAACCGACCAGCAGGATGGCCTTGGCCGGCCAGATGATCAGCCCGCCGGAATTGTTGGACATCTCGCCGCTGCGGAACGACAGCGACACGTAGGGAACGAAATAAATGACCATCAGCGTCACGAACGGCATCAGGAAGAGGAGATGGCCGAGAAGATCGATCCAGTGCTGCACGCGGCGGGAAAACATACCGTAGACGATGTCGATGCGGATGTGCTCGTTCTGCTTCAGCGTGTAGGCGGCGGCCAGCATGAAGGCGGCGCCGAACAGGTACCATTGCAGCTCCAGCCAGGCATTCGACGAAATGTCGAAGATCTTGCGGATGACGGCGTTGCCGGCACTCACCAGGATCGCCAGCAGGATCAGCCAGGATACCGATTTGCCAATGAATTCGTTGAGGCGGTCGATGCTCCGCGACAGAGCGAGCGGCCCTTCCATGCAGTCCTCCCTTGTACCGAAGGCGTGCCGGCTCCCCCTGCCGTCACACCGCGTGGCCCAACGGTATGCCGCGCGTGGCCGGACGGGTCAACACGGACGGAAGCGGCAAAACGGTATCGGATGAAGGGCGGGGCCGGACAATGGCGGTCTGCCCCGGCGGCATGCAACCAAAGTCTGAGGGATTCAGACGACCTTGCTGGTGTCGCGGCCGGCGCCGATCAGGATGAGCATGGCCACCAGGAACAGGTACATCCACGCATCGCGCCATTCGAGCGGGAAATAGCCGGCCCACAGTGATTCGGCCATGCCGAAGGCGGCGGCACCAAGGGCCGCCCGTGACGGCGACAGATAGCCGCCGACCGCCGTCACGAACAGGATCTTCAGGCCGTAGACGAGGCCGGAACCGAAGCTGACATTGCCGTAATAGAGGCTGGCCATGACACCGGCCAGCGCGGCGCAGAAGCCGCCGAGCAGCACGGCGTGCCGGAACACGCGGCGCACATCGACGCCGCACAGGGCGGCGGCGCGTGGGTCGTCGGAGACGGCACGCCAGCAGCGGCCGAAATTGGAGCGGGCAAACCCCCAGGTGGCGAGTGCGACTGCCGCCACCACCACCGCGCAATCGAGCACCTGGATCAGTGTCAGCGTCGCCTTGAAGCCGGCGCCCTCGGCGAAGACGATGGGCTGGGCAAGCATTGGCGGCAGCCACAGATCATGCGTATCGGCTGCGATGCGGCTTGATTCCGACAGGATGAGCAGGATGCCGAGCGTCGTCACCACGATGGCATTGGGCGTGCGGTCGGCCAACGGTTCGAAGACGCTGCGCGACAGGACATGGCTGATCAGCGCGGCATAGAGGAATGCCGTGACGACCCCGAACAGCACCGACGCCAACAGCGTCAGCCACAGCACCTGGTAGCCGAAGGCAACGCCCAGGATCATCACCTGGCCGCAGAAGGCGAACAGCGCGCCATAGGCGAGGTTGGTGCGGTGCAGGATGCCGTTGGTCAGCACGTAGCCGAAGGCGAGCAGCGCATAGAGCGCGCCCGAATGCAGTCCGTTCAGCACCTGCTGGAAGAAATAGAGCATGCTCAACAACACCAGAAGCATCTCGCCCAAGCGCGCAGAGGTTGGGAATGACGGAATGCTCAAGACAAAGGCGACGATACCGTGCGCACCGGAGGTTTGCATCGCTGAATCTAACTTGTCAAATGCGATTTATCGGTTAGATTTTGTGCCATGACTGTTGCCTGGACCCCACACCGCTTCACCGGCGGCCTGCTCGCGCTCGATACGGCGAACACCGTCGTGCTGCGCGGCGATCCCCAGCGCACGTTCGACCGCTTCGACGATCCGGCCGAGATCGCCCGCTTCGCCGATGCGGCCAGCGGCTTTCGCGCCGCCGAGCTCGGCGACAGGCGGCTTACGGTATCCTCGCCGTCGGCGATCGCGCCCGTCGTGCTGTCGATCCGTGAGACGACCGACCGGCTGTTTCGCGGCGCGGTGTCGAAGGGCGCGGTTTCCACTGTTGACCTGCCAGACTTCCTGCGCGCCTGTGCCGAGGGCCTGGCCGGCAGCCGGACCGAGGTCGGCGCGCCGGGAAGGCCGTTCGGCGATCCCCTGGCGCCGATCGCGTTCGAGGCGGCGCTGGCGGTTTCAGCCCTTTCGCTGTTGCGCGACGACACCGTTGCGCGGCTCAGGATCTGCCCCAACTGCACCTGGCTGTTCGTCGACAGAAGCCGCAATTCCAGCCGCCTTTGGTGCGACATGGCGGTGTGCGGCAATCGGCAGAAGGCAAGTCGTCACTATCGCCGCCGCAGGGCCGCCCATGAGGTCAAACATGCCTAGAGGATTTTCACGCGCGGTCGTTGCCGGCGCCATGTTGATTGCCGCCGCGACCCTCGGCGCCTGCCGCGATACCGGTGGCGAGGGCAAACTGTTCGAGGTTTCCGGCAAGATATTCGTCTTCAATTACCGTCTCGCCAGGGCGACCTATGTCGTGACGCTGCGGCCCTTGCAGCCGATGGGCGAGGGCCAGGTGGCGGTTGCCAACTTCCAGAATCCTGCTGGCGGCGCGCCGTTGGTGATCGAGCAGAAAGTCTGGCCGAAGCTCGACAAGGTGAGCCTGGAGAGCCCGGCGCTGACCTGCATCGTCAAGAACAAGCCCTATGCCATCGCCATCAGCATCAAGGGCCCCGACGGTGCGGTCCTGCAGAAGATCGACACCACGCTGATGTCGACGGAAGACCAGTCGATCTTGCCCGATCGGCCGTTGGTCATGGACCAGCTCTATACCGCCAACCCCGACCTCGCCGGCCATCCCGACGGCAAGCTGCCGGGTGAGCCGAAGCCGGACTGCTCGAAAGCCGGCTGAAGGCACCAGCTCTTGCTGGAATTTTCGTGCGCCGTCGCACGGTCGGCGAGCGGTTTCATGCGCGATCCAGCGCCCGCAGGACCGCTTGTTGCGCGTTGCCTGGTCCCTTCGATTTTGTTTGACCTGCCTTGCAAGGGGATAAAGGATGCGCCATCCGATCCCGACGTTGGCCGCCTCCCCCGCGCGGCCTTCGCAGAGGAAATGCCTGATGACGCTGCATGATGTCGCGCTCGACGACAAGTTCGATCTCGGGAAGGAGCGCATCTTCCTGTCCGGCGCGCAGGCGGTGATCCGCATGCTCCTGATGCAGCGCGAACGCGACCGCCGCGCGGGTCTGAACACGGCCGGTTTCGTCTCCGGCTATCGCGGCTCGCCGCTCGGCGGCCTCGATATGCAGTTGTGGAAGGCCAAGAAGCAGCTCGCCGGGGCCGATATCGTCTTCCAGCCTGGCCTCAACGAGGAGCTTGCCGCCACCGCCTGCTGGGGGTCGCAGCAGACGGAATTGCTGGGCGAGGGCACCCATGATGGTGTCTTTTCGGTCTGGTACGGCAAGGGTCCGGGCGTCGATCGTTCAGGCGACGTGTTCCGCCACGCCAATCTCGCCGGCTCGTCGAAGCATGGCGGTGTCCTTGCGCTCATGGGCGACGACCATATGGCCGAATCCTCGACCAATGCGCACGCCACCGAATTCCTCTTCGTCGACACCATGGTGCCGATTCTTAACCCGGCCGGCGTCCAGGAGATCATCGACTACGGCCTCTACGGCTTTGCCATGTCGCGTTTCGCCGGCACCTGGGCGGCGATCAAATGCGTCAAGGACAACATCGAATCGACGGCCTCGGTCGATGCCTCGCTCGAACGGCTCAACATCGTCGTGCCGGAGTTCGACATGCCGCCGGGCGGCCTCAACATCCGCCACGAAATCGACATGCTGGGCCAGGAGGAGCGACTGCACGAGTACAAGCGTGCCGCGGCCTCCGCCTTCATCCATGCCAACGGGCTGAACCACATCGTCTATTCCGGCGGCCGCAGCCCGAAGCTCGGCATCATCACCCTGGGCAAGAGCTATCTCGATGTCCGCCAGGCGCTGGAGGATATCGGCATCGACGAGGCGGCCGCCAACCGCATTGGCGTGCGGCTGTTCAAGGTCGGCTGCCCGTGGCCGCTCGACCTGCATCACATCGCCGACTTTGCCCGCGGCCTCGACACCATCGTCGTCGTCGAGGAAAAGCGCTCGCTGATCGAAGTGCAGCTGCGCGAAAGCCTCTATGGCACCGCCATGCAGCCGGTCATCGTCGGCAAGAAGAACGAGCGCGGCGACTGGCTGTTCCCGGCCAAGGGCGCGCTCGACCCCAACGAGATCGCCATTGCCCTTGGCGAGAGGATCGTCAAAACCATCGGCCCGTCGGAGGAGATTTCGGCGCGGGTGGGCAAGCTGCGCCAGTTCCAGGCGATGCTGGCCGATGCCACCGACATCGGTTCGCGCACGCCCTTCTTCTGTTCCGGCTGCCCGCACAATTCCTCGACCAAGGTACCGGATGGCTCGATCGCCGCCGCCGGCATCGGCTGCCATTTCATGGCGCTGTGGATGGACCGCAACACGCTGGGCTTCACCGCCATGGGCGGCGAGGGCGCGCAATGGGTCGGCCAGGCGCCGTTCTCGAAGCGTGGCCACATCTTCCAGAATCTCGGCGACGGCACCTACAACCATTCCGGCACGCTGGCGATCCGCTTCGCCCTGTCGACCGACGCCAACATCACTTACAAGATCCTCTACAACGATGCCGTGGCGATGACCGGCGGCCAGCCGCATGAGGGCGGCCTGACGGTGGACATGATCGCCAGGCAGGTGCGGGCCGAGGGCGTCGACCGCATCGCCATCGTCACCGACGAACCGGACAAATATGCCGGCAAAGCCGAATTCCCGGCCGGCGCCACCATCCATCACCGCGACGACCTCGATCTCGTCCAGCGCGAGCTGCGCGACGTCAAGGGCGTGTCGATCCTGATCTACGACCAGACCTGCGCCGCCGAAAAACGCCGGCGCCGCAAGCGCGGCACCTTTCCCGATCCCGACAAGCGCGTCTTCATCAACGAACTGGTTTGCGAAGGCTGCGGCGATTGCGGCGTGCAGTCGAACTGCGTCTCGATCCAGCCGGTCGAGACCGAATTCGGCCGCAAGCGCAGGATCGACCAGTCGAGCTGCAACAAGGATTTCTCCTGCGTCAACGGCTTCTGCCCGTCCTTCGTCACCGTGCACGGCGCCAAGATCCGCAAGGCGGAAGGCCTTGCCGGCAAGACCGATCCGCTCGACGGCGTGCCGACGCCTGCCGAATTCCCGCTGGGCGCTGAGGGTTGGGCGGCGATCATCGACGGTGTCGGCGGCACCGGCGTGGTCACCGTGGGTGCTGTGCTCGGCATGGCGGCCCATCTCGAGGACAAGGGCTGCGGCATGATCGACATGGCCGGCCTCGCCCAGAAGGGCGGCTCGGTGTTCACCCATGTCCGCATTGCCCGCACGCCGGACGACATCCACGCCATCCGTGTTTCGGCGGGGAAGGCCGATCTCGTGCTTGGCTGCGACCTCGTCGTCTCGGGTGCCAAGAAGGTGCTGACGGCGGTGCGCGAGGGCCATACGATTTTCCTCGCCAACACCGCCGAGATCATGCCCGGCGAGTTTGCCCGGTCAGCGGATTTCTCGTTGCCGATCGAACGCCTGAAGAAGGCGATCCGCACCGCCGCCGGCGACGACAAGGCGCATTTCTTCGACGCCACCCGCACCGCCACCGCGCTGTTCGGCAATTCGCTCGGCGCCAATATGTTCATGCTCGGCTTTGCCTTCCAGCATGGCGGCCTGCCGCTGTCGGCAGAAGCCGTTGAAAAGGCTATCGAATTGAACGGCGAAGCGGTGGCGATGAACATCGCCGCCTTCCGTTGGGGCCGCCGTGCGGCGCACCAGCCGGATTTCGTGCGCGGCCTCGTCGCCCAGCCGGGCAAGGCGGGACAAACCGCCCCGGTCGCGCAGACGCTGGATGAGATCATTGCCCGCCGTGTCGCCTTCCTGACCGCTTACCAGAACGCCGCCTACGGCAAGCGCTATGTCGACAGGCTGGCGCTGCTGCGCGCCGCGGAGGCCAAGGCCGTGCCCGGCTCGACCGCCGTGACCGAGGCGGCGGCCAGGAACCTGTTCAAGCTGATGGCGATCAAGGATGAATATGAGGTGGCGCGGCTCTATACCGACGGCTCCTTCGCCGCCGAGCTAGGCAAGCAGTTCCAGAGCTACGAGAAACTCGAATTCCATCTCGCACCGCCGATCATGGGACGTCGCGGCAATGACGGAAGCCCTCGGAAATCGAGCTTCGGGCCCTGGATGATGAAGGGTTTTCGCCTGCTGGCGGCGCTGAAGGGCCTGCGCGGCACCGCTTTCGACCTGTTTGGCTATGCCGCCGAACGACGCATGGAACGGCAGCTTTTGGCGCAATATGAGGCGGATCTTGAGCTCGTCGCCAAGTCGCTGGCACCGGGCAAGGCCGATGCGGCGGTCGCTCTCGTCTCGGTCCCCGCGCTCATCCGTGGTTATGGCCATGTCCGGCAGGCCAGTGCTGAAAAGGCCGCGGGCGAGCGCTCCCGGTTGCTCCAGCGCCTCGCAAACGCACCGGTAGGGCCCGCACTTCAAGCCGCCGAGTGAAGGCCTTGTTTACCTGAAGCTTGATTTCCCAGCCGGTCCTGCCTTTGCGCGCCTTCGGCAACCGAGCCGAAACCACTGTTCTAAGCCTTTCTTAAGGCGAATGTGGGATGACGAGGCCTAGCGTTGGGCCGACGACATGGGCAGAACAAAGACCGAAAACATCCCGGCGGATGTTTACATCCAGTTTGTGCGGTCGTTGTTCGACAACGCCCACATGCTGGTGATTGGCGGCGTCTGCTACTGGATCCTCGGATTCATGATCTACTTCCGCACGCACAATCCATTGTTCCTGGCTTTCTCTTTTACTCTGCTGTCCATCAGCCTTTTCCGCTACTTCGGCATTCGTGACTTCCGAAAAGCGGGCGGTGTAATAGCCAATGTCCAAGAGGCGCAGCGGTGGGAGCGCAACTACATCCTCAAGGGCAGCCTGCAAGGCCTCGGGTTGGGCGCGCTGTGCTTCATATCGATCTATGTTTATCCCGACCCCTTTGCTGAACTGGCCGCGACGTCGCTGGCCATCGCAACCTTGGTGACGGTTGTTGGCCGGAACTACGGGTCTCCGCTCATGGTGCGGATTTTTTCCGTGACCTTCATTGGTCCGGCAGCACTTGCACTCTTGCTGCGCATGGATGTCCCTTCGGTCGTCCTGGGCTTGATGATCATCCCGCTGACGTTCATCACGATCAACAGTGCCGACCACGTCCGCGACGTGCTTTTCTCGGCGGTCATCGGCCACAAGGAAGCGAGGAAGCTGGCGCACAGGTTCGATCGCGCCCTCAACACCATGTCGCACGGCCTTGTCATGCTCGGCCCCAACGGCCGCGTGGCGGTCGCCAATGCCGAAGCCGCCCATCTGATGTCGCTCAAGTCCGGGGATGCGCTGCTCGGGCGGTCGATCCACGGTCTTTTGATGCGCGGTGTCGCTGGCGGCATGCTGGCGCCGAAGGATTGCCGCTATATCGAGGCCCAGCTGACACGCGCCCTGCGCGAGGGCCGCGACCGCAAGGTGCTCGTTTCGCTCGCCAACGGCCAGCACTATGAATTTTCGGCGCGTGAGGGCAGCCAGGAGCTGGGGGTCATCACCTTCGAGGACGTGACCGCCCGCGTCGAGGCGGAAGACAAGATCCGCTTCATGGCACGCTACGACAATCTCACCGGCCTGCCCAATCGCGCCTATTTCCATGAACTCGTCGGTGAGGCGATGGCGTCCGGAGACCGCGACCGTCTCTGCGGTTTGGCCGTGCTCGACCTCGATGATTTCAAGAGCGTCAACGACACGCTCGGGCATCCGATCGGCGACGGGTTGATCTACGCGGTTGCCGAGCGGCTCGCTGCCGTTGCGGGGCAAGGCATCACCGTCAGCCGTTTCGGTGGCGACGAATTCATGGTCTTCTTCGACCGCATCGAGGATGAAAGCCACCTGACCACGCAGATCGACGAGATCTTTGCGGCATTGCAGGGCGAGGTGGACGTCGCCGGCCATGGGCTGCGCATCCAGGCCAGCGGCGGCGCGGTATTGGCACGGGTCAGGGACAGCGATGTCGACGCCATGATCGTCAAGGCGGATCTGGCGCTTTACAAAGCCAAGGAGCTTGGCAAGAACGGCTGGCGGCTGTTCGAGGCGGCAATGGACGCGGCGTTCCGCAACCGCCAGTTGATGAAGGCGGATCTGCGCAGCGCGGTGGAAAGCAAGAGCCTGCGGGTGGTCTATCAGCCCATCGTGGCGATGAGCACCATGCGCATAGCCAGTTGCGAGGCGCTGTGCCGTTGGGATCATCCCGATCTCGGACCGATTTCGCCCGGCATCTTCATTCCGCTCGCCGAGGAAATGGGCATCATTTCCGAGATCAGCACCTTCGTGTTGCAGGCAGCCTGCACCGAATGCGCCAAATGGCCGGATCAGACCAGTGTCTCGGTCAACCTCTCAGCCAAGGATTTCCGCAACCGCGACGTCATCCAGAAGGTTCGCGATGCACTGGCCAGTTCCGGTCTCGCCGCCGGCCGGCTGGAGATCGAGGTCACTGAAACCGCGCTGCTCGACGACAAGTCGCTGACGCGGCAGTACATCGAGGAGTTGAAGCAGATTGGCGTTCGCATCGCGCTTGACGATTTCGGCACCGGTTATTCGAGCCTGAGCTACCTGCACAAGCTGCCGCTCGACAAGATCAAGATCGACCGCTCGTTCCTGATAGATGTCACCCAGAACCCGCGTTCGTTGGAACTGCTCAAGGGCATCGTCAACCTGTCGCGGCCACTGGGACTTTCCGTGACCGTCGAAGGCGTCGAGACCTTTGAGCAGCTCAAGATCCTGGCCCTGCAGGTCAAACCCGATCTCGTGCAAGGCTTCCTGTTCGGTGCCGCGCTCAGTGCGTCGGGTATCGAGACGATGTCGAATGTCACCTGGCCATTCGCCGCTGACCTGCGTCCCACCGGCAAACGGACAGCCATTTAGCGCCGTGACTTCGAAGCTCGCTTGATTCCTGGCGTCTGTTCGAATGGATTCGACGCTGACGCGGGCGCCACGATGATCCTCAGCCCAAGTAGGCCCAGCTCACGCGCCTGTTTGTCGATGGAGGTGCGATGTCCCGGAGGCCATGATCCCCGTCCTTCTCCGGCGCATTGCTCACCAGGACATTCTCAAACGGGGCGCTCAGCCGTTAAGGTTAACATAAGGTAAATCAACAACATCTAAATTTCAGCTTGTGTCTCATTTTCACTCGACTAGCCTATGCACAGGCGGAATTTCGAGGACAGATAATGGATGCTGTAACGGCTGCAAGGAATGCGTCTGGCGTGGTCAGGGCAGCCGGGGATTCGGTGCTGAACCGATCGATGATGCAACTGCTGGAGCATGTCGATTATCGCCTTATTACCGGAGGCGAGGATTTGGAGGCGATTTACCGGCTTCGCTATAAATCCTATCTGCGCTCAGGCATGTGCGGCCCAATCGCCAGCGGGATGTTCGAGGATCGCTGGGACAATCTGCCCAATTCCTACCGGTTCGGTGTCTATTTCTATGGCGAATTGGTCAGCACGATCCGCTTCCATTACATTTCCAGCGAGCACCCGAATTCGCCCTCCGTCGATGCCTATCCGGAAATATTGCTCGAGCGACTTGCCCGCGGAGAAACCTTTATCGACGGAACCCGGTTTGCAACCGATCCCGACAGCGCGCCGGCGCCCGGAGTGCTGCCATTCCTGACACTCAGGCTTGCCATGGTGGCCTCGCTCTATTTTGGCCAGAACTCGGTGCTGACGCCGGTCAAGGTCGAGCATTCCAATTTTTATTCACGTTATTTTAATGCCGTGCAGCGGACCGAGGCTAAGGAATTTCCGGGCGTTCTTACCCGGATCGCCCTGTTCGAAATCCCTGCCGGCGAAAATATGCGCCTCACACTCGAACGGTTCCCATTCTTTCGGTCGACGCCCACGGAACAGCGGCTGATGTTTGCCAATCCGGCCATCAACCGACTGACACCCTTGTCCATCGTGCCGACAGCGAAATATTATCACGCCGCCGCGTAGGCGCCCCTATTTTTGCAAGGCGTCTGGAGCCTTCCGGCCGGATCCGCGTTCTGATGACGGCGGCGCGCCGCCGCTCCGTCTTTGTCATCCCAGAGGATCTGCCAGAAGGACCCCGACATGCATATTTCCCAGCTCGCGCTCACGCCGCTTATCTCGCTGATCGCCGGGGTGCTGATCCTCATCATGCCACGGCTGCTGAACTACATCGTCGCGCTCTATCTGATCGTCGTTGGATTGCTCGGGCTTTTCCCGCATCTTGCCGGCTGAAACCGGAGCAATTCCAGGAAAAGTGCGAAGCGGTTTTCCCGGGGAAACCGCATAGCGCTTTCCCTTGGGGATTGCGTCAGCACTAACTGTCAGCCGGCGAAGAAGCGTAGCGCCGCGGCGACGATCGCCTCCGGCGCATCTTCCTGCATCAGATGGCCGGAGCCCGGAATGAGCGTCAGGCCGCAATTCGGCAGCATGGCCGCGAGCTTTTGGCCGCTTTGCGGCGGTAGCCAACGGTCTTCCTCCCCCCACAGCAGCGCGACTGGGCAGCGGAATCTGCCGTAGAGCGGTTCGACCTCGTCGGTGAAACGCTGATTCATCTGGGCGATCTGCCGATAGAAAGCCGGCTGGCCAACGGGTCCGGTCCATGGCGTGATATAGGGTTCCAGATCGCTGTCCGACAAAGATCTGGACGCGGCGCCCGAGACATACGCTTTCAGGATCGCAACCTGGATGTAGTCCGGCACGCCGGCGAAGGCGGCCTCATGCTGACGGACATGCTGGACAAAGGGCGAGCCCCACGGCCGCACCGCCACAGGGTCGATTAGCAGCAGCCTGTCATAGTCGCAACCGTCGATCAGATGCGCGCGCAACGCGGTGGCGCCGCCGAAATCATGGGCGATGATCTTGGGCCGATCGAGCTTCCAGAAGGCCAGCATCGCCGCCAGCGCCTTGTTCTGGATGCCCAGCGAAACATCCTGGCCTTCCCGTTTGCCGGATCGCCCATATCCGGGAAGATCGTAGAAATACAGCGTATGGTCGCGCGCCAGTTCCGGTGCGACGCGATGCCAGACATGCGAGGAGAACGGCGTACCATGCATGAGCACGATCGGAGGGCCTGAGCCGGCGGTCCCCCACGCGATGGTCGTGCCGTTCCAGTCAAATGTCTGTGTGGGTATGATCATTGCGCTTCACCAACCGGCTGTTCGTCCGGCGACGATAATCCCGCACGATGTCGTCCAGAACCGCCAAATTCTCACAGCAGCTTCAACGGAACTTACGCAGGATGCCCAGTGATCGCACCGCCAACAGGCTGGGGATCGGCCAGCAGTTTCAATTTTCCCTTGAGGCAGTTGTCGGCCCCAATGCGGCAATAGCGCCATTGCTCTTGGCCCGGCTTTTCGCTATGTGCCTGAAAGATGTCTTCGAAGGGGTATTCCTATGGCTGATCACTCGCCGACCGGTCCTGTCGAACTGGGCGCGAAGATGGACTATGCCGAACATGACCGCACCTATGCGGGCTTTCTCGCGCTGGCCAAATACGGATCGCTTTTCTGCGGCGCGTTGCTCATCGCGATGGCTTTCGGTTTCTTCGCGGCCGGTTTCTTCTCGGCGACCATCCTGTTCGTCCTGATTCTGGCCGTCGGCGCCTTCATTCTGCGATAGACCTTCCAAAACCCCGTTGCCATTGACGTTGCCGGATATTCCGGCCGACACCTTGCGCAAACAGGTTCCAGCCGAAAGGATCATGCGGTGGGACAGACGGTTTTCATCCCTCGTGAGCTTGATGCGAACGAGCCGCGGGTCGCGGCCTCGCCCGATACGGTCAAGCGGCTGGCGGGGCTGGGCTTCGACGTGGTTGTCGAAACCGGCGCCGGCACAAGGTCGCGCATCCCCGACGAAGAGTTTGCCAAGGCAGGTGCTGCCATCGGCAAGGCTTCCGATGTCGCCAAGGCCGATGTCGTGCTGAAGGTCCGCCGACCGACGGACGCCGAGCTGAAGAGCTACAAATCCGGCGCGGCGGTGATCGCCATCATGGATCCCTATGGCAACGACGCCGCCGTCGCGGCCCTGGCCAAGGCCGGGGTGACGGCGTTCTCGATGGAATTCATGCCGCGCATCACCCGCGCCCAATCGATGGACGTCCTGTCCAGCCAGGCCAATCTCGCCGGCTACCAGGCGGTCATCGACGGCGCCTCGGAATATGACCGCGCCTTGCCGATGATGATGACGGCTGCAGGCACGGTGCCGGCGGCGAAGGTCTTCATCATGGGTGTCGGCGTCGCCGGCCTGCAGGCGATCGCCACGGCGCGCCGGCTTGGTGCCGTCGTCACCGCCACCGACGTGCGCCCCGCCGCCAAGGAACAGGTCGCCTCGCTCGGTGCAAAATTCCTGGCCGTCGAGGATGAAGAGTTCAAGGCCGCCGAAACAGCCGGCGGCTACGCCAAGGAAATGTCCAAGGAATACCAGGCCAAGCAGGCAGCACTCACCGCCGAGCACATCGCCAAGCAGGACATCGTCATCACCACGGCGCTGATCCCCGGCCGGCCGGCACCGAAGCTGGTGTCGGCGGCCATGGTCGCCTCGATGAAGCCGGGCTCGGTGCTCGTCGACCTCGCGGTCGAGCGCGGCGGCAATGTCGAGGGTGCTGAGCCGGGCAAGGTCGTCACCACGGCCAACAATGTCAAGATCGTCGGCCATCTCAACGTGCCCGGCCGCGTCGCCGCGTCCGCCTCGCTGCTCTATGCGAAGAACCTGTTCGCTTTCCTCGAGACGATGGTCGACAAGACCACCAAGACGCTCGCGATCAACCGCGACGACGATCTGGTCAAGGCGACGATGCTGACCGACGGCGGCAAGGTCGTTCATCCGGCCTTCGCCAAGGCCGACCAGCAACCCCGTGTCGAGCCGGCCGCGATCCCGGCCACGACGATGGTTGCCGACGCCTCGGTCGAACCGGTTGCTGCCAAGAAAGCCGCGACAAAGAAAACTGCCGCATCCCAGTCGCCCTCGTCCAAGTCGCCCAAGTCGAAAGGCACAGCGTGATGGATCAGACCCTGCAGAAAGCCCTCGACCAGCTCGACCAGGCAAGTGCTGCCGTCAGGCTTGCGGTGCAGAACCTGGCCAATGCTCCAGGCGGTGCCGATGCGGCGGGTAATGCCGCGCACGCACTCTCCGGCGGCGCCATCGATCCCTTCGTCTTCCGTTTCGCCATCTTCATCCTGGCGATCTTCGTCGGCTACTATGTCGTCTGGTCGGTGACGCCGGCACTGCACACGCCGCTGATGGCCGTCACCAACGCTATTTCCTCGGTCATCGTGGTCGGCGCGCTGCTCGCTGTCGGTATCGCGGCTTCCGGTGTTGCCGCAGGCTTCGGCTTCGTCGCGCTGATGCTGGTCTCGGTCAACATCTTCGGCGGCTTCCTCGTCACCCAGCGCATGCTGGCGATGTACAAGAAGAAGGACAAGTAGAGCGCCATGAACGCCAACTTCGCGTCCTTCCTCTATCTGGTTTCCGGCGTCCTTTTCATCATGGCGCTGCGCGGCCTGTCGCATCCGACCACCAGCCGCCAGGGCAATATGTACGGCATGATCGGCATGGGTATCGCCATCGCCACCACGCTGGCGCTGGCGATTCCGTTTGTCCCGTCGGCCGGCCGCTACGGCCTGATCGTGCTGGGCCTCGCCATCGGCGGTAGCGTCGGCGCCGTCACCGCGCGCCGCATCGCCATGACCTCGATGCCGCAACTGGTTGCTGCCTTCCACTCGCTCGTCGGTCTCGCCGCCGTCATGGTGGCGGCCGCCGCCATCTACGCGCCGGAAAGTTTTGGTATCGGCACGGCGGGCGACATCCATGCCCAGGCGCTGATCGAGATGAGCCTTGGCGTTGCCATCGGCGCCATCACCTTCACGGGCTCGGTCATTGCCTTCCTCAAGCTCGATGGCCGCATGTCCGGCAAGCCGATCATGATCGGCGGCCGTCACCTCATCAATGCAGCCCTTGGCATCGCGCTCATCGTGCTGATCGTGCTGTTGGTCGGCACCGAGTCCAAGCTGGTCTTCTGGCTGATCGTTGCCGCCTCGCTGGTGCTCGGCATCCTGCTGATCATCCCGATCGGCGGCGCCGACATGCCTGTCGTCGTCTCGATGCTGAATTCCTATTCGGGCTGGGCAGCGGCCGCGCTCGGCTTCACGCTCGGCAATCTGGCGCTGATCATCACCGGCGCGCTGGTCGGCTCGTCCGGTGCGATCCTGTCCTACATCATGTGCAAGGGCATGAACCGGAGCTTCATCTCGGTCATCCTCGGCGGTTTCGGCGGTGAGACCGCGGCAGCGGCCGATGATGGCATCGAGCGCACGGTCAAGCAGGGCTCGGCCGACGACGCCGCCTATCTGATGATGAACGCGCAGAAGGTCATCATCGTGCCAGGTTACGGCATGGCGGTCGCCCAGGCGCAGCACGCGCTGCGCGAAATGGCCGACAAGCTCAAGGCCAATGGCGTCGACGTGAAATACGCCATCCACCCCGTCGCCGGCCGCATGCCCGGTCACATGAACGTGCTTCTGGCCGAAGCCAATGTGCCTTACGACGAAGTGTTCGAGCTCGAGGACATCAACTCCGAATTCGCGCAGGCCGATGTCGCATATGTCATCGGCGCCAACGACGTCACCAACCCTTCCGCGCGGGATGACAAGAGCTCACCCATCTACGGCATGCCGATCCTCGACGTCGACAAGGCCCGCACCTGCCTGTTCGTCAAGCGCTCGCTCGGCTCCGGCTATGCCGGCATCGACAACACGCTTTTCTACAAGGACGGCACCATGATGCTGCTCGGCGACGCCAAGAAGATGACCGAGGAAATCGTCAAGGCCATGGATCACTGATCCGGCCGAAGGCAGAAGTATCACCATCCAAGTGAAAGAGCCCGGCTTCGAATCCGGGCTCTTTCATTTCTGGGGCGATGCCGATTCAGCGGGTGGTCAGGAAAACCGCTTCCTCTTCGTCGCGCTGCCTGCCGCCGAGAGCGGCCGCGGCACTGGCGATGAAAGCACCGATAACCAGCGACAAGGCACCGAGCAGGGCAAAGGTCGCGCTGCCCTTCCTGGCGGTGTCGGCGGCCTGCTTGGCCTTGACCTTGGCGTCTTCGACCTTGGCAACCAGGGCATCGACACGCGCCTTGGCGTCAGCCTCGGACAGGCCGGTGCGGGCGGCAACCAGTTGCGACAAATAGGTCTTGTCGTCAGCCGAAATCTCGCCCGACGCCGCACTGGCGACCAGGATGCGTGAGGCCTGACCAACCGCGGCGGCATTACCGTCCGGACCAGCCGCCGCGAGCTTGCTCGGATCGGCCGGACGGAACAGCGAATCCACCAGATAGGAGGTCGCATTATCGGTCGATGCGCCGCCGGCATTGGCGGAAGCGCCGGCCGATGCACCCATGGCGGCGCCCGACGCTACGGTGGACACGGCCTGCACGCCTGTACTGAGTGCCGCGGAAAGCGCCGAGCCAAGCACGCCGACGACAAGCAGCGTTGCCAACGCCCAGGCAAGGAAGCCATGAGCGGTGTCACGGAAATACACTTCGTCGGTGTGGATGCCGACCCATTTGGTGCGCAGGCGTCCGGCGAGGTAGCCGCCGACGCCGGAGGACAACCACTGCACGATGATCAGCCAGATGGCGGTCGACACCGCGAAGGTGGTGATCGACGCGCCGGACCCCGACCATGGTGAAACCATGCTGAGCCCAAGCCCTGAGCCGAGCAGCATGAGGATGAAGGTCAGTGTCGAGGCCGCGAAGGCGCCGGCGATGATCGGTCCCCAGCTGACGGCTGTAGCTGAGGATTCTTCTGAAGCGGATAGGTCGATAGCCGATACGGTGGACTGCATCAACGCCCCCTACCGTACGAACAGCATGATGAGAATGATGATCGGGATCGGAATACCGAGCAACCAGAGCAAAATGCCACGTCCCATGAAAGGCCTCCTGTGAGAAATTGTGATCGATGTTGTCACAATGTCGTCGGAGGACTTCCGTTCCGGCTGGGTATAAAATGATTTTATTGGTACAGACGGAACAATTGGCGCGCCGCGGCGCGCCAATGCCAGAGATCGATATCGAGATTAGATATCCAGATTGGCCACCGACAATGCGTTGTCCTGGATGAATTCGCGCCGTGGCTCGACCTCGTCGCCCATCAGCCGCGAGAACAGCGAGTCGGCATCGGTCGCGTCGTTGACCTTGACCTGCAGCAGCGAACGCACATTCGGGTCGAGCGTGGTTTCCCACAGCTGTTCGGCATTCATTTCGCCGAGACCCTTGTAACGCTGCATGGTCAGCCCCTTGCGGCCGGTCGCAAAGACGGCGTTGAGCAGCGCCAGCGGCCCCGAGACGGTTTCGGCCACATCCTTGCGGCGCAGCACCGGCGGCGTCCCGTAGACCTCGCTGAGGCGCTGTGCGTAGCGGTCGAGCTGGCGGGCGTCGGCCGAATTGATCAGCCCCATGTCGAGATGGGCGTATTCCTTGACGCTGCGCACGGTGCGCTCGAAGACATAGCCGCCGCTGCCGTCATTCGAGGTCGACATGCGGCCGGTCCAGCCGCGCTCGGTGTCCTCGGCGATAATGTCGAGGCGTTGCGCGATCCGCTCCGCCATGGCGTTGGCGCGGCCAAGATCGCCGAAGACGTCGGGGTTGAGCCCGCCGGCGATCGCGGCTTGTTCGACCACGCCTCTGTTGTAGCGCGTGTGCAGGCCGTTGATGAGCTGGCGGACAGCCAGCGCGTCTTCGACGGCACCGCGCAGATCCTGTCCGATCCGCACTTCGCCTGAACCCAGCGTAAGCGACGCTTCCTCCAACCCGGAATCGATCAGGAACTCCTCGAAGGCGCTTTCATTCTTGATGTATTGCGAACTCTTGCCCCGCGTCACTTTGTAGAGCGGCGGCTGGGCGATATAGAGATGGCCGCGCTCGATCAGCTCCGGCATCTGCCGGAAGAAGAAGGTGAGCAGCAAGGTTCTGATATGGGCGCCGTCGACGTCGGCGTCGGTCATCAGGATGATCTTGTGGTAGCGCAGCTTGTCGGCATTGAACTCGTCCTTGCCGATCGAGGTGCCGAGCGCGGTGATCAGCGTGCCGATCATGTCGGAGCCGAGCATGCGGTCGAAGCGGGCCCGCTCGACATTGAGGATCTTGCCGCGCAGCGGCAAAATGGCCTGGTTCTGGCGCGAACGGCCGCCCTTGGCCGAGCCGCCTGCCGAGTCACCCTCGACGATGAAGATTTCCGATTTTGCCGGATCGCGCTCCTGGCAGTCGGCCAGCTTGCCCGGCAAGGAGGTGACGCCGAGCGAACTCTTGCGGGTGATGTCGCGCGCCTTGCGCGCGGCTTCGCGTGCCGCCGCGGCCTGGATCACCTTGTCGATGACCACCTTGCCTTCGCTGGGATGTTCTTCCAGCCAGGTGCCGAGCGCCTCGTTGACCAGCCCCTCGACCACCGGACGCACTTCCGACGAAACCAGCTTGTCCTTGGTCTGAGAGGAGAATTTCGGGTCGGGAACCTTGACCGAAAGCACCGCCGTCAGGCCTTCGCGGCAATCGTCGCCGATCAGCGAGACCTTTTCCTTCTTGGTCAGGCCCGAGGATTCGCCATAGCCGGTAATCTGACGCGTCAGCGCGCCACGGAAACCGGCCAGATGGGTGCCGCCATCGCGCTGCGGGATGTTGTTGGTGAAGGCAAGCACGTTCTCGTGGTAGCTGTCGTTCCACCACATCGCCACTTCGACGGTGATGCCGTCGCGCTCGGCCTTGATGGCGATCGGCTTGTCGATCAGCGGTTTCTTGACCCGGTCGAGATATTTGACGAACTCTTCGAGGCCGCCATCATAGTGGAGCTCATGCCGCACAATGTCGGCGTGGCGGGCATCGGTCAGAATGATGCGCACACCGGAATTGAGGAAGGCGAGCTCGCGCAGCCGGTGCTCCAGCGTGCCGAAGTCGAACTCGACCATGGTGAAGGTCTCGGCCGACGGAAAGAAGGTGATCGCGCTGCCGCTGCGGCCCTCGTAGGTGCCTGGCTGCTTGTCCTGTTCGTAGCTGCCCGTTGCCTTCAACGGCGCATCGGCATTGCCGTGCGTGAAGCTCATCTCGAAGATCTGGCCGTTGCGGCGGATCTTCAGCTTCAGCCATGCCGAAAGGGCGTTGACCACCGAGACGCCGACGCCATGCAGGCCGCCCGACACCTTGTAGGAGTTCTGGTCGAATTTGCCGCCGGCATGCAGCTGCGTCATGATCACTTCGGCCGCGGAAATACCTTCGCCGGTGTGGATATCGGTCGGAATGCCACGGCCATTGTCGATCACCGTCACCGAACCATCGGGGTTGAGCGTCACGGTGACGAGGTCGGCGTGACCGGCCAGGGCCTCGTCGATGGCGTTGTCGACCACCTCATAGACCATGTGATGCAGGCCTGAACCGTCGTCGGTGTCGCCGATATACATGCCGGGGCGTTTGCGGACAGCGTCCAACCCCTTCAAAACCTTGATGGAATCGGCGCCGTATTCGGCTTCTGCGCCGTTTGAGTTCTCGGTCTGGTCGCTCATGAAAACCTGTTGTCTAGATGCCGCTTGTACAGCGCGAAAAATCGGCCCCGAATCGCGCGTCTGATATCGACTAGATATAGGCGCTAAAGGCGGTTTTTCCAAGATTTGCAGGCATTTCCGGCCCAAATCCCGAGCCGGCAGCCGGCTATTTTTTTCGAGCGTTGAATTTGGCGAGAAGGCCGCGCAAATATTTGATCGTGGATTTGTCCCTGGGCGCCAGCCGGCCCGTGCGGTCGAGGTCCAGCGTCAGGTTCAGCGCCTTCGTCAGCACAGCCTTCGGATCCTTCGCCACATAGGCATAGTTGATGTAGGCCTGTACCAGATCAAATTGCCAGATCGCATTGTTCGGATCGGACTGGGCCAGTTGCTGGCGGATGCCGAGGCTGGCCTCGAAGGCCTTCCTGGAGCCCTCGAAGTGGCGCTGCTTGGTCTCCAGCATGCCAATTTCCGACAGCGTGATCGACAGGTCGCGTTGCCAGTCGGAATTGCCGGGGTCGAGCTTCACCAGCCGGTCGGCAATGGCAAGACTGTCCTGGTAGATTTGCAGCGCGTCGCTGACATTGCCCTGGGCATCAAGCACACCGGCAACCTTTTCCAGACAGACCGACAGGTCGCGCTGCCAGTCGGTGTTGCCGGGGTCATCAGCGGCAAGCTCACGCGCGACGGCCAGCGCTTGCTGATAGGAAGCCAGCGCTGCCGGCCAGTTCTCCTGGTCGTTGAGCGCGTTGCCGATCTTGGCGTAACTGATCGACAGGTCGCGCTTCAAGTCGGTGTCGTTAGGGTCACGGTGCGCCAGGTCTTCGGCGATCGCCTGGCTCTTGTTGTAGGCCACGAGCGCACCGGCGGCCTCGCCGCGCTCGCGCAGCACGTCCCCGATCCTCTCGTGGCTGACAGCGACGGCGCGCTGGCGCTCAGGATCATCGGGTTTGTTCCCGGCCAGCACCAGCCGAATTCTCAGGCTCTCTTCAAAGGCCGTCTGGGCGCCATCCAACTGGCCGGCGGTCCGGGCAAGGTCGCCGATTTCGTCATAGGTTATGGTCAGGTCGCGCAGCAGATAGGCGCTGTTCGGCTCGGCATCGGCCAATTTCTGCTTGATCGACAGGCTTTGTTGATAGGCCTGGGCAGCAGCACCCACATCGCCTTGCGTCGCCAGCACGTTGCCGATCTTGTCATTGGCCATGGCAAGATCACCGAGCCAGCCTTTCTTGTCCGGCACGCTTGCGGTCAGGTCCTGCAGCATGTCCCTGGCCGCCTCATAGTTTTCCAGGGAGGTTGGCAGGTCGCCTTGCGCCATTTGTATGTTGGCGAGCTTGATATGGCTGATGGCGAGATCGCGCTTGACGCTGGGGTTGGTTTCCTGGCGTGACCGCTGCTCGAGATTGGCCAACAGCGCGGTAAAGGCGCGGCCGGCCGCCTCGACATTGCCCACCGTCGTATAGAGAATACCGAGTTCCTCCAGCGTGCGGCTCTGGCGGTCGGCCTGTTCCAGGCTGAGCGAGGTCTGCCCGGCCTCGCCATACAGCGCCAGCACCGATTCATAGTCACTTATGGCCGTGGCGTAGTCGAGGTCGGCGCGCGCCGCACCGCCGGAGAGGAAGCGCGTCGCGGCTTCGGACAGGGTTCGGCTGACGAAATTCACCTTCAGCGCCTGACGCGAAGCATTGTCGATGTCGGCGGCCTTGGCGAGGATGGCGCGGGCGCCGTCGAAGGCGCCGAGCGAAAGCTGTTCCTCGGCCTGCCGGCGCAGCTCCGTCACCTGCGGATCGTCGGAGGCAAGCGTCTTCATTTCGCTGCGCACCTTGACGAAGGCGTCGGCCGCCTCGCGCAGCCTGGCATTCAGGCTGTCGGCCGAGAGATGGCTGGTGTCGGTGCCGATCAGCGCGCCATAGAGCGGCGCCAGCGGCATGTCGGCGTCGCTGGCGATCTGTTCGACCTCGCTGCGCATTTCCGGTGTCACATCGGCCATGGCGAGCAGCAGGCGTTCGCGCTCCGGCAATTGCCCCTTGGCCGCAGTGGCAAAGAACAGCTTTGGCAGACCGCTCTCGACATAAGGAAGCTGCTTGCCGCGCGACAGGTCATAGACTTCCTGCTGCACCAGCGTCAGCACTGAGCGGATTTCGAGCCCGTCAGTGCCGAGATATTTGGTCAGGGCCGTCGTGAAGGGCGAGTTCTGGCCGGTGCCGTCGGCCGCCGTTTCGCCCGGTGCTGCCGAAAAAGCAAACAGGATGTTTTCCGCCCGCCCGATGCGGCCAAGGCCAGGTTTGACCTTGTCGGCGACATCTTTTGCCAGCGAGGTCGCGCCGCGCCCGTCGCCGCCGCCGCCGCCCCCGGAGAACGGATCGCTGCGGCACGCGTCGAGCACGATCAGCCCGACCTTGGCGGTGGCGGCGACCGCAGCGCGCACCTCTTCCAGCGGCAGGCTGGTCTTGTCCAGCGCGTCGAGCGAGGAGGCGTCGGCATCGACCGGCAGCAGCCGGTTGTCGCCGGAGATTTCGACGCCATGACCGGAGAAATAGACCAAGGCGACATCGGCGCCCTTGGCATCCTCGCGAAAATCGTCGAGCGCGCGCCGCATGCGCCGCAGATCCCGGTTGGTTTCGAGCACGACCTCGAAGCCGAGCGTCTTCAGCGCCGCTTGCATCGCCTCGCCATCATGGACGGGATTGGCCAGTGGCCGCACCAGCCGATAGTCGTCTTCGGCCATGACCAATGCAACGCGCCGTTCCGCCGCCGCGGTGGCGGTGGTCGCAATCATCAGCAGCAAGGCAAACAGCAAGCGCAAGTCGAACCGCCCCCGGCTCAGTCGTTTGCCGACCATTCCACCTCTTTATGGCGCGAGCAAGCCGGGGCCAAAACCGGCTCTTTCAGCCTGCGATAGCCACGACGGTTTCCGGTGCCGGCTTCCTCATTTGGCTGGGGCGTCCAGCAGCTTCAGCCGCTTGCGCAATTCGTCCGGGATCCAGGCGTCCGCGGGCGAGAGGATGCCGGCCTGCTGCATGTCGGAGGCGATCTTGAGGGCAGCCGTCAAATTCGAACGGACTTCGAGACCCATCTCGGCCATTTTGAAATGGTCGATGACCATATCGCGCAGCCACATCGAATTGTCCGGATCGATGGCAGCGAAGCGCTCGGAGATATCGAGTGACTGCTGGTAAAATTGGGTGGCGAGATCCCTGTTGCCCGATCTTGCCAGGAGATCGCCGATCTTGCCGCAGTTGATCGCCAGATCGCGTTGCCAAAGGCTGTTGCTGGCGTCGTTTCCGGTGAGGGCAAGAGATGCGTCAAGGGCCGATTTGTAGGCGGACAGCGCCGCTTCCGGCTCGCCATTCGCCAGGTGCGCATCACCGAGCTTGCTGTAGTTGATTTCGAGGTCGCGCAGCCATCGCGTGTTGCTCTGGTCGGTCTTGACCAGCGCCTCCCAGATGTGATTGGCCTCGTTGAACGCGGCCAGAGCCTCTGCATTTGCCTGCAACATGAGCTGCGCGTCGCCGATGCTGTCATGAAGGATCGCGATATCCCGCTGGCCCTCGAGATTTTCAGGATCGGCGCTGGCAAGGGCCGAACTCACGCTCAAGCCGGCCTGATAGGAAACGATGGCGTCCTTGTATTTGCCCAATATCTGCAAGCTGTCGCCGATCTTGGTGTAGGAGACGCACAGATCGCGCTGCCAGGAGAGATTGGCGGGGTCCAGCTCCGTCAGCTTTCGCCATATGGCAAAGCCCGAACTGAAGGCGTCGAGCGCCCGGCTGTAGTCGCCCTCCATGATGAGCACGTCGCCGATCGAGTCGTGGGCCACGCCGAGCCGGCGCTGCCAGACGATGTTGTCGGGCTGAAGTGCAGCCACCTGTTTGGAGATATCCAGCGCCTTCTGGTAATAGGGCATCGCGTCCTTGAGATCGCCTTGTGAGCGCATGACGTAGCCGATCCGGTCGTAGGCAAAGGAAAGATCGCTCTGCCATTCGAGCTCGGTCGGAGCCGCGGCAGCCACTTTCTCGGCGATATCAGCCGATGCCTGGTAGTCGGCAAGGCCATCGGCAAGCTTGCCCTGGGCAACGGCGGTATCGCCCATCTTGTCCAGACTGAGCGAAACATCCCGCTGCCAGAAAATATTCTTCGGATCAGTGCCGGCGCGCCTTGTCGATCCTTCGTTCCATTCCTTGTAGGTCCTGGCGGCGTCATCCAGCCTGCCCAGCGTCGTGTAGACATCGCCGAGCCGGGCAAGCGTGAGGAGCTGCTGCAGCCGATCGTCAGCCGGAATGTCCTCGCCATTGACCTCGCGATAGAGCGCCGTCGCCTTCTCATAGCCATCGGCGGCCAACTGGTATTTGAGCGAAGCGCTTGCAGTGCCGCCTTCCAGCGAATGGGTTGCCGCTTCTGAAAGCGTGCGTTCCACATAATTGGCTTTGAGCCGCTGGCGCGAATCCTTGTCGATGCCGGCCGCCTCGGCGAGCTTGGCGCGAGCGGCATCGAAAGCACCGAGCGAGAGCTGCCGTTCCGCTTCCTGCCGCAACTGCGTCACCTCAGGGTCACCTGAGGCCAGCGTGGTCATTTCCCGCTGCACCTTGACGAAGGCATCCGCGGCTTCCCTGAGCTTGGCCGAGCGTTGCTCGGGACCGAGCGCGGCAAGATCCTTCGACAGCAGTGCGCCATAGAGCGGCGCCAGCGGCATGTCGGCATCGCTGGCGATCTGCTCGACCTCGCCGCGCATTTCCGGCGTCACATCGGCCATGGCGAGCAGCAGCCGTTCGCGCTCCGGCAGCTGTTCCTTGGCCGCGGTGGCAAAGAACAGCTTCGGCAGGCCACTCTCGACATAGGGCAGCTGCTTGCCGCGCGACAGGTCATAGACTTCCTGCTGCACAAGCGTCAGCACCGAGCGGATTTCGAGCCCGTCCGTGCCGAGATATTTGGTCAGCGCCGTGGTGAAGGGCGAGTTCTGGCCGCTGCCGTCGGCGGCCGTCTCGCCGGGTGCGGCCGAGAAAGCGAACAGGATGTTTTCCGCTCGGCCGACGCGGCCAAGGCCTGGCTTGACCTTGTCGGCGACATCTTTTGCCAGCGAGGTCGCGCCGCGACCGTCGCCGCTGCCCCCAGAGAACGGATCACTGCGGCAGGCGTCGAGCACGATCAGCCCGACCTTGGCGGTGGCGGCCACTACAGCACGCACTTCTTCCAGCGGCAGGCTGGTCTTGTCCAGTTGATCGAGCGAGGAGGCGTCGGCATCGACTGGCAGCAGCCGGTTGTCGCCTGATATCTCGACGCCGTGGCCGGAGAAATAGACCAGCGCCACATCGGCGCCCTTGGCATCGTTGCGAAAATCGTCAAGTGCGCGCCGCATGCGCCGCAGATCCCGGTTGGTTTCGAGCACGACCTCGAAGCCGAGCTTTTTCAGCGCCGCTTCCATCGCCTCGCCGTCATGGACGGGATTGGCGAGTGGCCGCACCAGCCGGTAGTCGTTATCGGCCATGACCAGCGCCACGCGCCGCTCCGCCACCGCCGTGGCGGTCGCCGACAAGAACAGCAGCAAGGCAAGCAGCAAACGCACGTCGAACCGCCCCCAGCTCAGTCGCGTGCTGACAATTCCACCTCTTTATGGCGCAAGCAAGCCGCGCATTTGGCCAGAACCGGCTCGTTCAGCCAGCGCGCAGAGGTTTCAACGCCTCGCTCCAGCGCAACAGCTCGTCCAGCATGGCCTTGGCGCCGCCGGTCACCTGTTCGCTGGCGCTGAAAGCGCCGTTCTTGTCGAGCAGTTTCTGGTACATCGGCAGCGCGACACCTTCCGGGATCGGCATGATCCCCACCGACGTCAGCAGTGGCTTCAGCGCCTGCGCCGCGCGCAGGCCACCGGAGACACCGCCATAGCTGAAAATGGCGGCCGGCTTGTACTTCCATTCCCGCAGCAGGTAGTCGATCGCGTTGACGATCGCCGGAGCGGCGAAATAATTATACTCCGGCGCCACGAAGACGAAGGCGTCGGCGGCGTCGATCGCCTTCGACCAGGCCTTGGTGTGGTCGTTCTGGTAGTTGCCAAGCCTTGGATGATGCGGCTCGTCCAGCACCGGCAGGTGGAACGCGGCGATGTCGGTTAGCACCGGTTCGAATTTCCCGTGTTCGCGCGCGAACGTCTCCAGCCATTCGGCAAAAACCGGTCCGGCGCGGCCGGGCCGCGTGCTGCCGATGATGATGTTCAACTGGTGCTTCAAGGCGGGCTCCTTCGTCAGGTGGTATCTGTTGGTGCCTGTCACTACGGCAGAGCGCCCCGGCGGACAAGGCGGGACACCTGGCAGAGCGGTTACGATCGGATGAACAGACCGCTTGCTTCGTGCCGCGTGTTGCCTGCCGTTCGGTCACATGGACGCCCGGATCGCCAGCCACTACATTGACACAACAGCGGAGCACTTCATGGACACGCAGCCCGCCCCCTTTGTTCCTCCCGCCCCGAAGCCGCGCACGACGCCGCCTTCGACGCTGGAGATGATCCGCATCGTCTACCGCAATCCGCTCGAATTGTGGGGTGAGCATACCTATAACGAGCCCTGGATTTCCGCGAATGGCGTTGGTGGCCACCTGATCGTCGCCAACGATCCCGGCCTCATCCGCCACGTGCTGGTCGACAACGCCAAGAACTACAAGATGGCGACGGTGCGCCAGAAGATCCTGCGGCCCATCCTTCGCGATGGCCTGCTGACAGCTGAGGGCGAGGTCTGGAAGCGGTCGCGCAAGGCGATGGCGCCGGTGTTCACGCCGCGCCACATCTTCGGTTTCGCCCAGCCGATGCTGAAGCGCACCAAGGAGTTCGTCACCCGCTACGAAGAGGGCGGCATATCCGACATCGCCCATGACATGACATTGCTCACCTACGACATCCTGGCCGAGACTCTGTTCTCCGGCGAGATCGCGGGCGAGCCGGGCAGTTTCGCCAATGAAATCGACCGATTGTTCGAGACCATGGGCCGCGTCGATCCGCTCGACCTGTTGCGCGCGCCCGACTGGCTGCCGCGGCTGACCCGCATCCGCGGCCGCAAGACCATGGCCTATTTCCGCAAGATCGTGACCGATACGGTCAAGATGCGCGAAGAGAGGGTCAGGCGTGACCCCGATGGCGTGCCACAGGATTTCCTGACGCTGCTGCTCAAGGCCGAAGGTCCCGACGGGCTGACGCGCTCGGAAGTCGAGGACAACATCATCACCTTCATCGGCGCCGGTCATGAGACCACGGCGCGGGCGCTGGGCTGGACGCTCTATTGCCTCGCCGAATCGCCATGGGAGCGCAACCGGGTCGAGCAGGAGATCGACCAGGTGCTGGCGCGCGAACCCGATCCGACGAAATGGCTCGACGCGATGCCGTTGACGCGCGCCGCTTTCGACGAGGCGCTCCGGCTCTATCCGCCGGCGCCCTCGATCAACCGCGAGCCGATCGAGCCGGAGATGTGGAAGGATCTCTATATCCCCAAGCACGCCGCCGTGCTGGTGATGCCGTGGGTCGTCCACCGCCACAGGAAATTATGGGACCGGCCGGATGCCTATCTGCCCGAACGGTTCCATCCGGGAAACCGTGAAAAGATCGACCGCTTCCAGTATCTGCCGTTCGGTGCGGGTCCGCGCGTCTGCATTGGCGCCAGTTTCGCCATGCAGGAGGCGATCATCGCGCTCGCCATCCTGTTGTCCCGCTTCCGCTTCGATACCACGGCCGAGACCAAGCCTTGGCCGGTGCAGAAGCTGACCACGCAGCCGCAAGGCGGGTTGCCGATGCAGGTCACGCCTCGCTAGGCATGCCGATATTCAGGTGATGCCGGCCTGCGAACGATGGCTTCCTGCGCTTCCGGTGCTCACGTACTGGAGTACGCTCCGCTCCGGTTCTCGTAACCCACCGTTCTCGACTCGGCCTGACCTGAATCTCAACACGCCTAGGGCTTATGCCGCCGGCTTGCGCTGCTGGAACTGGCCGGCGGCGCGGAAACGCCAGAGGTAGCTGGGCAGGATCGTCGCGATCGATTGCGGCTGGATGCCGAGCCCGGCGAGTGTCCGGTTGGCCTTGGCGGCGGCCTCCGAAACGATGTTGTGCTCGCGCAGCTGCATCACCTGGTCCTTGGTCAGCAGCGGATTGGGCAACAGGCCAAGGATCGAGGCCTGGATGTTGGCCACCCACCACGGCACCGGCACCAGCAGGCGCTTGCGCTCGATCACGGTGAGCAATTCTTCCATGCACTCCTTGAAGGTGAGCACGTTGGGGCCGCCAAGCTCGTAGATCTGGCCGCGATTGATCTTGCCATCGACCGAGCGCGCCACCGCTTCGGCGACGTCGCCGACATAGACCGGCTGGAACTTGGTCTGGCCGCCGCCGATCAGCGGCAGCATCGGCGAATAGCGTGCCATGTTGGCGAAGCGGTTGAAGAAGCTGTCTTCCGGCCCGAAATTGATCGACGGCCGGAAGATCACCGCATCGGCGATCGTCTCCAGAACGGCCTTCTCGCCAAGCGCCTTGGTGCGCGCATAGTCCGATTCGGAGCCCAGATCGGCGCCAAGTGCTGAAATATGGGTGAGCCCGGCGCCAACCGAGCGCGCGGCTTCGGCCACGGCGCGGGCGCCGAAGTCGTGCACGGTGTTGAATTTCTGCCGGCCGGTCTCATGCAGGATGGCGACGAGATTGACGACATGGTCGGCGCCTTGCACGGCGCGGTCGACCGACCAGCGCACGCGCACATTGGCCTGCACCGGCTGGATCTCGCCGACATTGCCGAGCGGCTGCAAATGACCGGCAAGGTCGGGCCGCCGGCAGGCGACCCGGATGCGGTAGCCGCGCTTGGCCAGCGCGCGCACGACATGGCGGCCGACAAAGCCTGACCCGCCAAAGACGACGACGAGCTTTGGGGTCTGCAGGATTTCGGTCATGGCTGGCTCCGGCGCACGTTCCAGATGGCTTGGCTGAAGCCGTTTCATAGTCGGTTTTGCGCCAAAGGCAAAGGGTGACGCGTCGTCGCTGCCACCCCTCTTGAAAGCTTGCTAGAATGCCTTGCCGATGCGGGCGTCGACCGAGTGCCGGTTGCCGCCGCGAATGACGAAGAAGAGCAGGATCGCCGCCCACAGAAGCGACTTTTCAGCACCCGAAAAGCCCTGGCCCATGGTTATCCAGTGGAACCAGACGGTCACCAGCAGCACGAACAGGCCGGCAAAAGCGGCCGGGCGCGTCAGAAGTCCGATGGCGATGAGAATACCGCCAAAAAATTCGGTGCAGGACAGAAGCAGCGACCAGAAGGCGCCGGGATAGAAGCCGAGGCCTTCGACCATCTCGGCGGCGCCGAAAGGATTGGTGATCTTCTGCGAGCCATGGATGGTAAGAAACCCGCCGGCGATGACGCGAAGAAGGGTTTCGGCCCCGTCATGCAGCGACGAATACAGGTGGCCAAGCGCCGGAATGATCAGCTTGCCGCGGGAAGCGTCGGTGGTTACGGGCATCGTAGCTCCTGTTGTTGTGATGACCCCTCGCAAACGCCCGATGGCTCCCATCAAGTCAAGTTAACAAAAGTTAACTATCATAATCATGTTTATGGTATGCGCGGGACGAAACGCAGAAAACCCCGCCGAAGCGGGGTTTTCCGGGTGAGGTTCATGTCGAAACCAGGGTCCAACGAGGCGGCCTGACCTGAGACGGTATCAGCGTGGCGTGAGACGCCCGCCCCAGCCCTGGACGCATCCGACAGAAGACACCGACCGGGCAAACCCGACCCGGACAGTCATTGGTCGTCGGAACGCGCGGGAAGGTTCACCGAGCCGCGGAAAAATTCTCTTCAGGCGGAATAGCGCTCGGCGAATTCGGAAATACGCTGCACCACGGCCTTGGGCGCGGTGATGCCGCGTGCCTGCGCCTTCTCGGCCGCCTCCGCCCTGGCACGGCCCGGCACATGCACGCCATAGCGGCGGCGCAGACGGTCGAGCTGGTCCTTCATCCGCTGTTCGAAATCCGGGTCGAGAAGCTTGGGCTCGACGGCAAGCACGAACAGGCCGGTTCCGGGGCTGTCGGGGCCGCCGCTGAACCAGGGCGCGTCGAGCGACCAGTTGGCGCCCGACAGGCCTGCCGCCAGCACTTCCACCATCAGCGCGATGTTGGCGCCGCGCTGACCGCCAAAGGCAAGCATGGCACCCTTCATGGCGGCCGCCGGATCGGTGGTCGGGTTGCCGCTGGCATCCAGCGCCCAGCCTTCGGGAATTTTCTTGCCGTCCTCGGCCGCCTTGCGGATGTTGACGAAGGCGGTGGCGCTCGACGACTGGTCGATGACCAGCGGCGCGCCATCGGCCGCGGGGGCGGCAAACGACATCGGGTTGGTGCAATAGACCGGCTTGACCGAGCCCGAGCCGGCCAGCACGGCCGGCCCGTTGGTGGCGGCGAACGATACCAGCCCCTGTGCGGCCAGCCTTCCGGTGAAATAGCCGAGCGCGCCGCACGTATAGGCATTCTTCTGCGAGAAGATGGCGACGCCGAACAGCTTTGCCGCCTTGGCAAGGTCGTCGATCGTCCGGTCGAAGCCGGTATGCGCCAGTCCGCCGCGTGCGTCGGAAAGATAGACGGCCAGCGCCGGCCTTGTGATCACCGGATCGGCATTGCCGTCGATGCGCCCGGCCTCCAGCGCTTCGAGATAATCGATGAAATGCGACAGGCCGACGGTCGAAAGCCCTTCCGCCTCCGCGGCGATGATCGACGCGGTGAGCGATTGCGCCGCCTCCTCATTGGCGCCGGCGCCGAGTGCCGCCATCCGGCACAGTCCTCTTGCCTGGTCGAGACTGAGTTGCATCATGGCCGTCCTGCGATTGCTGTAATTGGTTGGTTGGGTCTAACAGCACATGAGGCGGCGTTTGTGTTGAAAATCGTCCGCAACTGCAAGAAAAACGGCGGACACGTCCGCCGTTGCAAGTCCGCCGTACGACTGGCGGCTCGTGGGCAATACCAGGAAAAGCTCTAGCCGATCTTGTTCGGGATCCGCGCCTCGATCCTGCTGAAGGCGAAGACCAGGATGCCGGTGATCGTCATGTAGATCAGCGCCAGCAGCAGCAAGGGTTCGTAGGTGAGGTAGGTGTCCTGCCGCACCTTGGACGAGACGGCGAAGATGTCGATGACGCTGATCGTTGCCACCAGCGGCGTCGACTTCAGCTGCAGCACGGTTTCACCGGTCAGCGTCGGCAGCGCCCGGTAGATGGCTTGCGGCAGCCAGATGCGCCGGAATGCCTTCCAGCGGCTCATGCCGAACGCGCGCGCGGCCTCGAGTTGCCCCTTGGGGACACCGGCAAAGGCGCCGCGCATCACCTCGCCCTCGTAACCGGCGAAGGACAAGGTCAGTGCCAGCACGCCATAAGGCCAGGCTTGCCTGAGATACGGCCACATCCAGGACTCGCGAATCCACGGATATTGCGGAAACAAGGAGCCCAGGCCGTAATAAAGCAGCCACAGCTGGATCAGCAGAGGCGTGCCCCGGATGACGGTACAGAAGACCTTGGCGGGTGCTGCGAACCAGAACGAGCCGGCCGCCTGCGCCAACCCCAAGGGCACGGCGAGCAGGAAACCCAGCACGCAGGTGACGGCCAGGATCCACAGTGAGCGCCAGATGCCGAGCAGGCCCATCTCGTAATATTGCGGCAGCCAGTTCCAGCGCATGAAGAATATGGCGCCCAGAACCAGCCCCAGCGCGACCAGGATCAGCACGATGCGGTGCGGCTGCAGCCACAGCGACGTTCGCGCGACGATGTTGATGATGGCCGCCTCGTTGGCCATCAGCGCGCTTCCTTGAGCGAAGGCATGCCGCGCCGCGACCGGGCCTCGACACGGCCGATGAGGAAGTTGGAAAGCAGCGAAAGCAGCAGATAAAGCACACCTGCGGCGAAGAAGAAGGTGAAATAGGCTTTGGTCACGCCTGCGGCCTGCCGTGTTGCCAGCGCCAGTTCAAAGAAACCGACAACCGCCAGCAGGGCGGTGTCCTTGGTGGCGATCAGCCAGAGATTGGCAAGGCCCGGTATGGCAAACGGCAGCATGGCCGGCAGAGTGATGCGCCGCAGCATCAGGCCGGGGGACATGCCATAGGCACGGGCGGCTTCGATCTGGCCCTGCGGAATGGCCAGGATCGCGCCGCGTATGACTTCTGTCGAATAGGCGCCCTGGACGAAACCGAGCACGGCAATGCCTGCGGCAAGTCCGCTGATATCGACGCGCTGATAGCCCATTGCCGTCAGCGCCTGGTTGATCAGGTCGGTTCCGGCATAATAGAGCAGCAGGATCAGCACCAGTTCGGGGACGGCGCGCACGATGGTGGTGTAGACGGCCAACAGATCGCGCACCACCGGGCCGCCATAGAGCTTGCCATAGGCGCCGCCGGTACCGATCAACAGACCAAGGCAGGTTGCGCCGAGCGCAATTTCGATCGAGTGGAGCAGCCCAAGCAGCAGCGTTGCGCCCCAGCCCGGCGGATAGGGCGAGAGAAGTTCGATGATGCCGGCCGCCGAGGCCGAAAGGAATGCGTCGATCAGCTTTGCCCCCGGATTGCTGGCGTCAGCCGCTGGCCATTTTCGTCAGCGGAAGCGTGCGTGGACAGGTTCAGGCGAAACCGCACGGCGCACGGTGCGCCGCGCGGTCACAAGCTCAGGCTTGCCGATCAGTTCGACTGCGCGCCGCCGCCGCCGTAAATGTCGAAATCGAAGTATTTCTTCGAGATCTCGTCATATTTGCCGTTGGACCGGATCGCCTTGATGCCGGCGTTGATCTTTGCCTTCAGGTCGGTGTCTTCCTTGCGCACGCCGGCGCCGACCCCCGGTCCAAGCACTTCGTCGTCCGGAGCCACCATGCCCTTCAGGTCGCAGCAGGCCTTGCCCTGGTCGGACTTGAGGAATTCACCAAGCGCGATGGAGTCGGCCTGCACCGCGTCGAGGCGGCCGGCGGCAAGGTCGTTGTTGGCTTCGTCCTGGGTCTGGTATTCCTTGATCTCGGAAGCCGTGGCGCCGAAGTGCTTCTTGGCGTAGACGGCGTGCACGGTCGACACCTGGACGCCGATGACCTTGCCCTTGAGATCGTCGGGCGCGGGGCCGAATTTCTGGTCCTTCGGTCCGATGATCGCCGTCGGCGTGTTGTAATACTTGTCCGAGAAGTCGATCGTCTTCTCGCGTTCGGCGGTGATCGACATCGACGAGACGATGAGGTCGATCTTCTTGGTGGTCAACGCCGGGATGATGCCGTCCCAGGCAACAGGCGTGATGACGCAGTCGAGCTTCTCCTCGGCGCACACGGCGTCGATGAAGTCGATCTCCCAGCCGACCCATTTGCCCGAAGCATCCGGCGAGGTGAAGGGCGGATACGGCTCGGCGGCGACGCCGATCTTGACCGGATCGGCCTTGGCCACGCCCATGGCGGCAACGCCGAGCAGCAGCGCTGCGGCGAATGTCTTCAAAACAGTCTTCATTTCAAAACTCCCAGTTTGTTGTTGGTTCCCGGTTTTCTTCCGTCCCGGCCTGTCCCTAGCCGATGTTGCGGATGAACTGCTTCAGCCTTTCGGATTTCGGCGCGCCGAAGATCTGCTCCGGCGGGCCTTCTTCCTCGACCAGCCCGTTGTAGAGATAGACGACGTGGGTCGCGACCTCGCGAGCGAACTTCATCTCGTGGGTGACCAGCACCATGGTGCGGCCCTCGCGCGCCAGGTCGCCGATCACCTTCAGCACCTCGCCGACCAGTTCGGGGTCGAGCGCCGAGGTCGGCTCGTCGAACAGCATGACGCGCGGATTGATGGCGAGCGCACGGGCGATCGCTGCGCGCTGCTGCTGGCCGCCCGAGAGATAGGCCGGATAGACGTCGCGCTTTTCGGCAAGCCCGACGCGCACCAGCAGCTTTTCGGCCTGGGCGATCGCCTCGTCGCGCTTGACGCCGAGCACATGCACGGGAACCTCGATGACGTTTTCGATCAGCGTCATGTGGCTCCACAGGTTGAAATTCTGGAACACCATGCCGAGCTTGGAGCGGATGCGCTCGATCTGCCTGCGGTCGGCGGGAATGGTGTGGCCGTGGCTATCGGCCTTCAGTTTGATCTCTTCGCCGTTGACGCGGATGATGCCGCTGGTCGGGTTTTCCAGGCAGTTGATGCAACGCAGCAGCGTCGATTTGCCTGAGCCTGAGCCGCCGATGATGGCGATCACCTCGCCATCGCGCGCCGACAGCGACACGCCCTTCAGCACATGCAGTTGGCCGAACTTCTTGTGCAGGTTCTCGACATGGATGGCTTCGGCGGCGCCGTCCTGCGCCGTGTGTTTCTGGACGGGTGCGGCGCCGTGCGCCATCATCCCTTCGACGCTCCGCGGAGCGGTCGAGCCCATCGCTGCTGGATTGTTTTACCCATTAACCGTCACTGGACAGAGTTCCCATTCTCAAGATGGACCGTTCCACTTGCCTCCGTCAACCGTGCTTTTTTGGACCATTGATCACGGCTTGCTGAGTGGCTATTGGCAGGGGACAGCTTTTCGGGAGATTTTAGTGGGCAAAGCTTACGGGTCGCAGTCGATGGCCGGGCCGCTGCGGCGGGTGCTGATGCGCTCTGCCGCCAGCGCCATGCGTCATGCCAAGGCGCGGGAATGGCACTATGGTCCGGGCTTTGACCCGCAAAAAGCCGCCGCCCAGCATGAGCAGCTGACGAAGCTGGTCGCGGCTTCCGGTGCAGAGATCGAATGGCTGACGGATGCCGATGACGGGCTGGCCGATTCGGTCTTCACCCACGACCCGTCGCTGATGACCGATCACGGCGCCATCATCCTGTCCATGGGCAAGGCGCTGCGCCGGCCCGAGCCCGGCCTGCACGAAGCCGCCTACGTCAGCACCGGCATTCCGATCCTTGGCCGTATCGAGCATCCCGGCCAGGTGGAAGGCGGCGACTGCGTCTGGGTCGATGCAGATACCCTTGCTGTTGGCCGTGGCGTGCGCACCAACCAGGACGGCATCCAGCAGCTCGCCAACCTGCTCTCGCCCAAGGGCATACAGGTCTACGGCTTCGATCTGCCGCTGTGGCACGGCGAGGAGGCCTGCCTGCATCTGATGTCGGTGATCAGCCCGCTCGCCGACGATCTGGCTCTGGTCTATTCGCCGCTGCTGCCCGCCGCCTTCTACCAGCTGCTGCGTGCGCGCGGCATCAAGCTGGTCGAGGGCGATGCTGAGGAATTCGCTGCCTCCAACGGACTGAGCCTCAACGTGCTGCCGACCGCGCCCCATCAGGTGATTGCCGTCGCAGGCTTTCCCAAGACTGCGGCTGCCATGGAGGCGGCCGGCTGCACGGTCGCCACTTTCGAAGCCGACGCGCTGTGCATCGCCTGCGAGGGCGGCCCGACCTGCCTGACACGACCGGTGCTGCGCCAATGATGACCACTGGGACAACCCCTGGGACGACGATCGTGCCGACCATCGGCGAAGCCCTCATCACGCTGCTCGAAGCCCATGGCGTCGACACCGTCTTCGGCATTCCAGGCGTCCACACGGTCGAGCTCTACCGTGGCCTGGCGCGCTCGAAAATCCGCCATGTCACGCCGCGCCACGAACAGGGCGCCGGCTTCATGGCTGACGGCTATGCCCGCGCCAGCGGCAGGCCCGGCGTCGCCTTCGTCATCACCGGACCGGGATTGACCAACACCATCACCGCCATGGGCCAGGCGCGCGCCGATTCGGTGCCGATGCTGGTCATCTCGGGCGTCAACGCCATGCCGACGCTGGGCAAGGGGCTGGGCTTCCTGCATGAGCTGCCGGATCAGCGCGGCATGATGGAAAAGGTGGCGCTGTTGTCACAGCGCGTCACCGAGGCCAGCGAATTGCCGGGTGCACTGGCGCAGGCCTTCGCCCTGTTTTCATCGTCGCGGCCTGGCCCAGTGCATATCGAGATCCCGACCGATGTCATGGTCAAGCCGGCTGACGGTATCGTTGCGCTGCTGAGCAATGCGGCACCACCCGCGCCGGATGGCGCGGCAATTGCCAGCGCAGCCAAACTCATCGCCACTGCCCGCCGTCCGCTGATCCTGGCCGGCGGCGGCGCCAAGCGTGCCGAGGCGTCCTTGCGGCGCCTGGCCGAGAGATTGGGTGCGCCGGTCGTCGAGACCACCAATGCGCGCGGCCTGCTGCACCGCCACCCGCTCTGCGTGCCGGCAAGTCCCAGCCTGAAGGCGGTCCGCGCGCTGATGGCGGACGCCGATCTGGTGATTGCCGCCGGCACCGAATTCGGCCCGACCGACTATGACGGCTATGGCGACGGTGGCTTTGTGCTGCCTTCCAACCTGATTCGCATCGACATCGGCGCCGACCAGCTCGCGCGCCGCCCGGTGACGGTTGGCATCCAGGCCGACTGCGCCGAGGCGATCGAAGCCCTGCTCGCCGCCATCGGCTCCGCTTATGTGGCCGCACCAGACGGCGAGGCACGCGCCGCTGCGGCACGCAAGGCGGCGATCGCCGAGCTGAGCCCGGCCTATCTGGCACAGGTGCATGCCGTGGAAATGATCCGCGACACGCTGCCGGGCGCGATCATCGTCGGCGACTCGACGCAGCCGATCTACGCCGCGAACCTCTACTACGACCACGACCGGCCGGCCGGCTGGTTCAATGCCGCCACCGGTTTCGGCGCGCTTGGTTACGGCCCGCCGGCGGCTATCGGCGCCGCCCTTGCCATGCCCGACGTGCCGGTCGTCTGCCTGACCGGCGACGGCGGCTTCCAGTTCACATTGCCGGAACTGGGTGTCGCACTTGATTCCGACGCGCCGGTCATTTTCGTGGTCTGGAACAACCGGGGCTATCGCGAGATCGAGACCTCGATGCTCGATGTCGGCGTCGAACCCGTCGGGGTCTCGCCGGCGCCGCCGGATTTCTGCAAGTTGGCTGAGGCCTATGGCATCGGCGCCGAACGGCTGGCCGAGATCGGCGCCTTGCCACAGGCGCTGAAGCGCGCCCGGGCAACCGGATTGCCCTGCGTCATCGAAATCACGGTCGATTGAAGCCTTCAGGCCGGCGTTGATTTTCCAACCTGCATCGGACCCTTCGCCGGCTCGGCTGTTGTCCCGCAACAGCCGCATGGCTGACGGCATTGCCATAATATGCGTCCTGACGCATGCAAAGACGCGACGGCTGCCATGTCGAGATATCAGTTGAGTGATCGCCCGAAAGGCGCGACGCTTCGCGTCGGCGCGGCAAACAAGCGACAAAATCATAAAAATACGACAGGAGCGGTCCAGGATGACGGAAACACTTCAAGGCAGGCATATCGTTGTGACCGGTGGAACCGGCGCGCTCGGCGGTGCGGTGGTTGGCCGGCTGCTGGAGCAGGGCGCGATCTGCCACGTGCCGAACGCGCACGCCGCGGCACCCCAGCATTTTCCTTTCGCCGCGCATGAGAACGTCAAGCTGGCGCACAATGTCGACCTGTCGGACTCCGCCAAGGTTGAAGGCTTCTATGCGCAGGTTCCTGCCTTGTGGGGATCGATCCATCTCGCCGGCGGCTTCGCCATGGCGCCGGTGGAAAAGATCGAATCGGCGTCCTTTGCCGAGATGATGGACACCAATGCCCGCACCACCTTCCTCTGCAGCCGCGCGGCCATCCGCTCGATGCTGGCGTCGGGCACATCAGGCCGCATCGTCAATGTCACCGCGCGCGCGGGGCTCGACCCCAGGCGCGGCGCCGGCATGGTCGCCTACACGGCGAGCAAGGCGGCGGTCGCGGCCATGACGGTGGCGATGGCGGAAGAGCTCAAGGCCAAGGGCATCCTGGTCAATGCCGTGGCGCCGTCGACGCTCGACACGCCGGCAAACCGCGCCGACATGCCGGATGCCGATTTCACCAAATGGGTCAGCCTGGAAGCAGCGGCCGAAGCCATCGCCTATCTCGCTTCGCCCGCCAACCAGGCGATGAGCGGAACGCTGGTGCCGCTCTACGGCCGGGCATAGCTCAGCATCGGTCGAACCGGCTTTCGCCAACCTGGCCTTCGCCAGAGAAAAACCCCGCCGGATCGCTCCGGCGGGGTTTTTGTATGAGGTGACGTCGCGCGCGGGGGCGCGCGGCGGCCTTAGCTGCCCTGCTTCTTCAGCGCGGCACCCAGGATGTCGCCCAGCGAAGCGCCGGAGTCGGTCGAGCCGTACTGGGCGACCGCTTCCTTCTCTTCGGCGATTTCCAGCGCCTTGATCGAGACCTGCAGCTTGCGGGTCTTCTTGTCGAAGGCGATGACGCGGGCGTCGACCTTCTGGCCGACGGTGAAGCGCTCGGGGCGCTGCTCGTCGCGGTCGCGGCTGAGGTCGGAGCGCTTGATGAAGGTCTCGATGCCGCTGTCGACCAGCCGCACTTCCAGACCGCCATCCTTGACGCCGATGACTTCGCAGGTGACGACGGCGTTCTTGCGCAGTTCGCCGCTGTTGGCTGCTTCGCCGACCGTATCCTTGGCCAGCTGCTTGATGCCGAGCGAGATGCGCTCCTTCTCGATGTCGACGTCGAGCACCTGCGCCTTGACCATGTCGCCGCGATTGTACTCTTCGATGACCTGCTCGCCCGGACGGGTCCAGTCGAGGTCGGAGAGGTGCACCATGCCGTCCACGTCGCCTTCCAGGCCGATGAACAGGCCGAACTCGGTCTTGTTCTTGACCTCGCCCTCGACCTGGCTGCCGACCGGATGGCTGCGGGCGAACGCTTCCCAAGGATTCTCAAGCGTCTGCTTGAGACCGAGCGAGATGCGGCGCTTGGCCGGATCGACCTCGAGCACCACCACGTCGACTTCCTGGGTCGTCGACAGGATCTTGCCGGGATGCACGTTCTTCTTGGTCCACGACATTTCCGAAACGTGGATGAGGCCTTCGATGCCCGGCTCCAGCTCGACGAACGCGCCGTAGTCGGTGATGTTGGTGACGGTACCCTTGATCTTCTTGCCGATCGGGAACTTGGTGCCGATCTCGGACCACGGATCGCTCTCGAGCTGCTTCATGCCGAGCGAGATGCGGTGGGTTTCCTGGTTGATGCGGATGATCTGCACCTTGACCGTCTGACCGATGTTGAGGATTTCGGTCGGATGGTTGACGCGGCGCCATGCCATATCGGTGACATGCAGCAGGCCGTCGATGCCGCCGAGGTCGACGAACGCACCGTAGTCGGTGATGTTCTTGACGACGCCTTCGACAACCTGGCCCTCTTCGAGGTTCTGCACGATTTCCGAACGCTGTTCGGCGCGGCTCTCCTCGAGCACGGTGCGGCGCGACACCACGATGTTGCCGCGGCGGCGATCCATCTTGAGGATCTCGAAGGGCTGCGGGTTGTGCATCAGCGGGGAGACGTCGCGGATCGGGCGGATATCGACCTGGCTGCGCGGCAGGAAGGCCACGGCGCCGTCGAGGTCGACGGTGAAGCCGCCCTTGACCTGGTTGAAGATGACGCCTTCGACGCGCTCACCCTTGGTGAACTTCTCTTCGAGACGGACCCAGCTCTCTTCGCGGCGGGCCTTTTCACGGGAAAGCATCGCTTCGCCAAGCGCGTTCTCGATGCGCTCGACATAGACTTCGACGGTGTCACCGACCTTGAGGGTGGTGTCCTTGCCCTTGACGCCGAATTCCTTCAGCGGCACGCGGCCTTCGACCTTGAGGCCGACGTCGATGATGGCCATGTCCTTTTCGATCGCGGTGATGATGCCCTTGACGACCTGGCCTTCGCCGGAATGACCGGTTGTGAATGATTCTTCGAGCAGGCTCGCGAAATCATCGCGAGTGGGATTTGCAGCTGACATTGTTTCTCCTGGAGTGCCCCGCATCTCAAGCGGGACGGGCGCCGTGGGTTAGCGTTGCGTTGGCCTGCCGGCGTTCCGGGCTTAAAAAAGCCCTGGGCCGCTTTTAAGCGGCAATTCCGGCGCATGAAGAATGCTGGCAGGCTGGTTCGTGCCCGATATGGGTATTTTCTGCGCTTCCGGCAACGGAAACACGGGAGAAAACCCGGATCAGGCCTTGTTTCTCCTGGCCAGCACGTCGTCAACGATCGCCATGGCCGCGAGAAACGCGGCTTCTATAGCCATTTCGCTGGTATCAAGCAAGTGCGCGTCGGCAGCGGGCTTCAAGGGCGCGTCGGCGCGGCCCATGTCGCGCTCGTCACGGCGCACGATATCGGCGAGGATTTCGGTGAAATTGGCGGTGCCGCCGATGCTTTCGATCTCGGCCAGCCGGCGCCTTGCCCGCACCTCCGCGCTCGCCGTCACATAGAGTTTGATGTCGGCATCGGGGCAGACAACAGTGCCGATGTCGCGCCCGTCCAGCACCGCACCCGGCGGTGTTTTGGCGAAGTCACGCTGCTTTTCGACGAGAATGCGCCGCACGGTCGGATACACCGCAACTTTCGAGGCGGCCTCGCCGACCGCATGCGCCGACAGCACCGCTCGGTCGAGCCTCGCCAGATCGACCTGGCGCGCCGCGGTCTCGGCCGCCGAGACATTGTCGAGCGGCAGCGCGTGCTGGATGAGCGCATAGGCGACCGCCCGATAGGTGAGACCGGTGTCGAGCAGGTTCAGCCGATAGTGGTCGGCGAGCCGCCGGGCGAGCGTGCCCTTGCCGGCGCCGGCGGGGCCGTCGATGGCGATTGTGAAGGTTGAACTCATGGACGACAACAAGCCGAGAACCGGGCTCAATGCAATATACCACTATGCGGTTTGACGAAGCCCCATCAACGCGAGGCGGGCCGAGCAAATGCCCTAAGCAGATAGAATACCCATCCCAGCACATGGCCGAAGAAATATACGCTAAGGATCGCATAGCCCCCCATTACGAAAAATATCGCATTTGAGGGTATGTCGGCTTTGATTGATGCAAGCATCCAGCCGAAATGCAGGCCGTATGTGCAGCCTATCGTTCCACATGAGGAACCGATGCTCGGGATGGTAAGCCCGACCCAAGATGCCCCGATCAAACCGAAGCGCACGAATGAATAGTTCCGCTCATTGATCATCTTGGCGACGGATATCGCCTTTGCGATGGTCAAAACGACGCCTGCTACTATCGCAAGCAAAATCGAGGCAAGAATACTCATGGCTCTCCCCAACGTTTGTTTGACCTTGAAGGACCGGCCTTAAAGAACAATTGAGTTGATAGCCAAATTTGACGACAATCCTGTGTTTATTCAATCTCCGCGCCCAGCCCCTTCATCAGGCCCATGAACTCCGGAAAGCTGGTCGCGATCATGGCGGCGTCATCGATGGTGACCGGCTTTTCCGTCGCCAGCCCCATCACCAGAAAGCTCATGGCGATGCGGTGGTCGAGATGCGTCTTGACCGTCGTATCCAGGCCGTTCGGATGCCTGCCCAACCCCTTGCCACCGGGCTTGCCGCGCACGGCAAGCGAAGCCTCGCCCTCGGTGCAGTCGACGCCGTTGAGCTTCAGCCCGTTGGCGACGGCCGAAAGGCGGTCGGACTCCTTCACCCGCAGCTCTTCCAGCCCCTGCATCAGCGTCTCGCCCTCGGCGAAGCTGGCGGCAACAGCCAGCACCGGGTACTCGTCGATCATCGACGGTGCCCGCTCGGGCGGCACAGTGACGCCCTTCAGCTCGGAATAGCGCACGCGCAGGTCGGCGACATCCTCGCCGCCGGCATTGCGCGGGTTCAAGATGTCGATCTTGCCGCCCATTTCCTGCAGCGTCAGCAAAAGTCCGGTGCGGGTCGGGTTCATCAGCACGTTTTCGATGACGATGTCCGAACCTGGCACGATCAGTGCCGCGACCAGCGGGAATCCGGCGGAGGACGGGTCGCCTGGCACGGCGATCGTCTGGCCGGTCAGCTTGCCCTGGCCCTCGATGAAGATGTGGCGCACGCCGCGTTCATCGGTCTCGACCGACAGATTGGCGCCAAATCCCTTCAGCATCTTTTCGGTATGGTCGCGCGTCATCACCGGTTCGATAACTGTGGTGATGCCCGGCGTGTTGAGGCCGGCAAGCAGCACCGCCGACTTCACCTGCGCCGAGGCCATCGGCACGCGGTAGGTGATCGGAGCGGCGTGCTTGGGGCCATGCAGCGTGATCGGCATGCGGTCGCCGGGTGTGGCTTTCAGCACCTGCACGCCCATCTGGCGGAGCGGCTCGAGCACACGGCCCATCGGCCGGCCGGACAGCGAGGCGTCGCCGATGAAGGTGGTTTCCATGTCATAGGTGCCGACGAGGCCCATGGTCAGCCGCGAGCCGGTGCCGGCATTGCCGAAATCGAGCGGGCCTTCCGGCTGCAGCAGCGCACCGTTGCCGGTGCCGCGGATCACCCATTCGGCGCCGCGCTTCTCTATATGCGCGCCCATCGCCTTCATGGCCGCACCCGTGCGCATCACGTCCTCGCCTTCGAGCAAGCCGGTGATGCGGGTTTCGCCCGAGGCGAGACCGCCGAACATGAAGGAGCGGTGCGATATCGACTTGTCGCCCGGCACGCGGGCCGTGCCGGAAAGGGCTGACGATTTACGGGCGGTGGCCGGCTTGGCAGCGGCGGCGTGAGACATGGAATTTCCCTGGACGGATTGCCGGCGGGCCGGCGCTTTTCATTTGTTGCGGCGGTCTCGTATCACGGCGGGGCGAAATGGTCATCCCCCATGGTCGTCACTTGCCGCGAGGCCTTTCAGGACTTGGTTTTGTGACGCCGGCTTTTCGCTTTGACAGCGCTGCAAACTGTGGTTAAGGGGACCACTCTTTTATTGACGAGGCTTGCCGTGGCAAAAAACGAACTTGGCACAAAGCGTATCGACCCTGAGACGGGTCGAAAATTCTACGACCTGAACAAGGACCCGATCGTCTCGCCCTACACCGGCAAGACCTATCCGCGTTCCTATTTCGAGGAAGGCAAGATCGCCGCCCTCGAGGAGGAAGAGGAAGTGGCCGAGAAGGAAGTGGACGCCGAGGACGAAGAGGGCGTTGAAGTCGTCTCGCTCGAAGAGGCCGACGAGGACGTCAAGGGTGACGACCTGCCGGATCTCGGCGATGACGAGGACGTCGACCTCGGCGACGACGAGGATGACACTTTCCTTGCCGACGAAGAGGAAGAAGACGACGACGTTGCCGACATGATCGGCGTCGGCGACGACGACGAGGTCTGATGGGCCTGAGACGTAAGCGTTTGCAGGCTTTCTCGGCCTGTGAACAAAAAGCCGCTCTTCAAGGCTTGATATCTGAGAAAGGCGGGGTTAGAAGCCGCCTGCACTAACGGCGCGGTGTTCCAACCCGCGCTGATCTCTTCGCCGGAAACGGCGCCGGTTGACTGCCGGAAGTGGGGCCATAGCTCAGTTGGGAGAGCGCTTGAATGGCATTCAAGAGGTCGTCGGTTCGATTCCGATTGGCTCCACCAAACAGTGTTATGCAATTTGCGCAATGCGCGTGCGGCGAACATTACGTCGTCAGTTCAAAGGTTTAGCTCCACAGAGACGGCATTGCGTGGTCATGAGACCACGATTTGCAATCGGTTTGGCCAATTTCAGGCCGTCCGTCTCAGGGCCGGTGTTTTGGTGACCACCTAAATTCTGAAATGATGCGCGGCGCATCGCAATGATGCTGCGGCGATGTATGCCCTTCATTGGCCCCATGAGCGCCGCTGTTAAGAGTTGGCCGCGACAGCGGGCTATCAACAGCAAACGGCCTTCCGCCACATGCCGCGGGGGATGGTCAGAAACCCAGGACGGCGTCCTGATCTTGCCAGGCAAGCGGCATGTAAATGAGACGGGTCAAGTATCGCACGGTCAGATCTGCTGGTTGGCGACCCGCCAGTATTGCCTCGACTATCTTCGGCGAGAGGAAGGCCAGCGGCAGGATGCGACTGATGTCGGCACGATGCACCCTGCAATGGTTTGCTACGTCTGCGATGCTTTGTCCCGAGCCATCAGTCAGTTTGGCGAGATAGAGGTGTGCTCTGGCGATGAGGTCGATCAGAGCAGCATCGGGCGCTCTGTTCTGCCGTGTGTCATTCTCGATGACGATGCGTACCTCGACACCGCGTCGCCTCATGGCAACTGGCAGATCGATAGTGAATAGTGATGCCTCGGCTTCAGGATCGAGCCCGTTTTCGTCATGACTGTATGCGACGCCGTCGCAGAGCATCGCGACAAGGCCTTTCCGATCAATTTGAAAGCTAATGTTGTCGCTACTCAGCGTGATTCTCTCAAAGATCGACCCAAGAGGGATTGCAGTCTCATGCGCAGCTTTCGTCTCGATCCATGCCTCCGCAACATCAAGCGCCTGCTGGATGTGGCCTACCGAAGCGTAACGTTGGATCCAATCGGCGAGGCGGGATCGATCCAGCAACAATTGCCGCAGCTGATGCTCGACAATGGCTTCGAGCTCATGAGAAGGAATGCGCCAACCATCGTTTTTGTTGCTGTTGGAATTCTTGAGGCGCGCAGACACGTAGTATCGATATCGCTTCCCATGATTGCTGGCATGAGCGGGGCTAAGGCGGTCGCCGGTCTCGTCGAAAACAATACCGGTCAGGAGATGGACATCGGTTGCATTTGACGATGATCGTTGCCTGCGAGGCGATTGTTCAGCCAGAAGTTCCTGGACCTTAGCAAACTCTTTGGTATCGATGATGGCCTCATGCTCACCTTCAAAATGCTCGACGTGGTGTTTTACGCGCCCGATGTAAAGTTGATTCGAAAGCAGGTAGTAAAGCTTGCCCCGGCTCCAGGGGCCGTGTCTTGCACCGCCTTGGCTGCCGGGTTCGGTTTGAGCCTCATCTCTTTGTTGGCCGTTGACCTCATCGGCTAGTGTCAGCACCGATTTGAGTTCGAGGTAGCGGCGGAACAGGTAACGGACCATGTTGGCATCGTTGCCACTCACGACCAGCTTCCGGTCTCTCACCTCATAGCCAAGCGGGACCCGGCCACCCATCCACAAGCCTTTTTTTCGCGATGCAGCGATCTTGTCACGGATCCGCTCAGCTGTGACTTCGCGCTCAAACTGGGCAAAGGACAGTAGAACGTTTAGTGTCAGCCGTCCCATCGAGCTCGTGGTGTTGAAAGCTTGTGTCACTGAGACGAACGAAACGTGGCTAGCATCGAAGATCTCGACGATCTTGGCGAAGTCCATAAGCGACCGCGTCAACCTGTCGATCTTGTAGACCACCACTACATCGATCCTGCGATCACGAACGTCTTGAAGCAGCCGTTGCAAGGCGGGCCGCTCCAACGTTCCGCCGGAAATGCCACCATCATCGTAGTGATCGGAAATCAGCTTCCAACCGAGCCCTACCTGGGAAGAGATGTAGGCAACACAGGCTTCTCGCTGCGCATCGAGCGAGTTGAACTCTTGATCAAGACCTTCTTCAGATGATTTGCGGGTATAGACAGCGCAGCGGAGTTTGACGGGCGTACTCATAGGCCAAAGAACCTCGGGCCTGACCAATGGGCGCCAGTGATTTTCCGGGCGATTGCAGAGAGCGAGCGGTATTTTGTTCCTTCAAACAGGAACCCGTCCTTCACCACGTCGACGACGTTGGTCCTTCCGTTCCAATCGCGTATGAGCCTCGCACCGACCTGTGGTGTGGTGCGCGCAGTGTTATCGCCCCGCTTTGCATTTCCTGTGTTGCGAGCATTGCCTTCTCCAAGAGCTGCGTCATCGGTATCTGTTTGGCGCGACCTTGGCATTTTCGCCACCACATTCGCGATGGCGAGTTTGAGCGTCTTCCTCCCCTCAGAAGATAAGCCGCCTAGGCGTTTTGCCTGAAGGTCCGCAGCGATCGCGTAGGCGAGCAACTCTCGCCGGACACCCGGCGGAGGGGGGCACCGAAAGATCTTCGTCCACCGAGCGACCAGCTCACCACGGTCGAGATCGCCGACACCGGCGATCTCATTTTCCAAATCTTTTCTGGCGATCATCGAATTCACGCGCCGGACGCAGTGTCCGCGATTCTGTACCGCCGGGTTCCATCCTTTCCAACCTCGCTGATGAGCGCCTGCCCAAGCTTCTTCTTCACGGTGCCCGATAGAAAGCCGCGGACCGAGTGGGTTTGCCAGCCAGTTGCCTCCGCCAGGGTCCGAAGGCTTGCCCCTTTCGGAGTGGCCAGCTTTTTGAGAACCAGATCGGCCTTTGTGGCTCCTGGCTTAGTCGCCTTTCCTGCCTTTGCAGGGGCCTCAGCCTTTGCTGCTTTGCCGCCGCCCTTCGTTCGGCCGTTTCCCTTGGACACCGCGGGTTCCAGGAGGTTTTTTTCGGCAGAAATATTGTGATCGGTGTCGTTCGACATTTTGATCTCCATCAACTAGAGCCATCCGGCGCTAGTACTGGCTGAAGCCCGCAGTCAGAGAGTGCGGGCTAGGAGATCAGGGCTTTCGTTGAACCTGCGGTGCTAACCAATGCTTGCTTACAGGGTGAAGTCCAGTCGAAATCGAGAACTTGATGAAGCGCAGCTTTGCGCCGATATTGTTGATTTAGTCGTTGCCGGGACGGCAGCATGGCTCTTGGTCGGATTAATCCGACCAGATTTGCCGCAGTTTTCGGGTCTCGCTACCTACAGTGTTTCCTTTACCCTATGCCAATCTTCTGAGGTTCTGGGCGGTAGCAGCGAGGAGGAACTCGTCGCGCGCGCCTACGCACGTCTTCAATGCAGCACCGCTCAATCATGCTGTCGGTTACGTTCAACCAGCCGCTCCAGAATATCGAGATCGGTGGCCTCCCTGGAGAGCTCGAACTCCTCAAGGAGCAGGCGGTCTATCTCCCACATCAGAGGGTGGCGTCGGAGGTGGATCTCGTCGCGCCCGCGTTCCTCGACAAGCTCGGCGAGTGCCGGAGCCTCATCACCAAGCTGTTCAGCCATAGCATTCCAGCGTGGCTCCGATCGGGAGAGGCGGAGCTGCGGCGGGCTTTCGCCTTCGCCGGGACGCACCGAGAGGCCGAGTGGAAAGGGAAAGGCGTCAAATGTCTTGCTGACCTGAAAGCGAGATGCCCAGCTTGTCGAGCTAGGAAGCAGCGCCCGTGCCCAGACAGCAAAGATCCTCGACATCAGAAAGACCGGGACGGCTCCGTCACCGTCAATCTGAAACAGCCGCTGCGCCGGCACCTCGCCGAATTCCAGGACGCTCAATTCGACCGGGATTCTGCCGTCCTCAATCACCCAGCGCTTCACATCGTCGGCAGGCCACGACCATGCCGCGATCAGGTCTCCGATGCGTTTCCCTTCAATCTTGCGCTCTTCCTTGAATTTCGGTTGAAGTTCCACAATCTGACGCGCGAGCGCATCGCCGGCATTCACCGCATTCCAGACGGCGGGCACGGGCAGCACCAGATCGGAATCTATGCCGCGCGTGTCGATCGCAGCGAGGTAGCGCCGTTCCTGACCGGCCAGCTCCGATTGAGGATATGCGTCATGCAGTTCTCGCCAGCGGGTCTCGCTCATCCGGATCACATCCCGCGCATCAACCCCCCGAGTGGCGAGGCCGCGGTTGCGGGGATAGCGGTGAAGTCTCGGAATCCGGATCTCGACAGGCAGGTCAAACCGCGCCCGCGATCCGTCAAGAAGGGTACGGATAGTCCCCGTGTCCGTATATCGCGCGATGGCTACTCCGGACACCGTGGCTTCTCTAAGCGCGGTCAGGTCCGGCGTTTCGGCCGTGACGATGACGCTCCTGCCTTCGATGGTAGGTGGCGGTATGGCGCACGCAAGCGCGGGATGATCCAGTGTCTGTCTGACCGAGGGGGGAATTTCAAAGCGCAGGCTGCTGATATCCCTCCAGCGTCCCCCTGGGCCAAGTGCCTCTGCCACAGCGGCCCGGGCAAAGCGTTCAAAGTCCTCGCGGAGCGGCTGCAGCTCGATGAAGGCATTGCGGAACCGCGCATCGGATTTATCCCGAAGCTCGAACTGAACGTGCTCTCCGTCAGATCTTTCCCGGGTTCCTTCAAATAGTCCTGCGGCGTTTAGCTCCGAGGCGGTGCTCCGCTCTACAGTGAATTCACCGGCGCCAATGAAGGTTAGTGCGGTGGGGCGCTTCGCACCCCGTCCCCTCCGGAGGGATTGACGAAGCCGGTCATCCAGCACGGCCGCCAGTGCGACCGTTACGACGATATCCGCGATCCGTCTGTCAATTGATCGCCTCGGCTGACCCGCCCAGAAGGGAGAACGGGCGACCGTGGTGTCGATCACCGCGCTGCATTCGCGCAGAAGTCTTCGAGACAACCCCTCCGGATCGGACAGGAACGAGGGGCCATCGGATGGTGGAGCCGGCGCAAGCAGGAAGGGAGCACGTCCGGCTGCGCGAGCCAACCTGCCGATGCGCTCGTGCGCAGATTCGTCTTGAAGTGTTTCGTTGCCGGCCAGCCAGACAACCAGATCGTACCCGTCCAGAGCAGCACTGGTCGAGACGCCATCGGAAACATGGAAGATCGCGTCGCCGTCGCGGAGCATAGGATCCCCCGCAGCCCCGGTCTTTTCGACCTTATAGCGCCCCGTATCCCAGATGGCATCCGAACCAAATGCCATCTCTCCCGGCGGCTCGAAGTAGCGAGCGATCTGCGCGGCCCGTCGATCGCTGGCGATCACAAGTATGTTCGGAATCCTCTTCGTCGAACCCGCCTGTTCGAAAGGATGTTGAGGCCGTTTTGGCTGCGGGACGGCCGGGGCGTTTTCAAGTTCAGCGTGCGACTTGTCCGGCGCTGCGGCGAGACCGACCGTCCTGACTGAAATGCCCAGAAGGTCACCAAGACGTCCGATCGAAGCGCTTAATTCGTCGGCGGAGACGTCACCGCCGAGCAGGGCCGACGTTCCATGGGCCAGCTCGACGTGAAACGATCCTGGCAATCCCTCCGTTACGGAAAAGCTCCTGGCAGAGCTGGCCAGCTCGAGTTTTGGATCATGTCGGTGAAGATGACGCCGGATCTCCAGGAGAATGCCGGGGCGCAGCACCGTTTCCTGGAAGGTGTCAGCCGCCAGCGCGTCACCAAGCTGGGTAGTAAGAAATGAAAGAACAGACGCGGAGAGCTTGGACGCCGTTGGGGCTTCGGCCGCAAGCAGGAGGTCGAGAAACGAAATTGGGACGATTGCTTCAAGATCGTCACGCCAAGCCTCGACACTGTGCAGAATCTGCCGCGGCGTCCCGGCATAGGCGCGACCGTTCCAGAGAAACACGTCCTGCCAGGGATCACCGACGGAGACCTCGATTCCCGTATCCGGGAGCGAGAGGACGTCCTCATCCTCCAGCAGCTCAAAGCAGCGAATGCGTGCGAGATGGTCGCCATCGATATCCGATATCGCGGCATACCAGGCGTTGGCGCCTGGATGAGCTGCATACGCCGGCAGCGCGAAGCCGTTTTCATTGAGCGGAACGTATCCGCACAGCCTGAACGGTCCCCTGTCAGTCTCGCTCACGGCATGATTCCGTTCTTCCGGTACCATTCCCTGCTGATCCGGAGGATGTCTTTTTGAAATTCGTCCGGAGCACGGTTCGGCTGCCAGTCATACACCCTGATGTCACCGCCAACCTTGTCGAGCTCGGCTTTCAGGGCGTCATTGTCTTCAAGCAGCTGTTTTGGAGCGATCGTCAGGAGCACGTTGCCGACAAGATCGACATCATGGGATGCCGCGAGCTCGACCGTTGAAGCGCGACGATCATGATCGTTGCTGCCTTCGATACCCATGCGGGCGACATCGACAAATCCGCTGACGACGTCCTCGAACGGTTTGATCTCATCCTGAATGCCGTCCTTGAGACGACCTTCGAAATAGGCGTCGAGCGAGCTGAAGGCCCAGCCGATATGACCTGTCGCAGCCGCGTGGGTCGGCGAAAGCGCATAGTCTTCCAGCTTTACATATTTGTCGGCCTGCTTTGTGAACGCACCAGTGGCAGCGCCGCCGGTGTCGAACGGATAGACATGACGCGGATCGTGAACCGCTTCGGGTTTCAAAATGAAGGTGACGGGAAAACGGGACATCTGATGCGAAGGCTTGTCGCCGAACTTGCTGCGATATGCGGGCCTGAGCACAAAGAAGTATATCAAGTCACTGTCGAACACCGGGCATCGCTTTGTTATTAGCTTCTTGGCCCGGATAATCTCCTTCGCTGGTGTTGATGCCGTCGCATGCACGATCGGGAGTCTTTCAGGCAGGACTCCAGGTGCCGCCCTTGCAATTAGCTGACGGTCGAAGTGGGAGTCGATCCGCCTCGGCATTCCATTCGGCCAAGTACGCTTGCCCGGTGGTTTCGCCATCTAGCACCCTCCTGGTGGGGGCGTTTCAGTCATCACCGCTCCCCTGATTGAGTATGCCTGAGGTTCGAACGGTCTGGAGGGCTTCGAGCGCAGGTTTCGCCTGCCTTACTGACGGCTGCTTCTCCCAGCGGCCGGCCGCATAGCCCGCCAGCGTGCGAAGTATGCCTGCGGTCTTCCAGTGAATGACCTTGGTACGCTGCCCCACTTCCGCAGCCTGCAGCCAGGTCGCGCTGTCGATCTCCATGCACCGTCGGATCCGCTCAAGGTCCTCGACCGACAGCACGGATTGCCCGGCAGCCTTTGCGCCAGCTTCGCCTGGGGCTGAAGTCATGGCCATGCTTGCCAGTTCGGGCGGAAGGGGGTCGTACAGCGACGGGAGCTGCTCGCGGACGGCGGTCCAGCATTCTTCGCGCTTGAACCACTCGCCGGGATTGCGCTGACCGGCGGTCGTTCGAAGCGCTTCATCGATGCCCGGCGCCCATGCCCGGATCAGTTCTTCCAGTTCCGCCGTGATCGACTGACGCCGCCAGATGCCCTCGAAATCGAGGCGCCCACCCGTCCGATAGGAGAGTCCGGCGACAAGATAGGCGACGATCTGGGCCCGGAACGCTGGAAACACCATCTGGCGGATGATCCGCTCGGCGGCACGGTAGAGAAGAGCGATGGCAATGAGGCGCCGGAACCACGCCTCGTCAGGAGGCGGCGGCGGCTGATCCTTCTGACGCTGCATGAAATACTGAAAGTTCTTCTGGCCACCCAGACACACACGGTATGGCAGGCCCGTCCAGGTGTTCAGGTAGCGCGCGAGGTCGAGCTTGCTCAGTCTCCTAGATCGAGGGGTCTGCGATCTGAACGCCTGATCGTCCTTTGCGCGGTACGATGCCTTCTGCTCTGCGGCGAGGTAAGATCCGCGAGCTCGCTCGTAGAACCACCTGCCGCGCCCGCTTTCGAGCCAGCAATTGTTCGCGAGCGCCTCGACCTCCTGATGGAAGGGATCGTTGGCCGAAAAATCTGCCTGCTGCACGGTGTTTTGGCGGTTCGCAGCCCGTGAGACGGAGCTTACCATCTCGCCGAGGTCCCCGCTCGTCACACGGATGATCTTTACGGGCACCTCGACGCCATCCAGCGGAATCCCATCCTTGAAGCGCGCCCGGTGAAGCGATGCGGTCGTCTGCCCGCCGTTGACGATCTGCAGCCCCTTGAGACCGCTGATCATCGACCTGCCCGCTTTGTCGGTCTCGAACTCGATCTCATCAACCGTGGCCACGATTCCATTGTTATAGGCCAGAAACATGGACGGCTGTTCAGAGATCGTACGCCGGAGTTCAGCGTTGACGCTCTTCCGTCCCTGTATCCCGAGGAAGGCGCGGACGTTTAACTCAAGCAGACGCACGCCATAGCGCTGATAGATCCGCGAAAGGACGTCACCTGGGAAGACCGTCAGATAGGCCTCATAGCCGCCGGCGTCGGGCTTCACAGGGAGGCACGGCAGCGGGCTTCCAGTTAGCTGTCGCAGATCGACCGAAATATCGGACCGCGTTTCCCCTTCACCCAAAATGCGATGAAGCCGCATCATGTCGAAGGCATCGTGCTCGATGAACCGTCCCGCCCACTCGCCGTCCTGTGGCAGCGTCGGGCCTGTCAGCTGATCTGTCAGCAGGACCAGCCGGATTAGCGTAATCCTTTCAGCCTCGCGCTCGATCATGCGCGCGAGATCACTTGCATCGGTGTTCGAAGGTTCCAGCTTGTCGGCGAGACCCTCCATCGAGGCACGGGCAAAGCGGAGCGCCTTGTCATAGGCCGCGCGAATGTCCGCCATCGGGATCCGTCCGGGCGGAGTTTCTCCCGTATGGATGGTCGTGTACAGCTCAAGGGCGCCGCGTTCCTCATCGATCGCGTAGCCGTCAATCCGATAGGCCGCGCGTCCGGTATGACCTTCCTGGTAGAGATCGAATGCCTGCTCGAGCCGCTCGGCCTCCTCCAGCCGTTCAAGGACCGTCTTCGTGAACATGACGCCGGAGAACAGCGTGGTTGCATCAGGGCTGGAGACAGCTTCCTCGACATCGGCCGCAAATGCTTCGGCAAATAGCTGCAGCGGATCGTCCATCATGAAGCCCGATCGGTGAAGGAGCTTCTGACGTCCGGCCACGTCAGGACCGCCTCCGCTGCCCCGGCCAGTTCCACCGCGTAGGATACCTCGGGTATCGCGGAGGGTACATCTGCACGGACGATGCGCGGGAATGATCCGAAGATGCGGTACGCCGCCGTCTGCTGCAGGGCGGTACGCAAGCCTGTTCTCGCGCGCCGATCATCCGGGCTCAGGCCGCGTCGCAGCAGGGCATTTTCCAGCAGCCTCCGCATCTGGTCGTCCGGCAGCTGATCGGCGATGGCCATCGCTATATCATCGATGCTTTCTCCCTGAGGCGTCTCGTAGAGGCGCAGATGAACGAGATGAAGCATCTCCAGCCCGGCATCGTCGAGCTGGTCGAGCCGTGAGATAATTACGCGCGACCCGGCCCCGAGCGTCGCCTTCACCTCGAGGGCATGGCCACGATTCTCAAAATCATGAATCCCGTCATCCGGCGCCTGCCACGTGGAGAGTAGGTTGCAGTCCGCCTCGACGAGTTCGCGGAGAACCCTGAGTTCGCCAATGAGGCCGACGATCTCGTTGCGTCCCAGGCCCCCGGCAACCGAGCGCAGAAACAGGCGCCAGGCGTCGAGGCGAACCATGACCGACCCGAGCGAAGCCTTTGCCGGCACGTCGGCCGCATGGGCGATGAGGTCGGCGGCCAGCGTCGCGAAGAGATCGCGTCTCGCGCCATCCTCGAGCGAAAGAACAATGCTCTGACCGTCGTCCGTCGCGCCTCTGGCACAGCGCATGCCTCCAACCTCGAATTCCACGTCACCGACACTGGCCGGGTTGGGCAGATCGAAGAGGAGGCAGGGACTGCGGTCAACGCAGCGGATGGCGGCGTGGACATCGAGCGCGCCCGCGCCATCAACGCGCAGGCTGACGAATCGGCGCTGGCCCGCGCCTGACGCTGCCAGGCGCGACCACAGTGCATCGAGGTCGGTCGGCGACGCCGTCATCGCCGTTCCTTCTGAAGGACGGTATTTTCGATATAGAACTTCCGGCTGCCGGTGCGACTTTCGGGAAAGCTCACGACGAGCCCAATCACCGGCCCCGCCGTGTCCACCGCCTCGACCGTGTCAGGATCGAGAGGATAGAGGATGAGCATTCCCTTCTGTGGCTGACGACCGCGGATGCGCCGGATTTCCGGGCCGGATGGGCGGTCTGCGGCCGCCATGCCCACTTCCTGCCGTGACCGGTTAGTTGCTTCCAGCGCTTCCGCATGCTCAGAATCTGTCAGGTCGAGCGCCTCGTCCGGCGGATTCAGGATCGAACGGACGATGTATCGGCCCGCGACCTGCCGCTTCGTGAGCGGCCGTCTGATGGTGCTCTGCAGACGCTGACCGGCGATCTCGACTTCGCGGCCGTCACCCGATGGCACGAAGACGGTCCAGTTCGTGAGTTCGGCAGGGGTCTGCCGGAGCTGCCCTTCGACGTAGGCCGCGAGACGATGCGCTTCGATCTCCCTGTTCTCGGGAGGGAGTTCGAGGGCGCCAAGATATGCCGCGACCCGCTCACCGGGCACATTGCGCCAGACAAGACCTGCGGCATGACCACCTCCGCCTGGCCGCTGCGTCCCGGCTTCCGGCGGATCGAGCGATTCCAGGAAGGTATCCGTGACCCCTGCATTATGCTCGAGCTGGGAGCGGGTGGCGTACATGACGGTCTGAATCTTGCCTTCCCCGGCAAAGCCGGTCGGGCGCTCCACGGCATGCCGCTGCTTGTTCGGTGCCGTCACGTTCATGACGCTGTGGGATTCGACGCGGAGGCCGTAGTCCTTCGGCGTCTGTAACATGAGCCTCATGTGGACGAGTTCGGCGCGCAGCTCCTGGCTGGCTGTGGCGACGTGGCGGAACCAGTCTTCCATGTCCGGGGTCGTAAACAGCCTGCATACATCGGCGAAGCCTCGCCGGTAGCCAAACCAACGGCCCATCTGGAGCAGACTGTCATACTGCTTCGATATTCGCAGAAAATAGCTGACCGTGAGCCCTTCCAGCGTGAGACCGCGGGAGAGCTTGTCGCCGCCGATGGCGATTACCGACAGTCCGGTGTCCTTGTACCGGTCATAGTCGATGGCGGACTTCGAACGTCCGTTTGCGACGATCACCTGGATCTTGTCGCTGGAGTTCGAAAGCGCTGCACGGATGGCCGGCCAGTCGACCGGCACGATCCCGCGATCGAACACGGTTCCCGATATTTCGGCACGGGTCGGTTCGAAATCCTCACGCCACAGCGTCTCCAGCTCGGTCAGTGTTTCGGCGTCGCCCCCGGAAATGCGGGCGCGGACGTCATCGAGATACCGCTCGACCTGATCGTGAACCTGATCATGCACGTCGACGAACCGCGAGACATGGATGAGCATGGAGCAGTGTGCGGACGGACGGCCACGCGCCGCCCTGATGGCGCAGGACAGGAGGAACGACCTGACTGCCGTCTTCAGTGACGGCGGCAGCTCGTTGGCGTCGCGGAACCGGGGCCGCAGAAAGCGGTCGTGAACGTCGGGAATCCAGCCTTCCTCGGCCTGATCCAGGTGCCTGATCAGCGGCAGTCCGGCATTGACGACGTCATCATTCGTACCGAAGACGGCGACGGGCCCGAAATAGTCATCCGGCGGTGTCAGCGCGAAGATGAATGTCGACGGGAAGAGATCGGCTCCATATTTCTCAGCGGATCGCTCATCATGGATGAGAATGTTGGCAAACGGCGTGGCGGTGTAGGCGACATACGCCGATCGCTTGAACGACCGCAGCAGCTTGCGGATCTCGCCATTAATCTTCGTAGGATCATAGTCCTCGTCAAAGCTGCCGTCGCCGAGCGTTGGCTGATCCTTCGTATCGATCGAAGCTTGGTCTGCCTCGTCATCGATCAGCAGAAGTGGGGCTCTGCGGAATTCCTCGGGCAGCTTGCCGATCCAGCCGTTGAGGTTGCGCAGGATCGTGGCGTTCTTCTTCACGACGAAGAGACATGGCTGATCCAGCGGGGCAAAGTTCGCTTGGCGTGCGAACGCCACATTAAAGTCACCCGTCGGCGACGCAAGCGTCAGGCTGCCGGCGGTAAGCGCCGGCGGAATGAGGCCGACGCCGATCGCCTTCATGCGACCCGTGTCCTGCTGATCAGGTTTCGTATCGTAACCCAGAAAATCAAGCTCAAGTCGCATCTGGGTCTGCAGCCTGAGCAGATTGTGCATGCCCGCAAGAACGATGATCACCCGGTAACCGGCATCCACGCTTCGATTGATGACGCCCGCATAGTGTGCCGTCTTTCCCGACTGGACGTCGCCCACGACGAGACCACGCCAGTTCCATGGGCCCTCGCGACGAGGATCGTCGAGCAGCTCCACCACCCTCGCTGTACTATCCCGCAGCTCATCCACCGATCGGACCGGCCAGTCATACTCCTGAAGCTTCTGCAGGTAGCGGACCATGAACGGCCCAGGCTTGCGGCGGTCACCGACATACCATTCGACGGGAACCTCCCGGCCGACGACAGCGACCGCATGACCCTGCTGCACGACATAAGCGGTTTCGAGCATACGGACCGCCCGCTCGAGTTCGTCGTCGGAGAAACTGTGGCCGGTGCGACGGGAAACGATCGAGCTGACCGAGTCGAGTGCATCACGGATGGCCGCGCGATCCTCGGGCTGCTCATCCGTCGATGTCAGCAGCTGCCTCGCCATGTTGATTAGGGTCAGGACGGCGTCGGCGCTCATTTTTCGCCGTCCAGCTTATCGACGACCGCCTTGCGGAGCGCAGGAGAATCGATACGCATGCTGCGCAGGAGCGCATCGAGTACGTCCTCGACGTTGCCGCCTGAGCGTGACGAGCTGACGGCAGTCGCGAGATCTTCGATCAGCTGACCGTCAACCGCTTCCGGCAACTCTGTCGACTCTACATTCTCCGAGATATCAAGCCAGATGCGCTCAACCGGAACGGAGCGCTCTATGAGGCTGATAGCCGCGCGCGCCAGCTTCTTCGTCTTGGGGCTGGCATCAAGCAGTTCGGCAATTACAGGATGATCCCTGTTGACCGTGTAGCGGCGCTTTCCGGACCTGTGTTCCTCGTTCCAGACAGGAGCTGATGGTGTCTTTCCTGGCGGTGTCCGCACCTGACCACCGCGCCACGCGAAGACTTCGCGCGCCTTCTCGCGGCACTGGCCGCCTATGGCTGCGAGCCGGGCGCGGAGCGCGGCCGGCGGGCGTGCCCGCGCTTTGCGTACGTCGATGCGCCAAGCGGCGTCCACGCTCTGCGGGAGGTCGACAGCTATCCGGGCGAGACGACTGCTTTCGTCCTTGGTCCACTCGCGGTGGCCGCCAAGGCCGAGCCAACTGCCTGAGACGACCAGCCGTTTCGCACGATAGATGTAGAATCCCTGACGTTCAGCCCAACCTCCAGGCCCCCCGGCGGCCGTGAACTCCGCCTCGTTCACAAACCGGTCGCGATGTGGGAGGACATACGGTGCCACGTGGACCGCCTGGGCCCCGCTGCCGACTCTTCCGGCTCCGAGCTGCCTTGTCGCCGGATGCGTGCGAAGCATAGGGTCCCAGGCCGCGACGGGTCTGCCGTTGATTGTGATTGCGATCCGGCGTGCGTCGCCGTCCAGAAATCGGTGGAATACCATTGCGAAGTGATCCCGGACGTCCCTGATCTTCGCGAAGAAGCCCTCCTTGTCGAGACCGAACAATCCTCCCATCTCGTCCATTCGCTCCAGCGCCACCAGGGTTCCTTCCCCATCTCCAGGCATCGTGACATGCTCGAACGGCTCGGGAAGTCTCCCGACTTCGGCGCACCAGCTCTTCGTCCGACGGACCTCTTCAACATCCCAGGACATGCTGCTGATACTGCCGGCGTAACAGCTGACAACGGTCTGCCGCTGGCACTGGGAAAGGGACGCGGTCTTCATGCCCAGACCGAAACGGCCAAGATCATTAGGTCCGCGCTCGACGTCCTCGTCTCCGCCGAAACGCATGCCCTCACAGAGAGCGTCGAAGGACATGCCTGGGCCGTCGTCGCGCACGCCAATGCGCGGATCGCCTTCATTCCAGTCGATGCTAAGCTCAATGAGATCCGCGCCGGCCGAGATGCTGTTATCGACAAGGTCCGCCAGCGCGGTTTCAGGCGAATACCCAAATCCCCGCAGCGACTTCAGCAGAGCGCCGGCATGCGGCGCAATCTCCATTGTTTTCAATTCAGCGCCCCCATCCCCTTTGAGCGCGGCGTCGCTGTCGACCGGCTCCTCCTAACACTGCCCCTGTATTCACGCCTGACGAGACGCGCGTCAGGCTGCCTCAGCCCCCTCGATATCGTCCGTAAGCCGCCCCAGCGCTGATCCCAGCTGCGAGAGCATATGGCAGCCGATCGAAAGCGCGAGTAAAGGCGGAACTGCGTTCCCGATCTGTCGGAAACCTGCATTCATCGCCCCTGCAAACCGGAAGCCATCCGGAAAGGACTGCAGCCTAGCTGCTTCGCGGACCGAGATCACCCGCTGCTGCCGGCTGTCCCAGTGAATATGAGAATAGCTGTCCTTGCCCAGGTGCGCCGTCAGGGTGCGCGACGGAAATGTCGGCTCGAGCTTCCACCACTTGTTCGGAAACTTGTCCGGATCATACGGCGGCACGCAGCTATTGCGAAGTTCGATCCACCGCTTGCTGCCCTTCCGCGGTCGAGGGCTCTCTTGCGCGAGCCGCTCCGCGAAGATCGTTTCCGCAATCTGCAGCGCGCGCGGATAGTCGGCTCCGGCGCGCATGCGACGGAATATTGCGAAGTCACGAGGCGTGAGCCGGACAAGATGGCCGTCCGTTTCCCCGCCTGTTTCGAAGCCCTTCCACGCCCGCATGCGCTTCGCGTACGCGGAAAGACCTGAGAAGGAACGGTAAGGAAGCTTGTCCGTGAGCTTGCGCCGACGCATCTCGCCGGGATCGCGGTAGTGCTCTGAGATATATGGCAGGTCCGACAGGGCCGCCTTTGTCGCGACCGCGCCGGGGAGGTCCGCGGCCGGAATTGGAATCGGATGGAAGTGCGAGTTCTCCGCAGGGATGTACTTCAGCGCAACCGTGCGAGCGCCCTCATATCCTGACGGGAGTTCGGCGGCGTGTGTCGGGTCCGGAAAAGTCGGGCGTTGTCCAATCGAACGGTCGTAGGCTATGAGAAAAAGCCGTTCCCGCATCTGAGGGACGCCGTAGAAAGCCGCATTCAGAAGCGTATAGCTCGTGTGATATCCGAGCTCGTCAAGTGTCTGGCAGATTTCTTCCGGGATGTTATGGCCCCCAAAGTTCAGAATATCCGGCACGTTCTCTATGATGATAACGACAGGCTGAACGGCTTCGACATATTCAAGAAACCGTCGGTAAAGTCTTGCACGGGGATCATTTCTAAAGGCATCCTCGTCCCCCGTTACCGAGCGAAGCTTGGACCGGCCGATCCGGGCGAATGCTTGGCACGGCAGACCCGCCGCGAGGACGTCGAATTCTCCCGACACCTCCGCTAGACCGAGATCTTCGGCCAGATCGGACGCGCTGCATTCGATCATGTCGCGCGGGGCCGCCCATCGATCCTTTTCCACGCCTACCGGCGGCGAAAAATTGATCGCGTAGCTCGCGGCCGCGACCGGATCATTCTCAACATGAGCCAAAAGACTGAAGCCCGCTGCCTGAAGACCCAGAGACATGCCACCGCAGCCCGAACAGAGCTCTAGAACGCGCGGCGAACTGCCGTCCGCCATGCGATTGAGCTTTGCCAGTCGAGTGGCCCTCATCATTGCGGCGTCCCTATGATGAGCCTGCCAATACGATCGGCAAGGTCCTGTTGTCTCGTTTCGCATTCCCAGATGACTGCGGTCCTCCAGCCTGCACTGCGGAGCGCAGCGGTCACTTCACCATCACGCTCGACATTACGGCTGAACTTCCTGGCCCAGAATTCCTTGTTCGACTTCGGAGAGTAGGCCAGACGACAGTTCTCGTGGCGGTGCCAGAAGCATCCATGCACGAACAGGGCAATCTTCCTGGAGGCAAAGACAAGGTCGGGACGTCCGGGAAGCTTCGCAGCGTGCAGCCGGAATCTGAGACCGAGCGCATGCGCCGCCCGCCTGACCAGCATCTCCGGCCCGGTGTCTCGCCCCTTGATGCGGGACATGACTGAGGAGCGTTGCCCTCTTGTCAAAATGTCCATGTCTTGTTCCTCACTCGTTCTGTAATTCTCTATCTTCATTGACGCGACCGCGCCAGAAATCAATATGATCTGACGCAAATTCGCCAGGGCACAAGCTCATCCCGGTCGGCAGTGTCGCCTGACTGCCCCAGTGATCCAACTGACCGGAGGCATCGCGGTGACCAAGGGTTCGTTGTACGTGCGATAGCGGCCACGTCGCATGGTTCAGCACGGGAATTCCCGGTTTCAGCCGAAGGTCAGCGATGAGCGTCGCCCGTAGGCAACGCTTCCGCTGACGCAAATCAGATTCACCCCCTCTGAGAGAGCTATATCGTGATTGCGTTGTGACGGAACGGTCTGCTGGCGCGTCCTGTAAGGCAATTGGACCGCTTCGTGGGAATTGCGAGGCCGGGCGGGTGACCCGTCATCGGGCACGTTTTCATCCGGAATCATGATCGCTTCACCACCACCAATCATCGCTGATATCGTCCCGTATGGCGGCTTTCGGGTTGCGCCATTGACAGGCTGAACGGCAAACTTGAAGCGCTTAGCCGCCATTCGGTCGTGAACTCACCTATGTCCGCATCGGGGTCAGAAGCCGCCTTTCGCGAACGCCAGCTTTGACGGCGGACGCTGACCCGATCGCAAACGGCATATTCTAGTTCTCGGCGGCGAGGAAGCGTTCAGCAATAGAAACCTTGATCCTTGTCCACTTAATGTTCGGTGTATAAAATGTCGTTCTGCTTGCAGTAGGACGTGATGATCTCAGACAAGGAAATCGAGACAGTCGGCGAGACTTACGGCCTGACGCCGACTGATGTCGAAAAGGATTACGTCCATGGCTGGCTGTTGGACGCGATCTACAGTCGACCCGCATTAGCTCAAGCTCTCGTTCTCAAGGGCGGTAATGGCCTGCGCAAGGCTTATCTACCAGACACTCGTTTTTCGAAGGACTTAGATTTCTCGACCACGGGCACGATACCACTGGCACTTCTCGAGAAGGAGTTGCGCGCGGCGATCAGCGTCGTCGAAGCGAATACGGGCGTCCGCTTCCTCGACAAGGTAGTGGTCGAGGACAAGAACATCTTCGAGGTCCAGGCGGTCGAAGCGCGCCTGTATTTCAGGGGCTTCTACAACGACGAAAAGATCGACCTGAAGGCGCAGCTCGACATCACCCAATTTGACCGCATTCTTCTTCCCGTCCAGTCCCGGCGAATCCTTCACCCCTATTCCGATGCGCCGCAGCTGACGCAGACCATGAAGTGCCAGAAAGCCGAAGAGATCCTGGCGTCGAAGCTGACGACCCTGCTGCACCGCTGCAAGGCGACCGATCTCTTCGACCTCGCCTTCGGCGTTTTGCGCGGCGGCTTTGGCGTGTCACGGAGCGAGGTCATCACAACCTTCCTCAAGAAATCGATCTTCGAGAACTCTCCCCATGAGGCGCGCTCGAATTTGCTGAATAGCCCGCTTGTCGGTCTGAGCGATTTCTGGAAGACCCTACCCGTTCCGCGTATCAGTATGTTCGGCTTCGATGTCGTGCTTGCCGAGTTCCCCGGTCTCATCAATTCGCTATTCGACGCTATTGCCGGCCCTGCCTTGGCTGGAGCGGGCGCAGGACACAGGGGCTTTGTGCTACCGCCTCGACTGTCCGTCCGGACACCCCATGCAGCACTTGGCCATTTCGGTTCGAACGTTCGCGAGACGATCCTGCAGGCGGGCCGCGCGATGGAATTGGTCGAAATTGCCTATGACGGCTTTACGCGGCTAGTTGAGCCCTACCGCCTTGCCTACAAGGCCAGGAAGGATGGTACGGGCCACGAGTATTTCTGGGGTTTCGACACTTCCGGTGGACGGAGCCGGGAAGTCTCGATGAAATCGTTCTTCGCGAACAAGATCACGCACGCTCGCGTCAGCGGCCAACGCTTCAGTCCGCGCTACCCAGTGGAATTCTAAGCCTCGGGGGACGGGAATAGACACTTCAATTCCAGCGCCACGTGTCTCGGCAGCGGAACGCCCCAGCAAGGTCATATGCCCTTTTCGCGAGCTCGCTGGCGAAAAGGACTACGGGACGCTTCTGGCGCTTTTCAGACTTTCAGTCAGAGTCCAGTTCCGCGTGCCGACGCTCTTGGCCAAGCGCTCAAGAATGTCCCCTGAATGTCGCAGAAGCCTCGCTCCAGAAAGTGTCGATGACCAGCTATGTCGATCTGCCGGTCGCCATCGCCTCGCTTCCCACTACTCTACTGATTTTTGCTCGCCCCCATATCGACTTACCAAAATCTCCATAACATATCCATCGCCTTAGCCAGTCTGGGATATTTCGGTTCAGATAGATTTCGAAGCGTTGTTCAATTTTTGCACCCTCAGAAATCACTAAGACCTTGTCTACGTAACTAAAATTCACAACAGTTTTCAGATGCCACAGTAAGTTGTCAGATAATTCTGACGCGTAGACAATTATTGCTGGAAACAATCTTTACGCATCTCTCCACGGCTTCCTGCCAATAGGCGTCGCCTATTCGCAATACAGCTTTCCTGAAAAGGAATTTGCACCACTGCCAGATCGTGATCTGAGATTTTCTTTGTTCACGAAGGACTCCGCGGCCTTCGCGTTTATTTATAGTGCACGGGCCCTCATAAACCAAATGCGAAATATATTGTAAATCAACATAAATATACCTCTCAGCAGAATAATACCGCAGACAGACGCGAGACACGCGGGGAATTTATTTCTACCTATCGAGTAAAAATGATTCTTCAGGGAACGCTTAGATATTTATCATTAGCCAGAAAGTGTGATAGATACGAAAATTGAGATTTGTACGATGACAACTAAAAAATATCAACAATTATATTATAAGTAGCACCCAGACGTAAACTATGGGCGGTTGTTACGGGCATAGTAATTACAAAATACGATTTAGGTACAATCGTAGAGCGAAACAAAAATACTAATGCTACCGAAGTATACTCAAGAGTGTATGGATATTGTTCCGATACATCATTATCTAAAAGCACTAATCCTAGGGCAAGAGGTACAAACAGCTGCCAGATAATCAGGACATTTTTGCCACTGCCGAATAGGCAAGGGCTGCTAACATTTTCTTTCGGCGGCTCAACGGGGATGGTGCGCCTGCGGAGAGCAGCCGCTTGGGGCCGAATGGGGCTCACAGGAGTGCCTTCGGCATCTAACGGGAAAGGATCAGAACCATGACGATCAATGAAACGAGTGGAATTGAAGTCGAAATTGCTGGGCGTCTCAGCGCACTGCTGGGCGAGAATGCCTTCCCCAACGTCGTCAAAGGAGTGTGGGGAAAGGTGGTAGAGGGTAGGGAACTGGAATCCAACATTCTCCAGCTAAGATATTGGGTTGTTGCCAACGTAATGCGTCGAGGCTTCTTGCATCGGCAGGGGTGTCCTCGCAATGCTAAATCATTGTTTCATGAGATTGGCGAGATCGAATCTCACGACGAAGTTCTGCGCCTTCAGCCATTCGTCGGCAACCAATTTCGGATCCATGTTGCGCGCGAGCGTGGCGCGCCGGTACCGTGCGTTGATTGCTGAATTGGGAATGCCGGACTCCTCGCAGAGATGCACAGATACTGCGTAGTGGTAGAGCGCGGCGGCGAGATCTGAGGGCATGCCATTACGGCCAAGTTCGGCTACCCAAGCGAGCCACTCATGGGAGGTCGGATCGCCCTGTTCGGCGGCCTGCTCCCAGATAATCATGGCCTTTTTCGTGTCGGCTGCGGTGCCTTTGCCGTTCCAATACATCTGGCCCAGAAACGAGCCTGCGGCTGGCTCGCCTAAAGCAAACGCCTTGTTATAGAACGCGAAAGCTTGGGCGTCGTCCTCAGCCACTCCCCTCCCGACCTGGTACGCCATACCAAGACCGTAGAACGCCATAGGGTAGCCAGCATCGGCCGCTGAATGATAAGCTGCGACCGCTTCTTCTAAGCGCCCGTCCTTCTCCAGCGCCCGTCCAAGCTCATATTTGGATCGTGGCTCGCTTGTCCCAATTGCAATCTCGCAAGCGGCAAGCGCTTCCTTGACATTGATGTCCTCAAATGGTGTGCCGCCATAACCTAAATGGCGGTCTAGAGGATGCCCGGCCAAGCGATCGCAAGGAGCGAGCGAGTCGCGCCTGTGCTTAAGGTCGCTCTGCCACTTAGGAGTCTCAATGCCGTACGTTTCTCGTTCGCTATCGGAAAGAACACGCATTTGGGAGGCTCTCGCTGCCAAAAGCTCAATATTGAAATCAGGACTTTCGCTCTCGGTCCAAGTTAGCGCAGCATTGGCAGACACGGTCACGAGTTTGGTTTCGTCAGCTGAAAAGGACGCACTTACAACTGGAGCTTCATGAGGGAGAAGGTTGATCTGCGCTCCCGTCTTGACGTCCCAGACACGTGCGGCATTGTCTCCGGACGCCGTCGCTACTCGCTTTCCGTCAGGTGAAAAGACGGCTCTGTTGACTGGGCCTTCGTGCCGAAATACTGCCAGCTGCTTTCCCGTCGCTGCATCCCAGACGCGGGCTGTACCGTCATAGGACGCAGTCACCACTTTGGTTCCGTCGTGAGAGAAGAAGGCGCTTTTCACTGTGGCTTCGTGCTGCATAAGCACTATGGGTGCGCCAGAGTGAGCATCCCATACGCGTGCCGTTCCGTCATCCGATGCTGTCAGTACCCAAGCCCCATCCGGCGAGAAGGAGGCGCTGTTCACAGGGGTAGTGTGGGGCATCAGCGCGAGTTGCTGGCCAGTCTCAGCGTCCCACACACGGGCGGTCTTATCAAGAGACGCAGTTAGCACACGCCTGCCGTCAGGAGAAAACACGACGCTAACAACTGCGTCTCCATGCTGGAGGATTGCGATCTGTGCATGAGTGTTCACGTTCCACACACGAGCGTATGATGGCCCTGCGTCCCACCCGGCGAACGTGCCTGAGGCCAACTTGTCGCCCGCGGGCGAGAAGGCGATACTCAAAACCTCTCCTTCGTGCGATAGCGAACCAATCTCTGCTCCAGTCGCTGCATTCCAAAGACCGACTGTCTTATCAGCAGAGGCTGTTATGACCATCGAGTCGTCGGGCGAGAAGGCAGCGGCGTTGACTTGACCTTGATGGCGCATTAATGCGATCTGCGTGCCAGTGTTTGCATCCCACACACGCGCTGTACCATCGGCAGACGCTGTGACAACGCGAGAACCGTCGCGAGACAAGGCGGCACTCTGAACCGGGCCTTCGTGCTGAAGGACGGAGATTGGCGTCACGGCCTTTTGATCCCAGAGTCGAACAGTTCCGTCATTCGAAACCGTAGCGACTAACGTGCCGTCGGGCGAGAAGGCTGATTTGCCGACTATGCCATCGTGGCGGAGGAGTTCCATCTGTGATCCGGTTCGGACATCCCAGACGCGCGCAGTGTAGTCATAGGATTGTGTGAGTATTTCTTTGCCATTGGGCGAAAATATTGCCCCAGAGACCCAGCCATCGTGCCGTAAAAGCCCAATTTGCTTTCCAGTGGTAGAGTTCCATACCCGAGCGGTGTTGTCGCCCGAAGCCGTCACCACATTTCTGCCATCGGGGGAGAAGGTGGCACTATAGACTGGGCCCTCATGCGACAATCGCCTAATCTCAGTTCCGGTCTCGGCATCCCATATGCGTGCGGTACGGTCCCCCGAGGCCGTAACGATTCTTGTACCGTCAGGCGAAAACTCAGCACTGCTTAGAGCCTCGTCGTGATGCATGATCGCGATCTGCGCACCGCTCCTGGCATCCCACACTCGAGCGGTATGATCTGCTGAGGCAGTAACAATTCGTGAGCCCTCAGGTGAGAACGACGCGCTGATGACCCAGCCCTCGTGCTGTAATGCCGCGATCTGAGTTCCCGTCTCGGCGTTCCATACCCGCGCGGTAGCGTCTTCGGATGCGCTTACCACCTGCGTCCCATCGGGCGAAAACGCCGCGCTTCTAACCCGCCCATTGTGTTTCATCGACGCGATTTGAGCACCAGTTTTGGCATTCCAGACGCTTGCTAGTCCATCGGCAGATGCCGTGACCACGCGACTTCCGTCTGGAGAGAAGAGAGCGAGTATGACCACATCATGGTGCGGTAGAAGTGTAAGTTGAGTTCCTGTCTTCACATCCCATACCCTGGCGGTATGATCGTCGGATGCGGTTACAAGCTTCTTTCCGTCAGCTGAGAAAGATGCGCTCCAGGCCCCACCGTCGTGGTGCATTAGCGCCTTCAAATGGTCTGCCGTGCGCAAGCGGAAGAATTCCCCTTGAGCCTCCGGAACAAGCGGCCGGTCCTCGCTTATCGCCGAGCCCGATGGCAGTGCTTCCAATACTAGTGCCAAGCCTAGGCCAATGGCGCCATTTTTTACTTCCGCCTCTTCAGCTGCGGATGCTAAGAACCTAGAAGAATTCATTTGAGCTTGCGTAAGTCTTGTTATTGCTAAGTCGGTTTGACGTTTGGCTGCGTCGGTCTGTTCTCGCGCGACCTCAGCTTGCCGTCTTGCCTCGCCAGTCTGGCTAAAGGCGAATATTCCCGCGCCTATTGCAAAGAACGACAACAATGTTGTTGCGATGGCACCGATGCGCGTACGCTGTGCCACTTTGCGCTGCTCGTCAGCGATCGTTGCATTCTGCGCAGCGATAGCGGCGTTGGCGTCCGCATTTCTCCGTTCCTGTTCTGCTATGCGCTTCTGTTGACCCGCAAGCTCAATTGCCGCCTCGGCATTTTTGCGCTGCTCCTCGGCGAGCTTGCGCGCTTCGTCCAACTCGCGATCGCGACGTCCGCTCTCGGCGGCACGGGCGGCCTCGAGATAGTCAAGGTCTGTGGCGTCGAGGCGGCGGGCCAGGTCGACGCGCGACTTGATGGCTTCCGCATCCTCGAGCCGGCCACCGGCATGCGCCAGCCAGTTGGCGTCGCGATTGTTGGCGTCCCAGTCGCGCGCCGCGCGGCGCACGCCTTCGAGTGTCGCCAGAACAGCGATATCTTCCTTCAGCCAACCGTCGAGCAGGGTCCATTGCCGAAGCAGGGCTTCGTGCGCCGGCTCGATAGTGCGCTCTCCGGTGGTGGGCGAGACGTCGGTCGCCAGCAGCCGTTGCTTCACGAAGTACTCTATCAGCGGTCTTGCCTCGTTGGGAATGTCAGTGAAGCGCGCGACCTTACGCCGTGCTGTCCTAGTGTCCGGATCGATGCCGGCGAGCCACGGTATCATCGCGCGGCGCAGCAATACGAATCGGGAAGTACGACCTTTCGGTACGCCCGGATCGCCGTCAGCATCGGCGAGTGCTCGCTCCACCGCAGCCTCGATGGCGCCGGCGATCCGTCTGCTCGTTTCGTACTCTTTAAGCGTCAGGTCACCGTCGCCACCATGGTCCGCGAACAGCCGCTCTAGAGTGAAGGCAAGCAAGGGCAAGGCGTCCTTGGCGCCGCCTTCCTCGATATCGGCCAGAAGAGCAGCCGTGAGCGCAGGCTCAATCTTCAGCGCCCGATTGGTTCCGACGAGCCTCTCTGCTGGCCCCTCGATTACCCGCTGATAGGTGCCCCGAGCCAGAGCCGGTAGGCTGAACGGAAGGTCGCGAATCTCGGCCTGGGCCAATGCCTGCTGCAGCTTCTCGTAGGATTCGGTGCGGATCGTGGCAAGCACGATGAGCTTTGGCTGGTCCGCCTTAAGGAGCGCGGTCACGAGCGCCAGCGACTGCTGCGATTCCTCCCGGCCATCGGCGAGGAACAGCTCCTCAGCTTGATCCAGCGAGAGGATAATGGTGGGCACAGCCAAATCGTCAGCCGCGATGCGCGGATGACTCGCGGCAGCAGTGATTTCTAACAAGAGCCCGGCTATTCCTTCCAGCCCTGCGGCAATCGCCGCTTCGACTTTCGCGCGGGCCCACTTCAGGCCAAGCGCCTCTGCGGCTTCTGCGATGCTTGTCACCAATCCGGTTTTGCCAGAGATCGCCGCGCGCTCGGGCCGTAGGATTGGCAGCACCGTGAAACTATGGTCGTCACGCCGTAGCCGCGGGACCAGCCCGGCCCGCATAAATGACGACTTGCCCGCCCCCGATGCGCCGATGATGGTCATGAAACGCGGGGCAGCACCTTCCCCCAGCCCGCGCAATTGATCGAGCGCGGCAATCGTTGCTGCCTCGCGACCATAGAAGATGCCGGCGTCCTCGGCTTCCATGGGCGCCAGCCCGCGATATGGAGCGCGGGCTGGGTCGTTTGCCGGCGGCCAGGCAAAAAAACGCGGATCAAGCCCGGCCTTGACCAGCCCAACCCGCAGACGGCCTAAGCCGGAGGCCGAGAATGTGACAAATCCCTGCTGGCCGTTTGGCAGTTCCACGTCGAAACGTTCGCCGTCGCGGCCGCTCTCCAGATCAATCAGTTGCCATTCGTCGCGCAACCGCGCTGGAACGTCACCCAGCTCAACCGCATCGATCAGAATGCCGAAGAGACGCTTATTCAGCTTGTGGGCGAGCGCCAACTCTTCATGGCACCAGCGCGAGGCCAGCCACTCGCGGCTGATCAGGAAGATCACTGCCTCGCAGCGGCCCGCTGCATCGTTGAGTGCCTTTTGCCAGCGCTCGCCTGGCGGGATCCCGCTGGTCGCGTCGATGTCGAGGAAGATGTCGTCGCGAGCCCAGCCATTTGCGGTCAACCAATCGGAGAGCGCGATCGCCTGAGCGTTGTTCCTACTGGAATGACTGAGAAAGATACGCGCCATGAACAATTGTTCCGACCCCACCGTGAAGATTGCACGGTCGTCCCGACTTGTCAGCACCTAGTTCAACACCTAGATGCCGTAATGGGCCGGCCTTCGCGAGCATAGCCAGGTTGGGTGGCTGTCCCTCAGAATGATGGTGTTGAAACGGAGTCCGAGCGATCGGCTCCAAGCATCATGAGAGGAACAGCCATGGAACACTATGTGGGAATCGATGTCTCTCTGGAAGAGAGCAGCGTGTGCATTGTGGACGCGACCGGAAGGATCATCCGCGAGGTCAAGATCGCCAGCGCGCCGGAGGCACTGGTGCGCTATTTCGACGAACTGGAATTGTCTGTCATCCGCATTGGGCTCGAGGCTGGGCCATTATCGCAGTGGCTGCATGCCGGGCTTGTGGCCGCCGGACGCGATGCGATTTTGCTCGAGACACGGCACGTGAAGGCGGCGCTCTCGGCTATGACGGTGAAGACCGACCGGAAAGATGCACGCGGGATCGCCCAACTGCTGCGGATGGGATGGTACCGCCCGGTTCATGCCAAATCGGTGACTTGCAAGGATAGCCGAGCCCTTCTTGTTGGACGCAAGCTTCTGCAAGGCAAGCTTCTCGACGTCGAACTGAGCATCCGCGGGATCCTGCGCGGTTACGGGCTGAAGGTCGGAGACGTCAGTCGTGGAAGGTTTGAGGCGCGTATCCGGGAACTGACAGCAGGGCACATCGCTCTGGAGACAGTGATTGGTGCGATGCTGGCGGCGCGGACGGCGTTGTGGAGCGAGTTCACCAAGCTCCATCGCGAGATGCTGAAGATCGCGCGCGCTGACAAGGTCTGCCGCAGATTGATGAGCACACCCGGCGTCGGCGCCTTGGTTGCGCTCACCTATCGCTCGGCGGTGGATGACCCGACACGGTTTGGAAAATCCAGTACGGTCGGAGCCTACTTCGGGCTTACGCCCAAAAAATATCAATCCGGTGAGACCGATCGGGACGGTGGTGTCAGCAAGGTCGGCGACGCCATGGTGCGAACCGCGCTCTTTGAAGCGGCGCACATCATGCTGACGCGGGCAACCCGCTTCTCGGGCCTGAAGCACTGGGCGCTCGACGTGGCGAAACGCCGGGGCATGAAGCGCGCCAAGGTGGCCCTTGCCCGCAAGTTGGGCGTCGTGCTCCATCGCATGTGGGTGGATGCGACCGATTTCCGCTGGAGTAAGGCCGCAGCGATGGCATAGGAGATAGAGCGTTCGGAGCGAGCCGAAACGGCAGCGCTCTCCTGAGGTCCCGTCGCCGGGACGAGGGCTTGGCAAGGTCGTGTGTAGTGCTGTGTGAGTGCTTCGGCAAATCACGCTTCCTAGATTGACCTGTCAGCTCTGGATCTGATGGCATAGTGTGGCGGCCTTCGCGCTGACCACGGACAGAAGCATGATCCTGGCGATGAGATATCATTCAGAGGGGACTTGACGAACGAGGGCCCATTACAGAAGTCATTACTGCACGCTGGTGTCGGGACAGATGACGAAAGTTCGCCAATCCGCGAGTCTCAAAATGTCGCTTTAACCGGCAAGCCCTCGTTTGCGCAGGTAAGAGCCTTAGCCTTAGGATTGTACAAGAAATTCTGGATGCGGAAACGATGGATATTGGTTGCTGGCATAGGGTGGCGGGCAGGGCTTGCTCCCGAGACGGTTTGGCTGGCTGGGCGGTAGACGCCTCTCTTGCTAGAGATGGATTTGGTTTGGTGGTTGGAGGTTGGCATGGTGTGGACTACCTCGCCGCTTAGCCTTTCGAGAGAACGCTAGCTGTCGAGCAACCTCGGACACCACTGTCAGACTTGCTTCTACAGGTTGTTCGGCGTGGCACACAGCCTGTATCTCGGGGAGGACATGTAGTGTCGGTCGATCCCGGACCTGCAGAATGGGTGCAGGCTCTTCGTTTCGCCGATGCGGTGGTTCTGATCGGTAGGGTCGGTGGCACAGATCGTACTTATGCTCACGCTATGCAGGAACGGCGCGCAGTGTTTCCAATCGCCGCCTCAGGAGGAAATGCACATGTTTGATCCCATGCTTTGATGGTTCACCATTGTCGTCCGAATCAAAGGATGGGATCAAACATTTAGTATCGCAACGCGGGAGGTCGCGTCCTGAGACCGCATTCGATATCACCGCGGTGCCGTGGCGGCGCTGGCCTTCAGTGACGATAGTACGGTGCTTCTATCGGGCGGAGATGATGAGACACTGCGCCAGTTTCCTGCCGCGGAGGCTAGGGCAATAACTACTCTCCCAATTTCCGAGCTTCGTCATCGGTAGACAGATAATCGTCCTCCTCGACCTGGGCTGATCGGGTCTGTGGAAAATCGGTGGGAAAACACCGTCGCTGCCGCAGCCAGTCTCTAGGGCCGTGTCGCTAGCAAGCTTGGCACTGACGAGTATAATTTGCCCGCGGGTACTTTCGGTAGAAATTCACCAGCAAGCACCTCCGGCAGGAATCTAACATGGCACAAACCGCGATACGAATATTCCTGTCGACACCGTCAGATGTCGATGAGGAAAGGCGCTCACTGGCAGCTCTCATTTCTGAGATCAATGACGTCGTGACGTTCCTGGCGCCAGAAAGAAATGTTCGCCTTGAGTTGATTCACTACGAAACCCATGCGTATCCAGATATGGGCGGGCGCCCGCAGCAAATAATCGATCGCCTCATACCGATCGACTACGATATTCATCTTGGCGTTATGTGGAAACGCTGCGGGACGCCGACACAAACAGCCGATAGCGGGACTATTCACGAATTCGATCGGGCGTTGGAGCACCGCGAAAAGACTGGCAGGCCTACCATCATGTTCTACTTCGGGATGGATGAAATCACAATGCCAACCACAGCTGACGAAATCGAACAGCTTTCCAAAGTCGTAAAATTCAGGGAGCGGCTTCAAAACATCGGCTTAACTGCGATTACCCTAAGCGGGCCGACTTTCGCGAGCGTGCCCGTATAGGGTTGCTTAGGGCAGTCGCCGACATACTACGTGAAGAAGTGCCACATCGCACGGTGCAGCATGACGAGGTTGAAACGGTCAAAGTACCCGATCGCCTTCGCGACCTGTGTGAAGCCTATGACCAGACTAGAGAGGATATGGTGCCTGGGACGGCGCGCACTCGGAAGATGACTGCCATTTTCGAAGAAATGAAGACGCAAGCCCCGCTTGCGCAGGCGTCCTTGCGAGAGTTCAAGGTGCATGAGTCTGCAGGATTTCGATTGGCCGCCATCGCTATTTTGCAAGTGTTCCCGTCTAAGGATGATCTTAAATGGCTCGCCAAGTGCCTCGATCCCAATGTGGAAAAGCCATTTGTCGGCTACCATGCCGCCGTCGCGCTGGCCCAGGCGGTCCGCAGCTTATCGATGTCAGATTGTAGCCTGCTGCATTCGGAGGTCGCGAGAGCGCTGGCCTTGGCAAAGCTCAATCCGGATGACCCGCCAAGAATTCAGACTCTAGAATATGCGTTGAAGGAGTTGGCGGTAAAATGCAGTACAAAAAAAGGACAGCGAGACGGAGATCCCGACCATTTGTCCAACCGCCGGCGGATCGCTGAGCGTTAGTCCGCCAACTAGACGAGCAATAGTCGAGGCTGCGCCAGAGTAACCTCGCTCCAGAAAGTGTCCACGACCCACTATGTCGATCTGGCAATCGCCATCGCCTGGCTTCCCACTACTCTACTGATTTTTGCTCGCGCCCAAATCGACTGGCCAAAACCTCCATAACATATCCATCGCCCAAGCCAGTCGGGGATATTTTGGTTCAGATAGATTTCGAAGTGTTCGTCAACTTTGGCACCCTCAGAAATGACTAAGACCTTGTCTCCGCAGCTAAGCTTCACAACCGTTTGCAACTCCCACAGTAAGTTTTCGGAGAATTCCGACGCGTCAACGATTATCACCGGAACAGCCTTTATGCATCTCTCCACGGCTTCTTGCCAGTAGGCGTCGCCTATTCGCAATACGGCCTTCCCTGAAAAGAAATTGGCTCCGCTGCCAGATCGTGATCTGAGAGTTTCTTTGTTCACAAAGGACTCAGCAGCCTTCGCGTCTAACTCTAGTACCCCAGATCCCATAAACCAAACACGAAATATATTAGAGACGAACATAAAGATACCTTGCAAAAGAATAATACCGCCGACGAAGGCGAGCGCCGCAGGAATGTATTCCGATATGTGGAGTAAAAATACTGCTTCAGGGAATGCCTCGATATTTATCATCATATTTAACGTAGCAAGTGCGATTAACGCGACAACAGAAATTGGTATAATGACGAACGAAAATAAATCAACAATCAATTTAAAGTAGCACTGAGTAGTCACTAGTTGAGATGACGTTACCTTGTTGTCTGCCAAAGTTATAACTCGGGCAGTGGTTATAGAAAGTAACTCGAATGTCTTAGATAGATTAACGCCAGAATTTTGCACGTGAAATCGCCGTAACCAGAGAGCGGTTGTCACGGGGGTGGTAATTTGCAAAATACGACTTAAAGGCGATCGCAGAAGGAATCAAAAACACCAATGCCACCACCACATACTCAAGAATGTATGAATATTGGTCCGAGATAACATGAGTTAAAAGTACTAATCCCAGAACAAGAGGCCCAAAAAGCTGCCAGATAATTAGGACATTTTTTGCCACTGCCGAATAGGCAAGGGCCGCTAACATTTTCTTTCGGCGGCTCAAAGGGATGGCGAGCCTGCGGAGAAGCAGCCGCTTGAGGTAAAACCATAACATCTCTGTGAGGTAGAAGGCGATAAGCACGCCCAGCCAGAGAACCGGGTCCGCAATGTTCATTTTGGCCTCCGACGAGTGATCAATAAGCCAAGATACGAAGGTAGTTTAACAGGCCTGAAAGAACCCGTCCCGCGCCATGATGGTGGGGGCTGTATGGGGCTCATAGGTTCTGACCCATTGAAGGCGCCCGTTTGGTCGCCGACAGAGTGCGAGAGCCAGTCAGGGCTCTCCTGGTTCATTTGCGAATGCCACCTACGTTAACGCCGCCCGCGATGATGTCGCCTTGCTTATGACGGCGAACCATGACCCACACGCTAACACCAGCCATCATGGGGATTGACCGATTTGTTGCCGAATCCGCTGGATCCAGACCAGGCACAGGGATCGAGTGCTCGCGGGCACGCTCAGCGCGCGTCGAAATACTTGCGTAGCTTTTTGATTGAAACAAAGTGGATCGGCTTAAACTGACTTTCGGAAGCATGGCTCGCGCAGTGTTTGTAATAGCGCAAATACCTCTGTATGCTCGTCCGGATAAGCCGCTCTGCGGAAGCGCGTGAACAGGTGAGCCCAAGATCAACTCCTCGAGTCCAATCGGGATTTCGGCCAACCACCTGTTTGGCACTCCCCTTTCCTGCTCCCCAGTTGCTAGGCCTTGCGCCCCCTCGCGCTCTGGGGCTTTGGTCAGTTTCTGCTTCCATAGCGAGTGCGCCTCGCGAGGCTTAACCTCGGTCGTGGCAAGCACCCGACTAAAAATCGCGCTCCCGCCAGGCAAAATTTTGCGCGACTAATTGCTTGTCCGGCACCGGGAATGCCCAACCGTGCTTCCTTTTCCGGACAACTGCTGTCGATGACGATGGTGGCTTAGCTGGCGTTGTTTCTGGCCGTCGAGCCAGGCGAATTATTCAAGGATTGAGCGGCCGCATCTGGCTGACCGATGCCGATTTCGGTTGGCACCGTAGTATCCCCTCAGGCGTGGCCCCCTGGGGTATTCGCCAAACCGCGGTCGGGATCGATGGTGTGTTCCACTACGTCGACAATGGCCCATTGATCAGGAATACCGGCCAACTATCTCGATAGTTGAGATCTATCAGAAGGTCAGTGTGAGTCTGGGAGCCTTGCAGCCGCCACATCCTAAGGGTGTATGTGGTTAACACGCGGCGCTAGTGACGGCTTGTGGAATCGCATGAGAATCTGTTCCCGTGTGCCGGTACTTTCCTCTCAAAACCATTTACTGTGGCAGGATTAGCTTTTTTCGGACGAGTCGTTACAAGACTGTAAGGGTAGTCTACGGAGTATGAACGCGTCTGATGTTCGTCTTACCCTGCAGGGTTTTGCATAGCTCTCAGAAAGATTTCTCCAAGGGTCAGCAAAATGGAACCCCCAGTCGCGTTGCTCTTTACCGGGCACATGATCGATCTGCCAGGTCGAAGCCAGGCGCGGTTTCCGCCCGATCGCGAAACGGCTGCGGCGATTTGGATTGGAAAGAAAGTTGAAGCGGCCAGCCAGGGAAAGGCTCCCATGGGGTTTTGCAGCGGTGCGCGTGGTGGCGACATTCTGTTTCTTGAGGCCTGCCTTCGCCAACATATCGAGACTTATATCGTGCTGCCCTTTGAACCGGAGGTGTTCGTGGGGACGTCCGTAACCGGCGCCGCGACCGGCGATTGGGAAAAACGATTTTGGCATATCTGGTCAGCGACGCCGGAACACCGCCGCGAGATCCTCCGGTTGGAGATTTCCGGGGCAGCGTACGAGGCGTGCAACGCTAGACTTCTGGAACTGGCGCGCCACTACGGCACTGTTCACCTGATCGCCTTGTGGGACGGCAAGTACGGCGGCGGCCCGGGGGGCGCCGCTCATTTGGTGAAAGAAACTAGAGGACTCGGGGGTATCGTCGAAACCGTCGCGCCGTTGAGTCTAGGGTGTTAGCCAGAGGACAGGTGAAGCGCAACAACGGGGGCGGCAATGCCGAAATGTTTTGTGATCATGGGGTACGGCGAAAAAACCGATCTAGCGACCGGGCGGTTGCTCAACCTGGACGCGACCTACCAACACATTATCAAGCCAGCGGCGGAGGCGGCTGGTTATGAATGCGTTCGTGCCGACGAGGTGCTGCACTCCGGCATGATCGACATCCCGATGTACGAGATGTTGCTCGATGCTGACCTAGTAGTCGCGGACATCTCGACGTCAAATCTCAACGCCACGTTTGAGCTTGGCGTGCGGTACGGGCTGCGGCCGCGTTCGACTATCGTTATGGCAGAGAGCCAATTCAAGAGTCCATTCGACGTCAACCACATCGATATCAGCAAGTACGTCCATCTCGGGGCAGACATCGGCTACAGCGAGGTTGGCCGAATGGTCGCTCAACTCAAGAAGTTGATGGCCACAATAAAGGCGTCTTCCAGCCCGGACAGCCCGGTCTATTCGCTGCTGGGGCTGGACCCGCCGGCCCGCATAGTGCGGACGGGCGGCAAGGACCTCGCCTCCCCAGCCGGCGGCGGTGAGGCAACCTCCGATATTGGCGTCCGTGCAGCAGTTCCCGCGGAGGAAACCCACGCCGCGCTATGGGATGAAGTCGCCACGGCAAGGGCTGCCGGCGACTTCGTGAAAGAAAAGGCCATACTAAGCACGATCTACTACAAGCAAACCGCGCGGTCTGGGCAGGAAGAGCGTGCCTCGCGGCCCCGGGTCGTACGCGAACTGGCCTTCGTGACCTACAAGCTCGGCGACAGGGACCTGCCGGATGATGCTGCTGCCGCCGCGGCAGCGTATGAAGAGGCCATCTCACTCCTCCGCACGCTCGATCCCGAGCAGACGACCGATCCCGAGACGTTAGGCCTTTGGAGCGCTGTGCATAAGAGGCGTTCCGATCTGCTGGGACGCACGGAAAGCGAGCGTCTGGAGGATCTCGAATCCGCCATCTACACGGCGGAGCGCGGTTTCCTCATCCGGCAGGACTATTACACTGGTATCAATCTCGCCTATTTGTTCGATATCCGCGCGAGCACTAGTTCCGGCAATGAGAAGATTGCCGACCGCATCTTCGCTGACCGCGTGCGCAAGCGGGTGATCAAGGCCGCCGAAAAGGCCATTGATCTTATCCGCAAGCGGCTGGTCGGTGTGGATGGCAAGACCAGTGCCAGCGCCAACGATGAGCTCTACTGGGCCCACGCTACCCTCGCCGAAGCCTTAATCGGACTCGGCGATCCGAGGGGCGACGCAGTGCTGAAGGCCGCGGCGGCCCTCGGAGTTGCGGCTTGGATGAACGAAACCACCCTGGAGCAGATCAAAAAACTGAGGGCACTGCGTGCCACGTAAAGGAGTCCGACCATGCCACAGCGGGTGATCAGCATCTTTCTCTCGACTGCATCCGACGTTGCCCAAGAGCGCTACGCCCTCGCCAGCCCATTGGCGGCGATCAATGACGTCGTTTCTCGCTCCCGAACGCAACACCGGTGTTGAGCTTTGACACCGGCGCTTACCGAACATGGGTGCGCCGCACGACCGCGCCCTGGCGCAACGCGAAAGGACTGGAAACCCAACCATCATTTTCTACTTCAGCAGCGAAGATATCGGCTTCCAACGACTGAAGATGAGATTGAGCAGCTCCGGAAGGTGATGAAGTTTTGGGGTCGGGTGAAGGCCATCGGACTTACTGGCGAAGGGTACTTCATCTGCGCGACTTCGAATCCGAGCATCGATGTTCAGTATCTGGAGCGACAGGATGGGTAAAACGTAGGCGACGCTCCACATCCGGCTGGCTCCTTTGGTCACATCTAAATTAAAGGAGCCAATATCGTGCTGCCCTGCGCCACGGTACCGCCACTACACGCTGCGATTGCAATCTCAAGCGTCGCGGTCAAGGATCGCTTCTGATCAAGGTTCGTTCAGGGCGCGACGGGCAGTTTCCAGCAAGGAGTCTGGTCCGGGCGCAATCCAGCAGGCCAGATAATCATTATAGTCGGCGCCCCTGTTTACTGTATAAAGGTACTTTGGTCCCAGCGACAGATTTTGCACTCCAAGATAGGACAGGCCACTGATCCCATACGAGATTTCAGCGGTTTCCATAAAGCCGCGAAGGCCAACCTCGTCAAGGCGGGTACCAGCCCTCCACATCCGAACGACGTTTGTGGCATCGGCTGCCAGCACATAATCCGATGCGCCCCTCAACAGTCTAAGCACAGCAGCATCATGCTGACCGATCAAAGTGATGCCCTGTGGAACGTCCTGGAAGGGCCAAGCGTAAATCTTGCCATCTTCTGTTCCAACCACCAGCGTTCGCGCGTCCTGAAAATCGAGAGCCGACACTGTTGATGGAAACGAGGCTTCCACGCTCCCGCCTGCCTTGAGGTCAACACGGACCTTCTCTGCGCCATCCTTAGCTGTTGTCGATCGCGGCGCGAGGTAAGCGACATCACCTTTGGGTGAAACTGACAAGGGTGACATTGTGATATCGTCCGGCTGTACGTGACGCACCCAACTGCCCGCGCTCAGTCGGGAGCGAACGTTCCAGGTGCCCCCATGAAAATTTCCGACGGTAATCTCGGCAGTTATTTCTCCTGTGACTTCCGCTGCAGCAAAATCGTCATCTTCGCCACCACCAAATTCGCTAGATATCGCTGATCCGACGCCAGGAACCTGTATCCGGCTGGCACCCCCGTGCCGAAAGTCCGTAAGGAAAACGCCGGAGCCGTCCTGCAACGCGACGGTCTGGCCGTCCGGGGAAATCGCCATGACCTCGACATTGTTCCATCGAGTGGTGGGATAGTCAGCCTCGGCGCTTACATCCCCCGTCTCCAGATTCCGGACAGTGATCTTGTCCTCGGAGACCTCAACAACGCCGCCGCCGTCCGGTGCCAGGGCAAGCCTCCCTCGCAGGGCGCTAAGACTCCCGGGACAGCTGTTTAAGATCTTCCAGCGCGTCACTTCACCTTCAATCGGGTCTGTCGAGTAAGCCTTGCGCGATGTAGCGTATACATCCAATACCTCACCGTTGACGTCCAGCCAAACGGCGAGCGGCCGTGTGTCGGCGAGAGGAGCCATTGCCGCTCTATATCCTCCTGTCAGCCGCGCCACCACTCCTAGACCTGTGCGGCAACCAAGCGCTATCGACTGTTGGTCACCACTGATTGCTACTGCGTCGATGAATACATCGTGCTCGTGCCATGGGGGGCATTTGAATGGGACATGGCCAGCGTAGTAGTCGGTACCCTGCTTTGAAAGATCGTAGTAATCCAACTGTGTGGGACTTCTCACCAGCAGGCGATCGCCGCCAATCGGGATGACATCGCCACGTCCCAAATCGTCATGATCCCATTTGGCCGAGGCCAGGTCGAAAGAGCTTAGGCTGTCTCCGCCAACGACGAGATGACCGGCGGTTGCAGAAAGTGTATTCTTGGAATCTGTTGCGCTGGTTGGCGTCGTAGCGACTCGCGTCGTCGTCTGAGCGAGCGAATAGACGCCCCCGCCAGAGATGGCATAGACAGTCTTTCCATCTGGCGAGAACGAGAGGGCCGACGAATGGGCAATGTTCCAACGACGCTCAGGCGCGCCGAGTCCGGCAACATGCCAGAGCTCAACGTCGTTCTCGCCAGCGAGCGCGATGTTATCCCCCAGCGGACTAGTTGTGAATGCCCTGAGATCATGCACAGGAATTTCTCGTGCTACAGGAACCCCGCGTTTTACAATGGCGAGACGTTGAGGTTGGCCGACAGACCCATTTCCACTGAGCCTGATGGCTACGGCGGAGCCATCCGAAACGAATTTTATGTCGGACACGAAGCCAGTGAGTTCAACTACAGTCGGCACGCCTGCGCCTTGTGTCACGCTCGAGAGGGTAAAATTAAAATGGGGCCCGCTGGTGTCCTCCTGCCCGGTGTAACTCCAACTGGCGAGCGCTCCATCTGGGCCCGAAGCCATTTGATGAGGAAAGGCGTTTGGGATAGCGTAGTACATCGCGCCGGGCGGAGAAAATTGTCTACGGTCCAAAAGCTGCGGAGTAAAGCGTAGGGCATCGCGGATTACGAGCTCGCCCCAGCTTGTCTCCATGGTACCCATAGACTGCAGTCCCAACTTTAGCACCTGCAGAGATTGCTGAGGTGAATTTGCCAGGATATCCTGTGCTTCAATAGCCACCGAAGCCGCTTTTGCGCGCCGCGTAGCTGTCTCCTCCTGAGCCAGAGCGCGGTCAGCCGCCTGGCTCGCCTGTTCGGCACGGGCGATTTGTCGACTTGCCACCCAGCTCGCCACACCTGCAGCGCCAGCGGCAACGAGGAACACGGCGACACCCAAGGCTGATGCCATCCGTATCCGCGCATTCAGTCTCCAGTATCCGACAGCGTTCCTGATACGCCGCAGCACCCCGGCAGCGGGCTGTGCTGAATGCAGCGCTTCGGGCCCTCCAGTCTCGATCTCGGGAACTATTCCAGCGAGCCTTGGATACCAGACAGCAGCGGAAATGCTCGAACTTTCAAAGCTTACCAGGATAATCGGCCCGGGTACTTCGAGAAATGATGCGATCTCTTGATCCATTGCCCTGGATTGCATGGAACCAGGTGATGCAACGACAATGAGCGCTGCCGCGTTTCGCGCGGCCCGAAGGATTTGCGACGGCACGAGTGCTCCCGGCCGCGTCTCCCACTGGTCGAATGTGCAGCTAAGTGGGCCATCACCCGAAGCAAGGGCGTTGGCTATCGCCTGCGCATATCCGGCACCGTCAATGCGAGCGTAGGAGATGAAGACGTCAGACGACAAAAGGAAGCGGATAGGCGCAGTGATCAGCTTTCTGGCAAAAGGCGTCACCATCTTGTTCCGCCAGGCGTTAGCCGGCCCTGTGCTGGCCAGTGGGCGCGAAGCCGATTCATTTGTCGGGATTGTCATCTGCAGGACTAGTCAGAGGTTCCGCCTGTGCCGAGACTTCGGGCATCATGAGCTTTGGCAACGAGGTATGTCGCATGGCTGACGAACAAAAGTGACGTGAACGTTGCCCCCAGCTCAGGCAGGCTTGTAAAGACGGCGCCCTTGGCACCGAGCATGGTCGTTGTGGTTATACTGCTTGTCATCTCTATCAATAGCGAGAAGAAACCCAGCACGAGGGTAACAGTGATCACGACATTCTGGAGCCTTGACACGTCGACCGTGTCGACATTTGCATTTTCCTCTCCCATGAAGATGTCGGCAATGGACGCCAGAGCAGGAGAACCGCGTCTGTCGAGGCCCTGGGACTCTGCACCAAAAAATGGTGCGCCTCGTCTGCGCAGGTCGCTGTCGGCGCCTCTCACGTCAAAATCGACATTCTTTCCTGCAGAATCCTTGGTGGGAAGGATCAGCGCGGAGATCATCGGCGAGACTGCCGCAATCCCCAGCGCTGCTGCGACCGAGGCCGGTATTGCTGGAAAGGCAGCGAAACTGGCGATGTCCCCTGCGCCAACGATGCCGGCGAAGCCGATGTTGAACAACGCAAAGGCCGCGTAACCTGCAAGCGCAACCGCGGTCCATAGCGTGACCTGCGCGCGCGCCAGAGACACACGGTTGCGCGTGTCAATCCAGACGCCGGCGACCCGCTGCTTCGTCCCCAATCCAAGCGCAACGGTGAGGCCGGCAATCCCGCTGACCAGCAGCAGGAACGGGAAGACAATGGACGTCGATCCGTAGGCCGGATCAGTTCCGGTTACATAGGTCGAGAACGTGTGAGCGAACGTGAAGACGCTCGCCTTCCAGGTCTCGTCCTGGTCAAGTGCCACTGCCGCGCGCCAGATCGTGTTGCACCCATCTCTGGAGGGATCGGCGGGGCACGCTTTCGCATCGTCAAGTACGCTCCCAGCCTTTGCCTGGTCCGGCCACGCGATCCTGTTCGTCGTCTTGTCAAGTTCGGGAACCTTGTCCTTGTCGAGAACCTTGGCGCAGACCGCGGCCTGCATTCCGTTCGGAAAAGCTTTGAAATCCTCGGCGCAGAGGTTTGCAACCTTCGCAATCAGCCCATATTGAATCGCCGGATTGGTCGCCTGCAGAATGTTTCTTGCCCCGCTCATCGAGCGGCCAGACCAGACCGACACCGTCGCGCCCATGACAAAAATGATAGCCGCAGCGATGCCAACGTACCAGGCGAGCGTCCTGTAGGGATTGGGAATGATCGGCTCGGGCAGTCCGCTGCCGGTTACTCCCGAGACGAACGGCAGTTCATCTTCGGCCGGTACCTTGTCGGACTCGAACAGCCGGAAGATGCGCCCATCGGACCCATCTCCGACGACAAATTCGCCGCCGCTGGCCACGCCGCTGTCAAGAATCCAGCTCGCTGCCGTGGGCAACGCGGTCTCGAGCCGCGGCGCCCCTGTGGCAGAGACCTCGAGCAGCGCGGCGCGTGCAGGGAGCGCTGCGCCGCCGTAAATCCCGGCCCCGACCTCGTCTACCGTTGCGCTCATTGCCTGAAAGCGCGCAGCTTCGGGAGTGCCGACGCGGGGCGGTTCGATCGAACGGAGCCCCTTCTCCAGCCCCCGCTTTTTCGCGAGTGCAGCGAGCTTGGCTACGACCGCATGAAGCCGCTTCACGGTCTGCACGGCGCCGTCCCTGGGCGTGACCTCGCTCGTCTCCCCCCAAACCAATTTCAGCAGATCAATATCGGCCATCATACGCTCCCCACCGCATGTCTTGTTCAAGCAAGCATTGGCAAGTATCGATCAAATATGCTTTCATGCTAAAAGACAATCAAAAAGCGCATGACGCTTTTACTTGGGGTGGTTGACGGGCATGGGGGTCATCCAGCTTTATTCCGCCGCGAACGCCACCTTCGCCGTCAGTGTTGCCGCGCGTATTAACGACGGCACCCGGAACGTCGAGGCGATCACGCTGTCGGCGCGCGACAGTGGGGGCACTGCCTACGGGCCGGCCGAATTCAGGATCAATGCCCCATTCGTTCTGCCGTCAGATTTCGTCAAGGACGGGCGGCTCAAGACCTGGACCGAAATCCAGAAGGACATCAGGGATTTCCGGGACGCAGCCAGTTTGGCGGCAGCGGCCGCAATGGAGAAGGCGCGAGATGCCCTGCGCGAGACACTTGCCAGCAGCTCGATTGACCTTGCCGCGCAGGCTGGCGGCTTTCTGGGGATCGACGGCGTCGGATTCGCAGGAGCGACGGCGACGGCGCGTCTGTCGGTTGACCTTGTCCTGCTCGATCCGGCACTCACTCCGAAACCTGCGGACGACGTTGCGATCCTCACAGCCACGCTCAGTGCCTCAGGCACGGTAGACTTTGCTGGCACCGTTTGCGGCGCGGCCATGCGGCTTGACGTTGTGGTCACACGGGGCGGGCTGATCAACGCGATCCCGTCGCTTTCTGTCGACGCGCCGGCGGGCATCAGGGTACCTGCGTTCGATTTCCGTTGGCCGAAGATCGAGTGGCCGTCTCTCGATTGGGCCAGGCTGGACGTCAGGTGTCTTGCGACGCTGCTCCGCTTTGACCTCCCGATACCAAAATTCGGCGACCTCGATCAGCCGCTTCACGTCAACTGGACACAACCGCCGGAGATCGCATTCGGGATTGGTGCGCAAAACCGGCTGATGATCGCGACAGGCAAGGTCGGGCAGGGCGATCTCGTGTGCGATACCAGGGACGCTGGGGGAGTCCCTATTGCCCAGAATATCGCCGGCATCACGGACTTCAGGATTGATCTGGTGACCGGCGCCGCGTTGACGGTTGCGGGCACGATCAAGTCCACCAACCTGACGATCGATCTGCCCGGAAAGACGATCGATCAGCCAGATGCATTGCCGTTCACGGTCGAGATCGATCCGGGTAGACTCAGGATCAGGATCGCCATCGATCTCATCCTCCCGCAGGCGGCGGGCGCCGACATTGTCGCAAGCCTCGATCTGCCGCGCGTGCTGGTCCGTGCCAAGAGCGATCCGGCGCTGCTGCTCGCGCTGCATGCGGCCTACGAGCAGACCTACGACTCAACCACGGGAGAATCGCACGGCAAGCTGACGGCGCTCGAAATCGTCGAGCCTTATCCGGTCGCGCTGGTCGCGCTCGCGGTGCGCGAAGCCGCCGATGCCGGACAGGCGCTGATCCGGCTGATCGGCGCGATCCGCCTGCCCAAGCCGGGCGTGCCGGAGACCGGCCTGCTCGCGGTGCTCGAACGCATTGCGGCGATGGCAGGTGCTGCGGTGAAGTGGCTGGCGCGCCAGGCAACCAGCGCGGTGGATGTGTTGCTTGGCATCGCCGAGGCCGTCGGCCAGGGTCTCGAGAAACTGGTGCGGTTCATTCGCGACGCACTGGCGGGTCTCACCGCGGGTGAACCACACGTTGCAGTCGAGGTGCGGCTTGATTCACGTACCTTTGCGGTACGCCAGATACTCGTTTCACCTGCGTGGAAGGCGTCGCCGAACGCAGATTTCAGAGGCGAAGCACTCGGCCTGGAAGTCGCCGTACCGCTCGACTGGCGGCCGTCGCTTGTCATCGACCTTGATGGCCTGGCAAGCGTAGCGCTAGTAGCGCTTCAGGGCCAGGCCGGCACCCCGTTCACGCTTGGAACCGATCTCTGGCTGTCGCGCGAGGCAGGCATCGAATCTGTGCGAGATACCGACGGGGACGGCAGGCGCGCCGACAAACGGCTGATACAGGTTTCTGCCACGCTCAAGACCGCCCAGCCCTTAGTGGTTTTCCGGTTCTGTGCTGGCAAGGCGTCGTTCTTCGAGAGGATGGAGGCAACTGTCACGCCTCTGGTAGAGAATGCGGTCAGCATCGCGAGCGTCAGCGGGTCGATTTCGTACCACCCGGTCGACTGGGCAAACGACATCGACGCCGAAGGGCAGATTGCGCCCGGTGCCGCTGAGCGCCTGCTGCCTTTCCTGCAATCATCCAGGGGAACTGCGGGGCCGAGCTTTCTCGACAATCTCAGCCAGTACATCTCGGTCAAACCGGGTACGCCAAAGAAGGGCACCAGCGGCGTGGTGGTCTTGCCGCTCGACGCCGAGCTGAACATCAAGACCACAAAGGTCCAGTTCCCGCTCGAAGTCACGCTGAACCTGAAAACGCTCGACGTCCGTTTTGCCGGTCCAGAGACGATCGAGATCAAGGGTCAGGCCGACAAGAACGACTTCGACATCTTCGGGCTTACCGGCAGGATCGTTGAGAAGGTCCCGAGCGGTCAAACCGGGTACGGCTTCTACAAGCTCGACTTTTCGAAGGGCGACGTGCGGCTGTCTCTGGCCGACAATGCTCGTCTTGACCTCGCCTACGGCAAGGTCGCAAGCGGCGGACGAGGCATCGTGTTCCGCGTCGACGAGTTCGGCCTTTCGCGTAGCGGGCTTGATCTTGGTGCCCGGGTCGACCCTGATACGCCGGTGCAGCTTGCTGGCGTTGACATGCCATTCCGGTTCGACAGCGGCGGACTGTCGATCAGGAACAGCGAGATCCAGGCGTTCTCGATCAAAGGTTCAGGGCAGCTGCCGCCGGAGCTCGTCGGCGAGGCAAATGCCACGATCTCGATCTCCATGGGACACGGCAAAGACGGCTCGCTGATCGTCCAGAGTGCCGAGGCGGCCCTCGACAAGTCGAGCGATCCGATCGTCTGCCACGGCACGCGCTTCACCCTGACGCTCTCGGCGATCGGGTTCCAGTTTCATGATTTTTCGGTCGAAGGTGCCGGATATCACTTCTATTTCACGCTGACCGGCACAGCGGAATTCAGGCCACGCTCCGGCGAGTTTACCGATGGCCTGCTGAAAAATTTCGGTGGCCTTACGATCACCCTCGACAAGGCTCCGCTCGCGCGGGACGCATCAATGCTGATGCGGGCGATCGAATTCCAGGTCGCGGTAGAGCCGAAAAAGCGGATCAACTTTTTCAACCTGTTCACGTTCGAGCTGCGCGGCATCGGTTTCCATCCGGCGTCGCCCGCCTTTGGCGGCAAGCCGGCAATGTCGATATCGGGCCAGGTCAACTTCGTCGAGGCAGGCGACATTGTCAGTCCACGGTTCGACTTCCACAAGCTCTGGATCGCGCCGCCGCCAGACGGCGACTGGCGCCCGCAGGTGCGCTTCGATGGTCTGACGGTCGGGGTGCGCTTCGGCGGCGCCGCGTCGATCGAAGGCACGGCGATCGCAGTCGACGATAAGCTGCCCACCCTGTTCAAGCCCGGCGCATTGCCGGCGGACGTCACCGCACACGGCTTCCTGGCTTCAGGCAAACTCACCATCAAGGGCTGGGGCCAGATGGCCGCCTCCATGGGCTTCCTCGAGCTTCAGAAGAAGCCGGGCGGGGAGGTGCGTCAGGCGTTTTTCCTGTACGGCCAGGCGGGAGAGCTATCGATCGAGATCCCCACGCCGCTCGGGCCGATCTACCTGCGCGAAGTCGGCTTCGGCTTCGGCTTCCGCTACACGCTCGCCGCATTCAACCGCGCGGATCAGGTGCACAACGTCAAGGAGCTGATCCAGGTTCTCGACGACATCTCGAAATACCAGGGTGAGCTTGCGACAGTCACGGCGTGGGAGCCGGAAGCAGAGGGCAACCGCCTCACTCTCGCGCTTCGCGGGCTGATCAGCATTTCGAGCGCGTCAGGTGAGACCGACTACAATGCTAGCGGCGAGAAGGATCTCGCCAATCCGGTCCTGTTTGACATCGTTGCGGCACTGCGCAGCGACATGACGTTCTTCATGAACGCGCGCGTATGGATCGCGCGCAACTACGCCGACTGGCACGATTCGAGCGCCACCGCAGACGCATGGCGCACCAATCCGACCCTGCGCGGTTATGTGTACCTGTCGGTGCCGCGCAAGGAATTCCTCGGCCGGCTGATCGCCGATGGCACCGGTGACGTTGAAGGCAAACACCCCGAATTGCCGGCGCCGCTTGTGCAGGCGATGAAGGCGGTGCGCTGGTCGGCAACCACATACATCCGGCCCGGACTGTTCCATCAGGAATTCGGCTGGCCCTACGAACTTGGCTTCACGTTCGAGCGCGGTAGCAACTTCCGGATCGTCTGCCAGGGCGGCCTGGTCAACCGCATAGAGGATCAGGCGATCCTCTATGGCATTGCGTTCCGCGCCAAGGGCTTTGCGCAGATCGGCGGCTCGATCGGCGGGCGCTCGTTCGGCGCCTCGATCGTGGCACGCGCAGATTTCTCGATCGACGCGAAGTTCATCGCCTATCTGTCGATCAAGCGGTTCAGTGACACGCTTTTCTACGGATCGCTCGCGTTTGACGTTTCAATTTCCCTGCAGGTGAGGGTCTGGCTCGAATTCTCGGTCGGCTTCACCGACATCCATCTCGAGGTAGGCTTCTCGCTCTCGCTCACCATCTCGATTGCGCTCGAGGTTGCTGTGTCGCCGAACTCTCTCGCCGGACGCGCCTCTGCGTCGGTCGGGGTCGGGGCTTTCGGCCGGTCTGTTCGTCTCGGCATCGGCTTCGGATTCAACGAGAGCGCGCTCAATACGGCGCGCAGCCGCGTCGAGCGCTTCCTGTCGCTTGGGCTGACGGTTGCCACACCTGATGCCGAGCAGGGTGTCGCGCCACCGGCACCGGAACAGCCACGCGGCCCGGCGTCCCGCGACGCCGACCGGGTTCTCGACCACTCGCTCGACAGGCACGATGACGTATCCGAAGTAACGCAACCCGGTGCTCCGCCCACGGTTGTGCGGGGCCGTCAGCTGCAGCCAAGCGGCTACTGGGCGATGCTGTTCCCGGTCGCAGGCGAAGCCGCGAAGGGAGATGCCGAACGGTTCCTGATGGTGTTTGTGCCGCGCGACTATTCAGAGACTGACGGCGTTCTTCCCAGATACGGAGCGGATGGCCAGCCGCTCGGTACATTCTTTGCGCCGCCCTCCGTGTTCGAACCAGGTGGTCCTGTACCCCCGTCGTTGAGTGTCAGGAAGGGAGCCCTGACCGCTACAGTCGCGGTCAAGAAGCTCGAGTCGCGCAGAGGTACCGACAATCTGACGTTTCGCGACGTGCTGTTCGGCGACAGCACGCCGGTCGATATTTCCTACGATGTCGGGTGCGTCGCGGTTCAGTCCGGAAAGGAGTCGCTTTCACTGGGCCGGCTCCTTGGTCAATGCTTCGTGCGCCTCGGGGACAAGATCAGCGACTTGCGCGAGCCTGTTGCAAGGGAGGTCAAAGCCGGGTCCGAGCGTCTGCCGGAAGTGCGCGAAGCAGCTGCCCAGATCCTGGCCGAGGCGGGTCGGGACCAGATCGCGCTGAAACCGGAGGACCGCGCCGCGAATGACATCGAGGAGCGACGTTCATCGGTGATCGCATCGCTTTGCGAATCCGCCGCCAGACTGGCGGCGGGCGGCGAGGCGGCATGGGGTGTCGAGGTGGCCGAACCCGGACTCGACATTCGGGCGCTCGGTGTCGCCTTTGTCGTCACAAGGACACAGGTGAAAGACCTGTTTGACTATGACGCAAATGGCGATCTGAACCTGCCGCACCCGGCAAGATTCGAACTGGCCACGCCGGATTCCGTCGCTCAGCCAGTTCATCTCTTCAACGCGCCCGAGCGCATGTTCCGCGAGAGCGGACCGAAGCTCGCCGAGCCAGTGGTCGAGGCGACGCGTACCGGCATCCGGCTGGACTGGGATCTCGAGCCAGCGTTCGGCCGTTCAAACGGCATCTGGAACGATCCGGAGTTCGATCTGAAGCACTACCGTATTGAACGGCTCGTGACGATGCCAGGTGCCATCCTGGCGCCTTATCCGGCCCGGCGGGTCACGGTGAAGGCCGCAGCGCCGATGCGCCTCGTCCGCGACCCGGTCAGCGCTCAGTTCGTGTGGCGCTTCCTGCGGCCGAACGCACAGTTCGTCGATGATCTGTCTGATCTGCCGCCCGATGTGCGTGCCGCGATCCTGCCGGGTGAGGGGTCCAGCACGGTCATCGGAAGCGTGCGGTACGTTGTCGTGCCAGTCGACACTGCCGGTACCGACGGGGCTCCGGCGCCGCTGGAACTCGTTGTCACAAAGTCGGGTAAGCCGCGCGCCGGCGTGCGTCGCGCCGTACTGCATTTTGAATACAGGTGGCCGAATGGCCAGATCCGCGACATGGACGCGAGCGCCGCGATACCGTCGGTGATGCTCGGCCTCGACGACGGAAAAGATCCCGCGAGCAACCTGCCAACGGCAGACCGTCCGGATATCGAGGGTGACCGGGTCTATTACCTGCGGGTGAGAACGGAACGGAGCGTGCCGACCGGGCTCTATGGAAGCGATGCGGTCACCGACGCGCGTGCGCGCCCGTCTGCCGGCGATTTCGCGGTGCGGCAGGTGTCGGACGTCGACTTTGAACTCACGCTCCCCAGGACGAGACCGGACGGGCCCGGGACAAAGAACAGGATTCCGGCATTCGATGACGCGCTGCCGCTTGCTGATGGCACCGCCTATCGTCTGAGTGCCACCGGGCTGAATCCCTCTGCGGCAGACATCGCCAGCTTTTTCCGGGCAATCGGAGTCGATGTGTCCGGGGACCAGCGCGCCGCCACCGGCGCGGTTGGCGTGCGGTTCGCGATCCGGCCGAAGCCAGATTCCGGGCGTCGCGAGACATCCGCGCCCTGGTGCCCGGTCGACATTACACTGATGGTCGATCCGCGCGAGCCGAATGTGCCGACCTTCATCAAGCTGCCGCCGATCGCAGCCCCGGTCGAGATTTTCGAGCACCCGGTCACCATCGATGCTGCGCCGCTCGTTTTCGATGATCTCGGCGGCGAGGCCGGACGCGTGCTGGTGTGGCATCCGCCGGTAGAGGGGCTGCTTGACACGCTGATTGCACCAGCCGCCGGCAAACCCGGTCTCGTGCTGCTGCGCGACGGCGCGCGACGCGTCGCCACCCGCGTGCGCTGGAACGGGCGACCGGCAGCGGATGATCCGAACGCGGGAAAGAAGGGCGCAAAACGCCTCGCAAGGTTCTTCGGCGGGTTTGACCTGTTTGAGGTCGATGCCGCCGGTGAGGTCGAAGGCGCAACCACGGCCCCGGTCGCTGTGGCGATAGCCTACAAGTTCAGCGGCTCGCCGGCGGATGCAGGTCCCGGTAGCGGAATGCTCAGGCTGAACAACGCAGATCAGTCGCTGGCCACCGAACTCTATGTCGACGTGCGCGACACCGCTGGGACCGACTGCTCATTGATGCTGGACCAGCTCGATGAGTCATCCGAGCGGCTGAAAGGGCAGCTTCGCCTCGTCAAGGCCACCGATGCGTCGCGATGGATGGCTTTCGACCTCACCTCGGCTGTCAGGGCCCAGGGCTATCGCAAGCTTGTCCTTGTGTGCACCGACGCGAGCGGGCTCAGGCCTTTCGCCAATAACGATCCCATCGTCCTTCTCTTCGCGCGGCTGCCGGCCAGGCATATTGCACGCGTTCAGGCGATGCCGGCTTCACTGGCGAAACTTGATCCCGCCGAAATTGCTGACTTCGCCAAGGTCGAAGCACATTATCCGAGCGAGACGCGCAGGCTGCAGGGGAAGCTTACCGGACGGCGCGCCGCCTGGTATTCTCCCGCCGAGTCCTATGTGGTCTGGCCCGAGCGAGTGTTGCGGAGCTCGCTGTCGATCAATGTCGACGAGTCGATCCTCACCGAACTCCTGTCAAATGGACGGCCCACACACATCGAGGCGAGCCTGAGCGTCGGTGAAACGCTGCACGATGTCAGACCTCTGCAGGAAGGTCCGTATGAGATTTCGAGAAATCAGGACAGTTCAGCCAACCTATTCAAGTTAGCCGGCGACAGAAAGTGGAACGTAAAAGACCTGCGCGCGCTGCTGCAGGATCTGACCTGGGACTTCAACGGCGACAAGACCAGAATGCAGTTCGAAGCGAATCCGGCAGCATTCCGCACCGCTCGCGTTTCCGTCGCGGCACGAATGATTCCGGACGGCGGCGCCCCTCCCGGTGCCATGCTTGCGAACGCCGAGTGGCAGGTCGACCTCGATCCTGTGCTACATCCGGTTCTTGCCGACGCCATTGACTGGGCACGGTACGAAACCATGTCAGGGAGCGCGTTCCCACGGCTGATAATCCCCAGGCAGGACGCGTTTGATGCTGCGCTCGACGCAGACAAACTCGCGCAATGCACCGCCATCGAGTTCGCGCTTGAAGGGTGGCCCGCCGGGTTGCCGCAGCCTGTGCTCGAATTCCGGGCCGGCGGCGAGAAGCAGACATCCCTGCGACTGGAATTCCCGCAGGCGATCCAGAAGGGGCAAAAGCAGTTCGAGATGTTAAAAACCGCTAAGGAGCGGCTCACCACCACGCTCGCGGCGAAGGCGCGCAAGGATCTGGAGACGGATTTCAGCGAGACGCCAGCCAGGTACGATAGCGTGCGGCTGCGGTTGCGCTGCGATCTGGCATCAACCGGTATTCCGCCCGTCCAGCCGGAACCAATTCAGGTCTTGCTGGCCATCGAAATCCGCTCGATTGCGCTTGATCTCGATGCTTCGCTCTATCGCCGCTACGAACCGGTGCTCGAGCCATTGCCGAAGACTGGTGCTGCCGACGTCGTCGCGTGGTTCGACGAGACCCCGGCGGAACGCGACCCGTACGGATGGGGCATCCTGCGCACGCTCGGCCTTGGCATGGGATTGCGGCTTTACGACACCGAGACGCGCGACTACGCGAAGCCGGCGGACACGCTGATGCTCATGAAGGCGGCGCTGGCGAAGGCGCTCGCGTGGTACGAGGACTTGCCACTCGGTGCGCCATTCGTCGATGTGGTTACGCGCGCTGGCGGCACCATGAAGCTTTCCTCGTTCGACGGCGGAACCCCCGGCGTGTCGGATCAAGATGTGGGCGACGTGCTGCTGCACGACGCCCTGGCGCTGACGCAGATTTCACTGCGCCCGGTGGTGGACCGGTGGCGGACATACGCAGGCGAGGGTACCGCAGTCAAAAAGGCGGTTGCGTATTTCGCTATCCGCAAGAGCAGGAAGGAAAACACGGCGGCCAATCTCGAGATCGATGTCAAATCTGCAGTCACGGGTGGTGCGATAGCGATCGCCGACGTCCTCGATCTGACGACGCGGCTTGCCAGGCCGCCGTCGGCGACGCTGTCGAACTACGTTCCGGATGACAATGACGGCAGAAAAGAGCTGAACGGCAAATTGACGGATCACGGGGGCGATCAGTCGACGCTCACGATCGATATCACTCATGCGCGCCCCGGCGAGGTGGTGGCGCTGGTGCGTGTGACCCTGTCGGATGGAGACGCGGAAGCTATTGGCGAGGCGTGGGTCGCCGGCGACGGTTCACGGGAAGTGGAGATAATTTCGCATCCTGCCAGCATGGTCGATGCGGAGCCATTCGGCCGGTTCGGCGACATGGCGGGCGAGCGCTGGGTTGCGCTGGCGGGTTCGCACGCGTCGATCAGGGAAGCGACTACAACGCTGGGCCGTTATGCGAAGCGGCGCTGGCCCGATGGCTGGCCGGACCGCGAGGCCGAAGCCGCGCTGATGGCGCGTATTCCGGACTGGACGCGGCGCTTCATCGATCACGGGCCTGGGCAGCAGCCTCCGCGTGATATTCACTTCTCGCTTGCCGAGGTGACCCGGCCCGACCCATGGCGGGTCGCCGTGCAGGACGATGGCACGATGGATGTGCTTTTCACACATGACGACCGCAGGCGTCGGCTGAAGCGTTACGCAGTGAGGCCGTTCGGCCGGTATGAGGGCTTCGTCGACGCGCTGCGGGGGGCGGACGCGGAAGGCAGCCCCCGCGTGCCGCAGTTGTCCGGCGCATGGAGCGACGGGCTTGCAAGTTTCGATGATGTCCAGAAGCGCTTCGAAGAGAGCTGGAGCCAGCGTCTGTTCGACGTTGTCATTCCTCGCACGGAGCCGGTGGCACCGCCCGTGCTGGTTGCCGCCAGGCGTATCGAGATCCGGCAGCCTGGCCAGTTACCCCGGCGCGTGCTGGAGTTCATCTACAAGCGGCACCCGGAAGAGATCCTTTCGGAGGCCAACGTCACCGTTGAGGGCGCCCTGTCGTTCGAGACAGTGTCGGTCGGCTTCTGGCGCGAATTCGGCATGCAGCGTTGGGCAAACGATCTGTATCCGGGGATCAACCCTCTCGCGGCATTCGGCAATTGGGACTGGCGACCGGCACCGGTCGCACTGATCACGGGCGGTGACAGTTTCGGCGGACTGGCTGCGGATCCCGGGCGCCATGCTGACGGCTGGCAGGGTACGCTCGCGCTGCGCACCGAGGCGCTGCCGTTCTTCTTCCGCGTCCATGCAGCAGCGTTCGCTTCCGCGGGCGTCGTGGTGTCGGAACCGGTGATCGCGACTGTCGAGGAAGGCCACTACGACCTCCATTTACCGTGGAAACAGCCCCTGTTTGATGAAAAGACGCCGCCTCCCACCTGGTCGGTGCTGCGCAAGGATGTGCAGGACGGAAAGGAGAGCGGCATCTTCGCGACATTCCGGTTGCCACTGGTGCGCTTTGTCGACGAAATGCCACCGGAGACGCTGCCGGTCTGGCTGGCCAGGGATGCGGTGCCGGAAGTTTTCACGCTGCCCGATCCGCTCGTCCGTTACGAAATCAGGGCAGTCGCGGCCGACAGCGCTGGCCTGTCGTCAGCCTCCCCGGAGCTCGACCTGATTGGCCAGCAGCGCGACGAAGGTGCCGATCCTGCCACATCGCGTTCCGGTTATCTTGCGAACATCATCGGGCCGCTGTTCGAATCGGGCACGGCCACGACCGGGAACCCCACCCGCTGTGAAAAGCAGAACGTGTGGTGGCAGCTTGGTGTCGCGGCACGGGTGCAGCAGCATGATGCCCTGCAGGCGGAATCCTTTGTGCCGGCAATTGATCAGGTGAACGGTGTCAGTCCGCTGACGCTTTTCGAACTGCATCAGGATGCTTTCGCCGTGGATGCGTTCTGGACCAAGCTCGCACCGCGGACCGCCGTGACAGTGACGGTGACGCCGGTTGCCAGCACCAAAGCGGCGGCCTTCGCACAGTTCAAGACCGATGTCACGGTGTGGCGCGATGCCTATGCACCCTATGCGGCAGATCCTGCTGCCAGGGAAATCCTGGATTTTCTGCAGAAGTGGGTCGACACCGACGGGAAATCACTGCCGCCGGCGAGCCTGTCGGTTGCGACGTTCCAATGGGGGCTTCCGCGCATCGCGGAGGGACGGCCAGCTGCGGTAACGTTCGAGCATACCGCGATCGGCGACTGGCTTGTCCCCGTGGATGCCGGTATTGCGGAGCGCGAGAAGCTGCGAGCGCTGGTCACGGTGAAAACCGCGACCGGGTATCCGCAGGAGCTATTCGCAAGCGGCGTGTGCGGTGCGCTCCGCCGTGAAATGCGTCGCCTCACGGCGGCGCACAAAGAAGCCGAGCCGGGAAACCGCTTCCTCGATTTCCCGCCTTACGCGAGTCCGGTGCGCAAGGATCTGGCGCCCGAGGCCCTGAAGGTTGGCCTTGCCCAACAGGCCGCGCGACTGCTCCCTCCATGTGCCGACGTGATCGCCGCGGTCCCGATCAACACGACCGGGAAAACACCTTGGGGCGCGGTAACCGCGCTCATCGCCGCCGTGGAGGCAGCGCCCTTTACCGCCGCAACGACCGCCGATCTCGGTGCACTCGAGGACGGCGGCGCGAGCGCGCTGGTGCACTTCCCGTGTGATGCGCTGGTCAGCAGCACGGTGACAACTGCGCTCGCAGCCGTCGGGGCGAACGACGAATCCACGTGGCAGGCGATCTCGCTGCTGCTGCGCTTGCCGCCTGTTGACGCAGAACGCGAAACCATCATGGCGGCGATCTCGACAGCCGTTACGGACGAAACGATGCGCAGTGCACTGCTGGCCTTCGCAGACGATGCGATGAGCGGGCAGATATTCGGAGCCGGACGCACCCCCGGCCTCAAGGTGTTCCGCGGGACCGCGAATCCCGACGAGGATGCAATCGTTCGCGCGCAGGGAGAGGCTTTGCCATGCCAATGATTTCCTTCCGGCGCATTGTAGTCGAAGGCCCCGATATCGGCAGCGCGTCGCGGGTCTGGCAGGCACAGCTCAATCTCGGGCATCCGTTCCAGGCAGGCGGCGAAGGTCCGCTCATTCGCAATCACTCGATCCGGCTGCTCGCACAGACTGCGCAACCGTCCGACGCCACGATCGTAGGCGAGACGGCGCCAGGTAACAGAACGACTGCACGGTTTCACGAGCCGCTGCTGCTGACAGCTGCTGCGACTGCGCACAAACTTGGCGATTCCGACAGCGAGCCGGTCGTCGGGATTCTCTCGGCCGAATTCAACCCGGTGGCGCTCGACGGCGAGAGCCGCTATTGCGAATTACACGTCGCGCCGGGCGCAGCCTGGCCCGACAATGCTTTCCGGAGAACCGGCAAAGACAACGTTTTCCAGCTGGACGCTCCGAATTTGCGCGCTACCGCAGGCGCAATACCCGTCGCCTGTGCGGATCCGGCTCTCCACGGTACCGGCGAGCTCTCGACCAGGCTATCGATGGACTGGACGCCGCTCGAAGGGCGGCGCGTGACTGTCTTCGGCTGTCTGCAGATCGACACGACGGAGACGCGCGACGGTTTCGGCTCACCGCCGAAGAAGGCGCGGGCCGTCATTTTCGAACTGGTACCCGAGGGTGTGGAGTTCGATGCCTGGGTGCCGGATCCGTTCGCGACCGAAAAGTCGCTGCTCGACGTGCGCCTGCGGCTCGTAGCGGTGCAGCGCGTGAACCAGACCGAGATGCGACTTGATCTCGTCGGAGGATCGGAGAAAAGCCTCGGCATCCTGGCAGGAGGGCTCGCGTGGATGTCGCGTGATCTTGTGGCGCGCGGCGGAAGTATCGTTCTGCAGATTGACTCTCGCGGTGTCCCGCCGCTGTCCTGGCCGCTCGCGTTCGACAAGGGTCTGAGGAGCTACAGCTGCGGCACGGCCGATGTCATCCCCGAAGTGCTGCTGCGCGAGGAAGGCATCGGGGTGAAGGTGCTCACACGCACCGACCCGACGGGAGGCGAGCCGGGCGTCGCGGAAATGGTTCGACACATCGCGCGGCTGTCCGCCCGCGCGCCGGGCGCGCCGGCCGAATTGACCATCATGTCGATGCCGAACGATACAGCCGCACCGGCGACCGGGCCGGCTGTCGCTCTGTCATGGAGCGAACCGCCGCCTGCGGCCCGGATTCCGGGTGGCAATCCCGATGCCGTGACGCTGCAGCCGTTTGCAGGCACAGCAGCGGTGGAAGCGCTCGTTGAGCGACTGTCCGCGGTCTGGGGAAGTTCGGGCGCGATCGCCGAAAAGGCGCGGCCTCCCTATGCTTTCATTGCACTTGACCGCGGCTGGGTGCAGATCCCCCTTCCCGATGCGCCGATGCCGGACGCTCCGAAACCGTCCCGGGCCTCGACGAATCTGTCAGCATTCGCCGGCTTCCTGCGTATCGACGTGCCGCTCAAGACCGGCACACAACCCGATGGCACCGATCTGCCCGGCCTGCTGATCGCCGCGGCTTCCGGCGTATCGATCGTAGTCAGATGGACGAAGCCGCAGGACAGTGCGACGCCGCGCACCATTGCGGTGAACATCACGGATGCGTTCGGCGTGCTTGATGGCCTGTTGTGGGCCGGTGAAGCCAGCCCGTCTCCGATCGAGATTCTTCCTCCCCGCGACGCGGGTCCGGCGGCGCTCGACAGCATTCCTATCATATTCGGAGGACGCGACACGCCCGGCTGGAGCGTCGACGTTGACAGAGTTGATGCAGGCATGCTTGGCAATGTAACGTTTTCGCTGCCGGTCGTGGCGAGGCCTGACGGGGGACCGCCACTTCTGGTGTGGGGTGCGCACGATGCACTCGCGCTGGTGTCGTCGGTGGCAATGACCCGCACGGCTGAAAGCGCCCTGCACCCTTCGGCGACGCGCGAACTGGTGCCGACACAGGTGGCGCGCACTGGCCAGCTCGGCATGAGTTTCGACAACGGCAAGCGCCTGCCGCGCGCGACGCTTCCGGCGGGCACAAGCGTGAATGGCGACGGGAGCTGGCGCTGGCCGTGGCCACCACAGCTGGCGGCAGGTGCCGATCCCTATCCGTCCTCGCCGCGCGAGCAGGCCGGCGTGGCGCTTGCGTCGCTGACGCTTCCGGGTGTTGAATTCACGCTCCGGGCAAACGCCTCGATGCTGGACACGAGCAGCATGCTCGTATCGCTGCGCTTCGACCTGCCACTTCTCGATGAGCTGTTCGCCAACGCCAGGGCGCCCGAGCCGAAGGTGGTGCCGGCCAGAAAGCAGGACGCCGCACCGGCGCAGGACCGGCCTCCGACTGCGCTGGATCTGCGCCGGCTGTCCGACTTCTGGTTCGAGAATGCGAGGCGCATCGCACGCGCGCGCACAGAAGCCGATCGCGTCGTGCTCGACGAGAGCAAGGACGGAAAGATCTCCCTGTGGCACGACCCTGGTACAGAGCTGACAACAGCCTCGGTACATGGGCTGGTCGAACCCTATGTCTGGAAGCCCGATACATTTGCGTTCAGGGTTACGCGGCCGGACCAGGGCGTCAATCTCGGTGCTTACTGTCTTGGCACCACCACCAGAGATTCGGAGTGGTATGCGGGCGGCAGGGCGCTTGGCGGCCTGACGGCGAACTTCGTCATTGACGGGGACAGTCTGCGCCCCGGTACGGGCGGGGAACCGGACATCAAGGTCGACGGTTTCGCGCCGTCGTCCTTCAAGGCACAGCCGAGACCCCTTGCTGAAAGCGAAACAGCGCCCGACCAGTTGCATGACGCGCGTGGCCTGTCGCTCGCCCTTGATCCGAACACATCGTCGGATGCGTTCACCTCGCGCGATATCTCGATCCGCAAGGCGCCCGGTGACCAGCGTCTGTCGCTCGCCACGTTGCGCACACCGATTGAAGTCGCCGTCGGGCCGAACCGCCTCGGGTTCTGGTTCCGCGACCTGCCGATCACCGGCGGGGACAGGCTCGTTTTTGATCGCTCGGGCGGCATCGAAACCGGGCTCGGTTCCGATCCGGAAGCCATCAGCCGCAACCGGATTGCAAAGTCGCTCTACGAATGGCGCTTCTATCCAAAGGTTGACGCCGGTGCGGTCGACGCCGATGCCCTCGGCAAATTCGAATTCCCGCTCGCCGGACCACTGGTGGCGCGCCCGTTGCGCCTCGTCGCGTTCGAGATGAACGCTGACGGCACGCCGGTACTGCTTCAGGTGGTGGCCTCGGTGAAGCTCGCCGAGCCAACTCCCGAACAGCCCGGGGAGATGGTCTTCGCAGCCGAAGATGCCTACGCGTCCGGGAATCTTGTGTTGCTGTCTTTCGACGATTCCGCGGGGACATTCGGCTTCCGGTCAATCGTGCAGGTGACGATAGGCGATAATGCCGACGAGCCGTTCCTCCAGTCGCCTGCCGAACTCGTGTTCCGCGCCGACGCGCAGATCGTACCCGCTTCGACGGCGCCGATCACGCTTGGCCTTGTCCTGGCGGCAAAAAACGGCGCCGTTTACATTTCGTCTGCTAGCCTAACGGCCCGTCTGTTCGGACAGGCCTGCAAGTTCGACCTGCGCGACGCGGCGTTTGCTGCCGACGCGATTGCCGCAAGCTGCAGGGGTGACCCGGGCGACAGTCCGCTACAGATGAAGGAATTTTCGCTGCGCTGGCCTAAGGTGGGCGCCCCGGAGCTAACGCTGGACGACGCGCGGCTGCGCGCGCCGTTGCGAGCGAACGATGCCTCAAGTCCTTTCGCTTTCGTGCGCAACTATGGGTCGCGTTCGATTGATTGGCTCGGGTTGTCCTCGACGGAGGGGCTCGCGACCGAAGAGATCGACCATGACGCAGGCGTAATCGTAATGCGGATGGATTTCGACCACACGACCGCGAGTGCCACCCTGTTTCGTGGCTTCCTGCTGCCGCCGGGCCGCCTGCGCGGCGCGATAGCGTTCGTTCTGAAGCGCACGCCGTCGGGTGCGGTGACAGGATGGCCGGTAGCAAAACTCGGCTCGGCATTCATCGAGTTCGCGTTCGATGCTGCCGGCCCGGCGACCGCACAGCGGATCCAGGCGATCCGCCACAGGCATGTCGGGCGTTCCGGCAGCGATCCGGTCTGGTGTTCGTCGCTGCGGCTCGATGCAGATTTCAGCGCGTTGAAGACGAGCACAATCGCATGGCCGGTCGGCGACGCAATCGTGGGCAACGCGATATTTGATCCGGATCCCGGCAAAAAGCCAGACTGGACCACCACGCTTACGATGACGCGGACGAAGATGTTCGATCTTGTTCACGAGGTGCAGCCGCGGCTCTGCGCTCATGAGCTGCCCCTTGCGCTTCTGGCGCTGGACGAAGCGGGTGTGATCGCATTGCGCGAGCCGTGGCTTTTCCGCGCTGTGGTCAAACATGCGCTGACGCCGGCCGAGAGCCAGACATGGCCGGGAAGCGACTCGCGCGCGCCGCTCGCCTGGACGTCGGTCGACCAGCTTTGCCTGATGGACATGCAGGCGCTGGTGCGTGAGGCCGGGGACGAATTCAGGGCGCCCGACGAGTCTGCGGCCTATGCGTTCATGTCGCGTTACCGCGACGGTGGCAACGGACCTGACATACGCATAGCTGGCGTCGTGCGCCGGGCGCTCGCCCAGGCAGGATTTCCGACCCGTCCTATCCTCCAGAAGATTTTCAACGACTACGACAGAAGCCCCGACAAGGTTCCGGAGTCGCTTGTCCTAACCGGGTCATGCCTGACCGAGGCTGTCACCGACAGGCAGCAGGCGGGCTTGCGCATCGCGGAGATCGGGGTCTCGTTTGTGCCGCAGTGGATTCTTCCCTGGGCGCAGTCGAATGCTGATGACCTGCCGGACATCGGTTCGCTTGCAGCATGTCCGCAGGTCGACGACACGACAAGCCGGTATTACACAATTGCAGCCTACGACGCGGCGGCAGCGACGCCGCGCCGGCTCGACGGCCCGGCACCCGGATCCTTCTCTGCGCAGGACGGGACACAGAGCCTCGTAGATGCACGCTTCGCCGCAACAATCGGCGTTCAGCCCGGGGAAGAAGCGGCCGCTACCATGGCGGTCGACCAGGCGTTTCTGGGAAGCGCCAGCGAACCTCCGAATCCGCTTGCACGGCCGCTGTTTCCGCGCACGCTTCTGGCGCTCGCCACGGTCGCGAAATCCTTCGCGAAGGCGCCCGATCCGCGCCGGTTCGGACAAGGCCTGCGCTGTGTCGCGCCGAGCCATGATCTGCCGCGCCGGGAGATCCGGTTCACGGTAAGCGCATGGCCACCCGACGGCGCACCGGTCGAATCTCTGCCGCCGGCTGTCACGCTTCTGGTAGCGGACGAGGACACGATCACTGCCGAGATCCTTCCCTCTGCGCTGGCAAGCGGGCTGTCTGACCCGGCAAGTGAGGCGCTCGCGGTGCAAGGCCCCCAGCGCGCCGAGGCGGCGGTGCGTGCATTCAGTCTCAGCGCCGCGCCGCGAGCCGTGATGCTGGCGCGTGTTGACCAGTCCTACCTAGCGATCCACGAAGCGAAGTCCGCCCCCGGCGATGAGGTGGAACGCATGTCGATCACCGATGCGCTGACGCTGTTACCGCATGTCGACTGGGAGTTCGCAAGAACTGCCGCGCCGGGTCTTGTCGGGCAGCCTTCCATCGTGCTGCGCGAGCGCGCGGTCACGATCCACGCTTCGCCGGCGCTGGGCTGGCCTAACGAGAAACGCACAGAAGAGCTCGCCCGCGCCCATGCCCGACTCGGCGACGAGGAAGTCCGCCGCAACGATCGCGCCTGGGCCGGCCGGGTGCGCAGTATCGCCTGGTCCGCTCAGGCGTGGGGACCTGCAGACGGCACGCCGGTGGAGCAGCAGTTGCGTGAGGAAATGGACGAGGCCGCGTTCATCGCAATGGGCCAGCGCACTGCCTTCCGGCGACGCGCGGCCAGCAATTTCCGTTCGCCGCCGGACCGGCTTGCCGTTCTGGCGCCGCCCCGGGCGCGCGCGCCTACGCCGGAGTCGCTGGCAGAGGCGTTCGACCAGTCGCGGATCCCCCACGGCGAGGGCGATCTGGAGTTTTCGCATCTTGCACCTCTGCTACCTGGCCAGATCGAGGTCACGACGACCGGTCAACGCCCGGGCGCGACGATGACGCAGCACGAGGGTATTCTGCTGACCTGGCGGCAGAATGCGTTCGATCCCGAATTTGCCCGCTTCGGACGTCCGGCCGCGCGCGGCCCGCTTATAGTGCGACAACTGCGTGCGCCGCGTTCGTCCGCGCTTCCGGACGATCCGGACCTCGCATTGCGAAGGCGGACATTCATCGCCGGGGACCAGAAGGATGGCAAAAATCTAAGGCCGTTCAAACTCGTTAGTGGTCCGGCCATTGTCTTGCGGTTCGACCGCACGTCAGATCCGGATGACGGGCAGTACAATCCCCGCAGTGTGACGTTCAGCATCGTCTCGCCAGGCTTTGGCTGGCTCTCGTCAGCATGGGACGGCAGGATCCGCCTCGCCGCCACTGTGCCTGGCGACATACCGGCGCGAATCGCACTCGCACGCGTTGGCTTGCTACCGCCACAGAGAGATCCGGTCACCGAGCACATGGCAGTCGCCACGCTGCAGGTTGCGGGCACTGTGGTGAGGTTCAACCGGATGATCTGGGGCGAGACCATCGGTGATCAGGGCGGATCGCCCGGAAAGGGAGACGCCAGGCGCCTGCTCGTGGAGTTCATCATATCCGAGCCCACTTCGCGCGAAGCGGCACGTCGTGCGATTGCCACGGCACTGGGTGAGGCATCCGCAGACACGCAAATCCGTTTCGCCGTTCGCTGTGGTGTGCCGCTCGAGCCGAAAGACGCTGATTCCAGGTTCGATCCGGCGCCCTCCGGAGGCCAGGAACTTGCTCCGGATGAGATCGGGCGCCCTGAGGCTCCCGTGGACGAGGAGCGCGAAGACTTGATTTCCGGGCCGCCGAAGACGATCGTTTTCGATCTTCCCCATATTCCAGCGCAGCGGCGCTGGCTGCCCCTCATGCCGTTCACGCTCTGCTTTGGAGATCCCGCCTACGACCGTGAGCTGGGCAGCCCTACAAGAACTGGCCAGCTCGCGATCGCGGATGTGCCGCACGTGCTGGCGATCGATCGCGCCGAATACGACACTGGCGCTACGATCCATTTCGCATTCTGGAAACAGGAGAAGACGCCGGACCCCAACCCCGCGCCTCCGGAGGGAGCATGGGCGCTGAGCATCAAGGTGGTGCCGCGCGACGGCGGGCCGGAACGGACGCTGGGCATCGCGGCCACGAACACCAGTGGAATTCGCTATTTCGTGCGAGGCAAAAGGCCGTACGCAATTCCCATTCCGGGGTTGCGCGAGGTTCGCGACCAGGCGCTGCTGGCCGATACGCCAGCGAACATCTCGCCGGGTGACCGGCTGCGTATCGTTGTCTCGAAGATACCGGACAGCCCCACGCAGCCTTCGCTCAGCGTTGACCTCGGCATTGTGCCGGAACCTGTGCTGCCGCCACCGGCCGCATCCTATGGCCTCGCAACGCTGCACGACGGCGGGGTCGCTTTAGGTGCCGCCCTTTTCGCCACCGCGCCGTTACCGCAGGTGATCGATTTTCCGCAGCTGCTGGAGGATCTCATCGCCGGGCATGTGCGCCGGCGCGGGCTGTTCCTGTGGCGATTCGTCAGCTCGTATCTTCCCGCTGCCGCCACCCCGTTCGCATCGCTGGTGAAGGCCGACCGGACCGGAGGCGGCCAGCAGCCGGATTCGCGGTCGGATTTCGTCAGTTATGAGAGCGAGTGAGGAGTATTTTTGCGACAAGACAACGGCGCATATCCTCAGGTTCCTCCACTCCGCGGTAACAGACTATCCCGGACAATGGTCGCGCTACGCGGTGGAGGGCCGCAGATCATCGAGCCGGCTCAGCGGATAGCTGTTGGAGATTCGGTCATGGCGGCTTCTACGCCTGCCGTTCCACCGACGGCCTGACCACTTGGCGTCTGCTCAATTGGAAGTGACCCTGGGGTCCGGCCAATCACCAAGGTTTTTGCAGTCCCGGCGATCAAGCTCTTCCAGCGGGTAGGTAGATTCGGGACATCGCCTGGGAACCAGCGTTGACGCCAACGAATACGGAGCCAGCGTTGAAGCAAGGGCCGGTTTCTGTGCCAGACCGCTCGCGAATGCAACTTGCGCTCAGCGGCGGGCGGATGCGTCTTCACTGGTCAGGGATAGGTTCCTTGCCCTGAAGCATCGCTTCGAGCTCCAATAGCGTCGCTTTGGTTTCGCGATGGTGTAGGCCAAAGAATTTCTCCTGGATATCCAGCGCGCGCTCATAAAAAGGACGCGCTATCTGGACATCACCTTGTCTTCTATGTATTGATGCGAGGCTTATGAGACTATCCGCAGTGTTTGGACGATCTGGCCAAAGGAATTTCTTTCGAATCGCGAGTGCATGTTCAACAAGAGCACGGGCTTTGCCGAGATTTTCCTGCGCCTCATACTATGAGGCAAAATGCATATAGCAAGCTGATTTATCCGGGTTGTCATCACCAAGGCGCGCCCAGATCCACACGGCTCGCTCCAGAAGGGGTCGCGCTTCCGATAGGTATCCCATCTCCGTCAACAACACAGCGAGATTGGTAAGGCTTGCAGCTGCGTCCTGACTATTGGGCCCGCTAATCTTTTCCAGAATCGCTAGGGAGTGCTCAACCAGTTCACGAGCCCTGTGCCTATTGTTTTGATCTCGAAGAGCCATTGCGAGCTCAGTGAGTGTATAAGCAGCGCCACGACTGTTTGGCCCGGCCAAGCGCTCAACCAGTTCCAAGGCTCGCTCCAATAGCGCTTGGGCCTGTGTAGGTTCCCGCAGCCAGTGTTGTCTGTATCTAGCCAGTTTCTTCAGGACAAGTGCTGTTGCCGTAGGGCGATCCTGTGCGGATTCACCTTAAACCAACGCAAGCGCTAAAGAATACAGGCGTCGACATCGTGGCCAGACCTCTGGCTTACTGTAAGATGTGCCGCTAGCCTCTGGATACAATTTCACCATTGCTTGAAGAAGATTTCCGCTTATATCGTTCCTCAGCCGGACTGGCTGGCGCGCAGTGGCTACCTCCTTTATCAGCCGATGCAGGCGCATAGTGTCCGTAGCGATCGAAATGTCATGCTCGTCGACGATCAGTCCTCGATCCACGAGGGCAAAAGCACGCAGGGTCGCGATTGCCTTGTCGAGCGCTTCGTCCGTAAAAGCCGGTTCATCGGTCCCCTGGAGGGCTTCGGTGAGCAGGAACAGCGGAATTGGGTCGGGCGGCAGCACGGCGATGTAGTTGAGAAGCTGCCCGGCCGCCGGATCTAGATTTGTCGCCTCCTTCACGGCAAGGGCAAAAGTCTTTGCTACGGTCCGCCCATCATTGTAGTCGGATGGCGCGTGCAGTCAGCAGTTGTCCGGGCGCCTTCTGAAATCGTTTGGCGTACTCCGAAAGGGACGATCCCAGCCGCTCACAGTATGCGGCCGCCTGCTCGTGCGCGAGTGGCAATCCACCCAAAGCGTCAGCGCCTCGGCTGCGGCACGTTCGTCTGAACGGCCAGTTCTGGCAAGTAGATAGTCAGCGCCGATCTCGATCGGCCACACAGCAATTTCGACCGGCTCTGCTAACCCTCGCCAGGCATGAAAGTTCGACGTGACCAGAATCCGCACCTTGCCCCCCTTGGGCAGAAAATGTCTGAGTGCCGCCGCATCAATGGCATTGTCGTGAATGAGAAGAATGCCTCCGCCTTCATCGACAAGCCGCTCCAGAACCGTTGCCAGCACAGCCCCTTCGTGCTGCGCATCGGCAGAGATCCATCCGAGTCGTGCCCCAAGCCCAGCGAGGTCAGTGCGCATGCCTTCGGGCGTCTCTGACCTTATCCACCAGGTCGCGCGATAGTCGGCGCGCCTGCGCTCTGCGTAAGCCGCCGCCAGCGTTGTCTTGCCCACGCCGCGAAGTCCATGCAGCGCGGTAATTGCAACACGGCCCTCGTGGCGTGAAAGGCCCTGATCAATTGCCCGGAGCGCGTCACCTCGACCGAAAAAGTGTTGCGGAACACGAATAGGAACGTTGGTAAGCGCAAACACTTTGCCGAAAAAGGCCGGAGTCAGTTGGTCGCGTGGTCTCGCCATGAAATCCTTGAGACGCTGGCGCGCCGCTTCTTCTGGCACTCCGAAGAGCTCGCAGCCCGGGATGTGGTCGGAAAGGGTCGGGAGCTTGCAGGGCTTTACCGTCACGAACAGTACGAAACCAGGCCGCTTGCTCGCCGCTTGCCATAGCGCTGCGTTACGCTCCAGTGTCGAATAGGGCGCTTTTAGGTATTCATCAGAGATCACGCAGAGCACGTGGTCGGCCGCATCATGGCGCTTCACCATCCAGCCATAGATGTCTTCGCCGGCAGCGCTCTCCCACTCATGGATATGCGGCACATGACCGAGCGCTGTCAGCTCGGTGTGCAGCCATCTGGCCGAGTCGCTGTCGGAAGACGTGTAGCTGATGAAGATGTCGGCCATCGACTTAACCGTCAGCGGCTCCGTAGACAGGCCTCTGAGCCTTTGAACATGCATTCATGAAGTCTCGATTCGATCCATCACCGGGTCGCATCAGGAGCTGGCGCACTTTGTCGGAGCAGCTCATGTCGCGCAGTTTGTTCGGCAAGTGCGGCGAGATCCCGAAATCCGAGTTTGCCAGTCGATTATTCGCGCCTCGGGTGTTTTTCTGATCAATAGGCATCGCGATCAAGCTCCGTGGTTGGGACATTGTTACGCGCCTGAGCGCGGGGCCTGAAGAGTTGTGCCATCGTCGTTGCGCCGCAACCATGCGTATGATCGTCCGCATTGTGCGCTCGAAGGAATTGCTATGCTGTAGCTCTCGATTATGGCAATAGTCCCAGGTCGGCAGCGAAAGCTGTCCAGTAACCCAGTGAGAAGGGACCATTTCGTTGACAAACGTTGGCGTTATTGAATCCCGTCAAAACCGGCATCTTCAGTTCCTGCATGCGAAATGCCTGCGCGCCAATCAGTTTGCCGCGACAGACATTTTCGAGCAGCTCTTGCCCGTGAAATCTTGTGGCGTCGACGTTCCATACGCGAACGGAGCCGTCATCGGACGCCGTCAGAAGCTGGGAACCGGCAGCGTTGAACACGGCGCTTCTGACCGTGCGCGCGTGCCCTTTGAGCTGGCCAACGAGATTGCCCGAATTGACATCCCACAGTCGGACTTCATCCCGTCCGGGACCGGTCAGGTTCGTCGGATCGAAGACCGCGGTTACCACCGTTCGGCCGTCGGGACTGAAAGCAGCGTCCACCACTAGTCCGCCACGGTCGTCGTCCAATTCCACCAAAAGTGCTCCCGTAAGCGCGTTCCAGATCCCGGCAGTCTCGTTTTGGGAGACTATGGCCAAGTGTGAGCCATCTGGGCTGAATGCCGCGGCCGTCACCCAGCCGCGATTGGGAGAGAGAACGAATAAGACATTCCCGCTTCGCGCGTCCCAGATGCGGGCTGTGCCATCTACTGAAGCCGTCGCGACGCGTGTTCCGTCCGGACTAAAGACGGCGCTGCGTATTATGTCGGTATGTCCTCTGAATAGAGCGATGAGCTTGCCATCGGCTGCATCCCAGCACGCAGCCGTATTGTCAGAAGAGATCGTGACAATCCGGGATCCATCCGGACTAAAGCCTGCGTCGACTATGGGCCCGGTTTCATGAAGCAACTCCAGTAAGAGCGCACCAGTCTCACCCTGCCAGATTCGCGCGACACCATCAGCGGACGTTGTAAGAATCTGATTGTCGTTTGGGCCAAACACTGCACTGGTCACTGGGACATTTGCCGCGGTCGCAGAGCGTTCGCGGGCTTCGATCGTCAGAATGTTCTTCCCTCCCGCCACGGACACAACGCGTGCAGTGCCGTCGGGGGATCCATAAATAAATAAAGAGCCGTCGAAATTGAAGGAAGCAAAACTCTTTCTCGGACCGGCAACGCCCTTGATAGCGATAAGGAGAACGCCGGTCTGGGCATTCCAGAGGCGCACGGTATTATCGCCGGCAATCGTTAGCGCCCTGGTTCCATCCGGGCTGAAAGTGGCCGATCGGGCGCCATCTTCATGTCCGGGCATGACAGCGGCGAGTGTCACCGGTCTTGACCGCCATATCCGGGCAGTAGCATCGTCGGATGCTGTTACTACGCTTGACCCGTCCGCATTGAATGACACGTCTGTAACCATGCCAGTGTGACCCACGAGGTCCGCCACCGACGAGCCCGAAGCAACGCTCCAGACCCTTGCAGTTCCGTCTTCGGATGCTGTTGCGACGACCTCGCCACCGTACGCGAATTTTGCTTTCAGCACTGCACCGGCATGTCCCCGGAAAACCATCAAGGCCGGACCGCCTTTAACATCCCACAAGCGGGCGGTACCATCGCTGGATGCGGTGACGACACGAGTGCCATCGGGACTGAACAGGGCAGTCCGCACGGGTCCGCTGTGTCCCAGCAGCTCGGCTACAAGAACACCGGTATTTGCATCCCAGATTCGCGCAGCCTCGTCCGCTGACGCCGTCAGGACCTTCGATCCGTCGGGGCTGAATGTCACGCTGTTGGTGGTCGACCTGTTCGATACGCTTGACACGAGCTTGCCAGTTTCAACATCCCAGACACGAACGTTGAAGTCCATCAGCAACGCCATGCTGGCACAGGAGGTTACCACACGCCTACCGTCGGGGCTGAATTCTGCGTTCCAGACTTCATCCTCGTGGCTCGAAAATTCGCTGACGAGTGCACCGGTGTTTGCATCCCAAACCCGCGCTGTTTTTCCTGCGGCCGTTACAACCCGTGAGCCATCTTTGCTAAAGTGCGCTGAATGGACTGGAAAACCCTTCCCGGCTATCAGGGCCATGAACTGATGCCCTGTGATCCCATCCCATATTCTGACTGTTCCGTCGTCGGAGGCTGTCAGGATGCGCGTAGCAGTCGGGTTGAAGGAGGCGCTTCTGACCCGATCTGTGTGGCCCGATAGCACTGCGATCTGCTTGCCATTGGACGACAGCCAGATGCGCGCAGTCTGATCACCCGCGGTTACAACGAAACGCCCGTCCGGGCTAAATTCAGCACTGTTAAGATTTGAAGTGTGGCCAACAAGCTGCGATTCAAGCTGACTCTGCAATGCGCTGGATGTTATCTGCGCTTCCAGCTTGCTTGACCAGGGCATGAGCAAAGACCAGGCTCCTTTCTGCGGCGGTAGTCCAGCCACCGCGTAGCGAAGTGCTCGATCATAAAAACGATTGTTGGCAGCATCGGACGACAGCTGCAGGAAGACATTGCTTTCGCGCTGAAATGTCGATCTCGACTGCTGCAGAGTCGCGAGAATCGCTGCCGCAACAAGCAATATTACCGCTCCCAAAGCCCATGATGCTCGCCTTTGAAAGCGACGAGTTTTATCAACCTGCTGCTTCTCCAGACCGACTCTCTCGTGCTCGGCGCGACGGCTTTCAAGTATAAATGCGTGATGAAGTGCCGTTGGTTCTGGCGCGTGGCGAGGGCGCCTCAGGATCCATAGCTCGGCTTCATCCAACTCTCCACCGCGGAGCAGGCTGTCCCTCGCCTTGAGAGGGTCCGTTTCCAGATTGTCGCTCCACCGCCGGCCAAGCAGGGACAGGCGGGTGTGCTCCTTGATCCACTTGCTATCTCCCGACAGCACGTTGGTCAGGATGCCAATCTGCGATTCAAATACTGCAGAATCTTCAAACGGCAGGAGATTAAGTTCGCCAATCTGAGCCGGCAGCTGGTCGTCCTGAACGGGTTCGAGAACTATCGGAACAAGCCTCTTTGACTCCGCTGTGACCTGCGCGATTTCCCATTTGCACCAGAGGGAACCAATTGACGCCGGGCTTACTATGAAGATCACCGCGTGCGCGCGCCGGACAAAATCCAGCAGCTCGGCCTTAATCTTTTCGCCGAATGGCAAATCCCGACGATCGATTAACACTGTAAAAGCTCTCGCCTCCAGTGCCAGGACAAGCCGGTCTGCAAATGCCTGGTCGGAGCGGGAATACGATATGAAAACAGTTAGCCGGTCGCCATCGCGGGAATTTTCCTCACCCTGGAATATGCCGCTCATCTCGGAACCCCGGAGAAGGGTAATGGAAGTGCACATTGAAATGGCAGCGTAATACTAGTGCAATATCTAGCCTTTCCGGGAATCTTATCCTAAAATGAACCATATCCCAGAGCCGCTAACCGCAGGGTCGGATCATCCAGAGTGCATCCATCTTTGATTGCACCCAGGCCACCCGTCGAACTGCGTCCGGAAGGTGCTTCAAAACACTCGAAGTGGAGCTGTATCCTGTCATAAGGCGCTACAGCACGTGCATTTCCGGAAGACATTTCGCCGTTGGTCAAATCCGCCAGATATCCGATAATATCTCCAGCCTGCACGCTCTGGCCAACAGTTGCCAGGCCAGCACTCGCATTGATGGCCAAATGCGCATACAGCGTATAAAACCCATTCAGATGGTCGACGACGACCGTGTAACCATATCCAGGTTTTGCTACTGAACCGTTTGTTCGCGCATAAGCTATCTGTCCGGCCGCAGTCGCACGAACTTGGTAGATGCTCTTGTCAGCTGAGCTCTGGTTCGCGACAATGTCTATCCCTTGATGTGTTTTGCCCCCGTCACGGGACGACCCGAATGTTCCTTCCTCGCCACGGAGCAGACTCGAACCGAGAAGCGTCGGGGGGATGCTAATGACGTCATCGATGCTGGCCATTATTCTCTCCTGATGGACGACCGGGATCAGCATACTATAACGAAACGAAACGGTGAATTGCGTCTAGGCAGTATTTTAATCTGCGGACGTCGTTCACACGGTCCAAACTGGCATTCTGGATTCATCCGTCGTGGCGCCAATATTTGTTTGGCCAGGACCAGGCGGCGAATGCAGACAGTTCGTTTGCCCTAATCGAGCGATCCGGCTAAAAACACGGGCAAGGATTGTGAGACGGAAGAAAACCGGTATCCTGTAATTGCTTTCCCTCAATTGGACGAAGCATCAGAGAGAATTGAGATGCGGATTTTCGTCGCGCATGGCTTTAACGAGCGAGACAAGTGGATTCCAGACCTTGTTTATCGTCTGATTCGCTCATTCGGCGACGAGGTCGTTAGTGGCGAAATCATTGACGGAATGATCACGGAGGGTGTGAGAAACAGCATCCGCACTTCGTCCGCCCTGCTTGGATTCGCTACGCAAAGGGCCAAGGGTGCTCGGGGGATGTGGACAACCCATCGTTGGGTTCTAGATGAAATTGCGACCGCCCTTGCAGTGCCAATCCCGGCAGTCGAAATTCGTGAACAAGGTGTCGATCCCCAGGAGGGAATCGCCGGCGGTCACCAGCGCATCAGTTACGAGGAAGCCAGACGTGACGAATGTTTGGTGAGGATTGCAGAGTTTCTGCATGAATGGCACCGGGATATCAGCGTCACCTTGCAACTCATGCCTGACGAACGCGTCCAGGAGATCTGGCCGATCCATCGCAAACCCGAATTCAGATGCTTCTACAGGGTCCGCCTGAACGGAGACGAGCTTCCTCTTCAACCGGCGTCTGTAGCCCCGATCGGGCAGGGGCTCTTCGTGGAGGCCAAACGCGTTCCAAAGGATGCTCTCATACAGGTAGTGATCGAACATCAGGGGCGCAGCTGGGTCTCAGCGTATGAAAGCACAAATGCCATTGGCGTTCATCTAAGAGGATAATTGGCGTTCATCTAAGAGGTAAGAAGTGACCGTCCGCATCAGGCAGAAGAGCGAATATCAGGGAGATGACTGGTGGCGCTGGTCGGTGTGGATCGAGGGAGCTTCCAGGGAACTCGATGACATCGAAAAAGTCGTCTACACGCTGCATCCGACCTTTGCCAATCCCGTGCGTACCATTAATGACCGCGCATCCAAATTCAGCCTGCGCTCGTTTGGCTGGGGTGAATTTGACATTTTTGCGCAAGTCTTCCAACGGGACGGAAGTTCACAAAAACTGCAGCACTCTCTCGAGCTGTTTTACCCGAATAATAAACGGTCGGAGAAGTGAACGCCCGGCTTGCAGAAAGGTTGTTGTTCGGCGAGTGAGGCCGCGTTCCAGATCCAGTTCGCGTTGAAGCGACACTCAACGCTCAATTCAACCTTTGACTTATCGAACGGCATCGGTACGTTTTCGCCACGGATTGGCTTCAGGTCCTCAAGTCCATATTCTTTCTCCACCTCGACAAGATCGCATGGCAAAGCCTTGAAGATCGCCATATTCGACCGGTACCTGAAAGATCTGTGCAATCCAGTTTTTGTTATCGAAGCTCACAGTCAAGATGCGTTTGCCATCGGGCGATATCGCGACGGAATCGACGAAGCTTCTATGTTTCAACAGCTCCAAGAGAGAAGCCGCTATTGCAGCACGACACACGCGGCCTGTCCCGTCAGACGAGCCTGTGACGAGCCACCTCCTGGCACGGACACTCACTGGAAAACTGGACGGCTACGGGATTTTGCGGGGAAGCCCGCGAAATGGGCCGGACTGACCCTCAACTTCGCGACCTGCTCGCCCACTTTCTGAAGATCCGGAATCCCACTGATGGAATCGAGTTTCTGGACGGTGGCGGGATTGACATCGTTGCAGCCGAGATCATCAAGTCCGCAACGCGTCAATTCCGCATTGTATCGGAGGTAGGTGAACAGCTTCTGTGTCGTCGCCAGTGGCCCCCCGCTGCCGATCAGGTCACCGGTCTCGCGGTCTATCGGGTCCCCTGCAAGACATCTTCCGAAAACGCGGCAGAGCAGATCCTGCTCGTTCAGCGCCGCAAACATCAGTGCAGATGGAATCGTGGTCGCGTCGAACAGCAAATTCATCTGGTCAGGATTGAGACCCGTGCGCACATCAGCGCTGGTTCCAGTGCCCACCGAAACCAAGAGCATGTTGTCTGCACCAGCATTCCACCGAGCCTCGGGCTTTCGCAACCAGTACCGGTCGACCGTCGCCATTAGAAACATCTGAAAGGCGGGATTATTGTACATGGTAACGCCGCCGTCCACGAAAATGAATTGCCGGCCCGGCGCATTGTTCTGGGAGGGCAGCGAGATCACTTCGGGCGGAAAATAGCTAGGCGCGGCAGAGCTGGCCCGCACAAGCTGCCACAGCGGTAGTTGAAGATTGCAGTCCGGCCGGCCGGGGTCATTGTACTTGGCGTAGGGGTTGTTCGACAGTGGCCATGGCGAATCCGTTGAAGCGTTGCGCATCACCAGCAACAGCAAAGTCTGAAGCCTGTCGGAGCCCAATTGCGTGTCTGCCCTGAAAACACTCTTCAGCTGTCTGGCGAGCGGCTCGCTTTCAAATTTGTAGCGCAGGCGCTGCAGCAGGCTAGCCCTTTCGAACATTTGTGCGCCATTCTTCAGATAGAACTGCAACACATCGCGGACGGACATGCCAATCGATAGGCCGGCCGCGATAATGCCGCCAGTGCTGGTGCCCGCGATATAGTCGAAATAGTCCGCCAGTCGAAATTCCTCGCGACCCGATTGAGCCTTCAGTATGTCCTCGATCCTTTGCAATATCGAAAGTGCAAGCACGCCGCGGATTCCGCCGCCGTCGATCGCGAGCATCCTCTTCTGGCCCGGACTTTCGATTCTTTCGATCAGCGACATGATGACCCCCCGTGCAATTTCTATCTTTCTTTATAGCAAAAATGGTCGTGCCGCAGTCTGATTGTCTCAATCTTGATGGCATAATAGCAAGCTGTTCGTAGCCTTCGGTTTGTACCTTTCCGAGTCGAGAGCCCGGCTCAACGGTGCCTCACGGATGCAGAGGCAAGAATTTGCTATCAAAGTGCTCCTGGATCCAGTCTAGCATCAAAGGGAAGGTCGAAGTTGACAGGAGGCTTGCGATCAGCTCAGGCGCTGACTAGTCGAGAGTCAGTTGAAGCGGTTTACGAGATTAAGTGGAACCGTCTGCATTCGTTACCGCTGGGTCGCCATATGACGAACTGTTCTCAGCGCGCCTCACGGGCAAGCTAAGTGCCGTGTAACTGCCGATCTTCATCTATATGTTGAACTAACGCGTCACACTTCGACGGGCGACCGTGCCAACTTTGTCTGAAAGCCGGGCGAAGCTCGGGTGTGAAGCTAGCCACTTCATAGCGAGGCGACAGTTCCTTACCTCTCGTCGCTATCGCTCACCCCTCCTTCGGCCGGCGCGCAGAGGCTCCGGTCGCTTTTGGTCATGCGACGGCTCGACAAACAATTCAGAGATAGGGGCCTTTAAAGCGTCTGCAAGGCGCTCGAGAGTTTCGATCGTCGGGTTCTTTGTCGCACGTTCGAGATGTCCGACATAGGCGCTCTCGACTTCGGCTCGTAACGCCAACTCGTCCTGCGAAATGTTGTTTGCCACGCGCAGCCGGCGAAGGTTCCAAGCGACGAGTTGGCGAACGTCCATGGGAGGAGAAGGCCGGCGGGTCGTTCAAGAAACCACGTTCTATGACACCATGATTTAAGCTATCGGCGCTATGTTTCGTGACAGGCGCGAGCCTGTTTGCGCGACTGTATGGAGGCGGCGACTATGGTTGGATTCGATGGTGGATCTTGGTCTGGACTGGACAAGCTACGAGTGGGCGTTGGGGCGAACAACTCACTACGATGGCCCTGACACAGAGAGGTTTTGACGTTTATACACCTTGTGTCGATGACCGGGCGGTTGATCTCATAGTGCGGATCGGAAGCGATCCGGTCCAGTTTGCGGAAGTCCAGGTCAAAACGATCAGGCTGGCAAAGCCGAGTTATATTTTCATGCGCAAAAAGCATTTTGCGATCGGGCCCAATCGCTACCTGGCTCTGGTAGTGCTCCAGGAGGGGCAGGCTGATCCGGATATCTTCTTCATACCATCAATGTCCTGGGGCGAGCCGAAGGCACCATTCGTATCGCGAGATTTTGAGGGCTTCAATCCGACCCTGAATTCGGCTTAACTGTATCGAGGTCGACTTTGCAATTGCTTGAGAAATACCGATTGATGAGAGGCTCGCCTTTCGTGCCGAAGATAAGACCAGACAGTGGCAGTCCTGACCCGATCGCTGCTCGCAACTAGCCATCGGCGTGCCGAGGAACACTGACGGACACGCATAGTGGCCGTCGTGAAAATATGAGCATTCCTATTTTTATGCTGGAAATCGACAAGCTCTATTTTGATGAAATGGGTCCATCGAGACGGACATCCAATTCGGCGATTTCGAACCCATGGCGGCATGGCCGCCTGCGCCAACCTTTGGCCGTTCCACTTGTGCTCTTGCTGGGAGGCGCCGCGGGAGCCAGCTACTTCGCCAAAGATCTTTCAAATGAGGCCTTTACGGTGACTCTCTCAGGATCTGGCTGCAACATCACAGGCAACATTTCTATCGAGACCGGGGAGCACATCTATCATGTGCGCGGCCACACTATCATTCCGAAATGATCATTCGGCCTGAATTCGGAGAGCGCTGGTCCCGCTCAGATGAGGCAAGTGTGCGTTGGGGCGAACAGCTGACAACGATGGCTCTGACACAGAGAAGCTTTGACGTTTATTTGCCTGCGGTCGATGACCGTGCGGTTGATCTCGTAGTGCGGATCGAGGGCGATCCAGTGCAGTTTGCTGAAGTTCAGGTCAAAACCGTCCGACTTTCCAAGCCAAATTACGTTTTTATGCGCAAAAAGCATTTTGCAATCGGGCCCAATCGCTACCTTGCTTTGGTAGTGCTCCAGGAGGGTCAGGCTGACCCGGATATCTTCTTCATTCCATCGGTGGCCTGGTGCCAGCCACAGGCACCATTCGTATCGCGAGATTTCGAGGGACTTCAATCTGAACCCGAATTCGGCTTGACCGTATCGAGATCGACATTGGCGTCGCTCGAGAGATACCAATTGATGAGAGGATCGCCTTACGTGCAGCGGACAATACCAGACAGTCGCAGTCCTGGCCCGATCGCTGCTCATAACTAGCCATTAGTCACATTGGTATTGCAATCGTTCTGGTCACCGATCCTATGGGCTTGTAGGCCAAGGCCTGAACGACGGAATCGACTTGATCATCGTGTCTGCCGCCCGGAAACGCGAACAGCTCGGCCTCAAATGCATCGAGCCAGGTCGCCTGCTTTGGAAAATAGACGCGCCCGCCCTCGAACATCGCAGTCTGGAGTGAAGCACGGACTTCCTTTGAATCGACCGCTTTGACCGGCCAGACATTGACGCCTTCATTTCGGAGTTCCGGAACGAGCCCGATGCCCACGCCGGTGTCCTCGACCAGTACCATCAGCGGTTCATAGCGACGTGCGAGTTCCAAAGCTTTTGACTTCAAGTCGGGATAATTGTAAGCGCGAATTTCCCCGCACCTTTTGCTGTTGAGTGCTCTGATGCATGAGGTGTCCACCCAAATAGGTGGACACCTTGTGATGGAAGAAGATGATCAGAAATTGCAGGTAAGGCTTGTTGGTCGGAACGGGCGACGCCGATACGACCCTGCATCGAAGGACCGTCTTGTCTCGGCCTGCCTTGAGCCTGGCGTGTCGGTATCGAGGCTTGCGCTCGAACATGGGGTCAATGCGAACCTTCTTCGGAAGTGGATAAAGAAGCGCACTGAGACCCAGTCCCTCCCGCCGTCCTCATCACCGGCGTTCATCCCGGTTCAGATTGAAAGCACTTCCGATCGGGTCTTGCTGCGACAGAGCAGCATGGCTGCGGTGGATTTGCCGGCGACCTGTGATGAAGTGCATGGGTCGGAAGCCAAAAGGGCTGCGCTTTTTTCCTCTCCAGCCAAGGTGAGCGCGTCACTGCCGAACGGCGTGAAGTTGACGCTGGAATGCGGTGATGTGGATGCATTGACGGCGACCATCGGAGCACTGGGTCATGTTCAGACTGGGCGCTGACCTGAAAGTCTACCTGCACCGCGAGCCGATCGACTTCCGGGCCGGCATCAACAGCCTTGCGGTTCTGGTCCAAGAGACGATGGCGCTCGATCCGTTTGCTCCAGCGGTTTTTGCCTTCTGCAATCGCCGTCGCGACCGGATGAAGCTCTTGTTCTTTGACCGGTCCGGCTTCGTGCTGGTCCTGAAGCGGCTGACCGAGGACAAGTTCCGGTGGCCGCGCCGGGAGGCAGCGGTGGTCACGCTTACGACCGAGCAATTGCACTGGATCCTCGACGGCATCGATATCGATGCGATGGTCCGCCATCCGGTGCGGCAATATCAGGTTGCCGGTTGAGGGCTCTCGAATTGAGCGATTGACGCGCCGGCATGCTTTCGATTCAAGAATCTGATGAATCGACCCGGCGAACCGACTGTTGAAGAGTTGATGGCGCGTATTGCTGCGCTTCGGGCGGAGAACCGTCAACTCACCGAACGCGTCGTCAAACTCGAGGAAGAGCTGGCGCTTGCACGACTGCATCGTTTTGCGCCGCGCAGTGAAAAACACATTGACCGCCTCTTCAATGAAGCCGAACAGGCCGCGGATGAGGACGCCGCCGACAACGAAGATGGCGATGTCGTTGTCCTGCCGGACACGGGCTTGCCGGCGAGCGAAGGGGCGACGGGAAAGAAGCGCGGCCGCAAGGCCTTGCCGGAAAACCTGCCGCGCGAGCGTGTCGAGTATGACCTTCCCGACGCCCAGAAGGCTTGTCCTTGCTGCCGTCACCAGATGCATCGCATGGGCGAGACCGTTACCGAGCAACTTCATATCGAGGTGAAGGCGAAGGTCCTGCAGAATGTGCGGTTCAAATATGCTTGCCGTCATTGCGACCGCACCGGGATCAGCACGCCGGTCGTGACCGCGCCGATGCCCACGCAACCTTTGCCGGGCAGCATCGCTACGGCCTCGACGCTGGCCTTCGCGCTCGTTCATAAGTATGTCGACGGCACACCGCTCTACCGCCTGGCGCAGGCATTCGAGCGCGCCGGCGTTCCTGTCAGCCGAGGCGCTCTGGGCCACTGGGTGATCGGCTCGAGCGAAAAGCATCTCTCCCGCATCTATGACGCGCTGAAGCTGCGGCTCAGATCGCAGCCCCTCATCCATGGTGACGAGACCACGGTCCAGGTGCTGAAGGAAATGGACAGAGAGGCCGCCAGCACCTCGTACATGTGGGCATACCGGAGCGGCCAGGACAGTGACGAGCCGATCGTGCTGCTCGAATATCAGCCGGGCCGCGGCCAGATACACCCGCAGGCCTTCCTCGGCGATTACCGCGGCATCGTGATGAGCGACGGCTATTCCGCCTGGCGCACGCTGGAAGGGGCAACGCATCTTGGATGCATGGCCCATTCCAGGCGGCGCTTCGTCGATGCCCTAAAGGCGAGGAAGAAAGGCGGCGGGCCGCCGGAACAGGCACTCCGGTTCTTCGAACAGCTCTACCGAGTTGAAAGGCAGGCGCGGAACGAAATCCCCGATGACGGCGAAACGCGAGATCACTGCATTCGCCGCTTCCGCCAGCAACATAGTGTCCCCATCCTCCATGCTCTCAAGGCATGGCTCGACGACATCGCCCCAAAAGTCTTGCCGGACAGCAAGCTCGGCGACGCCGTCTCCTACACCCTGAACCAATGGGGATATCTGACGCGTTACACCGAGGACGGCAGCATGCCGATCGACAACAATCTTCTGGAGCGCGACATCAGGATTTTTGCAACTGGCAGGAAGAGTTGGTTGTTCAGCGATACTGTCGACGGAGCCAAGGCCAGCGCCATCGTCTACAGCCTGATGTTAACCTGCCGCGCCTGTGGCGTCGAGCCGTTAGCGTGGTTGCGCCACGTCCTCACTGAACTGCCTCAGCGCCCCGAGAACGTGGCTATCGACGATCTCCTGCCCTTCAACTTCCTCAAAGCCGCCGCAGCCTGACCCGACGCGTCCGTCTGAAAGCGATCAGTTGTTGCAAGGGCCGTCAATGTGCGGGGAAATGAGCGCTTACGGATAATTGAGGCGCTCACGATGGACGTGGAGCAGATAGTGATTGCCCTCCCGTCGCAGCCAAGTTGTGCAAACGGACCAATCATTATCGGGTGAGGTTTTGGCTGCAGTGTCCCAAGACTGGATGATTTCGTCACCGAAGGTAAAGCTTGGCGCGTTAGAATAGCGCTGGATCCAAGCCCGTTGGAACATTGCGCCACCGGGCGGCACCGGCTGCTGGAGATACTGGGCGGCGAAAGCTTCGCTGCCGAGTTCTTTTCGCAAGTCGTCCAGGACAGTCCGAGATTCTCGGGCCGGATGGAGAAGCTCATCCTTTCGGAACATGTGATATGCGCCGCCGCCGATACTGATCTTGACAGTCTGGTCGGCGATTGCCGGCAGATCAAGCACTGTCCAGCTTTCGGACTGCGCCAAAATGTATCCGATCAGATCGTCGCTGTGCAGACGCTGAGTGACGATGACGATGGCGCCGGTTTCCTTGTCGTTTAGGCGCGATACCAAGGTCGATCCATACCAGTTGTTCAAGGCATCGCGCTTTGCGGAAGACGACGCATCCTGGGCCTTCAACGGATCGTCCAGGATTATAAAGTCGGCGCCGCGGCCGGTCAGTGTGCCGCCAACCGATGTAGACAGGCGGCCCCCCTTTGCAGTCAACGTGACCTCAGATTCTGAATCCTTTCGAGCATCGGTGCGCGTCTGAGGAAACAGCCGTCGGTAAAACGGCGAGGCTATGAGCGAGCGGTACTCCCTGCTGAGTTTGTTCGAGAGGTCTTGCGCATAGGTGACGCCAATAACGCTGCGGGTCGGATCATGCCCATGGATGAAGGCCGGAAGCGCGATTGACGCCGAAAGCGATTTCAGACTTCGCGGCGGCATGGTGATGATTAGCCTTCGAACCGTGCCGAGCCTCACGAGCTCCAGATGATGAGCAATCGCATCGATATGCCAGTTCGGCGCGTAGTCGGTGCCTGGATTCAGCAGGTGGAAAGCTGCCTCGATGAAAGCCGCAAAATCGGTCCGCAGCGCTGCATCGAGCAGGTTGCGGTCGAACCTCCCGCTTGAGTGCGTCATGATCAATCCTTCTCTTCCTCATCGGAATTCGAAGGCACTGGTGAACTGCTGGACGCAGCGCGGGTCTGAACGCGGCGCATATAGTTGTCGAGGATTTTTCGGTCAGCGGCGCTAAGATCCTTCGGATCGATCGTCGTTGCTGCGTCGTCCCGGTAGCGCTCGTAAAGCCGAAGGACCAGGTCGATAGCACGCAAGTTGCCTCTCAAGGCCGCAGCAAATGCTGCGTGGACAACGCCGTCGAAGACGCTGATCTGCCGTGGCCCATCAGCTTCGTGGATGGTCATCATCCGGTTGAGTGCGGCTTCAAACTTCTCGCCGACGGTTTGGTGCTTTTTAGGCCGGCCACGCGGATTGCCACTGACCCCCTTCGGGTATCGATATTCACGCGGAGGTTTGCCATACCCGATCTCGGCATCAGGGTTTTTGCGGGATTTTGTCATGAACGTACTCTATTTTCGAATTGGGTTTGTGCAGCAGACCGCCTTCAGCGGCGTCATCAAGCGACTGCTCGTTCAGACAGAAAAAGGCGCTTTGAGTATTGCTGGCGGCCCATTCGGTTGAGCTGCCGCTGCGATCTCATCGAACGTCTGGCCGGTCGTCGACAGGACGGCGTCTTTGCCGGTGAATGCCTGCCATCGCCGAATGGACAGATCGCAGTAGACCGGCTCGTACTCGATGCCGTAGCCGAGCCGACCGACCTTCTCGGCGGCCAGGATGGTGGTGCCCGATCCCAAAAAACTATCGAGAACGATGCCGCGGCGGTGTGATGCGTCCTTGATCGCTTCGGCGATCATCGTGACCGGTTTCGGAGTCGGATGCCCACTGAGCGGGTCGTTGGTATCCTTGAATTTGTTAGGAGAGGCAAATGTCCAAACGTTGGTTCTGGACCTGCCGAACTTGCCCAGTGCGATGTTGTTGACCGCCGCCGCCCCAGGTTTTTGGAACACAACGACCAGTTCATGCGCAGATCGATAGAACGATCCTTGTCCCGGAGTGGTCTTGTTCCAAATGCAGATATTGCGCAGCACGAGACCGGCGGTGCGCCCAACTTCGCACAGAACCTCGATATGTCTCCAATCGATGAAGACATAAATGAGCGCACCGTCCTTGCAGGCCGCCATCAGTCGTTTCAGCGAGGCTGCCAGGAAGCGGCGATACTGGCGACCGTTCATCTCGCCGGAAGCAAAGGCGAACTCGGCATGCCGCGTTTTTCCCCGGCCACCGATATGTCCGGTGACCTCGACATTCCAGGGTGGGTCGATTATCGCGACATCGGCACATTTGCCGGCCATAAGTTTGTCCACCGAAGCAGGGTCCCGAGCGTCGCCGCAGACCAGGCGATGGTCGCCGAGCAGCCAAAGATCTCCACGGCGAGTGACGATAGGGCTGCCTGCTGGAGCGACGCCGATATCATCTGCGGGGTCGGCTGCGGAAAGCTCATGATCGGACAGGATTGCCTCGATCTCGCCGCTCTCAAATCCCGTGATCGATAAGTCGTCCGGAATCTCCAGTTGCGGCAAGTCAAGCATTAGGGCATGCAAGCTTTCTGCAAGGATGCCCCGGTCCCAACCTCCATTCGCCGCGATCTTGTTGTCGGCGATGACGAAGGCGCGTTCCTCGGCATCGGAGAGGCCAGTGACCCGAAGGCAGGGAATGAGAGCCAAGCCAAGTAACTTTGCAGCCTCGATCCGGCCGTGACCGGCAAGGACGACATTGTCGGCATTGATGATCACCGGGCTCTGAAACCCGAACCGCTTCACACTCCTGGCGATCTGCCCGATTTGTTTTTTGGAATGCGTTTTTGCGTTCGAAGGATGCGGCTTGAGCCTGGCCGGCGGGATCTGCTCGATCACCGGTGAATGGGTCGCAGGGGAAAGGGAGGGTTTTTCGCCAGGTTGTGATGAGGGCGAATGTCGAGCGATGTCGCTCAATGAAGCGAGCCTTCGATCGGCCTTCGCGTTAATCGCTTCAAGCCGGTCAACTTGCTTCTTGGTTCGTATAACTGCCATTGGTGCCTCCAGCCAATTGGAGGCGTCGAAGGCGTAAAAATAGCCTCCGGCGCCGCGCGCTCGGAGGCTTCCTTTCGGCACAGAAGCTGGGAAGCTATGCCGACACAGTTTCCTGTAGAAGTCTCGTCAGTCTCAGAACATTCCACCCTAAGGCGCGGCCATTCGGTACGGCAGATCTTCCCAATCCACACACGGCCTGGATTATGGAAACTCTAGTTACTGCCGCTCGTCAAGAGGGTTGTCCTTGACGCTAGTCCACTGAGGTCTGGAATAGGACGATTTCACTACACGACAAAATGGCTGCGGAGCCCCCTGGGAGGATTAACGGTCCCTGTTAAATCCTAAAAGTCACCCTGTTAACTGCTTAGGGAAAAGGAGCCTAAGTCCACGATATTGCGTCGATATTTGGGGTCGAAAAGTCCAAGAGAAGCCGGATTCGCTGGGTTTTCCCTGTTTTTGGACTATATCAGGGAAAATCCCAGCCGAGACTCGTTCGCTCCTGACTGCCTCCACCACCAAACAGTCTCTCAGCCAACCACAGCCGGTGAATGGGTCGCTCGGTCCACCGTTCGCGCTCGTCTCGGGCGGTTTCGGCGGCAGCCCTACACGCTCCGCTTGCTAGACCAACACCCCATCACCACTCGGCGAAGGAGCCGTCCTTGTGGCGCCAGATCGGGTTGCGCCAGCGGTGGCCCTCCTTGGCGCGTTCCTTGACATACTCCTCGTCGATCTCGACACCCAGGCCCGGACCATCGGGGATGGCGACATAGCCATCCTCGTAGCGGAAAACGTCCTTGTTGGCGGCGTAGTCGAGCAGGTCGTTGGCGGCGTTGTAGTGGATGCCGAGGCTCTGCTCCTGGATGAAGCAGTTGTAGCTGACCGCATCGAGCTGCAGGCAGGCGGCGAGCGCGATCGGCCCAAGCGGGCAGTGCGGCGCGACGGCCACGTCATAGGCTTCCGCCATCGCCGCGATCTTGCGGCATTCGGTGATGCCGCCGGCATGCGACAGGTCGGGTTGGATGATGTCGACGACGCCTTCCTCGAACACCGACTTGAAGTCCCAGCGACTGTAGAGCCGTTCGCCGAGCGCGATCGGCGTCGAGCCGAGGGCGGCGATCTCCTTCAGCGCCTCGCGATTTTCGCTGAGCACCGGCTCCTCGATGAACATCAGCCGGTAGGGCTCCAGTTCCTTGACCAGGATGCGCGCCATCGGCCGGTGCACGCGGCCGTGGAAATCGACGGCGATGCCGATATTGGGGCCGACAGCCTCGCGCACCATGGCGACCCGTTCCACGGCGGCATCGATCTTGTCGTGGCTGTCGACGATCTGCAGCTCCTCGGTGCCGTTCATCTTCAGCGCCAGGAAGCCTCGCGAAACCACTTCCTTGGCGCCCGCCGCCACTTCGGCCGGCCGGTCGCCGCCGATCCAGGAATAGACCTTGATACTGTCGCGCAGCTTTCCGCCGAGCAGTTCGTGCACGGGCACGCCGAGCGCCCTGCCCTTGATGTCCCACAGCGCCTGGTCGATGCCGGCAATGGCGCTCATCAGGATCGGCCCGCCGCGATAGAAGCCGCCGCGATGCATCACCGTCCAGTGGTCTTCGATCAGGCGAGGGTCCTTGCCGATGAGATAGTCGCCAAGCTCCTTGACCGCCGCCTCGACGGTCAGCGCCCGGCCTTCGACCACCGGCTCGCCCCAACCGGTGACGCCGGCATCGGTCTCGATCTTCAGGAACAGCCAGCGTGGCGGGACGATGTAGGTGGTGAGCGCGGTGATTTTCATGCTGGTCTCAGTTGTTCTTGAGTTTCTTGGCGCTGACGAGGTCGCGCGCCGCAAGGTCGAGGTTGTTCTTGAGTTTCTTGGCGCTGACGAGGTCGCGCGCCGCAAGGTCGAGGATCCGGTCTGCAGCACCTCGCGCCGCCTCGGCGTCGCGCATGCGCAGCGCCTCCACCACCTCGCGATGCGCCGCCACGGCTTCCATGCGCCGGTCGAGCGAAATCGTTGCCGTCGCTTCCAGCGAGAATTTCAATCCTGTGTCGATCAGATTGCCGATCTGGCGGAAGATCGGGTTGTGGCTCGCCGCATAGACGATCTGGTGGAAAGCGATGTCGGAGCGCGAGAAGGCAACGAGATCCTCACCGGCGCCCGCCATGCCGCGCCAGGCGGCTTCGAGGTCGGCGATCTCCTGCAGCGTCGCGCGCGTGGCGGCAAGCTCGGCGACCAGGGGCTCGATGGCCCGGCGCGTTTCCAGGATGGCGTCGAACAGCTTGTCGTCGAGCGCATGCGGCGCGTGCCAGGCCAGTACTTGCGGGTCGATGATGTTCCAGTTGTCCTGTTCACATACAACCGTGCCGATGCGCGGCCGCGACAGCACCAGCCCTTTCGCGGCCAGCACCTTCAGGGCTTCGCGAATGACCGTGCGGCTGACGCCATATTCGACGCCGAGTTCGTTTTCGGTCGGCAGGGACGCTCCCGCCGGATAGCGTCCGGAAAAGATGTCGGAGGCAAGCGCCTTGGTCACATCGGGCATGACGCGCGGGCGGCGGGTGGCCGTGTCGCGTGAAGCCTTCTTAGAAGTTTCGGTCACCTCAGCCCTCCTCCAAGGCGGCGAACCCGCTGATTTCGCACAACCGGCCCGGCCTTACCGGATGCGGATGATTTGCGCCAGCGATCCCTGGTCAGAGCATGTAGCTTAATTATCATACCAGATCAATTGACGAGTATGATAAAAACAATTAGAGACTCCAACACCCGGGCCGAGCGCCCGGCCTATCGCTGGGAGGTAATCATGCGACTTTTGAAGACCGCGCTCGTCGCGGGCGCGCTTGCCGTGCTGTCCGTCACGACCATCGCTGCATATGCTCAGGACACCAAGATCGGTTTCATCGTCAAACAGCCCGAGGAGCCGTGGTTCCAGGACGAATGGAAGTTCGCCGACCAGGCCGCCAAGGAAAAGGGCTTTACCCTGGTCAAGATCGGCGCCGAGGACGGTGAGAAGCTGATGTCGGCGATCGACAATCTCGGCGCTCAGGGCGCCCAGGGTTTCATCGTCTGCACGCCTGATGTGAAGCTCGGCCCCGGCATCGTCGCCAAGGCCGCCGCCAACAATCTCAAGCTGATGACCGTCGACGACCGCCTGGTCGGTGCCGACGGCAAGGCGCTGGAAGACGTGCCGCATATGGGCATCTCGGCGACCAAGATCGGTGAGGCCGTCGGCCAGGCGATCGTCGATGAAATGAAGGCGCGCGGCTGGAAGGTCGACGAGGTCGGCGCCATTCGCGTCTCCTACGATCAGTTGCCGACCGCCGTCGACCGTGTCGAAGGCGCCATCTCGGTGCTCAAGGCGAACGGCTTCAAGGCCGGGAACATCTTCGACGCGCCGCAGGCCAAGACCGACACCGAAGCCGCACTCAATGCCGCAACGGTCGTGCTCAACGCCCATGCCGACATCAAGAAGTGGGTTTCCTTCGGCCTCAATGACGAGGCGGTTCTGGGCGCAGTGCGCGCTTCCGAAAGCGTCGGCATTCCGGCTGACGGCATGATCGGCGTCGGCATCGGCGGCGCGGATTCGGCGATCAACGAGTTCAAGAAGCCGACCGCCACCGGCTTTGTCGGCACGGTGATCATCTCGCCGAAGCGCCATGGCTACGAGACGGCGCTCAACATGTATGACTGGGTCGCCAACAACAAGGAACCGGCGAAGCTGACCTTGACCTCCGGTGCGCTGGCCAAGCGCGACGACTACCAGAAGGTCCGCCAGGGCCTCGGCATCGAATAATCCTCCCTGTACAAACAGGCGGCGGCCCATCCCGCCGTCTGTTTGTCATGGCTCAACAAGGGCCACACCAGAAGGATCGACGTCCGTGTCCTTTCTCGACTTCTCGCGCATCACCAAGACCTATCCGGGCGTCAAGGCGCTGTCGGACGTCTCCTTCGGCGTCGACAAGGGCGCCGTGCATGGGCTGATGGGCGAGAATGGCGCCGGCAAATCCACCCTGATCAAGATCTTGTCCGGCGACCAGCATGCCGACGAAGGCGAGATCCGCATCGACGGCAAGGTCCAGGCCTATTCATCGACAAGGGATGCCTTCGACAATGGCGTCATCGTCATCCACCAGGAACTGCAACTCGTCCCCGAGTTGACCGTTGCCGAAAACCTCAGCCTCGGCCGCTTCCCCGCCAGCGCCGGTATCATCGCCGGCCGCCGGATGCTGGACGATGTCGGCGCCAAGCTGAGATCGGCGGGCATCGACATCGACATGCGCCGCAAGGTCAAGACGCTGTCCATCGGCGAGCGCCAGATGGTGGAGATCGCCAAGGCGGTTATGCTCGACGCGCGCGTCATCGCGCTGGACGAGCCGACCTCGTCGCTGTCGTCGCGCGAAAGCGAAATCCTGTTTGCCCTGATCAACCGACTGCGAGGCGAGGGCAAGGTTATCATCTATGTCTCGCATCGGCTGGACGAGGTGTTTCGCCTCTGCGACAGCCTGACCGTGCTGCGCGACGGCAAGCTCGCGGCGCACCACGCTTCGCTGAAAGGTGTCACGCGCGACCAGGTCGTCGCCGAAATGGTCGGCCGCGAAATCTCCGACATCTGGGGTTTTCGTCCACGCAAGGCGGGAGACGTCCGCCTAAAGGTCGACAATCTCAGCGGCCCCAAACTGATGACGCCGGCCAGCTTCGAAGCCCGTGCCGGCGAGATCGTCGGCTTCTTCGGGTTGATCGGCGCCGGGCGCTCCGAACTGATGCGGCTGGTCTTTGGCGCCGACCCGCGCTCGGGCGGTACGACCAGCGTGGACGGCAAGATTGCCCGCGCCACCGATCCGCATGACGCGATCCGCGCCGGCATCGTGCTGTGTTCGGAAGACCGCAAGCATGACGGCATCATCCAGGGCCGCTCGATCGAGGAAAACATCAACATCTCCTCGCGGCGGCATCACACGCGCTTCGGCGTGCTCAACCGCGCCAGCGAGATCACCACCGCCGAGACCTTTATCAAGAAGCTCAAGGTGCGCACGCCCTCGCGCAAGCAGGACATCATCAACCTCTCCGGTGGCAACCAGCAGAAAGTCATCCTCGGCCGCTGGCTGTCGGAGCAGGGCGTGCGGGTGCTCATCGTCGACGAGCCGACGCGCGGCATCGACGTCGGCGCCAAAGCGGAAATCTACGAACTGCTCTACCAGCTTGCCGAAGACGGCATGGCGATCGTCGTCGTCTCGTCCGAACTGCCGGAGGTGATGGGCATTTGCGATCGCGTCCTGGTGATGTGCGGCGGACGCGTCAGCGCCGAACTTACGCGGGACCAGTTCGCCGAGAAGGCGATCCTGGCCGCCGCCCTCCCAGACACGAAAACCCCCGACGCGATCGCTTCCTGAGGACTTTTGGCATGACCGACCAGTTGAAGAAAATCCTGCTCGGCGAACAGGGGCTCGTCGTCATCTTCATCGTCGCCTTCGCGCTGGTGTCGGCTCTGGTGCCGAACTTCCTCACCGACCGCAACATGCTTGGCCTGCTGCAGTCGGTGGTCACCGTCGGCATCGTCGCCTGCACCATGATGTTCTGCCTCGCCGCGCGCGACTTCGACCTGTCGGTCGGCTCGATCGTCGCCTTTGCCGGCATGGTCGCGGTGATGGCGTCGAACTACACAGGCTCGATCCTGCTCGGCTTGCTTGCGGCGATCGCTTGCGGCGCTTTCGTCGGCTTCATCAACGGCGTCGTCATCGCCAAATTCCGCATCAACGCGCTGATCACGACGCTCGCCACCATGCAGATCGTGCGCGGCCTGGCGTTGATTGCATCCGACGGCCGCGCCGTCGGCATCAACAGCCCGGATTTCTACCAGCTGGCGCTGTCGAAATTGCTCGGCATCCCGACGCCGATCTGGGTGCTGGCCGTGCTCTTCGGCATCTTCGGCTTCGTCTTGAACCGCACCGTCTTCGGCAAGAACACGCTCGCCATTGGCGGCAATCCGGAAGCTTCGCGGCTGGCCGGCGTCAATGTCGACAGGACACGCATCTGGATCTTCGCGCTGCAGGGCGTCGTCTGCGGCATCGCCGGCATCTTGTTGGCGTCGCGCATCACTTCGGGTCAGCCCAATGCGGCGGTCGGGCTCGAGCTTTCGGTCATCTCGGCCTGCGTGCTCGGCGGCGTTTCGCTCGCTGGCGGCCGCGCCACCATGTCGGGCGTCATCGTCGGCGTGCTGATCATGGGCATTGCCGAGAACGCCATGAACCTGCTCAACATTCCGGCCTTCTATCAGTACATTGTGCGTGGCGTGATCTTGCTGCTTGCCGTGCTGCTCGACAATCTGCGCTCGTCGGCATTGGGCCGGCGTTGATCCGTTTTCCCTGGAGTGACAGCGATGGCTGAGCGCCTGTCCGGCAAACGCATCTTCCTCACGGGTGCCGCGCAAGGCATCGGGCTGGCCATCGCCGAGGCCTGTCTGGCCGAAGGGGCAAGGCTGTTTCTGGTTGATCAGGACGGTGAGCTTCTGAACAAGACCGTTGCCGGCCTGGCCGCATCGAAGGGTGATGTCGGCCATGCAACAGCCGACATCAGCGACGGGGCCGCGATCCATGCTGCCGTTCAGCAGGCAACCGCCGAGATCGGGCCGATCAACGCGCTGATCAACAATGCCGGCATGAACGTATTCTCGACGCCGCTCGAGGCGACCGAGGAAGAATGGAACCGCAATTTCGACGTCAACGTCAAGGGCGCCTGGAATTGCAGCAAGGCGGTGCTGCCAGGCATGATCGCCAGCGGCGGCGGCGCCATCCTCAACATTGCCTCGACGCACAGCTTCACCATCATCCCGCATACCTTCCCCTATCCCGTCGCCAAGCACGCGCTGCTCGGCCTGACCAAGTCGCTGGCGCTCGAATATGCGGGGCAGGGCGTGCGCGTGAATGCGCTGGCGCCCGGCTATGTCGAGACGCAGAAGGCGATCGACTACTGGAATAGCTTTGCCGATCCGGCATTGGCGCGCGCCAACACCATGGCGCTGCATCCAGGCGGCCGCATCGCCTCGGCGCGCGAGATCGCGCTCGCCGCTGTCTTCATGATTTCCGACGAGTGCCCGTTCATGAACGCGGCCACGCTCGTCGTCGATGGCGGGCTGAGCCAGCTGCAGCATCCCGCCTGAATTTCGGAAAAAACCATGACCAAGAGACGATCGCAGCACTGGTTCGGCGGCCTCGGCAAGGATGCCTTCATCCACCGCAGCTGGATGAAGAACAACGGCTTGCCCGACGACGCTTTCGACGGCCGCCCGGTGATCGGCATCTGCAACACCTTCTCCGAATTCACGCCGTGCCATGTCCATTTTCGCGGCCTGATCGAGCACATCAAGGCCGGCGTGCTCGAGGCCGGCGGCCTGCCACTGGAATTTCCGGTCTTCTCCTGCGGCGAATCCAATCTGCGGCCGACGGCGATGCTGTTCCGCAACCTCGCCTCCATGGATGTCGAGGAAGCGATCCGCGGCAACCCGATGGACGGTGTCGTGCTGATGGCCGGCTGCGACAAGACCACGCCGTCGCTGGTCATGGGTGCCGCCTCCTGCGACCTGCCGTCGATCGTCATCTCCGGCGGGCCGATGCTCAACGGCCGCTTCCAAGGTCGCGAGATCGGCTCCGGCACCGATGTCTGGAAATTCTCCGAGGATGTCCGCGCCGGTGTGATGAGCGAACAGGATTTCGCCAATGCCGAGAGCGCCATGTCGCGCTCGCCCGGCCACTGCATGACCATGGGCACGGCCTCGACCATGGCCTCGATGGTCGAGGCGCTCGGTCTGGCACTGCCCGGCAATGCCGCCTATCCGGCGGTCGACGCACGCCGCAGCCGCATCGCCCGCATGACGGGGCGGCGTATCGTCGAAATGGTCAATGAGAATCTCTGCCCGTCGGCTATCCTCACGAGAAAAGCCTTCGCCAACGCGATACGTGTCAATGGCGCGATCGGCGGCTCCACCAATGCGGTCGTTCATCTGCTGGCGATTGCCGGCCGTGTCGGCACCGAACTGACATTGGACGACTGGGACCAGTATGGCCGCAACGTACCGACCATCCTCGACCTGATGCCCTCAGGCCGCTTCCTGATGGAGGACTTTTGCTATGCCGGCGGCATTCCCGCCGTTATGAAAGAGATCGCCGATATGCTCGATCTCGACGCGCTGACGGTGACCGGCAAGAGCGTGGGCAAGAACATCGCCGAAGCCCAAAACTACAATCCAGAGGTGATCCGCCCGCGCGACAAGGCGCTAACGCCGCATGGCGGCATCGCGTTGCTGCGCGGCAACCTGGCGCCTGATGGCGCCATCATCAAACCGTCGGCCGCTTCGCCGGCTCTGATGAAGCACCGCGGCCGTGCCGTCGTCTTCGAGGACATCGACGACTACAAGGCGCGCGTCGACGATCCCGCGCTCGACGTCGACGAGACGTCGATCATGGTGCTGAAAAATTGCGGCCCCAAGGGCTATCCCGGCATGGCCGAGGTCGGCAACATGGCGCTGCCGCAAAAGCTCCTGAAGCAGGGCGTCCGCGACATGATCCGCATTTCCGACGCCCGCATGTCCGGCACCGCCTTCGGCACGGTCGTGCTGCATGCCGCGCCCGAAGCCGCAATCGGTGGTCCGCTGGCGCTGGTCAAAAGCGGCGATATCATCGAACTCGATGTCGAGGCCCGCAGGCTGCATCTCGACGTATCTGAGCAGGACCTCGCGAAACGGCGGACGTGCTGGGTTGCACCGGAGCCGGCGATGCGCGGTGGCTATCAGGGTCTCTACACCGAGCATGTGCTGCAGGCGGACCGTGGCGCCGACCTCGATTTCCTCGTCGGCAGCCGCGGCCACGCCATTCCGCGCGAAAGCCATTGAGGGCGAATGGATGCCAAAGTTCCGGCCCGATGATTTCCACGGCATCCACGCCATCCTCTACGCCCTGTTCGACGGCCAGGAAAAACTCGACCGCGCGGCAATGCGCAGGCAGGGCGGGATTTGCCTGGCGAGCGGCGTGCATGGCATGGCGGCACTTGGCCTCGCCACGGAAGTTGCCAAGTTGACCGAGGCCGAGCGCCGAACAATCATGGACTGGACGGCGGAGGACACTGCCGGCAAGGTGCCGCTCGCCTTCACTATCTTTGGGTCTTCGGTTGCCGAGCAGGTCGCACAGGTGCGCCACGCCGAAAGCGTCGGCGCCGACTGGGTGATCCTGCAGCCGCCTGGGGGATCCTACGGGGCGTCAGAATACATGCGCTTCTTCGGCCGCGTCGCCGAAGCCACCGACCTGCCGGTGGCGATCCAGAATGCGCCGGCCTTTTTCGGCCGTGGCCTGACATCTGACGAAATCCGCGACCTCGATACGCTTCACACCAACATCAGGTTGATCAAGGGCGAGGGTCCGGTCACCGACATTGCCGGCCTGATCGAACGCACCGAAGGCCGGCTTCCCGTCTTCAACGGGCGCGGCGGGCTGGAATTGGTCGACAATTTCCGCATCGGCTGCCGCGGCATGATCCTGGCGCCGGACTGCATCGACCATGCCGTGCGCGCCTATGAGGCGTTTCGCGCCGGAGACGAAGCTGCAGCCGAGGCCGAGTATGCCAAAATGCTGCCGGCAGCGGTCTTCGTCATGCAAGGCATCGAGAACCTGATCTGCTACGGCAAGCGGCTGTTCGGCGCCCGCGCCGGCATCGCCATACAGGATCGGGCGCCAGCGATGCGGCCCAATGAGATTGGCCTCGCAATGGTCCAGCGCTTCGCCGACAATCTCGGGCGATTGCAGGGATAGGGCCGGGTCTTGACGCGGGCGTCACCACCTCACTGCCGCGCCGACCTCATCGAACAGGTTCTTGCCCATGCCGGTGAACTGTGATCCCTGTCCCCGAAACATGAAGACGCGCATCGCATTCCTCTGCTCCTGGATCGTCATCGGGCCGCGATCGAACGTGGCGCGGCGGATTTGCCTGGAACAATCGTGATGTCGTCACCCGCGCCAGACCGGCTCCGGCCATGAAAGAAGGCGATCCACCGCGAGGCCAGGTCGATCTATGGTACGTGCCGCTCGACGACTTCGGCCTGGACGATCAGGCCGCCTGCCTGCGGCTTCTGAGCGGGCCCGAACGCCATCGGCATGACGCCTTCAAGTCCGAACCGGCCCGGCTTCAGCATCTCGCTGTCCGCGGCCTGGTCAGGACCACCCTGTCGCGCTATCGCGATATCACCCCGGAACACTGGCGCTTTGACACCAATCGGTATGGCCGCCCGTTCATCGACGACAGCCTGGACGTCAGCGGCCTCCACTTCAGCCTGTCTCACACCCGTGGCCTGGTGGCCTGCGCGGTTGCCACTTTCGCGGAGATCGGCGTCGACGTCGAGCCTCGCGACCGCGATGTCGGTCTCGCCGAACTGGCGCCGGCGGTATTTTCGCCCCGGGAACGCGCGCGCTTCGAGGCGATGAGCGGGCAGGCGAGACAGGATTTCTTTTTCACTCTGTGGACGCTCAAGGAAGCCTACGTGAAAGCGCGCGGCATTGGCCTCTCCTTGCCGGTGAAGAACGTTGAGCTGGACCTGCAGGTCTCTCCGCCCATCGCCCATTTCGGCGACGAGATCGATGACGATGCCTCGCGTTGGGCGTTCCGCAGCCTGCATCTGACGGGCCGGCACATTGTCGGCATCGCGGCCGCAGTGCCCGATGGCGAACTCAAGATCGTGCCGAGGCAGACACGCGCCATCAATCCGCCTTTGAATGCCTGATCGTATCCAGTGCGGCCGGCTTCAGCCGAGAAGCTCGGCGGCGACTTCGAGCGTGTTGCGGAACGACGTTTCGAGGTGGTTCTCCATCGCCTGCGCGGCGCCCTCGGCGTCGTGGCGCCTCAGTGCCTCCAGGATAGCCCCGTGCTGCTCGATCGTCTGTTCGCCATAGCCGGGCTTCGGGATGACGAGGTAGCGGCCCCGATCCATCTGCGCCTTGGAGATGTCGACGGCGCGCCAGATTTTCGGCAGGCCGCAGATCTCGGCGATGGTGCGGTGGAAGACATCGTCGAGCTGGATCGCGGTGGCATATCGGCCGCGCGATATGGCGAGCCGATGCGCCGCCATATTGTCCTCCAGAAGTTCGCCGGCTGATGGCGTGAATTTGGCGGCCGCGCGCCTGGCGCTCTCCATCTCCAGGGCGCGGCGGATGACATAGGCTTCTTCCAGGTCGACGCGGTTGATCGGGGCGACATAGGTGCCGGTCTGCGCCAGGATCGTGACGAGGCCCTCGTCACTGATGCGCTTGACCGCCTCGCGCACCGGTGTGCGCGAGACGCCGAGGGCTTCAGCGATGGCCACCTCGTTGATGACTTCCCCCGGCTTCATCTGTCCGACGACGATCAGATTGCGGATCTTGTGATAGATCTGATCGCGCAGCGGCAGCGCCCGATTGAGCGTCGAAGGATCCAGGTCCATGGCAAATCCACGTCTTCGTTCACCAGAAGTGGTCAGATTATATTGGAATGCCGCGTGTTCGATAGGCCGGCTCAATGGTGATCAAGTCGGCTGATCCGGCTGCCTCGTGACACGGTCCTGTCGGATCCGGTAGACCGCTGGCAACTATTGCCACGAGAAGATTCAGGAGAAATCGAGCTGGACCTTCAGCGTCCGCTGCGGTTCCCTTTCGATCAGGTCGAAGGCTGCCTTGGCGTCCGCCGCGGCAAAGACCTGGGTGATCATCGCCTCCGGGGTGAGGCGCTTGCTCGCCAGCCATTCCACCACCTTGGGCAACAGTTGACGGTTGAGGCGCGAGCCGACAACAGTCAGTTCCTTGCGCACCACCTCTTGCTGGCTGAGGCTGGACGGTGTCGCCGAGAATCCAAGCAGGCCGATGCGACCGGCCGGGCTGGCGATGCGGCATGCCTCGTCGAGAAGCGCCGGCACGCCGGCGCCGTCGATGATCACCGTGGGGCCAAGGCCATCATTTTCGTCCCTGACGGCCTCAGCGACCGGCTGGCGCCGCGAATGGATGACCGCATCCGCGCCAAAGCCCGATGCGCGCTCGAGGCGGGCCTCATCGATGTCGGCGACGATGCAGCGCGCGCCAAGCAGCTTGGCCACCTGCAGCACGGTGACGCCGACGGTGCCGGCGCCGTAGACCAGCACCGTGTCCTGCGGCCCGCAGCCGGTTCTGTCCAGCACATTGGCGGCGATCGAGAACGGTTCGGCGAGCGCCGCCAGGCCGAACGGCATATCGGCGGGAACGGCAACGACATTGCGGGCCGGCACGGCCACGAGATTGCGGAAGCCACCGTCACGATGAACACCCATGACCTCGAGATTGGCGCAGACATTCGGCCGCCCGACGCGGCAGGGATAGCAATGGCCGCATGAAACCACCGGATCGACCACGACATGGTCGCCCGCGCGCACCGAGGAAACACCCGTGCCAAGCGCGGTGACGACGCCGGCAAACTCATGGCCGATGATGCGCGGATAGACGGCAAACGGGTTCGATCCGTGCAGGATATGGATGTCCGACCCGCAAATGCCGGCGCGCTGCACGCGCACGACAACTTCTCCAGCATCAGGCCGGGGCTCCGTGCCAGCCTGAACGGCGAGTGCCCCCGGTTTGCGGACGACGATATCAACCACGGCAGCTCACCTTTTCAGGACCTTGAGACGAGGGCGACGGCCAGACCGGCATGCCGGCGCGCATGCGGTGCGTGAGATCGATAGGGCCGAGGTCATCGTCGAACAGCATTGTGGATCCCACCCCTCAGGCTGCGCTTCGGCGCGGCACGATCGCCACGATGAGGATGATCAGCACGCCCGTCAGGAGAAAACGTACACCGGCCTCGATGCGAAACGTGTTCAGCATGGTGGCCATCAGGTTGAAGAACAGCGCCGCGCCCCAGATGCCGATCGCATTGGCCTGCCCGCCGGCGACGCTGGTGCCCCCGAGCACCACGACAGCGATCGATTCCATCAGATAGGCGTCGCCCATGTTGAGCGCCGCGCCGCCGGTGAAGCCCGACAGCAGGAACCCGGCCAGCGCCGCTGCCGTTCCGCACAGCATGTAGGCCGCCAGCCGCACCCGCCAGACCTCGATGCCCGCCAGCTTCGCGGCCGGTTCGCTCTGTCCGCTGGCCAGCAGGTGGCGGCCCCAGACGCTGCGTTGCAGGATGAGCGCGGTCAACAGCGTCAGCGCCATCACGAAGATTGGCATGAACTGGACGCCCGCGACCCGCCACGAGGTGAACAAGGACAGCATCGCCGGCGGCTTCAGCGTGGCCTCGCCGCCGAGATTGAAGGCGAGCGACTGGAAGACGAAGCTCCAGGCCAGCGTCGCGATGATCGGCGGCAGCCGCAAGGCCTTGATGGCAAGGAAATTGAGCGCGCCGGCGACCGCGCCGACGCCGAGCGCCACCATCAATCCGGGCAGGATCATCGCATCGTTGCCGTTCATCACCGCCATCGAGACATAGGCCGCGAGCGTCAGCACCGACGGCACGGAGAGATCGATGTTGCCTGGCCCCGAGGCCACCACCAGCATCTGTCCGGTGCCGACGACGACGCTGAAGGCGCCAAAGGCCAGTGCTGCGGAAATCGTGGCGCCGGCACTGCCCCAGCCGGAATAGGCCGTGGTTGCCAGCCACATCGCCAGCGCGACGATGAAGCCGTAGGTCCAGGGTGCGAGAAACAGCCGGCGACGGATCATGAAACCCGCTCCGCCAGCAGAACGCGTCCGGCCAACACCAGGAACAGGATCACGCCCTGCGCGCCGATCTGCCAGGTCGGCGGCACGGCGAGAAAGGAGAGCAGCGACCCTGCCAGCGATAGCGTAAGCGCGCCGATGACCGTTCCCACCGGCGACACGATACCGCCGGTGAAGGTGCCGCCGCCGAGGATGACCGCGCCGACACCCAGCAGTGTGTAGGCTGGCGCGACATTGGGGTCGCCGGAGGTGGTAAGGCCGGTGAGTGCTATTCCGGCCAGGCAAGCGAGCAGTCCGGCGCCGGTATAGGTGGCGACACGAAGACCGACAACGGACCATCCGGCGCGCTCGACCGCGCGCGGGTTGGCGCCGGCGCCGCGCAGCACCGCGCCATAGGACGAGCGTGTGATGACAAGGTGCCCGATGGCCGCGGCGAAGGCCGCCAGCCACACCGGCAGCGGCAGCAGAGGCGGCTGCCAGCTCATGAAGCCGACCAGCCAGTCCGGCGCCGTGCCGCCAGGTGCGGGAAGCAGCAGGATCGCGGTGCCGAGCCAGATGAAGGACATGCCGAGCGTCACGATGATCGAAGGCAGCTGCCTGACATGGATCAGCAGCCCGAAGCCGGCATAGGCGGCGATCGTCGCCAGGTAGATCAGCACAGCGAGCGCCGGAAAATCCCCGAGATAAAGCGCGGTGACGCAGGTGATCAGACCGACAAAGGCGCCGTTGGACAGGTCGATGTCGCCCAGCATAATGACCATCATCTGCGCTAGGGCTGCGAACACCAGCGGCACGGCGAGCTTGAACAGCAGCGTGAAGCCGAAATAGCTCATCGCCGCCGGGCGGATCCAGAAGATGACGGCCAGCATCACCAGCAGCGCCACCGCCGGCAGGCCGATCTGCACGGCACCGCCAAGCCATGCCGGCCGGGCAGGGCGGCGGGAGGAGAGGACCGCGTCAACCATGCGCGCCTCCGAAAGAGGCCTGCAGGATGCGGGAGGGCTCGATGTCGTTGCCGTCGAGCTGCACCTCCGCCCGGCCTTCGCGAAAGACGTAGAGCCGGTCGCAATTGCTGAGCTCCTCGAGTTCGGTCGTGTACCAGATGAAGCAGCGCCCGTTCTCGGCCTCGCTTCGGATCAGCTGGTAGACCTCATGCTTGGTGCCGACATCGACGCCGCGCATCGGATCGTCGAGGAAGATCACCCGCGCGTCGGACGCCAGCGCGCGGGCGAACAGCACCTTCTGCTGGTTGCCGCCGCTCAGGCTGAGGATCGGCGTGTCGATGGAAGGCGCCTTGACCTTCAGGCGCGTCGACCATGTCTGCGCCAGGTCGCGGGCGGCCCTGGTCGAGATCAGCCCGTTTCGCCGCAACGCCTTGAGGCTGCGGATGGTCAGGTTTTCCGCGATCGACCACAGCGTGAAGACGCCCTCGCCTTGCCGGTCGCCGGCCACATAGGCAACGGGCGTGGCCGGGCTGCTCCGGCGGTTCTGCTTGCGCGCGACCGAAAACAGCGCCCGCAGCCGCTCGCGCTGGCCGTGGCCGTCAAGGCCGGCAAAGCCGATGATCTCGCCCGCCGCCGCCTGGATCGACAGGTCGTCGCCACCGTTCCCGGGATGGTCCACCACCAGCGGCTTTCCCGACGCAGCGATGGTGCGGCTGGAGCGGTCGCGCGGCGCCTCGATACTGCCCATCAGTTCGACCAGCGCCGAGCGTCTCAGCCCGGCCGTCGGGCGCGCGGCCACCACTTTGCCGTCGACCATGACCACGGCCCGGTCGCAGACCGCGAGAATCTCGTTGAGGCGGTGGGTGATCAGGATGCAGGCGATGCCGCGCGCCGCCGCGCGGCGGATATGGTCGAGCAGCTGTTGCGTGGCCTCATGTCCGAGCGCCGATGTCGGTTCGTCGAGGATGACGCAGCGCACCGGCGTGTCGGTTTCCGAGAAGGCGCGCGCGATCTCCACCATCTGCCTTGGCCCGATCGCCAGCTCGGCCACCCTGGTTTCGGGGTCGATGCCGTGGCCCGGGAAAATCTCGTCCAATGTTTTCCCGATCACCGCGCGGGCACGCTTGCGCCAGCCGGGGCCGCGCAAGCGGCGATGGACGATGCGTGTGTTCTCGGCCAGCGAAAGATTGGCGCAGAGCGACAATTCCTGGAAGACGCAGCGCAGTCCGCCGGTCTGGGCAGCGAACGCGCTCCACTTGCCGACCGGCACACCATCGAGGTCGAAGGCGCCGCTGCTTCGCTCTACGGTGCCGGCAAGCACGTTCATCAGCGTCGATTTGCCGGCGCCATTATGGCCGACGAGGCCGACGACCTCGCCGGGCAGGATGCTGAAGTCGACACCGCCCAAAGCATGCACCGCGCCGTAGCTCTTGCGGACGTCGCGCACCGCCAGATAGGGGCGCGCGACGTCCGCCGAGGCGACAGGCGGGTCGGACGTCGCGGCGCTGTTCAAGGCTCAGGCTCTCATTTGGGGGCGGGCACGCCCGGCAGCGGCTTCTTGTTCACATTGGCGTCGATGATATCCGCCACCAGGGCCTGCGGATACTCGGCATTCACCACGCCGCCTTTCGGCACGGTGGCGAGCCAGGCGCCAAGGTCGGGCTGGTTGATCTGCAAGAGCGGCACCTCGACGAATTTCGGCACCTCCTTGCCGGCCAGGATCTGCTGCGCCACCCAGAAGGCCACCTGCGATACGCTTGGCGTGGCGCCGAGCGAGAAGGTCTCGTAGCCATTGGCGTCGTGCTCCTGCTTCCAGAGCCCGAGTTCGTCCTCGCGATTGCCCATGATGATGATCGGCAGCTTGCGGCCGGCATCCTTGAAGGCCATGGCGGCGCCATAGCCGTCGCCACCCTGGGTCAGCACCGCGTCGATCTGCGGCAGTGACGGCAGCACGCCCGACACTTCCTTCTGCGCAACCGTAGCCGTCCACTGGCCATAGACCTCGCCGACGGCCTTGTAGCTCGGATGTGCCTTCATCGCCTTTTCGACGCCTTCATGAAGCCGCTTGTCGAAGCCGTCGCCGGCCATGCCGCGGATTTCGAAGATGTTTGCCGGCTTGTCGCCCAGCTTGCTCTGGATGTAGTCGAGTTCCGCCTTGGCGTAGGAATCGAGATCGTAATCGACCCGGTAGGCGCAAGGCTCGGTGACGCCGCTGGCGAAGGCGACCACAACGATGCCGGCGTTGCAGGCATCCTTGACCGCACCGTTGAGCGCGGTGTCGGAGCCGGCCAGCACGATGATGGCGTTGTAGCCCTGCAGGATCAGGTTCTGGATCTGCGCCGCCTGTTCGGTGACCGAATTGTTCGAGCTGACGGCCGTGACCCCGGCGACCAGTCCGTCCTTGACCGCTTGCGCGCCGACAGTCGATTTACAACTGGTATGGTACCATGTCAATTGCATTTGCGTGTATGCATGCTAGGCGTTACAACGAAACGAATCCGTAGGAGAGGCCGAGGCTCTTGAACACCGAAGCGAAGTCCCGCGGTGCTGAGCCGCGCGAAACGGCGAAGCTTCTCGGCTCCGTCAACAACCGGCTGCCGATCTCGCCGCAGATCTACGAACTGCTGCGGCGCGCCATCACCACGCTTGCGATATTGCCGTCGGAGGGTCTGAGCGAAAAGGACCTCGCCCAACAGCTTGGCGTCAGTCGCACGCCGGTCCGGGAAGCCTTGATCCGTCTCGCCGACGAGGGATTGATCGACATCCTGCCGCAACGCGGAAGCTTCGTCGCCCCGATCCGGCTCGAGGATGTGGAAGAAGCACAGTTCATCCGAGAAGCCCTCGAGGTCTCCGTCGTATCCCGCCTGGCGAAAAAACCTTCGCCCGGTTTCCTCGAAGCCGGACGGGCAAACCTGGCCCGTCAGAAACTGGCGGTGGCCGGCAAGGACCGGGAGCTGTTCCTGGAGCTCGACGAGGCGTTTCACCGCAATTTCTGCGAGGCGGCCGGATTGCCGAAGAGTTGGCGCGTCATCCAGGTGGTCAAGCTGCAGATGGATCGCGTGCGCTATCTCAGCCTGCCGGAGCAGGGCCACCTTGAAACACTTCTCGCGCAGCACACCGCCATTCTCGATGCCATCGAACAGGGCCTGTCCGACGAGGCCGGAGCGCATATGGCCACCCATCTGCAGGAAGTGCTGCGCACCGTCCGGCGGCTAAGTGTCGAACGGCCCGATCTTTTCAGGAGTTGACCGCAACCCGCATCGGTTTGAGCGGGCGGAGATAATTTCCAATTTCAGCGACGGATTTGGAATAAACTAACTCTACAGAGTTTGTAGAATAAGCAAAGTGCGCTGGCGATCTGGTTTTCCCGGACAGGACTCCGCCATGCCCGCCCCTTTGCGCCCGCTTTCAACCCTGTCAGGCCGCCGCCGAACTGCGGGAGGCCAGCCATGACCAAAGACGTTCCCGACCGCATCAAGGTTCTCTGGTTCCTGCCGACCCATGGCGACAGTCGCTATCTCGGCACGACGGAAGGCGGCAGGGCTGTCGACCTGCCCTATCTGACACAGGTGGCCAAGGCCGCCGACACGCTGGGCTATTACGGCGTTCTGCTGCCGACCGGCCGCGCCTGCGAGGATTCCTGGGTGATCGCCTCGGCGCTGGCGCCGCTGACCGAGCGGCTGCGCTTCCTCGTCGCCGTGCGGCCCGGCCTGCAGTCGCCGACGCTCGCCGCGCGCATGACCGCGACGCTCGACCGCATCTCCAATGGCCGCCTGCTGATCAATGTCGTCACCGGCGGCGATCCGCTGGAGAACAAGGGCGACGGCATTTTCCTCTCGCATGCCGAGCGCTACGAGGTGACCCAGGAATTCCTGCAAATCTACAAGCGCGTGCTGAGCGGCGAGACGGTCGAGCACCAGGGCAAGCATTTCCACATCGAGGACGGCAGGCTGCTGTTCCCGCCGGTGCAGACGCCCTATCCGCCGCTCTATTTCGGCGGCTCGTCCGATGTCGGATCGGTGGTGGCGGCGCAGGAGATCGACAAGTACCTGACCTGGGGCGAACCGCCAGCCGACGTCGAGCGCAAGCTGGATACCGTGCGTGAACTGGCCGAAAAGGCCGGCCGCAAACTCTCCTTCGGCATTCGCCTGCATGTCATTGCGCGCGAAACCACCGAGCAGGCCTGGGCGGCAGCGGACAGCCTGATCAGCCGGCTCGACGACGCGACGATCGCTTCGGCCCAGAAAGTCTTTGCCCGCATGGATTCGGTCGGCCAGGCGCGCATGAGCGCGCTGCATGGCGGCGGCCGTGACAAGCTCGAGATCGCGCCCAACCTCTGGGCCGGCGTCGGCCTGGTGCGCGGCGGTGCGGGCACGGCCCTCGTCGGCGACCCCGACACGGTCGCGGAGCGGATCGATGAGTACCGGCGCCTCGGCATCGACACCTTCATCCTGTCCGGCTACCCGCATCTGGAAGAAGCCTATCGTTTCGGCGAACTTGTGCTGCCGAAACTGCCGACCGATCATCCGGTCAAGGCCGCCGGCTCATCGGTCAACACCGGACCGTTCGGCGAGACCATCGCCGGCGACCACCGGCCGAAGTCGCTCGCCAGCGCCTCGTGAACGCGCTGCCTCCGGCCCGCCGTTTGCGCGTCGCCATCATCGGCGGCGGCTTTTCCGGTGCTGCCCTAGCCTGGCATCTGGCGCAGGCGCATCGGCCGGAGCGCCTGTCGGTCTCCGTGATCGAGCCGCGCCCGGCGCTCGGTGGCGGCCTTGCCTATTCCAGCGAAGAGCCATCGCACCGGGTCAATGTCCCGGCTGTCAGAATGAGCATGGCTCCTGACGACCCGCAGCATTTTGCGCGCTGGTTGGCTGACAGCGGCGAACTCGAACACGACAGGGATGCCATCTGGAAGAATGGCGACGCCTATCCGCGCCGCCGCGTGTTCGGCCGCTATGTCGCCGAACAGCTCGCGCCCCACCTCGATTCAGGCACGGTCCGCCATGTCGAAGGCCAGGCCACGCAGGTGATACGCGAAGCCAATGGCGCCGGCTGGACCGTGCAGACGTCCACCGGACCCGGCGCCGCCGACATTGTCGTCCTCGCGGCGACGCATCCAACGCCCGCAATCCCGGTAGCGCTTGCCTCCCTGGCCGAAGCGCCGGGTTTTGTCGCCGATCCCTACGCAGCGTCGGCACTTGCCGGTATCGGGCCGGAAGCATCGGTGCTGATCGTCGGCTCCGGGCTGACCTCGGCCGACATGGTGGCCGAGCTTGATCGCCGCGGCCATCGCGGCCACATCCTGGCGCTGTCGCGCCGCGGCCTACGCTCGCGCGGCCATCCCGATGTCAGGGGCGAACCGTTTGGCGATTTTGCATCGGCGCCGGCCAAATCGGCGCTTGGCCTGCTGAAGATCATCCGTGCCACGCTCGCGGCGGCGCGCGAGGCCAACGTCAACTGGCAGTCCGTCTTCGATCAGCTGCGCCTGCAGGGGCCGGCGCTGTGGGCCGCCCTTACCCCGCCCGAACGGGCAAAGCTGGTCCGCCAGCTGCGCGTGTTCTGGGATGTCCATCGCTTCAGGATCGCACCGCAGGTCGCGGCGGTGTTGGACCGTCGTCACGCCGCCGGAACGTTCGACACAATTGCCGCCAGGCTTGTCGCGTCAAATGATGAGGGCGAGAACCTCGCGGTCAGCTTTCAACGGCGCGGCCAGACGCGGATCGAGACAGCCCGCTTCGACGCCGTCATCAACACGACTGGGCCCGCTCACGGGCAGGCCCTTCAGCTCAATCCGGCGCTGCGCTCCCTGGCTGAAGTCGGGCTGATCAAGGTCGACGCCTACGGGCTCGGCATCGCGACCAGTCTTGATAGCCGTGCCATCGGCCGGGATGACAGAGCGGTCACCGCGCTTTTCGTTGCCGGGCCGCTGGCGCGGGGCACCTTTGGCGAACTCATGGGCCTGCCGGAGGTTGCTCGCCATGCCCAAATGGTCGCGGGAGAGATTGCAAGGCTGATCGACCGGCTCCCGTCCGCGGAGGCTTTCGGCGCCAATGCCGGGGACGTTGCAGCCGCGCGCTGACAAGCCGAACCCGGCATGGGCGGGCAAAATTGGTATTTCCGTCCCAAGAGGACGCCAAAAACAGAAAATCCTACTTTGTATATATAATCAGTAGACATAATAAATGTTGGCGAAATCCGGCCACGCCGGACCGATCAACGACACGGCCTGAATGGGAGACAGTTCATGGCACACGCAGGAACCGACGCGGTCAAGTTCGCCTACTGGGTGCCGAATGTTTCGGGCGGCCTGGTGATTTCCAACATCGAGCAACGCACCAACCATTCGGCCGAGTACAATCGCAAGCTGGCGCAGATCGCCGAGAAGGCCGGCTTCGACTATGCGCTGAGCCAGATCCGGTTCACCGCCGGCTACGGCGCCGACGAGCAGCATGAATCGGTGGCCTTCAGCCACGACCTGCTGGCGGCGACCACAACGCTGAAGGTGATCGCGGCGATCCTGCCCGGCCCGTGGAATCCGGCGCTGGCGGCCAAGCAGCTCGCCACCATCAGCTATCTGACCAATGGCCGCGTCGCCATCAACCTCGTCTCCGGCTGGTTCCGCGGCGAGTTCCACGCCATCGGCGAGCACTGGCTCGACCATGACGAGCGCTATCGCCGTTCGGAGGAATTCATCCGGGCGCTGCGCGGAATATGGACGGAAGATAGTTTCACCTTCCGCGGCGATTTCTACCGCTTCAATGAGTATTCGCTGAAGCCGAAACCGCCGCAGCTGCCCGAAATCTTCCAGGGCGGTTCCTCGCGCGCCGCACGCGACATGGCATCGCGCGTTTCGGACTGGTACTTCACCAACGGCAACACGCCGGCCGAGATCGCCAAGCAGGTCGACGACCTCAAGTCGAAGGCCAAGGCCAACAACCATTCGGTCAAGGTCGGCGTCAATGCCTTCGCCATCGTCCGCGAGACCGAGGACGAGGCCAAGGCGGTGCTTGCCGAGATCATCGGCAAGGCCAATCCCGAGGCCGTCAACGCTTTCGGCCACGAGGTCAAGAATGCCGGCAAGGCTTCGCCCGAAGGCGAGGGCAACTGGGCGAAATCCTCCTTCGAGGATCTGGTCCAAGTACAATGACGGCTTCCGCTCGAACCTGATCGGCACGCCGAGACAGGTCGCCGAGCGCATCGTCGACCTGAAGCGTGCCGGCGCCGATCTCATCCTGCTCGGCTTCCTGCATTTCCAGGAAGAGGTCGAATATTTCGGCAAGCACGTCATCCCGCTCGTTCGCGAGTTGGAAGACGCCGAACAGGCGGCGTCACTGGCAGCGGAATAGCCATTTTCAAAAAGGCAGGCCGGGCAGTCCGGCCTGCAACCGATGAAGGTTCCCAGGCGCTCGATCCATCGAGCGTCAACGAGGTTTTGCGCGCCTGCTGAAGCAATCGAGGACGATTGGAATGCCGTTGGCCAGTTATGCCCTTGGAATGATGGAGGCCTCGGTCTATGCGCCGGAAGTCTTTGGGCGTGGCTTGCCGTCGGCACGCCGCCCTGCGCAGTCATCCGAAGGCCACGCCGAGCTCACGGAGGCTGTCACGACCGCCGCCGCACCGCTGCTCTCGCTGCAAGGTATCGGCCTGTCGTTTGGCGGCGTCGTCGCACTGGCCGATATCGACTTGTCGGTGCACCCCGGCGAAATCCGCGCCATCATCGGCCCGAACGGTGCCGGCAAAAGTTCGCTGATCAATGTCATCAGCGGCGTCTACCAACCGGATCGCGGCCATGTCCTGCTCGATGGCGCCAGCTATGCCCAGGTGCCGACACAGCGGCTAGCGCATCTCGGCGTCGCCAGGACCTTTCAGAACCTTGCTTTGTTCAAGGGCCTCAGCGTCCTCGACAATGTCGCGTCCGGCCTCGCTTACAAGGTTCGCTCCAATTTTGCCGGCCAGGTGCTTGGCATCGGCCGCTCGCGTAGCGAGCAGCGCGACTCGCTGAGCCGCGCCGACCAGATTCTCGAATTCCTCGATCTCACCGCAGTCCGCGATCGTCTCGCCGGCACGCTGCCCTACGGGCTGCAGAAGCGGGTCGAACTGGCCCGCGCCCTGGTTGCTGAGCCGCGCTTGCTTTTGCTCGACGAACCGATGGCCGGCATGACTGCAAGCGAGAAGAGCGAGATGGCAAGTTTCGTCCGCGCCGCGCGCGACCGCTTCGCCACCACCGTCGTGCTGATCGAGCATGATGTCGGCGTCGTCATGGGCCTGTCCGACCGCATCGCCGTTCTCGACTATGGCCGCAAGATCGCCGACGCCACACCAGACGAAGTCAGGAACGACCAGCGCGTCATCGATGCCTATCTCGGCGTCGCCTCCGACAATGAGGACGGGGCAGGCATATGATCGCCGATTTCGACTACCAGTTCTTCATCGAAGTGCTCGTCGGCGGCCTGCTCTCCGGCGTCATGTATTCGCTGGTCGCGATCGGCTTCGTGCTGATCTACAAGACCTCGGGCGTGCTCAATTTCGCGCAAGGCGCGATGCTGCTGTTCGCCGCACTCACCTTCGTCAGCCTTGTCGAGCGCGGCATTCCGTTCGCGCTGGCGCTGGTGATCACCTTCGCCATCATGGTGGCGATGGGGCTTGCGATCGAGCGCACGGTGCTCAGGCCCCTGACCAACAAGCCGCCGATCACTTTGTTCATGGCGACGCTCGGCCTCTCCTACATCATCGAGGGCGCCGCCCAGCTGATCTGGGGCACGCAGGTCCACGGCCTCGACCTTGGCATCGAGGACGTGCCGCTCGAAGTCGGCGGCGTGCTGATCAGCCAGTTCGACATTTTCGCCGCGGTGGTGGCCGCCGGCATGGTTCTCCTTTTGTCGCTGTTCTTCCGCTACACCCGCATCGGCCTCTCCTTCCGCGCCGTCGCCGACGACCAGTTCGCAGCACTGGCGGTTGGCCTCAGGCTGCCGCTGATCTGGGGCACCGTCTGGGCCGCCGCCGGGCTGGTCGCGCTTGTCGCCGGGCTGCTCTGGGGCGCTCGCCTCGGCGTGCAGTTCTCGCTGTCGCTGGTGGTGCTCAAGGCGCTGCCGGTGCTGGTGCTCGGCGGCTTCGATTCCATCCTTGGCGCCATCGTCGGCGGGCTGTTGATCGGCGCCAGCGAGAAGCTCGCCGAGGTCTATATCGGCGACTATTTCGGCGGCGGCATCGAGAGCTGGTTCGCCTATGTCGTCGCGCTCGTCTTCCTCTTGATCCGTCCCTCCGGCCTGTTCGGCCAGAAGCTTGTGGAAAGGGTCTGAGCCATGGCCGCGATCACAAGCGATTTCTCCTCAGCGCCGGTCCTGCCGAAATGGATCGTGCCGGTGCTGCTGCTCGCCTTCGCCTATGGCGTCGTGCCGCTGATCGGCTCGAGCTATCTGTTCGAGGCCATCCTGCTGCCGTTCCTGGCGCTCAGCCTCGCCGGCGTGGGCTTGAACATCCTCACCGGCTATGCCGGCCAGGTTTCACTTGGGAGTGCGGCCTTCATGGCGGCAGGCGCCTTCGCCGCCTACAATTTCAACCTGCGCGTCGAGGGCCTGCCGCTGGTCGGCAGCATCTTTCTGGCCGGCATCGTCGCCGCCGCGATTGGCATCGTCTTCGGCCTGCCCAGCCTGCGGCTGAAGGGTTTTTATCTCGCCGTTTCGACGCTCGCCGCGCAGTTCTTCGTGCAATGGGCATTGACCAAGTTCAGCTGGTTCTCCAACGACTCGGCGTCCGGTGTCATCGACGCGCCGAAGCTGTCGATTTCAGGCTTCGCTCTCGACGGCGCCGTCGGGCGTTATCTGTTCGCGCTCACCATCGTCAGCATCCTCACCTTCCTCGCCTATCGGCTGGTGTCGTCGCAGACCGGGCGCAACTTCATCGCCATCCGCGACAATGAAACGGCGGCCCGCATCATCGGCATCCCGGTGCTGAAAACCAAGCTTCTGGCCTTCGCCATCTCGTCCTTCATTATCGGCATCGCCGGTGTCATCTGGGCCTTCGCGTATCTGCGAACCGTCGAGCCGGACGGCTTCGATCTCGATCGCTCGTTCCAGATCCTGTTCATCATCATCATCGGCGGCCTCGCCTCGATCCGCGGCGCATTCTTCGGCGCCGCCTTGATCGTTGTGTTTCCGCTCGCCCTGTCTCGTCTCGGCGGCTTCCTGCTCGGCGATGTCTTCGACTCGGGCGTGCTCGACATGAGCCAGCGTATCGTGCTCGGCGCCCTCATCATCCTGTTTCTGATCCTTGAACCGGACGGGCTGGTGGCCCTGTGGGACAGGGTCCGAAGACGGCTCCTGTTCGCCTGGCAGTCGACCTGAGCCCCGCATTCGCATTTGAAAATGAACCAGAGGCCGAACCAAGACGGCCCATACCGGGAGTACCCTGACGATGACCTTCCTCAGCACCATCAAGGCCGCGGCACTGTCCGCGGCGATGATCGTGTCGGTGGCCTTGCCCGCCGCCCACGCCGACGAACAATATTTCCCACTGCAGAGCTATCGCGTCGGCCCCTATGCGGCCGGCGGCACCGGCTTCTTCGGCGGCTTCATCGATTATCTCAACCTCATCAACATCCGCGATGGTGGCGTCAACGGCGTCAAGCTGACCTGGGACGAGTGCGAGACCCAGTACGAGGTCGAGCGCGGCGTCGAATGCTATGAGCGGCAGAAGAGCCATGCCGGCGCTGCCGCCTGGAACCCGCTCTCGGTCGGCATCGCCTATGCCATGATCGACCGCATCACCGCCGACAAGGTGCCGCTGATCACCGTCAACCACGGCCGCACCGACTCCACCGACGGCCGCGTCTTCCCTTATGTCTTCCCGCTGCTGCTCAACCCCTACAGCGAGACGTCGGGCATCGTGAACTACATCGCCGCCAAGGAAGGCGGCATCGACAAGCTCAAGGGCAAGAAGATCGTCGTGCTTTATCACGGCTCGCCCTACGGCAAGGAGACCATCCCGATCTATGAATTGCTGGCGCAGAAATACGGCTTCACCGTGCAGCAGATCGAAGTGCCGCATCCCGGCAACGAGCAGCAGTCGCAGTGGCTGACCATCCGCCGCGCCAAGCCCGACTTCGTCGTCCTGCGCGGCTGGGGCGTGATGAATCCGGTGGCGCTGAAGACGGCGGTCAAGGTTGGCTATCCCGTCGACCACATCGTTGGCAATGTCTGGTCGAATTCCGAAGAGGATGTCATCCCGGCCGGCGACGCCGCCAAGGGTTACACCGCCATCACCACCCAGGCCTCCGGCAACACCTATCCGGTGGTGCAGGAGATCGTGAAGACGGTTTACGGCGCCGACAAGGGCAATCTGGAAGACAAGTCACGCATCGGCTCCGTCTACCACAATCTCGGCATCGTCAACGGCATCCTCAATGTCGAGGCGATCCGCGTCGCGCAGGAGAAGTTTGGCCACCGCACGCTGACCGGCGACGAAGTCCGCTGGGGCTTCGAACACCTCAAGCTCGATCCGGCCAAGGTCGAGGCGCTCGGCGCCAAGGACCTGTTCCATTCGATCAACGTCAGCTGGGACAATCACGAGGGCGAAGGCTACGTGACCTTCCAGCAGTGGGACGGCAAGAAGTGGAACGTCGTCTCCGACTGGATCGCGCCGGACTGGGCGCTGCTGCGGCCGATCATCGAAAAGTCGGCCGAGGCCTATGCCGCCGAGAAGGGCATCAAGCTGCGCACCGCCGACGATGCCAACGCCGTGACCACCAACTGATCAGCCAATACCGGGCGCCACGGAGAGCTTTCCGTGGCGCCCGGCCTCCAGGGTTTCTCGAACCGCGGAAGAAGAGCCCATGCCGGACAATGACGTCATCCTAGCGGTGGACACGATCCATGCCACCTACAACCACGCCATCACGGCGCTGCATGGCGTCTCCTTCGAGATCAGGCGCGGCGAGATCCTGGCGCTGCTCGGCGCCAATGGCGCCGGCAAGACCACCACGCTGAAGGCCGTCTCCAATCTGCTGCCGGCCGAGCGCGGCCAGGTCAACGCTGGCACCATCCGCTATGATGGCTCGGATGTCTCGCGCCGCAAGCCCGGTGACCTCGTGCGCGCCGGCCTGGTGCCGGTGCTGGAAGGCCGCCACTGCTTCAAGAGCCTCACCGTCGAGGAAAACCTGATCGCCGGCGGCATCGGCCGCAGCGGCCGCCGGGCCGAGATCAATGCGGATCTCGAACGTATCTACGGCTATTTCCCCCGACTCAGGGAAAAGCGCCGGACATTGTCCGGCCTGACCTCCGGCGGCGAACAGCAGATGACCGCGATCGGCCGGGCGCTGATGTCTCGCCCGCGCTTGCTGGTCCTCGACGAACCGTCGATGGGGCTGGCCCCGCTCATCGTCCAGGACATTTTCCAGACGCTGAGAAAACTGAACCGCGAGACCGGCCTGTCGATTCTGGTCGCCGAACAGAATTCGGCGGTCGCTCTGCGCTATGCCGACCACGCCACGGTGCTCGAAAACGGCGTCTCCGTTCTCTCCGGCGCGGCTGCCGATCTTCGCCAGCGCGAGGACGTGCGCGCCTTCTATCTCGGGCAGCAGCCATCGCCGGCTGCAAAGCCAGCCCATCTCCATGCCGTTGCCTGAAACGAAATTCGAAGGAGCAGTGAAATGACCGTCTCGACCGTCAAGACAGACCACGCTTCCGCCGCCGTGCCGCCAGTCGCAAGGCCGTCGGCGCCGGCACACATCATCAAGGACGACGCCGAGGCGATCGCGGTCGCCCACGCGCTCGCCTCTGAATTCGTCAAGGACTCCTCCAAACGCGACCGCGAGCGGATCTGGCCGGTCGCCGAGCTCGACGCCTTCTCGCAAAGCGGCCTGTGGTCGATCAATGTGCCCAAGGCATTCGGCGGGCCGGAAGTGTCCTACGTCACGCTGGCCAAGGTGGTCGAGATCATCTCGGCGGCGGATTCCTCCATCGGCCAGATCGCGCAGAACCATCTCGGCGTCATCGCCGCGATCCGCACCGTTTCCGACGCGGATCAGCAGAAATTGCTGTTTGCCGAAGCACTGAAGGGCACGCGGTTCGGCAATGCCTTTTCCGAGTTCGGCTCCAAGCGCGCCGCCGATTTCGAGACCCGCTTCACCGATGCCGGCGACCATGTCATCGTCAACGGCCGCAAATTCTATTCCTCCGGCGCGCTGCTCGCCCATCTGGTGCCGATCGTGGCGCTCGATGACGAGGGCCGCGCCTGGTATGCGATCGCCGACCGTGGTGCGCCTGGCCTGACCGTCATCGACGACTGGTCGAGCTTCGGCCAGCGTACGACGCTGTCGGGCACCGTCATCATCGACAACGTCAAGGTGCCGAAGACGCATCTGGTGCCCGGCTACAAGGGCTATGACAAACCGACCGCCGACGGCGCCATCTTCCAGATCATCCAGGTGGCCGTCGACACCGGCATCGCCCAGGCGGCAATCGACGAGACGGTGAGCTTCGTTAGGACCAGGAGCCGCGCCTGGATCGACAGTGGCGTGGACAATGCCTGGGACGATCCCTACACCATCCAGGCGGTCGGCGACCTGACGCTGCGCCTGCACGCCGCGCAGGCACTGCTGGAAAAGGCCGGCCTGGCAATCGACAAGGCCGTGGCCGAGCCGACCGCCGAGACGGTGGCGCATGCGCAGATCGTCACCGCAGAGGCGAAAATCCTGTCGACCGAGATCGCCATCGCCGCGACGAACAAGCTGTTCGAACTGGCCGGCACGCGTTCGACGCTGGCCGAGCACAATCTCGACAGGCATTGGCGCAATGCCCGCACGCACACGCTGCACGATCCGGTGCGCTGGAAGTATTCGATCCTCGGCAAGTATTTCCTCAACGGCGAGAACCCGCCGCTGCACGCCTGGAGCTGATTTTCCACTGGCGAGCGGAGGTTCGCCCCAATAAAACTTCGACATCCAAGAGGCCCACTGCCATGTCAAACCCCACAGTCGTCGGCTTTTCCGGCAACATCACCCGGCCGTCAAAGACGCGCGCCTTCGTCGAACTCGTCACCAGGGACATCGCCGCGCGCCACGGCCTGTCGGCTGTTACCTATGACATCGAGGATGTCGGCCCATCGCTGGGCGCGGCAAGGTGGGCGCGCGACCTCGATAGCCAGGCTCAACCGATTCTGGCCCAGATCCTCGCGGCTGACGTGCTGGTGGTTGGCTCGCCGACCTACAAGGGCAGCTATACCGGCCTGTTCAAGCATTTCTTCGACCTGATCGATCCGGCAGCGTTGCGGGGCAAGCCCATCGTGCTGACCGCGACTGGTGGCGGCGAGCGCCACGCTTTGATCGTCGAGCATCAGCTTCGGCCGCTGTTCGGCTTCTTCGAGGCTTTTGCCCTGCCGACCGCCGTCTATGCCACCGACAAGGATTTCACCGACGGCGTGCTGCGCTCCGAAGCGATCCTCAAGCGCGCGGCGCAGGCGGTGGACGAGGTCGGCTTCGTGCTGGCCAACCGCTCCTCAGGCAGGGTCGCCGCCGAATAGCAGCCGATCGAAATCCGCACGGGCGGCACCCTCGCTTACGTGCAATTTACGACCGCCCGCTACAAAGTTCCTGTCTGATTCGTCCGGGACAGGAACACCATGAGCAAAGCCCTCACGACCTTCGCACTCGTCGCCGTGCTGACCGCCTTGCTCATGGCGCTGAGCCTTGCGGTGGCCCGGCACGGCTACCCCTATGGCGCGATCGGCGTCAGGCGCCTCGACGGCATTGCCGATGCCGGAACCTTCATTCCGCTGGCCGCCGTCTTTTTCTTCAGCGCGCTGTTGATGATGATCCTGCCGATCCGCGCGGCCAGCATCGTCCTCACCCATGCCGCCGATGCGATCTTCTGGACGGTGATCGTGCTGTTTGCCACCATTGTTGGCGGCCTTCTCGCGCGATGGGCCTTCGGTCAGGGCAGCGCTTTGCTCGCGTTGCTGAACTGGCGGTTCCTGTTTGCCGTGGCCGTCGTCGGCTGCCACTTTGTCATGAACGAACTGCGCCGCAACGTGCTGTTGCGCAGCCTGTTCTTCGTGATCTTCGCCGCCGCGACGCTCGCCTGCCTGTTCTGGTCGTTCACGCTCTGAGCTTGCTGGCTATTTTCCGGCCGCGATGTGGCCGGCAGCCTGCTCCATCCATGTCCAGAGATAGGCAGCAAGACCGCGGTCGACATGGATGCGCAGTCTGTCTTCGTGACGATAGACGATGGCGCTGATACCGGCGAAGGCAAGCGCTGCACTGGGGCTCGGCTGTCTGGGATCAAGCGTTGTTCCACGTGCGATAAAAGCATCGAGCGCGGGACCTTCGACCTCGAACACCTGCAGCCCGGCGCTGATCTCCGTCACCGCAAAACCTTGGGTGAACCATCCCGTCGCCATGCCGATGGGCGTGGTGGACACGGCAAGCAATCGGTCGCGTGCCAGACTGACCGAATAGCGTATGCCCTCGGCTAGGCCGAATGCCCCGACGGCCGTTCCATCGAAGCCGGAAGCCTCGGCCCATGCGGCCAGATCGCCGCTGACCAGACGTTGGTGCAGCCCGGCGACAGAGCCTATCTTTAGCCCCGGCACTTCGATCGCGGCGTTCTGCCAGTCCGGTGCAACCGACCATTTTTCCGCGAGATCACGCATGCAGCCGGTCTCCTGCCGGGTCGAGGGCGCAAGGCGCGGCAATTGTTGCCGTGCGGACCTTGCCGAGGTGCTGGATTTCGATCGTCTCGCCGTGGCGGGTCGCGCCACGCTCGATCAGGCCGAGTGCGATCGGCCGGCCAAGCGTCGGGCTCTGGTAGCTCGACGTGACAAAGCCCTGGCTGTGTAGACTGCCGTCGCTCCGCTTGATGCCGTGTGCGCCAGTCGGCAGCGGCGCTTCGCCTTGCGGCACCGTCAGTCCGACAAGCTGCAGGCGGTTGCCACGCGAGGCCTCGTCGGTGAACAGCGAGCGGCGGCCGACATACTCGGTCTGGCGTTTGGCGCGGGGTCCGTCGCTGCCGAGATCATGCGGCAGCGTGGTACCGTCCGTGTCCTTGCCGATGACGATAAAACCTTTCTCGGCACGCAGGATCATCAGCGCTTCGAGGCCGATGAGAACGGCATCGAACGCCTGGCCGGCCTGACGCAGATGTGCCCACAAGGGCTCGGCGCGATCGGCCCGGATCGAGATTTCATAGCTCCTGTCGCCGGTGAAGCTGACGCGGGCGATGCGGACCTCGTCACCGCCATAGCTGCCATGGCCGATCGCCATATGCGGCAGGTCGGCATCGTCGAGCGAGAGGCCGAGGTCGAGTGTTTCGAGCAGTTTTCGGGCATTCGGGCCGGAGACGGTCAGCGTCGCCATTTCCGCTGTGGCGTTGTGGATATAGACGGCCTCGCGGCCAAAACGGTCCTGGCGCCATTCCTCCAGCCGCGCGTGCACGGCGGCGACATGAGAGGACGAGCACGACACGACGAAGCGATGCTCGTCCAGCCGCACCAGCACGCCGTCATCGAAGACCACGCCGTTCTCCGACAGCATGAAGCCATAGCGGCAGCGGCCCGGCTTCAGCGTCGACATGGTGTTGTAGTAGAGGAAATCGACGAATTCGGCGGCCTTCGGGCCGATCACCTCGATCTTGCCCAGCGTCGAACCGTCGAACAGCGCCACCGACTGGCGGGCGCGCAACGCCTCTTCCTGGATGGCGCGATCCGCATCGGCATCGCGACCGCCATAGTGAGCCGGACGCAGCCAGCCGCCATATTCCTGGAACACGGCGCCGCTGGCGCGATGCACGTTTTCCAGTGGCAGCCGCCGCACCGGCGCCATCAACTCACCGGCGCGCGCGCCGGCAAAGCTCGCCAGCGGTACCGGCGTGAAGGGCGGACGGTAAGTCGTGGTGCCGACCTCCGGCACCGTGCGGCCGGTAATCCCGGCCATCAGCGCCAGGCCGGGCAGGTTGGAGGTCTTGCCCTGGTCGGTCGCCATGCCGAGCGTGGTGTAGCGCTTCAGGTGTTCGACCGAGACGAAGTTTTCCCGTGCCGCGAGCTCGACATCCTTCACCGTCACATCGTTCTGGTAGTCGATCCAGATGCGTCCCTTCGAGCCTGGCATCGGCCACGCCGCTATTATGCCACCCGTTGCCTCCGGCCCCGTGCTGCGAGGCACGGCTGCCTTCGTCTCGCCGAGCGACGCAACAGCTTGCTGCGCGCCCGAAAACACCTCCGACAAGGAGATCGCGCCTGCGGCGGCGCCAGCCACGGAAATGCCGTCGACCGGATCGCCCGGCAGGAAGGCGGCGCGTGCCTCGCTCCAGGCTAACTTGCCCTTGGCCTGGCCGAACAGATGGATGGTCGGCGTCCAGCCGCCGGAAACCAGCACACAGTCCGCATCGAGCCTGGTGCCGTCATCCAGCGTCACGCCCTCGACGCGCGGCTTGCCAATCGCGGAGGCGATGGCGCGTCCTTTGATGAGCCGCACATTGACCGGCGTGGCAGGCATTTCGTTCTGCCTGATGTCGACAAGCGTGACTTCGGCGCCGGCTTCGGCGACCGCCTCCGCCACTTCATAGGCGCTGTCATTGTTGGTGGCGACGACGACGCGGCGGCCGACCAGCACCGCATGGCGCCTGAGATAGAGGAGCGCCGCATCCGCCGACAGGATGCCCGGCAGGTCGTTGTTGGCGAAGGGCAGCGGCCGCTCGATGGCGCCGGTCGCCAGCACGATCTGGCGTGGCCTGACGCGCCACAGCGTGTCGCGCCGGCCGTCGAAATGACGCTGGTTCAGCCCGACCAGATTGTGGTCGTAGATGCCAAAGGCGGTGGTCGAAGGCAGGATCAGGTGACCGCCGGCGGCAAGCGCCGCAACCGTTTCGTCGATCCAGACGGCCGCCGGCTTGCCGTCGATCTCACCCGCGCGGTGGCCGAGCGATCCGCCCGGCTTCTGCTGGTCGTCGACCAGCGTGACGGACAGACCTACGCCGGCAGCCAACCTTGCCTCAGCCAGTCCAGCCGGCCCGGCTCCAATCACAAGCACATCGCAATGATGATTGATCTGGTCCGCAGTACCCGGCGAGGTCCAGTCGGCATCGACCTTCCCCAGCCCGGCCATGGCGCGGATGCGTGGCTCGAACATATGCCAGTCCGGCCACATGAAGGTCTTGTAGTAGAACGCCGCCGGAATGAAGCGCGAGAAGCGGTCGAGGAAGGCGTTGCGGTCGGCCAGCGCGCTGGGCGTCGCGTTGACGCTTTTCACCACCAGCCCGTCGCGCGCCGGCTCGGTCGTCGCCCGTGTGTTCGGCGTCGCCTGCGGGCCGCCGACATCGACCAGTGCGTTCGGTTCCTCGACGCCGGCACCCCAGATGCCGCGCGGCCGGTGATATTTGAAGCTGCGGCCGACGATCGCGACATCGCCAGCCAGCAGCGCCGAGGCGATGGTGTCGCCGGCAAAGCCGTCCACGGTTGTGCCATCGAAGCTGAAGCGGATCGGGCGCGAGCGGTCGATGGCGCTGCCGCCGGTGGTAAGACGCGAGGCGGTCACGCCGCGTGCTCCCCGCCAAGCGCTGTCGCGGACAGCACCTTATGCGTAACGGTGTCGCGCTCCATGACGAAGAACTCGCCGCAGTTCATGTGCACCCAGATCTCGCGCGCCGCGCCCTTCGGGTTGCCGCGCAGGTAGAGATATCCGGCCCACCGCTCGATCGGCACATCAGGGCCGTCCGGCCTGGCATTGCCGGCATCGCCGCCATAGTGGAATTCGGTCTCGTCGCGCGGGCCGCAGAACGGGCAAGGAAAAAGCTGCATGATTGCCTCTGGTCTTTGTCTTTATGCATGTCGTTGCCCCAAAACCGCTGCACACTTTTGGGCGACATGCATTAGTGCGCGATGCCGGAACCGGCCGCTTCGTCGATCAGCCGCCCGCTGGCGAAACGGTCGAGATCGAAGGGACGGCTGATGTCGTTGTGCTCGCCGGTCGCCAGCAGGTTTGCCAGCAGCGTGCCGCCGGCGGGAATGGCCTTGAAGCCGCCGGTGCCCCAGCCGCAGTTGAGGAACAAATTGGGCAGCGGCGATTCGCCGATGATCGGTGAAGAATCCGGCACGACATCGACAATGCCGGCCCATTGCCGCATCAGCTTCAGCTGGCCGAATATCGGGAACATCTCCAGCAGCCCTGCAATCACCGTCTCCAGCGTCGGTAGATTGCCGCGCTGCGCGTATGAAGGAATACGGTCGAGCCCGCCGCCGATGACGATCTCGCCCTTGTCCGACTGGCTGACATAGACGCCGCAGCCAGGCGACAGCACCACTGTGTCGAGGATCGGCTTGACCGGTTCGGAAACGCAGGCCTGCAGCGCATAGGAATTGATCGGCAGCCGGAAACCGGCCTTGGCCGCCAGCACCGAGGAATGTCCGGCCACCGTCATGCCGATGCGCTCGGCGCGGATCGCGCCGCGCGTCGTCTGGACGCCGCGGCAGCGGCCGCCCTCGATGACGAAATCGGTGATTTCGCAGTTCTGGATGATGTCGACGCCGAGCCGGCTCGCCGCCCGCGCATAGCCCCAGGCAACCGCGTCGTGGCGTGCAGTGCCGGCCCGGCCTTGCCAGATGCCGCCGAACACCGGAAAGCGTGCATCCGGTGAGAAATTGTAGATCGGCGCCACGCGCCGCATATCCTCTGATGAAAACAGCTCGGCATCGATGCCGTTGATCTGCATGGCGTTGACAGTGCGCGCGCCGATCTCCATTTCGGCGGTCGAGTGACAGAGATTGACCATGCCGCGCTGCGACAGCATGACGTTGTAGTTCAGGTCTTTGGACAGGCCTTCATAGAGCCGATGCGCCAGCCCGTAGAGTTCGACGCTTTCGGGATAATAGTAATTGGAGCGTACCACCGTGGTGTTGCGGCCGGTGTTGCCGCCGCCGATCCAGCCCTTTTCCAGCACTGCCACTCTGGCAATGCCGTGGTTCTTCGCCAGGTAATAGGCCGTCGCCAGCCCATGGCCGCCGCCGCCGATGACGATCGCGTCGTAGGCGGGTTTCGGCTCGGGCGAGCGCCAGGCCGGCTTCCAGCCGGTCTGGCCGGCCAAGCCCTCCTTGAACAGCGACAGAGCGGAATAGCGTCGGGTCATAGCGTGCCGGACAGGCCTGATTTTAGGAAAAGAGCGTGGACCATCGCATGGTCTTCCGCAGGGATGGCAGCGGTTCTTTCGGTCATGCCCGCATCGCCTTGCCCAGCGGATCGTAGGGCGACGAAGCGATGACGCGCGCACCTCTTTCGACGCCGACGATGTGGATTGTCAACTCAGTATCGATACCGGCCGCATCGCGATCGACCAGCGCCATGGCGAGGCTCTTGCCGACCGTGTGGCCATAGCCGCCGGAAGTGACGAAGCCGGCAAGCTTGCCTCTGCTCCAGACCGGTTCGTAGCCGCTGGCATCGGCGTCCGCAGCGTCGATTTCGAGCGTCACCAACGTTCGCCTGGGGCCGGTCTGCTGCTCCTTCAGTGCTGCTTCGCGACCGATGAAGTCGCCCTTCTCGAAAGCGATCCAGCGGTCCATGCCGGTCTCGGCCGGCGTGTAATCTTGCGTGAACTCGCGCGACCAGATCCCAAAACTCTTTTCGAGCCGCAGCGAATTGACGGCGCCGAAGCCGTATTCGGTGACGCCGAGGTCGCTTCCTGCCGAAAGCAGCGCACGGCGCAGCCCAGCGTGCTCATTGGCCTGGCAATGGATTTCGTAGCCGAGCTCGCCGATGACCGACAGCCGCCCGACCTTGGCCCGCACCAGGCCGACATCCAGCGTCTTGCAGGCGAGGAAGCCGAAGGCCTGGTGCGAGACATCCTGGTGCGTCAGCCGTTCGAGCAGACGGCGGGCGTTGGGGCCGGCCAGCGAGAAGCCGACGACCGCGTCCGAAATGTCGCGCACGGTGACGCCCTCGGCGAGATGCTGCTCGAACCAGCGCATATGCCATTGCCGCAGATAGTACGACCCCATGATCCACCAGCAGCCGTCGCCCCAGTTGAAGACGGTGAGATCGCCCTTGAGCTTGCCGTTCTCGCCCAGCATCGGCGCGAGTTTCGCCCGGCCGGGCTTCGGCAGCGCGCAGGCAAGCAGCCGGTCGAGCCAGGCTTCCGCCTGCGGCCCGGAGACCTCATAGCGCGAGAAGGCGGTGATATCGAGCAGGCCGACACCTTCGCGCACCTCGCGGCATTCCCGGGCGACGATGTCGAAGGCGTTGGAGCGTTTCAGCGTCGGGGTTTCGACGAAGCCTTGTGGGGCGAAATAGAGCGGCACTTCCATGCCCCAGGAATTGCCCCAGCGGGCGCCGGCGGCATCCATGGCGTCATGCGCGCCGGCCGTCTTCAACGGCCGTCCCGCCGGCAATTGCTCGTTGGGGTAACTCATGACGAAGCGGCGCGAATAGAACTGCCCGGTCGTCTGCTTGATGTATTCGCGATTGGAGGCGAAGTCGCCGTAGCGGGCGATATCCATGCCGTAGACATCGGCTTCCGGTTCGCCATGGATCATCCATTCGGCCAGCGACTTGCCGACGCCGCCGCCTTGCAGGAAGCCGGCCATGACGCCGCAGGCCACCCAGTAATTGGGAACGCCGCGCACCGGGCCGACCAGTGGATTGCCGTCCGGCGAGAAGGTGAAGGCGCCGTTGACCCAGCGCTTGATGCCGGCCGTCTCCAGGCAGGGGTAACGGCTGAAGCCGAGCGCCAACTCGTTGGCGATGCGGTCGGTGTCCTCCTGGATCAGCTCGATGCCGTAGTTCCACGGCGCACCGTCCATGTTCCAGTGCTTGTGGTTGATCTCATAGATGCCGAGCAGCAGGCCTTTCTGCTCCTGGCGCATATAGGTGAAGCCTTCGAGGTCGACGATCAGCGGCAGTTCGCGGTCGAGCGCCTGGATCTCGGGCAGCGCCTCGGTGACGAGATAGTGGTGCTCCATCGGCGACACCGGCAGGTCGATGCCGGCCATCCTGCCGACCTGCTTGGCCCACAACCCGCCGGCATTGACGACGTGCTCGGCAATGACAGTGCCCTTCTCGGTGACCACGTCCCAGCTGCCATCGGCGCGACGATTGAGCTCCAGAACGCGATTGTGCTCGATGATATCGGCGCCGCGCTTTCGTGCCGCCTTGGCATAGGCGTGCACGACGCCCGAGGGGTCGATATGGCCTTCCCGCGCGGCATAAAGGCCGCCCAGCATGCCGTCGGTGTTGAGGATCGGGCAGCGCTGCTTGATCTCGTCGACGCCGACCAGATGGACGTCGTCTATGCCCATGGTCTGAAAAATGCGGAAGGAAGCCTTCAGCCATTCCCAGCGCTCCGGTGCTGAGGCAACCGAGATGCCGCCGGTCATGTGCATGCCGATGTTCTGGCCCGATTCCTTCTCGACCTCCGACAGCAGGTCGATCGTATAGGCCTGCAGCGCGGCGATGTTGGGATCGGCATTCAGCGCATGGAAGCCGCCGGCCGCATGCCAGCTCGACCCAGCGGTCAGCACTTCGCGTTCGATCAGTGCGACATCGCTCCAGCCGAATTTCGCCAGGTGATAGAGCACCGAGGCCCCAACCACGCCGCCGCCGATAACGACCGCCCTGTATTGCGATTTCATTCCGCCGCACTCCGTCAAGCCATGGCGGCGCATCCTACCGGCATTGTACACATGTGTCTAGTGTATTGCGAAGCTGACGCGGAGCAAGCTGGCTATGGGATTTAAGAAAAGCGGTATAGTCGAGGCGGCCGGTGTCCGCGTCTACCGTTTGCCGGAAATCGTCTTCTCGACGTAGCGCGCGAAGTCCTCGACATCCTCGGCCGGAGGCTCCTGGCCGGTGAAGCTGCGCAGATACGAGGCGACCTGGGCCAGGCGGGTGCTCATCGGTTCGTTGAGTTCGAGCGAGTAATAGCCGATCTGCATGAAATAGAGCACGCGGGCGCGCACGAACGCATCTTCTTCCTCATAGCCATGACGCTTGAACATGTCGCGTATGGCATTGACGCGTTCTTCGTCGGCCTCGTCGAGTGCGCGCCGGATTGCGGGGGAGCGGCGGGCCCAGGCCCTGATGGCGAAATCCAGCCGGGGATCGAACAGCCTTTCGTCGACCCAGCATTCGAAAATGCTCATCACCCCGCGGATGACGGTCGCGGAAGGCCGCGAGGCGCGTTCGACGATGAACCTGGTGTTGGTCTGCCGCCAATAGTCCAGCAACTGGTCGAGCAGATCCTGGCGGCTCTTGAAATACCAGTAGAAGCTGGAACGCGAGACGTCGAGTTGCTGGCCAAGCGTCAGCACGCGGACGCGTTCGACGCCATCCGAGATCAGTGTTTCAAGCGCCAGCTTCAGCCAGTCTTCACGCGTGGCCTTGATGTTGCCGGTGGCGCCGGCGCGCTGGATCGTCGTTTCGAGAGCTGCCATCAGCACGACGCATGACACGCCGGGTCAGGCAAATCAAGGCTATGGACATGACTGTACAGAGCAATTCGCTTGAGCCTGGATGGCGCCCCGCGGATATTAGCCGGGTTGCCGTCGATGGGGCGCTGGCGCCGCCGCACGATCGGCGCAAGGACAGGCTTGGGGATTTTTGTCGCGGCTGCTCGGCCAGTGTTTGCTTTCCCGCCAGGCATTTGTCTGGCAAATACCAATTCAGACAGATGCCGCCGCGCGGCCAACCAGCAGGAAAGACCAGGACATGGCGCAGTTTCGAAAGAACCTCATCGATGGCGAATGGGTCGGCGACGCCGGCTCCCGCAACATCAACCCTTCGGATACAGGCGACGTCGTCGGCGAATATGCCTCGGCAGGTGTCGAACAGGCCAAGCAGGCCATCGCGGCGGCCAAGGCGGCGTTTCCGGCATGGTCGCGCTCCGGTCCGCTGGCGCGCCACGCGGTGCTGAAAAAGGCCTCGGACGAGATCATGGCGCGCAAGGACGAGATCGGCCGCAATCTGGCACGTGAGGAAGGCAAGACGCTGGCCGAGGGCATTGGCGAAACCATTCGCGCCGCCCAGATATTCGATTTCTTTGCCGGCGAAACATTGCGTCTGGCCGGAGAGATGGTGCCAAGCGTGCGGCCGGGTGTCGGCGTCGAAATCACGCGCGAAGCGGTCGGCGTGGTCGGCATCATCACGCCGTGGAATTTCCCCATTGCCATTCCGGCCTGGAAGATCGCTCCGGCGCTGGCACATGGCAACACCATCGTCTTCAAGCCGGCCGAACTCGTTCCCGAAAGCGCCTGGTCCATCGTCGATATCCTGCATCGCGCCGGCCTGCCGAAGGGCGTGCTCAACCTCGTCATGGGCAAGGGTTCGGTGGTCGGCCAGGCGATGCTCGACAGCCCTGACGTCAACGCCATCACCTTCACCGGCTCGGTCGGCACGGGAAAACGCGTCGCCGCCGCAAGCGTCGAGCACATGCGCAAGTTTCAGCTCGAAATGGGCGGCAAGAACCCGCTGGTCGTGCTCGACGACGCCGATCTTGCGGTCGCTGTCGATTGTGCGCTCAACGGTGCTTTCTTCTCGACCGGCCAGCGCTGCACCGCTTCGTCCCGACTGATCGTGACGGACGGCATTCACGACCGTTTCGTCGACGCGCTCAAGGATCGCATGGGCAAGCTGGTGATCGGCGATGCGCTCGACGCGCAGACGCAGATCGGCCCGGTGGTCGACGCGACACAGTTGAAGCAGGACGAGGACTACATCGCCATCGGCGTCAGGGAGGGCGCCACGCTCGCCTTCGGCGGCGAACGGCTCGACCGCAAGACGCCGGGCTTCTATCTCAGGCCGGCGCTGCTGACCGAGGCCACCAATGCCATGCGCAGCTCGCGCGAGGAGATTTTTGGCCCTGTCGCCAGCGTCATCCGCGTCAAGGATTATGACGAGGCGCTTTCCGTTGCCAACGACACGCCCTTCGGGCTGACCTCGGGCATCTGCACCACGAGCCTGAAGCACGCCACCCACTTCAAGCGCAATTCGGAGGCCGGCATGGTGATGGTCAATCTGCCGACGGCGGGCGTCGACTTCCATGTTCCCTTCGGCGGCCGCAAGGGCTCGAGCTACGGCCCGCGCGAACAGGGCCGCTACGCCATGGAGTTCTACACCACGGTGAAGACCGCCTATACCTTTGCAGGCTGACCGGGCGCCGGCTCATCGGCCGGCGAGCTTTCACCGCGGAAACGGCATGAGGCAATGACATTGCAGGACCTGACCTGGCTCAACCCGCCGCCGCACCACGTCATCGACGGTGATGCCGTCCGCGTGCGCACCGGCAGGGAGACCGATTTCTGGCGCGAGACCTTCTATGGTTTCTGGCGTGACAATGGCCACTTCCTGCATCGGCCGGTCGAGGGCGACTTCACTGCCGAAGTCACCGTCAAGGGCGACTACAAGGTGCTCTATGACCAGGCTGGACTGATGGTCCGGCTGAGCGAAACGCATTGGATCAAGGCCGGTATCGAATACACCGACGGCCTCGCCTATTTCTCAGTCGTCGTCACCAACGACACATCGGACTGGTCGCTGGTCGCCATTCACGCCGATCCGAACGGCGTCAGGATCCGCCTCACCCGCCATGGTGAGGCGATCCGCGTCCAGTATCTCGATGCTTCGGACGGCCACTGGAAACCGGTGCGGCTTGCCTATTTCCCGGTCTCGAAGACGGTCGATCTCGGCATGATGTGCTGTTCGCCGCAGCGCGAGGGTTTCGAGGTCACGTTCTCCGGATTTTCGGTCGGTCCGCCGATTTCACGGGAGTTGCACGACTGACGCCTGGCGACATCTGCGGCCACAGGTCTGTCTGGAGCCCCTCAGGCAAGAACTTCGGCTGGCTGCCGCTTCACCAGGGGACGTGTAGGATTTCCAGCTTCGGCAAACCGACCGGCCTGATGCCGAGATCGTTGGCGAGCATGCCAAAGGCTTCGGTCTCGATCAGGTCGCGGTAGGGAATTTCGGGGAAGCGAAGGCCGCCGCGATGCAAGGCGGCATCGACCAGCAGCATGGTCCCGCCGACCGCATCGAGGCCGATGATGTGGAGATGCCTGACATCGCTCAGATGATATCGATTTGGTGTCTGTGCCGGAGGCTGGTGGAGACCGCCGCGTATCTCGCGGTAGTAGCGATAATCCCTGGTCTGCCGTCTGATGATAAAGCTGTTGAGGTCGAAGCTGCCGCCGCCGGCGATCTTCACGCAGTTGGGCACCGCGATGCGATGTCGCGTGGCGATCAGCCGGTTCAGCACATCATGGGGGAAGCGCCAGACGTCGATGTCGATCCACAGCGCCCAGTCGTCGTCTTCTTTCAACCCGTGATCGATCAGGTGATTGCGCACCTTGGCAATCGCGCCGCGCCTTACGCGTTGCATGCGAGGCTTTGCCCGCTTTACCCTGTCGAGCCGGGTGCCGACCTGTCTTTGCAGCAGGACAATGTCACGATATTTGCCGGCTAATCCCGCCGTCACCGCATGCAGCCGCTCCCAGCTTCCGTCCAGGCTGTCGCCTTCGCAGAAGACCAGTTTGATCCTGTCCTTGGGATAGTCGAGCCCGTCCAGCGCATCGAGAAACGGTTGGATGAGGTCGGCGGCGTCGCGAAGCGGCACCAGGACGGCGATGTTTTGGCCTGAAGGCGGCGGTGCCGCCAGAACCGCCTTGTCGACGCTGGCTTTCGCCACAGCCTCATCCAGATACGCGCCGCGCGTCAGGTGGTACCGGAGCCGATAGGCTCGGTTGCGAAGCTTGGTCGTCCATTTCGGTGGCGGCTCCGGGATCCACCATGTGGCGGCCCAGTGGTGGATCGAAAGTGCTGCCGTATCGTCGCCAGTCTCACGCTCCGTGCTGCCGTCCGATGTCACCGGCGCGAACAGGCCGGAAGGGTGAATGGCGAAGGCCGCCTGATCGCTGTAGCCGCGCTGCGCGGAGGTCAACAGACAGGGACCGGTCGCGTCGAGCACGTCCTTGGCGCCGGCGAGCCCCGGCATCATGGACAGGAGATGCAGCCAGAATGGATGGCGAGGCGGGCTCGCGATTGTTCCGTTGAACAGGAGGTAGGGCAGACCCCGGAAATCCGCCTGGACGGCCGCATGCGAAGCCGGCTCCTTGCACAGCACGATCCGGGTTTCGTCCATGATCGGATCGAAGGCGGCGACGCATTCGCAATCGATGTCGGCGTAGACCCCGCCAAAATGATGCAGGAGCATATAGCGGGCAGCATCCGACCGCTGCACGCCATTCGTATAGCTGCAAAACATCGGCAGGAAATCAGGGTAGTGCCCGGCCACGAATTCGAGCAACATCCGGTCGCTCTAGAACATCACCGTCCAGCGCGGATTATGCCGTTTCCAGCTGTCGGCATATGCCTGGAAGCGTGCGGGAATGGTGTCGCTCTTCCATGTCTGGTGCAGGATGGCTGGGATCATGCGGCACCGTTTAGTCCAAGCCCGTCACGAACGGCGTCGCGGATCGCTTGCGGGCCGAACCTTGCCCATACCGCCTGATGCGCGCGAAGGCGTTGCCGCGCCCTGCGTTCGGGATCGAGACAGAGTCCGATGGCCATCTCGGCAAGCGTTTCGTCGGAGTGAGACAGCAGCACCTCGTCATTTTCGACCAGGTCCAGGCCTTCGGCCGCGATCGGCGTGGCGATCACCGGCACGCCCGCGGCCATTGCTTCCAGGATCTTGATGCGCGTGCCGCCGCCCGCCGTCAGCGGGACGATGGTGAGATGCGCGCTGGACAAGAATGGCGCCACATCCGCGGGATCTTCGATGAGCTCCACACCAGGCAATCTGGCCAATGCCTGCACCTCCGGTCTCGGCGTGCGTCCCGCCAGGACAAGCCTGGCATCCGGCAGGGCGTTTCGGATGGGGGGCAATATGACACTGGCCAATCGCTGCGCGGCATCGACGTTTGGCGGATAGGCGAGATGGCCGATGAACACGATCACCGGAAAGCCGTTGCCGGTCGACGGCTCGGCAGGCAGGCGCGCGGGACCATCCCCGGCTTGCGGAATTCCGTTCGGAACGACGTCGATCGGGATCTTGTGCCGGGAAAGCGTCATCAGCTTCTGGCGATCCAGGTTCGAGCAAACCCATACTCTGTCTACAAGGGATAGTGCCTTCCTCTCGAGGAACCTGACGCCGAATGCCGCCGCGGTTCGCTTGGCACTGAGACGCCTGATCTGTCCGGCCAGGTCGGACTCGACATTGTGCATGTCGAGAATGAGCTGCTCGGCCAGCGGCCGCAGGGGCCGCAGCAGCTTGAACAGGCCGATGCCCTCGACAATGATGGTGTCAGGGCGGAATTCACGGGCGAGCGTCTCAAGCCGCGTCAGGGCGGAACGCGGTATGCGATTCTCCACCCTTGAGCGCCACCAGCCGATCGAGGCCGTGCGGGGCTCTCCCGCGATCGACAGCCCCTCGACGCGGATTAACGGACCGGGAGCATCCATGGCTATCTTCGGCCGCACCGAAACCAGGCAGACCGGTCCGAACCTGGCAGCCGCTTCGGCGTTGCGGTAGTTTCTCAGATCCGAGCCCGAAGCCGGCGGAAAGCCCGGATCGTACGACACGATCAGCGTACGCTTCTGCGCCACCCGCGCGGGGGTGGCGACAGCCGGTTGCGCGCCTGTGCCGTTCAATGCGGGCGCCGGAGGCGTTGTGTCAGGCAGGGGGTCCGATTCAGATGGCATTGATAACGATTCCGTGATCACAAACATCGGAGCCACCTTGTTTAGCTGAACAAGGCTTTCGTCAAGCAGTGTCTATTTTTGAATATTTCCGTCCGAGCCCTCGGCCGGCTGCACGGCTTATCGCCTGGACCATGCCAGCCAGCGCGCCGCCAGACGCCTGCGCAAGGAGGTGAACCGGGTTCGCCTGTAGGCGTCGCCCGCCATCTTGATGCCTTGGGCCTGCGTCGGGAAGGGATGGATGACATCGGCCAGGGCATGCAATCCCATGCCCGACCGAATGGCGAGCGTCACCGCATTGATCATCTCGCCGGCATGGCTGGCGACGACCGTCGCCCCGAGGATACGGTCGGATCCCTCCCGGACATGGATTTTGACGAACCCTTCCTCCTCGCCGTCCATCACGGCACGGGCGACATCGTGCATCAGCACCGTATAGGTCTTGACCGGAATGCCGTTCCGCCGCGCCTCGATCGGATAGAGCCCGACATGGGCGATCTCCGGATCGGTATAGGTGCACCAGGGAACGACGAGTTCACTGAGCCTTTCGCGCCCGCGAAACAGGGCATTGCGCACGACGATGCGCGCCGTGGCCTCGGCGGTATGGGTGAACTTGTATTCGAGACACACATCGCCCGCCGCGTAGATGTGCGGATTTGTGGTTCTCAAATGATCGTCCACCTTGATGCCGTTGGCGTCATACGCCACCCCGGCGTCTTCCAGGCCGAGACCATCGACATTGGGCGAACGGCCGACGCCGGTGATGATCTCATCGACGGAAATCGTCGTCGTGTCGCCGTCCCGCATCAGGTCGGCGAGCTTCTTGCCGCCCTCCGTCCGCACCGCCACCACTTCGGTGTTCAGGCGCACCTCGACGCCCTCGCGCGCCAGCGCGTCCGAAAGGATCTGCGCGGCGTCGCGTTCCTCGCCAGGCAGGAACATCGGATCGCTCTGCGCCAGGATGACCTTCGCGCCAAGCAGACAGAAGGCCTGCGCCGTCTCGCAGCCAAGCGGCCCGCCACCGATGACCAGGAGCCGCTGGGGACATTCCGTGAGGTTGAACATGCTTTCGTTGTCGAGGTAACCGGCTTCGGCAAGTCCCGGGATCGCCGGCCCGCTCGGATGCGCGCCCGTCGCAACCAATGCCTTTTTGAAATGCAGGACCTTGTCCGCGACCGCCACGCAATCCGGTCCGGCGAAGCGCGCTTCGCCGAAATAGAGGTCGATGCCTTCCGAAGCGATGGTCGCGGCCGAATCGGCGCGGCTGAGCCGCTGCCGGATCTGCCGCATCCGCATCATGGCCCGCTCGAAGTCGACGTGGAGACGCTCCGGCGTGTCGCCGCCGAAATTCTCGGCATCGCGCATGTCGGCATAGAGCCTGGCCGTGCGGATGATCGACTTCGACGGGACGCCGCCGACATTGACGCAGGCACCGCCGATCAACCTGCGCTCGATCAGCGCAACCTTCGCGCCAAGGCTTGCGGCGTCACGCGCCGCGGTCAGTCCGGCCGACCCGGCGCCGATGACGACGAGATTGTAGGGGCCGTCTGGGGTAGGGTTCTTCCAGTGCGGCGGATGCGCGTCCCGGATCAGTTCGACGTCGTTGCGGTCGACAGGGAAAGTGGCGGCCTTTGTCCGTTCACGCGCCATCGCGGCCCCCTGAAGCGGGGCCTGCCGGCTGCGACAGCCAGCCGCCGGTGAAGCCGGCCTTCCCCAGGCCACGGCGGATGTGAGGATTGGATCGCATCAGCTCCCAGATCAGGCGCGAGCGGTGGTTCTCGATCATCATCACCACGATGCCCTGGTCCAGCCCGTAATGGCCTTCCGACACCCAGCCGTTGCGGCCGAATTTTCGCCGGTTGGCCAAGGTCGGATTGAAGCCGCTCGGCAGCCGGAAATTGTCGATCACCTGGGGATAGCGGTCACCGAGATGGCGTATGGCGGCGAGGCAGATATCGGGGGCGAAGGGCAGCGACGCCGGATAGGACCATGGCGCGATCGTCCCGTCATCCGGCCCGAAGGGAGCGCCGCGCGCGGCATAGCCGGAAAACCGGTGCCGCCGTCGCTCGACACTGGCGCGGAAGCCGCCTGGTCCGTCTCCTGCCGAAAGGCCCCAAAGGTTCGCGCCATAGCCGTCAAAGCCATAGGGGTTGTGGCGGGCATAGTCGCGTTGGAGGTAGGTCGAGCGGCGGCTGTTTTCGAAATAGTCGGAATTCTTCTCGCGCATGAAGGCGTCGCGGATGCCGGCGAAATCGATCCAGGCATGCGAGAACTGGTGCATGAACAGCGGCCCGCCATAGAGCACGTCATGACCGTAGATGTTTTCCCACTGGTAGGTCGCCGTCCAGGCCTTGTAGCTGTCGTCGGAGGTCGGGCTGTCGGGCGAGGCCATCGACAGCACGTAGAGGATGGTCGCTTCGTTGTAGCCTTCCCAGCCATAGTGCAGAAAACCGCTCTTCGGCTTCCAGCCTTGCCGCAAGGTCGGCGTGCTGCCTTGCGCCCACCGCCAATCGACGCGGCGGTAGAGCGCTTCGGCCAATTGCCGGATTTCGGCCTCCCTCTCGTCCTCGCCGGAGAAATAGGCGCCGGCCACCAGTATGCCGGCCATCAGCAAGGCGGTGTCCACCATCGACAGCTCACAGCGCCAGACGCGCAGGCCGGTGCGCATGTCGAGGAAATGGTAGTAAAAGCCCTTGTGGCCGGTGACATCATCACCCCCGCCTTGCGGGCTGGTGGAGAAGAAGCGCAACGCCGCAAGCGTCAGCTCCGCCGCCGCCGCGCGCGTCATCCAGCCGCGCTCGACGCCGATCGGATAGCAGGAGAGGGCGAAACCGACGACGGCGATGCTGGCCGGGGAGTTCGGCCGCGACGTATCGGCGACCAACCCGTTGTCGGGGTTCACAGTCTCCAGGAAATAGCCGAAGGCCGCGCGCTGATAGCGGTCCAGGAGCTCGTCGTCGGATAGCGCGGCGGGATCTGCTTCAGGCAAACGATGCAAACCCCAGCCTGATGGTCAATGCTCCCGTCGATCGCGCGGTGCCGGTATGGCAGCCATGGATCATCGGCCCTGCCAAACTGTCTCGTCGTGTCATCGCTTTCCCGCAAATCCTGTTCTGTCACTGCCCATACAGACGTCAGCTACTATACGCCTGTCCGGTTCCGATCGTTGCCTCGTCACGCGGAATTGTAGTTGCATCGGCCAATGCGGGGATGTTTCGATCAGGCTCAATACGTGGCGCGCCCGCCGGAGACGTCGAAGACGGCGGCGGTCGTGAACGAGCATTCTTCCGAGGCGATCCAGCAGATCAGCGCCGCCACTTCCTCGACCTCGCCGAAGCGCGCCATTGGTATCTTGGACAGCATGAAGTCGATATGCTCCTGGCTCATCTGCTTGAAGATTGCGGTGCGCACGGCCGCCGGTGTCACGCAATTCACCGTCACCTTGGTCTTGGCCAGTTCCTTGCCGAGCGACTTGGTCAGGCCGATCACCGCCGCCTTCGAGGTGCTGTAGGCGGAAGCGTTGGGATTGCCTTCCTTGCCGGCGATCGAGGCGATGTTGACGATGCGGCCGTAATTGCGCTCGAGCATATGCGGCACCAGCGCCTTGTTGCAGTAGAAGACGCCGTTGATGTTGATGTCGATGACCCTCTGCCAATCCTCGACCGAATACGCCCAGGTCGTCATGTTCGGCCCGGTGATCGCCGCACTGGTAACCAGGATGTCGACGCCGCCAAGGGCTTCGATCGTCCGTGCGGCGGCGCCTTCAACGCCGGCGGCATCGGCGACGTCGATGGCAACACCGTGCAGGCCAGGGACGATAGCCTTTGCCTGTTCGATCTGGGCCGGATCGCGATCCCAGACGCAAACGCGCCCACCCTCGTCGACGATCCTTTGCGCAACTGCCAGGCCGATGCCCGAGGCGCCGCCGGTGATGACGGCCGACCGGCCGGCGAAGCGTCCCGCGAAGTTCATCGGCATCTGAGTCTCCCCCTGTCTATGTTGGCTGAAGGCCATCGGCGGAGACTGTGAGGTCACGACCAGGCAAGTTCAAGCCGGCATGCAGGCCGATCGTCTGGGCCAATGCCCGGGGCAGCCTATGCCGCAGTCCCCTCGAGCTGCTGGCGCAGGGCTTCCACCATCGCCACCAGCGCGGGGCCAATCTCGGCATGCGCGCGTTGCTCGGTGATGATCTCGCCGATGCCGCCGCAGGTGATGGCGACCAGCGGCGAGCCGTCACGCGGGCGGAACGGCACGCCGACCGCGTGGATATAGCTGTGCCAGGCGCCGAACGAGGTGACATAGCCGATCCGCGCATGCTGGGCGATCGCGTCCTCGATCGCCGCCGCGATCATTGCTGCCTTATCGGGCTCTGCCTCTTGCAGTGTACGCACAAGACTGGCGCGTTCTTCCGGCAGAAGTCCCGCCGCATAGGCCAGCCCCATCGAAGTCTTCCAGATCGGCAAATAGGAGCCTGGGTTGAGCCGCAGCGTCACCAGGCTCTCCGACCGGCAATTGGCGAGATAGACCATGTTGAGGCTGTCGCGCGTGCCGATCGCCACCGCCGCCCCTGTCAGGTCGGCCAGCGGCTGCATCAGCGGCCTGGCGATGTGGACGACGGCACTGGAGCTCAGCGCCGAATAGCCGAGCGCCACCGTCGCCGGCCCCAGGCTGTAGCGGCCGAGGTCCTTGTCGTAGAGGAGGTAGCCGAGAGCGCTCAGCGTGTAGGTGATGCGCGAAACCGTGGCCTTGGGCAGGCCGGTGCGCGCGATGATGTCCTGGTTGCCGAGCGAGGTGTCGCCCGGCCGGAAGGCGCGCAGGATGCCGAGCCCGCGCACCAGCGATGAGGAAAGCTGTGCGCCATCGCCGTCGAGTTCCGTCTCGTCCCTTGTCGCTCGCTTGCGCACGCTGGCGATCTTTCTGGCGGAGTGTCCGCCTGTCGGGCCGGTCTCGCCGGCGCGGTGCAGTAAAAAATGAAATTAAATTCCATTTATATTGACAGCAGCTTTTGCAGCCTGTCAATATGTCCCCTCGATGGCATCTTCAAGCGCCCTGTGCCATCTTACGAAGCCCGTCCTTGTGAAGGTAGCCACGTGTCCCGCTATATTTTGCGCCGGCTTATCGCGATGCCGTTCCTGGTGCTTGGCATCGTCACCATTGCTTTTCTGATCACCACGGTGACCAAGGGCGATCCCCTGACGGCAATCGTCGCCGAGCAGCAGATGAGCAATCCCGAAGTGGTGGCCGCCGCCAAGGCCCGCTGGGGTTTGGATCGTTCCCTGCCGGAACGCTATATGATATATCTTGGCAATCTGTTGAGTGGCGACCTCGGCACGTCCTTCATCACCAAGCGCAATGTCGGCACCGACATCCTCTACCGCTTGCCGGCAACGCTCGAGCTGGTCTTCGCCGCGATGATCTTCGGCACCACGCTTGGCATCGTGCTTGGCGTGCTGGCCGCCTATTTCCGCAACAGCCTGATCGACCACGGCGCGCGGCTGTTCGCTCTGTTCGGCTCGTCGCTGCCGGTGTTCTGGTCCGGCCTTGGCCTGCTCTTCATTTTCTCCGTCATGCTGAACTGGCTGCCGGGACCGGGCCGGCTCGATGCCAGGCTGCCGCTGCCGCCCGGCATCACCGGATTCCTGACCATCGATTCGCTGCTGGCCGGCGACCTCACCGTCTTCAAGGATGCTGTGTGGCATCTGTTGTTGCCGGCTTTCGTGCTCGGCTGGACGGTATCGGGAACCATATCGCGGCTGGTGCGCGCCAACATGCTTGACGTGATGAGCCGCGAATTCGTGCTCACCGCGCGCGCCAAGGGGGCGAGCGAATTCCGCGTCGTCACCGTGCATGCGCTGCGCAACACCATGGTGCCGACCTTGACCGTCATCGGCTATTCCTTCGCCTATCTGATCACCGGCGCGGTGCTGACCGAGACCATCTTTTCCTGGCCAGGCATGGGCTCCTATGCGGTCGAGGCGGCGCGCGCGCTCGACTTCCCGGCGATCATCGGCGTCACCATCGTCGGCGGCCTCGCCTTCCTGGTCACCAACCTCATTACCGACATCCTCTATGTCGTCGCCAATCCGCGCGTGAGGTTGAGCTGATGTCGGCAATCGTCACCAAATCCCGCTCCGCCGCCATCCCCGAATGGCTGACCGCGCCGCTCGTCATCGGCACGGTCGTCATCCTGTTCTGGCTGTTCATGACCGTGTTCGCCAATCTGGTGGTGCAGTTCGATCCGCTGGAAATGGTGGCGCGCCGCCTGCAGCCGCCGAGCTGGGCGCATTGGCTGGGCACGGACGCACTCGGCCGCGACGTGCTGGCCCGCACCTTGCACGGGGCGGCGCATTCGCTGCCGATCGCGGTTCTGGTCGTCGTTTCGGCCGTCGTCATCGGTTCGCTGCTCGGCGCGATCTCCGGCTTCGTCGGCGGCCTGACGGGTGCGGCGATCATGCGGCTGGTCGACATCACTCTCTCCTTCCCGCCGATGCTGCTGGCCATGGCTGTCGCAGCCTCACTCGGGCCAGGCCTCGGCAATGCGGCCATCGCCATGGTGCTGGTCTGGTGGCCGGTCTACGCCCGGCTGATGCGCGCGCAGGTGCTGGAGGTGAAGGAGCGCGAGCATGTCGAGGCGGCGATCGCCGCCGGCGCCCGGCCAAGCCGCGTCCTGTTCACGCACATATTGCCGCTCTGCTGGACCCCGGTGCTGATCAGCGCCACCATGGATCTCGGCCAGGTCGTGCTGCTTGCCGCATCGCTCAGCTTCATCGGCCTTGGCGCCACGCCGCCGACGCCCGAATGGGGCTCGATGATCTCCGACGGCGCCGTGCATTTCTACCAATGGTGGATCGCCTTCGGCCCCGGCGTCGCCATCCTCACCATCGTGCTCGGCTTCAACTTCATCGGCGACGGCCTGCGCGACATTCTCGATCCAAGGTCGGACTAGGCGATGAGCGCACAGCTATCTTCAGCGCGCTCCGGCGCGATCGACAGGCCAGGCGAGCGCGAGCCGCTGCTGTCCATACGCGGGTTGCGGGTCGGGTTCCGCAAGGCCGGCAGCCAGTTCGAGGCCGTGCGCGGCATCGACCTCGACGTCGCCAAGGGCGAGGTGGTCGGCATTGTTGGCGAATCCGGTTCGGGCAAGTCGGTCGGCATGCTTGCGGCACTCGGCCTGACCTCGAAGAACGCGGTGGTCACCGGCTCGGTCCGCTTCAAGGGCGAGGAACTGGTTGGCAAATCGTCGCGCGAAATGCGCAAGATCAGGGGCGCGCGCATCGCCATGATCTTTCAGGATCCGCTGTCCTCGCTCAATCCAGTGATGACCGTCGGCGCCCAGATCGCCGAGGCGGTCAGGCTGCATCAGCGTGTCACCTGCAAGCAGGCCATGGCGCGTGCGGTCGAACTGCTCGCCCTGGTGGCGATCCCGCAGCCGGAGCGCCGCGTCAGCCAGTATCCGCATGAATTCTCCGGCGGCATGCGCCAGCGCGCGGTCATCGCCATGGCCGTCGCCAACGACCCAGACCTGTTGATCGCCGACGAGCCGACCACGGCGCTCGACGTGACGGTGCAGGCGCAGATCCTGACCGTGCTGCGCTCGCTGCAGGAGCGACTCGGCCTCGGCCTGGTGCTGATCACCCATGACCTCGGCGTCGTCGCCGGCCATGCCGACCGCGTCGCCGTCGTCTATTCCGGCCGTGTCGTCGAGCAGGCCACCGTGTCGGACCTGTTCGCGGACCCGCGCCATCCCTATACGCGCGGCCTCATCGCCTCGATCCCGAACCTCGAGGAAAGCCGCGACCGGTTGTTCTCGATCGACGGCTCGCCGCCTGCACTTGGCCGGCTGCCGGGCGGCTGCGCTTTCCATCCGCGCTGTATCCATGCCGAGGCGCGCTGCCGGGTTGACGATCCGCCGCTGCATGACATTGGTGGCCGCTTCTCAGCCTGCCATTTCGCGACGACCTTGCCGCCCTTCCACAGCGCTGCGCTGGCAGCGGCAAGCCTGGAGACTGGAAGCGTGACCCGATGAGCGCAGCAGCGGAGCAGATTCAAGCGGAAACCAGGCCAGCGCCGGAAGCAGCGCTGTCGGTTCGTCATCTGGTCAAGGATTTCCCGGTTCGCGGCGGCCTCGTCTTCGACCGCGCGGTTGCCCATGTCCGTGCGGTTGCCGATGTCTCCTTCGACGTGGCACCAGGTGAGACGCTCGGCCTTGTCGGTGAATCCGGCTGCGGCAAGTCGACCCTCGGGCGCTGCCTGATGCGGTTGATCGAGCCGACCAGCGGCGAAAGCTGGTTCCGCGGCCAGAACCTGCTCGCGCTCAATCACGAAGACATGCGCCTGATGCGGCGCTACATCCAGCTCGTCTTCCAGGACCCCTACGGGTCGCTGCATCCGCGCATGCGCATCGCCGACAACATCGCCGAACCGCTGCGCATGAGCGACATGTCGAAGGCCGACCGCCGCGCGCGCGTCGCCGAACTGCTCGAACTGGTGCGGCTCAATCCCGAGCACGGCAAGCGCTACCCGCATGAACTCTCCGGCGGCCAGCGCCAGCGCGTCGTCATCGCCCGCGCGCTCGCGCTCAACCCGCAAGTGGTGATCCTCGACGAGCCGGTCTCTGCGCTCGATGTCTCGGTGCAGGCCGGCGTGCTCAATTTGCTCAAGGACATCCAGCAGTCCTTCGGCACATCCTACCTGTTCATCGCCCATGATCTCTCGGTCGTGCGCCACATCTCGCATCAGGTCGCGGTGATGTATCTCGGCAAGATCGTCGAGATCGCGCCGGCAGCCGAGCTCTATTCCAAGGCGCTGCATCCTTACACGCAGGCGCTGCTGTCGGCCGTGCCGCTCGCCAACCCCGAGAAGGAGCGCAAGCGCGAGCGGATCGTGCTGACCGGGGACGTGCCGAGCCCGCTCAATCCGCCGTCGGGCTGCCGCTTCCGCACACGCTGCTTCAAGGCGCAGGCGATCTGCGCCTCCGTCGAGCCGCCGCTCGGACCATCCGGCGAAAAGCACCGTGTCGCCTGCCATTTCCCGGAACCCGTCAATGCCTTCAGGACTGTCTGACCGCTTGGCCAGGCAGCTACCGAATCTACCGAAGGATTGCGATGTGACTGAAGCCCAAACCAACGATGCCGCGATAACGGACCGCGCGCGCCTGCCGCTCGAAGGCATCAAGGTGCTCGATCTCTCGCGTGTGCTCGCCGGTCCTTGGGCAACGATGAGCCTTGCCGATCTTGGCGCCGAGGTTTGGAAGATCGAGAACATCGATGGCGGCGACGACACCCGCGCCTGGTCGGTGCCGAGCTACAAGGGCGTCTCGACCTATTATCTCTGCGCCAATCGCGGCAAGCAGAGCATCGCGCTCGACATGAAAAGCCCGCAAGGCCTGGCTATCGTGCGCGAACTGGCCGCGAAGGCCGACATCGTCGTCGAGAATTTCCGCTCCGGCACCGCCGACCGTCTTGGCGTCGGTTACAAGGAGCTCAGCGCCGCCAATCCGCGCCTGATCTACTGCTCGATCTCCGGCTATGGCCAGACCGGCCCCGATGCCGGCCGCCCCGGCTATGATTTCGTCATGCAGGCCGAAAGCGGCCTGATGGCCATCACAGGCGAGACCGACGGCGAGCCGATGCGTGTCGGCGTCGCCATCACCGATATCGTCTGCGGCATGGTCGCCACCCAATCGATCCTGGCCGCCCTTTACGAGCGCGCGACGACCGGCAAGGGCCAGTTCCTCGACCTGTCGCTGATCGACTGTGCGTTAAGCCTTCTGATCAATGTCGGCAGCGGCTACCTCAACACCGGCCGCGAGGTTGCCCGCTACGGCAACGCGCATCCGACGGTCGTTCCCTATCAAATATTCGAAGCCGCCGATGGCGGATTTGCGCTCGCCGTCGGTAATGACAAGCAATTCGCGGCGCTGTGCGAAAAGGTCGTCGGCCTGCCGCATCTGGCGAAGGACCAGCGTTTCATCAGGGCAGGCGCTCGCGCCACCAATCGCGAGGCGTTGATCCCGCAACTCGCCGCCGTCTTCCGGACGCAGACGCGTGGTCACTGGATGACGGCTTGTGCCGCGGCCAGCGTGCCGGCCGGCACGGTGAAGTCGATCCCGGAAGTCTTCGATAGCCCGAATGTCCGTGAGCGCGGCCTCGTCCACACCTTGCCGCATCCGCATCTCGGTTCCGTCGCCATGGTGCGCCCGGCGCAGGGGCTCGCCGCGCAGCTGACCGCCGACTTCACCGCTCCGCCGATGCTCGGCCAGGACACGGCCGCTGTATTGACCGACACCCTCGGCTACAGCCCCGAGACCATCGACCAACTGATCGGCGCCGGCGCCATTGGCGTTTTCACGCCTGCCGCTGAGCCTGTTTCCGCCTGACTTTTTTACGGAGCCTGACATGTATCCCGACGTCCACCTGCACATCGACGGCTCGTGGCGCCCGGCGCGGGGCGGACGCACGATGCCCATTGTCAATCCGGCCACGGAGGCCGTCCTTGGCGCGCTCGCCCATGCCGGCATCGACGATCTCAATGAGGCGCTCGCCGCCGCCGCGAAAGGCTTCGAAACCTGGCGGCGCGTCTCGCCCTTCGACCGCTCGAAGCTGATGCGCAAGGCCGCCAACATCCTGCGCGAGCGCAACGAGCACATCGCGACACTGATGACGCTGGAGCAGGGAAAGCCGATCGCCGAATCGCGCATGGAGGCCTTCGCAGCCGTCGACATCATCGACTGGTTCGCCGAGGAGGCCCGGCGCAGCTATGGCCGCATCGTGCCGGCACGCCTCGATGGCGTCAGCCAGTCGGTGGTCAAGGAACCCGTTGGCCCGGTGGCCGCCTTCACGCCGTGGAATTTCCCGCTCAATCAGGCGGTGCGCAAACTGTCGGCGGCGCTCGCCGCCGGCTGCTCGATCATCATCAAGAGGCCGGAGGAAACGCCGGCTTCACCCGCCGAACTGGTGCGCGCCTTTGTCGATGCCGGCCTGCCCGACGGCGTCTTGAATCTGGTCTACGGCACGCCGTGGGAAATCTCGGCCTATCTCATTCCGCATCCGGTGATCCGCAAGATTTCTTTCACCGGCTCGACGCCAGTCGGCAAGCAACTGGCGTCCCTTGCCGGCCTGCACATGAAGCGGGCGACTATGGAGCTCGGCGGCCATGCGCCGGTCATTGTCCTGCCCGATGCCGATCTCGACCGTGCCGCGCGCTCGATGGTCGCGTCGAAATTCCGCAATGCCGGCCAGATCTGCGTGGCGCCGACGCGGTTCCTTGTCGACCATGCCGTCTATGACGATTTCGTCGGCCGCTTCGCCGAGGCAACAAGCCGGATCAAGATCGGCGATGGCCTTGCCGAAGGCACGACCATGGGGCCGCTCGCCAATCCGCGCCGCGTGCAGGCGATGGAGGAGCTGGTCCACGACGCCGTGCAGAAAGGCGCCGAGCTCATCACCGGCGGCAAGCGCATCGGCAATTCAGGCTATTTCTTCGAACCAACCATCCTGTCGAACGTCGGCACCGATGCCCGCGCCATGAACGAGGAGCCGTTTGGCCCGCTGGCGCTGATGACCCCGGTGGACGGGCTGGACGAGGCGCTCGCCGAAGCCAACCGCCTGAATTACGGCCTCGCCGCCTATGGCTTCACCCGCTCGGCGGCAAGTGCTGCAAAAATGTCGTCCGGCATCGCCAGCGGCATGGTGTCGATCAACCACTACGGCCTGGCGCTGCCGGAGGTGCCGTTTGGCGGTATCAACGATTCCGGCAACGGCACCGAGGGCGGCGCCGACGCGCTGGAAAGCTATCTCAACTCGAAGTTCGTCTCGCACCTGCAGGTCGACTGACCGGTCCAGTTACTTCTGCTGGCCGTAAGTCTTGTAGCGCCCGCGAATGGCGGCGAGTTCGGTCTCGCCGATCAGCACCGGCGTGCCGGCGCTGCGCGCCAGCAGATATTGCCGCGCCAGGGTTTCGAGCTTGATGGTGCGGAGGAGCGCCGTGTCGAGATCGCCGCCAAAGGCGATCATGCCGTGATTGGCGAGCAGGCAGGCTGTGCGGTCCTTGAGCGCCACAACAGCCACCTTGGCCAGCTCGCTTGAGGCAAACAGCGCATAGTCCGAGCAGCGCACATCGTCGCCGCCGAAGCCGGCGACCATGTAGTGAAACAGCGGCAGTCCTTCGCGCAGGCACGACAGCGCCACGCAATGGTCGGGATGGGCATGCACCACGGCGCCGGCTCCCGGGAATGCCTTGTAGATCTCGGCATGCATTTCCCATTCGCTCGACGGCTTGAATGCACCGTCCCAGGACCCGTCGAGCTGCATCGCCACCATCTGCTCCGGCCGCAGCGCGCTCGTGGCTATTCCCGTCGGCGTGATCAGCATGCCGGTTGCCGTCCGCACGCTGATGTTGCCTGTCGTGCCGACATTCATGCCGCTGGCGTCCAGCGTCTCGGTCGCGGCGATCAGACTGGCGCGTGCGGTATCCATTACGATGCTTTCCCTGTAGTTGGCCCCATGATCGACTTTGTCGGCGGCCATGTGTCGATTGCCGGGGCGATGGTGGTTGCCCGCGTCATGTCTTGCAGAACATCGGCGAAGATGTCGGGGCCGCCGAGCTTTCCGGATTTCAGCATCAGCGCCAATGGATCGGAGGGCAGGCCGGGCAGGTGGGCGATGGCGCGCGACAGACCAGGACCCTCATAGGCGCCCATGGCGATCCGGGTGATGCCGAGCGCCTTGACCACCGAGCCGGCGGTCTCGCCGCCGGCGACGACCAGCCGCCGCACGCCGAGATCGCGCACCAGGATTTGCGCAATCCTGGCCAGTATCTCTTCCGCCCGTGCCGCTACGGCGTCACGGCCATGCGCCTGCTGCAGCGCCTCGACCGTGGCCTGCGGTGCAGTCGTCGCTATGGCGATCATTGCGTCGGGCAAATGGCGCTCGGCAAAGGCGTGCGCTTCGGCGATGACATCCTTGCCGGCGAAGGCGCCAGCAAGGTCGATGGTCAGCAACGGATTTTTATGCGCGAAGCGGTCGAGCTGTTCGATGGTACGGTCGGCGACGCTGCCGGCCAGCACCGCGGCCGGGCCGTCCACAGCCGGCAGGCTGGCGGCAAGGAGATCGGTTGACGTCACGAGCCCATGCGCCAGCCAGGCCGGCGGCAGGTGCGCCACAACAGAGGAATTGCCGGTCATCAGTGGCAGGTCGAAGGCCGCTTCCGCGATCACTGCCAGATCGCGCTCGCGGAGCGTGTCGGTGACCAGCAACGTCTCACCGCGTGCGCTCTTTTCCCGCACGGCGGCGCGGATGGCCTCGGCGCCGGCATCGACGGTGAGGTACGGCACCAGGCCTGCCTTGCCCTTGCTTTGCGCCTGCAGCACGCGGACCAGATTGGAATCGGTCATCGGCGTCAGCGGATCGAAACGCTTGGGCGATTCGGCCAGCAGTTGCGCACCCCCGAACATATGCCCCTGATAGACAGTGCGGCCGGTCTCGCACAGCGCCGGCGTGAGCAGCGTCACGCCGCCGCCAAGCCGCTCGAGCAGCGCTTCCGCGCAGGGGCCGATATTGCCGGCAGGCGTCGAATCGAAGGTGGCGCAGTATTTGAAGAAGATCTGCCGCGCGCCCGCCTCGACCAGCCGATCAGCGGCCGCGAGCACCTGGCGCACCGCATCGCCGGCCGCGATGACGCGGGTCTTCAGCAGGATCACATGGGCGAGATTGCCAGACGCGACCGGTGCCTCCAGCCCGACCGTGCATCCCGTGGCAATGCCGCGCGCCACCAGCATTGATGCCAGTTCGGTGCCGCCGGTCAGATCATCGGCAATGGCGCCGAATAGAAGGGAGGGCTTCGACGCGGTCATGCGGCTCGTTTCCCTGCCTTTTTGCTGTCGATGGCTTGTTTGATGTCGATGGCCAGGCAGGTCGTGATATCATATACACAGCCCGCTCGACGCAAGCGACGCCTGCGCCACCGCAAGGACGGAGACTGGATGTGACTGCTTCCATCGCGCCGATCGCGCGCGACAATCTGACGACCCGCGTCTACGAAGAGCTGCGCCGCGCCATGATGGAAGGCCGCTTCTGGCCGGGCCATCGCTTCAAGATCCGCGATCTTGCCGCCAGCCTTCAGGTGTCCGAAACGCCGGTGCGTGAGGCGCTGATGCAGTTGGTCCGTGAAAAGGGCCTGGAGATGGAGGCGGGGCGTTCGATCACCGTCGCCCAGCTGTCGCTCGCCCAGTATCTGGAGCTGCGCAGCATTCGCCTGCATCTCGAAGGCATGGCGGGTGCTGCGGCGACGACGCGCATCGAGCCGCGCGAGATCGACCGTCTTGCGGCGGTGCATGAGAGGCTGATCGCCGACGAGGACAATGGCCGCTGGTTCGAAGCCGTCCGCGACAATTGGGAATTCCACCACTCGATCTACCAGGCGGCTGGCATGCCGGAGTTGCTTGCCATCATCGAGGGCATCTGGCTGCGCAATGGCCCGCTGGTCAACTACCAGTACCCGAACGCCAGGCCGACCTATGACGGACGCCACCGTCATCTCGACATTCTCGACGCGCTGCGCGCCCGCGACGAGAACGGCGTGCGCAAGGGCATCCAGCAGGACATGATCGAAGGCGGACGTTTGCTGGTCAAGGTTTTGGAAAGGCTGAACGACGGCTCGGTCACCCCTGAGGAACTGCGCCGCGCGGCACAGAACGGCCGCCTGGTGTCGGCGGCCAGCTAAGCGATCTTTTCTCTCCAAACGCACAGGCGTTGGCTCACGCCACCTGCGCCGCCGCGGCCATGCCGGCATCGGCGGCCTGCAGCGCCAAATCCACGTCCTTCGCGGTGTGCGCGGCGCTCAGGAACATGTTGTGCCGGGGATGGAAATAGGCGCCCTCGCGCAAGGCGGCCGAGCAGAAGGCATCGGCCTTTTTGAACTCGCCATCGCCGTCGAACAGCACCATCGGCATCGACACCGGTCCGGTCTGGCGAAGCGAAAGGCCATGCTTCTTCGCCGCCGCATCGAGCCCCGAGCGCAATCTCTCGCCAGCCGCATTCATGCTGGCGATCGCATTGGTGTCGCGCAGCGTCTTGATGGTGGCGATCGCGGCGGCCATGGCAACGGCGCCATACCAGAATGATCCCGTCACATAGACCTTGGTCGCCGCTTCGCGAAAACGGTCGGTGCCGGTGATGGCGGCAAGGGGATAGCCATTGGCGATCGCTTTCGAGAAGGCGGAAAGGTCGGGCCGTACGCCGAGCGGCTCCCAGCTGCCGGCGAGATCGATGCGGAAACCGGCCCGCACATCGTCGACGATCAGTGCTGCGTCAGCAGCAGTGGCGAGTTCCCGCGCGCGCCTGGCGAAGGCGGCGATCGGCAGTTCCTGGTCGCGGGCAATGTCGTGGCGGAAGGCGGTGACGACGACAGCGGCGAGATCATTGCCCGCCTGCTCGACCGCTGCCTCCAGGCTGGCAACGTCATTGTAGTCGAAATGGATCAAATGGGCGCGGTCCTCGGCGGTGACGCCGGCGAGCGAGGGTGTGCACCACGGCACCGCGCCATGATAGGAGCCGCGCGCCACCAGCACCTTGCGCCGGCCAGTGCCGGCGCGCGCGATGGTCACGCAGGCCGTGGTGGCGTCGGTGCCGTTCTTCTGCAGCATCGCCCAGTCGGCATGGGCGACGGTCTTGACCAGCAGCTCGGCCAGTTCGACCAGCACCTCACCGGGACCGTTCATCGCATCACCGAGGCTGCGCTGCCGCGCCGCCGCTTCCTCGACCGCCTGATGGTGATGGCCAAGGATATTCGGGCCCCAACTGCACATCAGGTCGATGTATTCGCGGCCGTCGACATCCCAGACCCGGCAGCCATCGGCGCGTTCGAAGAACTGCGGATAGGCGGAGCCGAGATAGCGGGTAGCCATATGGCCCCACATGCTGCCCGGAATGACCGAGGCCGCGCGTTCGCGCAGCAATTGGTCCTTGGAGTTGATCAGGGCAGGCATGACGACGTCTCCGCTCATTGATATATCATATATTATTTTGAATGCTGGAAGAACAGGATTTTCCAGTCTTCCAAAGTGGGAAAACGGGAGGCGGTTGGCCGCCTCCCGCAATCTGTTCGCCTAGTGGCTGAGTTCGGCCAGCGGCAGGTTGCAGCAGGCGCTGTAGCGCACGCCTTTTACGTCGGACTTGTAGGCCAGGATCAGGTTCGGGCTGACCAGCGGCAGGATGATCCTGTCCTTGATCATTTCCTCGCCAGCCTGGTGCCAGAGCTTGGCGGCCTCGTCACCGCTCGCTGCAAGGGCCGCCTTGTAGATCTCGGACTCCTTCGGGTTGAGCACCGACGGCTCGCGTTCCGCGCCTGCGCGGCGCGACCACGGGCTGCCCTTGGTCATGGCGAAATACTCGATGTACTGCGAGGTGCCGTAATAGTCCGGCGCGTAGAACACCGCCGTCATCGGGATGCCGTCGCCATTGATGCGCTCGCGCCAGTTGGCGAAGGGGATCGGCTGCAGGTCGAGCTTGATGTTGACCTTGGCCAGATCCTGCTGGACCTTCTGCATCAACAGCGAGAGATCGACGCCATAGACGTTCATGCCCGGAAAGGCCGCTTCCATCTCGAAGCCGTCGGCATGGCCGGCCTTGGCAAGCGATTCCTTTGCCTTGGCGAGGTCATAGGGCTGTGCCTCGAAACCCGAACCGCCGGGGAAACCGAGCGGGATCGGCGCGCTGATCAGCTGGCCCTCGGAGCCGATGGTGAAGTCGAGGATGCTCGGACGGTCAAGCGCAAGCGAGATCGCCTCGCGCACCTCAGGCGTCAGCGGCACCTTGTTGGCCTTGGCGCCGGGCGACAGCGCGACATAGATGAAGTTGTAGGACGGCACCGTCTCGATCTTGACGTCGCTGCCCGTCATCGTCTTGGCGGTATCCGGGTCGATCTGCATGGCGATGTCGGCGGTGCCGCTCTGCAGCATCTGTGCCTGCGCCACCGCGTCCTTGGTCTGGCGGATGACGACTTCGCTCAGCGCCGGCGCGGTGCGCCAGTACTTGTCGTTGCGCACCAGGCGCACTTCCGAATTCGGCTCATAGGATTTCAGCACGAACGGCGCGCTGCCGGCCGAATGCGCCAGGAACCAGGCCTCGGCATTGTCCGTCGTCGAGGCATCCGCACCGGCCTTGGCGCCGGCTTCGGAAGCGACCTTGCTGTTGACGACGGCCGTATAGGGCGCTGCCGCGATGTTGAGGAATTCCGAACTCGGCGCCACCATCTTGACCACGACCGTATGCGCGTCCGGGGTCTCGATTGAGGCGACATTGTCCATCAGGAACGAAGCACTGCCCTTGAGGTTCTTCAGCCGCTCCCACGACCATTTCACGTCCTTGGCCTCGACCGGCGAGCCGTCGGAGAATTTGGCGGCCGGGTCGAGCGTGAAGGTGAAGCTAGTCTGATCCGCATTGCCTTCCCACTTGGAAGCCAAGAGCGGGATCAGCTTGTTGTCCTTGTCCAGCGTCAAGAGCGATTCATAGACGCTGGAATTGTAGATCTGGCAGGTGTCGCAGAAGGCGCGGTGCGGATCGAGCGAGTTGAGGTCGATGTTGCGCGCGATGACCAGCGGCTTGCTGTCCTGTGCAAACGTCGCTGGCGCCCAGAAGGCACTGGTGGCCATAAGCGCGGCCGCCAGCATCGTGGCCCTGGTCTTGGTTTTTGGTAGGATATTCATGTCATTTCTCCCATTTTCTTGTCGGATCGTTTTGGCAATGCGTTCGCTTTATCCGCCCACGCTGGTGAGGGATCGAAGCGCGGCCTTGAGCTTGTCAGCGCCGCCCAGTGCGGCCCGGTTGAGCGGGGCCGATACGACGGGAGCCGAGAGGCTGCCCGTCACATGCAGGATCTCGTGGTCGAGATAGTCGAACACGCGGTCCTGAATCTCCTGTGTCAGCCGTCCGCCAAGCGACAACCCGCGCTGTACCTGCTCGACGACGGCGACGCGGTTGGTCTTGCGGATCGAGGTTTCCACCAGTGGCCAGTCGAGCCCGGTCGGGTCGAGGCTGCGCAGGTCGATGATCTCGGCATCGACGCCGGTCTCCTCGACCACTTGTGTGGCGACGGACACCATGCTGGCGCTGGTGAGCAGCGTGCAGGCGCTGCCCGGCCTGACGATCTTCGCCTTACCCAACCGCACGTAATAATCGCGGTCATCGGTCGGAACAGGGCCTTCGTTCGGGAACAATTCGACATGCTCGATGACGACCACCGGGTCGTCGCATTTCAAGGCCGAATTCATCAGGCCGACATAGTCGAAGGGCGTCGTCGGCGCGACGATACGCCAGCCGGGATAGAGCGCGAACAGGCCTGACGGATCGCCCGAATGCTGCGAGCCGTAGCCGGTGTGCGGCGAGACACGAACCCGCACCACGATCGGCACCGGAAAGCCGCCGCCGAACATGTGGCGCACCTTGCTCACCGCATTGAAAAGCTGGTCGGCGGCGACCAGGCAGAAATCGCCGAACATGATTTCGACGATCGGCCGAAGGCCGCACAGTGCCGCGCCCAGCGCCACGCCGACAAAGCCGTTCTCGGCGATCGGCATCGCCAGCACGCGTTCTGGCCAGCGCTCCAGTGCGCCCTTGGTGGCGCCGGAGACGCCGCCGCGCAGCCGGTGCACGTCTTCGCCCATGATGATAATGCGCGGGTCCCGCTCCATGGCGCGTGCGATCACCTCGGATGCGGCAACCATGAACTTGACAGGCCTGGTCTCGGCCGGCGGCACGTCCTCGATCTCAAGGAAACGCTCGTCCATGAGTTCCGACAGGTCGCCGCGGATCTGGTTGTCGACTTCGCCGGCGTCTGGCCACAGATGGTCGGGAATGCGCAGCGCATTGCCGCTCATTTCGGTCAGCGAGTCCGCGGCGGTGTTGACCACGTCCATGACCCGCTGCTCGAGCGTGGCGAGGTCGGCGGCACCGAGAATGCCCATGGTCTTCAGCCGTGCCGCCATTGTGGTGAGCGGATCGCGTGCCTTCCAGGCATCCTCCTCGGCCCGCGTGCGGTAGCCGAATTCGCTGCCTGGGCGCGCACCGCTCTGGTGCAGAAAGCGGTAGCAGAGCGCTTCAATCAGCACCGGGCCGCCCTCGTCCTCAATCACCCGGCGCGCCTCGCGCATGGCGTGATGCACCGCCACCACATCCATGCCGTCGCATTCTATGCCGCGAAACCCCAGCATCGGGCCGCGCGAGGCGAGCCGCGTCTCGCGCGTCTGTTCGCTGACATGGGTAGAGACGGCATAAAAATTATTTTCGGCGAAGAAGATCACCGGCAGCCGGTAGAGGGCAGCGATGTTCATCGCTTCATAGGCCGGTCCGGCCATCATCGTGCCGTCACCGAAGAAGGCGACCGAGATATTGCCGGTGGCAAGCAGCTTGTCGGCCAGCGCATAGCCAGCCGCATGCGGCAGGTTGCCGCCGATGATGGCGCTGGTGCCCGGAATGCCGGAGGCGTCGTCACGCATATGCATCGAGCCGCCACGCCCGCCGCAATAGCCCGCGTTGAGACCCATGATCTCGGCCATCAGGCCGCGCACCGACCCCTGCATGTCCGGATTGAAAGCGTCGTGCAGCGGATCGAATCCTCCAGGGGTCTGCGCGTTGACGAGCTTCGCCAGCACCTGGTGGTGGGCGCGGTGGGTGCCGTTGATGCGGTCGCCGGTGCCGAGCATCGACATGGCGCCGACCGCCGTCGCCTCCTGGCCGATGCTTGCGTGTGCGGGCCCGTGCACCAGCCCGGCATTGGCGAGGTCGAGCACCTTTTCCTCGAACCGGCGGATCAGCAGCATCTGGTGATACCAGCGCACCAGGCTCGACACCTCGGCGGCGTTCCAGTCCGAATCGTCGACGTCGAGCCGCAACCAGGGCGCCGATGGCTGGATCGATGTCTGTTGGACCATTCAGGCTAGTTCCATTCTGGTAGATGATATATCAAATATTTTCTCAGTCGATTGTGTCAGGTCTTTTTTCTGGGCATGACACACTAGCTTACGGGGGGTCGGCAGATAAATGGAATTAAATTTCATTTTCCGCGCGAAGCCAAGACTAAGCTGGGATGGCGTGGTTCCGCAAGAGGAATTTTGAGGTGGTCGGCCGGTCATTCCGGTCTTGAACCGAACGCCGGACGAAAGCGCGCTATGTCCTTGACCGCGGCGAGTATGTCGACATCCCCTCAGATTTCAGGTGCGATCCTTCTTTGGTATGATATTATCACACCAATCTTATAGGAGCGATCATGGCCGCCACCGAAAAACGCACCTTCAGCCTGCCGACGGAGCAGGCTGCCTTCATCGACCGCCTCGTTGAATCAGGAACCTATGCGACCAGCAGCGAAGTGATCCGCGCAGGGCTTCGCGCCCTGCAGGAGCGCGACGCTGCCGTAGAGCGCTGGCTGCGCGAGGAAGTCGTGCCGACCTATGACAAATGGAAGGCAGACCCTTCCCGAGTCATCCCGGCCGACCAAGGTTTTGACAGCATCCGTGCGCATCACGCTACCCGCCTCAAGGGGGACGAGTGAAGCACCGACATGTTGTTCTGATGCCGGAAGCCCAAGCGGACTTGCGGTGGATATACGATACCATCGCGTCGGCCGCCGGCAACGCCACGGCCATGCGCTATATAGAGCGGATCGAAGTCCATTGCCGGGGGCTTGACTACGCTTCGGAGCGAGGGACACGCCGTGACGATCTGCGGCGGGGGCTTCGGGTCATCGGTTTCGAGCGCCGTGTGACAGTGACCTTTACCGTGGAACCCGACCAAGTGGTGATTTTGCGTGTGTTCTATGGCGGCGCCAATTGGGAGGATGAGCTCTAATCTGCAGCGGGAAAGAGCAGCAAATTGCTTGAACTGTCCGAACCCAGGCTATCGATCGGCCCGGTGCTGAAAAAACTGCAGGAACAGCTCCCTCTCGGTGGTGATGTCGAGCTTTTCATAGATGCGCCGGCGGTGGTTCTTGACCGTGCCGACGGTGATGCCGAGGCGCTCGGCGATGTTGGCGGTCGGATGGCCGGCGAGGATCAGTTGCACTAGCTCGCGCTCGCGCAGCGACAGTTCCGGCCACAGGCCCATCGGGATGGTCGGCTCCTGCCGCGGCGAAGCGCCTGGGCCGGTCGGCGCCGTCGTGCGGAAGAAGTCGCGTCCGCGCGCCTTGATGTCGAGCGCATGCAGCGCCTCGAACACCGGCAGCCGCTCGTCCAGCAGGGCGATCTCGCTGTCCTTGAACGCACTGGTCGAGCGATCAAGGAAGATGCCGAGGCACCAGTCGCCGCCATCGGCCAGCATGATGCCGACCTCGTCGCAGATCTCCGATTGCGCCAGGAAGCCGGCTATGTATTGGCCGCGCTTGGCTTCCTCGTCGGCAAGCCGCTTCAGCGGCATGATGCCCAATCGGCGCTCGCGCCGCCACGAGGCATAGAACGGGTCGAACACGTAGTAGCTGGCGAGATAGCGCTGGACCATCTCGTCGGAAAAGCGCCGGTGCTTGACGAATTCCGGTGTCTGCGTCGTCGAATAGCGCGTCACCGTCACCAGGTCATGGTCGATATCAGCGCCGATCAGGTCGATCAGGCAGTCGACATGTCTGTCCGTGCCGGTGGCGGCGATCGCCTTGGCGAGCGGCGCCCAGATGTTGCCCATGCGCATGCCCTTTTCTCGGCGATCCCGGTCCGACCGTCATTGTGTCTTTAGGCATATGGCGCAAGGCCGCCTCTCGAATCTAGCCTTGCGTCATCCTAGACCCAATCTCGAGGCGACCGTGACCCAACCCCATCCCTCTGCCCCGATAATCGGCAACCCGATCGTCATTGGTATCGACGCCGGCGGCACCATGACCGACACGATCCTTGTCGATCAGGACGGCCACTTCAAGATCGGCAAGTCGGCGACGACGCCGAAGAACGAGGCGGAAGGCTTCCTGGCCTCTGCCGAGGACGCGGCGGATGCCTGGGGCATCTCACTGGAGCAGCTGTTTTCCGGCGTCAACGTCGTGCTCTATTCCGGCACCGGCATGCTCAACACGCTGTTGTCGCGCACCGGCCGCCGGCTCGGCCTGATCACCACCAAGGGCCTGGAAGACATGATCCTGATGGGCCGTGGGCTGCAGGCCTGGGCCGACTATTCCTATGCCGACCGGCTGCATGCGGTGACTCACCACCATCCAGATCCGCTGGTGCCGCGCCGCCGCACCCATGGCGTCACCGAGCGCATCGACCAGTTCGGCGACATCGTGCTGGCGCTCTACGAGCACGAAGTCGCTGCTGCGGCCAAAAAGCTGATCGCCGACAAGGTCGAGGGGATCTGCATCATGACGATCTTCTCGCACGTCAATCCGGTGCACGAGAAGCGCATTGCCGAGATCTGCCGCGAGGAGATCGACAAAGCCGGCGCCGACATCACCGTCTACACCAGCCACGAGGTTCGGCCGGTCATCCGCGAACAGTCGCGGCTGAACTCGGTGCTGATCGAGGCCTATGCCACCTCGCGCGGCCGCAAGCAGCTCAAGGGCATCGAGGACGTCTCGAAAAAATACGGCTTCAAATATGGCGTGCAGACGCTGCTTTCCTTCGGCGGCCTGACCTCGATCAACCACCCGCGCCTGCACGAAACCATGATCTCCGGCCCGATCGGCGGCATCCTGGGGGCGGCCTATGTCGGCAAGCTGATCGGCAATGATTCGCTCATTTGCTCTGACATGGGCGGCACCTCGTTCGACATGGGCGTCATCTCGCGCGGCCAGACCCGGATCGAGAACGAGCCGCTGATGGACCGTTTCAAGCTCAACGTGCCGACGCTGCATCTCGACACGATCGGCGCCGGCGCCGGCATGATCCTCAAGGTCGATCCGCTGACCAAGAAGGTCTCGCTCGGGCCGGAAAGTGCGGGCTCCGATCCCGGCCCGATCTGCTTCGCCAAGGGCGGCACCGAACCAACCATCGCCGATTGCGACGCCATTCTTGGTCGCCTCAATCCGTATTATTTCCTCGGCGGCAAGGTCGTGCTGCAGGTCGAAAAGGCGCGCAAGGCGTTCGAGGAAAAATGCTCCAGCGTGCTTGGCGTTGGGGTCGAGGAGGCCGCAGAGGGCATGATCGACATGCTGGAGGCCGACGCCAACAACGCATTGCGCCGCGTCATCTCCGGCCAGGGCATCCACCCCTCGGAATTCACCCTGCTTTCCTATGGTGGCTCCGGTCCGCTGCATCTCGCCGGCTGCTCAAGGGGCATCGGTTTCAAGGACATCATCACCTTCCAGTTCGCTGCCGCCTTCTCCGCCTTCGGTTGCACCACGGCCGATTTCATGCGCCGCCATTCGGTGTCGACACAGCACGACATTCCCGCCCGTGCCGACGAGGCAACGCTGGCTGCTTTCGGGGCCAAGGTCACCAATGTCTGGAATGATCTGACCAAGGCCACGGTCGACGAGATGATCACCGACGGCCACGCCCGCGAGAAGATCAAGACGGTGCCGTTCCTGATGATGCGCTACACCGGCCAGCTCGAGGACGTCGAAGTCATGGCGCCGCTTGCCGAGGTCAATTCGGCTGACGACATGCGCAGGGTCATCGACGAATTCGAGGCGGTCTATGCCAAGGTCAACCATCGCGTCTCGCGCTATGGCGAAGCCGGCTTCACCATCACCGAACTCGGGCTGATCGCCACAGCCGACAAGGTCAAGCCGGTGCTGCTCAAGCGGCCGCTCGGCAAGTCCGACCCGGCAGCCGCCCATAAGGGCGTGCGCGAGGCTTACATTGGCGGACGCTGGCACAAGGCCAATCTCTACGAGATGGACCTTCTGCAGCCCGGCCATGAAGTCATCGGCCCAGCCATCATCGAACATCCCGCCACCACGCTCGTCGTTCATCCGCAGGACCGCGTCCATGTCGATGAATGGACGCTGCTGCACTACACCCACGCTTGAGAGGGCACCGCCATGTTGGACAAACCTGCTTCGGCCCTGCGCCTTCGCGAAAGACTGCTCGATTCCGAGCGGCTGATGGAAGAGACCGGCTGCTATGACGGCATCACCGAACTCACCCTGCGCAACCAGGATCCGCTGAAATTCGAGACACTGCACACCAAGCTGCGCGCCTATTGCGTCTCGGCCCGCGAAATGGCCCGCCGCATCTCGGCTTCGCCGGGCGTGCGCGAGGTCGGCGAGATGGTGGTAGCCATCTACACCCCCGAAGGTGACGCCATCGCGCTCTCCAACGGCATCATGGTGCATGTCCACACGATGAGCCGCTTCATCAAATGGATGATCAAGAACAATTACGAGGAAAACCCGAAGATCCGCGAGGGCGATATCTTCGCTAACAACGATGCCTTCATCGGCACCGTGCAGGTGCCCGATGTCATGGACGTGGTGCCGATCTTCCATGAGGGCACGCTGGTCGGCTGGGCCGGCGCTGTCTGCCACGAGCTGGAGGCCGGCGGCATCACCCCTGGCGGCGACGTCTGCCTGGCGCAGGAGCGCTTCACCGAAGGGCTGTTCGTCTGCGCCGAGAAGATCGGCGAGAATGACGAGATCCGCCGCGACTACGTCATCCGCTGCGAGCGCAATCTGCGCATGCCGATCTATTGGGTGCTCGACGAGAAGGCCAAGGTCGCCTCCTGCATCGACATGCGCGAAAGCGTCAAGCAGCTGATCTCCGAGATCGGCCTCGACTACTGGATGAAGGTATCGAAGGAGTTCATCGAGGAGGGCCGCCGCGCCCAGCTCGCCCGCACCCGCCAACTCACCGTGCCAGGCATCTATCGCGGCCATACCTTCTATGGCCACGTGACGGCGGGCAAGCCCGGCTTCCAGCTGCTCGGCGATCCCGACTGGCTCTACAACATCCCGATCGAGATGGAGATCACCACCGACGGCAAGATCACCATGGACTTCGAGGGCACCCAGCCCTGGGGCTACCATTCGATGAACTGCACGCCGGCCGGCATGGATGGCGGCATGTTCGTCACCTTGACCCAGCACATGAATTTCGAAGGCCTGGTCAATGACGGCGCCTGGATGGCGACCGAACTGAAACTGCCGCACGGCACCTGGACCAACCCCGACAACGAGATGGTGGCGACCGCCACCTCATGGGCGCTGCTGCTGCCAGCCTACGGCGTGTTCCAGCGGCTTTTGTCGCGCGGCTTCGTGGCGCGCGGGTTCGTCGAGGAGGCCTTCGTCGGCCAGGTCAACAGCCCGATGATCGAGATGGGTGGCGAGAGCCAGTACGGCACGCCGTTCGGCATGGCGCATTTCGAATGCGCTGCCGCTGGCTCCGGCGCGCTGGCCATCGCCGACGGTCTCGACACCGCCTATGTCGGCTGGAACCCGGAATCCGACATGGGCAACATCGAGGTCTGGGAACAGTCGATGCCGATGGTCTATATCGGCCGCTCGATCGTCCCCAATTCGGGCGGCGCCGGTAAATATCGCGGCGGCTGTTCCTTCGTCTCGACCTGGCTGATCAACAAGACCTCGCATCTGCGGCTCCACACCTCGGAGCACTCCTCGCGCGTGTTCGACAATGGCGGCATGTGCGGCGGTTATCCGGCGCCGACCTGCCAGAAGCATCGCGCCGTGCGCAACTCCAACATCCATGAACTGGCGGCCAAAGGCGAACCGCTGGCGCATGCGCCCGGCATCGACCCGCATGTCTCCGACTACGAGAAGAACATCGGCGGCGACCATGTCGTGGTCGAGGGCCCCTACATCACCGCGCCGCACAAGGAAGGCGACATCTTCAGCCATTCCTACAATGGCGGCGGCGGCTATGGCGACGTGCTGGAGCGTGATCCGATCAAGACGGCCTGGGATGTCGAAAACGGGTTCCTCACCCGCCAGGCGGCCGACCAGATCTTCGGCATCGTGTTGAAAGACGACGCCGAGGGCTATCCGGTTGCCGACATCGACGCCACGGTCGAACGCCGTGCTGCCATGCGCAAGGAGCGGCTGGCCAAGGCAATTCCCGTTTCGGACTGGATCGCTGCCGAGCGTGGCCGCGTTGAGAAGGCCGACTTCGCCCCCGAAGTGAAGAAAATGTACGCGAGCGCGATCAAGCTTTCCTCGCGCTTCACCAGGGAATTCAGCGATTTCTGGAACGTCGACGCCAGATCGATCTTCATGCCGGGAGCAAAGCCATGACCGCGTACAGCAAGGAAGTCCTCCGCGATCTGGCCGCCGGCCAGCTGCCCTGGCCGCAGACGCGGCGCATCATGAGCGCCTACAAGGACGATGACCGCTTCTTCAAGATGGTCGCCGTCTACCAGGACCGCGTCGCCTGGAAGGACCCGATCCTGCTGCCGGTCTCGGATCATTTGTTCATCTGCCAGAGTGGCGACGAGCGGATCACCCGCTGCGAATGCGGCCACTCCTTCGGCGACTACCGCAAGAACTGGAAGCTCAAGGCCGCGATCATCGTGCGCAACACCGAGGAATCGTTGCGCGAGATCTATCCGAACAGCGATATCCCCGATCCGCAGTGGATGGAAATCCGCGAATTCATCTGCCCGCAATGCGGCACCATGCACGAGGTCGAGGCGGCCGCCCCCGGCTATCCCATCGTGCATGATTTCGAACCCGACCTCGAAGGTTTCTATCGCGAATGGTTGGGCAAACCACTCTAGAGTCTTGGCTTAACGCAATTCCGGACGGAAAACTGTTCGACACTTTTCCTGGAATTGCTTGGGGGATATTGATCTTGTGAACCGCGTCGCAGGCAAGGTAGCGCTCGTCACCGGGGCCGGCATGGGCCTCGGGCGGGCGGCTGCGTTGCTGCTGGCGGCCGAGGGCGCCAAGCTTGTCGTCACCGACATCGATGAGGCAGCCGCCCGGGAGACGGCCGACCTGATCGGTAAGGACGGCGGTGAAAGTCTTTTCCATCGTCACGACGTTTCCAACCCTGAAGATTGGCCGTGGGTGATGGAAGCGACGGCGAAAAGATTCGGCCGGCTCGACGTGCTGGTCAACAATGCCGGCATCGCCATTGCCAAGAACATCGAGGACACCTCGCTTGAGGATTGGCGGCGCACCATGGCCGTCAATCTCGACGGTGTGTTCTTCGGCTGCCAGCAGGGCATCGCCTTGATGAAGCAGTCGGGCGGCGGCTCGATCATCAATTTGTCGTCCATCGACGGCATCATCGGCGAGGCCGACCTCGCCGCCTACTGCGCGTCCAAGGGCGGTGTGCGCACGCTGACCAAGGCTGTCGCCGTGCACTGCGCCGAACAGCGCTACGGCATCCGCTGCAACTCGATTCACCCCGGCTACATCTGGACGCCGCAGACCGAAAATTATCTGCGCGATCTCGGCAAGCTCGAGCAGGAGAAGGCCAAGGCCTTGGCCCGCCATCCCATAGGTTTTCTCGGCGAACCGAACGACATCGCCTACATGGTCCTCTACCTCGCCTCGGATGAATCCAAATTCGTCACCGGCTCCGAAATGGTCGTCGATGGAGGCTATCTTGCCGTCTGAATTTCAAACCTCGTTGGGCCTGATTGCCCGCACTGAACTGTCCGGAGAACACGCATGATGACAAACCTTTCCGGCCGCAGCGCGATCGTCACCGGCGGGTTTTCCGGCATGGGTTTCGCCATCGCCACGGCTCTGGCGCAGGCCGGCGCCAATGTCGCCGTCGGCTCCTACATCGCGCCCGCCGGCAGCGACAAATCCGATGCCGCTTACTATCCCGGCGCCGATGAGATCGAGCGCGTGCGCTCGGCCCTGTCTGCATATGGCACAAGGGTTCATGCCGCCCATCTCGATGTCCGCGACAGCGAGGTGACCAACCTTTTCGCCGCCGAAGCCCAGGCGGCCATTGGTCAGGCCGACATCCTGGTCAACGCCGCCGGCACCACCGCCGAGCAGCCGGTTTGCGGCCATTCCGACGCGCTGTGGGACAAGATTGTCGACACCAATCTGACCGGTGCCTTCAGAGCCACACGCGCCGTGCTGCCCGGCATGATCGAGCGACGTTGGGGCCGCATCGTCAACATCGGCTCGACCGCCGCCTCCGTCGGCTGGAAGGACAATCCGGCCTACTGCGCCTCCAAGGCCGGCCTTCTCGGCCTGACTCGTTGCGTGGCGCTGGAGGGCGCCGCACACGGCGTTACCTGCGTCATGATCAGCCCGACCTGGGTCGAGACAGAACTGATGCGCCGCAATGTGGCGCAGGTCGTCGAGCGCGAGGGCAAGGGCCGCAGCGCCGAGGCGGTGATGGACGAATTCAGGAAGGGCAATCCCCAGGGGCGCATGCTGCAGCCGGAAGAGATCGCAGCCCTCGCGGTCTTCCTGTGCTCGGATCTGGCCAAGGGGATCACCATGGAGAACATCCAGATAACGGGTGGAGCCTTATGGTAGTAACCCGGCCGGCAAGGAGCGTTCCCAACCCCTCGCCGCCAGCGAGGGGACGAGCGGGAACGTCACGCCGCCCGCAGCTGAAGCCTTTTCAGTTTCGACACCGTGCCCGCGCCAAGCATCTTTTCCGAATATTCGATGAGCAGCGCTCTCGCCTCCAGATGCGAGATGTCGCCATCGGAGTGGCCGCGCCGCAGCCAGAAGCCGTCAAGCATGGCGGCAAAGCCGCGCACGAAGTGGTCGATCTCGCTCTTCGACCACAGCGGCGACAGCGCCGAACCTATGTTCGAGCGCAGGCGCTTGTAGAAAAGATCCTGCAGCCTTGCATAGCGGGGGTTGTGAGCGGCTTCCGCGTAGAAGGAAACCCAGGCGTTGGCGGTGTTGCGCTCGAACTTCTCCTCCGGAAAATTGCCGTCGACGATCGCCGTCAGGCGATCCCACCTTGTTTCCGCCTGGCGCAGATTGACCACGACGGCATCCATCAGAACGCGGTTGGCGTACCGCACCATCTCGAACAGCACCTGATCCTTGTCCTTGAAATAGTAGGTCAGGATGCCTTGCGACATGCCGGCTTCGTGGCAGATGCGGGTGGTCGTCAGACCTTTCAGGCCATCGCGCAGGAAGATGCGATGCGCCGCCTCGATCAGCTCGACCCGCCTGATGTCCTCGATACGGGTCCGTTGTTTCTTTGTCCTGGTCGTCATGGGTTTCGTATATCCGACGAAATTTTTGTACGCTCTAACAAATTTTTCTGTTGTCATATAATTTTCGCCGACCTAGGCTGCAAAGGCAAGCATTGGTCAGGCAGGCTATCGATGACGTCGCACACCCAAACGATGCGGGCCGCGGTCCTCGGCAGGTATGGTGAGCCGCTCGATGTCACCAGCGTGCCTCGCCCCGTCGCCGGTCCCGGCCAGATCCTGGTGCGGCTGCAAGCCTGCGGCGTCTGCCACACCGATGTGCATATCTGGCGCGGCGAGAGCGTCCCGCCGCATGCGCCTTCCCCCTTCGTCATGGGCCATGAGGGCGTCGGTCGCGTCGAGGCGATCGGCGAGGGCGTGAGCGGCTGGGCGCTCGGTGACCGGGCAGGCGTGCCCTGGATCCACGACACCTGCCGCCATTGCGACGAATGCCTGGATGGCGACGAATCCTTCTGCCAGCACCATCGCGCGCATGGTCTGAACGTACCTGGCGCCTTTGCCGAATATGTGGTCTGCGACGCCAGCTTCGCGGTCACGCTGCCCGAGACCATCGACCCGGTGACCACCGCCCCGGTGATGTGCGCCGGCATCACCGCCTATGGCGCGGTGAAGCGGGCCGGGTTGAAGGCAGGCGAGAGCGCCATCGTCTTCGGCTGCGGCGGGCTTGGCCTCTATGCGGTGCAGATCGCCAGCCGGCTCGGCGTCAAGGTGCTGGCGGTCGATCGCGATCCGGCGAAGCTGGAAATCGCTCGCCGCTATGGCGCTGTCGAAACCGAGATCGCCGACAGCGGCCTGCCGTCGAGGCTCGCGGCGAGGAGCGAAAAATATCACGCCTGCATCAACTTCGCGCCCACCACCGCGACCTGGGACGCCATGGTCGCGGGCATCCGCCCGCGCGGCAGGATCATTGCCGCCGCCATGGTGTTCCAGCCGGTGCCACTCATTCAGGAGTGGCTGACGGCCACCGGCGTCGTCATCACCGGCACCAGCGTCGGCACAAGGCAGGAGATGCGCGAACTGGTCGCCATGCACGCAGAGCAACCGCTCGAAACCACCGTCGAGACCATCAGCCTGGACCAGGTCTCGGACGCGCTCGCCACGCTGGAAAGCGGCCAGTCGAAAGGCAGGTTCGTCATCGACTTCACGGGGTAGTCGACCGGAATGCCCGCCGCCGGGGGAGTGGCGCGCGGGGCTAAAGCAATTCCAGGAAAAGTGTGAAGCGGTTTTCCGTCCGGAATTGCGTCAAAGCAAAGAGTTAGAGCGGTTCGCCGTTTCCGTGAAACGGTGAACCGCTCTAGCGGCAGCCTCGCCATCAAGGATGAAATTCAGCTCGAACCATAACATCCAAAACAGGGGAATGATCATGCCGAATTCAAGGAACAGACTGAGAAATGCCGGAATTGGCCTGGCGCTGGTGCTTGCCGCCACGACGTCGGGCCTGAGCGCCGAACTCGGCGCCAAGGACGAGCCGATCAAGCTCGCAATGCTCGAATGGACCGGCGCGCATGTCTCCACCCACATCGCCGGGCAGTTGCTGGAGAAGCTCGGCTACAAGGTCGAATACGTCACCGCCGGCAATTTCCCGCAATTCTCCGGCCTTGCCGACGGCACGCTGAGCGCCTCGGTCGAAGTCTGGATGAACAATGTCGGCGACATCTATCCCAAGACGCTTGCCGCCAAGCAGATCGAGGACATCGGCAAGCTCGATCTGAAGACGCAGGAAGGTTGGATCTATCCGAAATTCATGGAAAAAATCTGCCCCGGTCTTCCCGACTGGACCGCACTGAACAAGCCGGAATGCATCCAGGCGCTGTCGACGCCCGAGACCGCGCCCAACGGCCGCTTCCTCGACTATCCCGCCGATTGGGGTTCGCGCGCGGCGACCATTCTCGCCGACAACACCATGCAATACACCGCCGTGCCGGCGGGATCGGAAGGCGCGCTTGTCGCCGAGCTTGAAGCCTCCGAGGCCGCCAAGTCGCCCTTGGTCATGATGTTCTGGGGGCCGCACTACGCGCTTGCCGAAAACGAAGTCGGCTGGATCACCATGCCGCCCTGCAAGGTCCAGAGCAACGACCACTGCATCACCCCGCCCGATGTCGACAAGATCGTCTGGTCAGGCTTCGGCGCCAAATGGCCCGCGGCCTACGCCTTCCTCAAGACGTTCAAGATGGACGCCACCGAACAGCAGAAGCTGATGCTGGCCGTCGACAAGCAGGGCAAGGATCTCGACGCCGTCGTCAAGGAATGGGTCGACAAGAACGAGACCGTCTGGAAGCCCTGGGTCGATGCGGCCAAGTGACAAGCGGCCAAGTGACAAGCGTCCATGTCTCCCCGCTCGTGCGGCGGCCGGTTTGCCGGCCCGGCTTCGCATTTTGCGGAGCCGGGTTCGGCTCGTGTGAGGGCCTGAAGCGATGAATGCCGCCACACCTTCGATCAAGCTCGCCTGCCGCAATGTGTGGAAGGTCTATGGGCGTCGTCCCGCCTATTACTTCGATTCCCGCGGCTACGTCATCGAGCCGGACGCGCTGGCCGAACGGCTGCGCGCGGAGGCGCATCTCCCGGCCGTGGTCGATGCCACCTTCGAAGTCGCGACCGGCGAGATCTTCGTCATCATGGGGCTCTCCGGTTCCGGCAAGTCGACGCTGGTGCGCTGCCTGTCACGGCTGGTCGAGCCGAGCGCCGGCGAAATCCTGCTCGACGGCCAGGATCTGCTGAAGGCCAGCGGCAAGGAGCTGATAGAGCTGCGCCGCCACGCCATGGGCATGGTGTTCCAGAATTTCGGCCTGCTGCCGCATCTCACCATTCTGGGCAATGTCGCCTTCCCGCTGAAGATCCAGGGCAAACCTATCAAGGACCGCGAAGCCCGTGCCCGCGAGATGATCGCGCTGGTCGGGCTGGAAGGCCGCGAGGCGTCCTTTCCGCACCAGCTTTCCGGTGGTCAGCAGCAGCGCGTCGGCATTGCCCGCTCGCTCGCCGTCGGGCCGGAACTGTGGTTCCTCGATGAGCCGTTCTCCGCGCTCGATCCGCTGATCCGCCGCCAGATGCAGGACGAGTTCCTGCGGCTCCAAAGGATGCTGAAGAAGACCATCGTCTTCATCACCCATGACATGGCCGAAGCCTTCCGCCTGGCCGACCGGCTCGCCATCATGCGCGCCGGCAAGATCGTCCAGATCGGTCGCCCGGCCGACATCGTGCTCAACCCGGCCGATGATTATGTCGCGCAGTTCACCGAGGACATGCCGCTGCTGCGCGTCATCACGGCAGGTGATCTCGCGACGCCGCTGGAGGCAACAGCCGCGCCCGATGAGACCATCGCTGCCGACACCAGCCTGGAGGAGCTCATCCCGCGCCTAGCGTCTGGCGTTCGCGCCTTCCGCGTCGCGGGCGAGGGCGCCGCACCGCCGGCACTGCTGACCGCCGGTTCCGTGCTGGCCGTGCTGGAGCGCGAACAGAAAAGGCGCACGCGCTCGTGACCGCGCCGGCCGCATCATTTCGATCCTCGCCGAGGGTGGCGATCGAGCCGGCGCTTCTACCGTGGTGCGTGTTCATCGTGCTGAGCGCACTGTGTCTTGTCCTGAAGACCGATCTCCCCTGGCTGGTGACGTTCCCGAAGGAGTGGACCTTGCCGCTGGCGCCGGCCATCAACGCGGTCACTGACGCCGTCGTGACCGTCGTCCAGCCGGCATTTCGTGCTCTGTCCGCCATACTCGACGCGCCGATGCGTGGCGCGCGCCTGGTGTTGGTCTGGCTGCCATGGCCAGCGGTGATGCTGGCGGTGGCGGTGCTGGCGCTCAAATCGAGTGGCATCCGGCTGGCGGCGTTCGCGCTGCTTGCGCTCGGCTACATTCTGATCGCCGGCTATTGGCCGCAAAGCATGAGCACGCTGTCGCTGGTGCTGCTCGCCGTGCCGATCTCCACCGGGCTCGGCTTTACGCTTGGCGTGCTTGGCCATGGCAGTCGGCGCCTGCGCCCGGCACTGCTCGGCGCGCTCGACCTGATGCAGACCGTGCCGGCCTTCGCCTATCTCATTCCGCTGCTTCTGCTGTTCGGCTTCGGGCCGGTGGTCGGGCTGATCGCCAGCGCCATCTATACAACGCCGCCAATGGTGCGCAACACCATGCTCGGGCTGGACCGCGTGCCCTCCGACATCGGCGAGGCCGGGCTGATGAGCGGCTGCACGCGACGCCAGCAATTCTGGCAGGTCGAGGTGCCGACCGCTCTGCCGCAGATCCTTGTCGGCTTCAACCAGACGACGATGGCGGCGCTCTCCATGGTGATCGTCGCCGCCATCATCGGCGGCTTCGAGGATATCGGCTGGGAGGTGCTGTCGTCGATGCGCAAGGCCGAGTTCGGCCAGAGCATCCTGTCGGGTCTGGTGATCGCGCTGCTCGCCATCCTCATCGACCGGCTGACCATCGGCTTCGCCAAGGAGCGCCCGAGCGGACCGACGGCGGCCATGGCCTGGATGACCGGCCGCCGGCTCGTCATGGCCTTGCTGCTCGCGGCCTTGCTAGCGATAGCCATCCGCTTGATATGGCCGGATGATCCATGGCTGCCGGCGAGCGGGCTGCGCATGCAGGTCGGCGGCATCAATCAATGGCTGCTCGGCCTCGTGCGCGACTATGCCTGGTTCTTCGACGGCCTGCGCAACGGCGTGCTGTATTGCCTGCTGCTGCCACTCAGGATCGGCATATCGGGTGCCGCCGTTCCTGCCATCTGGGGTTTTTCGCTCTCGCCGGCCGCGAATGCGGCCTACTTCGTTGCCGTTCTGCTCGCCATCGCATTGCTGCTGCATCGCCTCGGCTGGCGGCAGGCGCTGGCAGTGCTGGTCGCCGGGACCTTGCTTTACACCGGTTTTCTCGGCTTTCCCTGGCCGGTCTTCATCCTTGGCATTGCGCTGCTCGCCTTCCAGGTCGCCGGCCTGCGGCTCGCGCTTTTTGCCGCGGCGGGATTCCTCCTCATCCTCGTCAACGGTCTGTGGGGTGCGCTGATCCAGTCGCTCTATCTCTGCACACTGGCGGTGCTGCTTTGTCTGGTGATCGGCGGCGCGCTCGGCGTCTGGGCGGCTTACAGCGAACGCGCCTCCCGCGCACTCAGGTCGGTCTGCGACGCGCTGCAGACCGTGCCGCAATTCGTTTTCCTCATTCCGGCGCTGATGTTCTTCAAGGTCGGCGAGTTCACCGCGCTGATCGCCATCATGCTCTACGCCATCGTGCCGCCGATCCGCTATGTCGAGCACGGTTTGCGGCATGTGCGCGCCGATATTGTCGAGGCGGTCGAACAGATGGGTGCGACACCTGCGCAGACGCTGTTCCAGGCCAAGCTGCCGCTGGCGCTGCCGGTGGTAATGCTGGGCCTCAACCAGACCATCATGGCCGCACTCTCCATGCTGGCGATCGCGGCGTTGGTCGGCACACGCGATCTCGGCCAGGCGGTCTATGTCGCGTTGGGCAAGGCCGATGCCGGCATGGGCCTGATCGCCGGCCTGTCGATCGCCTTTCTGGCGATCCTCGCCGACCGCCTGATCCAGGCGGCCGTGGCGGGGCGGGCTACCGGCTGATCTCTCCCTATTCGCGCCCATGTAAGACAAGGTGACCGGATTTGCCATTGAGCCCGGGGTGCGATAGGTTATATTGCACTGCACAATGGAGATGCCGTTTATTGCACGCCCCTGTTTGCGGATATGCCGGCCGGCTTGCAGCCTGCCGGGCTTCCTGGCCTTTGGTCGCGTCAACGGGACTCTGAGATGAAAATTCCAAAGTCCCTGCTGGTCGATCCCGAGAAGAACTCAGTCTATGGCGCCTTTGCCGTGGCCGTCTCGATCTGGGCGTTCTCCTATTCCGTCATTTTCGGCCAGATGCTGATCCTGGCTTACTATGCCGTCTGGCTTCCGCTCATCCTGGTCGACTACCGGCGCTTCCTGCGGCAACTCTCCAGCGCCTGGCTGCCGCTGCTGTTCGCGGCCTATATCTGCTTCACCATCTTCTGGTCGCAGGCACCCGGCATCACCGCGAGAACGGCGGTCCAGTACTTCTCTCACATCCTCTGCGCCTACGTCGCCGCGCGCACCGTCAGCGTGCGCACCCTGACGCTTGGTGCCCTGATCGGGATATTCTTCGTCCTGCTCTACTCGCTCAAGGTCGGAGCCTATTCCGAGGACGTCCTCGACGGCAGCTATAACTTCGTCGGCGCCTTTGCCTCCAAGAACCAGATCGGCTTCGTCGGCTCGCTCGGCATCTATTTCTCCGTGGTGTTCCTTGTCTTTCTGCGGCGTGGCCGGCTGAGCTTCATGCTGACGGTGCCAGTCGTGCTGTTGTCGGCCTATGTGCTGGCCGTCTCGCATTCCGCCACCTCGATAGCCTCCATACCGGCGGTCCTGGCGCTGATCGCGCTCCTTGCCATGAGCAAGCTTTTGTCGCGACGCTATCGCCGAGTGATTTTCCTGGTCGGTGTCGGCCTGATCGTGGTGGTGGCCCTTGTTTCGCTCAATCTCGGGCTCATGGACTTCGTGCTTGGCATCTTCGGCAAGGATTCGACGCTCACCGGGCGGACATATCTGTGGGAACAGGGCTGGAACGCCGCGCAACGCTCGCCGATCCTTGGCATCGGCTACGCCGCCTATTGGGTGCAAGGCTTTGCCGAGGCCGAGCGGCTATGGAACGAATTCTACATCACGAGCCGCACAGGCTTCCATTTCCACAACACCTATATCGAGGCGCTTGTCGAGCTCGGCTTCACCGGTGCGGCGATGCTGTCCCTGATCATGCTGCGCACGCTTTACGGCCACGTCTCGACGGTAATCTTCAGGACGTGGCAAGCGGGGCCGGTGATTCTCATCGGCGTGATGGTGCTGCTGCTCATACGCTCCTTCGTGGAGGTCGACATTCTCAACCCCTACGTGACCGGCTCCTTTCTCATGTACTACAGCTTTTTCAAGCTGGCGAAAGTGCCAGCCACCAATCCGCGGCGGTCCGCGGTCAGCTTTGCGGAACCACCGAACCCGAATCGCATGGGCCTGGAGCGGGATCCCGAAAGATGGAATCCGGCGTTCGTAAAAGGTCATGCCCAAACAAACAAATAGTCCTGTCCTGACCCGCACTCATCCTGTCAGGGTGGGGTAGGCACCTAGCAGGCTGTTGAAGAAGTGCACTTGCGAGCGACGAAGTCAGCTTCGTCGCCGCCATGGAAGCAGATTTGTCCGTTGATGGAGCCGTCTGGTTGGATTTCAGCCCAGCCATTGCCCTGGGCTTCGTCCATTTCGTCATTGCCTTGCCAGGAGAAGGCGACATCGTTGCCGTCGCCCGCGCCGATGATCTGCCCGGTGACGCAGCCGAAGGCGAATTCCCCGGAGCCATCGGCCGCGAACTCAATGTAGGCGGGCTCCATCATGTCGCGATAGTCCTCGACATAGTCGGGCATCGCGACAATCCGCCAGCGGCCGGTGAGGCTCATACCGGCGCTGCCAGCAGCTTGGGCAAGCGGACCAGATTGTAGGCCGCCAGGTTCAAGGTGAAGGCCGCGCCCACACGGGCGCATCCTCGCAGCTTGACCTTGGCCATGCCGGCCGAGGCCTTGATCCAGCCAAACACTTCTTCGATCCGCTTGCGGCAGCGCTGGCTGACCGCATAGCCGGCATGGGAGCGCGTGCGACCATCGATCGCCGTCACGCGAGGCTTGCCGGTTTTGCTCAGATGGCCGTCGATGGCGATGTGCGGCGTGATCTTGCGCTCGCGCAGATCCCTGATGAAAGCGCGCACGTCATAGGCCTTGTCGGCACCCAGTGTGATGCGCCGCCGCGACGGTCTGCGGTCCAACATGGCGAGCGCGGCATCACGCTCGCTCGTGCCCGTGGCCTGGGTGATGCCGCCATCGACCGCCAGCCCATGGCGGTTCTCCATCAGCGCATGCCCCATGTAGCAGAGCTTCGCCGGCTGCCCGTCGCCCTTCTTGTAGAGCCGCGCCTGCGGGTCGCTCGTGCTCTGGTGTGTGTCGTTGGAGCGCTTCTCCTTATGAAAGCCGCGCTCGGCATTGCGCTCCGCTCCATCTGGACCGTTGTCGTCTCCGTCCTTGCGGCGGAAACTCTTGATCGAAGCCCAGGCCTCGATCAGCGTCCCGTCCACCGAGAAGTGATCCGACGACAAAAGCCGCTTCACCTTTGGCTGCGCCAGCACAGCGCGCAGAAACTTTGCCGCGATCTCACCTTCCAACAGCCGATCCCGGTTCTTGGTGAAGCTCGAATGATCCCAGGCCGGATCGTCAACGCCAAGCCCCACGAACCAGCGAAACAGGAGATCGAACTCCATCCGCTCCATCAACTGGCGCTCCGAACGAATGCCGTAGAAGGCCTGCAACAGCATCGCACGCAGCAACCGTTCCGGGGCGATCGACGGGCGGCCGAGCCCGGGTGGATAAAGCACCGCAAAATCGCCATCCATCGCGACAAGAGCCGCGTTAACGATCTCCCGTATCACCCGCAGCGGATGATCACGTCGAACCCGCGCCTCAAGATCGACATACGAAAACAGAGAGCCTGTCCGTTCGTCCGAGCCGCGCATCCACAAATCCCCAAATCATCCGGGGAGAAGTGAATCACGCTCCAAACAACCGCGCCAGCACTTCTTCAACAGCCTGCTAGAGCAATTCCAGGAAAAGTGTGAAGCGGTTTTCCGTCCGGAATTGCTTCAAAACAAAGAGATAGAGCAATTCGCCGTTTCCGTGAAACGGTGAAATGCTCTAGGCAAGACGAAGCTTGCCCGTGGAGATCGGCCGAACGCCCCGTCAGGATCGAATATAGTCTTGGGACGCCACGACCTCGCGCAGGATCCGGGCCGGATTTCCGGCCACCAGGCTTCGCGGGGGAACGCTCTTTGTGACGACCGATCCGGCACCGATGACGCTATGGTCGCCAAGCTCGACGCCGGGCAGAATTATGGAATTTCGACCGATCCAGACATTATCGCCGATGAGAACGGCTTTGGTCTTGACGCCTGAGCCTTCGTCGATCTCGTGATAGTTCGAATCCTGGATGACGACGCAATCGCCAATGAGGCAGTTTTTCCCGATGCTTACGCACAGCGCGGCATCGATCATGACGCCGCTGTTGACGAACGATCTCGCACCAATAGACAGCTTGCCCTTACCCGACACATGAAACCAGGACCGCGATCCGAAACCGCGAAATGAAACAAGCGAGCCAAACTCTATTCCGCCTCTTCCGGCGATGTGAGGCGGCTTTCCCAGCACGGAAACCCGATCGGCAATTTTTATGCCTCTCGCCCTCCAGACGAGCGTGAAGAGCGAACCCTTCACAAATCTTCGAATGCGGTAGACGTTCACGACGCCCTCTCTTCGTTCGACCGCGGCGGTATCGTCACGCGGGCAGGTTTGTGAGTCGAGGGTAATAGGCGTGGCCTGGGATTGCTTCGATGGACAGTCGGCTTGCGCCCGCGAGAACTGCCTTTAAAAAACGCCTGAAACGCTCCGATGCTCTTTGTCGAAATCCTACTGGCTGGCCAGCGGTGCCAGCTTGACCTTGATCACGTCGCCGGGCAGAACCGGTGTTTCTTCCTTCGCCGCGATTTCGCTGGTCTTGCCGTCGACATTGCGCACCAGCGAATAGAGCAAGGTGGGCTGCTGGTCGCTGGTGATGGCGGCCGTTGTCGCGGGATCGCTGGCCTGGGCGATCAGGCCTCTTTGCATATTCACCTTCAGCGCAGCCTCGTTCAGGTCGGCTTCGGTCTGCTGGCGGTCGGCGGCGAGGGTCGAGCTCAACGTGTTCTGGGCATCGATGGCGTCCTGTGTCGCCTTGCTGATCGCCTGCTTGGCAGTGAGGATGGCTGTCTCATAGTCCAGGATCTTGCCCTGCAGGTCGGTGACGGACTGCTGCGAATCCAGGAGCCGCGAATTGGCGACCAGGCCCTTCTGCGCCAGCGGACCGATGCTGTCGAGCTGCTGCTGCGCCAGGTCGACCTGCTTCTGCTGGTTGACGATCTTCTTCTGCAGCGATTCGATTTCGGCCTGCAGAACCCCCTTGAGATCGTCGAGCGCCTCTAGCTTCAGCTTCAGCGCCTTCTGGTCTGCCGTCAGGATCGTCATCTCGTCGGCGACGATGGTCGGCAGCCTTGGGTCGGCCTCGACCTCCTTCGGCGCCTCAAAGCTCGTCTTGCCGGCCAGATCGGCATCGATGCGGGCACGCCTGACGAGCAGCCGGACGCGCTGGTCATCGGAGATATCGAAATTGCCCTTGGCGGTGACCAGGTCTTTGCCGAGCTGGGGACCGTAATCGGTGCTGCGCCTGATGCCGCCGGCGACGCTGATCGCCTTCAGCACGGTCAGATCGGGCACATAGGGAAACTGGCCGGGGTTCTGCACTTCGCCCGCGATATAGAAGGGCCGGAACTGCGCCATCTCGACCGAGGCCTCGGGCTTGTCCGACAGAGCGAGCTTGCGCTGCAGTGCCTCGCCGATTGCCGCCGCGACTTCCGCAGTGGTCTTGCCAGCCGCCGGCAACTCGCCGACGAAAGGCACCGACAGCGTTCCGCCCGGGCCGACCGTGTATTGGCCGTTCACCGCCGTCCAGTCGCGGAAGGTGCCTTCCACGGTCTGCCATTCGGCGATGCGGATGGTGAGCTTGTCCTGCGAGCCCAGGTGGTAGTCGTCGGCTGCGGCGATCCGGGGAAGAAAAGCGAGCGACACCGCAAGGCAGGTGGCCATGAGCCGAGAGCGGCCGGAAAAGCGGCCGCTGCCAAAGGCTTCGAACATATCTGTTTTCAACTGAACGTTCCGATCCGTTTTAGCCCCATCGCCCGATGAGCTTGCCGCCGGATGTCTTGTGCCGGCGGCCGGTCAGTAAGAGCCGCGTGACATCCAGACGGCCGGCACGGTCTTGATGATGATGCGCACGTCGCCGAACAGCGACCAGTTCTCGACATAGTGGCGGTCGAAGGCGACGCGGCTGTCGTAGGAGACGTCGTTGCGGCCGCTGACCTGCCACAGGCCGGTCAGGCCGGGCCGCGACTTCAGATAGTAGACGGCGGCGCTGCCGTAGATTTCCAGTTCGTCGCGCACCACCGGGCGAGGCCCGACGAGGCTCATGTCGCCCTGCAGGATGTTGATGATCTGCGGCAGTTCATCGAGGCTGAGCTTCCGCAACACCGCGCCGACACGGGTGACGCGCGGATCGTTCTTCAGCTTGCGGGTCGCTATCCATTCCGCATTGGCGTCCGGGTTGGTGGCGAGATAGGCGGCCAGCACCTTGTCGCCGTTCGGAACCATGGTGCGGAATTTCAGGCACGGAAAAATCCGTCCGCCGCGACCGATTCGCCGATGACCGTAGAAAATCGATCCGCCGTCGGAAAACTTGACCAGCAACGCTATCATGATGAACAGCGGGCTAAGAGCGATCAGACCAACCAGTGAGCCGGCAATATCGAAGCTGCGCTTGATGAGGCCGCCGATTGGCGGCGGAAAATCGGTGTCAGCCTGCGAAAAGCCCGCCGTGGCCGACTTGGCAATATCCCTCATGCGGAAACTCCATGCGTTGAACGAATGGTTCACCACACGATACCAAAAAAATGTTGCAGCGCAACACACAATTTCCCGGGCCACTGAAATAGTCGCGTCATGAATTGACTAAATAATAAGCTAGCAATGCACATTTTTCAGGATGGTTAGCACATTTGTGACAAGAAATGGGCAAGCGGAAAAAAATGCGGACCTTTTTGGGGCGATTTTTGGGCAGGCCGTTCTCAATGGCCGGGAACGGTACATATTAGTGCTTTAGGAAGGGGCGAAGTTCGCGACTATTAACATAAAATACTACATAATATTGTTAGTTGTACTGAAAAGGGCCGGTGGCTGCAGGTTGAGTGAATTGCGGTGGTGTGCGTTGCAGCATGATAGAGTCGATCGCGCAAGCTCAATCAAAAATATGTGCGGTTGCCCTTGCCGCCTCCTGCTCGCCTTAATAGAATTGCAAATTATACCTGTCAGAGTGGCGACAGGTTGAAAGGCCGGAAGCAACCGGTCGATAGCGGGCACCTTTACAAGCCCGCAGAACAAGGGACGGCGCTCGGGTGGGGCTATCGTTTGATATAACCCGGGCCGGTTTATGGGCTGTTGGGTATGTCGCTTCCAAAATTCATCGTTGGGATGATTTTCGCTCTCGCAATCGTTGTTGCCTGGTCCTGGCTCGGCGGCGCTTCGCTGGGCACGACACTGTTGCGCGTCATCATATGCGCCGTGATCATCCAGGCCGGCTATTTCGTGCTCGTCTATACCATGATCGCCAGGAGTGCGCCGACGCCGGCTGACAGGCTGCGTGAAGCCGAGAGACAGCTGAGCACGCCCGACGTGGCCGAAGGTGAGAAGCTGGGCAGCGCCCGCCGCAGCCTGCATTAGGTCTTCGTCAGAAAGGGCCTGACCTCAAGCCACATTGGCAGGTTCGGTTTCCGACTGTTCTCCCGACAGCATCCTGGACAGCCGGCTCGCCGGCTTCGCCTTCAGCCGCTGATACTGTCCGACTTCCACGACACGGCCGTCTTCCATCGCCACCACCCAGTCAGCGAAGGCGATCATCGATGGCCGGTGCGCGATGGTCAGGATGGTCATCGCACCGCGCAATCCGTCGATCGAGCGGGCGATCAGCGACTGGTTCTGCCAGTCGAGCGCGCTGGTCGCCTCGTCGAGGATGAGCAGCGACGGCTTGCGCAGCAGCGCGCGCGCAAGCGCGATGCGCTGACGCTCGCCGCCGGAGAGGCGCACGCCGCGGTCGCCGACGATCGTGTCGAGCCGCTGATCGAGCCGTTCGACGAATTCGCCGGCGTGAGCGGCGCGCAACGCGGTCCACAGATCGTCGTCGCCGGCTTGCGGCGCGGCTAGGCGCAGGTTCGCCGCGATCGTGTCATGCAGCAGGAACACGTCCTGCGGCACATAGGCCACCTGGTCGCGCCAGCGCCGGCGATTGCTGGCATCGATCTCGACGCCGTCGACGAGGATCTTGCCGGCAGTCGGTTCGAGCAGGCCGAGCAGCATGTCGGCGATCGTGCTCTTGCCCGATCCCGAGGGGCCGATCAGGGCGGTGACCTTGCCGGCCGGAAGCCCGAAGGTGATGTCGTTCACCACCGTCTTGCCGGTGCCGTCGTCGTAGCCGAAGGAAACACCGCGAATATTCAGCCCGGTATCGAGCGACAGTTTTTTGGCATCCCCAGCTTCGGCATGGCCCGGTTCGTGCTCGGCGTCGAAACGCGCTTGCAGGCTGCGCATGGCCGTATAGGCGGGCAGGTTGATCAGCACCTGCTGGGCCTGCGTCTGCATGTCCATGAAGCGCGGCGCGATGCGCATGAAAACCAGCAGCAGCACGACAATCTCGGCCAGTGACAGGTTGAAGCGGACCAGCGCCACATAGAATGAACAGGCTGAGGCCCACGACACTCGCCACCTGGAACACGGCGGTGCCGATCGAGCTGTTGCTGACATAGTCGATGTTGTCGGCCTTCATCTTTTCCAGCGTCGCCTGCAACTGCGCGAAATAGCTGGCCTCGACATTCAGGCTCTTGGCCACCTTGATGCCGCCGAGAAATTCCGAGACCGTCCGGTACTGATCCTGGCGATTGCTGGTGAGGACACGCCCGAAAGCGGTGGCGCGTGCGCGAAACGGCTGCAGCGCTATAAACATCACGATGCCGATGACGATCGCAAACGCCGTCATGACCGGCGAGATGAACATGGAGATCACGAGATAGCCCACCAAAAGCACTGATATCTGCACCAGCATCAGCAGCGAGAAGGCGGCGCCCTGGACGCGATCGATGTCGCCAGTCAGGGCGTGGTCGAGATCCGAGCTGCGCATGCGCGAGAACACGCCCCAGCGCGCCTTGCCGATGCTCTCGAACAGGTTCATGCGCAAGCGGTTGATGAAATCGAAGAGAAGCCTGGCCATGTAGACCGACTTGAAGCGGTTGAACGCTGCCTGCACGGCAACGAGCCCGACCAGCGCGCACAACACCGTCGTCAGCTGCAGCGTTCCGTCCGGCACCAGCCAGCGTACGAAATCATTGTTCGGCAACCGCACCGCGAAATCCTGGTCGGCGCGGCCGACCAGGTGCAGCAGCGGCACAAGCAGCAGGATCGAGATGCCTTCCGTCAGGCTGCCGAGGATCAGGAACAGCAGTGCCGTCCAGGTCCGCCGCCCGCCGATCTGGGCGATGACGGCGCCGAACGCGGCGACATCGCGAAACAGCGACAGGCGAAGGATTGAGGACTTCGACATGATGGCGCTCACCGTTTCCGGCGGCCAGCTGCCAGATCCCCGGCCACCGGATCCTGGGCCGCCAGATCGGTTTCGATCAGCTCCACCGCCTCGCCAATCCTGTCGAGGCCGGTCGGAACTTCCAGCCGGAACACACCGACATGGTTAGCGATTGCTGAACATTGGCGAAAATGCAGCGCTGCGAAATCGCCGGACAGCGCCGCCCGGCCGAACCGCGTCACATAGGAGAATTTGATGATCGCCGGCAGGGCGGCGATGCCGGGCAAGGCCGTGATCCCGGCCCTTTGGCCGCGCTCGAGGACATAGATCCTGGTCGCCGGCACCGTGCCGTTGGAGAAGGCGCCGTGCAGGCGATGCTGCATCTTCTCGATCTGCGGATGTACTTGCGGCCGCACCTCTGCCCGGCCAAGCGAAATCGCGGCCGCGGCGTCGGCGGCAAGCTTGATCTGGGGAAAGCCCGCAACGATCATCGGCGTCTCGGGTTTGGCGAGATCCAGCGCCACGACATCGTCGGTAAGCAATTCATGACCGGCCCGGATCAGCGCGCTTGCCGTCGTCGATTTGCCGGCGCCCTTGTCACCCATGAAGATGGCGCCCCTGCCGGCCACCGCAACGGCGCTGGCATGCAGGACGAGCAGGCCGCGCCGGTGCAGCAGCAGCGCCATCACCGGCCCGAGCAGTGGGAAGGCCAGCAGCGCGTCGTCGACGCCGGGCGCGGGCTCGATGTCGATGCGGCCGAAATCGCTGATCAGGAAGGCGCCGACGGCATGCCATGCCAGATATTGCCGGTCGTGCTCGAAGCGGAAGATTGTCGCGGTCTCGGGCGAAGGCTTCGGCATGTCGATCGTGCCGATCGCGATCAGTATATCCGCTGGCGCCGGCTCCGCCGGCTCCAGTTCGGGCAGCGCTACGTCGGACGCGATGGTCAGACCATAGGCCCGGTAGTATCGCCGCTCCCGCATCATCCCGGCATGAGGAGCAGGATCACCAGGATATGTGGCGAGCGGCTGGTTGCGGGGCATTATGCGGGGCTCCCGGCGTGCTGGACCTGCCGCAGCCACAGCGACAGCGAAGCCGAACGCCAGACATATTGGACATCGAGCGGTGCTGCCTGATCGGGTTGGCTGAGCAGCCGCGCATAGGCGGCGCTCACCTGTGGCAGGTTGACATAGGGCGCGATGCGGCCGGCATCCGAAACCAGCAGCTGTTCCAGGAGGTCGCGATGGTTGCGTACCATGCCGTTGACGAGATTGGCGGTGAAATCGATCTTGGTGCGTCGCCACTGCACCGCCGCCGGCAGGATGCCCTCCATGGCCCGACGCAACACATAGCGGCCAAAGCCGTGGCTGAGTTTCTCCTCGCCCGGCAGCGCCAGGCAGAATTCGACCAGCGGCTTGTCCCAGAAGGGATAACGCGGCTCGACGCCGAAATTGGCCGCCGCCTTGTCGAGCACCTCGAAAGAGTGCGGCACATAGCCGTTGGACAGGATCCAGCGATGGCTGAGCGCGTCGCTGGCCTGGACGCCGGGCGGCATATAGCCGGCCCGGTGGAAGCGGTCGATAAGTTCGGTCCGCCTGGCCAGGTCCGGATTGATCAGGTCGCGCCAGCTGCGGCCGCGCTGTGTTTGCGCGGGCTTGCGTATCCTGTTGAGAGCCCGGGTCGCCAGCTGTCTCGCCTTGGCGATCCGCCAGGCCGGCCCGTAGAGGGTCAGGAACTGGAAATAGAGGCCGAGCGTGCTGTCGCCATAGGTGTTGGAGGCGCTGCGGACCTCGCGCCAAAGGTCCAGCCACCTGCCGCCATTGGCAAGCTCGTGCAGATGGCCATGTCCCTGCGAAACGACCTCGTCGCCGCCATGGCCGTCGAGCAGCACCTTGATTCCTTTGGCGCCCGCCGTCCGGTAGATGCCGCGGGTCAGCGTCAGGCCCGGCGCCAGGAAGGTGCCTTCCTGCTCCTCCAGCACGCGTTCGAATTCAGCAAAGGGCGCATAATTGCCGACGGGGATCAGCGTCGGATCGGTTTTTTGCTGATCCAGCACGGCATCGATGAAGGGCCGCTCGTCCATCGACGAACCCTTCTCGAAAATCAGCGAGAAGGTCGGCAGCTTCGGTTTCCGCTCGGCGGCGTTCTGCAGGCTGGCGACACAGGCGATCGACGAGGAATCGAGGCCGCCACTCAGCATCGCGCCGATCGACTGACTTCCGCGCATGCGGTTGCGCACCGATTGCGAAAACAGATGGGTGAATTCCTCCGCCGCATCCGACCGCAGCGGTCGCGCCGACGGCTCGATCTGCCAGTATCGGCGCAGCACCACCTGTTGCGCGGTGACAGTGAGGCTGTGACGCGCCGGCAGGCTGAAGACATCGCTGTAGGGGGTGGATTGCGGGTCGTCGGGAAGTCCGGCCAGGAATCCCGAAATGCGGCGCTCGCTGATGCGCGCACCGACCCCGTCGAGGCCAAGCATCGGCCCGATCTCGGAGGCAAAGGCAAAACACCGGTCCGCCGCATGGTAGTAGAACGGTTTGACCCCGAAATGGTCGCGCGCACAGAACAACAGCTGCCGCTCGGCGTCCCAGATGGCAAAGGCGAAATCGCCTTGCAGATGCACGGGGCTGGCTTCGCCCCAGCGCAGATAGGCCCGCATCAGCAATGTCGCGTCCGCAACCGACCTGTCGCGTATGCCGAGCCGCGCCATCAGCTCGTCGCGATTGTCCAGCCGGCAATCGGCGGTGATGGCGAGCTTGCCTCCGGCCATGGTCAGTGGGCCGGGGCCGGCTTCATCCGTGGTGTTGAGCCAGGCGTGGCCAAGGGCTACGCCGGCATCCAGCCACCATGAATTTCCGTCGGGGCCGCGATGGCGCATGCGGGCCAGCATCTGCTGGATGTCGGCCGCCGCATCCGCCGGCGCGGGGCCCTGTCGCAGCAGGATTCCGGCCACGCCGCTCATCTGCTGCCGTGGTCGACCAGATGCGCGAAACCATCGACGGAGCCGCCAAGCACGACATGGTTGTCGCTGACCAGCCAGGCATGCGCCTTCAATTGCTCGCCCGTGCCACGTTCGATGCCGATGCGGATGTTGGAGGCATTGCCCTGGCGCGCGAGAATGTATTGACCCGAAAGCGCCTGGGTAAGGCAGGTGGCGCGCGGCACGAACCGCGCAGCCGCGGCAACCCCCCAGGCGACGAGCCGCAGCTCGCCCATGCTGGCGCACTGGCGGGCGTTGAGCCGGGTCACCATGCCGCGAACACGGTTGTAGGAGAACAAGGTCAGCCCCAGCCGGATGGAGGCGACCACCAGCAGGCAATGGCAGAGGAAAAGTGCTTCCGAGCCGCTCAGGGACAGAACCCTGGCCAGGCTCCGGCTGGGCCGGCGTTTCGCAGGCCTCGGTCTTTGGTCCATCGCAGGTCTTTGCCGCGAGATCATGGCCTTTTGCGCAGCCTGCCTAGACAAGTGCCTCATGCTGCAGCCTCACAAGTCCGTTCTCAGTCAGGCCTTTCAGCAAGGCGTCGACGTCGGCCTTGCAGCGCTCGGCGTCGACATTGTAGCGCTCAAGCACGGCGCCGCGGATATTGGCGATCGACTTCGGCTCCTGGATCAGCTCCCAGATGAACGCACCGACGCCGTTGAGGCTGTAATAGATGTTGGATTTCAGGTTGAGCAGCGCGAGGCCATCGCCGAATTCGCAAGCCACGGCGTCCTTCGTGGCATTTACGATATCGTGCTCGGATGGGTTCCAGTTCATCCCAAAACCTCATTTGCAACACACGGTCTACGCGTCGTCAGTCGAAGAAGGAAAGTCGGGGATTTTCATCCCCGGCTCCATTTTTTCTTGGATCCCGGAGGCCCAACGTCACTCCTCCAGGATCAGGCTAGTCTCAGGAGAACGTCAGGTCGCCAATTGGGGTGTGCGCGGGAAACGACGCGTCGATTGCCGTGCTGCCACCGCCGCCCTGGGTGATGGTTTCAATGGAACCATGTACCGTCAGGCTTGGCGTTTCGTACTCGTGCTTTTCAACATTCTGTTCCATTTTACTCTCCAATGAGGACTGGAAACGGCCTGTCGAGTGCCGTCAGCACTTTCATGCTGCGATGCAATAGCTGCATGGCAACATTTATGAGTCAAGCCTGATTTACCTGCGGTTAATCAATTACGGGTTGCGGGCGTCACCATGCGTGTGCGGAGTGCTCAAAATTCCGCCTCTTTCGGGCTGAAACCATGTGCGGTCGGGCGTTGCGCTGATGATTCTTTAAGCAATTGATTTTGCTTGCATAAAAAATTCGTAGCGTTGATGCTTTTTTAGGCGCCGCTAAAAAGATGGATTTCTGTTAGCCGACCCGTGGTTGTGACCGGCCAAAACGCCTCGATAGAGCCGGAATTCAGTCGTATATTGCGCGATCCTCGGAAGGTCGGCAAACGCTCTGGTTGCAAAATTTCGCACTGCGAAAGGAAAGACTTTACGGCGTCGAGGTTTTTGAGGATGCTTTGCTTCGCACTTGCAGCATACGCGTCGCGCAAACCGCTTTTTGGAGACAATGCGCTTAATGGCCTTGCCGGAAAGTTCCTATGAACGACTGCGCGCCGCTGATTGCGGCGACGAGATTGCCTATGTGAAGGCCTGCCTGCGGTTGTATTTCGCTGGACCGACGGCCTCGGCCGGCGAGGTGTCGACACCGAGCCTTTCCGCCGCCGCCGTCGCCGATATCGCCAGGCTGAACAAGGTCGCCACCTTCGTTCTGAAGGCGCTGTCGCGCCTCCCGGCGGGTGACAGGCCGGCTGAGCTTTTCCAATGGCTCGGCACCTATCGCCGGCAGACGGTTTCGATGAACGCCGCCTGCCTGATGGATTCGATGGCGATCCACCAGGCGCTGCGCGACAGGCAGATCGATTTCGTCTTTCTCAAAGGTCCGTTCCAGCAGCATCTGCTCTACGACGACCATTTCATGAAGCCTTCGGGCGATGTCGACATCCTGGTTTCCCCTGCCGGGTTCTCAAAAGCGCGCGATGCACTACGCTCGATCGGCTATGAGGTCGCTGGCAAGTCGCGCTCGGTCTGGTGGGTTCGTTTCCTTGGCGAACAGCACATGATCCGCGGCAACGGGCCGAAATCGTCCACGGTCGACCTTCACTATCGCCTCCAGCAGCCCGGCTCGCCCAGTCCGCGCGATGCCGACGGCTTCCTGCGGCGCAAACGGCTGGTCGAGATCACCGGCACTGAAGTGCCGTTCACGTCGGTCGCCGACACGCTGATGCTCTCCTGCATCAGCGTCGCCAAGGCACTGTTCAACCGCGAACCCTGCGCCGGTTATGTCTGCGACATCAGGGCCAGCGCCAACCGTCTCGACGAGGCCGATCAGCGCCGTGTTCTCGATGCGGCGGTGAGCCAGGGGCTGGACGATACGCTGCTGCTCGGCCTGCGCGCCGCCGATGTGCTGCTGGGCGGCACCGGCACGCTTTTGTCGGAGCGGGCCAAGCCGATCCTGTCGCGCATCGGCAATGAGGACCTGCTCAACATGGTCATCGCGCCATGGCTGTCATCCTTGCGATGGCCGCAGCGGCGAACGGTGTTGTGGGAATTGTGCGGCAGGGCTCCCGTCCGCTACCTGGCCGAGGCCGGCTGGGCAGCGTCGGCGGACATCAGCCGCCGCATCTTCGAGCGGCCCGCCAGTCCGTGATGGCGGTGGCGTCGCAATACGTACAGGGCGAGGGCATATCGGAACCTGTGCAAGAGGCAAAACCCATGTCGATGACGAAATCCGAGGTCTGCGTGATCATCGCGGCCAAAAATGCGGGGCGCACGATCGCGGTCGCCATCGCATCCGCGTTGCGCGAACCTGAGGTGGCCGAGGTCGTCGTCGTCGACGACGGCTCCACCGACAATACGGCCGACATCGCCCGCTCCGCCGACGACGGCAGTGCCCGGCTCAAGGTCATGCGCCTTGACGTCAATCGCGGCCCGTCCTTCGCCCGCAATGCCGCCATCGCCGGCTCAAAAGCGCCGTTCATCAGCATTCTGGATGCCGACGACTTTTTCCTCAAGGGCCGGTTCCGCAACCTGTTTGCCGCCGCCGATTGGGATTTCGCGGCCGACAACATCATGCTCATCAGGGATGACGCGACGAGTGACGCAACCAAAATCGTCGCCCCCGATTTTGCCGCCGATCCGGAATTCCTCGACTTCGAGCGCTTCGTCGAAGGCAACATCTCCAGGCGTCGCGTGCAGCGAGGCGAGCTTGGCTTCCTGAAGCCCGTGATCAGCCGCGCTTTCCTTGACCGGCACCGATTGCGCTACGACGAGAGCCTGCGCCTGGGCGAGGATTACGAGCTCTACGCCCGCGCGGTCGCCCTCGGCGCACGGTTCAAGATCATCCGCTCCTGCGGTTACGGCGCTTTCGTGCGCGCCGATTCGCTCAGCGGCCGCCACAAGACGCAGGATCTGAAGCGGCTGGCCGATGCGGATCTGGCACTGCTGGCGATCGACAGCCTGCCGGAAGGCTCCAAGGCGGTGCTGCGGCGGCACGAGCGGCATGTGCGCGACAAATACCGGCTGCGCAATTTCCTCGACGTGAAGGCCGAGCGCGGGCTCGCTTCGGCCGCGGCCTATGCCTTCGCAAGTCAATCCAACCTGGTCCCCATCGTCCAGGGCGTGGCGTCCGACAAGCTCGAGGCGCTGTTTCGTCGCGTTGGCCTTGTCTCCGGGCAAAAGCAGGTGCCGCCGCTGCGTTTCCTGATGGCCGGGACCAATGCGGGCAAGGAACGGTAAGGCACGGGAAATTCCTGGTTTTTGCCACCAGAAGCACGCTCACCGCGCAAACCATTTCCGCCGGATTTATGAGTTTACGAATTGGGTGGTTGCCTCATCGCTCCGGGGATGGCAGTCTATGTTGCGGTGCAGCAAATCGACGACCAACCGAACTGGCCCCCGATCGGATTGGTCCGAAGTCTCTCCCATCGGTGGAGTTGGACAATGCGGTACGCGTTTTTCAGCCCCGCTTGCGGGGATCGGCCAGATGCCCGGCTCGCAAGCCGGCGGTGACAGGAATTTAAGCTCATGGCCTCGATATTCGGCTTCAGATCAAGGGACCCGGCCCGCGACCGGCAGACCGACATTGCGCGCCTCGACCGGCTGGCGAAACTGTTCGAGCAGATTGCCGCCGAGATCGAGGCCGAGAAAACCGGCCTGGAGAGCCGTTACCGCAAGACGGCGACCAACGCGGCCTTTCTCGTCGAAGCCATGGAAAACGGCTCCGCTTCCGACAGGCGCTCATCCGAGGTTAGCGCGCTGACGCAGTCGATCCTGAATTGCGAGCGCCGCATCGCGGCGTTGTCGCGCCAGAACGGCATGATGAAGGAGCTCCGCCATTCGCTGGATCTGGTTTTCGACGAGGGTGGGGCGTCCGATTCGGCCGCCGCGGTCGATTTCGCCAGGCCCGCCGGCGCCGGCCGGGCGTGACGATGGGGGCGTGAGACTGATTCAAAGGCATGACGCAAGCTTCGAAGGTATGATGCAAGCGTCAAAGGTATGATGCAGGACAGGAGAGGGAATTCGGGAGGGTCGAAGAGGAGATCAAGGTTGGCCCGTTTGGAAGCGGTTCAAACGTCGACTTTGGGTTGGGGACGCACAGCACAAAGGTGAGTTTGGTATGAATTCGGATCCGAAAACCACGTCCACGACAGCAATTGACGTAACGTCCTTCGCGCATGAGACCCGGCAAGCCGACCTCAGGCGGCTGGGCTTGATCGGCGGGCTGTTGCTGGCTGCTCTCGGCAGCCTCTTTGCGGCTCCCGCCCATGCACAGGATATCCAGTCCGCCCCCTCTTTCGTCGATGATTTCAAAAGCTTCGATCGGTCGCGCTGGTATGTGTCCGACGGCTGGAACAACGGCAGTCATCAAAATTGCACCTGGTCGAAGGGACTGGTCGCGCTTTCCGACGGAGTGCTGTCGCTCGGCTTCGAAAAGCAGAAGCTGAAGGATCGCGAGTTCGCCTGTGGTGAGATCCAGACCAAGCAGCGCTTTGGTTACGGCACCTATGAGGCGCGGCTGAAGACCGACACCGGCTCTGGCCTCAACGCAGCCTTCTTTTCCTATATCGGTCCGTCCGACAAGCAACCCTGGGACGAGATCGACTTCGAAATCCTGACCAAGGACACCTCCAAGGTGCAGGTCAACGCCTATATCGACGGCAAGGGCAAGAACGAGAAGCTGGTCGAGGTGCCGGGCGGCACTGACAAGGCCTTCAACGATTACGCCTTCGTCTGGGAGAAGGACAGTTTGCGCTGGTACGTCAACGGCCAGCTGGTGAACACCATCACCGATCCGGCCAAGCTGCCCAGCCATGCGCAGAAGATCTTCTTCAGTCTTTGGGGCAGCGACACCATGAAGGGCTGGATGGGCGCGTTCGCGGACCCCGGCCGCAAGCTTTCGCTGCGGGTCGAGCGTGTCGCCTTCACCGCGCTCGGCGAGCCATGTCAGTTTCCTGAATCGCTCGTATGCAGTGTAAAAGAGTTGGGAAAGACGAATTGAACCGGCCGGACTGAAAACGGTTCGCGGCCATGGATGGGAATGAAACCGAATGAACTTGACGGTGTTTGGAATTGGCTACGTCGGCCTCGTGCAGGCGGCGGTGCTTGCCGAGGTTGGCCACCAGGTTGTTTGCGTCGACATCGACGAGAACAAGGTGGAGCGGCTCAACCAGGGCTTCGTTCCGATCTTCGAACCAGGCCTCGAAAGCATCGTCCGGGAGAATCACGCCGCCGGCCGCATCAAATTCACCACCGATGCCGCAGCCGCCGTCCGGCATGGTGAAATCCAGATGATCGCGGTCGGCACGCCGCCCGGCGAGGACGGTTCGGCCGACCTCAAATATGTGCTGGCGGTCGCCGAGACCATCGGCCGCGAAATGGACAGTGCCAAGATCGTCGTCGGCAAGTCGACCGTGCCGGTCGGCACCTGCGAAAAGGTGAAGGCCAGGATCGCCGAAACGCTGAAGAAGAGAGGGCGCGAGGACCTGAGCTTCGACGTCGCCTCCAATCCCGAATTCCTCAAGGAAGGCTCGGCCGTCGCCGACTGCATGAAGCCTGACCGCATCATCGTCGGCACATCCAGCGAGGAGACCGAGGCGGTGATGCGCGAGCTCTATGCGCCCTTCAACCGCAACCACGAAAAGATGATCGTGATGGACGTGCGCAGCGCCGAATTCACGAAATACGCCGCCAACTGCATGCTGGCGACCAAGATCAGCTTCATGAACGAGATGGCCAATCTGGCCGAGCAGCTCGGCGCCGACATCGAGGAGGTGCGCAAGGGCATCGGCAGCGATCCGCGCATCGGCTACCACTTCATCTATCCGGGTCTTGGCTATGGCGGCTCGTGCTTTCCCAAGGACGTCCGCGCCCTGATCAAGACCGCCGAGGGCGTCAAATTCGACGCCAAGCTGCTGCGCGCCGTCGAGGAGCGCAACAACGACCAGAAATCCGTGCTGTTCGACAAGGTGAACCGCTATTTCAAGGGCAGTCTCAAGGGCAAGACCTTTGCGCTTTGGGGCCTGGCCTTCAAGCCCAACACCGACGACATGCGCGAAGCGCCGGCGCGCGTTCTGATGGAAGCGCTGTGGAAGGCCGGCGCGACCGTGCAGGCCTATGATCCCGAGGCGATGCAGGAATGCCAGGCCATCTATGGCCTGCGCGACGACCTGCTTCTGTGCGGCACCAAGGAAGCGGCTTTGCGCGGCGCCGATGCGCTGCTCATTGCCACCGAATGGAAGAGTTTTCGAGCCCCATCCTTCGACGCGTTGAAGGACGCGCTGACCACGCCGGTCATCTTCGACGGCCGCAACCTCTATGACCCCAAGGTCGTGGCGCGCCACGGCATCGAATATCACTCGATCGGCAGAATGGCGGCATGAGAGCGGGCGCTCAGAGCAAGCAGGATCTGGCAGGCGCGCCCGGCGCGGAAAGGAGTTTTGGCTGATGGTGCTCGACGTAAAGCCCGAGCAAATCACCAGGGATCATTTCGATGTTGTCGCGATCGGTTCCGGTTTCGGTTCGGCCTTCTTCCTGCACGAGTTCGCCAAGCGGCGTAAGGCGCGCGTCCTGGTGCTGGAGTGGGGCCGGCACAACACGCATGAATGGCAGCTCGGCCAGAACGCCAACACCGATATCGGCGACGAGACGACCTACAAGACCAATTCCGACAAGCCGTGGAATTACACGATCGGGCTGGGTGGCGGGACCAACTGCTGGTTCGCGCAGACGCCAAGGTTCCATCCCAACGACTTCAGGCTGAAAAGCACCTATGGCATCGGCAATGACTGGCCGATCAGTTATGACGACGTCGAGCCGTTCTATTGTGATGCCGAAGAGATCATGTCGATCTCCGGCGATCCCGACATGGCGGCGATGCTGCCGCGCTCGAAGCCGTTTCCGCAACCGCCGCATCGCATGTCGACGCCGGACAAGATGATGAAGGCGGCCCAGCCCGACCAGCACTTCGTCATGCCGACCGCCCGCGCCCGCGTGCCAACGTCACAACGCACTTCGTGCTGTGCCAATCTGCGCTGCTGGCTCTGTCCCGTCGACGCGAAATTCACCGTCAACAATGGCCTGATGCATGTCTTCGAGCATCCCGACGTTTCGGTCTGCCTCGGCGCGGAAGTGCGGCGGCTCGATCATGTCGGCGGCACGGTCCGTTCGGTGATTTTCGTCCATGACGACAAGGAATATCAGGTCAGCGGCGATCTCTTCATCCTCGGCGCCAATGCCATCCAGAGCGCCGCGATCATGCTGCGATCCGGCCTGGGAGACGAATTCGTCGGGCGGGGCCTGCATGAATCCTATGGCTGGAATTTCGAGGTCTATCTCGACGGCGTCGACAATTTCGACGGCAGCACCATCACCACCGGCCTGAATTTCGGCCTCTATGACGGTCCGCACCGGTCCGAGCACGCGGCGGCACTGGTCTATTTCGAAAACCGCTGGCAGCACGGGATGCGGGCCGAAAAGGGGCGGTTGCGCCAGACGCTGCCGCTTGTCGTGGTCACTGAAAACCTGCTCGATCACGAGAATTTCGTCACCCTCGACGAGGACGACAATGCCTTTGTTTCCTTCAAGGCACCGTCGGACTACGCGGTCAAGGGCATGGCCCGAGCGCTGGACAAATTGCCTGGGCTGCTTGCCCCGCTGCCGGTCGAACGGCTCTTCGACCGTGGCATCCGGCCAACGGAATCGCATGTCCAGGGCACGCTGAGGATGGGCACCGGCCCAGCCGATTCGGTTGTTGACAGCAACATGGTCCATCACCGGTTGAGAAATCTGGTTGTCGTCGGCACCAGCACCTATCCGAGCTGCTCCTGCGCCAACCCGAGCCTGACCGCGGCGGCGTTGTCCCTGCGGGCGGCGAGCCGGATCGCGTGAGAGGAGCGGGCCGATGATCGAAGTCACACGGCGCTCGGCACTGGCCATCCTGGCGGGAGGCGTTGCCTCGACGGGCGTAGCCTATGCAGCCGTCTCCTCGTTTTCGGATGAGGATCTGGTTCGCGTCACGCTGGAAAAATATCTCGGTAGGCTGAACATGCGCATCGAACATCTGCAGCAGTTCGTGCTGGAATTTCAAAACCGCAATCCGTGGCTGTTTCCCAGTGAAAGACTGGGCGACGCCATCACCTTGCTTGAAACGACGAAGCTCGGGCAGGCACGCGGGTTGCTGCCGAGGCAGAAGCAGCGCGATCTCAGGCATTTCGATCGCTGGGTCGTCGCCGAGTTCCATATGCTGACGGACTACGCCTGGCGCAGTTCGCCCGATGATCCGATCCGGTTCACCGGATGGCACTCATGCACCAACCCGTTCGCGACGCTTGACCCGCCACAGAGCGCGTGAGGCGCAAGTGGCCCCCTGGTTAGGTCGCTTCGCAGAAGAGACGAGCCAGAATATCAGACAAGGAGCCGGTTCCATGAAAGTCCTCTTTGCCAGTGGCAACGGCTATCCGCCCGAGTTCGGTGGCGGCGTCCAATCCAGCACGCATCATCTGGCGGAGCAGTTGATCGAACACGGGCATGAAGCATCGGTGCTCGCCGCTCTGTTCGGCGACGGAATGTTCGGCCTCAAGGCGCGCGCTAAGATGAAGCTCTTGCGGCAACCCGCGGTCGTCGACAGCTTTCCTGGTTACCCGGTGATCAGGACATGGTTTCCCTGGGAAGCAGCAGGTTTTGCCGTCAAGAAACTGAAGCCTGATGTAACCGTGGTCCAGTGCCACAAATCGGTTCCGCTGGGCAAGGCGTTGCAGGCCGAGGGCGTGCCGCTGGTCGTCTATCTCAGAAATGTCGAGTTCCATGAGCTAGGCGGCGATCTGCGCGAGTTGCGCTCCGCGCTCTACATTGCCAATTCGGAATTCACCGCGCGTACCTACAGCAGGGAATTCGGCATTGAGGCGACGGTGATCCCGCCGACCATCAACCCGACGCTGTACAGCACGCCGACCACGGGCCAGTTCGTCACCTTGATCAACCCCTATGAGGAAAAGGGCTTCGAGCTGGCGGTGCGCATTGCCGGCGCCTGCCCCGAAATCCCGTTCCTGTTCGTCGAAAGCTGGAAGCTGGAGGACGACCATCGCGCACGCATCGAGGAAACGATCGCACCGCTCGGCAATGTCACGCTCGAGAGCCGCACCAACGACATGAAGACGATCTATGGCCGCACCAGGATACTGCTCGCGCCCTCGAAATGGGAGGAGGCCTGGGGCCGTGTGGCCTCGGAGGCCCATTGCAGCGGCATCCCGGTCGTCGGCTCGCGGCGCGGCGGCCTGCCCGAAGCGATCGGCCCTGGCGGCGCGGTGCTCGACTATGACGCTCCGCTCGCCGACTGGGTCGCGACCGTCAGGCAGCTGTGGAACGACAACAAGGAATACGAGCGGGTTTCCAGCCTCGCGCGCAGCTTCGCGGCGCGCCCGGAGCTCGATCCGGACCGCCAGTTCGTCACCTTCTTCTCGATATTGGACAGGGCGGTGCAGCAACGCGCGCGCCAGGCTGCATAGGGCAATTCCCGGAAACGGGTTTCCGTCCGGAGTTGCGTCGAAACAAAGAAATCAGGCCGGGCGCTTGACCCGGCTTTTCAGCGTCTCGTAGCCACGGGCACCGAGCAGGGCGCGGGCCAGGGCCTTGGCGGCGCCTTTGCGGCCTTCCTGCGAGTTGATCTGCCGCAGCCTGGCCGGCAGGTTGCGCGCCGCCTGGCCGAGCGCCGGCAGCGACAGCGTGTCGGGGAAGCTGACCATGTGCGTTTCGACGCACAGCACCGGCTTGCCTGATAGCTCCGTGATCTTCAGCGCCTGCGCATGCTCGCTTTCGATGAACAGGATGGCATCGGACTTGCGGTAGAAATCGGCCTTGAAACTGCCATGCGCGCCGAGCCGCCGGCGCTCGGCCATGCTCGGCAGGTCGAGCATGATCAGCTTGTCATACTTGATCTCGTGCTTGGCCAGCCATGCCTCGGTCAGCGCACGGTATTTCTCCAGCCGGCTGGTGACCAGCCAGCCGATCCTGTGCGTCGGGGCATGGAGCGGCCGCGCCTCGCTGAGGAATTTCTCGTAGGCCGGGCCATCGTCGTTTTCCGCCTCGGTCGGATCGAGGCACAGCACCCCGTCTATGTCGACGCAGCACTGCGCCAGGAATTTGTGATGCATGAAATTCCACTGGAACATGCGCGGATGCGGCACGACCTCGAAGACGACGTCGATCTCCCGATGCTGCGGCTGCAGGCCGAACACGGCGGCAAAGGTGAAATCGGCCTCGATGCCGGCAGCTTGAATGCGGGCGCGGGCGTCGCGCATGGCATTGCCGCCGGCAACGCTGTCGTCGATCACCAGCACCTTGCGCATGTCCGACACCTTGCGGTCGAGCGCGGCGCGGCGCTTGGTGATGCCTGACGTGTAGACCCGGCCTTCCAGGAAGCTATCGAGGTCGGTCATCGGAATGTTCGCCGCAAGGCTGACCAGCGTTGCCGCCAGCACGCCGCTTCTGGGAACGCCGACCACCAGGTCGATGTCGCGCGGCAGCCGGTGAAGGTTGCTGACGATCGTGTCGTTCATGTCGGAAATCGATCGGTAGTGCATAAATCAGACCTGATGCTCGTGTGGATATGGGTATCTCAAAAAGGCGCCGAAATTATTGCGCCTCGCGCGGTCGAAATTATTGCGCCTCGCGCGGCGTTGCCGCCGGCTGTCTTGCCGGCAGCATTTTCAGGGCCTCGCGCAAGGCTTCGCGGCCGGATGCGAAGGCCAGCGCGACGACGATGGTGATGAGATAGGCAAGAATGGCGCCGCTGGCCAAGGCGATAACATGCTGCTGCGGCAGCAGCGGCTTGATCAGCCAGACCGCCGCCAGCGCCAGATGGGCGCCGAGCACGAACGGCGTTGCGGCGCGCAGAACGTGGCTGGCCTGCAGCGGCCCGCTCTTGCCGACATAGAGCCACAGGAACGGCGTGCGCAGATATTCGCTGACCGCATAGGCGATCGCGACGCCGAGCGCGCCATAGGGCAGGCCGATCGCGAAGGCGAGCACCGACGTCACGGCCGTAATGATGCCCCAGCGCATGAAGTCGCCGGAGCGGCCCTGGCTGACGAAAAGCCAGCCTGCCGGGTTGTTGAGCGGCTGCAAAAGGCCGGCAAAGCCGAGCGCCAGGAAGATCGAGGCGCTTGCGCGCCACTGCTCGCCGAGCACGAAGGGGATCAGCACATCCGACATGGCGGTGGCGAAGGCGACACCGGGCAGCGCCACCAGAAGGATCAGCGGCATCACCCGCAGATAGGCGCTGCGATAGCGGTCCGGTTCGTCCTTCAGCCTGGACAGTGCCGGCACCATGACCTTCGACAGCGGATTGGTGATCTGGCTGAGCGGGAACAGAAGCAGCTTGTAGGCGCGGTCATAAAGGCCGAGCTGCGCCTCGCCCCAGTATTTGCCGATCAGCACATTGTCGAGGTTGCGGGCGAAGAAATTGGCAAAGTTGAAGCCGGTGATGCCGGCGCCGAAATTGATCAGTTCGCCGATGCCCGCGACCTTGCGCGGCAGGCCGGGCCGCCAGCGCGAGCTTGCCCAGTAGCACAGCGTCGGCAGCACGGCGCCGGTCAGCGTGCCGGCAAACAGCGCCCAATAGGAGCGGTCGATGAAGGTCCAGGCGATCGAGACGGCCAGCCCGGCAACCGCACTGGCGACATCGATGATCGCCAGGCGTCCGAACTGCATGCGCCGCGTCAAAAGCGCCAGATGCTGGGCGCCAAGCCCGTAGGCCATGATCTGCAGCCCGAACGCGGCCACCAGCCCGGCCACGCGCGGCTCGCCATAGAAGGCGGCGACCAGGGGGGCGGCGCCCGCGAGCACGCAGGCCAGGATGGCGCTGACCGCGACATTGATCCAGAAGAGATAGTTCACCTCCTCATGCCGGATGCCTGATTTCTGGATCGTCGCCTGGGTCAGGCCGAAATCCTGGAACAGCGCGATAAAGGCCAGCACCGGCGCGCACATCGCCACGACACCGAAATCCTGTGGCGACAGGAGCCGCGACAGCACGATGACGGATATGATCTGTGTCGCGACCCGCACCGATTGCGACATGGCGGTCACCACCGCGCCGCGCCCGACCGATTTGCGCAGCGAGCCTTCTGGCGGATCGAATGGGTTGGCTTCCAAATTCAGGATTCCTGATTTTTGCGCGGATTTCCGAACCTTGAAAATCCACGCCCGCCGCCAACCCCAAACTACGGCAATAATTTTGCAGTGCAACAGAAAACATGGATTTTTGCTACACTGCACCAAAAATGCTGCAATGCAGCATATCCGGATTGGCGCTTGCGCCCTTCCTCGAGGCTATGCACGATAGCATCCCGTGCAAGAAGTTACCTCATGGCTAAATGTCGGTCCGCCTGTATCCGTGAACGGTCATGACCAATCTCTCCGACGGAGCCATCGGCTCCCATTTGCCGGCCCAGCGCGGATCCATGATGGCACCTGCTGCTACCCACAGGTCGAAATACGGCTGCATGGGCTTGTTCGGAAAGGCACCACCGGTAGTGTCGGCCGGCGTGACGACCGCAGCTTCCTTGCCATCGATGGAAAAGATAACCCGTTTTCCGGCCTCATATTGCAGGCCGAGACGATATCGTTTGCCCGAGAGATCGCCAACCAGAATCCATTTTACCCAGACCGCCTTGTGCTGGTTGTCGACGTTCGCCCAGACGGTGAGTTGCAATCCCCTGGTGCCGACGATCTCGAAATCGACCTCCTCATGGGCCTTGTCGTTAAAGATCCAGAGCGGCGCCGCAATCAGCCCTGGCTTCATCGTCGGCAGCGTTACGTCCACCTCCCATTTCGCCGATGCGGATGCGGAGTTGCTGCCTGAGATCACCTCGGCGGAGGCTTTCTCGCTGACGGTAAGCTGAAGTGCGCCGTCGACGATTTTTACGTTGGCGGCCTTCCAGTCATAGCCTCCGAGCTTGGGCTCGCTCCACTGCGAGGGTGCGAAAGGATTGGAGTATTTCCAAAGCTGGAGCTTCACATCAGCCCAGTCGGGAAGCTTATCGAGGGCGACGTCCCCGCTTCCCGCCACGACGCTCTCGGCCAGTGCCTGGCTGGCGACCGATTGTACCGCCGTGGAGGCGGCCAGAAGCGCCAGGAGTTTTCTGCGTGTGTAATTCATCGGTGCCTCCATTGGCCGCCTTGCCCTTGTCGGCGGCGACGTACTCGATCCGGCCGTTCGATGCGGCCCCTGGCGCCGTGGCGGTGGGCATGCGCCATCTTGAAGAGCCTTACACCCCGGTGAGGCGGTTTTTTGCTACGCCGCATTAAAATGTTGCGATGCAACAAAAAACTTCCTTCCGGGTTTCGGCGCGATCCGGGCAGTGAGAATAGGCGGGGTGGTCCCTCTCGATCGGTGGGCCAACGCCCGGGCAAAAGGAGCCTCTGTTGCGATGCTCGCAGCGGTGCTCAGGCCGCGGAGGCTGTCGGAATGCTGTGAACTTGCCCCATTGCATTCTGCAGATCAGGGGCAAACGGCAATGATACGGGCTCAAGGGGTACAAGCGGCAGGGACTGGGGAGACGAAACGTCGAGGGCAGGATCGATTTGTGCCGGCTGGCGGGCCTTTTCCACTGCGACACGATCGTAGAGCGCATCAAAGAACGCGCCTGCCGGCTCTGCCGCGAACATGACCTCCGCGGTCCTGCGGGCTTCGCGTCGCAGCGGCGCCATCAAGGCCGGTTGCCCGATATACGGCTTCAGCCGTTCGATGGCCAGGCTGGCGAGCCGTTCGACCTCATCGCGGAAATACTGTGCATATTTCGCCTCCCCGCGCGCGTCGTATCCCGGGCTGGACCAGTCGCCGGTATCGTCGAGCTCTACAGGCAATGAGATCCCGTTGACGCCATCCTCCAGGAATTCCGGCAAGGCACAGACCTTCGTTCCAAGAACCGGCGTGTGCTCGGACATCGATTCCAGCGCCGAGTAACCGAAAGTGTCGCCAAAGGTGGCGAGGATGCCGAAATGCGAGTTGCGCAGCAATTGTCGCACCTCCTGGTTTGGCAACACACCGTGATGCCGGACGTTCGGCAGTTCGAGCAGCTTGATGTAGGGGTCGAAGAAGCCCGGGCTCGTCGGATCCGTATATATATGGCCGCCAACCTGGAGACTGGACACGATGTTCACTCGAATTGGCAAATTTTGCTCGGCTGCCTTTTCCGCGATCTTGACCGCCACGCATCCGCCCTTGCGGCCAAAGTGGGCGCCGATAAATGTCAGCACCAACTCCTCGGCAACGTCTTGCGCCATCGCGTCTTTCGTTGCCGGCACCACGATGTTCGGGTGGCGGACCAGCAGCTTTTTCGTCAGCAGGTCCAGTTCTGGATGGTCGGAGTGCTGGGCAAGCAAACTTCTGCGGGCAAAATGCGACAGGGCGATGATGCGGCGGCAGCCGGGGTTGGTGATCCGCGACATCAGGTAGCGCGCCACCAGCCCGCGTTTGCGAAGGGCGAATTGCCGGGGCAAATGGGATTCGAACGACATGATGTATTTGGAGGAATTGACCGGTATCCGGTTGAACGCATGCACCATGTCGACAGACAGGGCAGGTTCGATCAGCGTCACGCCTTCCAGCTTCGACGAGACCAGGTTCAGCGGCAGAAATCGCTGTCGCAAGATCGTATGCCTGGATGTTCGCGGTGTAACGAAGCTGGTCGGATACTTGTCGTCATAGACAGCAATACGAAGAGCCTTGCTCATACAGCACCACCCGTATCAACACAGTGGCATCAGGGGGGTATTCGCAAGCCATTCCAAAGCTGCAGCAGCGCTGCAATCAACCATCATACCGCGCTGCAACACAATGCAGGCGCGAATCCCCTAGCCAACTTCCAAAACCCAACTTTCCTGACAAGAATTCAACATCATTTTTTGTTGCACTGCAATACATTATTTAGGAATTGATTAACCACCATCTCCGCTGCTGGGGGCTTCGCGACTCGCCCGGTGAGATCGCCATGTTGCCGCGAGATGGGTGAAACTGCCCGAAATTGCTTGCGCAGCGGGCCATATTGCTTTTGCGAGGCGCAACTGCGTGGTCATTCTTAAGAGTTGTGGACCGCAGGCGATATGTTTGTGCGGCGCGGTAGAGGTGACTAATTTTGCTACACTGCACCAAAAATGTTGCGATGCAGCAAGAGCTGTACTAGGCTCCCCTTGGGTGGGGTCAAACAGCGATCGAGTTTTCATGCTGCATGTCTTGTACCTGGTGCACGATGTTTCCGATCCGGCGGTTCGCCGCCGGATCACAATGCTCAGGACAGGCGGCGCCCGGGTTTCCCTGGCGGGCTTCCGCCGCGCCGCGACCCCGATTGCCGATATAGAAGGATTGCAGCCGATCGACCTTGGCGCAACGCGTGATGGCCGATTCGCCCAGCGCCTGGCGGCGGTGGCGAAAGCGGCGGTTTCGATAGGCTCGAAGCTGAGGGGCACGCCGCGGCCCGATCTCATCATCGCGCGCAATCTGGAAATGCTGGCGCTGGCCCGCCGCGCCAGGTCGGCTTTCGGCGCCACGGTGCCGATCGTCTATGAATGCCTCGACATCCACCGCCTGGTGCTCCGCGACGATGTCCTCGGCAAGGCGCTGCGCGCCACCGAACGCCATCTGGCGCGCGACGTGAAGCTGCTGGTGACCAGTTCGCCCGCCTTCATCGCCAATTATTTCAAACCCTTCCGCCAGGTCGCGGCACCCGTCGAACTGGTCGAGAACAAATATTTCGAGGCAGCAGCGATCTTGCCCGGCGAACGTGAGGAAGTGGAGGGGCCGGCCGCCCCGCCATGGCGGATCGGCTGGTTCGGGGCGCTGCGCTGCCGCCGCTCGCTCGAGCTGCTGGCCGATTTCACGCGCCGCATGGATGGACGTTTCGAGGTCGTGCTGCGCGGCCGTCCGGCGCTCTCCGAATTCCCGGATTTCCATGCCTTCGTAGATGCCGAGCCCTATCTGTCGTTTCGTGGACCCTACCGCAACCCGGAGGACATGGCGGCGATCTACCAGGATGTCCATTTCTCCTGGGCGATCGATTTCTTCGAAGAGGGGCAGAATTCGGAATGGCTGCTGCCCAACCGCCTCTATGAAGGCTGCCGCTTCGGGGCGGTGCCGATTTCGATGGGCCATACGGAAACGGGACGGTTCCTCAGCCAGCAGGACATCGGCATCCTGTTGCCGCAGGCTTCATCAGACGCGCTCGAAACAGCACTCGGCAAGATGGAGGAGCACCGTTTCGGCAGGCTGAAGGCGCGCGTGTTTGCCCACAATCCGAGGACGTGGAGCTACGATCGCAGCGACTGCAGCGCACTGGTCGAAAAACTGCGCCGCCTGACCACCGTGCGCGAACCCCTCGCGGCCGAAGCGCTGGCATAGGATGGACACCGCCCGATGACGCAAGCGCTTCCCTCCAGCCTGATCGTGATCCCTTGCCTGAACGAGGCAGCCCATATCGGTACGCTGCTCGATCAATTGCGGCCCGCTGCTGAAAGGCTTGGCGCCAGGATTATCGTCGCCGATGGCGGCAGCACCGACGGCACGCTGGCCATTGTCGAGCAGATCGCCGCGAAGGATGCGCGCGTTATCCTGCTTCACAACAAGCGGCGCATCCAGAGCGCGGCGATCAATCTCGCCGTCGGCACGTACGGTGAAGGCGCGGACTATCTCATCCGCATCGACGCGCATGGCGGCTATCCCGACGATTATTGCGACCGGCTGCTTGAGGAAGCAATGGCCACATCAGCCGATTCGGTCGTCGTTTCGATGCTGACCAGCGGCAACGGCGCGGTGCAGAAATCGGTTGCGGCGGCGCAGAATTCGAAACTCGGCACCGGTGGCTCCAAGCATCGTCACCTCTCCTCTGGTGAATGGGTCGACCATGGCCATCACGCGCTGATGCGGATATCGGCCTTCGGCGCAGTCGGTGGCTATGACGAAACCTTCAGCCATAATGAGGATGCCGAGCTCGACTACCGGCTGCGGCAGGCCGGCTACAAGGTCTGGATGAGCGGCAAGACGCAGATGGTCTACTATCCGCGCGCCTCGCTCAAAGGTCTCTATTTCCAGTATCTCGGCTATGGCCGCGGCCGCGCCAAGAATGTGCTGAAACACCGCGTCATCCCGAAGGTTAGGCAGATGGTGCCGCTCGCGGTCTTCCCGGTGGTTCTGCTCGCGGCCTTCTCCTTCGTGCACTGGATCGCGGCGGTGCCGTTGCTGATCTGGGCGGCAGTATGCCTGGGCTACGGCCTGGTGACGGCCATTCGCCAGCGCAATGCCGGTATCGCGCTGGCCGGCGTCTCGGCCATGGTCATGCATTTCGGCTGGTCCGTCGGCTTCTGGCTGCAGCTTCTCGGCCTCGGCGCGCGACGCGGGGTGGCGTGATGGCGGTTCAGACCAAGAACCGCAGCATCGATATCGGCGTCTGCACGTTCCGCCGGTCGGAGCTGGCCGACACGCTGCGCTCGCTTGCCGCCATGGAGATGCCGGCAGGGTTTGATATCAGCGTCATTGTCGCCGACAATGACGACACGCCAAGCGCCCAGGCGCTGGTGACGGCGCTGTCGCAGGAGTTGAAATTGCCGGTCCGCTACCGGCATGCGCCCGCGCGCAACATCTCGGTCGCCCGCAACGCGTGCCTCGATGCCAGCGAGGCGGATTTCCTCGCTTTCATCGACGACGACGAGACTGCCTCCGCCCGTTGGCTGGCCGAACTGGTGGCGACGGCTGAGGACAGTGGCGCAACAGCCGTGCTCGGCCCGGTCCGGGCGCTCTACCGTCCGGATGCACCCGAATGGATGCGGCGCGGCGATTTCCACTCGACCTTGCCGGTCTGGGTGGGCGGCGAGATCCGCACCGGCTACACCTGCAACGTGCTGCTGCGCATGGGATCGGACAGCCTGCGCGGCCGCCGCTTCAGCCTGGCGCGCGGCCAGACCGGCGGCGAGGACACCGAGTTCTTCGATCAGATGGTCAAGGCCGGCGGTCGCATTGCCTTCGCTCAAGAGGCCTGGGTGGACGAGGTGGTGCCGCGCTCAAGGGCGGCGTTCGACTGGCTCGGCCGCCGCCGTTTTCGCGTCGGTCAGACGCATGGTCACCTCTTAGGCAGCAATGCGCGTGGCATCGGGCTGATCACGCATGTTGGCCTGGCCTCGGCGAAGGCAGCCTTTTGTTTCGCCGCGGCCCTTCCCGTCGTCGCCAGCCCGGTGCGCAGGAACCGCAGCGTGCTGCGCGGCATCATGCATGTCGGCGTCGTCAGCGGTCTTGTCGGCATCCGCGAAATCCGCCTCTACGGCCAATCCTCACCGCAGGTAGGAGGCAAGCGTGCAGCCTGACGTCTCCTTGGTCCCCGATGTTTCCTTTGTCATTGCCGCCTACAATGCCGAGGCGACGCTCGATCGGGCGATCGCCAGCGCCATCGCGCAGAAGGGTGTCAGCGTCGAGATCATCGTCGTCGACGACCAGTCGCGCGACGCCACGCTCGATGTGGCGCGGGCCTATCCGCAGGACGTTGTGCGTGTCGTCGCCCTGGCCAAGAATCGTGGTCCCGGCGGCGCCAGGAATGCCGGGCTCGACGTCGCCCGCGGCAGGTGGATCGCGGTTCTCGATTCCGACGACGCCGTCTTTCCCGGCCGCATCGCCGCCATGATCGATCGTGCTGAGAGCGCGGATGCCCAGATCGCCGTCGACAACCTCCAGGTCGTCCGCGAGGACGGCGTGGTCGAGGATGCGATGTTCCCGCGGCAGTATCTGGAAGGTCTGCGCGAGATTTCGCTGGCCACCTACATCGCCGGCAACATCGTCTTCGAATCGAAATTCAACCTTGGCTACCTCAAGCCGATCTTCCAGCGCCGGTTCCTGGACGAGAACCGGCTTCGCTATGATGAGAAACTGAGGATCGGCGAGGACTACATCCTGTTTGCCGACGCGCTCGCCAAGGGCGGCAGATGCGTGGTCGAGCCGGAGATCGGCTACGCCTATCATATCCGCAGCGGCTCCATCTCGCGTGTGCTCGAGCTTCACCATGTCGAAGCGATGCGCAAGGCGGATGCCGTATTCGCTCAAACCCATCGGATGGATGAGGCAGCCCAGGCGGCCTTTGCCCGGCGCGGCCGCAGCCTGCGCAAGGCGGCTTCCTTCCTGGCGATGGTCCAGCACATCAAGGCGCGGTCCCCGCTCAAGGCGATCCGGACAGCGCTCAGCGACCCGGCGGCGGTCAGGCATATGGGCATGCCGATCGCCGTGCGGTTGCGACGAGTAGCGGCACAGTTTGCCGTGGGGGTGGGGAGGTGAAGATGCAGGCACATGGAGGGATTTTTCGTGGCCTGTGAAGGAACTGCAGTCGATCTCCTCAGAAGGAATTTGCGATGAAGAAAATCAGGAAGGCCGTGATACCGGTGGCGGGGCTTGGAACACGGTTCCTGCCGGCGACCAAGTCGATGCCGAAGGAAATGCTTCCCGTCGTCGACAGGCCTGTCGTGCAATATGCGGTGGACGAGGCCTTCGAAGCCGGCATCGAGCACATCGTGTTCGTGACCGGCCGCAACAAGGCGGTCATCGAGGACTATTTCGACCTGCATCCGGAATTGATCGGCACCCTGGAGCAGACTGGCAAGAAGACCCAGCTGGAGGCGCTCGAAAGCATGCTGCCGGTGGCCGGCGCCACCTCCTTCATTCGCCAGCAGTCGCCGCAGGGCCTCGGCCACGCCGTCTGGTGCGCCCGCGAGGTCATCGGCGACGAGCCTTTCGCCTTGCTTTTGCCTGATATGGTCTCCTTCGGCGGGCGCGGCTGCCTGGCCGAGATCACCGACCTCTACGCCGAGACCGGTGGCAACGTCATCGCCGTCGAGCGTTGCGATCCGAGCGAGACCAACAAATACGGCATTGTCGGCCGCGGCGCCGATATTGGTGGCGGTTTCGAGGTCACGGCCATGGTCGAAAAGCCGGCCCCGGCAAACGCGCCGTCGAATTTCTATATCAACGGCCGCTACATCCTCCAGCCCGAGATCTTCGCGCTGCTGGGCAATCAGCAGCGTGGCGCCGGCAATGAGATCCAGCTGACGGACGCCATGGTCCGCCTGTCGAAGGACCAGCCATTCTTCGCCCAGCCTTTCCTGGGCCGCATGTTCGACTGCGGCTCCAAGGAAGGCTTCATCCAGGCCAACATCGCCTTTGCGCTGGCGCGCAACGACATGAAGGGCCCGGTTTTCGAGATGCTTCAGGAGTTCGTCCGGTCGCATGAACGCCAGGAAGAAGCCGCATAATGCCCATCTTTCGGGAGTATTGCTGGATGGCTGGCGGCGAGGGGCCGACAGGTCCCCGCCGTCTGGCACGAAGCTTGCATTGTTTCTTGGCAATGCTCCCGATCTTCGAGGCGCCTGTAAGCTAGAATTGGACCGACGATGAATTATGCCAACTTTCCTCTCGACAAGAGGATGCCATTGCCGAATTCGGACGCAGGAAACGGCGAAGACTTCATCGATATCGAGCGGCTGCTTGGCATGGCTGCGCGGCAGGCCAAGGTGGTTGCCGTGTGCGCCGCCATCGGTCTCTTCCTGGGCATGCTCTATCTGCAGACAACGCCGCCCAAATATGTGTCGATCTCAAGCGTGCTGATCGACGAAGGCCTGAACAAGATCGTCGACGACATCTCGGCGGCGTCGACGACCATGCAGACCGATTCCGCCATTCTGAGCCAGATCGAGATCCTGACTTCGACGCGGCTTGCCGCGGTGGTTGTCGACAAGCTCAAGCTCGACCAGAGCGATGCGTTCATGAACCCGCCGCAGTCCGCCCTTGCCCAGGGCGTCGGCCTGATCCGCGGCCTGATCCAGTACGCCCACCCCAGCGCGCCCATGCCGGGCATGGGTGACATCAGCAAGCTCGACCCCGCCACCCGCGATGCGCTGATCGCCGCGTCTCGCCGCGACTACGCGATCCTCAAGCTGCAGAACGAGATCCGGGCGGATCGTGTCGGACGAAGCTACGTCATCGCGCTTGGCTATCAGGCGACGGATCCGGGACTGGCGAAAGCCATCACCAAGGCCTATGCCGACGCCTATCTTGCCGATCAGCTCGATGCCAGCTTCGACGCCACCGAGCGCGCGGCGGTCTGGTTGCAGGGCCGCCTGACGGAACTGCGCGAAAGCTCGCAGCAGGCATCGCTTGCGGTCGAGAAATTCAGGGCCGAACACGGCCTGTCCGCCAACAGCGACGGCCAGCTGATGAGCGACAAGCAGCTTGCCGACCTCAACGCCCAGCTCATCGTGGCGCAGGCCGACACCGCGCGCGCCAGCGCCCGCTACCAGCAATACAAGTCGATCGTCGACGGCGGCTCCGACAATGCGTTCAAGGACGCCGCCATATCGGCGGACCAGCCGAGCAGCTCGGTCATTTCGGCGCTCAAGACCCGCTACCTCACGGTCGCCAAGCGGCAGCAGGATGTCGAGGCGAATTTCGGCCCCGATCATCCCCAAGCCGTGGCGCTGGCCAAGGAAAAGGCCGACATATCGGCGCAGATTTTCGGCGAGTTGAAGCAGCTCACCGAAAGCTATCGCAACGAATATGAAGTGGCGCTGGCGCGCGAGACCGCGCTCAGGGCCAATGTCGCCTCCGCACAGGGCAAGAGCTCCATCGACAACCAGTCGCAGGTCCAGTTGCGCGACCTCGACCAGAAGGCGACGGCGCTCACCACGCTCTATCAGACGTTCCTCGGCCGCTACGAGGAAGCCGCGCAGCAGCGATCCTTCCCGGTCGGCAAGATCCGCATCATCTCGGACGCCTCGACGCCGATGTCCGCCTCGAGCCCGCGCACCATCGTCGTGCTCGGACTTTCGCTCGTGCTTGGTGTGCTGATGGGTGCCGGCTTCGGCGGCCTCAACGAATTCAACGAGCGGTTCTTCCGGACCGGCGAGGAGGTACGCGACCGCGTCGGCCTCAAATTCCTCGGCTACCTGCCGACTGTCGGCAGCAGGCCCGCCAAGGAGGACAAGCAGGCCGAGACTCAGCCGGATGCCAAGACAGCCAGGTCGCCGGCGGCCGTTGAAAGGCGCGCGCGCATGCGGGTCAGCATCGACGCTCCGGCATCGATGTTCGCCGAAACGCTGCGCAGCGCCAAGATCGCCTTCGATGTCGTGCTGGAGGGACAGAGCAGCCGCGTCATCGGCGTCATCTCGGTCCTTCCCGGCGAAGGCAAGTCGACGGTCGCGGCCAATCTCGCCGGGCTGCTTGCCGCCAACGGCGCCAGGACGCTGCTCATCGACGGTGACTTGCGCAATCCGGGCCTCAGCCGCAGCCTCGGCATGGAGGCCGAGCAGGGCCTGATGGAGGCCGTGGTCAACGGCCAGACCTGGCAATCGGTCGGCAAGATCGACCGGCAGACCAAGCTCGCCATCATCCCCGCCGTGCTGCGCGGCAACTTCTCGCACACCAGCGAACTCTTGTCCTCAGCCGGAATGCGGCGCTTCATCGAGAACGCCAAGGAGACGTTCGAATACATCGTCGTCGATCTGCCGCCGCTCGGTCCGGTGGTCGACGCCAAGGCCTTCGCGCCGTTGGTCGACGGCTTCGTGCTGGTCACCGAATGGGGCCGCACGCCACGCGCCATGGTGAGGTCGATGCTGGAATCGGAACCTTATGTCGCCAACAAGATCGTTGGCGCGGTGCTGAACAAGGTCGACCTGAAGAAGCTCGCCAGATACGGATCGTTCGGCGCGTCGGAGAAATTCTTCGACAAATACTCGAGCTACTATCTCGACAAGTCGGAAGTGCGCAGCAAGGCACCGGTCTGATTGATCCCGCCGTCTTCTGGTGAGGCCAGCCGCATCATCGCGGCTGGCGATGGCATTGTTTACGCTACCTTGAGCCGGTAGCGGAAGACGGTGTGGTCGAGCAGCAGCCGGATGCGCGGTTCGACTTCCGTCGCCACCAGCCAGCTCGCCGCGATCATGGTCGCGCCGATCACTGCCATCGACAGGAGATAAGGCAGTCCGGCCCCGACCATTGACCCGAGCATTGCCGCGCCGACGACGTCGTGGATCAGGTAGAGCGGATAGGTCATCAAGCCGATCCGGCGCCAGCCGCTCCAGCTGAGGTCGAGCCGCAGCGACCATGTCATGAGCGCGATGGCGCCGAGGAAGATCAGGATCGGCGGCGCATAGGGCATCACGGCATCGACCTTGATGCTGTGGACGTCGACCGAACTGGCGATCTGCAGCACGCCGCCGCCGAGGAACAGCAGGCAGAAGCCAAGGCGAGGCACCGTCAGCGCCTTGAACCGCATCAGCCAGAGCAGCACGCCGACCGCAAAGAAGCAGCCATGATGCACCAAAGTGAGCTGCAGCCAGCGCGTTTCGGCGAAGTCGGCCCAGCCGAGCGGATAATAGAGGCACCAGAACAGCGTGCTGACCAGGCCGATGGCGATGGCAACCGCTTCCATCAGATGGAAGCGGCCAAGCTGCAGCAGGATCCAGACGATGGCGTAGAAGGCGATCTCGATGCCGAGTGTCCAGTAGACGCTGTCCACCCAGGGACCATAGGGCGCGAACAGGCCGGTCCGGACCAGCCTGACCACTGCATCGGTCGGCCAGCTCAGGCCGATGAGCAGCAAAAGCACAGCGGTCACCGGCGCGCAGATCCAGACGGCTGGCGCCAGTCGCTTCCCCCTGGCTTCGAAGAACCGCAGCGGCGTCGATTTTTCGGCGCTGAAGGCGATGACGAAACCGCTGATGACGAAGAATATCTCGACGCCAACCCAGCCTGACCCGACCCAGGCGCCTATATCAGGTTGCGGGGGAACACCACCCGTGGCCTGCGCCGAGATGCCATCGGGATAGGCCCACACCCAGAAGCCATAGTGGTAGACCATCACAAGCACGGCGGCGAGAAAGCGAAGGATGTCGACGCCGCCAAACGTAATTTTCTGCTGAGCCATACCGCACCGTCGGATGGCCCCCCGCCCTCACTGTAGGGTGGCTTGCTGCATTGCACAATAAAAGTATTGCTTGCCGGTCAAGATTGGCCAACCGGCGAGGAAAGACTGCTCGGAACCACTCGCCGCATTGACCTCAAACGCCGATCCCGCGCGCCTTCATCGCCGCGGTAATCTCGTCGAGGATGGCCGGGTCGTCGATGGTCGCCGGCATCGTCCACTCTTCCTTGTCGGCGATCTTCTGCATGGTGCCGCGCAGGATCTTTCCCGACCGCGTCTTGGGCAGGCGCTTGATCGTCACCACAGTCTTGAAGGCCGCGACGGGCCCGATGCGCTCGCGCACCAGCGCGACGACCTCCTTCTCGATGGCGCTGCCGTCGCGCGTGACACCGGCGTTCAGCACCACGAAGCCAAGCGGAATTTGGCCTTTCATCGCATCGGCGATGCCGACGACAGCGCATTCGGCGACATCGGGATGGGCGGCCAGCACCTCTTCCATGGCGCCGGTCGACAGCCGGTGGCCGGCGACATTGATGATGTCGTCGGTGCGCGCCATCACATAGAGATAGCCATCCTCGTCGATCATGCCGGCATCGGCGGTCTTGTAGAAGCCGGGAAACTCATCGAGATAAGCTTGGCGGAACCGTTGGTCGGCGTTCCACAGCGTCGGCAGACAGCCGGCCGGTAGCGGCAATTTCACCACCACATTGCCCAGTGTCCCGCGCGGCACCTCGTGGCCGGCATCGTCGAGCACGCGGATGTCGTAGCCGGGCATCGGCACGCCGGGCGAGCCGTACTTCACCGGCAGCAGGCCAAGCCCGGCGGGATTGATGGTCATCGGCGAACCGGTCTCGGTCTGCCACCAATGGTCGACCACCGGCACATCCAGCTTCTGCTCCGCCCATTTGATGGTTTCGGGGTCGGCGCGCTCGCCGGCGAGGAACAGCGTGCGGAATTTCGACAAATCATATGTGGGAACGAATTCCCCCTTGGGATCCTGCCCCTTGATGGCGCGAAAGGCCGTCGGCGCGGTGAACAGCGCGACCACGCCATGGTCCGAGATGACCCGCCAGTAGGTGCCGGCATCCGGCGTGCCGATCGGCTTGCCTTCGAACAGGATGCTGGTGCAGCCATGCAGCAGCGGGCCGTAGACAATGTAGGAATGGCCGACCACCCAGCCGACATCGGACGCCGCCCAGAACACTTCGCCCGGTTTGACGCCGAACTCGTTTTCCATCGTCCATTTCAGCGCGACCATGTGGCCGCCATTGTCGCGCACGATGCCCTTGGGCTGGCCGGTCGTGCCTGACGTATAGATGATGTAGAGCGGATCGGTGGCCAGCACCGGCACGCAGTCGACATTGGCGCCGGCCGCCCGCTCGCGCGCAACGGCATCGGCATAGTCGATGTCGAAATGGTCTTTCAGGTCGCAGCGCAGCTGGTCGCGCTGCAGGATCAGGCAGGCGTCAGGCTTGTGGCGGGACATCTCGATCGCTCTGTCGAGCAGCGGCTTGTAGGCAACGATCCGGCCCGGCTCGAGGCCGCAGGATGCCGAGATGATCAGCTTCGGTTTTGCGTCATCGATGCGGGTGGCCAATTCATGCGAGGCAAAGCCGCCGAAGACGACCGAATGCACCGCGCCGATGCGGGCGCAGGCGAGCATGGCGATGGCCGCCTCCGCCACCATCGGCATGTAGATGATGACGCGGTCGCCCTTGCCGACGCCACGGTTCTTCAGCACCGAAGTCAGCGCCACCACCTCGCGCTTCAGCTCGGCATAGGTGAATTTTTTCACCGTTCCGGTGATGGCGCTGTCATAAATCAGCGCGATCTGGTCGGCGCGCCCGCCGGCGACATGCCGGTCGATCGCGTTGTAGCAGGTGTTGCAGGTCGCACCTGCGAACCAGCGCCCGTAGACGCCGGCGGTGGCATCGAACACCTTGTCCCAGGGCGAATACCAGTCGATGGCGACGGCCGCGTCCGCCCAGAATTGTTCCGGGTCGCGTTTCCAGCCGTCATAGACCTCGTGATAGCGTGAAGCCATCCGTAACCTCCCCAGGAACCATTTGCCGTCTTTGCCAACAGCCTATGCTGTTTTTTCCGGCGCTGTCTTCCCTGATTTTCGTCTGAACCGGTCCCGGCTTGACCCCTGGCGCGCCGTGTCGTGAAGTGAAGTCTTCTCGGGGGAGGATCTGAACAATGCGCCAGCCAGTGTCGATCATGGCAAAACCGGTGTTTGCGCTGACGATCGGCACAGTGTTCGCGATCTCCACCGCAACCGCTCTGGCCGGAGACGCCGCGGCAAGGCGCATCATCGGCTTCTCGCCCGATGGCAGCACTTTCGCCTTCGAGCAATATGGCCAGCTCGATGCCGGCGCCTCGGCTTCCGGCTATTCTGAGATCGATATCATCGACACGCGCACCGACGAATTCGTCGGCGGCAAGCCGATCCTGGTTGTCGACGAATCCGAGGAGACGACGCTGACGCTTGAACAGGCGAGGGCGCAAGCGGCCGCGAAGGCAAAACCCATCCTTGCCAAATATGCCATCGCATCGCGCGGCAAGCAGACGGCTTCCGACAAGTTCACCTTTCCGGGCGAGATGGTTGCCTACGCCGACATTTCCCGTCTCGAACAGGTGTCGCAGAAATGGCTTTCGCCGCTCTACGACGAGACCGAGGTTTCGATGATCCAGCTGGACCAGATCCTGGCCGCCAGCACGACCGATTGTTCAGCGAGTTTCGAAGAAGCGCAGCAAGGCGACCAGGCACAGGGTAACAAGACACTTCAGGGGGACAAGACTGGCAAGGCGCTCGGCTTCCGGCTGACGCTGCAGGGACAGGACGGCAAGCCGTTCAGGACCCTGCATGAAGACAAGGCCGTGCCGGGCTCGAGAAATTGCCCGACCTCTTACAGCCTGTCGGAATCCTATGAATACACACCATCCGGCAAACCGGCGGTGATTGTCGTGCTGGTACAGCGCTTCAGCCAGGGCTTTGAAGGGCGCGACCGCCGCTTCCTTGCCGTGACCGGCCAGCCCCGCTGAGAGGCCGGTCGATAGCCGTCAAGAGAGGTTCACCGTTTCACGGAAACGGCGACCCTCTCTAACTCTTTGTTTTTACGCAATTCCGGACGGAAAACCGGTCCCCACTTTTCCTGGAATTGCTCTGACGAACGGTATTCATTGGATAAATGTCGATCGCGCTAGATCGGCAGGGCCACAAGCATGAGGCCTACGCCGCCAAAGATCAAAATGGCTGCCGCCAGGGTTTTCCGATGACGTCCGAAAGTCGTCGGAGCCCGCTCCCAGTTGTAACGCATACGCTATCTCCCCAAAACCCCGGGAGTCCTTACCTTACTTAGGGGAAGAAATGCAACTGTCCGGCCCGTCAACACACTTGCCTAGGGCGTCATCGCGACGACTATTTCTGGGACGGTTTTCGGCCGGGAGCAGTTGAGGCTGCTTTCTGCGATCGGCAGGACTCCGTCGCAAAGGCAAAGCAGCGTGGGCCATCTCCCGGCCGGCCGATAGACAGCGCCGCACCACCGCGCTATCTCATTTCGGGGTTCTTGCAGGCTTGTTGGGGTTGGTGATGGAAATTGTCTCTGGAACGATTTTGCGGCTGGCGGACGACGCCTCGGTCCAGCATGTTGGCGACGGCGCCGTCGTGCTTCTGGCGCGCAGCGGCCAGCTTTATACCTGCAACGGCACGACCGAAGCCTTTCTCGACAAGGTGGATGGCGCGCGCAGCCTCGATCAGATCGTCGGCCTGCTTTGCGCGGAGTTCGAGGTCGACAAGGATACGCTCGATGAGGACATGTCGGCACTGGCCGCCGATCTGGTCTTGGAAGGCATCCTGGCCGCCCAGGCGCTTGATGGCCAAAGGTAAGGCTTGATGGCTGACGGTCCGCTCCTGCGTGCCCTGTTTCGCTGCCATCTCTGGGCAAGCGCGCGGCTGATGCCGGCCCTCATTGCCAAGCGCAGCTTCGAGGACGTGCTGAAATGGGCTCCGCTCGCCTCCTCGACACCCTATCGCGGCCTGCCCGCCGCCTACATAGTCGCCCGCGTCAACCGAGCCGTGCGCCACCCCTGGCTGATGCGTGACCGCAGATGCCTGCGCGAAGGCCTGCTCGGCCATCGTTTCCTGCGCCTCGCCGGCTTCGATCCGGAACTGCGTTTCGGCGTCGATCCGAAGTCGCTGCAGACGCCACGCGTCTCGGCGCATTGCTGGGTCTGCCTCGACGGCAGGCCGGTGGTCAGTGACAGCCTTCCTGGCATGGTCGAGATCTATCGCCATCATGCCGATGCCTCAAAGGCGCGCCCAGCTTGACCAGGCCTTCAGCATGCTATGGCCTCAACGGCCAGGTCCTCGGCATATCAGCCGAACGCCCCGAGCTGTGGCAGGATTTCGACAGGATGCTGGGCATCCTGCGCATCGAAGGCGCCGTCAAGCCGGGCTTTCGCCTCGATATCACCGAGGCGGATGTTCTGGACGAGGCACCCGGCGGATTGCTCGTCTTCGACGGCGAGATACCGGAAGACGGCTATTGCCGGATGGTGACCGACGGCAGCACCACCCATCTCGTCTTTCCCGGGCGCCAGACCGTTGCCATCAATGACGAGGAAGGTTGGGCTGAATTGCGGGTTCGCCCTGGTGCCAAAACCGCCTGGACGCCGTCGATGCTGGTGCTGGACGCCGCACTCGACGCCGGCGGCCAGCATATGCTGCACACGGCCGGGCTGACGTTGCCGGGCCACGATGCCGTCGTGCTGATCCATGCGCCGAGCGGCACCGGCAAGACCACGACCTCGCTGGCGCTGGCAACACAAGGCTTTGGCCTATGCTCCGACGATGCCATGATCCTGAACCCGGCCTCGGACAAGCCCCTGGCCTGGGGTCTGCCGCGCCACGTCAAGATCCACCAGAAGACCGCCGAAATGATCCCGCAAGTGTCGCCCTGCCTTGGCCCGTCATGGGACAGGAATGGCGAACAGGCCGTTTCGCTGGAGCGGTTGAGCGAGATCGTCCGCATCGAAAGCCCGATCGCCCGGCCGGTGGCGGCCTTGCTGCACCTGGCGCGCTCCGCCGACAGGGAAACCCGGCTCGTGCCCATGGCCCGGACCGACGCGATGGTGGCGCTGGCGATGGACAATGTCCGCACCGGCATGACCGGCCTGCTGCCGCTGCAGAAGCGCCGGCTGGCGACGATCGGCAGACTGGTCTCCTCTGTGCCGACCCTCACGCTGGAAGTGGGCGTACGCCCTGCCGACGCGGCAGCGCTGATCATCGCTACATTGACCGAGCAGGGCTGAACCGGAGGTTCAGGCGGCGTACGTCTTCCTTGTTAGACGCAATTCCGGAGTTAGACGCAATTCCGGACGGAAAACCGTTTCACACTTTTCCTGGAATTGCTCTCGCCTTCGCCAGCCGCTGGATCCAGCGGAAGGCATCGCGGCGCAGGCGCGAGCCGATCTTCTCCCGGGAATTGACCCGGAGCAGCGTGTTCGTCGTGATCAGCCGTTTGGCCAGCCGTATCGACAGGTCCGGCTTGATCCGGCCGGCGAGTTCAAGCGAGCGGTCCTCGCCGAACAACTCGCCGGTCACATTGAGCACGATCGCCAGTTCGAGCTCGATACCGGTCATGCGGGCGGCGTCGAGCAGGCGGGTTTCCGATTCGGCTGATTGCAGCGCCCGCACCCCTTGCAGCACATCGACGCAAAGCTGCAGCCGGTGGAATTTGTGGCCACCGGCGGCGTGCACGATGGCGATCGTCAGAAGCGCTGCCGGCGTGTCCGTCGCATCGCCGTCGACAATGCCCAGTTCGCGGAATCCCAGAGACAGGCGCCGCCGCATGCCCGTGTCATGCACCAGGTCGCCATGCAACTCGACCAGCAGGCTGGAATTCTCCTTTTCCAGCCATTTGAATTCCTGCAGCTGGTAGGATTCGGCCTCATTGCTGCCGAGCTCGAAACCGCATGCCGCGATCACCTGGTTTGCCCGCGCCAGATTGGCGGGCTCGACCAGGATGTCGATATCGGTGAACGGCCGGTCGGATACGTTTCGATAGAGCTTTCGCGCGAAGACCGGTCCCTTGACGATCCGTGCCGGAATGCCTTGCGCCGCCATCCCCTTCATGATCCGGTCGCCATGATATTGCAGCAGCATCGACTGGCCGGTCGCGATCGTCGCTTTCTGGCGCAGCTCGTATAGCTTCTCCCGCAAGCCGGCGTCCGGCGGCAGATGCACGTCGCCACGCTCCTGCAATTTGCGCAGCATGATCGGCAGGATGCCGTGGAATTCGGCATTGTCGAGCAGCGCCGACAGAGCCTTTGCCGACAATTCTTCGCCGACTGCCGCAGCCTCCGGATCGGCAAAGCGCAGCAGCAGTCTTTCTTCAGCGGAGGTGAGGGATTGCAGCATCAACCGGACAAATGTTGCGTGGATTGTCCGGAATGGTTGCAGAAAAGCGTGGACGAAGCCAGCCTCACATGCCCCAGCGCAATGCCGCCGTGTGGACAGGCGCGTCCCACCACCCGGTCATCTCGTCATCGAGCATGGTCAGCGTGATCGAGCAGCCGGCCATGTCGAGTGAGGTGACATAGCTACCGACCAGCGAGCGGGTTACCGTCACGCCGTGCTTCTCTAAAATTCTTCGCGCGCTGTTGTACATCAGATAGAGCTCCATCAGCGGCGTGCCGCCGAAGCCGTTGACGAACAGCAGCGCCGGACCCTTCGCCCTGTCACCGAGATCGCCCAGGATCGCGGCGCAGATCTCCTCGGCAATCGCGTCAGCGCTCTTCAAGGCGTCGCGGCGGCGACCGGGTTCGCCATGGATACCGACGCCGAATTCCATTTCACCGTCACCGATGTCAAAGGTCGGCTTGCCGGCGGCCGGTACAGTGCCACTGGTCAGCGCCACACCCATCGAGCGGGTGGCAGCGTTGACGCGTTCGCCCAGCGCCTTCAACGGCTTCAGCACCAGGCCATGCTCGGCCGCCGCTCCGACGATCTTTTCCACCACCAGCGTGCCGGCGACGCCACGTCGGCCGGTCGTATAGGATGAATTCTCGACGGCGACGTCGTCATTGGTCACCACCTGCAGGACGCCATCAGACATTTCCGCCGCCATGTCGAAGTTCATCACATCGCCCTCGTAATTCTTGACGATGAACAGGCAGCCTGCGCCGGTGTCGACGGCCTGAGCCGCCGCCAGCATCTGGTCCGGCGTCGGCGAGGTGAACACCTGGCCCGGGCAGGCGGCGTCCAGCATGCCGTGGCCGACAAAGCCGCCATGCAGCGGCTCATGGCCGGAGCCACCGCCGGAGATCAGCGCCACCTTGCCCGGCCGCAAGGTCTTGCGGCGGACGAATTTGTGCTCCTCGCCAAGCACCAGGATATCGGCATGGGCGGCCACGAAACCGTCGAGGCTCTCGGTCAGCACCGTGTCCACCGCGTTCATAAATTTCTTCATGGCGTCCTCCCAAACAGCCCGGCAACAAGTGGTCAGCCGCCACCCTTGCCGGCGATGCTGGTGATCTTCTGGATGAATTCGTTGATCGCCCGGTCGAGCGCTGCGTTCTGCTTGTCGTCGCCGAAATCCGGCACGACAAGCGAAACATGCCGCGTCTTGCGCATGCCTGCCGCGATCGACATTTTTCCCGGATGTGCCTGGTGGTAGGCGGCGAGGAACTGATCCCGCTCGGCCGGGCTGAAATGGCAGACGGAAAAGATCGAAGGCAGATGTTTCGAGGGGATAGGGATCGTATAGGCAGGGCTCGAAATCTGCGTCACGAAACTGCGGTGCTTGCCGAGCGCGTCGGCAAGGCGCTGGCGCATACCGGACGGGCGCTGATCGATGACCTGCGACAGGATCGTCTTGTAAGCGCGGATCGCCTCTTCGGAACCGGGTACGGGTTTGATGTCAACCATGCCAGCCGCGCCTAAACCGAAACGTCTGCGATGGCCGCCTTGGCCATGGCGAGTTGCGCCGGTGCGACGGACAGATCGCGCAAGCCGGCGTCGAGCAGCGCCGGGATCGCAGTGGGATCGCCGCCGGCATCGCCGCACAGGCTGACAGGAATGCCGTTTTCCCGTCCAAAGGCCGTGACCGAGCCGATCAACCGCAGCACCGCCGGATGGCGAACTGAATTTAAATGGGCGACAGTAGCGTTGTCCCGCGCGGCCGCCATCACATATTGCGTCAGGTCGTTGGAGCCGATCGAGAAGAAGGCGACGCCGGTGAATGCCTCCGGCGCGATCGCCACCGACGGCACCTCGACCATGATGCCGAGCGGCGGCATCTCTTGTGCGATGCCGCGCGCGGCAAGGGCTGCCTGTTCTTCAGCGAACAGAGCGGCCGCGCGCTCATACTCCTCGGCCATGGCGATCATCGGAAACATGACCCTGAGATTGCCGTGTGGCGAGGCGCGCAGCAATGCCCTGATCTGGACGCGAAAAATGTCGAGCCGCGCCAGCGACAGCCTGATGCCGCGCAGCCCGAGGAACGGATTGCCTTCCTCGATGGTGAAGCCCGGCACCGGCTTGTCGCCGCCGGCATCGACGGTGCGGATCGTCACCGGTTTGTCGCCGGCCCATTCCAGCACCTTGCGATAGGCGCGGTACTGCGTCTCCTCATCCGGCAATGTCTTGCCGAACAGGAATTCGGTGCGCATCAGGCCGACACCGTCGCAGGTCGCGATGTCGATGCTGTCGACGTCGGACGGGTCGGCGATGTTGACCTGCACGCGCACCGCCGTGCCGGCCTTGGTCACCGCCGGCCGCGCCAGAAAACTCCGCGCCTTGCCCTGGCGGGCGGCGAAGGAAGAGGACGACTGCCGGAAAGAACCGATCTCCGCCGGCGAGGGGGCCAGAACGATACTGCCGTGCTCGGCGTCGAGCAGCGCCATGCCGGCAAGACTGGCAGGTGGTTCGCGCAGCCCCACCACCATCGGCACACCACGTGAGCGCGCCAGCATGGCCACATGGCTGGCCGTGCTGCCCGCCTTCAGCGCGATGCCGCCGCCATTGCTCCAGTCGGTTTCGAGAAAGCGCGTCGGCGCGATGTCCTCGCCGCAGAGGATGGCACCGGAAGGTGCTGTGCTGCCACCGTCCTCGGTCAGGGCGCGCAGCACCTGGTCCCTGATATCGCGCAAATCCGTGGCGCGGGCACGAAAATAGTCCTGGTCCGAGGCCTCGTAGCCGGCGATTTCGGCATCGAGTACCTGCCGCCAGGCCGCGTCGGCGGCCCGCCCGGACGCGATCGACGCGAAGGCGGGTCCGCTCAGTGCGTCGTCCTCCAGCATGGCGATGTGGAATTCGAGTATGCCGGCGGCGTCGCTGTCGGCGGTTTCGACCATAGCCGAAAGCCGGTTCACGGCCTTGCCGATCGCGGCTTGCAGCGATGTCTTCTCTTCCGCTGATGTGGCCTTGCTTGCGTAGACGGTCGGCGGCCGGTCGAGGTCGAACAGCGGTCCCTCTGCATAGCCGGCCGAGGCCGGAACACCCTCAATCCGCATGGCCCGCATTCCTTGCGGGCCGGCGAAGAAGCGCGCCAGCTTCAAGCCGAGCGGACATGACCGGCGTCCTCATCGAAATCGCGCTGCACCAGGTCGATCAGTGCGCGCACGGCATCATCGGCGCCATTGCCGCTGGCCCTGATGTGCAGCACCGTGCCCTTCGGCGCCTTGGCCGCCATCACCTTGACGATGCTCTTGGCGTCGAACCAGGGGCCGTTGGCGGCAAGCGCGATCTCCACGTCGGCGGCAAAGGTCTTGGCCAGCTTGGTGAACTTCACCGAGGGACGCGCATGCAGGCCCACATCGTGGGTGATCAGGACGGTCGCTTCGGCGGCTGCGGACATTTCAGAAATCCCGTTCACTCACGACGGCGACAATTCGTGCGCCGTCGCCACCACTTCCTTCAGCGAGGCGCCGCCGGAGGATTCGGTCGCGGCCATCACCGCGCCCTCGACGATCGGCGCGTTGCAGACAATGATCTTCTGCGCACGCGGCTCGCCGATCATCTCCACCGCCATTTCCGAGTTGGTCTCGGCGCCGCCGAGATCGACCAGGATGGCAACACCGGCTTCCGACCAGGCCTTGTCGATGGCGCCCATGATCGCCTCGACATTGGTGCCGAGCCCGCCATGGCCGTTTCCGCCGCACCATGCAAGCGGCACTTCGTCGCCCACCATCTGGCGTACCATGTCGGCCGTGCCCTCCGCGACCAGCGGCGAATGCGACACGATCACGATCCCGACATTGCTCATGCGCTTTCCCCGATCGCTTGCCCCAATGTGCGCACCAGCAGCGCTGTCGAGCGCGCGCCGGCATCCATATGGCCGATAGAGCGGTCGCCAAGGAACGAGGCGCGGCCGCGCAGCGCTTTCATCGGCACAGTCGCCTTGGCGGCAGCGTCGGCTATGTCGGCGATTTCCGCCGCCGTCTTGCCGCCGGCCAAGGCGTCATGCACCGGCTGCAGCACATCGAGCATGGTTTTTTGGCCGACCTGTGACTTGCCGCGCGCGGCCACCGCTTCGATCGCCTTGCCGAAGGCAGCCGTCAAATTGGCGCGATCGGGGTCTGCCGAAATCTCCTTGCCGAGCGCCATGAACAATGTGCCGAACAGCGGGCCGGAAGCGCCGCCCACCGTCATCACCAATTTGGTGCCGATCGCCTTCAGGGCGTCTGGCAACGGCTTTGCGGCGAACGCGTCAGCCTCCGCCCGCACGGCCTCGAAGCCGCGCTTCATGTTCAGCCCATGGTCGCCGTCACCGATTGCCTGGTCGAGCGCCGTCAATTCCTCGGCGTGAGCGGCAATTGTATCGGCGGTGGCCGCGATCAGCCCGGCAAGGTTCAACGCCGCCATATCGCCCAAAGTCCCGGTTTCCACTTTGCCGGCAGTAGCGAAAGAATGGTCATTCGACAACTGGTGCATGCGTCAGGCCGTAACGAGCAGCGTGGCGGCGGCCGCGAACACTTCAGCCACCGCATGGGCGCCGGGGTCGACCACGCCTTGCAATTTGGTGCCGACATAGGCGGATCGTCCGGCCTTTGCCTTCTCCATGGCGGCCGTCGCCTCGGCACCGCGCCGGGCGGCCGCCGCTGCTTCTTCCAGCCCGTTGGCGTCGAGCGCTTTCAACGCTGGCTCCAGGGCATCGACCATGGTGCGATCACCCGGTTTGGCGCCGCCGTAGAAAGTCATCCGCTCAAGTCCGGCAAGCAGTGCCCCGGACAAGCTGGCCCCTCCGCCGAGGGCCTGTGCCGCCGCAGTGAAGAAGATCGACAGCAGCACGCCGCTCGAGCCGCCCATCGACGCGCTCAATATGTCGCCTATCGCGCCAAGGGTTGCCGTGGGGCTGGCCAATGCCAGGGCATCAAGCCGTTCCAGGATGCTGCGCGCACCGGTCGCCACCGTCGAGCCGGTGTCGCCGTCGCCCGCCTTGGCGTCGAGCCCGTTCAATGTCGCTTCGAGCGAGATCAGTCTTTCGCAGACCGTGACGATCAGGCGCCTGGTGCCGGCATCCTGGCTGGCCTTGCGTGCAGCGCTCTGTCCGGCTGCTTTCGCCATCGGTACGATGGCTGGTGCCACGACCGGCTTTGCCGGCATCCAGGCATGCGGGCCGACTGGCGCCAGCAGGGCCGCCTCGCGCGCCGCATCGAGCCGGATCAGCGACAGCGAAAAGCCGTTCATATTGAGTGCCGTCATCAGCGGGCCGGGACCGATCGTCAGCTTGACGGTCTTGGCCAGCGGCGAGGCCAGCACCGCATTGGCAACCAGCGACATTTCGAGCGGCGGCACCGCGCCGAGATTGTTGATCAGCAAGGCATGGCTGGCCTTCGGATCGAGCCGCGCCGCCAGGCGCTCCGCCATGATCGCGACCAGTCGGTCAGCGCTTTGCACCGCGATGCGTTCGACGCCGGGCTCGCCATGGATGCCGAGACCGAGCTCGCCATCATTTTCGCCGAACCTGTCCTCATGCGGCTGGCCGGGGATCGAGCAGGACGACAGCGACATGCCGAGCGAAACAATGTCCTTCGCCGCCGCCCGCGCCGCCGCAGCGATATCGGTCAGATCGAGGCCGGCCTCCGACAGATGCCCCGCGATCTTGTGCACGAACAGGGTGCCGGCAACACCGCGCGGCTGGGTGATGTCGGGCAGCGCGATATCGTCGGCGACGATCACCATTTCGACGCGAAAGCCCTCGGCGCGCGCCTTCTCGGCGGCCAGGCCGAAATTGAGCCGGTCGCCGGTGTAGTTCTTGACGATCAGCAGGCAGCCGGCCGGGCCGGTGACGGCGCGAATGGCCGCCAGCACCGCTTCGACGCTCGGCGAGGCAAAGATCTCACCCGAAACCGCCGCCGTCAGCATGCCCTTGCCGACAAAGCCGGCATGCGAGGGTTCGTGCCCCGCACCACCGCCGGAAACGACGCTGACCTTCGACTTGTCCCAGTCGGCGCGCAGCACGACCTTGATCTCGGGATAGCCGTCGAGGCGCGCGAGATCGCCTGAGCCAATCGTGCGCAACAGGCCGTCCAGCGCCTCGGTGACGATCGTTTCCCTGCGGTTGAAAAAGTGCTTCATCGAATTCGTCCCGTATTCGCGATCGTCAATCAGAAGTGGCGTTGCCCCCTTGGCGGGAACGCCGAAACCCATTCACATCAATCGTTGTCCATCGGCGCCGAAATAGAGTGGCGAGCGGTAGCGGATCACCACCTTGTCGCCCTGCGCCAGATCGGTGTCCGGATCGGTCAGCGTCACCAGTTTCTTCGGCCCCACCGTCACATGCAGATGGTTCTGGTCGCCGAGATGCTCGACCCAGTTGACGACGCCGTCGGCATGGCCATTCATGGTTTTTTCGATCGTCAGATGTTCGGTACGCGCGCCAATCGTCTTGGTGCCAGTCGGTGCGTCAGCATCAGGCAGCAACCCAGTCGGCAGAAGATTGATCGCCGGCTGGCCGAGCCTGGCCGCGACATGCAGGTTTGCCGGCTCGGAATAGATGGTTCGCGGCGAGCCGATCTGCACCAGCACGCCATCGGCAAGGATGCCGATGCGGTCGGCCATGGTCATCGCCTCGATCTGGTCGTGCGTGACATACAGCATGGTGGCGCCGAGTTCGGACTGGATACGCTTCAGTTCGAGCCGCAGATCCGCCCGCAGCTTGGCGTCGAGCGACGACAGCGGCTCGTCCATCAGATAGATGGCGGGCTTGCGCACCAGCGCACGGCCGATGGCGACGCGCTGCATTTCGCCGCCCGACAGCTTGGTCGAGCGGTTGGCGAGCTTGTGATGGATGCGCACCATCTTCGCCACCTCTTCGACCCTGCGTCGGATCTGGTCTTCCGGGATTTTGCGTGCCGGCGAGCGCAGCGGGAAGGCGAGATTGTCGAACACCGACAGATGCGGATAGAGCGAATATTGCTGGAACACGAAAGCGGTGTCGCGCTCTGCCGGCGACAGCATCGTGGCATTGTGGCCGCCGATCTCGATCGTGCCGCTATCCGGCCGCTCCAGCCCGGCAATCAGCCGCAGCGTCGTCGTCTTGCCGGCGCCTGTCGGCCCGAGCAGCACGACGAACTCGCCGTCGGCTATATGCAGGTCGAGACCGTCGACGGCGACATGCTCGCCAAAACTCTTGGTCACGTTCTTGATGTGCACGTCAGCCATGCTGCGCTCTCCCCTGAGAGGCGGTATCGTGGACCGCGGTTCTCACCGCGCGGCCAGACCCCTTGTCGAACAGCGACAGCCGGGCGCTGTTCAGGGCGAGGCCGACATGGTCGCCGGCATTGAGCCGGATCTCGGCCGGCACGCGCGCCTTGATGATGCCGTCGGCCGTCTCCACCGCGACGATCTGCGTGGTGCCGAGATATTCGGTGCCATAGATGGCGCCGCGCAGCTTCGAGGCGTCGTCGAAGCGGATGTGTTCGGGCCTTATGCCAAGCGCCATGTCGGCCGGGGCGATATCCTCGCGCACCTCGGGCACCGCGACTTTCGCGCCCTGGACGACAATCTCCTTCGCACCCTTGGCGAGCCCGCCGCCAAAGCCCAGAAAATTCATCGGCGGCGAGCCGATGAAGTCGGCGACGAACATGGTTGCGGGACGGTCATAGATCTCACGTGGGCTGCCGAACTGTTCGATCACGCCATGGTTCATCACAGCGATCTTGTCGGCCATCGACATCGCTTCCATCTGGTCATGCGTGACATAGACCGTGGTGGCGTGGATGCGGTTGTGCAGCTCGCGCAGTTCGTGGACCATCAGATCGCGGAATTCTGTATCGAGCGTGCCGAGCGGCTCGTCCATCAGGAAGCACTTTGGCCGCCGCACGATCGCGCGGCCGAGCGCCACGCGCTGGCGGTCGCCGCCGGCAAGGCCGGAGACGGATTTGTTGAGCAGATGGTCGATGCGCAGGAGTTTCGCCGTCTCCTCCACCCGTGTGCGGATTTCGGCCGAGGGCATGCCTTGCGCCAAAAGGGGAAAGCCGATGTTCTTGCGCACATTCATGTGCGGATAGAGCGCGAACAGCTGGAAGACGAAAGCGATGTCGCGCTCGCGGGCCCGCAGCATGGTGACGTCGTCGCCGCCGAGCAGGATCTCGCCGCCGGTCGGCAGTTCGAGCCCGGCGATCATGCGCAAGGTCGTCGTCTTGCCGCAGCCGGATGGCCCCAGCATGACGAAGAATTCGCCATCCTCGACGACAAAGTTGGAATCCTGCACGGCGACGAAATCGCCGAAGGCTTTTCTCAGGTGCTGGACGCGGATCTCGGCCATGATTATTCCGGGAACTTCGAGACGATGATGAACATCACGGTGCCGGTAAGCATCGTGATGAAGGAATAGGTGTAGAGCGACAGCGCGAAGGGCTGGAACAGCATCAGGAAGCCGATGGCGATCAGCGCCGTCGCGATGTTTTCCATCAGGCCGCGCCTGGCCCAGGCCGGCCAGCGCGATTTGCGTTTAACGGGATTGGTCATGCTCATTTGCGCACCGCACCGAAGGTGATGCCGCGCAGCAATTGCTTGCGAAGCAGGATGGTGAAAACCAGGATCGGCACCAGGAAGATCGTCGTGCCGGCCGCAACCGCCGGCCAGTCCTGGCCGCCTTCGCCGATGATCGTCGGGATGAAGGGCGGCGCGGTCTGCGCCGTGCCGGAGGTCAGCAGCGCCGCGAAGGCGTATTCGTTCCAGGCGAAGATCAGGCAGAAGATCGCGGTCGCGGCAATGCCGGTCGTGGCTTGCGGCAGCACGGTGCGCCAGAAGGCTTGCAGCCGCGTGTAGCCGTCGATCATCGCTGCTTCTTCATATTCGCGCGGGATCTCGTCGATGAAGCCTTTCAGCAGCCACACCGCCAGCGAGACGTTGACCGCCGTGTAGAGCAGGATCATGCCGAGCGCTGTGTCCGACAGGCCAAGCTCGCGGTACATAAGGTAGATGGGAATCGCGACCGCGATCGGCGGCATGAAGCGCGTCGACAGGATGAAGAACAGAAGGTCGTCGGCCAGCGGCACCTTGAAGCGCGAGAAACCGTACGCCGACAGCGTGCCGAGAAAGACGGCGCAGAAGGTCGAGCCGAAGGCGATGATCAGCGAATTGACGAAGCGAGGCAGGAAGTTGGACGAGCCGGCAATCACCATGTTGCGCTTGCGCACGGTCTCGTCGCAGAAGCCGGTCGCCGGCCCCAGCGAGTTGATGTATTCCGGCGTCTGCCGCGTCCGCGTCGTGAACAGATTGCAGTAGCCCTCGATACTCGGCTGGAAGACGATCTTGGGCGGATAGGCGATCGAATCCGGCGGCGTCTTGAAGCTGGTGGCGAAGATCCACAAGAGCGGCACGATCGAGACCAGCGCATAGGCGATGATGATCGCGCCGGCGATGCGCTTCGAGTTGGCCGAAGGGGCGACGACCGAATGGGCTGTTGTCAGGCTCATCTCTGCTTCACCTTGTTGAGCGCCTTGACGTAGATGTTGGCGAGGCCGAACACCGCGACGAACAGGATGATGGCGAAGGCCGAGGAATAGCCGGTGCGCCAGCTCTCGAACGCCTGCCGCTTCAGCGTGATCGAGGCGACCTCGGTGGTCGAGCCTGGCCCGCCGCCGGTGAGCAGGTTGACCATGTCGAACATCTTGAAGTTTTCGATGCCGCGAAACAGCACCGCCAGCATGATGAAGGGCAGCGCCATCGGCAGCGTGATCGACCAGAACTGCCGCCAGTTGGAGGCGCGGTCGACCTCGGCCGCCTCATAGATGTATTCGGGGATGGAGCGCAGGCCGGCGAGGCAGATCAGCATCACGTAGGGCGTCCACATCCAGGTATCGACGATGATGATCGACCACGGCGCCAGCGACACGTTGGACAACATCTGGATGCTTGTCGGTGGAATGCCGCTGACGAACGAGATGACATAGGAGAACAGGCCGATCTGCGGCTCGTAGAGGAAGCGCCAGAAATTGCCGACCACTGCCGGCGACAGCATCATCGGCACCAGGATCAGCGTCGTCCAGAAGGCATGGCCGCGGAATTTCCGGTCGATCAGCCAGGCCAGCGTGAAGCCGATCAGCGTCTGCAACAGGATGGTCCAGAACACGAAATGCGCCGTCGTCTGCATGGCGATCCAGATGTCCTGGTCGCCGAGGATGCGCTGGTAGTTGGCAAAGCCGAGATTCTTCACCACTTCGTTCGGCCGGTTGGCCCGGTAATTGGTGAAGGAGAGATAGATCGCCCAGAACAGCGGGAAGATGTTGATGGCGAGCAGCAACAGGATCGTCGGCGAGATGAACAGCCAGGCGAGGCCCTTGTCGCTGATGCCACGGACCTTGCGGGCCAACGGTTCCGGGGTCGCCCGGGCAACGTTCTCCGCGGTCCGATTGAGCATGGTCAGTCCTGCTTCGGTCACTTGGGTCGTCTCTGTGATGGAATTTATCTGAACTGCGTCCCGTGCCAAGGGCGGCACGGGACGCTTCGGCCTGGCTCGGGAGGAGCCGGTTACATCTTGCCCCGGTTACATCTTGCCATCGTCCTGGAAGACCTGGGTCCAGTCCTTGACCAGGCCGTCGAGCGCATCCTTGGCAGAACCCTGGCCGGCGACGACATAGTCATGGAAGCGCTTCTGCGACGCCTGCAGCAGCGGCGCGTAGCTCGGTTCCGCCCAGAAGTCCTTCACGATGGCCATCGAGTCGAGGAAGGCCTGGGCGTAGGGCTGGCTGGCCGGGAACTTCGGATCCTTGACGACCGCGTTCAGGCAGGAATAGCCACCGAGCGACCACCACTTGGCCTGGACGTCCTTGTTGGCGAACCACTTGATGTATTTCAGCGCCGATTCGTGCTTGTCGGAATAGGACACCACCGAGATGCCCTGGCCGCCGAGCTGGGCGAACTGGGCGCCGCCGGGACCCTTTGGATTGACGAAGTAGCCGATCTTGTCACCACCGACATTTTCGTCCTTCTGCAGGCCCGGCCAGGTGAAGGCGAAGTTCATGTGCATCGCCACCTGTCCGGATTTGAAAGCATCGACGCCTTCACCCATGTAGCTGTTCGATGCGCCTGGAGGGGTGCAGCAATCATAGAGCGCCTTGTAGAACTCCAGGCCTTTGACCGCGTCGGGCGAATTGACGAAGCCTTCCATCTCGTAGGGCTTCTTGGGGTTCTCGTATTGGAAGCCATAGCTGTAGAGCACGTCCATGGCGCCCATGGTGATGCCTTCGGATCCACGCTCGGTGTAGATCGAGGCGCCATAGACGGTCTTGCCGTCGATCTGCCGCTTCTGGAAGAATTCGGCGATCTGCTTCAACTGGTCGAAGGTCGCCGGCGGGCCGAGATCCCAGCCGTACTTCTCCTTGAATTCCTTCTGCAGCTCGGGCTTGGAGAACCAGTCCTTGCGATAGGTCCACCCGACGACGTCGCCCATGGCCGGCAGCGCCCAGTAGTTGGGCGTGTTCTTCGGCCATTCCGAATAGCCGACCACGGTCGCCGGCACGAAGTCGTCCATGCTGATCTTCTCCTTGTCGAAGAAGTCGTTCAGCTTGACGTAGTGACTGTTCTCGGCGGCGCCGCCGATCCACTGGCTATCGCCGATGATCAGGTCGCACAATTTGCCGTGCGAGTTCAGCTCGTTGAGGAAGCGGTCGGCATAGTTGGTCCACGGCACGAACTCGAATTTCATGCCGATGCCGGTTTCCTTGGTAAAATCCTTGGACAGTTCGACGAGTGCGTTGGCCGGGTCCCAGGCGGCCCAGCAAAGCGTCAGGTCTTCAGCGTGCGCGGCGTTCGAGACAGCTGTCGACGCAACCATTGCCGAGGCCAGTCCCAACGCCAGTTTCAAGCTCGATTTCATGCCTTCCTCCCATTTGCGAAACGCGCCCGGATGACGGTTTCAAGAGCCCTCAACCTCTCTCCTCAGAGGCCCAAACATGGCGGCGCCGGAGCGCGGCAGATGTTTAGTAATTTGTTTAGTAATGCAATTTTTACTAAACAACGCAAGCGAATTCGTTGCTGCGCCGCAGCATGACGAAACGGGTGATTGAAATCGTTGGGAAATGACCGCCGGATGGCTCCTCCGGCAGTCGCTCAGCCGGCTTCGCTGACGGCGTTCGTGTTTGGCGTCACCGGCCGCACAGGTGGCGCGGGCGGCAACAAGGCACGTATGTCGGCGAAGGGAAATGTCGGCTCAAAGCGAAAGGCCTCGGCCAGTGACCCGGGGATGTCGTTGCATTGGCCAGCGCGAAATTCATTCTGGATGCGCGCCCTGTCGACATATTGCTCCGGCCGCTGCGACCGGTGCGCGCGGATCGCCTGTGTTTTGATATCCCGGTAGGCGGAAACATCGACATAGTGCGTCGGCGAAAACCCGGTGCCGCCCATCGTATCGGCATGCAGCACCGGAACCGCGAACGAGGCCGCGATGCGCACGCCGTCCGACAGCGCGCGGTGGTCGGCGTGATAGTCGTTGGGCGCGTGCGTGATCACCAGGTCCGGTCCGGTCTCGCGTATCAGCGTTTTCAGCGCGCCGATCAGCGCGGCATCGGCCACCAGCTCGCCGTCGGGAAAGTCGAGGAAGCGCGGGGTCGCGCCTAGCAGCGCCGCCGCGGCCGTGGCTTCCTCACGACGGACACGGGCGAGGACCGTGGCATCACTCCTGCCGCCCTTGGCACCATCCGTGGCCACGGCAAAAGTGAGTTCTGCGCCTTGCGCCGCATAGGCGGCCAGCGTACCGAACATGAAGATCTCGATGTCGTCCGGATGCGCACCGAGCGCCAATATTTTCAACCACTCTCTCCCCGGAAATGGAAACGTGACGAACGGAATCCTGCTCGCCCTGATCGCCTATGCAAGCTATTCGGGCAGCGATGCCGTTATCAAGAGCCTGGGCGGACAGTTCACCGTCTTCGAGATCGGCTTCTTCGCCACCTTGTTTGCCGGTTTTTTCCTGTTCTTCACCCGCCCGGCGGGTGAACGCTGGCGCGATTTCTGGCACATGAAGCGGCCATGGGCCGTGCAGGCCCGGGCCTGGGCCGGCATCGCCTCGGGCGTGCTCAGCGTCTATGCCTTCACGCACATTCCTCTGGCCGAGGTCTACGCCCTGATCTTCCTGGCGCCCTTGCTGGTCACCATCCTGTCGACCGTCATCCTGAAGGAAAAGGTTGGCCCCTGGCGGTGGCTGGCCGTGTTTGCCGGCTTTGCCGGGGTGATGCTGGTGGTGCGGCCGGGTTTTCGTGAATTGAACCTCGGCCATCTGGCCGCCTTCGTGAACGCTTTCCTCGCCGCGACCAGCGTCATCCTGCTGCGGTCGCTCGCCCAACAGGAGAAGCGCACGTCGATGCTCGGCGTGCTTGTCGGCTATGGCCTGCTGTTCAACGGGGTCGGCGCCGCCGCCACCTCGTTCACCTTGCCCAATGCCATGCAGCTTGTCTGGCTGGCGATGGCGGGCGCCTTCACCGCGGGCGGACAATTCATGCAACTGCTTGCCGCCAAATATGCGCCCGCCAACCGGATCGCGCCGACGCATTATTCGCAGATCGTCTGGGCGGTGATCCTCGGGGCACTGTTCTTCCGGGAATACCCCGACTGGCTGTCGCTCGTCGGCCTCGCGATCGTCGGTGGGGCCGGCCTGCTGACCATGGTGCGCGAAGAAGTGCGACTCGGCACGGTGCGCTGGAACCCGTTTTCGCGGACCCGGCTTTAGTGCTCGCGCGGTTGCACGGTGACCGTGACCGCTGATATGCGGACGCGATGACGACAAGATCCCTGCCGGAGCTTCCGGTATCCGCCGTGCTGCCAGCGCTGGGCGAAGCGCTTGGCGCCGGCAACAGCGCGGTGCTGGTGGCGCCGCCCGGCGCCGGCAAGACGACGCTGGTGCCGCTGGCGCTGCTCGATGCGTCCTGGCTGGGTTCGGGCAAGATCGTGCTGCTCGAGCCGCGCCGGCTCGCCGCCCGCGCCGCCGCCCGCCGCATGGCGCAATTGCTTGATGAGGAGCCGGGTGCCACGGTCGGTTACGCCATGCGCATGGAAAACCGCACTTCGGCGAAAACCAGGATATTGGTCGTCACCGAGGGCGTGCTGGCGCGGATGATCCTCGATGATCCCGACCTGCCCGGTGTTTCGGCGGTGATCTTTGACGAATTCCACGAACGTTCGCTCGACGGCGATTTCGGCCTGGCCCTGGCGCTCGACGTGCAAGGTGCGCTGCGTCCGGATCTGCGTCTGCTGGTGATGTCGGCGACGCTTGACGGCGCCCGTGTCGCCAAACTCCTGTCGGGCGCGCCGGTGATCGAAAGCGAGGGCCGCGCCTTTCCGGTCGACATCCGTTACGACGAACGGCCCGCCGGTGTTCCGATCGAGGACGCCATGGCCAAGGCGATCCGCGCCGCCCTCGCCGATGAGAGCGGCAGCGTGCTTGCCTTCCTGCCCGGCCAGCGCGAAATCGAACGCACCGCCGAGCGGCTGGCCGGCAAGGTTGGCGCCGACACCGACATCGTGCCGCTCTATGGCCAGCTTGATGGCAAGGCGCAGGACGCCGCGATCAAGCCGGCGCCGGTGGGCCGCCGCAAGGTGGTGCTGGCGACCTCGATTGCCGAGACCTCCATCACCATCGACGGGGTACGCGTCGTCATCGATTCCGGCCTGTCGCGCCTGCCGCGCTATGAGCCTGCGAGCGGCCTCACCCGGCTGGAAACCGTGCGCGTCAGCAGGGCCTCGGCCGACCAGCGTGCCGGTCGCGCCGGACGCACGCAACCGGGCGTCACCATCCGGCTGTGGCGCGCCGAGCAGACATCAGCACTTCCCGCCTTCACGCCGCCGGAAATCCTCGAAGCGGATCTCTCCGGCCTGCTGCTCGACTGCGCCGCCTTCGGCGTCGCCGATCCGACGGCGCTCGCCTTCCTCGATCCGCCGCCGGCCCCGGCACTCAACGAGGCAAGGGTGCTGCTGCGCGCGCTCCATGCCATCGACGAAGTGGGGCGCTTGACGGAAGCAGGCGCTTCGATGCGCAAGCTCGCTCTGCCGGTGCGGCTGGCGCATATGGTCGCCGAGGCTGCCGGCAGCGGCCATGCCGGCGAGGCAGCCATGCTCGCCGTATTGCTCACCGAACGCGGCCTTGGCGGTGATGGCGCCGATCTTGAGCGGCGGCTGATGCGCTTTCGCGGGGAAAGATCGCCGCGCGCTACGGCCGCGCGGCAACTCGCCGAGCGGCTGGCGAAGCAGGTGGGCGGCACAAAAAACAGCGAAGCTGTGCCTGCCGGTCCTTTGCTTATCCATGCCTGGCCGGACCGCGTCGCCAAGGCGCGCGGCGAACGCGGGCGCTTCGTGCTGGCCAATGGCTCCGGCGCCATGCTCGATGCCGCCGACCCGCTGGCGGGCGAGCCGTTTCTGATCGTCGCCGACCTGCAGGGCAAGGCGCAGAATGCGCGCATAGCGGCCGCCGCCGCAATCGGCGAGGACGACGTCCGCGCCACGCTGGCCGACCGAATCGAAACACGCCGGCAGACAAGCTTCGATCGCGAGCGCCGCGCCGTGCGCGTGCGCGAGACGGTTCGTCTCGGCGCCATCACGCTCGCCGAACGCATGCTGCCGGCGCCGGCCGGCGCCGAGGCCGACCGCGCCATAGCAGACGCCTTGCGCGAGCACGGCCTATCGCTACTGAGCTGGAGCAAGGAGGCCGAGACGCTGCGCCATAGGTTGTCCTGGCTGCATCGTGGTCTCGGCGCACCCTGGCCCGATATGTCGGATGCCGTCCTCATCGAGCGCCTCGACGACTGGCTGCTGCCCTTCCTGTCGGGTGCGGCTTCCCTGGCCGCCATCGATCCCGGTGTTGTCTCGGCCGGCCTGGCCTCGCTCGTGCCGCACGAGCTGCAGCGCAAGGTCGAGGCGCTGGCGCCAACCCATTTCGACGCGCCATCGGGCAGCCACGTGCCGATCCGCTACGACGGCGAATGGCCGGTTCTGGCGGTCCGTGTGCAGGAACTGTTCGGCCTCGACCGCCACCCCTCGATCGCCAATGGCACCGTACCGCTGACGCTCGAACTGTTGTCGCCGGCGCATCGGCCGATCCAGACGACGCGCGACCTGCCCGGCTTCTGGCGCGGCTCCTGGGCCGACGTGCGCGCCGACATGCGCGGCCGTTATCCCAAACATGTCTGGCCGGAAAACCCGCTGCTCGCCGCCGCCACCGCCCGCGCCAAGCCGCGCGGGACCTAAGTTTGGCAAAGCATCGGCGCGCCGTTTGTGTTGGCGAATGGCACACGTCGGTGATTGGCGAAGACATCAATCTCTTCGTCATCCACGGGCGGAGCAAGGAGCGCAGCGACGCAGCGCAGACCATAGGATGACGAAATCGCGAGGCTTAGGCCAGTCCGATCAACGGTCTCAGCCCGAGAGTCCCTTGGCACAGCGCTACTAGCGCTTGCCCTCCCGCGGCTGTAATCCATTTCCATGATCAACGTTTTGCGTTCGCCCGATTTTCAGCAGAGCCAGCGGCTGCGCCTCAACACGCTGATCCGGCTGCGCTGGCTGGCCATTGTCGGGCAGAGCGTGGCGGTGCTCGTCGTCGCCTATGGCTTGAAATTCCCGCTCCCGGTCAGCCTGTGTTTCGCGCTGATCGCCTGTTCGGCGTGGATGAATCTCTTCCTGGCCTTCCGCTTTCCGGCGGCGCACCGGCTCACCCCGTTCGCCGCCTTCGGCATCCTGATCTTCGACAGTCTGCAGCTTGCCGGCCTGCTCTACATGACCGGTGGTCTGACCAATCCGTTCTCGCTGCTGATGACCGTGCCTGTCGTCATTTCGGCGACGTCGCTGCCTCTGCGCCTCACCGCCATCCTCGGCGGGCTGGTGATGATTGCGGCCACCTTGCTGGTGTTCTTCCATCTGCCCTTGCCCTGGTATGAAGGCGCGCCGCTGGCCATGCCCTTCATCTATGTCGCCGGCATGTGGATGGCAGTGCTGTCCTCGATCGCCTTCACCGCCATCTATGCCTTTCGGGTGGCTGCCGAAGCGCGGCTTCTGGCCAATGCGCTTGCCGCCACCGAACTGGTGCTGCAGCGCGAACAGCACCTTTCGGCGCTCGACGGCCTGGCGGCGGCCGCCGCGCATGAGCTTGGCACGCCGCTCGCCACCATCGCGCTCGTCGCCAAGGAAATGGAAAAGGCGCTCGGCAGCGACCCCAAATACGGGGAAGACGTGAAGCTGCTGCGTTCGCAGAGCGAGCGCTGCCGCGAAATCCTCAAACGCCTGACCAGCCTGTCGTCCGAGGGCGAGGCGCATCTGTCCCGCTTGCCGCTGACCTCGCTGGTCGAGGAGGTCACCGCGCCGCATCGCGACTTCGGTATCTCGATCAAGCTGCGCCCGGGCGAGCGCACCGGCCCGGAGCCGGTCGGGCGCCGCAATCCAGGCGTCATCTACGGCCTTGGCAATCTGGTCGAGAACGCCGTCGATTTCGCCCGCAAGAGCGTCACCGTGCGCTGGAGCTGGGATGAGGCTGCCGTGACCTTCTCGATCATCGACGACGGCCCCGGCTTCCCACCCGAAATCATCGACCGCATCGGCGAGCCCTACATGTCGACGCGCCAGGGTACGGAAGCCGGCGGTGGCCTGGGGCTCGGCCTGTTCATTGCCAAGACGCTGCTCGAACGCTCGGGCGCCACGCTCGATTTCCGCAATTCGAGCGGCCTGGGCGAGGGCGCGGTAGTGCAGATTTCGTGGCCGAGGACGGTCTTCCTGAACCCGGAATCGGCCCCGGCCACCATGTTTGACACTGCGTAAATTGGACAATAGCGGCGCAAAACTATATCTGCGTAAAATTAAGGCAGCAGGAATTTTCAAGACGATGACAGGCGATGAAAATATTGGCGCAATGGTTGAAGGCGAGGACACCTCGCTTCTGATCGTCGATGACGACAAGCCGTTCCTCACCCGTCTGGCCCGCGCCATGGAAACCAGGGGTTTTGTGGTCGAGACCGCCGAGAGCGTCGAGGAGGCCGTGGGCAAGGCGCGCGCCAATCCGCCGGCCTATGCCGTGGTCGACATGCGGCTTGGCGACGGCAACGGCCTCGACGTCGTCGCCGCCATCCGCGAGAAGCGCGAGGATTCCCGCACCATCATCCTGACCGGCTACGGCAACATCGCCACCGCGGTGACCGCGGTGAAGCTCGGCGCCGTCGACTATCTGTCGAAGCCCGCCGATGCCGACGACATCTTCGCCGCGCTCACCCGCACCTCTGGCGAGCGCGCCGCGCCGCCGGAAAATCCGATGTCGGCCGACCGTGTGCGCTGGGAGCATATCCAGCGCGTCTATGAAATGTGCGAGCGCAACGTCTCCGAGACCGCGCGCCGGCTCAACATGCACCGCCGCACGCTGCAGCGCATACTGGCCAAGCGCGCACCGCGCTAAACCGAGCTTCGTCATCCTTGGGTCTTCGCCGAGTCTCTTCGCTCCTTGCTCCGCCATAGCATGACGACGCGATGAGCGTTTCGGCCAATTTCCAAGGCATAGGATCTGCCTGGATGACTTCGTACGTGTTGCTTCGTCAGTGACGTTTCGCATGATTAGGTTATAGGTTCTGGCCGACAGGTCGGGTGACAGCGGAGGCGACATGCAGGATCTAAAACAGCGGCCGGTTTCCGTCTTCCGCGAATTTCTCGATGGCGAGGCGGCCGGCGGCATCATCCTGATGGCGGCGGCGGCGCTTGCGCTGATCGTCGCCAACTCGCCGCTTGCGGAAACCTATTTCTCCGTTCTCCATGCCTATCTCGGCCCGCTCAGCGTCTCGCATTGGGTCAATGACGGGCTGATGGCGGTGTTCTTCCTGCTTGTCGGGCTGGAGATCAAGCGCGAGATGCTGGACGGCCAGCTGTCGACCTGGCCACGCCGCGTCCTGCCCGGCATCGCGGCGGCCGGCGGCATGCTGGTTCCGGCGCTGGTCTATGTCTTGATCAACCGCAACAATTCGGCCGCGCTCTCCGGCTGGGCGATCCCGACCGCCACCGACATCGCCTTCGCGCTTGGCGTTCTGTCGCTGCTCGGCAGTCGTGTGCCGGCTTCGCTGAAAGTCTTCCTGACCGCGCTCGCCATCATCGACGACCTCGGCGCCGTCATCATCATCGCCATATTCTACACAAGCGGCCTGTCATTGGCTTATCTCGGCGCCGCCTTCGCCGTCATCGCCGTGCTTATCGTGCTCAACCGCATGCGGGTGATGACGCTGGTGCCCTATCTCGTGCTCGGCGCAATCCTGTGGGTGCTGGTGCTGAAATCGGGCGTCCACGCCACGCTTGCCGGCGTCGCCCTGGCGCTGACCATTCCGCTCGAACGCTCCGCCGGGATCGGCCACGACCTCGACCATTCGCCGCTGCACCGGCTCGAGCACGGCCTGCACAAGATCGTGCCCTTCGTCGTCATTCCGATCTTCGGCTTTGCCAATGCCGGCGTTTCGCTCGCCGGCCTCAGTTTTGGTGCGCTGATCGAGCCGTTGACACTGGGTGTCGCCGCCGGCCTCGTGGTCGGCAAGCTGGTCGGCGTGTTCGGCTCTTCAGCGCTTGCCATCCGGCTTGGCCTCGCCGATCTGCCGGCCCATGCCGGCTGGTCGCACATGATCGGCATCTCGCTGCTGTGCGGCATCGGCTTCACCATGAGCCTGTTCATCGGCCTGCTCGCCTTCGCCAGTGATGTGGCCCTGCAGGACGCGGTCAAGGTCGGCATCCTCGCCGGCTCCTTCATCGCCGCCATCCTCGGCGCCGCCGTGCTTTTGATGGCGCCGGCTGCTGGTGGGGTGGAAGAGGGTGAGGAGTAGAGGCTTGTCAGCGACTTCGATGCTCTCTTTTCAATGTCGCGCCGCCCCTCATTGCCCTGCCGGGCATTTCTCCCCGTAAACGGGGAGAAAGAAAGCTGGCCGCAACGCGGGCGCCCTTTCTGCAGCGTTGAAAATTGGCGAAATCGGCGATGAGTGCGTCCTTCGCCCCGTTTACGGGGAGAAGATGCCGGCAGGCAGATGAGGGGCAGCGCCGACCGTTGGAGGATATCTATTGGCGGTCCTGCGGGAACCTCCGCTACTCGCTCTCCCCCTCCAGCGCCGGCACCGACACACCAGCCAGTTCCGCCGCCAGCAACCGCGCCGCACCGGCCCGCGCAATCCGCAGCATCAGCGCCTTGCGCGTTGCCGCCGCCATGCGATGCTCCGGCGCGTCGCGCAGGATCTCGGCGCCGTAGCCGTCGGACAGGATGAAGCCGCATTCCTCGGGAAAAATCTCCGAGGGCACGCCGGGATGGGTGGCGAAGAAGAAGCGGTCGGAATTCAGCCGGTAGTCGGGCCATTTGCGGTCGACCCTGAAATCCTCGATCGAGGATTTGATCTCGATGATCCAGATGTCGCCCTGGCGGGTCAGCGCCACGAGGTCGGCGCGGCGGCCGGTGGCCAGCGACAATTCAGGCAGCACATGTGCGCCCATTTCCATGAGCAGCCGCTGCACGCCGCGCCGCACCAGCATGGCGCGGTCGGACTGGCGGCCGTCGATGAGAGGATTAATTGCGACAGGGGAGATGATCGGCATGGCAGGCACCATGCCAGATTTTGTTCACGGTTTGAACCCTTTTGCGACTGGCGATTATTCGGCGGACCTACGACCTAATGGAGGCCCGTAGGGAGCCAGCAGGAGGGAGGTCGAGTCTATCCGGTGGAACACCACGGGACCGGTGCGGCCCCCACGGCTGGGAATCAGCGCGATTCACCCTGGCGAACCCTTTGTTTTTCGAGGAACCGCTTGGCGTGTTCCCCCCATTCAGCAGCCGTTGTTTTGTGCTCTTGAACGTATGTTTCGAAAGCCTTGCGCAGAGCGTCAAGGTCTAAAGCCCAAAGCCGCTCGCCTTTGTCGTCGTTCAACATTGCGTCACCAGCCCATTCAACCGACGGTATGCCCCCCAAATCAAGACTTCAAGAACCGGTCCTGACTTCTTTTGGGTGTATCGGGTCTGTCAAATATACAATCGCCTTCGATAGGTGACCAAATGGAGACCCGTAGGCTTTGGGTTTATAGGGAGCTGCACCGGCCATTGCGGGTTTGCTTTTGGGTGTGATTCCCCGCGCCGATTAATCTATATATATTAGAAATTGCGCAAATAAGACTGAAGTCCCTGTTTCACCGGATATGGCTGCGTCGAGCAGGCAGTTGAACAAGTCGATTGTCCGCAGTCCCCGGCTTTTCGAGGTCTATGTTTGACAGATATGGTCTAGATCAATGGGCGTTGGTCCTGGACAACAGGTTTAGAACCAGCACGCCAGCCAGGATCAGGCTCATGCCAATGAGGCCCGCAGCATCCGGCCTTTGCCCATAGACAATCCAGGCGACCAGCGCGACAAGGACGATGCCGCCGCCCGCCCACACAGCGTATGCGATGCCGATCGGTATCCGGTCCAAAACCTGCGCGAGGAAGAAGAACGCCGCCGCGTAACCGAGCAGCACCACCACCGATGGACCAAACCTGGTGAATCCTTCCGAGGCCTTCATCGCGCTCGTTGCGATGACTTCGGCGACAATGGCCAGGGCAAGAATGGCATAAGCAGGCACGGCGAACCTCCATCGATAGGAGGCATCTAATGATCAGAAGCCAATGGCGCCGTCACGTTCACTTTCTCGTGATCCCTGTTCTGGGCACGGCCTTCAGGCGGACAGTGCAGCGGCTCCACTGCCAGGCGCCGCCGCCCCCGCCATATCATCCAAAATCGGGCAATCCGGCCGCTCATCACCATGGCAGGCATGGATCAGTTTCTGCAGGGTCGAGCGCATGGATTGCAGTTCGCGCACCTTCTCCTCGATCGCCGTGACATGCGAGGCCGCGATCGCCCGCACATCGTGGCTGGCGCGGCCGCGATCCTGGTAGAGCGCCATCAACTGGCGGCAATCGTCGATGGAAAAGCCGAGATTGCGCGCGCGGCGCAGGAAGGTCAGCCGGTGGATGTCGTCACCGGAATAATCGCGGTAGCCGTTGGCGGCACGCGCCGGCGCGATCAGGCCGATCTCTTCATAGTAACGGATGGTCTTGGCCGGCAGGCCTGAACGGTGGGCAGCGTCGCCGACATTCATGACTGATCCTCGATTCCAGGTGACCGTTTGATGTCGCCCCCATTGAATTTCCTTCACAATCCGGTGAGTGCTGTTGCCGAAATGCCATAGTGATATGCTTACCAGCGGGTAAGGCCACGCATATAGGCATCGTGCGCTTGGCAAGCAAAGCAAATGCCAGCATGAATGATGGAGAGAAAGCGGCCGACTCGTGCCGCTGACGTTTGGGCGGGGCTCCGGATCATCTCATGCGCATGAAGTCGCTTGCAATAATTGCCGCATTGGCGCTGTCCACTGCCATCGCCGGTTGCAGCACCATTGGCGGGCAGATCTTCTCCAACGACTACGGCGCGGTGACCGATGCTGGCTACCAACTGCCGCGCATCCCGATCGAAAAAGTGCCGAGGCAATATCACCGGCAGGAAGTGAACTACGACACCAAGGAAAAGCCGGGCACCATCATCGTCGACACGCAGAACAAGTTCCTCTACTTCGTCGAGGGCGACGGCCGGGCGATCCGCTACGGCATCGGCGTCGGCCGCGAGGGTTTTGAGTGGCACGGCACCGCCCATATCGCCATCAAGCGCGAATGGCCGACCTGGACGCCGCCCTCGCAGATGATCAAGCGCCAGCCGGAGCTCGCCAAGTTCGCCGACGGCATGGAACCGGGCCTGAAGAACCCGCTTGGCGCGCGCGCCATGTATCTGTTCAACAAGGGCGGCGACATGGGCTACCGCCTGCACGGCAGCCCGGAATGGAACTCGATCGGCAAGGCGATGTCGTCGGGCTGCATCCGGCTGATGAATCAGGACGTCATCGACCTCTATGATCGCGCCGAGGTCGGCGCCAAGGTCATCGTCCTCTGACCGTGATCGCAGGGATCAGGGTTAAAGCTGTTCGTACGCGGACCGTCTAGGCAACAATGGACGTCCCAAACAGAAAACCGGGCAATTCGGCCCGGTTTTTTGTTGTTTGCGGATAGGAATATTTAAGGCCGCGCTGGCAGACCGACAGGCGGCCAGCGGCGCGGAAGAATCAGGAAACCTGTTCGACCTGCTGCACTTCAGGCACGAAATGGCGGAGCAGGTTCTGGATGCCGTGCTTCAGCGTTGCCGTCGATGACGGGCAACCGGCGCAGGCGCCCTTCATGTGCAGGAACACGGTGCCGTTCTCGAAGCCGCGGAAGGTGATGTCGCCGCCATCCTGGGCCACCGCCGGGCGCACCCGTGTGTCGAGCAGTTCCTTGATGGTGATGACGAGTTCCTCATCCGCCTTGTCGTAGAATTCGCCGGTCTGGCTGGTCTCGGCGGCCGGGCCGGCCTTGGCCATGACAGGCGCGCCGGACATGAAATGCTCCATGATGGCGCCGAGGATCGCCGGCTTCAGGTGCTGCCAGTCGGGGCCGTCCTTGGTCACGGTGATGAAATCGTAGCCGAAGAAAACGCCGGTGACGCCGGGAATCTCGAACAGCCGGCCAGCCAGCGGCGAGGCGGTTGCCGCACTGTCTGCATCGCGGAAATCGGCAGTGCCTTCGAGCAGCACTTCCTTGCCGGGCAGGAATTTCAGCGTCGCCGGATTGGGCGTCGATTCGGTCTGGATGAACATGGCCGCCTCCGTGCCCGTTCGGGCAACTAGTTTGGAATAGTTCTAAATAGGCTCTATCGGCTGGACATTCAAGCGAAACGCATCGCCCGAACGGCTGGCTGGCGGAATGTTTTTGCTGGCTGGGGAGCAGAATCCCGGGCGGGCTCTAGATTAGAGAAGCAGAGCATGATGTCTGGACAAACGGTACCCGTTTGTTCGAGAAACCGCTCCACACTTTTCGGCATCATGCTCTAGGCGAGGCTGTCGATCTCCTCATCCGACAGATTCTGCGGCACGACCGTGACCGGAATGGGGAAGGCGGCGCCCTTGCCGGCCACCGCGCCGACCAGCGGTCCGGGGCCTTCCTTGCCGGCGCCGGCCGCCAGCACCAGGATGGCGATGTCCTGGTCTTCCTCGATCAGCTTGTGGATCTCTTCCGTCGGCTTGCCTTCGCGCACCACCATCTCCGGCTCGATGCCGAGCTTCTGGCGCACCTTGTTGGCGTAGCCGTCGAGAGCCGCGCGCGCCGTGGCGTTCGCCTCTTCGCGCATGATCTTCTCGACGCCCAGCCAGTGCTGGAAATCGTCCGGTACGATGACATAGAGCAGCACGAGTGTGCCGCTGGTGCTCTGCGCCCGCTTCGAGGCGTAGGCGACGGCGCGCTCGCACTCGGGCGTATCGTCGATGATCGTCAGGAATTTCCTGCGATGACCGGCTTCGCGGCTGAGGCGTTTGGAGACCATGTCTATCTACCTAGTGTCGTGATTTCGAAGTTCGCCTGCTTTCGATATCGCGCTCCGAGCGAACTTCGAAATCAAAAACGACACTAGAAATCAATAGTTTGCTCGTGTCCCTGATTTTGAAATTCGCATTGCCCTTGATATCCAACTCTGGCGAATTTCAAAATCAGAGACGCGAGTGCGTTTCGGCCGCAATCTGCCACCGCCGCCGACCGGCGGCAAGCCGCCGGCCTTGGGCCAGTATGTCCTGGGCCAATGTTGGTGCAGTGCGCGGCCGTCGCGATCAGCCCTGCAGCAGGCCGACAATATCGCGCACCGTCTTCATCGTCGTTTCGGCGAGCACGCCGGCGCGTTCGCCGCCATCCCTGAGCACCGCGTCGACATAGGTGCGGTCGCCTTCGATGCGGCGCATCTCGCCGGCGATCGGTGCCAGCTTCTCCACCGCAAGGTCGGCGAGCGCTGGCTTGAACACCGAAAACTGCTGGCCGCCGAATTCCTTCAGCACGTCGGCCTTGGACATCTCGGCCAGCCCGGCATAGATGCCGACCAGGTTTTCCGCCTCGGGCCGGCTTTCCAGCCCGCCGACTTCGCTCGGCAAGGCTTCCGGATCGGTTTTGGCCTTGCGGATCTTCTTCGAGATGGTGTCGGCATCATCCGTCAGATTGATGCGCGACAGGTCCGACGGGTCCGACTTCGACATCTTCTTCGACCCGTCGCGCAGGCTCATGATGCGCGCCGCCGGGCCGCCGATGACCGGTTCGGTGATCGGGAAGAAGCCGTTCACCGTCTCCTCGCCGACCTGCATCTCGACGCCGACGCCAAGGCGGGCGATGCGGTCGGAAAAATCATTGTTGAATTTCTGCGCGATGTCGCGGGTCAGTTCCAGATGCTGCTTCTGGTCCTCGCCCACCGGCACATGGGTGGCGCGGTAGAGCAGGATGTCGGCAGCCATCAGGGAGGGATAGGCGAGCAGGCCCAGCGAGGCATTTTCGCGGTCCTTGCCAGCCTTGTCCTTGAATTGCGTCATCTTGTTCATCCAGCCGATGCGCGCGACGCAGTTGAAGATCCAGGCGAGCTCGGCGTGCTGCATCACCCGCGACTGGTTGAAGACGATATGCTTCTTCGGGTCGATGCCGGAGGCGAGGAACGCCGCAGTGATCGAGCGCGTCTGGTCGGCAAGGTCGTCATGGACCAGCTGCGCGGTCAGCGAATGCAGGTCGACGACGCAATAGATGCAGTCGGAGGTGTCCTGCAGGGCGACGAATTTCTTGATGGCGCCGAGATAATTGCCGAGATGCAGATTGCCGGTCGGCTGGACGCCGGAGAAGACGAGGGGCTTGAAGGCGGACATGGTTTTCCTCATGGCTTGTGGAGGGCCGTATAAGCATGATTCCAAAAAGTTGCAGACTTTTTGGAGCCAATCATGCGGCTGGAAACCGCGCGCGGCGAAAGTCTTGCGACGGCGCGCTTATGGACGAAGGGGGCGGCGGGATCAAGACCGGCGAGGTTCGCCGGCCAGGTGATTTATTCGTCAAGTTCCGATTTTGCCACGGATGGGCCGGCCTTCGATCCCTTACGCCCGATATTGCGTCGGATCATGCCGAAATCGGCGCCACCGGTGGCAAACGCGGTGACGAAGTAAAGCAACGCCCCGCCGGCCACCAGCGCCAGCAGTGTCGTCGCCTTGACGACCAGCGGCGAGCCGGGACCGAGCCTGACGGCGAGCCAGTGCTCGGCGAAATACAGCGCCACCGCCATTACCGCCGCCGACAGGACCAGCCGGGGAATGCGTTTCAGGAGCGGCACATCGCGGCCCCAATGGCCGCTCCGGATCAGCACGGCAAGCAGCATCAGCGCGTTGACCCAGCCGGCCACGGCTGAGGCGACCGCGATGCCGGGTGCACCCATCCTGGGAAACAGCGTCAGCGCGGTGGCGACGTTCACCGCCACCGAGATGGCGGCGAAGATCATCGGCGTGCGGGTATCCTCGCGGGCGAAATAGCCGGGGGTGAAGGCCTTGATCAGCACGAAGGCCGGCAGGCCAAGACCGAAGATCGCCAGGATCGCCGCCACCGTCGGCGTCGAATGGTTGGCGGCAAACGCGCCGCGCTCATAGACCAGCCGCACGATCGGCTCCGCCATCACCCAGAGCGCTGCCGCCGCCGGCAAGGTCATGAACAAGGTGAATTCGACCGAGCGGTTCTGCAGATTGGCGGCCTCGATGAGATTGCCCGATTTCAGCGCCCGCGACAGTTCCGGCAACAGCACGATTGCCACCGCGACGCCGACGACACCGAGCGGCAGCTGATAGACGCGGTCGGCATAGGCGAGCGAGGACACCGCGCTGTCCTGCGCCGACGCGATCGCCGTGCCGATCAGCTGGTTGATCTGGGTGATGCCGCCGGTGATCGCCGCCGGCAGCGCCAGGATCAGCAGACGCTTGACGTTCGGCGTCATCTTCGGCCGGCGGAAGCCGATCGAGATGCCGGCATTGCGCACCGCCACCCAGACGATGGCGAGTTGCACGAGCCCCGCCGCCAGCACGCCCCAGGACAGGCTGAAGCCGACAGCGCGTGCATCCAGCCCATGGTACCAGGCATAGCCAAGCACGCTGATCAGGATGATGTTGAGGAACGCCGGCGCGATCGCCGCCGCGAAATAGCGGCGCAGCGAGTTCAGCATGCCCGCCATCATGGCGGCGAGCGACATGCAGATGAGATACGGGAACATGATCGTCGCCAGTGCGACGGTCGTCTCAAACTTGCCCGGCGTGTCGGCAAAGCCCGGCGCCACCAGGTAGCGCACGATCAGCGGCATCGCCAGTTCCATGACAATGGTCAGCGCCAGAAGCGCCGAGAACAGCACCCCGAACACTTCCTCCGAAAAGCGCTTGGCGCCGTCGGTGCCATGCGTCTCGATCTCCTTGGCAAACAGCGGCACGAAGGCGGCGTTGAAGGCGCCTTCGGCGAACAGCCGGCGAAAGGTGTTGGGAAACTGGAAGGCGGCGTTGAAGGCATCGGCCACCGGTCCGGTGCCGAGCGCTGCCGCCATCAGCATCTCGCGGCCGAAGCCGAGCGCGCGGCTCATGAGCGTGCCGGAAGCGACGGTAGCGAATTTCTTGACGAGGCTCATGCGTTTGGAAACTGCCTGCGGGATTAGAACAAAGGAATGATGGCCGTCACTCGGCGGCGGCCTTGGTCTTGCCATTGCGCTCGGGCGTGATGCCTTCGAGCGTCGCCATCAGCCGGTTGCGGATGGTGGCGATGCGAGCCGGGCTGTCGATCTTCTGGCCGGTGAGGTCGGTGACATAGAAGGTGTCGATGACCTTTTCGCCGAAAGTGGTGATATGCGCCGAGGCAATGTCGAGCGACAGGTCGGACAGCGTGCCGGTGATCTCCGACAGCAGGCCCGGGCGGTCGAGCCCTTCGACCTCGATGACCGAAAACCGGTTCGACAGCGTGTTGCGGATCTCGGCGCGTGGCGGGATCTTGAACACCTTGGACCCGCGCCTTGGCTTGGTGCGCTTCTCGATCATCTCTGGCAGCCAGCTCTTGCCTGACAGCACGTCTTCGATCAGCCGGCCGACGCGCTCGGCGCGCCGGCGCTCGTCCTCGTCGCGGTCGAATTCCCGCGATATCAGGATCGTGTCCAGGGCGCGGCCATCAGACGTGGTGAAGATCTGCGCGTCGACAATGTTGCCGCCGGCGCCGGCGCATGCCCCGGCAACGACCGAGAGAAGACGGGGATGGTCCTGCGCCAAAACGGTGATTTCGGTCACCGCCTCGAACTGGTGCGTCTTGACCATGGTGGCGAGCTTGTTGCCCGACGCGTCCGCCTCGCGGACGAATTCGGCGTGGCGAATCTGGTCTGGCAGGTCCACGGCCAGCAGGTAGTTCTCGTAATGCAGTCCGACATAGCGCTTGCGGTCCTTGTCGGGCCAGTCGGCGAGCGCCTCGGCCAGGCGCTCGCGCGCCGCCGCGGTCCGCTGCGCGCGTGACACTTCCGAGAAACCGCCGGTCAGCAGCAGTTCGGTCTCGTAGTAGAGCGTGCGCAGCAACTGGCCCTTCCAGCCATTCCACACACCCGGCCCGACGCCCCTGATGTCGCAGACGGTGAGGATCAAAAGCATCTTCAGCCGCTCGACCGACTGCACGATCGCGGCGAAATCCTCGATCGTCTTGCGGTCGTTGAGGTCGCGGGTCTGCGCCGTCATCGACATGACGAGGTGGTTCTCGACCAGCCAGGCGACGGTTTCGGTGTCAGCCGCTGACAGCCCCATATGCGGGCAGATGCGCCGTGCGATACGGGCGCCGGCCTCGGAATGATCTTCCGGCCTGCCCTTGGCGATATCGTGCAGCAGCACGGCGACATAAAGCGCCTCGCGGCTCTTCTTCAGCCCGGGCATCAGCGAATGCGACAGCGGATGCACCTTCTCGCCATCGCCGCGCTCGATCTCGGCCAGCACGCCGATGCAGCGGATCAGGTGCTCGTCGACCGTGTAGTGGTGGTACATCGAGAACTGCATCATGGCGACGATCTTGCCGAAATCGGGGATCAGCCGGCCCAGCAGTCCGGCCTCGTTCATGCGCCGCAGATTGAGCTCGGCATTGCGGTCCGAGGTCAAGATGTCGAGGAACAGCCGGTTGGCCTCCTCGTCGCGCCGCAGCGACTTGTTGACCAGGCCGAGCGAGCGGGTGAGCAGCTTCAGCGCATCGGGGTGGAACTCCAGCCCATGTTTGTCGGCGAACCAGAACAGCCTGAGCAGATTGACCGGATCGCGCTCGAACACCTGGTCGTCGGCAATGTTGATGCGGTGGTTGTCGACAATGAAATCGGAAGTGCCGGCGAGCTTGCGCTTGCGGCGCTGGAAGGTGAGGAAGATGCGGTTGAAGCCCGGCACGTGCTTGGCCTGCTCCTCCTCGAGCGCGGCGCAGAAGATGCGGGTCAGGTCGCCGACATCCTTGGCGACGAGGAAGTAGTGCTTCATGAAGCGTTCGACTGCCGACAGGCCGGGATGGGTGGTGTAACCCAGCCGCTCGGCGATCTCGCGCTGGATGTCGAAATGCAGCCGCTCCTCGGCCTTGCCGGTGAGGAAATGCATGTGGCAGCGCACCGCCCACAGGAAGTCTTCGGCCTTCTGGAACTCGCGGTACTCGGCCTCGGTGAAGACGCCCTTCTCGACCAGTTCCTCGCCGGTGCGCACCCGGTAGAAATACTTGCCGATCCAGAACAGCGTCTGCAGGTCGCGCAGGCCACCCTTGCCGTCCTTGACATTGGGCTCGACCAGATAGCGGCTCTCGCCGGCCTTGGCGTGGCGCTCGTCGCGTTCGGCGAGCTTGGCCTGGACATATTCCGGGCCGGTCGTGCGCACCACCTCGTGGTCGAAGCGCAGCATCAGTTCGTCATAGAGCTTGCGTTCGCCCCACAGGAAGCGCGCTTCCAGGATCGAGGTGCGGATGGTGATGTCGGTGCGTGACAGCCGCAGGCACTCATCGATGTTGCGGGTGGCGTGGCCGACCTTTAAGCCCAGATCCCACAGCATGTAGAGCATGTATTCGACGGTTTGTTCGCCCCATGGCGTCTGCTTGTAGGGCAAGAGGAACAGCAGGTCGATGTCGGATCCCGGCGCCAGCGTGCCGCGGCCATAGCCGCCGACCGCGACGACGGCCATGCGTTCGGCCGACGAACGGTTCTTCACCCGGTAGACGTGCGTCGCCGCGAAATCGTAGAGCGCCCGGATCAGCTCGTCCATCAGATGTGACAGCCGCTCGGCACAGGCGTTACCGCCGCCATCCTCTTTCAGCATGGCCTCGGCGATCTTTCGGCCTTCGGCAAGCCGGGCCTTGAGAAGCTGCAGAACGCCGGCGCGGGCGGCCGCTCCGGAACCGTCGCCGTCGGTGGCCGTCGTCAGCGCGGTCATCTCGCGGCGCAAGGCTTCGCCGTCGATCAGTTCATCGAGCTTCAGGGAGATTTTCGCCATAGGTACCGGTTGGCCTTGCCTTTTGGGCGGCGTCTATAGCGCGTTTTCGCGGCGCTGGGTATGGGGCCTGCCGGTGGCCCGGCAAGCGGCCTAGTCCGTTGCCTCGATCGGATCGAGGGGAACGACGATCCGTTGCCGGAATCTGCAGAAATCGGCGATCCACCGTGCGGTTCGCCCGGCCTCTCTGCTGATTCTCACGGCCATCGGCTTCCTCTGCCTTGCCATAAGCCCGCTCGCGGTCCGCGCAGCATCGCGTTCCTGGTCAAGCAGGCTTGGCAGCTTTCCGCCGACGAACTGATCCTGTGCGCACAGCGCCGGAACAAGTTGGTAGATGGTCTTGCCGGCCGACATGATGGGGTTGAAGATGAGATCATCGACAGCAATGCTGACCTGCGCCGTTGCCTCCAGAAAGTCGCGCGCCGTTCGCCGCGAGAGCAGATAACCCCCGGCCCCCGGATGGCCCTTGCGGAGCCGGACCATGGAAAAGCCATGTCCGGCAGAGGCCCTTCTCCTCTGGATCACGGTTGTGGAGAAGAACGTCTCGAGCTTCACGACGTCCGCGTCTGCCGGCACCCAGTCCGTATCATCCAACAACATACCGGCCTTGCCGGAGAAGACCATATCGTCCTCGAACACGGCGCCATAAGGGGCGTCGTCCTCGGCGATGATCGTCCAGCAGGCACGATGGCTATGCAGGCAGGCGATCTCGCTGCCGGAAAGCGGCCGAATGGCGTGTATTGCGTGCTGTGGCTGCAGCACCAGCTCGGGATGTTCCTTGCTATCGATTGCCGCGACCCGCTCGAATCCGATGCCAATACGGGCGAACTCCGCTGTCATATGGGCAAGCCGAGAGGGAGATCGATCGAGATTGATAACCAAGCGTTTCATTTTACGAGCTATTTTGTATGAAAACTTTTTGTACGAAATCGTAACGTTCACAGGAACCGCCAAGCACCGCGGGAGCCTTCTGGCACAGGTGACGTTGTGGTTTGTTGATCGTCTCTGAAGTGGATATTATGCCACAATCAGAAAAACAAGCTTTTAAACCCGGCCATCTTCCCAGGATTACCGGGGGATTACATGTTGCGGGCGGCAGGGGGAATTTTCTATTCAAGGTCACTGGCGGCAAGACGGAATTCGTCCGGAGCCCAAGATTTTCCTCGGTAGCTCAAGCAGTTTCCGACCGTGGGTGTCGGATAGGCTGGTTTTCACGGATGTCTATGCGCGTTGCGGCCGCGCCGGGTATCAGGCCCTGCGCTACGGAATGTGGGCTTTTTCTGGGCGAACAGCCCGGTCGGGCCCCCAAAATGCGAAAAATCGGCACAGCCCTTGACCTTCCAGTTACTGGAAGCACTACCTCAGCGCCGAAGCACAGGCACAGAGGCATTTGGAATGACGCATTCAGACCATGATCACCACGGCGGCCACCACACACACGACACCCATGGCAGCTGTTGCGCGCCGAAAGGCGCAGCCGTGGATGCGGTTCTGCGCGATCCGGTTTGTGGCATGACCGTGGATCCGGCCGCCGGCAAGTCGACATCGGAGCATGGCGGCCGCCTCTATCATTTCTGCAGTGAAGGTTGCCGTTCGAAATTCCAGGCCGAGCCGGAACAATATCTGACGGCCACCGACCCCGTCTGCGGCATGAGTGTCGACCGTGCCACCGCCAGGCACTTTGTCCGCCATGAAGGCCAGGGCTTCTATTTCTGTTCCGCCGGCTGCAAGGCGAAATTCGCTGCGGCACCGCAAGCCTATCTCAGCGACAGGCCGGCGCCGGTGCCGGCGCCCAAGGGCACGCAATATACGTGTCCGATGCATCCAGAGATCATCCGCGACAAGCCCGGCTCCTGCCCGATCTGTGGCATGGCGCTGGAACCGATGGGCGTGCCATCAGGCGATGAAAGACCAAATCCCGAGCTGGTCGATTTCACCAGGCGGTTCTGGGTCAGCGCGGTCCTGTCGATCCCGCTTCTGATCATCGCCATGACGCCGATGGCCGGCCTGTCGCTTGATAGTCTTGTCGATGATCGCACGAAGGTCTGGATCGGGCTGGTCCTGGCAAGTCCGGTGGTGCTCTGGGCTGCCTTTCCTTTCTTCCACCGTGGCTGGGAGTCGGTCCTCAACCGCAGCCCCAACATGTGGACACTGATTTCGCTGGGCGTCGGCGCGGCCTACCTCTACAGCGTCGTCGCCACCCTGTTTCCGGACATCTTCCCGCATCAGTTCCGCAGCCATGGCGGTGCGGTGCCGGTCTATTTCGAGGCTGCCGCCGTCATTGTCGCGCTGGTCTTCCTCGGCCAGGTGCTGGAATTGCGTGCCCGCGAAAAGACCGGATCGGCGATCCGCGCTCTGCTCGATCTGGCGCCCAAGACCGCGCGGCGTATCGCCGAAGACGGTTCGGAGACCGACGTGCCGCTGGACAGCGTCAAGGCCGGCGATCGCTTGCGCATCCGGCCAGGCGACGCCATCCCGGTCGACGGCACGGTGCTGGAAGGCCGTTCTTCCATCGACGAATCCATGATCACGGGCGAGCCGCTGCCGGTCGAAAAGGCCGAAGGCGACGCCCTCACCGGCGGCACGCTGAATAAGAACGGCTCGCTGATCATGCGCGCCGAGCGGATCGGAGCCGAGACCACGCTTGCGCGCATCGTCGAACTCGTCGCCAAGGCACAGCGATCGCGCGCGCCGATCCAGGGCCTGGCCGATCGCGTTTCCTTCTACTTTGTTCCGGCCGTCGTCCTTGTCGCCGTCGTGGCTTTCATCGCCTGGGCCGTCTTCGGCCCCGAGCCCAGCCTGATCTTCGCCGTCGTCTCGGCCGTCTCGGTGCTGATCATCGCTTGTCCCTGTGCGCTCGGTCTCGCCACGCCGATGTCGATCATGACCGCCACCGGGCGCGGCGCGCATGCCGGTGTGCTGATCAAGGAAGCCGCCGCGCTCGAACGCTTCGCCTCCGTCGACACGCTGATCGTCGACAAGACCGGCACGCTGACCGAGGGCCGGCCGAAACTGACGGATGTTGTCGCAGCAAACGGCTTTTCCGAAGACGAATTGCTGGGGCTCGCCGCGAGCCTCGAGAAGGGCTCGGAGCATCCGTTGGCCGAGGCCATCGTCGAAGGTGCCGTCGCGCGCAGTGTAACCGTCGCCGATGCCATTGATTTCGAGGCGGTCACCGGCAAGGGCGTTTCCGGCACGGTGTCGGGCAAGACTGTCGCGCTCGGCAATGCCGCGATGATGCGCGACCTCGGCGTCGACGTTTCCGCCGTTTCGGCCAGTGCCGAAGCGCTGCAGGGCGATGGCAAGACGGCGATGTTCGTCGCCGTCGGCGGCAAGCTGGCCGGCATCGTCGCCGTTGCCGATCCCATCAAGGCGACCACTGCCGAGGCAATCCGGGCGCTGCATGACAGCGGCTTGAGGATCATCATGGCGACCGGTGACAATGAGCGCACCGCCAAGGCGATCGCCAAAAGCCTCGGTATCGATGAGGTTCGCGCCGGTCTGTTGCCGGAACAGAAGGCAGCCCTTGTCGACGAGCTACGCGGCAAGGGCAAAGGTGTCGCCATGGCCGGCGACGGCGTCAACGATGCGCCGGCCTTGGCCAGCGCCGATGTCGGCATCGCCATGGGCACTGGCGCCGATGTCGCGGTCGAAAGCGCCGGCATCACCCTGGTCAAGGGCGACCTTAATGGCATAGTCCGGGCACGTAAGCTCGCCCAGGCGACGATCGGCAACATCCGCCAGAACCTGTTCTTCGCCTTCCTCTACAATGTGCTTGGCGTGCCGGTCGCCGCCGGCGTGCTCTATCCGCTCACCGGCATGCTCTTGTCGCCGATGCTGGCGGCGGCGGCGATGAGCCTGTCCTCCGTTTCTGTCATCGCCAACGCATTGCGTCTGCGGACGTTGAAACTCTGATCGAAACCCCCAAATACGAAAACCAAGCAACAGGAGACCATGAATGACCTTGGCCAAGAAACTCGTGCTTTTGCTGATGGCGGCCGGAATGCTGCTCGCCGTCTTCCTCGAAAGCGTTCCGGCGCAGAGCGAAGAGATGAAACATAACATGGCCGGTATGGCGATGGGTGCGCAAAGCCCTGCCACCGTTGGCTACAAGAAGGCGATGGACAAGATGCACAAGGACATGATGGTCAAATACACCGGCAATGCCGATGTCGACTTCGTCCGCGGCATGATTCCGCACCATCAGGGTGCGATCGACATGGCCAAAGTCGAGCTTGCCAATGGCAAGGACCCGGAAATCCGCAAGCTGGCCGAAGGCGTCATCGCCGCGCAGGAAGCCGAGATCAAGCAGATGCAGGACTGGCTTGCCGCTCATCCGGTGAAGTAGGCTTCCTGCAATCGCGAAGGCGGCGAGAAGGCCCTCTGGATTTCTCGCCCGGCCTGTGCTGCGATCCGGCCCCAACTGGAGCCCGCCATGCCATCGATCGTCAGAACCACTACGCTGCCCTCCGGCGAAGCCATTGCCGTTCTTGGCCAGGGCACGTGGAAAATGGGCGAGGATTCGCGGCGCCGTGCCGATGAGGTCAGCGCGCTCAAGCTTGGCCTCGACCTTGGCATCACGCTGATCGACACCGCCGAAATGTATGCCAGCGGCGGCGCCGAGGAGGTGGTGGCCGAAGCCATTGCCGGGCGCCGCGCCGAGGTCTTCGTGGTCTCGAAAGTGCTGCCATCAAACGCGTCGCGCGCGGGCGTGCAGCGCGCCTGCGAGAACAGCCTGAAGCGCCTGCGCACCGACCGCATCGACCTCTATCTCTTGCATTGGCCGGGCAGCGTGCCTTTGGCGGAGACGGTCGAAGCCTTCGAGGCCTTGAAGAAGGCCGGCAAGATCCGCCATTGGGGCGTCAGCAATTTCGACACCGAGGAGATGGAAGAGCTCACCGGCTTGCCCGATGGCGGCAACGTCCAGACCAACCAGGTGCTTTACAATCTGGTCCGTCGCGGCCTCGAGTTCGATCTGGCGCCCTGGAGCCGACAGCGCGGCATTCCGCTGATGGCCTATTCGCCGGTCGAGCAGGGCGCGTTGGCGCGCAACAGCAGACTTGAAGCCGTCGCCGCCCGCCACGGTGCGACCCCTGCACAAATCGCCTTGGCTTGGGTGATGCAGCAGGAGGGCGTCATCGCCATTCCGAAAGCCAGCAGCCAGCAGCATGTCCGCCAGAATTTTGCCGCGCTCGACATCGAGCTTACGCCGCAGGATCTCGCCGATCTCGACCGCGCTTTCCGGCCACCAACGCGCAAGCGCGGGCTGGAGATGATCTGAGCGGCGATGAAGTTGCCAATCTCCCCCACGAGGGGGGAGATTGGCGGTTCCTGTGCCGCCGCCCGGATGGCAGAGGTGCCTACTTCCCCGCCAGCCCTTTCAGCCGGTAGAGCGCCTCCAGCGCCTCCCGTGGCGTCATCTCGTCGGGATTGATATCGCCGAGCGCGGCACCCAGCGCATCGCTCTTTACCGGCTTCGGCGCTTCGCGCTTCATGGCCACCGAAAACAGCGGCAGGTCGTCGACCAGCCGGTTGGTCTTGCCCGAAACCTCGCCTTCCTCCAATTGGTGCAGCACCTGTTTGGCTCGGTCGACCACCGCTTCGGGCAGGCCGGCGAGCCGCGCCACCTGCACGCCGTAGGAGCGGTCGGCCGCACCTCTGCCGACCTCGTGCAGGAAGACGACGTCGTTTTCCCATTCCTTGACCCGCATGGTGACGTTATGGAGCCGCGTCAGCTTGCCGGCGAGCGAGGTCATTTCGTGGAAATGGGTGGCAAAGATTGCCCGGCAGCGGTTCTTCTCATGCAGGTATTCCACCGCCGCCCAGGCGATCGACAGGCCGTCGAAGGTGGCGGTGCCGCGGCCGATCTCGTCGAGGATCACCAGCGCCCGTTCGCCGGCCTGGTTGAGGATTGCCGCCGTCTCGACCATCTCGACCATGAAGGTCGAACGGCCGCGCGCCAGATCGTCGGAAGCGCCGACGCGCGAGAACAGCCGGTCGACGACGCCGATATGGGCCGATGTCGCCGGCACGAAGGAGCCAGTCTGGGCCAGGATGGCGATCAGCGCGTTTTGCCGCAGGAACGTCGATTTACCGCCCATGTTGGGGCCGGTCAGAAGCCAAATGGCACCGTTCTTGGCGCTACCCTCCGGTGACAGGTCGCAATCATTGGCCACGAACGGGCCTTCGCCGGAGCGGCGCAGTGCCTGCTCGACCACCGGATGCCGGCCGCCGGCAATCTCGAAGGCAAGGCTGGAATCCACCACCGGCCGGCACCAGGCCTCGCTTTCCGAAAGTAGCGCAAGCGCCGCCGACACATCGATCACGGCGAGCGCGTCGGCGCCGGCACGGATTTTTTCTGCTTCGCCGACGGCTTCCGCCATCAGCGCATCGAATGCCGCCAGCTCGATGCTCAGCGCCCGGTCGGCGGCATTGGCGATCTTGGTCTCGAGTTCGGCAAGCTCGGTCGTGGTGAAGCGCATGGCATTGGCCATGGTCTGGCGGTGGATGAAGCGCGCCTTGGCGCCATCGCTGCCGGTCATGATCGCATGGTGGTTGGCGGTCACCTCGATATAGTAGCCGAGCACATTGTTGTGCCGGATTTTTAGCGAACGGATGCCGGTCTCCTCGATCAGCGAGCGTTCCAGCCCGGCGATCACTTTTCGCGACTCGTCGCGCAGCGCCCGCATCTCGTCGAGTTCCGGGTGGTAACTGCCGCGAAGGAAGCCACCGTCGCGCTTCAACAGCGGCAGTTCCTCACTCAGCGCCTGCATCAGATGCCGGGCAAGCGCCTGGGGCAGCGCTTGAATAGCGGCCATTGCGCCAGCCAATTCCTGGGGCAGGGCAGTCGCGGCAAAAATCTCGGCGATGGCACCGGCCGCCTCGAAGCCGGCACGCAGCGCGCCGAGATCGCGCGGGCCGCCGCGGTTGAGCGCCAGCCTGGACAGCGCGCGCGGCATGTCGGCGACGCTCTTCAGGCTCGTCCGCACTGCCTGGCAAAGCCGGGTTTCGGAGCGGAAGAACGACACCGAATCGAGGCGCGCACCGATCGCTGACGGATCGGTCAGCGGCGCCATCAGCCGGTCGGCGAGCAGCCTTGCGCCGCCACCGGTCACCGTGCGGTCGATCGCCTTGAACAGCGAACCGTCGCGGCTGCCGGACAATGTGCGCAAGAGCTCGAGATTGCCGCGCGTCGCCGGATCGATGAACAGCGTCGAGCCCTGCTCCTCGCGCTCGGGCCGCGACAGTGGCGGCCGCTCGGCTTTCTGCGTCTTCTCGACATAGGCGATGGCGCCCGAGATCGCCGACAGTTCGGCGCGCGAAAACGTACCGAAGCTGTCCGGCGTCGCCACATCGAAGAAACGGGCGATGCGCCCGGTGGCCGAGGCCGAATCGAACAGCGACGGCGGCTGCGGATTGGCGACACGGCCGAGCATGTCGAACACCGGCTTCAGCTCCGGATCGTGAAACACCGGCTCGGCGACGATCATCTCGCGCGGATCGACACGGAAGATGTCGGCGAGCAGCCGGTCGGCGGTGGTCTCGGCAACGCGGAAGGCGCCAGTCGAGATATCGATCCAGGCCAAGGCAAAGCTGTGGTCGCTGCCGCCCTTCACCCGACCCAGCGCCATCAGGAAGCTCGATTCCGACGGTGCCAGCAATTTGTCCTCGGTGATGGTGCCCGGCGTCACCAGCCGCACCACATCGCGACGCACCACCGATTTGGAGCCGCGCTTCTTGGCTTCGGCCGGATCCTCGATCTGCTCGCAGACGGCGACGCGGAACCCCTGGCCGATCAGCTTCTGCAGATAGTCGTCCGCGGCATGCACCGGCACGCCGCACATCGGGATGTCATGGCCCTGGTGCTTGCCGCGCTTGGTCAGCACGATGCCGAGCGCCCGGCTCGCCTTTTCGGCATCGTCGAAGAACAGCTCGTAGAAATCGCCCATGCGGTAGAACAGCAGCGAATCCGGGTTCGCCGCCTTGATCTCGATGAACTGCTCCATCATCGGCGTGACGGCGGCAGCGCCGGGCTGTGGCGGCGTCATCACCTCGGGGGCGTCGGGCTCGTTCGGGCTGTGCATGTTCATGGCTGGGCACGCTAGCAGATGTGGTGGCCGGGTTTAATGCCGGGGCTTCGAAAAGCAGGGGACGACGGAGACGACCAAGTACCCGCATTTTCCCGTCCGATCCGCGATTCCGGCGCGCTGGCGGTTTACACGCGGCGGCGCGTGGTCTTAATTCGGACCGAAACAAAGCACCCGCTTCAAGGAGGTGCTGCACCGGCGAGGAAATCAAAAGCATCATGGCCAGGAAAACCGAGAACAGCGGTCCGTCCGTCAGCGCGCAGGAAGCGCTCGAATTCCATGCTATGGGCCGGCCCGGCAAGCTGGAAATCGTCGCCACCAAGCCGATGGCCACGCAGCGCGACCTCAGCCTCGCTTACTCGCCAGGGGTCGCCGTTCCGGTGCGCGCCATCGCCGAGGATCCCAGCCGCGCCTTCGACTACACGACGCGCGGCAACATGGTTGCCGTCATCTCCAACGGCACCGCCATCCTTGGCCTCGGCAATCTCGGTGCGCTGGCCTCCAAGCCGGTGATGGAAGGCAAGGCGGTGCTGTTCAAGCGCTTCGCCGATGTCGATTCCATCGACCTCGAGGTCGACACCGAGGACGCCGACGAGTTCATCAACTGCGTGCGCTTCCTCGGGCCGTCCTTCGGCGGCATCAACCTGGAAGACATCAAGGCGCCGGAGTGCTTCATCATCGAGCAGCGGCTGCGCGAATTGATGGACATTCCGGTCTTCCACGACGATCAGCACGGCACCGCCATCATCTCGGCCGCCGGCCTGATCAACGCGCTGGAAATCACCGGCCGCGACATGAAGACCACGAAAATGGTCTGCAATGGAGCCGGTGCCGCCGGCATCGCCTGCATCGAGCTGATGAAGGCGATGGGCTTCGCGCCCGAAAACATCATCCTGTGCGACACCAAGGGCGTCGTCTTCCAGGGCCGCACCGAAGGCATGAATCAGTGGAAGTCGGCGCATGCGGTCAAGACCGACACGCGCAGCCTCGCCGAGGCGCTCGATGGCGCCGACGTCTTCCTCGGCCTCTCGGCCAAGGGCGCACTGACCACCGCCATGGTGCAGTCGATGGCCAAGAACCCGATCATCTTCGCCATGGCCAATCCCGACCCGGAAATCACGCCGGAGGAAGTGGCCGAAATCCGCACCGATGCCATCATGGCGACCGGCCGTTCGGACTATCCGAACCAGGTCAACAACGTGCTCGGCTTCCCCTACATCTTCCGCGGCGCGCTGGATGTCAGGGCCACCACCATCAACGACGACATGAAGATCGCGGCGGCCAGAGCGCTCGCCGAACTGGCGCGCAAGGACGTACCCGACGATGTCGCTGCCGCTTATCAGGGCAACCGGCCGAAATTCGGCCCCAACTACATCATCCCGGTACCGTTCGACCCGCGCCTGATCTCGGCAATTCCTCTTGCCGTGGCCAAAGCGGCGATGGAGTCGGGCGTCGCCCGCAAGCCGATCCTCGATCTCGACCGCTATGCGCAGGAACTGTCCGCTCGCCGCGACCCGATCGCCTCCACCTTGCAGCGTATCTACGACCGCGTGCGCCGCCAGCCAAAGCGCATCGTCTTCGCCGAGGGCGAGGAGGAGCAGGTGATGCGCGCCGCCGTCTCCTATGTGAACCAGAAGCTCGGCACCGCCATCCTGCTTGGCCGCGACGACGTCATCAAGGAAAACGCCAAGCACGCCGGCATAGACCTCAACAAGCAAGGCATCGAGATCATCAATGCCCGGTTGTCGCGCCGCAACGGCATCTACACCGACTATCTGTACGAGCGCATGCAGCGCAAAGGCTTCCTGTTCCGTGATTGCCAGCGCCTGATCAACAACGACCGCAACCACTTCGCCGCCTGCATGGTGGCGCTGGGCGACGCCGACGGCATCGTCACCGGTGTGACCCGCAACTATTCGACAGCGCTCGACGACATCCGCCGCGTCATCGACGCCAAGCCCGGCCACCGCGTCATCGGCGTGTCGATCGTGCTGGCGCGAGGCAAGACCGTGCTCGTCGCCGACACCGCCGTGCACGACATGCCGAATGCCGAGCAGATCGCCGACATCGCCGAGGAAGCGGCAGGCTTCGCCCGCCGCATGGGCTACGAGCCGAGGCTCGCCATGCTTGCCTACTCCACCTTCGGCCATCCCCAGGGCGAACGCTCAGAGCGGGTCCAGGAAGCGGTGCGCATCCTCGACAAGCGCCGCGTCGATTTCGAATATGATGGCGAAATGGCCGCCGACGTCGCGCTCAATGCCCGCGCCATGGCGCAATATCCGTTCATAAGGCTGACCGGCCCGGCCAATGTGCTGATCATGCCGGCCTTCCACTCGGCCTCGATCTCGACCAAGATGCTGCAGGAACTCGGCGGCTCGACGGTGATCGGCCCGCTGCTGGTCGGACTGAACAAGCCGGTGCAGATCGTTTCGCTGAACGCGAAGGACTCAGACATCGTCAACATGGCGGCGATCGCGGCTTATACGGCGGGGACTTGAGGGCATAAAATATTGCGACTGGTTCGTTCGAGTCAGCGTGAATCAATTTTTCTGACGATGGGTCTAGACCCATTGTCAAAATTTTCCCTTTGCGGGAACGAAAATCGGCGACTATTAGGAGAATCCTCTCCAGCACGAGGATTTTCTCCTATGACCTTCCTTCAGTTCTCATACTTGATGATCTCGGCGTCCTACATTGCTGCAGTCGTAGCCCTGTACTTGGGTGGGCATTGAGCATTAATTGTGAAGCGCTGGCACTCAAATTGCTCCAAACTGCTTTAAGAGTTCGAGCTGTTTTTTCAGCTTCTCCGTATCCAAACTGGAGTCGAGCGTAACATTTACGTTAAAGATGGCGCGCGGTATGGCGTGCGCCGTCTCAGCCGGCAAAGCAGCTTCGCGGCCTGTATTAGTGTCTTGGCCTCCGTTGGCATTTTCAAAGTCAGTTTTCGTGTCAAGGTTTGCATCAGGGGCCTCATCTGCTGCTGCCCCATCTTGCAATCCGAGGTTATCATCCGCAGGGCGGCCATCGTCTGATGTTGCCCCAATGCCGTTTGATGCAACATGGGTGACACGGTCACCGTCAACCGTTACCAAGCGAGCAAGCTGCATGCCAGAAATGTACAGTTCAACACATGTTTCGGTCTCATCTGGATGGATTTTCAAATCTGCGGCACGTTGCTTAAGCTTTGATTTTGTTACTATATCCCCATGAAAAGTGTCAAAAAGCGTTTTGAAGACGGTCGGCTTTAATATCGCCTCTTGATACAGAGGTATAAGTTCTTCCTCCGGCGCGGCGGAAATTTTCTTAGCCAAATCACCAGCGATGAAACTGGACTTCACATCTCCCTTAAGGAGCCCATACTGCCTTAGTGCGGAAATGCGAACACGCCCCTTGCCGCTCTTGGCGCCCACAACTCCGGAAAAGATAATGTCCATTGGTTGTGCACTTGTATGAGTCTTACTGACCAATTTTCGTGCATACCCGAGTGCATCCTGCAGCGCTATTCGGGGAAAGACAGAGCCGCCCTTTCGTCCGCCTTTTGGCATTTGTCGCTTCTTTGTTTCTTCGGCGGTCATAGGTCACCCCTTAGCGACGTGAGTAGGTCTTCAAGCCCTGCTTTGTAGGATTTAGAGAAATCTGCGTATTTCTTATCCGCAATGATCTGAGGAATTGGCGAGTCGTCGAGTTTCAACGGCAAAATGTGGACTTTTCGCCTCTGGACTTCATTTACAAGCGCGTTGTTCAGTTCCTTTTGGACCCATGGTGAATTTGCAGAGTGATTGCTCATTCCAATCAGGAAAAAATCAGCGCCTGCTAGACCCTGCGCGATCTTCTCGGGTATAGAGTCCCCAACTCGTATTCGTTGCTCATCAAGCCACACGTCAATTCCATTCGCCGTAAGGTCGGCGGCGAGTTGCCGAATAAAAGGCTTGTCCGCTGAACTGTGAGATAAAAACGCTATGCGACGGCTGCTATCTTCTCTATGACGCAGCTCTTTCTTGTTCTCTGCTTGGTCTACGAGGTCTTCGGCGAGCAGATCTGGCTGAAGCGCCCCAAGTGATTGAGCCCATTCAATTAATGGATTTAAATCAGCGGGGACAAATGGTGCGATTCCTGCAATCGTAGCAGCTTTACGAAGCGCAACATCTGATCTGTCGCCTAATCTCAGAAATTGACGAATCCCGGTCAAGAGTGGCAGTCGGACGAGCGCCTCCTTAACTACGGCTTCTTTCTGTTCTTTCGACCCCTTGTAGGGATAAGGAAGCAACAAGGCATAGCTATTGCCAACACTGTCAACCAAGCCGATCTGAATAGCGTTCTTCAAGAGCTTTCCTGCTGTTCGAGGATCGATCCCCGCAAACTGGGCGACCTGCCCGTTGGAGGGTGTTTCCAGCCAAGCAACTGCGTCTAGAGCAGAAAAAAGTGAATCAAGCTTCGCTGGCTCAAACCGTTGCGAATTTGCAGATGTCGAACGTTTTCTCGGATGAGATTTCTTCGAAATAGTTCTCTTAGACGCGCTACTCGCCATTGGTTTTTCCCCGCACCGTCTAAATTTTAGTATGGTAGAATGACGGCGCCCCATCAGTATCTTACAGGCATCACTCTCAGTGCCGCAATACGCAGATAAGAAGCACTGCTCCTCTCTGCGAATTGTATCTGATAGTCATCGGTCGCGAAAAACGGCGGCTAGCAGCCTGCAATCTTCCCGCCGAATTTGCGGGTTAAATCGCCGAAACCCATAAGAGATTGATAAGATTCAGCTGATATAGGAAAGCTCTTGCCGACATGCCGTGACGGCATCCACGGCGCGCTCAGACCGCTAAATGGGGGTGCGGCCATGCAGCATGACGGAGTTTCTGTATCCGTGGTCGGCCAGGGAGCCTACCACGACGAGCGGCTGGACGCCTTGCTCAGCATCACCGGCCGCATGGACGGTTATCTCTACCGTTGCCGCAACGATGCGTCCTACACCATGCTCTATATCAGCGACGGCATTTTCACCGTCAGCGGCTATCGGCCGAGCGATTTCATCCACAACGCGGTGCGCGACTATGTCTCGGCCATCCACCCGGATGACCTGCCGTCGGTCTATGCCGCCGTCGACGCCGCGCTCGAGGCGCGCTGCAACTGGAACGTCGACTACCGCATCGTGCCCAGGGTCGGCGAACCGCTCTGGGTCCGCGAGATCGGCGGCGGCGTCTGGGACGAAGCCGGCGAACTCGAATTTCTGGAGGGTTTCGTCGTCGACATCAGCGATCGCAAGGTCGTCGAGGACCTCAACGCCCAGCTGGTCCTGGATCTGAAGACCGCCAACGAGGAACTGTCCGCGCAAAAGCGCGAGATCGAGGTGGCGAAGCAGCAGAGCGACCATTCGGCCAACCATGATGCCTTGACCGACCTGCCCAACCGGCGTGCCTTCCACAACGAGCTCAAATCGGTGGTCGCACGCTGCGGCGCCACCGGCGAGGCAGCCGGGCTTCTGTTCATCGACCTCGACCGGTTCAAGGAAGTCAATGACACGCTCGGCCACGAGGCCGGCGATGCGCTGCTGCAGCGCGTGTCGAGCCAGCTTCGCTCGATCCTGCGCAGCGCCGATTTCGTCGCCCGGCTTGGCGGCGACGAGTTCGCCTTCCTGTTCTCGGCCGACACCGAACTGGCACAGCAGAAGGCGGTGCGCGTCGCCGAACGCATCCTGGAAAGGTTGCGGATCAAGGTTCCGACGCCGAATGGCGCCATCCAGGTCGGCTGCACCGTTGGCGTGGCCATGTATCCGGCGGAAGCCGCCGATTCCGAAGCACTGATCGCACTCGCCGACCGGCTGATGTACATCGGCAAAAAGAGCGGCCGCAACCGGTTGGTCACCGCCACGGAAATGGCGCCGCCGTCCGGGTCTGACCTTCGCAAGACCGCCTGAGCGCCATCAAGGGCGCGCGCAGAAGCCCTCAGACCATCCCCATCGCCTGCTTGTGGCTGGCGATCTCCAGCAACAGCCACTCGCGGAACCGCTTGATGCCAGCCGAGCCGCGATGGCCCGGCTTTTGCTGCAGGCAATAGCTTTCTGGAATTGCGTGCCGCACTGGAAACGGCGCCACCAGTTGGCCGCTGGCCAGCAGGTCCTGCGCCATGACGTTGTCGACCAGCGCGACGCCGCCGCCATTGACCGCCTCGCGCACGGCCAGCGCCGGGTCGTGGAAGATCGGACCCGATTTCGCGTCGACCTTCAGGCCTTCCGTCTCGAACCATTCCTCCCACCAGGCGGTGGTGTTTTCGTGCAGCAGCCTCTGTCCGGCGAGATCGGCTGGCGTCCTTGGCGCGTTCGGACCGGCAAGCAGGGTCGGCGCGCAGACAGGGAAGATCACCAGTGACACAAGCTGGATGTAGTCCGCATTGCCGGCATCGGCGGTGAATAGCACACGCAGGTCGGCGCTTGGATTGCCGCCCCGGTTCTGGTCGTCATGGATCGATACGTCGAGTTCGAAATCCGGGTTCGCCGCGCGAAAACGCGGCAGCCGGTCGGCGAGCCACAGGTTCATGAAGGTGGCGTTGATCGACAGCGAGGCGCGCTTGGCGGCAACGGGCCGGCCATGGCTGCCCATCTCTTCGGTGGCATTCTCGATCGACCTGAAGGCAGTGGAGAGCCGGCGGGCAAAGTGGGTGGCTTTCGGCACCAGCGTCACCTGCCGGATGCCGCGCTCGAACAGCTCGATGCCCAGCGCCTGTTCCAGGGATCGGATATGCCGGCTCACCGCCGAGGGCGTCAGCCGCAACTCGTCGGCGGCCTCCTTGAAGCTGTGCAGGCGCGCCGCCGCTTCGAAAGCCCGGATCGCATTCAACGAAGGCAGCTTCATCGGCAAAGACAAAACTTGAGATGAGTTTTTGTCAAGTATGACGGACAAAAATGCCGTTTGTCGGGTCCCGCCGAACGGGCAATTCTCGCGCGATCCGAACCCCTGGGAGACCGCGCCATGCGCCATCTTGCCACCCTTGCCGCATCGATGTTCGCCCTCTGCGCCCTGACGGGCGGTGTCCTGGCCGGCGAGGATAAGACCGTCAACATCTACTTCTGGTACGATTACGTGCCGGCCGACACGATCGCTGAATTCGAGAAACAGACCGGCATCAAGGTAGTCTACGACACATTCGATGCCGTCGAGATGCTGACGACCAAGGCGCTGACCGGCGGCTCCGGCTACGATTTGATCATGCCGGGCGCGGCGATCGTCGGCCAGTACATCAAGGCCGGAGCCATCCAGAAACTCGACAAGGCACAGCTTCCCAACGCCGGGGGTCTCAATCCCGACATCATGGCCTTCCTGGCCAGGCAGGATCCGGGCAACGCCTATGCGGTGCCTTACGCCTATGGCACGACAGGCATCATCTACAACAAGGCGGAGATCGCCGAGCGGATGAAGGACGCCCCGGTCAACAGCCTCGACATGATCTTCAAGCCGGAGGTGGCGAAAAAATTCCAGGATTGCGGCATCGCCATGGTCGATTCCCCCGAGGGCGTGATGTCGATCGCGCTCAACTATCTTGGCTTCGATCCGTTCTCGACCGACGAGAGCGAGATCAGGAAGGCAGCCGATCTGCTGACCGCGATCAAGCCTTACATCAGGCATTTCAAATCCGGTTCGATCATGGGCGAGATGGCGGCCGGCGACCTCTGCCTGGCGCTTGGCTGGAGCGGCGATGCGATCGGCGCGGCGACCAAGGCGGTGGATGCCAAAAGCGGTGCCGATATCGGCTATTCCATCCCCAGGGAAGGCACGGAAATCTTCTTCGACGTCATCACCATCCCGGTCGATGCGCCGCACCCCGAAAACGCCGCGGCGTTCGTGGATTTCCTGATGAAGCCGCAAATTGCCGCCCGCTTCACCAATGCGACGCTCTACCCGAACGCGGTCGAGGCGGCGGCGCCGATGATCGACGAGACCGTTCGCGACAATCCCGACATCTATCTCTCCAAAGAGACGATGAAGCATCTGTTCGCCGCCCAGCCGCGCGACCAGAAATCGCTGCGCCTGGTCACGCGGCTGTGGACCGGATTCACCACCGGAACGAACTGATCCCCGGCCTGTTCAGGCTCAACACCTCCCCCCAGCAAAAGAAGTGATCGATATGCTTGAATCCCTGCCGCGTTCGCGCCAGACCGACGATGCCGTTTTCGGCAAGAATATCTATGGCGGCTCGCACGAGCCGGTCTATGGCGGCGTGCTGTCCTTCATGCGCCGGAGGCTGACCCGCAACCTCGACGGTGTCGATGTCGCCGTCTGGGGCATCCCCTTCGATGCGGCCGTGTCCAACCGTCCGGGCGCCCGCTTCGGCCCGCAAGGCGTGCGGCGCGCCTCGGCCATCCTGGAAGGCGACCCGCAATATCCTTTCCGCGCCGACCCGTTCGAAAAGCTGGCGGTCATCGATTATGGCGATTGCGGCCTCGATTTCGGCCGGCATGACGAAACGCCGTGGCAGATCGAGGCGCAGGCAAGCGAGGTCGTCGATGCCGGCGTGACGCTGCTGTCGATCGGCGGCGACCACTACGTCACCTGGCCGCTGCTCAGGGCGCATGCGAAGAAGCATGGGCCGCTGGCGCTGGTCCAGTTCGACGCCCACCAGGATACATGGCTCGACGAGGAAAAGCGCATCGACCATGGCTCGTTCGTCGCCAGGGCGGTTGCCGAGGGCCTGATCCTGCCGGAGCGTTCGATCCAGGTCGGCATCCGCACCCACGCGCCGGACAGCTGCGGCCTTGAAATCCTGCACGGCGAAGATGTTGCCGAGCTCGGCGTGGCCGGCGTTGTCGAGCGCATCAAGGCGCGTGTCGGCGATGCCGGAACCTATCTGACCTTCGACATCGACTGTCTCGACCCGGCCTTTGCCCCGGGCACCGGCACGCCGGTCGCGGGTGGTCTTTCGTCACGCGAGGCGCTGATGATCCTGCGGCGGCTCGGCTCGCTCGATATCGTCGGCGCCGATGTCGTCGAAGTGGCGCCGGCCTATGACCACGCCGACGTCACCTCGATCGCCGGCGCCGCCGTGCTGCAGCACTATCTTGGCCTGCTTGCGGAGAAGAAAAGCTAAGCAATTCCAGGAAAAGTGTGAAGCGGTTTTCCGTCCGGAATTGCGTGAAAACAAAGAGTTAGAGCGGTTCGCCGTTTCCGTGAAACGGTGAACTGCTCTAGCCCGGCGCGAACACCCGCGCCGCTTCGACCACTTCATCGATCTGGTCCTGACGCAGCAGGTCGATCGGAATGCGGCCGTCGAGTTGCGCCGCCGGGCGTGTCAGCCACAGCCAGGCGAGCCTCGGATTGCCGATCAGGGACTGGACGTCGCTAATGCCCGCCACCGGCCTGCCGTCGACGAACTGCGCCAGCGGGAAGACGTGTTTGCGGCCGCCCTTGCGCAAAGCGATGACGTCGCCGCGCCTTTGCCAGCGATGCAGGGTCGAGCGGGCGATGCGCAAATTCCCTTCCAGATAGGTCGAGCCGGCGACCCGGCCGGCCCAGTCCTCGATCAGCATCGATTCGAGGTCATCGGGCTGCGGCGATACAGGAAGCGCCTCATCGGCCAGCAAAGCCGTCGGCAGGTTTGTGGTCCCGGCTTCGCTGCGGCGCGCGGCTTCCGCCGCCAGCGCGCGCACGAATTTCGAGGCAAGGCCGGGAAGATCGGCATGGATGGCGTCGATGGCGCGCTGGTGCTTTGGCGACAGCAAGGTGACGGCGGATGCTATGCTGCCGGCGATCTTGCCGACCGAGACCACGGTGGACTGGTTGATCGCCTCGTCATAATGGGCAAGCGCGCGTTCGACGTCCTCCGCGACCATCTCCGCGAAGTCGTCCTGTCCGAGACCGGTAGTCTGAAATCTGCTCATGCATCTGTCTTCCGGCCGCGCGCGCTCCTCCCTCAGCCGCGGCCGATTGCTGAATGTCTAGTGCGGAAAACGGAAATCATGGCGGCAACAGATCGCGCCGCCCGACAGCTTGCTGTCTTGCATCTTTCAACACCCCATCTGACTCGGGCATCCCGAAATGTCAGTCACGGGACGCTCTCGATTTCGTGTAGGAGCGATATGTGACAATCACGCGACGGTGAAGTTGCCAATCTCCCCCTTGTGGGGGAGATGCCCGGAAGGGCAGAGGGGGGCGCGAAGGATCGCTACGTAGCGATGCCTGCGCCGTGCCCCGCACTCTCGGCAGGCGTCGCACCCTGAAGCCATGAAGTAAGCATTGGAAATGCCGGCGGGACAGCGCCCCCCTCTGGCCTGCCGGCGTTCGTCGTTCGGAAAGCCAAGCAATTGGCTTTCCGCCCGCTTCGCGGACCACTCCTCAACCCCCACGAGGGGGGAGATCGCCTGTTACAACAACCCAGCCAGTTCCGCCTCGCGGCGCAGATTCTGCCTTGGCCTTGGGCCGATCTGCTGGATCACCAGTCCGGCCGCCAGTGAGCCGAGGTCGCCGCAGGTTTTGAGGTCGCGGCCTTGCGTGTAGCCATGCAGGAAACCGGCGGCGTAGAGGTCGCCGGCGCCCGTCGTGTCGACCAGCTCCCGGATCGCGGTCGCCTTGATGACCACGGTCTCGTCGCCGCGCACGATGACCGAGCCTTTTTCCGAGCGCGTCACGGCGGCTATTCTGCAGTCCTTGCGGATCTTGGCCAGCGCCTCGTCGAAGGACGAGGTCTGGTAGAGCGATTTGATCTCGTGGCTGTTGGCAAAGACGATGTCGACCGTGCCCGAGCGCATCAGGTCGAGGAATTCGTCGCGGTAACGGTCGACGCAGAACGAATCCGACAGCGTCATGGAGACTTCGCGGCCTGCCGCGTGGGCCAGCCTGGCCGTCTGCCGGATCGCCTCCTTGGCGCGCGGCGGATCCCACAGATAGCCTTCGAAATAGGTGACCTTGGCGCCCGAGGCCTTGTCGGCCTCGACATCTTCCGGTCCGAGTTCGACGCAGGCGCCGAGATAGGTATTCATCGAGCGTTCGCCGTCGGGGGTGACGAAGATCATCGAGCGCGCGGTCGGCGGCTCGCCGGTGAGCGGCTTGGTGTCGAAGGCGACGCCTTGCGCATGGATGTCATGCGCGTAGATTTCGCCCAGCGCATCGTTGGAAACCTTGCCGAAGAAGGCGGCGCGTCCGCCGAAGGAGGCGACGCCGGCCGCCGTGTTGCCGGCGCTGCCGCCGGAGGCCTCGATCGCCGGGCCCATGCGGCTGTAGAGCAGTTCGGCGCGTTGCGTGTCGATGAGGTTCATCGCGCCCTTGATGATGCCGTTGGTCTCGAGGAAGTCTTCCTCGCACTGGGCGATGATGTCGACAATGGCATTGCCGATGCAAAGCACGTCATAATCCGGCATCAATGTCTCCGCCAAAAACCCGAGCCGGCTTCTTGCCACGCTGGCCGGGCGCGGGTTTAGCGATTCGCGACGGCTTTGCCTAGGGTATGTTGAGATTCAGCTGATGCCGGCCCGACCTGAATTGCAACACACCCTGGGAGCGCCACATGCCAGGCGCTACGACAATTCGACCGTGGCCGAAACATTTCGTCTGGGTGTCGCTTACAAGCTGGCTCTGCCGATCACTTCTCGAAGGCGAGCCAGTCTCCATGTCTACAAAGAACGGGCCGACCAAAAACGATACCACAACCGACCTGGCGTTGCTTGGCGTGCTAGCTGTGCTGTGGGGCGCCTCCTACACCTTCATCAAGATCGGTGTCGAAACGATCCCGCCGGTCACCTTCATCGCCGCCCGCACCTTGATCGCCGGCGGCATCCTGTTCGCCATCATCCGCTGGCGCGGGCTTGCCATGCCGCGCGACGCGGCCACCTGGCGCCGCTTCGCCTTCCAGGCCTGCCTCAACAGCGTCATACCGTTCACGCTGATCGCCGCTGCCGAGCGCTCGGTGGATGCTGGCCTGGCCACCATCCTCAACGCAACTTCGCCGATCTTCACCTTCCTCTTCACCGCGCTCATCACCCGCCATGAGCCGGTGACGGTGCGCAAACTGATCGGTGTCGGCGCCGGCATAGCCGGCATCTGCCTCATCGTCGGCACCGAGGCGCTGGGTGGTCTCGGTCACGAACTGCGGGCGCAGGTCGCCATCGTCGTGGCAACGATCTGCTATGCCGGTGCCGCGATCTTCGGCCGTGGCTTCAAGGGCCTCGATCCGATGCTGCCGGCGGCCGGGTCGATGCTCTGCGGCGCGGTCATGCTGGTGCCGCTAAGCCTGGTGGTCGACCAGCCCTGGCGGCTCGCGCCATCGACGGCGTCGATCCTGGCCCTGCTCGGCCTGTCGGTGTTCTCGACGGCGCTGGCCTTCGTCATCTATTTCCGCCTCATCCACACGCTGGGCTCGGTCGGCACGACGTCGCAGGCCTATCTGCGCGTGCCGATCGGCGTTGGCATCGGCGCCATCTTCCTCGGCGAAAGCCTGGGGCCAACGGCATGGCTGGGCATGGCCTTTGTCGTGGTCGGCGTTGCGGCCATGACGATCCCGGTTAGAAAGCCAGTGTTTGCCCGATAGCGATACGCGCTTGTGCTCGCGACCCGCGCTGCTTATCTCGGGGGCGTCCCGCCTTCCGGCGGTGTCCGCTGACCTGGGGGTTGAAGCACGGTGATTTTCGACGCTGCCCGCACCGCGGCCCTCGAGCTGCTCTCGCCGCCGTTTCGTGCCGTGTTCATCAAGACGCTGGGCCTGACCGTGCTGGCGCTGGTCGCCTTGTGGTTCGGCCTGACCAGCCTTGTCGAGTGGCTGGCCCTGCCATGGCTCCAGGCCTTGGTGCCCGGCATACCGTCCTGGGCCGGCTGGCTGGGCGGCATCATCGCGGCCATAGCGCTTGCCTTCGGCATGGCGCTGCTCGTCGCGCCGGTCACGGCGGTGATCGCCGGCCTGTTCCTCGACGATGTCGCCGAAGTGGTCGAGCGCACCGACTATCCACGCGACCCGATCGGACGTGCCATGCCGGCGCTGCGCTCGCTGGTACTGGCGATAAAATTCCTCGGCGTCGTCATTCTCGGCAACATCGTGGCGCTCATGCTTCTGCTGGTGCCGGGCATCAACATCGCCGCCTTCTTCATCGTCAACGGTTATCTGCTCGGCCGCGAGTTCTTCGAATTCGCCGCCATGCGCTTTCGCCCGGAGGACGAAGCCAGGGCCTTGCGCCGGCAATATGCCGGCACGGTCTTTCTCGCCGGGCTGGTCATCGCGGCCTTCCTTGCCGTGCCGCTGCTCAATTTGCTGACGCCGCTCTTCGCCGCCGCCATGACGGTGCATCTGCACAAGGCGGTTTCGGCGCGGGAAAGCCGCCGGTGAGCCCTTTTAATCCAGAGATTTGTCGAACAGCGCCTGCAATTTGCCGAACGGCATGGCGGCGCGGGTGAAGCCGAAGGTGCCGTCCTGCTGGATCTCGCGCGCCGCCGTCTCCAGCATGCCGTAAGCGAAATTGGTCAGCCACGGCCCGAGCGAAATGCGCTTGACGCCGGCCATTGCGAGATCGGCGATGGTGAAGCCAGGCTTCGCCATGACATTGACCGGCTTGCCGACTGCCGAGCAGAGCGTGCGCACCATCTCGACGTTGCCGATGCCCGGCGCATAGAGCACGTCGGCGCCGGCCTTCTCGAAGGCCTGCAGGCGCTTGATCGTGTCGTCGAGGTCGGACTTGCCCCAGAGAAAATTCTCTGCGCGCGCCGTGAAGACGAAATCGCGTTTCAGCGCCCGCGCCGCCTCCACCGCCGCCGCGACGCGCTCGACCGCATGCGCAAAATCATAGATCGGCTTGTCGGGGTCTCCGGTGTGGTCCTCGATCGAGCAGCCGGCAAGGCCGGCCGCCTCCGCCGCGAAGATGGTTTCGGCGGCTTGCTCGGCGCTGTCGCCCTTGCCTTTCTCGAGATCGGCCGAGACCGGCAGGTCGGTCGCCGCCGTCACCTCGCGGCAGTGATGGATCATCTGCTCGAAGGTCACGGCGCCGTCCGGCAGGCCGCGCGAAAAGGCAAAGCCGGCGCTGGTCGTCGCCAGCGCCTTGAAACCGAAGGATCCGAGCAGTTTGGTCGTGCCCGGATCCCAGGGATTTGGCATGACGAAGGTCGAGGCATGCAGGTCGCGAAAGATCTTGCCCTTGTCCATGAATGCTCCCCATGACGAGTGTCGGCGGATGCTATCGCGCTGTCTCGGGTCGGGCAAACGAATGCGCCTGGTTCAGAAGCGTTTCTCGTTCTCTGCTGACAATTTGGCGAGTGCGTCGGAATCCGCGACGTAGCGCGATGTCTTTTTGTCCCAGTGGTATGTGACCGAGATGTCGCGCGACGACGCCTCGGGCGGCGCGTCGTCGCAGCTTTCATCGCTCGGCACGGTGCTGTCGGTCACCGTCACCTTGACGGCTGCATAGGGCTGGCCGTCCGCGATGGCCTGGAAAGCCACATCCTGCTTGCGGCTGTAGGCGCAAAGCCTTTCGTCGAACGTGTAGATCATGTCGATCAACTCGAATCTGTCGTCGCGGACCATGATCAGCGGCGTGATCACATAGCCCTGGCTCGAATTGAAATGCGTGCTCATGGTGATGAGCATGTCGTCGCCGGCGCCGATCGAAAGCTTGTTCGGTTCGCGGAAATAGGTGCTGCGGTCTACCGCGACATTGGCCGCATCGAGCAGCTTCGGCTTGGCCGTGACGTCGTAGAGCGCCAGCACCGCATAGCCCTCGGCGCTGTCGGGAGAATCGCCGAGGTCGAACAGCATCGCCAGCCGGTCCTTGCCGCCGGCCCTGATGGGCAGCACAGCGGCATTGGGGAAACTGGATGTCTCGGGCGGCGAACCGCCGCCATCCGGTCCCGCGATGTGGCGCATCTCGATCGGCAATCCACCCTTGTAGAAGCCGTCCCCGTTCGCGGTGAGATCGGGAATGACCATTTTGGCCAGGTCGAGATAGGCCACATCGGTGTGGCCGGGCAGGGTGCTGTTGAGTTCGGGAAAGCTCACCGCTTGCGCGCCGGCCGCGGACCACAGAAACGGCAGCAGGATCAAGGCGAGGACGCGGAAAAGGTTCGTTGGCATGAAGTGCCCCCAGGATCAGGCCACTCACGGTAGCACGGGTTCCAGCATCGTGCAGCCGTGCCGGAACGGATCAGTGGATCGGCACCAGCCCGGCCAGTTCGCGCATGTCGTCGAACAGGATGCCGCCGGCCTGGATCAGGCCATCGCGGTCGGAATAGGGGTCGCCATGATAGGAAAACACCCGCATGCCGGCGGCAATACCGGCCTGTGTGCCAGCGACGCTGTCCTCGATGACGATGCAATCGGCCGGCGCGAAGCCCATGGTCTTGGCCGCGTGCAGGAACAGGTCCGGGAACGGCTTGCCGCGCCCGACCATGGTGGCTGAAAACATCGCGTGTTCGAACAGTGGCAACAGCCCGGTCTGGCCGAGCGTGATGTGCATCTTCGACACCCTGGCCGAAGTGGCGACACAATAGGGAATGCCGGCGGCGCGGATCGCCTCGATGAACTCCCGCACATAGGGGATCGCCTCGACGCCATGGGAAAACAGGTCCGGCAGGCCGGCATTCCAGCGATCGACAAAATCGGCGCCGAGCCGAACCTCGGTCGTCTCCTCGATCTCCTTCTGCACCGAGAGCATGCTGCGGCCGGAGAAATTCTTGCGGCAATATTCGAAGTTCGTTGAATAGCCAGCCGCGCTCAGCCATTCGGCAAGGCGTCGATTGGCCAAATTCTCAGTGTCGACGAGAATGCCGTCGCAGTCGAAGATAACAAGTTTGGGTATTTGCATCAGGCCGTGCCAGTCGATCCGAACCCGCCTGACCCACGCGCCGTGCCGCCGGCCAGCGAACGCTCTTCGACGGCCGCCTGCGTCACAACAGCGAAAACGATCTGGGCGATGCGCATGCCGCGCGTCACCGCAAAATCCTCGTCGCCGTGATTGATCAGCAGCACCTTCACCTCGCCGCGATAGTCGCTGTCGACCGTGCCGGGCGAATTGAGGACGGTGAGGCCATGCTTGAAAGCCAGGCCGGAGCGTGGCCGCACCTGGCCTTCCATGCCTTCGGGGATTTCCAGGATCAGCCCGGTCGGCACCAAAGCGCGTTTGCCCGGCAGGATCAGCAGCGGCCGGTCGTCGGGCACGGCCGCGCGCAGATCCATGCCGGCGGCGCCGGCGCTTTCATAGGCGGGGAGGGGTAGTCCTTCGGCGTGCGGCAATCTGACGAAGCCGACAGTCGGACCGATGACGGAGGAGTTTTGGAGGGCAGCGCGCATAAAATCGATCCTATCGGCGCGATTGCCGATTCGGTCAATTCGCCCGCAAGGGTATCAACGGCTTTCTTTCGGGCATCACTATGACCTGGCCATCGGAACCACCGTCGTCTCCTTGATCTCCTCCATCACGAAAGAGGCGGACACGTCGGACAGCGCCACCTTGGCGATCAGCCGCTGGTAGAGCCGGTCATAGGCCTTCACGTCGGCGACGCGGGCGCGCAAGACATAGTCGAGGTCGCCGGACATGCGGTAAACGCCGGTGATCTCGGGAAAGCCGGTCACCGCGGCCCGGAATTTCTGCAGCCAGTCCGGATCATGGTTGGACGTGCGGATCAGGATGAACACCGACAGGCCAAGCCCGAGCTTTTCGGCATCGACCAGCGCCACGCGGCCGGTAATGACGCCATCCTCCTCCAGCCGCTTGACGCGCCGCCAGCAGGCATTGCGCGACAAGGCCACGCGTTCCGACAGCTGGTCGACCGACAAGGTGCCGTCGCGTTGCAATTCGACAAGCAGTTTTCGGTCTATTTCATCGATATCCAGCATCATATTGGGATGTTTGTCCCATGAAATGGCAAAACACAAGGACATTTTGAGACCGATGAACCGGCGAAGCGTGTCAGGATACTCATATTGGAACGCAAGCGCTGAAGGGGACTAGCATGTCGGTCGCAAGGATCTTCACTTCTCACCCGGCCAAGGTTGGCGAGACCTATTTCGGCCATATGGCCTTCGCCGCCTGGTTTTCCTCGCGTTTGCTGATGGCGGCCGCCGCCGCGCTTGTTCACGCTTTCTTGCCATTTCTCTTCGAGACTACCGCCAGCCGAATCGTCCGCGAGCTTTACGAACGGACGCACAACAGAGGCACACACGCGACCAAGGAGCCGGCGGCTCTTCTGGATCGCGCCTAGAGGACGACAGAAGCGATGTGCCGATGGGCGGCCTATCTCGGTGAAGCGGTCTTTCTCGAAGACATTCTGACCGCGCCCTGCCACTCGCTGATCGCCCAGAGCCATTGCGCCCAGGAAGCCAAGTCGCCGACCAATGGCGACGGTTTTGGCCTTGCCTGGTATGGCGACCGACCCGAGCCTGGCCTCTATCGCGATATCCTGCCGGCCTGGTCCGATCCCAATCTGAAGAGCCTGTGCCGGCAGATCAAATCCGGCCTGTTCCTTGCCCATGTGCGGGCCTCGACCGGCGGCGCCACCAGCCGCATGAACTGCCATCCGTTTATCTCGGGGCGCTGGTCGTTCATGCACAACGGCCAGATCGGCGGCTTCGAAAAGATTCGCCGCGCGCTGGAGAATTCGCTGTCCGACGCCGTCTTCGACCAGCGCGAAGGCACCACCGATTCCGAATTGTTTTTTCTCCTGATGATCGACGAGGGATTGGCTGGCGACCCGCAAGGTGCGGTGTCGCGCGCCACCGCTCGCGTGCTTGAAGCCTCGCGCAGCGCCGGTCTCGAACCGGCGCTGAAGCTCACCGCCGCGTTTTCGGACGGACAGGCGCTGCACGCGGTGCGCTACGCCACCGATGCCCACGCGCCGACGCTCTACACCGCGGTTTTCCGCAATGGCGGCCGCTGCATCGTTTCGGAGCCGTTCGATCGCGAGGGTGGCGACTGGCAGGCGATCCCGCCATCGAGTTTCGTCACCATGACCCGGGACGGCATTGCTATTCGGCCTTTCGCGCCGGCCGCGGCGAAGCTGGCGCTGGCAGTCTAATTGCAAATTGCGGCGACGCCGCGGGCCAGCGCGCCCCTCACCGACTGTCTGCGCAATTTCGATCAAGTACTGCCAAGCTCCGAATGCTCAACTCCGCTTGAAGTCGCGCCGCTCTCCGCCATCTTGATCGGACAAGCGCCGCCAAGCCGGAGCCTTGATCATGAACCTCGTCTTCTCCTCGACAACCGATCTCGCCACCGCCATCGCCCAACGCAAAATCTCCGCCGTCGAAGCACTCGACGCCCATCTGGCGCAGATCGACAGCCACAACGAGGCGATGAACGCCGTCGTCTCGCTCGACCGGGAAGAGGCTCGCAGCCAAGCCAAGAAGGCTGACGCGGCACTTGCGCGCGGCGCCACACCCGGACCGCTGCACGGCGTTCCCTTCACGCTGAAGGACACGCACGAAACCGCTGGCATGAAAACCACGGTCGGTTTTCCGCCCTTCGCCGGCTATGTCGCCAGCCACGACAGTCCGGTCGTCGTCCGGCTGAAGGCGGCTGGCGGCGTGCTGATGGCCAAGACCAATGTCGCGACCATGTTGTCGGACTGGCAATCGAACAACCCGCTGTTCGGCCGCACCGGGAATCCCTGGAATCTCCAGCGCACTGCCGGTGGCTCGAGCGGCGGTGCTGCGGCGGCGGTCGCGGCCGGGATGACGCCGTTCGATGTCGGCACCGACTTGCAGGATTCGATCCGCCTGCCGGCAGCCTTCTGCGGTGTCTATGGGTTGAAGCCGACGGAGCATCGCGTCTCGCTGGCCGGCGCTTTCCCTAACCCGGGCGGCGCTGCGCGTAGCGTGCGGCTGATGTCTTGCCTTGGGCCACTGGCGCGCAGCGTGGACGATCTGGCGTTGATCTATCAGATCATCGCCGGGCCGGACGGACGCGACACCGATCTCGCGCCGGTGCCGGTCGAAGCCATGCCGAAGCTCGACCTCAAGGCACTGCGCATCGCCTTCGCCCCGTCCTTCCCCGGCTTCCCGGTGGCCTGCGACATCAGCGCCGCGGTCGAAAATCTGGCAAGGCAGTTGCAAGGCGCTGGTGCGATCGTCGAGGAAGCGAAACTGCCCAAGCTCGATCTGCACGACGATCTCGCCCAGGGCGGCGCGCTGATCGGCATGATGATGGAAGCCGCGCAGCCGGAGCCGCCGGAGCAGCCGACGTCAGTCTCGCGCTGGTTTGAGGCGCTCGCCCGCCGCGACAAATCCATTCTCGCCTGGGACCAGTTCTTCAACGACTGGGATGCCCTGCTCTGCCCGGTCGCCATGACCACCGCCTTTCCGCATTGCGAGCCGGGCGCGCCGATCAAGGTCGACGGCAAGGAACAGAGCTACTGGATGCTGCCGGCCTACGGCGCCGTCTTCAACTATAGCGGTCACCCCGCGCTTGCGATGCCGTGCGGAGAAGATCGCGACGGTCTGCCGATCGGCCTGCAACTGGTCGGCAAGCGCTGGTCGGAATCACGGCTGCTTGGTATTGCGGCGGCGATCGAGGCGTTCACCGGCGGCTTCCGCCGTCCGCCGGGCTATTGAGCGAAACGCCCGAGCCAATAGGGTGCCAGCAACGGATCACGCCCGCCGTCAAGGATTTCCCGTGTGGCGAACAGGCCGACCGCCGGCGCCAGCGTGATGCCGGAATGCATGACGGTGATATAGAGGCCGTCCATGCCTTCGGCGCGGCCGATGATCGGAAAGCCGTCGATCGGATTGGGGCGGTAGCCGATGGTGTGGAAATCGAGTTGCAGCCCCGCCGCGCCGCGCAACGCTGCCTTTGCTACGGCGAACAAGTCGCGCGCCGTCGCTTCAGGGTCATCGCCTGGATCGCCGCCGGCGAAATCCGAGCCGGCGATGATGCGGCCCTCGGCGGTCTGGCGCATGTGCAGACTCTCGGCGTGCACCAGCCCATTGAGCAGCTTTTTGTATGGCCGCGAATGGACGATCAGACCCGGCGGCGTCTCGATCGGCAGCTTGATGCCGGCCGTCGCAGCAATGGCCGGGGCGCCGACGCCAGCGGCGATCACCACCTCATCGGCGGCAATCAGCCCATGCGACGTGTCCACGCCGGTAATGCTGCCGTTTGTGATTGCCAGCGCCGAGACCGTGCTGGCAATGACCCGCGCGCCATGCCGTTCGGCATCCGCCAGCAAGGTCTTGGCCGTCGCAACTGGCTCGGCCACGCCTTCCTCCGCGACATAAACAGCGAAATCGGGGGGCTCTACGAGGTTGGGCTCGATTTGCGCCGCCCGCTCGCGGCCAACGCGTTCGATGCCGTAGCCCCATGAAGAGTGTTCGGCCGCGTAGGCTTCGAGCCGGTCGGCCGGCAGGTCCCAGCACAGCCCGCCGCACCAGGCGAGCGGCAGCCCAGGCAGCGCATCTGCCAGCCGTCTCCACTCGGCCATCGCGCGGCTGCGCAGCCGGAAATAGATCTCGGGGTTACCCCAGCTGGCGTTGATCCAGGCAAAGGAGTTCGGCGTGGCGACGCCGCCAGGCGCGCTATCGGCTATGACCGTCACCTGAGCGCCAGCCTTGGTCAGATGCCAGGCAACAGAGGCGCCGATGATGCCGGCGCCGATGACGATCACTTGTTTCGCCGCAGCCATGGTCGCTCCTCAACTCATGCCCCTGAGGGATGTTCACTCCAGTGCCATTCCTATGCCCCCTTGCCAATATCGGGCTGCGCGAAATGTGTCACTTGACAATAATACGTACGTACGTATTATTTCGCCATGGCTAGACAATCACTCCGCGAGAACCTCCTCAATGCCGGCTTCCAGACGATCTGGAATTCAGGCTATGCCGCCGCCGGCGTGCGTGACATCGTTGCCTTCGCCGATGCACGGCCGGGCTCCTTCACCAACCACTTTGCTTCCAAGGAGGCGTTCGCCGGCGAGGTGCTGAACCGCTACTTCGCCTATGTCAGCGGGCTAGTCGAGGCAGCGCTGGCGAAGGACGGCACGCCGCCCATCGGCAGGCTGCGCCGTTATCTCGATGTCATCACCTCGAAGCTTGAAGCGCATGACTGGGCGCGCGGCTGCATGATCGGCAATCTCAGTCTTGAGACCGCGGTGCACAGCGAGCCATTGCGCTTGCAGCTCGTCGCCATCTTCGAGCGCTGGCGCCGGCCATTCGCCGCCTGCATCGCCGAAGGCCAGGCGGCCGGCGACATCACTAAGACCTTCGAGGCCGATGACCTCGCCGATTTCCTGCTGTCGTCCTGGCAAGGCGCCATGCTGCGCATGAAGGTCGAGCGCAGCCCCGCACCGCTCGACCGGTTCAAGAAAATCATCTTCAGCACAGTGTTCGCAAAGGAGACGACCTCATGAGTTCGAAAGCCGACATGCCTCAGGCCGGCGCTGCCGTGTCGAGGCGCTCGCAGATCGCCGTGCTCGATTCCACCATGTCCTATGTCGAGGCCGGAACGTCAGGCCCGACCGTTTTGTTCCTGCACGGCAACCCGACCTCGTCCCATATCTGGCGCAACATCATCCCGCATGTCGCGCCGTTTGGCCGCTGCATTGCACCCGACCTGATCGGCTACGGCCAGTCCGGCAAGCCCGATATCGACTATCGCTTCTTCGATCACGTCCGCTATCTCGACACCTTCCTCGACGCGCTCGACATCAGGGATGTGGTGGTGGTCGCGCAGGATTGGGGAACGGCCCTTGCGTTTCATCTGGCAGCGCGGCGGCCGCAACGCATTCTTGGCCTTGCCTTCATGGAATTCATCCGGCCCTTCGAGCGCTGGGAAGATTTTCACCAGCGCCCGCAGGCCCGTGAAATGCTCAAGGCGCTGCGCACGCCAGGTGTCGGCGAAAAGCTGGTCCTGGAAGACAATGTCTTCGTCGAAAAGGTGCTGCCGGCCTCGGTGCTGCGCACAATGAGCGACGAGGAGATGGCCGTTTACCGGGCGCCGTTCCCGACGCCGCAATCGCGCAAGCCGGTGCTGCGCCTGCCCAGGGAATTGCCGATTGAGGGCCAGCCCGCCGACGTCGCCGCCATCAGCCAACATGATCATCGCGCTCTGCGGCTCTCCACCTTTCCAAAACTGCTCTTCGCGGGTGACCCCGGAGCGCTGATTTCGCCGCAGGCCGCAGAGGAATTCGCGGCCGGGCTGAAGAACTGCCGGTTCATCAATCTCGGGCCCGGCGCGCATTATCTGCAGGAAGACCATGCCGACGCCATCGGCAGCGCCATTGCCGGCTGGCTTCCGGAGGTCGTCCGGGCGAACCGCATGAGCGAGTTGGCCTGAGGTGGGCCATGGCATCCGGCGGCGTCCGCGCTGCCGGAGCGGTCGACAGCCCGGCAGTACGCTGCTAGAAGCCCGGCCTGTCACACGGAAATCCCAGAGAATGCCCGAAACAATACCAGAGGAAGTGGCGCGCCGCCGCACCTTCGCGATCATCGCGCACCCGGACGCCGGCAAGACCACGCTCACCGAAAAGCTGCTGCTGTTCGGCGGCGCCATCCAGCTTGCCGGCGAGGTCAAGGCCAAGAAGGACCGTATCCAGACCCGCTCCGACTGGATGAAGATCGAGCGCGAGCGCGGCATTTCGGTCGTCACCTCGGTGATGACCTTCGAGTATGAGGACAATGTCTTCAACCTGCTCGACACACCCGGCCACGAGGATTTCGCCGACGATACCTATCGCACGCTGTCGGCGGTCGACTCGGCCGTCATGGTCATCGACGCCGCCAAGGGCATCGAACCGCGCACGCTGAAACTGTTCGAGGTCTGCCGCCTGCGCGACATCCCAATCATCACCTTCGTCAACAAGATGGACCGCGAAAGCCGCGATCCGTTCGAGATTTTGGACGAGATCGAGCAGAAGCTGGCGCTGGACACCGCCCCCATTACCTGGCCGATCGGCCGTGGCAGGACATTTTCCGGCACCTATCACCTGGCGCTGAACGCGGTGCGCAAGGGCGACGACGAGAAGGAGCGCACGCCGGTCAACGGTCCCGATTCCAACCGCGTCGCCGGGCTGCTGCCGGAAAACGAGCGCGAGGCCTTCATCCAGGAACTGGAACTCGCGCGCGAAGCCTGCCGGCCGCTCGACATCGACGCCTTCCGCGAAGGTCACCTGACGCCGGTCCATTTCGGCTCGGCGCTGCGCAATTATGGCGTGCGCGACCTGATCGAGGCGCTCGGCGCCTTCGGGCCGCCGCCGCGCGCGCAGGAGGCCGACACCCGCAAGGTCGAGGCGACGGAGGACAAGATGACCTCCTTCGTCTTCAAGATCCAGGCCAACATGGATCCCAACCACCGCGACCGTATCGCTTTCGTCCGCGTCTGCTCGGGCAAGCTCGAGCGCGGCATGAAGGCCAAGCTGGTGCGCACAGGCAAGCCGATGAGCCTGTCGGCGCCGCAATTCTTCTTTGCCCGCACCCGCGTCACGGCGGACGAGGCGTTCGCCGGCGACGTCGTCGGCATCCCCAACCACGGCACGCTGCGCATCGGCGACACGCTGACCGAGGGCGAGGAGATTCTTTTCAGGGGTGTGCCGAACTTCGCCCCGGAAATCCTGCGCCGTGTGCGCCTCGGCGACGCGATGAAGGCGAAAAAACTCAAGGAAGCGCTGCACCAGATGGCCGAGGAAGGTGTCGTGCAGTTGTTCTCGCCCGAAGACGGCTCACCGGCCATCGTCGGCGTCGTCGGCGCCCTGCAGCTCGACGTGTTGAAGGAGCGGCTGAACTTCGAATACACGCTGCCGGTCGAGTTCGAGATGTCGCGCTTTTCCGTCTGCCGCTGGATATCGGCCGACGACAAGGCCGAGAAGCTTCGCTTCATCGAAGCGCATCGCGGCGACATCGCCAGGGATCTCGACAACGACCCGGTGTTTTTGGCCCAGCACGCTTTCTCGCTGAACTACGAGGCGGAACGCTGGAAGGCGATCCGGTTCGCCACGATCAAGGACTATCAGGTCCGCGACAAGGCGGCGTAGGCGGCGTTTTTCCCTTCTCCCACTGTGGGAGAAGGGAAGATCGCGCAGTGCTCACCCTTTGGCCGCCTCTTCGAGCTTGGCGATCTCGATCTTCTTCATTTGCATCATCGCATTCATCACCCGGCCGGCCTTGGCCCGATCCGCATCCCCGAGCAGTCGCGGCAACTGCTCCGGCACGACCTGCCAGGAAACGCCGAACTTGTCTTTCAACCAGCCGCAGGGGCCGGGCTCGCCGCCGCCATCCGTGAGCCTGGTCCAGAAATGGTCTACCTCCTCCTGTGTCTTGCAGTCGATGGAGAGCGAGATGGCCTCGGTGAACTTGTATTGCGGTCCGCCGTTGAGCGCCTGGAACTGCACGCCGTCGAGCTCGAACGAGGTCACCAGTACCTTGCCTTCAAGAGCGTGGCCCTTGGGCCAGCGCGTGACGCTCAGCACCTTCGAATTCTTGAAGATCGAAACATAGTGGTTCATCGCCTCTTCGGCCTGGCCGTCAAACCACAGAAAGGTGGTGATCTTTTGCATGCGTCTCTCCTCGTTTTCTCTTGGGGGTGATGGAAGGGTCAGGCGGCACCCTTGGCGGCGTCCTGCAGGGAAGTGAGATAGGCGTCGAGCTGGGCGTAGCTCTCGGCCATGCCGTTGGTCATGCCGGTGCCGAGCGCGCCGTCACGCGCCGCTTGCGAGGCGTAGAGCACGGTCTGTGTCAGCAGCGTCTTTCCGGTCTGTTCGGTGAAGATCACGGTTCCAACCGTCTCACCGCCGGTCCAGTCCTCGTCGAACAGTTCGGTGGCGACAAGGCGGCTTGGGCGCACGATTTCGCGATAGGCGCCGCTCATGCCCATGCTGCGGCCATCACGGTGCTGCCAGACATAGCGCGTGGCGCCGCCGACCCTGAGGTCGATCTCGCAGACCGTCAGACGCCAGCCGTCCGGGCCGTGCAGCCAGCCCTTCAGCAGTTCCGGCACCGTCCAGCAGTCGAAGACCATCGGCCGTGGCGCCGCGAAGAGGCGGGTGACCTGGATCTCACGGTCGCTGGGCGTGGTCACCGTCAAGGTGGCGACAGTCGAGCCAGGCAAGGTTGTGGTGCTCACGATGATCCTCCTCATGTTTGCCCAAGGACGTTCGGCCGGCCGGCGATCCGACACCGGTCTAGATTTTTCCGCCTATTGGTCTGCGTCGCCGGGAGCCTTTTCGGCTTGCATGGCGCCCAGCAAGACGTCGAGGCGCTGGAAATTGCCTTCCCAGATATTGCGATACCGCTCCAGCCAGCCATTGGCCTCGGCCAGCGGCTGGGCTTCCAGCCGGCATGGTCGGCGCTGCGCGTCGCGGCCACGAGAGATCAGTCCGGCGTTTTCCAGCACCTTGAGATGCTTGGAAATCGAGGGTTGGCTCATCGCGAAGGGTTCGGCGAGTTCCATGACCGAAGCTTCGCCCTGGATGAGCCGTGCAAGGATGGCGCGCCGTGTTGGATCGGCGAGCGCGGCAAAGGTGGCGTCCAGCTGGTTCATCTGACATCCATAGCCAATAAGGTATATACCCATTTGGCTATATATACCCTGATGCCGATCGTCAATCGGCTTGCTTCTGGCGCATTGCAAAAATGTGGCCAGACCATACTTGCGCGTCTATAAAGCCAGCGATCTGAATTCAGCTCCGCCGCGCCATTCCCGGGCTGCGGCCAGCCACCAAGGAAAAAACATGCCTGCCTATCGCTCCCGCACCACTACCCACGGCCGCAACATGGCCGGCGCCCGCGGCCTTTGGCGCGCCACCGGCATGAAGGATTCGGATTTCGGCAAGCCGATCATCGCCGTGGTCAACTCCTTCACCCAGTTCGTGCCGGGCCATGTCCATTTGAAGGACCTTGGCCAACTGGTGGCGCGCGAGATCGAAAAGGCCGGCGGCGTCGCCAAGGAATTCAACACCATCGCCGTCGATGACGGCATCGCCATGGGCCATGACGGCATGCTCTATTCGCTGCCGTCGCGCGAGCTGATCGCCGATTCCGTCGAATACATGGTCAACGCCCACTGCGCCGACGCCATGGTCTGCATCTCCAATTGCGACAAGATCACCCCCGGCATGCTGATGGCCTCGTTGCGCCTCAACATCCCGACCGTGTTCGTTTCCGGCGGGCCGATGGAGGCCGGCAAGGTGGTGCTGGCCGGCAAGACGCAGGCGCTCGACCTGGTCGACGCCATGGTCGCGGCCGCCGACGACAAGATTTCCGACGAGGACGTCAAGGTCATCGAGCGCTCCGCCTGCCCGACCTGCGGTTCCTGCTCGGGCATGTTCACCGCCAACTCGATGAATTGCCTGACCGAGGCGCTGGGCCTGTCGCTGCCGGGCAACGGCTCGACGCTGGCCACGCATGCCGACCGCAAGCGGCTGTTCGTCGAAGCCGGCCATCTCATCGTCGATCTCGCCCAGCGCTATTACGAGCAGGATGACGAGACAGCGCTGCCGCGCAGCATCGCCTCGAAAGGCGCCTTCGAGAATGCCATGACGCTCGACATCGCCATGGGCGGTTCGACCAACACGGTGCTGCACATCCTGGCCGCCGCGCATGAGGGCGAGGTCGACTTCACCATGGAGGACATCGACCGGCTGTCGCGGCGTGTTCCCGTGCTCTGCAAGGTGGCCCCGGCCAAGTCGGACGTGCACATGGAAGACGTCCACCGCGCCGGCGGCATCATGGCCATCCTCGGCCAACTCGACAATGCCGGGCTGCTCAACCGCGACCTGCCGACGGTGCATACATCAAGCCTCGGCGAGGCGCTCGACCATTGGGATATTTCCCGGACCTCGAGCCAGAACGTCCGCGACTTCTTCCTCGCCGCGCCCGGCGGTGTGCCGACACAGGTCGCCTTCAGCCAGGATCGTCGCTGGGACGATCTCGACCTCGACCGCGAGAAAGGCGTCATCCGCTCGGCGGAGACGCCGTTCTCGAAGGACGGTGGCCTGGCCGTGCTGAAAGGCAATCTGGCGCTCGACGGCTGCATCGTGAAGACGGCGGGCGTCGATGAGTCGATCCTGAAATTCACCGGCCCGGCCCGTGTGTTCGAAAGCCAGGACGCCTCGGTCAAAGCAATCCTCTCCAACGAGATCAAGGCCGGCGACGTTGTCGTCATCCGCTATGAAGGCCCGCGCGGCGGCCCCGGTATGCAGGAAATGCTCTATCCGACCAGCTATTTGAAGTCGAAGGGCCTGGGCAAGGCCTGCGCGCTGGTGACAGATGGCCGCTTCTCCGGCGGCACGTCGGGCCTGTCGATCGGCCATGCGTCGCCGGAAGCCGCCGAAGGCGGCACGATCGGGCTGGTGCAGGAGGGCGACACGATCGAGATCGACATTCCCAACCGCACCATCCGCCTCGCCGTCAGTGACGCCGAGCTTGAAGCGCGCCGTGCGGCAATGGAAGCCAAGGGCGCCTTGGCCTGGAAGCCCGAGGAAAGGCGCAAGCGCAAGGTGACAACGGCACTGCGCGCCTACGCCGCCTTCGCCACCAGCGCCGACAAGGGCGCGGTAAGGCATGTTCCGGAGTAACGTTCGCGCCGCCCCCTCATCCGGCCGCTTTGCGGCCACCGCCCTCCGGGCGTTTGTTGTTCGAAAAGCCAAGCAATTGGCTTTTCGTCCGCTTCGCGGACCACGCCTCACCCCCGCTGGGGAGAAGAGGCTGGCGCTGGCGTTGACGACCTCTTCTCCCCTCGGGGAGAAGGTGGCCCGAAGGGCCGGATGAGGGGGCTTGGCTCCGACATCCGGCGCACCCTCACGGCATCAGCTGGTACTCATAAAGCTTCTGGTAAAGCCCGCCCTGCTTGAGCAGCGCCTTGTGCGGCCCGCTCTCCACAACCTTGCCGCCCTCCAGCACCACGATCGTGTCGGCCTGGTGCACGGTCGACAGGCGGTGGGCGATGACGATCGTCGTGCGGCCTTCCGTCAGCTGCTGCAACGCGTCGCGGAACAGCGCTTCGGATTCGGCGTCAAGCGCGCTGGTCGCCTCGTCAAGAAGCAGGATTTCGGCGTCGCGCAGCATGGCGCGCGCGATCGAGATGCGTTGGCGCTGGCCGCCCGACAGCAGGCCGCCATTCTCGCCGACATCGGTCTCATAGCCTTTCGCTTGCGCGATGATGAAGTCATGCGCGTTGGCGGCCTTGGCGGCGGCGATCACCTCCTGGTCCGTCGCGCCCTCGCGCCCAAGCCGGATGTTGTGCATGATCGTGCCGGCAAACAGGAACGTGTCCTGGCTGACATAGGCGATCTTTTCCCTGAGCGAGGCGAGCGTCGCATGGGAAATGTCCTGGCCGTCAAGCAGCACCTTGCCGCTCTTCGGATCATACATGCGCATGATCAGGTTCAGGATGGTCGACTTGCCGCCGCCGGAAGGCCCGACCAGTGCCGTCATCTTGCCGGGCGCAAGGGTGAGGTCGAACTGGTCCAGCACCGGCGGACCGTTCTGATAGGCGAAGCTGACGGCGTCGAACCGAATCTCGCCCGGTCCGGCGAGAAGCGGCGTCGCATTCGGCTTCTCGGCCAGCGTCAGCGGCTCGTCGGCGAGCTGAAACATCATGCGCACGCCGACAATGCCGCTTTCCAATGAGATACGGACGCGCGCCAGGCGCTTGGCCGGTTCATAGGCGAGCAGCAGCGCTGCGATGAAGGCCATGATGTTGCCCGGCATCTGGCCGCCCTGCAGGACCAGGAAGCCGCTGACCATCACGGCACCGGCGATCGCCAGACCGGCCAGTGTCTCCATCACCGGGCTGGTTACCGCCTCCAGCGCAGCGATGTTGTTGGCCCGATCCTCGACGTCCGCCACCGCTTTGTACATGCGCTTGCGCATCAGGCCTTCGAGGTTGAAGGATTTGACCACGCGCACGCCGATCGCGGTTTCCTGCATGACCTGAATGATCTGGCCGACCGAGCGGAATTCCATCGCGGCGAACTTGCGCACACGCTTCAGAATCCGGTTGACGCCATAGATGGCCAGCGGACCGACGACGAAGCAGATCAGCGAAAGCGCCGGCTGCTGCCAGACCATGACCCCAATCAGGGCAACCAGTGTCACCAGGTCGCGCACATAGGAGGTGACGATCAGGTCGAGCACGTTACGTGCCGCCTGGGCATTGTTGGTCATGCGGGTGATCAGGTCGGACGACGAGGTCGAATGGTAGAATTCGATGCCTTGCGCCAGGATGCGGTCGTAGATCTTGCGCTGCCGCTCGGCGATGATGGCGTTGCCGACCCGGCTCATGAAATACGCTTGGACGAAATTGGCGAGGCCCTTGACGACGAAGATCCCCGCGACCGCCCCGGCAATCATGTTGACGCGGTCGAGCCGTTTGTCGATCACGAATTCATTGGTGATTTCGCGCAGGATCCACGCACTGGCAGCCGTCATGCCGGCCACCACCAGCATCGACACAATGGCGGCAGCATATCCGAACATATGCTGCCGGAAGGATTCCCTGACCAGCCTCGCGACGAGGCGCTGGTTCTCCATCGAGCGTTTGTCGCGTTTCAGGAACGGCAAGTTCAACTTCACACGGGACTTCCATGGTTTGCGAATGAGGCCTTGAGTCCGAAGCCGATCGCTGCGTGGACGAAAGGCGGCTTATAGAGCGAGTTACCGCCAGAGGGAACCTTTCGCGGCCACCTAAAGAAACGGCTGCGGCAAGCTGTCTTTTGCGCCACCATGGCTGGGTGATTCTTCAGGGATGACGACAGATGGATTTCGACCTTATCGTTCGTGGTGGTACGCTGCCGGATGGCAGGATTGCCGATATCGGCATCAGCGGCGAGAGAATCGCGGCGATCGAGCCCAAACTGCAGGGTTCCGCGCGGACTGAGGTCGATGCCCGCGGCAATCTGGTCTCGCCGCCCTTCGTCGATCCGCATTTCCATATGGATGCAACGCTGTCCTACGGCATTCCGCGCATCAACGCCTCGGGCACGCTGCTCGAAGGCATTGCGCTATGGGGTGAACTGAAGCCGCTCTTGACGCATGAGGCGGTGCGCGATCGCGCGCTCGCCTATTGCGACTGGGCGGTGTCGATGGGACTGCTCGCCATCCGCACCCATGTCGATGTCTGCGATGACCGTTTGCTGGCGGTCGAGGCTCTGCTCGACGTCAAGAAAACGATCGCCCCCTACATCGACTTGCAACTGGTCGCCTTCCCCCAGGACGGCTTCTACCGCTCGCCGAAGGCGCGTGAAAACACCATTCGCGCGCTGGACATGGGCGTCGACATCGTCGGCGGCATTCCGCATTTCGAGCGTACCATGGCCGATGGCACGCGTTCGGTGACCGAGCTCTGCGAAATCGCGGCAAAACGCGGCCTGATGGTCGACCTGCATTGCGACGAGACCGACGACCCGCTGTCGCGCCAGATCGAGCAGCTGGCCTATGAGACGCAGCGCCTGGGGCTGCAGGGCAAGGTGGCCGGCTCGCACCTCACTTCGATGCATTCTATGGACAATTACTATGTCTCGAAACTGCTGCCGCTGATCGCCGAGGCCGGTGTCTCCGCCATTCCCAACCCGCTGATCAACATCATGCTGCAAGGCCGTCATGACAGCTTCCCGAAGCGTCGCGGCTTGACCCGGGTCAAGGAGATGCAGGCGCTCGGCATCCGCGTCGGCTGGGGCCAGGATTGCGTGCTCGATCCCTGGTATTCGCTGGGAACCGCGGACATGCTCGATGTCGCCTTCATGGGCCTGCACGTCGCCCAGATGTCGAGCCCGGCCGACATGGCGCGTTGCTTCGACATGGTCACCAATGTCAACGCCGCCATCATGGGGCTCGATCATCTGGGCCTTGCGGTCGGCAAGCGCGCCAGCCTTGTCATCCTCGACGCCGGCAATCCGATCGAGGCCCTGCGCCTGCGCGCCGAGCGCATCTGCGTCATCGCCAGGGGCAAGGTGGTGGCGGAACGGACGAGGCAGGATACGAGGCTGTCCATCGATGGCCGACCCGCCTCCGTCAACCGCCGGCATGTCGCGCCGCGAGTCCGATAACTGCCTTCGAGGTGTGGTCGTGAGCGACGAGAAGAATGTGAGGGAACCAAACCCGGCACTCATGTCGGCGATAACGACCGAGCACTTCGTGATGCAGACGGCTATCAGCACGACAATCAACGAAGCCGGGTCGCGCGCCACCATCTATGTCATGGCGCTGTCCAGTTCGCTGGTGGCGATGGGCTTTGCCGCCAATTCGACGCTGGCGTTCCTGCCGTTCGTGGCGACGGTTCTGCCGGTCATTTTCCTGCTTGGAGTCCTCACCACGCTGAGGATGGTCGACATTGCCGTGGAGAACATGCAGGCGCACATCGCAATCGCCCGGATCCGCTCCTTCTATCGAACGCTTGGCCCGCAAGCAGACGCCTATTTCGCTGCCCAACACGGACGCTGGCCAGAGGGCAAAGCAGAGCCTGCGCTGAGGATCGGTGCGCTTGCCGGCTATCTTACGACCGCAGCCATGATGATCGCTACGGTAAACGCCATGGTTGCCGGCGCCGGCATTACCTTGATGAGTCGATGGATGGGGATCGGAATTGTCGGCGCCCTGACAATTGGGATTGCCGTTGCGATTGCCCTGTTCGCGCTGTTTTTCATCTACCAGCAATGGCGCATTCGCGAGCTTGCGCCCTCGTATGATGGGTCGCCACCAACCCGGCGAGAGACCTAGGCAATGCGTTAGGTACAGCGAATTTACGAATGTGGCCTCAGTTCTGGCGGTAAATCTCCTCGTCAAACGAATGATTGCCCTTTAACACGCGCACAACCCGAGCCACCCTCGGGGAGGATTTGACACCGGCCATGGCGCAGCCTGCCATCCATAATTCCACAATCAGGAACGTGCTTCTGGCCGGCATCCTGCTGATGCTGGCCGGCGACTTCCTGTTTGCGCTGAACGATGCGATGGGCAAGTGGCTGGTCGCCAGCTTCTCCGTCGGCCAGGTCGTGCTGATCCGCTCGATTGGCGCCTTTATCGTGCTCGGTCCGATGATCGCTAACCAGGGCGCCGGCAGACTGTTCCAGATGGAGCGGCCCGGGCTGCAGATCCTGCGCGTCGTGGCGACGACGCTGGACACCGCTTTGTTCTACGCAGCCGTCGTCTATCTGCCGCTCGCCGATGTGATGAGCTTCTACATGGCCGGGCCGATCTATGTGGCGGCGCTATCGCATTTCCTGCTTGGCGAAAAGGTCGGCTGGCGCCGCTGGGTGGCGATCCTGCTCGGCTTCTGCGGCGTGGTGATCATGCTAAAACCCTCATCGGCCGCATTCTCGCTGTCGTCGAGCTTCGCGCTCGTTGGCAGCCTCGCCTTTGCCTTCGCCATCATCCTCAACCGGCGGCTGCGCGGCACCAGCGACACCAATCTGGTGACATGGCAGACGATTGGCACGCTGCTGGTCGGCGGCGTCTTGACCATCGGCGCCTGGCAGACGCCTTCGGCACTCGATTTCGGCGCCATGCTGCTGCTCGGCATCGTCTCCTGCAGCGCCCATCTGATGATCACGCGGGCGCTCAAGCTGGCGCCGGCCTCGACGCTGGCGCCGCTGCATTACACGCTGCTCCTGTGGGCCGTTGTGTTCGGGCTGGTGTTCTTCGGCGACGTTCCCGGTCCACGTATCCTGGTCGGCTCCGGCATCATTGTTCTCGCCGGCCTGTTCATTTTCCACCGTCAGAAGGTGGTCGACACCACGGTGCCGCCCGAAAACGTGCCGAAGGGCGTCAATTAGCCTTGGCGTATCGAGGCGAGATGCCGGGAAAACTCCGGCGTCTCCATTAGCGCCTTGCAGCGGGCGAACCGCCCATCGGCATAGGCGCGGAAATCGTCGACGGGGTTGTTGTTGGCGAGCTGGATCAGTCCCCATAGCGTCCACAACAGGTCGCACATTGCCTTGTAGATGACGACGCGGCCACGCTCGGCCGGCCTCGCCTCGCCGACGAAATAGGCACGCATCAGCTCCTCGTCCTGGTCCGCATCGAATTTGCCCTCCACGCTGAGGTCGCCGAGATCCCAGAGCGGGTCGTTCATCCCCGAATATTCCCAGTCGACGATCCACATCCGCTCGCCCGTATCGAGGAAATTTTCACACAGCGGGTCGCAATGGCAGGCGACGAGAGGCAAGGGATGGATGGCCAGGGCGGAGCGCACGCTGCCGGCCTCGCGTACCACGTCGTGATAGCCGGCGGGCAGGCTGACGTCCTTGGTCGACAGCACCTTGAGATAGTCGTCGATCATCGCGAACAGTTCGAAGCGGAAGGGGAACACCGCGCCGGAATTGTGAAGCTTGCGGAAGGCTTCGCCGGCACGGGCGGGACTGCCCGGCCGTTCCCTGAATTTCTCCGGTGACATCGTCACGGCACCGGCGATGAAGCGCGTCACCATCACACCGGTGCCGGCGTCGGCATGCAGCACTTCCGGGCTGACGCCGGCTTTTGCCGCCTCGCGCGCCGCCACCGTTTCGTTGGCGCGGTTGATGTATTCCTCGGTGCCTTTGCCTGGAATGCGCAGGCAGAGATCGCCGGCCCTGAACACGAGGTTGGTGAGGCCGCCAAGCCGGTCCAGTGGCCCGGTGTAGCCGGCCAGCATCGGAATGGCGGCCAGTTTTGCCCGCGCCTCGTCTGTCACCATGCCCGCGCCCCACGCCGTTATTTCTCACCGCAACGGTTCCACAATTTTCGCCATTTGGCTATCATCCGATCGAAAGCAACTTGATCAGGCGACAAAACAGCGATGACGGACGGTAAACACCTGGGCGCGCTCAGCGCGGCCTATGCTGCGACGCGGCCCGAGGAAGTGGCGGCACTGTATGACCGCTGGTCGCAAAACCTACGATGCCGACATGTCGGCCGCCGGTTATCGTCATCCGACGATCTGCCTTGCTTTGCTGGCTCGCCATCTGCCGCGCGGCGCGGCACCGCTGCTCGATGCCGGCGCCGGCACCGGACTCATCGGTGAATGGTTGAACATTGCGGGTTACCCCGAAGTCGAGGCGCTGGACATCTCGCAAGGCATGCTGGATCAGGCTGCCCGCAAGGGCGTCTATTCCGCGCTGCATTGCTTGGCGATGGGCGGGCCATTGCCCTTTGCAAATGACGCCTATGCCGGAATCGTTTCGGCCGGCGTCTTCACCTCTGGCCATGTCGGCGCCGAGGGGCTGGACGAGCTGATCCGCATCTGCCGGCCGGGCGGGGTGATCGTGCTGACAGTCAAGAACACGTTGTGGCATCAGGGCTTTGCCGCCCGCATCGCCGAACTCGAAGCGCAAGGCGTCGTTACCCGCGTCGAGGAAACGCGCCCTTACGTCTCGATGCCGGGCGAGGCCGACACCGTGCCCAGCCGTGGTCTCGCCCTGCGGGTAAACTGATCTACGCTTTGACCCTGGTGCCAGCCGGATCGTACATCGGCTCGAGATGGATTTCGGCCGGCGTCCGCTCCATCGCGACCACCAGCTCATAATCGCCCGCGGCGAGAAAATCGTCGCTCACCCCATCGCCATTGCGCACATAGCCATAGCCGATATTCTTGCCCACCGTGTAGCCGTAGCCGCCGCTGGTCAGATAGCCGACCGGCTCGCCATTGCGCAGGATGGTTTCGCGGCCGAGCAGCACGATTTCGGGGTTGTCGACCGTGAAGCCGGCAAAGCGTTTCTTCAATGCCGTGCCGCCGATCTGTTCGAGCGCGCGCCGTCCGACGAAATCAGTGTTCTTGCGCAGCTTGACCGCCCAGCCGAGCCCAGCCTCCTGCGGCGTGTCGTTGGGCGTGATGTCGGAGCCCCAGGCGCGATAACCCTTTTCCAGCCGCAGCGATTCCAGCGCCCGGTAGCCGACCGGGCGGATGCAGTGCTTCTTGCCCGCCGCCATCAGCGTGTCGAAGACTTCGCCTGTTGCCGCGATCGGAACGTGCAGCTCCCAGCCGAGTTCGCCGACATAGGTGACGCGCAGCGCCCGAATTGTGTGACCGGCGATGGTGATCTCGCGGACATGGCCGAACGGGAATCCGGCATTCGACACATCCGCATCGGTCACATCAGAGAGCACGTCGCGCGCCCGGGGACCCATCAGCGACAGTGTGCCGAAATCCTCGGTGACGTCGGTCAGTCCGGCATCGAGGCCTTCGCCGATATGGTCGCTGATCCACGAGGCATCATGCGTGCGGAAGCCGGTACCGGTGACGATGTAGAATTTCTCCTCGGCCAGCCGCGCCACGGTCAGGTCGGCTTCGATGCCGCCGCGCGTGTTGAGAAGCTGCGTATAGGTCAGCCTTCCCACCGGCTTGCTGACATCGTTGGCGCAGATCCAGTCCAGCGCCTTGGCCGCGTCGGGGCCGCTCAATTCATATTTGGCGAAGGACGACTGGTCGAAGATGCCGACATGCTCGCGCACATGCCGGTGTTCGTCGCCAACCGCCGCGAACCAGTTCTGCCGGCCCATCGAATAGATGTCCTGCGGCTCGACGCCTTCGGGTGCGAACCAGTTCGGCCGCTCCCAGCCGAGCTTGGAGCCGAACACGGCGCGCTGCTGTTTCAGCCTGTTGTAGAGCGGCGAGACGATGCGCGGCCTGCCTGAGGCATACTCCTCATGCGGGAAGCCGATCGTGTAATGCTTGCCATAGGCTTCCAGCGTGCGCTCGCACACCCATTGCCGGTCGCGGTGCAGGTTGGAGAAGCGCCTGATGTCGACCACCCACAGGTCGAGCGGCGCCTCGCCATCGACCACCCATTGCGCCAGAACCCAGCCGGCGCCGCCGCCCGAGGCGATGCCGAAGGCGTTGAAGCCGGCGCCGACGAACATGTTGGCGCATTCGGGCGCTGTGCCGAGAATGAAATTGCCGTCCGGTGTGAAGCTTTCCGGCCCGTTGATCATCTGCTTGACGCCGACAGTTTCCAGCGCCGGCACGCGCGCGATCGCCTGGCTCATATGCTGTTCGAAATGGTCGTAGTCGTCGTCGAACAGCCGGAATTCCCAGTCGTTAGGCACGTCGCCGCCGGGGAGACCGGTCGCCCACGCCTGCGGGTTCGGCTCATAGCCGCCCATCACCAGCCCGCCGACCTCCTCCTTGAAGTAGGTGCGTCGGTCGGGGTCGCGCAGCGTCGGCGCATCGGTCGCCAGGCCATCGATCTTCTCGGTGATGATGTATTGGTGCTTTACCGGCTGCAGCGGCACGTTGATGCCGGCCATGGCGCCGACCTGCCGCGCCCATTGCCCGGCGCAGTTGACCACCTTGTCGCAGGCGATGTCGCCTTGATTGGTCTTCACGACCGTGATGCGGCCGCCCTTGATCTCGAAGCCGGTGACGCGGACATCCTCGTAAAGCTTGGCGCCATGCATGCGCGCGCCCTTGGCCAGCGACTGGGTGATGTCGGAGGGGCTGGCCTGGCCGTCGGTCGGCAACCAGGAAGCGCCGACGAGGTCGCCGGTCTCCATCAGCGGCCACATCGCCTTGACCTCGGCCGGGGACAAAAGACGCATGTCCATGCCGAAGCTTTTTGCCGTCGTCGCCAGCCTTTTGTACTCGGTCCAGCGGTCGGCATTGGTGGCGAGCCGCAGGCAGCCGGTCATCTTCCAGCCGGTGGCAAGGCCGGTTTCAGCCTCCAGCCCCTTGTAGAGGTCGACCGAGTATTTGAGCACGCGGGTGATCGAGGCAGACGAGCGCAATTGCCCGACCAGGCCGGCGGCATGCCAGGTCGAGCCGGAGGTCAGCTTGCCCTGTTCCAGCAGCACGACGTCGGCCTTGTGGTCGCGCGCCAGATGATAGGCCGTCGAGCAGCCGATGATGCCGCCGCCAATGACGACGATGGCGGCCTGGCTGGGCAAGGTCATGATTTCAGGATCCCGTATTTTGTCCGGTAGTTGTCCAGCGCCGCGTCGAGCCGCACCAGGTTTTCCTCGGTGTAGGCGACGTAGTCGATGCCAGGTGCGTCGAGATAGAGTTCCGACACCATGCTCCACATCGCCTCGCGCAGCAGCGACGCGCATTGCATGGCCGCGTGCGAGCGACGGATCGCCTCGTCCGGCTCCTTCATGAAATAGGCGGTCAGGAAGGCGAAGGATTCCGCGTCGCTCATGCCGGCGTTGGATGCCACGCCGGCAAGGTCGAACATCGCCGTGTTGAAGCCGGCATATTCGAAATCGATGAGCCACAACCTGCTGCCGTCATCGAGGATATTGGCCGGCAAAAGATCATTGTGGCCAAAGACGATCGGCAGCAGTTTCTGCGCCCGCTCCAGCTCGTCGGCCAGCGTCAGCAGACGCGGCAAGTCGCTGCGCTTGCGGCTGCCGCCCTCTTCAAGCGTGCGTGCATAGTCGCGGATGACATGGAACACCCAGAACATGAAGCCGGCGCCAGAAATATGGTTGGGCATCTCCCGGTGGAAGCCGCGCATCAGCGCCGCGACGCGGCCAAGATTGGCGCGCACGTCCTCGGCCAGATAGGTCCTGGCGCCAAGGAACGCCGTCACCATGATGCCCGATTCGGCATAGTGCACAGCCGGCGCGAAACCGGCGGCGTGGGCCGCCCGCGCGGTCATCACCTCGCGCTCGCGGAAGACATGGTGGAAGGGATAGTCCTGGCCGAAGCGCACGACATGCCGTCCGGCAGTGTCACTGACCACATAATTGGCGTTGCTCAGGCCGCCGGGCAGGGGGGCGATCTCGATGGCGCCGGTCCAGCAGGGCAGGGCGCGGATGCGATCTTCGGCAATCACAAAATCATCCCTGGTTTGCTGGCCTGGTTTGCTGGGCTTCGACAAGGCGCCATGGACAGCGCAACGACGGCGGGGAGAAACGCAAATAATCTCGTCGGTGCGGGACGCCAGGATAGGTATCCCGCACCGCACCGACGAGCCCCTTGGCCAGGTTTTTGATCCCGGCATCCGCCCCCGCGGATCTCTAGATTCCTTGCGCCAGGCACGTTCAAGACTGCCTGGTCAGTGAGTTGCGGCTCTGCCATCACCCTCCCGTTTGCAGCTCCGAACCCCTGTTGATGTCTGGATTTCACGCCAGGGTTGCTCGGTTGTCAACAAAAACATGTGACTTTTTTTGGGTGTTTTGCCCGAAAGCAAGGATCAATCCCTTTAAAAGCACTTGAATTACCTTAAAACCGGTCAAAAGGCTAAGTCCGGGAAAACCAAATGGCCCATTCCAAACGCCACGGCGAAATCCTGCGGCTGCTGCAGGAAGAGGGAACCGTCACCATCGCCAGTCTGGCCGACCGGCTGGGTGTCTCGCTGGAAACCGTGCGCCGCGACGTCAAGCCGCTCACCAGCGATGGCTCGGTTCTGAAGATGCATGGCGCCATCGGCCTGCCGTCGATGATCGGCGAAGCGCCGTTCGAACGGCGCATGCGCGAGAATGCCGATGCCAAGCGCGTCATTGCCCGCATGGTCGCCGCCACCATCCGCGACGGCGAATCGGTCATGCTCGACACCGGCACCACGACCTCGTTCCTGGCGCGGGAACTGCTCGGCCACCGGCGGCTGACGGTCGTCACCAATTCGTCAGACATCGCCCGCACGCTGGCCACCATCAACGGCAACAAGGTCTATATGGCCGGTGGCGAACTGCGCAGCGATTCCGGCGCTGCGTTCGGGACCTCGGCCATCGAGTTTGTCAGCCGCTTCTCGGTCAGCCATGCCATCATCTCCACCGGCGCCGTCGATGCGTTGACCGGTGTCATGGACTATGATCTGGAAGAGGCGGAGTTCGCCCGCATGGTGCTGTCGCGCGGCCAGCGCTCGCTTGTCATCACCGACCACACCAAATTCGGCCGCCAGGGCCTGGTCCAGGTCTGCGGCTTCGACGGCTTTTCCGAACTCGCCACCGACCGCTCGCCGCCGCATGACATCGCCGCCGCCCTGGCGCAGGCCGGTGCGCGGCTCAGCATCGCCGGCGGCGATGCCGGATTTTAACCGAAGACGAGCGATTGATGGGCGCACACGCCCGCGAAGGTGCCGCCCGATACGGCGAAGGCGATGTTGTGCATCGCGCGTGCCGCGTCGCCGGCGGCGTAGACGCCTGGAACCGTCGTCTGCTGCCTGTCATCGACAGTAATCACCGGGCCGAGGAGGCCGTCCTTGAGGCCGCAGCCGAGCTGTTCGGCTAGCGGGCTCGCCATCGTGTTGCGTGGCGCGGTGAACATCGCCCTGAGGCCAGCCTTTCGGCCGCCGTCGAGGTGGACGATCAAGCCGCCGGAGCCGTCTTCCCTGAGTTCGCTGACTGTCGCGGGCTCAAACCTGATAGTCTTGCTTTCCAGGGCGAGCATCTGCTCGGCATCGGGCTCGATCTGGCCGTTGCCGAACAGTGTGACGTCGCCCCAGTCGGCGATCAACTGCGCCTGATGCATGGACATCGGGCCGGTCGCGAGCACGCCAAGCGGCCCGCCGGAAACCTCGTAGCCGTGGCAATAGGGGCAGTGCAGCACGGTCTTGCCCCATTGCTCGACAAGCCCGGGAACCTCCGGCAGGATGTCGCGCACGCCGGTGGCCAGCACCAGCCGCGCGGCGCCGAATGTCTCGCCGGCGTCGGTGGTGATCTCGAAATCGCTGCTGCTGTTGGCAACGGCTTTGTCGGCACGCGCCTTGACGATCCTGGCTGTCGGATAGGCGAGCAATTGCCGCCTTGCGTCGTCGAGGATCGCGCCGGGCGTGCGCCCGTCCTGGCCAAGGAAGCCATGCGAGTGCGCGGCAAAGCGGTTGCGCGGCTGGCCGGCGTCGATCACCAGCACGTTGCGCCGCGCCCGCGCCGCCTGGATGGCGGCGGACAGGCCGGCAAAGCTGCCGCCGACGACGGCAAGATCATACTGCATGGCTGGAGACTCCAATGAGGTCGTAGCGGCGGCGGAAATCGGCGGTCAGGTCGGCCAGCGTGATGCGGCTGAGCTTCTCCGCCAGCAGCTTTTCGGCCGCGATGCGAAAATCGTCGAGCACGGCGATCACCGCTTGCTCGACAAGGCAGCCCGGGCTTTCCGGCTCGGTGCTGAACGGCAGCAGCGTCTCGCCAAGCGCTGCGCTGATCTCGGCCAGCGAGATGGTTTCGGGCGAGCGCCCGAGCAGCCAGCCGCCGCCATGTCCGCGCGACGAGGTGACGATGCCGGCATCGCGCAATCCGGCGATCGTGCGGCGCACCACCACCGGATTGGTGTGGATGAAGGTGGCAAGCTGCTCGGAGGTCAGCGCGTGCCCGGGCTTCTCGGCCATGTGGACGAGGATGTGCAAGGTGGAGGACAGTCGGCTGTTGCGTTTCATGTAACTAAATTAGTTACGATTTGCCGCGATGTCAAACGCGCACGGATCGTGGCCGTTTGAGGCAAGCCTATGCGGGCAAGGCGCGAAAACTCATCCTGAAGCAGGCGCCGCTCGGCTTGCCGTCGAAAATCTCGATGCGCCCGCCATGCAATTGCATGATTTCCTGCACCAGGTTGAGGCCGAGCCCGGCACCATGATCCTGGGGACGCAGCCGATAGAAGGGCTCGAAGATGCGTTCGCGCTCGGCTTGCGGCACGCCGTCGCCTTCGTCCCGCACCTCGATGACAGCGGGCGCTGTGACGCTGACGGTGATCTTGCCCGCGCGGCCGCCATGCTCGATGGCATTCTGGACGATGTTGGTCACGGCACGTTCGATCGCGGTGCGGTCGCCGCTGGCGAAGACTATTTCCCGTTCCGGCTCGAACGACATCTCGTATCCTGCCGAGAAGGCCATCGGCGCGAGGTCGAGGATGACGCCGCGCGCGATCGCCACCAGATCGACCTTCTCGAAGGATGCGGCTTGCCGGTCGAGGCGTTGCAGGTCGAGCAGTTGGTCGGTCAGCGTCGAAAGCCGCGCCGCGTCCTGCAGCAGCCGGGCCCGCTCGGGTGTCGCCGGCAGCGAGGCCAGGCGTGTGTTGAGGATGGCGACCGGTGTCCTCAACTCATGGGCGGCGTCGGTCAGGAAACGCTTGTGGCGTTCATAGCCTTTGTCGAGCCGCGCAAGGGCGGCGTTCACCGCCTTCACCAGCGGCGTCACCTCCATCGGCACGTCCTTCAGCGGCAGCTGTACGCCGCGCTGGTCGATGTCGATGCGTTCGGCCTCGGCGGCCGCATGGCCAAGGCCCGACAGCGCGCCGCGCACCACCCAGGGCGTCGCGAACAGCGTGGCCAGCGCCATCAGTCCGGCCAGCGGCAATATCCCCTGCAGGAAGAACTGCGGCGCCTGTCCGAGCAGGCGCAGCAGCGAAAGCCCGCCCTTGGTGCCGGTGAAGATCTGGACGTTGCCGGCCGCGGTGTCGGTCCAGCGGATCTTCCCCTCCGGCGGCGCGCTTTGCCCGATTGTATGGTCGATACGCGCATCGCTGATGGTGTCCAGCAGCCCGACAAAGGGCTGGAAGATGGCCGGCACCGTGCCCTCCTGCAGCCGCTGCCCCTGCTTGTCGCGGATGATGAACCAGAGGTCGGGGACATCGGATCGCAGCTTTGTCAGATCCGAGGTCTCACGCAGCATGAGTTTGCCGCCCGCGTCGCGCGCAACGGCGTCCGCCAGCACGTCCATCGTGCCGTCCTCATAGTCGTGTGGAATGAGGCCTGTGGCGAGCAACGCGCCGAGAATGCCGACGATGATCAGAGTCAGCATCGCGCATTGCAGCAAGGCGATGCGCAGCACCAGGCTCCATTTGAGCGAACGCGGGCGTTTGAGGCTCATCGCTCGGCGCTCATGTCGTTTCGCGCAGGAGATAGCCGACGCCGCGAATGCCGTTGATCGTCACCCCGGCATCGGCGTCGGCCAGCTTTCGGCGCAGGCGCGAGACATGGGTGTCGAGCGCGTTGGACTGGATCTCGTCGTCAAGGCCGAACACCGCTTCCATCAGCGCCTCGCGCTGCACCATGCGGCCGGTACGCCGCATCAGCGCCTCCAGCACCAGGAGTTCGCGCCGCGGCAGGCTGAGCGGCTCGCCGCGGATCGCAGCCTCGCGATGTCCGACATCGAGCACCAGATGGCCGGCGCGGATAAATTGCGACTGCAGCGGCGCCGGCCGTCTAAGCAAAGCGCGCAAGCGGGCCAGCAGTTCCTCGAAGGCGAACGGCTTTGCCAGATAGTCGTCCGCGCCCATGTCCAGCCCGTCGACCTTGTCAGACGTGTCGCCCTTCGCCGTCAGCACCAGCACGGGCGTGGTGTTCTTCGCCGAGCGCAATCTCGGCACCAGCGACAGCCCGTCACCGTCAGGCAACTGGCGGTCGAGCAGGATGGCGTCGTAGCTGTCGACGGCAACGAAGCCCTCCGCCTCCAGCAATGTGCCGGCGTGATCGACCACCATGTCGTGACGTTTCAGCGCTGCACGCAGCGCCGAGACCATCTCGGGCTCGTCCTCGACCAGCAAGATACGCATCCACACTCCCCCGGCAACGAACTCTTCATCGGGCGCTACCGCGCCAACATTGCGCAAACATGGCAAAGCCGAACGGACCGAGCCCGGCAAGTTCTTTCTTTGCGCCCGCGATGTTGCGCAATGTCTATGCAATCCAGCCACGGCAAACAGCGCCAGTCGGCAGGAACCGCCCATGCCGGCATCAAGGCGTCGGGCCCGACTATGCAGCAACAGGTTCGGGTCCGACGCCGAAACGAAATCAAGCGCCACACCAAACCGGTTGGCGTGCTGTCGTCCGGAATTGAGGTTGGTTATGCCTGCACATGATGCTCTGTCTTTTCTCATGGCGTGGACCGTTGCGCCGTTCAGGGTCGGCTCCGTCACGCCGTCCAGTTCCAGCCTGGCGGCCTTGATGACGCGCGACATCGGCCCCGAGACGGGCCCCGTGCTGGAGCTCGGTCCCGGAACCGGCCCGTTCACACGGGCACTGCTGTCACGCGGGGTGAGGGAAGAGGATCTGACGCTGATCGAATCCGATCCGGATTTTGCGGCACTTCTCATGCGGCGCTTTCCCGCCGCCCGTATTTTTGAAATGGATGCCGTCGGTCTGCGCCATCTGTTGCTATTCCAGCAGCCGGTGGTTGGTGCCGCCGTCAGCGGGCTGCCCTTCCGCCTGATTTCGCCGCGCAAGACGCTTGCCATTCTCGAAGGTGTTTTCGCAAACCTTCGCCCCGGCGGGGCGCTCTATCAGTTCACGCTCGGCCGGCGCTGCCCGTTCGACCAGTCGCTGCTCGACCGGCTCGATCTCGAGGTGACGCGGGTCGGCCATACCTTTCGCAATTTCCCGCCGGCGACGGTCTATCGCGTCGCCAGGATCAAGACGCTGGGAACCTATGATTGGCGCTTCGCATGACAGGTCCATTGTCGGCCATTCTCGGCTTCAGCCTGTTCGGCGTCTTCTGCCTCGCCTTCACCGAGAAAATCCTGCCGATTCCACCCTCGCATGTGCTGCTGCTGTTCCTCGGCATGACGGCGGCACCGGATGGTTTCATACTGGCGATCCTGCTGATGGTGACGACACTCGCCTCCTTCGCCGGCTGCCTTGTCTGGTATGGGGTTGGCCGCCGGATCGGATTTGATCGTGCCGACCGGCTGATCGAACGAGTCGGCAGATATGTCTTCCTGCGCCCCGCAACCTATCGCAAGCTTGGCCAGGCCTATCGCCGCAATCATGTCCGGGTGTCCCTGCTGGCGCAGTTCATCCCGACGGTGCGCAACTACCTGCCGATCGCGGCGGGCGCGCTTTGTCTGCCTGCATTGCCCTTTGCGATCGCGACGCTGGTCGGCGCCACCATCTGGAATGCGGGGTTTCTCCTGACCGGCTATCTCTTGCGTGGCAGCGGCCAGGACTCCTTCACGGTGGGCTTGCGCATCATTGTCATCGTCGTGGCGCTGGAGACAGCCTTCATGCTGGCACTGCGTTATGGCCCCGCATGCCGGCGGCGTATCAAGCTGGCGCTCGGCTGAGCGCACGGCACCAGTCTCCAGTCATGGGATAAGCTCCACCGTCGGCTTTCCTTCGCTCGGCCGCCGGTGTTTAGTCCGGCCATGGCCTTCACCATCCGCCAGTTGCAATTCTTCATCGCCGTCGCCGAGCAAGGCACGGTGTCAGGTGCTGCGCAGAACCTCTCCATTTCGCAATCGTCGGTCACCGAAGCGATCAAGGAACTCGAAAGCGATCTCGGCGTCGAACTGTTCGAGCGCCATCCGCGCGGCCTCAACATCACCCACAAGGGCCATCAGTTCCTGCGCCATGCGACGAAGATCCTCGCCGATGTGTCCGACGCGCGTCGCTCTTTTTCCGGCGAACAGGCGGTGGCGGGCGGGCGGCTGCAGCTCGGTGTCACCTCGCTGGTCGCCGGCTATGTGCTGTCGGACCTGCTTTCCCGCTACCGCCGCGCCTATCCGGGCGTCGAGGTTTCGGCCATCGAGGACAATGGCGACTACCTCGAACATCTGCTGATCGGTGGCAAGCTCGACATCGCCGTCATGGTCACCTCCAATCTGCGGGACCGCACCGCGCTGCAATCGGAAATCCTCGAGGTCTCGGCCTACCGGCTGTGGCTGCCGCTCGGCCATTCGCTCGCCGGCGCCGACATCATCAGCATTGGCGACATTGCTGGCGAGCCGCTGATCATGCTGACTGTCGACGAGATCGAGGAGAACACCGGCAAACTGCTGACGGCGATCGGCGCCAAGCCGCATGTCGCCTTCCGCACCCGCTCGGTCGAAGCGGTGCGCAGCCTGGTCGCCACCGGCGCCGGCGTGGCGCTGCTGCCCGACCTTGTCTACCGGCCATGGTCGCTGGAAGGCGACCGCATCGAATCGCGCGATATTTCCGGCTCCTTGCCGGTGGTACAGGTCGGCATGGTCTGGCGCCGCGGCTCCGGCCTGCCGCAGGCGGCGCGCGATTTCATCGGCCTTGCCCAGTCGCAGCGGACGGTCCGCCAGCGCCTCTGAAGAAATACCAATCTATCGGAAAAACCGATATCGCCTTTCTGATAAATGAATTTGCGAAACCGGAATTTTCCAAGCACCTTCGGTTTCAGGGACCAAAGCCGCCAGCAGAGCGACATCAAGTCCACAGGACGAACCGGCAGTTTTTCAGTCCGCGCGTGATCTGGCGAAAACCGGAGCGGTTTCGGGGCCATGCGCCAAAATGGGAGATCGATGATGAATTCATTCCTGAAGTCGTGCACTGCGCTGACGGTCGCGCTGACCTTCTCCGGTCAGGCCATCGCCCAGGTCAAGGAACTCGGCAAGGGCGAAGGCCAGGTCAACATCGTTGCCTGGCCGGGCTATATCGAACGTGGCGAGACCGACAAGGGCTATGACTGGGTCACCGCCTTCGAGAAGGACAGCGGCTGCAAGGTCAACGTCAAGACCGCCAACACCTCGGACGAGATGGTCTCGCTGATGAACGAGGGCGGCTTCGACCTCGTCACGGCTTCGGGCGATGCCTCGCTGCGCCTCGTCGCCGGCAAGCGCGTGCAGCCGATCAACACCGATCTCATCCCGAGCTGGAAGGCGGTCGACGACCGGCTTAAGGACGCGCCCTGGTTCACTGTCGACAAGGTCCACTATGGCGTTCCCTATCAGTGGGGCCCCAACATCCTGATGTACAACACCGAGGTGTTCAAGGACGCGCCGAAGAGCTGGAACGTCGTCTTCGAGGAGATGAAGCTGCCGGACGGCAAGTCCAACAAGGGCCGCGTCCAGGCCTATGACGGGCCGATCCACATCGCCGACGCCGCCAACTATCTGATGTTCCACAAGCCGGAACTCGGCATCAAGGACCCCTACGAGCTGAACGAGGACCAGTACAAGGCAGCACTCGACCTGCTGCGCGTCCAGCGCACGCTGGTCGGCCGCTACTGGCATGACGCTGCCATCCAGGTCGACGACTTCCAGAATGAAGGCGTCGTCGCCTCCGGCTCGTGGCCGTATCAGGTCAACACGCTGGTTGCCGCCAAGAAGCCGGTCGCCTCGACCGTGCCGGAAGAAGGCGTCACCGGCTGGGCCGACACCACCATGATGGAAGCCGACGCGGCCCATCCGAACTGCGCCTATATGTGGCTCGAGCATTCGCTGTCGCCGAAGGTGCAGGGCGATGTCTCGGCCTGGTTCGGCTCGCTGCCGGTGGTGCCCGCCGCCTGCAAGGGCAACGAACTGCTCGGCGAGGAAGGCTGCAAGACCAACGGCTACGACAATTTCGACAAGATCAAGTTCTGGAAGACGCCGGTCTCGAAATGCGTCACCCAGAACGACCAATGCGTGCCGTACTACCGCTGGGTGTCGGACTATATCGGCGTCATCGGCGGACGGTGATTTTCTTCACCCTCCCCCTTGTGGGGAGGGTCGACGCGCAGCGTCGGGGTGGGGCCTATCCGCTAGCTCCGCGCTATCACCCCACCCGCGGCTTCGCCGCGACCTCCCCCATCGAGGGGGGAGGTGAAGCGGTGTGCGAATTTCGCGATCCTAGCCAGATTTGTAGCTGAGGATGATTTTGATAAACCGGCAACAGACTGACAGCCCATGACCTCTGCCGTATCCTTCCAGAAAGTCTCGCGCCATTTCGGCAGCGTCCGCGCCGTCGACGCGGTCGATCTCGACATTGCGCCAGGTGAGTTCTTCGCCATGCTCGGGCCGTCCGGTTCCGGCAAGACGACATGCCTGCGCCTCATCGCCGGTTTCGAGCAGCCGACGGCGGGTTCGATCTCGATTTTCGGTGAGCGTGCCGAGGGCGTGCCGCCCTATCGCCGCAACGTCAACACCGTGTTCCAGGACTATGCGCTGTTCCCGCACCTCAACGTGCTCGACAACGTCGCCTATGGGCTGATGGTCAAGGGCGTCGGCAAGGCCGAGCGGCACAACGCGGCTGAGGAGGCGCTGTCGCTGGTGCGATTGCCCGGCTATGGCGCCCGCCGCCCCGGCCAGCTTTCCGGCGGCCAGCGCCAGCGCGTCGCGCTCGCCCGTGCGCTGGTCAACCAGCCCAAGGTGCTGTTGCTCGACGAGCCGCTTGGGGCGCTTGATCTGAAACTGCGTGAGAACATGCAAGAAGAGCTGAAGTCGCTGCAGAAGGCGCTTGGCATCACCTTCGTCTTCGTCACCCACGACCAGGGCGAGGCGCTGTCGATGGCGGACCGCGTCGCCGTCTTCAACGACGGCAGGATCATGCAGATCGGCACGCCGGAGGACATCTACCAGCGGCCCCGTACGCGCTTCGTCGCCGATTTCGTCGGCTCTTCCAACGTCCTGCCGCCGGACTTCGTCCAGCGCTATTCGGGCCAGCATCGCTGGGGCAGCCTGCGTCCCGAATCCATTCGTGTCGGCCGCGCCGCAAGCGGCGAAGGCGTCGCCGCGCGCCTCGTCTCGACCAATTATCTCGGCGCCACCACCAGGCTGGCGCTCGATGCCAACGGATTGAAGCTGCACGCCATCGTGCCGGCCGGCACGGCCCTGCCGGCGGAAGGCGAGGCGGTGGTGCTCACCTTCAACCGCGAGCACCTGCATCTGATGGACGAGCCGGCATGAGCCTCGACGCCACCATGCCGCGCGCCACGGCGCCCGCGATCCTGCCCGGCAGCGGCGGCATGCGTGGCGCGCTGTCGGATCTGTTCTGGCGCCGGCCGCAACTCCTGCTCCTGCTCATGCTTTTGCCGCCGGTCCTGTGGCTCGGCATCGTCTATATTGGCTCGCTGTTCGCCCTTTTGGCGCAGAGCTTTTTCTCCATCGACGAGTATTCCGGCCTCATCAACCGCCAGTTCACGCTCAAGACCTATGGCGACCTGCTCCAGGCCGCCAATCTCGACATCATCCTGCGCACGGTGACGATGGCGGCTCTGGTCACGCTGGCCTCGGCCATCGTCGCCTTCCCGATCGCCTATTATGCGGCGCGTTATGCGCGCGGGCGCTGGAAGGCGCTGTTCTATCTCGGCGTCATGCTGCCGCTGTGGTCGAGCTACCTGGTCAAGATCTACGCCTGGAAGCTGATCCTGGCCAAGGAAGGCATTTTGACCTGGCTGCTCGCCAAGCTGCATCTGCTGTGGCTGCTCGATGCCTGGCTGTCGCTGCCGGTCGTCGGCGGCAACTCGCTGTCGGTGTCGTTCACCGGCACCTTCATTGTCTTCGTCTATGTCTGGCTGCCCTTCATGATCCTGCCGGTCCAGGCGGCGCTCGAACGCGTGCCCGGCAACCTGGTCGAGGCATCGTCCGATCTTGGCGCTTCGCCCGGCCAGACGTTCCGCAACGTGCTGTTCCCGCTGGCGCTGCCTGGCATTGTCGCCGGCTCGATCTTCACCTTCTCGCTGACATTGGGCGACTACATCATCCCGCAGATCATCGGCACGTCGCGCCTGTTCATCGGCCAGGCGGTCTATTCCCAGCAAGGCACCGCCGGCAACATCCCGCTCGCCGCCGCCTTCACTGTGGTGCCGATCGTCATAATGGGCTTCTACCTCTGGGGCGCCAAGCGTATGGGGGCCTTCGATGCGCTCTGACCGTGGTCAATCGGCTCCACTCGGCCTGAAGATCGCTGCAGCCTGCGGCCTGCTGTTCCTGCATCTGCCGATCCTGCTGATCTTCGTCTACGCCTTCACCACGGAGGAGAAGAGCTTTGTCTGGCCGCCGCCAGGGCTGACCACGCAATGGTTCGCCGTCACCTGGAATCGGCCCGATGTCTGGGAAGCGCTGTCGCTGTCGGTGCGCGTCGCCGCCATCTCGACCGCGATTGCGCTGGCGCTCGGCACGCTTTGTGCCGCTGCGGACTCGCGCACGAAATTCTTCGGCCGCGAAACCATCTCGCTGCTGGTCATCCTGCCCATCGCGCTGCCCGGCATCATCACCGGCATCGCGCTGCGCTCGGCTTTCGCGCTCGCCGAGATCCCGTTCTCGTTCTGGACGATCGTGCTCGGCCACGCCACCTTCTGCGTCGTCGTCGTCTACAACAACGCGGTGGCCCGCTTCCGCCGCACCTCTGGGTCGATGATCGAGGCCTCGATGGATCTCGGCGCCGACGGCTTCCAGACCTTCCGGCATGTCGTGCTGCCCAACATTGCCACGGCACTGCTCGCCGGCGGCATGCTCGCCTTCGCCTTGTCGTTCGACGAGGTCATCGTCACCACCTTCACCGCCGGCCAGCAGCAGACGGTGCCGATCTGGATGCTGGAGGAACTGATCCGTCCGCGCCAGCGCCCGGTCACCAATGTCGTGGCCATGGTCGTCGTGCTGGTGACGCTGCTGCCGATCCTGCTTGCCTATTACCTGACCCGCGACGGCGACCAGATCGCTGGCAGTGGAAAATGAAACAGCGAATAGGGAGTAGCCAATAGCGAATAGGGAATCGACGACCAACCCTACTCGCTATTCGCTATTCGCTACTCGCTCCTGACAAGGGAGAAATCCAATGGACACCCAGATGCTGATCGGCCCGAAATTCGAGAAGGGCACAGAAGCCGAGGAGCCGATCCTCAATCCAAAGACCGGGGCGACCATTCTCAACCTGCCCGAGGCGAGCCAGGCGCAGATCGAGGCGGCAGTCACTGCCGCCGAACAAGCGTTCGTCTTGTGGTCGCGCACCACGCCGGCGCAGCGCTCTGGTTATCTCCTGAAGATCGCCGACCGCATCGAAACCGAGGCCAAGGACTTCGCCGCTCTCGAGGCGCTGAACTGCGGCAAGCCGATCAATGCCGTGCTCAATGACGAAATCCCGGCGATTGTCGACTGCTACCGCTTCTTCGCCGGTGCGGTGCGTTCGATGCCGGGCGTCGTCGCCGGCGAATATCTGCCTGGCCACACCTCGATGGTCCGGCGTGACCCGATCGGCATCGTCGCCTCGATCGCGCCGTGGAACTATCCGCTGATGATGATGGCCTGGAAGCTGGCGCCGGCGATCGCCGGCGGCAACACCGTCGTCTTCAAGCCGTCGGAGCAGACGCCGCTGACGGCGCTGAAGCTGGCGAAGATACTCGCCGAAATCCTGCCGGAAGGTGTCGTCAATGTCGTGCTCGGCCGCGGCGACAGTGTCGGCAACACGCTGATCAACCATCCCAAGGTCAACATGATCTCGATCACCGGTGATGTCGCCACCGGCAAGAAGGTGCTGCAGGCGGCCGCCAAGTCGGTCAAGCGCACGCATCTCGAACTCGGCGGCAAGGCGCCGGTCATCGTCTTCGACGACGCCGATCTCGGTGCCGTCGTCAAGGGCCTGCGCGCCTTCGGCTACTACAATGCCGGCCAGGATTGCACCGCCGCCTGCCGCATCTATGCCGGCAAGAAGATCTACGACAAGCTGGTCGCCGATCTGTCCTCGGCCGTGTCGACCATCAAGTACAACCAGCCGGACGATACCGAAAACGAGATCGGCCCGCTGATCTCGCGCCGCCAGCGCGACCGGGTGTCGAGCTTCGTCGAACGTGCCTCCGAGTTGAAGCACATCGAGATCACCACCGGCGGCAAGCCGGGCGAGGGCACCGGCTTCTACTACCAGCCGACCGTCGTCGCCGGTGCGCTGCAGGAGGACGAGATCGTGCGCCGCGAAGTCTTCGGCCCGGTCGTGTCGATCACCCGCTTCACCGAAGTCGACGAGGCGGTGAACTGGGCCAATGACAGCGATTATGGCCTGGCGTCATCGGTGTGGACCAAGGATGTCTCGCGCGCCATGGCGACCGCTGCCCGCCTGCAATATGGCTGTACCTGGATCAACACCCATTTCATGCTGACCAACGAGATGCCGCATGGCGGGCTGAAGCAGTCCGGCTACGGCAAGGACATGTCGCTCTACGCGCTGGAAGACTATACCGCCGTGCGGCATGTGATGGTGGCCCACGCATAACGCCTTCCTTCTCCCCGTTCACGGGGAGAAGGTGGCCCGAAGGGCCGGATGAGGGGCGGCGCAAACCTTGTGGAGGCTGGCTCCGCCCTCATCTGCCTGCCGGCATCTTCTCCCCGTAAACGGGGAGAAGAACACTATTCGACGATGCGATAGATGTTCCACAGGCTGGTGCCTGACACGACAAAGGGCTCCATCTCCTTGCCCCATTTGGCGTGCGCGTCGATCTTGCCGATCTTGGCGAACATCGCCTCCAACTGGGCCAGGCTTTCAACCTGATGGTGCGACTCGACCGTCGCTTCCCGAGCACCGATCGATCCGGTCATGATCTGGAACTTCAGCTCGGCGAGACCGACCTGCGAGCCGATCTCGCGCTCCCATTTCTTCAGCAATTCGAGCACGGTCTGCTTGTGGCCGAATTTGGCGTCGATCTGCCATCTGGCGCTGAACATGTTGGTTCCTCCCAAGGTTGAGTTGGCGGCTGTTTGCCTATTCGTCCCAGGCCTGCACGACAGTCTGCCGTGCGATCTGCCCGTTCTTCAGTTCCAGCATCGCGGCGGCGAACACCTTGGTGCCGTCCGGATAGGCGCAGGCCTGGGTGAAGGCCAGGCTGTTGCCGTCGGCGATCGTGGTATCGACCTTGTGGGTCATCGCCCGGCTGCAGATGTCGTCCCAGAAGGTGGTGATCGCGGCGCGCCCGCGGATCTCGCGCGGCTTGCTCGGCGGGTTGTTGCGGTCGATCACGCGCACCAGCGCGTCATCGGCATAGAAGCTCGACAGCATCTTGCCGTCGCGGGTTTCGATCGCCTTCTTGATGGCCGCGCCATCCACGGCTTGGGTTTTGGTCAGCATTTCATCCTCCATGGCCCGTCTTCGGGCGGTTGACGTTCGGAAGTCTGCCCGGCGCTTATCGACGGGCAGTGCCTTTCATTGCGACTTCGCCTTGACGGCCGCGAAGACGTCATCGGTCTGCTTCTTGAAAGTGGCGAGATCGACCTGGCTGCCATTGAGCATCGTCGACCAATGGCGAACGATTGCCGCCATCGCGATCGTTTCCTTGATCTCCTCGTCGCTTGCGCCGTTGAGCTTGGCCGCCTGGGTGTGGAAATAGATGCAGTACTGGCATGGGATTTGCGACGCTACGGCGAGGCCCATCAGCTCCTTGGTCTTGCCGTCAAGCGCGGTCTTGGGGTTGAGCTGCACTCCCTTGATCTCGGCCCAGGCGCCGGCGATGGCGACGTCAGGCAGTGTCTTGAACATGTCCGGCACCGAGCCAAGCGTCGCCTGGATGTCCTTGTAGGCGGCTGTCGCCGATGCATCCTCGGCCTTTGCGGGAGAGATCGTGAACAGCGCGCCAATGCCTGCCGCGATCACAAATGATCTGACATTCAGTTTTGACTTGAGCATTTCATCCTCCGTTCGCAGCGCCTTTCCCGGCGATATCCGGCTGGCCTGCATGGGGGAATTGATAGCGCTTACATCGGCGTGCCCGCTTCGCCCGAAAGCGCCATGGCGCTCATGGCCCGTCCGGGCCAGTGTGCCTGGCGGAGAATGCCGCAGCTGCTGCTCGCGATGGCAGGTCGAGCTTGAGCAGTATGTTGGCGACGTGGCGCTTGACCGTGTGCTCGCTCAGCCTGAGATCGGCGGCGATCGCGGCATTGCTCTTGCCGTCGGCGATCAAATTCACCACCGCGCTCTCGCGCACCGTCAGGCAGGCCGGCTCGGTTGCCCTGGCCTTGGGGCGGCAAGCCGGTTCCAGATGCTGTTCGGACATCGCCAGGACAAGCGCCAGCGGCTCGTCGAGCTCGTCGATGCCGATGCGGCCGGCGTCGGTGAAATGAAGCCCCGAGCCGGCCGCGAGGTCAGCGACCAGCCGCGACGCCAATATGTCGCCGCGCCCGGCATGCGTGGCGAGGTGCATCGTCACGCGGCCTGTCAATCCGCTTGGCGGCCCGCGCAATTCGATCTCGCCGACATGCGCCCCCTGTGCGCTCGCCACGCCGATTTGCTGCGCCGCCTCGCGCAGCGCCGCCGCGCAACGCAAGGCACGCCCCGGCCCATCGAAGCGTGAAATCATCATTTCGCCATGCATGTCGACGCAGCGCCCGCCATGGCGCCCGACGAGTGTTCGCCATGTCTCCTGGAAACGCTGGCTGCGTTCGCTCCACATCCGGTCGCCAAGCCGCGCCGTATCGTAGATGCGCGTCACCAGAAGTGCGGCCAGAACGCGTTCGGCTTCGGCCACGGCGCATTCGCCGGTCAGGAATTCCTCGATCAGGTCGGCCACCCGGTCGACATCGCCGGTCCAGATCGGATGGTCGCGCCCCGGGATTTCGACCAGCCGCGCATTCGGGATCTTCCTGGCCAGGAAGCGGCTGGCGTCGGGATCGACCCGGGCATCGTTGCGGCGATGGATCAGCAGCGTCGGCGCGCTGATCGCCGCCAGCACGCCGCGCACATCGATTTCCGCGTTCATCCGCGCCAGTGCCGCCGCCGCTGTCGGGCTCGCCGACAGGCGCTCGAAGCGTGCCCACCAGGTTGAAAACCGGGTGTCATCGACCCGACCCGGTGCGAAATTGGGCAAGGTGGCGCCGGTGCCCCAGGCCGTTTCGGCCGTTGCGATGAACGCATCGAGGCGTTCGGGCGGCATCACCCATTTGTGGAAATGCGCATAGCCGCCATAGAGCGCCAGCGCCCGCGTCCGCTCCGGATAGGTGGCGGCGAACAGCATTGCCATCGGCGCGCCTTCGGAAGCGCCGAGCAGTGCCGCCCGGCCGCTGCCGGCCGCATCCATCACCGCACGCACATCGTCCATGCGGGTCTCGAGGCTGGGCAAGTGATGGGCATCGACACGATCGGAAAGACCCGTGCCGCGCTTGTCGAACAGGATCAGCCGTGAGAATGCCGACAGCCGCCTCAAGAGTCTGGTATAGCCCTCGTCCTCCCAATGCAGGTCGAGATTGGAAATGAAGCCCGGGACGAAGACGAGATCAAGCGACCCCTGGCCGACCACCTGATAGGCAATCCGCACCTCGCCACTGAGGGCATATCGGGTCTCGATCGGCCTCACGAGTTCTTCCGCCCGGCCTGACGATTTCTGATCGTCGACCATAGCAGAGCCGCACCGGTTGCGGCAGCTCAAACTTTAGCGAAAGGAAATATAAGCCTACGAGGCCCCGCGGCTACTTTTGCGACGCGGCGGCGTCGGCCGGGGAGGGCGTGAGCCCGAGCTTGATATCGGCCTCGGCCGGCGTGATCGGCCGCTTGATCCTGGCCGAGGCCACGACGACGAGTTCGTCAAAACCTTCGCCGCCGCTGTCCAGCATCTCGAAGAACTGCCGCCGCATCCTGGGTTCCCAGAACTTGTTGATGTGCTCGGCGACGCCGGCAACACCTTCCTCGCGCGGCCTGGAGTGGAAGAAGGCCGCGATCTGGTTGGCCATGCGCACCAGCTTCTCCCTGGTGCTGGTGATGTGATCTTCGTCATGCGACATGCTGGGCAACTCCCAAGACCACCCGGTCGGGGTGGGTGAAAACATCAAAATCATCGCCGCGCACCAGCGCCACCAGTGTCATGCCGGCCTCATCAGCCGTACGGATGGCAAGCGCTGTCGGTGCCGAGACGGCAATGATGAAGGCGGAACCGATCGCCGCCGTCTTCTGCACCATCTCGACCGACACGCGCGACGTCACCACGACAGCGCCCGATGCGCCGTCGATGCCGGCCTTGGCCAGCGCGCCGGCCAGCTTGTCCAGCGCATTGTGGCGGCCGACATCCTCGCGCGCCATGACCACGCCCTTGCCGGGGATATAGAAGCCGGCGGCATGCACGGCTCCGGTTTCCGCGTGCAGCGGCTGCACCTTCGACAACAGCTTGACGGAGCGGACGATGTCGTCGGCACCAAGCGTAAGTTTTGACGCACCAACCGCATCGACAGAGCGCATCGCTTCCTCGATGGATTCGATGCCGCAGAGCCCGCAACCGACCGGCCCGGCCAGCCTGCGCCGCCGCGCCTCGAAGCGTGTATTGGCCTGGTCCTTCAGCCGGATTTGGATGTCGATGCCTGCACCATGATCCTCGACGTCGATCGCCTCGATCTCTTCGGAAGAAGCAATGATGCCTTCGGTCAGCGAGAAGCCGAGCGCGAAATCCTCGAAGTCGGCCGGGCTCGCCATCATCACCGCATGCGTGGTTCCGGCGAAGGAGAACGCCACCGGCGTCTCCTCCGGCACCATGCGGTTAGCAACAGCCGTACCGCTGGCGCGGTGCGCCAGCCGCGATGTCTCGGTCGTTGCTTTGCGGCGCGCGGCCAAGACTACTCCGCTGCCTGCAGCGAGGCGATACGGCGGCTGTTCCTGGCCTGCTCGTCGTACTCGCGCTGCCAGTCCGACGGGCCATTGGAGGCGCCGACCTGCACCGCCGTCACCTTGTACTCCGGACAGTTGGTCGCCCAGTCCGAGAAGTCGGTGGTGATGACGTTGGCCTGCGTGTCCGGATGGTGGAAGGTCGTGTAGACCACGCCCGGCGACACCCGGTCGGTGATCAGCGCCCGCAGCGTCGTCTCGCCGGAGCGGCTGGTCAGCCGCACCCAGTCGCCATCGCGTAGGCCGCGATTCTCGGCATCGTGCGGATGGATCTCCAGCCGGTCTTCCGAGTGCCACATGACGTTGTCGGTGCGCCGTGTCTGCGCGCCGACATTGTACTGGCTGAGGATACGGCCGGTGGTCAAAAGCAGCGGGAAGCGCGGCCCGGTCCTCTCGTCGGTTGCCACATATTCGGTGCGGATGAACTTGCCCTTGCCGCGCACGAAACTGTCAATATGCATGATCGGCGTGCCGAGCGGGGCCTTCTCGTTGCAGGGCCACTGCACGGATCCGACCCGGTCGAGCAGCTCGAAGGAGACATTGGCGAAGCTCGGCGTCGTCTTGGCGATCTCGTCCATGATCTCGGAGGGATGCTGATAGTTCCAATCGAGTCCGATCGCTCGGGCAAGCTCTTGCGTCGCTTGCCAGTCGGCATAGCGCGCCTTCGGTTCCAGCACCTTGCGCACCATGTTGATGCGGCGCTCGGCATTGGTGAAGGTGCCGTCCTTTTCCAGGAAGGTCGAACCCGGCAGGAAGACATGCGCGTAGTTCGCCGTTTCGTTGAGGAAGAGATCGTGCACGACGACGCATTCCATGGCGGCGAGACCGCCGGCGACATGCTTGGTGTCGGGATCGGACTGCAGGATGTCCTCGCCCTGGATGTAGATGCCTTTGAAGGAGCCGTCGACGGCGGCATCGAGCATGTTGGGGATGCGCAAGCCGGGTTCGTCGTCCAGCTTCACGCCCCAAAGGCTCTCATAGATGTCACGCACGGCTTCGCCGGAGATGTGGCGATAGCCGGGCAGTTCGTGCGGGAAGGAGCCCATGTCGCACGAGCCCTGCACGTTGTTCTGGCCGCGCAGCGGATTCACGCCGACGCCCGGGCGGCCGATATTGCCCGTGGCCATGGCGAGGTTGGCAATCGCCATCACCGTCGTCGAACCCTGGCTGTGTTCCGTCACGCCAAGGCCGTAGTAGATCGCGCCATTGCCGCCCTTGGCGTAGAGCCGCGCAGCACCCCGGATCAGCTCCGGGTCGACGCCGGAAAGCTTGCCGACGGTCTCGGGGCGGTTTTCCGGCAAAGCGACGAAGGAGGCCCAGTCCTGGAACTCCGTCCAGTCGCAGCGTTCGCGGATGAAGGCTTCGTCGAAAAGCCCTTCTGTGACGATGACATGCGCCAGCGACGTCAACACCGCCACGTTGGTGCCAGGCTTCAGCGGCAGGTGATAGTCGGCCTCGATATGCGCCGATTTGACCATCTCGGTGCGGCGCGGATCGAGGACGATCAGCTTGGCGCCCTGGCGCAGCCGCTTCTTCAGCCGCGAGGCGAACACCGGATGGGCGGAAACCGGATTGGCGCCGATGACGACGGCGACGTCGGTGAATTCGACCGAGTCGAAATCCTGCGTGCCGGCCGACGTGCCATAGGTCTGGCCGAGCCCATAGCCGGTCGGCGAGTGGCAGACGCGGGCGCAGGTGTCGACATTGTTGTTGCGGAAACCCTGCCGCACCAGCTTCTGGACGAGATAGGTCTCCTCGTTCGTGCAGCGCGAGGAGGTGATGCCGCCGATCGAGGTGCGGCCGTACTGATACTGGATCCGGCGGAATTCCTTGGCCGTGTGGGCGATCGCCTCTTCCCAGCTCACCTCGCGCCACGGGTCGCTGATCTTCTCGCGGATCATCGGCGACAGGATGCGGTCCTTGTGGGTGGCGTAGCCATAGGCGAAACGGCCCTTGACGCAGGAGTGGCCGTGGTTCGCCTTGCCGTCCTTGTAGGGCATCATGCGAATGACTTCGTCATCCTTCACCTCGGCCTTGAACGAGCAGCCGACACCGCAATAGGCGCAGGTGGTGACGGCCGAGCGTTCCGGCATGCCCTTTTCGAGCACCGTCTTCTCGCGCAGCGCATCGGTCGGGCAGGCCTGCACGCAGGCGCCGCAGGACACGCATTCGGAAGCGATGAAATCCTCATGCATGCCGGCGACCATGCGCGATTCGAAACCGCGGCCCTCGATGGTCAGCGCGAAGGTGCCCTGCACCTCCTCGCACGCCCGCACGCAGCGCGAGCAGACGATGCACTGCGCCGGATCATAGGTGAAATAGGGATTGGATTCGTCGCGGGCGATGTAGTCGACCGCCAGCGAGCCATGGCCGGGCGCCACGCCATCTTCCTGCTTGACGTGGTTGCGGCCCTCCACACCGTAGCGGTTCTCGGTGAGGCCCACCGACTTCGCCACCGTGTCGAATTCGCTGGCGCCGGTGCCGGCCTTCTCGTTCCAGCCGGTCGGATGGTCAGAGACGTAAAGCTCCATGACGCCGCGGCGGATAGCGTCGAGCCGGTCGGACTGCGTGCGCACCACCATGCCTTCGCCCACTGGTGTCGTGCAGGACGCCGGCGTGCCGCCACGGCCTTCGATCTCGACCAGGCAGACGCGGCAGGAGCCGAACGAATCCAGCATGTCGGTGGCGCAGAGTTTCGGGATCTCGACCCCGCCTTCCATCGCCGCGCGCATGATCGAGGTGCGTTCCGGCACCGTGATGTTGCGGCCGTCGACGCTCAGCGTGACTTGCTTTTGCGCCCGCGACTCCGGGGTTCCGTAGTCGATCTCTTCGACCAGCGATGGGAAGTCGGCCTTGATGTTCATCTGCCAGCTCCTATTCAGCAGCGACGCGCGCCGGCGCGGGCCTGAAATCCTCGGGGAAATGCGTGATCGAACTCATCACCGGGTAGGGCGTGAAGCCGCCCAGCGCGCACAGCGATCCAAACTTCATCGTGTTGCAGAGGTCGGTGACCAGAGCGAGGTTCTTTTCCGGCTCGATGCCGGCGGCAAGCCTGTCGATGGTCTCGATGCCGCGCGTCGAGCCGATACGGCAGGGCGTGCACTTGCCGCAGCTTTCGATGGCGCAGAATTCCATGGCGAAGCGCGCCTGCTTCAGCATGTCGGCCGTGTCGTCGAACAACGTAATGCCGGCATGGCCGATCAGTCCATCGCGCTTGGCGAATTCTTCGTAGTCGAACGGCGTATCGAACAAAGCGCGCGGGAAGTAGGCGCCGAGCGGCCCGCCGACCTGCACCGCCTTGACTGGCCGACCCGTGGCAGTACCACCGCCAATGTCATCGACGATTTCGCCCAGGGTCAGGCCGAAAGCGGTTTCGAACAGGCCGCCATTCCTGACATTGCCGGCGATCTGGATCGGGATGGTGCCGCGCGAGCGGCCCATGCCGAAATCCTTGTAGAAGGCGGCACCCTTGTCCATGATGATGGGTACAGAGGCTAGGCTGATGACGTTGTTGATCACCGTCGGCTTGCCGAACAGGCCCTGGATGGCCGGCAGCGGCGGCTTGGCGCGCACCACACCGCGCTTGCCTTCCAGGCTGTTCAACAGCGAGGTTTCCTCGCCGCAGACATAGGCGCCAGCGCCGACGCGGATTTCCATGTCGAAGGCATTGGGCGAACCCAGCACATTGACGCCGAGCACGCCGGCCTTGCGGGCGATCTCGACGGCCTTGTTCATTGTTGCCACCGCATGCGGATATTCCGAGCGGATATAGACGAAGCCCTTGGTCGCGCCGGTCGCGACACCGGCGATCGCCATGCCTTCGATCAACACGAAGGGGTCGCCTTCCATGATCATGCGGTCGGCGAAGGTGGCGCTGTCGCCTTCGTCGGCGTTGCAGACGATGTATTTGCGGTCGGACGTCGTATCCAGCACCGTCTTCCACTTGATGCCGGTCGGGAAGCCGGCGCCGCCACGGCCGCGCAGGCCCGACTCGGTGACCTGCTTGACGATATCGGCCGGCGCCATCGCGACCGCGTTCTGCAAGCCCTTCAGCCCGCCGAGCGACTTGTAGGCGTCGAGCGACAGCGGATCGTTGATGCCGCAGCGGGCGAAGGTCAGCCGGGTCTGTTTGGCTAGGAACGGGATATTGTCGGGCGCGCCGAGCCAGCGCTTGTGGTGGCCACCTGTGAGGAAACCGCTGTCGAACAGGCTCTTGACGTCGGACGGCTTGACCGGCCCGTAGGCGACACGGCCCTTGGCGGTTGCCACCTCGACCATCGGCTCGAGGAAATAGGCGCCGCGCGAACCGTTGCGCACGATTTTGGCCTCGATGCCGCGCTCGGCGAGTTCCGCGCGAACAGCCTTGGCGACCTTTTCGGCACCGAGCGCCAGCGCGCCGGAATCGCCGGGAATGTAGATGCGGGGAATCATGAGCGCACCTCGGCGAGGATCTCGTCGATCTTGTCGTCATCGAGCCGCCCGATCACCTCGCCGTCGAGCATCGCCGACGGCGAACAGGCGCAAAGCCCGAGGCAATAGACCGGCTCGAGTGTAACCGATCCGTCGCGGGTGGTCTCGTGGAAACCGATGCCCAACAACTGCTTGATCTTGGCGGCAACGGCGTCCGAGCCCATCGACTGGCAGGCCTCCGCCTGGCAGAGCTTGAGCACATGTCGCCCGGCCGGCCGGGCACGGAAATCATGATAGAAGGTGACGACGCCGTGCACCTCGGCCCTGGAGAGGTTCAGCCCGTCGGCGATAACCGGCAGCGCTGCCTGTGGCACATGGCCGAATTCTTCCTGGATCTCGTGCAGGATCGGCAGCAACGGGCCTTCGAGGCCCTTCAGCTCTTGGATAATCGCCGCCGTGCGCGATGCGATCTCGGTACTTGCAGGCTGCATCGTCATGCAGCGCCCTCCCTGGTCGGTAGCGTTCTAGCGCTAAGTCGTTACAAAAACAGAGGAAACCCGCGAAATCAATAAAGCTGATCCGTCGCTTGATAGAAATCTTCTATCAAGAGCGTTCAGCCCCCAGTCTCTACCCTAGCGATGGCTACGGAAATCGTCTGCCAGCGCCATTGCCTCGTCCAGCAGCGCCTGCACCAGCGGCGTGTGCGGCTCACGCGGCGTGGCCACCAGGCCGACCGTGTGGCTGGCATCGGGCTCGACGATCGGAATGGCTCGGATCGGCTCCGAAAAGCCGAACGTTTCCGCGAGGTTGAGCGGCATGATCGACGACCATTTGCCGGTGCGGATATGCGAGAACAGCACGATCATCGAGTTGGATTCGAGCGTCGGCCGCACCTGCACGCCGGCCTCGGCCAGATGCTGGTCGATGATGCGGCGGTTCTGCATGTCAGGCGTCAGCAGGCAGAGCGGCAACTGGCTGATCTCGGCCCATGTCACTTTGTCGCGGTCGGAATAGGGGTTTCCGACCGCCGTGATCAGCTGATAGCGCTCGTCATAGAGCGGCACGCTGGTTACCCGTCCAAGCGGTTCGTTGTCGAGGTAGGTGATGCCGGCATCGATGTCGAAATTGCCGAGCAGCGACAAGACCTCGATCGAGGTGCGCGACAGCACCGAGAAGGTGACGCCCGGATGCTTTTCGCGAAACGGCGTCGTCAGCCGCGCCACCATGGCAAGTGCGGTCGGGATGGCGGCAATGCGGATGCGGCCGGAAAGACCATGGCGCGCCGCGCGCATCTCCTCGCGCATGGTCCTGGTATCGCCGACGATGCGCCGCGCCCACACCAGCACCTGCTTGCCCTCCGGCGTCAGCCCCTGGAACCGCGACCCGCGATTGACCAGCATGACGCCGAGCTGGCCCTCCAGCTGCTTGATGCCGGCCGACAGGGTCGGCTGGGTGACGCCACACGCCTCGGCCGCCCGGCCGAAATGCTCCTCCTTGGCCAGCGCGATGAAGAATTCGAGTTTGTCGATCATGCCGGTCTATCGATCATAGTTGCGAGGCTGCCACAGCTGTAGGCGCCTGTCAGCATCAAAGCGATCACTTGGTTCTGCGCGGGAACTGCATTATCTCAGGCCAGCCGCCATGCCACCGTCTGAGGAAATGCCGTCATGTCCGTCACCAAGGAAATCGTCACCGAGCGTCTGAAGACGGTCAACGGGCCGGACTTCACCGGCAACATCGTCGACCTCGGCATGGTTTCCGAGATTTTCATCGCCGATTCCAAAGTGTTCTTCTCGATCACTGTTCCTGCGGCACGCGCGCAGGAGATGGAACCGTTGCGCGCCGCCGCCGAGCGTGTCGTCAAGGCGATCCCCGGTGTTGCCGGCGCGGTTGTCGCGCTGACGGCGGAAAAGAAGGGCGGCGGCATGGAGGCGCCGGTGCCAGTGCGCCCCGCACCCAGGCCGGCACCGCCGGCTCCCCCCGCCGCCTCGCGCGCTGCTCCGCATGCCCCTGCATCGCACAGCCAGGGCAAGCGCGGCGTGCCCGGCATCGAGGCGATCATCGCGGTTGCTTCCGGCAAGGGCGGCGTCGGCAAGTCGACCACCGCCGTCAACATCGCGCTTGGCCTTGCCGCCAATGGTTTGCGGGTCGGTGTGCTTGACGCCGACATCTACGGCCCGTCCATGCCGAAGCTGCTCAACATCCATGGCCGGCCGCAGACGGTTGACGGCAAAATCCTGAAACCGATGGAGAATTACGGCCTCAAGGTGATGTCGATGGGCTTCCTCGTCGATGAGGAGACGCCGATGATCTGGCGCGGCCCGATGGTGATGTCGGCGCTGACGCAGATGCTGCGCGAGGTCGAATGGGGTCGACTCGACGTGCTCGTCGTCGACATGCCGCCCGGCACCGGCGACGCCCAGTTGACGATGGCGCAGCAGGTGCCGCTCGCCGGCGCCGTCATCGTCTCGACGCCGCAGGACCTGGCGCTGATCGATGCCCGCAAGGGCCTCAATATGTTCAAGAAGGTCGACGTGCCGCTACTCGGCATTGTCGAGAACATGAGCTATTTCATCGCGCCGGACACCGGCAAACGCTATGATATTTTCGGCCATGGCGGCGCGCGCCGCGAGGCCGAGCGCCTCGGGGTTACTTTCCTTGGCGAAGTGCCGCTGGAAATGGGCATCCGCGAAAGCTCGGATGCCGGTGAGCCGGTTGTTGTCTCGAAGCCCGACAGCGCCACGGCGAAAACCTATCGCGACATCGCCGCCAAGGTCTGGGACAGGGTCAATGAGGAACGCGGCGCGGCCGAAGCGGCGGTGCCGAGCATCGTCTTCGAGTGACGTCTTATTTGTTTTTGACGCAATTCCCAAGGGAAAGCGCTACGCGCTTTTCCCGGGAAAACCGTTTCACACTTTTCCTGGAATTGCTCTACCGGGACGGTCAGCCGCCGACCTTCTCGCCGAAGCTTGAAAAGAACTGCCCGGCCAGTTTTTTCGAAGTCGACTCGATCAGCCGGCTGCCGAGTTGGGCGATCTTGCCGCCGACCTCGGCCTTGGCCGCATATTTCAACACAGTGGCATCCGACCCATCCTCGGTCAGCGTCACGTCGGCGCCGCCCTTGGCAAAGCCGGCAATGCCGCCCTTGCCTTCGCCCTGGATGGTGTAGGAATGCGGCGGCTTCAGGTTCTTCAGCGTCACTTCGCCGTTGAAGGTCGCCTTGATCGGCCCGATCTTCACCACCACCGTCGCGGCCATCTCGGTCGGTGACTTCATTTCCAGGCTCTGGCAGCCGGGAATGGTTGCCTTCAAAACCTCGGGATCGTTCAGCGCTTCCCAGACTTTTTGCAGGGGTGCGGCAATGCGCTCCTCGCCTTCGATCACCAAAGCCATGAAAACCTCCCGGAAAGACTGATCGAAGCCGTAACGCACGGCCGGATGCGTGTCTATCGCACCAAAGTCCGGTTGCGACCGCGCGCCCTCTTGCCTGCTCTCGCGCGTTGCCATATCGATTTGTCTTACAAATACGGAGACCACGATGGCAGGCGCCCCCACCAGAAAAAAGAAATTTCGCTCGCAGGAGTGGTTCGACAATCCCGACAATCCGGGCATGACGGCGCTTTATCTGGAGCGCTATCTGAACTACGGGCTGACGCGCGCCGAACTGATGTCGGGCAAGCCGCTGATCGGCATCGCCCAGACCGGCTCGGATCTGTCGCCTTGCAACCGGCACCACATCGAGCTCGCCAAGCGCGTGCGCGAGGGCATCGTCTCGATGGGCGGCATCCCCTTCGAATTCCCCTGCCATCCGATCCAGGAGACCGGCAAGCGCCCGACCGCCGCACTTGACCGCAACCTTGCCTATCTCAGCCTGGTCGAGGTGCTCTATGGCTATCCGCTCGACGGCGTCGTGCTGACCATCGGTTGCGACAAGACGACGCCGGCGCTGCTGATGGCGGCGGCCACCGTCAACATTCCGGCCATCGCGCTGTCGGTCGGCCCGATGCTCAATGGCTGGCACAAGGGCAAGCGCACCGGCTCCGGCACCATCGTCTGGGAATCGCGCCAGCGCCTGTCGGCCGGCGAGATCGACTATGACGAGTTCATGGACATCGTCGCCTCTTCGGCGCCCTCCACCGGCTACTGCAACACCATGGGCACCGCCACCACGATGAATTCGCTGGCCGAGGCGCTCGGCATGCAGCTGCCCGGTTCGGCCGCCATCCCGGCACCCTACCGCGAGCGCGGCCAGATCGCCTACGAAACCGGCAAGCGCATCGTCGACATGGTGCATGAGGATCTGAAGCCCTCCGACATCATGACGCGCAAGGCCTTCGAGAACGCCATCGTCGTCAATTCGGCGATCGGCGGCTCGACCAACGCGCCGATCCATCTCAACGCCATTGCCCGCCATCTCGGCGTGCCGCTCGACAATGACGACTGGCAGGCGATCGGCCTCAAGGTGCCGCTGATCGTCAATCTGCAGCCGTCGGGCGAATATCTTGGCGAAGATTACCATCATGCCGGCGGCGTACCCGCCGTGGTTGCCGAACTGATGAAGGCGGGACTGCTGCCTTATCCCGAAGCCATGACCGTCAATGGCAAGTCGATCGGCGACAATTGCAAGGGGGTCGCCAACGAGAATACCGATGTCATCCGCACCGTTGCCGAGCCGCTGAAGGCCAATGCCGGCTTCATCAATTTCAAGGGCAATCTGTTCGATTCGGCGATCATGAAGATGAGCGGCATCTCGCCGGAATTCCGCGAGCGCTATCTGTCCAACCCGAAGGACCCGGAAGCTTTCGAAGGCAACGCCATGGTCTTCGATGGCCCCGAGGATTACCACGCCCGCATCGACGATCCGGCGCAAGGTATCGACGAGCACACCATCCTGTTCATGCGCGGCGCTGGCCCGGTCGGCTATCCCGGCGGTGCCGAGGTCGTCAACATGCAGCCGCCGGCCTACCTCATCAAGAAGGGCATCCACGCGCTGGCCTGCATCGGCGATGGACGCCAGTCGGGCACGTCGGGCTCGCCGTCGATCCTCAACGCCTCGCCGGAAGCCGCCATCGGCGGTGGCCTGGCGCTGCTCAAGACCGGCGACCGCGTGCGCATCGACTTACGCAAAGGCACCGCCGACATCCTCGTCACCGATGACGAGATCACCCGGCGGCGCGCCGAACTGCAGAACAATGGCGGCTATCACTATCCCAAGCACCAGACGCCATGGCAGGAAATCCAGCGCGGCATGGTCGACCAGTTCGACCAGGGAATGGTGCTGAAGCCGGCGGTGAAATACCAGGATGTCGCTCACACCAGCGGCGTTCCCAGGGACAATCACTGATTGCTCCGGGGACAGCACCTGTTCGCAAGTTCTTACATTAACGACAAACGGCGGCTTGATCCGGATCAAGCCGCCGTTTGTCATCCTTGACAAGCGCCCCCAACATATCCACGATCATGGCAAGGGGTGTATCGCGACGACCCCGTGAGGCGTCAGCCCAACGTTCGCGTCCAGGCTTCTCTATCAGGAGGTGGACGCCATGCCGTCAACAACCGCTATCACCGTATCGCAACTGTCCCGTCTGGTCGGTCTGCCGGGTGCGCCTGCAATCGTCGATGTTCGCATCGATGAGGATTTCGACGCCGATCCGCGCCTGCTGCCGGCCGCGAGCCGGCGCGATTTCAAAACCGTTTCGACCTGGGCGCCCGATTTTGCCGGCAAGCCGGTGGTGGTCGTCTGCCAGAAAGGCCGGAAACTCTCGCAAGGTGTAGCCGCATGGCTGCGGCACGAAGGGATTCCCGCCGAAACCCTCGAAGGCGGCTTCGAAGCCTGGCGCGACGCAAATGGGCTTCTGGTCCGCACCGAAAAGTTACCTCCGTGTGATGAAAAGGGCCGCACCGTGTGGGTGACGCGGACCCGACCGAAGGTCGATCGCATCGCTTGCCCCTGGCTGATCCGGCGTTTCGTCGATCCTCGCGCGGTCTTCCTGTTTGTCGAGACAGCCGAAGTGCCTGCTGTGGCCGACCGCTTTCAGGCCGTGCCTTTCGACATCGACAATGTGTTCTGGAGCCATCGTGGCGAGCGCTGCACCTTCGACACGATGATCGAGGAATTCGGGCTGGAATCGGAGGCGCTCGATCGCCTTGCCGTGATCGTGCGCGCGGCCGACACGGCAAATCTCGACCTGGTACCCCAGGCCGCCGGCTTTCTGGCTGCCTCGCTTGGCCTGTCGCGGATGTTTCGCGACGATCTGGAGCAACTGGAAGCAGGCATGTTGCTCTACGATGCGTTCTTCCGCTGGTGTCGCGACGCTACCGAGGAAACACACAACTGGCCCAGCGCAAGTAAACCGTCATGAGCGCTGTTGTGCCTGCACATAGGTCGGGGAACGTCGAGGCGCCGGCTGCGCCGACCTTTGCCGAAGCCGTGAAGGTCTGGGCGAAGATAGGACTGCTCAGCTTCGGCGGGCCGGCCGGGCAGATCGCCTTGATGCACAGGGAATTGGTCGAGGAGCGGCGCTGGATCGGCGAACAGCGTTTCCTGCATGCGCTGAACTATTGCATGCTGCTGCCCGGCCCGGAAGCCCAGCAACTCGCTATCTATATCGGCTGGCTGCTGCATAGGACGATCGGCGGCCTTGTCGCCGGCATCCTGTTCGTCGTGCCCGGCGCGCTCGTCATGCTGATCTTGAGCAGCCTCTATATGCTCTATGGCGACATGCCGCTCGTCGAGGCGCTTTTCCTCGGGGTGAAGGCGGCGGTGCTTGCCATCGTCATCGAGGCGGTGATCCGCATCGGACGGCGTGCTCTGAAGAACCCAGCCATGGTGTTGATCGCGGTTGCGGCCTTCATCGCCATCTATGCGTTGAATGTGCCGTTTCCGCTCATCATCCTGCTCGCGGGCCTGACAGGATGGCTGGGGGACCGTATGGTTCCCGGCCTGTTTTCAGGCTCCGCGCATGGCAAGGCCGATGTCGTCGACATCAAGGGAGCAGTCGACCTGATGTTCGAGCGCGGCGAGCTGACCCATGTCAAACCGGCCAGATGGCATGCGCCGCGCACTGTCGCGATCTGGCTGCCGATCTGGCTCGGACCGGTTCTCGTGGTCTGGTGGTTCACCGGCTCTGCCAGTGTATGGACCGAGATAGGCCGGTTCTTCAGTCTGATGGCGGTCGTCACCTTCGGCGGCGCCTACGCGGTGCTGGCCTATGTCGCGCAGGCGGCCGTCCAGTCCTTCGGCTGGTTGGCCCCCGGTGAAATGGTCGATGGTCTCGGGCTTGCAGAGACCACGCCTGGTCCGCTCATCCTGGTGTTGCAGTTTGTCGGCTTCATCGCCGCGTTTCGCCACTCCGGGTCACTGAACCCGTTGCTGGCCGGATCGCTTGGTGCGCTGTTGACCTTGTGGGTGACGTTCACGCCGTGCTTCTTCTGGATATTCCTCGGCGCGCCCTATATCGAGGCCCTGCGCGGCAACAGGGCCTTGTCGGCGGCGCTCGGCGCGATCACCGCCGCTGTCGTCGGCGTCATCATGAATCTCGCTCTGTGGTTTGCCTTGCACGTCGTTTTTCGTGAGGTGCACGCAATGAGCCTCGGCATGAATGTGCCGGTGCTCTCGTCGATCGACTGGCGTGCGGCACTGCTTTCCTGTGCCGCGATGATCGCCATCCTGAAGCTGAAGATCGGCATGCTGCCGACGCTTGCCGGGTCGGCTCTGGCTGGGGTCTTGCTGTTGTCGGCGAGTGGCTAGGGTTCCGCTGCCTTTGTATTCCGCTTGCCGACCACTTAAGTGGTTGAAAAACGGATTGGAACATCATGGCGCAACGACGCTCTTCCCTCGGCTTTCTCGGCATGTTCGGCCGCTCGGGTGATCTGAGGCAGCTCGATACCGCATTGCGCGGCGCCGACCTGCATCCCGCCCTTGTGCCGGAGGGGGTAAAACTCACCATTGTCAATCTGATGAAGGATCACTGGCCCGACGAGCCGCCCAGCCAGGCCTATCCGGACGTGGCGCGGCTGTTCAGCTATTGCATTGCCGGACCGGAAACCTTCGAACGATCGCATGGCTTGCAGCATCGGCAGGACGTGGAGCGCCGGATCGAGGCCGCGGTCGAGGCCGGCGACAGTTTCGATGCGCAAATCGTGCTGATGGCGCTGCACGCCAAGCTGATCAATGCCGAGGTCGTCGAGCGTTTCGGGTTGGCCGCCGAATAACTTGTTCCGACGAGCGCCTCAGCCGCCCATATTGGCGCGCGGCAGTTTGATCATGTCGCCGAAGCGGGCGCGCAATTTGTCGTCGAGCAGTTTTGGCACATGGCGCGGAAAACGCTCGGCAAGCACGCGCTTCTTCTCGATGATCGCGCGCTGCAATATGTCGGGCCGGCCCTTCTCGTTCCATTCCTTCGGCGAAAACCGGTCGCCAACGGCCGGGTAGAAGTATTCGGTCTGCATCAGCCGCAAAGTCTGCTCGTTGCCGAGATAGTGGCCAGGCCCACGGAGGCAGACATCGGCGATGGTGTCGATCGACAGCGCTTCGTCGGTCACCTCGATGCCGCGCACGCAGCGCAGGCAGTGGCCGAGCATGTCATTGTCGATAATCAAGCTTTCCAGGCAGAAGCCGAGCAGCGAGGCATGCATGCCGGCCGATTCATAGACGAGGTTGAGCCCGGCAAGGCCGGCCATCACGTCGGTGATGCCTTTTTCGTAGCCGGACTGGATGTCGGGCAGTTTCGAATCCGTCATGCCGGCGGCCGAACCGCCTGGCAGGTCGTAGAATTGCGCCATCTGCGCGCAGGCAGCGGTCAGCACCGCCTGCTCGGCCGAGCCGCCCGACATGGCGCCGGTCCTGAGATCCGACACGAACGGCCAGGTGCCGAAGATCGCCGGATGTCCCGGCTTGATGGCATTGACATAGACCAGACCGGCCAGCACCTCGGCCACGGCCTGCACCACAGCGCCGGCAATCGCCGCCGGAGCGGTCGCGCCGGCCTGGCCGGCCGACAAAAGCAGGATCGGGATGCCGCCCTCGACACAGGCCTCGAGCACGCCGCAGGCGTCCTCGGCGAATTTCATCGGCGGCACGACGAAGCAGTTCGAGTTCGACACGAACGGCCGGGCGCGGAAATTCTCCTCGCCGCCGGCGATGGCATAGAGCATTTCCAGCGCCGGCTGCACGTTCTCGCGCACCGTGAACGAGGTGCCGACATGCTTGGACGTGCCCATCACGCAGGCGTAGAGCGTGTTGAAGTCCATTTCGAGCGGATCGGGGATGTCGCGCGGCACCATCGGCCGCTGGAAGAAATGGATGTTGTCGAGCCCCTCGACGATGCGGGCCGCGTCATAGATGTCCTGCAGCAGCGATTCGCGGTATTCGCGCTTCTCGACGTCGACCAGATGGACCGCGGCACCCGCCGTGCCGTAATGCACGCGCTTGCCCTGGATCAACATGTCGTGTTTCGAGTCCTGGCCGTGCAGGGTGAAATTGCGTGCCGCCTTCCTGATCGTATCGAGCACCAGTGCGCGCGGGAAACGGATGCGGCCGTCATCGCCATAGGTGGCGCCGGCCTTGGCCAGCGCCTCGATGCAGGAGGGGATGGCATTGGCGAAGCCGACGGTCTCCAGGAGCGTCAGCACCGCCTCGTGGATGCGTTCCTGATCGTTGCGCTTCAGCGGTCCGTAACTGCCGCCCTCGAGGCCGGCGCGCACCGGCTTGATGTCGTCGGCCAAGGGCGCTGCCCGCATGGCGCGACGCGCTTCGCGTCCACCGGAGCGGCGCGAGCGCTGATCCGCCGCCGCTTCCTGCTTTTCAAGAACCACTGACATGGAGACACTCCACCTTTTCTCGGAAACAGGGCGGCGGTTGGTCCACCATCGGCTGCTTCTTCCCCTTTGTGCCACGACTATGCCGCCGGCATTGGCACAGCCTATGGGCCAGCCTGTTCGGTTGCATGTGCCAGAGCTAAAGGAGCCGGAGCCACCGCTGGTGGCTCCGGTGAAAGGGATCAGGCGGCGGCGGGCCTGCGTCCGGCAGCCGTGGCCAGTTCGCGGATGCCGGGCTCGATGTGCTGCAGTGCGATCGAGGAAATGCCCAACCGCATGAAACGCGAAGGCTTTTCGGTGCGGTCGAAGAAGCGGTCTCCCGGCTCGATGATCACGCTGCGCGAGGCGGCGGCCTCGGCCAAGCCGCGGGAATCGGTGCCGCGTGGTCCCTCGAGCCAGAGCGATGTGCCGCCGGCAGAATCGGTCGAGCGCCATTCCGGCAGGAAAGCCGAAATCGCATGGACCAGACGCTTGCGCCGCTCGTCGAAGGCGCTCGACAGACGCCGCACCAGTGCCTCGTGATGGCCTAGCGACAGGAACAATGCAACGGCGCGCTGGTTGTTGGCCGGCGGATGGCGCAACATGAAACGGCGCAGTGCCCTGAGCTCGGAGATTAGTCCAGCAGAGGCCACGATGTAGCCAAGCCGCAGGCCGGGAGCCAGCGTCTTCGACATCGAGCCGACATAGACGACACGGCCGGAGCGATCGAGGCTCTTCAGCGCCTGCTGCGGCGCCTCGTCGAGAAGCTGGCTGTCATAGCCGTCCTCGATGATGATCTGGTTGTGCCGGTTGGCGCGCGCCAGAAGATCCTGCCGCCGCTCCGCCGACAACGGCACCATGGTCGGGCAATGATGGCTGGGCGTGACGAAGACGAAGCCGGAATCATTGGGGATAGAAGAGGTTACGATGCCGGACTGGTCGACCGGCACCGGCTGGATCTCGGCGCCCGCAAGCCGGAAAATGCTGCGTGCATCGGGATAACCGGGATCTTCCATCGCCACCTTCGAGCCCTTGGTCATCAGCAGCGTCGCCAGCATGTAGAGCGCGTTCTGGGCGCCAAGCGTGACGATGATCTCGTCGGGATTGGCGAAGATGCCGCGCCGCGGCAACAGCCGCGCCTGGATCTGCTCGATCAAGAGCGGATCGTCGCGGTCGACCATGTCGGACGCCCAGTTGCGGATCTCGAGCACGGCCAGCGCCATGCGGTTGCACTCGCGCCACTCGGCGGTCGGGAACAGCGCCGGGTCGAACTGGCCGTAGACGAAGGGGTAGGACGACTTGATCCAGTTCTCATGCTTGGCCGGCGGCGGCATGTCGCTGGCGGCGATCTGCCGGCGTGCCTTCCAGTCGATCTCGTTGGCCTGGTCGGGCGCCTTCTGGTGCGGCTTGGCCGGTGTCGCCAGCACGTCGGGATTGACGAAATGGCCACGCCGCTCGCGCGCCACCAGGAAACCCTGGTCGACGAGTTGCTGGAAGGCCAGCACCACCGTGCCGCGCGCCACGCCGAGTTTTTCGGCCAGGATCCGGCAGGAGGGAAGTGGCATCGAAGCGGCGATCTGGCGGTCGAGAATGGCGGCCACGATGGCTTGGCGGATCTGCGCCTGCAGGGTCTGGCCGGATTCAGCCGAAATCCGGAACAGGCCGGACCATATCGCCGTGTCGTTTCTCTGTGGCATGGAAGATGTTCCTCGATGGCCAGCTTTTTTCGCTTGGCTGGACCAGTCGAATGTAACGGTGGCACAAGGGGTTGCGCCAATCAATTTTTCTGATCTTTGGGATTTATGCCAGTGATCCTTCCAGCCGAAATCGGGCTCAGCAGCCTCTTGGAGCGACACATTGTGTCATCACTTCGTGACGCGCTGCGTCACCGCCGCGTATTGACCGCACGGAATTCGGCTCAATAGGTTTGTCGCGACGACACGCGCCGGAAACATCCGGTCTGATAGAGTGCGTCGAAAAAGCCAGGAGTCCCCGCCAGTGGATAAGTCAGCCTTCCAGAAACAGCTTGCCGCCTTGCGCGACCATCGCGCCGCGGCACCTGCCAGCATGCGCCAGGCCTTCGCCGACGATCCGCAGCGGTTCCAGACGTTCTCCGCCACCGACGGCGACCTGTTGCTCGACTGGTCGAAATGCGCCGTCGACGCGACCACCATGGACTTGCTGCAAAAGCTGGCTGGCGCCGCCGATCTCGAGGGCCGACGCGCCGCCATGTTCGCCGGCAAGAAGATCAACATCACCGAGGACCGCGCCGTGCTGCACACGGCGCTGCGCAACCTCAGCGGCAAGGGTGTCACGGTCGATGGCCAGGACGTCAAGGCGGATGTCATTTCCGTGCTCGACGCGATGGGCGCCTTTGCCGATGCGATCCGCTCCGGCAAGGCGCTAGGTGCCACCGGCAAGAAGATCACCGACATCGTCAACATCGGCATTGGCGGCTCCGACCTCGGCCCGGCCATGGCGACGCTGGCGCTCGCCCCCTATCATGACGGGCCGCGCGCGCACTATGTCTCCAACATCGACGGCGCCCATATCCACGACACGCTGAAGGGCCTGTCACCCGAAACCACGCTGTTCATCATCGCCTCCAAGACCTTCACCACGGTCGAGACGATGACCAATGCGCAGACGGCGCGCGACTGGGTGCAGAAGGCACTTGGCAAGCAAGCGGTCGGCAAGCATTTCGCCGCTGTCTCGACCGCGCTCGACCTGGTGGCCAAGTTCGGCATCGAGCCGGATCGCGTCTTCGGCTTTTGGGACTGGGTCGGCGGCCGCTATTCGGTCTGGGGCGCGATCGGCCTGCCGGTCATGATCGCCGTCGGCCCAAGGAATTTTCGCGCCTTCCTCGATGGCGCGCACGAAATGGACGAGCATTTCCGCACCGCACCGCTCGCCAAGAATCTGCCGGCGCTGCTCGGGCTGGTCGGCTGGTGGCATCGCGTGATCTGCGGCTACCCGGCCCGCGCGGTCATCCCCTATGACCAGCGCCTGTCCCGATTGCCGGCCTATCTGCAGCAGCTCGATATGGAATCGAACGGCAAGGGCGTCACTCTTGACGGTACACCCGTGACGACGCCGACCGGGCCGCTGGTCTGGGGCGAGCCGGGCACCAATGGCCAGCACGCCTTCTTCCAGCTCCTGCACCAGGGCACCGACTTGATCCCGGTCGAATTCCTGGCAGCGGCCGTCGGCCATGAGCCGGAGCTCAAGCACCAGCATGACCTGCTGCTCGCCAATTGCCTGGCGCAATCGGAAGCTCTGATGAAGGGCCGCACGCTGGACGAGGCGCGCGCGCAGATGCTGGCCAAGGGCATGAAGCCGGTCGATGTCGACAAAATAGCGCCGCATCGTGTCTTCTCCGGCAACCGGCCTTCGGTGACCATCCTCTATCGCAAGCTCGACCCGCGCACCTTCGGCCGGCTGATCGCGCTCTACGAGCACCGCGTCTTCGTCGAGGGCACGCTGTTCAACATCAATTCCTTCGACCAGTGGGGCGTCGAGTTGGGCAAGGAACTGGCGACGGGCCTGCTGCCTGTCGTGGAAGGCAAGGAAAGCGCCGCAAATCGGGACGCCTCGACCAGGGGCCTTGTGGAACGCATTCACCAATTGCGTGGTTCGGAGTGAAAAGTTTGGCAGACATCAAGGGTATATTGTTCGACAAGGACGGCACACTTGTCGACTTCAACGCGACCTGGCTCGGCGTCGCCGACTTCATGGCCATGGATGCCGCCGAGGGCGATCGCTGGAAGGCCGACAGGCTGCTCGCGGCCGCCGGCTTCGATTTCGCCAACCGCCGCTTCAAGCCCGATTCGATCTTTGCCTCGGGCACCAACATGGACGTCGTCGAACTGTGGTTCCCGCGTCTGTCCGACGAAGACCAGATGCTGGCCGTCGCCCGCTTCAACGAGATCACCTCGGTGCAGGGCTCGACGATGGCGGTGGCACTGCCGGGCATCGCCGACACTCTGGCAACGCTGCACAAAAGATCTTACCGGCTTGGCGTCGCCACCAATGATTCGACCAGCGGTGCGGAAAAAACCTTGGTCACGTTGGGCGTCGCCCAACTGTTCGACGCCGCCTATGGTTACGACGCTGTGGCCAATCCCAAGCCCGCGCCCGACACCATCCAGGCCTTCTGCGACCTTACCGGGCTGAAGCCGTCGGAGATCGCCATGGTCGGTGACAACCGCCACGATCTCGAAATGGCGCGCGCCGGTGGCTGTGGTCTGGCGGTGGGCGTGCTCTCCGGCACCGGCACGCGCGAATCGCTGGCCGAGATCGCCGACGTCATCCTGGATTCGGTTGCCGACCTGCCCGATTTCCTCTCGGCGCGGGTCAGGGAGACAGTCTAACTGCCAGGTTCGGTCTCGAAGCGAAAGACGCCGCTCGGCCTTGGGGTTGCGTCTTTCGCGTCGCCGAAATCCGGCACCGTGTATTCGGCTAGCAGGTGCAACCGCGACCGCGGCAGATGGGCCCGGCCCGGATCGCCGACCAGCACGTCAATGCCGGCGGCGAGGCATCGATCGAGAAAAGGCATGGCGCGGTCGGCGACGTCCTGGCCGTAGAAGACATCACCGGCAAGCACGAGATCGACCGCCGGTGGCAGGCCTATGGTGATATCCTTGTCGACAATGGTGATGGCGACACCGTTCGCCGCGGCATTGAGGCCGATCGCGGCGACGCCGTTGCGGTCGATTTCGGCGGCAATCACCTCACGCGCGCCGGCCTTCGCGGCGGCGATGCCGACAATGCCCGACCCTGCTCCGAGGTCGAGTACGCGGCGGCCGGCCACCGTCATCGGATGGTCGAGGATATAGCGCGCCAGCACGGCACCGCCGGCCCAGGCATAGGCCCAGTAGGGCGGCTGTGGTTCCGGCGTGCCCCCGCTGGCATCGTCTTCAGGGTCGACGAGGCGCCTCAACCCGCTGCCCGGGTGAGCGGTGTAAAACCGGATTTCGGGAAGCGCCGGCACCGGGACAAGGCGCATGTTAGCCTTGATGAATTCCGTGGGGTCGAGGCGCAGACGACGGCCGGGCAAAACGTTGCCCGGCGCCTCGTCGCGGACAGTACCGTTACCCACTAGGCGCGCAGCGCCCGCCGCAGGATCTTGCCGACCGGCGTCTTCGGCAATTCGGTCCTGAACTCGATATATTTGGGCCGTTTGTAGCCGGTCAGGTTCTCGCGGCAAAAAGCGGTGATGGCTTCAGCGGTCAGGGCTGGATCCTTCTTGACGATGAACAGCTTCGGCACTTCGCCGGAATGCTCGTCCGGCACGCCGATCGCCGCCACTTCGAGCACGCCGGGATGCATGGCCACGACCTCCTCGAGTTCCGTCGGATAGACGTTGAAGCCGGAGACCAGGATCATGTCCTTCTTGCGGTCGACGATCTTGGTGTAGCCGCGATCGTCCATGAAGCCCATGTCGCCCGACTTGAAGAAGCCGTCCTTGGTCATCACCTTGGCGGTCTCATCAGGCCGGTTCCAGTAGCCGGCCATCACCTGCGGTCCCCGGATGCAGATCTCGCCGACCTCGCCCAGCGGCACGTTGTTGCCGTCATCGTCGCGGATGGCGATTTCAGTCGAGGGCAGCGGCAGGCCGATCGTGCCGGTGAAGTCACCCGACGTGAACTTGTTGGCGGTCGCCACCGGCGAGGTCTCCGACAGGCCGTAGCCTTCCGAGACAGGGCAGCCGGTCAGCGCCTTCCAGCGCTCGGCGACGCCCTTCTGCACCGCCATGCCGCCGCCCAGCGTCAGGATCAGCGGCTTGAAGTCGAGCTTGCGGAAATCCTCATTGTTGAGCAGCGCGTTGAACAGCGTGTTGAGGCCCGGGAAGATATGGACCGGATATTTGCCGAGTTCCTTGACGAAGCCTGGAATGTCGCGCGGGTTGGGAATGAGGATGTTCTGGGCGCCTTGCTGCATGCCCATCAGCGCGTTCACCGTCAGCGCGAAGATATGGTAGAGCGGCAGCGCGCAGACGAAGTTGAGATGCGCGGGCTTCGGCTTGATCGTGTAGGCATCTTCGACCCACAGCGAATTCTGCGCGACATTGGCCAGCACATTGCTGTGCAACAGCGTGGCACCCTTCGAAATCCCCGTGGTGCCGCCGGTATATTGCAGGAAGGCGACATCATTGGCGGCCACCGTGGCCGGCTTGAAATTCATGCCGCTGCCGGCCTTCAGGGCGGCGTTGAACTTGACATGGCCGGGCAATGACCAGGCCGGCACCATCTTCTTGACGCGCCGCACGACCAGATTGACGATCGTGCCTTTCAGCCCGCCGAGCATGTCGCCCATGGCGGCGACGACGACATGCTTGACCAAGGTCCTGGCGACCACGGCCTGCAACGTGTTGGCGAAGTTTTCGAGGATGACGATGGCCTGCGCCCCGGAATCCTTGAGCTGATGTTCCAGCTCGCGCGGCGTGTAGAGCGGGTTGATGTTCACCACCGTGTAGCCAGCGCGGGCCACCGCCATCATCGCCACCGGATACTGCAGCACATTCGGCATCATCAGCGCGACGCGTGCACCCTTCTGCAGTCCCGTCGATTGCAGATAGGCGCCGAATGCTGCCGACAGCCGCTCGAGCTCCGCATAGGTGATCGACTTGCCCATGCAGGTGAAAGCCGGCTGGCCGGCAAACTGCTTGCAGGCGCCGACAAGGAAATCGCCGATGGAGCTGTAGGGAAGGGGGCCGATCTCGGCCGGCATGTTCTTGGGATAACTTTTCAGCCATGGTTTTTCCGGCAGGCCGGCGGCGAGCTCGGTGAGCGCCTTTGGCAGCCGCTGGCTTGCGGTCGGCGCCGGTGTCGATGCCGCCTTCGCTGGCGGCGCGGCCTTCGTCGTCCCGGTCTTGTTCGCCCCAGCCTTCGTGGGAGAAGCCTTTGCCGGGGTGGCTTTCACCGGCTTCGCAGCGGCCTTGGCTGTGGCCACTGCCTTTGCCGCAGGTGCCGTCTTGGCAGGCTTTGCGTCTGTCTTGGCGGTCGCGGCCTTGGCAGCAGTTTTATCTTGCCCGTCGGCGGCGGCTGGTTTCGAGACTGCCTTGGCCGACGCTTTTACCGGCGCCTTCGATGCTTTTGCCACCCGTTCCTCCCTAGCAATTCTTGTTCGCCCGTTTGGTCGCCTGTGCCGCGCCCGCCTCCAGATGTCAGAGACGTCCTCCGCTGCCGCCAGCATATCCATCTATGTATTGCCTCTATCGGCGGCGGTGCAAGTCTTGCCCCTGCGGCAAGGCGCCGAAAGATTTGCCGTCGAAAATCTTCCCCGTCGGCAACACTTGGAACCGGCATCTTTCCACATCGACGATCGGATGAAGGCGGACGCGGCATCGATGTCGCCAGATGCCAGATCAATAAAAAAATGCGGTCGTTAATAATCTCGTGAATGGAAAAAACTGCTAATTTTTTCTGCCGTTTAGCAAAATCGCGGATTTTTTTCCTGCTTCCCGCGGGGTAAGCAAACGGGGTGTTTCAAAGCCGGAAAAACGGTGCTTATATGCGCGCTTCGCGAGCCTGATAGAGGGGCTTGGAAGAACATCAGGGAGTGCTCAATGAAAAAGAAACTCGCTTTTGCGGCCGCGTTGCTGGCTGCAAGCGTCCTGAGCGGCATGGCCAATGCGAAGACGCTGGTCTATTGCTCGGAAGCGTCGCCGGCCAATTTTGATCCGGGTACGACCACCGGCGGCAACGATTTCGATGCCTCGTCGCGCACCGTCTATTCGCGTCTGGTCGAATTCAAGCATGGCGGCACCGAGGTCGAGCCCGGCCTCGCCGACAAGTGGGAAATCTCGGACGACGGCCTGGTCTATACTTTCCACCTGCATCCGGGCGTGAAGTTCCAGACCACCGACTATTTCAAGCCGACGCGTGACCTCAACGCCGACGACGTCGTCTTCTCCTTCGACCGCCAGTTCAACAAGGCGAACCCCTGGAACGGCGACAAGTATCTGCCCAACCTGACTTGGGACTACTACACCGGCATGGACATGCCGAAATACGTCGCCAAATGGGAAAAGGTCGATGACCTGACCGTCAAGCTGACGCTGACCGAGCCGAACGCGCCGATGCTGGCCAATCTCGGCATGGACTTCGCCTCGATCGTCTCGAAGGAATATGCCGACCAGCTGGCGAAGGACGGCAAGATGGCCGATTTCTCGACCAAGCCGATCGGCACCGGTCCGTTCCAGTTTGTCGACTACCAGCTGGATTCGGTCATCCGCTACGCGGCCCACCCGGACTATTTCAAGGGCAAGGAGAAGATCGACGATCTCGTCTTCGCCATCACGCCTGACGCGACCGCGCGCATCCAGAAGGTGCTTGCCGGCGAGTGCGATATCGCTCCCTATCCGAATCCTGCCGACATCGGCACGATCAAGGCCAACAACGACGTGACCCTGATGGATCAGGCCGGCCTGAACATCGGCTATATGAGCTACAACACCACCATCCCGCCGCTCGACAAGCCTGAGGTGCGCCATGCGCTCAACCAGGCGATCGATCGGGAAGCGCTGATCAAGTCGCTGTTCCAGGATGCCGGCGCCACGCCTGCCGAAAACCTGATCCCGCCGACCATGTGGTCGTGGAACAAGGATGTGAAGGCCGACGCCTATAATCCGGATGCGGCCAAGAAGGTGCTTGAGGCTGCCGGGCTTAAGGAAATCCAGCTCTGGGCTTCCGATCGCGTTCGTCCCTATAACCCGAACTTCCAGCGCGCCGCCGAACTGATCCAGGCCGACTGGGCCAAGGTCGGCGTCAAGGCCGAGATCGTCAACTACGAGTGGACCAAGTATCGCTCGGAGGGCAAGAAGAAGGACCGTCCCGGCGCGTTCCAGATTGGCTGGACCGGCGACAATGGCGATCCGGACAACTTCTTCGCCACCCTGTTTGCCTGCTCCGCCATCGGCGTCTCGAACTACTCCAGCTGGTGCGACAAGGACTTCGAAGACCTGATACAGAAGGCCAAGAAGACCAGCGACCAGGCCGAGCGCACCAAGCTCTATGGAGAGGCGCAGGTCGTCTTCCAGAAGCAGGCTCCGGCCTTCCTGCTGGCGCATAGCCAAGTCTACGCAGTCGTGCGCAAGAATGTCAGCGGTTTCATGATGGACCCGCTCGGCATTCACCGCTTCGACGGCGTCGACAAAGCCGAATAAGAGATTGAGTGGGGCGGCGCTCTAGAGCGCCGCCCCCTTCGCCATGCTCAAATATATTCTTCACAGAATTGCACTTTTGATCCCGACGCTAGTCGGCATCACTATCTGTGCCTTCGCCTTCGTCAGGCTGCTGCCCGGCGATCCTATTCTTGCCATGGCCGGCGAACACGGCGTGGCGCCGGCGCGCTACGAAGAGCTCAAGGAGCAGTTCGGCTACAATCTGCCGATCTGGCAGCAATATGCGCGCTATGTCGGTGAGGTCGTGACCGGCGATTTCGGCGTCTCGATTTCGTCCAAACGCCCGGTGCTCGAAGAGTTCAAGACGCTCTTCCCGGCGACGCTGGAACTGTCATTCTTCGCCATGATTTTCGCCATGGTGCTCGGCATTCCGGCCGGAATCTTCGCGGCGATCAAGCGTGGTTCGTGGTTCGACCAGTCGCTGATGGGCACGGCGCTCGTCGGCTACTCCATGCCGATCTTCTGGTGGGGCCTGCTGCTGATCATCTTTTTCTCCGGTTATCTCGGCTGGACACCGGTTAACGGCCGCATCGACCTGCAGTTCTTCTTCAAGCCGATCACCGGCTTCATGACCATCGACACCTTGCTCTACGGCAAATGGGATGCATTTCGCTCGGTGCTGCGCCATCTGGTGCTACCGACAATTGTGCTCGGCACCATTCCGCTGGCTGTGATAGCGCGCCAGACGCGCTCAGCCATGCTCGAGGTGCTGGGCGAGGACTACGTGCGGACTGCCCGAGCCAAAGGGCTTTCGTCGGCTCGAGTCATCGGCGTGCATGCTTTGCGCAATGCGCTCATCCCGGTGGTCACCACCATCGGTCTGCAGGTTAGCACGCTGCTCGCCGGCGCCATCCTTACCGAAACGATCTTCTCCTGGCCGGGCATCGGCAGGTGGATGGTCGAATCCATATCCAAGCGCGACTATGTTGTCGTGCAGTCTGGCCTGCTCTTGATCGCCCTTATCGTCATGGCCGTGAACCTGATCGTCGATCTACTCTATGCCGTTATCAACCCACGCATAAGGGCGGCGTGATGAGCCAGTCGACCGAAATCGCTCCGATGGCCGCCGGCAACCCGGATCGCCTCACCGGTCTCAGGACCTTCTGGTATTATTTCTCGGTGAACCGCGGCGCCGTCATCGGCCTGTTCGTCTTCATCCTGCTGGTACTGGCGGCGCTGTTTGCGCCGCTGCTGGCTCCCTATGCACCCGACATTCAGGACAAGACCGCTTTCTTGCGGCCTCCAGCCTGGCAGGCCGGCGGCAGCACGCAATATCTGCTGGGCACCGATCCCGTCGGCCGCGACATCCTTTCGCGCTTGCTCTATGGCGCGCGCTTTTCGCTGCTCATCGGCGCGGTCGTGGTCACGCTGGCTCTCACCGGCGGCATTACGCTCGGCCTGCTGGCCGGCTATTTCCGCGGCTGGGTCGACGTCGCGATCATGCGCGTGATGGACCTCATCCTGGCGTTCCCGTCGCTGTTGCTGGCGCTGGTGATGGTCACCATCCTCGGCCCTGGTCTGTTCAACGCGATGCTGGCCATCGCGCTCGTCCTGCAGCCGCATTTCGCGCGGCTGGTGCGCGCTGCCGTGATGGCCGAGAAAAGCCGCGAATATGTCGTGGCCGCGAAGGTCGCCGGCGCAGGCCATATCAGGCTGATGCTTCGCACCATCCTGCCCAATTGCCTGGGGCCGCTGATCGTCCAGGGCACGCTGTCGTTTTCCAACGCCATCCTCGAGGCGGCCGCTCTTGGCTTCCTCGGCCTTGGCGCCCAGCCGCCGACGCCCGAATGGGGCACGATGCTCGCTTCGGCGCGCGAATTCATCCTGCGCGCCTGGTGGGTGGTGACCTTCCCCGGCCTGGCTATCCTGATCACCGTGCTTGCCATCAATCTGATCGGCGACGGCCTGCGCGACGCGCTCGATCCGAAACTGAGGAGGTCGTGATGGCGCTGCTCGACATCCAGAACCTCGTCGTTGAATTCCAGACCGTGTCAGGTCCGTTCAGGGCGGTCGACGGCGTGTCGTTGCATGTCGACGAGCGCGAAGTGCTGGCGATCGTCGGCGAATCCGGTTCCGGCAAATCGGTCTCGATGCTGGCGGTGATGGGCCTTTTGCCCTGGACGGCAAAGGTCACCGCTGATCGCATGAGCTTCAATGGCCGCGATCTCCTGAAGCTGAGCCCTGCCGAACGGCGCAAGATCGTCGGCAAGGACATGTCGATGATCTTCCAGGAGCCGATGGCCAGCCTCAATCCCTGCTTCACCGTCGGCTTCCAGATCGAGGAGGTGCTGCGTTTCCACATGGGCATGGACGGTGCGCAGCGCCGGGAGCGCGCCATCGAACTCCTCACGCAGGTCGGCATTGCCGAGCCGGCGGAACGGCTGAACTCGTTCCCGCACCAGATGTCGGGCGGCCAGTGCCAGCGCGTGATGATCGCCATTGCCATCGCCTGCAATCCGAAGCTTCTGATCGCCGACGAGCCGACCACCGCGCTCGACGTCACCATCCAGAAGCAGATCCTCGATCTCCTGGTCTCGCTGCAGGCCAAATACGGCATGGGCCTGATCATGATCACTCACAATATGGGCGTGGTGGCTGAGACAGCCGACCGCGTCATCGTCCAGTACAAGGGCCGCAAGATGGAAGAGGCCGACGTGCTGTCGCTGTTTGAATCGCCGAAGAGCAATTACACCCGCGCGCTTTTGTCGGCACTGCCGGAGAATGCCGTCGGCGACCGGCTGCCGACCGTCTCCGACATGCTGTTCGAGCCGGCGCCCTCGGGAGCCGCCGCATGACCAAGGTTGTCGAAGGCAAGAATATCGTGCGCGACTACCATGTCGGCGGCGGGCTGTTTCGCGCGCAGCGCACCGTGCATGCGGTCAAGGGTGTCTCGTTCAGCGTCGACAAGGGCAAGACGCTGGCCATCGTCGGTGAGAGCGGTTGCGGCAAGTCGACACTTGCCCGCATCATCACACTGATCGATCCCGCGACGTCAGGTGAACTGTTCATCGATGGCAACAAGGTCGACATCGCCAAGGACGGGTTGAGCAAGGAGATGCGCCGCAAGGTGCAGATCGTTTTCCAGAACCCGTACGGTTCGCTCAATCCGCGCCAGAAGATCGGCGACGTACTGGGCGAACCGCTGCTCATCAACACTGGCAAGCCGGCCGAGGAGCGGCGCGACCTCGCCATGAAGATGCTGAAGAAGGTCGGCCTCGGTCCCGAGCACTACAACCGCTACCCGCATATGTTCTCGGGCGGCCAGCGCCAGCGCATCGCCATCGCCCGTGCGCTGATGCTCAATCCGAGCCTGCTGGTGCTGGACGAGCCGGTCTCCGCACTTGACCTGTCGGTGCAGGCGCAGGTGCTCAATCTGCTCGCCGACCTGCAGGACGAGTTCCAGCTGACCTATGTCTTCATCAGCCACGATCTGTCCGTGGTGCGCTACATCGCCGACGATGTGATGGTGATGTATTTCGGCGAGGCGGTCGAATACGGCTCGCGCGAGGAGGTCTTTTCAGACCCCAAACACAGCTACACCAGGACATTGTTCGCCGCGACACCGCGCGCCGACGTCGCCTCGATCAAGGCGAGGTTGGCGAAGAAGAAGGCGGCAGCCTGACTCCAGGTGTGTCGATATTCAGGTGAGGCCGGCCTGCGAATGGCGGGGGCCTGCTCTTCCGGTGCTCACGTACCTGAAGTACGCTCCGCTCCGGTTCTCGGACCCCACCATTCTCGGCTCGGCCTGACCTGAATCTCAACACATCTGGCCAAGCCGCTCAGGACAACTTCGCGATAATCACCCGCAGCGCCTCGCCGAAGCGGTGGATTTCCTCGACCGTGTTGTAATGGACCAGCGAGGCGCGGATGGCGCCGCTGTCCATCGACAGGTTGAGGCGCTTCATCAGCCGTGGCGCGTACATGTGGCCGTCGCGGATGCCGATCTGCAACTCGGCCATTTCCTCGACGATGCGCTGCGGCGACAGCGTGCCGATGTTGAAGCAGAAGGTCGGCACGCGTTCGGTGATGCGGGCCTCGTCGGCGACGCCATAGATGGTTGCCCCGCAACCTTTCAGCACGCCAAGCATCTCGCGCGCCAGCAGCAGCTCGTAGTCGCGAATGGCGCCCATGCCGGCGACAATGTTTTCACGCCGCGAGCGGTTGTTGGAGGGCGCGAGATTGCGGCCGATCAGCTCCAGATACTGCACGGCCGCATCCATGCCCGAGACATTCTCGTAGATGAAGGTGCCGGCCTCGACCTTGTAGGGCGGCTCATCGGGGATGAAATCCTCCCGAAAAGTCGGCAGCCGCTTCAGCGTGTCGAAGCGGCCCCAGAGAAAACCCATATGCGGTGAGAAATTCTTGTAGCCGGAGCAGACCAGATAATCGCAGTCCCAGGCCTGGACGTCGATCAGTCCGTGCGGCCCATAGTGCACGCAGTCGAGGAACACTTCCGCGCCAGCCGCATGCGCGATCGCAGCCACCGAGGCGACATCGACGATCGAGCCGATCGAGTGTGCCGTCACCGTGCAGGCGACAAGGCGGGTGCGGTCGGAAACCAGCGGGCGCAGATCGTCGACATGCAGATTGCCGTCCTCCCGCATGCGCCACCACTTGAACTTGGCGCCGGCGGATTCCAGCGCCAGCCAGGTCGCGATGTTGGCGTCATGGTCCATGTCGGTGATGACGATCTCGTCGCGTTCTCCAAGCATCTGGCCGATGCCGAGGCTGACCAGGCGGATGAACGAGGTGGCGTTCATGCCGAAGCAGATTTCCGCCGGGCTATAGGCGTTGATCAGCAGCGCTACGCTTGTCCGGGCGTCGGCGACCGACTGGTCGACGGTGACGCTGCGGCCATAGCGGCCGCCGCGTTGCACATTGTGCGAAACCAGATGGCTGGTCACCGCGTCGAGCACGCTCTGCGGGATCTGCGCGCCGGCGGCATTGTCCATGAAGATGAAATCGCCGGCCCGCTGCAGGGCGGGAAACATGGCGCGGATGGTGTCGACGGGGAACGCTGAGGCGTTCGCTGTGTCGGTTTGATGCTTGTTCACGGGGTAGGCTCCTACAAAGGACTTGGGCGAGTGGATTGGTTGGCGCGGTCAGCGCGTCTTCTCGGTCTTGAAGCGGTCTTCGAGCAGGCTGACGAGGCGGACCATCGGCCAGAGGAAGATGAGATAGACCAGTGCTGCGCCGATCAGCGGCGAGGGGTTGGCGTAGAGTGACTGCGCATTGGTCGCTTCCTTCAACAGTTCCGGCAGCGCCACGGTCGAGGCGAGCGAGGTGTCCTTGAACATCGACACGCAGTTGCTGGTCATCGGCGGGATGACCACGCGGATCGCCTGCGGCAGCACCACCTTGCGCAAGGTCAAAAGGAACGGCAGGCCAAGCGCCTGCGACGCCTCGAACTGGCCTTTCGGAATGCTCTCTATGCCGGAGCGGAACACTTCGGCCGAATAGGCCGACATGATGAAGGCAAACGCCGTCACGGCGGAGGCCCAGGAGGACAGGCGGATGCCGAGGAAGGGCAGCGCGTAATAGATCAGGATCAGCACGACCAGCACCGGCAGCGCGCGGAAGATGTCGGTGTAGCCGACAGCGAGCCAGCGTACCGGCTTCGGCGCATAGAGCCGCAGCAGGCTGATTACCAGGCCGATGGGGATACCGATGCCGATGCTCAGTATGCCGAGCAGCAGCGTGTTCAGGAAGCCGCGCAGCAGCGCCGGCAGGCTCGACATGATGACATCGGGATTGAAGAAGGTGTCGATCAGCGACATGGGAGCGTTCCCGAACTGTTATGTCCCGCGACGCCAGAGCAAAGGGTGCTCCAGTTAAAACCAAACGACGTCGCCTACGGTGAGGCGGTCTGTGCGGCAAGCAGGCGCTAGAGCGTGAAATGAATCGTGCCGGCCTGGAAAAGCCGGCACGATTTCAGTGCATTGCCACTCAGGCCTTCGGCAGCGGCATTTCCTTCACCGTCGAGGAATCGGCCGGCGCGTCGCTGCCGAACCACTTCTTGTGGATCGCGGCCAGCGTGCCGTCCTTCTTCATCGCGGTCAGCGCGTCGTTGAGCTTGCCAAGCAGCGGGTGGTCCTTGGTCATCATCAGGCCGTACTGTTCGCCGGTCTTGATGCGCTGCTTGACCTTCAGATCCTTCATCTTGGTGAAGGAGTATTCCATGCCCGGAATGTCGCTGACGGCGGCATCGACGCGGCCGGCGCTGAGGTCGAGCAAAAGGTTCTGCTGCGTGTCATAGCCCTTGACGTCGCTGAAGCCATCGGCTTCCTGATGTGCCTTGACCCAGGTCTCACCGGTCGAGCCGGAGAGCACGCCGACGATCTTGCCCTTGAGATCGGCCTCGGTGTTAACAGCGCTGTCGGTCTTCGTCGCGATGCCCATATCGGAATCGTAATAGGGCTGCGTGAAGGACTGCGACTTCAGCCGCTCCGCCGTGATGGTGATCGAGGATATGGCGACGTCGATGCGCTTCGATGTCGTGGCGGCAAACAGCGCCTGGAAGCCGAGATCGGCGATATCGGTGGTCATGCCGATGCGCTTGGCCGCCTCATTGACGATGTCGACTTCAAAGCCTTCGAAAGTGCCGCTCTCGTTCTTGTATTCGAAGGGCGGATTGGTCGGATAGGCGCCGACATTGAGCACATCAGCGGCGTGAGCCGTGGCAGGGCCGGCGGCGATGCCGATGGCAGCGGCAAACAGGATGAGATTGCGACGGTTGAGCTTCATTGGAGTTCCCTCTGGGGTATTCCCTCTGGTTGTTGATCGGGCGGGGCTGACCCCGCACGGTTTCTTGCCGTCCCACCTCCCAGCGGGGCGTCAATTCATGGCGGCGACCATGCGCGCGCGGGGCTGGCGGTGGTCTCTGTATGCAGGTCGCGGATCTGGGCGCGCACGCCATCGAAAGCATAGCGCGCGCTGGATGACGACTGGGGCAGCATGAACGACAAGGACTGAACCCCTCCCACCCGAAGCACAACGATGGACTGGCCGGCAACCCCTTCCGGCACGGCAGTCGCCATCGATTTTGAATGCTTATCCAAAGTGGGCCGCTTTTCAAGGCGAAAGTTTTAAGCTTAAAAAGCTTGGCCGACCTGTTGCTCCGGCGATACGCCCCTTTTTGCCCCGCTGCGCCCGTCTCATGCCAATTCGTCGCGTGCGGCGGCGCAGTTGGCCGCGGCGCCGGCGCCAAGAAACATCGTGTCGCTGGCCAGCACGAAGAAACTCGCGCCGATGGCTGCCCAGCGGCTGATGGTCTGTGGGCTGGCGCAAAATATGCCTGCAGTTTTTCCATGTGCGATCGTTGCGCCGATGATTGTCGCGATCGCCGCATTGAGCTTGTCGGCGCCTTGCGGTCCGATCGCATCGATCGACACCGAAAGGTCGCCGGGGCCGACGAAGATCACGTCGACGCCGTCGACCGCCGCGATCGCGTCGATGTTGGCGAGCCCCTCCGATGTCTCGACCTGGACCGCGACGACGGTTCTGTCGTTGGCGCCGGCAAGATATTCGGGAATGCGATAGCCGTAGCCGGCGGCCCGGCCGGGTCCGACGCCGCGCTCGCCCTGTGGCGGGTAGCGCGAGGCTTTGACCGCCATCGCCGCCTGTGCGGCGGTCGAGACGCGCGGCACCAGCACGCCTTGCGCGCCGCTGTCCAAAGCCGCCTGGATCGCTTCCGGCGCATGGCCGGGAACGCGCACCATCGCCGGCACGCGATGGACGTCGGCCGCCCGCACCATGGTCTCGATTATGTCGCGCGAGATCTGGGCATGTTCCCAGTCGATGCAGAGGAAATCGAGGCCGGCCTGCGCCATCACTTCGACCGCGACGGGATGCGGAATGGCGGCGAAGGAACCGACGAGGTTCGTCTTGCCGATGCATTTCTGACGAAACTCACTCATGCCGATCCCTTTCTCATTCCGCCGAATTCATATCGGCAAACCATCGCAAGGCGAAGCTATTTCATGCTTGAAATATTTTCGCGGAGCCGTAGCGTGTGATCATCCGCCGCGAGCTTGAGACACGATGAAACCACATCCTTTGCACGGCTCCAATAAACTGAAGCTCGGCGTCTTTTCGACCAACGCCGATGGCGGGCTTGCCATCACCGATGTTCCGGAGCGCTGGACGGCAAGCTGGCAGGACAATCTGATGGCGGCGCAAATCGCCGACCGCGCCGGCCTGGAGTTCATGCTGCCGATTGCGCGCTGGCGCGGCTTTGGCGGCCGCAACAAGGTGCGCGAATGGTCGTTCGAAACCTTCACCTGGGCAGCGGCTCTAGCGGTTGCCACCGAACAGATCGGCCTGTTCATGACCGTGCACGTCCCGCTGGTGCATCCGCTCTATGCCGCAAAGGCGCTGGCGACGGTCGACCACATCAGCCAGGGCCGCGCCGGCCTCAACATCGTCTGCGGCTGGAACCCGAAGGAATTCGGCATGTTCGGCACGCCGCTGGTCGAGAAGGGCTATGACCAGGCAGCCGAGTGGATCGAGATCCTCGAAAAGCTTTATGCGTCGGCCGAACCTCTCGACTATGAAGGCGCCTACTATCGCCTCAAGGAAGCCGTCAGCCGGCCGGCCAGCCTGCAGGTTCCGCGTCCGGTGACCATGAACGCCGCATTCGGCGGCCCGGGTCGCGATTTCGCCGCCGCCCGCTGCGATTATCTGTTCACGACCTTTTCCGAGATGAGCGATGCCGGCAAGCATGTCGCCGATATACAAGAGCGCGCCGACAAGGTCGGCCGGGATGTCGGCGTCTACACCGTGGCGCATGTCGTCTGCCGCCCGACGATGGAAGAGGCGCAGGCTTACTACACGCGCTATGCGGTCACGATGGCTGACCATGATGCGGTCGACGCCCACATGGCCGGCAAGAAGGAATTCTCGCAGTCGCACGACCCGCACGCCTATGACCGCTATCGCCAGCGCTTCGCCGGCGGCGCCGGCACCTATCCGCTGATCGGTACACCGGAAACCATCGCCGCCGATATGGCCGCCATTGCCGGACATGGCTACCAGGGCATTGCGCTCTCCTTCGTCAACTACACCAGGGAGTTGCCCTATTTCTGCGACCACGTGCTGCCGATTTTGAGGAAAGCGGGACTTCGCGGGTCGCGTTGCTCGGGGAAGTGATCAGGCTGCCTGTTGGTAGCCAGGATTCATCGTCGGTTTCGAAGGATATTTGGCGGCGCATTCGGAATTAGCCGAAGCCCTCCCACCTTCGTCATCCTAGGGCGAAGCAGCCGCGCAGCGGCGTCGCGGAGACCCTGGGATCCATTCCGTGACCTTGATCGAGGGTACAGCGGAGCAGAATTCTGCACCGTTGCGGCGCATAAGAGTCCCGGCATGGATCCTCGGGTCTGCGCCGCGTCGCTTCGCTCCTTGCTCCGCCCGTGGATGACGAAGCGGTGGGCGTTCATTCCGGAATGACGGCGGTGGCCTGGATCTCCACCTTGGCGCGGTCCTCGACCAGCGCTACCACCTGCATGGCGGCCATCGCCGGGAAATGCCGGCCGATCACTTCGCGATAGGCTTCGCCGATCCCCCTGAGGTTGGCCAGATATTCGGCCTTGTCGGCGAAATACCAGGTCATCGAGGTGATGTGCTGCGGCGTGGCGCCGGCCTCGGCCAGCACCGCCACGATGTTCTCGAGCGTTTGCCGGACCTGACCGACGAAGTCGTCTGTCTCGAACTGGCACTGCCCGTTCCAGCCGACCTGTCCGCCGACGAAGATGAGCCGCCCACGCGCTGCGACGCCATTGGCGTAGCCGACCGGCCTGGCCCAGCCTTCCGGCTGAAGAATCTCGTGCATTTCTAGCCTCCCGGTATTTCTAAAAACCAAAGTCTCAAAATCGAATGCCCGTCAATTTCTCGCCGTCAGGCCGCGCCCATCACTTGCCTGGCGATGACCACCTTCTGCACGTCGGACGCACCCTCGTAGATGCGCAGCGCGCGGATTTCGCGATACAGGCTCTCGACGATATGGCCTTTGCGGACGCCGTCGCCGCCATGCAACTGCACCGCCTTATCGATCACCTCTTGCGCCTTGTCGGTGGCGAACAGCTTGGCCATCGCCGCCTCGCGGGTGACGCGTGCGGCGCCCATATCCTTGGTCCAGGCGGCGCGGTAGACCAGAAGGGCTGCCGCGTCGACGTCGAGCGCCATGTCGGCGATATGACCCTGCACCATCTGCAATTCGGCCATCGGCGCGCCGAACAGCTTGCGCTCGGCCACTCTGCTGATGCTTTCATCGAGCGCGCGGCGGGCAAAGCCAAGGGCTGCCGCACCAACGGTCGAGCGGAACACGTCGAGCACCGACATGGCGATACGAAAACCGTCGCCGGGCTTGCCGATCAGTGCGGCGGCAGGCAGGCGGACCTGGTCGAAGGAAAGCCGCGCCAGCGGATGCGGCGCGATCACTTCCAGACGCTCGGCTATGCCAAGGCCCATGGCGTCACCCGGCACGATAAAGGCGGAAAGCCCCTTGGCGCCCGGCGCCTCGCCGGTGCGGGCAAAGACGATGTAGAGATCGGCGATGCCGCCATTGGAAATCCAGGTCTTTTCGCCAGCGAGAACATAAGCGTCGCCGTCGCGGGTCGCCGTCATCTCGGTGTTGGCGACATCCGATCCCGAGCGCGGCTCCGACAAAGCGAAGGCCGAGATCGCCTTGCCGGCGCGCGTCTTCGCCAGCCACTGCTGCTGCTCCGGCGTGCCGAACAGGCTGAGCGCGCCGGTGCCCAGCCCCTGCATGGCGAAGGCGAAGTCGGCGAGCCCATCATGGCGCGCCAGCGTCTCGCGCGTGATGCACAGAGTGCGGACATCGAGAGGGCCAGGATTGTCGGTGTCGAGTGCTGTCGGTCTCAGCCAGCCATCCCTACCGAGTTTTTGCACCAGTTCGCGGCAGGCCGCATCGACGTCATGGTGGTCGACGGGGAGGTTTTTCGCGCACCATGCTTCCAGGCGCTCGGCCAGTTCGCGATGCCGGTCTTCGAAGAACGGCCAGTTGAGGAAGGAACGGTCAGGCATGGATGCCTCCGCAGCGCTTCGCGCGTCGCGCTCTACGGCGCCCCCCTCTGTCCTGCCGGACATCTCCCCCTCTAGGGGGGAGATCGGCTGTTGTTGCTGCTTTCGCCAATCGCCAGCGCCGCAAGGTGGGAGCCGGCGCCCAAACTGCCAATCTCCCCCCTTGAGGGGGAGATGTCCGGCAGGACAGAGGGGGGTGCTGTCCCGCCAACATTTCCAGTAAAGCGCCCATCCTCAATCCCCCTCGAACACCGGCTTTTCCTTGGCCACGAACGCCTTGTAGGCGCGCTCGAAGTCGCGTGTCTGCATGCAGATCGCCTGCGCCTGCGCTTCCGCCTCGATCGCCTGGTCGAGGCCCATCGACCATTCCTGGTTGAGCTGTGTCTTGGTGATGCCGTGCGCGAAGGTCGGGCCGGAGACGATGCGCGCCGCCATGTCGAGCGCGTCGGCCTCGAGCGCTGCCGCATCGACCAGCCTGTTGTAGAACCCCCAGCGCTCGCCTTCCGCCGCCGTCATCGTGCGGCCGGTGTAGAGCAGTTCGGCGGTGCGGCCCTGGCCGATGATGCGCGGCAGTATCGCGCAGGCGCCCATGTCGCAGCCTGCAAGACCAACGCGGGTGAACAGGAAGGCGGTCTTGGCTTCCGGCGTGGCGATGCGGATGTCGGAGCTCATGGCGATGATGGCGCCGGCGCCGACCGCCACGCCATCGACCGCCGCAATGATCGGCTTGCCGCAATTCAGCATCGCCTTGACGAAATCGCCGGTCATGCGGGTGAAAGCCAAGAGCTGCTTCATGTCCATCTTGACCAGCGGGCCGATGATGTCGTGGACATCGCCGCCGGAACAGAAATTGCCGCCATTGGAGAGGAACACCACGGCATCGACATCGTCGGCATAGACAAGGTCGCGGAACGTGTCGCGGAGTTCCGCATAGCTGTCGAAGGTCAGCGGGTTCTTGCGCTCCGGCCGATCGAGCCGGACCTTGGCGATCCTGCCCTCGACCTCCCACAGGAAATGCTTCGGCTTGAGCTCGGCCATCCCAGTCATTCGCGTCCCTCCCAGTTGCTGCGGAACGAGGTCAGCATGCCGGTCAGCCGGCGGGCATCCTCCTCGCTCACCTTGCCCAGCAATTCACCGATCCAGCCCTCATGCGCCGCGGCAATGGTGGCAAAGGACTTCGAGCCTTCATCCGTCAGCCGCACCATCGAGGTACGGCGGTCGCCATTGCGGCGGGCGCGAGCGACCAGTCCCTCCGACACGAGCCGGTCGACAATGCCGGTGACATTGCCGTTGGACACCAGCAGGAAGCGCGACAGATCACTCATCAGCATGCCTTCCGGCACGCGGTAGAGTGCTGCCATCACGTCGAAGCGCGGCAGCGTCGTATCGAATTCCTTCTTCAGGCGCTCGCGCAGTTCAGCCTCGATCGTGCGCGAGGCACGCAGCAATCTGATCCACAGGCGCAGCCGGTCCTTGCCGGGTCCCGAGGGTGCGGGCAGGGGGCCGGCTACCATGTTTCGCCTCCTGAAATGGAAATTGCTTGTCCGGTGATCGATGCCGCCGCATCGCCGCATAGCCACAGCACGGCGGCGGCAACTTCCTGCGGCTGGATGAAGCGGCCTTGCGGGTTGGTCGAGGCAAGGCTCGCCCGCGCCTCGCCGGCCGAGCGGCCGGTCTTTTCGACGATGCGCTGGATGGACTCCTCCAGCATGTCGGTTTCCACAAACCCCGGGCACACCGCGTTGACGGTGACGCCCGATTTTGCTGCCTCGGCCGCCAGCGCCCGCATCAGTCCGACGACGCCATGCTTGGCTGCCACATAAGGCGCGACATAGGCGTAGCCTTTCAACCCCGCGGTTGATGCGACGAACACGATCCGCCCCGATTTCCGCGCGGCCATGCCGGCCAGCGCCGGCTTCACCGTCAGGAAGGCGCCGGTCAAATTGACGTCGAGCGTCTTTTGCCAGTCGGCGAGCGTGGTCTTGTGCGCCGGCGTGCTGCCGGCCATGCCGGCATTGGCGACGACGATGTCGAACGGCCCGCGCGCGGCTTCCGCCGTCTCGTAGAGCGACGCCATCGCCGCCTCATTGGTGACATCGGCGACGATGCCGAAAATGCCTTCGCTTTCGCCGGCCACCTTGGCGAGCTCGGCATCGCGCCGGCCGCAAATGGTGACCTTTATGCCGGCGCCAGCCAGCGCCAGCGCGATGGCCCTGCCGACACCGGAACCGCCGCCGGTAACCAGCGCATGCTTGCCGGAGATCGCTGTTGCGGCCGTCATACTTTCAGCCCCGCGGCGGCATCACGCTCGGCCAGCCGGTAGAGCTGGTCGCGCCCGGGCAGATAGGGATCCGGCCATTTGACGCCACGGTCGCCGAGCGTCACCGCCGCATGCAGCGTCCAGTAGGGATCGGCAAGATGCGGCCTGGCCAGCGCCACCAGATCGGCGCGGCCGGCCATCAGGATCGAATTGACATGGTCCGGCTCATAGATGTTGCCGACCGCCATCGTCGCCATGCCGACCTCGTTGCGGATGCGGTCGGAAAACGGCGTCTGGAACATGCGGCCGTAGACCGGCTTCGCCAGCGCCGATGTTTGCCCGGCCGAGACGTCGCATATGTCGACGCCGGCTTCATGCAGCAGCCGTGCGATCTCGACCGCGTCGGCGGGCGTCACGCCTTCGATGCCGACCCAGTCATTGGCCGAAATGCGCATCGAGATCGGCTTTTGTGCCGGCCAGGCGGCGCGCACCGCGTGGAAGATTTCGAGGGGATAGCGCATGCGATTTTCAAGGGAACCGCCATATTCATCCGTGCGCCGGTTGGTGACCGGCGTGATGAAGGACGACAGGAGATAGCCATGCGCGGCATGGATCTCCAGCATGTCGAAGCCGCAACGGTCGGCCATTTCCGCCGAGGCCACAAATTGGTCGCGCACCAGATCCATGTCGGCGCGGTCCATAGCCTTCGGCACCTGATTCTGCGGCGACCACGCGACCGCCGATGCCGCCATGACAGGCCAGTTGCCGGAGACGAGCGGCACGTCGGTGCCTTCCCAGCCGAGTCTGGTCGAGCCCTTGGCCCCGGAATGGCCGATCTGGGCGCAGATCTTCGCCTCGGTCTCGGCGTGAACAAAATCGACCAGCCGCTTCCACGCCACCTCATGTTCGGGTGCATAGAAGCCTGGACAGCCGGGCGTGATGCGCCCTTCGGGGCTGACGCAGGTCATCTCGATATAGATGAGCCCAGCGCCACCCTTGGCGCGCTCGGCATAATGGGTGAAATGCCAGTCGGTCGGGCATCCGTCGACGGCCTTGTACTGCGCCATCGGCGAGACGACGACGCGGTTGTTGAGCCTGAGGTCGCGCAGCTTGAACGGGGCGAACATCGGCGCGCGGCGCAGCCGGTTGCCGCCCGCGCCCGCCTGGCGCTGGAACCATTCTTCCGCGCCGCCCAGCCATTCGGCATCGCGCAGCCGCAGATTCTCGTGGCTGATGCGCTGCGAGCGGGTCAAAAGCGAATAGTTGAACTGCACCGGTTCAAGGCCGAGATAGCGCTCGACCTCCTCGAACCATTCGAGTGAATTGCGCGCCGCCGATTGCAGCTTCAGCACCTCGGTGCGGCGGGCATCCTCATACTTGCTGAAGGCGGCTTCGAGGTCCGGCTCGGTCTCGACATACTCGGCCAGCGCCACCGCACTTTCCAGGGCCAGCTTGGTGCCGGAGCCGATCGAGAAATGCGCCGAAGCCGCCGCGTCGCCCATCAGCGCCAAATTCTTGTACGACCAGCGTTCGCACAGCACGCGCGGGAAGTTGATCCAGGCCGAACCACGGATGTGGTTGGCGTTGGTCATCAGCGCATGGCCGCCGAGATGCTTGGCAAAGATCCTCTCGCAGACGGCGATCGATTCCTGCTGCGACATCGCGCCGAAGCCGAAGGCAGCCCAGGTCTGTTCGCTGCACTCAACGATGAAGGTCGCGGTCTCGCTGTCGAACTGGTAGGCATGCGCCCACACCCAGCCATGCTCGGTCTTTTCGAAGATGAAGGTGAAGGCGTCGTCGAATTTCTGGTTGGTGCCGAGCCAGACAAACTTGCATTTGCGGGTGTCGATGTCGGGTTTGAAGATGTCGACGAAGGTGTTGCGCGCCCGGGAGTTCAACCCGTCGGCGGCGACGACCAGATCATGCGTCTCCATGTACGGGCGGGGGTCGGCGATGTCGGTCTCGAACATCAACTTGACGCCGAGTTCGCGGGCGCGGCGCTGCAGCAGGATCAGCAGCCGCTTGCGGCCGATGCCGCAGAAGCCGTGGCCTGACGAGACCGTGCGCACGCCGTCATGGATGACGGCGATGTCGTCCCAATAGGCAAAATGCTTCTTGATCCAGACGGCGCTGACGGGGTCGTTCTTCGACAAATTGTCGAGTGTTTCGGCCGACAGAACGACGCCCCAGCCGAACGTGTCGTCGGCGCGGTTGCGCTCGAACACCGTCACATCGTGCACGGCGTCCCGGAGCTTCATCGAAATGGCAAAGTAGAGGCCGGCTGGTCCGCCGCCGAGAACCGCAACCTTCATCTGTGCGATCTCCTCTTCGCTTGCTGCATCGTTAAGTATCGCGCCGGTGGCCAGATATTTCAAGCTTAAAGTTTTATGTCGAAATCATTATACGGACATCGGGCGGCGCGCTTGCGTGTCGTCCCGCAAGCGCGCGCCAAGGGTTACTTTTCCGGGTTCTTCGGGCTCCACAGCACCGTCTCGGCACCCTTCTCATAGGCCATGCCGTCGGGATAGCTGATCGCTTCCAGTTGCAGTCCCCAAGGCGCCTGGAAATAGAGAATCGTCTGGCCAGCGGCGGGCCTTCCTTGACCGGCAGAGGCCCCATCCTGGTTTTGACGCCCTTGCCGTCGAGATAGGCTTTGGCAGCGGCGACGTCGTCGACATAGAGGGCGATGTGGAAGCCGCCAATGTCGCTGTTCTTCGGCGTCAGGTCTTTCTGGTCGAGCGCGGTGTATTTGAACAGTTCGATGTTCGATCCATAGCCGCAGCGAACCATGGTGACCTGTTCGATGACAGCCTTGGGATCGACGCCCAGAAGATCCTGCATGAAGGTGCCCTTGTCGTCGGCGAACGGGCCGAACGACATCGCCTTCTTGCAGCCGACCACCTCGGTGAAGAAGTCGACCGCCTGCTTCATGTCGGGGACGGTGATGCCGGTGTGATCGTGCCCGCGCATGCCTGGGATCGAATCCGCCGAGGCCATGCCAACACTGCCAAGGATGGCGGCGGCGAGCGTTGCATTGCGAAGTATCGTCTTCATGTCAGTCCTCTCCATTGGCGGGACCTGGGTCTTTGCGGTCGCATGTCCGAAACCCGCTTTTCGGCGTGCGTATGCATTCATGTCGGCGGCTTGGCTGCGGAAGGGATGTCCAGCCAGCCGGCGTCGATTTCAGGCAGTGGAATGGCTGCGATGAGATCGCGCGTGTAGCTTTGCTGCGGGTTGGCGAACAAGGCGTCCGTGGCGCTGGCCTCGACGATGACGCCTTCGCGCATGACAATCACTTGCTTGCAGAGCCGCCGGATGACAGACAAATCGTGGCTGATGAAGGCGACCGTCAGGCCCATCTCGGCCGCCAGCTTTTCCAGCAGGGTCAGGATCTGCGCCTGCGTCGACACGTCGAGGCCGGAAACGATCTCGTCGGCCAGCACGAATTTCGGCGACAGCGCCAGGGCGCGCGCAATGCCGACCCGTTGGCGCTGGCCGCCCGACAGTTCGTGGCGGTAGCGGCTGGCGAAGCTCTGCGGCAGCCCGACCCGTTGCAGCGCCTCGGCGACGCGGCCCTTCAGATTGTCGCCAAGGCCGTTCTGCTTCAGCGGCGCTGCGATGATGCTGGCAATGGTGCGGCGCGGGTTGAGCGACGACATCGGATCCTGGAAAATCATCTGCAGATTGCGGCGCAACGGCCGCAGCTCCGCCTCCGACAGATGGGTGATATCGCGGCCATCGAATGTGATGTTGCCGGCGCTCGGCTCCAGCAGGCGCACCAAGGCACGGCCGAGCGTCGACTTGCCCGAACCGGATTCGCCGACAATGCCGGTCACCGAGCCCCTCGGCAGGTCGAAATCGAGACCCTTCAGAATCTGGGCCAAAGGCGCGCGGCCGATCAGCGGCTTGCGCGTCATGTCGGGCAGCGCGACCTTCAGCCCGCGCACTGAGATGAGCGGCTCAGCCATATGGCCGCCTCCATGCCTGGTCTGCCGCCGCGATCTCGGCGGCAAGTCCGGCCAGCACGGCATCGTCTACAGGCTTCAACGAAGCGAACGGGTCGGTGTAGCGTGGCGTCGCCGCCATCAGCGCGCGCGTATAGGGGTGTTGCGGCGCGGCGAAGAGAGCAGCCGTCTCGGCCTCCTCCACCACCTTGCCGGCATAGAGCACAGAGACCTTCTGGCTGATCTTGGCGACGACGCCGAGATCGTGGGTGACGAACAGGATCGCCGTGCCGTGCTCGCGCTGCAACGCAGCGATCAGGCGCAGGATCTGCTTCTGCACGGTGACGTCGAGCGCCGTCGTCGGCTCGTCGGCGACGATCAGCCGTGGCTCGGCGGCGAAGGCGGCGGCGATCAGCACGCGCTGGCGCATGCCGCCGGAGAGCTCGTGCGGATAGCTCTTCAGCACACGCTCGGGGTCGCGGATCTGCACCTCGTCCAGCAACTGGCGGATGCGGGTGTCGGCCCTCTCGCCGCTCCAGCCGAGGATGCGCACCAGCCTGTCGGTCATCTGCGGGCCGATGCGGCGCGACGGGTTGAGCGCGGTCAGCGGATCCTGCGGGATCAGCGCGGTGCGTGCGCCGATCAGCGTGCGCCGTGCCTTCGGCTGAAGCCTGCCGAGGTCTTCGCCTTCGAGCCTCATATCGCCTTCGACAATGCGCACGCTCGACGGCAGGACACCAAGCACCGCCTTGCCGATCATCGTCTTGCCGGCGCCGCTCTCGCCGACCAGCGCGCGGACTTCGCCGGGCTGCACGGAGAGCGACACCGAGCGCAGCACGCGCTGGCCGTTCGGCAGCACGGCGCTCAGATTGGCGATGTCGAGACAGGCGCTCATCGCAGCACCGGATCAAAGCGCGTCTTCAGCGCCTCGCCGAACTGGCTGAACGACAGCACGGTCAGGATCAGCGTGACCAGCGGAAACACCAGCACCCACCATGCCTGGTGGATCGACAGCCGGCCCTCGGCGATGATGCTTCCCCAGGTCGGATCGTCGGTCGAGATCGACAGATTGACGAAGGACAGGATCGCCTCGACGATGACGGCGATGCCCATTTCCAGCGACAGGAGTGCGACGATCGACGGCACCACATTGGGCAGCACTTCGCGCAGCATGATGCCGATGCGGCCATAGCCGGCGATGCGGGCATTCTCGACATAGTCCATGCGCGACTGACCCATCGCCTCGGCGCGGATCACCCGGCAGAAGCGCGTCCAGTCGATGATCGCAATCGCAAGGATGACGGAGCTCAAGCCCGTGCCCAGCACCGCGACCAGCAGGATGGCGAACAGCACCGGCGGGAACGCCATCCAGATGTCAACGATGCGCGAGATGATGCGGTCGGCCCAGCCACCGAAATAGCCGGCGATCAGACCGAGCGTCGAGCCGACGAGGCAGGCGGCGATGGCCGCGGCAAAGGCGACGATGAAGGCGATGCGGCCGCCGAAGATCAGCCGGGACAAGAGATCGCGGCCGAGGCTGTCGGTGCCCAGCCAATAGCCGGGCTCGGCGCCATCAATCCAGAACGGCGGCAGCCGCTCCAGCATCAAATCCTGCGCCAGCGGATCCTGCGGCGCGACCAGCGGCGCGAAGATCGCCCCCAGCAGCGCCAGCAGCAGCCAGCCGCCGGCCAGCCATAGCCTCGGGCTCAATCCACGTCTTGAGGCCTTATCCATGGCGCAGCCTCGGATTGAGCAGCGCATACATCATGTCGACGGCGAGGTTGATCAGCACGAACAGCAGCGCGAAGACCAGCACGATGCCCTGGATCAGCGGCAGGTCGCGGTTGATGACGGCATCGATCGCCATGTTGCCGAGGCCTTCATAGGAAAACAGCCGCTCGACGATGACGGTGCCGCCGATGAGGAAGGTGAACTGCACGCCGACCAGCGTCAGCGTCGGCAGTGCCGCGTTCTTCAGCGCCTCGCGCAGGATGACCTGCGTTTCCGAAAACCCTTTGACCCGCGCCAGCACGACATAGTCGAGGTCGAGCACTTCCTTCAGCGACTGTTTCAGCAGCTGCGAGATGATCGCCGCCAGCGGCAGCGCCAGCGCTACCGCCGGCATCAGCATGTGCTTCAGCAGATCCCAGGTCAGGTCGAGGCGCAGGCGTAAAATGCTCTCGAACAGGTAGAACTGGGTAACGAACGGCAGGTCGAGCTGCGGCGACACGCGGCCGGAAATGTCGAAGATCGGCACCAGCACGCCGAACAAAAGGATCAGCACCAGGCCCCACAGGAAATCGGGAATGGAAAGTGCCGCACCGCTTGCGATGTCGATGCCGGCCTCCACCGCCGTGCCGCGCTCGCGCGCACCGAGGACCGCCGTGGTGCCGCCTAGCGACACCGCCATGATGAGCGCGACGATGGCCAGTTCCAGCGTCGCCGGCAGCCGATTGAAGACAAGGCCGAGCACGTCTTGCCTGAGCGAAATCGAGGTGCCGAAATCGCCCCTGACGACGCCGGACAGCCAGATGAAGAACTGCTGGACGATGGTCTTGTCGAGGCCGTAGAGCGCCCGCAACCGGGCGATGTCGGCATCCGTCGCGCCGGGCGGCAGCATCATGGCGATCGGATCGCCGGGCGCGACGCGGATCACGACGAAGACGACGACGGCCACGCCGAACAGCGTGATCAGCATCGTCAGAAGGCGGATCAGGAATCGTTGCAGGAGCATGCCGGCGTAAGCCCAGTGCGTTCAGTCACTGATGGAACGAACGGCCCCCTCATCCGGCCGCTTCGCGGCCACCTTCTCCCCGAGGGGAGAAGAGGTCGCGGACGGCTGAGCCAGTCTCTTCTCCCCATTGGGGAGAAGGTGGCCCGAAGGGCCGGATGAGGGGGCCTGCGTAAGTTGGAGAAGGCACGCCGTCTTGCGACAGCGTGCCTTTTCGTCAGTCTCAGGCCGGGGTCATCAAAGCCGGCAGCAGCGCGCCGGAAATGTGCTGCACGACATTGACCTTCTTCGAGTGCACGATCGGCTGCGCGAACTGCAGCAGCGGCAGCACATAGGCCTGCTCTGCGATGTATTTGTCGACCGCTTTCCAGCCGGCGATGCGCTTGGCCTCATCCTTCTCGCCCCAGAGCGGACCGATCTTGGCGTCGAGGTCGTCGGTCTTCCAGGACGAGTGCGGCGAGGGGCCGAACATGGCGAAACCGGTCGAGGTGGTCGGATCACCGATGGCGTTGCCCCAGTTGTAGAAGGCGGCCGGCGCCAGCTTGTGCGCGGCGCGCAGTTCATAGTGCTTGGCGATCTCGTAGACCTCGATCGTCGCCTCGATGCCGACCTTGCGCCACATGCCGACGATTGCCTGCACCATCTCGTAGTCCTTGGGCTTGAAACCCTTGGTGGTCTGGATGGTGATTTTGGCGGGCTTCTCCGGCGAGTAGCCGGAGGCGGCCAGCAATTCCTTGGCCTTCTCCGGATTGTGCTCGACCTTGATCGATGCATCGTAGGCGGCATATTCCGGCGTTTCCAGCGTCGCGATCGGCTGGCCGTAGCCGCGCAGCAACCGCTTGACCAGAAGCTCCTTGTCCACCGACATCACCGCTGCCTGGCGGACGTTCTTGTCCAGCATGGCGTCCTTGTTGTTGAAGAAGATCATGCCGATGTCGGAGACGTTCTTGCATGAGCCGGCGAGCCCGTCCTTGGCGATCAGCCGGTCATACTCCTCATAGGGGATTTCGAGTGTCACCTGCGAGGAGCCGGACTCGATTTCGGCGACACGGCTCGCCGCATCGGTGACGAACTTGATCGTCACATTCTCGAAGGCCGGCTTGCCGCCCCAATAGTTCGGATTGGCCTTGAGCCTCAGGAAGGCATTGCGCTCGAATTTTTCGACCATGTAGGGGCCAGTGCCGATCGGCGCCTTCTCGAAACCTTCGGCGCCGACCTTCTCATAGTAGGCCTTCGGCAGGATGTAGCCGGTCAGGAACGACATCCATTTGAAATAGACAGGGTCGAACTGCACCACGTCGCCTGATATCTTGTTGCCGTCGATCTTGAAGTTGTTGACGTTCTTCCAGACGAACTGGATCGGGTTGCCGGTCTTCTCGTCGCCCGCCCGCTGCAGCGACCAGACGACGTCCTCGGGCGTGAAGGGCGAGCCGTCATGCCATTTCACGCCTTCGCGCACCGTCATCGTCACCTTGGTGCGGTCGTCGTTCCAGCCCCATTCGGTGAGCAGGCCCGGCGCAAAGGACAGGTCCGGCTTCTGCGGGATGAACTGGTCGAACACCGACTGGTAGAGACCCTGGATCGTCGGGTTGACAGCGGAAGGTCCGGTGGTCGGATCCCAGGACGGCAGGTTGACGTTGTAGGCGATGGTCAGTTCGCCGGCGGCTGCCTTGGCGACCTGTGGCAGGCCGATGGCGGCCACGCCGAGTGCCGCGGCACTGTATCCGAGCAATTCGCGTCTGTTGATTGTCATGGTCGTTCCCCTTGTTGGTTATTGTCTTTGCGCGGCAATGTCCGTTCATTGGTTCAGGCTTCGTGGGCAGCAGCGCCTTGCCTCTCGTCGCCTCGATAAAATCGTCGGAGCCTACCTCCCGCCAAGCTGTTGCGCGAGCATGAAGCCCGAGGCCGCACCGGTGCCGGCGCCCGGCCATGTCGCGGCTCCCGTGAGATGCAGATTGCCGACCGGCGTGTTCCAGCCGGCATAGCCGCGCGCCGGGCGGAACAAAAAGTTCTGCGCCAGATGATGGCTGCCGCAGACCTGGTCGCCACCGACGAGGTTCGGATTCTCGCGCTCGAGGTCAATGGGCGAGAACACCGAACGGCCGAGGATTTTCGCGCGCAGGCCCGGCGCATAGGTCTCGATGATGTCGAGCACCCGCTCGGCGTAGGCCTCTTTGACCCGATCCCAATGCGCGGACGCGATCTTGCCTGCCGCATCGCCCAGGATTTCCGCAGGCAGCATGCGCACCTGTACCCACAGAACATGCTTGCCCTCAGGCGCGCGCGACGGATCGATCGCTGAGGGCTGGCCGACGACCAGCACCGGCTCGTCCGGCAGCATGCCCGCCATCGCCTGCTGATAGGTGCGCGACATCGCATCGAGCGACGGCGACAGATGCACATAGGCGAACTGGCGCAACTCGGCGCCGGCGCGCCAGTCCGGCAGATCGTTCAGCGCCAGATGGATCATCATCGTGCCCGGCGCGTAGCGGAATTTTTGCATCGCCGTATCGAAACCGGCATTGCCGGAACCGTTGGGCAGGAGCTTGCCGGTCAGCGCCTTGGGTGCGACGCCGGCGATGACCGCCTTGGTGGCGGTATGCGTCTCGCCGGATGCGAGCCGTACGCCCGTCGCCTTGCCGGCGGAAACCGTGATCTCGGCAACTTCGGCACCGGTGACGATCATGCCGCCGGCCGACGTCACCATGCCCGACAGCGCCCGGATGATGGTATCGGCGCCGCCCTTGCCCAGCACCATGCCAAAGCTCTGGTTGGTCATCGATTCCAGATAGGGAAACACGGCGCCGCCGGCGATGTCGGGCGCGAAGTCGAGATGCATGCCCCAGGTCGCGAGCGTCGCGCGCACATAAGGTGACTCGAAAGTCTCCTCCAGCCAGGCGCGGGGTGAGGACAACAGCAGCCGGCCGGTATCGAGCGCACCCGCCACACCCTTCTTGCGCCACAGGTTCCAGGCGGTGCCGGCCAGCGCGCGGGCGCTCATCGGCGAACCCAGAAGCCGGAACAGATGCTCGGCCTCCGCCGGAAACGCCGCAACCAGCTTGCGCCATATCGCGGCATCGGCGGTGGAGAAGGCGGCCATGCGCGTGGCCGTCCTTTCCAGATCGTTGCTGACGCCGAACCAGCGTCCGTCGGGAAAGGCGCTGGCGAAACAGTCGGCGACCGGCGCGAACTCCAGTCCCTGTGCTTTCAATTCATTTGCATATTTCCGGTGGAAGGCTGAGCCGGCAAACAGGCTCAGATTCATCGCGCCGAAATCGTGACGGAAGCCGGGAAGGGTGAACTCGCGGGTCTGGACGGCGCCGCCGATTGTTGCACTGCGCTCAAAAATCCCGGTTTTCCAGCCTTTGAGCGCCAGATGCGCGGCGCATGCCAGACTGTTGTGGCCCGCCCCGACAAAGATGGCGTCGAACTCGCTCACGCCCCGTTCCCATTTCCTTTATGCTTAAAGATAATTGCAGATGCATATGTTTTCGTCTAGTAGGATATTAAGGGCCGAGACGAGCCTTGATCATCACCATCAAAGAGGGAACAGAGACCATGGACACCCAAAAACTCCTCGGCGAAGTCGCCGGCCAGCTGCTGTCAGGCGCCATCAAGGTGGTCGACCTCTCGGCGCAACTCGGGCCGGACACGCCGCTGATCAAGCTGCCGCCAGAGCTCGCCGTCGACACGCCGAAGGTCGAGATCCATTCGATCTCCCGCTACGACAAGAACGGTCCGTGGTGGGCGTGGAACTGGCTGAAGCTCGGCGAGCACTCGGGCACGCATTTCGATGCGCCGCAGCACTGGATCACCGGCAAGGACTATCCGGACGGCGCCACCGACACCATTCCGGCGCAGAACTTTGTCGGCCCGGTCAATGTCATCGACTGCTCCAAGGAAGCCGCAGCCGATCACGATTTCCTGCTCACCGTCGACCACATCAAGGCGTGGGAAGCCAAGCACGGCGCCATCAACGCCGGCGAATGGGTGGTGATGCGCACCGACTGGTACAAGCGCAACGGCTCGGAAGCCGAGTTCCTCAACGCCAACGAGACCGGCCCGCATACGCCTGGCCCGACGGCGGAGGCCATCCAGTATCTGATCAGCAAGGACATCAAGGGCTGGGGCTCAGAGACGATCGGCACCGATGCCGGCAAGGCCGGTGGCATGGAACCGCCATTCCCGGCGCACACGCTGATGCACAAGGCCAACCGCTACGGGCTGGCCAGCCTCTGCAACCTCGACCAGTTGCCACCGAAAGGCGCGATCCTGATCGCGGCACCGCTGAAGATCGAGCACGGCACCGGCAGCCCGATCCGCGCGCTGGCGCTGGTGTCGGGAAAATAGAGCGAGGTGGGTCTTCGGGAGAAGATCATGCAGGTTGGCGAGGCGATAGGGAGGCACGTTGGCGGCGGTCGCGCTTTACGGCGTAGAGCGCTGACCTCGCAAGCCTACCCGCTGCCTACAGGAAATCGCCAATGAAGGCGCCCGATCACATCATCGTCGGCAGCGGCATCAATGCGCTGGTCTGCGCGGCGATGCTCGGCGCCAAGGGCGCCAAGGTGCTTGTTCTTGAGCGCAACGACCGCATCGGCGGTTGCATGCGCACCGAGGAGATCACCGCGCCCGGCTTCATCCACGATGTGATGGCGACGACCTTCGTGCTGTTCATCACCTCGCCGGCCTTTGCCGCATTGGGCGGCGACCTCGCTCGGCATGGGCTGGAGTTCTGCCACACCGGCACGCCGACCGGCGTGCTGCGGCCGGACGGCAGCCATGCCGTGCTCGGCACCGACCGCACCGCCAATGTCGCCGCCCTCAACGCGATCACGGCTGGCGACGGCGATCGGCATGCGGAGGATGTCGGCGGCATCGAGCGCAATGCCGGCCTGCTGTTCGGCCTGCTCGGCGGCAGCCTGTGGTCTTATCCCACCGCGAAACTGCTCGCTGGCGATGCCTGGCGGCGTAGCCCGCGCGGCCTTGCCGCCTTTCTTGGCGAAGCGCTGGTGCCGGCGCGCAACTGGCTGGAAAGCACCTACCAGTCCGAGACCATCCGCGCGCTTTGGGCGCCCTGGGTGCTGCATGCCGGGCTGGGGCCGGAAGATGCCTTCTCCGGCCAGATCGCCAAGGTCATCGCCTTCGCGCTCGAAGCGGCCGGCGCCCCGATCGTCAAGGGCGGGGCGAAGAACCTGCTAGCGGCTTTCGAGGCGCTGATCACCGAGCGCGGCGGTGTCATCTCCACCGAAGCCGATGTTGCCTCGATCATCCTGGCTGGAGGCCGCGCCACTGGCGTGGGGCTGGCCTCGGGCGAAACGGTTCATGCCAGCAAGAGCGTCATCTGTTCGGTCACGCCGACGCAGCTCTACGGCCGACTGCTTGGCGCGGATGCGCCCAAACCCGATATCGAGGCAACGCGGAAATACCGCTACGGCAAGGGCAATTTCCAGATCCATTATGCCCTCGACAAGCCGCCGGCATGGCGCGGCGAAGGGCTGGACAAGGTCGCGCTGCTGCATCTGACCCCGGGGCTCGATGGCGTCTCGAAAGCCTGCAACGAGGCGGCGCGCGGCATGCTGCCGGAGGTGCCGACCATCTGCGTCGGCCAGCCGCATGCGCTTGACCCGTCGCGCTGTCCGCAGGGCAAGGCGATCCTGTGGCTGCAACTGCCCGAGGCACCGCGCCACATCAAGGGCGATGCCGCCGGCAAACTGCAGGCGCCGGCCGACGGACAATGGACCGACGCGCTGCGCGAGGCCTATGCCGACCGCGTCGAAGCAATCCTCGCCAGCCACATCGACGGCTTCAAGGACAGTGTCATTGCGCGCCGCGCCTATTCGCCGGCCGATCTCGAAGCGATGAACATCAATCTGGTCGGCGGCGACCCCTATGGCGGCTCGTCCACCATCGACCAGTCCTTCCTGTGGCGGCCGTTCAAGACCAGCCGCAACCACCAGACCGGCATCAAAAACCTCTACCATATCGGCGCCTCGACCCATCCGGGTGCGGGCCTCGGCGGCGGCTCCGGCTTTCTCCTGGCGGGGAGGCTGTGATGGAACAGAAGGTCGCGGAAAAACGCCAGCGCATTTCGACCCTGGGGCAGATCGGCCTGCAGCAATTCGCGCCCTATCTGATGAACCGCATCATGGGCCGTTACAACGCCACCTTGCGCGACGATTTCCGCAAGCAGGGGCTGACCATTCCGCAGGTGCGCACGCTTGCCGTGCTCTCGGTCACCGACGGCGTCACCGTCAACGACCTCTCGGTCTTTACGGTGATCGAGCAGTCGACCTTGAGCCGCACGCTCGACACGCTGGAGGGGCAAGGCTTCGTGCGGCGCGAGCAGGGCGTCACCGACAGCCGCATCCGCCATGTCTTCCTGACCGACGATGGCCGCGCCGAATTCACCCGCGCCTGGCCGGCCATGCATGACGCCTTCGAGGCGATGTTCGACGATATCGACGACGCCGAATATGCAGCACTGATCGCGACGCTTTTGAAAATGCTGAAGAACATTCGCAAGCACGACATCTAGACCTACGCGCCGCCAATGCCTGGCGATAACGGGCTGGGCGGTAACGGAAGGATTGAAAAAATGGCCGAACGGTCTTTTGCCAAGGAAGTCGAAAAGCTCCGGCTCGGCGCCGGCGAGGAGTTTGCCGGCGAGGGCATTCTCGCCATCACCAAGGCGCTGCTGCAATGCGGCGTCGGCTATGTTGGCGGCTACCAGGGCGCGCCGATCAGCCATCTGATGGACGTGCTGGCCGACGCGCAGGACATTCTGGGCGAGCTCGGCGTGCATTTCGAGGCCAGCGCCTCGGAAGCCACCGCCACCGCCATGCTCGCCGCCTCGGTGCATTATCCCATTCGCGGCGCGGCGACCTTCAAGTCAACCGTCGGCACCAATGTCGCCTCAGATGCGCTTGCCAACCTCGCCTCCGGCGGCGTCACCGGCGGCGCGCTGATCATTGTCGGCGAGGATTATGGCGAGGGCTCCTCGATCATGCAGGAGCGCAGCCATGCCTTCGCCATGAAGAGCCAGGTCTGGCTGCTCGACCCGCGCCCCAACCTGCCGTCTATCGTCAAGGCGGTGGAAGACGGCTTCGAGCTGTCCGAGATTTCCAACACGCCCGTCATGCTGCAGGTGCGCATCCGCTGCTGCCACGTCCACGGCCATTTCATCGCCAAGGACAACAAGCGGCCGCCAATGACGGTGGCCGACGCGCTCGACGCGCCACGCCGCGACACCGGCCGCATCGTGCTGCCACCCGCCTCCTTCCTGCATGAGAAGGAGAAGGTGCAGAAGCGCTGGCCGGCGGCGGTGGACTTCATCGCCAAGAACAAGATCAACGAATTCTTCGGCTCGGACCATGGCTCGGTCGGCATCGTCATGCAGGGCGGCATGTACAATTCGGTCATCCGCGCGCTGCAGCGTCTCGGCCTCGCCGACACCTATGGCGACACGGACGTGCCGCTCTATGTGCTCAACGTCGTCTATCCCTTGATCGACGACGAATTCCTGTCCTTCTGCGAGGGCAAGCAGGCGGTGCTCGTCGTCGAGGAAGGCCAGCCCAACTACATCGAACAGGCCTTTGCCTCGATGCTGCACAAGGCCGGGCGTGGCACCAGGCTGGTCGGCAAGGAATATCTGCCGATGGCCGGCGAATACACCGGCCAGGTCATGCTCGACGGCATCGGCACTTTCCTGCGCGCCGAGGCGCCGCACCTGCTCCCGGGCGAGGTGCGCGCGCCCAACAAAGTCGGCGACGGCGTCGACACCGCCGATTTGATCAATGTCGTGCCCGGCCGTCCGCCGGGCTTCTGCATCGGCTGCCCGGAGCGGCCGATCTTTGCCGCGACGAAACTGGTCGAGCAGGAACTCGGCAAGCACCACATCGCTTCCGATATCGGCTGCCATCTGTTCTCGATCATGCCGCCCTTCGAACTCGGCGCCACCACCATGGGCTATGGGCTTGGGCCAGCCTCGGCCTCTGCGTTCAATTCGCCGGACGCCAAGCGCCGCTCGATCTCCTTCGTCGGCGATGGCGGCTTCTGGCACAACGGCCTGACCTCCTCGATCGGCAATGCGGTGTTCAACAAGAATGACGGCGTCATCGTCATCGTCGACAATTTCTACTCGGCCGCCACCGGCGGGCAGGACATCCTGTCGTCCCGCGCCGGCAACAAGACCAAGTCGACAAAGCATCCGATCACCGAGGCGGTGAAAGGCATGGGAGTCAAATGGCTCCGCCATGTCGACCGCACCTATGACGTGACCAAGATGCAGGACACGCTGCGCGAGGCGCTGACGACGGACGAGAAGGGGCCGAAGGTCATCGTCGCCTCGTCCGAATGCATGCTGAACCGCCAGCGCCGCGAAAAGCCTCTGGTCGACCAGGCGATCAAGGGGGGGACAAGGGTCGTCAAACCGAAGTTCGGCGTCGACGAGGACATCTGCACCGGCGACCATGCCTGCATGCGACTGTCCGGCTGCCCGTCGCTGTCGGTGAAGTCGCTCGACGACCCGCTGCGCGACGATCCGGTGGCGAGCATCGACCAGAGCTGCGTCGGCTGCGGCAATTGCGGCGAGGTGGCGGACGCCGCCGTGCTGTGCCCATCCTTCTACCGCGCCGATGTCGTGCACAATCCGAGCCGCTGGGATCGCTTCCTGGAATCCGCGCGCCGCGCCACCATTGGCCTGTTGCAGCGCCGCCGCGAGAGCCGGCGCCTGACCTTCGCAGATGCTTGACGCCGTCCCGCCCTTTCGTGCCAAGGCTGGCGCCCAGGATGATGAGCGGGTCATCAAGCTCGCCGTGCTGGCGGTCGGCGGCCAGGGCGGCGGCGTGCTGGCCGACTGGATCACCGATGTCGCCGAGCGCAATGGCTACGTCGCGCAGTCGACCTCTGTCGCCGGCGTGGCGCAACGCACCGGCGCGACGATCTACTATGTCGAGATGGCCCGCGACACCGGCCGCTTGCCGGTCTTCGCGCTGTCGCCCTCGCAAGGCGACGTCGATATATTGATCGCCGCCGAATTGATGGAAGCCGGCCGCGCCATCATCCGTGGTTTCGTCACGCCGGAGCGCACCACGCTGATCGCTTCGTCGCACCGCATCGCCGCCGTGTCGGAAAAGATCGAGCCGGGCGATGGCCGAGCCTCATCCTCCAAGGTGCATGCGACGGCGGAAGCGGCGTCCAAACGCTTCATCGCTTTCGACATGGAGAAGATCGCCGCCGATAATGGTTCGATGATCTCGGCCAGCCTGCTTGGCGCGCTGGCCGGATCCGATGCGCTGCCGTTCACGCGCGAAAGCTACGAGCAGGCGATCGGTGCCGGCCGTCGCGGCGTGAAAGCCAGCCTCGCCGCCTTTGGTGCTGCGTTTGACCGCGCGCGCGGCACGGCGGTGCCGTCGCCAAAGCCGGCGGAGCCGGCGATTGTCGAATCCGCCCTGGGCGCAGGGCGCGTCACCGGCCCGCAAAACCTGCTGCAAGGCTGGCAGGCGCTCGCCGCCCGCATCGACCTGATGCCGATGGCGGTGCGTGACATGGCGCTGCGGGGCCTGAGAAAGGTCGTCGACTATCAGGATATCGCCTATGGGCGGGAGTATCTCGACCGCCTGGACAAGGCCGTCGCGCTGGACAGCGCCGACCATGCCCATGCGCTGTCCATCGCCGCCGCCAAGCATCTCGCCAACGCCCTGTGCTATGACGACATGATCCGCGTTGCCGATTTGAAGACACGCTCGACGCGAGACAGGCGTGTCCGCAAGGAGGTCGGCGTCAAGGACGGCTCGATCCTGCAGGTGACCGAATATTTCCACCCCCGCATCGAGGAATTCTGCGGCACGTTGCCGGCGGGGCTCGGCAGCTACATCGAGAACCGGCCGAAACTCGCCGCCTTCCTCGACCGTCGCATCAACCATGGCCGCCGCATCCGCACCGACAGCTTTGCCGGTTTCGCAGCACTCTGGTTCATCGGCGGCCTGCGCCGCTGGCGCCGCAGCCTGCTGCGCCACAAGGTCGAGATGACCCATCTCGATCGCTGGTACGCGCTGGCGCTCGGCCATGTGCCGGCAGACTACGCGCTCGCCGTCGAAATCCTCAACTGCCGCCGGCTGATCAAGGGTTATAGCGACACCCATGTCCGCGCCCAGTCGAAATTCGACCGCGTACTCTCAGCTCTCGACCTGCTCAAGGGTCGCGACGATGCCGCCGACTGGATCCGCCGCCTGCGCGAGGCGGCGCTGAAGGACGAGAAGGGCGACATGCTCGACGGCGCGCTGAAGACAGTGGCAACGCTCGGACCAGGTCCGGCAACCGGCAACTGAGCCGCCCTGACCCTGACAGACCTCACCAGCCGCGGTTGCGTTTTCAGGCGCGGTGAACGCCGTTCATTTTTCTCTTGAACAATGTTCAAAACGTGATAGAGGGCGCTTATGAACGATGTTCATTTCTGGCAGACCAAAAGCCACGGATGGACATCAAGCGCAGTAAGGAAGTTTAACCAGCTCAAGACTATCACTGAGATTGAAACAGCGCCTGCAACCCGCAGGGCCTACCGGCACAGTCCTAGGGTCCCGCCAAATGGAAATCGCCATGAACACGCATCTGATGTTGTCCCGGCGCTTTGCGCCTCTGTTCTGGACGCAGTTCCTGTCCGCCTTCAATGACAATTTCCTCAAGAACACACTGGTGTTCCTGATCCTGTTTACGCTCGCCGCCGGCCAGGCGGCGTCGCTGGTCACGCTTGCCGGGGCCGTCTTCATGGCCCCCTTCCTGTTGTTATCAGCTCTTGGCGGCGAGATTGCCGACCGCTTCGACAAAGCCTTGATCGCCCAGCGGCTGAAATTCGCCGAGATCGCCGCCGCGGCCGTCTCTGTCGCCGGCATCGCGCTGTCGTCTATTCCCGTGTTGATGACGGCCCTTCTGATGTTCGGCATTATCTCGGCGCTGTTCGGACCGATCAAATACGGCATCCTGCCCGATCACCTCGAGCGCAAGGAACTGCCCAAGGCCAACGCCTGGATCGAGTCGGCCACGTTTGCCGCCATCCTCGGCGGCACCATTGCCGGCGGCATCGTTTCCGCCGATGGCATCGGCGTCACAGTGTTCGGGCCGATCATGATGGCCCTGGCCGTCGGCTGCTGGTTCGTCAGCCGCTACATTCCGCCAACGGGTTCGGCGGCGCCCGACCTTGTTATCGACAGGAACATCTTCCGTTCGACCTGGCGCCAGGTCAGCGAATTGCGCACCGACACGCGCATCTGGCGTGCCGGACTGATGACGTCCTGGTTCTGGCTGATCGGCGCCATCGTGCTTTCGATCCTGCCGACCCTGATCAAGGATTCGCTCGGCGGCAACGAGATCGCCGTCACCGTCTATCTCGCGGTGTTCGCTGTCTCGATCGCAATTGGCTCGGCGATTGCCGCATGGATGTCGCAGGGGCGCATCGTGCTTCTGCCCGCACCGGTCGGCACGGCGCTGCTGGCGCTGTTCGGCCTGCATTTGGCCTGGACCATCTGGAGCATGCAGCCGTCGCCCAGGGCCGAAACCCTTGGCCTGTTTTTCGCCGGGCCAAACACGATCCGCGTCGCGATCGACCTCGCCGGCATGGCCATAGCCAGCGCCTTCCTCGTGGTGCCGACCTTCGCCGCCGTGCAGGCCTGGTCGCCCGAAGCGCGCCGCGCCCGTGTCGTCGCTGCCGTCAGCATCGTCAATGCCGGCTTCATGACCGTCGGCGGCATTGTCGTCGCCGTGATCCAGACGAAAATCTCGACCGGCGGCATTCTGTTCGGGCTCGCCGTGGCCAATGCGATTGCCGCCTGGTTGATGCTGAAATTCCTGCCGACCAACGCTTTCCGTGATTTCGTCTCCATCCTGTTCCGCGCCTTCCATCGCCTGGAAGTGGAAGGCATGGAGAACCTCAAGGCGGCCGGCAAGGCGCCAATCCTGGCACTCAACCATGTCAGCTTTCTCGACGGCCCGCTGGCACTGACGCTGACTGATGAAGAGCCCGTCTTCGCCATCGACTACACCATCGCCCAGGCCTGGTGGATGAAGCCGTTCATGAAGCTCGCCCGCGCTCTGCCGCTCAATCCGGCCAAGCCGATGTCGACCCGCACGCTGATCAAGGTCGTGCAGGGCGGCGATCCACTGGTCATCTTTCCCGAAGGCCGCATCACCGTCACCGGCGGCCTGATGAAGGTCTATGACGGCGCCGCCATGGTCGCTGACAAGACCGGCTCGATGGTCGTGCCGGTGCGCATCGACGGGCTGGAGAAAAGCTACTTTTCGCGGCTGACCTCGCAACATGTCCGCCGCCGGCTGTTCCCGAAGGTCAAGGTGACCATCCTGGAACCCCTCAAGCTCGAAGTGCCGCCGGAATTGAAGGGCCGCAAACGCCGCGCCGCAGCGGGGGCTGCTCTCTATCAGGTGATGTCGGACCTCGTCTTCCGCACGCAGGACATCGACAAGACGGTCCTGGAAAAGATCATCCAGACGGCGAACGAACGCGGCATGGGAGAGCTTGCCGTGCAGGATCCGGTCACCGGTTCGTTGAGCTATGGCAAGCTGCTCACGGCGGCCGCCGTACTCGGTGAAAAATTCCAGAACCTTTATGCCGGTCAGCAGACGCTCGGCATCATGTTGCCCAACGCCAACGGCTCTTGCGCGACGCTGCTTGGCGTGATGTCGGCGGGCAAGGTGCCGGCGATGATCAATTTCACGGCTGGCGCGGCCAACATCCTGTCAGCCTGCAAGGCCGCCCAAGTCCGGACCGTGCTCACCTCGCGCGCCTTCGTTGAGCAGGCAAAGCTCGGCGCGGTGGTCGAGGAAATCGGCCGCTCGGTCGACATCGTCTGGCTCGACGATCTGCGCAAAACCGTCGGTCTCAAGGACAAGCTGCTCGGCCTGCTGCGCAAGTCGACGCCGCGCGCGCCGCGCAAGGCCACCGACCCGGCGGTGATCCTGTTCACCTCGGGCTCGGAAGGCACGCCGAAGGGCGTGGTGCTCACCCACCGCAACATCCTGGCCAATGCCGCGCAGGCGGCCTCGCGCATCGACTTCCACTCGGGCGACAAGGTGTTCAACGTATTGCCGATCTTCCATTCCTTCGGCATGACGGCTGGCACGGTGCTGCCGCTGATCTCGGGCGTGCCGGTCTATTTCTACCCGTCGCCGCTGCACTACCGCATCGTGCCGGAACTGATCTACGCATCCAACGCGACCATCATCTTCGGCACCGATACGTTCCTCAGCGGCTATGCGCGCACCGCGCACCCGTACGACTTCCGCTCGATACGCTATTGCTTTGCCGGCGCAGAACCGGTCAAAGCGTCGACGCGCATGACCTATATGGAAAAGTTCGGCGTGCGCATCCTGGAAGGCTATGGCGTCACCGAGACCGCGCCGGTGATCTCCATCAACACGCCGATGTACAACCGTTCCGGCAGTGTCGGCAAAATTATGCCCGGCATGGAATATCGTCTCGATCCGGTGCCCGGTGTCGACGATGGCGGGCGGCTGCATGTCCGCGGACCCAATGTCATGGCGGGCTATCTGCGCGCCGAGAAGCCGGGCGTGCTCGAGCCGCTGCCGGATGGCTGGCATGACACCGGCGATGTCGTCTCGGTCGACGAGGGCGGCTTCATCACCATTCGCGGTCGCGCCAAGCGTTTCGCCAAGATCGGTGGCGAGATGATTTCGCTTGCCGCCGTCGAGGCGCTGGCGGGTGAGCTGTGGAAAGGCTCGTTGTCGGCCGTCGCTTCCGTGTCGGATCCGCGCAAGGGCGAGAAGCTCATTCTCATCACCGAGGCTCCCGGCGCCACACGCGCGGATTTCCTGGCCTTCGCCAAGGCCAACGGCGCCATGGATCTGATGGTGCCAGCCGAAGTGCGCGTCGTCCCGAAAGTGCCGGTGCTTGGCTCTGGCAAGCTCGACTTCGCCGGCGTGACCAAACTGGTGCGTGGGGAGGATGCGCCAGTCGCCAAGGTCGAGGCCGCCTGATCAAGGTGATGACAAGACGACGCCGCTGAAGACCGTGGCGTCGCTTGGCGGGCGCTCTGCCGCTAACGAATATGTGATCGGACCACTCACCCGGCATTCAGCCGGGTGAGTGGTATGCTGTTCCCGGGAATGTCACCCATGGAGGACACGATCATGCTCACCAGATACATTCTGCCGATTGCTATCGCCGCAGGCACATTGATGCTGTCGAGCGTCGGCTCGCAGGCCTTGCCCATAGCAAAGCCCAGCGCCGGTTCGTTGCCAATCGAAAGCGTCGGCTGGAGATGCGGCCCTGGCTGGCACATGAACCGGTGGGGAAATTGCGTGCCCAACCGTCGTCGCGTAATAATAGTCCGGCCGGGACATTGGCGGTACCATCACCACCACCGCTGGCACCACCGCTGGTGATCACGGAGCGGAACGACGCGGCACCCGCTCCGAAGCAGTGTGGGCGTTTCCGCTAGAGGTGGCGTCCCCCTGTGATGCCACCTGGTTTCCTCATGCGACGAGATCCCGCATCGGCTTCACCGCCGTGGACTCCGGAAACACCTTGTCGCCGAGCACGGCGGCCGAGAGTCCGAACTGGTCGGCGAGCAGGCCTTTCAGCACCGCCCTGACATCGCTGGTTGGCGCCAGGTCGCGCTGTTCGTAGAGCTGAGCCGGCTTCAAGCCTGGCCAGTCGGCGATGACGCGGCCGCCCTTGATCGCGCCGCCGGCGAGCAGCACCACCGTGCCGGTGCCGTGATCGGTGCCGACCGTGCCGTTGATCTGGGCGGTGCGCCCGAATTCGGTGATGGCGACGATCGCGGTGTCCTTCCAGCGTTCACCGAGCCCTTTCTCGAATTCCTCGAAGGCGCCGTCGAGGCCGCCGAGCAGCGTGGCGAGCCGGCCTGTCGCGCCGCCTTCATTGACATGCGTGTCCCAGCCATCGAAGGCGAGTGCGGCAACGCGCGGCCCGTCATCGGCCGCGATCAGCTTGGCCGCACCTTGTGCGGCCTGCCGCATGCCGGCGGCACTGTCGAGGCCGCCCTTCGGCTTCATCGCCCCGCCCTTCGGCTTCATCGCATTGCCGCCCATCTGGTCGTCGAGCGCCATGCGATCGGCATCGAGGCCCTTTTGCAGGGCCACCGCCAGCACCGGATCGCGATGCTGGTAGAGGTCGAGAACCCGCGCCGCGAGGTCGCCGGCCGGAGCCGGCAGCGATTGCGGCGCCCAGCCGAGCACGGGAGCCGCGCCGCGGATCACCAGCGGCGTCGATGGTCCGACAGCCAGCCCGCCAAGCGTCGCCACGCGGTCACCCGCCGGCAGGTTCCCCAGCGCCCGGTTGAGCCATCCGGTGGCGACATGGCCGGGGCCGGCGAAACCGCTTTCCAGCACATCCTGGCCGTCGAAATGCGAGCGTTCGCGATAGCCCGTCGCGGCGGCATGCACCACCGCCGCCTGGTTTGCCTTGAACAGCCGCGCGAAGACCGGCATCGCCGGATTGACCGCGAAGAAACCATCGAGTGGCAGCGCTACGTGCGGGCCGGCGAGCGAGAGAGCGATGTCGCCATGCAGGCTGGCATAGTCGGGATCGCCGACCGGACCGACCGCCGACAGGCCGTCGAGCGCGCCGCGCAGGACGATGACGATCAGGCGCGGATCGCGATTGTCGGCGGCGCGGGCGAAACGCGGAAGATAGGCCCAGGCAAACAGCGCGCCGCCTGTCATCAGCACGGCGCGGCGGGATGGATGAGGTGTTTCACACAGCAGGCTCATGACTTGGTCTCCATGGGAGTTGTCGGCGCCGGACCTATCGCTCGACCTATCGTCTCTGGAATTCGGGCGCCATCAGCAACAGTGCCAGGCCTTGCTGCTTGGACTCGGCGCGGGCGATCGCTTGCCGCGTCTCCGGCGAGGCGGAAGGTCCGATGACGGCGTCGAGCATGTCGTTGGGATTGCCGATATCCTTGACCTGGCGGGCCGCCTGCCAGGCGATGTCGAGGCGGATCTTCATGCCTTCCGCCGATGCCCAGCTGTCCGCCTGGTCGGAAAAGCCGTTCGGTCCCGGCGGCTGCCAGAGCGGCTCGCCCAGCGCGTTGAGCCAGTTGAGCGACTGGCCGGGATCGTTCGCCGGACCCGGGCCGGCTGCCCGTCGGATGGCGGCGATGTAGTCGAAGGGCGATCGCATCTTGGCCAAGGGCGTCGACCAGGCCTCCGGCATGTCGATGAGGGCCGCCGCCAGTGCCCTGAGATTGCCGTCGCTCTTGGCGAAAACCTTGGCCAGGCGCGCGACCGCTGCGGGCGGCGGGTCGTCCGCTATGAAATGGCGGGCGAGCTCGGTGGCGATGTGCTGCGCCGTCGCCGGATGGTTGGCGATGTCGTTGAGTGCCGCCTCGGCCTGGCTCATGCCGCCGGCCGGATAGGTCTTGCCCAGCAGCACCGCATCGCCCGGCTCATGGGCATTGGCGTTGAAGACGGAACTGCCGGGTTCGCCCAGCCGACCTTCGCGCCCGGCCATCGTCCAGCCGGTCAGGATGCGCGCGAAGCTGGTGACATCGGCCTGGCTATAGCCGCTGCCGACGCCCAGCGTATGCAGTTCCATGATCTCGCGGGCGAGGTTCTCGTTGAGGCCGCGCTGGCGGTTCTTGCCGGCGCGGGAGTCCGGGCCGATCGACTGCTGGTTGTCGAGATAGAACAGCATCGCCGGATGCCGCTCCACCGCCATCAGCATGTCGGCGAAGCGGCCGAGCACGAAGGGCCGGATGGCTTCCCGTTCGAAGGCACCAGCGCTCGCCCGCACGATGTTGTCCTTCGCCACGGAAACGCAGAAATGGTTCGACCAGAAATAGACGAGACGTTCGACAAAGCCGGCCTCGGCCCGCAGCGCCTTGTCGAAGCGCGCCTGGGCTTCGGCGCGGAACAGCGTGGCCTCGATTGGCGGCGCGGGTTTGGCCGGAGCCGCGGGCGGCGGCACGGGTTGGGCAGGCGTGATCGGGGCCGGCGTGGCCTTCGCGGGCATATTCTGGGCAGGCATGGTCTGGGCGCTCGCCATCACTGGCTGCGCTACAGCTGCGGCCATATGCTCGCGGTCGAGCTTGCGCTGGAAATTTGCCGCCATGCTGGCCTCGATGGCTGACGTGCTGCCCAGCAGGCTCGCATAGGCCGGATCGTCAAGCGAGATCATGGCGATGTCGGATTGCCGTAGTTCCGCCTTCAGATAGCCGCGCGGGTCGCGGGCGACCCTGTCGCGGTCGCCGGGCCTTGCCCCGAGCCCGAAGCGGTTGAAAGCGACGAGGGCTGGATCTGGGGCTGGATCTGGCTGGGAATTGGGCGCAGGGGTAGCCAAGTCAGCTCTCCATTGCTTGGGCTTCCCGCGCGCGGCGCCTGAATCCCGTTCGAGCCGTTTCGTGCCTGTTCAACTGACGTCGTGGGGCCAGCGCGGCGGCTGGCCCCGGAAGTCCTTACCAGCGATGCCAGCGGTGCCAGTGGTGGTGCGGATGCCAGACGTAGAAGGCGGGGCCGGGCCCGTAGTAATAGCGCGGGTAGACCACCACGCGGTTGGGGACGCAGCGGCCCCAGGGATTGGGATGCCAGCCAGGGCCGCAACCCCAGGCGACGTGCTCGACCAGCGCCGGGGCGGCAAGCGGCGCCAGCGGCATCGCCGAGGATGCCGCAACCGTCGCCACCGTTCCGGTCACCGCAAGAGCGGCGGTAATCGCGTATTTTGTCAGATAGTTCATGACCATGCTCCGAAGTTGTCCGAGGTTGAAAACCTGTCGCACCACACGGGTCCGGCAGGTCCTGCCCTTCATTTCGTTAAACGGGCGCCGTCGGCATTTTCCGTCGGTCGTCACGGCGATTTTTTTGGCGCTGTCGACGGCTGTGTCCCGCTGCGTCTCGCGAGGCCCTCCGCCAGCACGTTGCGATCCTCGGCGGAACCCGCCGCCGCGAACTCGATGATACGTTGCTCCAGCCGTGTCCGCACGGTGACGTCGGCATTGCGGGCCCGCTCGAGAGCGGCCGACAGGGCGGCGGTGTCGAGGACAGGCTGCCGCAGCAAATCCGCCGCCGCGCGCCTGGCCTGCTGGCCGTCGAGAATGATGTCGCGCGACTCGCGGCGGACTTCGCGCAGCGCCTTGCGGAACAGCGTCCGCTGCTGGTCGGGAAGCCGGCCGCCGGCCGCCTCCAGCGAAGTGCCCTGGCCCGGCTTGCCGCTTCTTATCCAGACGGCCCCGCCGGCAAGCGCACCGGCCAGGAAGACGTTCAGCACCACCGACACGATGAGAAGGTTGCGGCCGGTGCTCATAGGTCTTCCTCGATCGTGTCGGGTCCGGCATCGCCGAACGCCGTCGCATTGGCATCGAGCACATAATGGTCGGGTTGAACCTCGGGCGTGACGACGGTCACCAGGGCCAATCCGGCGATGGCGCCGGCGAGCCCAATACCGGCAAGCCCCAGCCCCAGCCACCAGACCCGCTGACGCCGGCGCCGGACGATGTGCCGATCGGCGGTCCGCAGGATCGTGTCATGCAGTGCCTTGCCGGGGTGCTGGACGCTGTAGCTGTCAAGCAGGGCGTCAAGCGTGCCGGCCTTTCGCGAAATGGCCTGCCCTGTCTCGCTCGAAGCAAAGGTGGTGGCGGCTTCGCGCTCCGCTTGCGGCCAGCGCCGCAAATCGCCGCCATAGGCTTCGGCGAGCGCCGCGAAACGCCTGGCATCCATTGCCGGGCCGTCCTCGATATCTTCAGCCATGTGTTTTCCCCTTGCCCCTTGGTGCCGCGTGCCCACGCGGGTTGGAAACGAGGCAGCCCCACTGGACGCCCGCTAGGCGCGATGACTGTGCGCCATTCATGGTCGCGCTCTTCTCAATCATAGACGCCATCCCTGGCCAATATTATCTGCAAGGCCCGCCGGCCGCGCGAGAGCAGGCTCTCCAGCGCATCGACGCTGATCTCCAGCGTCGCGGCCGCCTCTATGTTGGACATCTCCTGATAGTAGACCAGGATGATCGCCTCGCGCTGGCGTGGCGCGATTGCCTGCAACGCCTGCTCGATCCCCTGCGGCTCTTCGCGAGCGTCGGGAAGCGGGGCAGGGTCTGCCATATCCGGCAAATCGTCGGTCACCAACTCGCGGCGCCGGCGCAGCCGGTCGTAGCAAAGGTTGAGCGTCACCCGGTGGATCCAGCTGTCGAAGCGTGCATTGCCGCGCCGCCAGCTCGAGGCATGACGCCAGATGCGCACGAAGGTTTCCTGCGCGACGTCCTCGGCCTCCGCCGCGTCGCCCAGCATGCGCACGGCAAGCGAAAGGATGCGCGGCAATTTGCGCGCGACGAGCGTCTGCACCGCCGCGGGATCGCCAGCGCCGACTCGACGAACCAGCTCCTCGTCCGGATCGACGCTCATCGGCTGGCGCACTCCCGATATCCATCACGCGTCATGGCCTCTTGGTCATTGCTCCGGCTTGGGAGCGGATTTGTGGCCTGGCATCTCGTCGGCCGTCAGAACGCCGTCGCCATTCTTGTCCAGTCTGGCAAAGCGCTTGGCGAAGAACGCATCGAGCTCGGCGCGATCGATGAAGCCGTCATGGTTGGAATCGATGCGCGCGAAGGATTTGGCGGCGTCGCCCTTGATGTTGCGCTTGGCCTGAAAGGCCTCCCACTCCAGGAGGCTGATCTTGCCGTCGCCATCCGTGTCGGCGGCCATGATCGCCTTCTCCCGCCGCTTCTGGAACTTGGCCAGCGTGATGTCGGACCTGGCCTTTGGCGCCGCAGGGGCGGCGGCCGGCGGCGTAGCAGGGGGCTGCGTCGCCGTTTGGGCGAGAGCCGCAACGGTCAGCAGGCTCAAGGCAGCGGCAAGGATCGAACGGCGTATCATGCTTGGGCGTCTCCGGTTGGCGCGTCGGCCACGGCCCATGCCATGGTCACGCTTCAACCGTTAAACGCCGCGACAGCGGAAATCCGTCGGTCGCCAGAGCGGATACTTCGATTATCGGCGATGCCGACTCGGATATTGGTCTCCAGAACGACGTGACACCTCATCCGGCGTCCGAAATCACGCCGGGCGGCCACCGCCCTTGGCGAACGGGCAGGAGCTACGCCGACGGGTCGGCGGCCACCAGCTGGTCCGGTTTGAAACCCGCATGTTGCGGGATCCAAACATCGCCCTCACGGTTGAACCAGTGGCAGAGATACATGCCGGAAGCGGCACCGTCGCTGACCGTCATCTTCGGCCCTCCCGACTTCAGCTTGACGACGTCTCCGGTCTTGAAAGTGTTGGGCATTTTTGGACCTCCCATGCTGAGGCCGACGAGTTTCCCACCAAAGCTGAGTCTCGACAATGGCGGATATGGGTCGCTGGCGTCGCGGTCCACAGCACCCCGCTCGCAGGCCCTTCGTCATTGTAGTCGCATAGCGCTCAGCTAAGTTCTTGGGCCAATCCGATGCGTAATCCCTTGGCCTCGACCCACCGTGATCCTTCGTTCGCTATAGAGCCTCTTTGGCGAAGCGCGGACGCCGTCGCATCCTGAGCGTGCTCAAAATGACAGAGTTGATAGCGGAGCCGATACCAAACCTTCCGCTATCGACTTTCTGAGCCACGAGTTGGTGCCCGACATGGAGAACTTTAATTTCCTTGCGTCTGGAAGCCACGAAAACATTGATGGCTTCTTCCGGCCTCGTTTCGATCGGTTGTTGCCGTTCCCAAGCGTAGTCGTCCCAGATAATGGTCCCGCCATTCTTGAGTAGAGGCCACGCCAGAAGGGAATCGACGTGAACCGCGTCCCGGTCGTGGGCACCATCGATATAGATCAGGTCGTAAGATCTTTTTTGGTCCTGCAGGTCGATCAATGCCTTGCTGGAAATCGACTTCAGCTTTGTGACGCGCCCGGCATACGAGGCCGTGTTGGCATCGAAGCGCCGTTCTATTTGGGCAAATCCGCCGGCCAAAGTTACGTATTCGTTCTGCCCTCCAGCGAACGGATCGATGCACGTAATCCGCGACCGATGGCAGTACTCAAGAAAAAAGATCGCGGAACGTCCTTCCCAAGATCCGATTTCCAAGATGTTGAGAGGTCGATCCCGCATACTTGCAAGGCAAGCGCTCCAGACATGGAAATTATTAGACGCCCAATCGGAAGAAAATTCTTTCCCTTCGTACCACTTAGCAAAATCGACCACTGCTAACTCCTCTATTCCCGGATTGTCTAGCGCCACTGTCCGCCTCAATGCAACCCCGCAAGTGGGACCTACAATTGATCGCCGACCAGTCATGCTATCGGGCTGCACGAACGTACCCGGTGCGCTTCCCAGCTTTATCAGCAGATCGGCGCTTTAAAACCCGATGCAAGGCGACCTCACACCAAGAACAAAAGGGCAAAAAGCGCCGCCAGGAAGTGCTACCAGAGTGCTACCACGGCGTTTTTCGCTCTACGCCTCGGGAACCCGCAAACCCTTGGGAAATATTGGTGCCGCTTAGGTGACTCGAACACCTGACCCCATCATTACGAATGATGTGGCACAATTTTCGTTCTGTTTCCGTTCGTTTCCTGCTGTATCCGTAACCCTAGCGTTTTCAACGGGTTTCTTGTAGGCTGTTGCCGTGGATTTCGCGGCATTTGATTTTCGGGGGTGCCCCGGGGGTGCCCCGACGCAAAAAGAGGCGAAGGTGGCAGACGAGGGTAAACCAGTCAGAATCACGAAGCGACTCGTCGACGCCCTGGAGGCGGATGGGACCGACTATTACGTGTTCGATACCGAGCTGATTGGCTTCGGCATTCGGGTGCGCAAGACCGGTGGCATGTCCTACATCGTTCGCTATCGCGCCGGGACGGGGCGCACTGCTCCTGTGCGGCGCGTCACCATTGCAAAGGTGGGGAAGGTAACACCCGATCAGGCCCGTGAGGCGGCGAAGAGCGCCCTTGCGTCGGTCGTAATGGGCGCTGATCCGGCAAAGGAAAAAGCCACGGAGCGCAAGGCCCTTACCTTTGCCGAATTGTCAGAGAAATTTCTGAAACACATTAAGGCGAAGCGGAAGCCAAGCACTGCGACCCATTATCGCCAACTCCTTGACCTCCACGCAAAGCCGGTCCTTGGCAAGCGGAAGGCCGCCGCCGTCTCCGTGGAGGACGTTGCGACGCTACACCTCAAACTCTCGGAAAAGCCAGCGGCGGCAAATCGGGTAAGGGCCATTATCAGCTCCATGTACTCATGGGGGATCAAGGGCAAGCTTCTGCCGAAGATGGAAAACCCCGCCGCCAGCATCGATCGCTATCAGGAAAAGAGGCGCGAGCGGTTCCTGAAGACCGAAGAGATCAGCCGACTTGCGGCAGCCGTGCAGGAGGCCGAGACCGTCGGGATACCCTGGGAGCCAGATCCCGAAAAGAAGACCAAGCACGCCAAGAAGCCCGAAAATCGATTGGTCAAGATTGACGCGCCGGTCACAGCCGCCGTTCGCCTGCTTCTGCTGACGGGCGCACGCCTGCGCGAAATCCTGCATCTGAAATGGGAGCACGTCGACTTTGAACGTGGCCTGTTGCTGCTCCCCGATTCCAAGACAGGCCGCAAGACAATCGTCTTGAACGCGCCTGCGCTTGCGGTCCTCAATAACGTCTCGCGGGTAGGCATCTACGTCGTGGCCGGGGAGAGTGCAGGCACCGAGAACGAGAAACCGCGCGCGGACCTGAAGCGACCATGGGCGATGTTAATCCGTCGTGCCGAACTCGAAGGGCTCCGTATTCACGATTTGCGGCATAGCTTCGCCAGCTTCGGCGCTGGCGGCGGCATGGGTCTCCCCATCATCGGAAAACTGCTGGGGCATACCCAGGCTGCAACGACGCAGCGCTATGCTCATCTCGATGCCGACCCGTTGCGGCGCGCGTCAAATACAATCGGCGCGTCCATCGCCGCAGCCATGGGTGAGGGTGCGGCGCCGGCCAACAACGTAATACCGATTCGCGCTGACAAGGCGTGAAAACAAACCCGTAGGGATAGGCCGGCCAGCCGACAAGCCGGGGTTGCACCTCCCGACTTCCCTGCGGCCCTACATGGTGCATTCGCAAGGTGCTGCGATGCAGGCTGATTCAACATCGGACGAAAATCGAGAACACCTCTTAGAAGAGGTTTACCACGGCAGAATGAAACCAAAGGATGCGGAGGTTGAAGCTGCACGCCTCCAGATAAATCTCAAAACCTTTCCAGATCCAGCTCAATTTGACCCGATGTCCCTGCCGACTTGGACGTTGGTCATGGCCGTTGCATGGATATCGTGGCGAACGCCGGCGGCGGTTCGCGAGTGCTGGAATGACTATCGCGGGAAATTCGCCGACTGGTCCCAGCACGATTGGAAAATACCTTCTGAAACAGGCGAGCCAGAGTTGATTAAGGGATGGGCGCTTGCGCCACGAAATCGGATGACGCTTGAAGGGCTGGCCATAAGGCACGTCATCACCGATCAGCTCTACGCAAATCCGCAAAACCCGACGACCGCATGGTTTTCCGGGCTGTCCCAAGATTCGGAGATGCTGGAAAAGTCACCTAGTATCGAAGCGGCTTTGGAACAACTTTGGCAAAGGTTGGCGGGGGAAGCACTCACAGCAACCGCGCTCAAGGGCTCTTCTGGCGGCCGGCCCGTCCAGATCCCAAGCCACGAATGGCCATATCTGGACCGCACCATCGATGATCAACTGTGCCTCAAGGAGACGCCGCTGGAAGTTGAGTATCGTGATGTCACGTTTCGGAGCGCTGACCTTTGCCGCATTTGGCCGACCGATCAGGTATCTGCTGCTGTTGGGATATCCCCATCCCCATCCCCGCCCGCACAAGCGAAGCAAAAGCGCAACCGCCGTTCCCAACAACAGGAGATTGTAAAGCCGTTTCTAACGGAACGGTTCCGTGACGGCATCCCGAGCGTTGCCGAGATGACGGATGGCATACTCGTGAAAGTAATTTCCGCTGACATGGAAGCAAAATTGCCGAAGGGCGCAGTTCCTAAACGCGACAGCATTCTAAGAGCTGCTGGCCGCAGATAGGTCGGATATTTTGCGCATTTTGAGCAACTAAGGCATTTAAGGCATTGCCTTAGTTGCAAAATGACTACTCGCCGCTGTTGCCGCAAGTTGCCTCTACGCCACGGGATTGTCCTGGCGGTTCATGAGGCGACATAATGTCGGATGCAGTAGTCAAGGAAGATGCGCGCAAGATGCTGCGCACCGAAGGGGCCGCGTCGTACGTCGGGCTCTCGATCTCCACCCTCGAAAAACTTAGGCTTACCGGCTACGGGCCAGCATACATCAAGCTTGGACGCGCAGTTGTCTATCGCGCGCACGATCTTGATGCATGGATCGAGTCCAACCGTCGCAAATCCACTTCGGTCGCGGCGTGAGGTGCAGAGAGATGATCATGCACGACAAAGCCGCCGGCCCGGCTAGGCTCGGCGGCTCGGTAGATAATCATGCTGTGACGGCACATTTCTACCGCACCAACTCTGAAATGGCAATCGCGATTGATGACGGCTCCTACGCCGTTGCCAAGATTTCAAGCCGTTTTCAGGTTCCTCCGGCCACCGCTTTTGAAGTCTGCCGGATGGCAGGGTTGGGAGTGCGCTGAGATGGCCAGGAAAACAAGCATTGCCGAATATCGGAAGAGAATGCCGGCACTCACTGCCGAACGCGCTCGTGAATTGCTGATCTACGATCCCGAAACTGGCGCGCTCCGGTGGCGCGTCCCGCGAGGCGTCGCAAGCGGCGCCCTGGCAGGAACGAGGACCGCTGACGGCTATACCCAGGTCGAAATCGACTACCGGCTATACCGGGCTCACCGCGTAATCTGGCTGATGATGACGGGCAAGTGGCCAAAGCATCTTGTCGACCATCGAAACGGCATGCGAGCCGACAACCGGTGGAAGAATCTTCGGGAAGCTACGCCGCTACAAAACGCCAGGAATCGCAAACCGGGAAAATCGAATTCCAGCGGAACGGTTGGCGTTTCCTTCATCGCGAGCCGGAAGAAATGGCAGGCGTATATCGGCCTCGACAACCAGATCGTAAAACTTGGCCACTTCGAAGATAAAACCGACGCGATATCAGCTCGGCAGGAGGCAGAGCGCCAACACTATGGCGAGTTTGCTCCGATGCAGGAGAGCATGGGAGTCGCGACCTGATGGCCCGCGACTATGGCAAGGTCTCATCCTCTTTCTGGACAGGAACGACCGGGCGCAGCATTCGCGGCGATGCTGATGCCCAACTCGTTGCCCTCTACCTGTTGACGGCTCCAGGCGCCTCTATGTGCGGCGTCTTCTATTGCCCGATCGCCTACATTTCGAACGATGTGGGCATACCCTTCGAAGGGGCTTCGAAGGGACTTCGAAGGCTATGCGAGGAGGGGTGGTGTTCGTTTGACGAGGAGCATGACCTGGTATGGGTGCATGAGATGGCTCGCTACCAGATCGGGAGCGCCCTGAAGATCAACGATAAGCAGGTGATCGCCGTGCAGAAGGCATTTTCGGCGATGCCTAAGTGCATGATTTCAAATTGTTTCTTTCTTCGCTACCGTGAAGACTTTCACTTGAAGGCTCGCCTCGATCTGGCTGAATACGAAAGGGCCTTACAAGCCCCTTCGGAGGCCCTTCGAAGCCAAGAACAGGAGCAGGAGCTAGAACAGGAGCATAAAAGACCTATCCAACAGGCGAAAACATCAAAGGCTATTCGCACTGCAAACATGCCCGCCTTTTCCCTTGGTCAGGAAGCCTTTGGGGGTGTCGCATGAGCCTTCGCGAAAGAGCACAAAGGCGCTGGCACGGCATCCTGGGGGCACTCGGGGTGCCTTCCTCTCATCTGACCGGCAAGCACGGCCCATGCCCTATGTGCGGCGGCAAGGATCGCTTCCGCTTCGACAACAAGGATGGCAAGGGCACGTTCTATTGCTCACAGTGTGGTGCCGGCGACGGCGTCCAGTTCGCCATGAAGTTCCTTGGCCTCGAATTCAAAGAGGCTGCGGTCGAGATTGAAAACGTGATTGGCGCTGCATCGGTCGAGGCGACGAAAAAAAAGGAACTGACTGGCGACGCAAAGCAAGCTGCCCTCGATCGGCTATGGCGGGGGTCGGTTGAGATCAGCAAAGATGATCCGGTTGCGCGCTTCCTCGCGATGCGAGGCCTGGGCGACCGGTATCCAGACGCGCTTCGCTACTCGGCGCGAACCAAGTTTTCCGACGATGGATCATTCCGCCCTGCGATGCTGGCAGCCCTCGTCGACATCGATGGGAAACCGATCAACATCCACCGGACGTTTCTGACCCTCGACGGCCGCAAGGCCGAAGTTGGCGAGCCTCGGCGGATGATGCCTGGAGCGTTCCCCGACGGCGCGGCGATCCATCTGGCGAGCCATCGCCATATCCTCGGCATAGCTGAAGGGATCGAAACATCTCTGGCGGCGACCATCCTGTTCGGGGTGCCGTGCTGGTCGGCGGTCAATTCCACCGGGCTCGAGAAATGGGTTTCGCCGGCTGGCGTCTCTGAAGTCGTCATTTTCGGCGACAACGACCCGAAATTCGGCGGGCAAGCCGCAGCCTTCGCACTCGCGCACCGCCTGGCCGTCAAGGGCCTCGTCGTGCGCGTCGAGATCCCCCCAATGATCGGCGACGACTGGAATGACGTATTGCTCAAACACGGGAGGGTGGCGTGAACGAACTCTATAAGCGGCTGGCCCGACAAACATAGGAGGGGAGCGAACTCGACAGGCGAGCCCGTCACCCTTCATCAGGCTGCTGGCATTGCGGGTAGCCTTGTGAGTATGGGGAAAAGACGGTTAGATTGGGAATGAACCGTTTGCACGTCAGCATCTTGACGATAGGCACGCTCGCTCTGGGTATCATTGCTGCCGAGGCGAAGCCGGTTCAACTGACCGCCGATCAAATCGGAGTCATCGAACAGACCATAAGATACCTGCTGCAAGACCGAACGAACGTATTGTTCGGCAAGCCCGCCGCTACTACATCTCCAACCGGGTCAATCATCGTTTGCGGCAGGTACAATGCGAAGAGCGGCTTTGCAGGGTATTCCGGCGAGACGGCCTATAGGGGCCAGTTCGATAGCGCTGACACCGGGACAAAATACCTGCCAGCCTTCGACATTATCACAATGCCTGAAAATCAATCGGAAACCGACGATCTGATAAAGCGCTGCGCCAGTTTAGGGGTCGATGTGCCGCCGATCGGCAAATAGCCTGAAAATGATCGCAGCCGGCGGCGAGGGATCATTTGGTGGGCGAATAGCTGGCAAACGATTCTTGCCGCAATCGTCCATTACGAGGCAGGCTTGGCGGATTCAATAGCCCGAGGAACCGAAATGATCGTCAACGAAGACGAGTTCGTTGTCTTCACGGCCGAAAACGGCTCTCAGATGCGTTGCCGCTTAGACAATCGTGGCCAACCCTCCAGAAAGGGTCTCTCAATAGATTTCCATGACACACAACACGAGAGCAGCGTCTCGATCTTCCTCGACGCCGACGAGGCTTCGACCTTGGGCGATTTGATTGAACGCCTGTTCAAAGGCCTAGGGGTTCTCAGTGGGAACACAGGGAAAGCTGGCGAAATAGACGCTTAACTAGGCTTGCGCCTAAAATAATGGGGTGGCGGGCACGTGTCCCGCCACCGGTCTATGCAGCTGAGGTTACTTCGAGCCGCCGAGGGCCTTCAATTTCACGCAGAATTGCGCATGCGGCTTGCTCATCGCCGCATCGTTGCATTCCTTCATCATCTTATCCTGATCAGCCTTGGCCAGTCCCGCCCAGGCCTTTTTCATATCGGCGTCCGACTTCATCGTCTTCATGCTCGCGTCGGTGAAGAACGGCGCCATCATCTTGGGTTCGTCCAGCGCGCCGGCTAGCGCCGCGCCGCCGACAATGGTGAAAGCAAGTGCGCCGAAACAGGCAGTTTTGAAGTTCATGAAATTATCCTTCCCTACTATTTTTGCCCTTCCGGCCGACAGTAGATTCTAAAACATGTCAATATTACGAGCTGATGGCGAGACGTGTACGCCATCTTTGCCGTGTCCTGTAGAAAATCGGTTTTGATTGCGCGGAATTTGAGGAATTATTGTGCTTTTTTGACCCCATGCACTCAAGGCTGCCGTCCAAAATGGATACCCGGGGATACACCGGGGCACCTAGGGATACACTAGGACAAGCCATTGAAATGATTAGCTAAATTTGCGCGACAAGCTGTTTTCGTATAGGGTGCCCGTAATTACACCGGCCGCCTGAACGGGACGAATGATCCGCATGACGCGCACTGAAATCATCGAGGCACTACGGGCCGGCTTGCTCGCTACAGGTTTCATCGCCGTGGAGGACTTGAGCACTGATGAGGAAATCTATCTTTGTGCTCATACGGGTGAGGAAGAAACCGACGACACGGACTGGAGCTGTGCCAGGGTTATGGAAGGTTGGGATAGGTGCATCGGGAGTGTCGGCCATTTCGGTTCCTTTCGAGAAACTAAAAGGATGATGCCGTCAGTCTTTGGAAGAGTCGAGACGGCGAGTTTCTATAAACCGTCAAACAGCGATGAGACGACCAATGGCCAGACCAAGTGAATTCACTGAACAGGTGGCGTCCGCAATCTGCGAAAGGTTGGCGGATGGTAAAAGCCTTCGTTCGATCTGCCTTACGGATGACATGCCCTCGAAGACAACCGTGCTGCGCTGGCTACTTGATCCAGATCGCTCCGAATTTTGTGACCAGTACACGCGTGCGCGTGAGATCCAGGCCGATATTCACGTCGATGACATGGTGGATATCGCCGACGATGGTAGCAACGATTTCAGCACCAAGGAAAATGCGGACGGATCGACCTACCAGCAGGTCAACAGCGAGCATATCCAGCGGTCGCGCCTGCGTGTCGATACTCGCAAATGGATCGCGGAGCGCATGCGGCCGAAGAAATACGGCAACAGGGTAATGACCGAGCTGTCAGGTACGGTTGAAACTTCAATTGCCAGCCTGCTCGCAGCCGTGGACGGAGCCACAAGAGGCATCCCGAGTGGGAAGTGACGCATCCTCACGTTCAGATATTGATTGGACCTCACCAGGAGAGACGCCTTTGACTGTCGTACCGATTAAGAAACAGCCTGACGCTCCGCCGCTGCATGATGCCGGAAAATTTGTGCCGGCTATCTCGCCTGAGAAGGCCGAGCGCGAAGAGGCGACACTAGCCAAGCACTATGCTCGTCGCAAAAAGGCGCCTGTCGTACCTCGGATCAAGGTTTCCGGCATCCAGATAACAAACGACCATACTGACCACAGTGTCGGCTGTGCCCTGCTGATGGAGGCAATGGGAACCACCAGTGACGATTTCGCAAAAGGCATGATCGGGCAACTGGTCAACATCGGCAGCCAAGGTCAGGTAGTGGACGAATCCGGCACCAACTTCGCCCTTGCAATCGTTGGCGGCATCGCCCCCCAGGACCAGGTTGAGGCGATGTTGGCCGCTCAGATGGCCGCAGTGCACATAGCTACGATGACCTTTGCGAGGCGGCTCGCGAACGTCGACACCATTCCGCAGCAGGACAGTGCCGAGAAGACCTTCAACAAGCTTGCGCGTACCTTTGCGGCCCAGGTGGAGGCGCTGAAGCGCTATCGCAGCAAGGGCGAGCAGCGGGTCATTGTGGAGCGCGTCACCGTCGAGAAGGGCGGCCAGGCGATCGTCGGCAACGTCGCCCACGGGGGTGGGGTGGGTCAAGAAAATGATCGGTAACCCCATGGACAAGGCGCACGCGGCGCCACGGTGCCAAGCTCGCAGCAAGCGGAGCGGGATCGGATGCAAGGCACCGGCCAAGCGCGGGCATCGAGTTTGCCGGTTTCATGGAGCCGGTGGTGGAGCGCCTAAAGGGCCTTTGCACGGCCTTTATCGTCACGGTCGGTTCACATGCGAGGCCGTGGCCACACGGCGTTCCATTGCCGATCTCGTGGCCTGCGCAAACGAAACGATCCGTCACATTACCGGAGGCGCTTATGAATGACGAGCTTCCGACTGCCAGCGAAGATCTTCGGCGGGCAACCAGTGTGGCGCAGGAGATGGCTTCGGCGGTTCGGCTAAATTCGCTGGGTGCGCCGACGCATGGCGATCACCTGCTGAAATTGCTGGTCAGCCTGATTGGTCACGATCTGAAACTCCGGCCGACGCACTGGCATTGGCGGCCACAGCCCGCACCTTGCTACCGTTGGCATTCGCATCTGTGAATGATGCCGGCGAGCGCATGGAAACAGAGTGCGTCCGCCACCTAATTGATCGGACTATTGAGACCTTGGAGGGCATCTCCGGGCTTCGGGCCGAAACATTCACCGGGTCGGGACCGGCGGTGAATTGATGATAAGCTAAATCTCGGGTGGCGACCGGCAGTCACAAATGCAAATGCAAGTTCGGACCGAGGCGCGCGGTTACCCATCAACTGGCTTGATATGGCTGCTAATCAGTTTTCGATTTTCTGTTTTAAGCGATAGCGAGCGCCGAAATAAATGCCTAGAGACCTTACAGACAGAGCTAACAGAACAATCGGCATCGAACGGATGGCGAAGCTCAACTCCGGTTCCGATAGTCCAATCCTTGCCAGTTTGCGGATCTGTCGGCGATCCTTAAAATTGTTGCGAGCAAGTCGAAAAGGGCTCATCGCTGGTGCCCCGGAATAATAGGCGCCGCTGCGATAGCCACGCCTGTACTGGTCTACCAGCAAACCACGTAACCGCGTTTCGTTGCGGTGGATGGTTTTGACCTCAGGCTCCCAGATGGGCTTAAGCGCGGGCGGCAACCTTTCGAGAAATTCCGTGTCCTCGGCGACTCGCATCGTTTCGTCGAACAGACCGTATTCCCCAAACAACCGGCGATCGAAGGAGACGCCGTAGCGCAGCGCCAGTTCTGCGGGAAGGCCTGGAAGGCGGCGCGGGAACAGCGCAAGATATGCGGCACAGGCAAACGGATTGCGGGGATGGCTGTTCGCAATCGCACTCGAAACCGTGGCTGCCCCCGAAAGGTGCCAGCGAAGTCGTGCCTCTGCCCAACCTGGGCAAGCAAGGCAATCGTCTGCAAGGAAAGCAACGAAAGGCGCCTCCGTGGAGGCAATCCCGACATTGCGCGCAGCACCAACGAAGACTCGCCTGGCAATTTCAATCACCGGTACATTGATACCGGCGTCGCCCAGAAGCGACTTTGCATCCCCTCCGCCAGAGTTGACCACCAAGATTTCGAGGGGCATGCCCTGATCGATAAGAGATTTGACTGAACCGATGATACTTGCCGGCGCTCGGTACCCAATTACAACAACCGCCAAGTATGGGTTGGCCTGCTGGCTGGCGACGCTCTCCGTTTTCAATTCTTACCCCAGGCCAGTGCGCGATTGTTCCTGCAAGACCGACAGGCAGGATAGTTGCTTCATTGGGGATTGAGAAGCAGTCTTACCGGTATCCGACAGGCGGGCATTTTTGTTGTTGATGGAACGCGCTTCCAACTCAGGGCGCGGTGCGACGCGCGCGGCGCACCTAAAGTAGGGCGAAATAGACAAGTCAGCTTGATAACCGGCTGATAGCGTTGGACATTCGAGCGCGCAATAGCCTCCCCGCTTAACGCGTTAGGGCTTAAAGCCGTCTGCTGCCGAATGAAATCCGATCTCATAGAGGTAATATTCGAGATCAGACGAGCTAAGCGAGATCCCAGTTCCGATATAGGTTTCTGAATAAATCCCGTCTTCCATTTTCCAGACATCAAGGCCATTCGGAACAGGCTTCTCGCAGCGCCAGTTGGTTGTGTCGAGAACCTTGCACCCGTCCAGAAAATAGGCGCCATTGTTTCCTGCATTAGGGCCCGTCACAGTCCGCCATTCTCGATGGACGACATTCCCGGCAGGGTTGACCGTGAATTTTTCGACGGAATATTCGGTGTTGTCGCCGCAGATTGCCGTCTGCGAGAATGGGAGCAGGCATTCCGCGACTATGCGCGAAGCCGAATTACTGCCGCCAGCATCACATGCCGATAGGAAAGCCAGCAAAGCGAGGCTTCGCTTGATCATATATTCGCGCCGCCCATCTATGTCGTTTAATTCCAAGCCCTCCCAAGGCACCGAGACAATCGCGTACGATTCGACAATGTGCAAGGCACACCACGGCTTGGGGTGGATCACCAGCGGGAATAGCCGCCCTTGAGCATCACCATATCGGGATATTCTTCATCCTCGCTGGGCTCATAAGAGGGCGAAGGCTTACCAAATTGTATGGCGGGAGAGATTCAACGGTAAGGGCTGCCGCACCATATCTAGCCTACGAGGCGGATAACCGGTACCTACCGAAGGATTTTAGGATGTCTAAGTCACGGCTGATCCAAGTAGCGTCGATACTGTTGATACTCTCGACGGCACTTGGGAGCATATCGCTCAACCCGGCAGAAGCACGCAGGGGCGGCAGTTTTGGCAGTCGCGGCAGCCGGACTTTCCAAGCACCAGCCCCGACGACTACTGTACCGTATACCGCGCCCGTAAAGCGCTCGATGACGCCGGCTCCCGCCCAGCCGGTGTCGCCGTCGCAGCCGTCGCTTGCTCAGCCACGGCCAAGTTTTTGGAGCGGTTTCGGCGGAGGGCTGGTTGGCGGGTTGGTCGGAGGGCTGCTCTTCAATGGCATTTTTGGCATGATGTTCGGCCACGGATTTGGCGGCATCGGTGGCGGCCTCAGCTTCATAATCCAGTTGTTGCTGATCGGCGGTGTCGTCATGTTGGCAATGCGGTTTTTCAACCGCAACAATACGGCTCCGGCCGAGGCGAGAAGTCTTGGCTTTCCGTTTGGCCGGCAGGGTTTTGGAACCGACGCGCAAACTTACAGCCCACCAGCCGCCGGCACGGGGGCAAGTGGCGCAACCAGCGCAGACGAAATCGGGATTACCGACGCCGATCGTTCTGCTTTCGAGCGCATTCTCGCGGACTTGCAAGCGGCGTTCACCCGCGAAGACCACCAAGCGCTACGCCGGCTGACCACTCCCGAAATGGTTTCCTACCTCTCAGAGGAGTTGGCGGATAACGCCACCAAAGGCCTGAAGAACGACGTATCAAAGCTTCAGTTTTTGAACGGTGAGGTCTCCGAAGCGTGGCGCGAGGGCATGCGCGACTACGCGACCGTGGCTATGCGTTGGTCTGCTATCGATGTGATGCGCAACCGTCAAACAGGCGCGATCGAGAAGGGAGATCCCTACAATCCTGTCGAAACAACCGAGTTGTGGACCTTCACTCGCGAGACTGGGCAACCATGGCTGCTTTCTGCGATCCAGGAGAATGCCAATTGAAGGGCACCGTCAACCGCTGGATCTGCGCTTCAATTGCCTGCCGGGCGCTTTTATCCGCCACGGCAGGGCTCTGCGGTCCAGTTCCATACGGTTTTGTAAACTTACCGCCACGCTGGCGTCAAAGTCGTGCACGAACTTGGGAATGGAGGGACAAGTTCTGAATGGAGGAATGAAGATGTTTCGCAAAGTAGCCGTTGCCGCTGCACTCGTAACCGTTTGCAGCATGCCCGCTTTCGCTGCCACGGAATACTGGGTGGCAAAGGATGCCGCCACGAAGAAGTGTGAAGTCGTTATGAAAAAGCCGGACGGCACGAAGTTGATCGATGCCGGCAAGAAAACCTACGCCACTAAGGGCGACGCCGACAAAGCGTTGAAGCTTCTGGCTGATTGCAAATAATTCGGTAGCGTTTCTGGCGCAATTTCATACCCGTCCCGGGTCGACCTGGGACGGGCTTTTGAAGCAGCCGGACTGAAGTGCTGGGTTGGTTGCTCCGCGAAGGAAACAAAGCTCCATGCCCGGCGTTGATGGTCGTCCAATATCGGGAGGACCCGGCAACTGCGGCAGTGATGATTTTGCTTTCGTGCAGCTCAGGGCCGGCGACCAGTGGACGCGCGCTCGTTAGGATAATTGAATCCGGCGGCGGTGGCGCGGGCGGCACCGCTTAGGACTTTAGCGCCTATTAACCCTCGGCACGAACTCCTCGATCCGCGCCCTCACTCCGTCCTCGACCACCGCGCGGACTATCTCAGAACTTGTAGTTGATCTTGCCTACAACAACATTCTCCGTGTCGCGATTGTCGACCGAGAAGCCTGGATTTACGCTGCTCGCACCACTTTTCGAGCCAAAGTCGTAATAGTTCCATTCGGCACCTGCGGTCCAATGGTCAGTGAATGCATATTCGACGCCCAGACCAGCGGTCCAGCCAACCCGGGACCCGCCGTCAAACGATTGCAGGAAAAGCTGGGTTTCGGCGAATTTATACTTCGTGAATGCAACACCACCGTCGCCATAAACAAGGAACCGGTCGAACGCGTATCCGAGACGTCCGCGCACGGAACCCAGATAATCCTGCTTGGTCTCGCAGACGGAACCTGCGGTGGTCGAACATTGGGCGTCACCCTTTACAGTCGAGCCCGCAAGGTCGCCTTCAATGCCGATGACAAACTGGTTGATCTGGTAGTTGTAGCCAATCTGGCCGCCGAAAACACCGCCTGAGCCGTTGGTGTTGAAGGTAGGACTGCCCGTTTGCGACCAGCGACTGTCGTTCCACCCGCCGCCCGCCTGGGCGCCGATGTAAAAGCCGGTCCATGAAAAAGGCGCGGCAGCAACAGGCTCGACGAGGTCAGCAGCCAGAACAGGCGACGATGCTGCCAGAAACGCAGCGGAACAGATGAGCGCGAGTTTCATGCCTTCGTCTCCAAATTCATCAACTTCTAGCTTTGCTCATTTTCTCACGAAGAGTCTGCGCTACTTTTGCAACAGGGCGGAATATTCAACGATTGAAAGTCCGCTTCCAGTCGCGGTTCCGCTCCCGCACTCAAAAGAGCCGCCAAAACCCTCTGAAAGAGTTCGCACGAAAAATTTCACTACGGTCCAGGGCAGCAAAAGGGCATCCCGAAAGCGTCGAGTTTTTAATCCTGACTGAAGCTGGCCAGCGGGGAGTCCGATGAGCAATCGTCGTGAGCTGCGAAGGGCATAGGACGCGCGCCCTGGCTTCCGCGATCACGCCATGGCTGCCTGCCGACCTGCCGGCACTGCTGTCATTAGCTCGTGGCTTGCCCAAAGGCTGCACGGCCGGCGCCGTCCTTGCCCTGCTCCGCACCTTTGTCGCCTAGGCGCGACGGCAGAGTGTATCATTTTAATACAATCCCCAATTGGTTGACTCCTGCGACACATCGGCAGCTAGTGTCTCCTCCAGGCCAAAAGGAGGGAAAAAGGCCGCGCGGACTGGGAGGAAACGATGTCTGTACAAAAAGAAGACTACCGAACGAACAGAGCCGACTATGTGATCGCTGCAACGCATGGCCGAGCGACCGCTGGTGATGGCGATCGCGATAAGAGGCTGGCTAGAAGAATGAAGTTCCTGTGGCTAAGAGATCATCGGCGATCCGCCAGATTGGCCGCTAATCCGTGTGAGAGTTTGCCAGCACCGAAATCCAGACCGCGCGGTTAGCGCCACCACCAAGGGGCGCTTCAAAAGGGTAAGGCTCTAGCGCTTCACCTTCGGCGTGATCTCCTCGATCCGCACCTTGTCGCCGATCTCTCTCGCCCAGGCGAGTGCTTTGGCCTTATCCTTGGTGGTAAGCACTGTGCGCCAATGCGGCGCCTCGTAGACGCTCACGACGTAGGTCGTTTCCGGCTCGTCGGTCATCTCTTCTCTCCAGGTCACAAAAGCCCGCGCCGCTTGCGGGCAAGCGCGGGCCGATCGGAGGGCCGATCTTCGGCAGGGGTGTTGCTGAGACATCGCCTGCCGCAGCACAAACTTTTAGAGGTCGCTAATATTCCGTCAAGGTGCCGCAGGCGGTCGCACCGGTCCTGTGGTGTCATCCCGTACGGCCTTCAACATCACATCATGCAAGACACGTGTAGCCCGGTAGTGGTCGCAATGTGGCGATATGAACGGCTTGACGATGCTCAGATGCAGCGCTTCGGCTGCCACCAGGCCCTGGCTATTGTCGTCCGGTTCGATGGGAGGGCTGAACGACAATTTGTGGGCGCTTGGACCCGTCTGGCTGAACTAACGAGCCTGTACTCGTCCCAGACCCATTGTTGACTTGAATTGGCTGTTTTGCCTGCGCTGATCGAACTGCTGTCCGAAGTTCGGGCTGCAAGACTTTCGGAGGAGTACGGAACTCTCTGGGGATTTGGAAATTCTATCCAGGTTCCACTAGAGCGAGGTTCCAAGTGTTCAATCGTAACGAATTGCTGATGATCGAGGGCGTTCTGGCGGCCGTGCTGCCTGTCGCAGTTGGTCTGCTTCTCCTCTCGTGGGCTTTGTGACCTTCGTCCCAGGTCTTGGCCCATTCAGCTTGAGTTCGATCAAAGGTTTCCCACAGGATTGCTCAGGCCGACAAAACGGTCGCGATCTCGTTAAGGACTCGGTCATCATTGCGGCGCATCGTTCGGATGGGTCCAAAACCAAAGCCCCCCTAGGCCCCGGACCCGCCCTCGCTTAAAGCCCGCTGCCGCTCCCCTCAGGCCGGCAGCGGGCTTTTTTATTCCATCTGGACGTAGCGGCGCTCGCGCCAATTACAAGTATGACCAGCCGGACGGGTAAACGTGGGCATGTCGCCGGGGCCGGCGAATGATTTTCTTCCGAACTCCTGCGACAGTCTGTCCGCGTCCTCACCCGAAACCCGCCTGGATATGAAAACGTAGGAAATCGAACGATCAAAGAGTTTGAGCCGGATGAATTGGACTTTTAGGCGCCTGATTGATGCGGGCATGGGAATAACGGCGCATTGCGCGCGTTGTGGCCACACAGTGAAGCTTGACCTCGTTCAATGGCGCGACACGCACGGTGCCGACGCGTCGGCCATGGCGTCTTACCTTTCGCCGAAAGTTCGCTGCCCAAATTGCAAAGGCAGGACGATAGGGTTCAGCTACACCCCGCAAGGGACCAGCTAGGGCGCGGACTCTACCGCTGAGTGGCCCGCCACCGTGAGGCAGCGGGCTATCAAGTGTCCCAAGGGCAATTGATCAATCCTCGTTGCCGATGATTTCTAATGCGTGGCAGTTCACGCCAACGATCGGTCCTTGGCCCCACGCCTCGGCTGTTCCCATTGTCGGCTCGTCAGCTGTGTCCTGCTCGCCATCGAAGAAGCAGACATCGCGCGCCGTACCGTAGTCAGCCAAGGCTAGATGCTGATCGGTTGCGGCAGACCAGCCAAGAGACGGTTCGTGCTCGTCCCCGCTGTCCTCTCTATCAGCATCGTCCAATTCGCAATCATCGTTCAGCCCGCCAGCTTGCGGGCCGCGAGCCGTCCAGCCGATTGACGGTTCGTCGTCGCCCACTTCCTCCAGATCCATGCTCTCGGCTTCCATCACGTCGAGCGCTGTAATGAGGCTCATGGCGCGGTCCAAGAGGTCGTTCAGGCGCTTCTCGACCGACTGGCGCCACTGGCGAGGGTCCATCCCCTTCGGCATCCCGAGGGGCTTCAAGACGGCCCTCATGCGGCACCGCCTTCCTCGGCAACGTCAGACGGGAGGAACGACCAAAGCAACGCGTCAACGTCTTCGGGCTGAAGGTCGCCATATTTGCCGGTGGCGAACTCCTTTAAGAACTCGGCCTTGACGCGGTGTTCCTCCATGGTGGTGCAGCGATAGGCGCACACGGCATTCAGTGCGGAGCGCTCGGCGTCGGATGCCTCGTTGCGTTCGTTGATCGCCTGTTCAAGGCCCACAGCGCTACGCCTTGCGCGCTCTTGCTTGACGATGCGCTTCAATGTCCGCAGGTCGGCCTGCTCCGCCTTGCGTAGCGCGGCTGCCGACTGCTTCCCCAGATCGGGGGCGACCTTGTGCAGCGCAATCAATTTCTGCGCCTGCTCACGGTAGCGGCGCTTGATGTCGTCGCGCAGATCGTCTTCCACGCGCTCCAGTTCCGAATAGCGAAGGCTGTGCGATTGCCCGCCCCCGATGGACAGCGGAACATAAAGCTCGGCTGTCTTCGGCAGGTATTCCTCTTCCAAGGGGGTGGCGCGTTCGATCGCCTCTTCGAAGCGGGCGTAAGCGGCATGCTTGGCATCAATCAGCGCCAGCAACTCGGTTGACACTGGGGTGGCCTCGACAGGCACAGCCTTGGCAGGCGTCGAAAGAACGGTGATCGCAGAGACGAACCCTGCGCTGGTGACGGCAAGGGCGGTGCGGCGGTTGAGAGTGGGCATACCTTCGGCGGCTGCCGGAACGTGAACGTTCGACATTGTAAGCTCCTAATTGTTGATGTTGGTTAGGCTGCGATGCTGGAAAGTTCGGCTTCAAGAATGCGGCGGCGCGGCTCGATGTTGACCCGAAGCGACTTGAATTTGAGGCCGTCGATCTCTGCCCGAATGGTGTCGACCCGACGGGCCTCAGCGGTCATCTGGCCGGACTTCGCTTCGTGCCATGCGCTGGCGAGGTAAAATCCAAAATCCGCTCGATCGAACTTGCGAATCAGGTGAGGGCGCGCGGAGAAATGCGCGTTCCATTTGGCCAAGGCTGCTTTCATGATCTCCGAGCGATTAACCAAGGCGGCACCTATTGCTTGTGTATTTCACCTAATGCATTATGTACCATCGCTATTAGGTGACGTCAACACTGGAATAGGTAAAAAACACAATGGGCCTTCGAACGGGCAATCAGTTGAAGGCGGCGCGGGCGCTGGCGTCTCTCAATCAGGAACAGCTTGCAGTCCGATCCGGCGTCAACGTGAATACGATCCGCAATATGGAAGCGCGAGGCGCCGAGATTCTTGTGAGCGGGCTCGACACCGTTTCAAAAGTACAGAGCGCGCTGGAGACGGCTGGCGTCGTCTTCATCCCAGAAAACGGCGGCGGCGCCGGGGTGAGGCTTAAGAAATGAAGGAGGTCACGGTGCCGATGGTGATCTCGATCTCTACGCTTGCAGCTGGTCTTGCTGTTGCGGGAATGTACTTTGGAATTGCTGTTCCTGAGGCCCGTAAAAGGTCTGCTATCGAGCATGCTCTCCTCGACGCCGCACGTTCAGAGAATGAGGGAAGATGCCGAGCCGCCATGACCGAGGAAGGTATTGACGAAACCTCCTACCGAAATGCTGGAGGGTATGTCAGCTATCGAGAACTGCCAACCGGCACAGCGCTGATTTTGAATGCTTTATTCTCAAGCGATCGGGCGCATATCGTCTGCGAAATCTCTTTAGGATCCTCTGGTCGAGTAGACGTGATAAATCCTGACGATGGGAACGGGGCAATTGAGTGATGTTCTAGCGGCCGCGTAACATTACGCAGCATGATCTGCGCCCTTCCGGGGCGAAGCTTGCGCGCATACTGCGAATACTCCATCCTTTGCTGGCTTCGGATAGGGATCGTGGACACGGTAGTGTCTCAGTTTGAAATTAGGCCTTTGGCTTTTTCTTTGGCCGGTCATCTGGGTGGACCCAGCCATCAGGCCGCCCATATTCAGCGGGACGCCGGATCAGATTGCCCGTCAAACCCGGCACGAACGCCGGCATTACCGCTTCCTCAAGCTGGTCCAACGTCATAACGAAATGAGATATGCAATAGGGGATTACTTTGTCCGGGACGGCCTTGGTAAACGGCGCTACGCCTACCAAGGCTTTCTTTGGATGGCGTTCGGAAAAGAACCGTGCAGTAGCGCCTTGATCCGAATCGGCGCTTAACAAGAAAGCCCAATCAAAGAGATCGTCTTCCGCGTCCATCATCAACGATAGGGCCAAATTGATATCAGATTGTTTTTCTGAACGCTTCCCTGTGTCATCGATGACGTGATGGCCCTTGTAGATGGTCACGCCACTTGCCAGTTGAGCTGCGTTGAACGTGTTGTGACGGTCGCGTTTGCCGGTGTCGTCCTGCGGAACTGCGGTGCAGAAACAGACCTTTACGAGGTCCAAACCCTTAGGTCGGCAGAAGATTTCGCCCAGCTTCCACAGGCTCGCCCATTTCAAAAACGGCTCGTTTCGCTCATGGATTGGATGGTAGAGGTTGAAGCCGTCAACATATAGCGCGGCACGTTTTCCTTCAGGCGGTTCTTGATTTTTACCCAAGCCTTGATTACCTTATGCCCACATCGTTGCGTTGCTCTCAACGCAACCACCCCAGCGCCCCGGTGTCTGGGGTTTTCCTTTTTTAGGCCGTCTTTTTGTATGGCCCCCGCTTGCCCGGCTTCGGCGCAACGGCGTCCATCTTCTCGCAAAGATCGTCCATTGACCAGAGCGAGAAGGATCCTCGCCTGCGATGCCAAAGCGCGCATAAAGACATTCCCGCCGCCCGACTTCATGTCCAGTGCGCGGGCCATGCCACGCTTATGGAAAAGACGGCGACCATCTTCCAGAACATAGCAATCGAGATCGAGGGATCCGACCGTCATCTTCCCTTGATGGGTGGCTAGGGGCAGCGATGGATCATCTGCGGATGCATCGGCGGGGCGCTTTTGGCCTTTTGGTCCGGTGGGCATTAGCGTTTGACCCTTCTTACGTACAATACCACGAATGCCGGCATCTCTTGAACTTCGTCCGGGACATGCACGATGTCGTAGACCACGAACTTAGGGTATCTCTCGCCATCCCATTCAAGCGATAGATGCTCGCCGATGCGCGGCACGACCGAAAATTCGTACGGCTTGCGTGGCTTATACGCTACGTCTTCAATCTCTATTATGCAGGGAACGCGCAACAGATTTTCTCCCGGATGCTTTGCGGTAAGCATATAGGAGATTGGCCGAGATCACGACAAGCATGGCGTCAAATTTCAAACTGAGACACTACCTGGGACACGTTGCCCGAAATGAACAGGGAGGGCCTAAAATAGTATGGACGAGCCAAATTGGGACGATGTCGAGGCTCAGTTGAATGCTCCGATGCCAGCGAGGCCTACAGGGCCGCCGAAGCGCGACCCTTGGGATGACTACGCGATCGAGCAGGTTTCCCGCCATATGATGTACGAGGAACTTCACCTTGAGGATCAATGCGACGGATTCGTCGCCTACGCAGTGATAGCCGCTGCCTGGGCGATCGGGATCGTCGTATATGCCATCTACCGGACGGAGGCTCCTTCTGCAGGGACTGCGGCATTGGGCGCCGGCTGTGTCCTGGCCGTTGTGATCCTAACCGCCCTTCGCGTCCATTGCGGCTTTTTGCTCCGCCGGCTACGACGTCAGAAGAAGCGGCTCGACAGCCTCGGTCTGCGCTATCTCTGAACTGCTCACCAGCGCGCGTTTCGGCTGGCCGCCGTCCTATGCCGCCGAAAAGCATGCAATGGGAAATGACTGTTTATGACAATGACAACGAAGAATTGTTTTTCAAGTCGGCGACAACGCGGGTCCGGGTAGCTATATCGTGCGGCGTGGCCTTTCTTCCGCCACCCGAAGCGCGTTCATAGCCCTCCACGTGTTCTACTGAGTACAAAGGAGTTCACATGGCTGCTACCGCAGTTTTGGTCTGGTATCTGGTAATCGCCGGCCCGCAGGGCGGAATGGTCGTGCTGCCCAGCACGTTCGACAAGCGCGATCAGTGCACTGCTGCCATCGCCGAATATCAGAAGCAGCCGGCGCCGACTGGTTGGTCGTTGCAATGCGTCCCCGGCGCGTCGCCCTTCACTGACAATGGATCAGCCGAATAACTGCGATGTCGCTTTCCGGCTGCCTATCCAACGCATGCGAATTGCCCGACATGGAATGACGTGCAATTATCATTCGAACGCTTTGCAGGGGGGAGAATACCCATGGCGTTCGACTATTGCCATCCGACCGCGCCGCACAAAAAGCTGCGCTTGCCCAACTGGTATGTTTCCAGCCTTATGATGGATAGGGCGCTCGATGCTGTGGTGCGCAAGGTCAAGACTCTCGACCGCAAGCACGACATCCCCTATCTCGCCGGCTATTCGAAAGATGGAAAGACGATCTATATCGACCGGCATATGCCCAGCGAATGGGAATATAAGGGCCGCAAGATCAACACCGACCGTTTCCTATTGTTGCACGAGGAGGTCGAGAAGTCTTTGATCGACCAATTGGACCTGCACTATCTGCACGCCCACCAAATCGCCACTCGGGCGGAAGAAGCCGCAGTGCGAGCGGCCGGCATCTCCTGGCGTGACTATGACCGCTTCATGCAGAAGTACGTGAAGACGATGGACGATGAACGGCTTACCAAAGTGCCGGCAGACCTCGACCTAAAACCCTACCGCGACGAACACGATACCGATCTGCTGGAGCGCATGGCGACTAGTATTGAGAAGGGCATTTACCCCGCAGGCGTCGACAAGGCTAAATTGCACGCCAAGATCAAGGCCCAACTTAAGACGGTCATGACCCACACACATCAGCCGAAGGGCCGTGCGGCGGCGAAGGCCAACCCTGCCGCGAAGAAGGCGACGGGGCCGCGTTAGCCAAGGCAAGTCAGGACTGGGTTTTGCCGTTGCAATCGATCGTCGTAGTCATCGGCAGGGAGGCGCCGTTCCTCGACTTCCTACACTCCTTGGAGAGAGCACGGCGAGCACGCGGTGATTTCAGGCGCTAGGGCATCGCACGTTTCGCAACGCCTGATCTGGCGACCCGGCCCTTCGTTTTGCCCTCGATCCTTGACAGGTCGCCTCGTCGCGAGGCAATCCTTAGCCTTCAGGGCGAAATAGGGGACGACAAATGAAGAAAACCTACGAAAAGCCGATCCTGACCAAGCGAGAGAAGCTGTCGGCGGTTACGGCCATTACGGTCGCCTCCGGACAGTCGCAGATCTGAAAGCCAGTCTCGGGTGACGCCGGGGCGGCCTTCTGAATACAGGGCCGCAAAACAAAAGGCCAAATAGGGAAAACCCGCCGGGCGAAGACCCCAACCACCTCAAGCCCGGCGAGCCTACTACCTGATCAGGTACGCGATCAGGGCCGGGATCAACCGGCACACTGTCTGACGCAAGAGCAATGCCAGAACGCCCGTCCCAAAATGGGACGATACCGGGGGAAAACGCCAGCGCAGGGTTATGTTGCAGACTTGCTAATATTACGGTCGCGCTGGTCGGCTCGCCGCGGATGAGTCGGCCAGGCCCGGCGGCCAGTCAACACAACACCCCAACGACGACTGCCGGGCCGCTTCGTTATTTGTGGTCGACGAAATATCGCTTGCGCTAAATTGGTCGCAATCAGGGGTGGGGTTCATGACCCAAAAGCAGCCGAAGCGCGAAGTCGTCGAGGTTCATGAGGATCGCCGTCCTCTGTCCAAGCAATTTAGGAAGTCGGCCGGGTCGATAGCCTGCAAGAAGCGACATTCCTTCTAGTGCCAGCGCGCCGCGCTCATACCGGAAGGCGCCCGGGAATACGCCAGTCCATAAAAAAGCCCGCCGCCGAGGGTTTGGCGTCGGGCTAAAGCGTAGGGACAGGGCCATCGAGATGGCCACATGGCGATGATGCGCTTGGTCCTTGAGCGAGACTTTAGGGGGGTGCATCGAATCTGTGCATAAACCATCACATCTCGGAACGGACTGGGATCGAGTCAACCCGTTCGGCTGCCGTCTCTTCGATGCAACGCCTCGAAGATGACTTCGAAAACGCTCCAGACCTCCTCATTGATCTCGTCAGCCTTGATCCCTGCTTCCTGGGCGGCTTTCATCATTTGATCTGCCAAGTCGCTGGCGGCGATTGGGTCGCCTGTGCTGGCAATCGGCAAATGTTCCGCCACCCAATTGTTGAGGAAGTCCATCCCACGGGCGCTCATTCGGGCAGTCCCGGGTCGTAGTGGACGATAGCATCGAGGATGGTGCGATAGAGGCTGTCGACCTCTTCGTCGATCTCGACCCGCCTAATCCCAAGCGCGTTCGCATCGGCAATCAACTTGTGCGTCAATTCATCGATAGAAATTACATCAGCCCTAGACGTCTCGGGGACGTTGTTGGCAATCCATTGATCCAGGAAATTGATCCCGCGCGTGCTCATTGAGCTTAAAGCTCGCCCAGCCGGTTGAGTTCCGCCAGCGACGTCTCAGTCGCTTTTTTGAGCCGCTGTTCCCTCAACCGGGCGGTCTTTGCTTCACGGGCCTGCCGCTCCGCATCAAGAACGAGCCTGCTTTCTCGATCCGCTCTCTTGATCCTTTCACGATCAACCTTGCGACGCTTCATCTGCAGCCTCCCTTGGCCTGACGGGCTAAAAATGGCTGACTTTTTAAATTGTTCCCGACGAAATTTTCCGCTTTTTACATCATTTGTTATTGAGCGATGCCGCGCCAAGTTCGAGGCCATCGTCTTCTTCCTCCCGAAAATCCTGCAGCGATGCGTGCCGCAGGTCGTCCTCGCTACGCAGATGCTTCACACGGCCAATTAGCCCCGGCTTAACCCATTGCGTCGCCGGCCGCTTCATCCCCTTCGGCGTCGTGCCTGGGCGCTCCTGGACACGTTGCCAGAGGCGTTCACGCACCTCCCGGTTCAAGGTGATGAAGGCGCTGCCGACATAGCGGCCGGTCGCTCGTTCTGCCATCAGCGCGAAGGCCGGCTTGCCAGCCTCGCGCTCGACACCCAGCAATTCATATTCGTCGATGGAGTAGCATTTGGCTTTCAGCCAGTTCGTTGAGGGACCGCTGCGATATTTGCTGTCTCGCCGCTTTGAAACCATCCCCTCCAATCCTGCTTGGTCGAGCAGATGAAAGATGGCCTTGGCTTCGCCCGGCAGCGGCTCGCTGAACTGGATACGCCAGCCCGGCTCGATCATGCTGGCCAGGATTTCGCGACGTTCCTCCAGCGCCATGTCGCGCAAATCATGGCCATTGAGATGGAGCAGATCGAACGCGACGAAATATAGGTCATGCTGCCGGCGGGTGATCGCCTTCCGCAACTCGCCGAAGTCCGAAAGCCCGGCTTCATTCAAGACGATGATTTCGCCGTCGATGATCACGCTCTCCGCGCGTAGGCTTTTTGCCTCCTCTATCAGGTCCCGATATTTCGCCGTCCAGTCGTGGCCGTTGCGCGTGTAGATCCGCGTGCCGTCTTCATCGATGATGAGCTGCGAGCGGTAGCCGTCGAACTTGACCTCGTGAATCCATCCGTCGCCTTCGGGAGGCTGCTCGACAAGGGTCGGCATCAGGGGCGCGACGAACTTCAAACGCATGCACAGGACTCGCAAGCCGCGATTCAATTAGCTTGCGCGGAAATGGTTCCGGAAGCGTTTTGAGCGAGATGCGGGCAGGGTCTACGAATGATAGAAATTGTCCGGCCCGGCATGATAGTGTGGGAGATGGACGGTTCGCCTAAAAACTGTCGTGTCGCACCAGGGCCGAGGTCAGGCTGGCATGTGAGGTAATGGACGCAACCCGTGGCGGAACGAATTCGGCCCGCTCAAATTCCTAGCTTATACCAGGCCAGCCAAACAGGAGGAAAGCATGGGATTCTTCGGCAAGTATTTCTCAGGCCATTTTTAGCAAGCGTTCAAAGCCAGAAAAGCGAAGCGGTGATATGCGCAAGGCAACTGGCGCAGGTCCGGCCTTGGCTGCCCACTCGAAAGACGCGAAGACGACGGCCCCAACTGGCCAAAATCCAGCGGCGGCAGGGAAGAAAGCCAAGGACTAACGGCAAAAATTCTGCACGGGCCTATGGAGCATTGTCTTGAAGCTTGAAAATGAGGTCCGTCACAAATCCGAAGACGTTGACGATGACGTACTGGCCGATGTGGTAACGGCTCTTGAACGGCGCGTCACGGTTAGCCACGAATTCGATATCCCCTACATTGCCGGCTACAGCGTGGATGCGAAGACCATCTATATCGACCGGCACCTGCCACGAACTATCGGACGGGAGGGCGTGGACGTCAGACTTGCGCCATTCCTGGTCACGCACGAGGTCGTCGAGAAAGCGCTTCTGGACGAGCTCAGGTTGCATTACCTCCACGCCCACCAGATCGCCCTTCGGGCCGAGCGAGATGCTGTGAGGGGTGCCGGCCTCACGTGGAGAGATTACCAAGCAGTGATGAAGGCTCACGAGAAACAAATCGACGAAGAGACGCTCAAGCGTGTGCCTGGCGATTTGGATCTGACGCCGTATAGGGACCTTGACGACTTTCCCGTTTTGGAGCGCCTGATAAAGACGGCCCGATAGAGCCCGCCCCGGCGTGAGCCGAGACGGGCTTGGTGGCTGCAGCCTTAACCGTCAGGCGACGGGCTTGGACGTCACCGTCGCGGCGACAACCTTAGACAGGCACTCGCGCTTGACGAGTGTCGGCTTTTCGTACTTCTTCATAATGACCCCTGTGTTGCAGACTTTCCCTCAACTCAGATGCAACGTGCTGGTGCACATTGTCAACCTCACGGAAAGAGCCCACCCCGGCGCGACGCCGAGACGGGCAGAAAAGTGTAACCCGCAAGAACGGATGGCAGTTGGCGGGAATAGCCGGAATTAGGCTGGATTAGTTGGGCGCGGCTGGAAAAACCCGGAAATCGTAGGGTTCAGCGGGAAATGGCGGGGCCGGAAGGCGGGAAAGCCAGAAACCTAGAAAGCCGCCGCGCAAGAACAGTTGGCACGAGGCCCCCGCACCATCAAGGGACGGTTCATCCTGTCGATCAATTTCGTGCCGCGTTCGACGGCTTCGCCATGGAGGAGGCCGAGCTGCTCTACAGCGTGGCGGGTGGGAAAGGGTCGGCCTGCCAGGAGCTAATTATATTGCTGGGCGCTTGATGCTGAACAGGCGCAAGTCGGTGCCGGACAGCACGGTAACCGCTTGGCAAGCGGCGGCAAGGCTTGCGGCGCAAGGGCCGCCCCGGCGATCACAAATCGGCGGGCAGGGCCAAAAAGCCAAAAATACCTGCCCGGCGGCTAGAGATGTTTAAACTTTGATCGATCCCATTAGACCTTGGTTTGCCGGCTGCGTGGTATTTGCGCGGTTGCTAATGTCTTTGGGGGTAAAGAAATGCTGGAAGTTGCAGGCGGGTTTGCCCGTTCCCGCAGTGGTTCTATCATGCCGCTGTTCTTCCTGAGCCTGGTGCCATTGATCACCGCCATCGGCTTCTCGGTCGACTATACCGATGCCGTCCAGACCCGGTCCAACATGCAGGAAGCGCTGGATGCCGCGACGCTGGCGATCACCACGCTGCCGACGACCACGACAACGGCCGCCCGCCAGCAGGCGCTACAGGACAATTTCGTCGCCAACAACGGACAAGGCGCCGCCACGCTGGTGAGCTTCAACGTCGCCGCTGATGGCACCTCCACCGCGCAGACCTCGGCGAGCTTCGCCATGCCGACCAATTTCATGACCATCGCCAGGATCAACACCGTGCCGGTCGCGGTCAATTCAGGGGTCAGCAAGGCGCCGGCCCTGGTGCAGGCCACCTTCAAGGTCGACAAAGCCTCGGGCTGGTGGAACAAGACCATCTATCTCTACGGCACGCAGTTCGGCGCCACCACGGCGCAGAAGCTGTTGCAGATCACCTATACCTACAATGGCTTCGGCGATCCTAAGGGCTATGGCACAACTACCGTGTCGACTGTCAGCGGCACCAACCTGACGCAGGTGCAGCAACAGGTGTGCACCACCGCCACGGTGCCCAACTTCAACAATGCCCCGGCCGGGTCGATCCAGCAGACAAGCGGCAACAAGAAATATCTGACCACCTGCGTCACCACGCCGGCGAACGGCTCTGGAGCGGTCATCGACGTCAGCCAGATGAATGACCTTTACCTGGAGATGGACGTTCCGTCCGCTTCGCGAAAGGTGCTGAAATCGAACGATCCAACCACGTCGAACTACATGTTCATTGGTGCAACCGACACGACTGCTGTCGAAATGCCGCTCGGGCAGGCTATCGACATCTTCACCGCGGTGCCTTGTGGCCAGACCAGCACGCAGGCCTGGGAGGACGGCGGTTCCCTCCCCTTGCCGGAACCCATCACTAGTGCCGACTTCTTCTACACCGTCACCGGCAAATGCGACTTCAACCAGCGCCCCTCGCTGACGGCGCTGACGCAATAGAGCGCTATTGCATGATCAGCGGCGAACGCCACAAGAGCAGTCCAGCCATCAAACACGACCTCACAGTCACGAGTTGCATTCAACGGCGGATAGCGGCGGCGGGCGGCCAGCGCGTCATTGCGCCATCATTTCGGAGAACATCGCGACACTACTCTGAATTGCGGCCGCTACCGCTGAGAGAAATGGGCCTCCGGGCGCTCCTAAAGCGGGCAACGTTGCCAAGACTGCATATGGCAGATACTACTCACCTCGCGTCCGCTCAGTGCCATTGAGGCTCGCTGCTCCTATGCCTATTGAAATCATCCGCACAACCGACGCGCCAAAGTCGCCATCCACTTATAGCCAAGCTGTGAAGGCGGCCGGGTTGATTTTCGTATCAGGTACGGGTCCGTATGATCCAGTGACAGGCGCAGTCACTGGCGTCACAATCCAAGAACAGACTCGACAGTGCCTAAAGAACATTTCCGCCATTCTTGCGGCAGCGGGATCGTCGCTTTCTCAAGTCGCTAGCGCGACGGTCATACTGCTCGAAGAAGCCGATTTCACCGGCATGAACGAAGAATGGGTCAAGTGGTTTCCTGATAGCCCTCCCGCACGCCAGGCTGCCAAACTGCCCGTCCGCATTCCCGGAATGAAAATTTCCATCGCCGCAATTGCATTGGCATAGCTCCTGCAATCTGCCGCATGGGTTTGCTGGTCGGATGGATGAAGTGGTCGAGTATCCCGCTACCGATTGACCAGCCAGAGAATAATCGGAGGAATGGATCGATCCCATTTCAGTGCTGGACCCAGTCATCGCTCAGCCACAGTAGGGTCATCCGCATCTCCCCAACCCGCGCGGCGAAACCGGCCGGCGCGAAGGCAAGGACGGAGAAATGGAAGCGTTGCCAGGATGGGCGAGCCAACATCAAAGAGCCCGCCCATCCGGGAGAAAGGGAGGACCGCATTCAGCGTGAGCCCCAAAAGGGTGTGGCCAAGGGGGCGAAACTGCTTCCGGGGGTGCCCGGGGGGTGCCCCGGCAACGTCACTGCCTATCAAGGTTGGGGATTCAAAAATTAAGATATTGAATTAATAAGAGAAAAATGGTGCCGCTTAGGTGACTCGAACACCTGACCCCATCATTACGAATGATGTGCTCTACCAACTGAGCTAAAGCGGCCCGGGAGGCCAGGGCCTCCAAGATGCGGGGGTGATAGACTCAACCGGCGGCGAATTCAAGATGCGACTTGCCAAATCATGCACGAGCGCCCGCCGCCACCGAAACCAGGGGTTCGCGCCTCCGTTTGTGCGAGAATCGCCGGCACATGCCGATTTTGTTTGCCGGAACATCGCCAAGATGGACTTTGGACGGCCCGTCGAGGCAGAATGCGGCCGCTCGCCCGTTGATTGATTGGTCGCCTACGGCTAACCATCAGGGAAGATTGGGGCAATTTGCAGAGGGATCCCGCTTGGACGCGATCGAAAAAGCGATCCGGAACGCCTTGGAAAAGGGCAATGCCGAGGACCGCGCGTTCCGCGAGAGGGTCTATCGGTCGGCCTTTGCCGCGCTCGACCGTGCGCTCCAGGCCAATCCCGGCGTGACCGTGGAAGTCGCCATCAAGCGCCGCAAGGCGATCCAGGCGACGATCACCGAAATCGAATCCGAATTCCTGCCGGCAGTGCCGGATGTTGGCCTGGAGGTCGACGCCCCCGCGGGCGAGCCCGCGGCCACTGCTGCGCCCGCGATCGAGATCGGCGACAAGACGCCATCGCCCGCCGTCACCGTCGACGGGCCTGTGCAGCCAGCGTCCGATACGCCGCGCTCGCGCGTGCTGCCGGTCGTTCCCGACATCATGCCGGACGCGACCCTCCCCGGTGCGCCGGCCATCGATATGTCCGTTCCCGCCACTTCCGGTGCCGCGACGGAAGTGGCGCCCGATCGCGATGAGCGGCGCATTCGCGGGCGCCGCCTGCCGCTGACCGCCATCTTCTTCACGGTGACCCTGCTTGCGGCGGTCGGCATCGGCGTGTTCTTCGCCATCCAGACCGGTGTGTTCAAGACGGCGGCACAGCTCAACACCGCGCCGCCGGAGGCGCCACCAACCGTCGAAGGTGACGATTTCACCCCGGCCGGCGGCGCCAACGCGCCGGCAAAGCCTGGTGCCGCGGACCAGTCGCGCAACTGGATCAATGTGTTCTCGCCGACGGACCCGACGCATGTCGCCGCTCCGTCGGACGCCAAGGCCTCGGTGATGAAGGACGACACCGGTCCGTTCCTGCGCATCCAGTCCGGCCCTTCCGGTTCGGCGGTCGCCTTCGATGTCGGGCAGGGCGTGCTGGAGAAACTCGCCGGCAAGCACGCCGTCTTCGACATCATCGCGCGCGCGGAGGACGGCAAGGACACGCAGATCTCCGTCGACTGCAATTTCGGCGAGCTTGGCGACTGCGGCCGCAAGCGCTACGCGGTCGGCCAGCAGCGCAACGAATATCTGTTCGACGTGCAGTTCCCCGACAAGCATCCCGGCTCGGCCGGGACCATCGCCGTCAATTCCGATTTCGACAAGCAAGGCAAGGCGGTCAACATCTACGAGATCCGCGTCTCGATCGAGCCGTAGGACTTTAGCGGTCGAGCAGCGCCTGCAACGTCTCGATGCGGTCGGCCTCGTTGGCCGGCTTGTCCCAGCGCAGCCGTGAAATGCGGGGGAAGCGCATGGCGACGCCGGATTTGTGCCGGGTCGAGCGGTTGAGCCCCTCGAAAGCGACTTCCAGCACCAGGCCATTGTCGCGGTCCGCCCGCACCGAACGCACCGGCCCAAAGCGCTCGACCGTGTTGTCCCTGACATATTTGTCGATCTGCTTCAGCTCCTCGTCGGTGAAGCCGAAATAGGCCTTGCCGACCGGCACCAGTTCCTCCTCGCCCTCGGCCCCGGACCAGACGCCGAACGTGTAGTCGGAGTAAAAACTCGAGCGCTTGCCGTGGCCGCGCTGGGCATACATCAGCACCGCGTCCACCGTGTGCGGATCGCGCTTCCATTTGAACCAGGGGCCTTTCGGCCGGCCGGCGACGTAGGGCGAATCCCAGCGCTTCAGCATCACGCCTTCGATGATCGGGTGCGGCGGCGCCCGGCGCAGGTCTTCGAGCGCCTGCCAGTCCGCGAAGTCGACGAAGGGCGACAGGTCGAAACGGCTCGGGTCGAGCGTTTTCACGAAGGCTTCGAGGCGGCCACGCCGTTCGCGGAACGACAATGTGCGGAGGTCTTCATCGCCGATCTGCAGCAAATCGTAGCAGCGCATGAAGGCGGGATATTGCTGCTGCATCCTCAGTGTCACCGTCTTGCGGTTCAGCCGCTGCTGCAAATCCGAGAAGGTTCCCGTCGCCTCTCGCGGATCGCCGACAAGCAACTCGCCGTCGAGCGTCGCGGAAAAATGCATGGCGTCGGCAAGGTCGGGAAAGGCGCCGGAGACATCGTCGCCGGTGCGCGAATAGAGCCGGCGGATGCCGCCTTCCGCCACCGCCTGGACGCGGATGCCGTCCCATTTCCATTCGGCGGCATAGTCCGCCGGATCGAGCTTTTCGAGATCGCCGTCGCCAACCGGGTTCGACAGCATCACCGGGCGGAACAGCGCCATCGCTGTGTTGCGTGGTTTTTCGGCCTTGCCTTCCAGCCACGCGAACAGCGCCGTGTAAGGCGGCGACAGCCCGTGCCAGAGCTCCTCGATCTCGGCGACCTCGACCTTGCCGAAATCCGACAGCGCCTGTTTGGCGAGCCGCGCCGACACGCCGATGCGCAGTCCGCCGGTGACCAGCTTGATGATGGCGAAGCGCGCCGAGATGCTGGCGCTGTCGAGCAGCCCCGTCAGCACCTTCGGCCCGTCGGAGCGGCTTGCCGCCTGCAGTTTTGCCACGACCTCGCCAAGCGTCGGCTCGCGGTTGGGGATCTTGCCAGGCGTCTGCGGCCAGACCAGCGACACCGTCTCGGCGAGATCGCCGACATAGTCGTAGGAATAGCCGAACAGCACCGGGTCCATGCGTTCGGTGACCAGCGTGCGCAGCATAGCCGGCTTGACCGCGGCAATGCTGAGATCGCCGGTGATGGCGGCCAGCGCCAGCCCGCGATCCGGATCCTCGACGGTGCGGAAATAGTCGACCAGCAGCGTCAGCTTGCCATTGCGCGATGGCGTCAGCACCAGGCGGTCGAGAAGTTCGGCGAAGCGGTTCATGCCCTCAATCGCCCTCGTCCTCGTAGCCCACCAGATGCAGTGGCTTTGCGGCGATGCCTTCCAGCTCGCACCAGCGCACCAGCGCTTCCTCGCGGCCATGCGTGACCCAGATTTCCTCGGCTCCAGTCTCCTTGATGGTGGCGATCAACTCGTCCCAGTCGGCATGGTCCGAGATGATCAGCGGCAGCTCGACGCCGCCTTGCTTGGCACGCTGGCGGATGCGCATCCAGCCGGAGGCAAAGCACGAGATCGGATCGGGAAAGCGCCGCGCCCAGCGGTCGGCGAAGGCCGATGGCGGGCCGACGACGATGGCGCCGGCGAAATCTTGCCTGCCGCCTTCCACCGTCGCCGGTTCGAGTGTCCCCAGATCGATGCCCTGGCTCTGATAGTACTCGCTGAGCCTGGCCAGCGCGCCGTGGATGTAGAGCGGCTTGTCATAGCCGGCATCGCGCAACAGCCGCATCACCCGCTGCGCCTTGCCCAGCGCATAGGCGCCGACCAGATGCGAGCGTTCGGGAAACTGCGCCGCCGATTTCAGCAGGCGGGCGATCTCTTCGGTGTCGGGTGGATGACGAAACACCGGCAGGCCGAAAGTCGCCTCGGTGATGAACACGTCGCAGCGGATCGGCTCGAACGGCGCGCAGGTCGCATCCTTCCGCCTTTTGTAGTCGCCGGAGGCGACGATGCGCATGCCCTGATGTTCGACCGATATCTGCGCCGAACCCAGCACATGGCCGGCCGGATGGAAGCTGACGTTGACGCCGCCGAGGGCAATCGTCTCGCCAAGCCGAGCCGCTTGGGTCGTTCCGGCAAAATCCTCGCCGTAGCGCAGGCCCATAATGTCGAGCGTCTGCTGCGTCGCCAGCACCGAGCTGTGGCCGGAACGCGCATGGTCGGAATGGCCATGCGTGATCAGCGCCCGGTTCACCGGTCGCACCGGGTCGATGAAGAAGTCGCCCGGCGGGCAATAAAGGCCCTCGGGCCGGGGATGAAGCAGGTCGCTGGCGCGCATGGTCCCCAAGATAGGATATAATTCCGCCGCGGGAAGCCTGTTGTAAATGACTGCTGACTCCTGAGCAAAGGATGCTCAATTTGGTTCAGTTTCAGCATCCTTTGCTCTACATACACGCACGCCGGCTCAGTTGCAGGCAGGACCCATCGATATGAAACCGCTCCAGACCTCATCCGGCGACTTGAACGCCGATCGCCGCGCCGACTATGCCGAGATGCTTCATGCGGATGGCGATCACGCGGCGGCGGCGGAATTGCTGCTTGATGCACTGGAACTGACACCGCAATGGGCGATGGGCTGGTTTCGTCTCGGCGAAATGCAGCAGGCGGCGGGCGCATCGGATCTGGCCGCGCAGGCATGGACGGTGTCGCTGCAACTCGATCCGACGGATCGTCAGGGTGCTGCGCTGAACCTGCAATTGATAGGCAAGGCGCCGGCGTCCGACGCGCTCCCCAGCGCTTTCGTCGAGACACTGTTCGACCACTACGCCGAGAGCTTCGATGAATCGCTGGTCGATAGGCTGGGTTACCGGCTGCCTGAGCTGCTGGACCAAGCCATTCGAACGGCAAGGCCGGGTCGCTTCCCGCTGGCGCTCGATCTCGGCTGCGGCACCGGCCTGATGGGACAGAGACTGCGGCCGATTGCCGACCGGTTGGAGGGCTATGACATTTCGACTGGAATGCTGAAACGGGCGCGGGCCAAGGGCGTCTACGATTTCCTGGGCAAGGCCGATCTGCGGGATTTTTCCTATGCCGGCCCGAAAGCCGAGCTGGTGGCAGTGGCCGACGTCTTCATCTATGTCGGCGCGCTCGACGGCATGCTGAAGACGATCGCCGGCTTGCTGGCCGGGGATGGCCTCTTCGCCTTTTCCGTAGAGAGGTTGAGCGGCAGTGGCGGTTTCGTGTTGCAGCCATCGCGCCGCTACGCGCACTCTGAAACCTATGTGCGTGAAATCCTGGCCGCCAACGGATTTTCGATCCTATCCTTGGAAACAACCGTGATCCGGCAGGATCGTCGGGAACCGGTCGACGGCCTGGTCGTTGTGGCCGGGAAAATCCACGCAGCCTGAAGCGTTCATAATCGGGCCAATGCGGCGATCCTTCCCAACCCCAAAGGGGTACTGCCCCACTTGTCTCTGTGAAGCTTCTGCTGCGAAAAAGCCCGAATCGCGTGCGCGGGTAACACGGGGCGCGCGCGCGGAATATCAGGAGGGAGCATATTCGATGCGCTGGAACATGATGATCTTGGCATCTTGCCTGGCAACGGCTGGCTGCGTCGGCAATTCGATGTCCGAGCGGCAGGACGCCAACATCGAGTCCTCCCTGCAATATGACACCGTGCCATGCGATCAGTTGCTGGCACAGCGCAATGGGTTGGCGCAGCAGAACAACCTTCCGGTGACCGCGAAGCCGACCTTCTACAATCCCGCGATGGGTTTCGGCCCGTTCACGCCCGATATGCGCTCCAAGGCCCAGCGCGACAGCGACAAGGCGGCAGGCGAGATCGACGCCATGAACCGCTCCATCGACCGCCGCGACTGCGGCAAGCCGGACAATCAGAAGAAGAAGTTCGCTCTGCCGAGTTAAGGATACGGCATAGCTACTGGTCGAAAATTGGTCGCAGGCAGCAGGCTATGTCCTCGCGAGGGCACTATCGGATGAAACTCGCGGACCTTGGTGACCGCATCTGCATCCTGGGGCCGTCCAACAGTGGCAAGTCGACCCTGGCCGACGCGATTGCCCGCAAGCGTGGCCTGGAGCCTATTCACCTCGATCTGCTTCATCATCTGCCCAACACCGACTGGGATCCGCGTCCAAAGGGCGAATTCATCGCCTTGCATGACGCTGCGATTGCCGGTGAGCGTTGGGTGATGGATGGAAATTACTCGGTCGGCATGCCGCAACGCTTTCAGCGGGCGACGGGATTGATCCTGCTGGATATCTCCACGCCGGCAAGTTTGCTGCGCTATTTCAGGCGAACCTTGTTCGAGAACGAGAGGCGCGGTGCCTTGGAGGGCGGGCGCGACAGCGTCAAATGGGACATGATCCACCATATTGCCGTGACCACGCCGAAAAACCGCCGGAGATACCAGGCGATGTTCGAGCAGCTCGACCTGCCAAAGCTGCAGCTATCCTCCGTGAGAGCAATCAAGCAATGCTTCCGGCAGTGGGACCTGGCCAGGTAAGAATCCTGGTTAGAGCAGTTCACCGTTTCACGGAAACGGCGAGCTGCTCTAACTCTTTGTTTTGACGCAATTTCGGACGGAAACCGTTTCACACTTTTCCTGGAATTGCTCTAATATCCCGCCTTGCGGTCCACCAGATTGTCGAGCTTTTCGCCGCGCTCGAAGGCGTCCATCTGGCGCAGCATGATCGGCGCCAGATGCATGGGATCGGAGGTCGCCGCGGAATGCGGCGTCACGAACACCTTCGGATGGTTCCACAACGGACTGGTCTTCGGCAGCGGTTCGACCTCGAACACGTCGAGGCTCGCCTCCTTCAGCGTGCCATCATCCAGCGCCCGCACGATGTCGGCGTCCTTCTGCAGGCGGCCGCGTCCGGCATTGATCAGCACCGAGCCGCCGAGGCCGTTACGCTTGCGCAATTCCTTCAGCACGCCGTAATTGATGATGCCTTGCGTATCCGGCGTCAGCGGCAACAGCACCACGAGGATATCGGTCGCCTTGAGGAAGGGGATCAACCCGGCCTCGCCGGAATAGGTCGCCACCCCTTGCATCGGCCGGTCGTTGCGCGACCAGCCATTGACAGCGAAGCCGAGCGACAGCAGCACCGAGGCCGCGGCACGGCCAAGATTGCCGAGCCCCATAATGCCGACGGAAATGTCGCCGGCTGGCCTTTGCGGCGGATCGTGCCAGATCTTCTTCGGCTGTTGCTGCCGGTAGAGCAGGCCCTGGCGATGATGATCGAGCACCCGCCAGACGACATATTCGGTCATGTATTGGGTGAGGTTGTCGGCGACCACCTTGACGATCGGCACGTCGGGCAGGCCGGGATCGGCGAAGATATGATCGACGCCGGCGCCGATCGAGAAGATGGCGCGTAGATTGGGCAGCGACGACAACAGGTTGGGCTTCTGCTTCCACACCACCGCATAGGTGATCGACGGATCCTTGGCGCCGTCCGGCTCCAGCACCACTTCACGCTCGGCCGACAACAGGTCGCGCCAGCGCTGCGGATGAAAGCCGGTGACGGCAAGCAGGATGCGGCCTTTTTCCATTGCGGTATTCTAGTCCTTTTTTATGCAAATCACTCGCTGACGATGCCGACCGGCGCCGTCTCTATCTTGAAGGCGGCCGAGATCAGTGCCCGAGTATAGTCGGTTTGCGGATTTTCAAAAATCTGCTGAGAGGGACCGGCTTCGATGATCTGGCCGTTGCGCATGACGATGACGTCGTTGGCAAGCGCCCTGATGACCTTGAGGTCATGGCTGATGAAGAGATAGGCGAGGTCGTGTTTGGCCTGCAGATTGCGCAGGAGGTCGACGACCTGCGCCTGCACGCTCATGTCGAGCGCCGATGTCGGCTCGTCCAGCATGACGAAGCGCGGGTTGAGCACCATGGCGCGCGCGATCGCGACACGCTGGCGCTGGCCGCCGGAAAACTCGTGTGGATAGCGGTTGCGGGTTGCCGGATCGAGGCCGACCTCCTTCAGCACGGCGGCCACCTTGTCGTCACGCTCATCGGGCGACAGCTTCGGCTCGTGGATCTTCAGGCCTTCCTCGATGATCTCGGCGATCGACATGCGCGGGCTGAGCGAGCCGAACGGATCCTGGAATACGATCTGCAATTCGCGCCTGAGCGGCCGCATGGCGTTGAAGGTGAGCTGGTTGATGTCGCGGCCGTTGAACTGGATGGTTCCGGTCGACGAGATCATCCGCGCCAGTGCCAGCCCTAACGTCGTCTTGCCGGAGCCGGATTCGCCGACCACGCCCAGCGTCTGGCCGGCGCGCACGGTGACATCGATGCCGTCGACCGCCTTCACATGGTCGACGGTGGTTCGGAAAAACCCCTTCTTGATCGGGAACCAGACCTTGATGTCCTTGCCGGTCATGACAGGCTTGGCGGCATCGTTGGCGGCCGGCGGCTTGCCCTTCGGTTCGGCCGCCAGCAAATGCTTGGTGTAGGCGTGCTGCGGGTTGGCGAAGATGTCCTTGGTCGGTCCGGTCTCGACGATCTTGCCTTTGGTCATCACGCAGACCCGGTCGGCAATCTTCCTGACGATGCCGAGATCATGGGTGATGAACAGCATCGACATGCCCTTGCGGCTCTTCAACCCCGCCAGCAGTTCGAGGATTTGTGCCTGCACGGTGACGTCGAGCGCCGTCGTCGGCTCGTCGGCGATCAGGAGTTCCGGCTCGTTGGCCAGCGCCATGGCAATCATGACGCGCTGGCGCTGACCGCCGGAGAGCTGGTGCGGATAGGCGTCGAGGCGTTTTTCCGGTTCGCGGATACCCACTTCCTTGAGCAGCGCAAGCGTGCGTGCCTTGGCCGGGCGGTCGGCCATGCCCTGATGCAGCTTCAGGATCTCGACGATCTGCTGCTCGATCGTATGCAGCGGATTGAGCGAGGTCATCGGCTCCTGGAAGATCATGGTGATCTTGTTGCCGCGCACCTGCCGCAACTGCTTCTCGTTCATGGCCAGCAGGTCAGCGCCTTGGAACAGGATCTTTCCCGAGGGGTGGCTCGCCGTCGGATAGGGCAGGAGCTTCAGCACCGACAAGGCCGACACCGATTTGCCGGAGCCGGATTCGCCGACCAGCGCCACCGTCTCGCCCTTGGCGATGTCGAACGATATGTGGTCGACGGCGACAGACTGGCCGCCGCCCTGGCTGAAGGCGACGCTGAGGTCCTGTACGCTGAGCAGAGGCGCTTCGCTCATTTGAACGTCTTGCGCGGATCGAAGGCGTCGCGCGTCGCCTCGCCGACAAAGACCAGCAGCGACAGCATCAGCGAGATGACGACGAAGCCGGAAATACCGAGCCACGGCGCATTGAGGTTGCGCTGCGCCTGCTTCAGCAATTCGCCGAGCGAGGCCGAGCCCGGCGGCAGGCCGAAGCCGAGATAATCGAGCGAGGTCAGCGTCGAGATCGAGCCTGAGAGCAGGAAGGGCAGGAAGGTCAATGTCGCCACCATGGCGTTGGGCAACAAATGCCGGAACATGATGGTGCGGTTGGGCACGCCGAGCGCCCGGGCGGCGTTGACATATTCGAAGTTGCGGGCGCGCAGAAACTCCGCCCGCACCACGCCGACCAGCGCCACCCAGGAAAACAAAAGCATCAGGCCGAGCAGGATGAAGAAGCCCGGCGGCAGGATGGCGGCGACGATGAGCAGGAGATAAAGCACCGGGATCGCCGACCAGATTTCGATGAAGCGCTGAAACAGTAGGTCCGTCCAGCCACCGAAATAGCCCTGCAAGGCGCCGGCGCCGACGCCGATCAGGGCCGAGCCGGCGGTCAGGATCAGGCCGAACAGCACCGAAATGCGGAAGCCGTAGATGACGCGCGCCAAGACGTCGCGCGCCTGGTCGTCGGTGCCGAGCCAGTTCCAGTTGCCGACAATACAGGCCGGATCGGTGGCCCCTTGCGGATACTGGTTGCAGCGCATCTTGGCGTCATATTCCCACGACGGCTTGGCGGGTGCGGCTTCCGGAATGGCGTTGTTGACGGTCTGGTAGGAATAGCGGATCAGCGGCCAGATCATCCAGCCATTGGCGTTGATCTCGTCCTGGATCACCGGGTCGCGATAATCGGTGACGGCGTAGAAGCCGCCGAATTTTTCCTCGGGGTAGGCGACCAGCACCGGAAACAGGATCTCGCCCTTGTAGGAAGCAATGATCGGCTTGTCGTTGGCGATGAATTCGGCAAACAGTGACAGCACGAACAGGACGAGGAAAATCCACAACGACCAGTAGCCGCGCCGGTTGGCCTTGAAATTCTGCAGGCGACGCTTGTTGAGCGGCGACAAAAACGGCCGTGGCATCCGCGCCGGCACCACGCCGGCAGTAACGCTTGCCTCCGACATCAAATGTCTCTCCGCTCGAAATCGATGCGCGGATCGACCCAGGTGTAGATGAGGTCGGACAGCAATCCGACAAACAACCCAAGCAGCGAGAAGATGTAGAGGTTGGCGAACACGACGGGATAGTCGCGCTCGACCACCGAGCGGAAGCCGAGCAAGCCGAGGCCATCGAGCGAGAAAATGTTCTCGATCAGCAGCGAGCCGGTGAAGAAGGCCGAGATGAAGGCACCGGGGAAACCGGCAATGACGATCAGCATGGCATTGCGGAAGACATGGCCGTAAAGCACCTGCCGCTCCGAAAGGCCCTTGGCGCGCGCCGTCACCACATACTGCTTGCGGATCTCTTCCAGGAACGAGTTCTTGGTCAAGAGCGTCGTCGTGGCGAAGGCCGACAGCACCAGCGCGGTCAGCGGCAAGGTCATGTGCCAGAAATAGTCGACGATCTTGGCCGGCCAGGACAACTGGTCCCAATTGTCCGAGACGATGCCGCGCAACGGGAACCAGTCCCAGAACGAGCCGCCGGCGAACAGCACCATCAGCATGATGCCGAACAGGAAGCCCGGAATGGCATAGCCGACGATGACGACGCCGCTCGTCCAGATGTCGAAGGGTGTACCGTCCTTCACCGCCTTGCGGATGCCGAGCGGGATGGAGATCAGGTAGGACAGCAGCGTGATCCAAAGCCCGATCGAGATCGACACCGGCATTTTCTCGAGGATCAGGTCGAGCACCGAGATATCGCGGAAGTAGCTGTTGCCGAAGTCGAACCGGATATAATTCCACAGCATCATGCCGAAGCGCTCGAGTGGCGGCTTGTCGAAGCCGAACTGCTTCTCCAGCTTCTTGATGAATTCCGGGTCGAGCCCCTGCGCGCCGCGATATTTCGAGCTGACGTCGCCGGCGACGTCGAAATTGGAACCACCTGCATCGCCGCCGCCACCGCCGAGGCGGTCGCTGCCGCCCTGGTTGGTCAGCTTGGCGATGATCTGCTCGACCGGGCCGCCGGGCGCGAACTGGATGACGGCGAAGGAGATCGCCATGATGCCGAACAGGGTCGGGATCATCAAAAGGATGCGGCGCAGGATATAGGCGCCCATCAGGCGTCCTGCCCTCGTTGGACTGATATCTCAGCCTTTGCCAATTTTTGCCGCCTTGCCCTTATCAAACCACCACAGCGCCTCGACCGGAAAGCCGAAATCGGGCTTTTGCTCGACAAAGCCGAACATGTCCCAATAGGCGACGCGGTGATTCGCCAGATAGTATGTTGGAATCCAGTCTAGCCGCGCGCGCAAGACCCGGTCGAGCGCTCTGAGCGCGGTGACGAGTTCTGTCCGGCTGCGCGCCTTGCCGGCTGCCACGATCAAGGCGTCGATAGCCTTGCTTTCGGTGCCTGGATAGTTGCGCTGCCCCGGCGTGTTCGCCATCCGGGAATCGTAGAGCATCTCCAGGCTGTCGGCCGTGGGCGTTGCTCCGATCGACCAATGGAGGACGTTGAGGTCGAAATCGAAATCACTCTGCCGTTGTTCATATTGCGCCGAATCGACCTGCCGGATCGAGGCGTCGATCCCGATCGCCTTCATGTTCTCGGACCACGGGGTGAAAATGCGAACGATGCCATCGTCCTCCGCCAGCATTTCCACCCGCAGCCGTTCGCCCTTGTCGTTGACGACAAAACTGCCCGCGCGCTTCCAGCCGGCTTCGGCAAGCAGTTTCGAAGCCGCGCTCAGCAGCTTGCGGTCATGGCCTGAACCGTCCGAGAGAGGCTGCGTTACCGCTTCACCAAAGACCTCTGGCGGCAACTCGGCCCGTAATGGCTCCAGCAGGGCCAATTCCCCTGGCGAGGGCAGGCCCTCGGCCTTGTAGTCCGACCGTTCGAAGTTCGATTGCGAGCGCTCGTAAGAGCCGTAAAACAGAGCGCGCTTCATCCATTCGAAATCGAAGCAGTTGGCGATCGCCCGTCGCACACGCTCATCGCGGAATTGCGGGCGGCGCTGGTTCAGCGCGACGCCCTGCATGTCCGGCGTCTTCTCGCCGGGAAATTCCCGTTTGACGACCTTGCCATCATTCAACGCCGGAAAGTCGTATCCGGTCGCCCATACCCGCGAGGTGAATTCCTCGCGAAAATGCGTATCGCCTTTCTTGAAGGCCTCGAATGCGGCCTGCCGGTCGAGATAGAAGTCGATGCGGATACGGTCGAAATTGTACTGGCCGCGGTTCACCGCGAGATCGCGGCCCCAATAGTCAGCGACGCGTTCATATTCGACGGTCTGTCCGGCGGACACGCGCCCAATCTTGTAGGGTCCCGAGCCAAGCGGTGGCGTCATCGTCGAGGCATCGAACTCATTGGCCGTATAAAAGGCCTTGGACACGATCGGCATTCCCACGACCGCCAGGATATTTTGCGCCGACTGTTCGCCATTGAAGGTCAGGTCAAGGGTGACGGGATCGGCTGCGACCGCGTCGGTCATGTACCGCAATGCCTTGGAAAGGTTCGGGTGACCCTTGTCTTTGTAGAGCTTCAACGCGAAGACTACGTCTTCAGCGGTCAGCGGCGAGCCGTCGTGGAAGCGCGCCTGCGGCCGAAGCGCGAAGCGGAAACCGTTGCGATCGGGCGACAAGGTGACGGACTCGGCAAGCAAGCCGTAGACCGCATCCGGCTCATCGAGCGCACTTGCCATCAGGGAATCGAAACACAGTTCGGCGCGCGGCGGCGCCTCCCCCTTCAACACCAGGAAATTCAGCGTGTTGAAAGTCAGGAAGCTCTGATTGAGGGTTGCGTTGGGCGGTGCGAAATTCATCTGGCCGCCCTTGGGGGCGTCCGGATTGACATAGTCGAAATGCGCAAAATCCGGCTTGTATTTGAGGTTACCGAAGGCCGACAGGCCGTGCAATTTCACGCCGGTCGCAATGTCGGCAAAGGCCTTGCCCGGCAGCAGCGCGGTGGCGGCTGCGGCACCACCCAACGCCAGGAAATCGCGGCGGGGCAGCATTGCCATCGATCGCCGCCCCATCAATTGCCGCCCCATCAATTGCCGCCCTTGTATTTGGTCGCCAGCGCCTTTTCCTTGTCGAGGTCGATCCACCAGGAGTCGGGGTCATAGCCTGCATAGGCCGGCTGCTTCTCGGGGATGCCGAACTTGTCCCAGTAAGCCAGCCAGATCGCCGAGCGATAATATTGCGGCACGACGTAGAAGTTCCACAAAAGCACCCGGTCGAGCGCATGGGTGGCGGCGACGAGATCCTCGCGGTCGGTGGCGAAAATGACGCGGTCGACCAGCGCGTCGACGGTCGGATCCTTGATGCCCATCAGATTACGCGAGCCGGGCGTGTCCGCGGCCTTCGAGCCCCAGAAATCGCGCTGCTCGTTGCCGGCCGAGTCCGACTGGCCGAACAGGCCCGTCACAACGTCGAAATCGAAATGGGTGACGCGGTTGATGTACTGCGTCTGGTCGATGATGCGCAGTGAAGCGTCGACCCCGATCTTGCGCAGATTGGCGATGTAGGGACTGGCGATCACTTGGTCGGTGTCGTTCCAGCCGAGGATCTCGAACTTGAACGGTTCGCCGGTCTTGGCATTGACCATCTTGCCGCCCTTGATCACCCAGCCGGCCTTGGCGAAGAGATCGACTGCCTGTTTCAGATACTTCCGTTCCGCTTGCGGCGAATCGTAGACCGGCAGCTTGAACTCCTGCGTGAAGAGCTCTGGCGGCAGCTTGTCACGATACTTTTCCAGGATTTCCAGTTCCTTGCCTTGCGGCAATCCACTGGAAGCCAGGTCCGTGCCCTGGAAATAGCTAGACGTGCGGGTATTGAAGCCGAAAAACAAGGTGCGGTTCATCGACTCGAAATCGAACGGAATGGTCAGCGCCTCACGCACCAGCCGGTCCTGGAACAGTGGCCGCCGCTGATTGAGGACAAAGCCCTGCATCGGCTGCGGCGAGTGGCTCTCGAAACTCTTCTTGATGACGTCGCCAGCCTTGATGGCCGGGAAAGTATAGGCCGTCGCCCATTTGCGCGAACTGTATTCGCGGTTGAGATCTTCCAGTCCGCCCTTGGTGAAAGCCAGCCATGCGGCATTGTCGTCGAGGATATAGGTGAAACGCTGCGTGTCGAAATTCTCGCGGCCGATCTTCACCGGCAGCTTGGCTGCCCAATAGTCCGGCACGCGCTGCCAGACGATTTCCGAGCCCGGCTTGAAGCTGGCGATCTTGTAGGCCGCCGATCCCAGCGGGATTTCCAGCGTCGGCTTGGTGATGTCGCGCTTCTTGCCGCTGGCATCGATGCCTTCCCACCAGTGTTTCGGCAGCACGGCGAGGTCGCCGATGATCTTCGGCAGCTCGCGGTTGCCTTTCTGGTTGAAATGGAATTCGACCTCGCGGTCGGAGATCGCCACCGCATCGGTGACGTTCTCGAAATAGCGGCTGTATTGCGGGCTGTTTGCCTTCAGCACCTGGAACGACCAGATCACGTCATCGACGGTGATCGGCTGGCCGTCATGCCATTTCGCGCGCGGGTCGAGCCGGTAGGTCGCCGAGGAATAGTCGGCAGGATATTTGTAGGCATTGGCGATCAGCGGATGGCTGGTGCTGCCTTCGTCGGTCGCCTGCTCCATCAGCGTGTCGTAGAGCAGGCCGCCGCCGAAGCCGACCAGGCCCGCCCCCGGCGATCCCTGCACGATATAGGGGTTGAAGCTGTCATAGGTGCCGAGCAGCACCGAATTCAAGGTACCGCCCTTGGGCGCGTTCGGGTTGACGTAGTCGTAGTGCTGAAAATTGTCGCCGTATTTGGAAGGGCCGATCAGAGATGAGGTGGTGCGCCACTCGTCGGCCCGGGTCGTCTGCAATCCCGCCGCCAGCAGGCCCGCCGCCAGCAGCGACTTGAGAAGCGTTCGGCCAACCGTCATGCACTATCCTCTTCGCGATGTGTGCCTGATCATCCAGAACGCGATCCTAGATGATTTGACGCTGGTGAAAACCGCAATGCGCCGGCTTTGTCGCCGCACCCGGCATTTTCCCAACAAAAAAGCCGGGCTGAACCCGGCTTTTTCAAGGTCATCGAGAAGCTATTGGTTATTTGGCGGGCGCGGCCGGAGCTGGTGCAGCGGGAGCCGCAGGCTTAGCGGGCGCTGCGCCGTCAGCCGGCTTTGCCGGAGCGGCTGCATCGGCCGGTTTGGCGGGCGCGGAGGCGTCAGCGGCGGCACCCGGTGCCGGCAGCGGCTTGGGATTGTCCGACAGCGTGCGCAGATAGGCGATGACGTTGGCGCGATCCTCGTCCTTGGGCAGGCCGGCGAAGCCCATCGCCGTGCCCTTCACGAACTTCTTCGGCGAGGTGATGAAGTGGTTGATGTTGTCATAGGTCCACTTCTCGGTGCCGCCCTTGGAAAATTCCTTCATGCCGGCCGAATAGGCAAAGCCCTCATGTTCGGCGACCGGACGGTCGACGAGGTCCCACAGATCGGGGCCGACCTTGTTGGGGCCGCCCTTTTCGCCGGAATGGCAGGCCTGGCATTTCTTGAACACGGCAGCGCCGGCCTCGACATTGGCGGTCTGCAGCAGATCGGCGATCGGCTTGGCTTCGGCGGCGGGCGCGGCCGGGCCGCCTTCGGCGGGCTCCGTGGCCTCGATGGCGAAGCCGGGCTTTTCAGGAGCCGGCGAGGCAAACAGCGCGTCCGACACCAGGCCGACCGAGAAAACGACGAATACGGTTCCAAGCAATCCGGCGAGCAGTTTGTTGACTTCGTTGGAATCCATACGCCCCTTGCTCCCTTTTCCGGCGGACCGAACCGTCCACTCCGTCCGTCGGTATCGAGACCTGCCCTCCAGAGCCGGTCAAATCGGGCGGAAACTAGGTCTTTTGCTCGGGCGTTGCAACACCTATAAGGGCGCTGCCAGTGAGACCTTTTGCCACTTTTCCCCTCCTCTTTTCGAACGCCTTGCCATAGCGATGTCCACCTTGATCCTGATACCGGCCCGCATGGCCTCGACCCGCCTGCCGGGCAAGCCGCTGGCCGACATCGCCGGCGCCCCGATGATCGTCCATGTCGCCCGCCGCGCGGCCGAAGCCGGCCTCGGCCGGGTGGTGGTGGCGACCGACACGCAAAGCGTCGCTGAAGCTGCGCGCGCGCATGGGTTCGAGGCGGTGATGACCCGCATCGACCACGAGTCGGGCTCCGATCGCATCCACGAGGCGCTGGTCGCGCTCGATCCCCGACACGAGGTCGAAACGATCGTCAATGTGCAGGGCGACCTGCCGACCATCGATCCCGGCATCATCGCTGCCTCGCTCAGGCCGTTCGAAGACGGGGCGGTGGATATCGCCACGCTCGGCGTCGAGATCGTCCGCGAGGAGGAAAAGACCAATTCCAACGTCGTCAAGATCGTCGGGTCGCCACTGTCGGCGACGCGGCTGCGGGCGCTCTATTTCACCCGCGCCACAGCCCCTTGGGGCGAGGGGCCGCTCTATCACCATGTTGGCCTCTATGCCTATCGCCGCTCGGCACTTGAACGCTTCGTCGCGCTGAAGCCGTCGCCTCTGGAACGCCGCGAACGGCTTGAACAATTGCGGGCGCTCGAAGCCGGCATGCGCATCGACGCCGAGATCGTCCAGTCGCTGCCGCTCGGTGTCGACACGCCGGAAGACCTTGAGCGCGCCAGGATGATCCTGGCAAACTGACCATCCCCGTAAACCGAGATTTCTTCGACCCCTTGAATCGAGACCCTGCCATGCCTGAAAAGACCAACAGAATATCCTTCCAGGGCGAGCCGGGTGCCAATTCCGACACTGCCTGCCGCAACGCCTATCCCTCGATGGAGCCGTTGCCGTGCCCGACCTTCGAGGACGCGTTCAACGCGGTCGAGACCGGCAAGGCCGATCTCGCCATGATCCCGATCGAAAACACCATTGCCGGACGTGTCGCCGACATCCACCATCTGCTGCCGGAATCGAGGATGCACATCATCGGCGAATATTTCCTGCCGATCCATTTCCAGCTGATGGTGCTGCCCGGCGTCAGGCGCGACGAGATCAAGACCGTGCACAGCCATATCCATGCGCTTGGCCAGTGCCGGAAATACATCCGCAAGAACGGCTGGAAGGCGGTCGTCGCCGGCGATACGGCGGGTGCGGCCAAGATGATCTCCGAGGTCAAGGACCGCACCATGGCGGCGCTGTCGCCGGCGCTGGCCGCGACGCTCTATGGGCTCGACATCATCGAGGAGAATGTCGAGGACACCGATTCCAACGTCACCCGCTTCGTCGTCCTGACCAAGAGCAAGCAATGGGCCGAGCGTCCGTCACCGGACGTCAAGATGATGACGACCTTCATCTTCCGCGTCCGCAACGTGCCGGCCGCGCTCTACAAGGCGATGGGCGGCTTCGCCACCAACGGCATCAACATGACCAAGCTGGAGAGCTACCAGCTGGGGGCTTTCACGGCGACGTTGTTCTACGCAGACATCGAGGGTCATCCCGACGATCCGCTGGTCAAGCTGGCACTGGACGAGCTTCGCTTCTTCTCCCGCGAAGTGCGGATTTTGGGCGTCTATCCGGCCAGCGAGTCGCGTGAGCAGTGGAAGGTGGCGGACTAAACGACCGAGCCCAGCGGCACGTAGTCGATCTCGAGAAATTTCTCGACCTCCGGCACCCAGCGGTCGCGCACGAAGGCGACATGGTCGGGATGGTCGTTGTACCTCGTATAGGCGGCCTGGTCTGCGAACTCCATCGAGAAGCCGAACTGATAGTCGTTCTTGGGGCTGATCTGCCGCAGCTGTTCGAAATGCGTGACGCCGCGGATCGCCGAGAGGATTTTCTTGGCGTCGACAAGGAATCGCTTTTCGTCGAGCGAGTGCGGTGCATGCTTCAGCGTGAAGACGACGGTGTGACGGATCATTTGTCTCTCCTGCGATGACTTTCAGTATTGGCTATTCGCTGTCGACCCAGGCGCGGATGAGGTGATGCGCGATAGCCCCTTTCGGCGGCGTGATCAGATTGTCGGCATGCTCCCTGGCCAGCATCAGGCGCACTTCGTCGCGGCCAAACCAGCGGCAGTCTTCCAGCTCGTTGAGGTCGGCCTGGATATCTTCGTTGAGCGGCTCGCCGAAACAGCCGATCATCAGCGAATAGGGGAACGGCCAGGGCTGGCTGGCATGGTAGACGACGCGGCCGAGCCTGATGCCGGCTTCCTCCAGAGTTTCGCGGCGCACCGCCGCCTCGATCGTTTCGCCCGGCTCGATGAAGCCGGCAAGCGCCGAATACATGCCCGGCGCAAAATGCCGGCCGCGCCCAAGCAGGCATTTCTCCCGCGTCGCCGTCAGCATGATCGCCACCGGGTCGGTGCGCGGAAAATGCTCGGTGCCGCAATTCGGGCAGTGTCGCTTGTAACCGCCGGCCCGCATCTGCGATTCGGCGCCGCATTTGCTGCAGAAACGGTGGCTGGCATGCCAGGCAAGCAGGGCCGCCCCTTGCGCCATTGCACCGGCGGCCGCCTCGTCGATCAGCCCTTGCATATAGACCGACCGGTAGTCGATCGCCTTGACGGTCTCGGGCAGTTGTTCGGCGTCGATGCCGACGGGCATTGCCAGCACCGGCCCGTGTTCAGAAAAGCCGAGCAGGACACCTTGGGCGAAGGAAGGGTTGAAGGGCTCGCTCTCGCCGGCGCCGAACCACGGGTCGAGGCCGCCGCTCCCGTCGAGCTTCAGGAGGAGCCGGCCGCCATTCATCAACAGCAGCCGCGTCGTCGGATCGGCCAGCGCCTTGTCGACCGAATCGTCGGCGCGGTTCTCGGATTGCCGATCGATCGTGTTGCCGGCAAAGCCGACGAACTGGCTCGGCTCGCGCAGGGGCGCGTCAAACAGGCGGAAGCTCATGCGGACTCTGATGCTTTGGGATGGACATGTCTGGGGATGAACGTGTTTTAAGATGAACACTGGGGAAGGCTTATAGCGCCGCCCTTATCGTTTCGGCAAACCGGCGCAGATCGGAACGCTGGTAGGGCTCGCGCAGGCCGTACCCCCACACCGGCCCGGGCCAGCCGGGATCGCCTTCGGACCGTGCGATGACATGGATATGCAATTGGCGCACGATGTTGCCAAGCGCGCCGGTGTTGATCTTGGTGCAGCCGCTCACTTTCTTCAGCGCTTGCGCCACCATATTGGTCTCGAAGGTCAGCATCGCCTGGTCGAGCGGCGTCATGTCGTGGATTTCTTCCGCGCCCGGCCGCTGCGGCACCAAAAGCAGCCATGGCCAGCGGCGGTCGTTCATCACCCGCAATTCGCACAGGCCAAGCCACATCAACTGCTCGCTGTCCGCCTCCAGCCGGGCATCCAGCGTGAATCCGGCCTTCAGGCCCGGCAGCATCGGCGTTTCCCTTGCTTTTCTTGGTTTCCTCAAACTCATGAACGCTAGAGCGGTGGCCCGGGGGCTGCAAGCGAATCATTGTTCCTCTCACGGTTTGGTGCGCCAAATCGCCTGCGCACTTGCATTTCATCGCGCAATTGCCGATATGGACATCGGGAGGTTGGTGGTGGACGATCCACTCGCCAACCGGGTCAGGTCCGGAAGGAAGCAGCCCTAACGAGCCCGGAACGGGTCATTGTTCCAGCCTCCCACCTCATCGGCCCTCCTCGCGACATTGACGACGCATTGCAGCGCGGGCGAGACTATGCGCAGGAATCGGCGCCTTTGGGCGCGGCCTTTTGGAGCTTAACGGGCGAATGAGCGAAGCCGGAAATTCGGGGCCAAAAAGCCTGGAGAATGGAAAGGCCGCTGCCTATCGCGTGCTGGCGCGCAAATACCGTCCGTCGAATTTTTCCGAGCTGGTCGGCCAGGAGCCGATGGTGCGTACCCTCACCAATGCCTTTGCCACCGGCCGCATCGCCCAGGCCTGGATGCTGACCGGCGTGCGCGGCGTCGGCAAGACCACCACCGCGCGCATCCTGGCGCGGGCGCTGAACTACAAGACATCGACCGTGGACCAGCCTTCGGTCGACCTTGCCGTGCTCGGCGAGCATTGCCAGGCGATCATGGAAGGCCGCCATGTCGACGTCATCGAGATGGATGCCGCCTCGCACACCGGCATCGACGACATCAGGGACATCATCGAGCGCGTGCGCTATGCGCCGGTCTCGGCCCGCTACAAGGTCTACATCATCGACGAAGTGCACATGCTGTCGACGCAGGCCTTCAATGGCCTGCTGAAAACGCTGGAAGAGCCGCCGCCGCACGTCAAATTCATCTTCGCCACCACCGAAATCCGCAAGGTTCCGATCACTGTCCTATCGCGCTGCCAGCGTTTTGACCTGAGGCGCATCGATGCCGGCGCGCTGGTCGCGCATCTTTCCTCGATTGCCGGCAAGGAAGGCATTTCGGTCGACGACGACGCGCTGGCGATGATCGCCCGCGCCGCCGAAGGCTCCGCCCGCGATTCGCTCTCCATCCTCGACCAGGCGATTGCGCACGGCGCCGGCTCCGTCAGCGCCGAGGCGGTGCGGGCCATGCTGGGCCTGGCCGACCGTGCCCGCATCGTCGATCTGTTCGAACATGTGATGAAGGGCGATGTGGCGGCAGCACTCGCCGAATTCCGCACGCAATACGACACCGGCGCCGATCCGGCCGCCGTGCTGACCGATCTTGCCGAGTTCAACCACCTCGTCACCCGGCTGCGTTTCGTGCCGACCGCCATGGACGACGCTTCGCTGTCGCAGGACGAGCGCGAGCGCGGCGCCGATTTCGCCAGGGCGCTGTCGGTCAGGGTGCTGTCGCGGACCTGGCAGATGCTGCTCAAGGGCATTCCCGAAGTGCAGTCCTCCAACCGGCCCGTCAGTGCCGCCGAAATGGTGCTGATCCGGCTGGCGCATGCCGCCGACCTGCCGACGCTGGACGAGGCGCTGCGATCGCTTGAAGGCGCAGCACCGGCACAAAATGGCGCATCGCGCCCGAATGGCGCGCCTGCGGGTTCCGGCAACGGCAATGGCAATGGCGGTGGGGCCAGCGCGGTGGCGCAGACGCGCATGCCATCCGGGTCCAGTGGCGCGCAGACCATGCGTTTGGTCGAGGCCACGCCCGCGCCGGCCGCCTTCGTTGCTCCTCCTGCGCCGGTGTCCGAGCCGCAGCAGGTGCCGGTCAGGTCACTGGCCGACATTGTTGCCCTTGCCGACGCGCAGCGCGACATCGCCTTCAAGGTGCTGGTCAAGCGCTGCATCCGTCCCGTGCGCTTCGAGCCCGGCCGCATCGATGTCAGCCTGACCGACGATGCGCCCAAGCTGCTGCTCAACGAGCTGACGACGAAACTGCGCGCCTGGACCGGCCGCAACTGGCTGGTGTCGCTGTCGAAGGAAGAGGGCGGCCAGACGCTGGCCGAAATGGAATCGACCAAGCGCGAAAACGCCTTCCTCGATGCCAAGAGCGATCCGACGGTTGCCGCCATCCTGGCGCGCTTTCCCGGTGCCAAGATCATCGACGTGCGCATCCCCGACGCGCCGGAGGCAGACACGACCGAGGCCGAAGTGCCGGTCGAGCCACCGGCGGATGACGACGAGACCTGACGAAACAAGACAAGGATCGGATCATGAAAGATCTTCTCGGCCTGATGGGCAAGGCGAAGGAAATGCAGGCCAAATTCCAGGCCATGCAGGACGAGATCGCCACGGTCGAATCCGTCGGCCAGGCCGGCGGCGGCCTGGTCAGCGTCACCTTGAGCGGCAAGTTCGAGATGAAGGTGCTGAAGATCGACCCGTCTCTGTTCAAGGAGGACGATGTCGAGATCCTCGAGGACCTGATCCTCGCCGCTCACAATGACGCCAAGGCCAAGGTCGAGCAGATCATGCAGGAAAAGACCAAGGCGCTGACCGCCGGCCTGCCGATCCCGCCCGGAATGAAACTGCCCTTCTAGCCTTCAGCGGCGATGCGCCATGACCGAAGAGCCGTCCGAAAGACTGATCGAGCAGCGTATCCGCAACAGGATCTACGAGATTCTGGAAATCCTTGCCGATTGCGATGCCGGCGTCGATATCGTCGGCATCAAGGGCTACTTCTATCTGTTCGAGGATTTCGTGCACCGCCCGTCGATCGAGGCCGGCACGTCAGCGCTTTCGAAGGAGGAGCGCGCGGTCGTGCTGGAAATCGCCGAATTCCTTGAGGCGGCCTCCGAAACAAATCCCGATTTCACCAAGGCCGAATTCATCGACAGCGACTGGCCGGGAAAGATTGCGCCAGCTGCCAGGGCCGCTCGGGCGCTGTTCCTCAGGCGCGGCTTGTTTTCGGAGAAGGTCGAAGAGCTCGATCCTGGTCAGCCGGCGGCGATTGCGGCCGGGCGGTAGCGATTCCCGGAAAAACCTGACGCGGTTTTCCCTCCAGCAATTGCGGCGAAACCAAGAGAGAGCGGTCATCGCTTTTGTGAAATGACGGCTCGATCTATCTGGAAAGCCTCGAAATTGTGCCATTTCGGCAACAGTGACCGGTTAATAACGTTTTGGCCATCATTTTGCCTGAAAGTGTCTCATTCTTGCCGCAGCCTGGGGGCGGGCATCGAAGTGAGAGGGTAACCTGTTGATCGTCACGCGATGGAAGACGCCGCTGTTGCTCGGCGTCATTACGTCTCCCCTGTTTTTGGCTGCCTGCAGCCAGACCACTTCGCACGGCATGTCCGTTGCAAGCCTGACCGATGCCATCACGCCGAGTTTCCTGACGTCGCGCGCCTCCAGCCACTCGCCGAAGGACAGGGAATGCCTGGAAAGGGCGATGTTCTTCGAATCCAACCGCTCGAGCCGCGACGGCATGATCGCGGTGGGCACCGTGGTGATGAATCGGCTGCGCTCCGGCAACCACGGCAGCACCATCTGTGACGTGGTGGGTGAACCCGGGCAGTTCGCGCCGGGCGTCATGACCAGGCCGATGAATTCGCGCGCATTGCCCGATGTCGAGGAAGCCGCCGACGCCGTGCTCAAGGGCGAGCGCAAGGCCAAGCTGAAGAACACGATGTATTTCCACACTGCCGGCCTGCATTTCCCCTACAAGAACATGCACTACACCATGGTCGCCGGCGGCAATGCCTTCTACGAAAAGCGCGGCCGCAACTGGCAGCCGCTGCCTGACGAACCAATGGTTGCCTCGGCGGCGCCCGAAATGGTCAAGCCGGCCGCGCCGGTGACGATGGTTGCCTCGGCGGAGCCCGCGCGTCCGGCCAAAACCTCCCGCACCGCTCCGGCACAACAGGTCTTTATGACCGCCGCTGTGGAGCCGGCCCCTCAGCCCAAGACCAAGATCGCCCCTGCCCAGCAGACCTATGTGACCGCGGCCGCGGCGCCCACGGCAAAGTCGGCGCGCGTGACCATGAAGCAGACGATGGTCGCCATGCAGGAGCCGATGGAAGAACCGGATGCCGCCCGGTTCGGCGGAGCCTTGAACACGCGCGTCATCTCCTCGGTTCAGGGTGCGCCGCAAGAGGCGGCGATGGGGTTCCAGTCGACGCCTGAGAACACCGACGCCATCGGTGCGATGATCGCCAGCCAGAGCCGACCGCTCGAGGTCAACTGATCTGCACTCCACGGCCCACCAGGGTAATATGGTGAGCCATGCGGATGCGGGATGTTCCAAAGCGCTCCGAAAAATCCTAGATCAAGGCGATGTCCAAGCGAATCGCCGGTCCCGAGATCGAACGCCTGATCCAGCTCCTGGCCAAGGTGCCGGGGCTTGGGCCCCGTTCGGCCAGGCGCGCGGCGCTGCATCTGATCAAGAAAAAGGAGCAGCTCCTGTCGCCGCTCGCCGCCGCCATGGGCGAGGCGGCCGACAAGGTGCGCATCTGTTCCACCTGCGGCAATGTCGATACATCCGACCCTTGCATGATCTGCACCGACCCGCGCCGCGACGCTGCCACCCTCATCGTCGTCGAGGACGTCTCCGATCTCTGGGCGCTGGAGCGGGCGGCGGCGATGAACGTGCGCTACCATGTGCTCGGCGGCACGCTGTCGCCGCTCGACGGCATCGGCCCCGATCAGCTCAACATCCGCTCGCTGATCGACCGGGTCGCCGGCGGCGAGGTCAAGGAGATCATCATCGCCGTCAACGCCACCGTCGAGGGCCAGACCACCGCGCACTATCTTACCGACCAGCTGTCCGGCTTCGACATCAAGGTGACAAGGCTGGCGCATGGCGTGCCGGTCGGCGGTGAGCTCGACTATCTCGACGAGGGCACGCTCGCCGCCGCGCTGCGCTCGCGGACGGCGTTTTGACAAGATTGGCGGAGAGGGTGCGGATCATGATTGTTGCGCGTCCTCTCAGGTTGGCTCTGCTTTCCTTTCTTGCAGCTCTCCTCACTGTTTTCCTCATCGCCCCCGCCTCCGCCGCCAAGATCGACGACCAGTTCCGCGCCTGGCTGCAGAACGACCTCTGGCCCGAGGCCAAGGCCAAAGGCATATCCAAGCAGACTTTCGATGCCGCCTTCGACGGCATAAAGCCCAATCTGAAGCTTCCCGACCTCGTCATGCCCGGCGAGAAGCCGAAAACGCCGCAGAAGCAGCATCAGGCCGAGTTCGGCTCGCCCGGCGCCTATTTCGCCGAGAAGACGGTTCGTGCAGTGACATCAGGCGGACGCGCGCGCGAAGCCACCAACGCCAGGACGCTTGCCGCAATCGAAAAACGCTATGGCGTGCCCGGCGAGATCCTTCTGGCGATCTGGGGCCGCGAGACCGGCTTCGGCGCGGCGAAGATGCCCTACGATGCCTTCGAGGTGCTTGGCACCAAGGCGTTCATGTCGACCAAGAAGGATTTCTTCCGCACCGAGCTTCTGGCCGCGCTTGAAATCGTCCAACGCGGATTGGCGCCGGTCGGCGCGATGAAATCGTCCTGGGCCGGTGCGCTCGGCCAGCCGCAATTCATGCCGACCTCCTTCCTCAAGCATGCCATGGATTTCGATGGCGACGGCCGCGTCGACATCTGGAATTCGACGCCCGACGTGCTCGCCTCGATCGCCAATTATCTCGTCCATTATGGCTGGGTGCGGGGGCGCGGCTGGGGTTTCGAGGTGACCGTGCCCGAAAGCGTCTCGTGCTCGCTGGAAGGCCCCGATCAGGGCAAGAAGATTTCCGAGTGGGCCGACATGGGCATCAAGCGCGTCGGCGGAAAAGCATTTCCCGCGAGTGAGCTGAAAGCGGAGGGCTTCCTGCTGATGCCGGCCGGCCGCAGCGGGCCGGCTTTCATCGCAACCCCCAATTTCTACGTGCTGAAGGAATACAACACCAGCGACCTCTATGCGCTGTTCATCGGCCATGGCGCCGACCGCATCGCGCATGGCGATCAGAATTTTTCCGGCAGCTGGGGCCCGGTCGGCGATCTCCACCGCTCCGATATCGCCGCCCTGCAAAGGGCGCTGGAAGCCAAGGGCTATGATGTCGGCAGCGCCGACGGCCTGCCCGGCTTCAAGACCCGCCGCTCGATCGGCAAGTGGCAGGCCAAGAACGGCCAGGCAGAGACCTGCTTTCCCGATGCCGGGCTCGTTGCCGCTCTGAAATAGCTCGAAAACTAGCAGATTTTTCTCGTTCGACTGCCTCGATTGGCCGGCCTATGCGTCGACGCGCTGCCCGCCATTCTGGTCCAATGGGTCCGCGTATAAAATGCTCGTTGCCCGCCACGAGGCCGCCGGATATGCTGTTGACCAATTGGACAAAAACCACGACGGTAAGCGGTCAAATGGCCGTTATCGGTCTTGAAAAGAACACCGCAATCCTGAGCCGGGAACTCAGGTCAACAAACCAACAAAACAGGGAACAATCACCATGATGATGGAAAAGTTTGCTCTTCGCTCGCGTACCTTGCTTGCGGGCGCGGCGATGTCCGCGCTGCTCATTGGCGCAGCGCCTGCCTTCGCCGTCACGCCGGCCGACACGCTGGTCGAAGGTTTCGCCATCGACGACATCATCACCATGGATCCGGGCGAAGCGTTCGAGCTGTCGACCGCCGAAGTCACCGGCAACACCTACGACCTGCTTGTCCGCCTCGACCTCAGCGACACCTCCAAGGTCAAGCCCGATCTCGCCGAAAGCTGGACCGTCTCCGACGATGGCCTGACCTATACCTTCAAGCTCAAGCCCGGCCTCAAATTCGCCTCGGGCAATCCGATCACCGCGGCCGATGTCGCCTATTCGTTCGAGCGCGCCGTCAAGCTGGACAAGAGCCCGGCCTTCATCATCGACCAGTTCGGCATCAGCGGCGACAACGTCGCCGAAAAGGCCAAGGCCGTCGACGACACCACATTCCAGTTCACTGTCGACAAGGCCTATGCGCCGAGCTTCGTGCTGAACTGTCTCTCGGCCACCGTCGCCTCGGTCGTCGATGCCAAGCTGGTCAAGGAGCATGTCGTCAAGGCAGCGCCCACCGCCGACTACAAATGGGACAATGACTTCGGCAATGCCTGGCTGAAGACCGGCTATGCCGGCTCGGGCGCCTACAAGCTGCGTGAATGGCGGGCCAACGAAGCCGTCGTCATGGAGCGCAACGACAATTATCACGGCGAAAAGGCCAAGCTTGCCCGCGTCATCTACCGCAACATGAAGGAAAGCTCGGCCCAGCGCCTGGCGCTGGAAGCCGGCGACATCGACGTTGCCCGCAACCTCGAGCCGAACGATCTCGACGCCATCGCCAAGAACGCCGACCTCACCACCACCAGCGCGCCGAAGGGCACGGTCTATTACATCAGCCTCAACCAGAAGAATCCGAATCTGGCGAAACCCGAGGTCCGCCAAGCCTTCAAATATCTCGTCGACTACGATGCGTTGAGCTCGACCATCCTCAAGGGCATTGGCGAAATCCACCAATCCTTCCTGCCCAAGGGCGACCTTGGCGCCGTGGACGACAACCCGTTCAAGCTCGATGTCGCCAAGGCCAAGGAACTTCTGGCCAAGGCCGGCCTGCCGGACGGCTTCAGCGTGACCATGGACGTGCGCACCGGCCAGCCGACCACCGGCATGGCGGAATCGATCCAGCAGACACTGGGTCAGGCCGGCATCAAGCTGGAGATCATCCCCGGCGATGGCAAGCAGACGCTGACCAAGTACCGCGCCCGCAACCATGACATCTATATCGGCAATTGGGGCCAGGACTATTTCGACCCCAACTCCAACGCCCAGACCTTTGCCTCGAACCCGGACAATTCGGATGCCGGCAAATCCCACACGCTCGCCTGGCGCAACAGCTGGGATATTCCGGATCTGACCAAGGAAACAGAAGCAGCACTGCTGGAGAAGGATTCGGGCAAGCGCGCCGATATGTACAAGGATCTGCAGAAGAAGATTCTCGACACCAGCCCCTTCGTCATCATCCATCAGCAGCTGGAAGTGGCTGGCCTGCACAAGAACCTCAAGAGCTTTGCACTCGGCCCGAGCTTCGACACCAACTTCGTCGGGCCGGTCTCGAAAGAGTAACGCCCACGGACGCGCCGCATGAGCGCGGTTGAAAACGAGGGCGGGCGCGGCAGCGCCCGCGCAGTCGTTATTCTCTCGGCGGTCGGCCGATTCCTGGTCATCGCGGTCACGACCTATCTCGGTCTGCTCGCGGTGACCTTCTTCATCGGCCGTGTCATTCCGATCGATCCGGTGCTGGCGGTGCTCGGTGATCGGGCGCCCCTCAATGTCGTCGAGCGCACGCGCCGCGAAATGGGTCTCGACCTGCCACTGGTCGAGCAGTTCTACATCTATGTGAAAAATGCCCTGAACGGTGATTTCGGCACCTCGGTGCTGACCACCAATCCGGTCATGACCGACATCCGCCGCGCACTTCCGGCAACGACGGAACTGGCGACACTGGGGACACTGATCGGCGCACTGTTTGGCGTACCACTTGGCGTGCTGGCCGCGGTCAAGCGCGGCAGCCTCATCGACCAGATCGTGCGCGTCATCGGTCTGATCGGCTATTCCGTGCCGATCTTCTGGCTCGGCCTGCTTGGCCTTGTGCTGTTCTATGCCAAGCTGAAATGGGTGGCTTTCCCGGCCCGGCTCGACGTCGTCTACGAATACACCTTCACGCCGATCACCGGCTTCTATCTGCTCGACTCTGCGATGCAGGGACAGTGGGACGTCTTCTGGGACGCCTTCCGGCACATCATCCTGCCGGCCTCGCTGCTCGGCTATTTCTCGCTCGCCTATATCAGCCGCATGACGCGCTCGTTCATGCTCAACGAATTGGCCCAGGAATACATCGTCGCCGCGCGCGCCAAGGGCCTGTCGGAAACCCGCATCATCTGGGGCCACGCGCTGCGCAACGCCGCCGTGCCGATGGTCACCGTGATCGCGCTCTCCTATGCCGGGCTGCTCGAAGGTTCGGTGTTGACCGAGACCGTCTTCTCCTGGCCTGGTATCGGCCTCTACATCACCAACTCGCTGCAGAACGCCGACATGAACGCCGTGCTCGGCGGCACCATCGTCATCGGCTCGGTGTTCATCGGCATCAATCTTCTGTCCGACCTGCTTTACCGCGTGCTCGATCCGAGGACGAAGGTAAGATGAGCAGAGGTATCCCACTTTCGGGCTCGGCTGCGGCCAATCACCCCCACTCCGGCCGGCCGCACGCTTGGCGCCTTTCCTCTCCCCCGTCAAACGGGGGAGAGGTGGTCTGCGAAGCAGACCGGAGTGGGGGTCGACAGCCTCAAGAGGCATCGTCATGACCGCCTCCGATGCCCGCCCTCTCTCTCGGCGCGATTGGCTGCTCAGCGAGCGGCCGGCCTCGCGCATGCAGGCGAGGCTCGGCCGCGCCTATGTCGCGTGGCGGCGCTTTTCCGCCAATCGGCTGGCCTTTGTCGGCTTGCTCATCATCATAGCCCTGCTGGTCATTGCTGCCCTTGCCGGCGTGCTGGCACCCTATTCGCCGACCTTCGGCGATCTGAAGAACGCCCGGCTGTTGGCGCCGAGCGCTGAGCACTGGTTCGGCACAGACGACCTTGGCCGCGATATCCTTTCGCGCATCCTCTACGGCTCGCGTTGGACGCTCTATGTCGTCATCCTGGTTGCCATTATCGCGGCACCCATCGGTCTGCTGGTCGGCACTGTCGCCGGCTATGCCGGCGGCTGGACCGATGCCATTCTGATGCGCATCACCGACATCTTCCTCGCTTTCCCGAAGCTGGTTCTGGCGCTGGCCTTCGTCGCGGCGCTCGGCCCCGGCATTGAAAACGCGGTGCTGGCGATAGCCATCACCTCCTGGCCCCCCTATGCCCGCATCGCGCGCGCCGAAACGCTGACGGTGCGCAATTCCGATTACATCAAGGCGGTGCAACTGATGGGCGCGTCGCCCTTCCGCATCGTGCTGCGCCACATCATGCCGCTCTGCATCTCCTCGCTGATCGTCCGCGTGACGCTCGACATGGCCGGTATCATCCTCACCGCCGCCGGCCTCGGTTTCCTCGGTCTCGGCGCGCAGCCGCCGCTGCCCGAATGGGGCACCATGATCGCATCCGGCCGCCGCTTCATCCTCGATCAGTGGTGGGTGGCCGGCGCGCCGGGCTTCGCCATCCTGATCGTCAGCCTTGGCTTCAACCTGCTTGGTGATGGCCTGCGCGACGCGCTCGATCCCCGTAGCGGTGACCAATGAGTGGTGACCAATGAGCACGCTTCTCGACGTCGACGATCTGCGCGTCACCTTCCCGACCCGCACCGGGCTGATCGAGGCGGTGCGCGGCGTCTCCTTCTCGCTCGGCCGCGAGCGGCTCGGCATCGTCGGCGAGTCCGGCTCGGGCAAGTCGCAGACGGGCCGCGCCATCATGGGCCTGACGCCGCCGCAGGCCAGGATATCGGCCAGGAAATTGGCCTTCGACGGCATCGACCTGCTCGGCATCTCGCCACGACAACGCCGGGCGTTGCGGGGCAACCGCATCGCCATGATCCTGCAGGATCCGAAATACTCGCTCGACCCGGTGATGAGCATCGGCCGGCAGATCGTCGAGACGCTGCGCACCCATGAGAAAGTCTCCAAGGCAGAGGCACGCGAGCGCGCGCTGGCCATGCTGGAAGCGGTGCAGATCCGCGACCCCAAGCGTGTCTACGACCTGCATCCGCACGAAGTGTCCGGCGGCATGGGCCAACGCGCCATGATCGCCATGATGCTGATCGCCGGGCCGGAGATGATGATTGCCGACGAGCCGACCTCGGCGCTCGACGTCACGGTGCAGCTCGACGTGCTCGGCATCCTCGACCGGCTGGTCAGCGAGCGCGGCATGGGGCTGATCTTCATCTCGCACGATCTGCGCCTGGTCTCGTCCTTCTGTGACCGCGTCATCGTTATGTATGCCGGCAAGGTGGTCGAGCAGCTCAAGGCCTCCGAACTCGGCCAGGCCCAGCATCCCTACACCCGCGGTCTGCTCAACTGCATGCCCAGGATCGGCTTCGAGCGCCACCCGCTGCCGGTGCTCGACCGCAAGCCGGAGTGGGCGGCATGACAGCAGCGATTGCCGTCGACGGGCTGGAAGTGATCTTCGACCGGTTTCGCGCGCTGAAAGGCGTCAGCCTCGAAGTCAGGTCAGGCGAATCCTTCGGCCTGGTCGGCGAGAGCGGCTCCGGCAAATCGACGCTGCTCAGGGCAATCGCCGGCCTTGCGCCGGTCGCCTCGGGCAGCATCGCCGTCAACGGCAAGAGGCTTGGCGCGCGCCGCGACAAGGCCTTTTATCGCGAGGTGCAGATGGTCTTCCAGGATCCGTATGGCTCGCTGCATCCGCGCCAGACCGTCGACCGCCTGCTGCAGGAACCGCTTGCCATCCATGGTTTTGCCGACGGCGAAAAGCGCATCCAGCAGGCGCTCGACGAGGTTGGCCTCGGCAACGGTTTCCGCTTCCGTTACTCGCATCAGCTGTCGGGCGGCCAGCGCCAACGTGTGGCGATCGCGCGTGCCCTGATCCTCGAACCGTCGATCCTGCTGCTCGACGAGCCGACCTCGGCGCTCGATGCCTCGGTGCAGGCCGAAGTGCTCAATCTGCTGGAAGAGGTCCGCCGGCGACGCAAGCTGACCTTTCTGATGGTCAGCCACGACCTCGCCATCATCACCCATATGTGCGAGCGGCTGATGGTGATGCAAAGCGGCGAGGCGGTGGAGAATCTGACGGCGGCCCAACTTGTCGCGCACCGCGTGACAGAGGATTATACGCGCAATCTGTTACGCGCCAGCGAGGGGTTTGTGAGAACCGCTTGAATTCCTGTGCGCAAACCAACCGTCTTCGGGGAATTCCATGAAGGAATGGAAGTTTGCAGATCCACCCAATGTCGCGGTGCTATCGGACAAGAGCATATTCAAACGTGGCGACTGGATTGCATACGTTGTGCACGAAGCTGATGACGACGATAACTACAACGATGAAGGTGGCAGTTGGCAATTTCACAACAGCGAGCCAGGACCAGCCGAAGAGGGCGAGATAATGCTCGTCGGCCTGGAACAGGTGGTTCGGCTCGATGAGAGCATCCTTGCCTTGGCCGATTTGCCAAAAGGCTGGCATGCTTGGCGTACCTCAAAATCGTCGCCGTGGCAGCGCGCCAAATCACTCCCTGTACCCTCCAACGATAACGAGTGATACAGCAGGGTCTTAAGTCGAACTTTGCGCCAGTTCGCCGTTCTCCGGAACGGATGATTTGTCCCCTTGCTTCGGCTCCTTGATGCGGAACCACGTCACATAAAGCGCCGGCAGGAACAGCAGCGTGATTGCCGTACCGGCGATGATGCCGCCCATCATGGCATAGGCCATCGGTCCCCAGAACACTTCGCGGGCGATCGGGATGAGCGCCAGGCTGGCGGCGGCCGCTGTCAGCGCGATCGGCCGCATGCGGTGTTCGGTTGCCTCGATGACCGCAGCCCAGCGGTCCTTGCCCTCCCTGACGAGATCCTCGATCTGCACGATCAGGATGACCGAGTTGCGGATCAGGATGCCGATCAGCGCCAGCACGCCAAGGATGGCGACGAACCCAAGCGGCGCCCTGCTCGGCACCAGGGCGGCCACCACGCCGATCAGCCCGAGCGGTGCCACCGCCACGACCAGGAACAGGCGCTGGAAGCTTTGCAACTGCACCATCAGGATCGTCGCCATGATGAACAGCATCAGCGGCACCACGGCTGCGATCGGACCCTGGCTTTTGGCGCTTTCCTCGACCGAGCCGGCGGTCTCGACCGAATAGCCCGGCGGCAGCTTGGCGATGAAGGCACCGACCGATTGCTTCAACTCGTTGACGACCGTGGCTGGCAGCACGTCACCGACCAGTCCGGCGCGCACGGTGATCGTCGGAATGCGGTCGCGCCGCCACACTGTCGGCTGCTCGAGGTCGTAGCGGAAGTTGGCCACCGCCGCGAGCGGGATCGCCTCGCCGGTGCTGGTCGGCAGCTGCATGTTCTGCAGCGTCCCGATCGAACCGCGCTCGGCCTCGCGTGAACGCGCCACGACATTGATCAGATAGGTGGCGTCGCGCACCTGCGTGATGGTGGCGCCGCCGACCGTGCTGTTCAGCGCGCTGGCGATGTCGGAGGAGGTGATGCCGAGCTGGCGCGCCTTGTCCTGCAGCACGTCGACCCTCAGCACGCGCTGCGGCTCGTTCCAGTCGAAGGTTGGCGCGGCGAGCTTCGGATTGACCGAGATGACGCCAGCGAATTGCTGCGCCAGTTCGCGCACCGTCTGGATGTCGGGTCCGCCGACGCGGTACTGCACCGGGCGGCCGACCGGCGGCCCGAGTTCCAGCGGCTTGACGAAAGCGTCGGTGCCGACGAACTCCGCGCGCAGCAGCTTTTCCAAAGCCGGCTTCACCCGATTGCGGGCCTCGATGCTCTTGGTGACGATGACCGTCTGGCCGAAATAGGGGTTGGCCGGCTGCACGTCATAGGCGAGCACGAAGCGCACCGCGCCCTGGCCGATATAGGACGAGAAATGGTCGATGTCGGGATTGCCGACCAGCGCCCGCTGCTCGAACCGCTCCATCTGGTCGCGCGTGTCGGCGATCGAGGAATTCTGCGGCAGGTTCCAGTCGACGATCAGCTCCGGCCGGTCCGACGGTGGGAAGAACTGCTGTTGCACCAGGCCGAAGCCGGCGATCGAGCCGGCAAACAACAAAACCGTGACGATGATGGTCAGCCAGTGATGACGCACCGAGCCGACAAGCACGCGCCGGAACAGCGCGGTGAAGCGGCCGGGCTTGTCGTGATGCTTCGCTTTCATCGTTGCCGGCAGGATGGTGACGCCGAGAAGAGGCGCAAACAGCACCGCTACGATCCATGACACCAGCAGCGACACGGCGATGACGACGAACAGCGTGAAGGTGTATTCGCCGGCCGCACTCGAGTTGAGGCCGATCGGGATGAAGCCGGCGACTGTCACCAGCGTGCCGGTCAGCATCGGAAAGGCAGTCGATGTGTAGACATAGGTCGCCGCCTTGCGCAGATTGTCGCCGACCTCCAGCCGCGCCACCATCATCTCGACCGCGATCATCGCGTCGTCGACCAGCAGCCCGAGCGCGATGATCAGCGCGCCGAGCGAAATGCGCTGCAGCGAAATGCCGAGATACTCCATGACCGTGAAGGTGATGGCCAGCACCAGCGGGATCGACAGCGCCACGACGAAGCCGGCGCGCATGCCAAGGCTGATGAACGATACCGCGAGCACGATGGCCACCGCCTCGAACAAGGCGCGCGTAAAGCCCGAGACGGCCTCCTCGACGATGACGGGCTGGTCGGCGACCAGATGCACGCCGACACCGACCGGCAGGTCGGCCAGCACCTTGTTCATCTCCTCATGCAGCGCCTCGCCGAACTGCAGCAGATTGGCGTTGGGCTTCATGCCGATGGCGAGCCCGATCGCGTCCTGGCCGTTGAAACGGAACAGCGCCGCCGGCGGATCGACATAGCCGCGCGTGATCGTCGCCACGTCGCTCAGCCGGAAGAAGCGGTCGTTGACGCGCAGATTGATGGCGCGCAGGCTGTCCTCGGAGGTGAACTGGCCACCGACGCGCACGCTGATGCGCTCCGGTCCGGACTGGACGACACCGGACGGCGTGATCGCGTTCTGCGCCTGCAGGCTTGCCACGATCGCTTGCTGGTTGAGGCCGAGCGCCGCGATCTGGCGGGTCGAGAATTCGAGATAGATCGCTTCGTCCTGCGCGCCGACGAGATCGACCTTGCCGGCATTGGGCACGGTCAGGATCTTGGTGCGGACATCCTCGACATAGTCGCGCAATTGGCGCGGCGTCAGCCCGTCCGATGTGAAGGCGTAGATGTTGCCGTAGACATCGCCGAAGCGGTCATTGAAGAACGGCCCCTGCACGCCTTGCGGAAACTGCGCCTTGATGTCGTTGACCATGTTGCGCACCTGAATCCAGTTCGGCACGACATCGCGCGCCTTGGTGGTGTCCTTCAGGTTGACGAAGATGACGGTCTGGCCGGCGGTGGTGACGGATTTGGTGTAGTCGAGACTGTCGAGCTCCTCGAGCTTCTTCTCGATGCGGTCGGTGACCTGTTGCAATGTCTCCTTGACCGACGCGCCCGGCCAGTTGGCCTGGATGATCATCGTCTTGATGGTGAAGTTTGGGTCTTCCTCACGGCCGAGATTGAGGTAGGAGAAGATGCCAGCCACCACGAAGACCAGCATGAAATACCAGACCATGGAGCGGTGGCTGAGCGCCCAGTCGGAGAGATTGAAGCCCTTCATCAGACGCCGCCCTCCGGCACTTTGACCTTCTGGCCTTCGCTCAGGCTGTGGACGCCCGCGGTGACGACGCGCATGCCGGCCTCCAGCCCCTCGGTGACGGTGAAGGTGGCGGCACCCTTGGCGGCCACCTTGATCTCTTTCGCGCTCACGCTCGATGTCTGTGGGTCGACGATCCACACCTTGTCGGCACCGTTCTTTTCCAGCAGCGCGGAGATGGGCAGTTCGATCGTCGGCGCCACCTTGGTCACGCGGGTCGCCGTCACCGTCGAGCCGAGTCTGAAGGCCTGCGGCGGGTCGGTGAGCGTCAGCTTGACGCGCCGCGTGCGCGTCGAGCCCTCGGCCTGCGGCGCGATCTCGCGCAGCTTGGCCTCGGTCTGGATCGTCGGCAGCGATTGCAGGATGACCTGGAACGGCGTGCCGGCCGTGAGATCGCTGGTCAACTGATCGGGAATATCGACCACCGCCTCGCGCAGATCCGAGCGCGCCACGGTGACCACCGTCTGCCCGGCCGAGACTGTCTGTCCGACCTCGGCGCCGACCGCGGTGACGACGCCGTCGAAGTCCGAGAACAGCCTGGCATAGCCGAGCTGCTCCTGCGATTTGGCAAGCGCGGCCTTGGCCCGCTCGACACTCGCTTCAGCCGCTTTGCGTGTCTGCTGCGCGGCATCGAAGACGGCCTGCGTGGTGTTGGTGGAGGCAAGCAGCTGGCGCTGGCGCTCCTCGCTTGCGGCGGCGTTGGCGAACTGTGCCTCGGCATTGGAGAGCTCGGCCGTGGCCGCTTGCACCGCCAGCTCCAGCGCGGTCGGGTCGAGTGCGGCAATCGTCGTGCCCTTGCTGACGATGTCGCCGACCTTGACGTCGCGCGAGACGACCCGACCGAGCAGGCGGAAGGCGAGGTCGGCGCTGACCTGCGGCTCGACCGAGCCGGCAAAGCCAAAGGTTTGCGTGGTGCGCGGCTCGACCACGACCGACAGCACGGGTCGGATGATTTCCGGCGGCTTCTCCTCCGATTTCGAGCAGGCGGCGAGCGCGCCAAGCGCAAACAGGCCAAGCACGATCCGCGGCAGCTGGTTCATTGGCCCGCCCCCGATATCTCGACCGTCTGCCCGGGGCTAAGCAACTGCCCGCCTGCGGTAACGACGCTTTGCCCTTCGTTCAACCCGCTGGCGATGACGACCGTGCCCGAATCGTAGGCCAGCACCTCGACCGGCGTCGTCGCCACCGCCTTGGTCGAGGGGTCGACGATCCAGACCGCCGGTTTGCCGGCGGTGGACGTCAGCGCCTGCCAGGGCAACAGGATCGCCTTCGCCGGTTTGGCGCTGACCGAGCCGATGACGGCCGCCCCGAGCGGCATGCCGGCCGGTGTATCGGGAATGCCGATCTTGACCCGGATCGAACCGGAGGCCTGGTCGACCGCCGGCGCGATTTCGCGCACCTTGCCTGTTGCCCGGACCTGCGGGTCGGACAGCAGCGTGATCGTCACCGCCGGTGAGGCCGGCGTCCTGGCGACCAGCGTCTCCTGCACGTTGAACACGGCGTCGCGGTCGCCGTCCTCGGCAACGGTGAAGACGGTTTGCGCCGCTTGCACCACCTGGCCGGTTTCGACCTGGCGGGCGGTGATGACGCCGGGGGCACCCGCCTTGAGCTCGGTGAAGGACAGGTTCTGCTGGGCGTTGGCGAATGCGCTCTGCGCGGCATCGACGCTGCCTTGCGCCACCTTCAGCGCCTGGTCGGCGGCGTCATAGTCGCGCCTCGTGGTGAAGCCCTGGGCAAGCAGCGTCTTCTGCCGCTCGAAGGCGGCGGCGGACTGGGTCAACTGCGCCTGCGCGGCATCGAGATCGGCCTGCGCCGATCGCAAATCGGATTGCTGCTCCTGCGGATCGATGCGGGCAAGCACCGCGCCCTGGTCGACATGCTGGCCGACATCGACAAGCCGCTCGGCGACGCGGCCGCCGACCCGGAACGACAAATTGTTCAGCGTGCGCGCCGCGATCACCCCGGTCAGCGAGGTTCTCGGCGCATAGTCGGCCATCGCCACCGTTTCGGTGCGCACCATGACCGGCAGTTTCTTGTCCGCCGCTTCCTGCTTCTGGCAGCCGGCCAGCAGCAATACGGCTGTGCAGACGCACACTGCCGAGGGAAAAGACAAAAGGCTGGAGGTTTTGACGGATGGCGGCGAGACGGACGATGTCACGTTCCTGCTCATGGGCTCCCCCAGCCGCGGGTCGCTCGCTGATCGCGATGCCTCGCGGATATCTGGAAGATAATCGATCTCCGGAAAAAGGAAACCGGTCTCGTACGCGTATCGCCCGACTGGTTAAGGGTGGGACCTGCCCGTCGCAGGCCCAATCGCCAGCCGATGGTGCCGACTTGAGGAAAACGTGAAATAAGGTCAGAAGACATCTGATCAACGAGAACGGGCGCCGGCCCGATGAGGGATATCATGAAGAATTCAGCCATTTCCGAACGCAAGAACCAGTCGATCTCGCGCGGCGTCGGCATGACCACGCAGATTTATGCCGACCGGGCTGAAAATTCGGAAATCTGGGATGTTGAAGGCCGCCGCTACATCGACTTCTCCTCCGGCATCGCCGTCGTCAACACCGGCCACCGCCATCCCAGGGTAATCGAGGCGGTCAAGGCGCAGCTCGACCGTTTCACTCACACCTGCCACCAGGTGGTGCCCTATGAGAGCTATGTGCGATTGGCCGAACGGCTGAACGCCATGCTGCCCGGCAAGTTCGAGAAGAAGACGATCTTCGTCACCACCGGCGCCGAGGCGGTCGAGAACGCCGTCAAGATCGCCCGCAACGCCACCGGGCGCCAGGCCGTCATCGCCTTCGCTGGCGGCTTCCACGGCCGCACCTTCATGGGCATGGCGCTGACCGGCAAGGTCGTGCCCTACAAGGTCGGTTTCGGCGCCATGCCGGGCGACGTCTACCATGCGCCGTTCCCGGTGCCGCTGCACGGCGTGTCGGTTGCCGATTCGCTGGCCGCACTCGATCGGCTGTTCAAAGCCGATGTCGATCCGGCCCGCGTCGCCGCCATCATCATCGAGCCGGTACAGGGCGAGGGCGGCTTCTACGACGCACCGCGTGAATTCCTGACGGCACTGCGCAAGCTCTGTGACCAACACGGCATGCTGCTGATCGCTGATGAAGTGCAGACTGGCTTTGCCCGCACCGGCAAGATGTTCGCGATGGATCATCATGAGGTCGCGGCCGACATCACCACCATGGCCAAGAGCCTGGCCGGCGGCTTCCCGCTGGCGGCGGTCACCGGCCGCGCCGAGATCATGGATGCGCCCGGCCCCGGCGGCCTCGGCGGCACCTATGGCGGCAGCCCGATCGGCGTCGCCGCAGCACACGCGGTGCTCGACGTGATCGAGGACGAAAAGCTGTGCGACCGCGCCAACACGCTGGGTGCGCGGCTGAAACAGCGCCTACAGTCGATCCGCGACGATGTGCCCGAGATCGTCGACATCCGTGGCCTCGGCTTCATGAACGCGGTCGAGTTCAACGACGTCAAGAAGGGCCTGCCGTCGGCCGAGATCGCCAATGCGATCCGCTTGAAGGCGCTCGACAAGGGCCTGATCCTGCTGACCTGCGGCGTCTACGGCAACGTCATCCGCTTCCTGGCGCCGATCACCATCCAGGACGAGGTCATGAACGAGGCGCTCGACATCCTGGAAAGTTCGATCCGCGAAGTCTGCGCTGCCTAGCATTCTACCTCCCCCTTGTGGGGAGGTCGGACCGCAGGTCCGGGTGGGGGGCTTGGCGCTGACCCCCCGCTGCTTTGCAGCGACCCTCCCCACAAGGGAGGGTAAAATGTGCCGTCAGGAGCCTGGATTCTGAAGCCAGGCGGGAATGTCCCGCTTGGCATGCAGCACCCGCCACACATCGATATGGTCGGGCTGCTCAAGATAGAAAATCAGATATGGATAGCGCTTGATTATTGGCCCTGCGCTCGTTTTCTCAGCGCGTCGAAATAGTCATCATCAACGGGAGCACCCGGCGCCGATGATGCGCCCTCAAGGAGGAGACCGCGCAGACGTTGACGGTCCTGATCGTGGCGGATCAATTCACACACATATTCGCTGCTCGTGCCATAGCCTCGATCCGTCACTTGTTGATCGACAAAGTGCATCAAGCTGTCGGGCAGTGAGATATTGATGGTGCTCATTCAGGCATTTTGTCGTGTATGGCAGAAACTGCAACCCTACGCTCTGACCTTGGCTGGCTCCATGGTCTGAAACTCGGCCAGCGCCGCCTTTAGCCCTTCGGGACCTATGGCCACCGTTTCCGGCGTCGGCGAGAAGCCGGCGCCGAGCATCTTGCGGCCAAGCATGTGGTCGCCGGGGCGGTTGACGGATTCGATGCCGAGCAGCCGGTCGCCGGCATAGTGGTAGATCGAGAACTTGTTGTCGGGCAGGTCGCCCAGCACGACATGGCTGTCGCCGCCGGCGGTCAGTCCGACCATCTGCAGCTTCATGTCGCCAATGTCGGACCAGAACCATGGCACCGCCGAATAGGCATCGGCATGGCCCGTGATGGTGCGGGCGGCAAGCCGCGCCTGGTCGGTGGCGTTCTGCACCGATTCCAGCCGCACATCGCCGCCGGTGAACCAGTGCCGGTAGGAGGCGGCGTCGCCGATGGCCAGGATTTCCGGCACCGAGCTGCGCATCTGGTGGTCGACGCGGATGCCGTTGGCGATGGTGAGGCCGGCGCCCTGCGCCAGTTCGACATTCGGCACGGCGCCGATGCCGACAATGACCATGCGCGCCGGCAGCCTTTCGCCTGACGAGGTAATCGCAGCCACGACATGGCCGTTTTCGCCTTCGAGCTTTGAAATCGAGGTGCCAGTCAGGATGCGCACGCCGGTCGCTTCCAGCCTTTGCCGGACATGGCTTGCCACCACAGGGGCAACGGCGCGGCCGAGCAGCCGGTCGACCGCCTCGACAACGGTTACCGTTCGGCCGGCCGCGCGCAGTGTCGCGGCGATCTCCAGCCCGATGAAGCCGCCGCCGAGGATGACGACATCCTCGCTCTGGGCGCTCAGGTCCCGGATCCGCCGCGCATCGGCCAGCGAGCGCAGCGACAGAACGCCCGAGAGGTCCGAGCCCGGCAGCGGCAGGGTGCGCGGGCGCGACCCGGTCGCCAGGATCAGATGGTCGAAGGCAAGCGCGCCGCCGCCGGCGATGTCGAGGCGGCCGGCATCGATGCGGTCAATCCGGATGCCCGGCCGGTAGTCGATGGCGCTGCCGGTATAAAAAGCCTCGCCACGCAAGGGTTGCGGCTTGGCCTCGGCATCCTTGATGAAGGTCTTCGACAGAGGCGGCTTGTGGTAGGGCAGTTCGTTCTCGTCACTGATGAGGATCACCGGCCCGTCATAGCCGTCCTCGCGCAGACTGGCGGCCGCCTGCACGCCCGCATGACCCGCACCGACAATGACCACGCCGTTCTTCATCGCATTCCAATCCTGATTCGATTCTAGGATGCCTCGCCAGGTGGCAATTGTCTGACGCCGCCGCAAGACGGCGTTTGCGGGTCGCACCCGGAATGGTGGCTGTCAATCGTACAGTTCCGCAGCGAGGTCGGTGCAGCAAGGGTGTAAAGTTGAGCATTGCAGTTTAGAATAATTCTAAACTATTGTTTCAATTGGCTTTTCCCGTCGATTTTCATTGACTTCCACCGGCGTCGAAGCTTTATGGGAACCTGCGCGTTGGCGCATCCCTTTGATGTCTGGGCCTTGAACCCGTTCGATTGGAGGCATTTTGGTGTCTTTCTTCCGCGAACCGCGCGATGGCGCGGCAAGTCTTGTTGCATTTGGCATCGACATGGCCTGGCGCCGGCCGCCGCGCGCGGCGTTTATAGAATTTCCGAGAAACTGGAGAGCGATAATGACAGCACGATACGGCGGCAGGCTTGCGGCAATTGGTGCCACGGCGCTGCTGACGGCAGCGGTGTTTGTGCTGCCTGCCAAGGCGGAAACCGATGCAAAGGCCGTTATCAAGACCTATGCCGACATCGGGCTCGCCAAATACGAGGATTCGCTGACCACGGCACAGGCCCTCGACAAGGCGGTCGACGCGCTGCTGGCCAAGCCTTCGGCGGAAACGCTCGATGCCACCCGCGACGCCTGGAAGGCCGCGCGCGTATCCTACCAGCAGACCGAGGTCTATCGCTTCGGCAACAAGGTCGTCGACGATTGGGAAGGCGAGGTGAATTCCTGGCCGCTGGATGAAGGCCTGATCGACTATGTCGCCAAGAGTTATGGTACGGAATCGGACACGAATTCGCTCTATACGGCCAATGTGATCGCCAACAGGGAGATCGAGATCAACGGCAAGAAGGTCGACGCTTCGAAGCTTTCGCCTGAATTCCTCTCCGGCACGTTGCAGCAAGCCGACGGCATCGAGGCCAATGTCGCCACCGGCTATCACGCCATCGAATTCCTGCTCTGGGGCCAGGATCTGCACGGCACCGGCCCAGGCGCCGGCGAGCGCCCCTACACCGACTATGATCTGAAGAACTGCACCGGCGGCAATTGCGACCGCCGTGCCGAATATCTGAAGTCCGCCACCACCCTTCTGGTTTCGGACCTGCAGAAGATGGTCAACGACTGGAAGGAAGACGGCGCCGCACGCAAGAACCTGATCGATGGCGAGCCGAACACGGCCATCTCGATCATCTTCACCGGCATGGGCTCGCTGTCCTACGGCGAGCTCGCCGGCGAGCGCATGAAGCTCGGCCTCCTGCTGCACGATCCGGAAGAAGAGCAGGACTGCTTCTCCGACAACACCTACAATTCGCATCTCTATGATGCGATCGGCATCCGCGCCGCCTACCTCGCCAGCTACACGCGCCTCGACGGCACCGTCGTTTCTGGACCTTCGGTGCACGATATGGTCAAGGCGGCCGATCCGGCGATCGACAAGGAGCTGTCTGACAAGCTCGATGTCACCGTCGCCAAGATGGAGGCGATCAAGGCGCGGGCCCTCGCCGGCGAGGCCTATGACCAGCAGATCGCCGAGGGCAACGCGGCAGGCAACGCCACTGTGCAGGCGGCGATCGACGCCTTGATCGACCAGACCAAGTCGATCGAACGCGCCGTTGGCACCCTCAAGCTTAACGCCATCGCCTTCGAGGGCTCCGACAGCCTCGACGCACCCGACAAGGTGTTCAAGTAAGCGCCGTCAGGGTAAATACCAGCCAAACGGCGCGGGAGGCGCCGTCAGCCATCTGAGCAAACGTATGCTGATCTGCCATTGCAACATCATCACCGAGAGGGAGATCGAGCAGACGATCGTCGGGCTGCTGGACCAGGACCCCTGGCAACTTATCGTGCCGGCCAAGGTCTATCACACGATGCAGAAGCGCGGTCGCTGTTGCGGCTGCTTCCCAAATGTGGTCGAAACGATCATTCGGGTCACCGAAAATTATCACGCCCGCTCGGAGGCGAGTGGCGTGGATATCGTTTCACATCTGGATCGCGTCAGAGGCCTGCGCGTCCGATACGGGAGCAGAACCCATGAAAGGCGAAAGTCAGATCATCGAGCGGCTTAACGAGGCTCTTTTCCTGGAGCTTGGAGCCGTCAATCAATATTGGGTGCATTTCCGTCTGCTCGAGGACTGGGGCTACACCAAGCTGGCCAAGAAGGAGCGGGCCGAATCGATCGAGGAGATGCACCACGCCGACAAGCTCATCGCCCGCATCATCTTCCTTGAGGGCCATCCGAACCTGCAGTCCGTGGCGCCGCTGCGCATCGGGCAGAACGTCAAGGAAGTGCTCGAATCCGACCTTGCCGGCGAATATGACGCTCGCACTGCCTACAAGCGTTCGCGCGAGATCTGCCACGAGATTGGTGATTACGTGACGATGAAACTGTTCGAGGATCTGCTGGCTGACGAGGAAGGTCACATCGACTTCCTCGAGACGCAGCTCGACCTGCTCGCCTCGATCGGCGAGGAGAAGTACGGCCAGCTCAACGCCGACGCGGCCAACGAGGCGGAGTAAAGGCATGCGGGAATGCGGCGCCTGCTAGAATTCTTGCGCCGCTCGCGGCGGGCCGCCGGCTCGCCGCTTCTCCTGAAAAGACCAGCCGGACTGGCTCGTCGGCGCTGCGCCATTCTAACTTCTTGTTTTGACGCAATTCCTGACGGAAAACCGTTTCACACTTTTCCTGGAATTGCTCTTGTGTTGGCACTGACATCGTCCGCGATCGCCGGCGACCTTCAGCCAGCTGGGCTCGCCACCACGCGCAGCGACCTCAATGCCGGGGATCAGGCGCGCGTCATCGCCGTCACCAGGCCGACCACGGATTTCTCCAAACCCGAGCCGTTCGAGCTGATGCAAGGTGGCGCCGGCACCTCGGAGAAGGACGTCGACCGCGACGCCTTCTCGCAATCCTCGGCCAACATCACCTTCGAGGAAGAGGGCACTTTCAAACTCGGCAATGCCCTGTTCCGCAAGAACTGGGTCTCGTCGCCATCCTCGACGCAGGCGTCCGACGGGCTTGGCCCGCTGTTCAACGAACGCGCCTGCCAGAACTGCCATCTCAGGGATGGTCGCGGCCGTCCGCCGCAAGGCGACACCGGCACCACCTCGATGTTCCTGCGGCTGGCGCGCGATGCCAGCAGCGCCGAGGAGAAATCAGCTCTCGCCGATCACCAGCTGCTCAACTTTCCCGACCCGGTCTATGGCACGCAATTGCAGGAACTAGCCGTGCCCGGCCTGCACGGCGAAGGCAGGATGCGTGTCGCCTATCAGGAACGTAAGGTGAAGCTGACGGACGGCACCGTGGTTTCCCTGCGCAAGCCCAGTTACTCCGTCGCCGATCTCGCCTATGGACCGCTCGATCCGCACACCACGCTGTCGCCGCGCCTGACGCCGCCGATGATCGGCCTTGGCCTGATCGAGCAGATCGCGCCGGCTGACATTCTGGTCCGTGCCGACCCGGACGACCTGGACGGTGACGGCATTTCCGGCAAGCCGAATATCGTGCGTGACGGCCTGAGTGGCGAGCTGACGCTTGGCCGCTTCGGCTGGAAGGCGCAGACAGCATCAATCCGTCAGCAGGCGGCGGACGCCTTTGCCGGTGACATCGGCATCTCGACACCGGAAGAACCAAAGCACTGGGGCGATTGCACCGCCGCGCAGGCAAAATGCCTCGCCATGCCGAATGGCGTGCAGGCGCGCCTCGGCCAGGTCGAGGCACCGCCGCCGGTGATGGATCTTGTCACCTTCTATTCGCAGAACCTGGCCGTGCCGGCACGCCGCGATCTCGCCGCGCTTGATGTGCTCAGGGGCAAGAAGGTCTTCTATGAAATCGGCTGCGTTGCCTGCCACACGCCGAAATTCGTCACCCGTCGCGATGCGCCCAGCAAGGCGCAGGCCTTCCAGCTGATCTGGCCCTACTCCGACTTCCTGCTGCACGACATGGGGCCTGATCTGGCTGACGGCCAGGCGGTGGGCGATGCGACGGGCAGCGAATGGCGCACCCCGCCGCTGTGGGGTATCGGCCTCACCGAGACCGTCAACGGCAACTCGTTCTTCCTGCACGATGGCCGCGCGCGCAGCCTGACCGAGGCGATCCTGTGGCATGGTGGCGAGGCGCAAAAGGCGCGCGACCGCTTTGCCGCCGCCAACGCGGCCGAGCGCGATGCACTGGTCAAATTCCTGGAGTCACTGTGATGCTGAAACGCTCTGCCCTGGTTCTCATTCTGCCTCTAGCTCTGCTGGGTGTTTTCCCGGCATCGGCGGCGGTGAAAGCCTCCGACATCATCCAGCGGGCGATCGACGGCTTTGTCCGCCCGGCTTACGTCAGCCTGCACGAGCATGCCGAAACCCTGACGAAGGCGATGCACAAGCTCTGCGAAGCGCCTTCCCAAGGAGAACTCGACGCGGCGCGGGCCGAATTTTCCGCCACAGTCCATGCCTGGTCATCGGCCGAGATCATCGGTTTTGGGCCGATCAAGGAGAACAACCGGCTGGAGCGCATACTCTACTGGCCGGATCGCAAGAGCCTCGGCCTGAAACAGGTGCAGACGGCACTGTCCGCCAAGGACCCGACCGCCACCGATTCGGCGCAGCTGGCCGGCAAGAGCATTGCCCTGCAGGGGCTCGGCGCGCTGGAATTCGTGCTTTACGGCGATGGCTCAGATACGCTGACGGGTAAGGATGATCCCTATCGCTGCGCCTATGGCGCGGCGATTGCCGGCAATATCGAAACCATGGCCAGCGAGGTTAGTGCAGCTTGGAACAAGCCCGACGGCTTTGCAGCGCTTTGGGCCAATCCGGGGCCGCAGAACGCGCTCTACCGCGACGGCAACGAAGCGGTGACCGAACTGGTCGGGGTCTTCATCAAAGAGTTGGAAATGGTGAGGGATGTCCGCCTGAAAGGTTTCTTCGGCGGCAAGCCCGGCGCGGACAAGCCGAAACAGGCGATCTACTGGCGGTCGCAAAACACCACGAATTCCCTAGCCGGAAATCTCGCCGGCATCGACGCGCTGTTCCAGGTCTCGAAGCTTGGCGATGCCTTGCCGCCCGATGCGCGCTGGGTGGCTGAATCGATCCATATCCAGCTGGCCAACGGCGCCGCCACCGCGAAGTCCATTAGTGGCCCGATCGACAAGGCGCTCGCCGACCCGGCGCTACGCGAAAAGCTCAAGCATTTGGCCCTGATCACCTCCAGCCTGTCGACTTTGATCGGCACCAAGCTGACCGCCGAATTCGGCCTGACCGCTGGGTTCTCCTCGCTGGATGGAGATTGAGCATGCGTACGCCGCTGCTTGATCGTCGCGATTTCCTCCGGGCCGCAGGCATTGGCTTTGCCGCCGCAATGGCGCCATCAGCCTGGGCGAAGACGCTTGCTGCCGACGCCGTTTTCGCCACCGCTTTCGTCAAGCGCGACGGCAGTTTTGGCGCCGCCATCCTGTCCGAGGCCGGCAAGGTGCTGCATGCGATCGACCTGCCCGATCGCGGCCACGACGTCACCTTCGATCCCATATCGAAGCGTTCTGTGGTCTTCGCCCGCCAGCCCGGCACCTTCGCCGTTGTCTTCGATCATGCGGGTCGCGACGCCCCGCTGACCATCGCCAGTATCACCGGCCGGCATTTCTTCGGCCATGGCGTGTTCTCGCCGGACGGGGCGCTGCTCTATGCCACCGAGAACGATTTCGACAAGGCCGCCGGCGTCGTCGGCGTCTACGATGCGCGGGCGAAATTCAGTCGTATCGGCGAATTCCCGACCTATGGCATGGGGCCGCACGAGCTCCTGCTCATGGGCGATGGCAAGACGATCGCGGTAGCCAATGGCGGCATCGAGACCCATCCGGACTACGGCCGCGCAGAGCTCAACATCGCGACCATGAAACCGTCCTATGTGCTGATCGACCGCGTCTCTGGCGACTTGATCGAAAAGCATGAATTGCCGGCCGCACTGCACCAGCTGTCGATCCGCCACATGGACTCAGACCCATCCGGCACCGTCTGGTTCGGCTGCCAGTACCGGGGTCCGGGCAGCGACCGTCCGCTGCTGGTCGGCCGCGCCGAACGCGGCAAGGAATTGCAGCTGCTCGACATGCCGCAGGACGTATTGTCCAGCTTCCGAAACTACATCGGCTCGGTTGCCGCCAATTCTTTAGCCGGCACCGTCGCCGTCTCGTCGCCGGAAGGCAATTCGCTTGTGGTGATCGATGCCGCCAGCGGCAAGGTCGTCTCGTCGAGCGCGCTGGTCGAGGTCTGCGGCCTGGCGCCGGACGGACCAGGCTTCATGGCCACCACGGGCGCCGGCGAGATCATCGAGGGCAGCGGCGCGACACGGGTAGAACCGGATTATGTCTGGGACAACCACATGTTGCGCATCGAACAGGTCTGATAGCGCGCTGGCGGAACCGAAGCCGCTTAACAAATTATGCTTGCGGTGGCGCGCCGTGGCGGGCACAGGGAAGTGTTTGTCGGAACCGGCCGTTTCATGAAAGTGCTTGCCATCGACTGTGCCGCCAGCCTCTGCGCCGCCTGCGTCTACGACGCGGCGGCTGGGCGGGAGCTTGGCCGCTCGGTGCTCGATCTCGGCAAGGGCCATGCCGAACACCTGATGGCCGTCATCGCCGATGCGTTGAAGGCCGGCGCGACCGACTATCCCGGCCTTGGCGCCGTTGCCGTTTCTGTCGGTCCCGGCTCCTTCACCGGCCTGCGCGTCGGCGTATCGACGGCGCGTGGCCTGGCGCTGGCGTTGAAAATTCCGGCGATCGGTGTGACGACGCTCGAGGCGCTGGCTGCCGAGGCCGCAGCGGCATTTCCGGGTCGTGCCGTGCTGGTGGCACTCGATGCCGGTCGCGAGGAGATCCATGCCGCGCTGTACGACAAAGCGTTGGCTTTGACTTACGGTCCGGCGGTGACCACATTGCCTGAAGCCACTGCCTTGGCGATGGAGAACTCTGCGGTGCTGGCCGGTACCGCGGCAGCACAGATCGCGGCCTTGGCCAAGCGTGGTTTCGATATCGGGCCTCAGACGGCCACAGCCGACATTGCCACATATGCACGTCTGGCCACCGCCAAAGGCGAGGGCGAAAGGCCGAAACCACTTTATCTGCGCGGCGCGGACGCCAAGCCGCAAGCCGGGTTCATTTTATCAAGGCTGAGACCATGATCCCGAAAAGTGGAGGCCGGTTTTCGCGGACAAACGGTCCCGTTTGTCCAGAGATCATGGTCAAACAAGAAAACGAAAATTAATGCGCATACCGTTTCTCCAGCCGCGCCGCCGGGACTACGCGCTCGAGCCGCTCAGGATCACCGACAGCCCCGCTGTGTCGGTGCTGCATCGCGAGGACTTTGTCCGCCCGTGGACCGATGGCGAGTTCGCCGCCCTGCTCGAGCAGGACACTGTGTTCGGTTACGCCGCGCGCGAAACCGGGCAGGGCGCCAAGCCGCCGGTCGGCTTCGTGCTGGCGAGGCTGGCGGCGGGCGAAGGCGAGATCCTGACCGTCGCGGTGGCGCGATCGCATCGCCGCCAGGGGCTGGGCTGGCAGTTGATGGATGCGGTACTGCGCGAGCTGCATGTGCAGCGCGCCGAAGCGCTGTTCCTGGAGGTCGACGAGACCAATGTCGCCGCGATCGCCCTCTACCGTCGGCTGGGGTTTCGCGAGGTCGGCAAGCGCCCGGATTACTACAAGTCGCCCGATCGCGGCCCGACCGGTGCGCTTGTCATGCGCCGTGATCTTCGCTAGCCAGACGCCGCATGAACCCGAAAATCGGTTCCGATTTTCGGAAAGGATCATGCGCCAGACTAAAGTGTTACAGCGTCCTTTGCGCGTCCAAGAGGACGCGCGGCGCTGTAATGATAAGGCCAGGACAGTATGATCGGAAAAATCAGGATTTTCCTGGCCTTGGGCCTTGTCGTCGCCGGCTCGCTGGTCCTGGTGCCATTGCAGATACTGTCGATGAAGACCGGCTGGTGGCCGGAAACCGTCATTCTCAAGATCTGGCATAGGCTGATCCTCAGGGCGCTCGGCATGCGCGTCCATGTCAAAGGGGCGTTGTCCGACAAACGGCCTCTGCTGGTTGCCTCGAATCATATCTCCTGGACCGACATCATGGTGCTGGGCTCTTTTGCCGATGTGAAATTCATCGCCAGGGCCGATATGGAAGGCTGGCCGCTGATCGGCATGCTGTCCAAACTGCAGCGCACCGTTTTCATCGAGCGCGAACGCAAGCGTTCCTCGGGCGACCAGGCCAGCGAGATCGCCAATCGCATGGCCAAGGGCGATGCCATGGTGCTGTTTGCCGAGGGCTCGACCGGTGACGGTAATGCCGTCCTGCCGTTCAAAAGCACGCTGTTCGGCGCCGCCTCGATGGCGATTTCGGAGGGTGCTGCCGAGCAGGTCTTCATCCAGCCGGTGGCGATCGCCTATACGCGCCTGCACGGCGTGCCGCTCGGTCGCCGCCATCGGCCGATCTCGGCCTGGATCGGCGACGAGGATTTGATGCCGCATCTCAAGGTGCTGATGGCGGAAGGCGCGCTCGACGTCGAGGTGCATTTCGGCGAACCGATCGCCTTTGCCAAGGGCTCGAACCGCAAGGAAACGGCCAGGCTGATGGAAAGCCAGGTGCGCGAGATGATGCAGGCAGCACTCGCCGATCCGCGCCCGAGCCGCTAGTGTGGGCCAAGTGGCTACCGGGCGCATGACCGCCGTAGCGGAGAATCGTCTGTTTTTTGTCGCGGAAAGGCGTTAGAAGCCGCCGGATGGACTTGAACACGATTGAAAGCGACGACATCGGCACCGTGGCCGGGCAGCCGGCAGTGCGCGTCACGGCAGCGAAAAAGGTCTTCATCAAGACCTATGGCTGCCAGATGAACGTCTATGATTCACAGCGCATGGGCGATGCGCTGGCAGCCGACGGCTATACCGCGACCGATGCCATCGACGAGGCCGATCTGGTGCTGCTCAACACCTGCCACATCAGGGAAAAGGCGGCGGAAAAGGTCTATTCCGAACTCGGCCGCATCCGCGACATGAAGGCGGAACGCGCCATTGCCGGCCGCGAACTGCTGATCGGCGTCGCCGGCTGCGTGGCGCAGGCCGAGGGTGCCGAGATCATCAGGCGTTCGCCGGCCGTGGACCTGGTCATCGGGCCACAGACCTATCACCGTTTGCCCGATGTGCTGGCCCGAGTGCGCGGCGGCGAAAAGATCGTCGAGACCGACTACGCCATCGAGGACAAGTTCGACCATCTGCCGCAGCCGAAGCGCGCCGAGGTGATCAAACGCGGCGTCACTGCCTTCCTCACCGTTCAGGAAGGCTGCGACAAGTTCTGCACCTTCTGTGTGGTGCCCTATACCAGGGGTTCGGAAGTGTCGCGACCGGTGGCGCAGATCGTCGCCGAGGCCGAGCGCCTGGCCGATGCCGGCGTGCGCGAGGTGACGCTGCTTGGCCAGAACGTCAACGCCTGGCATGGCCAGGGCGAAAACGGCGAGGAATGGGGCCTTGGCCGCCTGCTGTTCCGGCTGGCTGAAATCCCCGGACTGGCGCGACTGCGCTACACCACCAGTCATCCGCGTGACATGGACGACGAACTGATCGCTGCCCACCGCGATCTGCCGGCGCTGATGCCATACCTGCATCTGCCGGTGCAATCCGGGTCCGACCGCATCCTCAAGGCGATGAACCGCAGGCATACGGCCAGGGACTATCTGGCGCTGCTCGACCGCATTCGTGCCGCGCGGCCAGATATCGCTCTGTCCGGTGACTTCATCGTCGGCTTCCCCGGCGAGACGGAAGCCGATTTCGAAGCGACCATGGAATTGGTGCGCCAGGTGAACTATGCCTCGGCCTTCTCGTTCAAATATTCGCCGCGCCCCGGTACGCCGGGCGCCGACATGCCTGACCATGTGCCCGAAACGGTCAAGGATGAGCGGCTGCAGCGCCTGCAGGCGCTGCTGTTGAAACAGCAGCAGGACTTCGGCTTGAGCCTGGTCGGCAGCACCATCGACACGCTGATCGAGAAGCCCGGCCGGCAGGCCGGCCAGAAGGTCGGCCGCTCACCTTGGCTGCAGCCGGTTATTGTTGATGAAAAGGCCGGCGAAATCGGTGACATTATCCAGGTGCGAATCACGAAGACGGGCTACAACAGCCTGTTCGCCGAATTGGCCTGATGGTCTCGGCAGATGAGGAGAGACGGTTGAGCGCAGCAGAGCTGAAGAACCTGCCCCCGGTACCGGCATCTGGGGCTTCTGACATGGCGCACATCGTTCTGACTTTCGACAACAACAAGCTTGCCAGCGCCCTTTACGGTCAGTTCGACGAGAATCTCGCCCGGCTCGAGCAGAAGCTCGACGTCGACATCCGCTCGCGCGGCAACCAGCTGACCATCAAGGGGTCCGCTTCTGCCGCCGAACAGGCGCGCCGGGCGCTCGACAACCTCTACGGGATTTTGCAGAAAGGCGTCGATATCGGCCAATCCGATGTCGATGGCGCCGTGCGGATGGCGGTCGCCGCCGACGATCAGCTGACGCTGCCGACGCTGGAGCGCAAGGGCAAGGTCTCCGCCGCCCAGATCGCCACCCGCAAGAAGACGATCTATGCCCGGTCGCTCAACCAGGACGCCTATATGCGGGCGCTGGAGCGGTCGGAACTGGTGTTCGGCATCGGTCCGGCCGGCACCGGCAAGACCTATCTGGCGGTGGCGCATGCGGCGATGCTGCTTGAACGCGGCATGGTCGAACGCATCATCCTGTCGCGGCCGGCCGTCGAGGCCGGCGAGCGGCTGGGCTTCCTGCCTGGCGACATGAAGGAGAAGGTCGATCCCTATCTGCGGCCGCTCTACGATGCGCTCTACGACATGATGCCCGCCGACAAGGTCGAGCGCGCCATTGCCGCCGAAGTGATCGAAATCGCGCCGCTCGCCTTCATGCGCGGCCGCACGCTGGCGCATGCCGCGGTCATCCTCGACGAGGCGCAGAACACCACGCCGATGCAGATGAAGATGTTCCTGACGCGTCTTGGCGAGAACTCGCGCATGATCGTCACCGGCGATCCGACCCAGATCGACCTTCCTCCGAGCACCAAATCGGGCCTGGTCGAAGCCTTGCGTGTCCTCGACGGCGTGGCCGGCGCGGTCACCGTGCGCTTCAACGATATCGACGTCGTTCGCCATCCGCTGGTGGCGGAAATCGTCAGGGCCTATGACCGGGACGCCAAGCTGGCGCGCGGCCTGGGTGCCGAAAATTGATCTTGACGATGCGGCTTCATGCCTGAGGAAAAAATATCCGGCGACGGGAATCCCCCCGTCGACATCGATATATCGGTCGAAGCGGGCGACTGGCCAGATGAGGCCAGCCTGACGCGGCTGGTCGATCGCGCGGTTGGCGCTGCTTTTGCCGAGGCGGGTGTGACGGGCTCTTCCGAACTCAGCATCGTTTTTTCCGACGACGCCCATATCCGGACCCTCAACGCCGACTGGCGCGGCAAGGACAAACCCACCAACGTCTTGTCTTTCCCGGCTTTTCCGTTTGTACAAGGTGGCCCACTGCCGCCGATGCTGGGCGACATCGTGCTCGCCGCCGAAACGGTTTCACGCGAAGCGGCACTGGAAGACAAGCCGGTTCAGAACCATATCACCCATCTCGTCATTCACGGCCTGCTGCATTTGCTGGGCTACGATCACGAGACCGACACGGAGGCCGAGGAGATGGAGGCCATCGAACGCGCAGCGCTCGCAAGGCTTGCCATTCCCGATCCCTACGCGTAACTACATCTGACAATTGACCGGACGACGATGAACGACAAACCCGAAACTGCCGCCCGCCCCGACGCCGGCAGTGCGCCCAAGGCTTCCGATACGTCGGAAGAGGGATCAAGTCCGAGTACCGTTACCACTGGTGTTGCCAACACCGGCAGCGCTGCCAGCGAGCATTCGCCTGCCGGACCTTCCCTGTTCGACCGTGTTTTGGGCCTGTTCAGGCAACGCAACGGCACCAGCCTGCGTGAGGAAATCGCCGGCGCGCTGGCCGAGACGGCCAGTGACGCCGAATCCTTCTCGCCTGGCGAGCGCGCCATGCTCAACAACATCCTGCGGCTGCGCGAGGTGCGCGTCGAGGACGTCATGGTGCCGCGCGCCGACATCGAGGCGGTCGAGATCACCACGACGCTCGGCGATCTCCTGGGCACCTTCGAACAGTCCGGTCATTCCCGCATGCCGGTCTATTCCGAGACGCTCGACGACCCGCGCGGCATGGTTCATATCCGCGACGTGCTGGCCCACATCACCAAGCTCGCGCGCGTCAAGAAGGGCCGCACGACAAGGAAAACCCCTGTCGCCACGCAGCTGGATCTCGCCCAGGTCGACCTTGCGCGCACCATCGGCGAACTCAATCTGATCCGCCAGGTTCTGTTCGTGCCGCCCTCGATGCTTGCTTCCGACCTGATGGGCCGCATGCAGACGACGCGCACGCAGATGGCGCTGGTCATCGATGAATATGGCGGCACGGATGGGCTTGTCTCGCTCGAGGACATTGTCGAGATGGTCGTCGGCGACATCGAGGACGAGCATGACGACGACGAGCCGCTGATCACCCAGGCCGGCGACGGTGTCTTCATTGTCGACGGCAAGGCCGAGATCGACGAGGTCGCCAAGATGATCGGCGAGGATTTCGCCGCCGGCGAACATGGCGAATATGTCGATACCATCGGCGGCATGATCTTCAACACGCTCGGCCGCGTGCCGGCGCGGGGCGAGGTGGTGCAGGCCATTCCGGGCTTCGAATTCCATGTCCTCGATGCCGACCCGCGCCGCGTCAAGCGCGTGCGCATCGTGCAGAGCCAGAAGGGCGAACGCCGCCGGCGCGCTACCGTCCGCACCGAACAGGCGTGAGATTTCCGCTCGCCCGATGACGATCGACGACCCGTTCAAGCACGCAAGCCTGGGGTCCGGTGTCTTCTACAGGGATCCTCGTGCCGCGCTGGCGTGGCTCGAGGCGGCTTTCGGCTTCGAGCGCAGCATGGTGGTCAGCGATGCCGAGGGAAAGCTCGTCCATGCCGAGATGCGGTTTGGCGATTGCTATATCATCGTCGATTCCGAATGGAGTGATTATGTCGCGAGCCCGGCTTCGGTCTCGGGCAAGAATACGCAATCGGTCTATGTCAGGCTCAAGGACGGCCTGGATGCGCATTGCGAACAGGCGCGAGCGGCGGGCGCTGACATAATCCAGGAGCCGGCGGACCAGTTCTACGGCGAACGCCAGTACCGGGCCCGCGACCCCGAAGGCCATGTCTGGACCTTCACCCAGCCCATCCGTTCCGTGTCCCGCGAAGAGGCCGAGCGGTTAAGCGGTCTGCGCATTGACGGCTGGCACCGGTAGAGCAATTCCAGGAAAAGTGTGAAACGGTTTTCCGTCCGGAATTGCGTCCAAAAAAGATAGAGCGGCGATCGGGTCATCGCGGCTGACAGCCCGGCGTTTGGAGCGCGGGCCACGGCCTGATAAATCTTGCGTCCTGATTCGCGCGACTCGGAAGTATGCATGGAGCGCCTGGCCGGCCGGATAATTCTGCTTTGGGGTTGGCGGCGCGCGCTCGTGGCCTTTCTTGCCGGGGCGCTGGCGGTACTTGGCCAGGCGCCCTACGATTTTTTCGCCGCCTGCTTCATCTCGTTTCCGCTGCTGGTCTGGCTGCTCGACGGCGCGACCGGCGAGGCCTCCGGCAGCCTGTTCCGGCGCCTGCGGCCGGCCTTCGCCGTCGGCTGGTGGTTCGGTTTCGGCTATTTTCTCGCCGGTCTCTGGTGGATCGGCTCCGCGCTGCTGGTCGAGGCCGACGACTTTGCCTGGGCGCTTCCCTTCGCCGTGATCGGCATTCCCTTCGCGCTTGCCTTTTTCTACGGCTTCGCAACGATGGTCGCCCGGCTCCTGTGGAGCAGCGATATCGGCCGCATCGCCGCCCTTGCCTTCGGCTTCGGGCTGACCGAGTGGCTGCGCGGCTTCCTGTTCACCGGTTTTCCCTGGAATGCCATCGGCTACGCGGCGATGCCGGTGCCTCTCCTCATGCAGAGCGTGTCGGTGACCGGCATGATCGGCATGAACGTGCTTGCCGTGTTCCTTTTTTCACTGCCGGCGCTGCTGGCGGCGCGCCGGCATCTTCGCCTGGGCGCCGCTCTGTTCGTCCTGCTTGCATCAGCCCATGTCGGCTTCGGCTATGTCAGGCTTACCGCTCCTGAAAAGCCGGCAGAGCGCAGCCTGGATGTCCGCATCGTCCAGCCGGCCGTCGACCTCAGTGAAAAATGGGATGCCTCGGTGCGCGACCGCATCTTCGCCACTTTGCTCGGCCTGTCCGCCAAGGCGCCGGACCCCGGTCACGGCAAGCCACAACTCATTCTCTGGCCGGAAACCTCGGTGCCGTTCCTCTTCACCGAGCGCCCGGACGCGTTGACGGCGTTGGGCGACATGCTAGCCGACGGCCAGATGCTGATCGCCGGCGTCGTTCGCGAGGAAGGCGGGTCTGCGGCCGCCGACAGCCGGTATTACAATTCCGTGGTGGCGATCAACGACAAGGGCGAAATCGCTGACGCCGTCGACAAGGTCCATCTGGTGCCGTTCGGCGAATACCTGCCTTTCGCCGACCTGTTCAACCGTTTCGGCATCGCACAGCTTGTCGCCGGGCCGGTGACGTTCGCCGCTGGCAACGAACGCCACGCGATCAGGCTGCCGGGCGGCATCCGTGCCCTGCCATTTATCTGTTATGAGGTGATCTTTCCCGATCTTGTGGCAGTTGACGCTACGTCAGCGCAGCTTATTGTGAACGTTACCAATGATGCGTGGTTCGGGGACACGCCGGGACCGTATCAGCATTTCAGGCAGGCCCAGATTCGCGCGGTGGAGAACGGATTGCCCTTGCTGCGTGCTGCCAACAACGGCATCTCGGCCGTTGTCGATCCACACGGACGCATCGTCGATGCGTTGGCGATCGACGCGCGCGGAGCCATCGATGTGAAGGTGCCGATTTCCGGACAGACAGTCGTTTCCTCGGGCCAGCGGCGCATTAACGGAATGCTGATCATGTTGCTGTTTGCGCTGGTGGGAGCGCTGTTGAACGTAAGGCAAAGGCTACGGGTGAATTGACAGTCGACACATTAGAAACTCATACTGTATCGCCTGAAAATTTCTCGAAGCCGGTGGATCGTTCTGTTGGGGCAGTCGCCTCCGGCTTTGTTTGGGCGGGAAAAAAATCACAAAGCCGAAAAAATTCGGCGAGGAAAAAATGACAGAAGAAAACAAGAAGAAACCGAATCCCATCGACATCCATGTTGGAAGTCGCATCCGGCTTCGGCGCAACATGCTCGGGATGAGCCAGGAAAAGCTGGGCGAGAATCTCGGCATCACATTTCAACAGATCCAGAAATATGAAAAGGGCACCAACCGCGTCGGCGCCAGCCGGCTGCAGGCGATAGCCTCCATACTCGGCGTGCCCGTCGCCTTCTTTTTCGAGGATGCGCCGGGCCAGGAAGCTGTGGCCGGCCGTGGCTTTTCCGAGGATGCGTCGATGGCTTTCGCTGTCGAATTCTGCGGCAGTCCCGAAGGCCTTCAGCTCAACCGGGCCTTCGTCAAGATCGCCGACGTCAAGGTGCGCCGCAGGATCATCGACCTGGTGAAGTCGCTCGCCGCGGACGATCTCGACTGACCTCAATGCGCTGCCAACCGGCGGCATTCGCCGCCGGTGGCACAAGATATCGACATCGACAGTCGTGCCAGAATGGCGGCAACGCTTGACGAGCGACGCTTTGCCCCGCTAACACGTGGCGCGCCAAAATCGGCAGCCTGCCGATCGTTTTTCAAGAGGGGACACCCGTGACGCGGCAGAACTACTTCTTTACCTCGGAATCCGTTGCCGAGGGCCATCCCGACAAAGTCTGTGACCGGATCTCCGACGAGATTGTCGATCTGGTCTACCGTGAAGCCAAGAAGACCGGCATGGACCCGTGGAAAGTCCGTGTCGCCTGCGAGACCTTGGCGACCACCAACCGCGTCGTCATCGCCGGCGAAGTGCGCGTCCCGGAGACGCTGCTGAAGAAGGACAAGGCCGGCAATATCCTCAAGGATGCCGCCGGACATTCGATCATCAACCCAGCCAAGTTCAAATCGGTCGCCCGCAAGGCGATCCGCGAGATCGGCTACGAGCAGGCCGGCTTCCACTGGAAGACCGCCAAGATCGAGGTTCTCCTGCATGGCCAGTCGCCCGACATCGGCCAGGGCGTCGACAACGCCGCCGACCGCCAGGGCGAGGAAGGGGCCGGCGACCAGGGCATCATGTTCGGCTACGCCTGTCGCGAGACGCCTGACCTGATGCCGGCGCCGATCTACTACAGCCACAAGATCCTCGAACTTCTGGCCGCCGCTCGCCACGAAAACAACGGCGAGGCCGGCAAGCTCGGGCCGGACGCCAAGAGCCAGGTCACCGTCCGCTACATCGACGGCAAGGCCGCCGAGGCAACGCAGATCGTGCTGTCGACCCAGCATCTCGACGCGACCTGGGATTCGAAGAAGGTGCGCAAGGTCGTGGAACCCTACATCCGCGAGGCATTGGGCGACCTCAAGATTGCCGACGATTGCATGTGGTACATCAATCCGACCGGCAAGTTCGTCATCGGCGGCCCGGACGGCGATGCCGGCCTCACCGGCCGCAAGATCATCGTCGACACCTATGGTGGCGCTGCTCCCCACGGCGGCGGCGCCTTCTCGGGCAAGGACACCACCAAGGTCGACCGTTCTGCGGCCTATGCGGCGCGCTATCTGGCCAAGAATGTCGTGGCGGCGAAGCTTGCCGACCGCTGCACCATCCAGCTTTCCTACGCCATCGGCGTCGCCCAGCCTTTGTCGGTCTATGTCGACCTGCACGGCACCGGCAAGGTCGACGAGGCAAAGCTCGAGGACGCGCTGCGCACCGTGATGGACCTGTCGCCGTCGGGCATTCGCCGTCATCTCGACCTCAACAAGCCGATCTACGCCAAGACCTCGTCTTACGGCCATTTCGGCCGCAAGGCTGGCCGTGACGGGTCTTTCTCCTGGGAAAAGACCGATCTCGCCAAGGCGCTCAAGGATGCTGTCGCGGCCTGAGCGCCACGACAGACCCTGCGCCACCAGATGAGCCCGCAAGACAGGCCAAGCCGTGCGACCGAAGCCTTTTTCGGTCGCCGGCGCGGCAAGCCCGTTCGCCCGCAGCAGGCAGCGGCCCTGGAAAGCGGGCTTGGCGCCTACCGACTCGATCTGACGGCCGAAGCGCCGTCGGATCTGCGCACTTTGTTTGAAACTGATGTTTCGACTGTCCGGCTCGAGATCGGCTTTGGCGGCGGCGAGCATCTTCTGCACCGGGCCATCGAGGCGCCGACAACAGGCTTCATCGGCGTCGAGCCCTTCGTCAACGGCATGGCCAAGATGATGATGGCGGTGCGGGCAAGGCCGCTGGCCAATCTCAGGGTCCATGACGACGACGCCACCCGGCTGCTCGATTGGCTGCCGCCAGCCTCGCTTGACGGCATTGACCTTCTCTACCCGGATCCCTGGCCGAAGAAGAAGCACTGGAAGCGGCGTTTCGTCAGCCCGGTCAATCTCGATCGCTTCGCGCGCGTCCTGAAGGCGGGTTCAAAATTCCGCTTCGCGTCCGATATCGACACCTATGTGAACTGGACCTTGCTGCATTGCCGGGCGCATGGCGCCTTCGCATGGCAGGCCGCCGAAGCGGCGGACTGGCACCGTCCTTACTATGGCTGGCCGGGCACGCGTTACGAGGCGAAGGCCATTCGCGAGGGCCGGCGGCCCACCTATCTGACCTTTGTCAGGACGTAAGCGCCCCTAGAGCAGTTCCAGGAAAAGTGTGTAACGGTTTTCCGCCCGGAATTGCGTCAGAACAAAGAGTCTACGGCGCCTCTCGCCGGATTTTCAGAAACGGCCGATCCTGTTGAAAATAGCCGGATCCATGCCGAGTTTGTGCAGATCGTCGGCGCGCGGCTTGCGGCCGGCTTCCACGGCGCGCGACGCTGCGACCGCGCTGCCGAATGTGGTGAAGAGATTGCCCAAGGCGGAAAATATTCTGCGGTTGCTCATGATCTTGTCCTTTCGCGCGCCACCGCGCGCCGCTTCTGTTCGTGTCGTGGCTAACAAATAAGAGCGCCCTGCCGGCTCTCACAGGGGGATTGCCGCATGGCGGCCATGCGCCTGGAGCAATGCTGACGCTGTCAGGGCTTTTGCCGGCCCGCCACGGCGGGCTTGAAACACCGGCCATGTTCGTTTATATCAACCTCAAATTCTTGGTCGGTATGACGAAGAGTGGGTCCACCCGGTCCCGCTCTTTTTTATTACCTGCCGATAGGTCCGAAACGAACGACAGGTACTTGATGACTGCAACGGCAAGCGAAGGTGACGACCGCATCATCCGCGAAAGCGGCATCGATGCGCGCATTGCGCTGATCGTCCAACCGGTGCTGCGCGGCATCGGCTTTCGCCTCGTGCGCGTGCATCTGTCCGGCCAGAATGGGCTGACGCTGCAGATCATGGCCGAGCGCGAGGACGGCACCATGACCGTCGAGGATTGCGAAGAGGTCAGCCGCGCGGTGTCGCCGGCGCTCGACGTCGATGATCCGATCGAAAAGGCGTATCATCTCGAAGTGTCTTCGCCGGGCATCGACCGGCCGCTGGTGCGCAAATCGGATTTCGTGACCTGGACCGGTCATCTGGTGAAGATGGAAACATCGGTCATCGTCGCCGATCGCAAGCGCTTCAAGGGCAAGATCGCCGAGGCCGGCGAGAACGACGTGCTGATCGAGCGCGACAAGGCTGCCTATGGCGAGGAGCCGACGGTGCGCGTGCCCTACGACGCCATTGCCGAAACCCGGCTGATCCTGACCGACGACCTCATCCGCGATGCGTTGTCGAAGGACAACAGGGCGCGCAAGGAAGCCAAGAAACGTCGCGGCGAGCCGGACGACGACGTGCCCGAGGGTACGGAAGCGGACGCCACGGAAGAACACGAACAGGAAAGTTGATTGAGCTGCCGGGCGTAAAGTCCGGCAAACAGGCTCGGGAGAAAAAACATGGTTGTAAGCGCCAACAGACTTGAACTGCTGCAGATTGCCGACGCCGTCGCGCGTGAAAAGTCGATCGACAAGTCGATCGTCATCGCCGCCATGGCCGATGCGATCCAGAAGGCGGCGCGCTCGCGTTATGGCCAGGAAACCAACATCCGCGCCGACATCAACCCGAACACCGGCGAGATGAAGCTGCAGCGGCTGATGGAAGTGGTCGAAAAGGTCGACGACTACGCCACGCAGATCGCCATTTCCTCGGCCCGCGAGCGCAATCCCGACGCCCAGCTCGGCGACTTCATCGCCGAACAGCTGCCGCCGATGGATTTCGGCCGCATTGCCGCCCAGTCGGCCAAGCAGGTCATCGTGCAGAAGGTGCGCGAGGCCGAGCGTGACCGCCAGTACGACGAATACAAGGACCGCATCGGCGAGATCGTCAACGGCACCGTCAAGCGCGTCGAATATGGCAATGTCATCGTCGATCTCGGCCGTGGCGAGGCCATCATCCGCCGCGACGAGCTGATTCCGCGCGAGAATTACAAATATGGCGACCGCGTCCGCGCCTATGTCTACGACGTGCGCCGCGAGCAGCGCGGCCCGCAGATCTTCCTGTCGCGCACCCATCCGCAGTTCATGGCCAAGCTCTTCACCATGGAAGTGCCGGAGATCTATGACGGCATCATCGAGATCAAGTCGGTCGCCCGCGACCCGGGCTCGCGCGCCAAGATCGCCGTCATCTCGCGCGACAGCTCGATCGATCCGGTCGGCGCCTGCGTCGGTATGCGCGGCAGCCGCGTCCAGGCCGTCGTCGGCGAATTGCAGGGCGAGAAGATCGACATCATTCCGTGGTCGCCTTCGGCTGCCTCCTTCATCGTCAATGCGCTGCAGCCGGCGGAAGTCGCCAAGGTCGTGCTCGACGAGGACGCCGAGCGCATCGAAGTTGTGGTTCCCGACGATCAGCTGTCGCTGGCCATCGGCCGCCGCGGCCAGAACGTGCGTCTCGCCTCGCAGCTCACCGGCTGGGACATCGACATCCTGACCGAGGCCGAGGAATCCGAGCGCCGCCAGAAGGAATTCGTCGAGCGCTCCGCGCTGTTCATGGAAGCCCTCGATGTCGACGAGATGGTCGGCCAGGTGCTGGCCTCCGAAGGCTTCACCAGCGTCGAGGAAGTCGCCTATGTCGACTCTGGCGAAATCGCCTCGATCGACGGCTTCGATGAAGACACAGCTTCGGAAATCCAGACCCGCGCCCGCGAGTATCTGGAGAAGATCGAGGCCGAGCATGACGAGAAGCGCAAGGCACTGGGCGTGACGGACGAATTGCGCGAGATCCCCGGTGTCACCACCGCCATGATGGTGACGCTCGGCGAGGACGGCGTGAAGACCATCGAGGATTTCGCCGGCTATGCCGCCGACGACCTGACCGGCTGGAAGGAACGCAAGGACGGCGAGACCAAGGTATTCCCGGGCGTGCTCGCCAATCACGGCGTGTCGCGAGCCGATGCCGAGCAGATGGTTCTCAATGCCCGCCTCAAGGCCGGCTGGATCACCGAAGACGAGCTTGCAGCCGAAGAAGTCCCGGCTGACGAAGCCGTTGGTGCGTGAGGTGAAACCGCATCGCACAGAACCCGCCCTTGGACGAGATGAACGATCGCACCTGCATCGTCACCCGCAAGCAGGCCGAACCGGATGAACTGATCCGGTTCGTCGTCGGCCCGGATTCGGCCGTCGTTCCCGATCTCAAGAGAAATCTGCCCGGCCGTGGTTGCTGGGTGAGCGCCGACCGCCTACATATCGACAAGGCGGCGGCCAAGAACCTTTTTGCCCGCGCCTTCAAGGCACAGGTGGTTGTGCCGCCGGATCTTGGCGGCATGGTCGATGGGCTGCTTTCCAGATCCGCTCTGGGCATGCTGGGTCTCGCCCGCAAGGCAGGCGCGATTTCTCTTGGTGCCACCAAGGTCGAGAGTGCCGTGCGCGGTGGGCTGGCGCTTTTCGTGCTCCACGCGACCGAAGCGTCCGACGATGGCGTGCGCAAGATCAGCCAGGCGCGGCGGGCGACCGTCCATATTGGCGGCCCTTCCATCCTTGCCTACAAACTTTTCTCCGAGGCCGAGTTGAGCTTGGCATTGGGGGGCACAAATGTGATACATGCTGCCGTCCTCGCGGGAGACGCGGGTAAGGCGGTCCAGAAGCGCATGGTTGCGCTCGACCGATATCGGGGCGGTACCCCGGACGATCTGGCAATGCTTGCGGCCGTTGCTGACGAAGATGAGCCCGCAGAGGATATGGAATGAGCGATACGAAATCGGGCGACGACAAGACGTTGAGTGTTACACCGAAGAAGACCTTGACGCTGAAGCGCCCCGGCATGGAACAGGGCACCGTGCGCCAGAACTTCTCGCATGGCCGTACCAAGTCGGTCGTGGTCGAGACCAAGAAGCGCAAATTCTCCCTGCCCGGCGACAAGCCGGAGCCGGTTGCCGCTGCCCCTGTGCCTGTCTTCACGCCGAAGCCGCCGGTCGCCGCCGCGGCACCTGTAGTGCAGGAAGCGCCCAAGGCGGCGCCGCCTCCGCCTCCCCCGCCGCCTCCGGTCGAGCGCAGCGGCATGGTGCTGAACGAACTGTCGCGCAGCGAAATGGAAGCACGCCGCAGGGCGCTTGAGGGCTCGAAGGTCCGCGAGGTCGAAGACCGTCAGCGCGCCGCCGAAGAGGCCAAGCGCCGGGCCGAGGACGAAGAGCGCCGCAAGCGTGAGCGCGAAGAATCCGCGCGCCGCCAGGCCGAGGAAGAGGCGCGGTTGCAGACCGAGGCCGAATCGCGCCGCCGCGCCGAGGAAGAGGCACGCCGTCGCGCACCGCAAGCCGTGGAGCTGGCAACGGCGGACGAAGAGGAAGAGGTCAAGCCGAAGCGGGCAGGCGCCGGCGCGCCGGTGCGTCGCCTGGTCACGCCTGAAGTGGCGCGTCCGGCCAAGCCGACCAAGGGCGAGGAGGATCGTCGCCGTGGCAAGCTGACACTGAATTCCGCGCTTTCCGACGAGGATGCGCGGGCCCGTTCGCTGTCGTCGATGCGTCGCCGCCAGGAGAAGTTCAAGCGCGCGATGCACAATGAGCCGCGCGAGAAAGTCATGCGCGAAGTGATCCTGCCCGAGACCATCACCATCCAGGAACTGGCGCAGCGCATGTCCGAACGTGCGGTCGATGTGGTCAAGTTCTTCATGAAGCAGGGCCAGATCCTGAAGCCGGGCGACGTCATCGACGCCGACACGGCCGAACTGGTCGCCACCGAATTCGGCCACACGGTCCGCCGCGTTGCCGAGTCCGACATCGAGGAAGGCCTATTCAACATCGCCGACAATGCCGAGGACCTGGTGTCGCGTCCGCCCGTCGTGACCATCATGGGCCACGTCGACCACGGCAAGACGTCGCTGCTCGATGCGATCCGCAACGCCAATGTCGTCTCCGGCGAGGCTGGCGGCATCACCCAGCATATCGGTGCCTATCAGGTCGAGAAGAACGGTCAGAAGATCACCTTCATCGACACGCCCGGCCACGCCGCCTTCACGGCGATGCGTGCTCGCGGCGCCCAGGCCACCGACATCGCCATTCTGGTGGTGGCGGCCGATGACAGCGTCATGCCGCAGACGATCGAATCGATCAGCCACGCCAAGGCGGCCGGCGTTCCGATCATCGTGGCGATCAACAAGATCGACAAGCATGACGCCGATCCGCAGAAGGTGCGCTCCGAACTGCTGCGCCATGAGGTCTTCGTCGAATCCATGGGCGGCGAGGTGCTGGACGTCGAAGTATCTGCGACCAAGGGCACCAACCTCGACAAGCTGCTCGAGGCGATCCTGCTGCAGGCCGAAATCCTCGACCTGAAGGCCAATCCGGACCGTACCGCCGAGGGCGTCGTCATTGAGGCGCAGCTCGACAAGGGCCGTGGCCCCGTTGCCACCGTGCTGGTGCAGACCGGTACCTTGATGCCCGGCGACATCCTCGTTGCCGGCAACGAATGGGGCCGGGTGCGCGCGCTGGTCAACGATCGCGGCGAACAGATCAAGGAAGCGCCGCCGGCGATGCCGGTCGAGGTGCTCGGCCTTCAGGGAACCCCGCAGGCCGGCGACCGCTTCGCCGTGGTCAACAACGAGGCCCGCGCCCGCGAGATCACCGAATATCGCCAGCGTCTGGCGCGCGAGAAGGCGGTGGCCAAGCATGCCGGCCAGCGCGGCTCGCTCGAACAGATGATGTCGCAGTTGCAGACGAGCGGACTGAAGGAATTCCCGCTGGTCATCAAGGGCGACGTGCAGGGCTCGATCGAGGCCATCAACGCCGCGTTGGACAAGCTCGGCACCGACGAGGTGCGTGCGCGCATCGTCCATGCCGGCGCCGGCGCCATCACCGAAAGCGATGTCTCCCTGGCGGAAACGTCTGGTGCGGCGATCATCGGCTTCAACGTTCGCGCCAACGTGCAGGCACGTGCCGCGGCCGCGGCCGCGGGCATCGAAATCCGCTATTACTCGATCATCTACAACCTCGTGGATGATGTGAAGGCGGCTCTGTCGGGCCTGCTATCGCCGGAGCGTCGCGAGACCTTCATCGGCAATGCCGAGATCCTCGAGATCTTCGACATCACAAAGGTCGGCAAGATCGCCGGCTGCCGCGTCACCGAAGGCAAGGTCGAGCGCGGTGCGGGCGTGCGCCTGATCCGCGACAATGTCGTCATCCACGAAGGCACGCTGAAGACGCTGAAGCGCTTCAAGGACGAAGTTTCGGAAGTCCCGGGCGGCCAGGAGTGTGGCATGGCCTTCCAGAACTACGAGGATATGCGCGTCGGCGACGTCATCGAGTGCTTCCGCGTCGAGATGGTCACCCGCACGCTCTGAGTTCGAGTGACTTGTCCATGCCAGGCGGTGGTCAAATGACCGCCGCCTGGAGTTTATTGTGAAACTACGCATCGTGCTTTTCGAAACCGAATTCGATTTCGGGCCGATGCGTTGACATGTGAGACATGCGGCACGGTCCTATCCCGCGCCTCACGCTTTCAGGATTGAGAAAAATGCCCCGTCCAACCACATCCAGTCCGTCCCAGCGTATGCTGCGCGTCGCCGAACAGGTGCGCCATGCGCTCTCCGAAACCTTGCAGCGCGGTGAGATCATCGATCCGCTGATCGAGAACACCGTGGTTTCGGTCTCGGAGGTGCGTATGTCGCCCGACCTAAGGGTCGCCACCGCTTTCGTCTCGCCGCTCGGCGCCAAGGATACCGATGCGGTGGTCGAGGCGTTGAATAAACACGCGAAATTCGTGCGTGGCCGTGTCTCCGGCGCTCTGCGGCAGATGAAGTTCATGCCGGAGTTCCGCTTCAAGCTCGACACCTCCTTCGACAATTTCGCCAGGATCAACGATCTCCTGAAGTCGCCCGAGGTGGCGCGTGATCTGAGTGTCGAAGGCCAAGACAAAGACGACAAGGCCAAAGACATCAAGGACGGGGAATAATGGGGCGCCGCGGCAAGAAAAAGGGCCGGCCGATCTCCGGCTGGGTGGTGCTGGACAAGCCGGTCGGCATGGGTTCGACCGAGGCCGTGTCCAAGATCAAATGGCTGTTCCAGGCGGAAAAGGCCGGCCATGCCGGAACGCTCGATCCGTTGGCTTCCGGCATGCTGCCGATCGCGCTCGGCGAAGCGACCAAGACCGTGCCTTACGTGCAGGACGGCGCCAAGATCTATCGCTTCACCGTTGCCTGGGGCCAGGAGCGCTCCACCGACGATCTTGAAGGCCCGGTGACGAAGAGTTCCGACCTGCGGCCATCGGAAGCCGAGGTTAAGGCGCTGCTGCCGAAATACACTGGCGTCATCATGCAGACGCCGCCGCAATTCTCGGCCATCAAGATTGCGGGCGAACGCGCCTATGACCTCGCCCGCGAAGGCGAGACGGTCGACATTCCCGCGCGGGAGATCGAGATCGGGCGTTTGGATGTCATCGAGCATCACGCTGACGACACCGTTTTCGAGGTCGAATGCGGCAAGGGCACCTATGTGCGCTCGCTGGCCCGCGACATGGGCCGCGACCTTGGCTGCTTTGGTCATATTTCCGACCTGCGCCGGGTCGAGGTCGAGCCGTTCACGCCTGAGGATTTCGTCACCATCGCCGAGCTCGAGGCGGCTCGCTTCGGCGTGCAAGGCGAGGCCAAGCCGGAGCCTGCCGACGATGCTGATGCGATTGACGTGCCGGTAGACTTCGGCGCGATCGACGCGCTTCTGGTCGACACGTCAGCGGCTCTCGACTGCCTGCCGCAGATCGCCATCAGCGACGACGCGGCGACAAAGATCCGCCTCGGCAATCCGGTGATCATCCGTGGCCGCGATGCGCCCGTGGAGGCGGAAGAAGCCTGCGCGACGGCACGCGGCAAGCTGGTTGCCATCGGCGCGATCGAACAAGGCATGTTCAAGCCCAAGCGGGTCTTTGCCGGGTGACAGCTCTCGTCTAACTTCAGTTGATTTTACGCTCGAGGGGCACATGGCAAAGGCCGAGGCGGTGAAAAAGCGGGCGCCGGTGAAGACGCGGCGGCCGCCGGTCGGCGCCTCGCCGGGTACGCTGATCGCCGATCCGGCGGCGCGGCGCAGCGAGCTCAGGCTGACGCTGATCTCGCCGGAAAAATTCGAAACCATCGACAATGCCAGCATCGATGACCTCAACACCCATTGCGACAACTGGCCGGTCGTCTGGCTGGACTGCACGGGCCTCGCCAACATTCAGCTGATCGAGGAGATCGGCCGGATCTTCAACCTGCATCCGCTGGCGCTGGAAGATGTCGTCAACACCGGCCAGCGGCCGAAGGTCGATTTCTTCGAGGACCACGCCTTCGTGGTCGTGCGGATGATCGACGATGTCACGGCCCATCGCTACGAGCAGATCGCCGTGTTCTTCGGCAAGAATTTCGTCGTCACCTTCCAGGAGCGCGAGGGAGATCCCTTCGATCCCGTGCGCAAGCGCATCGAGAGTTCCGCGCCCAACCGGTTGCGGGCCCGCGGCGCCGACTATCTGGCCTACGCGCTGATCGACGCCATCGTCGACAGCTATTTTCCGCCCGTCGAGGCGGCAGGCGACCAGGTCGACGGTATCGAGGATGAGATGCTGCATTCAACGCACAAGCATCAGATGCGGCAACTGCACGAATTGCGGCGCGACGCCAATGTGCTGAAGGGCGTGCTGTGGCCGATGCGCGATGCCGTGGCGACGCTGATCCGCAACGATGTGCCCTATGTAAAGGCCGAGACCAAAATCTTCCTCAACGACACGCTCGACCACACGCTGAGGCTGATCGAACTGGTCGAGACCCAGCGCGACATGCTGACCGGGCTGATTGAGATGCATCTGTCGCTGAGCCAGGCGCGCACCAACGACGTCATCAGCTATCTCACCATCGTCTCGGTCATCTTCATGCCGCTCACCTTCCTGGTCGGCGTCTGGGGCATGAACTTCAGTCCCGACGCCTCGCCATGGAACATGCCGGAGCTGCGGTCCTATTACGGTTATCCCGCATCGCTCCTGTTCATGGCTGTTGTCGCGATCGGCTTGATTGCCTTCTTCAAATGGAAGAAATGGCTTTGACGGCGGTAAAACTGGCCATTTGGGGCTGAAAAGCCGGCTTTATGAATTGGGCTGGTGTTTTCCAGGGAATTGCCCTATATGCGCCGCAGCATAGCGCCACGACGCTTTGCTTGCACCGGCCCCTGCTGGACGACATCCCGGCTGAGGGCGACCCGTTTCCTCAAACAGATAAGGAAAAACACGATGTCGATTACTGCCGAGCGCAAACAGGAATTGATGGGTGAATTCGCAACCGCCAAGGGCGATACCGGGTCTCCGGAAGTCCAGGTGGCCATCCTTTCCGAGCGCATCAAGAACCTGACCGACCATTTCAAGGACCACAAGAAGGATAACCATTCCCGCCGTGGTCTGCTCGCCCTCGTGTCCCAGCGCCGCAGCCTGCTTGATTACCTCAAGCGCAAGGACGACGCGCGCTATCAGACACTGATCGAGAAGCTCGGTCTGCGCCGTTGACGAATTGACCGGCGGGCTCCCACAGGGAGTCCGCCGGTCGCGCATTCGAGCCCCGGGCCAACCCGATCTCGAATGCAGGACTGGAGCGCCGCGCACCCATCCGGATGCCGGACGGACGCTTCAACAAGTGAATTTGCGCATGACGCGTTCCGCAAGCAATGGTTTTCGGGGTCGTGCGCAGGCCAGTCGATCGATTGGCCATATCCGGCTTAGAGCGTGCAGAGGGCCACTCGAAGCCACCCATGGACGGTCATGGGGCAGGATTGCAGGACGCTCGTATGGCCGTAGTGCCAATAAAACCCGAGCCTCCCGTTGTCTTGCCCGTGGCTGCCCGAGAAAGGAAGCCAGAGGAAAGGGCACCCGCGCACGCTGAAACGGCGCGGCCCTTCCTCATATAAAGGACAAGACATGTTCAATCAGCACAAAGTGGAAATCGAATGGGGCGGCCGCCCGCTCATCCTCGAAACCGGTAAGATCGCGCGTCAGGCTGACGGCGCTGTGCTCGCCACCTACGGCGAGACCAAGGTTCTGGCCACCGTCGTTTCGATGAAGGAGCCCAAGCCCGGCCTCGATTTCTTTCCGCTGACCGTCAACTACCAGGAAAAGACCTATGCCGCCGGCAAGATCCCGGGCGGCTATTTCAAGCGCGAAGGCCGTCCGAGCGAAAAGGAAACGCTGGTTTCCCGTCTCATCGACCGCCCGATCCGTCCGCTCTTCGCTGACGGCTACAAGAACGACACCCAGATCGTCGTCACCGTTGTCCAGCATGACCTCGAGAACGATCCGGACATTCTGTCGATCGTCGCCACCTCGGCCGCGCTGACCCTGTCGGGCGTCCCCTTCATGGGCCCGGTCGGCGGCGCCCGCGTCGGCTACATCAACGGCGAATACGTGCTCAACCCGCACATCGACGAGATGCAGGAATCCAAGCTCGACCTCGTCGTCGCCGGCACCGCCGACGCCGTGCTGATGGTTGAGTCCGAAGCCAAGGAACTTGGCGAAGAGCTGATGCTCGGCGCCGTCATGTTCGGTCACAAGGGCTTCCAGCCGGTCATCGACGCCATCATCAAGCTGGCCGAAGTTGCCGCCAAGGAGCCGCGCGACTTCACCGCGCCGGACTATTCCGCGCTTGAAGCCGAGATGCTGAAGATCGTCGGCGACGAGCTTCGTGAAGCCTACAAGATCACCGACAAGCAGAAGCGCTATGCCGCCGTCGACGCCGTCAAGGCGAAGGTCAAGGCAGCCTATGCTCCGGCCGAAGGCGAAGAGGCCAAGTACACCTCCGAGCAGATCGGTTCGGTGTTCAAGGAACTCCAGGCCAAGGTCGTGCGCTGGAACATCCTCGACACCGGTTCGCGCATCGATGGTCGTGACCTGAAGACCGTTCGCAAGATCGTCTCCGAAGTCGGCGTCCTGCCGCGCACCCATGGTTCGGCGCTGTTTACCCGCGGCGAGACCCAGGCGCTGGTCGTTGCCACACTCGGCACCGGCGAAGACGAGCAGTATGTCGATTCGCTGACCGGCATGTACAAGGAGAAGTTCCTCCTTCACTACAACTTCCCTCCCTACTCCGTCGGTGAGACCGGCCGCATGGGTTCGCCGGGCCGCCGCGAAATCGGCCACGGCAAGCTCGCCTGGCGCGCCATCCGCCCGATGCTGCCGAGCGCTGACCAGTTCCCCTACACGCTGCGCGTCGTCTCGGAGATCACCGAGTCCAACGGTTCGTCGTCGATGGCCACTGTCTGCGGCACCTCGCTGGCGCTGATGGATGCCGGCGTGCCGCTGGCCAAGCCGGTTGCCGGTATCGCCATGGGCCTGATCAAGGAAGGCGAGCGCTTCGCGATTCTGTCCGACATTCTGGGTGACGAAGATCACCTCGGCGACATGGACTTCAAGGTCGCCGGCACCGCCAACGGCATCACCTCGCTGCAGATGGACATCAAGATCGAAGGCATCACCGAGGAGATCATGAAGATCGCGCTGGACCAGGCCAAGGATGGCCGCCAGCATATCCTCGGCGAAATGGCGCATGCCCTGACCGGCGCCCGCCCCGAACTCGGCGAGTTCGCGCCGCGCATCGAGGTCATGCACATCCCGACCGACAAGATCCGCGACGTCATCGGCTCCGGCGGCAAGGTCATCCGCGAGATCGTCGAGAAGACCGGCGCCAAGATCAACATCGAGGACGACGGCACGGTGAAGATCGCTTCGTCGAACGCCAAGGAGATCGAGGCGGCGAAGAAGTGGATCCACACCATCGTCGCCGAGCCGGAAGTCGGCGAAATCTACGAAGGCACGGTCGTCAAGACCGCTGACTTCGGTGCTTTCGTCAATTTCTTCGGTCCGCGTGACGGTCTCGTCCACATCTCGCAGCTCGCCAATGAGCGCGTCGCCAAGACCTCGGACGTCGTCAAGGAAGGCGACAAGGTCTGGGTCAAGCTGATGGGCTTCGACGAGCGCGGCAAGGTCCGCCTGTCGATGAAGGTCGTCGACCAAGCCACCGGCAAGGAAATCGTGCGCGACAAGAAGGCCGAAGGCGAAGAAGACGCCGCCTGATCGGTCTGACAGGAAAATCGGAGCGGGCGCGGCTTAGGTCGCGCCCGTTTTCGTTTGGAAGGTAGAGGGAATGTCCGCTGAAGCGCTGAAGACGCTTTTCCATCCGTTCGAGGCCGAGGCTCTTGCTTTGCCGCGAAAGGGCGAGCGCATCCTTTTCCTCGGCGCCGAGCCAGGCCTGCGCTTGCCGTCGGGTTTCGAGGCTACGCTTCATCTCGTACAGGGCTTTCGGCCGCATTTCCGCGCCTTGCAGGCAGCGGGCTTCGCGGTCACACCGAAAACCGAGGGCGACGGTTTTGATGCCGCGCTGGTGCTCGCTGGCCGTCATCGTGGCCAGAACGAACTGGGCATCGCCGAGGCCCTCGAGCGTGTGGCGCCAGGCGGGCTGGTTGTCATCGCCGGCGGCAAGGACGATGGCATTGCCAGCTTGCGCAAGCGCGTCGACGAGCTTGTGTCGCTCGACGGCCATATGCCGAAATATCACGGCATCGCCTTCTGGCTGCGCCGCCCGGCGGATATGCAGGCTGCTGCGGCACTTCGCGCCGCCAACCCGGCGCAACTGATAGAGGGCCGGTTCCACACCGCACCCGGCATGTTCTCCTTCGATCGCGTCGATGCAGGGTCGAAACTGCTGGTCGACAACCTGCCCGATGACCTGCGCGGCAGTGCGGCCGATTTCTGCGCCGGCTGGGGCTATGTGGCGGCTGAGATGGCTGCCGGTTCGTCAGGCCTGTCGGCCCTTGATCTCTACGAGGCCGATTTCGATGCGCTGGAGGCAGCCAAGGGCAACCTCGGTGGCACCGTGGCGCAAGGCTTCTTCTGGACGGATCTGCTCGCGGAGCCGGTCGAGCGCCGCTATGACGTCATCGCCATGAACCCACCCTTTCACCGCAGCCGTGCGGCGGAGCCGGAGATCGGCGCCGGCATGATCCGCGCGGCAGCCAAGGCATTGAAGCCCGGTGGCAGGCTGTTCATGGTCGCCAATCGCCAGCTTCCCTACGAGCCCGTGCTGTCGGCCGTCTTTGCCAGCCACGCGGAACTCGCCCGCGATGGCATGTTCAAGGTGTTTGTCGCGCGTCGGTGAAACGATGCGTATCGCATTCAGTGCAGGTTGGCGACGCGCCGGACCTCGTCGGTGACGTGCTGGTCGCCAACCCTGAACTTGAGTGGCGCCGGACGGCCGAACAGGTAGCCCTGCACCACCTCGCAGCCGGCGGCGCGCAGCAAAGTCGCCTGGTTCTCGGTCTCGACGCCTTCGGCAATGATGCTGACGCCGAGTGCACGCGAAAGCCCGACAATGGTCGACACGACGGCGCCGGAGCTGGAATCGGTATCGATGCGGCTGACGAAGGAGCGGTCGATCTTCAGCTTGCCGAACGAGAAATCGATCAGGTAGCTCAGATTGGAATAGCCGGTGCCGAAATCGTCTACGGCGACGGAGATGCCCATCTCGGCAAGCTCTTTCAGGATAGCGGCCGCGCGGTCGCGGTCCTGCATCATCGCCGTCTCGGTGACTTCCAGCTCCAGCCGCGACGGCTTGATGCCGGTGGTCCGCATCGTGTCACGCACGATGCCGACGAAGTCCTTGGTCATGAACTGGACCGGCGAGATGTTGACGGCGACGAAACAGTCGTCGGGCAGATGGCGGGCGTCGCTGCAGGCCTTGCGCAGAACCCATTCGCCGATCGGGTTGATCATCCCGGTTTCCTCGGCGATCTGGATGAACTCCATGGGCGGGATCATGCCGCGTTCGGGATGGTTCCAGCGGATCAGCGCCTCGTAGCCGATGATACGGCCGGTCGGCAGGTCGAGCTGCGGCTGATAGTGCAGGTCGAAGTCTCCGCGCTCGAAAGCGGTGTGCAGTTCGGATTCGACCCATTGGCGATGATCGGCGACACGCCCCATCTCGCTGTCGAACACCGACCAGTTGCCGACGCCGCTGGCGCGCGCATTCTGCAGCGCCAGGTTGGAGCGGCGCAGGATAAGGACCGGATCGACGCCATCCTTGGGCATGGCCACGATACCCACCGACAGACCCACCGATTGCTGATGGCTGCTGAGTTCATAGGGCTCCATCATCTCGTCGATGAGCCTTTCGACCATGCTTTCCATCGTTCCCTGGATCTGATGATCCGGGAGCAGCACGGCGAACTCGCCGGCGCCGATGCGCCCGATCAGGGCGCGTGGGGGCACACAGCTTTGCAGCCGCTTGGTGAAGGCGCGGATCAGCTCGTCGCCCTGGCTGTAACCGATCGCGTCGTTGATGTGCTTGAAACGGTCGATGTCGATGTCGATCAGGAACATCGGTTCCCCGGTTCGGCTTGTCGCGCACGCCGCCTCGGCGATCTTGCCGACCATCGCCGGGCGCGCCAGCAGTCCGGTCAGCTTGTCGAAATGGGTTTCGTTGAACACAAAATCCGCCGATTCATCGATGCCGGCGAAGAAGGACATTGCCGCCACCGACGCCGCCAGCGCGCAAAGCGCAGCCATGATCGCGACCATCATGTCCACGGATATGCCGGCAAACCCGTCGCCGAGACCGTGTTTCAGGCCCCAGATGCCGAGGATGAAACTGCCAATGCCCGAGCTTGCTATCGTGAGCAGTCGGAACACCGGTGTTCGCTTCGGGTTGCTGACGGCAGACATTCAAAGGTCCCCAGATTGCGGGACTCTATAGCGGAAATCTTCTTAAAATGAGTTTCCGCGAATGCATCCAATTTTACTGGAGAGGATCATTTCTTTACTGGAAAACGGCCATTTCTCTGCAACGCTCCCAAGCATGTTGCTCAAAGCGCGTCGCCTTGACCCGTTCCGGGGCTCGTCAGCCATCCGTCTGCTTCAACTCGTCGAGCGTCGGCATCGAGACGATGTGATAGCCGGAATCGACATAGTGGATTTCGCCGGTGACGCCGGAGGCGAGGTCGGACAGCAAATAAAGCGCCGAGCCGCCGACCTCGTCGATGGTCACGGTACGGCGCAGCGGCGAGTTGCGCTGCTGGTAGGAGAACATGTGGCGGGCGTCCGAAATGCCGGCACCGGCGAGCGTGCGCACCGGCCCCGCCGAGATGCCGTTCACCCGGATGCCGCGCGGACCGTAGTCGTTGGCAAGGTAGCGCACGCTGGCTTCGAGGCCGGCCTTGGCGACGCCCATGACATTGTAGTTCGGCATGACGCGGACCGAACCGGCATAGGTCAGCGTGATCATCGAGCCGCCCTCCGTCATCAGTGCCGCCGCATTGCGGGCCACTTCGGTGAAGGAGTAGCAGGAGATCACCATGGTGCGGACGAAATTGTCCCGGCTGGTGTCGGCGTAAAGGCCTTTCAACTCATTCTTGTCGGAAAAGCCGATGGCATGGACGACGAAGTCCAGCCCGCCCCAGGCCTGCCCAAGCGTCTCGAACGTGGCGGCGACCGAAGCGCTGTCCTCGACATCGCAGGGAACGACCAGCGAGGCGCCCAGTCTGTCGGCGAGCGGCTTGACCCGGCGGCCGAAGGCCTCGCCCTGGTAGGTGAAGGCGAGCTCCGCCCCATGTTCGGACAATTTCTGGGCGATGCCCCACGCGATCGAATGATCGTTGGCGACACCCATGACAAGCCCGCGCTTGCCCTTCATCAATCCGTCCATGTTGGCAATCCTTTTGGAAAAACGCTGGCCTTATGCGGAATAGCGCTGGAAAACGAGCGTCGCGTTGGTGCCACCGAAACCGAAGGAATTTGACAGGACGGTGTCGATCTTGGCGTTGTCGATGCGCTTGCGTACGATCGGCATGCCCTCGAATTCGGGGTCGAGGGTCTCGATATGGGCGCTTTCGCCGATGAAGCCGCCTTGCATCATCAGGATCGAATAGATGGATTCCTGCACGCCGGCCGCGCCCAGCGAATGGCCGGTCAGCGATTTCGTCGAGGTGATGAACGGCATCTTCTCGCCGAACACCTCGCGGATGGCGCCCATTTCCTTGGAATCCCCCACTGGCGTCGAGGTGCCGTGGGTGTTGATGTAGTCGACCGGCGTGGAGACCGTCGCCAGCGCCTGGCGCATGCAGCGGACCGCGCCTTCGCCCGAAGGCGCGACCATGTCGTAGCCGTCCGAGGTCGCGCCGTAGCCGACGATCTCGGCGTAGATCTTGGCGCCGCGCGCCTTGGCATGCTCCAGCTCTTCCAGCACCAGCACGCCGGCACCGCCGGCAATGACGAAGCCGTCGCGATTGACGTCATAGGCGCGGGAAGCTGCCGATGCCCGGTCGTTGAACTTGGATGACATGGCGCCCATGGCGTCGAACAGGTCCGACATCGTCCAGTCGAGATCCTCATGGCCGCCGGCAAAGACCATGTCCTGCTTGCCCCACTGGATCAGCTCATAGCCGTTGCCGATGCAATGCGCCGAGGTCGAGCAGGCCGATGAGATCGAATAGTTGACGCCGTGGATCTTGAACCACGTGGCCAGCGTCGCCGAGGCCGTCGACGACATCGCCTTCGGCACGGCAAAGGGGCCGATACGCTTGGGGCTGCCGTTCTTCAGCGTCGTTTCGGCCGCCTCGACGATGGTGCGGGTGGAAGGGCCGCCCGAGCCCATGACGATGCCGGTGCGCTCATTGGTGATGTCACTTTCGCCGAGACCCGCATCGGCGATCGCCTGATCCATGGCGACGTGGTTCCAGGCCGCGCCCTGCGACAGGAAGCGCATCGCGCGGCGATCGATCATGGCGGACGGGTCGAGCGTCGGAGCTCCCCAGACCTGGCAACGGAAGCCGTGCTCGGCGAAGGAATTGGAAAAGCTGATGCCGGATCTGGCGTCATGCAGCGAGGTCTGCACCTCGTTGGCATTGTTGCCGATCGACGACACGATGCCGAGGCCTGTGACTACGACACGTCTCATTCGCAACTCCTTCCAGGGATTCTGGCCAGTGGGTCGGCCAGGGCTGCGGTCAAGCGACCGCCGACTGCTTGGACAGACCGACCTTCAGGTCCGTCGCCGCATATATGGGCTCGCCATCCGCCTTCATCCAGCCATCGGCGATGCCCAGAACCAGCCGGCCGCGCATCACGCGCTTGAAATCCACGCCATACTCGACCTTCTTGACCGATGGTGTGACCATGCCCTTGAACTTGACCTCACTGGTAGACAACGCCATTCCCTTGCCGGGTTCGCCGAGCCAGCCGAGGTAGAAGCCGGTCAACTGCCACAAGGCGTCCAGACCGAGGCATCCTGGCATGATCGGATTGCCGATGAAATGGCAGGCAAAGAACCACAGGTCCGGCTTGATGTCGAACTCCGCGCGGATGAAGCCCTTGTCGAAAGCGCCGCCGGTCTCGCTGATCTCGGTGATACGGTCGAACATCAGCATGGGCGGGTAGGGCAGCTGGGCATTGCCCTCTCCGAACAGCTCGCCGCGGGCGCAGGCCAGCAATTCTTCGTAGTCGTAGCTGGATTTACCCGCCATCAATCTCGTCCCCATATCGTCCGGGCGGTAGCGCGCCCTTGTCGTTGGTGTCCTAACACAATCTGTTTCAGGCCGGAAACCGGCGTTTGCGCTTAACCCGCCAGTCTGCCCGGGTCAATGCGCGCTATTGATCGCGTTCGGACGACAGAATATATGTCAACAGGGGTCCGGTTTCGGCAGACGTTCATTTTTTTGCCATTCTGGGCGTGTCTTGAAGCGGGACTGTGAGCTTGGAAGACCAGATGGACCGGGGCTGCCGGAAGGAAAATGTCGCTGTGGACAAGCGGGTACGTGAAGCCGGCCTGAGGCCGACACGCCAGCGTATCGCGCTGGCCGACCTGCTTTTCGCCAAGGGCGATCGCCATCTCTCGGCCGAGGAACTGCACGAGGAAGCGCTGGCCGCCGGCGTGCCGGTGTCGCTGGCCACCGTCTACAACGCGCTCCACCAATTCACCCAGGCGGGGCTGCTGCGCATCCTCGCCGTCGAGGGTGCAAAAACTTATTTCGACACCAACACTTCCGACCACCACCATTTCTACATTGAAGGCGAAAACCGGATTTTCGACATCGCCAATGGCCCTGTGACGGTCACCAACCTGCCGGAGCCGCCCGAGGGCATGGAAATCGCCAATGTCGACATCGTGGTGAGGCTGCGCCCCAAGCGCCAGGAAGGGCCGGCGAGGCCAGAACAATCGGCGGAGCCAGAATAATCGGCCAGAAATGAAACCCCTCGACCTGATAATCAGGCTCGAATGGGCTGCTGTGGCGGCCGCCGCCGTTGTCTTCTACGCTTGGTCAGGCGTTTCCTGGTGGCTCTTCGCAGTGCTCATCCTGGCGCCGGACCTGTCGATGTTTGGCTACCTCGGCGGGCCGCAGATCGGCGCCATCGCCTACAACGCCCTTCACATCCTCATAGTACCGGTGCTGCTGCTGCTCGTCGGGTACCTGTCCGGTCATGCGGCGGCAATCGCGGTCGCGCTGATCTGGATCGCCCACATCGCCATCGACCGTGCGCTGGGCTACGGCCTGAAACTGTCAACCGGTTTTCAGGACACCCACCTTGGCCGTATCGGGCGATAGAGCGGGGCGACCTCAGTCCTTGACCCGCTCGCCGGGATAGGCGCCCCAGACCGCCGCCTGCGCGAGCCAGCCGGTGTGGCCGTCAAGCGTCATTTCGCACCACTGGCCGTCGCAGGACTTGATCGTGCCCATGACGCCCGGCTCGACGATCGCCACCACGCTGGCATCCTTGTCGGGGCTTCTGAGCATATTGATCTGGGCGCCTTTGCCGCGCTGCCATGGCGCGATGATCGCGGTGCGCCGGCCCGACAGCAGCGACTGGTTGATCCAGCCTTCCGAACCGTCGGCATCGCGCACGCGGCGCCACGTGTCGAATTCCTGGATGATCTCCATCGGCAGGCCGGCCTTCATATACATCCAGTCGACCGAATAATTGGCGCCCGGGCCGACGCGCGAGTTGACGCGGCCGGATTTCAGGCTGACGAATCGCGGCAGCGGCAGGCCGCTCGGCCCGAGCGTGACGGCGCTCTGGGCGGGTGCGGCCGCGCTCTGTGCCGCGGCAAGCGAGGAATAGAGGAGAGCGCCGAGAAATGCTGCGCTGAGGGTCAGGCGAAGCGACGCGAAACCAGACACTTTCGTTCCTTTCGGTGCCGGCTCGGTGGCCTCGGCGCCCCTTTTTCTTTGTCTTCGGCGGCACCGCTTGTTACATGGGTAAATCGGCTACCGCGACCGGCTTTCAGTTTCGCCGGTCTTGGTTAAAGAGGTCTCAACGAGGGAAACAATGGCAGGCAAAAAGAAGCCTCTCGTGGTCATCACGCGAAAGCTGCCCGACCCGGTCGAGACCCGTATGCGCGAGCTGTTCGACGCCAGGCTGAATGTCGAGGACCGGCCGATGACCCAGCCGGAACTGGTCGCGGCGGTCAAGGAAGCCGACGTGCTGGTGCCGACGGTGACCGATCACATCGACGCGGCGCTGATCGCCCAGGCCGGCGACAACCTCAAGCTGATCGCCAATTTCGGCAATGGCGTCGACAAGATCGACGTGGCGGCGGCCGCCAAGAGGGGCATCACCGTCACCAACACGCCCAATGTGCTGACCGAAGACACCGCCGACATGACCATGGCGCTGATGCTGGCAGTGCCGCGCCGGCTGGCGGAAGGCGCCAACGTGCTCACCGGCGACAAGAAATGGGCCGGCTGGTCGCCGACCTGGATGCTTGGCCGGCGCATCTGGGGCAAGCGGCTCGGCATTGTCGGCATGGGCCGCATCGGCACCGCCGTTGCCAGGCGGGCCAAGGCCTTTGGCCTTTCCATCCACTACCACAACCGCCATCGCGTATTGCCGGCGGTCGAGGACGAGTTGGAGGCGACCTATTGGGAGAGCCTCGACCAGATGCTGGCCCGCATGGACATCATCTCGGTCAATTGTCCGTCGACGCCCGCGACCTTCCATCTCTTGTCGGCGCGGCGGCTGGCGCTGCTGCAGCCCACGGCCTATGTCGTCAACACCGCGCGCGGCGACATCATCGACGAGGAAGCGCTGGTCAAGCTGATCCAGGACGGCAAGATCGCCGGCGCCGGCCTCGACGTCTACGAGCATGAGCCGGCGCTCAATGCCAAGCTGCTCAAGCTCGCCGCCAGGCACAAGGTCGTGCTTTTGCCGCATATGGGCTCGGCGACGCTCGAGGGCCGCATCGACATGGGCGAGAAGGTCATCATCAACATCCGGGCATTCGTTGACGGTCACCGCCCACCGGATCGTGTGCTGCCGCTCAGAACCTGACGATCCGCTGTCTTAATATGTAAGTAAAGGCTTACGAAAGAGCCTTGCGCATGGTGATCGATGTCGGCCTGGCGTAGCCCTCATGCGCCGTCCGGTCGGTTTCGTGAAAGCCGAGGCGGGCAAAGGCGGCATGATTGGCGGTGAGCTCGATGCGCGTCTGAAGCTCGAGCGCCGCCTTGCCGCGGTCGAGCGCGAGACCTTCGACCGCCCGCATCAGCCGCCGGCCGGTGCCTTGCCCTTGGCAGTCCGGCGCGACGGCGAGCTTGCCGACATAAAGATCGTCGGCTCTTTCGAGGGCAAAGACGCAGCCGACGATCCTGTCGCCGTCGAGGGCCACGAAACCGGTCTCCCGCCCGGCCTTGTCGCGCAGTCCATCGAGGGTGAGCAGGTGGGCCGAGGACGGCGGGTCGATGACGCCGTCCATGAAGGCGAAAGCACGCATGATCAGGGCAAGCACCTCATCCCAGCGGCCGAAATCGGCCGGGATGCGGTCGATGGAGAGGGGCATGGTTCGCTCCAAGATCAGCGCCTGGCGTAGCGGATCGTTTCGAAGCGCGCGGAGAGCGCATCGTAGAGCAGCAGCCGGCCGACCAGCGGCTCGCCGATGCCGGTGATCAGCTTGATCGCCTCCATTGCCTGCAGCGTGCCGACGACACCGGTCAGCGCGCCAAGCACACCGGCCTCGGCGCAGGATGGCACCAGGCCGGGCGGTGGGGCTTCGGGAAAGAGATCGCGATAGCCAGGGTTCGGCTTGCCATCCTTGCCGTCCTCGAAAGGCTTCAGCACCGTCACTGAACCATCGAAGCGGCCGACGGCGGCATGCACCAGCGGTTTGTGCTCGCTCGCGCAAGCGTCGGCCACTGTATAACGGGTCTCGAAATTGTCGGAACCGTCGACGGTGATGTCATAGCCGGCGATGAGGGCAGGGGCGTTGTCCGTGTTCAGCCGGACTGTGTGCGTCTCGACCGCGGTGTTGGGATTGATACGGGCGATTGCTGCCTTGGCACTGAGGGTTTTCAGCATGCCGACCGTATCGGTGCCGTGGATGACCTGGCGTTGCAAATTGGAGAGCGACACGGTGTCGTCGTCGACGATGCCGAGCGTGCCGACGCCGGCCGCCGCAAGATATTCGAGCACCGGCGCGCCCAGTCCGCCGGCGCCGATTACCAGGACCCGCGCCTGCTTGAGCTTCTGCTGGCCCGCGCCGCCGACTTCGGGCAGCACGATGTGGCGGGCATAGCGTTCGATCTCGTCGGCGGTGAGCACGGTGGTCATATCAGGACCATATAGCGGCTGAAAAACCTTGTCAGGCGTCTTCGGTTGGCCCAACCGCGCCGTGGTCGACCGTCAGGAACTGCGCGCGCCCCTTGAGACTGGAAAACAGCGCAGCATCGGTTCCCGTCATGAAAGCCTGGCAGTTTAACTCCTCCAGGATCGAAAACAGTGCCGCCCGCCGTCCGCCATCAAGGTGTGCTGCGATCTCATCCAGCAGCAGGATCGGCGTCATGCCGGACATCTCGCCGGTCAGCCGGGCATGCGACAGGACGATGCCGACCAGCAATGCCTTCTGCTCGCCGGTCGAACACAGCTCTGCCGGCATCGCCTTGGGCCTGTGCCTCACCAGCAGATCGGAACGGTGCGGGCCTTCGAGCGTTCGTCCCGCGGCACGATCCCGATCACGGCCACCGGCAAGCGTCCGGCGGAACCGCTCCTCGACATCGACCGCCGGCGCGGTGGAAACCTCGGTCTCCAGATCGCCCGAAAGGCTGATATCGGCTTGCGGGAACGGCCCCGTGTCGGGCAGCTTGTCGATCATGGCGGCGAGCAGGCGCACCAGTTCGGCGCGCGCCGCCGCAATGGCGACGCCGGTTTCGGCCATCTGTGTCTCGATCGCCTCGAACCAGCGATCATCCCGCGAACCCTCGGTAAGCAGACGATTACGGCCCCGCATCGCCTTTTCGTAGTCGAGGGCGCGCTGGCCGTGGCCGGGATCGATCGCCAGCACCAGCCGGTCGAGAAAGCGCCGGCGATCCGCGGCCGGTCCGGTGAACAGCGCATCCATGGCCGGCGTTAGCCATACGACGCGCAGCCATTCCAGCATGTCCTCGGCCGATCGGGCCGTCGCGCCGTTGATGCGAACCCGCCTGCCGCCTTCACCCTCGCCAACCGAAATGCCCGTGCCGATCTCGATCTGGCCATCGGGCCCGTCGAGCCGAGCGTGCAGCGCAAAGCCGCCATCGCCGCCCTCGCGCGCGACATCGGCGTAAGGGGCACGGCGAAGGCCACGCCCGGGTGTCAGAAAGGAAATCGCTTCGAGGAGGTTGGTCTTGCCGGCACCGTTGTCACCGGAAAACACCACGGCACCCGGGGCGAGATCGATCGTCAGTGTCGCATAGTTGCGGAAATTGGTAAGTGTAAGCTTACTTATGTGGGTTTGTGCCGGCAACCGCTATCCGCCTGTAGAAGTCGCCATTGTTTCCGCTGCCGGTCCCGTCGCAGAGCCGGATCGATGAAGCAGTGCCGGCTATACCCGCATCGGCATCAGCACGTAAAGCGCGGTCTCGTCGGCCATGTCGTGGATCAGCGTCGGCGAACCGGCATCGGCCAGCATGAATTTGGCTTCCGTTCCGGTCAGCTGGGCCGCGACATCGAGCAGATACTTGGCGTTGAAGCCGATTTCGATCGGGTCGGACGAATAGTCGGCCGCCAGTTCCTCGGTGGCGCTGCCCGAATCCGGGTTGTTGACCGCAAGCGTCACCTGGCCTTCGCTGATCGAAAGCTTCACCGCACGGCCGCGTTCGGAGGAAATGGTCGAGACGCGATCGACCGCGGCGGCAAAGCTCTGGCGGTCGAGGATCAGCTTCTTGTCATTGCCGGTCGGAATGACCCGCTGATAGTCCGGGAAGGTGCCGTCGATCAGCTTCGAGGTCAGGACCACGCTGCCGATGGTGAAGCGGATCTTGGTGTCCGACAGCTCGGTGGTCACGGCGACATCCGGATCGTCGACCAGCTTCTGCAGCTCGCTCACCGTCTTGCGCGGAATGATGATGCCCGGCATGCCCTCGGAACCCGCCGGCGCGTCGATTTCGGCGCGCGCCAGGCGGTGGCCGTCGGTGGCCACCGAGCGCAGCTTCAGCTTGCCGCCGACCTCATGCGTGTGCAGGTAGATGCCGTTGAGATAGTAGCGCGTCTCCTCGGTGGAAATGGCGAACTGCGTCTTCTCGATCAGACCCTTCAGGGCAACCGAGTCGAGCCGGAAGATATGCGAGAAGGATCCGGCCGAAAGCTCGGGGAAGTCGGATTGCGGCAGGCACTGCAGGCGGAAGCTCGAGCGGCCCGACGTCACCGTCATGGCGTTGCCGTCTTCGTCCGTCTTCAGCATCACCTCGGCGCCGTCGGCGAGCTTGCGCACGATATCGTAGAGCAGATGCGCCGGAACCGTCGTCGCCCCGCCGCGCTCCACCTTGGCGGGCGTCGCTTCCGTCACCTCCAGGTCGAGGTCGGTGGCCTTCATTTCGAGGCTGGCGCCCTCGGCGCTGAGCAGCACATTGGACAGGATCGGTATCGTGTTGCGCCGTTCGACCACACGGTGGACGTGGTTGAGCGACTTCAGGAGATTTGACCGTTCCAGGATAACACGCATGACGAAACAGGCTCGCTTGAAAGGATGAGCGGGTCTCCGGCTGGCGGCGCCCCGCGAAAGGTCTGAACAGGCTCAGAATCTGTGTAAACTGACAGGAAAAAGCCAGCAAACGCAAGCCCGCGCCACCGGTTCGGGCCGGCTGCGCGGGCTTTCTGGGGATAAAGGCCACGAAGACCGCCAGCCAGTGTACTGAATCCGGAATCCGGATCGCGGCCAGGCTTTGTTTTGACACAATTCCCAAGGGAAGCGCTACGCGCTTTTCCCGGGAAAACCGTTCACACTTTTCCTGGAATTGCTCTGCGCCGCGAGCCCATTTCGAGCTCATGGCCGGGCAGGCAAGTCGTTGAATTCCAGCGCAGTTCCGGCTTGCCTGTTCCGGACCGGTCAGGCCTGGTCGTTGATCAACCGTCGCAGCAACTCGAGTTCCTGGGCCAGCGTGTTGTCGTTGCCGGAAAGGTCCTCGATCTTGCGCACGGCGTGCAGCACCGTGGTGTGATCGCGGCCACCGAAGCGCCGTCCGATTTCGGGCAGGGAGCGGGGCGTCATCACCTTGGACAGGTACATGGCGACCTGCCGTGGCTTGACGATGGTGCGGGTACGCCGATTGGACAACAATTCGGTCTTCGACACGTTGTAGTGGCGCGCCACGATGCGCTGGATATCCTCGATGCGGACCCGCTTCGGCTCGCCGGTGCGATAGATGTGGCCGAGGATCTCATCGATGCGGTCGATGGTGATCTGCGGCTCGAACGACTGGCGAAACAGCAGCTGATTAAACGCGCCCTCCAGTTCGCGTCCGCTGCCGGTCACGGTGCGGGCGACGTGATTGAGGATTTCGTCGGAAATATCGAGCGATGCGTCGTCGACCCTGGCCGTGGCCAGGCGCAGTTTGAGCATGCCGAGGCGCATGGCGAAATCAGGCGCCGACATTTCAAGCGCGACGCCGCCATTGAGGCGCGAGCGGACGCGCGGTTCGAGCGATTCCAGCTCGGACGGCGGCCGGTCGGCGGCGACAACGACTTGCTTGGCGCTGTCGAGCAGCATGTTGATCAAATGGCAGAATTCATGCTGGATCGACTTGCCCTGCAGGAACTGCATGTCGTCGATGATCAAGAGGTCGATGTCGCGCAGCTGCTCCTTGAGCGTCAGCGCATTGTTGTCGCGGATCGCGGTGGCGAAGCGCCACATGAAATATTCCGCGGTGAGATAGACGACGCGGGATTTCGGGTTCTGCTTCAGCGATTCCGCCGCGATGGCCTGCAGCAGGTGAGTTTTGCCGAGCCCGACGGTCGCGTGCAGGAAAAGCGGGTTGAAGCGCACCGCGCTCGACTGCGATTCCGCCACGGCCTTGGCGGCGGCGAAGGCCACCCGGTTCGACGGGCCTTCGATGAAGGAGCCGAACGTGTAACGCGGATCAAGCGGGGATCCCAGAACGTTGTGGCGGAACTCGCTCTCGACCGCAGCACCCGGGCGCGGCACGGGAGGCCGTTCCACCCTGCCGGGGCTCACGGTGCCGGCGGCCAGCGCCGTCTGTGTCTGCCGTGTCATCTTGCGCGCCGGTGCCAATTCCGGTTCGGCATGGCTGCGCCCCTGGCGGGTGGCCGTGCGCACCACGATCTCGATCTTGAGGAGATCGGCATCCTCCTGCTTCCACAGTTCGGAGATCAGGTCGAGATAGTGGCCGTTGATCCACGAGCGCAGGAACGCGGTGGGCACCGAGATGCGGACAATGCCCTTGGACGCCTCCGCGACCTTCATGCGGCCGAACCAGCTCGAATAGACTTCAGCCCCCAGGCGCGCCTTCAACTGGGTCTTGACCCGGTCGAATTTCTGTTCCGCGTCGCTGGAGACCGCCATCTCGTTTGCTCCGATCAAAGTTCCAGGAAATGGGAGGTCGCCCGTAAGCTCCCTTTCGATGCCGCTCTGCATGATCGAGTTCCTTGCCTTTCTGTACCTGTTTTCCGCTGGGGATGCGCCTCCTGCATCCTTTTTCCAGCGACCATGTCTTCGCTACGATGCCCGTTGCCGCCGCCGGCAATGAACGTCGCCCACTATTCGAGGGGAACCGGTGCCGGCCCATGGAAGCCAGTCCGCGTTGGGTATGTCAGCGCAATACAACACCGTCCGGCGAAAAACGCCGGCGCGCCGTCTACCTGCCATGTCTAGTTACGCCAGTCCCCTACCGTATCGAAAAAAGAGCAAACCAAACCGTCCGCGGACTTGATCCGCGTCGCAAATCCCGCCAATTTAAGCTGGCTGCGTCAGGCTGGGTTAAGGGCCAGAGGCCCGTCCCTTTCGATGGATCGACATTACCGAAATCGCTGTGGATAGGGCAAGGCCACGTCTAACGGATTTTTAAGGAATCTGGTTACCTCAGGCGCCTTGGGGCGCCATGCCGTGGCGGCATATTTTGACAAAGCCATTGTGATTCAAACCCTTTTCCGGCGAATATGAAAAAGCCGGGCCGGTGCGAAATATTCTGAAATAATTTGCTTGACAGCCAGTTGTCCTCCCGTCCCTTTGGGACGTTGTGGACAAGCTGTGGACGACCATGGGTAACTATATGAAAAATATCGCTTATTTTTGATGGTTAGGAATTTGTAGGCCGCCACTTTTCAAGCATGTCAACCATCAGCAGGCATGCATGTGCCGGCAAAGCATTTCGAAGACTGGAATCCGCTTTGGGCACCGTTTCCGAGCATTCTTTTTAAGTACTTGCCGGCAAACGAAAAAAACCCGGCACGATCGGCCGGGTTTCAAAGAAGCTTAATCTGTAAAGGCGATGTCAGGCCGACAGTACCTTGAGGCGCGCGGCCAGACGCGACACCTTGCGGGACGCGGTATTCTTGTGGATGACGCCCTTGGTCGCGGCACGCATCAATTCTGGCTCGGCGGCCTTGAAGGCGGCCTGTGCGGCGGCCTTGTCACCGGAGGCGAGTGCCTCCTCGACCTGGCGGACATAGGTGCGCACGCGCGAGCGGCGGTTCTTGTTGATCGCCGCGCGGCGGACGATCTTGCGCGTTGCCTTTTTGGCCGAGGATGTGTTGGCCATGATGCCTCTCTTCTGATCTGGTCGGCGCAACGCGGCATGCCGCAGGGCGCAAAAAACAAACGGGCAGCCACAGGGCCGCCTCGGTTGGTGCGGCTTATAGTTCAGCTTTTCCGGCGCGTCAACGCTGCCTGGCGTTCTTTTTGGCCGAGGCCACAGGGTTTCGATCGCGGGCCGGCAACGCTCTACCGATTGGTGAAATTCGGCTTCCGCTTTTCGGCGAAGGCCGCCATGCCTTCCTTCTGGTCTTCGAGCGCGAAAAGCGAGTGGAACAGGCGGCGTTCGAACCGCAATCCCTCGGCCAGCGTCGTTTCATAGGAACGATTGACGGCTTCCTTCGCCATCATCACCGACGGCAGCGAGAAATCGGCGATCTTGGCCGCCGCCTTGACCGCCTCCTCGACAAGCTCGGCTGCGGGCACGACCCGCGACACCAGGCCTGAGCGCTCGGCTTCCGCTGCATCCATCATCCGTCCGGTCAGGCACATGTCCATCGCCTTCGACTTGCCGACGAACCGGGTCAGGCGTTGCGACCCGCCCATGCCGGGAATGACGCCGAGCGTGATTTCGGGCTGGCCGAATTTGGCGGTGTCGGCGGCAATGATGAAGTCGCACATCATTGCCAGCTCGCATCCGCCGCCGAGCGCATAGCCGGCCACTGCCGCAATGATCGGCTTGCGCGCCCGCGTGAACTCTTCCCAACCGACGAAGAAGTCCTGGCTATAGGCGTCCACATAGGAGATCGCCTGCATCTCCTTGATGTCGGCACCGGCGGCAAAGGCTTTGTCGGAACCTGTAAGAACCATCGCGCCGATGCCAGGATCGGCGCCGAAACCGTTCACAGCCGCGACGAGTTCAGCAAGGATCTGGGAATTCAGCGCATTCAGCGCCTTTGGCCGGTTCAGTGTGATCAGTCCGACCTTGCCGCGCGTCTCGGTGATGATCGTTTCGTAGGCCATGGCTGCTTCTCCTCGCTAGACCCCGGTCTAACTCAGCTCTGACACGTCCGGCAATAGAAGGTCGAACGTCCGCTCTGCACGATACGCTCGATATGGCCGCCGCAGCCGGGCTTCGGGCAAGGCTCACCCTCGCGGTCGTAGACGGCGAAGGAATGCTGGAAATAGCCCAGCGATCCGTCGGTGTGCACATAGTCGCGCAGCGACGACCCGCCAGCGGCGATGGCATCTGATATGACCGAGCGGATCGCCTGGGCCAGGCGTTCGCTTTGTTCCCCGGCCTTCTTGCCCGGCTTGGCGATGGTGCCCGCCTCGCGCAAGGGCGACAGGCCGGCACGCCAGAGCGCCTCCGAGACGTAAATATTGCCAAGTCCCGCGATCAGCTTCTGGTCAAGAAGTGCTGCCTTAAGCGGCGATCTGCGGCCTTTCAGCAACGAGGCGAGCAGCACGCCGTCCAGCGCATTGCCCGTGGGCTCGACGCCCAATCCGGCCAGCATCGGATGCGTCTCCGGCGGTCCTTCAGCAAACAGCATGAAACCGAAGCGGCGCGGGTCGTTGAAGATCACGCGGGACCGGGCGCCGTTGGCGGCGACGACATCGAACACGACATGGTCGTGCGCCGTGCTTTTCGAGCGCTCGTGGTGGAACACGCCGGGTGTTTCGCCGTCGTCGTCGGTCTCGATGCGAAAGGAGCCCGACATGCCGAGATGGCAGATCAGCACCGGGCCGTCCTGCACATGCATGGTCAGATATTTGGCCCGGCGGCCGAGCGCGGTGATTGTCCTGCCGGTCAGCCGTTCCGAAAACCGTTCGGGAAAGGGAAACCGCAGATCTGGCCGTCGCGCTTCGACCTTGGCCAGACGGGCACCTTCCAGGACCGGCTGCAGGCCACGCCGGACTGTTTCGACTTCGGGCAATTCAGGCATGGCCGCCAATCATCGCATGGAAAGAAGTGCCGTGGCGGCCGGGCGCCAGCCCCAGATGTTCGGCGACGGTTTCGCCGATATCGGCGAATGTCGTTCTCAGTCCGATGTCGCCACCTCTCAAACCGGGTCCCGTGCCGATCACAGGGATGCGTTCACGCGTATGATCTGTCCCTCGCCAGGTCGGATCATTGCCATGGTCGGCCGTCAGGATGAGAAGGTCGCCCTGCCGCAGCTTTGCGAGTGCTTCCGGCAGCCGCCGGTCGAAGGCCTCGAGCGCGGCGGCATAGCCGGCGACATCGCGGCGATGGCCGAATTCGGTGTCGAAATCGACGAAATTGGCGAAAACGAGAGCGCCGTCACCGGCATCATCCATCGCACCGAGCGCCTTGTCGAACATGGCCATGTTGCCGGCGGCCTTGCGCACTTCCGAAATGCCGCGATGGGCGAAGATGTCGCCGATCTTGCCGACGGCGATAACGCGGCTTCCCCGCGCCGTCAGCCGGTCAAGCAAGGTCGGCTCCGGCGGCGGCACGGCGTAGTCATGGCGATTGTAGGTCCGCTGGAAGGTGCCGGCGGTCTCGCCGACGAATGGCCGCGCGATCACGCGCCCGATTCTGAGCGGATCAACCAGCCGGCGCACCACCTGACAGAATTCATAAAGCCGCTCCAACCCGAAATGGACTTCATGCGCGGCGATCTGCAGGACCGAGTCGACGGAGGTGTAACAGATCGGCTTGCCGGTGCGGATGTGTTTCTCGCCGAACCGTTCGATGATCTCGGTGCCGGGCGCATGGCAGTTGCCGAGAATGCCCGAAACCTCGCCCTCACGGATCATCGCCGCGGTCAGATCAGCCGGAAAGGCGGGAACCGTATCCGGGAAATAACCCCAGTCGAAACGCACCGGCAGGGCCGCGATCTCCCAGTGACCGGAGGGTGTGTCCTTGCCGCTCGAAACTTCCTGCGCCGCGCCATGGAAGGCATTGGCGATCAGATCCGTCCCGAAATGGGCAAAGCCCAATCCTGTCGCCGTCTCGGCTGCCTTGCCAAGCCCGAGTGATGCCATGTGCGGGACAAACAGCGGCCCTTGTCGAAGCCGCTCGCGATCCGCGCGCCCTTCGGCGCAAGCTTCGGCTATGTGCGCGAGCGTGTTGGCGCCGGCATCGCCATAGCGTTCGGCATCGGCGGCGCCGCCAATGCCGAAGGAATCCAGGACGAAGAGGAAAGCGCGCGCCATCGGGTCATTGTTGCCAGTGTGGACGCCCAGACATAGGGTTCTACGGCGGCATTGGCAATTCGGAAACCAAACGGCAACGGCTTGGCGCGACAGTCCAGTGCATGTCGCCCAAAAGTGCGCAGCGGTTTTGGGATAACGACGACAGGTACAATCCAGGATGTTCCAGGATATAAAGTGTCAGGGCGCGCCGGGCTTGGGCATGGATCGAAGAAAACGCGGGACGGTCTTGTCATGAATGCAGCGCTGAAGGCATGCGCTGCCCTTGTGGTCGTGCACGGCGCGCTCTGGTGTGGTCCGGCGCGGGCCGACTGGCGCGATGATATCGGCACATTTCGCATCGGCATTGTCGCCGAGCCTGGCGCCGGCAACACCGTTCCGGGGCTGGCGCTGTTGACGCAATCCTTTACCAACGCGCTTGGCATGAAGGTGGAGTTCGTCGTTGCGCGCGATTATGCGGCGCTGATCGAGGCGCAGGCCAACGCCCGGATCGAGTACGCCATCTATTCGGCGACGGCTTACGCCACGGCGCTGCAGCGTTGTGGATGCATCGAGCCGCTTGTGGCTCCGGTCGATTCCGACGGTGCGGCCGGCATCCGCTCCGTGCTGCTGACCAGGGACGGCAAGCTGTCCGGCCTGGCGGCGATGCAGACGCACCGGATCGCCATGCCGCCGCCGGACAGCGTCGGAGGCTCGCTTTTGCCGCTGGCGGAACTGGCCGCCGAACACGTCAAGATCACTGAGGATGCCCCGTTTCTGATCCATGCCAATTCGACGTCCGCGGCGGAAACCATGCTTGTCGACGGCCAGGCCGACGCCTCGTTCGGCTGGGTGAGGGCGGCAGCCGACGGCCAGCCGCTGCTATCTGATGGCACGCAGGCAAGGCTCGAAGCAGCCGGCCTTTCGCCGTCGGCTCTCCAGGTCGTGTGGATGTCGGGCCTGCTGAGATACGGTCCCCATGCCGTACGCACTGATCTCGACCCGGAAGCCAAGCGTCGGCTGACCGTGTTCCTGACCAACCTCAAATCGACGACGCCGGATGTTTACGATCTCCTGGAATCGAAACACTCCGGCGGCTTTCTGACCGTGGCCCCAAAGGATTATGCGACGGCGGAAGCCATCGTGCGCCTGGTGTCAACAGATGGTGGGCAGCAGTAAAGTCTTCAGCAATCGCTGCAGGGGATCGTCAGGCTTCTGCGCGGGCGCAGATAGTAGGTCTCGCCCATCGGGATCGTCGTGGTGAGGGATTGTGTCAATCCGAGCTTTTGCTGGGTGTCCGACTGCCAGTTGATAATCGGCGAGTAGCTCAGATTGCTTTCGACGCGGATAAGGAAGGTGCCGGCGACCTTGAGCGTTGCCGGAACCGTGGTGGTCGCCGGCAGGGCGGTGGCGATACTGTAGACGCCATTGGCCACCTTGCGCGACCACACCACGTTCACTTTGGGCGGCGTATCGGTGGTGACCTGTATTGCCGTGATGGTGATGTTCGGCGTCGAGCGGTTGTAGGGCTGAATGGTCGAGGTACCGATTTTCATGATGGCGTCGAGATCCGCCTTGACGATGGTCGGCTGCTGCGTGACGAGGTCGGCAACCATGCTGCCGATGCGGCTGACCTTCTTGCTGGTCTCGATGGCCTGCGAAGCCTCCATGGTCATGAAGTACATGACCAGCAGGATAGGAACGATAAGAGCGAACTCGACCGCCGCCACCCCACGGCGATTGGAGCAGAACCCGACTGCCTTGCTCCAGAGTCCTGCAATTTTCAGATGTGCCCCCGCACGCATCATGGCATTGCCTTTTTTCTTGTTGGTGCTTCCGAAACTCAATTGAACGGCTCGTTCTGCCAGGTCACTGACGCAAAGTGCAGCGTCCTGCCACCGCTCAGATTGGCCATCGACTTGGCCATCAGATCGGTCACGACAGGCCATTTGTAGAAGACCCGCAGCATGTTCTTCGATTCCGCCAGGCCAGGCGTGTTTGCGAAAGCCTGTGAGTTCGTGCCTTGCATCAGCACGACATCGCCGTTCTGGATCTTGAAGCCCGCAGTGGCCGCGTCTGCGAAAGTCGGATACTCGCGAAGGTCCACGAGCAGCTGATCGGGACAATCCGTCGAGACGATGATCTCCAGCCTGCCGCAGATCAGGGTCGTCAATTTGGTCCCGGCGACATCGGCCGGTCTCAACTGGCCCGTGCGCAACTGGCGCGCGATATCGTCAGTGATGTTGGCCATCACTTCCTGGCCGGCAAAAGAGATGCAGCTTTCAAGGATGCCAAAGACAAGAAGCGCGAACGGCAATGCAAGAATTGCGAATTCGATGGCCGTGCTGCCACGGCGGTTGCGAACGAAGCGCTTCAAAAACCCGGCGCGCTCCACCTTGTGCTGACCTGACGAGCCGAATTCGTTGCCCATACCTTGTTCCTGCCACCCCTGGACGGTTCCGACAGGTGTATTAGCGCAAACCAATTGAGGTCCGGTTTGAATGATTGTTAAAGTCGGCGCCGGCGTCTTAACCGGCCGGTAACCTGGACGGCTGCCGGCCCCGCGCAGTCTATCTGCTGACGTTCATCTCGGCTTCGGAGGATTTTTCAGCCTCGCTCTTGTAGGAGCTTTCGCAATAGGGCGTGCAGGACATGGTCTGGACCTCGGCACGTCGGTAAATGCGAACCGACGAGGCTGCCTGCCGCACGACGGTAACCTGGGTGTCGACGATCGGGCTGCCTTCCTGGTCGAGAACGACGAGATTGGTGACACCGAAACCCTTGCCGGTGAGCACGATCGTCGAGGCGTCCTGGACGGAGGCATCGGCGATTGCCGGGTTGCCGACGACGACCGTGTCGGCGGGGCGCGACAATTTCACGATCTTGGCCTGATTCATGGTGACTTCGATATCGGCGCCGGCCCTGGCTGGCGTGATCAAGCTTGTGGCGGCAAGAAGCACGGCAATCAGCATTGAGGATCTCTGCACGGCCATCGAGGCGCTCCACGCAAGCAAACTGTTCAACGGAACATGAACGAGATTGGTGAACCAACGGTTAAGTCGGCTTGCCGCCGCCGGATGCCGTGACCGGCATGGCTGCTCACATGGCCGAATCCGCACCGGGTCGCAAGCTTCCGTAAGCCCTTGCCTTTTGCGGCGTTGGCCTGGGAAACGGTACTTTAGCCAGCGCTTAGCATGGAGTTAACCACGCACTCTGTTCGAGCCGGGAAAGGAATCGGTAAGGCTGTTTATTAAGCCGATCGAAAGAGCTTCTCCCTAGATTGGCAGTATCCGATCAACCATCACAGAAGTTGACGGAAGTGCTGTAACACGTGGAGTAGGAGCTCTCGAATGTCTAACCTTTTTGCACGTTTCGTGAAGGACGAATCCGGCGCGACCGCTATTGAATATGGTCTGATCGCCGCTCTCATCGCGCTCGCCATCATCACCGGCGCCGGCGCCCTCGGCAACGCAATCAACGCCAAGTTCACCTCTATCGGAACCACCCTGAACTCCAGCGGCAGCTGATCTGCTTATTGCTGAACGCTCAGCTAATGTTCTAGACAGGGGCCGCCACGTGGCGGCCCCTGTTTCATTCTGCTTGTTATGTCACCGCCAATACCAGTCGTCTTTTCGTTGCGGGCCTCATCAATCGTTAATCGAACCGGTCTAGATTGAGCCCCTTGGAATTCGCACAAAAGGCATGAGCGCCGATGCTTGAAGCCCTGATCTTCGTCGTCTTTCCGTTCTGCATGCTGTTTGCCGCGATCTCCGACATGCTGTCGATGACAATTGCCAACCGCGTGTCGGTGCTGCTTGTCGTCGTCTTCGCGCTGGTTGCGCCGCTGACGGGTATGGAATGGGCAGCCTATGGTTGGCATTTCGCCGCCGGTGCCCTGGTCCTGGCGGTGACGTTCGGCCTGTTCGCGATGGGCGGCATGGGTGGAGGCGACGCCAAGCTGCTGGCAGCAACGGCCGTGTGGATGGGGTTGAACATCCATCTCGTCGAATACCTTGTTATCTCGACAATGATCGGCGGCCTGCTGACGCTCGCCATCCTGCTTTACCGGAAGTCGCCACTGGCGGTTATTACCGGCCGCAATCCCTTCCTGCGTCATTTCGCGGACGACACGACCGGGGTTCCCTATGGGATCGCGCTTGGCCTCGGCGGCCTGCTGACCTATCCGGATTCGCCTTTGATGGTATGGGCGCTGGCAAGGCTTGCGAGCTGAAAACGATCTGATTTCCGTTACCCCAGACCGCGTTGCCCGACCTGCTTTGAAAGAGCCGTGGCCGGGCTCTTTGCATTCGTGGCGGCGGGATAGAGCTAATTTATGTAAACCTTAAATTAATCACGATCGTAAGCATTACATTAACCTTGTTTTGACGATTGCCGCTGCAAAGTCCGGCCTGGCTACGTGGTTTGCCAAGGGCGAGGGTTCGGACAGATGCCAGCATCCCGACTGATTATTCTGAGCGTGGCGGTGGCCGCGGCGGGTGGCGCTGGCTATGTCGCAAAAAATATGGTCGCCGCCCCGCCGCCGCAGGTCGTCGTCGATTCCGGCCCCCAGGCTCCCGCCGTACCACTGCAGGACGTGCTTGTGCTCTCGGGCGATGTCGCGATGGGCAACGCGCTTCAGAACAGCATCTCCTGGCAATCCTGGCCGGCCGACGGCGTCAACGCGAATTTCATCACCAAGGTGAACGCTCCCGACGCCCTGGAGAAACTGAAGGGGTCGATCGCCCGTGTGCCGATGTACGCGGGCGAGCCCGTGCGACGGTCCAAGCTGATCGGCGAGGGGCAAAGCTTCATGTCGTCCATCCTGCCTTCCGGGATGCGGGCGGTCGCCACAGCCATATCGGCCGACACTTCGGCCGGCGGCTTCATCCTTCCAAACGATTTCGTCGACGTCATCATGACCCGCAGGGCGGATGCCAGCGGCGGCGGCACCGGTTTCAACACTGAAACCATCCTCAAGAACATCCGCGTCCTGGCGATCGACCAGACCATCCAGGAGGACGAGCAGGGCAAGAAGACCAGGGTTGGCCAGACCGCCACGCTGGAGCTCACGCCCAAACAGGCGGAGATCATCACCGTCGCCCAGCAGATGGCGGATCGCCTGACCCTGGCGCTGCGGGCGATCACGGACACCCAGGAAAAGAACCTCGGTGAGGCCGACTATCTCGTTTCCGGCAATGGCCGCAAGGGAACGGTGAGACTGATCAAGTCGGGTGAAGTTTCCGAAGTAGGGGCAAGGAAATGAGGCTAAGCGGTAAACTGCCGGCAATCGCAGCCACGGCATTCGGCCTGCTGCTCGTCGGAACGAATGTGCAGGGCGTTGTCGAGGCGAAGAGTACGCAGGTGACGGCTACGACAGCCACGCAGCGCGTCAAGCTTGGCCTCAACAAGTCGGTGGTCATAGACCTGCCGAGCGATGCCTACGACATTCTTGTCGCCAACCCGACCGTTGCCGATGCGGTGACCCGCACCGCAAGGCGTATCTACCTGTTCGGCAAGGCGGTCGGTGAGACCAACATCTTCGTCTTCGGTCCGAACGGCGAACAGATCGCCAGCCTGGACCTGGCCGTCGAACGCGACGTCGCCGGCCTGGAGGATTACATCAAGCGCTTTATTCCGACCTCGGACGTCAAGGTGGAACTGCTGAACGACAACGTCGTCTTGACCGGAATGGTCGATACGCCGCTGGACGCGAAACGAGCGGTCGACCTTGCGACGATCTTCGTCTCGGGCGGTGAAGCGACGACCGGACAATATTCGCAGACCGCGGCCGGCGGTTCGGCCCAGAGCGGTGTCGACATCAACAACCCCGACACGCAACGCCGCGTCTCAAAGATCGTCAACCTGCTGCAGATCGTCGGTGACGACCAGGTCACGCTGAAGGTGACGGTCGCCGAAGTCAGCCGCTCCGTGATGAAGCAGCTCGGTGTGAACATGGTCGGCAGCGGCGACAGCAACGGCATCAGCTGGGGCGCATTGAGTTCGCCCAACTACGGGTTGGGCAAGCCGCTTTCGCAGACCTCGGGCCTGGGCTTCGCGACCTCAAGTCTGCAGGCCTACATCAACGCGATGGAACAAAGCGGCGTCATGAAGACACTTGCCGAACCGACTCTCACTGCTGTTTCGGGCGAGAAGGCAACGTTCAAGGTTGGCGGCGAATACAATATGGTCTCCGGACGCTCGAGCAACGTATCGACCGGCAATCAGACTGGCCAAACGACATATACCTTTGACAAAATCGAGTACGGCATCGGCCTCGAGTTCCAACCGGTGGTGCTGTCGGCGGGTCGGATCAGTCTGAAGGTCAGAACTTCCGTGTCGGAGCCAACCATGGAAGGTGCCGGCACGCTGGAAGCGGGAGGCAAGTCGGCGCTGAACCTGCAGGGAATGTCGATATTGTCACTCCGTAAGCGACTTGCCGACACGACCGTTGAGTTGCCGTCGGGCGGTTCAATGATGATCGCTGGTCTTGTCCGCGATGACGTTCGCCAAGCTGTTGCGGGATTGCCCGGCCTCACCAAAATACCAGTGCTCGGCGCGCTCTTCCGCAGCAGGGATTTCGTGCGCAACGAAAGCGAGCTCGTCATCATCATCACGCCCTATCTGGCGAAGCCTGTGGCACGCAATGATCTCGCCAAGCCGGACGACAATTTCAACCCTGCCAGCGATGGTGCCGCCATGTTCCTTGGCAAGGTCAATCGCGTCTACGGCACCATGCAGACCGACAAGCCCAACGGCCGGTACCACGGCGTTGTCGGCTATATCTACAAGTGAATGGGGAAGCGGACATGTCTCAGTCAGCGTTGAAGACAAGGACCATCGCCACGACGATGCGCACCAGCCGTTCGCGAGCCGGCCTGCGGGTGCTGCCGGTCCTGGCGGTGGCGGTGACGGCTTTGCTGGCCGGCTGCGCCCAGCGCGACAGCATCACCGTTGGCGCCATTCCGGACGACTATCGCACCAACCATCCGATCGTCATCGCCGAGAAGAACCAGAAGATCGACCTGCCTGTCGGCGCCGGCGACCGCGGCATGACCGGTTCGCAGCGCGACACGCTCATGGGTTTCCTCGACGGCTATGACAAGAGTGCCGCGCCGACATTGACGATCCAGATTCCCAGCGGATCGGCCAATGAGGTCGCGGCGACGGCGGCCGGCCGTGACTTCGCCAGGCTCGCGGTCGCCAGCGGCATCAAGCGCAACCGCATTGTCGTGGTCTCCTACCAGGCCGGCTCGAGCGAGACATCCGCCCCGATCCGCGTCTCCTTTATCGCGGTGAGAGCTCAGACCGACAAATGTGGACGCTGGCCCGACGATCTCACCGAGACGTCGGAAAACAAGCATTATGCCGACTTCGGCTGCTCCTATCAGAACAATCTCGCCGCCCAGATGGCAAACCCGGCCGATCTGCTCGGGCCGCGCAAGCAGACCACCATCGACGCGGAAAATCGTGGCACGGTGATCGATGTCTATCGTGCAAGAGGCATTTCGGGTGAATTCCTCGGCAATTCGGAAGTGACGTACTGAGCCGCGCCCTCGAGGAAAGAGAAGCCAGGGAAAGAACAGGCCACGGAAAGAGCATGACCATGAGCAATCTTGCCTATGACGCCACCGTGGATGGCGGTGATACATCGCCGCAGGACATCGCCGCGATGCAGGCGTTGCGCCCGGTTCCGCGCATCTCGATCCAGGCATTCTGCGAGACCGAAGGCGTTGCCAATCCGGTCGAGCGCGCCGGCGAGGACCGCCGCATGACCAAGGCGCATCTCAAGGTCCATATGGGCGGCGTTCCCACGGCCATCGAGTTCTATCAGTCGGCGCCGACGCCGAACCTGATCCTGCTGGAGTCACGCAGCGAACCCAAGCAATTGCTGGAGCAGCTCGCCCACCTCTCGGAATACTGCGATCCATCCTCGAAAGTGGTGGTGATCGGCCACTATAATGATGTCGGTCTTTATCGCGAGCTCATCCGCTCCGGCATCTCTGAATATGTCATCGCGCCGGTGTCGATGGCCGACATCGTCAGTGTCGTGTCGTCGATTTTCGTCGATCCGGAGGCCGAACCGCTCGGCCGTTCGGTCGCCTTCGTTGGCGCCAAGGGCGGCGTCGGCTCTTCCACAATCGCCCACAATGTAGCCTGGGCAATGTCCTCCCTGTTCAAGTCCGAGGTCGTCGTTGCCGACCTCGACCTCGCCTTCGGCACGGCCAACATCAATTTCGACCAGGATCCGGCACAGGGCATCGCTGAAGCGGTGTTCTCGCCTGAACGCGTCGACGAAGTGTATCTCGACCGGCTGCTGACCCAATGCGCCGAGCACCTGTCGTTGCTCGCGGCGCCATCGACGCTGGAACGCGTCTACGACTTCGATCCCGATGCCTTTGCGCAACTTGTCGATACCGCGCAGCGCAGCGTGCCGCTTCTGGTGCTGGACGTTCCCCATATCTGGACGGGCTGGGCCAAGAACACGCTGGTCAAGGCCGACGAGATCGTCATCACGGCGACGCCGGAACTGGCCAATCTGCGCAACACCAAGAACCTGGTCGACATGTTCAAGCGGCTTCGCCCCAACGACCCGCCGCCGAAGCTGATCATCAACCAGGCCGGCGTCCCCAAGCGGCCGGAAATTTCGCCGTCCGATTTCGCCGAGCCACTCGGCCTGACGCCGATGTCGGTCATCGGCTTCGATCCGTTGCTGTTCGGCAATGCCGCCAACAACGGGCGCATGCTCGGCGAGATGGATGCCAAGAACCCGGTTGTGGCGACGATCAACGAGATTGCCCATGTGCTGACCGGGCGAAGCGAAATCCGGACAAAAAAGAAGGCCGGCCTGGGCAGCCTGCTCGGCAAGCTCTCGCGCAACAAGAAGTGACGTTTTGGAACCGGTAGTCGATCATGTTCGGTAAAAGAGGCAACGACGACGGCAACCGGTTCACGCCGGAATTCCGCCAGCCAGCACCGGCGCCGGCCCCCCCGCCGCCCGCGGGTTCGGCGGATACGGCGGTTCTGGCCCGGCCCGCGGTACCGCCGCAGCCAAGCGCACCTGTCGCGCCGCCGGCTCGCCGCGCGGTCGAGGCGCCGCCCATCGCGCCGGAGGCGAGGCGGAGCCGCGAAAAGAGCGAGACCTACTACGACACCAAGAGCCAGGTTTTCTCGGCGCTCATCGACACGATCGACCTTTCGCAGCTCGCCAAGCTCGAACCCGAAAGCGCGCGCGAGGAAATCCGCGACATCGTCAACGACATCATCGCGATCAAGAATTTCGCGATGTCGATTGCCGAGCAGGAGGAGCTGCTCGATGACATCTGCAACGATGTGCTTGGTTATGGGCCGCTCGAGCCATTGCTAGCCCGCGACGACATCGCCGACATCATGGTCAACGGGTCGAAGAACGTCTATATCGAAGTCAATGGCAAGGTCGAACAGACAGGCATTCGCTTTCGCGACAACCAGCAGCTTCTCAACATCTGCCAGCGCATCGTCAGCCAGGTCGGCCGCCGTGTCGATGAATCCAGCCCGATCTGCGACGCACGCCTTCCCGACGGCTCCCGCGTCAACGTCATCGCCCCTCCGCTCGCCATCGATGGGGCCGCGCTTACCATCCGAAAATTCAAGAAGGACAAGCTGACGCTCGATCAGCTGGTCAAGTTCGGCGCCATTTCGCCGCAGGGAGCCGAGGTCCTCAAGATCATCAGCCGCGTTCGCTGCAACATCGTCATCTCGGGCGGCACCGGCTCGGGCAAGACGACGCTGCTCAACTGCCTGACCAACTACATCGACCGCGACGAGCGCGTCATCACCTGCGAGGACTCGGCCGAACTGCAGCTGCAGCAGCCGCATGTCGTGCGCCTGGAAACCCGCCCGCCCAACCTCGAAGGCGAAGGCGAAGTGACGATGCGCGACCTGGTCAAGAACTGCCTGCGCATGCGGCCCGAGCGCATCATCGTCGGCGAAGTGCGCGGACCCGAAGTGTTCGATCTTCTGCAGGCGATGAACACCGGCCATGACGGCTCGATGGGAACGATCCACTCGAACAGTCCGCGCGAATGCCTGAACCGTATTGAATCCATGATCGCCATGGGCGGTTATTCGCTGCCGCAGAAAACCGTGCGCGAAATCGTCGTCGGCTCCATCGACGTGATCATCCAGGCGGCGCGTCTGCGCGATGGATCGCGCCGCATCACCCACATCACCGAGGTCATCGGGATGGAAGGCGACGTCGTCATCACCCAGGATCTTGTCCTCTACAACATCAAGGGCGAGGACGCCAATGGCAGGCTGCTGGGCGAACACGTTTCGACTGGCATCGGCCGCCCGCATTTCTGGGACCGGGCTCGCTACTACGGCGAGGAACAGCGCCTCGCCACCGCGCTCGAGGCGATGGAGAAACGTGCTGACTGAGGTATCCGCAGGCATGAAGGTTCTGGTCGATGTTTGGAATTGACGGCACCGTATTGGCGTTTGTCGTGCTCGCCGGCTTCAGCGCCGGCGCGGTCGCCTATGCATTCCTGTTCAACCAGATCAGCAATGAGAAACAGGCAGGCAAGCGGCTTGAAACGATCAAGGCCGCGGAGACGGACCGTTCCATCGTCAAGGCCACGCGCGACCGCGCGGCGGATGCGGCCAAGCGCCGTAAATCGGTGCAGGATTCGCTGAAGGAACTCGACGAGAAGCAGAAAACCAAGGACACCGCCGTCAAGAAACCACCGCTGAAGGCGCAGCTCAGGCAGGCCGGCATGAAGGTTTCGATCGAGCGCTTCTACATTTATTCCGCCATATGCGGCCTCGCGCTGGCGATGGTCGCCTTCGTGGCCGGGGCGCCGCTGCTTGTCGTGCCAGGCGTGCTGTTGGCCGGCGGACTCGGCCTGCCGCGCTGGTTCGTCTCGTTTCGGCGCACGCGCCGGGTCAAGGCATTCCTCAACGAATTTCCAAACGCCCTCGACATCATCGTGCGCGCGGTCAAGTCCGGCCTGCCGCTGAACGATGCCATACGCCTGATCGCCAACGAATCCCCCGAGCCGGTGAAGACCGAGTTTCGCCGCATCGTCGATTCGCAGCAGATGGGCCTGTCGATCCCCGATGCGACCTTGCGCATGCCCGAAACCATGCCGTGCACCGAGGCAAGTTTCTTCGGCATCGTCATCCAGATCCAGGCGCAGGCCGGCGGCAATCTGTCCGAGGCGCTGGGCAACCTTTCGCGCGTGCTTCGCGACCGCAAGAAGATGAAAGCCAAGGTCCAGGCGCTGTCGATGGAGGCGAAGGCGTCCGCCGCCATCATCGGTGCGTTGCCCTTCATCGTCGCTTTTCTCGTCTATCTCTCAAGCCCGAATTACATGTTGCCACTGTTCAACACGAGTGTCGGCAACCTCATTCTCGGTTGCGCTGGCGTTTGGATGTCGATCGGCATTCTCGTGATGCGCAAGATGATGAACTTCGAAGTCTAGGGTCGCGGCATGAGCGAACAAGTCATCAAGTCATTGACGGATCCGGCGTTTCTGATCGCACTGCTGGTCGGCATTGCCGTGTTCGCGACCGTCTTTACACTGCTGCCGGCGCTTGGCGGCAATCAACTCAAGGCGCGCATGAAGTCGGTCGCGCTGGAGCGCGATGAGCTTCGCGCCAAGCAGCGTGCGCGGCTTGCGACCGAAGCCGATCGCCGCCGCAAGGGTCTGCGCGAGCAACAGTCGGAAGGTATGCGCAACATCGTCGACCGGCTCGACCTGCGGCGCGCCCTGGCCGACGAGAACACCTTGCAGAAGCTCAAGGTCGCCGGCTTCCGGGGACAGAACCCGCTGACGCGGTTTCTCTTCTTCCGTCTGGTGCTGCCTTTTGTCGGCTTCGCACTGGGTCTGGTCTACATATTCGTGCTCGGAGGGTTGCCGGACAAACCATTGGTCATCCGGCTGTTCGTCTGCGTCCTCGTTGCCTATGGCGGCTTCTACGCACCGGTCGTCTATGTCAACAACCGTGCCACCAAGCGCAAGCAGTCGATCCAGATGGCCTGGCCGGATGCGCTCGACCTGATGCTGATCTGCGTGGAGTCAGGCATGTCGGTAGAGGCAGCACTGCGCAAGGTCGCCGACGAGATCGGCGCGCAGTCGGTGGCTCTGGCGGAAGAATTCATCCTGACCAATGCCGAGCTCTCCTATCTGCAGGAACGCAAGCAGGCCTATGAGAATCTTGCAAGCCGTACCGGTCTGGAATCGGTCAAGTCGGTGTCGCAGGCGCTCGTCCAGGCCGAGCGCTACGGCACGCCCGTGGCGCACGCGCTGCGCGTGCTCGCCGCCGAAAGCCGCGACATGCGCATGAACGCCGCCGAGAAGAAGGCCGCCGCCTTGCCGCCCAAGCTCACCGTGCCGATGATCCTGTTCTTCCTGCCGGTGCTTTTCGCCATCATCCTAGGCCCTGCCGGCATCCAGGTCAGCCAGCGCGGCATCTTCGGCGATCATTCCGGGGCGGCGGCGCCAGCCAGCCAGTAAGGGCACGGCAATCCTTGCACAAATGCGAAAGCCGCGCTGCATGCAGCGCGGCTTTCGTCTGTTGGCGAAATCGCTGTGTCAGTTGGTTGCCGGCTTCGACTTGTCCTGATCCTTGAGCTGGCTCCAGGCATTCTGCTGGGCCAGCATCTGCCTGAGATAGGCGACATTGGCTTGTGCCTGTTCGGGCGAGAGTTCCTGCGAGGCGATCTTCTCGGCTTCGTCGAAGCGTCCCTGCAGGCCGACGACCAATGCCAGGTTCTGGCGCACACGGCTGTCGGCGCCGGGCTGCTGCGCGGCCGAACGCATATAGGTCTCGGCGGTGCGCAGATCCCCTTCCAGCACATAGGACATGCCGAGATTGGAAAGAACCGAGGGCTCGTTCGGCTTGAGTTCGAGGGCCTTGCGGTAAAGCTGGCGCGCGTCGTCCTTCTGGCCGATCTGATCAAGGATGGCCGCTTCCGCCGACACCAGCTTCCAGTCGGGATATTCCGGCGTCTGCGCACGGCGCACGGCGTCGAGGGCTGCCTCGAATTGGCCATTGGCGGCCAGTGCCTTGCCATAGGCGGCGAGCACGTCGCGATCCTTGGGGTAGGCGATCGCCAGCTTGCGCATCACGGCAAGCGACTGGTCGGCATCGCCGTCCATCTGCAGCGCGGCCGCGAAGTTGGTCGCTATACGCTTGTCGTTGGGGTTCTTGGCATAGGACTGGCCAAGGGCGGCCGTGGCATTGTGCAGTTCTCCCGCCGACATCGTCTCCAGCGGCTGGCCGCCGCTGCGGCCGATCGAGCCGGTGGTCATTCTGCTGGTTCCGCAACCGGCGACGCCCGCCGCCAGCGCCAGCATGAGGGCCGTGGTGACAAGCCGTTTTCCCCTGGAATTCACTGTCCGGTTGGTCGGCATCACACCCTAAGCCTCCATTCATGCGCGCGGCCATTGCGTGGCCATCTTCCCTCCCGCAGAAATATTCTGTTAACCCTAACGGAGAGTTAAGAAGCGCCGACTCACGAAGGGTCGGCAGGAGAACATGGAATGCCTGTCGAACTCGTCGAAACGAAATTGCAAGGCGCGTTGCCGGTGCATCTGGTGGCCCGTGACGGTCTGGAGGCCACGGGCCTTGCACCATCTGTTGTCAGCTGGGCCAGGGCCAACGGCTTTTCCGGCGAGGCAGGCAGGACGCTGGCCGTGCCCGGCGAAAACGGTGCGCTTGCCGGCGCGCTGTTCGGTATTGGTGACGGCGAGGGCGCGCTTGCTCTCGGCGCATTGTCAAAAGCCCTGCCGGAAGGTGACTGGCATTTCGCCTCGGCGCCTGCCGAGCCGGAACTCGCGGCAATCGCGTTGGTGCTCGGCGGCTATGTCTTTACCCGTTACGGCAAGAAGTCAGGCAAGGCGCTGCGCTTCGACCTGCCGGCCGGTGTCGACGCGGCGCGCGTTCGCCGCATCGCCGATGGCGTCTTCCTGACACGCGACCTGGTCAACACGCCGACCAGCGACATGGGGCCGGACGATCTGGAGAAGGCGGTGCGGACTTTGGCCGCGGCTCACAAGGCCGAAATCTCCGTCATCAAGGGCGACGATCTGCTGACGCAGAATTTCCCGATGATCCATGCCGTCGGCCGTGCCTCATCAGGCGCGCCGCGGCTGATCGACATGATTTGGGGGCAACCGGGCGCGCCGAAGGTGACGCTGGTTGGCAAGGGCGTCTGCTTCGACACCGGCGGTCTCGACATCAAGCCGTCGTCCGGCATGCTGTTGATGAAGAAGGACATGGGCGGCGCGGCCAATGTGCTCGGCCTGGCCTCGATGATCATGACCGCCGGGCTGAACGTACGGCTGCGCGTGCTGATCCCCGCGGTCGAGAACTCGATTGCCGGCAATGCCTTCAGGCCGGGTGACGTGCTGGCGAGCCGCAAGGGCATCACTGTCGAGATCGGCAACACGGACGCCGAAGGGAGGCTCGTGCTCGGCGATGCGCTGGCACTGGCCGACGACGAGGAGCCGCAGCTGCTGATCGACATGGCAACGCTGACCGGAGCCGCCCGCGTCGCGCTTGGCCCCGATCTGCCGCCCTTCTACACCGGTGACGATGCACTGGCCTCGGAGCTGGCGGCGGCATCGCTGGCGGTCGAGGATCCGCTGTGGCGCATGCCGCTGTGGCGGCCCTACGATGCGAAACTGTCGTCAAAGATCGCCGACATCAACAACGTCACCACGGACGGTTTCGCCGGTTCGATCACGGCGGCGCTGTTCCTCAGGCGCTTTGTCGAGAAGACGGCGAGCTGGGCGCATTTCGACATCTTCGCCTGGAACCCCGCCGACCGTCCGCATGGTCCTGCTGGCGGCGAAGCGCAAGGCATTCGGGCGTTGGAGCGGATCATCTCGACACGCTTCGGCTGATTTGGGGCCGCAAGTAGAGCCGGCAAATCGGTGAAACTGAAACGGAACCGAAACAATTTGCCGTCATGCTGGCGCGATGTCGATTGCGATGCGCCCGAGCCAGGCCTTGCGACTGTGGCAGCAAGTGATGCTGTCGCAGGTCCGCGATGACGCGCCCGACCTGACCATGCGCCAGACGGCGATCCTGTTCACCATCTATCTCGACCCGCCGCCGCATACCGTGCGCGGGCTCGCCGCCCGCCTCAACGTCACCAAGCCGGTCATCACGCGCGCGCTCGACACGATGGGCGCGCTGAAGCTGGTGTCGCGCCATCGCGACGAACTCGACAAGCGCAACGTGCTGATCAAGCGCACGGTCGAGGGCGCGCTCTTTGTCGAGCGCTTCGGCGATGGTATCATTGCCAGAGCCCACGAACTGCCCATCTGACCAATTAGCCATTAGACCGAGTTAGTGATTTGACCGCCAGGGATGCCCGCCTTCACGCCTTTCGTTCCGATCTTGCCGATGCACGATTGAAAGGTGAGGTTACCGCCGACCGTTTTGTCAGCGGTCGATCGGCGCGGATCACCGCGTCGGTCGCCGATGTCCGCAAGGCGCCGCGGCCTGATGCCGGTGTCAACACGCAGCTCCTGTACGGCGACGATGTCCTCGTTTTCGAGGTCGCCGAAGGCTGGGCCTGGATCCAGGCCGAACGCGACGGCTATGTCGGCTATGTCGCCGACACCATGCTGGGCGGACGAGACCATGCGCCCACCCATATTGTTTCCGTACCGCGCACCTTCCTCTATCCCGGTCCGGATCTGCGCTTTCCGGTCGCAGGACAGCTGTCGATGGGATCGACGGTGACGGTGACGGGTGCCGCCGAGACGCGCGGCACGCATTATGCCGTCCTGCCGTCAGGCGAAGCGATCATCGCTGGTCACCTCAGGCCAATCGGCGAAGTTGCCGCCGACTATGTCGCGGTTGCCGAGACGTTTCTTGGCACACCTTATCTGTGGGGAGGCACGTCCGGCTTCGGCATCGACTGTTCGGGCCTGGTGCAACTGGCGATGCGCATGGCCGGCAGGGACGTGCTGCGCGATTCCGACATGCAGGCGGCAAGCATCGGCGAGCCCCTTGAGCCTGGCCCGGACTATGCCGAATTGCGCCGGGGCGACCTGGTCTTCTGGAAAGGCCATGTCGCGGTCATGACCGACGCCGAGACCATGGTCCACGCCAATGGCCACACCATGCTGGTCTCTTGCGAAGGGCTGAAGGAGGCCATCGCCCGGATAGGTTATCTCTATGGCGGGCCGACGGGATTCAGAAGGCCGTAAGCTTCTTCCTTCTCCCCGTTTCACGGGGAGGTGAGGAGTGGTCCGCGCAGCGGACGAAAAGCCAATTGCTTGGCTTTTCGAACGACGAACCCCCGAAGGGCGGATGAGGGGCAGCGCGAGCCTGCGAGTGATCGCGCCAACACCCAATTTGTGATCGTCAGCACTGCCCCTCACCTGCCTGCCGGCATCCTCTCCCCGTATAGTGACGGGGCGAGGAACGCTGCGATCCCCTTTTGTTCCGATTTTCCTTGGCGATTGCCCACGGCCGCGCTACCTCTGGCGCGTGACAGTTGAGCCGCGCCTTGCCGAGCAGAATGCCGCCATTGCCCTGCCCGAGCCATTCCTCAGATGGTTCGGCGAGAAAGGCTGGTCGCCGCGCGCCCATCAGATCGAATTGTTGGCGAAGGCTCAAAGCGGCCAATCGGTGCTTTTGATCGCACCGACCGGGGCCGGGAAGACGCTGGCCGGCTTCCTGCCTTCGCTGACCGAACTGGCGGTCAGGCCGAGGCGAAAGCCGGGGCAGGCGCATCGCGGCATCCATACGCTCTATATCTCGCCGCTCAAGGCATTGGCCGTCGACATCGAGCGCAATCTCGGCAAGCCGGTCGAAGAGATCGGTCTGCCCGTGACCATCGAGACGCGCACCGGCGACACGCCTTCCCACAAGCGCCAGCGGCAGAAGCTGGTGCCGCCCGACATCCTGCTGACTACACCCGAGCAACTGGCGCTGCTGATCGCCGCCCCCGATGGCAGGCGGTTCTTCGAGGATCTGCGCTATGTCGTGCTCGACGAATTGCATTCGCTGGTGACGTCGAAGCGCGGCCATCTCTTGGCACTCGGGCTGGCGCGGCTGCGTGACTACAGGCCCGGCCTGCAAACGATCGGCCTGTCGGCGACAGTGGCCGAGCCGGACGAATTGCGGCGCTGGCTGGTCAGCCAGAATCCGCCCCCAGGGTCCAAGAGGCCCGCGATGGCTGGGCTGATCACCGTTGCTGGCGGGGCGAAACCGGACATTTCGATCCTCGACTCGCGTGAACGCGTCCCGTGGTCCGGCCATTCCGCTCGCTACGCCATTCCCGAAATTTACGAGGCGATCAAACGGCATCGGATGACGCTGCTGTTTGTCAACACCCGCAGCCAGGCCGAACTGCTGTTCCAGGAATTGTGGCGGGCGAATGAGGATTCGCTGCCGATCGCGCTGCATCACGGCTCGCTCGATGTCGGCCAGCGACGACGGGTCGAAAAGGCGATGGGTGAGAATGCACTGCGCGCCATTGTCGCGACCTCGACGCTCGATCTCGGCATCGACTGGGGCGATGTCGACCTGGTCGTGCATGTCGGTGCGCCGAAGGGCGCCAGCCGGCTGGCGCAGCGCATCGGCCGCGCCAACCACCGCATGGACGAGCCGTCCAAGGCGATCCTCATCCCGGCCAACCGTTTCGAGGTGCTGGAATGCCGGGCGGCACTCGACGCCAACTATCTCGGTGCGCAGGACACACCGCCATTGATCACCGGCGCGCTCGATGTGTTGTCACAGCATGTGCTCGGCGTCGCCTGCGGCGCGCCTTTCGATGCCGACCATCTGTTCGAGGAGGTGCGAAGTGCCGCCCCCTATGCCGCGCTGGCGCGCGAAACCTTCGACCGCGTCGTCGATTTCGTCGCCACCGGTGGCTATGCCCTGAAAAACTACGAGCGTTACGCGCGTATCCGCAAGACCAAGGATGGTCTGTGGCGCGTCTCGCATCCGCGCATCGCGCAGCAGTATCGCCTGAACGTCGGCACCATCGTCGAGATGCCGGAGCTCAACGTCCGCTATGTCAGGCAGGGCCGCGGCATGGCCGGGCGCGGCGGGCCGGTGCTGGGCAAGATCGAGGAGTATTTCGCCGAGACGCTGCGCCCCGGCGACAACTTTCTCTTCGCCGGCAAGGTGCTGCGCTTCGAAGGCATCCGCGAGAACGAATGCGTCGTCTCCAACGGTGCTGGCGCCAACATCATCGTGCCGTCCTATGCCGGCGGCAAGTTTCCGCTCTCGACCTATCTGGCGGACCAGGTGCGCGGCATGCTGGCCGACAGCGACCGCTGGCAGGCTCTGCCCGAACAAGTCGCCGACTGGCTGCGGCTGCAGAAGGAAAAGTCGGTGCTGCCCAAGCGCGGCGACCTGCTGGTCGAGACCTTTCCGCGCGGCAACCGCCACTACATGGTCGCCTATCCCTTTGAAGGCAGGCTGGCACACCAGACGCTCGGTATGCTGCTGACGCGGCGGCTGGAGCGGGCGAACGCCCGGCCGCTCGGCTTCGTCGCCACCGACTATTCGCTGGCCGTCTGGGCGCTGGACGACATGGCCGCCCTGTTCAAGGCGAAGAAGCCGTCGCTGGCGGCCCTGTTCGACGAGGACATGCTGGGGGATGATCTCGAAGCCTGGCTGAACGACAGCTGGATGCTGAAGCGCACCTTCCGCACCTGCGCCGTCATCGCCGGGCTGATCGAGAAACGCTTTCCGGGTCAGGAGAAGAGCGGCCGCCAGGTGACGGTGTCGGCCGATCTGATCTACGACGTGCTGCGCAGCCACGAGCCGGACCACATCCTGCTGCAGGCGACACGCACCGATGCATCGGCCGGACTGCTCGATGTCAGCAGACTTGCCGAGATGCTCTCGCGTGTCCGCGGTCGAATCATGCATAAGCATCTTGAGCAGATTTCGCCGCTGGCTGTGCCGATCATGCTGGAGATCGGCAGGGAATCGGTGAATGGCGGCGCCAACGAGTCGCTCTTGATGGAAGCCGCCGATCTGGTTGAGGAAGCCATGGGCCAAAGATGAGTCTGATTTCCCGATGAATTTTTCGCTGGCGCGCACATCGCTGATTGCCGAGGCCGACATGATAGGCATCGCCGGCGAACGTGCGGTCTGCGATCCGTGCGGCGTGCTCTATTTTCCGGAGCTCAGGCTTCTGGCTGTATCCGACCTGCATTTGGAAAAAGGCTCGTCGCTGGCAAGGCGCGGCACGCTGATCCCGCCCTACGACACCGGCGCGACCTTGCTGCGGCTCCAGGCCGTCATATCAGACTACCAGCCATCGATCGTCATCAGCCTGGGTGACAGCTTTCACGATGGCGGCGGCGCCGAGCGCATGCATGCGAGTTTTCGCGAGCGGCTTGAAACGCTGATGACAGGCCGCGACTGGTTCTGGGTCGCCGGCAACCATGATCCGGAAGCGCCGGCGGATCTGCCTGGTGAGACCGTGCGGGAACTCGCCATGGGCTCACTGCTGTTCCGGCATGAGCCATCCAAGGTGCGCGTCGAAGGCGAGATCGCAGGCCATCTCCATCCTTGCGCCCGCATCGTCCAGCGCGGCCGTTCGGTGCGGCGGCGCTGCTTTGCCGGCGATGGCGGGCGCATGATCATGCCGGCCTTCGGCGCCTATACCGGTTCGCTCAACGTGCTCGACCGCGCCTATGCCGGGCTGTTCCGCCTTGAAACGCTGATGGCCTATATGCTTGGCAGCGACCGCATCTTCGCCATCTCCCGCTCGATGCTGCGGCCCGGCTGAGCAGCCCTATCTGCCGTAATACAGGGTAACCGTGTGCTTCGCCTCGGCGAAGAACAGCCAGCGCTCGACCAGCGTGCCGGCGAACTGGACGATCGCGGCGAGCACTGACGGCACCGCCGCAAAGGGCCAGGGCGAGACAAAGGTGATGGCGAGAAGCAGGACGGGCAGGGCAAAGGCCAGCACCTGCGTGATCTGGCGCAGGCGCGCGCTGTGCTTGCGCGCGATGCGAAAGCCCATTTCCTTGAGCAGATAGTTCTCCTCGGTATGCGGCCATTCCAGCGACCGCACCGTGCCGCCCGCCAAACCAGTAGCTGTGTTGGCGGTGGTCGGGATCTCGAGCCGGTCATTGTGCCGCCAGGTCGCGAGTTTCCAGCCCCAGCCCAGCGCCGTGAGCAGCACGCAAGCCGCCAGAAGCATTTTCGAGCCGATCGCAAAACCTTGGCATAGTGCGTTCAGAAGCACGGTCCCACTCATCGCCGAGAAGATGAGATAGCCGGGCAAGGTGTAGGGACTGTGCCATTGGGCTATGGGCTTGAGCGAGGCATAGATCATGCCGGTCATGCAGACCGTGACGACAGCCCCAACGGTGGCCAGGAGCCCGGCGGCGGTCACCCAGCCGTCGAGGCGTCCAAGGACGACCCAGCCAAGACCGAACAGCCCGGCGGGGATGAAGGTGGCGACCGAGGCAACGCCTTCACGTGAAAGCCAGGAACTGCGCCACTGCGAAAAGGCCCGCCAGGCCCGCTCCGGCCGGCCGAGATGGCCGGTAGAGGACAACAGGCCGGCGCTGATCAGGCCGAGTGCCAGTCCCATGCCGGCGAAGCCCAGCCAGAAGTCCGGCGCGATGAGGCCGGCTGCACCGAGCACGCCCAGCAGCGCCAGCAGGCCGTAGCCGGCACCGGTGGCGGTGGTGAAGAAGACGACAGAGAAGGCGGGATGCATGGGCTAGTTCGAAAGCATGCGGTCGACCCAGCCGAGGAAACCGCCCTCGGCTCGCACCGACTCCAGCGCCTTCGCAGGCACCGATGCGGCGCGTTGCGTGTGGGCGCGCGGCGGCAGATATTTGTTGGTCGGGTGGTAGCCCATCTCAGGCATCAGGTCGACGCCGCCGCGTTCCGCCACCAGTTGCGAGACAGCTGACTGGGGGTCACCAAGATCGCCGAAATGCCGCGCGCTGGTCGGGCAAGCGGCGACGCAGGCAGGCACGCGGTCCTCCTCGGCCAGGTTGTCATTGTAGATGCGGTCGACGCAAAGCGTGCATTTCTTCATCACGCCGACATCGGTATCGAATTCACGCGCCCCATAAGGACAGGCCCAGCTGCACAATTTGCAGCCGATGCACTTGTCCTCGTCGACCAGCACGATGCCGTCCGAGGCTCGCTTGTAGGAGGCACCGGTCGGGCAGACGGTGACGCAGGCCGGCGTCTCGCAATGCAGGCAGGAGCGCGGGAAGTTGACCGTGCGCCCGCCCATCTCTGTCGTGTGCTCGTAACTGTGCACGCGGTTGAACCAGACGCCGTCGACATGGCCGCCATAGGGGTCGATGTCGGTCAGTGGCGCCATGTGACCGCCGGTGTTCCACTCCTTGCAGGCGGTGACGCAGGCCTGGCAGCCAACGCAGGTGTCGAGATCGATGACGAGACCGAGTTTCTTGTCGGTGCGGGCGGGAAGGCAGGTCATTCGGCGGCTTCCCGGTTGATGCGGAATTCGGCGCCGAAGCGAAGGATGTCGGGCGCGGGCTCGAAATGTGGCGGCTGGTGGAAACGCTCGAATTGCGGCTCGGTGAAACCGGCTTCCTCATCAGCGCATTTGACGATACGCACGCGCAGGTCGAACCATGCCGCCTGGCCGGTCACCGGATCGGAGTTCGAATAGCGTTTGCCCTGCGCGTCGGCCGAGGTCTGGTCGCCGATGACGTGGTTGAGCAGGAAGCCGCGATTGCTCTCGGCGGCATCGTCCTTCAGCCCCCAGCTGCCGCGCCTTTTGCCGATCGCGTTCCAGGTCCAGACCGTGCTTTCGTTCACCCCGTCGACCAGCTTGATCTGCCCCTTGACCTTGCCGTTGATGCTCTCGATCCAGACCCAGTCGTCGTCGACGAGGCCGAGACCGGCGCCGGTGCGGTGATGCACGAACAGCCGGTTCTGGCTGGTGATCTGCCGCAGCCACGCATTCTGCGAGCCCCAGGAATGATACATGTGCATCGGCCGCTGCGTCAGCGCGTGCAGTGGGTATTTTTGCAGGTCGACGGCGGCTTCCTCGAAGGGCACGTACCAGAACGGCAGCGGGTCCATGTAGGTCTCGATGCGCTGGCGTTCGCTCTCGGGCGGCACCGCCCGGCCATGACCGCGCGCGGCAAGCCGAAAGCGCTGCAATGGCTCGGAATAGAGCTGAAAGACGATCGGTTCCGCCTTGGGGATGAAGCCCATGCTCTCGGCGAAGTCGAGATAGGAGCGGTTGGCCATCTTGTAGTAGCGCTGGTCGGCGGCAAAGTCGTGATGCCAGAAGCCGCCATTGTCGATGTAGCGCTGCAACTGGTCCGGATTGACCTCACCGTTGCCGATCGCGGTGCCATCCTTGCCGCGCCAGCCGGCGAGCGGTCCGATGCCCGGTGTGCGCTCGTGGTTGACGATATAATCGGCATAGTCGGTATATTTGGCCGATCCATCGTCCTTGACGAAGCCGGGCAGGCCAAGCCGCGCGCCCAGTTCGATCAGCACCGACTGGAACGGCCGGACGTCACGGTCCGGCTCGACCACGGGATGGCGGATGGCATCGCCCGGCCCGTCGGCATGGCTGATCGGCCGGTCGAGCAGGCTGATGCAATCGTGGCGCTCGAGATAGGTGGTGTCGGGCAGCACGAGGTCGGCGAACGGCACGGTCTCGGAATAATAGGCGTCGGAATAGATGATGAAGGGGATCTTGTAGCGGCCCTCCTCGTCATGGTCGGTCAGCATACGAATCGTCTCGACGGTGTTCATCGAGGAATTCCAGGCCATGTTCGACATGTACATCATCAGCGTGTCGATCGGGTAAGGATCGCCGGCCCAGGCATTGCGGATGACGGTGTGCATCAGGCCGTGCGCGGCCAGCGGCGCCTCCCAGGAATAGGCTTTGTCGATGCGGGTCGGCGTTCCGGCTTCATCGACCATCAGATCGTCAGGCCCGCAGACGAAGCCGAGCGGCATGCCGTCCAGCGGCGTCATTGGCTCGACGGTCTTGCCTGAGGGTTTCGGGCCCGGCGGCGCCGATCTGGGATAGGGTGGCTTGAAGCGGAAGCCGCCGGGAACATCCACCGTACCCAAAAGCACTTGCAGCAGATGGATGGCCCGGCAGGTGTGAAAACCGTTCGAATGGGCTGATATACCGCGCATGGCGTGCATCGAAACCGGCCGGCCCTTGATCGTCTCGTGTCGCCGTCCGGCCCAGTCGGTCCAGGCGATAGGCAGCTCGATCGTCTGTTCGAAGGCGACATGGGCGAGTTCGGCGGCGATCCGACGGATCGTATCGGCGGCAATGCCGCAGCGCTCCGCGACCGCATCCGGCGCGTAGCTGTCATCGAGGTAGCGGTCGGCGATCAGCTGGAACACCGGCGTGCAGCGGCGCCCGCCGACTTCAAAGCTGCCGGTCAGCGCCGGCTTTGCGTCCGGGTCGGTTGCCTTGATGGACGTCTTCGCCACCCTATCCCAGGCCAGCGGATTGCCGTCGGCGTCGCGCACGAACAGCCCATCGTCGGACGCGCCGGGCTCCTGCACGACCAGGACATGGGCGTTGGTGTAGCGGAGCAAATAATCGAGATCGACGCGGCCGGCTTTCAGCAGTTCGTGGATGAGCGCGAAGACGAACAGGCCGTCGGTGCCCGGCCGGATGCCGATCCAGTCGTCGGCAATGGCGTTGTAACCGGTGCGGCATGGATTGATCGATACCACCTTGGCGCCGCGCGCCTTGAGTTTGCCCAGCCCGATCTTGATCGGGTTGGAATCGTGGTCCTCGGCGACGCCGAACAGCATGAAGTATCTTGTGTTGTCCCAGTCGGGCTCGCCGAACTCCCAGAACGAGCCGCCGATCGAGTAGAGCCCGCCGGCAGCCATGTTGACCGAGCAGAAGCCGCCATGGGCGGCGAAATTCGGCGTGCCGAACTGGCTCGCCCACCAGCCGGTAAGCGATTGCGACTGGTCGCGCCCGGTGAAGAAGGCGAGTTTCTTGGGATCGGTCCGGCGGATGGCCGTGAGCCGTTCGGTGGCGATCGCGAACGCCTCTTCCCACTCGATCTCGCGGAACTCGCCGGAGCCGCGCGGGCCGGTGCGCAGCAATGGCTTCTTCAGCCGGGCCGGGCTGTAGTGCTGCATGATGCCGGAACTGCCCTTGCCGCAGATCACGCCACGATTGACCGGATGGTCCTTGTTGCCGTTGATGTAGCGGATCTTGCCGTCCTTGATGTGCACGTCGATGCCGCAACGGCAGGCGCACATGTAGCAAGTCGTCTTTGCGATGCTGTCGGAAATATCAGGCGAGGTGTCGACGCCGTCACCTTCGTCGGGCGCGCGCGTGTCGGCTAGCGGGCGTTGCGATGGTGCCGAATTTGCGCCCCGGCGCGGTCCGTGGATCATGGACTGGTTGTGCCCGCGCGGCCGGCGGACTTGGCCCGGGTCTTCGGCCCGGGGCCGCGCATGTAATGCTCCTCAGGGTGATAGCGATCGCCGGCCAGCCGCCGCCTTAAGCCACGGGCCCAATGGGCAAGCAGGGATCTGAACCGCCCGATCATTTTATTCGTTGCGACCTGATGGCCAATTTTTTCTAACTTCGCCTGAAAAAGTAGAATAAAGCTATCGATCCGTCTAATCAGTTGTTCTTGTAAATTCGATCGATATTGGTTCTTAATGCACGCATGACCCTGGATCAGTTGCGCATTTTCGTTGCCGTCGCCGAGCGCGGCCACATGACCAAGGCGGCGGAGCTTTTGGGCATTTCCCAGTCGGCGGCGTCGGCCGCCATCCGCGCGCTTGAAGAGCAGCACGGCGTCCATCTGTTCAACCGTGTCGGCCGCAATATCGAGCTTGCCCAGACCGGCCACCGGTTCCTGCCGGAGGCCAAGGCCGTGCTGGAGCGAGCCGCCGCCGCCCGCAATGTGCTGGAACACGTTTCCCAGACGGTCGCCGGCAGCCTCTCCATTGCCGCCAGCCTGACCATCGCCAGCTACTGGCTGCCGCGCCGGCTGGCGTCCTTCCACGAGGCCTACCCCGCGGTGCGGCTGAGCGTCAGCATCGGCAACACAAGGCAGGTCGAGGCCAGCGTGCTGGATGGAACCGCCGATCTCGGCCTGGTCGAGGGGCGCACCGAATCCGACATATTGCGCCGCGCCAAGGTCGACACCGACCGGTTGATGCTGGTCGTTGCCAGCTCCCATCCCGAGATCGCCGAAGTTTCGCCGGGCCGGCCAGATATCAGAGGCCTGCGCTGGATCATCCGCGAGGGCGGATCGGGCACGCGCGAGGTGTTGGAGGATCTGGCGCGGCGTGAGGGGATTTCGCTTGCCGACCTGCAGGTGTTCCTGGTGCTGCCGAGCAACGAGGCGGTCCGCCAGGCGGTCGAGGCGGGCGCCGGCGCCACCATCATTTCGGAACTCGTCGTCGGGCGCGCCGTCGCCGAAGGCAGTCTGCGGTCCGTGCCGATCGAACTGCCGAAGCGTGACTTCGCCATGATCACGCACCGCGATCGCCAGGCAAGCCTGGCCCAGATGGCGCTCAAGGCGCATCTGGGTACCGAATCCGCAGGGAGCGGCTCAGCGTAGTTAGGCGAACTTCCGCTGGGCATCCAGCGCCAGGCCAAGCCCGACCGAGCCGAACATGTCGCCGTCGATGACGGATGCCTGCGGCACCAGCGACAGGATTTCCCGTCTGGCCAGCGGAATAGCGGTCGAGCCGCCGGTCAGGAACACCGCGGTGATGTCGGACGGCTTGACCTCAGCGTCGCGGATGGTCTGCCCGACAGTTTCGGTGACCCGTTCAATGTCCCTGGCGATGGTGGCGTCCAGCCCGTCGCGCGTGATCCCGGCGGCGAACTCCACGTCAGCTAGCCTCACCGCGACTTCGGCCGATGATAGGTCGGTCAGCTCGATCTTGGCCTTTTCGACCAATGCCGCCAGCGCGTGCCCATAACGGTGCTCGACGATGTGGATGAACCGATCGACCAGATCGGCGCGCGCGGCCTCGTAGCGGATCTGGCGCAGATGCGTCATCGCCTTGGCGGTATAGACCAGGTTGATGCGCTGCCATGTCGCGAGATCGATGAAATAGCTGGCCGGCAGATTGCGCTTGCCGTCCTTGGTAGGTGTCAAATAGCCGAGCTGCGGCATGACATGGGCGATGCTGAGCAGCCGATCGAAATCGGTGCCGCCGATATGGACACCCTGGCTGGCCAGGATGTCGTCCTTGCGGTCCAGGGATCGGGCACGCTCCGGCGAGACACGCACGACCGAAAAATCCGAAGTGCCGCCGCCCATGTCGATGATCAGCGCCAACTCCTCGCGCGTCACCCTCTGCTCGTAGTCGAGCGCCGCCGCGATCGGCTCGAATTGGAAAGCGATGTGCTTGAAGCCCTGGGCATGCGCGGCCTTTTCCAGGTCGCTCTGCGCGTTGGCGTCGGCTTGCGCATCGTCATCGACGAACTGCACCGGGCGGCCGAGCACCACGGTCTCGACCAGATCGCCGCCGTCTTCCTCTAGCTTTTTCCTGAGATGCCCGAGGAACAGGCCGATGATCTCCATGAAGCCGATCGAGCGCGCCTTGATGCGCGTCTTTTCATGCGCCAGCGAACTGCCGAGCACGCTCTTCAGCGAACGCATCAGCCGGCCCTCGACGCTATCGGTGTAGTTGGCGATGGCCTGGCGGCCAAAACAGATGCGGCCATCCTCGAAGTTGAAAAATACCGCACTGGGCAGCGTGACCTGGCCGTCTTCAAGCGCGACGAGGTGGGGTTGCCCGTTGCGGACCACGCCGACCGTGGAGTTCGAAGTGCCGAAATCGATACCGGCGAATGCTGGTCGCAAAGCAGCCTCCTGTCATTGGCGGCAGGTAGCGGATCGGCGCTCGCGGGAGAAGCGTGCGCTGTGGTTCCGGGCGACCGGACCGCTCTGCCGAATTGAATTGTGCGTGCTTGCCCGTTGGGCGGGGAGGTGCGGTCTATAGCATGACGCGGGAAAGGGAAACCCCTTTTGGGCGCCTCAGTCCTTGCGGAAGATCAGCCTGCCGAGCCAGCCCGTCAGCATGGCCAGCGATATGGCGAAGACGCCATAGAGGAAGGAGTAGTTGTGGGCGACCCGGAAGATCGACTGTTCGAAACCGGATTTGCGGATTTCGAGTTGGGCCGAACTCTCCTTGATGAACAGGCCGCTCTTGAACAGGAACGCGCGGGCTTTATGGGTTCCAACTGGCACATTCGGCGCCAGCCTGACAGTGGCGCGGAAAAGGTTCTGTGACAGGAACTGCACGCCGCCGACGTTCTCGCTGTAGAGGCCGGTGGCGGCCTTGCGTTCGCGCAAGGCGGTCGTGAACTCCTCGATCGTCGCCGGGTTGTCGCCAGCGTCAGCCGGCTGCATGTAGAGGTTGGAGGCGCCGAGCGACAGCTGCTTGTAGCTGTTCGGTTCGGTGATGTCCTGCAGTGGCCGCGTCGTCGCCACCGAATAGGACATCGGCACGTTCTCGAAGGTTTCGGAATCGAGATTGACCCAGACGCCGAGCACCCGGTCCTTGCGGCGCACCACCACCGGTCGCGGCGGACCTTCGAGCACGACGATGACATCATAGCGGTTCTGGCGGGCGACCAGCGGGTCGGGATTTTCCAGCGAGCCGAAGATGGTCAGGTCGGCGCCGGAAAAGCCGGCGGTGATCGAGACATTGTCGGTGGAGAGACCGATCTGGATGCCTTCCGTCAGCGGCGTCTGTGCCCTCGCCGGCGCGGCGGCCGCAAGCAGTGACAGGACAATGGCGGCTACGAACGCTTTTGGGCCCATCATCAGTTGAGGCCCAAGGCAGACAGCGAATAGAGATTGGGCGGGGTGACGAAAAGATCGATGGCGAGCCTGATCGCTACCGCCAGCACCAGCAGGGCCAGCAATGCCCTGAGCTGCTCGCCGCGCAGCCTCTGGCCAGCCTTGGCGCCATATTGCGCGCCGGCCACGCCACCCGCCATCAAAATGAAGGCCAGCACGACATCAACTGTCTGGTTGGTGGTGGCGTGGACCAGCGTGGTGTAGGCGGACGTGAAGATGATCTGGAACAGCGAGGTGCCGATAACGACATTGGTCGGCACCTTGAGCAGGTAGATCAGCGCCGGCACCATGATGAAGCCACCGCCGACGCCCATGATCGACGACAGGAAGCCGATGCCGGCGCCAAGGCCCAGCACCGGGATGACGCTGACGAACAGTTTTGACGCCCTGAAGCGCATCTTCAGCGGCAGGCGGTGGATCCAGTTGTGCTGGCCGGATTTCTTCAGCACCGGGGCGGCACCGCTGCGTGTGGCACGCAGTGCATTGATGCTTTCGACCAGCATCAGCCCGCCGACCGTGCCGAGCAGCACGACATAAAGCAGCGAGATGAACAGGTCGAGCTGGCCGAGCCGGCGCAGGAAGGCGAAGACATAGATGCCGGCGGTGGAGCCGACGATGCCGCCGGCCAGAAGCACGCCGCCGAGCTTGAAGTCGAGCGTGCCTCGCTTCATGTGCGAAAGCACGCCGGAGACGGAAGAGGCGATAACCTGGTTGGCGCCGGTGGCAACCGCGATCGCCGGGGGGATGTTGTAGAAGATCAAGAGCGGCGTGATGAGGAAGCCGCCGCCGACGCCGAACATGCCCGACAGGAAGCCCACCGCCGCACCCATGGCCAGCAGCACGAAGACGTTGACGGAAATTTCCGCAATCGGGAGATAGATGCCCACCCGTCAGTCTCGATCAGTTTGCCTGTCGGCGAATACAGCCGTTGTCGGCAGTCTCGCACCGAAAAGCCAATTTTTCCTTGCGCCGACGCGGCGGCGGGGTCAAACCCCGTCGCCGCGCCGAAACAAAAAATATCTCAATCAGTTAACAGGCAAATGTGTGGCAAGAGCGTCGTGGAAACGACGCTTCTCTGTTATTTGCGCGCCAGCAGCGCCCGGACCAGTTTTTCATCGACGGCGCCGGTCGCCGGCAGCTTGTTGTCGGTCTGGAAAGCGATGATCGCGTTCTTGGTCTTCTCGCCCATGACGCCATCGGCGCCGCCGGCATCATAGCCGTTCTTGTTGAGGATGAGCTGGATGTTCTTGACCGCCTTCTTCATGTCGATGCCGGCGGTCGTCTGCGGCGTGCCCTCCTGCCAGGATTCGGGAATGTCGGCCGAATTGGTCGCCGCGTTGAGCGGCTTGGCCTTCCACAATTCGGTCGCGGCGCGCGCCCGCTCGAGCTGCTCGGGCCGCAAGGCGTTGGCGATCTCGTCGCGCTTGGCGGCCGCATCCTTGTCGCCGGTCTTGGCGACGAGCGCGAACCATTTGTAGGATTCCTCGAGGTTCTGCTTCATGCCGACGCCCTTGGCGGCGAGGATGCCGAGATTGAACTGGCTGTCCTTGACGCCGAGGTCGGCGGCTTCCTGGAACCAGTGCGCGGCCGATTCATTGTCGGTCACGCCATCCGCTGCCATGGCGAACAGCACGGCCAGATTGTGCATGGCGCTGGCGTTGCCCTGCTCGGCGGCGAGCTGGTACCAGGTCTTCGACTTCTTGATGTCGCGCGCGACGCCGATGCCCTTCTCGTAGAAATTGCCGATGCGGTATTCGGCCGGCGCAAAGCCGAGTTCCGCTGATTTTTCGTACCATTTGGCGGCTGCCGCCATGTCTTCCTTGACGCCGCGCGACTCGGCGTAGCGCGAGCCGATCTCGAACAGCGCCTTGGCGTCGCCACCAGCGGCGGCATCGCGCAGCGCGGCCGGGCCGGCATCGGCCGGAATGTCGAACTTGGCCGCGGCTGCCGCTGCCGGCGCATCCGTCGGCGCAACGGCGCCGGTTGTGTCCTTGGCGGTGGTCTCGTTGGCCGCCGTTGGCGCGGCCGTGGCCGGCTGGGCATCCGCATCCGTTGCTTGCGCACCGCCGGTGACAGCGGCCGGCTCTGAAGCCGTCGCATCCACCGGGGTCGTAGCAATGGGCGCAGCTGGCGCCGGAGCGACCGAAGCCATCGCGTTGGAGGCAGCATCGCCAATGCCAGAAGACGTGGCCGAAGCCGCAGGCGCCGCTGCGGGCTCTGCAACCGGCGCTGTATTCGCCATCGCGTCCGTGTCCGACGGCATCGCCAGGGCGGTCTGCGCCACCATGTCGTCCTTGCTTGCTGGTACGGACGATTCGGCCTGCCTGACGGCACGGGCCGGCGCGCTGTCCGTCGCCGCCGGCTGGGCTTCCGCCTTCGGCCGGCTAGCCGTGTCGACGGATGCCGTTTGCACCGGCTGAGCGGCAACGATCGGTGCCGCGTCGTTGCTGGCCACCTGGGCGGGATCCGAGAGAAACGCCTTGCCGAGCTGCAGTCCGGCAAGCGCCAGCATGATCGCCGCCGCCGCCATCAGGATCGGCTTGCGCCGCGCCTTGAGCAGGTCGCCGATCCTGAGCGCCTTCACCGGGCCTTTCACCGTCGACTGGCGCTTCAAGGCGTCGGCCTCCGCGGCGGCGGCCTGCGCCGCGCGCCGCGCGGCAGCGATGAAATCCGATTTCGCGGCGTCGCTTTCGCTGGGCTTGGCCGGTTGCCCGCGCTCGTCGCGCACCCGCTTCATGATGGCATTGAGGTCAGGCGCGCCGGAGCCGGGTTCCAGCGGTCGGTTGGCCACTTTCGGATCGAGCGGCTCGTCGAGATCGACACTCGGTATATCGGCGCTTGGCGCCGAGCCGGCCAGCGGCGGAACGTCCGCCGCCTTCTTGCCCTTGAAGGCGCGTGCCAGCCCACCGAACATCGACTTGCGGCCTGCCGGCTGATCTTTCTCGGCGATGGTGTCGGACCCGAGGGCGGCGATGGCGGCTGCAGCGGCGGCTTCCGCCGGCGAGCGCGTACCCAGGTCACTGCGTGCGCCCTGTTCGTTGCGCATTATGGCGGCGGCCCGGCCGTCGAGGTCGGCCATGTCGCCGGTCAGCGGCATCGGCTCGTCGATATCCAGGGAAGGCGCCTCGACAGCCATCTTGGCGGTCCGTGTACGGCGCTTGCCAACGGCCTCGTCCTGGCGCGTGTCCAACAGCTCGCTTACCGCCTCGGACGGTTCGCTGGTCTCCAGCGAACCCAGCCTGTCGACGATCTTGAGCAGCGTGTCGTGGATGGCCTCGAAAGTTCGCGAATTGCGCTCGTCGGAACGCCGCGTCAGCGTTTCCAGCGTCTTCAGGTCCTGGGCGAGCCCGGAAACTGCCGACGCGTTGGCGTTCGACCCGGCCAGCGAACGCACCGCGTTCTCGGCCGCTTCGCGTGCCGCGCCGAGGATGGAATCGCGGGTCCCGGCCAGTGTCTTCTCGATATCGTTGAGGCGCGGGCTGATGTCTTCGAATTCCGGCAACGGCGTGCTGGGCCTGGACAAATGGGCGGACAGGCCGGCGACTTGCGCCTCCAGGCTGCGGATCAGCGTCGGATCGATGCCGGCCACCTGGGCCGCCGATGCGTCGAGCCGGCCGGAAATGTCCTCGAGCCGGCTTTCCAGTCCACGGATCGCTGCTTCGCCGGCAGGATCGGGAGCGCGCGTCTCTATGCGCGTGGCGAGCGCGGTGAAGCGGGCGTCGATGGCTTCCATGATGCCGGCGCTGTCGACTTGCGGCGCGATGCGCTGGTCGAGCCGGTCGGCAACCTCGTCGAGACGGCGCTCGAGATCGCGGAACAGCATGTTGCCCTGTTCGATGGCATCGCCCTGGCGGCGTTCCATCATACCGGACAGCACGTCGAAGCGCTGCTCAAGCCCGTGGAAGATGTAGTCGGCGTCGGGCATGGCCGGCGCCTGGTCGATCTTGTCGGCGATGAGGGTGATCTGCTTGGCCAGCCGTTCCATCGCCTGTTCGGGCAAATTGGCGCGGCCGGCGAGTTCGTCGACCCGGCTCGACAGCGTGCTCAGGCGATCCATGACCGCGTTGCCGGGGTGGTCCTGCGCTACCTCCTCGATCTGCCGGGCGAGCGAGTCGATCCGCTTCTCGATGCGGTCAAAGGCTTCGTGGTCGACTGAATTGGCCTGTGCCGCGACGGTCGAGGCAACGATGGCGCGGGAAATCTCGTCCAGCCGCTCGTCGATCATGGCAAGCGTGTCGCTGCCGCGATTGTCCTGCTGGCCCGCGAAGTGTTCGACGGCACCGGCCAGCGTACGGACCTTTTCCTCGAGCGAGCGCAGCGACAGCGATTCCGGCAGATTGTTGACGGCGTTGCTGATTTGCTCCAGCCGGTCGGTCAGGGCCGCAAGGGCGGGATCGTCGGAACGTTTGCGCTGGTCGGCGTCGACGCGGTCCTCGAAAGCCGTCCAGCGGCGGTCGAAGTCGTCCCAGCGGCGGTCGACCTTCTGCACGCTCTCCTCGCGCGCCAGCGTGTCGAGTGCGGCCTTGACCTGCTCGAGCTCCAGCCGCAGCAGGTTGACGCTTCTGTCGTCGCTCTTCTCCGACAGCGACTTGATGGCGCCGGAAAGCCGCTCGAATTCGACGCCGAGTTCGGCGCTGCCCTTGCCTGCTGCGCCGGGCTTGGCGTTCGCCTGGAAGGCGCGGTCGATATCCTTGCGCAGCGCGTCGAATTCGCGCTGCAGGCCTGCTGTCATCTGGTGGCGCAGCTCCTCGCGCATGCCGCGCAGTTCGCCGGCGATCTTGCCGACCATGGCGACGCTGTCTTCCTGGCCGCGCACGCGGTCGATGTCGCGGGCGATGGCCTGGTAGTTCTGGTCGAAGGCAGGAGCTGGCGCCGGGTTCTGCGGACGCGGTGCCGGCTGCGGATCCTCGTACCAGCGCTGCTGGCCGGTTGGCTGGGCGGCGGGATACCGCGGCTCCGCAGTGGGAGAGCGCGGATCGGTGGCTGGATAGCGCGGGTCGTCGCCGTATTGGCGGGGAGCCAGACGTGCCGTCACCTCCTCGCGGGTCTGCCCCAGTCGCTGTTCCAGCGTCTCCAGCGAGCGGTTCAGTTGCTCGAGCGTGGTCTGCGGCCTGCGCTGCCTGCCGGCGTTGAGTGTATCGAGATAGGACCGCTTGCTGTTCATCGGTGCGTCCGTCTTTCAGATTGGCCGGCTTGCGACCAGCTCCCCAAGTCCCTGCCGGAACGAAGGCGACCGCGCTGCCACGGTGGAAGACAAGCTTCCCGGGGTTTCACCCGCGCTCCGAAAAACCGTGAAAAATTCGATACAGGATAAACACGGGTAGCCGACGCGCCCACATTTCCCCCAACGTGGTAAACAACGCGTTAACCAAGCTTAAGAAGTTGCAAGGAAGTTGGCTGTCGCTGCCCACGGTGCGGCATAAAGCACCTTCACAGAACGCCCCTTGCGTCATGAGGCGGCTATCGGTATAGAATTGACGTAAACGTAAAAGGCGCATTTGAGTGTGCTGTTTGCGATTTTGTTTGTCGAAACCACGGCCGGAAGCACGCCCCCGCTTCCAGTCAGGCGACGCATGGTCCAGGACCGCGACGCCACCAGACGGGGAAAGCCAGTGACCATGAAGCTTATCTCGGCCGGCGAGACCGCGGCCAATACCAATAATCTATCTGTCGAAGCCGGTGAGGATCTCGTCCGCATCGGCGAAATGGCCAAGAAATACGGCGTGACGCTGCGCACGCTGCGTTTCTATGAAGACAAGGGCCTGCTCAACCCGCAACGCGACGGTTCGACCCGTCTCTACACGCGTCGCGACAAGGCCCGGCTGAAGCTGATCCTGCTCGGCCGCAAGGTCGGGTTCTCGTTGCGCGACGTCAAGCAGATGATGGATCTCTACGATCCGACCGGTTCCAACACCAAGCAGCTGCGGCTGGCGCTGGACAAGTCGGAGAAGCAGCTTGCCCGCCTGCAGAAGCAGCGGGCGCTGATCGACGACGCCATCAACGAGCTCTCCGGCTCGATGTCGGCGGTGCGCCAGATGTTGACCGATCGCACGGCGCCGCAGGCGAGCGTCGCGGGCTAAACTGCCGGTTCCAACTCTGTCGGATTTTTGACCATCTAAGCCGCGTGGCTCTGCCGCGCGGCTTTTTCGTTGTCCTTCATCTGCCCAATTGGTCCCTTGGCACTGGCCTGCACGACGTTGCGCCAATAGACTCCTCAAGCATGGGCGGGGCGGAAATCTTGTCGTATCGAAAAAATTGACGTTTACGCAAACGTCAATTTTTGCTATCTCGACTTCAACACGGGTCCGCATGCTGCCCTGACATGAATTCGGGGGCTTTCGGACCAGGTCCGCGGGGTGGAGAAAAAGCATGCCGACATACAGGGCTCCGGTCCAGGATACGCTGTTCGTCCTCAACGAGGTGCTGGGCTATCAGCGCTATTCGAACCTTCCCGGATTTGCCGACGCCACGCCTGATGTGCTGGAGGCGATCCTCGCCGAGGGCGCCAAGCTTGCCGAGAACGTCATGCATCCGCTCAACCGGGTCGGCGACATGGAAGGCTGCGTGCGCCACGACGACGGCTCGGTGACGACGCCGAAAGGCTTCAAGGAAGCCTTCGATCAGTATCGCGAGGGCGGCTGGATGGGGCTCGCCGCACCGGTCGAGTTCGGCGGCCAGGGCCTGCCCTATGCCGTGCACACCGCCGTCGCCGAATACATGGTCTCGGCCAACATGTCGCTGATGATGTATCCGGGCCTGACCCAGGGCGCGATCGCGGCGATCATCACCCACGGCACCGACGAGCAGAAGGCCAAATGGCTGCCGAAGATGGTCGAAGGCGCCTGGACCGGCACCATGAACCTGACCGAGCCGCATTGCGGCACCGATCTCGGCCTGCTGCGCACCAAGGCGGTGCCGAACGGCAATGGCACCTACAAAATCTCAGGTCAGAAGATCTTCATCTCGGCCGGCGAGCACGACATGTCGGACAACATCGTGCATCTGGTGCTGGCCCGCATCGAGGGCGCGCCGGAAGGCGTCAAGGGCATCTCGCTGTTCATCGTGCCGAAACTCAAGCTCGATGCATCGGGCAATCCGGGGACAAGAAACACGCTCTCCTGCGGTTCGATCGAGGAGAAGATGGGCATCCACGGCAATTCGACCTGCGTCATGAATTATGACGAGGCCGAAGGCACGCTGCTCGGCGAGGCCAATGGCGGCCTCAAGGCGATGTTCACGATGATGAACGAGGCCCGCCTCGGCGTCGGCCTGCAGGGGCTTTCGCTGTCGGAGATCGCCTACCAGAATGCCGTCGCCTACGCCAAGGACCGCTTGCAGGGCCGCTCGCTCTCGGGCGCGAAGGCGCCGGACAAGAAGGCCGATCCGATCATCGTCCATCCCGACATCCGCCGCTCGCTGATGACCATGAAGGCCTTCAACGAGGCTGGCCGCGCGCTGGCGCTGTGGACAGCGATCAAGTCCGACATTGCCCACCGCTCCGCCGACGACAAGGATCGCCAGGCGGCCGACGACTACACCGGGCTGATGACGCCGGTGGTCAAGGGCGTGCTCACCGACAAGGGTTTTGATCACGCCGTCATGGCGCAGCAGGTGTTCGGCGGCCATGGCTACATTGAAGAGCACGGCATGAGCCAGTTCGTGCGCGATGCCCGCATCGCCATGATCTATGAAGGCGCCAACGGCATCCAGGCGCTCGACCTCGTCGGCCGCAAGCTCGGCCTGAATGGCGGCCGCGCCATCCAGGCCTTCTTCAAGGAGGTCGGCGAATTCTGCGAGGAGAACCGCGCCGACGAGAAGATGGCGCCCTTCACCAAGGGATTGAAGAAGGGCCTCAACGATCTGCAGGCGGCAACGATGTGGCTGGTGCAGAACGGCATGGCCAAGCCCGACAATGCCGGGGCCGCATCGACCGACTACATGCATCTCTTCGGCCTTGTGGCGCTGGGCTACATGTGGGCGCAGATGGCCAAGGCGGCACAAGGCAAGACCGGCGCCAACGGTTCCCAATCTTTCCACGAAAACAACGGGGCCTTCTACGACAACAAGGTGGTGACGGCGCGCTTCTTCATGGAGCGGATCATGCCGGAGACCTCGGCGCACCTTGCCCGTATTTCGAGTGGTGCGGACACGCTAATGGCCCTGCCTGCGGAAGCGTTCTAAAGATGGTTTCCCTCCCCCTTGAGGGGAGGGTCGGGTGGGGTCTGTGTGACGTGCGCCGACCTCACCTCTGACGATGCGCTGTGGGAGGAGTATCATACCAACATGACCAACCCCGCCGAAATCCTTGGCCTTCCCAAGCCCGCCTGGGCGGCGGACGAGGTCGGCATGCTCTACGACATGGCAACCCGGTTCATGTCGGAGGAGATCGCGCCGCGCTACGACGAGTTCGAGAAGAACGAGATGGTCGACCGCGAGAGCTGGCTGAAGGCCGGTGCCGCCGGCCTGCTCTGTGCCTCGATGCCGGAGGAATATGGCGGCTCCGGCGGCACCTTCGCGCATGAGAGTGCCATCATCGAAGCCATCGGCCATGTCGGCGTCGACGGTTTTGGCATCGGCCTGCACAATTCGATCGTCGCGCCTTACGTCCTGCATTACGGCTCCGAGGAGCAGAAGAAGAAGTGGCTGCCGAAACTCGCCACCGGCGAGCTGATCGGCGCCATCGCCATGACCGAGCCGGGCGCCGGCTCCGACCTGCAGGGCGTCAAGACGCGGGCGCAGAAGGATGGCAACCAATACAAGATCAACGGCTCCAAGACCTTCATCACCAACGGTCAGCTGGCCAACTTCATCATCGTCGTCACCAAGACCGATCCGGAAAAGGGCGCCAAGGGCACCTCGCTGATCGTCATCGAGACTGACGAGGTCGAAGGTTTTGAGCGCGGCCGCAACCTCGACAAGATCGGCCTGAAGGCCAACGACACGTCGGAATTGTTCTTCAACGACGTGCGCGTGCCGACCTCCAACCTGCTCGGCCACGAAGAAGGGCAGGGCTTCATCCAGCTGATGCAGCAACTGCCGCAGGAGCGGCTGCAGATCGGCGCCGGGGCGATCGCCATGATCGAGCGGGCGCTGGCGCTGACCATCGACTACGTCAAGGAACGCAAGGCCTTCGGCAAGGCGATCATCGATTTCCAGAACACCCAGTTCAAGCTGGCCGAGTTGAAGACCGAGGCCACCATCGGCCGCGTCTTCTACAATGATTGCGTCACCCGCCACATCAATGGTGGCCTCGATCCGGTCACGGCCTCGATGGCCAAATACTGGCTCAGCGACTTGCAGGGAAAAGTCGTCGACGAATGCCTTCAATTGCATGGCGGCTATGGCTACATGAATGAATATCCGATCGCCCGCATGTTCCGCGACGCCCGCGTCCAGCGCATCTACGGCGGCACCAACGAGATCATGAAATTGCTGATCGGCCGCTCTCTTTGAGAGCGACATCAGGCAAACCCAAGGAGCAAGAAAATGGCTGAGGCTTATGTCTACGACGCCGTACGCACGCCGCGCGGCAAGGGCAAGAAGGACGGATCGCTGCACGAGGTGCCGGCGGTGCGGCTTGCCGCCAAGACGCTCGAAGCGCTGCGCGACCGCAATGGTCTGGATACCGGCACTGTCGACGACATCATCTTCGGCTGCGTCGATCCGGTCGGCGAGGCGGGTTCGGTCATTCCGCGCGCCGCCGCCTTCGAGGCCGGCTACGATACCAAGGCGCCCGGCATGCAGATCTCGCGCTTCTGCGCTTCCGGTCTAGACGCCATCAATCTCGGCGCCGCCAAGATCGCGCAGGGCGCCGACGAGATCGTCATCGCCGGTGGCGTCGAATCCATGTCGCGCGTCGGCATGGGCGCCTCGGGCGGCGCCTGGTTCATGGACCCTTCGGTCGGCCTGCCCGGCTGGTTCGTGCCGCAAGGCATCTCGGCTGACCTGATCGCCACCAAATACGGCTTCTCCCGCGACGACGTCGACGCCTATGCGGTCGAGAGCCAGAAGCGCGCGGCCAAATCGTGGGCGGACGGCCGCTTCAAGAACTCGGTTATTCCGATCAAGGACCAGAACGGCCTGACCATCCTCGACCATGACGAACACATGCGGCCCTCGACCGACATGCAGTCGCTCGCCTCGCTCAACCCGTCCTTCATCATGCCCGGCGAAATGGGCGGCTTCGACGCCGTCGCGGTGCAGAAGCATCCTGAGGTCGAAGAGGTCAACCACGTCCACCATGCCGGCAATTCTTCCGGCATCGTCGATGGAGCGGCGGCCGTTCTGCTCGGCTCCAAGAAGGCCGGCAAGGCAATGGGCCTCAAGCCACGCGCCCGCATCCGCACCTTCGCCAACATCGGCTCCGAGCCGGTGCTGATGCTGACCGGTCCGGTCGACGTCACCGAAAAGCTGTTGAAGCGCGCCAAGATGAAGCTTTCGGACATCGATCTGTTCGAGCTCAACGAGGCCTTCGCCTCGGTGGTGCTGCGCTACATGCAGGCCTTCGACATCGATCACGACAAGATCAACGTCAATGGCGGCGCCATCGCCATGGGTCATCCGCTCGGCGCCACCGGCGCGATGATCTTCGGCACGGTGTTGGACGAACTCGAGCGCCGCGACCTCAACACCGCGCTGGTCACGCTCTGCATCGGCGCCGGCATGGGTACCGCAACGATCATCGAACGCGTCTGACGGGAGAGAAACCTATGAGCTACACCAATTTCACCCTCGACACCGACGCCGACGGCATTGCGCTCGTCACCTGGAACATGCCGGACCGCTCGATGAACGTCTTCACCGAAGAGGTGATGAACGAACTCGACAAGATCATCGATCAGGTGGTGGCCGACGCCGGCATCAAGGGTGCGGTGATCACCTCGGGCAAGGACAGCTTCTCCGGCGGCGCCGATCTGACCATGCTGCAGAAGATGCTTGCCGTCTTCGCCAGGGAAAAGACCAAGGATCCGGAGAAGGCGGCAAAGCTTTTGTTCGACAATGCCGGCCGCATGGGCGGTCTGTGGCGCAAGCTCGAAACATCGGGCAAGCCTTGGGTTTCGGCGATCAACGGCACCTGCATGGGCGGCGCTTTCGAACTGTCGCTGGCCTGCCATGGTCGCGTCGCCGCTGATTCAGACAAGGTCAAGATGGCCTTGCCGGAAGTCAAGGTCGGCATCTTCCCCGGCGCCGGCGGCACTCAACGTGTGCCGCGGCTCACCGATCAGCAGCAGGCGCTGCAGATGCTGACCTCGGGCCAGAATTTGTCGCCGCAGAAGGCGAAGTCGATGGGCCTGATCCATGAGATCGCCGAGCCGGCCAAGCTGATCGAGACTGCAAAGGCGATGATCAGGAACGGTCTGAAAGCTGTCCAGCCCTGGGATGAGAAGGGTTTCAAGCTGCCCGGTGGCCAGATCTATTCGCCGGCCGGCTTCAACCTGTGGCCACCGGCCATCGCCATCCTGCGTCGCGAGACCTATGGCAACTATCCGGCCGCTGCCGCGATTCTGAAATGTGTCTATGAAGGCCTGCTGGTGCCGTTCGACACCGCGCTCAGGATCGAACAGCGCTATTTCACCGAGATCATGCAGACCAGGGAAGCGGCGGCGATGATCCGCTCGCTGTTCGTGTCGCTGCAGGAGCTCAACAAGGGCGCCCGCCGTCCGGCCGGCGTGCCGGAAACCAAGTTCAAGAAGATCGGCATTCTCGGCGCCGGCTTCATGGGCGCCGGCATCGCCTATGTCACGGCCAAGGCCGGTATCCCGGTGGTTCTGCTTGACCGCGATATCGAGTCCGCCACCAAGGGCAAGGCGCATTCCGACAGCCTGGTCTCGGATCAGGTCAAGAAGGGCCGCGCCAAGCCTGAGGAGAAGGACAAGCTCCTGTCGCTGATCACGCCGACGGCCGATTATGCCGATCTCGCCGGATGCGACCTTGTGGTCGAGGCGGTGTTTGAGGATTCGGCCGTCAAGAAGGCCGCCACCGAACAGGCGGAGGCCGTGCTGAAGTCGTCGGCGATCTTCGCGTCGAACACCTCGACCATCCCGATCACCGGTCTCGCCAAGAATTCGACGCGACCGAAGAACTTCATCGGCATCCACTTCTTCTCGCCGGTCGACAAGATGATGCTGGTCGAGATCATTTTGGGCAAGAAGACCGGCGACAAGGCGCTGGCGACCGCCATCGATTTCGTCCGTGCCATCAAGAAGACGCCGATCGTCGTCAACGACACACGCGGCTTCTACGTCAACCGCTGCGTGCTGCGTTACATGTCGGAAGCCTACAAGATGCTGATCGAGGGCGTCCCGGCACCGATGATCGAGAATGCGGCCAAGGCCGCCGGCATGCCGGTCGGACCCTTGGCGCTGACCGACGAGACGGCCATCGACCTTGCCCAGAAGATCATGAAGCAGACCATCAGGGATCTCGGCGACAAGGCCGTCGATCCCAAACAGATGGCGCTGATCAACACCATGGTCGACGAGCATGGTCGCTTCGGCCGCAAGAACGGCAAGGGTTTTTACGACTATCCGGCCAAGCCCGCCAAGAAGAAGCTCTGGCCGGGACTGAAGGACCTCTATCCGCAGCTAGCGGCCGAGAAGGTCGACTATGAAGAGCTGCAGCAGCGGCTGCTCGTCACCATTGCGCTGGAAGCGGCACGCGTGATGGAAGAGGGCATCGTCACCGACCCGCGCGAGGCCGATGTCGGCTCGATCCTGGCCTTCGGCTTCGCGCCCTACACCGGCGGCGCGCTGTCTTATATCGACGGCATCGGCGCCAAGCGTTTCGTCAAGATCGCTAGGGATTTGCAGAAGAAGTACGGTGCCGAGTTCAAGGCGCCCAAGCTGCTCATCGACATGGCCGAGAAGGGCGAAACCTTCTACCAGCGCTTCGACCCCTACGCCAAGGGCGACGTGAAACAGGCCGCCTGACGCAAGGTTATGTATGTCTGGGCGCGCATGGCGCGCATGCTGGCCACGGCGCGAAGCCGTGGCCCTTATATGATGGGCGGTGAAAGCCGGTTGGCCTTTCGCTGCCTGCCGACCGACATTGATTTCAACATCCATCTCAACAATGCGCGCTACATGATGCTGGCCGACCTTGGCCGCATCGACCTGTTCGTCCGCGCCGGGCTGATCACGCTGGCGCGCAAGAACGGCTGGGCGCCGATGATGGGCGGGTTGCAGGCGGTCTATGCGCGCGAGATCAGGCTGTGGCGCCGCTTCGAAGTGGTGTCCTCGATCGAAACCTGGGAAGGCAGCCAGGTCATCGGCAAGCACCGTTTCGTTCTCGACAATGGCGAGACGGCCGCTTTGATCCTGACGACGGCTGGCGTCTACGACCGCAAGGCGCGCCGCTTTCTCGACATCGATGAGGTGGTCATGGCCCTTGGCCGCTCAGTCCGGCCGCGTCCGCCGACCGAGGCTGAGCGGCTGTTCATGGCGTCGCACCAGGCTTTGCGCCGCCAGGCCAAAGGATCTGTTTGATCAACCTTTCCGGAGCACGGCCGCAGCCGCTTCCCCATATGGGCCGCGGATGTTAAGTTAGTATTTGCTAATGTATGCTAGTGGAGGGAGTTTCGTCATGCGTATGATGCTGAGAGTTTCCATCCCGGCCGAGGAAGGCAACAAGGCGATCAAGGACGGCAGCATGGGCAAGTTCATCGAGCACACCCTGGCCGATCTCAAGCCGGAGGCCGCGTATTTCACCGCCGAGAGCGGCCACCGGACGGCCTATCTCTTCGTTGAGATAAAGGACAGTTCGGAAATGCCCTATGTCGGTGAGCGGTTCTTCTTCGCCTTCAATGCCGCCGTCGATTTCATCCCGGTAATGAACGCCGAGGAACTCAGGAAGGGGTTACCAAGGGCGATGGCTGCTATGGCTGGATAATCTCATCTCCGCCTATTGACGTCCGAACTGCGCGGTCGTTGCCGCACAGTTTTGTTCGTGAGCTGTTGGCTGCGCGGTGGACATCCAGGTGGTTGCGGGTTAGACAGGAAAGGCATTTTTTCCTGTCTCGAAGGAGAGCATGACATGCTCTCGCACGACCGCGTCTGGGCTGCCATCGATGCTCTTGCCGAGCGTTATTCGCTTTCGGCGTCAGGTCTGGCAAGGCGCGCTGGGCTCGATTCGACTGCTTTCAACAAGTCGAAACGTCTGTCGTCGGACGGCCGGCCGCGCTGGCCCTCGACCGAATCGCTGGCCAAGATCATCGAGGCCACGGGCGCGTCGCTCGACGAATTCACCGGACTGATCGAAGGCCGCATGGGCGCCGCGCCCGCTCACCGGCGCTCCGTGCCACTGCTTGGCTTTGCCCAGGCTGGCGCCGGCGGTTTTTTCGACGATGCCGGTTTTCCGGCCGGGCAGGGCTGGGATCTGGTCGAACTGCCGGCGCAATCGACCGAGAGCTCCTATGCACTGCAGGTGCAGGGCGATTCCATGCTGCCGCTCTACCGCAATGGCGACGTCCTCATCGTCGAGCCCAGCGCGGTCACCCGCAAGGGCGATCGCGTCGTCGTCAAAACCACATCAGGCGAAGTGATGGCCAAGGTGCTCGAGCGCCAGACCGTCAAGTCGATCGCGCTGGTCTCGCTCAATCCCGATCATCCCGACCGCGATATCCCCATGCGCGATGTCGAATGGGTGGCGCGGATTGTCTGGGCAAGCCAGTAGGTCGGGCTGGTGCGGTTTCCTCATCTTGCCCTGGCGGTTGTGATGGTCCCGGTGATGGCGGCCTTGGTCGTCGCTGGTGGCCGCGCACTGAAAGGAAGCGAAAGCACCGTGACCGTGGACCAGATCGATCCCGGCGCCGACACGATCTCTCAAGCGGGCACCGATGCCGGGTCTGACGAGCCGGCCACGTCAGCCATTCCCGCGCCTGCCGCCGCGCAGCCAAAGACGGTGGTGCATTCGCGGGCGATCGATCCCGACGTCGTCGCGCCGCCGGAACTGCCCACCGGAGAGCTCGAGCGGGTCGAGCCGCGCGAACCGCTGAGCAAGCTGGCGCTCGCCATGCCGCCCAAGCCGAAGATGCCCGACGACTGGAACGGCACGAAGCTGTTCCAGCCGGTCGCGACGGCCGCCGGTCTGATCGAGGCGAAAGGCTATTCGGTCGCGGTTTCCGGCATAGACGTCGTGCCACAGGGCGAGACCTGCACCACCGACGGCAAATCCTGGCCATGCGGCATTCGTGCGCGCACGGCATTCCGCGCTTTCCTGCGCGGCCGCGCGGTGGTCTGCACGGTGCCGCCCGAAGGCGGACGCGACCGGATCGCTGCGGAATGCCGGATCGGCAAGCAGGATGTCGGTCAATGGCTGGTCGACAACGGCTGGGCGCGTGCCGCCAAGGGTGGACCCTATGTCGAGGCCGGCGAAAAGGCACAAAGCGCCAAGAAGGGCATTTTCGGATCGGCGCCGAACCTGGCCGGCATCTCAGCGGTGCCGGCTGCGCCCGCCCCGGCGCCTCAGGCGCCGGGCTCGATCCTGGAAGAGGTCGACGGCACCCTTAAACCAGCTGACCAGCCAGCGCCTGCTGAATGAGCGCGCGGGTCTCGGCGACGCCGTAGAGCGCGGCGAACGAGCCGAAGCGCGGGCCGCGCTCCTGGCCGATGAGCACCTGGTAGATCATCTGGAAGAAGGCACCCGAAACGCCCGGACCGCCTTCAGGGCTCTGCTTGGAGTGATCCTGATAGCGTTCGATCTTGCGCGCCACGTTGAGCGAAGCGTTCTGGATCGCTTCGCCGCTGGCGTCCGCCGGCAGCGTGCCAAGTGCTGCGTCCAGGGCCTCGAGCGCCTCGCGCTCGACCTCGTCGGCCGGGCGGAAGGTTTTCGTCGGCCTCACGAAATCGTCGAAATAGCGGATCGCATGGCCGACCAGCTGGTCGAGTTCCGGGTGCGTCTTCGGCGTCACATCAGTCGCGTGGCGTGAAATGAAGCCCCACAGCACATCCTTGTTCTGCGCATTGGAGGCGCTGACCAGATTGAGCAGCAGCGAGAACGGTACCGGCATGTCGATGGCGGGCGGATTGCCGTCATGCATGTGCCAGACCGGGTTGCCCAGCCGCTCCTTCCAGTCCTGCCGCGGATAGGCGGCGAGGAAGGTGTAATATTCGTCCACCGCTCTCGGAATGACGTCGAAATAGAGTTTTTTGGCCTGCCGCGGCCGCTGGTACATGTAGAGCCCGAGGCTTTCGGTCGGCGCATAGGTCAGCCATTCGTCGATGGTCAGGCCATTGCCTTTCGACTTCGAGATCTTCTGGCCGTTTTCGTCGAGGAACAGCTCATAGACGAAATGCTCCGGCGCGCGTCCGCCCAGGATGTTGCAGATGCGGTCATAGACCACCGCATTGGTCTGGTGGTCCTTGCCGAACATCTCGAAATCGACGCCAAGCGCTGCCCAGCGCATGCCGAAATCCGGCTTCCACTGCAGCTTCACCCGGCCGCCGGTGATCGAAAGCGTGGTCTCGGTGCCTTCGTCGTCGAAGGTGATGGTGCCGGCCTTGGCGTCGACATGCTTCATCGGCACGTAAAGCACGCGGCCGCTTTTCGGGGAAATCGGCAGGAACGGGCTGTAGGTCGCCTGCCGCTCAGGCCCGAGCGTCGGCAGCATCACCGCCATGATCTTGTCGTAGCGTTCGGCGGCGCGCAACAGCATTGCGTCGAAGCGACCCGACTTGTAGTACTGCGTCGCACTGGCGAATTCGTAGTCGAAGCCGAACGTGTCGAGGAAGCGGCAGAGCATCGCGTTGTTGTGGTCGGCGAAGCTCGCATAGTCTCCGCCGAACGGATTGGGAACCGAAGACAGCGGCTTGTGCAGATGCGGCTCGAGCGCGGCGCGATCCGGCACGCTGTCGGGGATCTTGCGCATGCCGTCCATGTCGTCGGAAAAGCAGAGCAGCTTGGTGGCGACCTTGTCCTGTGTGAGCACGCGGAACGCATGGCGCACCATCGAGGTGCGCGCCACCTCGCCGAACGTGCCGATATGCGGCAGGCCCGACGGACCATAGCCGGTCTCGAACAGGATCGTTTCGGGAAAGTCGGCGCCCTTGTAGCGCTCGATGATCTTTTTGGCTTCCTCGAACGGCCACGCCTTGCTCTCGGCCGCGGCCGCCAGCAGTTCGGGGTTGAGATCGATGATGTTTGATCCCGCCATGGTCCTGTTTTCCAAATTATTCGCCGGCCAGATTATTCGCTGGTATGGCCGCAGTGTCGATTTTCAACCGGTCCTCTAGGCGTGCATGGCCGGAGCGTCAACGAGTGGGGCGCTTTTTCCTTGCGACGCAGATGGCGCCTACCTACCTTCGGAGCCCGTTCAAGGAGTAAAGAATGCCGTCGCCGACCCCGCATGAAGCCCTGATCTACCTGATGGTCATCACCTCGGCCTCCGACCGCGACATGACCGATGTCGAACTGGCCCGGATCGGCGACGTTGTCCGCTCATGGCCGGTGTTCGAGGATTTCAAGCAGGACCGGCTGGTTCCCGTCGCCCAGGCTTGTCAGAAGCTGTTGCATGAGAAGGATGGCCTGGAGGGTGTCCTGGCCCAAATTGCCGAGGCCCTGCCGGAGCGCCTGCGCGACACCGCCTATGCCGCCGCCTTCGAAGTGGCCGCCGTCGATCTCGAAATGCGCCTGGAGGAAGTGCGGGTGCTGCAGTTGATCCGCCGCCAGCTCGATCTCGACACGCTGACCGTCGCCGCCATCGGCCGCGCGGCCAAGGCGCGGCTGCGTACGCTGACCTGAATATCAGCAGCCCTAGAAAAAACTCACCGGAAAGTAGCGCAGGTAGAATTCGGCGAAGGTGCCCTTCATCGAAATCTCCTGCAGCGCGTAATCGATCGCGGCGGCCAGCGCCGGATTGTCCGCCCGTGTGGCGATGGCCATGCCCGTGCCCAGATATTCGGGAGCCAGATAGGGACCGCCGGCAAAGCGGCAGCAGCCGGCCGCATCCGAGCCGCCCAGCCAGAAGGCGAAGCGCATGCCGTCACCGAAGGCGGCGTCGATCTTGCCCGCCTTGAGGTCGCTGTAGAGGGCTTCCGGTCCGTCGAAGGAGACGATCTGGACCGTGTTGAAATAGTCGCGCAGCATGCGCTCATGCGCCGAGCCGGCGAGCACGCCGACGCGCTTGCTGCGTAGCTTGTCGAAAATCGGTTCCGCAAACGCCTTGCTCTTCGGCATGATGAAGCGCGCCGGAAACTGCAGATAGGAGCGCGAAAAGGCGTATGTCTGGCGCGATTGCGGCGTCGCGGCGATGCCGGCGATGATGGCTTCGCCTTCGCCTTTCTCGAGTGCCCCTTCGAGCTCGCCCCAGGGCAACGCCTGGATCTGGCATTTGTCGACGATGCCGAGTTCGGCGCAGATGGCGCGTGCCAGGTCGATGTGGAAACCGGACAGTTTTCCCGCGCCATCGAGGAAATTGAACGGCGGAAAATCCGTGGTCGTCAGGAATCGCAGCCGCGGCAGTGCCGAAAGGTCGGGCTTCGGCAACCGTTCCTTGGCGTCCCATAACACCGGCACCTGCGGCTCCGCCGCGCGCGCCCCAGAAGCCAATGGCAGTGCCGCGATCAGCAGCGACACCAGCACCAGGGACCTCCATTGGAACGCCACGATAGAACTCCGCCACACTCGTGTTCACACCGGTTTTGGTACGAAAATGGTACAGGCACAATGGTTTTTGATTTCAACGCGCCGATTTCAGGATATGCTTTAGCGCGTTTGCAAACAGCGGTGGCTGCCCTGGTTGGGGGACCAGGGTCGAGAACCACAACCGGAAATGTGCGCGTTGCAATCCGTGGTCGGTGGCCAAATGCAGACAAGGCATGGACCATCGATCTCAATGCATGAGGCAACATGGGGTTAATGTTGCGATGGGTCAATTTGATCGTACGCTGGAATACATAGACCAACTGCAGCACGCCGGAACGGCGGCGGCAGTTTGCGAGAAACTGTTGGGAATAACGTCGGATTTCGGTCTGACCGCGCTGATGGCCGGAACCGTTCCGCAGCCAGGCACGCCGACCGGGCAGCAAAAGGAGCATGTGCTGCTTTGCGACTGGCCTGTCGAATGGCTGGAGCGCTACGTGGCGCGTAACTATGTCGATCACGATCCGGTGGTCAGCCACATGAAGCAACTGCAGGCGCCTTTCCAGTGGCGCGAGGCCGCGCAGGGCGTTCGCATCGACAAGAGCAGCGGTGAAGTGATGGGCGACGCCGGCGCTTTCAAGCTGCGCGATGGGCTGGCCTTCCCACTGATAACGCTCGATGGCCAGATCGTCATGGTGTCGCTGGGTGGCGAGGCTGTGCAATTGTCGGCAGCCGAGTTCGGCCTGGTGTCGCTGGTCTCGACCTATGCCGTTGGCCGCGCCATGCAACTCCACACCATGGCGACCAAGACCATCGACCATATCGAGTTGACGCCGCGCGAACGCGAATGCCTGCAATGGGCCGCCGTCGGCAAATCGGAATGGGAGATTTCGCAAATCCTCGGCATCTCCGAGCACACGTCGGAGAAACATCTTCTTAACGCCAAAAGCAAACTCGGTGCCGTCAACCGGGTCCAGGCGGTCGCCGAAGCGATAAGGCGCGGCTACATTAGTTAGGTCGGCCGTGCCGACCTAGAACTTCTTGCCTACGTGATCACGCAATTTTCTCGTTGAAGCACGGCCGTATCTTCCTCTTAAACCCAGGAGACGACGGCATGCTTTTTTGTCTTACAACTCAAGAATTGATGGAACGTCCCGACCTTTGGGAGGCCGTCCATCGTCTGCGCTACCAGATATTTGTCGAGGAGATGGGGTGGGAGGACCTGCGGCGCCCGGACGGCTATGAAGTCGACCAGTTCGACCATGACCAGGCGGTGCATCAGATCGTCATCAGAGGCAACGAAGTCGCGGGCTATCAACGGATGTTGCCGACCACGCGGCCGCATCTGCTGACCGAGGTTTTGACCGACCTTTCCGAAGGAACGCCGCCATCGGGCCCAAACATCTGGGAATTGACCCGCTATGCGGTGGCTCCCGGTTTTCGCGATGGTCGTCGCGGCGTCTCGACCGTCGGCACCGAATTGATCGCCGGCTTCGTCGAGTGGGGGCTGAAGCGCGGCGTCGACAAGGTGATCATCGAGTTCGAGCCGATGTGGGTGTTGCGCGCCTTGCAGCTGCATTTCCTGGCGACGCCGCTGGGTTATCAGCGCACCTACGGCAATCAGCAGGTCGTGGCGACGCTGCTCTCCTTCAACGAGCACACGCTGGACGTGGTGCGTTCGCGCCGCAATCATCATGCTCCCGTTCTGGCCAGGGGATATCCCGACATGTTCGGCCAAAGGAGGGCGTCATGACATCGCAGATGGGCGCGCACCCGCAACCCGAACTGCGCAACCACACGCTGATCGTCACCGTGTCGTCGAATGACGGCCGGCCGGTGCTTGACAGGAGGGCCTATGAAAGCCTTGCCAGGACCTTCCATGAAGCCGCCGACAATGACGAAGTGCGCGTCGTCGTGCTGCGTGGCCTGGCAGGCTGCTTCTGCCTTGGCGGCGACTTTTCCGAATTCCTCGACGCCACCAAGCATCAGAAGCTGATCGCCGCCGTCACCGACATGTTCCGCACGCTGGCGACGTTCCCCAAGCCCATCCTCGCCTGCGTCGATGGCGATGCCGTCGGTGTCGGCTGCACCATCCTGTTCCACTGCGACATGGTGATAGCCTCGAATGAAAGCACGTTCCGGGTGCCGTTCGTCGATTTCGGCCTTGTGCCGGATGCGGCGACCAGCATCCTGGCACCGCAGAAGCTCGGCTATGCCGGTGCTTTCCGCTTCTTCTGCCTCGGCGACACGCTCCACGCCGAGGACGCCAGGGCGCTCGGCCTCGTCGCCGAGATCGTGCATGACGGCGTCGAGGAGGCGACGCTTGGCCGGGCCAGGCAGCTCACCAAGAAGCCGGTCGCCGCCTTGCTGCAGACCCGCGGCCTGCTCAAGGGGAACACCGGCGCGCTGTGCGACCGCATCGACCAGGAGATATCGCTGTTCCAGCAGGCGCTACAGGATGACACCACGCTGCGCCGCCTGCAGCGCATTGCCAGGCTGGCGGCCTGAGCAACCACGTCAAGAACTACGCGCCGCGCTGCCCAATGGCCGCGCGGCGCGGAAGCATCAGCCTTCCTTGCCGAGGAATGACGGCCCTTCGCCGACGATCTTCTTGTCTTCCTTGCCGACGATATCGAGATCGCGCCCCTCATAGGGCAGCGACAACAGGATGCGCCGCATCACCGCCAGCCGGGCGCGGCGCTTGTCATTGGCCCGCACGATGATCCACGGCGCGAACTCCTTGTGGGTGCGCTCGAACATGGTGTCGCGCACCTTGGTGTAATCATCCCATTTGGTGATGCCGGCGACGTCGATCGGCGAGAACTTCCAGCTCTTCAGCGGACTGTAGCGGCGATCGTGAAAACGCTCGAGCTGCGTTTCCCGGCCGATGTTCAGCCAGAATTTGAAGAAGTGGATGTCGTCATTGACGATCATCCGTTCGAAATGCGGCGTCTCGTCGAGAAACTTCTCATGCTGTTCGGGCGTGCAGAAGCCCATCACCGGCTCGACGCCGGCGCGGTTGTACCAGGAACGGTCGAAGGTGACGAATTCGCCTGATGTCGGGAAATGGTCGACATAGCGCTGGTAGTACCATTGTCCCAGCTCAGTCGGGGTCGGCTTGGTCAGCGCCACGTTGCGGGCCGTGCGCGGGTTGAGGTACTGGCGCAGCACGAAGATCGTGCCGCCCTTGCCGGCGGCGTCGCGACCCTCGAACAGCGCCATCACCCGCTTGCCGCTCGCCTGCAGCCACGCCTGCGCCTTGACCAGCTCGATCTGCAATTTCTCGAGCGTCTCGTCATACTCGTCGCTTTTCATCTTCTTGTCGTAGGGGTAGCCGCCGGCGGTCAGCTTGTTGTCCTCGACCCAGTCGGGAAGCTCGGGATTCTCGATGTCGAACTCCCGCTCCTTGCCGTCGATCCTGATCTTCAGCGGGCCCGAAGCCGGCGCGGCGGAACTTTCCTTGGCTTTTTTCATCGAGACGAACCCTTTTCAGCTTGCGGACTCATGCTATTGGGAGCCTCCGGACCGGTCCAGCGGAAGTTTCCGTTGCCGTGCGGCGGATGCGAAGGCATGGGACGCGGGCGCACGAGCGAATGACCAACCTCGACGCAGAACAGAATGGCATGGCACAAGCCGTTACCACCCGGCTGTGGAACAGCCGCTGGGTGCTAGCCGCCGGTGTCGTCGCGGTTCTGATCGCTTTTGCCTTTGCGGGTATTTCCGCCTACGTGCTGGTGCCGGCGCTACTCCTTTTGTTTGCGGCTGCGATGCTGCCGGCCGCGGGCCTGCGCCAGTCCGCCGAGAGTGCTGCCGCGATCGAGGCGATCGGCCTGCAGCGCCTGTCGGGCGAATATCTGGCGGCGGCTGTTGCCGACCCGCTCATCATCTTCGATCATGCCGCCACCATCGTCCATGCCAACGCCGCCGCCTTTGCCGCCTTTGGCGGGATCGCACCGGGCCTGTCGCTGCCGCTGAAATTCCGGGCGCCGGAAATGCAGACCCTGCTCGACAGCGTGCTGTCTGGCATGATCGCCTCGGATGTCGTCGACTATACCGAGAAGCTACCGGTCGAACGGGCCTACCGGGTCAGCGCGTCCTCGGTCGGGCACGGCACCGACCTCTATGTGCTGGTGTTCAAGGACCAGAGCGAGGCGCGGCGCATCGACCGCATGCGCGCCGACTTCATCGCCAACGCCAGCCACGAATTGCGCACCCCGCTCGCCTCGATCGCCGGCTTCATCGAAACGCTGCGCGGACCGGCCCGCAACGATCCGGCGGCGCGCGAGCAATTCCTGCAGATCATGCAGAACCAGACCGGCCGCATGGCACGCCTGATCGACGATCTGCTGTCGCTGTCGCGGCTGGAGATGAAGCCCTATCTGAAGCCCGGGACAGAGGTCGATCTGCGCCAGACCGTCGACAGCGTCATCGATTCGCTGGCCCCGCTTGCCCGCGAAAACAGCGTTGCCATCGAGCGCGATTTCGCCAAGGGGCCTCTCGATGTGCCGGGCGATCGCGACGAGCTGTTCCAGGTTTTCGAGAATCTCCTGGAAAACGCCTGTAAATACGGCCAGTCGGGCGGCCGCGTCCTGGTGTCGATCGCGCACGCCGACGACGGTTCCGAACCCGGCATCGACGTGACCATCAGGGATTTCGGCCCCGGCATTCCCGAGGAGCACATTCCGCGCATCACCGAGCGCTTCTATCGCATCGACGTCGAGACCAGCCGGACCCAGAAAGGCACCGGCCTTGGCCTGTCGATCGTCAAGCACATCCTGACGCGTCACAATGCCAGGCTGACGATCTGGTCCGAGGTCGGCAAGGGCGCCGCCTTCTCGGTTCATTTGCCGACGCACTGATAACGCCCTAGTTTTCCACGGGACCGTTTCTTTTTTCTGTCATCCGGCTAGCGTATCAGCGGGGATTCGAGGAAACGACTCAAGATCAAGAACCCGTGGGAAGGCATTCATCCATGCAGTCCGTGCACATAATGAGCGCCTATGACGAGGAGCTGAAATATCTGTCGAAGCGCATCGCCGCGATGGGCGGCCATGCCGAGCGCATGGTCGAGCAGGCGGTCGCCGCTCTCGTCAATGCCGATCCGGGACTTGCCCAGAAGGTCATTCGCGACGACGCCGTGCTTGATGAAGGGCAGCGCGAGATCGACGACAAGGCGATCATCATCATTGCCAAGCGCCAGCCAATGGCGACGGATCTGCGCGAGATCGTCGGCGCCATCCGTATTTCCGCCGACCTCGAACGGGTCGGCGACCTCGGCAAGAACGTCGCCAAGCGGGTGGTCGCCGTCACCGACGGCCGCCAGCCGACCAGCCTGTTCCGCGGCCTGGAGGCCCTGGCCAATTTGGCGCTGACCCAGCTCAAGGAAGTTCTCGACGTCTACGCGTCGCGTTCGGTCGACAAGATCGGCTTCGTGCGCGACCGCGACGACCAGATCGATGCCATGTACACGTCGCTGTTTCGCGAATTGCTGACCTACATGATGGAAGATCCGCGCAACATCACGCCCTGCACGCATCTGCTGTTCTGCGCCAAGAACATCGAGCGCATCGGCGATCATGCCACCAACATCGCCGAGACCATCTACTACATCGTCACCGGTGACCAGATGCCGGCCGACCGGCCGAAGGGCGACAAGACGGACAAGATCAGCCTTTCGGCGCCGCTTCCGGTGAAATGAACGTTCGTCCTCTCGAACGCTAGATCATATTGCGCTAAACTATCCCGGCGTTAAGCTTCTCAGGCCTTGAAAAGGTCCTGCGTTCAGGAGGCTGCGATGGAATATGTTCGAGAGTTCAAGCCCGCGGCGCCGACATCAGGCATCATCGCCTCCAGTGTCTACACGGCGGGGCGGCGTATTGCCGACATTCCGATCGAGGAAGCCGGCGAATGGGCCAAGAAATCGGGTCACGTCGTCTGGATCGGGCTGCTCGAACCTGACCGTGACCTCCTGCTGCGCGTCAAGGCGCAGTTCCATCTGCATGAGTTGGCAATCGAGGATGCCGAGCATCCGCACCAGCGGCCGAAGATCGAGCAATATGGCGACGCGCTGTTCATCGTCGCCCGCACCGCGCAGCTGATCGAGGGCCGCGTCACTTTCGGCGAAACGCATCTGTTCGTCGGCTCGGGCTACATCGTCAGCGTCAGGCATGGCCCGTCGACCTCCTACGCCGCCGTGCGTCAGCACTGGGAAAGCTGCCCGCATTCGCTGGCCAAGGGTGAGGATTTCGTCCTCTATGCCATTCTCGACTTCATCGTCGACAACTACATGCCCGTGCTCGAACAGATCGAGGACGAGGTCGAGGCGATCGAGGACAAGGTCCTTTTGAAGCCGATGACCGGCCCCGATATCGAGCGGCTCTACATGCTGCGCCGCGATCTCCTGCGCCTGCGCAATGCAGCACTTCCGCTGGTGGAGGTCTGCCGCCGGCTGACCAGCGCCGACCTGCCGCAAATTCATTCAGCCATGCATCCGCTGTTCCGCGACGTGACCGACCACATCCGCACCGTCCAGGAAAAGATCGACAGTTTGCGCGAGGTTCTGGCGTTCGCGTTCGAGGCCAGCCTGCTGGTCGGCCAGAGCCAGGAAACGGCGATCTCGAAGAAACTCGCCTCCTGGGCGGCCATTTTGGCCGTGCCGACGGCATTCGCAGGCATTTACGGCATGAACTTCACCGACATGCCGGAACTGAAGATGGAATACGGCTACCCGATTGTGCTGGCCACCATCGCGGCGATCTGCACGTTTCTCTACTGGCGGTTCCGCAAGAATGGGTGGCTGTGAAGCAGTAGGGCAGTAGGGCAGTAGGGCAGTAGGGCAGTAGGGCAAGATGGGGCACTCACCAGCGCAGTTCAAAACATACTGCCCTACTGCCCTATTCCCTTCAGCGATTCCGCCTCCGCTCCGCTGCCGGCTGGAAGGCCACGCGGGCGTGATATTTGCAATACGGACCGGTTTCGGCGGCCTCGTTGCCGCAGAAATTGAAGTCCTCCGACAGCGGATCGCCGTTCGGCCATTTGCAGGTGCGCTCGGTCAGCTCGACGAGCTGCAGATGCCGTGAGATCGGCACCACGACGTTCTCGACCGGGCGGATGTAATGATGGCGTGTCACCGGTTCGGTGTCGAACTGCGTTTGCAAGGCCGTCGCGCCGATCGAAGTCGTGACGTGGCGTGCCGTGCTTGCGGCGCGCGCCACCGATTTCTGGACGGTCGATCCCTGAGCCGTCTTCTTCTGGCGTGCCGGCGTCGCCGTTGCACGGCCACGGCCCGACAGCTTCAGCCGGTGCACCTTGCCGATGACGGCATTGCGGCTCACCCCTCCAAGCTGGGCAGCAATCTGGCTTGCGCTCAGACCCTCCGACCAGAGTTTCCTGAGAAGTTCAACCCGCTCGTCAGTCCAGTTCATGAGACCGCGCTCCTGCTAACCGTGCGCAATCGGAATCCCTTCCCGACCCAGCAACCTTGCTGGGGCAGACACCACATATATCTGGTGATTAGGTCCGCCGCACGAAATCTAGTTATTTCTCGACTACAATTACCTTATGCGCTGACTCGGTGACAAGAGTCCCAGGGGCAACACGAATCGGTTTTTTCGGTTTTCCCCAACTTGCCCGGTCGCTCATGAGCCGGCGTCGAGTTAGGGGGCTTATCGCGCGCCACTACGCGACGTTTTCGTTGACTTCATGGCCGAAAAACACGATAAGCCGCACAAGGCCGCCGCTTTGGCGGCTTTTTTGATTTTCCGGTACCGGAGACGCATATAATGAGCGGTTCGGCGCTTTACGAGACCTTTGCTCGCGCACCCCTGGCCTTCGACCACGGGGAAGGCACCTGGCTGGTTACCGACAAGGGCGAGCGATATCTCGATTTCGCCGGCGGTATCGCGGTCAATTCGCTCGGCCACAGCCATCCGCATCTGGTCGCGGCTCTCACCGAGCAGGCGGCAAAACTCTGGCACGTCTCCAATCTCTACGAGATTCCGGGGCAGAGCCGGCTTGGCGAGCGTCTGGCCGATGCCACCTTCGCCGACAAGGTGTTCTTCACCAATTCCGGCGCCGAGGCGCTGGAATGCGCGATCAAGACGGCGCGGCGCTACCACTTCGTCAAGGGCCATCCCGAGCGCTTCCGCGTCATCACCTTCGAAGGCGCCTTCCATGGCCGCACGCTGGCGACCATCGCGGCCGGCGGCCAGTACAAATACCTCGAAGGCTTCGGTCCCAAGGTCGAAGGCTTCGACCAGGTCGGCTTCGACGACATCGATGCCGCCGAGAAGGCGATCACGCCGGAGACCGCCGCGATCCTGATCGAACCGGTGCAGGGCGAGGGCGGCATCCGCCCGGTGCCGACACAATCGTTGAAGCGGCTGCGCCAGCTCTGCGACCAGCACGGCCTGCTGTTGATCTATGACGAAGTCCAGTGCGGCATTGGTCGTACCGGCAAGCTGTTCGCGCATGAATGGTCAGGTGTCACGCCTGACATCATGGCGATCGCCAAGGGTATTGGCGGCGGCTTCCCGATGGGCGCCTGCCTTGCAACCGACGAGGCGGCTGTCGGCATGACGGCGGGCGTGCACGGCACGACGTTCGGCGGCAACCCGCTGGCGATGGCGGTCGGCAATGCCGTGCTCGACGTGGTGCTGGAAGACGGTTTCCTCGAAGACGTCCAGCGCAAGGCATTGCTGATGAAGCAAGGTCTGGCGGCGGTCGCCGACGAGTTTCCCGATGTCATCGAAGGCATCAGGGGCACCGGCCTGATGCTTGGCCTCAAATGCGCCATGCCCAACACCAAGGTGAACATGGCGCTGCGCGACCAGCACTTGCTGGCGGTTCCGGCCGGCGACAACGTCATCCGCCTGTTGCCGCCGCTCACCGTCACCGACGCCGAGATCCACGAAGCGCTCAACCGCATCCGCGCCGGTGCCAAAGGCCTGGCGGATGCCATCGCCGTGGCCGCCGCGAAGTAATTCCGGAATATTGCTGATGTCAGTTCGCCATTTCACCGATCTTTCCACCGTTTCCGAGGGCGACCTGCGCTTCATGCTGGACGACGCGGTGGTGCGAAAGGCGCGCCTCAAGGCCGGCGAGCGGACCAGGCCGCTCGAAGGCAAGGTGCTGGCGATGATCTTCGACAAGCCGTCGACGCGAACACGCGTCTCCTTCGACGTCGGCATGCGCCAGCTTGGCGGCGAGACCATCATGCTGACCGGCACCGAAATGCAGCTCGGCCGCTCCGAAACCATCGCCGACACCGCCAAGGTGCTGTCGCGGTATGTCGACGCGATCATGATCCGCACCACCTCGCATGAGCGGCTGCTGGAACTGACCGAGAACGCCACGGTTCCGGTGATCAACGGACTGACGGACGACACCCATCCCTGCCAGCTGATGGCCGACATCATGACCTTCGAAGAGCATCGTGGTCCGGTGGCCGGCAAAACCATTGCCTGGACCGGCGATGGCAACAATGTGCTGCACTCGCTGCTCGAAGCCTCGGCGCGGTTCCGCTTCAACCTCAACGTCGCCGTGCCCGAAGGCAGCGAGCCGGCGCAGAAGCATATTGACTGGTCCAAGGCGCATGGCGGCAAGCTGCATTTCACCCGCTCGCCCGAGGAAGCCGTCGACCAGGCCGACTGCATCGTGACCGACTGCTGGGTATCGATGGGCCAGGAGCATCGCGCCCGCGGTCACAACGTGTTCTCGCCCTACCAGGTCAATGCCAAGCTGATGGCGCATGCCAAGCCGGACGCGCTGTTCATGCACTGCCTGCCGGCGCATCGCGGCGAGGAAGTGACCGACGAGGTTATCGACGGCCCGCATTCGGTGGTCTTCGACGAAGCCGAGAACCGGCTCCACGCCCAGAAGGCGGTGCTCGCCTGGTGTCTTGGTGCTTGACGTGTCTTGGTGCTTGACGTGTCGGGACGCTTGAAGTGTCGGGGCGCTTGATCTGCGGGGGCGCGATGCCTATCTGCGCCGCATCACGCAAATCAAGCGCGTTTGGACGCATGTGCCTCTCCGGGTCGCATGGCCGCGCCCTGGAGCTTTGTCATGTTGGAAACGCATCAAGTGACTGAACATCACCCCAAACTCGGCGAGTTCGGCTACGCCGGCGACGACCATGTCGTGCCGTTCGAGGTCGGCCCGCTCGACGTGCGCGGCCGCACCGTGCAGCTCGGGCCGATGCTCGACGCCATCCTCAGCCGCCACGATTATCCCGAACCGGTTGCCCGCCTGCTGGCGGAAGCCTGTGTGCTGACGGTGCTGCTCGGCACCTCGCTCAAATTCGAGGGCAAATTCATCCTGCAGACCCGCACCGACGGGCCGGTCGACATGCTGGTGGCGGATTTCTCCACGCCCTCGGCGCTGCGTGCCTATGCGCGCTTCGATGCGGATCGGCTCGAGGCGCTGGTCGCGGCCGGCGAAACGTCCCAGCAGACGCTGCTCGGCAGCGGCGTGCTGGCGCTGACCATCGACCAGGGCGCCCATACGCAACGCTATCAGGGCATCGTCCAGCTCGACGGCGAGACGCTGGAGGACGCGGCGCGCACCTATTTCCGTCAGTCGGAACAGATCCCGACGGATATCAGGCTCTCGGTCGCCAAGCTGTTGACGCCCGGCCCTGGCGGTGCGCGCGAACAGTGGCGTGCCGGTGGCATCCTGGCGCAGTTCCTGCCGCAGTCACCTGAGCGCATGCGCGTTCCGGACCTGCCGGGCGGCGATGGCGATCCGCGTGAGGAGATCCACGATCCCACGGACAATTCCTGGCAGGAGTTGCTGGCGCTGCTCGGCACCATCGAGCCGACCGAACTGATCGATCCGACCATCGGCGCCGAACGGCTGCTCTATCGCCTGTTCCACGAGCATGGCGTGCGCGTCTTCGGTGGCGTCCCCGTCGCCGACCAGTGCTCGTGCTCCAGGGACAAGATCCGCGGCATCCTCGAGGGTTTCTCCGCGCAGGAGATCAAGGACAGCACCGAGGATGGCGGCATCCACGTCGCCTGCGAATTCTGCTCGAAGCAGTACGACTTCGACCCGGCGGAATTCGCGGCGCAGTAAAGGGAGCATCTTTCTCCCCGTTTCACGGGGAGAAAGACGCTAATTCACCGTCCGCCTCGTCCCCGGCAGATCCAGCGAAAACGCCGGGATGGCGATGTCGAAGGTCTCGCCACGCTTGTTGCGCATCGTATAGCGCCCGACCATGATGCCTGACGGCGTCGAGAGCGGGCAGCCGGATGTGTATTGATAGCTGTCGCCGGGATTGAGTTCGGGCTGGTCGCCGACGACGCCGGGACCGCGCACTTCCTCGACCCGGCCGGCACCGTCGGTGATGTGCCAATAACGCGACAGAAGCTGCACGAATTCGTCCGACTGGTTGTCGATCGTTATCTGATAGCCCCAGACATAACGGTTCTCGGAAGGATCCGAACGGTCCTCGAGGTAGAAGGGCCTGACCTGCACTTCGATGTTGCGCGTGACGGCGCGGTACATAAGCGGCTCCAAAACAATCTCAAGCATGATCCCGAAAAGTGGGAACCGGTTTTCTCGGACAAACGGGTTTCCGTTTGTCCAGAGATCATGCTCAAACAAACAGAACCTTTCGGCGCTCCCGGCGAGCAGGTCAACGTGCGCGTCTTGTCGCGCCTGACTTTGAAACGCAGGTGCCGGCAAAGAATGTCATTTAAGTGACACACGACAATGGTGGTGTGCACGAACCGGGCGACTCGGCGCTCTGTCGAACTGTTGAAAACGGCCACGATGCGGGCCGTCTTTTCTGGAGTGACCAGATCTCGATGGAACTCACTCTCATAGCCGCCTCGCTTTCGACTGCTCTTATCCTTTCAAACGCTGCCAGCATTGTGCTCGCGGCTTCACAACTGAAACGGCGCACCACGATTGCACGGCCAGCCGGCAAATCGCCACCGGTGTCGATTGTTGTACCGTCGCGCGGCGTCGAGCCGTTCACGCAGGAGACGCTGGAGCGCGCCTTCTCGCTCGACTGGCCACGCTACGAGCTGATCTTCTGCGTTGCCCATGCCGACGACCCGGTGGTCAAGTTGATCCGCGCTGCCATAGGCCGCTTGCCAAAAGTGCCGGCCCGGCTATTGATCGGTGACGACCGCGTCAGCGCCAATCCCAAGCTCAACAATTGCGTCAAGGGCTGGGAAGCCGCACGGCACAACTGGGTCGTCCTGGCCGACTCCAACGTGCTGATGCCGAGAGACTACATCCAGCATCTGATGGCGGCGTGGCGGACGGAGACCGGTCTTGTCTGCTCGACGCCGATCGGTTCGCGGCCGGATGGCTTCTGGGCCGAGGTCGAATGCGCCTTCCTCAACACGCTGCAGGCGCGCTGGCAGTATGCCGGCGAGGCGCTCGGCCTCGGCTTTGCCCAGGGCAAGAGCATGTTGTGGAACAAGCCGATGCTGGATGCCAATGGCGGCATCCGTGCGCTGGCCGCCGAAATCGCCGAGGACGCCGCCGCGACCAAGTTGGTGAACAGCCTCGGCCTGTGCGTCAATCTCGTCGCCGCCCCCTTCGAGCAGCCGCTCGGCCGGCGCAGGCTTGGCGAGATCTGGTCGCGCCAGGCCCGCTGGGCGCGCCTGCGCCGCGTCACCTTCCCGCTGTTCTTCGCGCCCGAAATCCTGACCGGCGCGGTGGTGCCGCTGGTGCTTGCGCTGGTTGCGGCGGCAAGCGCCGGCTTCAGCCTGCCGCTGACGGCCATCGCCGTGCTGGCGGCCTTCTATCTTCCGGAATGTGCCCTGGCCTGGTCCAAGGGCTGGTATCTGTCGCCGCGCATGGTCGCGGCGATGATTGCGCGGGACTTGATACTTCCAAGCATGTGGGCACGCGGCTGGCTCGGCGGCGCCGTCGACTGGCGCGGCAATGCGATGACCATCGGCACCAAGGCGGCCGAACTGGAAGAGACGCCGTCGCGCGCCTGATCGCGGCGGCTCAGCTTGATTCTAGGAGTAGTTATCGTATATACAAAAATTATTGGATTAGACGCTATTTTTGTGTATACATAATTTATGGAACGCACCGATGGCGATGCTGTTCGAGTGGGATGAGAACAAGGCAAGGACGAACAGGGCCAAGCATGGCGTGGATTTTGCGATCGCTCCATCCTTCGATTTCGCCAATGCCGTTATCAGGCTCGATGACAGCGAGGACTTTGGTGAGGATCGTCTTGTTGCCATCGGTCTGATCGAGGCTAGCGTCTATGTGATGGTCTATGTCGAGCGACGCCATGCCATCCGTGTTATTTCGCTGCGCAAGGCCACAAGGCAGGAAATTACGGACTATGTCGAAAACCTCTAAGACAATCGTGCACCGCGAGGCTAGCCCGCCAAAGCAGTCACGTGCTGATGCTTTGGCGCTTGCCAGCAAGGCGCTCGCCGCGATGACCGATGAAGAAGATGCTGCGATCACCGCTGCCGCCGAGGCCGATCCGGATGCGCAACCGGCCGATGCCGTTTCGCGCCGCAAGGTTGGCCGGCCGCCGCTTGCGCGACCCAAGCGCGCCATACAGTTGCGTCTCGACGCCGATGTTCTCGACCGCTTCAAGGCCGATGGTGACGGCTGGCAGACGCGCATGAACGAAGCGCTGCGCAAGGCGGTGGGTCTGTAACCCTCGGTCTGCCGCTTGCCGCTATCCGGCCTTCAGCGCCTGCGCGATGTCTTCCAGAAGGTCGTCCGTGTCCTCCAGGCCGACCGACAGCCTGAGCGTACCTGGCCCGATGCCGAGTTCGGCGCGGGCCTCGTCGCTCAAATTCTTGTGCGTCGTCGTCGCCGGATGGGTGATCAGGCTCTTGGCATCGCCGAGATTGTTCGAGATCAGCACGATGTCGAGCGCGTTCTGCAAGGCGAAGGCCGCCTGCTTGCCGCCCTTGACGTCAAGGCAGATCAGCGTCGAGCCGCCCGACATCTGCTTCTTGACGATATCGGCCTGCGGGTGGTCGGCGCGGCCGGGATAGATGATGCGAGCAATCTGCGGCTGCCCGGCCAGGAAATCGGCGATCTTGCCGGCACTCTCCGTCTGCTGGCGCACGCGCAACGGCAGTGTTTCAAGACCCTTGAGCAGCGTCCAGGCATTGAACGGCGACAGGCTGGGGCCGGTGTGGCGGAAATAGTCGTGCAAATTCTCGTCGATCCACTTCTTGTCCGACAGGATCACTCCGCCGAGACAACGGCCCTGGCCATCGATGTGCTTGGTGGCCGAATAGACGACGATGTGGGCGCCGAGCTGCAACGGCTTCTGCTGCAGCGGCGTGGCGAAGACATTGTCGACGACAAGCCGCGCGCCGATCGAGTTGGCGAGCGAGGCGACGGCGGCGATGTCGACCACTTCCAGCGTCGGGTTGGTTGGGCTTTCCAGGAAAAACAGCTTGGTGTTGGGCTTCACCGCCTTTTCCCAGTTGGCGATGTCGGTGCCGTCGACCAGCGTCGCCTCGATGCCGTATCGCGGCGCCAGCGTCTCGACCACCCAGCGGCAGGAGCCGAACAGCGCGCGCGCCGCCACGATATGGTCACCGGCCTTGACGCTGCACAGAAGGGCCGCCGTCACCGCCGCCATGCCCGACGCCGTGGCGCGCGCGTCCTCCGCACCCTCCAGCGCGCACATGCGCTTTTCGAACATGTCGACGGTCGGATTGGCGTAGCGCGAATAGATGAAGCCGGGTTCCTCGCCCTTGAAACGGGCTTCGGCGGCCTGGGCTGTTTGATAGACATAGCCCTGGGTCAGGTACATCGCCTCGGAGGTCTCGCCGAAGCCAGAACGCAAGGTTCCGCTGTGCACGAGGGCTGTCTGAGGCTTCCAGTTGCGCTTCTTGCTGCTCATTGCTTTTGTTCCAGACACAAAAAAACCGGCCGCGAAAGTCGCAACCGGTCCATACGGCCTCGCGGCCAACGGTCCTTTAGCGACTTGTTTAACGTGGCTGCAAGCCGACCGGCCAAATCACCACGGGATAACGACCCTTTAGACCCGCGCCGCGCTTGCGTCAATTGCCGGCTTCATTAAGAGGTTTGTACCAAGCAGGCTCCGACAAAGCCTGCCTCTAGGAGCGAAGCCTTGCGAGAGACGGGCATTCTTCCCGATCAGGACATTTCAGCGCTGTTCCAGTCCGGCGCGCTGAAGTCGCCACGTGCGCTCGATGCCGACCAGATCCAGCCGGCCAGCCTCGATCTCAGGCTCGGCGACAAGGCCTGGCGGGTGCGGGCGTCCTTCCTGCCGGGTCCAGATCATCGGGTTGCTGACAAACTCGATCGGCTGAAGCTGCATGAGTTCAGCCTCGCCGACGGCGCCGTGCTGGAAACGGGCTGTGTTTACATCGTGCCGCTGCTGGAAAGCCTTGCGCTGCCCTCGACCGTGTCCGCTTCCGCCAATCCGAAAAGCTCGACCGGGCGGCTCGACATCTTCACCCGGGTTATGACCGACCGTGGCCACGAGTTCGACAAGATCGCCGCTGGTTACAATGGTCCGCTCTATCTGGAAGTCAGCCCGCGCACCTTCCCGATCGTCGTGCGCACCGGCTCGCGCCTGTCGCAGATCCGCTTCCGCACCGGCAATGCACTGCTCTCGGAAGCCGAATTGCATGAGCTGCACCGCGCCGAAATGCTGGTCGCCACCGAGCCACCGAATATTTCGGGCGGCGGCATCGCGCTGTCGATCGACCTCAATGGCGACAGTGACGGGCTGGTCGGCTATCGCGGCAAGCATCACACCGGCCTCGTCGATGTCGACAAGCGTGCCGCGCAAGATGTCGTCGATTTCTGGGAACCGATCCACAAGAGCGGCGCCGGCGAACTGGTGCTCGACCCGGATGAATTCTATATCCTTGTCAGCCAGGAGGCGGTGCATGTGCCGCCGCTCTATGCCGCTGAGATGACGCCCTTCGATCCGCTGGTCGGCGAATTCCGTGTCCACTATGCCGGGTTTTTCGATCCGGGCTTCGGCCATTCGGCGGCCGGCGGCACCGGCAGCCGGGCGGTGCTTGAAGTGCGCAGCCACGAAGTGCCGTTCATCCTCGACCATGGCCAGATCGTCGGCCGGCTGGTCTACGAGCACATGCTGAAGCGGCCGCAGGCGCTCTACGGAACCGATCTCGGCTCCAACTACCAGGCGCAGGGCCTGAAGCTCTCCAAGCATTTCCGCGCCGCACGCTGAGCTTTTGGCCATGACACCGCGCTGGAGGGGGGCGCCGACCTTCCCTAGCCGTGAAACATGTGCTTTTTCGCGGTCTCAAGACACGCCCCGAAGGAGCCGATGAAAAGCAGTTCTCGCCGCGCTAGCTGCGTTTTTCCCCAGGCAGAGGTTTGTCCTGTGACGTCGAGCGAGGCCTTTGATCCCTGCAAGGGGAACAGTACCTTTTCCGCGCAGGCTAGGACACGGGCTCTGGCTGATTCTATTCCGCATGGCTTGGCCGCATCGTTCAGTTTCGCACTGCTAAGAGCGGATATCCGCTGGTCCGCATTCCGCATCAGGAAATCGGCCTGAAGGGTCGAATAGCCGGACGTCAAAAGCCGGTTTCTCATCAGGCTGAAAGTCTCGCCATAGGATCTGGAACTGCACTGCGCGGCGCCGTGAGCCACGGATGAGACGTGCATGAACAAGAGTGCGAAAACAAGGCTTCGCATGACGCCCGGCAGATGGCTTAGGACCATGGTGTCGAAACCTGTCATGGACGATCGAAGGCGTTCGCCCGGAGTTTCAAAGCGCCTTCACCGCCACCTTCACCGGCTTTTCAATCTCGAGCGGGTTGCGCAGCGGTAGGCCGAAATCCCCGGCCTCGATCTCGAACACATCACCGGCCTCGGTCTTGACGCCGTCGGCGAACGACAGTGTCGCCGTACCGAACATATGCACATGCACGTCGCCAGGCTGGCGGAACGCCGAATATTTGAAGTGATGGTGTTCGAGATTGGCGATGTTGTGCGACATGTTCGCTTCGCCCGACAGGAACGGCTTTTCCCACAGCGTCTTGCCGTCGCGCACGATGCGCGACGTGCCGCGGATGTCGGAAGGCAGGTCGCCGATCAGGATCTCAGGTCCGAACGAGGCATTGCGCAGCTTGGAATGGGCGAGGAAGAGATAGTTCACGCGCTCGGTCACATGATCTGAGAATTCGTTCGACAGAGTGAAGCCGACGCGGAAGGGGGCGCCGTCATCGCCGATGACATAGATGCCGGCGACCTCCGGTTCCTCGCCGGCGTCCTTGGCGAAGGCCGGTGACAGGAGTGCGGCACCCGGCGCCACGGCCATCGTGCCGTTGCCTTTGTAGAACCATTCCGGCTGCACGCCGACCTGGCCCTTGGCGGGCTTGCCACCCTCCAGACCCATGCGGAACATCTTCATGGAATCGGTGAGCTGCTCCTCGCCATCGGTGCTGAGCTTCTTGTGCATGGAATCGCGCGTCGCCGCCGAACCGAGATGCGTCAGTCCGGTGCCGGTGAGATGCAGGTGCGCCGGATCGGGGTGATTGATCGGCGACAACAGCCGCCCCTTCTTGTAGGCGGCATCGAGATCGACCGTCTCGCCGAGCCCCTTGCGCTCGATCAGGGTGGCAAGGCCGACGCCGGTGCGGGCAGCCTCCATCGCCAGCGAGTACACGCTGCGGGCGCCGTTGATGACCCGGGTCTTGCCGCCATTGCGGGCAACGACACGGATGGTCTCGGCGTCGTCGAGAATCTGCGAGATCAGCATGATCAATCCTCTCTCATGTGCCTTGGCATGGCTGCCGCCGCGGCAAACCTTCCCAAGCGCGGCCGGGACGTCGCCCATGCCACGGGTGAAATTCTCCGTTCGGATTGCGCTCGCGGGGCCTGGCTCCTTGACGGAACTTCTTCGTGCCGGCTCGTTGCCGGCAGCGCCGCGATGTGACCCGTATGCCTTCCTTGTTGCCTCGCCGGAGCGGTTCAGCTTTGAGTAGCTGGCCGGCTCCCAGTATTTTGTTTCTACGCAATTCCTGTGGGAAAACCGCGATGCACTTTTCCTGAAATTGCTCCTGTCAGGCCTTGTTCTTGTTGTAGACGTCGAAAATCACGGCGCCGAGCAGAACCAGGCCTTTGACCACCTGTTGCCAGTCGACATTGACGCCCATGATCGACATGCCGTTGTTCATCACGCCCATGATGAAGCCGCCGACCACGGCACCGATGACCTGGCCGACGCCGCCCATCGCCGAGGCGCCGCCGATGAAGACGGCGGCGATGACGTCGAGCTCTGAGCCCAGACCCGCCGCCGGCACCGCCTGGCCGAGGCGAGCCGCGATGATCAGGCCGCCGAGCGCCGACAGCACGCCCATGTTGATGAACACCATCAACGTCAGCCGCTCGGTGTTGATGCCCGACAGCTGCGCCGCCTTGGGATTGCCGCCCATGGCGTAGATGCGGCGGCCGATGGTCATGCGCTTGGTGACAAAGACGAACAGCGAGATCAGCACGCCCATGACGAGCAGCACCACCGGCAGGCCCCTGTAGCTGGCGAACTCATAGACCAGGAACAGCGCCAGCGCGCTGGCGACCAGCGTCTTGATGACGAACAGGGGGAAGGGCTCGGCCTCGTAGCCATGGCGCTCGCGCTTGCGTCGCGTCCTCACCCCGAAATAGGCATAGGCCACGACGGCGATCAGGCCGAGCACAATCGTCGTCATGTGCAGCGTCAGGCCGCTGCCCATGATGGTCTTGCCGGCTGCATTCACCGTCGGCGGGATCAGCGTCAGCGGGCCGATCACGTCAGGGATGAAGCCGGAGCTGAGCATTTTGAAGTCGTCGGGAAGTGGCCCGACCGAGGAGCCGCCGCCCAGCAGCGCCTGGCAGATGCCGCGGAAGATCAGCATGCCCGCCAGCGTCACGATGAAGCTCGGTATTCGGTGATAGGCGATCCAATAGCCTTGTGCCGCGCCGATCAGGCCGCCCACGATCAGGCAGACGATCGAAACCACCAGCGGATTGCTGAGCGGTCCGAGCTGCCAGATGACCATCATGTTCGCCGCCAGCGCGCCGATGAAACCGGCGACCGACCCGACGCTGAGGTCGATATAGCCGGAAACGATGACCAGCAGCATGCCCAGCGCCATCACGATGATGAAGGAGTTCTGCTGCACCAGGTTGCTGAGGTTGACCGGCTTGAACAGCGTTCCGGACGTGGTGAACTGGAAGAACAGCATGATGACGATCAGCGCGATGATCAGGCCGTATTCGCGCAGGTTCGTCGTCAGCGCGGAGACGGCGATGCGTGGACGCTGTTCTTCGGCGATGTTGCCCTGCGGGGCGGGGGCGCTTTCGGTGCTCATGCTGCTTTTCCTTCTCCGCGAACGATGGCGCGCATTATTTTTTCCTGGCTCGCGTCCGCCGCCGGCATTTCGCCCACGATGCGCCCTTCGTTCATGACGTAGATGCGGTCGGTGATGCCGAGCAATTCCGGCATTTCCGACGAGATGACCACGATCGCCTTACCCTCCGAGGCAAGACGCGCGATGATCGTGTAGATTTCATACTTGGCGCCGACATCGATGCCGCGTGTCGGCTCGTCGAGGATCAGCACTTCCGGGTCGGCGAACAGCCATTTCGACAGCACCACCTTCTGCTGGTTGCCGCCCGAAAGATTGCCGGTCAACTGATAGACGCTGGAAGCGCGGATATTCGTCTTCTTGCGATAGTCGTTGGCAACGGCGAGCTCGCGCAAATCGTCGATCACGCTGTGGCGCGACACGCCGCCGAGATTGGCGAGCGTGATGTTGTGCTTGATATGGTCAATGAGGTTGAGACCGTAGGTCTTGCGATCCTCGGTCACGTAGGCGATGCCGTGTTGAACGGCCTTGCTCACCGAGGAGACATCGACCGGCGTGCCCTTGAGCAGCACCTCGCCGGTGATGCGGCGGCCGTAGGAGCGGCCGAACAGGCTCATGGCGAATTCGGTGCGGCCGGCACCCATCAGCCCGGCGATGCCGACCACCTCGCCCTTGCGCACATTGATGTCGATGCCCTTGATCACCTGCCGCTCGGCATGGATCGGGTGATAGACCGACCAGTTCTTCACTTCGAACACGACCTCGCCGATCTTTGGCTCGCGCGGCGGGTAGCGGTCGTCGAGCGAGCGGCCAACCATCGAGGTGATGATGCGGTCCTCCGAAATGTCCTTCTTGGCCAGCGTCTCGATGGTGCGCCCGTCACGGATGACGGTAACCTTGTCGGCGACCCGGTTCACTTCGTTGAGCTTGTGCGAGATCAGGATCGAGGTCATGCCTTGCCGCTTGAATTCGAGCAAAAGGTCGAGCAGCGCCTGACTGTCCTTTTCGCTGAGCGATGCGGTCGGCTCGTCGAGGATCAGGAGCTTGACTTCCTTGCTCAGCGCCTTGGCGATCTCGACCAGCTGCTGCTTGCCGACGCCGATATTGGTGATCAGCGTCTTGGGGTCCTCCTTGAGGCCCACCTTCTTCAACAAAGCGCTGGTGCGCGCCTCGTTGGCGTCCCAGTCGATCACACCGTATTTGGCGTGTTCGTTGCCGAGGAAGATGTTTTCGGCGATCGACAGCATCGGCACCAGAGCAAGCTCCTGGTGGATGATGACGATGCCCTTGTGTTCACTGTCATGGATGCCCTTGAACTGGCATTCCTGGCCTTGAAAAATGATCTGGCCGTCATAGGTGCCGGAGGGATAGACGCCCGACAGCACCTTCATCAGCGTCGATTTGCCGGCGCCGTTTTCGCCGACCACGGCGTGGATCTCGCCTTCCTCGACGCTGAGGTTGACGTTCGACAGCGCCTTTACGCCGGGGAACGTCTTGGTGATGTCGCGCATCTCCAAAATCGTCGAGGTCATCAGGTCAAGCTCCTCCTAGACGTTCTTGTTTTTACGCAATTCCGGACGAAAAACCGCTACGCACTTTTCCTGGAATTGCTCTAGGCCGGCAGAAACAATACCGGGGTCGCTTGTGAACGAAAAGGGGCCCTGCGTTGCGCAGGACCCCTGATTTTATAACCGAGATTACTTCAGGTCTTCGGCCTTGATGTAGCCGGAGTCGACGACCAGCTTCTGGTAGTTCGACTTGTCGACCTCATGCGGCGTCAACAGGATCGAGGGAACGACCTTGACGTCGTTGTTGTAGGTCTTGGTGTCGAGGCCATCCGGCTTGCCGCCCGAGAGCACCTTGTCAACCAGACCGACAGTGGCCTTGGCCAGGTCGCGGGTGTCCTTGAACACGGTCGAGTACTGCTCGCCCGTGATGATCAGCTTGACCGAGGCGGTCTCGGCGTCCTGGCCGGTCACAACAGGCCAGGGCTGAGCGGCCGTGCCGTAGCCCACGGCGCGCAGCGAGGCGGTGATGCCGCGCGACAGGCCGTCATAGGGCGACAGAACGCCATCGACGCGGCTGCCGTCCGAGTAGTTGGCCGACAACAGGTTGTCCATGCGAGCCTGGGCGGTGGCGGCGAGCCAGCGCAGCGTGCCGACCTTGTCCATACCCATCTGGCCGGACTTGATCTTGATCGAGCCGTCGTCGATCAGCGGCTGCAGGACGGAAATCGCACCATTGTAGAAGAAGAACGCGTTGTTGTCGTCGGGCGAGCCGCCGAACAGTTCGACGTTCCACGGCTTGGTGTTCGGGAAGCGCCCCTTGAGGCCCTTGACCAGCGAATTCGCCTGGATCACGCCAACGCCGAAATTGTCGAAGGTGGTGTAATAGTCGACATTGGCGGTTTTCTTGATCAGGCGGTCATAGGCGACGACGACGACGCCCGCGTCAGCGGCCTTCTGCAGCGCATCCGACAAAGTGGTGCCGTCGATCGAGGCGATGATCAGCGCCTTCGGGCCCTTGGTGATTTCGTTTTCCAGCTGGCTGAGCTGGTTGGGGATGTCGTCCTGCGCATACTGCAGGTCAACGGTGTAGCCGAGAGCCTCGAGCTGGGACTTGACGGCATCGCCGTCATTGATCCAGCGCTGCGAAGTCTTGGTCGGCATCAGCACGCCGACAAGACCCTTGTCGGCTGCGTGCGCCGAATAGGTCATGGCAGCGATGCCAAGCGCCGCGACTGCGGCCAGTGTCTTGATGATTTTCACGTAACTCTCCCTGGTTGATGGACGCGGCACCCCGGGGGTCGCGGGCCGCGCAATCGTGCAGAAGCGCCAAGGCACTGCTGCCGTCATATCGATCTCCGGTATCCTCCCATGGCCCCAAGGCGCTGATTTCAATCGATACGATTTTTATCGTCGGCGATCGTTGCGTCTCGGAACGCGCTGACGTTGCGACCCTTTTGCCATAACTGTCAAATGCGATCTTTGATGGTTGCTATACCGCAAGTGGTATATGTTATGAGCCGTGGCAGGTTGCTGGCAAATGCCAGAGGGTCGCGAGCGGAGGTGGAGAAAAACCATGGCGGCGTTGCGGAATCCGACTGGAGTTTCAAATGGTTACAGTGAGACTCCGGGCGATGGCGAAACCCTGCTGCGCAGTGGTCTCAGCCTGCGTCACATGCGCATGATCGTCGCGCTCGATGACCACGGCCGGGTGAGCGCGGCGGCGCAGGTCATGAACATTTCGCAGCCGGCGGCATCGCGCATGATCGCCGAGATGGAGGCAGTGCTCGAGGTCAAGCTGTGCGAGCGGCTGCCGCGCGGCATCACGCTGACGCCCTATGGCAAGGCGCTGGCCAGGCGCGCACGCTCGATCCTGCTGGAGATGCGCGAGGTCGATCGCGAGATTTCCGAGCTCAAGGCGGGCAAGGGCGGGTCCGTGTTTCTCGGTGCCGTGACGGCGCCGGCGATCGAGCTGGCGGTGCCGGCGATACGCGAAATCCGCCGCATCTACCCGCGCATCGAGATCACCATGCAAGTCGAGACCTCCAATGTGCTGGCGCGCGAACTGATCGCAACGCGCCATGATTTCATCATCGCGCGCATCCCCGACGACCTCAATCCGCGGCTGTTCGAATCACGTGTCATCGGCGTCGAGAAAGCCTGCCTGATCGTGCGCCGTGGCCACCCGCTCACCAGGGGCAGCGTGGTGCGGCTGGAAGACACCGCCGCCTATGACTGGGTCTTCCAATCGGGCGGCTCGCCCTTGCGCCAGGCGATGGAGAGCAATTTCCTCAACCGCAACATCGCGCTGCCGGACCGGATCCTCAATACCAGCTCGCTGCTGCTGACGCTGGTCATGGTCGCGCAATCCGACGCCATCGCGCCGGTCTCGGTGCAGGTGGCGAAATTCATCCAGAATCCCGACGGACTCGCCGGCGCCATCGACGTCGTCCAGACCGAATTCGACATCGAGGTCAGGCCTTACAGCCTGATCACGGTCAGGAATCGCGTGCTGTCGCCGGCCGCCAAGATGCTGCACGACTTCATCCTGCGCGAAGTGGGGTGATGGAACAAGAAGTGCAGTCCCGCGTTCAGGCCAATCGGCATCTCGCTGGAGCCCGTTTTGGGCGAGGGAACGAGGCGCCGATGTCAACAACTCGGGAGGTTTTTGATGGAACGTCGGTTGTTTCTCACTGGAATGCTAGGCGTTGCGGGGGCTGTGGCGTTTGCTGGAGTAGCCGGACCCGGCCGCGCGGTTGCCGGTATTCCCCAGGGCAATGGAATTCTCGATGAACTGGACAAGCCGGATCCGGCTGTCTTCAAAGGGGATGACGGGGTCGAGGTAGAGGTAGAGCAGGTCTCCCATCGTCGCTGGCATCGCCGCCATCACGGCCATCACGGAGGAAGACGGCGCCGCGGCTGGAGACGAGTTTGCCGTAGCTACTGGCGCCATGGCCGCCGCCATGTCCGCTGCTGGCGCGAGCGGGTTTGGCTCGGCGTGTGGCTGTAATCGGATTCTAGCTGACGAAAGGCCGGCCACCGCAGCGTGGCCGGTGTCGTCTCTGCACAGATGGGCAGGGTTGAAGGCTTGCGTCTTACAATCGGTGCCCGGGTTGGCACCGATCACCCAACCGTGACGGAATCGTCCGCCCCACTTAGCCTAAGATCGAATCGACGGAATCATATTAGGCGCCACTAATTGAATCGCTGTCAGGCAGAGGTGTGACCATGCCGAGGGCCCATCAAGGAGCAGAACCATCACCGGCGACACGTTTACAGACCAGGGGCGATCGGCACGCATGAAAGGTGTGGCGATACTGACCGAAGCTCGCAGCGGCTCCGAATGGCTTGGCAGTCTGGCAAACAGCACCGGGACATTGGGCCATTCGGCCGAATGGCTCGATACGGACACGTTGGGCCGCAAGCCGAAATCCTTCGACGAACTCCTGTCCGCGGTGATCCATCGGGGCGGGACCGCAAATGGCAGGTTCGCTGTAAAGCTGTTTCCGCGGCATCTTCACTGGTCGCAGGCGAAATATGGAGCCGACTTCCTCGCGGAATGCGTCCGGCGCCATGACATGGGTCTCGTCCTGCTGGAGCGGCGGGACCGTCTTCGCCAGGCGATCTCCTATTGCCGGGCGAAGACGTCGGGCCGTTGGAGAAGCACGATGGACGGCGCGGATCTGGTTCCGCAATACGACTTCGCCGGTATCTGCCAGGCCTATTTCCTGATCGAACAGAGTTATGCCTTCTGGGAGGCCTACTTGCGTCTGGCCGACCTGCCTTACGACCATTTCTTCTATGAAGATCTGCTGGACGACCCCCACCCTTACGTCGCATCGGTTGCCCGGCAGTTGTCGGTTGAAATGCCCAGCTGCGAGCTTGAGACGAATTTGCGGTTACAGCGAGACAGCCGCACCGAAGAGTGGGCCGAGCGGTTCCAGAGCGACGCCAGGTCCGGGGACCTGCTGGCACATCTCCCCAAGAAGGTGGCGCCGCGAAATATCAGCAACCTCGCCCGGTTCCTCCTCAAGAAGCAGATGCGCGTTGGCCAGGCTTAGATATGCCTGACCAATCCCGTGCCGGTTCTGCTATCCGGACAGGTTTCCAGCACCGATCAAATCAGGAGCAAAATCTCCGGCGACGAGCTGGAGCGGGTAGCGGGAATCGAACCCGCGCGTTCAGCTTGGGAAGCTCAATGTCTCTCAATAATTTCAGCGTTTTAAGTGTAAAACAAGCCCTTTAGCTGTCGTTAATTTCGTAACGAGATCAATGAGACTGTAAAACCAGAGGTGCACCATCCAGCGCCGTCCGAGCCACTCCTAAGTCCTTTCCCTCCTCCCTGTTGATCCTTTAGTGCTGATGCGCCAAGTGCATCAACGTCTTGATTGGCGCCGATTGCAGCCTGATTGCTTTCGGGAAACACAAGACCAAAGCGGTCATAGTTCATCGTCGGTGCTCCCGTGGCCTCTACGCGGCAATGATCGTTCGAGCGACGCTCTGCGCCCGTCCGGCGCCCATGTGGGCGAGGACTGCGTGTCCCACGGCCGCAAACGATCGGTGGCCCGTGGCGGATGCATGGGCGCCTGATCCAAGCTAATAGTGCGCGCATGCGCTTTCTCGCGAACGGCCCGTCAATCAATCCCAGATGATCTTCTGATCGCGCGCGATTCAGGCGATGTCATTTTCTTCTGCGGCGCCGGCGTCTCTCGCCACCGCGCCGGCCTGCCCGACTTCCTCAAGCTCGGCGGCGACGTGATCGATCTCCTTGGCGCCGGCGAGAAGAGCCTCGCTCGCAAACTGTTCCGTCGGATCAAGGAGCTCGAGCCGATCGAGGGCGTTGGCGGGCTCATCGCCACGGATCGCATCTTCAGCCTGCTCGAGCGCGAATTCGAACAACACGACGTCCATACCGCGGTGGCGCGCGCCATCAAGCCGGCCGACGATGCAGACCTGATCGCGCACAAGGCCCTGGTCGAACTTTCGCGGGGCCGAGACGGCACAGTCCGGCTGGTTACAACCAACTTCGACCTTCTGTTCGAGGCCAGTGCTCCCGGCATCGCCTGCTCCAGACCGCCTTTGGTGCCTGATCCCCAGAGCGCCGGCTTCAACGGGATAATTCACCTCCATGGTCGAGTAAATAACGACTATTCGGGGCCCGGCGATGACGAGTTTATCGTATCCAGCGCCGACTTCGGCCGAGCCTATCTGTCGGACGGCTGGGCGACGCGCTTCATGCAATCGCTTATGGCGCGCTTCCAGATCGTGTTTATAGGCTACGGCGCGGACGATCCGCCGATTCAGTATCTGCTTGAGGCGCTGAACCTGAACGCCGGCAATCGCAGCCGTCTGTTCGCATTCCAGCCTGGCAGCAACGCCGACGATGCAGCACTGTGGGAACATCGCGGCGTGCGAGCGATCCCATTCGACAACAGCCAGGGTTTCGATCCGTTATGGGATAGTCTTGCGGCTTGGGCTGAACGGGCCCGCGATGTCGATGGCTGGTACGCCAAGCTACTCGACACCGCATCCGCTGGACCAGCCGCGCTCGATCCGCATATGCGCGGGCAAGTCTCGCATGTGCTATCGACGCGGGAGGGCGCTCGGCGAGTCAGCGTCGCCGAAAAACCGCTCCAGGCGTCGTGGTTGCTGGCACTCGACCCGCGTCAGCGTTTCGAGGTGCCGGGTCCACTCAGTCCCTATGGCGAATCCAGTGAGCGAATTGACCCCTATGAGAGCTTGGCGCTTGACTTCGACACTCCGCCGCAGCCTTTAGAAGACGAAAATTATCTCCGTGAACGCGTGATCCCCGAAGGCTCATGGAACGCTTTTGCGCAAACCCGTTATGACCAGGAAGATGCGCGGGAGATGAGCTTCGGCCAGTTCTGCGGCGACCGGACGGATCTGACAGGGCCACATTGCGCGCGCCTCGGCCATCTCGGGGTCTGGTTCCAGCGTGTCGCACATCAGCCAATCGCGTTGTGGTGGGCTGCGGCACGCGGCCCGCTCCATCCGCGCATCATTGATATGATCGAAGCTTGGCTTCGCCAGGACCCGAGTCGCTGGCCGGATGACATACGAGGCGGATGGCGATTTCTGATCGCGAGCTGGTCCGACCGCCGTGAGGAGCCAAACCGAGGCTATTACGAACTCGGGAACCGGGTCACGCTCGAGGGCTGGTCGGAATCGCGCGTGCGCGAATATGCGGAGCTGTTTCGACCACGGCTCAAGGTAGATCGGAAATTCGGCGCGCCGCATCCGCTATCGTGGACCGAAACCGCCCGTCCCAATCCTCTCGTTTCCTACGACATCGAGTATCCGCATCCGCATGCGCCATCACGCGTTTCCGCGAAAATCTCGACCTCGCCCGTTCGCTGGAAACCGAAATATCTGGCTACGACTATGTCTACATGGAAACGACGCGGCCCGAGGATGGCGCCGCTCCGATTGCCTATGACAGTTACGGGCTCACCGGTCCGATTGCGCTTTTCCTGCAATTGATGGACAGGCTCGCCGAGGTCGCGCCCAATCATGCGCGGACAGAGATTGCAAACTGGCCGGCCGACGACCACCATATTTTCGGCCGACTGCGCATTTGGGCGGTGGGACAGCCAATCGTGACGCCCGGCGAGTCAGCTAATATTCTGCTCGGCTTCCCCGATGAAATATTCTGGGGCTCGGAGCATCAGCGCGACCTTCTGTACGCGCTCCGCGATCGCTGGGATGACTTCTCGGCCGAGGACAAGACCCGCGTCGAGTTGCGGCTCCGCACCACCACTTACCCTTGGTCCGATAGCGCGCCGGGCGTGAAGGCAAGAAAAAGCGCATTACCGCCTCGATCGTCTGCACTGGCTCACAAGCCAAGGCCTCGTGTTCTCGTTCGACGTCGAGTCGGAAATGTCGGCGCTGCGCTCCGTCGCAAAGGACTGGTCCGAACGCTCGGGCGCGGAAGCGGCGGCATCGCACGCACCCGTGGTGCGAAGCATCGACAAAGTGGCTGATCCGCGCGTGCTCGACCAAGTGCCAATCGGCGAAATTCTTGAACGCGCACGCCAAGCCGGCCAATCCGATAATCTTCGATTTCGTCGAGCATCGGCCTTTCGACGGTCTTGCCGAGGAGAAGCCCGCGCTAGCGTTAGCCGCCCTCCGCGATGCAGCGCGCAAGGGTGACGTCCCGGTCTCCTTTTGGTCCACCTTCCTCCGCGCCGAAAAACGCAAGACGGATCCGGCGCGCCTCCTCCGAGCGATCGGCGGGCGGCTCGCGTCCTTGCCGCCCGTCGCGCTCAGTAGCATCGCGTATCCAGTTGCCGAGTGGCTGCAGGGGCTGGACGAGCGTCTATTCGGCGAACTCGCGCCGGTATTCGATCGGCTTTGGGATCCATTAATTGCCGCACTCCCGCTGCGCGACGATGATCGCAAGCGCCGCGTGGACAGCAGCTGGGCGAACGACGCGCTGAACGCACCAGTAGGCAAGCTCGCCAGCCTGCTCATGAATGACCCCGCAAGCAAGGGTTGCGAACTCGGACAAGGCTTTCCGAACGCATGGACGAATAGGCACGAGGAACTGCTCGCATTGCCCGGTGACATGCGACGCCATGCCTTGGTCATGCTGGGATTTCAGATAACCTGGCTGGTCGCGATTGCACCCGAGTGGACCACGGCCCATCTGCTGCCTGTGGTAACGAGGAAGGCGACGACGGCGACGCGCTGTGGGACGGCATATTGTGGGCGGCGCGGGCGCCGAGCCGGGCTCTTTACGAGCACCTGAAGCCGGGGCTTCTCTCCCGTGCCATGTCGCCGATGCGTCGTCGGGCCGAGGCAAACGTCATCGCCCGGTTCCTACTGATCGGGTGGGGCGACGACCCCGATGCTGATCCACCCGAGCAGTTGGTCTCAAGCGTCGAGCTTCGCCAGATCCTTGTCGAATGCGACGACGACCTGCGTGGCCAGATCTTGTGGCATCTTGAACATTGGTCGGAGGGTCTCGAAGGCAAGTGGCGGCCGCGCCTAGTCCCGTTCCTTAAAGATGTCTGGCCGAATCACCGTGCAGTGCGAACGCCTGACATGTCGGCCCGCCTCGTCGACCTCGCCTTGGCGAGCGGAGACGTGTTCCCTCAAGTCGTGCAAGCAATTCTGCCGCGTTTGGTGCCGGTGCGCGACGGCATGCTCCGTGGTTTCATGCTCCGCTCCGACGCCGGGAATCATCCGGCGCTGATCTATCCCGCCGCCGTCCTCGACCTTCTTTGGGCAATCCTGGCAGAAGACGCAACACTTTGGCCGTATAAGATCGAAGAGCTTGTGGACGTCCTCGCGAATGCGCCTGAAACCCAAGGCGACCCGCGCCTGTCAGAGCTCCGTCGGCGGCGGGCTGGGTAACGCGGCGGCACTCAGTTCTCGGGCGTATGGCTTCAACGTCACTTGGCGGCGCTCAGTCTAACGTCTGCTTCGGTTGAGGCGCATTGCTGACCGGCAGATTTTGGCCGTATGCGGCCTGTCCGCTTGTCAATCAGGGGCTGGAAATAGCTGACAATTCCATCTTCGGCATGGCTGGAGATGGAATACCAAACCGCTGGCTGTCCAATGGCAGGCTCCACTTCTTGTCGATCTACCGCTACAAGTATCGAATCCTCGAAAGGGCGCTGTATGCCTTTGTGACGGTGGAGTGGCATTCTCACTATGAACACAACAGAAAGCGGCCTTGAGAATTCACTTGTTACAAGGCTGCAGGACCTAAAATATGAGTATCGCCCGGACATCCGCGACCGCGCCTCGCTGGAGCAGAATTTCCGGAAGAAGTTCGAAGAGCTAAATCGCGTTCGCCTTACGGACGCGGAGTTCTCTCGGCTTCTCGACGAGATCGTCACGCCCGATGTCTTCACAGCCGCTCGCACCTTGCGGGAGCGCAACAGCTTCGCTCGCGATGACGGCACGCCGCTCAACTACACCCTCGTCAACGTCAAGAACTGGTGCAAGAACACCTTCGAAGTCGTCAATCAGCTACGTATCAATACAGACAACAGCCATCATCGCTATGACGTCATAATCCTGATCAATGGTGTCCCCGCTGTTCAAGTCGAGCTAAAAACCTTCGGCATCAGCCCGCGCCGAGCTATGGAGCAGATTGTCGAATACAAGAACGACCCGGGCAACGGCTATACCAAGACGCTCCTGTGCTACCTTCAGCTTTACATTGTCAGCAACCGAGACCGCACTTTTTATTTTGCGAATAACAACTCCCGACATTTCTCCTTCAATGCCGAGGAGCGCTTTCTCCCCGTCTATGAATTCGCCGACGTAGACAACAACAAGATCGTCCATCTCGACAGCTTTGCCGAAAGCTTCCTTGCCAAGTGTACCCTTGGTCAGACCATCAGTCGCTACATGGTTTTGGTCGCGAGCGAGCAAAAGCTTCTGATGATGCGGCCATATCAGGTCTACGCAGTGAAGGCGATTGTGGACTCTATCGCTCAAGACTGTGGGAATGGCTATGTTTGGCACACCACCGGCAGCGGCAAGACGCTAACCTCCTTCAAGGCTTCAACCCTGTTGAAGGACAACCCTGACATCGAGAAATGCCTGTTCGTGGTAGACCGCAAGGATTTGGACCGGCAGACGCGCGAGGAGTTCAATAAGTTCCAAGAAGGCTGCGTTGAGGAAAACACCAACACCGCATCCCTCGTACGCCGACTCCTCTCAGACGACTATGCCGACAAGGTCATCGTCTGTACCATCCAGAAACTCGGCCTCGCGCTTGATGAGAACAGCAAGCGCAACAACCAGCAGAAGAAGGGCGGCAAGAAGAGCTTCAAGGAGCAGCTCGAGCCACTTCGCGACAAGCGCATTGCCCTGATCTTCGACGAGTGCCATCGGTCGCAGTTCGGCGAAAACCACAAGGCCATCAAGGAGTTCTTCCCTCGAGCCCAGCTCTTTGGCTTCACTGGCACGCCCATCTTCGACCAGAATTCCGCCCAGCAGAAGATCGAGGATACTCAGGCCAGCATGCAGACAACGGAAGACCTCTTCCAGCAGCGTCTTCACACCTACACGATCACGCACGCCATCGAAGATGGGAACGTCCTCCGATTCCGTGTCGACTACTTCAAGCCGCAGGGCAAAGCCGTGCCCAAGCCTGGCGAACCGCTGACGAAGCGAGCGGTCATTGATGCGATCCTAAACAAGCACGACGCGGCTACCGGTCAGCGTCGGTTCAATGCCTTGCTCGCCGCGGCGTCAATCAATGACGCCATCGAATATCACGCGCTGTTCAAGACCATGCAGGCAGCGAGGAAGGCTGCTAATCCCGACTTCCAGCCGTTGAACATCGCCTGCGTCTTCTCCCCGCCCGCCGAGGGCAATCCAGACGTGAAGCAGATCCAGGAGGATCTGCCACAGGAAAAGGAAGACAACGCTGTCGAGCCGGAGAGGAAGAAGGAGGCCCTGAAGGCGATCCTCACTGATTACAATGTCCATTACGGCACCAACCACAAGATTGGCGAGTTCGACCTTTACTACCAAGATGTGCAGAAGCGGATCAAAGACCAGCAATGGACGGATGCCGATCTGAGGAAGGCTTATCCCGATGTGCCTCACCATAAGATCGACATCACGATCGTGGTAGACATGCTGCTCACTGGGTTCGACTCCAAGTTCCTGAACACGCTCTACGTCGACAAGAAACTCAAGCATCACGGTCTGATCCAAGCCTTCTCACGCACCAACCGGGTGCTGAACGCGACCAAGCCTTACGGCAATATCCTCGACTTCCGGCAGCAGCAGGAAGCCGTCGATGCCGCTATCGCGCTCTTCTCGGGCGAGGCGGCTGCCGAAAAGGCCCGCGAAATCTGGCTGGTCGACAAGGCCCCGGTGGTCATCCAGAAACTGGAAACCGCGGTGCAAAAGCTCGACGCCTTCATGAAGTCGCAGGGCCTCGACTGCGCCCCGGAAGCCGTGCCCAACCTCAAGGGCGACGCGGCGCGCGCGGCGTTCATCGAGCATTTCAAAGAGGTCCAGCGCCTCAAGACCCAGCTTGATCAGTACACCGACTTAACCCCGGAAAACGCCGCAGCGATCGAACAGGTCTTGCCGCGCGACAACCTTCTGGGCTTCCGTGGTGCCTACCTTGAAACGGCCCAGCGCCTCAGGGGCCACAAGGGCGCGGACAAGCCGACGCAGGACGCCGACCAGCTCGATTTCGAGTTTGTCCTCTTTGCGTCTGCTGTCATCGACTACGACTACATCATGGGTCTGATCGCCCGCTATTCCGAGGCAGCCCCCGGCAAGCAGACTATGAGCCGCGAGCAGCTTATCGGCCTGATCCAGTCCGATGCCAAGTTCATGGACGAGCGTGAGGATATCGCCGCCTATATCGCCACGCTGAAGGCGGGTGAGGGTCTGAGTGAGAAGGCCATTCGCGACGGCTACAGTCGCTTTAAGGCGGAGAAGAACGCGGCAGAGCTGGCGGAAATCGCGGGAGGGCACGGGCTGACCACCGACGCGCTCCAGGGCTTTGTCGACACCATCCTGCAAAGAATGATCTTTGATGGCGAGGCGCTGACGGAACTGATGGAACCCCTCAGCCTAAACTGGAAAGCCCGGCGGATGAAGGAGTTGGAACTGATGGCTGACCTGATGCCGCTTCTTCTGAAGCGCGCCGGTGACCGCGAAATCTCGGGGCTCAGTGCCTATGAACAGTAAGTCGACGCCTGAAGCCGCTATGAGAGGCGAAAACCAGAACTTGACGCCCGAGCGGCGCTTTCCAGAGTTTCAGGAGGCTGGGGCATGGAAAACTATCTCCCTCGGCTCGGCGGCTTCAATCAGCAAGAAGAAAGTCGGGGATAATAACTGTATCCCAATGACCGTCACTTCTGGCGTTGGCCTTGTGAGTCAGATAGAAAAATTCGGGCGGATAATCGCCGGAGAGTCCTACAAGAACTACCTGCTGCTGCAGAAGGATGAATTTGCCTACAACAAGAGCGCCACCAAAGAATACCCTGAGGGATTTATTGCTCTCTACACTGGAGAAGAGCTCGCCGCTGTCCCGAATAGTATTTTCACATGCTTTCGTATCAAAGGCGAGTCTCTGTCGCCGAAGTACTTGAACCACCTGTTTCGCGGTAACCTGCATGGACAATGGCTGCGGAAGTTCATCGAAGTTGGCGCTCGCGCTCATGGTTCGCTGAGCATCAACGATCTTGACCTATTAGCCTTACCGGTACCGATCCCAGGCGGTGCGTCCTCCTTGGCGATTATGTACTTTACAAACATGCCTATCTCCGGTAGCAAAATGCAACGGTGCAACCGGAGCGATTCGATGGCTACAATCCGAAGGGGCGGCCCAGAGAAAGCAGTGAGGCCATTCGCGCCCGGTATGGGGACTGATGACCCTGAGTTTCAGAAGGTCGAGGCGCTCGACCATATCGCCAGAGCGCTTTCAGGCATCGACCACAACATTGAAGCGCTTGCCCACCATGCCAAGCTGCAGAACGACCTTCTAAGTAAAATTCTGGTAGCGATTTCAACTCGCCGATAGTTTCAGTCACGGGGCGATAGCCGGCGCACTCACTGACCGTCATCGACGCAGCAGGACGCCCCGCGCATTCAGACACTGTTTTCATTGGCGATTGAGACCTATGGCTTAGGGGAATTATGCGATGGCCAATATGCCGGGCTATTGTCCATCATGCGGTACGATTTTCGCAGCGTCCAATATTGTTGGCGGCGGTGGAAACGCACGCATTACGATGATTGGGAACGTGACCACATGCCCGAATCCCAGGTGCGGGAAGCCGGCTCGTCTCGCCGACGGTGAATTCAACATAAATGCCGATGATGTCAGTTTGGTTTCTGGACCGCCGCTTACCCGGGCAATCTTAGAACAACTTCAAGACATCGCCAGACAAGCGCAAGCAGAAGAAATAACCCCTCAAGAAGCGGTTCATAGGGCGGCTCAAATTGATCCGGCGCTGGGTCAGCTTATGAGCCGGTTCCTCCGCTTGGGATTGTCAGCCCTCGCCTTCTTAGTCCCTCTTATCGCATTGTACATCCAGCGAGAGGACAGCAAGGCCTCTGCCCAATTCTACAAAGCCGCACTTGAAGTTCTCACCCGGCAAGCGGAGGCGGCTGAAAAGACTTCAAAAGAGGTAGAGCGCAGCAATCGTATTGAGCCCAAAGGCGAGGCACCAGCCAAGGCAAAAGCCGACAAAAAGCCGGTGACGGTTAAAGGCCCATCTAAGCGCCGGCACCAAGTCAACAAAGAACGTAGGCGCAAGCTGATCGCGGAACGGAAAGACTTTCCTCGCGGGAGATAGACGGACGCTCACTTGGCGGGCCTCTTGGCCTTCGCTTTGCCTTTCGTCTTCGACTTTGGTTTCGGAGCAGGCGGCATGTGCGCGAGCTTGCCCAAGAGTGCGTCGGCAGCGGACTTGTCTTCGTCCGCGCCTATCTCGCGTGCAACACGGATGAACTCTGCGGATTGGTCAGCTTGCTTCATCTTGGCTTTCATCAAACATACCTATTTGGCCCGCAGCGGCGGCTTCTCGCTTCAGTTTGCGCGCTTCTCTCTTTGGCGCTGTCTCAGCGATTTGCTGCTGCATCTTAATCAGCTTCGCGTCGTCTGTCGAAATCTCACGTAGCTCGCCCTTGCCCTCTTCGGGCCATGTGGTCGGAACCACAAAGAAACCGGGGCCTGCCGTCCGAACATGTGCCAGGATCGTCGGCCACCAATGCAGCAACAAAGCTGCCTTCCGACACAGTTGCCAATTATCCCACTTGGGCGCGAAGAAAACGACAACCATTCCTTCGTCCACGAGCGCCAGACGCTCGTGGGGGACGGAGGACATCTTGACGTCACCCGATATGATAATGCGCCCACCTGCCGCCGCGTATCGCCTAATCCAAGGGACGTCGCTCTTGCGCCGATAATCTGGGTCTTCAGGCTTTGGCGTGTAGTCCTTTACGCTCTTGATTTCCACGCCTTGCACTAGGTGTTTCAGGCTGCGTTCTTTGTGGAAAAGCGTGAAGACCCGCACCATGGCGGCTGGCATATTTTCATCAAAGGCGACCTTCAAGCCGCCTGCCGCAAGTCAGCTTCGAAGCGCACGGCCTCGCTAACTTGCTTTTCGGGCACTTCGAACTGATCCGCCACCACGCTTACGCTTCCCTCTACCTTGACGGCATGGGCAAGTCTCTCTGTCGGTATATGGCTTTCCTGAAGAATTGGCCGGCCAAAAGAGAAGCGAGGATGAACGATGACGTTCGGTGCGATTTCCTTTCGAGGGTACCAAGCGACCATGTTGCCCGCAGGATCGAATACAACGTCCTCTTTTAGGGACGGCATAACGATAATCGGCATCTCGAAGTTCTTGGTTTTCAGATCCTCATAAATGAGTTCGATACCGTGCCTTCGGGTTATGGCCGCTACGATTTTCCTACCATCGGTATGAAACACAATGTTGTTCGCGAACGGATGCGGATGAGCAAGAGTGACCTTTACCTCTTGCAAGATGGAACGGATTTCATTCAGGCGAACTCCACCGTTGGCAAACTTCGCGACAAAGCGAAGTTCCATCAAATTGGTGAAATTGACTGCAACCTTGCCATTCACCAGCCCAAGCTGGTTTTCGATGACTGGCTGCTGGCGCCCCTTCTTGCCGTTCACCCAAATCCGCACGTCCGCTTGCGGCGCCTCGACTAATTCTGCGGTTTCAGGAACCGTGAATATGCCGCCGCCTAGCAGGTCGGGTTTGCGAGGATCGAACGTCACGAGACGCCTGCCGACGAGTCCCGGTATTTCAGACGCTTTCCAACGATGCCAGCCATGGCCTTCATCGTCCTGTTATTGTCATCAACGCCAAGCGCGATGCGGTTGCTGTAGCGGAAATCGAACTCTGCCAGATAGCGGTGCAAGTGCTGCTCACCGCAATGCTGATAGATGCCCTTCATGCCGCGCTTGAAGATGCTGTAGAAGCCTTCAACGGTGTTGGTCGTGACCTTGATGTTTTCGCCAGCGGCATTGGTTTCGTTGCGAACGTATTCCCGATCAACGTGCTTCACCACTTTATGGGACGCAAACTCACGCCCAACACGGGTGAAATGATTTGCTTCGTCGGTCATCAATCCCGTTTGCTTGTCGATGTTGACCCGAACAATCGGGATGACCCGGGCAACGGTCGCGCTGTCCACATGGAAGGAACGAGCGGTGCCGCCGCGCTCTACCAGAGTCAGAACGGTGTTCTTGTGACTGCCACCGCCAGTGCGGACGGGCTGACCCTTCAGGCGCCCAATGTAGGTTTCGTCAACTTCGACGGTCTTGCCTTCACCACCCATTGGGGACAGCACGCCGTCGCGCATAGCCTCGCGCAAGCGATGGAACATGAACCATGCCGTCTTGTACTGGACCTGCAAAGTCCGGTGCAATTGATGGGCGCTGATACCCTTCTTGCTGGACGCGAGCAGGTGCGCAGCCTGCCACCACTTATGCAGCGGCACATGGCTGGACTCGAACACCGTTCCAACCTTGACCGTGAATTGCTTCTTGCACTCCAAGCAGCGACGAAGGCCGGTGCGAGCGGTTGCGCCAGTGACACGGGTAATGCGCGTCTGCTCGCAGTTTCCGCACTTGGGGCAAACCGGACCTTCCGGCCAAACAATCGCCTCCAGCCGCTCGAAAGCAGCTTCTTCGTTGTGGAAATGTGGTTCGGAAAGGACGCTCATAACCCGGAATCCTATTGTGGATTCAAGGTATCAAACTTCGCCGTGTTTGTAAAGTACATAATCGCCTCCTCCTTGTTAGAACAACAGAAGATCGCAGACTGTCTGGCCTCTGCGGACGCGCTGATTGAGGTGCAGGGGTGGAAAGTGGAGTCGCTGAAGGCCCACAAGAAGGGGCTGATGCGGCAGATTTTCCCCCTGAAAGGCGAAACACAGCCCCGTCTCCGCTTCCCCGAGTTCCGGGGCGCGAGGGAATGGAGTTTTGATGCTCTGGGAAACCTATTCGATACCTCCTCAGGCGGCACTCCGGACCGTACAAATAAAGAGTATTGGAATGGGTCTATCCCTTGGATTACTACGTCCCTAGTAAACTTCAACATCATCACTGAGGCTGAGGAGTACATCTCCGATGACGGGCTAAGGAACTCCTCTGCGAAAGTTTTCTCTAAACAAACAATATTGATGGCTATGTATGGTCAAGGAAAGACGCGCGGCCAAGTTGCAATGTTAGGAGTCAAGGCGGCCACTAATCAGGCTTGTGCCGCTATCTTACCGCGAAAAGGTATCGATCCGAATTTCGTCTTCCTGAACTTGGGCAGCCGCTATGAAGAATTGCGTGGTTTGAGTAATAGTGGCGGTCAAGAGAACTTGAGCCAGGGGCTGATTAAGGGGCTTCAGTTTTCATTCCCCAATGACTATGCCGAGCAACAGCGTATCGCAGACTGCCTCACCTCCCTAGACGACCTAATCGCCACCGAGAGCCAAAAGCTCGGAGCCCTCAAGACCCACAAGAAGGGGCTAATGCAGCAGCTTTTCCCGTCGGTCGCGGAGGCTGACGCATGACTGCTTATAAAACCCTGAAGACTCTGGTGGCCAGACTTCGTGACGATTTGAACAATCCAACGAAGCCAGTGTCGCTGGTCATGATTTACGCCTACAACCGCACCGGCAAGACACGTTTGTCGATGGAGTTCAAGAATGCGGGGAAGCGCAAGAACAAGAAGAACCCGACCGGGACGCCCGACACCATCTATTTCAACGCCTTCACCGAAGATCTGTTCGTCTGGGAGAACGACCTGGAAGGTGACAGCGTTCGCCGTCTTCAGCTGAACGAGAAGTCTTCTTTCTTCAATGCGATGACCGAGCTCGCGCTGGACGAGACGATTGCCCAGTATCTGTCCCGATACGCCGACTTCGATTTCGACTTCACCTACAAGGAGGTTGAGCAGGGCGAGGAGAAGCTCTTCAAGCCGGATTTCGTGAGCTTCCGAAAGGGCGATCAGACCAACATCAAGGTTTCACGGGGTGAGCAGAACATCTTCATCTGGTGCGTCTTCATGGCTATCTGCGAACGGATGCTTGATGGGCATGAATCCTATCAGGGGAAGAAATACCTCTACATAGATGACCCCATCTCGTCACTGGATGACAACAACGCAATCTCCGTCGCCTGCGACCTGGCCAAGCTCCTCCGTCGGGCGGCCACGCGGAAGGACGGCACCGGTGCGCCCGCCCCGATCAAGGTGATTTTCTCTTCCCACCACGCGCTGTTCTTCAACGTCATGTGCAACGAATTTGGCCGGAAGGTCGATGACTCGCCGACAATTGAGCACAGACGCTATTTCCTGCACCGCCCAAGCGGCGACAGCACCTACACGCTTCAAGCGACAACGGATACGCCCTTTTTCCACCATGTCGCGACGCTCGCCGAACTGCAGCGCGCCGCCGATCCGATCAAGGGAAAGCTCTACACCTTTCACTTCAACGCCCTGCGCAGCATCATGGAGAAGACGGCTTCCTTCTTCGGGCATTCGAGCATGGCCTTCTGCCTGAAGTCGCTAGACAACGAGGAAGACAGGGTGCTCTTCAACCGGGCTCTTAATCTGCTGAGCCACGGCGCCTATGCCATCCATGAGCCGACAGAAATGGGCGAGGACAACAAGGAACTTTTCCGCCGCATCCTAAGGCAATTCATCACACGATTTGATTTCGCCCTGCCTGATGTTGTACCCGCCCCGCCTGCGGCAAGAGTCCCAGCGCCCACTCCCCAGGAAGTACCCGCACAATGAACGACCAACTCCAAAAGCAACTGGGCAAGACGCTCTGGAACATCGCCGACCAGTTGCGCGGCGCTATGAATGCGGACGATTTTCGCGACTACATGCTGTCCTTTCTCTTCCTCCGCTACCTCTCCTATAACTACGAGGCGGCCGCGAAGAGGGAACTGGGATCGGACTACCCCGATCTGCCGGACGACGTGCTGAAGCGCTCTGGTGCCAGCACCCCCTTGCAGGCATGGTACGAGGAGAATCCGAACGACGTGACGGAGTTCGAAAAGCAGATGCGCCGCAAGGTGCATTACGTGATCCAGCCGCCCTATCTGTGGAACAATATCGCCAATCTGGCCCGCACTCAGAGCGATGAACTGCTGCTGACGCTGTACGAAGGCTTCAAGTACATCGAAAACGAGTCCTTCCAGAGCACTTTCAGCGGCTTGTTCTCGGAAATCAACCTTTACTCGGAAAAGCTGGGCAAGACCCAAACCGAGAAGAACAAGAAGCTCTGTGCCATCATCGCCGAGATTGCGAGGGGGCTGGCGAAATTCTCCTCCGAAGTCGATAACCTAGGCGATGCCTATGAATATCTCATCGGCCAGTTTGCCGCCGGTTCCGGCAAGAAGGCCGGCGAGTTCTACACCCCGCAGCAGATTTCGGACATTCTGTCGTCGATCGTGACCTTGGACAGCCATGAACCGGCGACGGGCAAGAAGGACCGGCTCGCCAGCGTTCTGGACTTTGCCTGCGGATCTGGGTCGCTGTTGCTCAACGTTCGGAAGCGCATGGGGCCCCATGGCATCGGCAAGATTTACGGGCAAGAGAGCAACATCACGACCTACAATCTGGCCCGCATGAACATGCTGCTGCATGGGGTGAAGGACACCGAGTTCGAGATATTTCACGGCGACACCCTAGCCAATGACTGGGACATGCTGCGGGAGATGAACCCCGCGAAGAAGCCCGCGTTCGATGCCATCGTGGCAAATCCGCCCTTCAGCTTGCGGTGGGAGCCCACCGACGCGATGGGCGACGATGTGCGATTCAAGAATTATGGGCTCGCGCCCAAGTCGGCGGCCGACTTCTCTTTCCTCTTGCACGGCTTCCACTATCTGAAGGATGAGGGCGTGATGGCCATCATCCTTCCTCACGGAGTGCTATTCAGAGGTGGGGCAGAAGAGCGAATCCGCACGAAGCTGCTGAAGGATGGCCATATCGACACCGTCATCGGCTTGCCCGCGAACCTGTTTTATTCGACTGGCATCCCGGTCTGCATCCTTGTGCTCAAGAAGTGCAAGAAGCCCGACGACGTGCTCTTCATCAACGCAGCCGGACTTGAGCATTTTGACAAGGGGAAGCGTCAGAACCAACTTGCAGAGAAGCACATCAATAAGATCGTCGAAACGTACCAGTTCCGGAAGGAAGAGGACCGCTACTCCAAGCGCGTCAGCATGGAGCGGATCGCCGAGGAAGGCTACAACCTCAATATCTCCCGATACATCAGCACGACCGAGCAGGAGCTCGATATTGATCTGCTGGCTACTCATGAAGAGTTGGTCGCTGTCGAGAAGCGGATTCGCGAAGCGACAGCGAAGCACAATGCATTCTTGCGGGAACTTGGTAAGCGCTCATTTCCCCGCACATTGACGGCCCTTGCAACAACTGATCGCTTTCAGACGGACGCGTCGGGTCAGGCTGCGGCGGCTTTGAGGAAGTTGAAGGGCAGGAGATCGTCGATAGCCACGTTCTCGGGGCGCTGAGGCAGTTCAGTGAGGACGTGGCGCAACCACGCTAACGGCTCGACGCCACAGGCGCGGCAGGTTAACATCAGGCTGTAGACGATGGCGCTGGCCTTGGCTCCGTCGACAGTATCGCTGAACAACCAACTCTTCCTGCCAGTTGCAAAAATCCTGATGTCGCGCTCCAGAAGATTGTTGTCGATCGGCATGCTGCCGTCCTCGGTGTAACGCGTCAGATATCCCCATTGGTTCAGGGTGTAGGAGACGGCGTCGCCGAGCTTGCTGTCCGGCAAGACTTTTGGGGCGATGTCGTCGAGCCATGCCTTGAGAGCATGGAGGATGGGGACACTATGTTGCTGGCGGAAGCGGCGAATGCAGTGATCTCGCGTTTCGCCGTCATCGGGGATTTCGTTCCGCGCCTGCCTTTCAACTCGGTAGAGCTGTTCGAAGAACCGGAGTGCCTGTTCCGGCGGCCCGCCGCCTTTCTTCCTCGCCTTTAGGGCATCGACGAAGCGCCGCCTGGAATGGGCCATGCATCCAAGATGCGTTGCCCCTTCCAGCGTGCGCCAGGCGGAATAGCCGTCGCTCATCACGATGCCGCGGTAATCGCCGAGGAAGGCCTGCGGGTGTATCTGGCCGCGGCCCGGCTGATATTCGAGCAGCACGATCGGCTCGTCACTGTCCTGGCCGCTCCGGTATGCCCACATGTACGAGGTGCTGGCGGCCTCTCTGTCCATTTCCTTCAGCACCTGGACCGTGGTCTCGTCACCATGGATGAGGGGCTGCGATCTGAGCCGCAGCTTCAGCGCGTCATAGATGCGGGAGAGATGCTTTTCGCTCGAGCCGATCACCCAGTGGCCCAGAGCGCCTCGGCTGACAGGAACGCCGGCGCGCTCGAATGCCTGCGCCAGGCGGTAGAGCGGTGTGCCGTCGACATACTTATGAACGAGCGCGAAGGCCAGCGTCGAGGCCGTAGCGATGCTGCCCGGCAAAGGTTGCGTGGGCATCGGCGCGGTCACGACCGGCGTGCTGATCCCGGTGCGGTCGCAATGACGGCAAGCATATTTGAACCGCACATTCTGCAGGACCTTCGCCTTCACCTCGATATGAAGTTGCTCGGTAACGGTCTCGCCCATGCGATGCATCTGGTGACGGCAGCAAGGACAAGCCTTCTGGGCGTCGGGAAGGTCATACTCGACACGCTCGCGCGGCAGGTTTTCCGGCAAGGCCTTGCGGCCGCGCTTCTTTCCCGTCGCCCCTTCGCTCGCCGGCAAGCCCGTGTCCGGCAGGACAACGACATCGCCATCTTCGTTGTCGGCGGCGTCCTCATCCGCGGCCTGTTCGGCTTCATTGAAGAGGCGGTCAATGTGTTTTTCACTGCGCGGCGCAAAACGATGCAGTCGTGCAAGCGCCAGCTCTTCCTCGAGTTTGACGACGCGTTCGGTGAGTTGACGGTTCTCCGCCCGAAGCGCAGCAATACGCGCCATCAACTCTTCAACAGTCGGTTCGCCGGGTCGATTCATCAGATTCTTGAATCGAAAGCATGCCGGCGCGTCAATCGCTCAATTCGAGAGCCCTCAACCGGCAACCTGATATTGCCGCACCGGATGGCGGACCATCGCATCGATATCGATGCCGTCGAGGATCCAGTGCAATTGCTCGGTCGTAAGCGTGACCACCGCTGCCTCCCGGCGCGGCCACCGGAACTTGTCCTCGGTCAGCCGCTTCAGGACCAGCACGAAGCCGGACCGGTCAAAGAACAAGAGCTTCATCCGGTCGCGACGGCGATTGCAGAAGGCAAAAACCGCTGGAGCAAACGGATCGAGCGCCATCGTCTCTTGGACCAGAACCGCAAGGCTGTTGATGCCGGCCCGGAAGTCGATCGGCTCGCGGTGCAGGTAGACTTTCAGGTCAGCGCCCAGTCTGAACATGACCCAGTGCTCCGATGGTCGCCGTCAATGCATCCACATCACCGCATTCCAGCGTCAACTTCACGCCGTTCGGCAGTGACGCGCTCACCTTGGCTGGAGAGGAAAAAAGCGCAGCCCTTTTGGCTTCCGACCCATGCACTTCATCACAGGTCGCCGGCAAATCCACCGCAGCCATGCTGCTCTGTCGCAGCAAGACCCGATCGGAAGTGCTTTCAATCTGAACCGGGATGAACGCCGGTGATGAGGACGGCGGGAGGGACTGGGTCTCAGTGCGCTTCTTTATCCACTTCCGAAGAAGGTTCGCATTGACCCCATGTTCGAGCGCAAGCCTCGATACCGACACGCCAGGCTCAAGGCAGGCCGAGACAAGACGGTCCTTCGATGCAGGGTCGTATCGGCGTCGCCCGTTCCGACCAACAAGCCTTACCTGCAATTTCTGATCATCTTCTTCCATCACAAGGTGTCCACCTATTTGGGTGGACACCTCATGCATCAGAGCACTCAACAGCAAAAGGTGCGGGGAAATTCGCGCTTACAGAACTTGGGCTTCCAGTTTTGCCGCTCTCAGAAGGATGATGTGGGGCTTGTAGCCAACTAACCGGCGGCGCCCCGGGCGCACTTTGAGAAACGGCCAATTTCAACGTCCGCTTTCGGTCAACATTGACGTTCGCCCGAATGGCGGGAATGAGGCGGTGGGTTCAACCGGTCATCGCAACACCTTCTGTAGCCTATCGGCCGGCGTTTCGAAGTCCAAGGTTTTTCGGGGTCGCTCATTGAGCCGCAGGGCGACGGCGTTGAGTTGGGCCTGCGAGACATGGGAGAGGTTGGTTTCTCTCGGGAAGTACTGCCTGAGCAGACCGTTGGTATTTTCGTTGCTGCCGTGCTGCCAGGGACTTCGCGGATCGCAGAAGTAGACCTGTAGATCGGTTGCAACGGTGAAGCTCTTGTGCCGAGCCATCTCCTTGCCCTGGTCCCAAGTTAGCGAGCGCCGCAACTCTTCGGGCAATGTGCCGATCGTCTGGGCAAGGGCCGCCACGACGGTGGCCGAGTCCCTCCTCGCCACCTTTACAAGCATACCGGTTGTGTCGCTCGACGAGGGTGGCGATGTGCGTGTCGTTCGCCCCGGTGAGCAGATCACCCTCCCAATGGCCTGGGAGGGCGCGATCCTCAGCCTCGGCGGGGCGCTCGCGGATGGAGATCATATCGAGTATTTGTCCTTGCCCCGTCCGGCTCTGTGCGCCTTTGGCGAGCCGCATCTGTCGTTTGGTACGCAGGTGCGCTGTTAGTTCCTTCTTGAGCACCCCTCGCGACTGGATGAATAGACTGCGATAGATCACTTCATGAGATATCCGCATGCTTGGATCGCCTGGGTACTCTCGCCTCAGCCAGCCCGCTATCTGCTCCGGGGACCATTGCAACGCCAGCTTTTGCGCCACCCGCCATCGTAGCCGCCCGGAGCATGCCAGCCGACACTGCTTCGGGCGCAGCGCTCTCTCCCAAGCATGCTTGTCGGCCCGGGTTGCACGATACGCTTGTGCGCCGCCATTGCGCGAGATCTCGCGACATATTGTCGATGGGGATCGCCCGAGACTTCGTGCAATAGCGCGGATCGCAAGACCCGCCGCGATCCCGCGAGAGATCTCTTCGCGCTCCGCCAGCCCGAGCGCCAAGGCCGCTCTACGCCTAGCTGACGGAGCAATGCCGCCGCGTAAGGATACGATCCGCTGAACGCCGGTCTTGTTCCGGCGGTCAAGTGCCCGCGAGATCGACGAAATGCTCTGACCTCGCTTCCATCGCTCCCAAAGCTCGGCCTTCTGCGCTGACGTAAACCAGATCCGTGACGTCACCATGCAACACCTCTTAATCCTCTCAGATTAAAGCGTGTTGCGATGACCGGTTGAACCCACCGGCGCATAGCGGACGTTCGCGTAGACCGCGCCGGCTTAGTTACGTCGCCTGGGGGTATACCCTGATGTGGCTGCCAAGCTTTTGCACGATGAACCAGATGGAAAAACGGCCCTACGTACCGACTGAAATCCACGTGGCAACAATCAGACGAGCGCTGCAAGCTCGGAATCCTAACAATCCAGAGACCGAAGGTCGGCTGGATATCGCCCTCGGCCGTCAGGCAGCGGATGCGGTCGTCAATACCATCGACGCGATCCGTTCGATGCTGTCGGCAAATGAACCTAACGGGGAGCGTGCCTAGTCCGCGGGTTGGGTGCGCTCGGCGATGGCGAACGCCTGCAGGTTCCGAACCTGTCCTGATCCGCGTTGGAAATAATCGAGAAAAAGGCCGCCCTGGCGATATCCTTCTTCGAGACCTTTGGGTGCTCCTTCCTAGTAGCCTTAAAAAGCTGCTTGGGAGACCCGTCCGGCGTCACCACCCTCATGAGGGTGTCCCGCCGGCAGGGCGCGACGGGGGCCATAGTTGTGGGAGGACGACGCGTTTTGGCGTTGCGGCTTCAGTATCGCCATGTTTCGACGGCGATGTGACACTGGCCACCGGCACCCTCTAAGACTGCAAGAGGGGTGGCTACAGGACGATCTGGACAATCATGACCACTGCCGCCGCTGCCATCACGGCAGTCGCAAGCCAGCCGATCAGGCGCATCGCCAGCGGCACGGTCACTTCACCCATGACGTCGCTGCGCGCCGTCATCAGCATCATCACCGCCATCACCGGCACAGCGACGACGCCGTTGACCACGGCGCTCCAGTAAAGTGCCTTGATGGGATTGATGGGCGTGAAGTTGAGGCACGCGCCGATCAGCGTGGCGATGGCGATCGTGGCGTAGAACGCCTTTGCCTGTAGCGGCTTGCGTTCAAGGCCGACCGGCCACTTGCGGGCCTCGCCGAGCGCGTACCCGGCCGAACCGGCGAGGACCGGGATGGCCAGTAGCCCGGTCCCAATAACGCCGAGGGCGAAGATGGCGAAGGCGAACACGCCGGCGACCGGCCGGAGTGCTTCAGCAGCCTGGCTGGTGGATTCGATATCCGTGGTGCCATTGGCATGAAGGGTGGCGCCGGCCGTGATCATGATCGCGAGGGCGACAATGTTGGAAAACGCCATACCGACGTAAGTGTCCAGCCGGATGCGCTGGATCGCGTTTTCGGCCTGTTCCGGTGCTTGCTTTAAAGGCTCGCGCTTGGGCTTGGCCTTCTGGTCTTCAACCTCCTGTGAAGCCTGCCAGAAGAACAGGTAGGGGCTGATGGTCGTGCCGAATATTGCGACGACCGCTGTCCAGAACTGCGCATCGAGCGAGAACCGGGGAATGAAAAGGCCTTTGGCCACCTCGCCCCACGGCACGTGAACAAACAGAACCGTGCCGAAATAGGCGAACAGGGACAGTGTCAGCCACTTCAGGACCGAAACGTAACGGCTGTATTTGAGGAAGATCTGCAGTGCGACCGAGACGGCGCCGAAAAGCACGACGTAAAGGAGCTCCGGGCCGCCGATAATGAGCTTCAGGGCATCGCCCATGGCACCGAGATCTGCGCCAATGTTGATGGTGTTGGCAACAAGCAGCAGCACCACCACGGCCTGCAGCAGCCAATTCGGGTAATACTCCCGCATGTTGCCGGCGATGCCGCGCCCGGTGGTGCGGCCGATGCGGGCGCTGATTTCCTGGACGACCGACATCAGCGGATAGCTGAAGAGCATGGTCCAGGTGAGCCCGAAGCCAAACTGCGCGCCGGTCTGCGAATAGGTGGCGATGCCGCTCGGATCATCGTCGGAAGCGCCCGTGATCAGCCCCGGGCCGAGCACGTCGAGCAGCCGTGGCTTTGATGTTCCAACCACTGGATTTGCCGATTTGGTATTCATGTTGACGCCTCCCCTGCCCCAATCGCGGTATTAACTCGCCATATTGACAAAAGCTCCCTCACAGCCTGCCATAATACCATTTGCAGAAAATCAGCGCAGAACCGGCACAGAGCAGCGGCCCGGCGATCGTCAGCATGGGAGAATCTGGGAACGCTCGTTCCAAGAGCAGCACACTCACGGTGCTGCCCAGCGAAATCGCGGCAGCCGCGCCGAGCAGGAAGATGACTTTTTGCAGGGGGGTCAGGGCGGGCCTCCTCGGCGCCCATCAGGCGGCCACTCGGTGTTCCTCTCGGGCGGCTTCCCATACCTCACGGGCGGCGTCGGCATTCAACGCCGCAATCCCTAAGCCTACCACCAAATCTGGCCATGCCGAGCGCCAGAGAAACGCAGTCACTAGACCGGCCGCAATGATGGCGATGTTGGCAAACGCATCATTGCGGGCTGACAGGAACGCCGCGCGCGTCAGGCTGCCACTATGATGCCGGTAGGCGGCGAGCATGTAGGCGCAGGAGAGATTGACGACGAGCGCGCCCAAGCCGGTGAGCATCAGAGCGAGAGGTTGCGGTGGCACCGGCGAGTTGAACTTTTCCCACGCTGTCCAAAGAGTCGCCAAGCCGGGCACGAGCAAGATGAGCGCCAGCGCCATGCCGACCCGCGAGCGGGCGCGCATCGACCAGCCCAGCGCGAGCAGAATGAGGAGGTTCACCGAGGCATCTTCCAGAAAGTCGATGCTGTCGGCGAAGAGCGACACCGAGCCGATGGCGAGCGCAACAGTGAACTCAACGCCGAAATAGCCGAGATTCAGCAGCGCGACGAGCAGGACGACGCGACGGAGAGCATCGTTAGATTTCATGCCCGGAACTTTCTCATCCATGATCGTGCATCGCCTTCAGATGGGCGCTCGACGGCGCCCTCTCTGGCTGAAGGGTCACATGGCCGATCCCGAAATGTTCCTTCAACTCCGCCGCCGCATGAAACAGCGTTTCATCGGAACAGGGAGCGTCCGGCGTAACCAGATGGCAGGTCAGGGCAACCTCGGTGGTGCTTAGTGACCAGACATGCAGGTCGTGCAGCCCAGTGACGCCTGGCAGCCCCAGCAGCAAGGTTCTTACCTTGGCAAGATCGACCTGGGGCGGTGCCGCGTTCAGGGACATAGTGACAGAGCCGGTCAAGAGGCTCCAGGTTCCCCAGACGATCACCGCGTTGATAATGAGGCTCATGACCGGGTCAATCCAGTGCCAGCCGGTCATCAGGATAATGAATCCCGCGACCACGACGCCGAGCGACACCAGGGCGTCGGCCGCCATGTGCAGGAAAGCACCCCGGACATTGAGGTCGTTCTTGCTGCCCGAGGCGAACAGCCACGCGCAAACGCCGTTCAGGACGATGCCGCAGGCTGCGACGATCATCACGGTTTTACCGCCGACCACCTGCGGCTCGTAAAACCTTTGGACCGCTTCCCATGTCAGGCCGCCGGTCACGATCAGCAGGAAAACAGCGTTGAAGAGGGCCGCCAGAATCGATGAACCGCCAAGGCCGTAGGTGAACCGGCTGGTAGGCCTGCGCTTCGCCAGGATGACGGCGGCCCATGCGACCCCTAGACCAAGCGCGTCAGAAAGGTTGTGTCCGGCATCGGCCAGCAGCGCCACGGAGTTGCTGGCCAGCCCATAGACCACCTCCAGCACGACGAACGCGGCATTGAGGGCGACGCCTATCGCGAAGGCCTTGCCGAAATTGGCGGGAGCATGGCCGTGCCCCACCCCGTGCTCGTGGTGGTCATGTCCGTGATCGTGGTCGTGTGCCATTGCAGCGTGCCCGAGACCAATGTTGCGTTATAGGTTTTGACGCCCGTTCGATGACACTCTGATGCTAGTCACAGGGTGGTGGCAATTATTATCTGGCCATATCACCGCCGCCACGACGTTGCCCAGCCGCAGGATCGCGACTGGTTGGGCCGATTTGCTTAGCCGTCGGGAAACCGTGGGATGCGGATCGAGTTTTCAACGGATTGTCTCAGGCACGGCAAGCTACAGGCTCTATATAAGACTCGTTGCGAAGGGTGCCGGCAGGGGCAGTCGACGACCGAGATTGTTGGCCGAGTTGCGTTGTCTGCCATCATCTGTAAAAGCAGATCGAGCTCACTGATGGAGATCGACAAATGATTGATAAAACCGACGCTCATGCAATTGAATTGGCTGCGCTGACCGCCGATGTTGTATCGGCGTTTGTAAGCAATAATGCGGTGCCGGTTGCAGGCCTCCCTGATCTGATTGCCTCAGTGCACCGGTCTTTGTCAGGGTTGAGCCAGCCGGTAGCGCCAGCCACTGAACCCCCGGTGCCCGCCGTTAATCCCAAGAAGTCGGTGTTTCCGGATCACATTTTCAGCCTAGAGGACGGCCGCAAATTCAAGTCGATGAAACGGCATTTGGGCCTGCTGGGGCTGACGCCAGACCAGTATCGCGCAAAGTGGGGCCTGCCGGCTGATTATCCGATGGTAGCACCAAACTATGCTGCGGCGCGTTCAGCCCTCGCGAAGTCGATAGGCCTTGGGCGTAAGGCGGCTCCTGCGACGCCAGCCAAGAAGGCTCCCGCCAAGCGAAAGGCGAAAGCCTAGCTCCGATAGCGAGTCATCCGCGGAGCTCAGCTCCAGCCGGCGCGAAAATCGCGCATCCGATAATAACACCTATCACGACGTGCCGCTGCATAGAGGGATGATGCAAGGTCGCAAACCCACGGAAGGAGACGGCCGATACGACGTCACGGAATTTGTGGCCAGGCACGGACTTACCGCCAAATCCGCGCAAATCATCTTGATGATCAACGGGCCTTCAAGAGAGCGCTGCGATGCCGCGGCTGCCGCATTCAAGGAGGCGCTTGGCCAGAAGGCAGCAAAGTGCCTGTCCGACCGGCTTAAGATCGACTGATCAAGGGCTCCGGAGTGCTCGCTCCGGCCGTCTCACCCAGAGCTGGAACCACTTGCGTTGATCGAAGTTTCCTGTGCGCCTCGCGTCGAGGCTCAACAAGGGAGACACAACTATGGCAACGACCAAAGCGGCCTCCAACAAGGGCCTAAGCGAACTGTTCCACGACACGCTGAAGGACATCTATTTCGCCGAGAAGAAGATAATCGCGACGCTGCCGAAAATGGCCAAGGCGGCGCAAAGCCCCGATCTGAAGGCTGCGTTCGAGAAGCACCACGGTGAAACCCAGGAGCACGTTGCGCGTCTGGAAGAGGTTTTCGAAGTGATCGGCAAGAAGCCGCAGGCCAAGACCTGCGCCGCCATCGTCGGCATCACCGACGAAGGTGCCGAGATCATGGAAGAATACAAGGGCACTCCTGCCCTGGATGCCGGCCTTCTGGCCGTTGCGCAGGCTGTCGAGCACTACGAGATCTCGCGCTACGGCACCATGAAGACTTGGGCTTCCGAACTCGGCCTCGACGAAGCGGTGTCGATTCTCAACCTCACGCTTGGCGAAGAAAAGGCCACCGACGAGGCATTGACGGCGCTCGCCGAGTCGGCCGTGAACCTGGCCGCCGAGGCCGCTTAGCGGAGAGTAATCAATTTCGTAGCTTCCCGAGCCCTGGCGATCGCCGGGGCTCAAGTTGATCCCAGCCAACAGGAGAAGATTATGGAGGTTGTCGACACCCGCGTGCTGCAAGGCCAGGATGCCCATCTGGTTGAATTCCAAGGCGAAGGGGGTGAACAGGTGCGCGTCACGCTTGCGGCCGGCGAAACTGCCCGAACCGACGAACAGCTTGTGGATGCGGCCAAGGTCGTACTGGTCCAGATAGCGACCTTTGGCTCGGACACGGCAACGCCAGCGGACAACCCGGAACCTGTTGGGCAGAACTACGATGCGCCAGTCGACGCCGACAGCTACAGTCTGGAATATGAGGACGACGGAGTGGTCCGCCAGTTGCCCGGTATTAAGCTGCCTCACCTTGGGGCGGTTGAAGCGGAAGTCCGCAGGTCGGCCGAGGATTTATGGCGTGACGCCCTGGACAATAACCGAGCACCAACCGGTTGGGCCGTGCGAGCGCGCAATGCCCAGGGTACGATTGTAGCATCGGTAGATTATTCGGAATTGCAATCCGCGTCTGACGACGCCATCGGAGGATGACATGGGATTCTTCACGAAACTATTTGGCAAAAAAGCCGCTCCAGAAAAGTCAGGTGATATGCGCAAGAAAACCGGTGCCGGCCCTGCCATCGCTGCGCATTCGAAGGATGCAAAGACCAAGGCGGCAACGGGACAGAACCCAGCAGCAGCGGTAAAAAAGAAATAGAATTGCGCAAATTCCTGCCGGCCATCCCAACTGCTGAAGCGAGGGTGGCGGGTCCCGCTGGCCCTTAGACAAATACGTCTACGCCAGATCCTCCTATCGATGATAATGTCCGACCCAAGCTCTATGACCGTCGGCATGACGAGGTCGAGCGCATCTTTGATCTAGGCGAACCATCGGCCCATGAAAAAACCCGCTGCCGGGAGGAGGTGGCAGCGGGTTCGATCTGAAGCTCGCCACGGGAGGAGGTGTGGCTCGCCTTGTGTCGGCATCGCATCTGGGAGGAGTAGATGGCCGACGCGATAAAAGTCGTCGTTTGCCCAATATTGTGCAACGCACAATTTTGCATGGCAGCCGTGCGTCCGCCCGCCCATTGCTATTTCTTGGTGATGTTGCCGTGGTTCAGGTCGAAGGCCTGGGTGTCGCCGGCCTGCCTGTGAAAATCGTCCTGAAGTTCGCCCCACTCGCCGAGGTAGCCGCCGCAGCTGCTACAATGGATAGGCGTGTTCTCAGTGGCGTTGTCGGGGATATCCATCTGGATCGTCCCGCACGTCTTGCAATCGAGTTTGTGGTCGAGCCGGTTGGCATCCATTGGGTTTTCACCCTTCCTGGCATGGGGTCTAGCCTCCGCAACAATGTCCGTCCAGTCACTTACAGAATAGGATTGAGACGTTGCGAGTTTCCGGTTAACGGAACGAATACCTTTCTCCTTCGTTCGCATGCCAATCCGGACGAGGGCTGTGCATGAACGATGCCTTTTTTGACGTTGCGATCGTGGTTGAGACGTCAAAGCCAGGCGAGTTCCGGAGGTTGGCCAGTGTCGCACAGGCGGCTGTGTTCATGATGGAGCGGTGGCCCGAAGAACATGGCCCGGCTTACCGGGCTGCCCTCCGCGCCTGCACCGGGCGCCTGACATCAAAGGACGATGTCGACAATGCGCGACGCGCCTTCCTTGCAGCAGCTAAGGAAGCAGGCCTGGTCGTGAAGGACGAGGATGAGGACGCCGACCTGGACTCACAGCGTGACGCTGAGATCAAGCCCCCGTCCCTCAAGGATCAGAAGCGGCGGGAGCGTGGGCGGATGGAGGAGGAAGAGGAGTTCCTGGTTCGATTCCTGGCACGCGAAACGGGCATCACAGAGGCGCAGGCCCGGGAGCTTATCCATATGATCGGCATCGACCGGGCGTCCCTGCTGAAAGAGGCAAGGAGTCTGAAAGCTCAGCATTGAGGTCCTCGCGGTGCAGGTTCACGAGCGCAAGAGAATCGACTGTCGCGCTGCTCAAAACGAGGCTGGCTGCCCTAGGGCGGCGTGAATGGCTTTGGCAAGCTCCTCCGGTGCGCTGGGTTTCATCACCCACTGACCACTGAGGAAAATCGGGTCATGGAGCTGGGGTAAAATGCCCGAATGGATGATGAACGGGATCTTGCGATCCATGAGCATATGAGCAACCGCTTCGCAGGCTCCGTCGCGCAGTTCGAGATCGAGGATGGCGATGTCGGGCGAGTGGTTTTGCAGCCACTCCAAAGCGTCGGCGCAGGTCGACAGCACTTTCACGATGTTGAAGCCCGCGCTTTGAAGCTGGTCTTCAATGTCGATCGCGATAAGCGGCTCATCTTCCAAAAGAACGACAGAGATAGCGGTTTCGGTGTCCATGGAATTATCCCCGAAATTTGGGACAAACGAAGGGCGCTTTTTTGGCGGTAGGTAGGTCGATACGCTATCCCACGCAAGGGGTGAATCAAGTGGTTTTTCGGTTCTAAGGGGCTCCCGCCCCTCGTGTCCGCAAGAAGGCCGAGCCTCGGCTTCGCCTGCGGCCGCACCCAACCCCTCTGGCAGCCTCGCCGGTCAGGCAGGGGTGCAGGGGCACCCTTTCAATCACGAAGGGTGCGGAACGAAATACAGTGCCCGCCGTTGCGCTTGAGCTTGAGGGATAGATGCCAAGTGAGAAGGGACAACTCACCATGGGCGACGACAAAGGCGACGGCTCGCGCATGACGGAGCGCGATAAGCTTGCAATTCATCTGGCCGAGGAAACCGGTATCACCGAGGAGCAGGCGCGGGGCCTCATCAGCATGCTGGGCACCGACCGCAATTCCCTGCTCCGGGAGGCACGGGTCCTACGTCAGCAATCCCGGTAGCGAGTGTGTCCTGAAAACGACCGTTTTCCGCATTGCTAACCCATGCGGCAAAGAAGCAGTTTTTGGGCTCGTATGGTGTACGGAAACTGGGAGCGGATTTCTATTGTGCAGATAACGCCCCCCTTCCCAGCCTGAGAAGGCGAAGCAGAGGTCGACAACATCGAGGCGTGCTGCCGCATCGAAAAGCTCGCGTCTCTATATGACATAATGTCCTTTATGTCATACTCCATTCGCTTTATTTCGAGCTTGGCGACGCTCGGACGTCGGGTGCAGCTGAACTTCGACCGGAATAACACTTGAGCCAGGACACCGCATCAGTGTGAAATCGTACTTTAACTGAACCTCACTCCCTGCCTTTGCCAAATAGGTAAGCGCAACGGATGACCGGGTTTGGCCGATAGACGACTGTCGGGTTTCTGCCGCGCCCAGCGGAGAGCGGCCAGTGCCACTCCTCGCCGATGATGGGATGCTGCCCCGGAAACTAATGCGCCGTAACGTCGCTGTTCGCCACAACCCAGAAGGCGTGCCCATATGGATCGAAGTGGGTTACGTGCATGATCACTGCATTGCCAAAGCCGTACTTCTCGGTGAGCAGCCAGGCAAAGATAATCGAGGCGCTTTAGCAGCAGTTGCGCGAAAACGAGTAGACAAATGACTGTAGTCTGCCTCTCTATCTCCGAGGTCGCCAAGACGGGGGAAACTGGATGCTTCTTAAGCTTGCCTATCATGACAGGCACACGACGTTCGAAATCCCACCTAGCGACGGTTTCGACAAGGCAGGCTACGGAAAGGATATCACAGCGCTTGAGGCGCTGCCGGTTTGGACGGGAAGCCCGACCGGCCTCTCTCTGTGGGGTAATCAGAAGCAGGCCATAGCATTTGGCGCAGCGTATGCCCGGCTCAGGCAGCCGGATGGACGCGCCGAAGCAGGGCTCATCAAGATGCCGACGGGTAGCGGCAAGTCTGGCGTCATCGCTGTACTGACCCGCTGTCTTCCCAATCTCCGCCGGGCGCTCGTGTTGACGCCGCGTGAGGGGCTAGTCCAGCAAATGTATGGTGATATCCGCCGGCGCTTTTGGGCAAATATGGGCGTTGCCGACGCAGCAGGTGATGATTGGACCGGACCGGGCGTCGATCCGGCATTGATCCGGATACTCCTTCCCAATGCCGGCCGCACTCAGCGGATCTGCCATGAGGCCGAGACACGTGAGCGTGTTATCCTGGTCGGCACCCTACAGGCTCTCGACAAGATACGGATCGATCGGGATCGGCTTGCGCGAAAGGCGAGTATCGGCCCGTTGGAGAAGAAACAGTCGTCCGAGCTCTTGCGGCTCGACCAAATTCTCGCCCTGCTCACAACTTTCGATCTTGTCGTCGTCGACGAAGGACACTATGAGCCCGCAGCATCCTGGAGCCGAAGTGTACGCTCGCTTTCGCGCCCGACACTTCTCTTGAGTGCTACGCCGTTCCGCAACGATTATAAACTCTTCTCGGTGCGGGGCGCCTACGCCTACAATTTCCCCTTCCCGAAGGCCGCCGAAGCTAGGATCGTGCGCGTCGTAGAATTTGCCGATCTCGCAACCCGCGATGGCAGTTTGCCAGCAATCGATTCCGCCCTCTACGATACAGACCAGGACTTGACCGCAGCGGACAAGACTGCGATCAAAACTTTCGCCGAGCAGCTGCTTGCGATCACGCCATCGCTGCTCGCGGAAAAGCCTGCCGGATCCAAGATCATCGTGCGGGCCGCATCCTGGAGCGCGCTGGCAGCGCTCCAGCCTCTCCTGGCTGGAGACGAACAGTCCAACGCCGTGCTGATCCACGATCAGGTGCGCAAGGACGAGAACCGCCAGGCTCATCCGGGACGCTTCGTGACCGTCAAGCAGGCCCAGGCCACATCCGGCGGTGCGACCTTCTGGCTGCACCAGACGAAATTGCTCGAAGGCATCGACGATGCAACCTTCGTGGCGGTAGCCCTTCTCGATGATTTCACCAATGACCGACAGCTCGTCCAGCAAATCGGCCGCGTGCTTCGCTCGACCGATGCCAAGCGCCGAGAAATACAGACCGCGACGGTAATCGCGCGCAACCCGGATCAGCTTTCGCGGCTCAGGACAAGCTGGGACCAATATCTCGCCTTCGAAGCCGCTGGCGAAACCAGCCTCGCCAGCATCATCCCGGGTGAGGCCTACCTGCCCGAGAAGATCGTTCCGCAGATGCCCGAGCAGCAATATGTCGATGGGCGTTTCCGCGAGCGACTGCCGGTTTTGGAATCGCTTGATCGCGACGATCTCCTCGTACCGCGCCGCGCCGCCATCTTCTCAATCGGCGCCGGTTTTCACGACAAGCTCGTCGAAACGGAAGCCTATGAAGGCATCCTCGCGCGCAATCGGTTCGTTGTGCGCCCGATCGCGCGTCTGCCCGAGAATGTCTGGGGATGGACCTTCTTTACGGTCGATGAAAGCCCTTATCTGAGCCGCCATTTCGTCACCGAATGGCAGTTCGGACTGACCCTCTTGGTGCGGGTGAATAATCGCCTGTTCGCCTTCGACACAGATGGCGTGCCGTTTGATGCCGGTAAGATTGGCGTCGCGCGGCTCGACCGGGAAGAGCTGGTCCGGCTGTTCGGTCCGAGCAGCACGGCACAAAAGGTCCGGATCACAAAGCTCGCGACCGCGTCCTTGGAAATGGCCGATCGCGCGATCCGAACGATGACGACCAGTACAGCATCGTTTGAAGACACCTTCACCGACCTTCTAGATGCCGTTCTGCTGCCGACCAATGTCGCCGGCTACGTCAACAACACTGCGCGCTATCTGGGTCTCAGCCGCTCCAAGCTCACCGATGCCAGCGTCCGGCGGGTTAGCATCGACGATTATGTGCGCTGGGCGACCGCCATCGACAAGGAACTCACAACGGCCACTGCAAGCAATCGGGTTTTCGAGCGATTCGCCCAGCTTGCCGTCCCGGATCCGGATAAGGCCAAGGAGCCGACGAACATCCTACTCGATCTTCAGCCACTCGACGATTTCGGTGTTTTCATCGCCGACAAGGAAGGACAACCGTCAACGCCGAGGACGCCCGCCGTGCTCGACCTGTGTGCCGACATCGTCGACGGCAAGTTCCAGGTGACCATGATCGACGGCCGCAAACTCGATTGCGCGATCAGTTACAACAGCAAGTCCGATCGCTACATGCTCGCCAGCGACGCCTTAAATGCCGAATTCGGCCAGGGGCTTTCGGCATCGGGCACCGTCACGACTCTCACCGAGCGGATCAATACCGACCAAGCCTTCCGCATTCTCACCGCCGAGACCGATAAGGTCTACATGCATGGGAACTGGGTCAAAGCCCGCGATCTGGTGATCGACAATCGGGTACCAGCGCTTGATGTCGCCGAGGCGATCCCCGCGCTCGAAAAGACCTTTGTCGAGAAAGGGGAGGTGGCATGGGCGGCAGGCGACACCGCGAAATGGGAAAAGGAATCCATATTCGGGCTTACCAGCCGCTATATCGGCCTGACTGGACCTGGACCTGACGCCTACGCTGACGCGCTTCGGGAATTCCCGCTGATCCTGCTCGATGATGATGGACAAGAGCTTGCCGATTTCATCCTTGTTTCCAAGACTAAGGTAGTGCTGCTGCACGCCAAGGCCTTGGGCAACGATGGAAGCGATAATAAGGCCTCCGTCACTGCGATCCAGGAGGTTGGACGACAGGTAGCCGCCTCACTTGGGTTCTTCATCACCTCGTCACCGCAGATCGAGGATGATCGCTGGCAACGCGGCTATACCGCGAACAGCACGGCTATTCCTGTGCCAACTGGCGGCAATATTCGGATATTCAAAAATGCCGACGGCATCGCGGAGGATAAGATTGCACCCACGGTCCGCGCGGCGCTTCGCGATCGCCGGATCAACAAAGAGGTCTGGCTGGTCGCGGGGCGACTGCTTGATGTAGAGCGTGCTCGCGACCTCGCGCTCGCAAGCACGCTCTCCAATCGAACCCGGCAGCTAATCATGTATATCGACAGCCTGACGACGGTGTGCAGCCGCGCAAACGCGAGGCTGCGCATCTTCGCGCATTAGCTGTCGCTGACCGGCGCTCCATGTGAACTGTGCGCATCGGAGCGAGAACATCTGCCACCTCATTCGGATAGAAAAAGCGGCTAACCTCATCGATATCGGATGCGGTTCAAAATCGATCACGTGCGCGGACTATCGTGATCCATACGACGGATGTCTGCTTTTGGAAATTGGAGCCGACTAATTGTACGTCCGGAATTGGGCGCAATGCTGCCGCCCGGGTCACGGCAATTTCAGGCCAATTCGGGTCGCCAGCCGCTTCCTTTGCGGTCGATGTGGCGTTCAACGTCAGAGCGGAAAGGCAGCCGGCACGCTCACTATATGCCCTAGAGCGCCGTTTGGCACACAAGCCAGCAGAAGGCGCATATGCCATGAATCGAGGAATTGCTTTAGAGCAAACGTTAACTCAGGTGGCAGGTCGAAGTAAATATCAGTTTGAAACGCCAGAACACCTAAATATATAAATAGCCATTTAGCTGTTTAGCCATAAGGCTAACGTAATTATCCAGTGCGTATACCAATCAAAATATGATATAAAATTGTCGAATCAGTTAGATTTATTTGAGGAGACTTGAAAATGTTAGGCGAAACGAAAAATACCCCCATTGCTGAATTCATCAGAAAATGGGCTGATGCCTCAAAATACAATTATGAAGACATCGCTATCATCGCTGGGTTCTCTAAGGCAGATATAATCTATTTATTTATGAGCGGAGAAGCCAAAGTTCCGCTGGACCGTGTTCCAGGGCTCGCGGGAGCGCTTGGGTGCGACGCTAATCAGCTTTGGACGCTCGCGCTCCAGCAGTTCTTCAATCCTAGTGATTTCCTCAAGATCCAAGAGCTAAGCATCGAACGTACGCCAAACGAGCGGGCTTGGATTAAGGCCATACGCAATTTTTCGGGCAATGCAGATCCTGAATTAACGCCCGAAAGACTGACGCGGCTCGAAAAACTCCTGCTGGACTGAACCGCATGTTCTCGAACGTCGCCGATATCCACCCGACCAACAAGCTTATTTTATGAGTGTTAGCCAAGTTCACAACCTTGCGATCCTCATTGATGCCGAGAACGTTCCTGCACGCTTTGCAGACCGGCTCTTTGAAGAAGTTGCGGCTATAGGTTATGCGAGGGTAAGGCGAGGTTACGGCGACTTCACCGGACTATGGTCTGCTGCCTGGGCATCGGCATTCGCGCGACATGCGGTCGTTCCACGGCAACACTTCAGTGTCGGCAGAGGCAAGAACTCTGCCGACATTGCCCTTACAGTGGACGCAATGGATTTATTAAATGACGGTGGATTGGATGCGATCTGCCTGGTTTCAGGTGATAGTGACTTTTGCCCGCTCGCGTTTCGGATCCGAGAGAAGGGCGTGCCACTGTACGGGTTCGGAAGGTCTGATACCCCCGAGCGTCTAAGACTGGCGTGTAGACGCTTCGTCTATCTCGAGAGTCTTCTACCGGAGAGTGCTGTGACGATGCCGGTAGCTCACACCAACGTCTCGAAGCCTGACGCCACCGCATATGGTCTGCTCCGACGTGCGCTGGTACATGCACAAAGCCAAGAGGGGTGGGCACAACTCACGCACGTCGAGCAGACGCTGCTTAGACTGAGACCCGATTTCGATCCGCGGACGTATGGCCACAACAGTCTGCTTAGTCTTGTCTCACGCATGAAAGAGTTTGCGATCGACCTGCAAAACGACGGCGGACCCCGCATTAGGCCCAGGCGGAAGCAACGGATGTAGTTCAACTAAACCCTGACTCCCACTCACGCGCGCCGTCGATGGGCCTCTCACTGGCGGCCCATCATTTCCTGCAGCCGACAGCTCGATGAGACCTTTCGTAGCAAGCTGTGTTGCGAAGGTTGGCCGCAGCCCGAACTGCTGCTGGACGAATCAGCATAGTTGGGGAACCAATCGTCGTTTTTAGATGGGTAAAACGCCCCAAAAGCGAAGTCCTAGGTTTCCCCATCGACTCTGACCCGGATGCCTTCTGGCGCCACAGAGCTCCGGAAATCTGGAAGCGCCTCTCCTAATGGGATGCACTCGAGCTTCAACGCTTGTGGCCGACCTGATGACTTGGTCTCAGATCCAATCTCACGGCTACACCGTCAACCACTGGGCGGATTGCACACAGGCATTGTCTACTTCCGGCCAAATCTGGTTGACGGCTATGCAACCTAACCCACGCCAATCCTGTAAAGTCATCATCCTCAACATGACAACTGGTTTACCCTAAGTTTCCACTAAGTTGCAAAACCGTCGCTCGAAATAAAAAATGACTGCAACGTAAACCACTGCGGAGTGACACATTTTTGGCCGCTCTATATTGCCACAGGTCTTCCATAAAACGGATGGCAAACCCCGACATAGCGAGTGGAATAGCTTGCGAACCCTCATGGGCTGACCTGGTAAAGTCGAAGACATGTCAGCGTCCCTGGCCTTTGTACGCAAAGGTGAAATAGGTATTTGTTTGGCGTCGCTTAGCGCAGATGTAACCCTTCGAAAGGCTGTTTGGGTGACCCCGGGGAGGGCCGTTGATCGCCGCAATCGGACCTCGATCAGCACGTTCTCGTCGTTCTTCGAAATCTCGGCCAGGAATGCATGATCAAAGCCTTTCTGGGAATTTTCAGCGTTGCGCCAGTGCTCACTTAAGCCAGGATTTCCGCGGAGCGCCTCTCCTGGCGGCAGACACAAACCGTAGAGCGCTCTACCAAAACGTAGAGTGCTCTACCAAACCAACTTAGATATGCCGATGGTCATGGAGCCACGCTCGAAGCGCGTTCGCCAAGTCGGGCCTTATTCGTGATGGTGGCGAGCGACGCATCGCCCTCCACAAGGACGCGTCCAAAGATGAAAAACCGAGCTCCTGCATCACGCGGGTTTCGTTGATGCTGCGTTCACCCATGATCTCTACGACGCGTGCCTTTACCCATTCCATGACGTAGAAGTCGGCGTTCACCACCGCCTTCGAGGGGATCTTGGGTGAGGTTTTTCTGGCGGGCGCGGTCCGGCTGCTAACCCAGGCAAGAAACTCGCGCCGTTCCGTCGGGCTTGCCTTTGTCCAGACACTCTTAAGGGTATTCAGTGGGCGCGCTGGCTTCACAAGCCCAGCCACCTTCGCCGCCTCGTTGACGGTCTTGTACTTGCCAGCTTTGAGGCCTGCATAAATCGTAGGGAATTCGTCGCGCAACCTGCGCTCGAAATAGTCTCTGTCCCGCTTCTGTAGCTTCGGCATCCTGACTTGATCCCATCGCCCCCGTGATTTCATAGGCTGACGAACAACCCGCGAGCTTCTTGCTATAACGGCCTGCGCGCGCCGCTCAAATCGGCACGTCCAGCTCCGAGAAAACTCTGTCCTGGCCATGACCACCAACATTTGACGGGCTGCCGCCCGAGGGAGATGCCATGCCTGAAAATAAAGAAAAAGCCCAAAAGCGCTTTAACGATCTCATTGTTGCGCGGACCCTGATCCATCCTGATTATCTGGGCAAAGAGGCGAAACTGATGACAACGAAGTGGTTCAACTACCGCTTCCTGTCACCGCTAGAGGCAACCATGTTGTTTGGCGATATGTATGTGAGGGCTTTGCGTGGATACGTTCGACAGCACATCGAAAGGGACCTTGCCCAGAAAGTAAGGGGCATTAAGTCTGGGATTCCCAAACAGCGTGCTCGCTGGTTCACACAGCTCTGGGCTGCTAGGCAACGGGCTGACGAGTTTCCCATCCCTTACGATCTACAACTCGCCTTTGCCTTTGACTTCGCGGCGGGGCGGAAGCGGCGATGGTCGATGCTGCCCAACCAAGTTCATGCATCCGAGAACAACAACGAGGCATGGTGGGCGACTTTTCATTCTTTTGTTGAAAATCACCTACCCACCTACATGCATAGGCTGAATGAGCTGCCTCAGTATCGGCTAGAACATGATCGTGGTCTGGCGGCGCAGCACGAGTTTCGGGAGATCATGGCCGCAGAGCTAAACGTGAGCTCAAAATCTTGGGTCGACTGGATTGGCGAGATGGTCGTGGCGAGGCGGCATCTATGTGTGCGTGACGCAATGGAGTTGGTGCCCTCCGACTGCCGGACCGAGGTTCGTGACAGCGTCAGGAACGACTACTTGAGGGCTCGTTGGACGCCCGCGCCTAGAGAGCCGCTCGACGACGAGGATTTCTCTTTGAGCTGTTTCGGCGTCCAGGAGAGTATCGACCGCAACTCCGATCCTTGTGCGTCCTGTCCACTCGTTCAAAAATGCATGGTCGTGGCCGCGGGCACTGTCGACGCGGTAATACTGAACACGGGCTCGTCGTCTCCGGTGGTCAACGCAGATCAGGAACGCAACCGAAGGAACGTGGCGGCATTTCGCGCGCGACAGAAACTCAAGTCAAGGCGGCCTTCGTTGAGTGACCATAGCTCCTTTTGTCCGGAGGAGAGTTGCAAGCCGGGAGCGTCCTTGTAAGCGCTTCCTATGGTTGTTTGGTGTAAGCGTTCCCTATTTTATCTACTACTTTTTAATAAACAGACACATAGGAAACGCTTACATCACCCCTGCGGCAATCCACGCGCCGGCGGCACGATGCCGAAGAGTTACCGGATAACGCTCGCGATTCCGCATTACAGATGTCATGCGAGCAGTCGCGGTCCGTCTTAGTAACCACAAGCACCAAGCAAACCCTGCCGGCATGGATCCTGACCCACACTGAAGAGAGCGACACGCTCGGTTCGGGCTCGGCCAACCAGTTTCGACTGCAAGGTTTTGGGCGGGCAGGTCGTGCCGGCGCCTCGGCGCGAATTGCGCCCCTGCTTCCTCGCCGTTGCCTCGATGTCGCGAGACGGGCGAAGCGCGCCAAGGCCAGGTGGCTACTGCTTCGCCTCGGCAATCTCAATCATGATCAGACGTGTTCCGTTGCTAGCCTCAGAACCTGCCCAATGATTTTGACAAAAAAATTGAGCCCGTCGCAGCAACCCAAGAAGAAATTGCTATAAGGGGATAAGCCATTTGCGATAGAATAGTAAACGGCCATGTGAGCAATTAATCTATTGGAGTAGAAAAATTGAAAGCTGTATACGGGAAGTCTCTAACCGATCTTGAGCCGCAGCAGCTCGAAAATTGGTACAAAAGGATGGATAGAGCGCAGAAAAAATATGAAAGAGAGCACAGAAATGTTGGGTATCATCGCAGTGTAACTATAAAATTCCCAATGGATGCGGGATTTGAATTCAATATCGGCGATCTCACTGTTCCATGTCGACAGATATTGACATGGGCAGCCCAGGAGTATCCAGATGTTGCTGAGTCCGTTCTGGGGGTTCGCGATCAATTTTATGCGGGAGACGAATGGGAAGATCACAATTTTGAGTTTGATGGTCCTGATCCTAATGTTCCGACCCGTGAGGATCTTGCAATTAAGCGAGTTGAGCGGGCCAAGAGCGCCCCTGAACGCGCGGCGAAAGCTCGAGATTGGCTTGAGGATGGCGGCACGAGCTGTCAGGCTGAGTGGGATGCTTTTGCTGCACCGGCTCGAAAGGCAGTTGCCGACGAACGTTTGGCGCTCCAAAAAATGGACCAAGAGTTAGACCAGGCTTGGGAAGAATTCATTGTAGAACGCGAGACTTGGACGCCACCCCAGCGGGAGAAGCTAGAGGCCGCAAGCCGGGCTAAGCTGGATGCCCGAGCCGCCGAACTTCATGCTAAACGGTCGAATGTTGAGGAAAGGTACGAGGCCATGCTCAAAGACCTCATCCGGGCGGAGAAGGAGGAAAAAGCGCGCACGCGTGACGCCCGATAGGTCGATACGGACGCCGCAGAATCGTTATGCTGAACGGCGGCCTTTACATGCCTCGGCGGATTGAAGACGCGGGCAAGCAAGATGGATGTTGCGAAACCGCAGGTCCACTTCGCGGCAAGCTGGAGAATGTTGCGACAGGCTGTCGCACCCAACGATAGCCCGACGACCGATTGCTATAATACTCACTGTTGTCGGCCGGTCTCGATCGGCCGATGAAACACTCTGTGTCGAGCCCGGCCGTCCTCCTGCCTTGGGCGCGCCGGGCTTTTTTACAAGCGGCAGGCTTCGCATCAAGTGTTGAAGGAGAAGGTTCAACCAATGTTCGCTGTACGCCTTATTCATCCTCTCTCGCCTGATTTCCGACGGGGATACGACCGCAAGGAAGCCGCATCCTATGTTGGGGTTAGCCCCACGCACTTCGACAAGCTGGTACGGATCGGGAAAATGCCGAGACCGGTAGTTCTCCTCGGTCGAAAGGTGTGGGACCGGAGGGCGCTTGACCATGTCTTAGATCTGCAGTTGGGCATCGAGATGTCGGGCGGTCCGTTAATCTCCGCATCAGCGAATGATCTTGACGCCGAATTGACAGCGTTTGAGGCCAAGCATGGTCACGCTTGAGCTAAAGGGGCTTCATAGGGTTAGGGCTAAAGGCCGAGTCTATTGGTACGCTTGGCGCGGCGGTCCGAGACTCAAGGGTACGCCAGGGTCGCCGGAGTTTTTAGCCTCGTATAACGAGGCGGTTGCCGGCCGACAATCTACTGACAGTGGCCGCTTCCGTGCTCTCGTAGCGCTGTATAAGGCTAGCGCCGAATACAGGAAGCTTGCCGACTCGACACGGCGCAATTGGGGTCCTTGGCTTGATCGGATCGCCGATCACTTTGGGGAATTGCGCATCGCCCAGTTCGACCGACCTGAGAAGATTAGACCGGTAATACGCAGATGGCGTGCGACGTTCGCCGAGAAACCCAGATCTGCCGACTACGGCATGCAGGTTCTCTCCCGTTTGCTCTCCTACGCGGTTGATCCGCTCGGCAGGATTGCTTCGAACCCTTGCGAAGGGATCAAACATCTCTACAGCGTTTCTCGTTCAGAGATCATATGGACGATACAAGACATCGCTCGAGTTAAGATGCACGCCTCCATCGAAGTGCAGCACGCCATTGAGCTTGCAGCATGCACCGGCCTACGTGCAGGCGATCTTGTAAGGTTGTCCTGGTCGCATGTTGGAGAGGACGCAATTGTCGTTACTACGGGCAAGAGTAGTCATCGTCGAGAGGCGATCATCCCCCTCTATCAGGAACTAAGAGACCTGCTGGCGCGCATTCCGCGCGTTTCGACCGTGATCCTGACCTCGAGCAAAGGGCGCCCCTGGAACAAGGACGGGCTTGGCAGTTCCTTCGTCAAGGCCAAGAAGGACGCATGGCCTGAGGGTTGCGATTTGCACTTTCACGACCTGCGTGGCACTGCCGCGACGAAGTTCTATATCAACGGCCTGACGGAGCGTGAAATCGCAGAGATAATGGCATGGGAGGAGGACAACGTATCGCGCATCATCCGCCGCTACGTTGGTCGGTCCGCAGCAATCAAGGACCGAATCCGAAGGCTGGATACTGTCCAGAGCCGACCATAGACGGGATGGAGCGTTGATCTTTTGTGAAGGACAGCAAGATACGCACTGCGAAACTGACTGAGTCCTTTCAGATAATTCTGACAAGTAGGTTGCTCTAAAACAGACATTGTCCGCACCGTTGGAGAGGGGCAGGTACTGCTAGTGAAGCGTTATCTACACAATAGAAATGCACGCGCAGTTTCCGTACACCAAACACCCGAGAATGCCATTATCTTGGTTGCCTGCGCGGACTGTCCGGGAAACGGTCATTTGCTGGACATGTGCATGTCGGGTCCACATGCGCATTGGGCGAGTGCTGCCGCGGAAGATGAAGGTCGGCTTTGCGCCTTAACTCGGCCATTTAAAGTTAGCCGTGCCACTGCCTAAAGCGGACATTACCGTGAACGCACCGGAGGCCACAATCGCCATTGTTGTTGAGTAAGTCCGGCGCATCGCAAAATCGTCGATGGTAGGACCCTATCTCCCGGCGCTTTGCATGGAATCAGGATTCAATTTGGGGCCTTTGCGGGACGCCAAAGCGCCATCCGCGACCGCGATCCGGACACCTTTCAACAATATCCGCCCGGAAACGAACACTCGGCCCGACTGTCTTTCGCAGATCGCGGTTTCCCTTCCGCCGAAGCTCATACCACCCGCCCCGATGATGGCTTCCCTAATCGCATTAGCAATTTCGAATATATTATCGGATGTCACCCTGTGCTCCTGAAATACAGTCAATCAATTGGGGATGAGGACCTGCCGCCGGATTTGGCCTGCCCCATGAGAGTGGCCAGTCAATTATTTGTGTCACGACTTCGTCGCCAAGCCATCGTAGGCAGTCGATCAAGTCGTTGACTTTGTGATTGTGCTTTATCATCCTCAATATTCGGCTTGGCGACTTTTCAGTTGGCGAAGAAGACTTCGGCAGTTGGTACAGAAGCCCCGAGCTTGGAGCACGAGCACAATGGCATGGGGTGGCTCGATACGATCGTCCCTTGGGCGTTCCTTCGATCCGACGGGAGGTTTGGGCTGTGGCGCGATTACTGGTTCTTGAGGACGAATCTGTCCTGGCTCGGCACGTCAAAGGAACGCTTGAGCGGGCGGGGCATGCGGTCGATGTCGTCGAGACAATTGCCGGCGGCATCCAGGCGTTGGGCGCAGCCGGCTATGATCTCCTGGTGCTCGACAGGCACGTGCCCGACGGCGACGGGACAGGACTCCTGGATTTTGTCCGTCAGGCGAAGTCGGCAATTCCAGTGATGTTCCTGACGGCCCGTTCCGGCACCGATGACCGTGTCGGCATCCTCAATCGCGGCGCCGACGATTATCTGTGCAAACCCTTCGAAGCCGCAGAGCTTGTTGCGCGTGTCACGGCCCTGCTGCGTCGCCCGCAACAGTTGGCTGCCTCGACCCTGACGGCCGGCAACATCGTCCTGGACAAGGCAACGCGTTCGGCAATGGTCGCCGGCAAGCCGCTGGTGATCGCCCGCCGGGAAAGCATGCTCCTGGAGCAACTGGTCGTCCGCTCGGGGCAAGTCGTCACCCGCGAAGCCCTGGATGCCAAGCTGTTCGGCTTCGGGGATGGCGCCTCGCCCAACGCCATCGAGGCCAGCGTCTATCGGCTGCGGAGCGCGTTGAGCAATCTGGGGGCCGACCATCAGATCCACACTGTTCGCGGCATCGGGTACTGCTTTGCGCCTTAGCGAGCGCCTGTTCGGTTCAATCGGCATCCGTCTCAGCCTCCAGCTCTCGCTGCTGTTCCTGCTCTTTGCGGCGGCCTGCGCCGGTCTGATCGGTTACCAGCTTTCCAATGTAGATGAGACGGCGCGGTCGCTGCGCTTGCAAAGGCAGGCCGAGGAAATCAGGCAGGTCCTGCATTTTGCGGCGGGAACGGCCCCGACTTTGGAGCTGCCTCCCGAGCGCATGGCCCCTTACCAGGCGGAAGAGCCGACCTTGTTTTATGCGTTGCGCAATGCGGCCGGCCAGCCCGTCATAGTGTCTTCCAAGACCCTGCAGGATCGTTTCGGTTCATCGCTCTTCCGGGCACTCGCACCCGGCGAAAGCGACACGACGGCGAGGGATGGCCCCGACAATGCCTTCTATTTCCTGTCGGAGCCCATGGAGACGCCGGACCATGAGCCGCTCCTGCTCATCGTTGGCCAACAGGCATCGGCGGCGGACGCCTTGCTGCGCAACGTCGAATGGCGGCTGCTGAGCGATGCTGGCATCGCCGCAATTCCGATCTGCCTTGCGGTGTTCGGCGCCAGCCTGGCGATCATTCGCTACGGCTTTGCGCCGATACGCCGGCTGTCGCAGCAGGCGGGCACGATCGGACCGGCGGATCCCGACGCGCGTATTGGCGTGACCGACCTGCCGGCGGAACTGCGCGGCCTGGCCGAAGCCACTAACGCCGCCGCGGGCCGGCTGCAGCAGGCCATCACCAGCCAGCGCCGCTTCACCGCCGATACGGCGCACCAATTGCTGACGCCGCTGGCGCTGCTGTCGGCCCGGATCGAGCAGAGCGCGGTACCGCATCCCGATCCCGGCTTGCGCGGCGATCTCGTGCGCATGCAGAACCTCGTCAGGCAGTTGCTCAACCTGTCGCGGCTTGCCGCTGTGGCGCCATCTCAGGAGAAGGTCGATCTCAGAACCGTCGCCAAGGAGGTCGTCACCGCCATGGCCCCTCTCGCCATCACGGAAGGCAGGAACCTTTCTTACCAGGGTCCTGAAGCGCCCTGCGTGACGACCGGGGACGCTTCGGCTATCGGCGAGGCGCTTGCCAATGTCATTCGCAACGGCCTCCGGCACACCGGGCCTGGCACTTGCGTCGACATAGCGGTGGAAGAGCCGGCCAGCATCACGGTCGCCGACAGGGGAGACGGCATTGCCGAGGCGCATCGGCAGCGTCTGCTGGAGCCGTTCTTCACCACACAGGCCGACAAGGGCGGCTCGGGCCTCGGCCTCGCCATCGTCGACGAAATCATGCGCCAGCATGGCGGCGCCGTGGACATTGAAAGCCGTGTGGACGGCGGCACCCTGTTCCGCCTCAGGTTCAAGGCAAACTAGAGATGTGATAGCCGGACGACAAAATCAGTAACAATTAAATAGGTCATCCGCAGGTTGTCCAACAGAAATAAGTGCGTATTGGTCAGCGTTCGTCAGGTTGTCGTCAGATTCGTCTTGTAGAAGTAAAACGCTAGGATGCACACCCAACAAAGTCGCTCCCCGGCGAGGGCACGCTCTACAAGGGCGAGCCCATTCAATTGCAAGATGGAAGTCAGGGTAGGCGGTGTGGCGTGTCGTCTCCGGTATTAAAGGCGAGCTGCACTCCGGGAGAACATGACCTGAAGCATGAACGTCAGACTTCAAATGAAATGTCGCAAATGTTTAAAGTAAGGGGCTTAGCGTGAACCTCGTCGTAGCGATCATCATGATAACTCTCAATCCTGCGCCTTTTTGGGTATGCGGCGCATCTGGCGCCGGCCACCTGTCGGCCTGTCACGAGACGGCGATCTAAGGTCGCAGACCGGTGTCATGCCCTAGGAAGCTAGCGAGTTGGGCGTGTTGCCATAGCAGTGGAGTTGCAGCGTAAGCCGGATATCAGGCGACGGCAAGTCAAATCATGACCAAAACAAGCGCCGTCATCGAAGCTTTTTTGTTCACCGGAGCATCAGTGATAAAATCGTTGCAACCGTGAATTCGTCAGGTTGTCGTCAGGTTGGCGGCATAGGGTGATCGCGGAACGGCTGACGAAGAAACTAGACGCAAGGCAAATCAATGCCGCGCCAATGGCGGAAATGATGTTGACTGTTTTCGGAGTTCGCGCGGATCGTAACAATGATTAATCCAGAAAAGTACAAGATAATAATCCTGACTGCGGCTTGCGTCGGAATATCAATTTTCACCCCTTCGTCATGCTCTCTTGCAGGCGAGCTTATTATAACCGAGCAACTGACATGTGGAACGCTCGGCGATTCAGAGCGGCAGGAATGGGAAAATGACGCTGCCCTAGGTAATGCGGCGGCGCTAAACAATCTCGGTTTTCTGTACGTATTGGGTTGCGGCGTGAAGCCCGACGCCCAGCGCGCAAAGGAGTACTTTGAGCAGGCCGCCGACAAGGGCGACGCGCAAGCAGAGCACAATCTGGGATACCTCTATGATAAGGGCGGCATCGGCGTGGCTCAAAACAGCGCTCTCGCCTTTGTCTGGTATACCAAGGCGGCGGCCAAGGGATTTGCTCAATCGGAATTGAGCCTGGCCAAAATGTATCAGATCGGCCAAGGAGCACCAAAGGACCCGGTCCGGGCCGCCGAACTCCTCCGCCAGGCGGCGGACCAAGGGTTTGCCCCTGCCCAATTTCAGCTCGGCGCAGCCTATGAAAGCGGCGAAGGCGTTGGGCGAGATTATGCGCAAGCGATGATGTGGTATCAGAAAGCGGCAGCCCAGAACGATCCCACGGCGCTGGCGGCAATTGCCTATTTGTATGAATATGCCCGGGGTGTCCCACAGGACTTCGCCGCTGCCATGCGCTGGTATCGGGCTGCTGCCGCGGTAGGCAGCCCTATCGGGGAAAACAATCTAGGCGGACTTTATGACAGCGGTAAAGGCGTCGCACCCGATGCCGCACAGGCCGCCATTTGGTACGCAAAGGCCGCGGCGCAGGGATTTTCCGCGGCCAGTGCCAACCTTGGTGCCCTCTACGCAGCCGGCAAAGGAGTGCCGCAAGATTATCGACGCGCTGCGGAATTGTTTTCGAGCGCGGCTCAAAGCGGGGATGCTCAGGGTGAGTATAATCTCGGAGTGGCGTATTTAACCGGCAAAGGCGTTGGGCAAGATTATGCCCTTGCTCGTCACTGGCTTGAAAAATCGTCAGATCAAAATAATCCTAGGGCGCAATATGATCTGGCTATGATATATATGAATGGCATGGGTGTTGAAAAGAATACTGAAAAATCAATAACATTGTTTGAAGAAAGTGCCAAAAATGGCGACGCAGACGCCCAAAGCGCGCTTGGTACCATATTTGAGTTTGGTATTGGTGTAACAAGAGATCGATCAACAGCTATTATGTACTACAAGCAAGCCGCGACATCCGGCAATATGAAAGCAAAAGAGGCCCTCAAGCGTCTTTTGTGATGAAGTCTTATTCAACAATTTTTTTTCTGTTTTCAGAGCCCCGCAGAAAGTGGAGGAAGCTATGGATCCTAAAAGTGGCGTCGGATCGTCAGCGAGTATTACCACAGGTGGATTCTCGGTTACTGCAGACGAGAAGGCTTATGCAGATCATACGGTAGAGGCTAGCATCGGAGTAAATGGCTACGGGATAAATGTGTCCGGTGTGCCGGGAAGACCACTTTCTATAAGTATAACTGTACCATCTAAGCCTCTAGAGGACGCAGGAGTTGACGTAGACGTTGAACAAGATAAAGTAACTGTCGAGAGCGGAACTGAAACAAAGGAGACCATCGGCCCCTTCAAAGTTAGTCTGAAAACCTATGACGTTGTCGAATACACTCCCGATCCTTATCCCGATCCTAATGAGACCACGCATACATATAGAGAGCCTTCTACCGTTGGGCCGGATGACCCGACATTCGGTATACCCATGAATGCTAATAAATTAGACATTTTGATGCCTGATGATGTTCCGATTAGTCCTGATCCGTGGGAGGGTAATAATCCGCCCACTTCGCAAAGCCCGTGGTCGAGCAACTATGCTCCAGTTCACCCTGACCCGTTCGATGACAGAAATACAGGCGGCGACGCGAATGCGCCAACCGGTCCTGATGCCGGTCAAGATCATGGGTTTGGTTGGCAAAGTTATTCACCTGGCAGCACCGGCAGCCCTGACAACAACGCGGCTACCGGCCCCGATGCCGGCCAAGATCATGGGTTTGGTTGGCAAAGTTATTCACCTGGCAGCACCGGCAGCCCTGACAACAACGCGAATACCGGCCCTGACGCGGGCCAAGACCATGGACCCGGCTGGTCAAATTACTCCCCTGATAACACCGCCAACCCTGACGGCGCGCCCGCCGACACTTCCCCTGGTGATAGCAGCAACAACAACGCTGGAGACGGCAGCGCAACACAAGATGGCGGGACCAACGACAATACCACAGGCAACGACACCGGAGATCAGAACAACGGTGCAGGCAGCGACGGCGGTGGTGACGCGGTCGCGCCGATCTTGCTCGACTTGTCCGGCAAAGGGCTTTCGGTCAATTCGCTGTCCTTGTCCTCGCAGTTCCTCGATCTGAAGGGTGACGGTTATCAACACCGCACAGCCTGGGCGGGTGCTGGCAATGGCGTCCTGGTTCTGGATCTATATGGCGATGGCCAGATCCATCAGCAGAACCAATTTGCCTTCACAGCATGGGATCCGTCGGCAAAGGGCGATCTGACAGCGCTCAAAGACGTCTTTGATACCAACCATGATGGAAAACTCGACGCCGGCGATGCCGACTGGAACCTGTTCAAAGTGATGGTCAACGGCCAGATGGTATCATTGGCCTCGCTTGGCATCACGTCGATCGATCTGACGCCGACGGGCAGTGGGCAGACCTTCAATGACGGCTCAGCCATTACGGGCACGACAACCTACACCAAATCAGATGGCACGACCGGACAGGTCGGCGACGCGGTGTTGGCGAGTGATAGCAATGGCTATCTGATCCATCAGACCCAGGTGACCAATGCCGACAGCTCAGTGACCACGGATATCCTCGGCTACAATGCCGACGGGTCCAAGGCTTTCGAGAATGTGGTGACGGTGAGCGCCAACGGCCTCAACAAGACCGCCAAATATGACGATACCGGCAATGGTGTGTTCGACCGAACACAGACCGACAACACGGTGACCAACGCCGACGGCTCGTCAACAGAGACGATCACAGACTTCAATGCTGATGGCTCCAAAAAGGATGCTACTGCGGTCACCAGAAGCGCCGATACCAAGACCGTAACAACCCTGGTCGATCAGAATGGCGACGGTATCTGGGATCAGTCCGAGATTTTTGTCACCAATGTCGACAGTTCAACCTCGACTACCACGAAGAATCTCGCAGCCAATGGCGCCACCATCAACCAGATTGCCGTAACCACGAGCGCCAACGGGTTGACCAAAACGACCAGTATCGACCATGGAGGCTACGGCACCTTCGATCACATCACCACGAACAGCACAGTTGTCAATGCCGATGGTTCGCGCACCGAAACCGTGACGGACACCGGCAACAACGGCACATTGCTGGACAAGACGGTAACGACGACCAGTGCCGATGCGCGCAGCAAGACAGTGCAGACCGACCATACCGGTTCGGGCAGCTTCGATGAGGTGACCACATCCTCCATCGTCATCAATTCCGACAATTCGGTGACGACGACGGTCTTGGACAAGAACGCCGACGGCTCATCACGGGATTCCACCGTCAGCACCATCAGCGGCGATGGCCTTTGGAAGTCGGTGGCGCATTATCTCGACGGCAGCAGCACGCCCGAAGACACGGCTTGGGACGTGGTCACTGTTGGCACGGATGGCACGCGCACCGAGACCGCTTCGGACTACAGCGCCAACAATACGTTGCTGAGCAAGACCGTCACGGTCACCAGCGGAGACAAGAAGACTATCACCACCACCATCGATGCCAATGGCGATGGCGCGACGGATCAGAGCAAGGCCATCCTGATCAATGCCGATGGTTCGACCACCACGACGCTGTCCAATTTCAGCAGCAATGGCACGCTGATCAGCCGCACGCTGACAACGACCTCCGCCAACGGCCTGTCGACGACGACAAAGACCGACCTCAATGGCGACGGCACCTATGATCTTACCGAGACCGATGTCATCACCACCAATGCGGATGGCTCAAAGACCGAGACGGTGACGGATGCCAGCGCCAACGGCACGCTGGTCGACAAGAGCATCACGACCACGACTGCCAACGGCCTGACGCAGACCAAGCAGCAGGATCTCAACGGCGACGGGGCCATTGACCGCACGGTGACGGACGCGATCGTGCTCAACGGTGATGGCAGCCGCACCGAGACATTGTCGACGGTGAGCAACACCGGCGCGCTGCTTTCCCGGACGGTGACGACGGACAGCGCCGACCGCAAGACGACGACGGTGACCATCGACGGCAATGGCGACGGCCATGTCGATCGGACCGAGGTCAGCGTGCTCAATGCCGACGGCTCGACGACGCAGACGGTGACGGACACCAGCGCCAGCGGCGCGCAGACCGACCAGACGGTGACGACGACCAACGCCAACGGGCTGTCGCTGTCGACCTCACACAACATCGACGGCAAAGTCGATGACACCTTGCAGGACGCGACGGTGCTGAACGCTAACGGCTCGAAGACCGAGACGATCGGCGATTTCAGCAACAACAACACCTTGCTCGACAAGCGCATCGTCACCACGAGCGGCAACGGCCTGTCGTTGACGACCCAGACCGATGCCAATGGCGATGGTGTTCTCGACAAGGACGTCAACGATGTGACGGTCCTCAATGCCGACGGTTCGAAGACCGAGACGGTTGCGGCCTATAACGGCGCCGGCACCGCGTTGATCGGCAAGACCGTGACCACAGCTGGCGGCGATGGCTTGTGGAGGTCGGTGACACATTATCTCGACGGCAGCGGCACGCCCGAGGACGCTGCCTGGGATGTAGTAACCCTCGGCGCGGATGGCTCGCGCGTCGAAACGATCTCCGACTACAGCGGCAACGGCACACTGATTTCAAAGAAAGTGACGACGACCAGCGCCGACAAGAAGACGGTCACCATCAACGCCGATCTCGACGGCAATGGCGTGAACGATGTCTCGGTCACGGCCACCGCCAACGCCGACGGCTCAGCGACCGCGGTCACCTCGACCTACAACGCGACGGGTGTCCTGGCCTCGAAATCCACCAAGACGGTGAGCGCCAACGGCCTGTCGACGACGATCGTCACCGACCTCAACGGCGATGGCGCGGTCGATCAGTCGAGGACCGATGTCACGGTGCTCAATGCCGATGGCTCGAGGGCCGAGACCATCTCAAATTTCAATGCGAGCGGCGGGCTGAAAAACAAGACCGTCATCACCACCAGCGCCAACGGTCTGTCAGTGACGACGCAGATGGACGGCACGTTCCACCGCACCAACAGCGACGTGAAAACGCTGAATGCCGATGGGTCGACCACCGAGGTCGTGTCGGATCTCAATGCCGATGGCAGCTTGCATGACAAGACAACGACGACCACCAGCGCCAACCAGATGACGGTCACCACCACCCGTGACATCAACGGCGACGGCACGGTCGATCAGACGGTGATCCGCCAGGTCAATGCCGATGGCTCCACCACGATTGCTGCGATGGATGTCGCAACAGATGGGGATTATACGACCAAGCGCACAAGCACTGTCAGCGCCAACGGACTTACCAAAGCGACTGTCTTTGAAAGCAATTCCTCTGACTACGTCAATCAGGGAACGATTTACAGACTTTATCACACGATTCTCGGCCGCGATCCGGATCAAACTGGCTTCCATAATCAGCTTTCCACTTTGGAAAGTGGTACGTCGGAAGTGACTTTGATCGGTAACTTTATAAGTTCCGCCGAATTCGTGCAAAAATACGGGTCGCCCAGCAACACACAGTTTGTCACGCTGCTCTACCAGAATGCCCTCGGCCGGGCGCCGGATTCTGCCGGCCTGACCAATTGGGTCAACGCGCTCAATGGCGGCGAATCGCGCGCGGCCGTCGCCCAAGGCTTCATCGATTCAGCGGAAGCCCATTCGCACTATGCGAATGCCGAACTTGACTGGGTGTCGGCCAACACAAGTGTGACCGGATGCGCACCAGAAACCGTGAGCGACTCGACAGTTTTGAATTCCGACGGTTCGACGACCGAAACGATTAGCTGGCTCAATTACGCCGGGACCTTGACCGCTCGCTCCTCGACAACGACAAGCGGCAATGGTTTGACGACGACAAAGCAGTTCGACCCAACTGGAGCGGGGACATACTCAGAGACGCGAACCGATCAAACGACGCTCAATGCGGATGGCTCGAAAACGGAAACATTGACCGAAACGACCGGCGGCACGCAGACCGACCGCTATCTGTCGACCACGAGCGGCAATGGCCTCATCGTAACCAAACAATGGTTCTTCGGCGCGGCTACCACGCCAAGCGAGACCGAGACCGATATGACGGTTCTCAATGCCAATGGCTCGAAGACGGAGACGCTGACCAACAGCAAGAGCGATGGCTCGCTGTTGTCAAAGACGGTGCGCACGACCAGTGCCAATGGCCTCACTGTCTCGATCCAGCAAGACACGACAGGATCGGGAAGCTTCAACCAGGGCCAGACCGACAGTACGGCGGCGCTGGCCGATGGCTCCGTCGTCCGCACTGTCAGCGATCTCAATGGAGATGGCAGCCTGAGAGATAAAATCATCACCCAGACGAGCGCTGATGGCCGCATCACCACCATCAGCCGCGACGCCACTGGCGATGGCGTCGTCGACCAGACCGAGACGGACACACATCTCGTGGACGGCAGTTTGTCGCGCGTGATCACCGACCTGCTGGCGAGCGGCGCTGCGGCGGACACGATGAACTCGACTACAGGCTTTGACGGTCTGACCACCAATACGAGCTGGGATTTCAATGCGGACGGAACGGTCGACCGAACACGCTCGGACACCCGCGCGTACAACCCCGACGGCTCCTACAGCGAAACCGTGAAGGACTACCAGACGAGCACGAAAACCAGCACCGGCTGGGGCGCGGCGATTACAGCGGTCCTGTTGAAAACCACGACGGAGACGGTGAGCGCCGACGGCAGGACCAAGACCACGACTGTCAAGTTGAACAGCGACACCAGTGCCGATGAAACATCGACGGCAGTCACGGCCATTGATGGCTCGATCGTGACGACCACGACCAATGACGCCGCTGCCAAGGCTGTGGCCCCTCTTCCCGGCAAGGTGGTGTGGTATTCGGCTATGGCAAATAACGCGACCGTGCCCTCGAAGATGATCACAACCGTCAGCGCCGATGGGCTGTCAAGGACGATTCAAGCCGATTACGATGGCAATGGAACCTATGAACACACCGAAACCTGGCAAACCCAGATCGATGGCTGGCAGATCGGCACCATCCAGGATGTGAACGCAAGTGGCGTGGTGGTGGCCAAAGGTACGGCGACGATCAGTGCCGACGGCTTAACAACAACAGGAACAGAGACCGGCACCAACTTGAATGGTAACGCCTCGGCAACTACGCATGCCGATGGCAGCATCACCGAAACCGAGATTGCCTATAATACCAACGGTACACTGAATTCGACGCTTGCTCTCTATGTCAGTGCCGATGGGCAATCAACATCATCCGTCGTGACAACCCCGCCTGCTTCGTCCGGTGCACTGGCGACGTCTACTACAACGGTAACCGGCAACGGCACGACAACGACCGAGTCGAACTCGAATGACACCGCCACCATCAATGGCACCAACAACGTTCTGACCGTGACCTCAGGTCAGGAGACGGCAACAGTTTCCGGAACAGGCAACACCATAAATGTCAACGGAAACGCCTCTGCGAGTGTGACCGGTGGAACTGGAACCGTCGTCGATTTCAACAGTTCCAGCGCCGCGCTCAGTGCAACGTCGGAGACCATCAATTTGGCCACCGGGAGCACGGTGACGATCGGTGGTACCGGCAATACGATTGTTATAAACGCGAACGAGAACGTGACATTGGATCCTTCAGGCTCGTTTTGGGGACAAGGCCAAGCTGACACGTTTATCTTTGAGCCGAATTTTGGCCATTCAACCGTCTCCAATTTCTTCGCTCAGGGCAACGTTCCTTCCGGTGGTGGTAGTTTTGACCAGATCGACGTAAATCATGCTGTATTCGCGGATTGGGCCCATCTTCTGGCAGCTTCAACTCAATCGGGAAGCGATGTCATCATCACGGCTGATGCCAATGACACGATCACGCTGAAGAATACAACGCTTGCGAGCTTGCAAAGAGATCAGAGCGCATTCCATTTCACCTGATGGCGGTCGGAAGCATAGCCGGGCGGTGACAATGCAGCCCGGTGGTGTCTGCGGTTTACTTTGAATTTCGAGAATAAGACCTCCCAAAAAGACCCTCCTGCAAGCCACCACCAATCAGACCCTCAGACGGTACCGCGATGACCGATGCCTTCGCTGCAGAGCAAAGTGAGCCATCTGTACAGGCCGCCTTACGGTTGTGGTCCGATTTCTACGGCCAGATGGGCGACGTTTTTCATCCCGAGGCCAGCGCGCCCTTCGTCTACAGCCCGGCCTGGGAACCTGGCTCGGCAAGCTCATCGGGAGCGTCCGGCTTTCAGCCTGCCCCCGCGGTTGCGGACGCTGTTCAGCAATTCTTCGATGGCTGGATCAACACACTGGCTAGCTGGACGCAGGCTGGCACCGCAACCGTCGGTCAGCAGGGAGATCATATTGAAAACACGATGCTGGTCGCGAACGGCTACCCGCTGGTGACTAGGGGTGGCTGGAGTTGAGGGCAGTAACGGGTTTGCTCATGTCGAGGAAGCTTGTCCTCGCCTTAGTTGTTGTCAGCTTGTGGCTGGTTTCCCAAGCCGCCCATGCCGCCGACCCGGATTTCGACGAGAGCCACGCGTTTCTTCATGTCGTGATCGACGGGAAGCCCTATCGTCTCGACAGTCTTGTCGTGAAGAAATCGGGAGCAAAGGGGCCGCTGCCGCTTGCGCTAGTCACACATGGGACAGCTATCTCCAACCGGGAGAACCGGGCCGAGAACGTCGAAAAGTTCAGGCCGCGAGCCCGCGATCTGGCCTTAAGAGGCTGGCTGGCGGTTGTGGTGATCCGAAGGGGATATGGCCGGTCGGATGGCCCTTTTCCGGCGGATGGCTGCAAAAAACCGCATGTCAAACGGGATCTCGACGTGGCGGCGGATGATCTCCAGGCGGTGATCGACGTGATGAAGAGACGAACGGACGTCGATTCATCGCACATCATTGCCATGGGCGATTCCGTAGGCGGGGCTACCGCCATAGCGCTTGGTGCGCGCAATCCAGCCGGCCTGGTCGGCGTGATCAGTGTTTCCGGTGGCTTGCATCTCAATTGCGCGGGTTGGGCGGACAAGCTGGTCGAGGCGTACAGAACATTTGGCGCCACCAGCCACGTTCCGAATCTCTGGCTCTACGCGAAGAACGACAGCTATTTTGGGCCGGAGGTGGTTGACCGTTTGCAAACTTCATTCACGGAAGGCGGAGCAAATTTAACATCAAAGGAACTTGACCCTTTTCAGAAGGAAGGCCATGCCCTGTTTCTAGCAGGGGGAATGCAGTGGCTTGAGAAATTGGATTACTTCCTCCAGTACAATCATCTACCGACGTGGAGTTACGACGACGCATCTAAAATACAAAGGCAACTTGGTCTTGGAGGTGGCGGACTGCGGTTTGCCCAGCAGTACCTAATCGCACCAACGCCGAAAGCAATGTCTTTCTCACCGAGCGTGAAACGTGCCTTTTATCAATATGACGGCACATTCGGTCTTGCAGCTAACCGCGTCGCCGCGATTTCCCTGTGCGAGAAAGCGAAAAACACAGACTGCAGCATCGTGATGGAAAACGACCGCTGGGTTGGGCCTGCATCACAGTGAGCTTGCGCTGTCATGAATAGCCCCGAGATGACAGCCGCGCCGCAGGAGCAGCTCGATTCCGGCTTGAGGGCGCTGTGCGGCATCGCGGCCTTCTATCGGATCGCCGCCGATCCGAGGCATCTCGCCAACCAACTCGCGCTGACCGGGCGCTTAGCAAACGAGCGCGACCTCATCCGCGCTGCCGCCATTGTCGGCCTCAAGGCGCGTGTGGTCGCCAGGCTCACGCCCAAACGTATCGAGACGCTTCCGGTGCCGGCGATCGTGCGCATTGCCGACGGCTCCTTCCAGGTCTTCGGCGGCAAGAACCCCAGCGGCAGGTACCGCCTGGTCGATCCCATTACGCGCATCGACCGGGAACTCACACTCGAGGCGTTGCTGCAGGAGATCGGCGGCCAGATCGTGCTGATCGGCCGGCGTCTGCGCGGGCAAGGCTCGGATCCGCGCAGCTTCGGTCTTGGCTGGTTCCTGCCCTCGATCTGGCGCTACAGGAAACCGCTCGCCCATGTGCTGCTGGCCTCGCTTTTCGTGCAGATCTTCGCCTTGGTCACGCCTTTGTTCTTCCAGGTCGTGGTCGACAAGGTTCTGACCCATAAGGGCTACTCCACCTTGTTCGTACTGGTCGCCGGCATTGCCATCATCGGCCTGTTCGATATCGTGCTGCAATATCTGCGCAGCTACGCGCTCTCGCACACCACCAACCGCATCGATGTCGAACTCGGCCAGAAACTTTTCCAGCATCTGTTGCGGCTGCCGCTCGGCTATTTCGAAACGCGGTCGGCCGGCCAGACAGTGGCACGGGTGCGCGAGCTTGAGACCATCCGCAGCTTTCTGACAGGACAAGGGCTGTTCTCGGCCATCGACCTCGCCTTCACCCTCGTCTTCATCGCGGTGCTCTACGCCTATTCCTGGAAGCTGACCCTGATCGTGGTCGCCTCCATTCCCCTCTACATCCTGATCGCCGTCCTGGTGCGGCCCTCCTTGCGTGCGATGATCAAGGAGAAGTTCAACCGCGGGGCCGTCAGCCAGCAATTCCTGGTCGAGGCCATCGTCGGCATCCAGACGGTCAAGGCTGGTGCCGTCGAGCCGGTGATGCAGGCGCAATGGGCTGAGCGCCTAGCCGCCTATGTCCGCACCTCCTTCGACGCAACCATGCTGAGTGCCGGCGGCCAGAACGCCATCCAATATGTCTCCAAGCTCTCGACAGCTCTGCTGCTGCTGTTCGGGGCAAAGGCGGTGATCGACGGTGAACTCTCCGTCGGCGCGCTGGTTGCTTTCAACATGATCGCCAACCAGACGGTCCAACCGGTGCTGCGGCTCTCGCAGCTCTGGCAGGATTTCCAGCAGGTGCAGATCTCCGTCGACCGGCTTGGCGATATCCTCAACACGCCCATGGAGCGGGCACCGCAGACCAGCCTGGTGCTGCCGCCACCCAGGGGCGCGATTGACTTGCGCAATGTAACTTTCCGCTATCGGCCGGGCTCTCCCGAGGTGCTCAAGTCGGTGTCGCTGTCGATCCAACCCGGTGAGGTCATCGGCATTGTCGGCGCCTCCGGCTCGGGCAAGTCGACACTGACCAAGCTGATCCAGCGCCTGTACTCGGCCGAAGAGGGGCAGGTGCTGCTGGATGGCGCCGACCTGTCCCAGGTCGACCCGGCCTGGCTGCGTAGCCATATCGGCGTGGTGCTGCAGGAGAATTTGCTGTTCAACCGCACCATCCACGACAACATCGCGTTCGCCAATCCGGCGTTGCCCCGGGCCAACGTCATCGCCATCGCCAGGTTAGCCGGCGCCGACGAGTTCATCGCCAGGCTGCCGGCGGGCTACGACACCATGATCGAAGAGCGCGGTGCCAATCTTTCGGGCGGCCAGCGCCAGCGCATCGCCATTGCCCGGGCGCTGGCCACAAATCCGCCGATCCTGATCTTCGACGAAGCCACCTCGGCGCTCGATTACGAGAGCGAACGGGTCATCCAGACCAATATGCGCCATATCGTGCAGGGGCGGACCGTCATCATCATCGCCCACCGCCTCGCCGCCGTGCGGCCTTGCCACCGCATCGTCGGCATGGCCGACGGCCGTATCGTCGAGATCGGCAGCCATGCGGAACTGATTGCCCAACCAAACGGCGTCTATGCCCGGCTATGGGCATTGCAAAACGATCAGGTGGATGCCTGAGATGAACGCCAGCCCGCCGCCGCCCTCAGCCGGCCAGCCGATACCATCGCTGCCTTCCAGAAGGCCCAAGCCCAGGCGCTCGGACCAGGAGTTCCTCGCGCCGGCGCTTGAGATCCTGGAAACACCGCCATCGCCGGTGCGCATGGCGCTGGTCCTGATCATCTGCGCCTTTGTCGCCACGACTCTCGCCTGGGCGTATTTGGGCCGCATCGACATCATCGCCTCGGCCCAGGGCAAGTTCGAGCCAACCGGCAAGGTGAAGATCATTCAGCCACTGGAAACCGGTCGGGTCAAAGCGCTGCCGCCAGCGGAAGGCACGCATGTCAGCCAAGGCGATGTGCTGCTCGAACTCGACGCAACCGAGGAGATCGCCGACGAAGCCGGGCTAAAGCGCGATCTTGCCTCCTATCAAGCCGAAGCGATACGCCGGCGTGCCGCCATCGATGCGGCGCGCGAACAGAAACTCCCGTCCAAGCCGATCATCCCATGGGGCGATGAGGTTCCCGATCTCTTGCGCAGCCGCGAGCAGAACATCCTCAACGGCGATCTCGGCCAGCTCGCTTCAAACCTGAATTCGCTTAAGGCTCAGCGTCAGGAAAAGTTAACCGACCAGGATCAATTCGCCCAAACAATCGAGACCCAGAAATCCCTGATTTCCACACTCCAGGCTCGCGTCACCATGCGCTCCGCTGCCCAGGCCAAGGATGCGGACACAAAGTCCAGCGTGATCGACGCCACGGAGACGCTGAAGTACCAAATCACGCAACTGGCCATCCAGCAAGGCCAACTGGCCAACGCCGAAGGCGAAGCCGTGGTGCAGGCGCGCGAGATCGACAAGACGCTCGAGGCATTCATCAGCGACAACACGCAGAAACTCGGCGATGCGGAAAGGCAGATCGACGACCTCACCCAAAAACTGGCCAGGGCCACGGCCGAGCGTGAACGCAAGACCATCGTGAGCCCGATCTCGGGCACTGTGGAGGAATCGGTGATCACTAATGTCGGCCAGGTCGTCACCGTGGGCCAGGAAGTCATGCGCATCGTGCCCGATGACTCCAAGCTCGAACTGCGGGTCTATGTCCTCAACACCGATATCGGCTTCGTCAAGGCGGGGCAGGAGGCCGTGGTGAAGATCCAGTCCTTCCCCTTCACGCGCTACGGCACCATCACCGCCAGGGTGACCAGTGTCGCCACCGATGCCATTCCCGAGCCCGATGCAACGCAACTCGAAGGCAATCCCGCGGCCCAGATTTCCAATGCAACCTTCGCCGGCGCCGAGCGCACACAGAACCTGGTTTTTCCGGTCACACTCACGCCGGACAAGACGGTCATGAGCGCGGACGGCCACGACGTGCCCCTCACGCCAGGCATGGCCGCCACGGTGGAAATCAAGACCGATAGCAGGCGCATTCTGGGATATGTGTTCTCGCCGATTGTGGAGGTGACATCGGAGGCATTCAAGGAGAGATAGTTAGAAACGCGGACCTGTTATCGGACAAGCTCTGCTTGAGCGCGATGCGGCCTGCGATGTGCTGGGTGCATCGTCCGCTTTCTTGTTCGGATATTCCGAAACCGGACCGTCCGTTTGCGTGAAGAGTTTCGGGCGCCGGCAGGCGTACGAAAGTCCCCGAGGAAGGAACCCGCGGGCCACAGGCGATGGCTATGGGGATTTCGGATTTCGGCAGATGTCGGCAATGGCGCGACCGCCGTCGGGGAGCTCTGGGGTGAATGCGGACAGACCGCTTCGTTGCGCCTCCGCGCGGTGTTGTCGGGACGGTGGGCGGCTGGGCGCGGCTCTGTCGGAGTCGATCATCACCCTAGACGTGCGTCGATCCGTTGCCGGAGGCTGAGTGCCTGCAGCTGAAGGCTGAACCATTCCATGCCGGGTCATGGCGTGCTCCTCCCGGTCGACCGGGAGCCGTGTGGCGGTCCGCGCGGCTGCCTCCATCGTTCGAACACCTCGATCACGATCATGCGGCCGCCACAGCAGGGGCATGGCGGGCGGAAGTTGTCCGGTTCGTCTCTGGTGTCATCGTCGGACGTTGCGGCGACGTTCAGGAGTTCACGAGCAAGCGCGAGGCTGGCCTTGCGAGCAGAGCCGGCAAGCAGGCCGCAATGCCGGATGCGGTGGAATCCCTTTGGCAACACGTGGAGCAGGAAGCGGCGGATGAACTCGTCGGTGGCGAGCGTCATGAGCTGCTGCCGGTCGGCGCCGTTGCGACGATAGTCCTTATAGCGGAAGGTGACGCCGCTCTTGTCGAAGGCGATCAGCCGGCTGTTCGAAATCGCGACCCGGTGCGTGTAGCGCGACAGGTAGGCGAGCACCGCTTCCGGGCCGGCAAAGGGCGCCTTGGCGTAGACCACCCAGCGCTTCTTCCGGACCGGCGACAGGTGGCGCAGGAATGCCCGCCGTTGCGCGAGATGAGCAATTGCGCCGAAGAAGGCGAGCCGGCCAGCGTCGTGCAGCGCGACCAACCGGGAGAGGAACAGGCGGCGGAACAGCTTACCGAGCACGCGCACCGGCAGCAGGAAGCCCGGACGCGACGATATCCACCGGCTTCCGTCCGGCGCGATGCCGCCGCCCGGCACGATCATGTGGACGTGCGGATGGTGGGTCATCGCGGAGCCCCATGTGTGGAGGACGGCGGTGATGCCGATGCGCGCGCCGAGATGCTTCGGATCCGCCGCGATCGTCAGCATCGTCTCCGATGCCGCACGGAACAGCAGGTCGTAGACCGCCGCCTTGTTGTGGAAGGCGATGTCGGCAACCTCGGCGGGCAGCGTGAACACGACATGGAAGTAGCCGACCGGCAGCAGGTCGGCCTCTCGCTCGGCGAGCCATGTCCGCGCGGCCGCGCCCTGGCACTTCGGACAATGCCGGTTGCGGCAGGAGTTGTAGGCGATGCGCCACTGGCCGCAGTCCTCGCAGGCTTCGACATGCCCGCCGAGGGCCGCGGTGCGACAGTGCTCGATCGCCGACATGACCTTGAGTTGCTGCAGGCTCAGATGACCTGCATGGACGGCCCGGTACGTCAAAACCCTCAAGCCAGATGTCGCAGGCTGAAATCGAGCGCTTTTTGGCGGCAGCGCAAACGCTGCATCTAAGAATCATCAAGCCATTCATATCGCCGCACCGCGACCAATACCGGTCAACGCGTGTTCTGCATGAGGTGCTGTTCTAGGCTGTGCGCGAAGTGATCGGGAGGAAGTCGCGTTCATAGGCGGAACACCAAGGGACCAGTACGGCCTTCTAACGACGGGTGGTCCACGAGGTGGCAAGTGATCCCCGGGTGAGCTTGGCGCCCGTTGACGCGACCCGGCAGATTACGACACTATCGTTTCTGGGACAGGGGGAAATGCGATGAAAGCTGCACTTGCTGCCACCTTGATAGCCTGCATGACGGTGACGCCATGCAGGGCCGCAACCAAAGCCGATAAAGTAAGGAAGCAGATTTCGGAGGCGATGGAAGGGCTGAAGGACTGCCCGACGCTATCCGTCAATCTTCCGAGGCTGCAGATGCTGCAGACGGAACTGGACAATCAGGGCAACATCAACGGCGCGCTGAAATCTAACGGCGACATGGCCATGGCCTTCGCTGGCACACCGCCTCCCGGAGGCCCCAAGCCGGAACCGCTTTCGCCGGCCTGCCAGAAGCTGATCGACGACTACGGATATCAAGGTAAAAAGATCAAGCGGCTGATCAACGAGCCGTGAATAGTTATTAAAGGCACTGAAAGATGGCCGGCGCCCTCGCTGGGAGGTTGCCTGAATGGCGCCGGCCGGACGGTTGCTTTTCAAATGCTGCCGCGCCTTGCCTAAAACTGAGCCGTGATGTTGCGTCGGGTGGCCGAGGCGGTCATGTACTACGCGTTACGCTCTCATAGTCCTGCGGCCTCCGGCCGGCTCCCAAGTGCCTCGAGTTCATCAAGCGGGAACTCAATCTGGTATCGGTATGGCGAACCTTTTGCATAGATACCGGCAGCATCTATCGAAAGGACGACCGCCCCATCCGTTTCGGATCTGAAATCGCTATCGCCCAACAGTCGATGGAAAATCGTCCGAGAAGCGCCTTCTCGTTTCGCAGGTCCTACCAGTATCCGCATTGCCTACTCCTGTTGCCTCGCAAATAGGAAGTAGCGCTCTTACGCCACAACAGAGGGCTCGAAGCAATTGCCCAAACCATGCGCCCCGATATGGGACAGGAGATCGATTGTCCGGCGCGCTTGCTTAGATCAGACGGTGCCATACGCGTTGGCGGATTAGGCTTTTGCTTTGCGCTTCGCAGGTGCCTTCTTGGCCGGCGCGACCGGGGCAGGCTTGCGGCCGAGCCCACTGGCCTTGGCCAGCGCCGACCGAGCTGCGGCATAGTTCGGTGCCACCATTGGATAGTCGCCAGGCAGATTCCATTTGGCGCGATAATGATCAGGGGTCATGCCCAGCAAGCCGAGATGGCGCTTCATCGACTTGAATTTGCGGCCATCTTCCAGGCTCACAATGTAATCCGGGAATATCGACTTCTTCGGGTTCACTGCTGGCGTGAGCGGCTCGGCTTGAGGAGGCGTGTCGCGACCTATCGAGGAGAGGGACGCGTGCACCGATGATATCAGATCCGCCAAGTTTGAGACTGGCACTGAGTTGTTGCTGACGAAGGCCGAAACGATATCAGCGGTGAGTTCGATAAGCTCGATGGCGTTTTCAGCTGTTTCTTCTGACATGTTTCCATTTCGTCCTGATCGCTATTGCGCCTGTGTAATTTGTGCGATCTGACCGCGCAAGCCGTCTGTTGGCGGGTGCTGCAGCTTCGGCCTGGCGAGCGCCTCGCAAAGGGATACGCGTCAGCCTATCAGGTGATGAGCCCCGCGGACTCGACCGAAGGCTGGCCAAAAACGACCCAGAGACGGCGAAGGCGGATTTTGTTCTCTGTTGACGATCTCACTCACAAGTCGATCGCCGACGCGGAAGTAGCTACTCCATATCCGGCACTTCGCCGCTGACAAACAGCACCGTTGGCGGTCCGTAATCGCCTAGGAGGGGATCGGCGTCCCGGCTCCAGGCCAGGACGCCGACATGTTGTCCTGAAAGTCCCTTGGCGGTGCGGGTGGCGCGCTCTTCGCTCTGCTGGTCAGTCGGCCCGTATGCCGTGAACAACTCCCCGTCGTCACCGCGGTCGAACGCAACGACCACGATCAGCTTCGGTTTCTTTTGGCCGGGCAAGATATGGTCTGACATTTGCGCTCCTAAAGGTATCGATCGCCGTCGGTGCGATGCTCGAAGCAAAACCAGTGCGATACTCCCCGCGGTCGGGCAAAACCCCAACCGGCGACCTTGCCGCAATCCTTGTGCTCGCATGTATGGCCGAGCAATTTGGCCAGGTCGCGTGGCGCCGATGTCATGCCCTCGCCAAGCTTGATCGGTTCGTCGCTCATAGCGGATTGATCGGCCCGACCAGGGCAGGGTGGTCGTTCGGTTGCTTGTTGACGACGGTCGAATTGACGTCGCGGCCAACACGGTTGAACTCAAGCTGTCCGTCAATGTCGTGGCTGAGGATATCCTTCAGGTCCTCCTTCGGCGTGGCCGGGTCGAGCCATGCGTCATAGTAAGCGTGGTCGAGAATGACCGGCTGCCGGTCATGCAAATTCTTCATCGGCTCGCCGGCGGGCTCCGTGATGATGGTGCAGCTGGTGATGTCGAGATTGGAGTTGTGCGCCCAAAGCCCGGCAAACGAGAAGGGCGCGTGACCTGGCAGATAGATGTGCCAGGGATCCTTCTTGCCGTCGGCCGGCGACATGGTCCATTCGTAGAAACCGTCAGCCGGGATCAGGCAGCGCTTCGATTTGAAGGCGTCCCGGAACGCCGGTGCGGTGTCGATACCCTCAATCCTGGCGTTGAACATGGCCGCTTTGGGCATCTCCTTTGCCCAGAACGGAACGAGCCACCAGCGCCCCTCGCGCAAACGGTGATTGCCGTCCTCGCCGGCGGTAACGAAAGGGACGTCCTGCGTCGGAGCGATGTTGTAGCGCGGTTCGTCGTTGCGGCCGGTCTCCGCCGGCGCCGTCAGACGGTAAAGCTGGTGGATTTCGGACCATGTCAGATACCGGGTGTAGCGGCCGCACATGTGTTGCTCCTGGTTACGCCTCCTGTGGCCATCATGCCAGCAGTGAACAAAATAGGAACATGAGAGTCAATACCTCTTGACCTGACAGGAATATGTTCCTTAATCCATCAGGTATCTGAGCAGGTATGGGCTATGGGAAAGCGCCAAAACGCGCCGGCCGGCGAAGCTATGTCGGAATTGGAGTTCGCGGCGCAGCATGCCATTGCTGCTGCCGGTGGCGACGCCGTGATAGCCCTGCTCAATGCGCTTGCAAGGAATTCCGCACTCGAACGCGAGCTTGCCCTGTCGCGCGCTGCGGTCTCGAATGGCTTCTCTCGCGGCTGGCACAAGGCACGCCCATAGATGGTCGACACTGCCGAGGACAATTTCCGCATTGAGGTTTGGGACAGCGAGGAGAAGACGCATCTCGAGACCATATGTCGATCGCCGGACGCGGTGGTAAGCCAGGCGGCCTGGCACGCTGCGATCCGGCGCCGGCCCGGCATGTTGCTGATCCATTACAACAGCCGCCACGTCATGGAGAAGATGATTACCCCGGGCGAGGTCAAGCTGCCGCCGCAGACCATCATAGACGGAAGCGTTCACGCCGGACTTGACGTTGCGTTGGGCGACCTGCGCAGCTGGCACGTTTTGCGCGCCCATTGTATGAACTGCTCGCACCATGCCGAGGTGAAGCCCGAAGGTCTGATCCGGCGCTATGGCAAATACGCTCTATTCAGCACTGTTGAGCGCGCTCTTTTCTGCACGAGTTGCAACAAGGGCGGACCGGTTCGGATGGAGATACACAGCATGCCGCGAAACTGAGGGTGATGGCCGAGCGCTTGCGACCCGAAGGCGCCACCTCAGAAGACAAAATGCGTGCGCCTTGGTCCGGTTTTGACTGGTTGGCTCGGCAAAGCTTCCTGACCCGCTGGAATGTCCAGTATCGTTTGGAACTTTGCGAGCTGCTCCGGGAAATCCCGCGCAAGGTGTCTGACCACCCGCGCGTTTTCCATCACCCGGTCGAGATAGAGTCTCGCCGCGATCAACTCCAGCACCCAGGTGCCACGAAGGCTGGCGCAGAAGAGAAATTCATCGTTCAGCAAATCAAATTCAGCTTCCATGATAGCCAGCTCGTCGGCTGTCACCCCGACAAACTTCTTCCTCGGCTTGGAGGGATCCACCAACTGCGACGCCGGAGTAAGCGTTGCGAGGAGTTGCGCATAGTGGAAGCTCACTCTCTTCAGGGCGATCATGAGCTTTGCCGCTTTGAGCTGCCTTTCCGGAACCATCTTGCGCAAGGACGCGAAGACCTGTGGCGGCACATTCCAATCCTGCAAAAGCTCGATCACCTCGGGAGAAACTCCATTGACCAAGGGCCTTGGCGCGGAACTCTCCGCAAGCAGGTTCAAAGTAGGCCCTTCGGTCAGGGCCTTCGGCACAGAGGCCAGGCTTTCGGCCGATAGCAGACGACGGAACGATTCCTGTTTGATCGGATATCGAAATACCTCGGTGATCGTCTCCAGAAGATGCCGAGAGATAATCGCTTCTGCGATCATGTCCCGCGTTCTTTGGTATTCAGCCTGATAGGTTTTGCACAGCCAGGGACCGGTGAACCACCTGTTGGGCTCTTGCATCTTTTCCAAAAGCGCAGCGTGCCTTGTGCGGTTATTCTGCAAAAGGCGGTCGGCGGCTTCCAAGCCTAAAACCGTGCGGCGCTCCGTCATGTGGCACTCCCGACGAATGTTCGCTCGGCCAGCGCAACGAGCGGATCAAGCGATCGGAAAACAAACGCATCCAGCTTCATTCCATTGTTGACATGGAAATCTCCTTTGAACCCCACGATTTCATGCATCGGAGCGATCAGGTAATCGCGAATGATCAGATTGCCCGGCTGCATGCGGATCAAGACGAAAATATCCGCCATGGCCTCTCGCACGGCCCTCGAAGACCAGCGGGGATAGGCACAATGCGAAACGCGACACCTGGCGATTGCGAGCGCTACGGTCAACTCGCCATTGATGCGGATGATCTCCGTTTCAGGGGCCTGGGAAACGCGGCCGCCTGCCTTGTCGACCGCGACGAGCAGGTCTTCCATAACGCGATGGCGGATAGCCGTGAGGCGCCTGTCAATCTCGATGAAATGAGACTTTCTGAGCGGCAGGCAACCGATCAGCTTGTATGCTCCGAGCAGACCTCCGAAATGCGCGCTATAGCGATAGGCCGAAGGGCATCCGGGCGCTGCGTTGATGATGTCACACGACAGTTTCCCATGCCGTTTGTGGAGGTTTCGTAGGGCTGCCAGCATCTCGTCATCGCTCATGTGAAGATAAAGCGATTTCAAAATTTGCTGTGCTTTGTCGAATAATTGGCGGCTGATGATAGGCTCAAAGGCGTTGTCCGCCCTGACCCATTGGTCCGGGGGATTGTACGCAACTTTGGTTTTCAGCTTGGTGCAGCGTCTATTCCAGACGTTGTTGCCGATATATTTCTCATTGGTCAGGACACGGCGCACGCCATAGCTTTTCCAAGGCCGGCCGAAGTCGTTCAGGATCCCTCGGTCATTCAGATATTTTGCGATTTGAGGTTCGTTTTTGCGTGACCTGACGAACAGGCGAAAGATCAATCGAACAGTGGCAATCTCTTCCGGTGGCCCCGGTACGATGATCACACGGTCTGTCTGGAAATTCTTGTGTTCATAGCGGGCGAGGATGAGTTTGGGCTGTCCGAACTGGTCGACCATCAGGCGGCTTAGTCCGAGTCCCTGTATCCCGCCCACGTGGAAGCCCATGCGGGCCATCCTCACCTGGCCCAAAAAGACCCGCTGTGACAACATCCTGCTGTACTCTGCGGCCATGCTGCGCTTTATGGCCTTCAGTACATCGGATCCGACGGTGCCATCGTTCGCGAATTGCTCGGCGCAAAACTCGATCCGCACACCCGCTATCTGACATCGATATTCGTAGGAAGCGCTTTCATCGACGCTTTGGAACCGGCCCCATCTGCTCACGTCGTAGACGACGACCGTCTCGTAATCGGCGAGTCCGTGTTCAATGTCGAACAGCAGCTTCTTGAGGCCGGGCCGGCCTTCTATGTGCAGCCCGCTACGGCCGGGGTCTTCATAGGTGGCGACGATGTCGTACCCCATGACCTCGGCATAACCGCGGATTGCATCCTTCTGATTCTCAAGGGAATAAGTCTGGTGCTCGGTGGACATTCGTACGTATTGAGCCGCGCGAACCCTTCGCCGCTCCTTAGGAGGTTCGCGCGCCGCAGCAACCTTATCCATCGCCTTGCACCATCGGACGAATGTCAATTCTAGCGGGCAGCGAATGGCAATTCCAGTCAACATTAAATCGAAGCGTTCGCTCCTAGCTTTGCGCTTTGGAAACCATGGCTTTCAACTCATGGGAAACCCTGACTCACTTCGTGAGAAGCCGCGCCGCCGTTCCGCCGCAATGCAACCGCATCGGCTTCGTTCGCCCCTGTCCGTCAGTCCCCGGGGCTTCAAAGGAGTTCCAATGATGATCATCAAGAAGGCTATTCTGGCGGTGCTGATCACCGCAGCACTTGCGGGGTGCCAGTCGCAGACTGAAGGCCAGCAGCGGGCCACCACCGGTGCCTTGCTCGGCGGTGCCGGCGGCGCGCTCGTCGGCCAGGCGATCGGCGGCAACACCAAGAGTACCGTCATCGGCGCAGCCGGCGGTGCACTGCTCGGCGCAGTCGTCGGCTCTGCCACCACCCCGCAGCAGCCCCGCGGCGAACAGATGTGCCGCTACCAGGACCGCTACGGCCGCATCTACACCGCGCCCTGCGACGACCGCTATTACAACGGCAATTATTGATGGGATGCGTCCTTCCGCCTAAGGGAGGACGCGCTCACCGTCGAGCGGCAGCCCTAGGTGACCGTCATTTGCCTACGCCATTCCCATGGCCTGTCGAACGATCCAGTCCATAGGCCGCGCTTGGCCTTCCTAGCGTCCGTCTCAGCCTTGGCATAGAAGCCAGCGCTGTATTTCGGCCAGTCGACCGCATAGCCATTCCTGACCATCCATTCGCCGATATCGACACCGCCTGCCGTGCAGACGGCGACCATGCGCTTAAAGCGGTCGCGGTCGACCTCAATGCAGGATGTCGGGCGGTGCGCATCGAGGAAGTCCGCCAAGGCGATAGATGCCTTTTGCCCGCAACGGTATTTCTTGCCGGCGGCGTCAAGGCAGAGCTGCGCACTCTCCGGCGCGTCGATGCCATTGAAGCGGACACGCTGGCCGTGGATTTCGATGGTGTCGCCGTCGATGACTGAGGCCGTTCCGGCGAGCGGTTCGGCCTTTGCTGACGCCGACAGACCCCAAACCAGCACCGTCATAAGGAACAGACCGGGGACCGATTGTGTAAAACTCGGTGTAAAACTGCCCATTTTGATCGGTCGTGAAATGAGGCGCAAACCCTTGTGGTATATGCTGGAGCGGGTAGCGGGAATCGAACCCGCGCGTTCAGCTTGGGAAGCTGACAGGCTACCATTACATCATACCCGCGCGTGCCCTCGTTACCATGAGGTTCGGCCTTCGGGCAATCGCAAAGCGATCCCTGAACAAACGCTTTCGCGGTTGCCTCCGCGCTGGTCCGGGATTCCTATTTTGCCTTCGCGACTTTGTTGCTGGCGGCAAAGCTAGGCCAGTATTTCGAGATGGCGAGCGTCGCGCCGGCGGAAGAGAAATGACCATAGTCGAAGTAGAGAAATTGCCTGGTGCCGGCGTCGGCGTAGGAACAGCCGGCCGCGTCGCACAGATAGGCCAGCGGGTCGATGAAATCGGCCCCTTTGACGAATGGCTGCACCTGTTTGTTGATGTCCGGATCCATGGCCATCGGCCAGGATGTGTTCGCGACATGGTCCCGTCTTGCGAAGAAAGCGATTTTCTGGACGTCGGCGATGAATTCCGGAGACTGGCCGATGACATAGACTTTGACGCCCATGTCGCGCAGCCGGTCGACCGTCTTCTGCAGGCCGTCGAAGCCCCTGGCCTGGTAGTCGGTCCATCGGCCGCTCAGGATCACGGCCTGGATATTGGCCTCGCGGATGATCGACAGCGCCCGTTCGTTGAAGCGCGTGCAGGCCGGCCTGGCATAGGAGAAGTAGCTCAGATTGGGTGGGCAGCCGGCATAGGTATACTGGATGACATTGGCCTGGATTTTCTCAGCGTTGGCCTCCAGCCCGGACACATAATGCGCGGCGAAGGAATCGCCCCACAGCAGCACATTGGTGGCAAAGCCGTGCGTGCGGGTGCAGTCGGCGAGGTTCCAGTCCTCGATCCGGCTCGCGCCCTCGTTGAAACAGACGCCGTTGCGCCAGTCACCCACCAGGATCCGTTGCGTCGAGAAGTCCGGGAACCGTTGCGGAAAACCCTTGCCGAGCGCACCGGCCACGCCGCCGACGCACAGCAAGGCGATCGCCGTGGCCGAGAAGGCGAAGATGGGCAGCGGGGCGGTGAAGGCCCCCTTCCGGCGGAAGGGCTGCTCGACATACTTCCATGAGAATGTTGCCAACGCGACGCTCGCCACCGTCATCACCATGATCGTCGGCACGCCGATGGCTTTCAGCGAGAGATAGTGGACGAACGAATTGATCGGCCAGTGAACGAGGTAGAGCGAATAGGAGATGAGCCCGACCCAGACCAGTGGGGTCAGCTGAAGCACGCGCGTCGCGACAGGGACCGGCCTGTCGGCATGCGCCTGGCCCGCAAAGATGAGCAGCGCCGTTCCGATGCAGGGGAACAGGGCATTGTAGCCCGGAAACGGGTCGCTCTCCGAAATCGTCAGAAAGCCGAAGGCGATCAGGCCAAAACCGGCGAGGCCGATCAGTTCCGTCAGCGGGCGGCTGGCAAGCGCCGGCGGTTTTTTCAGCATCAGAATGGCGCCCAGCGCCAGTTCCCAGATGCGTGTCGGCAAGAGGTAGAAGCCGGCGGTCGGCGCCAGCGTGGTTGCCATGACCGCCAGGACAAAACTGCCGATGGCGATCGGCAGCAATATCGTCAGCCAGCGCTTCGAGGCGTATCGGTAGATCAGATACACCAGGATCGGCGCGAAGATATAATACTGCTCCTCGACCGAAAGCGACCATGTGTGCAGCAATGGCCGCAGTTCCGCGTCGATGGAGAAATAGTTCGTCGTCTTCCAGAAATAGATGTTCGACCAGAAGGTCGAGGCCGCGATCACGCTGAGACTGTATTCGCGAAGGTCGGACGGCAGGAGGATGAACCAGGCGGCGATGCTGGCGAGCAGGATGACGAAAGTCAGCGCCGGCAGGATGCGCCGCGCACGGCGCCAGTAGAAGCGGCCGATCGAGAACTGGCCGCGCTCGAGATCGTCGAGCAGGCTGCCGCTGATCAGATAGCCCGATATGACAAAGAAGATGTCGACGCCGGTGAAGCCGCCGGGAATGGCGGATACGCCGAAATGGAAGAGCACGACCGGCAGCACCGCAACGGCCCGCAGGCCATCGATATCGCGTCTGTAGTTCATTCGGCCGGTCCGTACGCCGTGGCCCGTGGCAGTCGTGCGGCGGAACCTGACATGCTGCTCATACGGCGATCCCCGTCGTAGTCGTGGCTCGTAGCCCCACGGACTGTGCTCTGCAGCAGAAGTTTGCTGCACTGCAACATGCATGTCAAGGCATATGCCGCCCTTTGAACGCTGGCGAAGCCGGTTTCGCAGGAGCGCGGTAGATCAGGCGCCGGGCAGGTAGATCACGGCGTCGTCGTCGGCATAGGCCCGCTTCCAGCCCAGCTCCGTGAAAAAGGGGATGCGGGTGTCGTCGGCCGTAAGGAGTGCCCAGCCGATAGCATATTTCTTCAGCTGGGCCTCGAGCAGCGGTTTTCCGTCGCTGTGCCCCGTCGCCTCGTCGGTTTTCGTGAACCCGCCCAGGAACAGCTGGTCCGTCCTGCCGTCGATATAGGTCTTGATGCCGTGGAAAATCAGCGTGCCGCCGAAATTGTAGGAATTCAGCACGTTGCTCGTGAGGTGGTTATCCCTGGCGAATGCGAGGGCGCCGCTGGCGGATGTTTTCGGGCTCGGCGCCACCTGGTAGGCACTGCCGAGGATGAAGACCGAGCCGAGCAGCAAGACAGCCATCGCGCCGCAGATCGCGTAGAACCGGCTGGCGAAGAGTTTTTCCAGCCCGTCACGCTTTTCCGCCAGCCAGGTCGTCGCTGAGAGCGAAGGGTATTGCTGTGCGACCTCGACCGCGACCACCAAGGGGATCAACAGGAAGGGCAGATACACAAATCGCAGATGGGTGAGATAGACATGCAAGGCGAAGACGATGAACAACGCCTTGGCCCAGCCGATCCGCGGCCTCGATACCAAAAGCCCGAAAAGCGCCAACAGCAGCGCCGCTTCCTGGAAGAGCTGCTCCTGGGCATTGAACGGTCGCCATTCCAGGATAAGGGGCACCGCCTCGTTGCCATAGGCCACGGTGAACGTCGCCAGGATGGCCTTCACCCCATAGGGGTGCAGTAAGCTGACCAGCGGGCAGAGCAGGCCGAAAGCGACCCATTTTGCCAGCAGGACGGGTTTCGACAGGCCCGAGCGCGCCAGGAGAGCGAGCCCGGCAAAGGCGGCGATGACGAAGCTCAGGGTGAACGTGGCATGCAGGTTGGCCCACAAGATGACAAGTGCGAGCAGCCACAAAGGCGGGGCCTTCTCTTCCTGCGCGGCACTAAACAGCATTGCCGTCCAGACGACGATGATCGGCAAGGTGAAGACGTGGGGGCGCGCGGTATAGATCGGGGCGATCAGGAAAGCCGCGGCGAAGGCCAGCGCTATCGCCAGTATCGGCTTCAGCCATGCGCTGAGGAACCAGCTCATCAGGAAGACCGTCAGGCCGACCGTGGCGATGATCAGGGTGACGACGCCATTCCAGCCGCCCGCACGGTAGGCAAGGGCCAGAAAGACTTGCCCCAGCCATTCCTTGGCGATCCAGGGTTGGCCGGCGAACGTATAGGAATAGGGGTCGACGGCCGGAAACGTCCGGTTTTCCAGGAAGTCGAGCCCGACCTTCACTTGCCACCAATTGTCGGGATCCTGCAGGATCGCGCCGGCAAAGGCGGTGAGCACGGAGGCCACGACGCAGGCGCCGAGAAGGCAGAATATCAGCCTGATGCGTTGCGCGTCCCCGAGCGACGGCGCCGCCGTCGCGATTGCAGAGGCCTGGGTCATGTCGCAGCTCCGAGCGACGGCGTCGCCGTCGCGATTGCAGAGGCCTGGGTCATGTCGCAGCTCCGAGCGACGGCGTCGCCGTCACGATTGCAGAGGCCTGGTTCATGTAGCAGCTCCGGGCCATTTTGCGTTCGTTGCGGCCACGGGATCATCCGCGCCGCCGACAAAGACGAACCGGGCCGAGCCAAGATAGAAGATGATCGAGTAGAGGCAATTTCCCGCCAGATGGACAAACGGGTTCTCGATGAAGCCGGCGGACATGGCGGCGATCACGACGCCCAGATTGGCGCCATAGGCGACGACGAAGGTGATCGCGTATCGGGCGACCGCGCCGGGGCGAAAGCCGCCGGCACGTCCGAACGTCCATTGGCGATTAAGGAAGAAGCCAAGCGTGAGGCCCGCGATATAGCCTGCCGCATTGGAGACGATGTCGCCGAGGCCCAGCGCCAGGCCGGCCAGGATGAGCGTATATCCAAGCGCCGTGTTGACAAGCCCGACGGCGCCAAAGCGCAGCAGCCGCGCGACATCAGATGGAAGAGCCGACCGCATCCTGCCCATGCCGTTCCCGCTGCATCCGCTCGACCTTCGCGTCAGCCACGCGCGGCTCTTTTCGCCATCTCCTGCAGGCGATGGACGGGCAGGTCGCTGTCCTTGGCTGGCCGGTCGCGCGCAACGATTTCGTTGACGAAGTAGAGCGGCCGCCGTTTCGTCTCCATGTACATGCGGCCGAGATACTCGCCGAAGATGCCGAGCACCAGAAGCTGGACACTGCCCATGATCAGCATGATCGCGGCAAGGCTCGTCCAGCCGGGCACCACGTTGCCCCGGGACCATTCGAACAGCGTATAGCCAAGCACGACCAGCCCGAGCAGGCCGAACATCATCCCCAGCAGCGAGGCAAACCGCAACGGCACGATCGAAAAGCTGGTCATCGCGTCGACCGCCAGAAGAACCATCTTCTTCAGCGGGTAGTGGGTGGTGCCGGCAAAGCGCCGGTGCCTTTCATAGGGGAAGGCGACCTGCCTGAGCCCGATCCAGCTCACCATGCCGCGAATGAACCTGTAGCGTTCGGGCATCGCATTCAGATGGTCGAGCGCACGGCGGCTCATCAGCCGGAAGTCTCCGGAGTCCGGCGCGATCTCGACATCGACCATCCGGCCGAGCAAGCGGTAGAACATCGAGGCGGAAGCCAGCTTGAACCAGCTTTCGCCGTCGCGTTTCACCCTCTGGCCGTAGACGACGTCGAAGCCTTCATCCATCTTCGCCATCATCGCGCTGAGCAGTTCGGGCGGATCCTGGAGGTCGGCGTCGAGAATGAGAATGCGCTCGCCGCGGCAGAACTCCAGCCCCGCGCTCAAGGCGATCTGGTGGCCGTAATTGCGGGCAAGGTCGATGGCGACGACATGGTCGTCCTTTTCGGCCAGTTCGAAAATGGCCTCGCGGGTGCCGTCGGTCGCTCCGTCGATGACGAGCACAATCTCATAGGAAGAGCTTTGCTCGAGGCACACGGCGCTGACGCGTCGGTGAAGCTCGGCCACGCCGTCGCGCTCATTGTAGCATGGCACGACGACCGACAGGGTGATTGCGCGGTGCGCGCCGATTTTTCCCGTTCCCACCAAAGCCTGGCTCCCGCTCTTGGAATGGCAATAGCGGCAATTGGTTAGAAAACAGATAAGCCAGGGACCGACACGGGGTCATCGGCCAAGCTGACCGTCATGTGTTCGGCGCCATCGGCGGCCACCATCACGAACGCACCGGCAGCTCCATGCGGATGCGGGCGCCGCGCCATGAGCCCGTCAGGATGCGGATCGTTCCGTCATGCAGCAGCGCGATCTGTCGGGCGAGGTTCAGTCCGAGCCCCGCCCCGCGCGACTGCGGCTGCAAGCGGTAAAAGGGCTCGAAGACGTTCTCGTGCTCTTCCGCGGGAATGCCCGGGCCTTCGTCGCGCACCTCGACGCCACCGGTCCCGTCGATGGCGATCGTGATCGTGCCACTGCCGCCGCCATGCTCGATTGCATTGCGCACGAGGTTGGCGAGCGCGCGCTCGATCTGCAGGACATTGACCTCCACCTGGGCCTTGCCGGGCGGAGGCTCGAAGGCAAGGTCATAACCGGCCTCGATGGCCAATGGGGCGAAGTCGGCGGCGACCCGGCTGACGAGGTCGTCGAGATCGACGATCTGGCGCTGGTCCGACGGCCGGTCGAGCAACTGATGGTCGAGCAGTTGCTGGGCAAGATGCGACAGGCGCTCGATGTCATGCAGCAGCCGCACGCTCTGCGGCTCCTGCTTCAGCAGTTCGGCACGCGTGCGCAGGATGGCGATCGGCGTGCGCAGTTCATGCGCCGCGTCGGTGAGGAAGCGGTTGTGCCGGTCATAACCCTGCGCGAGGCGGGCAAGCGCCTCGTTGAAGGCGTGCACCAGCGGCGCGATTTCCTGCGGCACCTGCTTGACCGGCAGTTGCATGGCGCGGGTGCCGATGTCGATGCGCGCCGCCTGGCGGACCGTTTCGACAAGGCCGGCAAAGGAGCGGCGTACCACGGCTGGCGTGGTCACCAGGGTCGTCGTGCCCATGACGAGGATGATGGGCAACAGCAGGATCGCGATCACGAGCGCGAGCGCCGGCAGGGCACGCTCCCAGTTCCTGCTGCCATCCGGATTGCGGGCGACTTCGACGGTGGCCGAAATGTTGATTTCGAGGCCGTCGGTCTGTTGGCGCGACGACTGCGTCGCGGCGATGATCTGCACCGTGCCGGCCCTGGTCGAAGCGTTCTCGATATAGGCTTCCGGCCGCATGTCCTTGTCGGAGAATCCGATTGTGGCGTGATCGGCCCCGCCAAGCAGGTCGCCGAAACTCTTGGTGTAGATGTCGGGTATGTTGCCGGCGCGGACGCTCTCGCCGCTGCCATCGCGAACGATGTACCAGACATTGGGGAAGCCCTCGCGAAACGCGGTGAGTTCTTCCGTTTCACGCACGATCAGCCTGCCGTCCTTGTCTCGGTCGACGGCATCCTTGACGGCCGCGACGGCAGCCTCGTTGTCGATCAGCAGGCGCGGATTGGCGATCCAAAGTGCTGCCGCGCAAAGCACGATGAAGATGAGCAGCGTCGCTGCCTGCAGCAGGATCAGCCGCCGGACCAGGATCCATTGCAGCGAGCGCGTGCGCACCTTCTTCACGAGACCGCCCGCAAGAGATAGCCAAGGTTGCGGATCGCCCGGATCTCGATGCCGGCGGCGACATCGTCGAGCTTGCGGCGCAGCCGCGAAATGTGCGCATCGAGCGCATTGGAGCCGATCTCGTCATCCAGCGCATAGACGGCTTCCTCCAGCGCGCTGCGCATGATGGTCCGGCCCGGCCGGCGGATCAGCGTTTCGAGCACCAGCCTTTCGCGTCGTGGCAGATCCAGGGTCTGATCCTCGACCAGTGCCTCGCGGTGGCGGAAATCATAGGTGAGGCGGCCGACCATCATCTGGTTGGCGCGCGAGGTGAACGAGCGCCGGTGCAAGGCATGAAGCCGCGCGACGAGTTCCACCGTTGCGAAGGGCTTGACCATATAATCGTCGGCGCCGGCATCGAGCCCGGCGACGCGGTCGTCCAACCCGCTCATCGCCGTCAGCGCGATGACAGGCACATCCAGGTGCAAGGCGCGCAGGCGCGGTATGAGGCTGAGGCCGTCGCCATCCGGCAGCCGGCGGTCCAGCACCACCGCGTCGTGATAGCCCAGACGCGCCATCGCCTCGGCATCGGCCAATGTCGCTGCATGGTCGACGATGATGTCCAGACGCTCGAGAGCGGCCTTCAGCACGGAGGCCATTTCCGGTTCGTCCTCGATCAACAGGACGCGCATGCGTATTCTCCTTTATCCACGGCCGGTCGGGATACGCGGCCGCGGCAATTCATTCGCATTCCAGCTTGGGCTGGCGGAAATTGGTGATGAACCAGCGACCGCCGGAGGCGCGGGCGTAGAATGTGTAGAAGCATTCCTGACGCTCGATATAGCCGGGCGTCTCGGTCTCTTCATAGACGGTTCCGTGTTTTGTGTGGCGAACCTCGCCGCTCGATGTCCCGGAAACCGCTGACGTCGATACCTTGCGCCACTGATAGGCGCGCTCACCCTGGCCAAGATCGACGACAGCGGTTGGCGGGCCGTAGTCCAGAATCACCGATTCGACCGGCTGTCCGACATAGTTCTTCATGATGTCGGAGGCACAGCCCGCCAGCGCGAGCGCGATTGCGATGAAGACGATCTTCGGAGCCCGTATCAGGAGGCCGGTGCCACGCGTGGACATATCGGAACAGATTCCCATCATGAAAATTACGCGCGGGACCTAGATCGCGAAGATTGCATCGACATTGCGAAGAGGCGCGGGAACTGGGTCCGTTACGGAAAAGCCGACCGCCGCCTCGGGCATCGGCGCATACCGAAACGCAGGATTGCGCGATGCCAGCGGGCATCGCGCAATCCAATCCACCTGTTCTAGAACCGGTAATTGATGCCGGCCTTCAGCTCATGGCTGCCGATCGTCGTCTTGGACGTGCCAAGGGCCGATGTCGTCTCGACGCCGGGGGTGCGGACATAGTCGTACTCGACCTTGGCGGACAGCCCGCCGGCAAAGCCCTGCTCGATGCCGGCGCCCAGCAGATAGCCGACCTTCCATCCGTCGGTGCTGCTGACGTTGTCGCCCTTGTCGAACTTGGTCAGTGCCACGCCGCCGGTTCCAAACAGCAGCGTCTGGTCGAAGCTCACGCCTGCCTTGGCCTTGGCGGCACCGCGCCATTTCTCCTTGATCTTGCCGCCATGCACGTCGTGTTCGGCGCCGCCCAGATAGGAGCCTTCGATCTCGGCGCCAAGAACGGCGGGACCCATCTGCTGGTTGTAGCCGGCCTGAACGCCGCCGCTGAAGCCGTTCCGATCGGCGAACGGATTGGGCATCTTCGTGAACGCCGTGCCACCATGGACGCCGACATAGGCGCCGCTCCACTGGAAGGCGGGGGGATCATTGTAGGTCGGTGAAAGGTCGGCGGCCATCGCCGGCCCGAGAAGGCAGATGCCAAGGACACCGGCCGTCAGGACGATCTTTGCTTGAGAGGACACGAGCATTACTCCAACACAAACGCGCATCCGGCAAATCGGTACGCAGGTTAATTCCCGGGGAGCATGACCGTTGGGGCGGTCAGGCTCCGATTTGGTGTCTTCCAGGGATGGCTGCACGGTCCTGAAATTGGCGTTCGCCAGCTGTGGTAGGGGGTCAGAGCGCCGCGCAACTAGTCACCTGAAAGACGCCGACTGTCTCGCAGGTGAAAATTGCACGCACATTGCGCAAAATTCGAAAATGACGATTTTGTGCTTTATTTTCAACAAATTAAACTGATTTTGTTTACCTATATTTAAGAATTGCGGGCCGTCGGAAGCCCGGAGTCTCGATCACCTGTTCCAGGCTTCCCGCGCACAAGCCGCGCTGGCTTGATGGATGGCCGCCGAGCACGTATCTCTGGACCGTGCCTGTGAGTCTGGGCATCTCAATCGGGAGACGGCCTTGTCCGCACTGACGCGCTTTCTCGGCGACTCGCCGCTCAGGGTGATCCTGAAGCTGCTGGTGGTGTCGTTCCTCGTCGGCCTTGTCATGAATGCCTTCGGCTGGTCGCCGATGGATGTGTTCTACGGTATCCAGAAATTCTTCATGGACCTGTGGAACCTGGGCTTCCACGCCATCGACCGCTTCCTCGGTTACATCCTGCTGGGTGCCGCGATCGTGGTGCCGGCCTTCATCCTGCTCAGGATCGCCAACTACCGGAAGTAGCGCTGTCAAGCGCGCGTTCTATCCATCCTCAAAGCTGACAGCCCGCGAAGGGCACCGTACGCCGCCCGGGCCAAGACCCGTCATGGCCCGCGACGGGTTGGTGCGGCACATCGCAATCGCCGTAGGCGCCTTCCAGATCGCGGGCTGAAAAGTGATCACATCGGTTCAGATTATAACTATCTGTCCTGATGAAGAAAATCGGAAGATTCCAAGAGGATATCTACTAATTCTGATAAGATGATTGAATAAAATGCATAATTATTTGATGTACTATTGTGTTTTCGGGCCGCGGGGAGCATCATGAAAGACCGGATGGGGTAAGGCCTATAGAGATGGAGTAGGCTTAATCGGGATATTTTCAGAAAATTGGAGACAATTGTTTCCCATCAGACTCGCAGAATGCGCAGGAAGAATTTGATGGATGGCGATCGGCTATAGGGCAAGTCTTGCTTTTCGCCACGTTTTTTCAACTCGGGCGGAGGGAAGAAATCATGGCGATAGATCTTACGAAGCCGCTCTCCTGGAAGAGCGCCAGCCACGACGAGCAGAGGATGCTTGCTGCGCTGCAGGGAAATATCCTGAAAGGCCATGGTCGGCCCGCCACCGTGAACATCTTTTTCAAGATAACGGCTGCCAAGAAGCGCGAGATGCGAGCTGCCCTGCGTGAGATCGCAAACTATCACGCCACCAGCGCCTATCAGCAATTGCTCGAAGCAGATAATTTTCATGCAACCGGCAAGTCGGGTAGGCCGTTTGTCTCGGTTTTCCTTTCTGCCACCGGCTATTCTGCTCTTGGAGTGGCCTCCGGCGCCATTCCAGCCGATCCGGGTTTCAGAACAGGCATGAAAGCGGCCGTATTGGGCGATCCTCCTGTTGCTTCCTGGGAGACGCCGTTCCGAGGCAAGATCGATGGAATGGTTCTTGTGGGCAGCGAAAACGATACGGCTTTGCGCCTGAAACGCGATGCGATCGCGACGCTCCTGACTGATGCCGGAGCCATAATCGTCAAGGAGCAGAACGGCAGAGCCATTTTCAACAAGGCCAATGATGGCATTGAGCATTTCGGCTATGTGGATGGCCGGAGTCAGCCTTTGATGCTTGTGGAAGACAGCGCCAAGGAAGCACGCGATGCAGGCATCGCTGAATGGGATCCGGAGGCCTCTCTCGACGTTGCTCTGGTCCCGGATCCAGGTTCCGCTGACGGAATAAGTTTTGGAAGTTACTTTATTTTCCGCAAGCTGGATCAGAACGTGCGCATGTTCAAACGCAGAGAGCAGGAATTGGCAACCGCACTCGGCTTCTCCGGTGAAGATCGTGAATTGGCCGGAGCAATGGTGGTGGGGCGGTTCGAAGACGGCACCCCGGTGACACTCTCGGACGAAGCAAAGGCGGTCAATCCGCCCAACGACTTCAACTATAACAACGACAAAGGCGCACGGTGTCCGTTCCAGGCTCATATCCGCAAAGTCAATCCGCGCGGCACCGGCGGCTTTGAAACGCCGGAGAATGAACGCAAGCATCTGATGCCGCGCCGCGGTATCCCCTATGAGGATGTTCCCCGGCAGGTTCACCCTTCGGATATTCCTGACAGCAAGTCGCTCGCGGAATTTGATGCGAAGGTAGGTCCGCTGCTGCCGACCGGCGAGGTGGGGCTTCTCTTCATGGCCTACAATCGCGAACTGGCCACGCAGTTCGAATTCACGCAGCAGACTTGGGCCAACAACCCTACCTTTCCCGCGAGCGGGCAACCGTCGAAACTCGACCCCATCATTGGCCAAGGCCCTGTCGCTGGGCAACATTGGCAAAAAGAGTGGGACAACCTGGCTGCTGGAGACGCAACGCTGTCTTTTCAGGGTTTCGTCAAGATGCAGGGAGGCGAGTACTTTTTTGCTCCCAGCCTGATATTCCTGAGAAGCTTGTAGCTACGTCTTCGGCTCTCGAGCTTCAGGTCGAAGACACAAGGTATCAAGCCGTGCCGGAAGCCACCTCGAACAGGATGGCATGCCGTGCCGCCAACGCAGGCACATCGGTGGAATAACCGCCGCCGATGACACCGCAGACGGGAATGCCGATCGCGCGGAAACGATCGATCACCATCGTATCGCGGGCGCGCAGGCCATCATTGGAAAGCGCCAGCCTGCCGAGCCGGTCCTCGGCATGGACGTCGACGCCGGCATTGTAGAAAACGATGTCCCAGTGCGCCCTCGCCGACAATTCCGGCAGGATGGCGGCCAGCCTTTCCAGATAGGCGACATCGCCCGTGCCGTCGGGCAGTGCGATGTCGAGATCGGAAGCGATCTTGCGCACGGGGTAGTTGCGCTCGCCATGCATGGAAAAGGTGAACACGCGCGGCTCATCGCTCAGAATGTCCGCAGTGCCGTCACCCTGATGCACGTCGAGATCGACGACCAGGATGTTTTGTGCGGCACTCTCGGCGAGCAGCACCAGCGAGGCGACGGCGACGTCGTTGAAGGTGCAAAAGCCGGCGCCATGCGCGCGCCGCGCATGATGGCTGCCGCCGGCGGTGTTGCAGGCAATGCCATGGCGCAAGGCAAGCCGCGCCGCCAGTATCGTGCCGCCGGTGGCAAGCTGCGCACGCAGCGAGACGCGGGGGCCGACCGGAAAGCCGATCTCGCGTTCGATTTTTTCCGGCACCGAACAGCTGATGACCTGATCGACATAGTCGGCCGCATGGGCAAGCTTCAGCCATGACGCCTGCGCGGGTTCGGCTGTGTTAAGTGCCTCGGGTCCGGCCAGGCCGCGTGCGTGCAAGGTCTCCATCAGCAGCGGATACTTGCTCATCGGGAAGCGGTGGTTGGTGGCGAAGCCGGCATCGTAGTCGGGGTGGTGGACGATCTGCAGGGGCATGACTGGGTTCCGGCGGCTTCGCGCCAGACCGGGATTTCGGTTGGCCGTCGCGGGAAGAATGATTGCGCGGTGGTTGGAAAATGGGGCACATCGGCTCTTCGATCAAGCAGCAATCAGCAAGGCAGCAATCCCTTGGACAAGGGTGCAATCCCAGCCGACGCCAGATCTTTTGTCGTCACCAACCGTTCCGTGCTCGCCATTGCGGTGCCGATGACGCTTGCCTATCTGACCACGCCGATGCTCGGCCTTGTCGACACGGCGGTTGTCGGGCAGTTCGGCGACGCGGCCCTTCTCGGCGGCCTAGCCGCGGGATCGCTGGTGTTCAGTGTTGTCTTCACCACCTTCAATTTCCTGCGCTCCGGCACCACTGGTCTCGTCGCACAGGCTTTCGGGCGCGGCGACGCGCTCGAGGAACAGGCAGTGTTCTGGCGCGCCGTGCTGATCGCGGTCGTTGCCGGCATTTTGCTGGCGGCGCTTTCCCCGCTGATCGCCGTCGGTGGCCAGTGGTTCATGGGTGCCGAACCACGGGTCAGCGAGGCGATGGGCGTCTACATCAGGATCAGGCTGCTTGCCGCGCCCTTCTCGCTGATCAACTATGCCATCCTCGGCTATGTGCTGGGGCGCGGCGAGGGCGGGCTCGGCCTTGTGCTGCAGCTGTTGCTCAACGGCATCAACATCGCGCTCTGCTTCCTGCTTGGCCTGAAGCTCGGCTGGGGCGTCGCCGGCGTCGCCTGGGCGACCGTTACGGGCGAATTCCTGGCGATGCTGCTGGGTCTCGCCATCGTCGTGCTGCGCTTCCGCTCGACCCCGTCCTTGCCGCGCCATCGGCTGCTCGACATGAGCGCCTTCCTGCGCATGCTGTCGCTCAACCGCGACATCATGATCCGCTCATTCTCGCTGCTCGCCGCCTTCGCGCTGTTCACCCGCCAGGGCGCACAGTTCGGCACGGTGACGCTGGCTGCCAATGCGGTCCTGATGAATTTCTTCCTCGTCGCCGGCTATTTCCTCGACGGTTTTGCCACCGCCGCCGAACAGCTCGCGGGCCGTGCCGTCGGCGCGCGTGCCGAGCAGCCCTTCCGGCAGGCGGTGCGGTTGACCCTGTTCTGGGGTTTCGGGCTGGCCGGAGCCGCAACCCTGGTGCTGCTCTTGGCCGGCGCCAATCTGGTCGCCGTCGTCACGACATCGCAGGAGGTCCGCTCGGTGGCCGATATCTATTTGCCCTGGGCGGCGTTCACCGCGCTGAGCGGTGTGCTGGCGTTCCAGATGGACGGCGTCTTCATCGGCGCGACCTGGTCGCGCGACATGCGCAACATGATGTTGCTGTCCTTCCTCGTCTTCGCGGCTGCGCTGCTGACCTTGGCGCCGGCCTTCGGCAATCACGGCCTGTGGGCGGCGCTGCACATTTTCCTGGTAGTGCGCGGCTTCAGCCTGCTGACGATCCTGCAGCTGCGGATGCGGACAGCGTTCAGCTGAGCAGCTTGGACGCCCATTGATCGAGGTGGCTATCGCGCAACTCGCGAATGGATTTCAGCCGCTCTTTTTCCACTAGGCCTGCCATCCCGGCGACGATCCGGCCCGGCAGGGCCGGCCCGGCATAGATCATGCTGGTGTAGAGCTGGACGAGATCGGCACCCGCGCGGATCTTCTCCAGCGCGGTCTCGGCGGAATCGACGCCGCCCACCCCGACGATGGCGATGTCCGGCCCGAGCAGCTTGCGCATCTTCGCCAGCACGATGGTCGAGCGTTCGAACAGCGGTTTTCCCGAAAGCCCGCCGGCCTCACGCGAGGTGTCGCCGCTGCGCAGCGGCGGCCGCGAAATGGTGGTGTTGGAGACGATGACGCCGTCGATCCGTTTTTCAACGACCTCGGCGGCGATGTCTTCCAGCTCGGCCTCGACCAGATCCGGCGCGATCTTCAGGAAAATGGGCGGTTGCGCTGTGGCTGAAGCACGCGCGGCCATGACACGCGACAACAACTCGCCAAGCTGCTCGCGCGCCTGCATGTTGCGCAGGCCGGGCGTGTTGGGCGACGAGATGTTGACTGTCAGGTAACTGGCATAGGAGGCGAAGCGGGCGACGCCGCGCTCATAGTCACTGACGCGGTCGGTGCTGTCCTTGTTGGCGCCGATGTTGACGCCGACGATGCCAGTGCGCCCCTTGCGTGCGGCAAGACGCCTTTCGGCCGCCGCATGACCCTCATTGTTGAAACCCAGCCGGTTGATCACCGCTTCGTCCGCGGTCAGCCGGAAGATGCGCGGCTTCGGGTTGCCGGCCTGCGGCAGTGGCGTGACCGTGCCGACTTCGGCAAAGCCGAAACCGAGGCCAAGCAACGCGTCGGGCACCTCAGCGTTCTTGTCGTAGCCGGCGGCCATGCCGAGCGGGTTGGGGAAATCGAGACCGCAGAGGCTGACCTTCAACCTGATGTCGCGCACCGTCCGCGCGCCGACCGGCAGGCCGCAGCGCAACGCCGCGATCGACATGCCATGCGCGGTTTCCGGATCGAATGTGAACAGCAGTTTTTGGCCAAGCCGGTCGAACAGACTCATTCGGCCTCCAGCGGCGGGAACTGGTGCGCGCCGTCGGCACCAAGCGGCAACGGTTTGACCCACAGCACGGTGTCCAGCTCCAGTACGCCGTAAAGATGCGGAAACAGCGCGCCGCCGCGCGAAACCTCGTATTTCAGCGCGTCGCCCAGGTTGGCGTCGTCGATGGCGACCAGCAGAAGGTCTGTCTGGCCGGAAAAATGCTTTGCCGCGGTTTCCCGGACTTGCGCTGCCGTGGAGAAGTGGATGAAGCCGTCGGCGACGTCGATCGGCGCGCCGGTGAAGCGGCCACTGGCTTCGGCCTCGCGCCAAGGCGCTTGCGGGGTTATCTTGTAGATAAACTGAGACATGGTTGCGCTATAGTCCGAACCAGTCGTGTGGGGAAGGCCACGCCAAGGGTCTTCCCCATTTCCGGCGCAAACATGCGATATTTCAGGCCTTGGCCATGGAGGACAACATGCGTCTGCAACACATCTTGATCCCCGCCGCGCTCGTTTCACTGGTCGCGGCCTCCGCCTACTCGGAAGAAACCGACCGCTACCGGCTGGAAAAATCCGCCAACGGTTATGTCCGCATGGACACGCAGACCGGTGCGATGTCGATCTGCGAGGAACGCTCCGGTCAACTCGTCTGCAAGGTGGCGGCCGACGAACGCGCCGCTTTCCAGGACGAAATCGACCGCCTGCAGACCTCGATGAAGGCAATGGACGAGCGCGTCACCAAGCTCGAGAATTCGCTGTCCGCTCGGCTGGAATCGAAACTGCCGAGCGAGGAGGATTTCAACAAGACGATGAGCTACATGGAGCGGTTCCTGAAGGGCTTCATGGGCATCGTCAAGGATATGGACAAGGATAACGGCAACGGCGCTCAGCTCAATTCGCAGAAGACCTGAGCGCTATAGGCAAGGGAAAACGCGGCGCGCTGGTTTTGCCGCTTGAAAACAGCGCGCAGCCTCTCATAATCGTCCGACTGGTCCCGAAAAGCTTAAAAATCATCGACGGGATTCGGGGAGGGACATTTGCCGTCAGGCTATTCTTTCGTCATCGCCGACGATCACCCGCTGTTTCGCGGCGCGCTGCGCGAAGCGCTTGCCGGCATCGGTAATGTCGCCGCGATCCACGAGGCCGGCGATTTTGAAAGCGCCAAGGCGCTGGTCGTGGCCAATGAGGATGTCGATCTGGTGCTGCTCGACCTGTCGATGCCGGGCGCCAGCGGTCTCTCCGGCCTGATTTCGCTGCGCGGCATCCATCCGGCGGTGCCGCTGATCGTTGTCTCGGCGCATGACGATCCAGCGACCATCAGGCGTGCGCTCGATCTTGGCGCATCCGGCTTCATCTCCAAATCGGCCAGCATGGAGGAGATCCGCAACGCCGTGCAATCGGTGCTCGCCGGCGACATCGCGGCGCCCGTCGGTGTCGATCTCGGTGTCGAGCGCGACCCCGAAATATCGGACCTGATTAAGCGCCTGCAGGCGCTGACGCCGCAGCAGACCCGCGTTCTCGGCATGCTGGCCGAAGGCTTGCTCAACAAGCAGATCGCTTATGAGCTCGGCGTCTCCGAGGCGACCATCAAGGCACATGTCTCGGCCATCCTGCAGAAGCTCGGCGTCGACAGCCGCACCCAGGCGGTGATCCTTTTGTCCAAGATCGGCAGCGACCCGTTGCAGACCAACAGCTGAATGCCTGCGGCGCCCGTTCAATCGGAACACTGGACCTCTGTCCGCCGCGCCGGCCAGGCGTTGAAGCTCGCGAAGCTGATGGCGGCCATGATCCAGACGCCGATGCCGCCATAGAGCATCACCCAGCCAAAGCCGTCGCGCAGCGCATCGTGGACGACGGCATCGGCAAGACCGGGGTTGGGATTTCCGGCAGCGATGCCGTCGGCGAAGAGACGCAGCTGGCTGGCGTCGAGGTCGGGTAGGGCTTCGCTCAGATGCGCCAGCACGCCGCTCGCCAGGATAAAGCCCATCACCGCTATGTTCACCGCCAGCGAGACCATGCGGGCGCTCATGTCGATGCCCGATGCCATGCCCGCCCGGTCGCTCGAAACGGAACCCGTCGTCGTGTTGGTGACGGGCGTGTTGGTGATCCCGAGGCCGGTTCCGGCGATCAGGCAGCCAGGCAGCATCGTCAGCCAGTCCGGCCGCGCGGCGGCGCTGCCGAACTTCATCAGGATGAAGCCGACACCGATGATGGCGAGCCCCGCCGGAATGATGATGCCGGGCTGGTAGCGCAGCGAAAGCCGCTCCGCCAATGGTGGCATCACGAGCGTCGGCAGCGTGTAGGCGAGCAAGGCAAGACCGGTGGCGACGCTGTCATAGCCCAGTCCGGCATGAAACCAGATCGGCAGGTAGATCATGAACGGCCAATAGGAGAGGTTCATCGCGGCCGAGCCGACGATCGCGCCGGAAAAGGGTCGGATCCGGAAGACCGAGAAGTCGAACATGGGGCGCTTGCTAACCTTCTCGGCGATGAGGAAGGCGATGAAGCTCGCGATCGAGATGCCGAGGATCGTCAGCGCGGCCGGACTGGCGAAACCGAGATCCGGTCCCTGCGTGATGTAGAAGACGAGACAGAAGACCGATGGCGCCAGCGTCACGATGCCCGCCAGATCGAGCTTGCCCGCCTGCGGGTCCTTCGATTCATGGACGCCCGTCAAAGCCAGCACGAACGCCACGACCGCTGCCGGCACGTGGATGAGGAACACCCATTCCCAGCTCGAAACCGCGACGATGCCGCCGCCGATGATAGGCCCGAAGCCGAGGCCGACACCGAAGATGACGCCCCACCAGCCCCAGGCGACGGCGCGTTCGCGCCCTTCCCGGAATTCATGCGACAGCACGGCGAGCTGGCAGATCAGCATCGCGCCGCCGCTCAAACCTTGCAGGAACCGGGCAGCGATCAAGGTCGATACGTCGTCCGCCAGGCCGCAGATCAGCGATGTCAGGCCGAAGGCGGCGATGGAAACCAGGAAGACGCGCTTGCGTCCGTAGCGGTCCGCGATGGTGCCGACCGCCATCAGCACGGTCGTGACCGCGATCGTGTAAGCATTCATCACCCATTGCAATTGCCTGAAGTCGGCATGCAGCTCCTGCTCCAATGTCGGCAGGATGGTGGGAACGCTTGAAATCTCCAGCCCGAACATCAGGCACGCCAGGCATGCGGCGGACAGAACGACGATGCCTCGACGGGTCAGGGCAGTGGGCATGATTCAACCTTTCGAGCTGTGACGGCTACCGGCAGGTTCGCAAGGGCGGCTCGCTGGTGCTGATGTGGCCAAGGTAGGCGAGGCTTGATCATTTTGGAATTGCATGGTTGGCTATTTCAGTGACAACAACTGCGGATAGCTGACATGACGCTGGACGTAGAGGCCGTGAAGGCGTTCGTGGCCATCGCCGATTTGCAAAGCTTTACCCGCGCGGCCGACGCGCTAGGCAGCACGCAAGGCGCGATCAGCGTCAAGCTGAAGCGGCTGGAGGACCGGGTTGGAGAGAAACTGATCGAGCGGACGCCGCGGTTGGTCCGCCTCTCGGCGCGTGGCGCCGTGTTTCTCCAGCCGGCCCGCGACTTCCTCGCCGCGCACGACCGCGCCATCGCCAGCCTGTCTTCGGTTCGCCGCCGCTTCGCGCTCGGCATCGCCACCCATGTCGGCGGCGCGGAGGTCCCGACATTGCTGGCGCGGCTCAATGCTCATGACCCGGCGCTCACCATCGAGGTGCGGCTCGACGATTCCCGCGACCTGCTCGACGCCTTCGATCGCGGCGAGATCGATGCCGCGATCATCCGCCGCGAGGACGACCGCCGCGACGGCGAGGTGCTGGCGCCAGAGCATTTCGGCTGGTACGCGGCCCTGGACTTCGTCTACCGGGCCGACGAGCCGCTGCGCCTCGCTGCGTCATCGCCATCCTGTGGCATCCGCAACATCGCCACACGCGCGCTCGATGCCGTGGGCATACCGTGGACGGAGGTTTTCCTTGGCTGCGGCTCCTTCGCCGTCGCCGAAGCGGTCTCGGCCGGCCTCGCGGCCTCGGTCTTTTCCTGCCGGCTTGCTCCGCCCGGTACGGTCGAGGTCAGCCGGAAGTTTGGGCTGCCGGCGCTGCCAACTTCCGAGATTGTGCTGCTCTCGACATTGTCGGACGCCAAGTCCCGCGAGGCGCTACGAACGCTGGCAATGGCCTTTCGCGAGCATCGTCCGCCGGCAACGGCCAATGCCCCGCGGCCCCGGTTCCGCAACTCGCAAATGACCGACAGCCTGACCTAGAGCCGAGCCGCTGCCGGCACTTGCTCGGAAGTAGCACCCTCGGTGGGCGAAGGCCGCCGCGCCCGGCCGATGGCGGCGCCAAGGCCGAGCGAGGCGATCGCCACCAGCGGTATGCCGGCGATCCAGGGCAGGCGCGGTGCCAGCGCGTAAAGCGCCGTACCGATCGATGGCCCGAGCGAATCCTTGAGGTCGACCGCCACCGACGAAGCCGCCATGTAGGAGGCGCGTCGTGCCGGAGGCGCCAGCGCATTGACGGCGGTCGGCACCAGCGGCCCGACCAGCATCTGCGCGATCGAGCACAGGCTGACCGCTCCAATCAGCGTCAGCATCGCGGGCGAGGCGGCCAGCAGCGCGAAGGCGAGTATCGTCGCAAGGCCGGCACCGACCGTCAGCCACAGGGCGGACCGTGCCTCGACCATGCGGCTGACCAGCATCTGCAGGCCGACCGTCAGCGCGGCGGCATAGGCGAACAGCGCGCCGACGCCTGACGGTGTCAGCGTCCCGGCGTCATGCGCGTAGAGCGGGATCACCGCCTCGATCCAGTTGCCGGCGACCTCGAACAGCACGACCCAGAGCAGCAGCTTCGCCAACCGGCCGTCGCGGAACGCCGGCAGCAGCGCGGACAGGCCTTCCTCCTCTTCATCGTCCTCACCGTCATGGCGATCATCGCCGGTGGTGCGGCCGACGCCGATCGTCTCGTTGAGGGCGAAGAGCATCACGATGCCGCCCAGCACAAGCATGGAACCGCCGGCAAGAAACGCTGCGCAGCGACAACAGCGCCAGCAGGGCACCGCAAGCCGGCCCGAGAATCTGCCCGGCGCTTGAACTCACGCGCGCCAGGCTGAACCAGCGGGGATGGGCGGATGGCGCGGTCACATCGGCGATCGCGGTCAGGATCGTCGGGTGAAGCACCGACTCGCACATGCCGGTCAACAGCAGCACGATTGCGGTAACGGCGACGCCATGCACGAAGAACAGGGTCAGGAAACCGGCCCCGACGCCGATAGACGAGGCAATCAACACCGGCCGCCGGCCGACGCGGTCAGCGATGCCGCCGATCAGCGGCGCTGCCAGAAGCTCGCCGCCGGCATAGCAGCCGAACAGCAGGCCGATCGCGCCGACAGGAATGCCGGCCTCGCTGCTCGCCCAGAGCGGAAAGAAAGGCATCAATGCGCAGAAGTCCCAACAGGGCTGGGCGCGGGGCAGCGCGCCAGGAGGAAAGGAGTGTTTTGATCATGACGTCACCTGCGCATGGAGGCCCGACTGTCGTCGACGGCCCGGAAGATTGCGCGTTGGTTGACGTAAACGCCTACGGCCGCCCTGGAGCGACATGGAGGTTTGAGCCGCGTGGTTGAATCCCATGCGGCGATGGGACCGGCTTCAGCCGAGCCGCACGGACAGTTCAACGTCGTCGCCGAAGGGCGTGGAGATGTAGCCCGATGCCGGCGAACGCACCCGTTCCAGATATTCGGGCGAGAAATCGGCGTTGTCGGCAATGATCAGTGCGCCTGGCCTCAAGCGGCTCTCGACCAGGCTGAGGATCTCCGGATAGATCGCCTTGGCGCCGTCGAGCAGCAACAGGTCGATCGTCTCCGGCAGGTCGGCGTTCAGTGTCTGCAGCGCGTCGCCTTCTCGGACCTCCACCAGGTCGATGAGGCCGCCCTCGGTCAGATTGGCCTTGGCGCGTATCACCTTGGACGGTTCGAATTCGGTGGTGATCAGGCGGCCACCGCCATTGTCCCTGAGTGCTGCCGCAAGATAGAGCGTCGAGATGCCGAACGAGGTGCCAAACTCGATGATGATGCGCGCGCCGCTGCTGCGCGCCAGCATGTAGAGCAGCGTGCCGGTCTCGGGCGAGATCGCCAGCCAGAGATCCTTCAGCCGTCCGTAGAAGTCGACATATTCGGTCTTGCTCTTGAGCAGGCGCGTCCGCTCCTCGTGTGAGAGCGCAGCCACCGCCGGGCTGGTCGCGGCATTGGCTTCTTTGAACAGGCGGGCCAGCAGGGGTGCCAGCGGGGCGTCGGTCAGCGTCGTCATGAAAGTCTCCGGTCGAAAATGGCGGCGTTCTTGTGTTGTGTTGAAAAATACGAATAATCCTTCAGGTTTCCAATTCGCATTGCCGAGCCGAGACATGACCGGACGCTCAAGCCCTTCGATTTCCTCACGAAAACAGCCCAAACAGGCTCGCGCCACGGACCTTGTCGCGGCGATTTTGGAAGCTGCTGTTCAGGTTTTGGCGAGCGAAGGCGCGCAGCGTTTCACCACCACGCGGGTGGCGGAAAAGGCAGGGGTCAGCGTCGGCTCGCTTTACCAGTATTTCCCCAACAAGGCGGCACTCCTGTTCAGGCTGCAGAGCGATGAATGGCGGCAGACAGGTGGCCTGCTGCGCACCATACTCGAGGACGACCAACGCCCGCCTCTTGAACGGTTGCGTGGCCTTGTCCACGCCTTCATCCGCTCGGAGTGCGAAGAGGCTGCGGTGCGCGTAGCACTCAATGACGCCGCACCGCTTTATCGCGACGCGCCCGAGGCTCACGAGGCAAGGGCGTCGGGCGAACATACCGTCCAGATATTCCTGAGGGAGGAGTTGCCTGAGGTCACGGACACTGTTCGTGCCCTGACGGGCGAGCTGATCATCGCCACACTCAGCGCGGTGGGAAAGGACTTTTCGGGAAGTCCGAGAACACCGGCCGAGATCGAAACCTATGCCGACGCCATGGCCGACATGTTCTGCGCTTACCTCGAAAGTCTAGGGCACAGGAGCTGAGATCGCCGGCTCTGTCCGGCCCGCCCCTTTGGCGTCACTCTGCCGCCGATGCCAGCGGCCTGACCCTGGCCATCATCGAGCGCAGCACCGCCGGTTTCAGCGGCTTGTTGATCACCGGAATCTCGAGCCCGCCTGCCGCCGCCCGCACCTCGTTGGAGCGGTCGGCGGTGACCAGCACGGCCGGCAGGTCGTCGCCATGGGTCGCACGCAGCCGGGCGATGATGTCGAGACCGGTTTCGCCGTCGAGATGATAGTCGGCAAGCACGATGTCCGGGCGGTGTAGCGCGGCGCTCTGCAGATCCCGTGAGCCGGACACCGTATCGACGTTGCATCCCCAGCCCTCAAGCAAGAGCCGCATGCCTTCAAGGATGCGGGCGTCGTTGTCGATACAGAGCACATGCAGCCCGGCCAGCGAAGCCGCGGCACGGGCGGGAGCCTTGGTTTCGACCTCGCGTCGCGGCTCCTGCACCGCCGCGACGGGCAGGATGACCGAGAAGCGCGTGCCCTTGCCCGGATTGGAGAAGATGCGGATTTCGAGCCTGAGCACGCGAGCGATGCGGTCGACGATGGAGAGGCCGAGGCCGAGGCCCTCGGCTTCCCGCGCGCCTTCGTCCAGCCGGGTGAACTCATGGAAGACCGTGTTCAGCTTGTCGCCGGCGATGCCGATGCCGGTGTCGATCACCTGGATTTCCGCCAGTTCGCCGCGCCGCCGCACGCCGACCAGGATGCGGCCCTGGCGGGTATACTTAATCGCGTTGGAGACCAGGTTCTGGATCAGGCGGCGCAACAAATTGCGGTCGGTTATCACGGTGAGCGACGAGGCCATGATGGTCAGCCCGAGCTTCTTTTCGGCTGCCATTGGCCGAAAATCATTGCCGATCTGGCGCAGCAATCCGTCGAGGTTGAAGGCGGTATCGTCCGGCTTCATCGCGCCGGCGTCGAGGCGGGAGATGTCGAGCACGGCGCCCAAGATGGTCTCGACCGATTCCAGCGAGGATTCGATGTTGATCGCCGCCTTGCCGGCTGGCCCCTTACCGGCCTTCTCGATCAGCGAGGAGCAATAGAGCCGGGCGGCGTTCAAGGGCTGCAGGATGTCGTGGCCGGCGGCGGCAAGGAAGCGCGTCTTGCCAAGATTGGCCTCCTCGGCCAGCATCTGCGCCTGCGCCAGTTCCTCATTGACGCGGGTCAGTTCGATGGTGCGGGTCTTGACCCGCTGTTCCAGCGATTCATTGGCGCGCTTCAGCGCCAGATCTTGTTCGACGCGCCCGGAAATGTCGGCATAGGTGGCGACGATGCCGCCATCCGGCATCGGATCGGAGCGCAGCTCCAGGATGCGACCGCTGGTCTTCAGCTCCATCTGCCAGGGGCTGACGAAGCTGGTCAGCCGGTTGAGCATCGTCACGCGCTGGTCGGCCGGGATGTCGCCGCGCTCGGCAAGATGACGCAGGATCTGGTCGAGCGAGACGCCGACCTGGCCCATCTCGTCGGGCAGGTCGAACAGCGCCCGGTACTGGCGGTTCCAGCAGATCAGGCGGAAATCGCGGTCGAAGACGGTGATGCCCTGTTCCATCTGGTCGAGCGCGATCTGCAGGAGGTCGCGGTTGTGCTGCAGCGCCTCGGTGGCGTCGTCGAGCAGGCGGAAGGCATCGCGGGATTCGCGGTCATGACGCCGGAACAGCAGCGACAGGATCAGCCGCGCCGAGGAGGAGCCGACGGCGCTGGCCAAAAGCTGCTCGGAGAAGCGGATGACGTCCATGCTCGCTTGCTCCTTGCCATGAAGCGAGGTGCCGTTGGTCTTCTCGAACGACTGGAAAGAGCGCTCGGTGCGCTCGACGCCGAGGTAGCGTGCGATCGTGTCCTTGAGGTCGTTGACGGTGATGGCGGTGCGGAAGCGGCGCAGGCTCGGCATCGGGCCGGCATCCCTTGGCACGAAGATCGACGCCTGGATGCGCTCCAGCGGCACCGATGCGCGCGACAGCGAGCCAAGGACGAAAAACAGCGTGTTGATCGACAGGCTCCACAACACGCCGTGGTTCAGCGGTTCGGCCACGGTGCCGAACAGCGCTTGCGGCCGCAGCGCCTCGAAGCCGAACAGCCCGTGCACAAGGATGCCGGTGTCGGGGGAGGCAAGCGATGGAAACAGCAGCGTGTAGCCCCAGACGATGATGCCGACGATCATGCCGAGTGCGGCACCCCTGCCATTGGCGCCGCGCCAGATCAGCCCGCCGATCAGCGCCGGTGCGAACTGCGCGATGGCCGCAAACGACATCAGGCCGATCGAAGACAGCCGCGCGCTGTTGGTGCTCTCGCGATAGTAGAGGAAGGCGATGAACAACAGGATGAAGATCGCCCCGCGCCGCACATTGAGGATCAGCGTCGACCAGTCCTCGTTCTCGGAGGTCGAGGTCTTGAGCAGGCGGCGCACGAACAACGGGATGACGAGGTCGTTGGAGATCATGATCGACAGCGCCACGCTTTCGACGATCACCATGGCCGTTGCCGCCGACAGCCCGCCGATGAAGGCCGCCATGGCGAGCACGTCATGGCCGCTGAACAGGGGCAGCGACAGCACGTAGAGATCGCTGCTGGTGCCGGTGCCGACCAGCGACAGGCCGGCAAAGGCGATCGGCAGCACGAACAGGTTGATCGCCACGAGGTAGAGCGGAAACACCCAGGTCGCGGTGCGCAGTTCGGCCTCGCCGCGGTTCTCGACGATGGTGACGTAGAACTGACGTGGCAGCATGATGACGGCACAGCCGCTGAGGCCCGTCAGCACCAGCCAGGTGGCAAGCGAGGTGTTGTAGCCCATCGCCTGACGCACCTGCCCATTCTCAGCCAGCTTTGCGAACATGTCGCCCGGGCCGCCGAAGATCAGGAAAGTGACCATCAGGCCGATCGCCAGGAAAGCGGCGAGCTTGACTACGGTTTCGACCGCCACCGCCAGCACCAGCCCGTCCTGATGTTCGGTGGCATCGGCATGGCGGGTGCCGAACAGCACCGCAAACAGCGCCAGCAGCATGGCGACGACCAGCGAGATGTCGCTGACGAACGGATCGAAGGAGGGCGGCGATCCCGTATAATGCTCGACCATCAGGCTGACCGAACCCGATATCGCCTTCAGCTGCAACGCGATATAGGGCACCGCGCCGATGGTGGCGATCAGCGTGGCGATCGCGGCGACGGTGAAGCTCTTGCCGTAACGCGCGCCGAGGAAGTCGGCGATCGAGGTGATCTTCTCCGTCTTGGCCAGCCGCACGATACGGTTGAGCAGCGGGAAACCGAACACGAACACCAGCACCGGGCCGGTATAGATGCCGAGGAATTCGAGGCCGCGTTCGGAGGACAGCCCTACCGAGCCGAAGAAGGTCCAGGAGGTGCAGTAGATGGCCAGGCTGAGCGCGTAGATGAAGGGCCGTGCCCGACCCGGCCCCGAGATGGCCGATCGGCGATCGCCCAGGCTGGCGATGGCGAACAGCAGCGTCACATAGGCGATCGCAATGATGACGATGAACAAGCCCTGCACGCCTGGAATTTCCTCCTTTGCCGTCTTTTTATCCGGCTTGTCCGAACGCAATCACAGCTTGGCGCTGGAGTCCATTGCGGCTTTGGCAGCATGATCTCGGGTGCAGAGCAAGCCTGGGTGCCGCCCAAGGTACCGTAACGGAAGGAGAAAGCGGTTGTTTTCCCCTTTTTGCCCATGTTGCAACTGCAGGTTTTTGTTATCTTGCCTTCAGGTCGACGACGCAAGGACGGAGCGGCAGCGCGGCCGGTCATGGCAAGGAGGGTCGAATGCTGAAAGAATTCCAGGAATTCATTTCCAAAGGCAATGTGATGGACCTTGCGGTCGGCGTCATCATCGGCGCTTCCTTTGGCACTATCGTCAAGTCGCTGGTCGACGACGTCATCATGCCGATCGTTGGTGCGATTTTCGGCGGACTGGATTTCAACAATTATTTCCTGCCTCTGTCCTTGGACAACAAGGCCACGACGCTGGTTGATGCCAAGGCGCACGGCGCCGTCCTCGCCTATGGCAGCTTCATCACCGCGGTGCTGAACTTCCTCATCCTCGCCTTCATCATCTTCCTGATGGTCAAGGCCGTGAACAATCTGCGTAAGAAGCTCGAGCGCGAGAAGCCTGCGGCACCCGCCGCACCGCCCCCCGCCGATGTCGCGCTGCTCACCGAAATCCGCGATCTGCTCGCCAAGCGATAATTCAGCCAGCCTTTGCTGGACCAAAACCCCGGTCGCTCACGGCCGGGGTTTTCTGTTCTCGCATCTGGTAAAGAGCGGCAACACCAAGGGAAAACGGATTTGTACATGAGCCTGATCGACAGCTTTCGCGCCGAAGCCCGTGCCGCACCGGAAAGCGGCATTGTCGCCGTCGTCAATTACGGCCGCCTGCGTGACGGTCTGATCCCGCTCTGGGCTGGTGAGGGTGACCTGCCGACGCCGGCCTTCATCACCGATGCCGCGTCTAAGGCGCTGGCCGGCGGCGAGACGTTCTACACCTGGCAGAGGGGCATTCCCGATCTGAGGCAGGCGCTGTCACGCTACTACGCCAGGCATTTCGGCAAGACCTTCCCGGAGGAGCAATTCATCGTCACTGGGTCGGGCATGCATGCCATCCAGATGTCGCTGACCGCTCTCGCCGGTGCTGGCGACGAGGTGATCTATCTGTCACCGGCCTGGCCGAATTTCGACGCCGCCGCCGCCCTGTCGGGAGCTGTTCCGGTGGCGGTCACGCTCGATCATTCCGGCAATGGCTGGTCCTGCGACGTCGAGAAGATCGCCGCGGCGATCACGCCGCGCACCAAGGCGCTGTTCATCAACACGCCGTCTAACCCGACAGGCTGGACCGCCGATCACGAGACATTGCAGGCGATCCTCGATCTCGCGCGCGCCAAGAATGTCTGGATCATTGCCGACGAGATCTATTCGCTGTTCCACTACGGCCATGGCCGCGCGCCGTCCTTCCTCGACATCGCCACGGAGGAAGACCGCATCCTGTTCGTCAACTCGTTCTCCAAGAATTGGGCGATGACCGGCTGGCGTGTCGGCTGGATCAAGACGCATCCGAGCCTGCAGCAGGTGTTCGAGAACCTGATCCAGTATTCGAATTCCGGCGTTGCCCAGTTCATGCAGCGCGGCGCGGTCGCAGCCCTGGACGAGGGCGATGGGTTTGTCGCCGAACAGGTGGAGCGGGCGAGGAAAGCGCGCGACCTGGTCTGCGGCATTCTCGGCGCCACCGGCCGCGCCCGGTTTACCGTGCCGCAGGGCGCCTTCTATCTGTTCTTCACCGTCGACGGCATCACCGATTCCCGCACGGCGGCCTTCGACATCGTCGACAAGGCCAATGTCGGCCTGGCGCCCGGCACCGCCTTCGGTCCCGGCGGCGAAGCCTTCCTCAGGCTGTGCTTCCACCGCCGCCTCGACCAGCTCGAGGAAGCCGCGCACCGGCTGGCAAAGTGGATGAAGACTGTTTGAGCCGCTAACGAAGTCCGAATGGAAAACTGCTCCGGCGAGCCAGATGGCCGTCGGAGCAGAGTTTCAAAACGGGCTCAGCCCCTGACTCACCCGCCCGACTTGGGCACCAGCAGGGGAACGATCCGATCGCTCTTCGCGACAGTGGGCCGGCCGGCGGAGCCGTAGGGAATGCCGAGTGCATCCCAGGTCTCGACCAGTGCGTCCTGCAGTCCCGCGATCAGCGTGTCGGAATGGAACGGCGTCGGCGTGATACGCAGCCGTTCGGTGCCACGCGGCACGGTCGGGTAGTTGATCGGCTGGATGTAGATGCCGTGAACGCCAAGCAGGCGGTCGCTGGCCATCTTGCAGAGCTCGGGGTCCCCCACCAGCAGCGGCACGATGTGGGTCGGCGATTCCATCACCGGCAGGCCGGCGGCCGACAGGATCTGCTTGGTTCGGCTCGCCTGCTGCTGCTGCGCGTCACGCTCGGCCTGCGAGCGCTTGAGATGGCGGATCGACGTCGTCGCCGCGGCCGCAATCGCCGGCGGCAGCGCCGTGGTGAAGATGAAGCCCGGTGCATAGGAGCGCACCGCGTCGATCACCGCACTGGTGCCGGTGATGTAGCCGCCCAGCGTGCCGAACGCCTTGGCGAGCGTGCCTTCGATGATATCGATGCGGTCGGCCAGACCCTCGCGTTCGGTGATGCCGCCGCCGCGCGGTCCGTACATGCCGACGGCATGGACCTCGTCGATATAGGTCATGGCGTTGTGGCGCTCGGCGAGTTCGACGATCTCTCTGATCGGCGCGATGTCGCCGTCCATCGAATAGACGCTTTCGAAGACGATCAGCTTCGCGCGCTCGCGCCCCGCCGCCTGCAACAGGCTTTCCAGATGCGCGACGTCATTGTGCCGGAAGATTTTCTTCTCGGCGCCCGAGCGCCGCACGCCCTCGATCATCGAGGCGTGGTTCAGTTCGTCCGAGATGATCAGGCAGTTGGGCAAAAGCCGCGCAATGGTCGAAATCGAGGCTTCGTTGGAGACGAAGCCGGAAGTGAAGACCAAAGCCGCGTCCTTGCCGTGCAGGTCGGCAAGCTCATGCTCGAGCTCGACCAGCGGGTTGGAAGTGCCGGAAATGTTGCGGGTGCCGCCGGCGCCCGAACCCATCTTGCCGGCCGCGTTCTGGAACGCGGCGATGACATCGGGATGCTGGCCCATGCCGAGATAATCGTTGGAGCACCAGACGGTGATTTCCTCGGCGCGGCCGTTGGAGCGCCAGATGGCGCGCGGAAACTTGCCCGCGATGCGCTCGAGGTCGGCGAAGACACGATAGCGACGCTCCGCATGGAGCTGGTCGATCGCTTCTTCGAAGAACCGCTGGTAGTTCATGTCGGCTTCCCAATTTTGCGCGGGATCATAATCATTGCCCTATTGGTCGTCCACCGGGCCGTTTTGGTCAAAATGCCACGCCCCGCACCTGTTCCTAACGCTGGCGGATCGTGGCCTATTCCCACTCCACGACACGCTCTGTGGATCACTTTTGTTTCAGCACGATGCCACATTTGGTGAACGCCGGTTACCAAGGGTTCTAATGGCCATGCGGCGGGCTTTCCAGTATGGCGGTGTTTGAGACAGTTTCCGATAAATCTTGAGATGCGAGGATGCGGATGACGGTTTTGGTGACAGGTGGTGCCGGCTATATCGGCAGCCACATGGTCTGGGAATTGCTGGATGCCGGCGAAAGCGTGGTCGTTCTCGACCGTCTTTCCACCGGCTTCGAATGGGCGGTGGCGCCGGAGGCAAAGCTGGTTGTCGGCGATGTCGCCGACAGGGAATTGGTCGGCTCGATCATCCGGGACAATCATGTCGACGCCATCATCCATTTCGCCGGCTCCATCGTGGTTCCGGAATCGGTCGCCGACCCGCTTGCCTACTACGAGAACAACACCTCGAAGACCCGCACGCTGATCGAAACCGCGGTGCGCGAGGGCGTGCCCAATTTCATCTTTTCCTCGACCGCCGCCGTTTATGGTGGCGCCGGGCTGGAGCCGGTGCGCGAGGATGCCCGCCTGGCGCCCGAATCGCCCTACGGCCTGTCCAAGCTGATGAGCGAATGGATGCTGCGCGACGCGGCGACAGCGCATCCCATACGCTACACCGCGCTGCGCTATTTCAACGTCGCCGGCGCCGACCCCAAGGGCCGCACCGGCCAGTCGACGCCGGGCGCCACCCATCTGATCAAGGTCGCCTGCGAGACGGCACTCGGCAAGCGCCCGTTCATGCAGGTGTTCGGCACCGATTATCCGACGCCCGACGGCACCTGTATGCGCGACTATATCCATGTCAGCGACCTGGCAGCGGCGCATCGCCTGGCCCTGCAACGGCTGCGCGCTGGGGGACAAAGCCTCGTCGCCAATTGCGGCTACAGCCATGGCTATTCCGTGCTCGAAGTCATTGAGAGCGTGCGGCGTGCCTTCGGCCATGATTTCGAGGTGAAGATGGGCGACCGACGTCCCGGCGATGCGGCAGCCGTGGTCGCCAATTCGGACCTTGCCCGGGCGGAGCTCGGCTGGACGCCGCAACGCGACGATCTCGACCAGATCGTTGCCGATGCGCTTGCCTGGGAGCGCATCCTGACGGGAAAGAACTCCGCAAGGGGCTGAGCCAGGTTCCCCAAGGGCTCGCAAGGCGCTCAGCGAAGCGCTATGGAAGGTATTCGCGGTAAGGCGTGGAGGCGCTGGCCGCGGCGAGCTTTTTGGGGGATGGCATGAAGATAGTGGTGCTTGGGGCCGGTGTTGTCGGTACGGCGGCCGCCTATTACCTGGCCGCCGATGGCCACGAGGTCACCGTGATCGAGCGCCATGCGGCGCCGGCGCGTGGCACCAGCCAGTCGAATGCCGGCCTGGTGTCACCGGGCGATGCTACCGCCTGGGCCTCGCCAGCGGCTCTGAAGACGTTTCTGCGCGCGCTCTACAACCATGATCTCGGCATCAAGGTACGGCTGCGCTTCGATCCCTATTTCCTCGCCTGGAGCCTGCGTTTCCTGCGCCAATGCACGGTGGCGCGCCTGCGCGCCAACAGCCAGGTCAAGCTGCGGCTGGCGCTCTATTCGCGCGACTGCATCAACGCCATCTCCGCCGACACCGGCATCCATTATGACGAGCGCAAGAAGGGCATCCTCTATTTCTTCCGTTCGCAGCACAGCCTCGACACCGGCACCGACAATTACCGCTATCTGGCCGAGCATGGCCTGCCGATCGAGATCGTCGGCCGCGACCGTCTGGTCGAGCTCGAACCGGGTCTTGCCGGGGTGAAGGAAAAGATAGCCGGCGGCGTCTATTCGCCGATCGACCAGACCGGCGACTCCCGGCAGTTCGTGGAAAAGCTTGCCGCCCATGCCGCCGAAAGGCTCGGCGTCAAGTTTCTCTACGGAACGACGGTCGAGGGCCTCGATATCGAGGGCGACCGGGTGCGCGCGGTGATGACTTCGGCCGGACCGGTCACGGGTGACGCCGTGGTCATCTCGATGGGGCCGGAAAGCGGCCTACTTGGCCGCCGCTACGGCATCGACCTGCCCGTATACCCGGTGAAGGGCTATACGGCGACAATTCCGCTGGAGGACGAGAGCAAGGGCCCGACCATGGGCGGCGCCGATGAGGACCAGCTAATGGCCTATTCGCGCCTTGGCAATCGATTGCGGTTGGCTTCGACGGCCGAATTCACCGGCTTCGACCGCACTCATAAACCCAGCGACTTTGCCACCATGTTCAGGACCGCCAGGGATCTGTTTCCCGGCGCCTTCGACGAGAAGAAGGCGGAGTTGTGGGCAGGCCTGCGGCCGATGATGCCGGGCTCCGTCCCGGTCATCGGCCAGGCGCGTTACAAAAACCTCTATCTCGACACCGGCCACGGCCATGTCGGCTGGACCATGGCCTGCGGCTCGGGAAAATTCCTTGCCGATCTGGTTGCCGGCCGCAAGCCCGAGATCGACCCGCAAGGGCTGGTCTACAGGGGCTAGACATGTCCGGACCGCAAGTCGCCATCGACCTTGGCCGCATCGAGCGCAACGCTCGCACCATCGTCGAGCGTTGCGCGCTGTCTGATATCAAGGTGTTTGGCGTCACCAAGGGCACGTGCGGCATGCCGCAAGTTGCGCGCGCCATGCTGCGCGGCGGGGTTGCCGGCATTGCCGAATCGCGTTTCGAAAACATCCGCCGACTGCGCGACAGCGGCATCAACGCGCCGATCATGCTCCTGCGCAGTCCGCCCATGGCGCGCGTCGAAGAGGCGGTACGCACCGTCGACATCAGCCTGCAATCGGAACTCGCCACCATTCGCGAGATCTCGCGCATCGCCGAGCGCATGGGCCGCGTCCACGACATCATGCTGATGATCGACCTTGGCGACCTCCGCGAAGGCATCTGGCCGAACGACCTGATCCCCACCGTCGAACGCATCCTCGAGTTCAAGGGCGTGCGCATCGCCGGCATCGGCACCAATCTCGGCTGCTTCGGCGCCATCATGCCGACGCCGGAAAATCTTGGCCAGCTTGTCGCCCACGCCTACAAGACCGAGCGCCTGTCCGGCAAAAGCCTCGACTGGATCTCCGGCGGCGCCTCGTCGTCACTGACGCTGTTGCTCGAAGGCAAGCTGCCCGCCGGTATCAACAATCTCAGGGTCGGCGAGGCGATCCTGCAAGGCGGTGTCGAAACCTTCCGCGATGTGCCGTGGCCGGAACTCGAGCCCGATGCCTGCCGCCTGACCAGCGACATCATCGAGGTCAAGCTGAAGCCGTCGCGGCCGATCGGCGAGTCCGGTTACGACGCTTTCGGCAACCAGCCCGTTTTCCCCGACGAGGGCGACCGGCTGCGTGCCATCGCCAATATCGGCCGCGAGGACGTGCTGGTAGAAGGGCTGACTCCCATCGCCAAAGGGATACGAGTGCTCGGCGCCTCCAGCGACCATCTGCTGCTCGATGTGCAGGACGCCGATCCGCGACCCACTGTCGGCGACCGTGTCGCCTTCCGCATGAGCTATGGCGCCATGCTTTTGGCGATGACCTCGGAATATGTCGAGAAGGCGCCGATGCATGACGTCGCCGACTTTTCCGGCCGCAGAATGGTGTCGATCACGGCTGAACAGGAAGCCGCCGGCGTCCTCGCTCGGGAGGGAACTGGAGCCCGGCTGGAAGCGATGAATTTCGATGTCGTCGAATTGGCCGATATCGAGCGGCCGCCCTCGGGCTTGATCCGGCTGGCTGCGGGCACCGACCGCCGCGTCGCTCACAAGGCGCTGACCGCGACGGCGCGCGCAACGCACTCCTTCGGCCTGATCTGGATTGATTCCATCGCCGCCCTGATGCCGGAAGACAAAGAGGGCATTGATCTGCCGGAAGCGTCGGTGCTGGCCCGGACCCTCGGCCTCGATCACAAGGCCGGCGCGCTGCAGCCGCAACTGTCGCCGGAAAATGTCGTCATCGTCGGCCTGCGCCACGCCGATCCGGCCGAGGCGCGGGTGCTGAAGGACTCGCGTGTCTCGGCCTTCACTATGACCGACATCGACGCCATGGGCATGCGCGACCTGATGCACGAGGCGATCCGCATAGCCACCTCGGGCACGCAGGGCTTTCATGTCAGCTATTCCCCGACGGCAACCGAATTCGCCGGCTGGGCGGCCGGATCTGGCGGGCTGACCGTGCGCGAGACACATCAGGCAATGGAGGCGATCGCGCTCTCCGGCGGGCTGCTGTCGATGGATGTTTCTGGCCTGACCGCCGATCTGGAGCCGAGGATCGCTACCGATGTCGTCAGCTTCGTCATGTCGGCCTTCGGCAAGCGGATTCTCTAGCTATATTGACTTGCGATCGGAGCGGAACGTAACCTCAATTCAGAAAATTTGACGTCAGTTGGGTGCCTGGATGACGCTAGATTGGAACGTCGATAGATTTCATTTCATCTTGTTCGCAGCAACGGCATTTTTAGTAGGAATTTTTGCTTGCATTATAGATAAAGCTAATAATTGCGGTAATTATATCGGGATGGGAATAACTTATGGAGACGGCGGATCGGAATGTGAGTCGTATTTGTCCATTAAGTATGGCATAAATTTATTTTCGCAATCCAGCGAATATCAATTTGATATTTTAATAATTCCGTTAATTCTATATGCTGTTGTGGTACTTGTTATTTATCTAATATGGTTAGTTTTCCGTAAATTTAATTTTTCGATCCTGCATTATTTCTCCGCCAGTAATATCGCGATTTTGTATTCTTCATACCTTTTTATCATTGGTCATGCTCTGATAATCGCATCCCGCGCTTCGACCGCCGCGCGCCACGCGCTGACATAGGCCGCCCAGATCGGGTCGGTCTGCGGTTCTATCCTCTCGCCCTTGCCGTGCACCGGCGTCTCTTCGGATGCCAAAAGTGCTGCGCCGATGCTGGTGCCGGTGGCGGCCTCGGAGGCGATGACGCTGCGTGCGGTCGCTGCCGCCAGCATGCCCACAAACAGCCGATTGCGGGCAAACGGCCCTTCGACAGTGGTCGGGCCGTCGGCGCCGATCAGATCGAGACAGGTCGCCGTCATCAGCGCCAGATAGAACGAGATGGCGGCAAAACGCTGGCCGTTGTCGATGCCGTCGGCATCGAGCCACGTCGCGGTATGGTGCGGGAACGGCCCTGACCCTTGCTGGGTCGACGGCAGCAGCAACGTCTTTCGCGCCAGCACGGCGCCGATATCGTCTTCGGTCCAGGTCGCCGGCGGCCCTTCCGTCAGCACGGAAAATTCGCGACCACCCATGAAGCGGGCCGAGGGGACGGGGTCGCCCAGCGCATTGACATTGACCAGCGTATCGCGCGCCGGGTCTAGCTTGACCGTCCTGCCACCCACCGCCATCGATACCACCCATGTGCCGGTCGAGACGACCGAGAAGGGCGGCGTGTCGGACAGGAGATGCGGCAGCAGCGAGGCGTTGGAATCGTGCAGGCCGCAGAACACCGGGGTTTGCGGATCAAGGCCGGTGCGCGCGGCAAGCGCCGGCAGGATTGGCCCGAGTCGCTCCCTGGCCGGCCGCACCGGTGCCATCAGGCCGCGCCAATCCAACCGATCGACCAGCGACGAAAAATCCGCTGTCCACGGGTTCCACAGATCGGTGTGGCAACCAAGCGAGGTCACTTCGTTGGCGGCGACGCCAGTCAGGCGCAGGGCCCAATATTGCGGGTACATGAGCAGCGCGGTGGCCTTGGCGAATTCCACCGGGAAGTTTTTCTGTTGCCAGAAGAACTGCGCGCCGAGATTGAGGCCGAGCGGCAGGCGCGGCGTGCCGGTCTCGGCAAAGGGTGGTCGAACAGCGTCATAGTCCGCCGCCAGCCTATCGGGGCCATCGAACTCGTAGTCGAGCACAGGCAGCACCAGTTCGCCCGAAGCATCGACCAGCGTGCCGGTTGCGCCATGGGTGGTGATCGAAATGGCGTCGATACGCTGCTGGCGGTTGAGACTGGCCAGGCTGTCGAGGATGAACGTCCACAAAGCCTCGACATCGTGATGTGGATAGGGCGCCTGGCGCAGCGGCGCGTTGGCCATGCGGCGCAGCGCCACCTCGCTCAAGGTCGAGAGGTCGACCAGCGCCACCTTGGCGTTGGTCTTGCCGATGTCGATGACGGCGATATGGCGCAGAGCACTCATGCCATATGGAACATTGTTTCCAGGGGCACGGCCAGCGGCTCGTTGTCCGGTTTGGTTTCCATGATGTCGGCCATGTGGGCCCACCAGCGCTGCATCACCGGATGCTTAGGCAGGTCGGCCATGCCATGGTCGTCGCGCCGCCACAGCACGCCGAACAGGATGTTGGTTTCCTCGTCGAGATGGATCGAATAATCGGACACGCCGGCCTGCTTCAGCAGCGCGACCAGTGATGGCCATATCTCGTCGTGGCGCTTCCTGTACTCGGCCTTCATGCCAGGCTTGAGCTTCATCTTGAACGCATATTTCTCCGGCATCAGCGTCCCCCGCGCAGACGCCGCCAGACGATCGGCAGCGCGATGACGATGATCAACAGCAGGCCGATGAAGATCGACATGACGATGCCGGGCACGTTGAGCAGGCCGAGCCCGAAGGTCACCAGCCCCATGATGAAGGCGGCCAGCACGACGCCGACAATGCTGCCTGCGCCGCCCAGGATGCTGACACCGCCGAGCACCACCATGGTGATGACTTCGAGCTCGTAGCCCTGCGCGATCGACGGCCTTGTCGAGCCGAGCCGCGAGGTGATCAGCACCGAGGCGATGCCCGACATCAGCCCGGTCAGGCAAAACAGGATGAATTTGATGCGGCCGACGCGGACACCGGAAAACTGCGCCGCCACCGGATTGTTGCCGATGGCGAAGACGCGGCGGCCGAAACTCGTGCGATGCAGGAGGAACCAGTAGACGACAGCCGCGATGAGGAAGAGCACCAGCTCGAACGACACCACCCACCAGACATAGCCCTGGCCGAAGAAAGCAAAGCTTTCGGGATAGCCCTTATAGGCCTGGTCGCCGAGGATGATGAAGGCGATGCCGCGAAACAGGCTCATCGTGCCGATGGTGACGACGATGGAGGGCAGGCCGAGCCTTGTCACCAGCAGCCCGTTGAAGGCGCCGCAGCCGAGTCCGACGACGATGCCGATCGCCACCAGCACCGGCGTGCCGGCGCCGGCCTGCACCGCCATGCCCATCATCGTCGAGGCGAGCGCGATGATGGCGGCGACCGACAGGTCGATCTCGCCCGAAATGATCAGCAGCGCCATGGCGAAGGCGATCAGGCCCTTCTCGGTGAAGTTGAAGGTCAGGTCCGACAGCGAATAGGGGTCGAGGAAATAGGGCGAGGCAAAACTGTTGATGGCGAAGATGGCGACGGCCACCACGACCAGCAGCGCTTCCCAGGAAAAGATCGCTGAAGAGAGCGGCTTGTCGAGCCGGTCGGGAATACGGCGCGGGGCAGGGACGTCGGTCATGCCGCCTCCACTTTTCGCAGGATGATGCGGCCCTGCTGGCGTTCGCCGCGTGCATTGAGCACGACGGCCAGGATGATGGCACTGCCCGAAATCGCCATCTGCCAGAAGGGCGAGATGTTGATGACCGGCAGTGCGTTGGAGATGATGCCGAGGAACAGCGCCCCGAGCACCGCGCCGCCGACCGAACCGATGCCGCCGGCGATCGAGATGCCGCCGATGACGCAAGCGGCAATGATGTTGAGCTCATAGCCGTTGGCGACCTCGACCGAGGCGATGACGTAGCGCGAGATCCAGAGATAACCGGCAAGCCCGCCGATCATGCCGGAGATGCAGAAGACGATGAATTTCGTCCGGCCGACATCGATGCCAGTATAGACCGACGCCGTCGGGTTGACGCCGATGGCATAGATCGAGCGGCCAAGCGCGGTGCGTGTCATCAGCACGAAGAACAGCGCGATGACCAGGATGGCGATCCACGACAGCACCGGAATGCCGAGAAAAGCGGCGCGCTGGAAGCCGATGAAGTCCGGGCTCATCTTGTCGGCATTGACCCACGCGCCGCCGGACAGGACGAAGGTGGCGCCGCGATAGATGGTCAGCGTGCCCAATGTGACCACGATCGAAGGAATGTTCAACCGCCATACCAGAAGGCCGTTGATGGCGCCGAGCACCAGGCCGACACCCAATGCGATGACGATCAGCAGGGGGATCGGTATGGCCGGATGCGCGGCGTTCAGCATCGCCACCACCATGCCGGTGAAGCAGAGGTTGGAGGCCATGGACAGGTCGATCGAGCGGGTCAGGATGACGACCATCTGGCCGAGCGCCAGGATCATCAGGATCGAGGTGTCGTTGAACACCTGGCGCAGATTGCCGGGGTCAGCGAAGGCTGGAAAGCGGGTCGAGATCAGCCCGATCAGCACGACGATGGCCGCAGCCAGCCAGATTTCGCGGTATTTCAGGAAAGCCTTCATGCCGCGATCCCCGCTGCCGTCCGGACAAGCGTTTCGGCGTCCAGTCCCTTGTTGTCGTAGACCGCCGCGACCAGGCCTTCGCGCATGACGACGACGCGGTCGGACATGCCGAGGATTTCGGGCAGTTCCGACGACACCATGATCACAGACAGGCCCTGCGCCACCAGCTCGGCCATGAAGCCATGCACGGCAGCCTTGGAGCCGATATCGATGCCCTTGGTCGGCTCGTCCAGGATGATCACCTTGGGCGCGGTCGCCAGCCATTTGGCGATGACGATCTTCTGCTGATTGCCGCCCGACAGCGTGCCGACATCCTGGCTGAGGGACGAGGCCCTGAGGTCAAGCCGCTCGGTATAGGAGCGGGCGAGCGAAAACTCCTCCGCCAGCCGCAGCAGGCCGGATTTGGAGGTGCGCTTGAGCGAGGGCAGCGAGACGTTCTGGAAGATCGGCAGGCCGATCACCACGCCTTGCTTGCCGCGCTCCTCAGGCACATAGACTATGCCGGATTCGATCGAATCCGCCGCCGATTTCGGCGCGATCACCTTGCCGTCCAGCGTGATCGTGCCACCCGTGGTGCGGGTGATGCCCGATATCGCTTGCATCACCTCGCTGCGCCCGGCGCCGACCAGACCGTAGAAGCCGAGGATCTCGCCCTTGTGCAACTCGAAGCCGATGTCGTTGAACTCGGTCGGGTGCGACAGGCCGGCGACGGACAGCACCGGCGCGCCGATCTCGGCCTTGCGCTGCGGAAAGATGTGGTCGACCGAGCGGCCGACCATCATGCGCACAATCTGGCTCTGGCGGGCATCCCTGATCAAGCCTTCGCCGACCATCTCGCCATCGCGGAACACCGTGTAGCGGTCGGCGATGCGGTAGATCTCGTCGAACTTGTGGCTGATGAACAGGACCGCTTTGCCTTCGCTCTTGAGGAACTCGATGAGCAGAAACAGCTCCTCGATCTCTTTCATCGAGAGGGCGGCGGTCGGCTCATCCATGATGACGATCTGCGCGTCGATCGACATGGCGCGCGCCACGGCGACGAGGTGCTTGTTGGCGATGCCGAGGTCCTTCAGCCGCGCATCGGCGTCGATATGGCCGGCATGCATGGTGTCGAGCACTTCGCGGGCATTCTTGCGCATGGTGCGCCAGTCGATGGTGCCGAAGCGCGTGCGTGGCGCATGGCCGAGAAAGATGTTTTCGGCAACGCTCAAATCGTCGAACAGCACGGTTTCCTGATGGATGGCGGTGACGCCATGGCCGAAGGCGGCATGCGCGCTGGGCAGGGTGACGGCCTTGCCGTCGATGCTGATCGTGCCGGCGTCGGGCTGGTAGATGCCGGTCATGATCTTGACCAGCGTCGACTTGCCGGCGCCGTTTTCGCCGATCAGCGCCGTTACCTGGCCGGGATAGAGCGACAGGCTGACATCGTGCAGCGCCCGCACCCCGGGAAAGCTCTTGGAGATGCCGGACAGCGTCAGGCGTGAGGTGGAGGCCGCGGGCCCCTCCGTCACCGTGCCGTGTTGGGCTGTCGTGTCCATGGTCGTATCAAGCCCTGAAACAAGTTCCGTTTAAAGTCGCGGCGGGACGTGAGCCCCGCCGCGACAGCTTGAGAGAGCTCCAGATCAATAGATCTTGGAGAACTTCTCGATGTTGGTCTTGTCGAACTGGAAGGGCGGAGCCATCGCAGCCGAGTTCGAGTCGTCGAGCGTCACCTTGCCGACGCGGCCGATCGACAGTGTCGCGCCGGGCTTCGCCTCTTCCTTCTTCACCGCCAGATCATGGGCGAGGTAGACGGCCGAGTAGCCGAGGTCGATCGGGTTCCACAGCGCGACCGCCTGGCTGGCGCCGTTGTCGATGAACTTCTTGAATTCCGACGGCAGCGCCAGGCCGGTGACGTTGACCTTGCCGATCAGGTTCTCGTCGGTCACGACCTGGGCGGCGGCAACGACGCCGACGGTGGTCGGCGCGATGATCGCCTTGAGGTTCGGGTAGGACTTCAACAGGCCCTTGGCTTCGTCGGTGCTCTTGGCCGAGTCGTCATCGCCATAGACGGTGGCGACCAGTTTGATCTTCGGAAACTTCTCCGGCAGGATTTTCTTGGCCGCGTCGATCCAGGCGTTCTGGTTGGTCGCGGTCGAGGAGGCCGACAGGATGGCGACATCGCCGCCTTCCGGCAGATAGTCGGCGGCGAGCTTGATGATGGTCTCGCCGATCAGGCCGGTGTCGGACGGGTTGAGGTGAAGCTGGCGGCCTTCCTTGGCGACGCCCGAATCCCAGGAGATGACGGTGATGCCGCGCTCCATGGCCTTCTTCAGCACCGGCACCAGCGCGTCGGCGTCATTGGCGGAAATGGCGATGGCGTTGACCTTCTGGGCGATCAGCGAGTTGACCACTTCGATCTGCGCTTCGGCGGTCGCCTTGGTCGGGCCGGTGTAGATGATGTCGACATCGCCGAGTTCCTTGGCCGCCTCTTCGGCGCCCTTGTTGGCGGCGTCGAAGAAGCCGTTGCCGAGCGACTTCACCACCAGTGCGATCTTGACGTTCTCGGCATAGGCGGCATTCACGAACATGGCGGCGGAAAACGCCGCTGTAACCATCAATTTCTTCAAGAAGCTCATCGAATATCCTCCCTTGAGCGTTGCATTCCATCGTCGCTGCCGGCGTGAGGGTGTCTCAGGCCTGCAGTGAAGATTCTTCCTTTGCCGACTTGCGGGCGACGATCAGCGTCACGCCTGCGGTCTCCAACATCTTGGCTTCGCGATCCTCAATGCCGTCATCGGTGATGACGGTGGCGATGCGCGACAGGCCGCACAGGATCAGGCTGGAGCGTTTGCGAAACTTCGAGGAGTCGACCAGAACCACAAGCTCGTCGGCCTGGTCGATCAGTTTCTGCTCCGCCTGGATCAGCAGCGGGTCGCCTTCCATCAGGCCGAGCGGTCCCAGCCCTTGAGCGCCCATGAACATGCGGCGCGCATAGAAGTTGCGCGTCACGTCATTGTCGAAGGGCGACAGGATGATGTTCTGCTCGCGATAGATGGTGCCACCCGACAGCATCACCGTGTTCTTGGAGTGCTTGAGGAGATGCTCGGCGATCGGGAACGAATTGGTGAAGATCGGCATACGGCGGCCGGTCAGGAAATGCACCATCTGGAAGGTGGTGGTGCCGCCATTGATGATGATCGGCTCGCCATCCCCGCACAATTCGACCGCTTCGCGGGCGATGGCCCGCTTCTGCGAAGCGTTGATCGTTTCGTTGACGGAAAAGGGCCGGCCGGCCAGGCCGATGAATTGCGGCGGCGAGATCGCCTCGGCGCCGCCGCGCACACGGCGCAGGCGCTTTTGCACGTGAAGAGCCGCGATATCGCGCCGGATCGTCGCCTCGGAGGACTCCGTCAGGTCGACCATCTCCTGCACCGTCACCACAGGTTTTTCCTGGACGGCGGACAGAATGATCCTGTGGCGCTCTTTTTCGTGCATGGTTCCTCCCTGCCTGGCCATCTAGGCACTCAAAACGAGCAGTGTCAATCATTTCCGATCATATAATTTCATTGTGCAGTGCAATATGATTGATGTTGATCGTTTGTGATTGACAAGCGGCCGGCTTGCGTAGACATTCCCGGCAAAATGGACTGCGGCTTTTTGCGTCCCAGGGAGGATACCTATGCTCGACAAGCGCTCCGGCTCGCGCCTTGCCAATCTGTGGGACGATGCGAAGGCCAAGGGGATGAGCGACCCCGAGCTTCTGGTCTATCGCTCGAACACGCTCGGTTCCGACAAGCGCGTTACCAACTATGGCGGCGGCAACACCTCCTCGAAGATCCAGCAGAAGGATCCGCTCAGCGGCGAGACCGTCGAAGTGCTGTGGGTCAAGGGCTCCGGTGGCGACAGCGCCTCGATCAAGCTCGATGGCTTCGCCACGCTCTACATGGACAAATTGCGCGCGTTGAAGGGCCTTTATCGCGGCGTCGAGCACGAGGACGAGATGGTGGGATATCTGCCCCACTGCACCTTCAACCTCAATCCGCGCGCGGCCTCGATCGACACGCCGCTGCACGCCTATGTGCCGAAGCCATTTGTCGACCACATGCATCCCGACGCCATCATCGCGATTGCCGCGGCGAAGGATTCCAGGGCGCTGACCAAGGAAATCTTCGGCGATGCCATCGGCTGGCTGCCATGGAAACGCCCCGGCTTCGAACTTGGCCTGTGGCTGGAGAAATTCTGCCTCGAACACCCCACCGCCAAAGGTGTCATCCTCGAAAGCCACGGCCTGTTCACCTGGGGCGATACCCCCAAGGAATGCTACGAGACGACAATCTCGGTGATCAACCAGGCGATCGAGTGGTTCGAGCGCCGCTCCGAGGGCCTCGCGATCTTCGGTGGCGAAGTGGTCAAGCCGCTCGATGCCACTGAGCGCCGCGCCATCGCGGCGAAACTGATGCCGAAAATCCGCGGCCTGATTTCGGAAAAGAGCCACAAGCTTGGCCATTTCGACGATTCCGCCGCCGTGCTCGAATTCGTCAACTCCAGGGATCTGCGCCCGCTGGCGGCGCTCGGCACCTCATGCCCGGACCATTTCCTGCGCACCAAGATCCGCCCGCTGGTCATCGAGTTCGATCCGGCAAAACCTGATGTCGATGCGGTCATCGCCCGCCTCGCCGACGACATCGCCGAATACCGTGTCGGCTATCAGGCCTATTACGACAGTTGCAAGCATCCAGACTCGCCGGCCATCCGCGATCCCAATGCCGTGGTCTACCTGATGCCCGGCGTCGGCATGTTCACTTTCGCCGGCGACAAGGCGACAGCGCGCATCTCCGGCGAATTCTACGTCAACGCCATCAATGTCATGCGCGGCGCCTCGACCGTCTCGTCCTATGTCGGCCTGCCGGCGCAGGAGGCTTTCGACATCGAATACTGGCTGCTCGAGGATCTGAAGCTGCAGCGCATGCCGAAGCCGAAGTCGCTCGCCGGCCAGATCGCACTGGTCACCGGCGGTGCCGGCGGCATCGGTCGCGCGACGGCCAACCGGCTGCTGCGTGAGGGCGCCTGCGTCGTGCTGGCCGATATCGATGAGGCAGCTCTCGCCAGCGCCAATGAGGAACTGGCCAAGGCCTATGGCAAGGATTTTGTCCGCCCGGTCGTGATCAACGTCACCTCGGAAGATCAGGTTGTTGCCGGCTTTGCCGACACGGCGGTCGAGTTCGGCGGCATCGACATTCTGGTCTCCAACGCGGGTCTCGCCTCCTCGGCGCCGATCGAGGAGACGTCGCTGGCACTGTGGAACAAGAACATGGACATCCTGTCCACGGGCTATTTCCTGGTCTCGCGGGAAGCATTCCGGCTGTTCAGGGTCCAAAAAATTGGCGGCAATGTCGTCTTCGTCGCCTCCAAGAACGGCCTTGCCGCGTCGCCCAACGCCGCCGCCTATTGCACCGCCAAGGCCGCCGAAATCCACCTCGCCAGGTGTCTCGCGCTGGAAGGCGCGGAAGCGCAGATCAGGGTCAACGTCGTCAATCCGGACGCGGTGCTGCGCGGTTCGAAAATCTGGACCGGCGAGTGGAAGGAACAGCGCGCCGCCGCCTACAAGATGTCGACCGACGACCTCGAAGAACACTATCGCTCGCGCTCGATGCTGAAGCGCTCGGTCTTCCCGGAAGACATCGCCGAAGCGATCTATTTCTTCGCTTCCGACATGTCGGCCAAGTCGACCGGCAACATCATCAACGTCGACGCCGGCAACGCACAAAGCTTTACGCGCTAGGCTGCGAAGCGCTTCCCTTCTCCCCGTCACTATACGGGGAGAAGGTGCCCGAAGGGCGGATGAGGGGCGGCGCCAGCCGAACATATTCTTGGGAGGAACCAACTTGTCCGAAACGATCATCTCCGCCGATCTCGTCGCCGGCTACAACGCCGCTCGCAAGGCCGACATCGAGCGCGACTACGCCTCGCTCGGCGAGCGCCTCGACCGTCGCGGCATCGCCATCGACGCTATCCGCGACAAGGTCGAGAAGTTCGCCGTGGCCATCCCCTCCTGGGGCGTCGGCACCGGCGGCACGCGCTTTGCCCGCTTCCCCGGCACTGGCGAGCCGCGCGACATCTTCGACAAGATCGAGGATTGCGCCGTGATCAGCCAATTGACGCAAGCGACGCCGACTGTTTCGCTGCACATTCCGTGGGACAAGGCCGACCCGAACCGGCTGAAGCAGGCCGCCTCGCGCTTCGGTCTCGGCTTCGACGCCATGAACTCCAACACCTTCTCGGATGCCAGGGACCAGAAACTCTCCTACAAATTCGGCTCGCTGTCGCACGCTGACGCCGGCACGCGCCGGCAGGCCGTCGAGCACAATCTCGAATGCATCGAGATCGGCAAGACGCTTGGCTCCAAGGCGCTGACGGTGTGGATCGGCGACGGCTCGAATTTTCCCGGCCAGGTCAATTTCGCCAAGGCTTTCGAGCGCTATCTCGACGCCATGAAAGAGGTCTATGCCGGGCTGCCGGCGGACTGGAAGCTGTTCACCGAACACAAGATGTACGAGCCGGCCTTCTATTCCACCGTCGTGCAGGATTGGGGCACCAACTACCTCATCGCCAAGGAATTGGGCGACAAGGCCTTCTGCCTCGTCGACCTCGGCCACCATGCGCCCAACGTCAACATCGAGATGATCGTGTCGCGGCTCATCCAGTTCAGGAAACTCGGTGGCTTCCATTTCAACGATTCGAAATATGGCGACGATGATCTCGACGCCGGCTCGATCGACCCCTACCGGCTGTTCCTGGTCTTCAACGAACTGGTTGATGCCGAACTGTCCGGCGTCGATGGTTTCGACCCCGCCCACATGCTTGACCAGAGCCACAACGTCACCGATCCGATCGAAAGCTTGATGCTGTCGGCGGTCGAAGTGCAGCGCGCCTATGCGCAGGCGCTGCTGGTCGACCGCAAGGCGCTCGAAGGCTTTCAGGACGCCAATGACGCGCTGATGGCGACGCAAACGCTGAAGGCGGCCTACCGCACCGATGTCGAGCCGATCCTGGCCATGGCGCGGCTGAGAACCGGCGGCGCCATCGATCCCGTCGCCGCCTACCGGGCAGCGGGCTATCGCGCCAAGGTCTCAGCCGAACGCCCGGCGGTTGCCGGCGGCTCGGGCGGAATTGTCTAACGCCGAGCCAGCCCCCTCATCCGGCCGCTTCGCGGCCACCGCCCTCCGGGCGTTCGTTGTTCGAAAAGCCAAGCAATTGGCTTTTCGTCCGCTGCGCGGACCACGCCTCACCCCCGCTGGGGAGAAGAGACTGGCGTCGGCGCTGACAAGCTCCTCTCCCCTCGGGGAGAGGTCGGATTGCCCCGAATTGCCCTTCGCAATTCGGATGGCGATCCGGGTGAGGGGGCTCTTTCTCACGCTCCTTCAATTGTCAGTAGACTCGATCACTCCAACACGGTCTTCTAGGCATCCCGCCCGGAGAACCCGCCATGCATCTCACCCGTCGGACACTGATCGCCGCCAGTCTTTCTATCGCCTTTGCCCTGGCGCCACTGACCAGCGTCTTTGCGGCGTCGCCGGCGCCGGCCAAGGGCGAACACGGCATGGTGGTCACGGCCCAGCATCTGGCCTCGGAGGTCGGCGTCGAGGTGCTGAAGAAGGGCGGCAACGCCGTCGATGCGGCGGTCGCCGTCGGCTATGCGCTCGCCGTCGTCTACCCCAATGCCGGCAATATCGGCGGCGGCGGTTTCATGACCATCCGTTTTGCCGATGGCAGATCGACCTTCCTCGACTTTCGCGAGCGCGCCCCGCTGGCGGCGACCAAGACCATGTATCTCGACAAGGACGGCAACCCGGTGAAGGGCGCCAGCCTGGACGGCTATCTCGCCGTCGGCGTGCCGGGTTCGGTCGCCGGTTTCGAAATGGCGCGCGAGAAATATGGCACGTTTTCAAGACAGGACCTGATGGCGCCGGCGATCGCCTATGCCAGGGACGGCTTCATCCTCAATCAGGGCGATGCCGCCTCTTTCGCCGGCAGCGCGGATCGGCTGGCGAAGGATCCGGCGGCGGCTGCCGCCTTCCTGAAACCCGACGACAAGCCCTATGGGATCGGCGAGCGGCTCACCCAGCCTGATCTGGCCGCGTCGCTCACGGCGATTTCCGAGAAAGGCCCCGATGCCTTCTACAAGGGCGCCATCGCCGATGAGATCGTCAAGGCGAGCGGCGCCAAGGGCGGCATCCTGGCCAAGGCCGATTTCGAGCAATATGCGGTCCGTGAACTCAAGCCGGTGACCTGCAGCTATCGCGGCTACGAGATCACCTCCTCGCCGCCGCCAAGCTCTGGCGGCGTCATCATCTGCGAAATCCTCAACGTGCTCGAAGGCTATCCGCTGTCCTATCTCGGCGCCGGTTCGGCCGATACGGTGCATGTCATGGTCGAGGCGATGCGCCATGCCTATGTCGACCGCAATTCAGCGCTCGGCGATCCCGATTTCGTCGACAACCCGGTCTCGAAGCTGTTGGACAAAGCCTACGCCAAGGACATCCGCGACAAGATCGACCCGTTCCGGGCCGGCGTCTCGCAGGATCTGATGCCGAAGGGCTTTGGCGAGTCGAAGGAGACGACGCACTATTCGATCATCGACAAGGACGGCAACGCGGTCGCGGTCACCTATACGCTGAACGGCTCCTTCGGCGCCGGCGTCGTCGCCGACGGTACCGGCATCCTGCTCAACAATGAAATGGATGACTTCACCCAGAAGCCCGGCGTGCCCAACCTCTATGGCCTGGTCCAGGGCGAGGCCAACGCCATCCAGCCGAAGAAGACACCGCTGTCATCGATGAGCCCGACCATCGTCGCGAAGGACGGCAAGCCGTTCATGGTCATCGGCAGCCCGGGCGGCTCGCGCATCATCACCATCACGCTGGAAGCGATCGTCAACGTCATCGACCATGACATGAACATCCAGGAAGCGATCGACGCGCCGCGCATCCATCATCAATGGCTGCCCGATACGGTCTATGTCGAGCCGTTCGGCCTGTCGCCGGACACCGAAAGACTACTGGCCGGCATGGGTTACCACCTTGATCTCGGCGGGCAGACCTGGGGGCAGGCGGCCGGCATCTTGGTCGGCGGCAAGAGCCTGGCGGAAATCGAGAAGGGCGGTGGCGCGCGCTACAATGGCGCCATCGACAGCCGCGCGGCCTCAGGCGAGGCGCTCGGATATTGATCTACCCGGGTGAATTCTTGGTACGCGCCGGCTCACGGCCCGGCGAGGGCCGTCAGGTAACCAGCGTGATGGTCGATGCGATCAGCATCAGGGCGGCGATGCCGACGAACAGCGCGTAGATGCGCGGCCGGTCGAGCAGAAGCGCGTTTCCGGAGATCCAGGCCGACGTGGCGCCACCCAGCGCGAAGAGGAACCCGTTGCGATGACCAAAGGTCATTGACGCGGCCATCAGCCCGCCAATGATCAGGGCGCCGAACACGATGATCACGGCGACCGCGTACTTCTCGAAATCGTTGCCGCCGCCCATGGCTGGCCCGATCGCATTCAGATTCGGCAGGTCGTCCGGATCGAAGGGGTTCGCCGACCCGTATTCGTCTTGACCGATCGATTCTCGCATCACTCATTCTCCGCTGACCGGCAACAAACCATCAACACTTGCCGAGTGCAACCCGATCGAACGTCCCTCACCGCATTGACCGTCGTCTTCAACACGTTCCGGCGGCGCTTGTCACCGCTTTTTAGGCCACGTGGCTCGCCTGCAACATGCGTCCGCGCTCGGATAGCGCGCCGTCATCGCACTCCCTATAGACCCTGTTCGCGGGGAAAAGATGATGCCGCCGATCAATTCGGCGTCGGCATGCGCTACGCGACTGCGGCGGGGAGTCGCAGCGCCCAACGTAAGTCGGCAGATTGTTGACTTCCGGCTGCAACTTAAATCTTGACTATGAAAGTCATGTTTCATAGTCAACCGACATGGGCCGCTCAAAGCCAGATTCCGCAGACAGGCACGCCAAATTGGAAACAGACCAGGAAACCCAGCCCGGCGGGACAGCCATTCGCACGCGCGGCCGGATGACCCGGCGCGGCGCGCTCGCGCTGCTCGGGCTGCCCTTGGCCGCACTCATGCCACGGGCGGCCGCGGCGAAGCCGCTGCGCATCGTCTGCCTGGACGACGGGCTGGCGGAGACCTTGCTGATGCTCGGCGTCACGCCGGTCGCCGTCGCTGACCATGAAGTCTGGGAGAAGTGGGTGGTCGAGCCGCAACTGCCACCTGAGGTTGCCGATATCGGCACGATCTTGGAGCCGAATCTCGAATTCCTGCAGCAGCTTCGCCCCGACGTCATCCTCTCCACTCCCTATCTCGACGGCATCAAGCCGCTGCTCGAACGCGTGGCACCGGTGACGACGATTGGCATCTACACGCCGGACGGCCAGCCCTATCGGCGCGCCATCGAGGCGACCCGGCAACTTGCAGCACTGGTCGGCAAGGAAAGCGAAGGCGAAACGCTGATCGCGGCGACGGAAGCCTGTTTCTCCGATGTCAGGCAGAGGCTGGAACCGCTTTCGGCGCGGCCGATCTACGCCGTCAGCTTTCTCGATCCGCGCAATGTGCGTGTCTATGGCGAGAAAAGCCTGTTCCAGGCGGTGTTCGACCGCATCGGCATCCGCAACGCCTGGACCGGCGAGACCAATTACTGGGGGTTTGCAACCGTCGGCATCGACGGCCTGGCGACGTCAAGCGATGCGCGTCTTGCCTATCTCGAGCCCCTGCCCGAAGGGGCGGGCGGCACGCTGACCGAAAGCCCGGTCTGGAACGCCATGCCTTTCGTGCGCAACCGCTCGATCATGCGCCTTGCCCCAGCGCTGATGTTCGGCGCGCTGCCTTCGGCGAGCCGCTTTGCCCGGCTGCTGGCCGCGGCGCTGACGGCGGAGCACGCCGGTGGCTGAGCAGCAAGCAATCCTGTCCGACGACACCAGCCTCATCACCGGTCGTGGGTCGACGGCTCGCCTATCAGACAGATATCCCCTGGGCGCGATTCTGCTTTGCGTCGTGCTTCTTGGCGCTGCAGCCGCAGCGACCCTCTCGAACCTCGTCGTGCAATTGCCGCCGGCGCTCTGGCTCGATGCGCTCGCAAACCCCGATATCGACGACATGCGGCAGGTGCTCGTCCACTATGCCTTCCTGCCCAGGCTCGCCGTCAGCCTTCTCTGCGGCGCGGCCCTCGGATTGGCCGGGACGGTGCTGCAACAGGTCCTGCGCAACCCGCTCGCCTCGCCCGAAACTGTCGGCGTCTCGGCCGGCGCCCATCTGGCGCTGGCGCTGGCGACGCTTCTTGCGCCGTCCCTGCTTGCCTACGGCCGCGAATGGGTGGCGCTTGCCGGCGCCTTCACGGCTCTCGCCGCGGTCTTCGCGCTGTCGTGGCACAAGGGCCTGTCGCCGCTCTCGGTGGTGCTCGCCGGGCTGGTCGTCAGCCTCTATGCCGGCGCCATTGGTGCTGCCCTGGTGGTGCTGCGGCATGAATGGCTGGCCAGCCTGTTCATCTGGGGCGCCGGTTCGCTCGGCCAGCAGGATTGGTCGACGACGCTGTGGCTCCTGCCGCGCCTGGGCGCCGCCGCGCTGTTGATCGGCCTGATGGTGCGGCCGCTGACCTTGCTTGGCCTCGACGATGAAGGCGCGCGCAGCCTGGGCGTCCCGCTCGGCGCCTATCGCTTCGCCGAACTGGCGGCGGCGGTTGCGCTGATCGCCTTTGTCGTCGCCGCCGTCGGCGTCGTCGGTTTCGTCGGTTTCGTCGCCGCGACGCTCGCCCGCATCGGCGGCGCCCGGCGGCTTGGCCAGCAGCTGGTGATGGCGCCGCTCATCGGCGGTGCCTTGCTTTGGGCCGCCGACCAGGGCGTGCAGATCGCGACAGGCCCGCAAGGCGACCTGCTGCCGACCGGCGCGATGACAGCGCTTCTCGGCGCGCCGCTGCTGCTCTGGCTGCTGCCGCGCCTTTCGCTCGGCCTGGAAACACCGGCGCTCGATTCGGAGCGCCTGCCGCGCGCCCGTCACTCCGCCCTCGTGCTGGCGGCGATCGGCGGCGTCCTGCTTGTGTTGCTCGGGCTGGCCTTGCTTTACGCGCCGGGGCCGCATGGCTGGGCATTCGCGTCCGGCGACCGGTTGCACCCCTTGCTGTCCTGGCGGCTGCCCAGAGTGTCCGCCGCGCTGGCGGCCGGCGCCATGCTGGCGTTGGCCGGACTGATGATGCAGCGGTTGACCGGCAATCCGATGGCCAGCCCCGAAGTGCTCGGCATCAGCGCCGGTGCCGCGCTCGGCATGATGGTGGCGCTGTTTTCGCTGTCCGATGCCGGCCGTGCCGTCCAGACCGTGGCCGCCACCATTGGTGCCTTCGCCGCTTTGCTGGTGACGCTGGCGATTGGCCGTCGCGCCGCCTATGCGCCGGAGCGGCTGCTGCTTGCCGGCGTCGCCCTGACCGCCCTGTTCGACGCGCTGATCCTGGTGCTCACCGCCACCGGCGACCCGCGCGCTATGCTTTTGCTCAACTGGCTCACCGGTTCGACCTATGGCGTCGACGCGAACTCGGCGTTTTTAACCTCGACCATCGCCTTTTGCCTGTTCCTGGCAGCCCCGCTCTTCATGCGCTGGCTGGACATGCTGCCGCTCGGATCGGCCGCAGTGCAAAGCCTTGGCGTCAACCTCAGGGCAACGCGGCTTCTGGTGCTTCTGATGGTTGCAGCGCTCACTGCCGCCTCGACCCTTGTCGTCGGGCCGCTGACCTTCATCGGCCTGATGGCGCCGCACCTGGCACGCCGCCTCGGCCTGTCCCGCGCGCTGCCGCAAGCCATCGGCGCGGTGCTCGTGGGCGCGCTGATCATGGTCTGCGCCGACTGGATCGGCCGCACCGCCATCTTTCCGCGCCAGATCCCGGCCGGCCTCGTCGCCACGCTGATCGGCGGCCCGGTGCTGATGTGGCTCTTGCGCCGCCGCTGATTTTGCCCCGTGGAGAAAGCCATGTCTGCCCCGCCGAAGGCATCGCCCGCCCTGATCGCCGACACCACCGTCCACGATCTTGGTCCCAGAGCAATTCCAGGAAAAGTGGGTAGCGGTTTTTCGTCCGGAATTGCGTCAGAACAGAGAGCGGGCGGCGACCCGTGGCGGGTCTTCATCCATGTGCCGTCAGGGCCGGCGCCCGAGGCCGGCTGGCCGGTGCTCTACATGACCGACGACAACGCCGTCATCGGCACGGCGGTCGACGCCATGCGCGCGCAGGCCTTCTATCCCCTGGGCACCAATGTCGGCTGGGGCGTCATCGTCGCCATCGGCTATCCCGTCGCGGGCGCCTATGACCCGCTGCGCCGCTCCTGGGACCTCGGCCCGCCGCCGGGCAAGACCTATCCGCCCTTCTACGAGGGCACATCAGAAGTCAGGACCGGCGGGGCAGGGGATTTTCTCGCCTTCATCGAGGAAGAACTGAAGCCCTGGGTCGCCAGCCGGACCAGGATCGATGACAAGCGCCAGGCGCTCTACGGCCATTCCTTCGGCGGCCTGTTCGCACTCTACGCCTTGTTCACGCGCCCGCTCTCGTTCCGGACCTTCATCGCGGCAAGCCCCGCCATTTATTGGGAAGATCGCGCCATCGATCGCTTCCTCGAAGCTTTCGACGGCTGTCCCCAATGGCCTGACGGCGGACGTGATCCTGTCGGCCGGCGAGTACGAGACGGACAAGCTCGCGCCATTCCAGGTCGGCGCGGAGGACGAGGAAAAGCGCCTCCGGCAGAAAAAGCTGACACGCACCGATGAATTCGCGCGGCAGATGGCCGAGTGCCTCGGCGCGCTGCCTGGAGTGCGCGCACGCTTTGAGCTGCATGCCAGCGAAAACCACATGTCGATCCTGCCGGTGACGGTCAACCGCGCGGTGCAGGCGGCGTTCGCCGTCAGGCGGTTCTAAATGTCAGGAGGTACCCGTCAAAGTCGGTAGACTTCTCTAAGTTCGCCAGCTAGCTAGATCGATATCAAAAGAGGGCAGACTCGGGGATCATCCAAAGTGAAAATCAGATACGTCGCTGGCATAAGCTGGCCACGCAGTGGACATCACCTGATGCATCGGCTTGCCCTGAGCTATTTCGGCAACGATTTCAATTACTGCCTGTTTTACCCCACTGATAATCCTGATTGTTGTCGCACCTTCCCGTGCATCCGGCCGGGGGTCAAATTCTCGAAGAACCACGATTTCGATCTATCGGGGCGGATCCTGCCGGATGTTCCTTATCTGGTCCAGCATCGGTCGTTCATGCCTGGAACCGTATCGGACTTTGAACTGTATCTCCTGGACGGCGGCGAGGACACCAAGGAAAGCTTTAAAGAATTCGCACTCATCCGAACCGATGGATGGGCTGCCTTTATGGCAAAGTGGGTGGATAGCCGGATTAAATTCGAGCGCCTGTTGGTGGGATACGAGGATTTTGTGTCCGACGCGCAAGGGACCATGAGGAGGGTCATCCCGTTCTTTGCACCAGGAGAGAAACCGGATGAAGAACGTCTGGCACGCATTGTGAAGAACGAAACCCACGTCGCTGTCACCAAGCAGGGCGGCGAGGAGTGGACCGCGAATGCCGGTGTCAAGGCGTTCCGAAAAGTCGAGGCCTTTCGGTTCTATGACGCTGGATTGTTCCGGGAGTTGGAGTCCATCGCGCAGGAGAAGCGCCGCGGGATTACGAAAGAAGCCGCACCACGCCCCTCGAGTGGCCGCTTCAGACTGCCGCTGATGAAAGCCATTTTCGGGCGCTAGGCTGCACCCGCAAAACCGCGGATGGGGCGGCTCCTCGAGGCCTCCGCGACAGCCTCAAGGCCAAATGCCGGCGCAGACCAACAGGTCACCCGCGGTTCTATGCAGCGCGGGCTGGTGGCAGTTCGAACAGGTTGGCGCCGTTTTCCTGGCCGCGCTCGACATAACCGATAATGCCGAACCATCTGGCGACGTCAGGCCCCTGCAGCCAGCTGCGCGAGTGGATGGGAAGGTTGCCGGCGAGCGCCTGGATATGCCTGATGTGCCGCTTGCAGAAACGCACGGTCGAGCCCCGGAAGAAATCCTCCTGCGCGGCAAACAGCGTATCGGCGGCGTCGCTGTTCTCATGCCAGGCGATGATCGCCACGGCCTTTTCGCCCTCGATCAGCGCGTGCGCCCGGCCCTCCTTCAGATTCATCATCAGATTGTCGTAGGCAATCTTGCTGTCCTTGCCGGCCGCCGCGTATTCGTCCGACATCCGTTTGGACAGGCCATGAAAGACATCCTCGAGATCCCCGAGCGTCGCTGCACGTGCTCTCATTTCACCTCCTGCAGCCCCACGGGAAGTTTGCCCTAAGGTTGAGGGGGCGCCAAGCAAATCGAATCCGGATGTAGGCCGTTGCGAGCAAAGTGATTTCGGCCGGGTTGCGCGGACCTGCCGATAATCGCGGGAAACGTTCGGAAATCAACAGCAGGGCGTCTCGCTACGTGCATGCGTCCGGGAATCTTGGTCAGGCAAGTCGACTGCAATCACCGCAAGTTCGTCAAGAAACGCCAATCGATCCCTCCTTGCCCGTTGGCAAAACAGCGATCGCTCTATTAGGATATTAGGAATTACTGAATTGCCTTATACTTGCATCGCGGCATGGAGGCTGGAGGTCTCTGGCATGATCGATTCAGACGTATTCGACTTTGTCGAACGCTGCAGAAGGCACACAGCAACCGGGCCGCTATTGGGTGATCTGCTTGAGACTGTCAGGAATCTCGGCTTCGAGCACCTTATCTTGAGCGGCGTTCCCCTTGGCGGGCAGAAGCTGGCGCCGATGGTTGAACTGAACGGCTGGCCGGCGGGCTGGTTCGAGCGCTATGTCGCGGCCGAGCATGCCGCTGTCGATGGCGTTTGCATTTACTCGGCCAAGACCCTGAAGCCTTTTCTCTGGGCCGATGTCCCAGCGAAATGGTCCGATACGGAAGGCTCTAGACGCGTTGCGGGCGAAGCGACGGAATTCGGTATCTTGAGTGGTTTTGCGGTGCCGATGCTCAGCGTCCACCATTGGCAGTCCGTCCTGTCCTTCGCCTCCTCGCAGAAGAGTTGCAGCCTGTCGCCACGCCAGCAGGTGCAACTGGTCACCATGGCGGTCTATGCCGGCATGTCGATCCAGGCCCTGTCGAACAACGATGACGGCGACGAAGGCCCGCTGACCGATAGGGAGAAGGAAGTGCTTTTATGGGCTGCGGCGGGCAAAACCTCATCGGAAACGTCCCAGATCCTCGGTCTGACTGAGCGGACGGTCAAATGGCACTCGACGAGGGCGCGCGAGGCGTTTGGCGTCGCGACCACAACGCAGGCTGTCGTTGAAGCCGTGCGCAGGCGACTGATCCACCCTTAACTGCGTCAACTGTCCGATCGGACAGGTGACGTACTTTAGCGCGGCTGCAACTATTCCTCCGAGATCGATCGGGGGATCGCGCAATGATAAAAGTCCATGTCGTCAATGCGCTGAACAAGCATCTCTACGAAGACGAATTCGACGAGTTTCTGCGCCGCCGGCACGACTTTTTCGTGCATCAAAAACACTGGCGCCCTCCAAGTCCAGACGGTCGCGAGCTGGACCAGTTCGATACGGATGCGGCGACGTATTTGCTCGGTATCGAAGACGGTCGCGTGGTGACCTCGGCTCGACTAATCCCAACGAGCGAGCCGCATATGGTCTCGGAGGTTTTTTCTCACATGTGTGAAAAGTCGGGTGTGCCCAGACGTCCCGACTGGGCCGAATGGACACGCACATTCGTTGTTCCCGACAAACGTTCGACCGGGCTGCGGGGGACACTGACGCAGCTATGCTGCGCGGTGATGGAATACGCGCTCGACGAGGGCCTCACCGCGGTGGGCGGCGTCCAGGAAACCTATTTCATGCCGCATCACGGCGCGCTCAAGTGGCGGGCCCAACCCATGGGCATGGCGAGAGAACAGAACGGTGAGTGGTATATCGTCGCCTATATCGAGGTGAATGAGGCGGCGCTGGAAAGTGTTCGTAAAATACTCGGTGTGGATCACTCGTTGCTGGTGCGGCGTGGAACGCAGCTGCCATTCATAGACAACAACCTGATGGCGGAGCGCGCCTTGTTGTAAGGGGGCGCGGCCGCCAAGAAGTTCGTCAAGTGGGAGGGAAGAGTTATGCAGTCGCGTATCCATTCAATCGACAAGGTGCACGTTGAGGGACTGTTGGTAATACCGGAAAATCCGCCGGCGATAGCCGTATCCGCCAGCGGGTGGGTTCCTACAAGCGGGTGGTCTTTGCCCGACCTCACGCCGTGGATTTACATTGTTCCTCCGAAGGACGGCATCCTCGACCTCGATTTTGTGGCAACGCAGCCGACCGGTCTGGTACTGCAGGTCTTCACGAAAATTGGCGTCACCAAGGCGTTTTCAGTTCCCGCATGGGTGATTGGGGTACGGGTTCACAGCTCAACCAATAGTGTTGAGGCAAGAATCGACGGCGCCAAAGCGCCGACCGAAAAGTCGATGAAATACGACAATCTCCCGGCACCTTGGCCGTTTCCTTGGTGGGCCCCTTGGGGAAAACAAGATCGCTAGCCTGAGCAGCACTTCAGAATTCTACAGCAGGCGTTAGGGGGGTTATCGCCGATAGGCCAGCTCTAATGACTACTGGCAACAGAGACATTCGCGCCAGCTAGCGGAGCCATGACCTCGCTTCATTGGCCAGTACCTAATAGGCGCATCCAGCGTTAGACATCAATCTTACTTACGGAGGCACTCTCCTGATGATAATGATGAAGCCCGGTATAATTTTGGCGCTGGCTTTGGCATCCGGCTGTTCCGTCTATCCTCTACCTGAAGATGTGATGGCTTACAGCAGCAGGGATATAGCGACTCAAGTCCGATGCGAGGCGGGATACTCCGTTCAGCAAGAGATCATCGCCACAATAAGGCAGCTTCGCTCTACGGTTGTCTACAATGGGCTTACCGGGTCTGAGGAGGCCGATTTGCTGGACTCAGACAGAAGCCAATTTCAAACATTGAAGTGGAGCCGCTTCGAGCCGAGGCTTGCAAAGCTCTTTGATTTTTACAAGGACACGAGTGTGAGTTACGACTTTACGCTTGACGGCACAGAGCAAAATGACCTTGGCCTTCAGGCAGGAGTTCTAGGTAAATTCACCAAGCAAACCGACACGCTTGCCTTTAAATTTGGAAATACACGAACAAGAGAAGTAAAGCGGCATTATAGGATATTTGATAATTTCGAATCACTTTCTATTGGTATGCCAAAAGAATTTTGTGAGCATTTTAATCGTGTGGATTTGACCTCTAAATTGCCTGATAAATCTTTTACTAAAGATTCAAATTATGCTTTCCCTAGCACCGGAATGCTTAAGATACGAACTCTGATTCACGACTTTTTGTTGCAGAATGAAACTGGAAATCTGAGTAACTCCGATCCAAAGTCATGGACTACCGCAGATATGAATGACACAATTACCTTCACGACAAAATCTGTCGGAAACGTGGATCCCAGTGCGGCTATCACGCCAGCAGTACATGGATTTTCGTTAGCGAGTATCGGCTTGAACGGAGACAACTACCGGCAAGACGTTCATACAATAATAATTGATGTTAGCCTACCCGGCGACAAGACGGGTTTGCCTGTATTTGACGAAAGTGGCCGCTTGATTTCGAAAAAAGACAAGGCGGCTGCGCGGGTTGCGCAAGCATCCCAAAATCTCGACAAGGCAAGGGTGAATAACTTCCAGGATGATTTTCACAATCTTCCAGTAATATTAGCGCAGAAGAGTCAATGAACATCGACCGTTTGAAGGAGTCGGCGCATGTCAACACAGTACTCGGTGGAAATTGTAGCAAGGGCTATAACTTTGCTGCAGTCGGAAGGCGATAGCTTGCAAAATTTCGTGCAGGCATCCCAGGCGAAAGGCCTTGAGTTCACCGTTCCCGATGAACTAGCGCAGCTGGCAATACAATACTTGAATACACTTTCCTCAATTCAAGTCCGGTCGGACGGAGGATGCCCACTTTGCCCGTTTCCCGGGCGTTAGACTGTAGGGGCAAGCGTCGCCGCCCCCACCACGCAGGAGGATGAGAGAGCGTCGATGATGATGCCGTCCCTCCGGAATCTGCGATCCGGGGCAAGCCAGCAATGGCGACACACCCGGGTATACCCCGAAGCGCGGTAAAGTTAGCTATGCCATAACAGGTCGTTTCTAAGCGGTCATGCATTCGACAGTCGGAATCGACCGTGCGAGAACGCGACCCGATACAAGCGTTCGCCGGTTCTGCGAATTGAAGTGCCTTAATATTCCTTTGATCTCTCGCGACGTTACGCGCCTGTGTCGGCTGGTCCCCGCTTGCGAAACCAGTAAACGCCGATCTTACGATGTTTGACGGGACGGCTCATAGCAAGCACCCGTGTGTGGCACTCAGGTAGCCCTAAGCATATAATTTTGCTGGTTTTTCAGCTGCATCAACACCTTAGAAGGGTGATGGTGCCCAGAGGCGGATTCGAACCACCGACACGCGGATTTTCAGTCCGCTGCTCTACCAACTGAGCTATCTGGGCCTGTTCCGGCAAACGAAAACTCGTTGACCGGATTTCATCAAGGCGCCGTGGGCGCCCCTTGAAAGCGCGTGGGTTATAGCACGGGAATTCGGCCTGTCCAGCGCCTAGGTGGCGATTTCCGGCAGGAAAAGAGAAGCTGTGGAAAGGGCGGCTTCATCAGGCGCTTTCATCGCCGAAATGGCGCGCAGGCTGGCCCTTCCGGCCCTTTGGCCTCCGTCTCGGCGCAGCCATGGCGCAGGGCAACTCCCGGGATCCGTCCTTAGCCGACGATCAGGATGCTGCAATGCATTCGCATCGACAGGCCAGCAGCAACGGGCTGTCGCCTCTACCTGGCGCTTGGCAGACCCTTGCGAAAATCGGAGGGGGTCATGCCGGCCAGCTTGCGGAAGGATTTGTTGAAGGCGCTGAGCGAGCCGAAGCCGGAGTCCATGGCGACGCGCAGCACATTGGCGTCCTGATGCATCAGCAACGCCTGCGCGTAGCTCAGCCGCAACAGGTTGACATATTCGTTGAGCGTCATGCCCGTCGATTTCTTGAACAGGCTCATGGCGTATTTGGGATGGATATCGGCCGCCGCCGCGATGTTCACGCAATCGATGTCGTAGAGGAAGTTCTCGGCGATGAAGTCGCACATGCGCCCGACATTGCGCGACGATTGCTGATCGAAGGGACTGCCGGCTTCCTGCCCGGCTGCCGTTTCGGGCACCAGCCGGTAAGGCTCGAACCGCACCCGCTCCAGCCGCAGCAGGAGTTCGTTGACGGCGTGCTCGGCCTTGGCGGGATCGCCCGAGCGGGCGTAGCGGTTCCAGCGGGCGAAATTGTCGTTGTCGGATTGATCGGTGGCGCTGGTCACCAGGGTTGCACCGGTCATCAGCCGGTGGCGCACATCCGCCGGCAGGTGCAGCCGGAAGAAATGCACCAGCGGCAGATGCGCGCCGGCATAGATGGCGTCGTCGCTGAGATCGTCCATCTGGTGCGGCAGGCCGCCCCAGAAGAAGCACATCTCGCCGGCCGAAAGCGAAATTTCGTGCTCGTTCATGCGGTAGTGCACGCTGCCGCGCACGATGAAATTCACCTCGACCTGGGCATGCCAATGCGGCTTGAGCATCACCAGCGGAGCGGTGTGAAACATCTGCAGGAGCAGCGGCAGGCCTTCCACGCTGCTGGCGCCTGGCTGGTAAAACGGCCGATCCGGCATCTTACTTTCCGCCAATTCCGTATTCCCTTTGTCGGCGACAAGCCTTCCGCGCTGCATAGTCTAGCCGGGCTCGCAGAGAGAGCAAATGAAATGGGAGGATTTCAATGCGCATCACACTGACCTGCGCCGCGCTCGCGCTTGCCCTGGGCTCAGCCCCGGCCTTTGCGCAGTCCGGCGAAATCACCATCTGGAGCTGGAACATCGCGGCCTCGTCGCTGAAGGCGACGGTTGCCGGCTTCAACAAGCTGCATCCCGACATCAAGGTCACGGTCCAGGATCTCGGCAACCAGCCGACCTATGACAAGTCGATCGCCGGTTGTGCCGCCGGTGGCGTCGGCCTGCCCGACATCGTCACCATCGAGAACGGCGAGGCCGAGAATTACTGGAGCCAGTTCCCCGACTGCTTCGTCGACCTGCACACGCTGGGCTACACAGCCGAGGACCAGAAGAAATTCCCCGATTTCAAACGCACCGAGCTCGAGGTCGGCGACAAGGCCTATGCCATGCCGTGGGATTCAGGCCCTGTCGCCGCCTTCTATCGCCGCGACTTCTACGAAAAGGCCGGCGTCGATCCGGCATCGATCAAGACCTGGGACGATTTCATCGCCGCCGGCAAGAAGGTCCAGGCCGCCAATCCGGGCGTCTCGATGACCAACGCCGATTTCAACGGCGACAGCGAATTCTTCCGCATGATCTCCAACGAGCAGGGCTGCGCCTATTTCGCCGAGGACGGCCAGTCGATCACGGTTAACCAGCCCAAATGCGTCGACGCCATGACCAAGCTCAAGGAGATGAAGGACGCCGGCATCGTCTCGTCCGCCGACTGGGGCACCAAGATCACCAACAACACGGCCGGCGCCGTCGCCACCCAAATCTATGGCGGCTGGTATGAAGGCACCATCCGCACCGAATCGGCCGGTGAAAACGGCAAATGGGGCGTCTATCTGATGCCGAGCCTCACATCAGACGGCCCGCGTGCCGCCAATCTCGGCGGGTCATCGCTGGCCATCACCTCGGCCTCGAAGAACAAGGAAGCGGCTTACGAGTACCTGAAATACACGCTCGAAACCAATGAAGGCCAGATCACCATGCTGAAGGAGTTCGGCCTCGTCCCCTCGCTGGTCTCGGCGCTGAACGACCCCTACGTCTCGGAAGGCCTGCCCTACTGGGGTGGCCAGGCGGTGTGGAAGGATATTCTGGGCACCTTGCCCAAAGTCGTCCCCAGCCGCGGCACGCAGTTCCAGAGCGATGCCGAAATCATCGTTCGCGCGGTGCAGACCAAATATCTGGGCGGCGGCTATCCCGACGCCAAGGCAGCACTCGACGATGCCGCAAAACAGATCGCCGCGGCGACCGGACTGCCGGTCAAATCATAATCTCCCAAGGAGGGGTCCGGGACGGCTCATGCCGCCCGGACCCTCCGCCTGCAAACTTGTCTGAAACAGCTGAGATGAAGGAGGAGGAAGATGCGCAACCGCAACGCCACGGCCTATCGTTTCCTCGCGCCCTATCTCCTGATCTTCTCCGTCTTCTGGGTGTGGCCGATCATCAGCTCGTTCCTGATCTCGTTCCAGGCGACACGCACCGTGCCCTGGCGCTTCGCGCCGAGCTTCAACTGGGGCCGGCTGATCGGCGATCCGGCCTTCTTCAACGCGCTGAAGAACACGCTGCTCATCCTCGTCATCCAGGTGCCGGTGATGATCGCGCTGGCCATGGTGATGGCGGTGCTTTTGAATTCGCCGCTGCTGAAGGCGAGGGGGCTTTACCGCTTCGCCTTCTTCGCACCCGTCGTCGTCGGCGAGGTCGCCTATTCGGCGGTGTTCCGGCTGATGTTCAGCCTCGATTTCGGCATCATCAACAAGCTCCTGAACAGCATCGGGCTGCCCAAGATCGACTGGTTCTCCAACGTCACGCCCGCCATGGCGCTGATCATGATCGCGGTCACCTGGCGCTGGGCCGGCTACAACGCCATCATCCTTCTGGCTGGCATGCAATCCATTCCCGAGGATGTCTACGAGGCCGCGACGCTCGACCGCGTCAGCAAGCTCAAGCAGTTCTTCTACATCACGCTGCCGCTGTTGAAGCCGGTCATCGTGTTCTGCCTGGTGCTGTCGATCATCGGCACCATGCAATTGTTCACCGAGCCGTTCCTGATCACCGAGCGCGGCGGGCCGGGCGGCGGCACCGAGACGCTCGGCCTGCTGCTCTACCGCCAGGGGTTCCGGTCGCTCAATTTCGGCTACGCCTCGGCCGTTGCCTACACCATGGCGGGACTGGCGATCGCGATCACGTTGGTGCAGCTGTGGCTGACGAGGGAAAAGCAATGAGCTCGCTCTCCTCCGCCCGCCTGAGACGCAGCGTCGCACTGCATCTTTTCCTCACCCCGCTGGCGCTGATCTGGCTGTTCCCGCTGTGGATGATGGTGGTGTTCTCGACGATGCCCGACAACGGCATCTTCAGCCCCGGCATCGAGCTTTTGCCGCACGGCAATTTCGTCGACAATTTCAACAATCTGCAGCGCGACACCAACTTCGTCGGCGCCATCGGCATCTCCGTCTCCGTGGCGGTGACCTACACCTTCCTGTCGGTGCTGTTGACGTCGATGGCCGGCTGGGCGCTGGCGCGCTACCAGTTCTTCGGCAAGGGGGTGGTCGTCGGCATCATCTTCGGCACCATCACGCTGCCCTATGCGGTGGTGCTGATCCCGCAATTCATCATGGTGGCGCGCGATTTCCAACTCGCCAACACCTGGGTGGCGCTGATCGTGCCGCCGCTGTTCAATTCGCTCGGCGTGCTGTTCATGCGCCAGAGTTTTTCGATGATGCCGGATGATTTGTTTGACGCCGCCCGCGTCGAAGGCGTGAAGGAGTGGCGCATCTTCCTCTTCGTCGCGCTGCCGCTGGCGCGGCCGATGCTGGCCGCACTCGCCATCATCCTGTTCCTCGCCTCCTGGAACAATTATCTCTGGCCGCTTTTGATCAACAGCCAGCCCGGTTCGATGACGGCACCGGTGGCGCTCGGCACGCTGATCGGCCTCACCAAAGTGTCGTGGGGTGGCATCATGGCGGGTGCGGTGATGCTGACCGTGCCGATGCTCATCGTCTTCGTGCTCCTGCAGCGCCATTTCATCGCCGGCATCGCCGCCGGCGCAGTCAAGTAAGAGGCAGCATGGCGACCGTCACCCTCAACAATGTCGTCAAGCGCTTCGGCGCCTTCGAAGTCGTCCATGGCGCCAACATCGACATCAAGGATGGCGAGTTCGTCGTCTTCGTCGGCCCGTCCGGCTGCGGCAAGTCCACCTTGCTCAGGATGATCGCCGGGCTCGAGGACATCAGCGGCGGCGAGATCGCCATCGGCGGCAAACTGGTCAACGATGTCGAGCCGGCCGACCGTGGCATCGCCATGGTCTTCCAGTCCTACGCGCTCTATCCGCATATGAGCGTCGAGCAGAACCTCTCTTTCGGACTGCGCATGACCGGCAATCCCAAGGCCGACACCGACCGGCGGGTCAAGCGCGCGGCGGAAATCCTGCGCATCAGCGAATTGATGGACCGGCGTCCGAAAAAGCTCTCCGGCGGCCAGCGCCAGCGCGTCGCCATCGGCCGCGCCATCGTGCGCGAGCCGCAAGTGTTCCTGTTCGACGAGCCGCTCTCCAATCTCGACGCCGAACTGCGCGTCCAGATGCGGGTCGAGATATCGCGCCTGCATAAGGAACTCGGCGCCACGATGATCTACGTCACGCACGACCAGACCGAGGCGATGACGCTCGCCGACCGGATCGTCGTGCTGCGCGCCGGCCACATCGAGCAGATCGGCCGGCCGCTCGATCTCTATGACAATCCCGACAATCTGTTCGTGGCCGGGTTTGTCGGCTCGCCGAAGATGAACTTCATCAAGGCGCAAATCGTCGGGCACGATGCGCGTGGGGTCGTGGTCGAGCTGGCGGGTCAGGAGAAGACCCGCATTACCCAGCCGCTGACCGGCATTGCGCCCGAAGCGGGCAGCAAGGTCATCGTCGGTGTGCGGCCCGAACATTTCGGTAGTGCGGGAGAAGGCGACACCGACCTTGTCGTCACCATCGACGTGATCGAGCATCTCGGCGGCACGAGCTTTCTCTACGCCCGAACGGCGCACGGCGAAGATGTGGTGATCCAGCGCGACGCGGCGAAGGTTCCCACCACCTCCGAGGTCACTGTTTCCATCCGCAAATCCTGCCTGTTCGACGAAAACGGGCTGCGGCTGCGCTGACCGGCCGTCCCTTCCAGCCTTCAAGGAGAATGACAATGACTGCAACCACGCCCATTCGCTGGGGCATTCTCGGCCCGGGCAGCATCGCCCAGGCCTTCGCCGGCGGTGTGGCCGCTTCGCGTACCGGAAAACTGGTCGCCATCGGCGCGCGCAATCCCACCAAGCCGGGCCTTGCCGAGAAATTTCCAGGCGCCCGCATCGTTGACGGTTATGAAGCGCTGCTTGCCGACCCCGACATCGATGCCGTGTACATTGCGATACCGCATCCCGGCCACGCGCAATGGGCGATCAGGGCGGCGGAAGCGGGAAAACATGTGCTGTGCGAAAAGCCGCTGGCGCTGACCGCCTTCGAGGCCGACGCCATGATCCATGCCGCGCGCAAGGCCAGCACTTTTCTCGGCGAAGCCTTCATGTACCGGCTGCATCCGCAGACGCTGAAGCTGGTCGAACTGATCAAGTCCGGCGTCATCGGCGAGATCAGGATGATCAAGTCGAGCTTCGGCTTTGCCATGCCGGGCTTCATGCCGGAGCACCGGCTCTACGCCAACGATTCCGCCGGCGGCGGCATCCTGGACGTCGGGGGCTATACCGTCTCGATGGCGCGGCTGATTGCCGGGGCGGCGGCAGGACTTCCCTTCGCCGAGCCCGACAATGGTGGTTGGTACCGCTCATCTTGGCCAGTCCAGCGTCGACGAGTGGGCCTCGGCGCTGCTGCATTTTCCCGGCGGCATCGTCGCCGAGGTCTCCTGCAGCATCTCACTCAACCAGGACAACGTGCTGCGCATCTTCGGCACCAAGGGCCGCATCGAAGTGCCGGACTTCTGGTTCGCCGGCGGAAATCGCGATGTCGGCCTCGGCCGGATCGACGTGATCGGTGCGGACGGCGGGCACGAGACGATCAGCGTCGACGAAAAGCGCCATGTCTATTCCTTCGAGGTCGACGGCGCCGGCGAGGCCATCCTTGCCGGGCGGCAGGAATTCGCCTGGCCGGGTATGGGCTGGGCCGACAGTCTCGGCACCTTGCGCGTGCTGGACAGATGGCGCGCCGCGGTCGGGCTGGAATACCAGATCGAAAAGACCTCGCTGCGCACCAACACCATCTCCGGCCGACCACTGCGGTCGGGCGGTACCGCAATCGGCAAGCGCGCCATTCCGGGCCTGGCGAAGCCGGCGTCCGTCGTGGCGCTCGGCTTCGAGGATTTCCGCACATTCTCCTCGGGTTCGATCCTGCTCGATGCCTTCTTCGAGGCCGGCGGCAACCTCTTCGACACCGGCTTTGTCTACGGCGCCGGCTACACCGAAAAGCTGCTTGGCGAATGGCTGAAAAACCGTGGCGTGCGCGAGCAGTCGGTGATCATCGCCAAGGGCGCGCATTCGCCGCTCTGCTATCCAGACGTGATTGGCAAGCAGCTTGCCCAGTCGCTCGATCGCCTACAGACCGACCATGTCGATATCTATTTCATGCATCGCGACAATCCGGATGTGCCGGTCGGCGAGTTCGTCGATGCGATGGACCAAGAGGTGAGGGCCGGCCGCATCCGAGGTCCGTTCGGCGGCTCGAACTGGACGATGCAGCGCATGGACGAGGCGATTGCCTATGCCGAGCGCACCGGCAAGCAGAAGCCCGGCGCGCTCTCCAACAATTTTTCGCTGGCCGAAATGCTGGAGCCGATTTGGGCAGGCTGTGTCACCTCCTCCACCGATGACTGGAAGGCCTGGCTGACATCTAGGCAGATGCCGAATTTCGCCTGGTCGAGCCAGGGCCGCGGCTTCTTCACCGACCGCGCCGGACGCGATCGGCGCGACAGCGAGGAACTGGTGCGGGTCTGGTATTCGGAGCGCAATTTCGGCCGCCGCGACCGCGCGATCGAGCTCGCCGCGCGACTGCGCAAGAGCCCGATCCACATTGCGCTGGCCTATGTGCTCAACCAGCCTTTCCCGTCGGTTCCGCTGATCGGACCACGCACGCTGGGCGAGTTGGACGACAGCCTGCGCGCCCTCGACATCAAGCTTTCACCGGCCGATCTCGAATGGCTGGACGGCGGCAGTCTGCACGCGGCCTGACAAAGCAAGGCCTCAAAGCGGCGTCAGGTCTCGTCGTCAGACACCCTGACGCCGCGCCTGGCCGGGGTCCGCAGATTGGCATACATGCCGGTGGTGCGGAATTGGCTGGGCGTGGTGCCGTAGAGGCGGCGGAAGACCTTTGAAAAATAGTTCGCGTCCTCGAAGCCGCACAGGATGGCGACTTCCTTCACCGGCAGGAAGTCCGCCTTGGTCAACAGCTTCGCTGCCCGTTGCAGGCGCTGCTGCAGCACGAACTCGGCCGGCGGCAGGCCTTCGCTCTCGGCGAAGCAGCGCGAGAAGTGGGCACGGCTGAGGCCGCTGATCTGGACCAGGTCCGCCACCGGCAGCGGCTTGTCGAGATTGGCGTTGATATGGTCGATGACCGGCTGCATGGCGCTCTGTTTCTCGGCAAAGGCGTGCGAGCCGAAGACATCGTCATAGAGCGCCATCGCCGCCTCGTAGGCGATAGCGGAAGCAGCACCCGGCGACGCCGCCCCGTTGACGAGACGCAGGCTGCAATCGGCAAGATGATCGATCGTCGTCGGCTTCAGCCGGAACACCGGACCGGAGACGCTGAGGATCGACTTGTGGATGCGCAGCGCCTCCTCGCCATTCATCGAAATCCAGAAATATTCCCAGCGCTCGTCCCGGGCCAGCCAGTAGCGGTGGTTGTGCGGCACCAGCACCAGCAGCGTGTCGTTCGCTTGCAGGCGATAATTTCGGTTCTCGTAGCGCAACTGGCCGGTTCCGCTGATCGTGTGCTGGAGCACGGTGAACGGCGTCTGGCCGCGTTTGCGTCCGTCCCAGTCATAGATCTCGTCCTCGCGCACTTCATAGCCGGTGCTTGTCGGCATGGCATGCAGGCGCTGGCGGCCGCGCGGCAGCGAGATCGTCCGCATCGACTGTCCGTTGGCGATCAAATCCCGTAGCACAAAATTACCCTTGAAAGCATAATCCTTCTCTGGTCGCGCTCGTGAATAAGGGCATAATCCCCCTCGAAAAGCGAGAGAGATCCGCAGGCGAGGAGCGGACAGGGAGGTTGGCAGGCCGGAATCCGGCTTGTCTCGCACACATGTCACGGCATGTGGCTGCAACCCATCCCTGTCATTTCCGGCCTGTCATTGGAATAAGATGAGGTGCGGCTGATGAGTTTCAAAATCGCTATCATCGGTGCCGGCAGTGTCGGATTCACCAAGAAACTGTTCACCGACATACTGTGCGTGCCCGAATTCAAGGATGTCGAGTTCGCGCTGACCGACCTCAGCGAGCACAATCTCGGGATGATCAAGGCGATCCTCGACAGGATCGTCGAGGCGAACGGATTGCCGACAAAAGTGACGGCGACAACCGATCGCCGCAAGGCACTCGAAGGCGCGCGCTATGTCATCAGCTGCGTGCGGGTCGGCGGGCTCGAAGCCTATGCCGACGACATCAGGATTCCGCTGAAATATGGCATCGACCAGTGCGTCGGCGACACGATCTGCGCCGGCGGCATCCTCTATGGCCAGCGCAACATCCCGGTGATCCTCGATTTCTGCAAGGATATCCGCGAGGTTGCCGACACGAACGCCAAATTCCTCAACTACGCCAACCCGATGGCGATGAACACCTGGGCGGCGATCGAGTATGGCAAGGTCGACACGGTCGGGCTCTGTCACGGCGTCCAGCACGGCGCCGAGCAGATCGCCGAGGTGCTGGGTGCGAAATCCAGGCACGAGCTCGACTATGTCTGTTCCGGCATCAATCACCAGACCTGGTTCATCGATCTGCGGCTGAACGGCCGCAAGATCGGCAAGGACGAGCTGATTGCCGCTTTCGAGGCGCACCCGGTCTATTCCCAGCAGGAAAAGCTGCGCATCGATGTCTTGAAGCGCTTCGGCGTCTATTCGACCGAGAGCAACGGTCATCTCTCGGAATATCTGCCCTGGTACCGCAAGCGGCCCGAGGAAATCACGCGCTGGATCGACATGTCGGACTGGATTCATGGCGAGACCGGTGGCTATCTCCGCTACTCCACCGAAACCCGCAACTGGTTCGAAACGGAGTATCCGCAATTCCTCGAAGCGGCGTCGAAGCCGATCGATCCGGCAAAGCGCTCCAACGAGCATGCCAGCCATATATTGGAGGCGCTGGAGACCAACCGCGTCTATCGCGGCCACTTCAACGTCAGGAATGACGGCGTGATCACCAATTTGCCGCAGGACGCCATCATCGAGTCGCCCGGCTTCGTCGACCGTTTCGGCATCAACATGGCCGCCGGCATTACGCTGCCGGAAGCCTGTGCGGCCACCTGCATCGCCTCGATCAATGTCCAGCGCATGTCGGTCCATGCCGCGATATCAGGCGACATCGATCTCTTGAAGCTCGCCGTTCTGCATGACCCGCTGGTCGGCGCGGTGTCGACGCCGGAGGAAGTCTGGCAGATGGTCGACGAAATGGTCGTCGCCCAGGCCGCCTGGCTGCCGCAATACGCGCATGCGGTTCCGGCGGCAAAAGAGCGGCTGTCGAAATCCGCGGTCAAGACCCGCGAATGGGCCGGTGCCGCGCGGCGAAACGTGCGCTCGATCGACGAATTGCGCGCCGAAAAGGCCGCGCTGAAGCAGACCGGCTGAAGCCCGGGCGCGGCGGCGGACCTTAGGAGGCAGGTCCACCGCAGTCGGCGTCCAGGCAGAAGACGCGCAGCAGCAGATATCTGAACACGAGGGAGGAGATAATGAGGAACCTACGCAGCATTGGCATTGCCGCCGGACTGGCGCTGAGCGTCTCCGTTCCGGCACTCAACGCTTTCGCTTCCGAACCGACGGTCCCGCCGACGCCGGCGACATTTCCGGCCGAGGGCAAGATCAAGTTCGTGGCGCGCGACTCCATCCTGGAGTTCAAGGCGCTGCCGGAATATCACGAGCCCGACTGGGTGACTGAAAAATACGTCAAGACCGGCAAGCTGCCGCCGGTGAAGGACAGGCTGCCGAAGGAGCCGCTGGTCTTTAAGACGGCCAACATGCCTGATGGCATCGGCGTCTATGGCGACACGATGCGCCATGTCATCGGTGGACGGCCGGAAGGCTGGAATTATGGCGCCGGCCAGACGCAAGGTTGGGGCGGCATCGATATCGGCCTCTCCGAGTGCCTGACACGCACGGCACCGCTGTTCCAGGTCGAAGCCAAGGACACCGAGCCGCTGCCGAACCTCGCCAAAAGCTGGGACTGGTCGAAGGACGGCCACAAGCTGACCATGCATCTGATCGAGGGCGCCAAATGGTCCGATGGCGTGGCCTTCAACGCCGACGACGTCATGTTCTACTGGGACGACGAGGTGGTCGACCCGAACGTCTCGCCGCTCAACGGCGCGACGCAGGAAACCTTCGGTGTCGGCACGACGCTGAAGAAGATCGACGACTATACCGTCGAGTGGACCTTCAAGGACGCCTTCCCGAAACAATACCTCTACGCCATGGCCTACGGCACCTTCTGCCCCGGCCCCGCGCACATATTGAAGCCGCAGCATCCGAAATATTCGAAGAACACCTACGACCAGTTCAAGAACGCCTTCCCGCCGGAATATATGAACATGCCGGTGATGGGCGCCTGGGTGCCGGTCGAGTATCGCGCGGACGACATCATCGTCATGCGCCGCAACCCCTACTACTGGAAGGTCGACGAGAAGGGCAACCAGCTGCCTTACCTCAACGAGCTGCAGTACAAGCTGTCGACCTGGGCCGACCGAGACGTCCAGGCGGTCGCCGGCTCAGCCGACTTCTCCAACCTCGAGCAACCGGAAAACTTCGTCGCCTCGCTGAAGCGCGCGGCGGAAGCGAACGCGCCGGCACGGTTGGCCTTCGGCCCGCGGCTCATCGGCTACAATCTGCGCCTGAACTATTCCGCCAATGGCTGGGGCAACCCGGACGAGCGCAGCCAGGCGGTGCGTGAGCTGAACCGCAACGAGGATTTCCGCAAGGCCGTCACCATGGCGCTCGACCGCAAGGCGCTCGGCGACTCGCTGGTCAAGGGGCCGTTCACCGCCATCTATCCCGGCGGCTTCTCCTCGGGCACCAGCTTCTATGACCGCAAGTCGACCGTCTACTATCCCTTCGACCTCGCGGGCGCCAAGGCCGAACTTGCCAAGGCCGGCCTCAAGGATACAGACGGCGACGGTTTCGTGAATTTTCCAGCTGGCACCGCCGGCGGCAAGAACGTCGAGATCGTGATGCTGGTCAACAATGACTACGGCACGGACAAGAGCCTCGCCGAAGGCGTCGTCGCGCAAATGGAAAAGCTCGGGCTTCGGGTCGTGCTCAACGGTCTCAACGGCACCCAGCGCGATGCCTCGCAATACTCCGGCCGTTTCGACTGGCTGATCAGGCGCAACGACCAGGAATTGACCTCAGTCGTGCAGAACACCGAACAGCTCGCGCCCGTCGGCCCGAAGACCAGCTGGAACCACCGCGCGCCGGAAAGCGGCGAGGTCGACCTGATGCCCTTCGAGAAAGACCTCGTCGACATCGTCAACAAGTTTGTCGCGTCAGAGGACAATGACAAGCGCGCCAGCCTGATGAGAGACTTCCAGAAGATCTCGACGGAACATGTCTACAATGTCGGCCTGACGGAATATCCTGGCGCGCTGATCGTCAACAAGCGCTTCTCGAACATTCCGCAGGGCACGCCGATCTTCATGTTCAACTGGGCAGAGGATTCGATCATCCGCGAAAGGGTCTTCGTCAAGGCCGACAAGCAGGCGAAATACGAACTGTTCCCGCAAGAGCTTCCCGGCAACCCTGGAGACAAGGGCCCGATGTAAGTTTACCTCCCCTGACCAAGAGAGACCCGGCCGCGCTGCTGGCGCGGCCGGGACAGACCAACCCTCCGAACGCCCCTCGATGGGAGCGTCCGGCGAGATGAGGAAGCGGACCGTCCATGCTGCGATTCTTGGCTATGCGCATAGCGTCGGCAATTCCGGTCCTCGCCATCTTGAGCCTCGTCACCTTCGCCATCATCCAGGCGCCACCCGGCGACTATGCCGACTACATCCGCTCGCAGCTGATCAACCAGGGCGGCGCGTCCTTCGCCGAAGCCGATGCGCAGGCCCAGGCCTACCGCGTCGAACACGGCCTCGATAAGCCGCTGCCCGTCCAGTATCTCAACTGGATCGGCGGCATCGTCACCCGCGGCGATTTCGGCTACAGCCTCTACTACAACAAGCCGGTGGCCGACGTCGTCGGCGAGCGCCTGCCGCGCACGCTGCTCCTGGCGCTGGTCTGCCATTTGCTCGCCTCGGTGCTTGGTATCACGTTCGGAATATGGGCGGCGACAAGGCAATACACCTGGATCGACACGACGCTGTCGGCCATCTCCTTCCTAGGCATGACGGTGCCGCGCTTCCTGATGGCGCTGATCATCGTCTATCTGCTGGTCTTCCAGTTCAACGTCTCGGAGATCGGGTCGTTCTTCTCGCCGCAATATGGCGGCGCGCCATGGTCGTGGGCGAAGTTCGTCGACCTGGTCAAGCATGTCTGGCCGGTGGTGGCGATCGCCACATTCGGCGGCCTCGCCTACAATATGCGCGTGATGCGCGGCAATCTGCTCGATACGCTGAACGCCCAATATGTCGAGACGGCGAGAGCCAAGGGCCTCACCGGCGCCGCCGTCGTCATGCGCCACGCCGTGCCCAATGCGCTGCATCCGCTGGTCATGTATCAGGGCGTGGTGCTGCCCTACATGCTCACCGGCGAGATCGAGACGGCGATCATCTTCGCGCTGCCGACCGTCGGTCCGGCGATCGTCGGCTCGATGGCGGTCGGCGACGTCTATGTCACCGCCACCTTCATGATGGTGCTGTCGGCGACGCTGATCGTCGGCAACATCATCGCCGACATGCTGCTCGTCCTGCTCGACCCCCGCATCCGCCAGTATGGGGAGAGCTAGATGCTGGCGCGCGATCCATCACCCCCGCCGCTGCCGGCCGAAGGCCCCATCGTAGCCAAACCGGCGCGCGGCAATGAGAGCTACATCGCGCTTGTCTGGCGCCGGCTGAAGCGCTCCTGGACCGGCATGGCCGGGCTTTGGCTCGTCGTGCTGCTGCTGGTGATGGCCGTGTTCGCCGAATTCCTGGCGCCGATGGATCCGAAGGCGACCGATGTCGGCTTCGCGCCGCCGCAACTGCCGTCCTTCCACGACAAGGACGGCAATTTCGTCGCGCGGCCGCGGGTCTATGCGCTGGCCGATTCGGCCGACCTCGATCCGGTCACCTTCCAGCCCATCGTCGGCCCCGACTACGATCACCCGAGGCTGCTCGGCTTCTTTGTCGAGGGCGCGCCCTACAAGCTCCTCGGACTGATCCCGGCGGACCGGCATTTCTTCGCCTCGATGGACGGCCAGCCGGTGCATTTCCTCGGCACCGACAAGTTCGGCCGCGATGTGCTGTCGCGCGCCATCCACGGTTCGCGCGTCTCGCTGATGATCGCGCTGACGGTCGTCTTCATCATCACCGTCATCGGCACCACGGTCGGCATGGTCTCCGGCTATTTCGGCGGCAGGTTCGATATCTGGATGCAGCGCTTCGTCGAACTGGTGCTCGCCTTCCCGCAGCTGCCGCTCTATCTGGCGCTGACGACGCTGATCCCGGTCACCGCGCCGACCAATGTCTTCCTCGCCTTCGTCATCATCGTCATGTCGGCGCTGGGCTGGGCGCAGATGTCGCGCGAGGTGCGCGGCAAGACGCTGGCGCTGGCGCGCATCGAATATGTGCGCGCCGCCATGGCGGTCGGCGCCACCGACCGGCGCATCATCTTGCAGCACATCTTTCCCAATGTGATGAGCCATGTGATCGTCGCCGTGACATTGGCGATCCCGACGGTGGTGCTCTTGGAATCCTTCCTCGGTTTCCTCGGCTTCGCGGTCAAGCCGCCGCTGATCTCGTGGGGGCTGATGCTGCAGGACACCGCGACCTACTCCGTCATCGGCACTTATCCCTGGATCCTGTCGCCGGTCGGTTTTGTGCTGATCACCGTTTTCGCCTTCAACGCGCTGGGCGACGGCCTGCGCGATGCCGTCGACCCTTATTGAGGTGGCTGGGATGACCGTCGCGCTCGCCGAATCGTTCGCACCCATCGTTCGTCATGACCATGACGGGCGCCAGGACCAGCCCATCATCGATGCCCGCAACATCGAGGTGGCCTTCAAGGTCGAACACGGCGTTGTCGAAGCGGTCAAGGACATCTCGTTCCAGCTCTATCGCGGCGAAACGATCGCCATTGTCGGCGAATCCGGTTCTGGCAAGTCGGTGACGGCGCGCGCCGTCATGGGGCTATTGTCGCGGCGGGCCACCGTGTCGCCCCGATCGAGCGTCTGTTACGACGGACAGAACATCCTGGAATTCCCGGAGCGCGAGCGGCGCAAACTGCGCGGCAACCGCATCTCGATGATCTTCCAGGAGCCGATGAGCTCGCTCAACCCGATCTATACGGTCGGCAGCCAGATCGTCGAGGCGATCCGGGTGCACCGCAAGGTAAGCCGCAAGGCGGCCTGGGCACGGGCGCTCGAGCTGCTGCGGCATGTACAGATCCCCGAGCCCGAGGCACGGCTCAAGCAATACCCGCACCAGCTTTCGGGCGGGCAGCGGCAGCGCGTGATGATCGCCATGGCGCTGGCCAACAATCCCGACGTCTTGATCGCCGACGAGCCGACGACCGCGCTCGACGTCACCGTCCAGGCGCAGATCCTCAACCTGATCCGCAATCTGCAGAAAGAGCTGCGGATGGCGGTGATCCTCATCACCCACGACCTCACCGTGGTGCGCAAATTCTCCGACTACGTCTATGTCATGCAGCATGGCGAGATGTGCGAGCACAACGTCACCGAACGGCTGTTTGCCGATCCACAGCATCCCTACACGCAGCGGCTGCTTGCCTCCGAGCCGCGCGGGCGGCCGCAACCGCTGCCTGAGGGCAGCGGCACCATCCTCGAGGCGAATGGCGTGCGCGTCTGCTTCATGCTGCGGCATGGCAGCTTCCTGAAGCCGGACTGGCGCGAACTGGTCGCCGTCGACGATCTCGGCCTGAAGCTTTGCCGCCACGAGACGCTGGGGCTGGTCGGCGAATCCGGCTCCGGCAAGACCACCTTCGGCCAGGCACTGCTGAGATTGACCGACGCCAAGCGCGGCGAGATCCGTTTCGATGGTCAGCCGATCCACGGCCTGTCGCGCAACGAGATGCGGCCGCTGCGCTCACGCATGCAGATCGTCTTCCAGGATCCGTTCTCCTCACTCAATCCGCGCATGACGATCGGCCAGATCATCGAGGAAGGGCTGATCGTCAACAGCATCGGCGCGACGCGGGCCGAGCGGGTCGACCGGGTGCGCGAGGCGCTGGTCAGCGCCGGCATGCCTGGTGATATTCTTTCGCGGTTCCCGCACGAATTCTCCGGTGGCCAGCGGCAGCGTGTCGCCATCGCCCGCGCCATCGCGCTCGAACCCGAATTCATCCTACTCGACGAACCGACATCGGCGCTCGACCTCTCCGTCCAGGCGCAGATCATCGACCTGTTGCGCAAGCTGCAGGACGAACGCGGTCTGAGCTACCTGTTCATCTCGCACGACCTCAAGGTCGTGCGCGCGCTGTGCCACCGCGTCATCGTCATGCAGCACGGCAAGATCGTCGAGCAGGGCCCCGTCGACGAGGTCCTCACCCATCCCAAGACCGCCTACACCGAACGGCTCGTCAGGGCCGCATTCGACGTGGCCTGAACATATGCCGGAGACCAGCATGGCAAGACATCCCAGGATCACTTTTATCGGCGCCGGCTCGACGGTGTTCATGAAGAACATTGTTGGCGACGTGCTGCAGCGGCCAGCACTTTCGGGCGCGACGATCGCGCTGATGGACATCAACCCGCAGCGCCTCGAAGAAAGCGCCATCGTCGTCAACAAGCTGATCGCGACGCTCGGCGTCAAGGCAAAGGCCGAGACCTATTCCGACCAGCGCAAGGCACTTGCCGGGGCGGATTTCGTCGTCGTCGCCTTCCAGATCGGCGGCTATGAGCCGTGCACCGTCACCGATTTCGACGTGCCGAAAAAATACGGCCTGCGCCAGACCATCGCCGACACGCTTGGCGTTGGCGGCATCATGCGGGGCTTGAGAACCGTGCCGCATCTGTGGAAGATCTGCGAGGACATGCTCGCCGTATGCCCGCAAGCGATCATGCTGCAATACGTCAACCCGATGGCGATCAACACCTGGGCGATATCAGAGAAATACCCTGACATCAGGCAGGTCGGCCTCTGCCATTCGGTGCAGGGCACGGCGATGGAGCTGGCTGAAGATCTCGACCTTCCCTATGACGAGATCCGCTATCGCTCGGCCGGCATCAACCACATGGCCTTCTATCTCAGTTTCGAGCACCGCCAGCCCGACGGTTCCTATCGCGACCTCTATCCCGACCTTGTGCGCGCCTATCGCGAAGGCCGCGCGCCAAAACCCGGCTGGAACCCGCGCTGCCCCAACAAGGTGCGCTACGAGATGCTGATCAGGCTCGGCTATTTCGTCACCGAAAGCTCGGAGCATTTCGCCGAATACACGCCTTATTTCATCAAGGAAGGCCGCCCCGATCTGATCGAGAAATACGGCATTCCGCTCGACGAATATCCCAAGCGCTGCATCGAACAGATCGAGCGCTGGAAGGGCCAGGCTGAAGCCTATCGTTCGGCCGACCGCATCGAGGTCGAGCAGTCTCGGGAATATGCCTCCTCGATCATGAATTCGGTCTGGACCGGCGAGCCGTCGGTGATCTACGGCAATGTCCGCAACAATGGCTGCATCACCTCGCTGCCGCACGATTGCGCCGCCGAAGTGCCGTGCCTGGTCGATGCCTCCGGCATCCAGCCGACCTACATAGGCGAGCTGCCGCCGCAACTGACAGCGCTGATCCGTACCAACATCAACGTCCAGGAGCTGACGGTGCGGGCGCTGATGACCGAGAACCGCGAGCACATCTACCACGCAGCGATGATGGACCCGCATACGGCAGCAGAACTCGATCTCGACCAGATCTGGTCACTGGTCGGTGATCTCTTGGCGGCTCACGGCGATTGGCTGCCGGCCTGGGCGCGAACAAACCGCCAGACCGTCGCGGCCTGACCGGCGGCGCTGGCCTTATTTCGGCTCGTCGGTGTCCGGTTCTTCCTCGTCGTCGCGGGCCTTGATGACATAGGCGCCCTTCAGCCAGCGGTTGAGGTCGATGTCCTTGCAGCGCGTCGAGCAGAACGGAAAGGTGTCGCGCGCCGACGGCTTGCCGCATTCGGGACAAGGGCGTTTTGGGCGCAGCGGCGTAACTTTGGAATCGGAATTCATGGCCGCGCGGACAGCCAGCTCTGATGGGTCTTGAAGCCTTCGCCCGATAGCAGCGCTACCGTCTCATAGAGCGGCAGGCCGACGATGTTGGTGTAGGAGCCGACCAATTTGACGACGAAGGAGCCGGCGAGACCCTGGACGGCATAGCCGCCGGCCTTGCCGCGCCACTCGCCCGAGGCGACATAGGCGTCGATCTCCTCGCGTGGCAGCCGCTTGAAACGCACCCGCGTCTCGACCAGCCGCTGGCGCAGCTTGCCGCCCGGCGTGATCAGGCAGATGCCGGAATAGACACGGTGCGAACGACCGGACAGCAGCCCGAGGCAGTTGGCGGCGTCGTCCAGTGTCTCGGCCTTGGGCAGGATGCGCCGCCCGACCGCGACCACCGTGTCGGCGGCCAGCACGAAGCTTGGCGCATAGTCCGTCTCGGTCTTCAGCGACGCGAACGCCTTCTCGGCCTTTTCCTTCGACAGCCGCTTGGCCAGCGAGCGCGGGTGTTCGGCACGCAGCGGCGTTTCGTCGATATCGCCTGGCAGGATACGGTCCGGCTCGATACCGGCCTGCTGCAACAGTTCGATGCGGCGCGGCGAACCCGAGGCAAGCACCAGCTTCTGCAAAATGCTCATCGCGTTCCGGCCGAGCCTTGATCTTACTTGAAGCGGTAGGTGATGCGGCCCTTGGTCAGGTCGTATGGCGTCATCTCGACCAGAACCTTGTCGCCGGTCAGCACGCGGATGCGGTTCTTGCGCATGCGGCCGGCCGTATGGGCGATGATCTCGTGTTCGTTTTCGAGCTTCACCCGGAACATCGCGTTGGGCAATAATTCCGTCACGACACCCGGAAACTCGAGGACTTCTTCCTTCGGCATTCGATACCTTTGCTTGGATTGCAGTTCCGGCGCTTAGAGCATGATGCCGAAAAGTGTGAAGCGGTTTTCGGACGACATCATGCTCTACTTCTTTGATTTAGAGTCGGATGATTTCAGGTCGAACAGACCTGAAATCATCCGACTCTAGCCGGAATTTCGGCGGAACCTATATGATAATCGTCCGCTTGTGAACACGCTTAATCCGTCGCGTTTTTTGCTTCTGGAAGCAAAAAACGTCGGCTTATGCGCAACTTCAGCCGCTCGCGCACGTCGCGGTAGGCCGCCATGATCTGCTCGCGCGTGCCGCTGGCACCGGTCGGGTCCTGTGTCGGCCAGTATTCGACCTCGACGGCGAGCGAGCGGGTGAGCTCCAGCGCGGCATGGTGGGCTTCAGGCGCCAGCGTCACGATCAGGTCGAAATAGTCGTCCTCAAGGTCGTCCAGCGTCCTCGGATGACGTTCGCCCAGCGACAGGCCATCCTCGGCCAGCACGGCATCGACGAACGGGTCGCGTTCGCCTGCGCGGACACCGGCCGAGGCGACGAAAATGGTGGCGGGCAGCATCCGACGCGCCAGCTGCTCGGCCATTGGCGAGCGCACGGCATTCATGCCGCACAGGAACAGGATCGAGCGGGGCAGGGCGCCGGGTGTCAGGGCTAGCCCCGCCAGTGCAGCACGCAGACCAGCGTGAACAGCCGTCGCGCCGTGTCGAAGTCGATGTCGATCTTGCCGGAGAGCCGGTCCATCAGCGTCTGCGAACCTTCATTGTGCAAACCGCGCCGGCCCATGTCGATCGCCTCGATATGGCTCGGCGTCGAGGAGCGGATGGCATCGTAATAGCTTTCGCAGATCATGTAGTAATCCTTGACGATGCGCCTTAGCGGCGTCAGCGACAGGATGTGGGTGACCACGGCGGCACCATCCTCGCGCGCCACGGCAAAGACCAGGCGCTGCTCGGCCAGCGACAGTTTCAGCCGGTAGGGACCGGCGCCTCCGTCATTGACGGGTTGAAAGCTGTTCTCCTCGATCAGGTCGAATATCGCCACCGCGCGTTCGTGCTCGACATCGGGTGTCGAACGGCCGATCGATTCGTCGAGTTCGACATCGATCAGCCTGGCGCGGGTTCGATCGTAGTCCGACATATTGGCCTACATGTTCAGCCGTATGGCGACGGAGCGTCCGTGCGCGTCGAGGCCTTCCGCCTTGGCCAGCGCGATCGCTGCCGGCGCCAAAAGGCGCAGCTGTTCCGGCCCAAGCTTGAGGACTGAGGTGCGCTTGACGAAATCGAGGACGGACAAGCCTGACGAGAAACGCGCCGAGCGTGCGGTCGGCAGCACATGGTTGGAGCCGCCGACATAGTCGCCGATGGCTTCCGGCGTGTGGCGGCCGAGAAAGACGGCACCGGCATTGCGCATCCGCCCCAGGAAACCTTCGGCATCGTCGATGGCCAGCTCGACATGTTCGGCCGCGATGCGGTCGACCAGCGGCAGCGCGGCATCGATGGTGGGGATCAGGATCACCGCGCCGAAATCACGCCAGCTCGCCGCGGCCGTCTCGCCGCGCGGCAGGCTCTGCAACTGCCGTTCGACCGCCTGTTCGACCGCTTTGCCGAAGGCCGGATCGTCGGTGATCAGGATCGATTGCGCCGACACATCGTGTTCGGCCTGGGCGAGCAGATCGGCGGCGATCCAGTCGGGATCATTGTTGCCGTCGGCCACCACAAGCACTTCCGAGGGGCCGGCGATCATATCGATGCCGACGGTGCCGAACACCTGTCGCTTGGCCGCTGCCACATAGGCATTACCCGGGCCGACGACCTTGGCCACCGGCTTTATCGTTTCTGTGCCATAGGCGAGGGCAGCGATCGCCTGGGCACCGCCGACGCGGTAAATTTCGGAAACGCCAGCGATGTCGGCCGCCACCAGCACCAGCGGTGGTATGGCGCCGCCGGAGGCGGGCACGCAGATCGCGATGCGGTCGACGCCGGCGACCTTGGCCGGTATGGCGTTCATCAGCACCGAGCTCGGATAGCTGGCGGTACCGCCCGGCACGTAGAGCCCGACGGCTTCGATCGCCGTCCAGCGCCAGCCGAGCTCGACCCCGGCGGCATCCGTATAGCGATTGTCCTTCGGCAGCTGCTGCTGATGATAGGCGCGGATGCGGTCGCGTGCGAATTCGAGCGCCTTGATCGTCTGTGCATCGGCGCCGTCATAGGCGCGGGCGATTTCGGCCTTCGATACGGCAATGCCGACGCTCTTGAGGTCGGCGCGGTCGAATCGGCTGGAATAGTCGATCAGTGCTGCATCGCCCTCGGCGCGCACCCGCGCGATGATCGCGCGCACCGCGGCCTCGACATCGGCGGACACCTCCCGCTTGGTCGTGAGGAAAGCGGCGAAACGCTGCTCGAAATCGGTGTCGGACTGGGCAAGCGTGATGGCCATGGGGCGCTCAAGCCTTGTGGACGGGACGCGACGTGGCTTCCCACGCGCCGCCTAGGTCGGCAAGGCGGGCCTCGATGCACTCGACATCGAGCATGATGGTGCCGCCGCCTGAAAAGATCAGCTCGACGATGCCGGCCGGCTTGCTGATCTCGATGAAGCTGATCGCCAGCAGGGACAGCACCTCGGCCGGCTTGTCGCGGGCAATGCCGTTGGTCTTGGCGCCGAGCACCCGGTCGAAATGCAGCACGGCCTGCCGCCGCTCATTGTGCTGGCGAAACAGGCCCGACTTCGCCTCCCAGACGAAACGGTTCATGGTCAGCACGAAACGCTTGGCCGCAGGCAGGTATTCGAGATCACTGACTTTCAGGATAGCGTCCTGGACATGAGCCGAAACGATGCTCAGATCCTGGTCGTCGAGCGCGATAAGCTTGAGGGCCATGCGGAATTTGCACCTAAGGTTGGTTTCAGCCTTCTGTTAGGCGGTCTTTCCGGCCGGTGCAACCGCGACACGACTTCCGCCCGAGGCAATTGCCTCGGGTTTGCGGTACTGGCAGGGGGATGAAGGCCGTACGGAGCACTCTCCGTCTAAAGCTGCTGCCGTCTGATCGTCAGGCCGAAATCCGCTCGATCACAGCGCCGCAGTTGGACAGCTTTTCCTCCAGCCGCTCGAAGCCGCGGTCGAGATGGTAGACGCGGTTGACCGTGGTCTCGCCTTCGGCCGCGAGGCCGGCGATGACCAGCGAGACGGAAGCGCGAAGATCGGTGGCCATGACCGGCGCACCTTTCAGCTTCGCCACGCCGTCGACGATTGCCGTCTGGCCCGAAAGCGTGATGTGGGCGCCGAGCCGGGCCAGTTCCTGGACGTGCATGAAGCGGTTCTCGAAGATCGTCTCGGTGATGCGCGACTTGCCCTTGGCCATGGTCATCAGGCCCATGAACTGCGCCTGCAGATCGGTTGGGAAGGCCGGGAACGGCGCCGTGGTCACATCGACCGGCGAAATGCCGGCGCCGTTGCGCTTCACGCGGATGCCGGAATTGGTCTGCGTGATCTCGGCACCTGTCTGCGAAATCACGTCCAGCGCGGTCTGCAACAGCTCGGGACGCGCACCTTCCAGCACGACGTCGCCGCCGGTCATGGCGACAGCCATGGCATAGGTGCCGGTCTCGATGCGGTCGGGGATGACGCGCACGCGCGCACCCGACAGCGATTCGACGCCATCGATGGTAATGGTCGGGGTGCCGGCGCCGGAAATCCTGGCGCCCATGGCGTTGAGGCATTCGGCGAGGTTGACGATTTCGGGCTCGCAGGCGGCATTTTCCAGTACCGTCTCGCCCTTGGCCAGCGAAGCCGCCATCATCAGCACATGGGTGGCGCCGACCGAGACCTTGGGGAACACAAAGCGGTTGCCGATCAGGCGGCCATTCTTGGTCTTGGCGATGACATAGCCGGTGTCGACGTCGAGATCGGCGCCCAGCGCCTGCAGGCCTTCGAGGAACAGGTCGACCGGGCGCGTGCCGATGGCGCAGCCGCCGGGCAGCGACACCTTGGCCTCGCCCATGCGAGCCAGCAGAGGCCCGATCACCCAGAATGACGCCCGCATCTTCGACACCAGCTCGTAGGGCGCCGTCGTATCGACGATGTTGCGGGCGGAGAAGTTGATGGTGCGCGAATAGCCCTCATTCTGCTTCTCGCGGCGGCCATTGACCGAATAGTCGACGCCGTGATTGCCGAGGATGCGGATCAGCTGCTCGACATCGGCCAGATGCGGCACGTTTTCCAGCGTCAGCGTGTCGTCGGTCAAAAGCGAGGCGATCATCAGCGGCAAAGCGGCGTTTTTCGCGCCCGAAATCGGAATGCTTCCGGCAAGCTTGTTGCCGCCGACAATTCTGATGCGATCCATTAGAGAATGTCCCTCTCGGCTCAAAAAGGCCGGTTCAATCGTTTGAGTATCGGCCCGTCTAGACCATTGGCCGGTCTGGTTCAAGAAATAGGATTTCCCAGCATCCGGGCCAAGAATGGCCGATTTGAGTTAATCTTTCTGCATTTCCTTGGCCGAACCGAGCCCGTCCGGCCGCTGGTCGGCTTCCCCTATACGGCGCGAGCGCGATTGCGCCTTGCGCTTCTGCAGATTGGCGCGCAACTGCTCGGCGAGCCGGTCCTTGCGGTCCGTGCCGCCCTTTTTCGCTGGAATTGTCTTGTCGCTCATCGTCCCGCCCCGGCCGGCGACCGGCCAACTGCCATTCAGGGATAGCCAACATTGTGGCGCCGCCATGTCATTGAAAGCTATCCGGCAAAGGCTTTCACAGAAGCGTCGTTCTTGGCCTTGCGCTTGCCGGTTCGATATGGCAGAAGCCCCGCCATCGGCGGCTGCGGTAGCTCAGTGGTAGAGCACTCCCTTGGTAAGGGAGAGGTCGAGAGTTCAATCCTCTCTCGCAGCACCAGTCTATCCCTTTGAAATTGCTCAAACCCTTGACACAGAAGGCTTTCTGTCCATTCTGACGTTACAAATTGTGTAACAAACGGAGAGGATTGATGGCTGGGCGTGTTCGAAATCTCCTAAATCGAGACGGTCGCTACTTTGCTCGGCTTGTAGTCCCGAAGGACCTTCGGGCTTTCATGAACGGCAAGACAGAGCTGCGAACAGCCCTTGGACCTGACTACAGAACGGCACTGAAGGCACTGCCAGGCGCTGTCGCTGCCCTTCAGCATCAAATGGCGCTGGGCGAGCGACGTGCAGCCGCGGCGGGGAATCGGGCCCAGGTTCTCGGCCGCTATCCCTTGACGTTGGACCAGATCGCCCTGCGCAATTACAACGATCGCCTCGCGCAAGATGAGAGGCTCAGGAATGCCGGTCCGCAATGGGCCTCCAGCTCTATTGACGATGGCGCTGTCGCACAATTGCGACGGGGAATGGCCGGCCAACTAAACGACAGGGATCTTGCTGAACTGGTCGAACATCGTATCGACCGTTTTCGGGAAATAGGAAACACGACCGCCGAGTTTGGAACCGATGAATGGCGTGCACTGGGGCGTGCAATCTGCATTTCCGAATACGAGGCCCTATCCCGTGTCGCCGAAAGGGATGAGGGCGATTTCACAGGCAAGCCGACCCACCCCCTCATCGCCGAGACGAACCCGATTGAGGATGAACTGCCGCCCGTTCCGCTGAAGGGATTGCTGGTGGATTATATCAAGTCACGCAAGGCAGTTGGAAAGGGCAGGGAGGCCGATAGGCGCTGGACGCCGGTGTTTGCCAACCTTGCCAAATTCATCGGCCATGATGATGCCAGACGCCTCACAAAGCAGAATCTCTTGGAATGGCGCGATGCGCGGCTGAAGACACTGTCTGCAAAGACGGTTGCTGACGTTGACCTGGCGTCGGTGCGCACTGTCCTGTCCTGGGCTGTGAATAACGACCGCCTGGCATCGAATGTCGCCGAGCGGGTTCGGCAGGACGCGCCGAAAAAGCCCCTCAGCCGTGAGAAGGGTTTTACGCTGCCCGAAGCGATTGCGATTCTCCGGAAAGCCCTAGACTACGTTCCAGCCAAAACTGACAACCCCCGAACCACTGAAGCGCCACAGACAACGGCGGCGAAGAGATGGTCTCCGTTGTTGTGTGCTTTCACCGGTGCGCGCATTGCCGAAATCACCCAGCTCCGAAAGCAAGACTTCCGCAAGGAAGGTGAGACCTACGTCATGCGGATCACCCCAGATGCTGGCACGGTAAAGGCAGGTGGATACCGGGACGTGCCGCTGCACCTGCAGTTAATCGAAATGGGCTTCATGGGTTTCGTCGATGCCGCTCCGGAAGGGCCACTGTTTCATACAAACCGCAAAGATGGGATCTCAGCGGCGCGCACCGTCGCTGGCCGCGTGAGCCAGTGGCTCCAGTCCCTGGATGTCATCCCCGAAAGCGTGAGCCCGAACCATGGCTGGCGGCATCGTTTCAAAACGGTTGGGCTGGAGCATGGAGTATCCAGTAGGACGCTGGATGCGATCCAGGGCCACGCAGGACGAACCGCTGGCGATAGCTATGGCGACGTGAGCATCGCCGCAAAGAAGGCCGCGCTGGAAAAATTCCCGCACTACGATTTGTCGTCATAGTTCTAATCGACGGCCGAGGACTCGTGCTTGCAGTTCTCGCGCGACAGTGCACAACGGCTAAGGGCAACGAGAGAGGCAAACGAAAAACCCAATCATTTCGCCGTGCATGCAACAACATAAACCATCAGTCTCTCGCTATAACTCAAATCAATCAGCGCGCTGCGTTGTGATTTTGAAGGAAAGATCGATGGCAAAGCAGTCAATAAGTAGGCCCTATTCCGAAACAAGGCTAGCTAAATTTGTCGAGAAACGAATTCTAGAGCTGAAGTCACGCAAGACTCAGTCGCTAATCTCAAGCGAGGCCGGCTTCGCTCAACATAACATGCTCACCAACATCAAGGCCGGCAACAGCAAGCTACCGCTCGATCGCGTCCCGGCCCTGGCAAAAGCACTTGAGTGTGATCCCGCCTTGCTTTTCATGATGGCAGTCGAGCAGCTAGGCGGAGACACGACGGAGTTGGCCATCCGTAAGATCTTCGGGACCCTCGTTACCGAAAACGAGACAGCCTGGCTGGAGGAGATCCGCAAAGCGTCAGACTATTCGGATCCGAGCCTGACATCGAGGTCGAGGGCTGCTCTCCGCGGGATCTTCGGCAAATGACGGAAGCCGACTGCGAAATCTCCGTTGTCATCCACCGAAGGCGCACTGCAGAGAGCGCCATCACGCCAAATGAATCCGCATGGATTGAATTCATCAGAATCGTGAGCGGCGAAACCGACCCAGCTCCGACGTTGGAACGAGTGCAGCTGCTTCGGCAGGTGCTCCAGAAATCGAGCAATTGCCGATGAGCAAGAAGCCATATCTCAATCCACGATGGCTCGGCGCTTCGATCCCGGAAAAGCACTGGCATTTTCATCGTCAGCTACTCATCCGCTACGGGATCGTTCTTGGGCCCGGAGAGTTCTCGGACATGGTTCGGGACATCAAGACGGGCTATGCCAAGGTAATCGAGAAGCGATCGAAAAGGGTATCTATCTACTCGGTTAAAATCGATCGGTTAGGAGAACGGATCTATATTCTATCTGACGGCAAGCACATCATCACGGCTTGGCCGCCTGAGAAGCGGCTGAATGAAAAGCGGCGTCGCATGCGACAACCGGAGGACTGAAGAGCCGCAGCGCCGGCGGTGATAAGGGCATTCACGGAAGCCAAATTGGAAACCAGAGTCCGACACGTAGGTTTCAGGCCGCACGATCACGTCGTCATTTTCGCAGTCCAAGGGCCCGTAGCCAGTCGTCGACCTGACCAAAGGCGTCTTGTTGCCACTGCTCTTCTGAACGGCCATCAAGGATGTCGGTTTCGGCGACGAACTTGCGAACGCCTGTTGCTCCATAACCATCCAGCGCATCGAACTTGTCGGCGATGTATTGATAACCCTGAGCGCCGCTCTTGTGATCGAGCAATGGCCTGCAGGCCTCTGATAAGGCCTCTATCCCTCCAGGATAGTTTCGGATGCAATAGTAGATGTCGTAGGCGTCCTTCTGCTTGTGGCGACCATTGAGCGCGTAGCCTTTCATGGCCAGCAAAGCTGGGATCGAGCAGACCGCGATCTCGACACGATTGGTTCCGCCTTCCGGCATGTTTCCGGATATAGCGACGAGCTGATAAAAGCGCAGGGCGAGGTCCGCGCCGTCCGCTCGTTGAACTGCAAAATCGCTAATGATTGGCGGGTCGTTCTTCACGATTTCGGCGTGACGAGGCATCAGGAAATCGACGACAATGCCGATGGGCTGGCCTCCATCGTCGACGGGGACTTCGCGGATGAGCTGGAAGCGCCGTAGTCCCTCACGCTGCTTGTAGCCTTGCGCCATCAAAGCATCTACCAGGTTCACATATTCCCCGTCGCCGAGGGCTTCTGCATCGAGGCTAAGGTCGACATCGAGCGTCCCAACGTGGGGCATGTCCTCATTGTTGAGAAGCAACCATGGCACCGCGCCGCCGATGACGGCGAACTTGCCCTTGAACGTGCCGAGGATCTGGCCGATCTCGATAAGCACACCCTTCACGGCTTTCGTCGTGCGATCTTCGTAGTCTGCAGCGGATTGCGGCTCCGGCAGGATTACTTTTGCCAAGTGAGGAGCTCCCTTTTTAGATGTTCTGCTGCTTCCGCTCCTCTTTCTCCGGCGATAGCAAGATCGAGGTAGGTTTGCACGGGGCTAGTGCAGATGGCTCCTGAGGAAGGCTCAACGGTGTCATGAAACACACCTGCCTCTTTCGGAATCGTAATCACGACGTTGGCCCCTGACGAAGCGGGAGATAGCTTGAGAGCATCGTGCAGACGCTCAAGCGCCGCGACGTCTGCATAGAAATACTGGGTGGGAACGCGTCCGTATGGCGCCAGCCAATGAGCCGCCGAAAAAGAAGCAAACACGGCTCGAGGAGCATCTGGCGCCACACTCAGAACTCCGCGCGCCGCCCCCTCGAGGAATTGGCCATGGAGCGTCGTGTAGAAGCTGCGACGCTCGCCAGCGGGCGCTTCGTAGACCTCGCGCCAAGCGTCCAGAAGCGCGCCTGGATGCGACAAGCGTAGGCCATCGTCGGTGATTTCTGCCCACTCACGATCGACCAGCTCGGTGCGAACGTTGCTGACGAGGCCGATACTTACATCAGACGCCTGCGCGAGATCGGCGACGCGCCATGCGCGATCGGGGTTGCGAAGGAGCGCACGAAGGATTTGCGCCGACTTGGGCTTGAAGACCGACTTGAGGCCCCGCTGGACGGCGGCCGGCTTGGTATCGACCTGTCGCTCGATGAAGACGGTGTCGAATGCGAGCCTCGCATTCCCTACGAAGTCGAGAAAGCCTACGCCGTGCTCACGGCAAAGCGCCCGTGTCTCCTGCGAAAGGTATGGAGCGACGAAAACCGGTGTGGCTGGCGGGCGGAATTGATCCGCCGCGCTTTTTAACTGAAGGATGGCGGCTCGAGCATGGCGTGGCTGTCCGATGGATTTGACCGTGCAGGCCAACCGACGTTGTTGTCCGCCGATGGTGAATTCGACAAGGATGTCGAAGTCCGGATGCCGTGGCGACACCCTCTCGACCTTTCCGACCTGAATGGCGGGCACGTTTTTCAGAAGCGCACTGACCGCTTCGATGGCGTGGACTTCAGGGTCGTTCACCAAATTTGGCAATTTCAACATTTGCTGAAATTGCCTTATCAGCTGAAATTCGTCAAGGGAATTTCAACAAAAAAGCAATTTTCAACATTACGCTGAAACGAGAGATGGGATGAAAACGGTTCGCTAGAACCGGGTCGCTTAGGTCCTCGATCGGAATGCTAAGGATTGCCAACAGGCACTCGCTCCTTGATCAGGCCGGCAATTTGGATGGTGGCATGAGCGCCGGCCGAGGGATCATGGGCGATGTTGTGCTCAAAGCAATTGGCCGCGCAACGCGATCGGGCTTGGAGCTTGTCCGTCCCTCTCATTGACACGCCAATTGAAGCGTTCCGGCGCGAAGGTGTGCGCAGCAATCGCAAGCGGCAAGATGTCCAATCGCGAATTGCCGCCGGTGTTGGTCAGGTAGATCGGTAGGAGGCTCGAATAGAAGGCCCGCCGAAGCAGCTCATCATCAAAACTGATCGAGCTATAGCCGACCACGGTCGCGGGAGACCAAGCCGTCAAGACCTCATGAATTCGCCTGCACATCTCGTAGTGCGACGGGATCTGCAAATCGAACAGCTGATCGACACGCACACCAGCGACGACCATGGCGCCTGGCGATGGGACGATGTGTGGGAGCAGCCTGCAACGTATCTCGAAACTGTCGATGACGTTCAGATCATCATCGGTCAGAGCCGCTGCGAACTGCAGTATCTGATCGAAGCATCTGTCAGCGCCGGTGGTCTCGGTGTCGTAGAAAATAAAAGCCATCAGCCGCCCGTTTCTGGTAGATCATGCAAGAAGTTCCGCACATGGGGCAAGGTGCGAATGCACCGGCAGGAGTGAACATTGATTCCTTTTAGACCGGTGTTCTGGGCTGTCCTTGGTTGCCTACCAGACGACCGATCGCGTCCGGAACGCTCTAAGCTAATGGTGCATTCCAATTCCTGCGGGGTTAATATCCTGAGGATCTGCCAATCCGAATCCCCAGGAACCAACCAACATCCTCACACGGGCAAAATGCCCCAAACATGAAGTCCTAGGGATACCGCGGTCCATCTATCCGGATGCCTTCTGGCGCCACCAAGATTCCGGAAACGGAAGCGCCCAACCTCATGGGATGCTGTCGACTTCCACCTCACGGTTGGGGTTCTCGCGAAGCCAAGCTCTTTCTCACAGGCCGACTCGCAATGTTCGGAAGCGTGCGTGCTGTAATTTTGGCCGCTGCGAAGCACGGGTGGCATCTCAATCTAGATCGAAGCCGCGTATTAAGGACAAACGGGCCGGACGGCGCGGAACAGTTCCCCGCGTTTGTCTTTACGGCGGGGGAGAACCAAATCGCCGACGGCCTGCTCGAGGCCGCCGAGCGGGTTTTCCGTTTCGCTTAAGCTCGCCCCGAGCCCGCACGAGTGCGTGCGGGCATTCCACCGGATTCGATCAGAGATGTTTGGCTGGTCATTGTTCGGTCCGTCACAATGTTGCAAAGAGAAATCTAACTATTTGATTTGATCGAACTAGGCTCAGGACTCATTGATTGAGCCAGAAAATGACGGTGGCTGCGATGCAGATGGCAGACATGAAGGTGTGCGCACAGCGGTCATAGCGGGTGTGAATGCGCCGCCAATCCTTGAGCCTGCCGAACATGTTCTCAATCTTGTGGCGCTGGCCATAGAGTGCGGCGTCGTGGGGGATCGGCACCTTTCGGTTGACCTTTGACGGGATGCAGGCGGTGATCTTGCGCTCTGCGAGAGCAGCGCGGAACCAGTCGGCGTCATAGCCCCTGTCTGCGAGCAAGGCTTTGGCCCTGGGCAAAGCATCGATCATGAGGGCAGCGCCTTTGTAGTCGCTCATCTGCCCCTCGCTCAACAGCATCACCAGCGGTCTGCCTTTGCCGTCGCAGACGGCATGTAGCTTCGAGTTCAGGCCGCCTTTGGTACGTCCGATACGTCGGGGAACAGCCCCTTTTTGAGCAGACTTGCTGCTGTCCGGTGGGCTTTCAAGTGGGTCGCATCGATCATCAGATGGTCGGGCTTCCCGCCCTTCGCCGCGAGCGCCGCGAAAATCTTGTTGAACACGCCCAGCCTGCTCCAGCGAATGAAGCGATTGTAGATCGTTTTTGGTGGGCCATACTCCGTAGGCGCGTCCCGCCACCGCAAGCCGTTCCTGATCACGAAGATGATCCCACTGATGATCCGACGATCATCGACACGAGGCACTCCGTGGGACAGCGGAAAATATGGCTCGATGCGGCGCATCTGCGCTTCCGACAGCCAGATCAAATCACCCATGACAGCATCTCCTTGCGCCGCCACTGAATCAACTGATCGATATCCACGCAAGCGATTTAATAGGTCCTGAGCCTAAGCCAAAGATCAATCCTTTCTTGCATCGCTGCGCTGATCGACCGTGATCCGCAGGGCAATCATCACAATCTTGTCCAGACGCCTCCTGCAATCGACGAACGAATCGCGGCGTCGATGAAAGCCAAGCCCTTGACGCCGTCGTCGACGGTTGGGAACAGCGTTTCGGGCGCAAGCGGCCTACCCTGGCGCAAGGCGACAATCGTCTCGGCGACTTCCTGATAGAGGGTGGCGAAAGCTTCCAGGTAACCTTCAGGATGGCCAGCCGGAACGCGCGAGGCACGTCTGTTTGATTCATCCGCGCCGGCGCCGTTGCGGGTAATGATTTGCCGGTTCTGGCCGAGCGGCGACCAGACCAGCTGGTTCGCGTCGCGCTGCGTCCATTCCAACGCACCCTTCGAGCCATAGACGCGAAGACTGACCTCATTCTCGTTGCCGATGGCGACCTGGCTGCACCAGAGACTGCCGCGCGCGCCGTTTTCATAGCGCAGCATTATCTGGGCGTTGTCGTCAAGCCGCCGTCCTGCCACGAAGGTGGTAAGCTCGGCACATAATGCGTCAGGCTCGAGCCCGGTGACGAAACCGGCAAGATTGAAAGCATGGGTGCCAACGTCGCCAATTGAGCCGCCCGCCCCCGAGCGTGCTGGATCCGAGCGCCACTCGGCCTGCTTGCTGCCGCCGTCCTCGAGTTTCGTCGCCAGCCAGTCCTGCGCGTATTCGACCTGGACGATGCGGATGTCGCCCAGGTCGCCGTTTCGGACCATGGCGCGGGCCTGCCGAAGCATGGGATAACCGGTATAGGTGTGGGTCAGCGCCACGACCAGGCCAGAAACCCGCGCCACCTCCCGCAACGACAGCGCCTCGGCCAGCGTCGTCGTCAGCGGCTTGTCACAAATGACATGGATACCGGCATCGAGAAAGGCGCGGATGGCCGGCGCGTGCATGTGATTGGGGGTGACAATCGAGACCGCTTCGATGCCGTCGGGGCGGGAGGCCTCGCTGTGCGCCATGTCAGTGAAATCGGCATAGCTGCGGGTCGGGTCGAGACCGAGTAGCGCTGCGGATCGTGCCGCGCGCCCCGCGTCCGAGGACAAGGCTCCCGCGACCAGGTCGTAGCGGTCGTCGAGCCGGGCGGCAATGCGATGCACCGCGCCGATGAAGGCTCCTTCGCCGCCGCCTATCATCCCCAGACGGATGCGGCCACGCCTTCCAGCGAAACGGTTGCCGCTCATGGCGCTCTCCATTGCTGCGGTCGACCTGAGACGTGGCGGGCGGCAGACCTTGGCGGCCTCCCGCCGGCCATCACGCAGCCGCGCCCCGTTCGGCGATGATCTTGTCGGCGACGCGCCAGGCATTGGCCATGATGGTCAGTGTCGGGTTGGCGCCTGTGCCGGTCGGGAAAGGCGATCCGTCCACTGCGTAGAGGTTCTCGACTTCGTGCGCCCGGCACCATCTGTTGAGCACCGAGGTCGCCCCGTCATCGCCCATCCGCGCCGTGCCATGCTGGTGCGAGCAATTGCCGGTGACGCGGTCGGCATAGACCTTGCGGATGGTCAAAGCGCCGCTGGCCTCCAGAATGTCTGCACCGCGATCGATCAGGTAGCGTCCCTGGTCGAGATCGTTCTGGTGCGGCTTCAGTGTCACGCGCGCGACCGGCAGTCCCCAGGCGTCGACCACCGTTTCGTCGAGGTCTATGCGATTGTCGTGCTGGGGCATGTCGTGCAGCACCATGGCAATCGCCAGCGAATGGCTGAAGTGGTCGCGGTCGTTCTTCTTGGCCTCAGCGCCCCAGGATGGCGTGCCCGGCATGCGCCAGTTGATCGGCAGCGGGATGCCGACGCCCGCCACCGCGATGTGCCCACCTGAGACGAAGCCGCGCGATGCGTCGTGCTCGTAATGTTGGAAGGTCGAAGCGCTGACATAGCCGCCGCCGGCCCAGGCATAGACCGGATCGTTATAGGTGCCGACCGCAGCCGAATATTCGTGAAAGGTGACGTTGCGCCCGACCATGTCGCTGCCATTGGCTACGCCGGTCGGGAAGCGTCCGGACTTCGACAGCAGCATCAGGCGTGCGGTTTCCATCGCGCCGCAGGCAAGGATGAAGAGATCAGCCTCCTGCTCTATCGTGTCGCCGTCGGCGTCCTGGTAAATCGCTGCCTTGATGTTGCCTTGGCCGTCCAGAGTGAGTTCGCGAACCACGCAGTCCGGCCGCAGCTCGAAATTTCCGGTTGCAACGGCGTCCGGGATGAAGACGTTGAGCGCCGACGAGCGCGTTCCGGTCGGGTCCCCGTGCTGCTGTGCAAAAGCGCTGACCACCGTCGCCTTGCGACCGTTGAAAGGGCGCGACAAGGCGGCCTGCGGCGTCGGGAAGGCGTTCCAACCAAGCGCGTTGCAGCCCTTGATGAACTTCTGTGCATAGCGCGACATCGGCATTGGCGGACACGGATAGCCGCCCGAGCGGTGCGACTCGAATTTGTTGGCGCCGGGCTGGCCGGACACGCCAAATGCCCATTCAACCTTGAGATAGTAAGGCTCGAGCTCGTCGTAGGTGATCGGCCAGTCGGCAAGGCTGGTGCCCGGCAGGTCGCCGGCCACGGTGCGCAGGCGGAAATCGTTCTCGGTGAAGCGCGGCAACCAGCCCTGCCAGTGGACGGTGCCGCCGCCAACCATCTGCGGCACCGGGCAGAACATTTCGGAACGCGCGTCGTCTGAGGCGGTCTCGCGCCATGTGCGCGGATTGAGGATCGGGTCCGGCCACAGATTGTAGCGATTGATGTTGGCGAGCTCGTCACCGCCAAAGCTCTCCTTCTTCCGCCACGGCCCCTTTTCGAGCGCCACGACCTTGATGCCGGCTTCGCAAAGCACCTTTGCGGCGGCGGCGCCGGACGCGCCGGCGCCAATGATCACGACGTCGGTTCTCGCGGGTTTGATCTTATAGGCCATCGTGGAACTCCCTGACCTTGTCCGCTTCGCCTTCGGCGAAATACTGCAGCGTGGTGTAGCGGCCGGTGTGGACATCCTTCAGCGAGGCGGGGCCGGGAAAACCGATCACCTCCCAGCCGATCCGGTCCCTGTTACCGCCATAGACGGGGTCGGCATAAAAGCCCTGGCGGGTGTGGGTGACCAGCAACGGCAGGAAATCGAGATCGACCTCCGTTGAGGTCTGCTGCAGCGCGGGTTGGGGCGAAACCGGACCGGCGAGCGCGTCGTTGACGGCGAGCGTCGTCGGCGCACCCGTGCCGGCCTGCTCCAACTCGTGGAGGATATCATCCTGCTGCTGTGGCGCCAGCGCGACGAAGTCGGCCGAAAATCTCTCGTGGGCGCTGGCGTCGAGGTCGAGCAGTCCGGCGACATAGCGTTCGCGCATGATTTCGATGCGCTGCATCCAGGCCTTGGCCGATGCGCCTTCGAGAACTTCGAAGCCGGAGCCGTCGGGCTTGGCGAAGATGTAGCCGATACCGGAGAGATAGCGGTCGAGGAAGTCCACGCAGCCGGCTTCGCGTGCGCCCGGCGTATCGTCGGTTGGAATGATGCGGGCCATCGCGGCCTCCACGGTGGCGCGCTGATGCGGATTGAAGAAGGTGTCAGACATGGCATGTCCCTTGCTGCAACTATCTTTTCGGGTCGACGCGTCGGGCCTGCGCACCACAAGCCTGATGCCTGGCAACGCCCAGCCTGTGGTCTCCTGCGGTCCCTCTAACGCTTGCGCGTTTGGCTGATGGCGACTGCAATGATGATGATGGCGCCGCGAGCGATCAGCTGCTGGCTGAATTCCAGTCCCATCAGCACGAGGCCGTTGTTGATCAGACCGATCATCAGCGCGCCCATGATAGAGCCGACCACTGTGCCGGCACCACCGAACAGGCTGGTGCCGCCAAGCACGGCTGCGGCGATCACCGAAAGCTCGTCGCCTTCGCCGAACTGGAAGCGGCCGGAATGGAGACGGCCCGCATAGAGCATGCCGGCCAAGGCGGCCGCCACGGACGACAGCATCAGCACGCGGAATTTTATAGAGGCGGTGTTGACCCCGGAGTAGCGTGCCGATGTCTCGTTGCCGCCGGTGGCCAGCACGCGTCGTCCGAACGTGGTGCGGCGAAGCACGATGTGGCCGGCGATGCCGATGATTGCCACCCAGATCAGCAGGCTAGGTATCGGGCCGAGGTTACCGGCGCCGAAGATTGCCGCGTAGGGCTTGCTAAGGATGGGGATCGCCGCGGTGCCGCTGATCCACATGGCGACGCCGCGTGCGATGCCCATCATGGCAAGGGTGGTGAGGAACGAAGGAATGCCGATGCCGGTGGTCAGCCAGCCATTGACGGCGCCGACGACAACGCCGGTGCCCAAGCCGTAAAGGATGCCGCCGGCGATGCCGAACTGGTCGATGCCCATTGCCGTGGCGACGGACGCGAGGCCCGCAACAGCACCGACCGAAAGGTCGATCTCGCCAGTGCTGAGCACAAAGGTCATAGTCACCGAGACCACGGCGATGATCGCGGTCTGACGGATAATGTTCAACAGGTTGTTGGGGTCGAGAAAGCCCCTGTCGCCCAGCGTCGCGGCAAAGACGAGGAAGATCACCAGGAAACCGATATAGATGATGTATTCACGCCAGTTGGCCAGTGCCGAGAATTTGCTGGCTGATGCGGCCGTGTCGGTCATTGGATGGTTCCTCCGCGGGCTTCCTGCATGAATTTGTTGAGTTTCTGTTCGGCGTGCTGAAGGCTGTCGATCGAGTCCGCCTTGGTGGCGTCATCGAGGTCGTGACGGGCGATGTCGCGCACGATGCGGCCTTCCGACATCACTAGGATGCGATCGCAAGCGGCGAGCAGTTCCTGCAGCTCCGACGACAGCACCAGGATTGCCTTGCCGGATTTGGCGAGGTTGCGGATGAGTGTCACGATCTCCGATTTCGAACCGATGTCGATGCCGGCGGTTGGTTCGTCGAGGATCAGCACCTCCGGTTCGGTCGCCAGCCATTTGGCGATGACCACCTTCTGCGCATTCCCGCCCGACAGTGTCCTGATGGTCGCCTTGCGCGAGTCGGTCTTGATGCGCAGGCGCTGGATCGAGCTTTCGGCCAGTGCCGCCGACTTGGTGCGATCGACCCATGTCTTAGTCGAAAGGCGATCAAGGTTGGGCAGGTCGATGTTGCTTTCCACTGAATGGAAGGCGACGAACCCCTGCCGTGCGCGATCTTCCGGCACCAGCGCAATGCCGGCGTCGATGGCATCTCGCGGCCTGGCGATCGAAACCACCTTGCCTTTGATCCGGATCTCGCCACTAGTCATCGGCTGGACCCCGGCCAGCACGCGCGCCAACGACGAGCGGCCACTGCCCAGCAGGCCAGCGACGCCGACTACTTCACCGCGGCGAAGCGTCAGATCGATACCGATAGGCTTGCCGGAGCCCGAAAGGCCGCGTGTTTCGAGCAGCACTTCGCCGATCGTCGCCGTCTCGCGCACCACGTCGGAGAAGCCGCGAGAGCGTCGGCCGATGATATGGGCGATCATCGATTCCAGCGTGAAATCTGACATCGGCGCGGTGATGATGTGCTTGCCGTCGCGCAAGATGGTAGCGCGGTCGGCGATGCGGAAGATCTCGTCCATACGGTGCGAGACATAGACGATGGCGACGCCCTGGCCGCGAAGCTGGCGCACATAGTCGAACAGCCGCTCGACCTCGTTCTGCGACAGTGCTGTGGTTGGCTCGTCAAGCACCAAAACCTTGCACGGTTGCGAGGTCGCCTTGACGATCTCGGTGAGCTGTCGGTGTCCAGCCGGAATGTCGGAGACCTTGGCGCTGGGGTCGATCTCGACGCCCATGCGCGCAAAAAGCTTTCGCGATTCGGCCACCGCGGCTCTGTCGTCGATGAGCCCGGCGCTGGTCCTGATCTCACGGTTGAGAAAGACGTTCTGCGCCACCGTCAGCGTCGGAATCAGGCTCATTTCCTGGAACGCCATAGCGACACCGGCATTGCGCGCGGCCTCAGCGGTGAAGGTGGCCAGCGGCACGCCGCCGATCTCAACCGTGCCCGAGGTTGGCGGCTGCACGCCGCGGAGAATTTTCAGGATTGTCGACTTGCCGGCGCCGTTCTCACCGAGCAGTGCGTGCACTTCGCCCGGGCTAACCTCGAGATGAACGTCGTCGAGCGCCCGGACACCGCCGAAACGCATGCTGACATTTCGCATTCGGACGGCTTCGGCTGCGTTGGCAGTGTTCATGACAACACCTAGGGCAAAACAACGGTTGCGTCGGGTGGGGGGAATGGTTCGGCCTGTCGGACAGAAACGCTGCGCTTCTGCTCGAACTCGGCCGAACCATCGCCACCGGGAGGACCTGTGTGCGAAGTCTACTGCATGCTTTGCTTGATCTTGTCGGTGACCGGCTTGTGGTAGACCTGCTGCCAGGCATCGGCGAGATTGGCCTTGGTTACCGGCAGTGCCGGCAGCGCGACATAGGCCGGCGCCTGCTTGCCGAGCAGGCCGTAGCCGGCCAGCATTGCCTCGGTCACGCCCTGGTCGTAGGGCCGCTGCGCTGACAGGCCCTTTACCGGACCGTCGCTCGCCATGTTGATGGCGACGTTTTCGCCGAGGTCGCAATTGACGATCACCAGGTCGTCCCGGCCATTGGTGAGGGCGGCGGAGATGACGCCTTCCGCGGGCACATCCCACACCGCCCAGATGCCCTTGATGCTGGGATGGGCGACGAGCAGGGCGCCTGCCGCCTTCTCGGCATCGCCTGAGAAGTCGGGACCGCCGATGCCTTGCTCGGCGACGACGTGGATGTCCGGATAGTTCTCGGCCAGCGTCTTCTTGACGGCGTCGTAGCGCTGCTTGGTGACGAAAAAATCGGCTGCATGGAAGATCAGTCCGACATCGCCCTTGCCGCCAAGTGCCTGCGCCAGCAGGTGCGCTGTGGCGACGCCGTTGCCGTAGTTGTCAGCCGAGACGGAGCTAACGTAGTCCTTGCCGGCTACAAAGCCTTTCGGCACGTTGTCCATGAACACGAGCTTGGCGCCCGCGTCGGCCGCCGCTTTGTAGGCCGCTGCGGTCGCGACCGGGTCGGTCGGAATCGATACGATGATATTGGGCTTCTGGGCCATTACGGTTTCGAGGTCGGACACCTGCTTGTCGGGCTTGAAGCCTGCGTCGGTAACGGCGACGACTTCGATCCCCATGGTGGCGAACTGCGCTTTGAGGCCTTCGATCTGCGCCTGCGACCAGTCGTTGCCGGCATAGTGCATGACTATGGCGGCCTTGGCATGCATCTCCTTGATCTTTGCCAGTTCCTCATCGGTAAGCTTGACGCTCGAGGCGGCTTCCGGCTTCTCGCCGTTCGGTCCGAGGCTCATCACATGCTGGCCGATCTCGGTCAGCGCCTGGGCGGGGTCAGTGGCGTAGGCGGCGTTCGAGACAAGGCCGAGGCCGAGCGTCAGACAGATTGCCGTCGACCGAAGCAAGGTTTTCATGCGCATGGTGTTTCCTCCCTGATGTTGTTTGGTTTTCGTTGTTGCAGTTACAGGCGCTTCCCGGCGTCTATGCCGGTCGGTAACTTCAGACTTTCGCAAGTTCCGCTTGCACAAAGGCGTGGCTTTCCCGCGCGCCGGCGGCAGGATCGGCCCAGGCGTCGAGTTCGTTGCAGATCCAACCCGTGTAACGGATGTCCTTCAAGGCCCGGATCACGGCGCCGTTGTCGCAATCGCCCCGGCCGACCGGCACGAAGGCGAACGGGTCGCGCTGCCAGCCCTTGAGGTGGACATAGGAAATGCGTGATGCGTGCTCGCGCACCATAGCTGCCACGTCGCCTCCGGCAGCGGCCAGATGCGCGGTGTCCGGACAGAACCCGATTGCGGTCTTGCCGAAGATCGTCCGCACCTCGTCGGGGTTCTCGACGATGGTGGACAGGTGGGGGTGGTAGTGAGCCTTCAGGCCGTGCTCCGCAGCGATTGCCATCACCTTGTCGAGCGCCGAAGCCAAGGCATCGTAGTCGCTTAGCCGCGTCCCGTCGTGGCGCCGCGCGCCGCCGCCAACAACCAGGTGCTCGGCGCCGAGCGCACGGGCTGCGTCCGCCGCCTTGGCGACGCGAGCCAGTTCTTCGTCAAGGATGTCCTTGAAGATGAAGTTGCCGCCGGCATAGACCGAGACCAGCGACAGGCCGGTGTCGGCGAGGATATTGCGGATGGCGGCGTAATCGTCGCCTGCGCTTTCGACTACATTGCCGTCGAAGAACTCGATGCCATCATAGCCCGCTGCTGCAATATCGCGCGCGGCCACGGCCATGTCCCCGAACGTCCGGTAGGCCAATCGGTTGATTGAGGTAACGCCAACGGCGTCGCCCCCAAGTGGACCCCAGCAATTGGCGTGATAGGCCAGCTTCCAAGCAGTCATGGCGTCTCCTCCGACACGTCCCGATATGCTTTTGCATCTGGAAACGGATCTTTAGTTGATAAAAATCAAAAGTCAATTTACTTTTCTGTGTTAGCGACAAAATTAGGCATTGCGTCTTCTGAAAGCGCTCGTCCATGTTGGACGACGAAGGAGCGATCGGCTGTGGCTAGGACTGGCTTGGGACGCACCGCAGTTGCGGATGCAGATCGATCCGGGGAGACGGGTTCTCCGGCGACGACGGACCGCGTCAAAGCCCTCGAAGCCGAACGCCAGAGTCTTGTTTCGCTTCTCAACATTCTGCGATCGAGTGAACCTTGCACGCGCCTCGACCTCGAACGAGAAGCCCGGCTCGGCCGCGCCGTGGTCACGGACCGCCTCTCGACGCTTGCTGCCTTCGGCCTTGTCGACGAAGGCGGTGTTGGGCGCTCCATAGGCGGGCGTGCGCCGCGTCTGGTGCGGTTTCGATCGGAGGCCGCGCGCATTCTGGTTGCCAACATCGACGGCGACACCATCAGCCTTGGTCTCGCCGATCTGGACGGGCGGCTCATCCTTGAGCACTACGAAGATTTCGACGCCGCTTCCCCAGCGCAGGCGCTGTTCGATCGGCTCGAGGCGCTGTTCAATTGGTCGCTCGGCAAGGATGGTGCTCCGCTGTGGGCGATTGGTCTGGGAGCGCCGGGGTCGGTCGAGCAGAAGGACTCGAAAAGCCTGGCGATCCCTAAACTTAGTGCGATGCCTGCTTGGGACGAGGCGAAGCTTCTGGAGCGTTTGATACATCGTTTCCAAGCGCCAGTCTGGGTGCGGGGCGCCGTGCAGATGGAAACGATGGGTGAACTAAGCGCCCTGTCGGCGGAAGCCAGCCGCGACTTGCTCTATGTCGACCTTGGCTCAGATATCACCGCCGGCATCGTTGTCGACGGCCGCCTGCATCGTGGCGCGCAAGGCATAGCGGGACAGATAGGGCATGTTTACGCCGGCGAGCCGCACAAGCGCATTTGCGGTTGCGGCAATGTTGGCTGCCTGCAAACCGTCGCCGGCTGCGATGCCATCGCCCAGGCCGGCCTACTAGCGGCAGAACAGGGGCGAAGCCGTCTTCTCGGCGAAACGCTCGCCGCGACCGGGACGGTGACGGCGGCCGACATTGGCACGGCGGCCCGCCTCGGCGACCCGTTCTCGGCCGACCTGCTGGCGCAATCCGGACGGCTGATCGGCACAGTCCTGGCGACGCTGGCCAATATCCTCAATCCGTCGATGATCGTTCTCGGCGGGGAACTGTCCCAAACGGGGGACATCTGCCTGGCGGCGATCCGCGAGGGCATCTACGGGCACGCGCAGCCTCTCATCAGCCGCGATATCAGTATTGTCCATTCGCGCATGGGGCGGTCGGCTGGACTTGTCGGCGCCGCATCTGTCGCCGTGACCGAACTGTTCGCCCCCGCGTTCCTCAGCGAATGGATCGTATCGGGCACGCCGCTTGCCCACGCCGGGGTTGCCAACTTGCTGGCTGCTGTCGAGAAGACGGCGACGACAGGCGGTTGAGCTTGCAGCCCGCCCAACCGGCTGTCGCTCAGTCGCCGCGATCAGCCGTGGCGCTTGCAAACCCGAACCCCTGCGGTAGGTTTGATTCAATACAGCTGCCCGCAGAGGTGGCGGGTGGGAGGAGCAACGGGATGCAGAGAGCTGATGCGGCAATGCCACCCGGATGTGTGTTGCCGGTTTCGTCTGTTGCGCGTCCGCTGGTTGCAGGCCTGGGACCACATGGCGAACGGCCGGCATCTCCCGAATTGCTGCGCCCGTCTGCCGACATGCTGGAGCGCGCCAGGGAAAGAGCCTTCCGCGTGGCGATTGTTCTGCACACGACCGCTTCGGACTGGGCGCAGCGTCAGATCGCGGGCATCAAGGCAGGCTTGGAGCAGGCGGGCGCCGTCGTCGTCGACATCGTCGATTGCGGCTACGACCCGGCCACCCAGATCGCAGCGATCGAACGGCTGGTGCAATCGAAGCCGGATGCCGTGATCAGCATCCCCGTCGGAAGCACGGCCGTGGCCGCAGCTTTCCGCAAACTGGCGGTCGCCGGGATCAAGCTCGTCCTGCTCGACAACGCGCCTTCCGGCCTGCTTCAAGAAACCGACTATGTAAGCGTCATATCGTCCGACAATTTCGGGCTTGGCCAGATCGCCGCCAGTCTGATTTCTCCGCACATCCGGCAGAACGGCACAGTCTGCGTGGCTGCCTACAATGTCGACTTCTTCGCGACGGCGCAGCGTGAGATCGCATTCGGCAAGTGGATGCGGCACGAGCGCCCGGACATCACGCTGACGCAGCTGAAATTCGAAGTGCCAGCAAATGCCGGCAGCGCTGTCGGTCTCTACCTTGATGCCAATCCTGATCTTGATGGACTGTTTGTCGTCTGGGACGAGCCAGCAGTTGCATCGCTGCCGGCTTTTTCTGGCCGCTCCCGGGTCCCGGTCATGACCACGGTTGATCTCGGTAGCGCGATCGCTGAGGCCCTTCGCGAAGGAACGATCGTCAAGGGTGTTGCGGCGCAACGGCCTTTCGAACAGGGGGAGATCGCTGCCGCGGCCGCGATTGTCGGGCTGACCGGCAATGCTGTGCCGCCGTGGATTGTGCTTCCGGGCGTAGCAGTGACCTCTGGCAATGTCGCGGAAGTCTACGAGCACGTCGGCGGCGCGCCCAGCTTCTATTCAGCCGACGTTACTAGAGGTTAAAGAGCGCCTCATGGAGGCAAACATGCCCATCGATTCGAAGGTTATGCGCGGTCATTCTGGCGGTCGTCACAATGTTACAAAATGGCCGATAAGTCATTGATTTTATTAATGTAAGCTAGAGTTCAATCCTTTCTCGCAGCACCAGCGACTATCCGATCCATACCTACGCACAGGGAGCTTCGGTTCCTTCGCAATCATCTGCGGCGGGAGAAACCCAGGGTTCGCGTCAAAGCGTCGTCCCGGCCACTATCGTCGAGCGTATAGTTGCGGGCACATGCAAGGGCGGGGGCCAACCCCGTCCATTCCAAACTGGCCCCGGCCGCTTATCCGACAAGCCACCCATGGTCTAGCCCCTGACCGGGAAAAGCACGAAACCAAATCATGCCGCTCCTCTAGACGGTGAGAGCCCAGGAAATGGCAATCCTGGGCTCCGCCATAGATGCCACGTGATTGGCGCAGGCGCCTGGCCCACGGCTGAACCGTCCGCACCAGGGTCTCTGATCATATCCTCAATGCGATGAGACACGGACCTGACGCGGTAACCGGAACATCGGAAGTTCTGGCGCATTGCTAGTGGACACGGTTGCGGCTCACTGCCTGCGGACTCAAAATGCGACGCGCGATTACGGATGCATGGGGCTTGCTTCGAGAAAGTGTGGTTGGCTTTGTCAACGACAATGCACTTAGTCATGGTGCGGCAATGGCTTTTTATGCCACCACATCGCTGGCGCCAATCTTGCTGATTGTGGTCGCAATCGCAGGTCTCGCTTTCGGTCATGATGCCGCACAATTGGCTTTGTCTGCCCAGATCTCGGGTCTGATGGGGCCGGAAAGCGCGGGTCTCCTTCAGACCGCGCTCGAGAGCGCATCCAGTAAATCCTCCGGGACCTGGGCGACCGTCATTGGCATGGTTGCCTTGTTCGTGACCGCTTCTGGCGTCTTTGGCGAAATGCAGCAGTCGCTGAACACGATATGGAAGGTCGAACCGCAGGGGAGTTCGTTGTCGCGTCTGGTGCGGGCACGTGCAGCGAGTCTGGGTTTGGTCGCTGCACTCGGTTTCATGCTGCTCGTATCTCTCGTAGCGAGCGCGGTGATCTCGGCGCTGGGTAACATCATCAACGCTTACCTGCCGTTCGGCACAGTCGTTCTCGGTGTGATCAACGCGGCTATTTCGTTTGTCCTGATCTCATTGATGTTCGCTGCCATCTACAAAGTCTTGCCCGATCGAACCCTCGAATGGCGCGATGTCGGGATTGGTGCCGTGATGACCGCTGCGCTGTTCACGCTCGGAAAATCACTTATCGGCTGGTATATCGGCACCAGCGCCATCGCGTCCTCATATGGGGCCGCCGGTGGGCTGCTCGTCATGCTACTCTGGGTCTACTACTCGTCGGAAATTTTCCTTCTCGGCGCGGAATTCACTCGCGCCTATTCCATTCGAAAGGGCAGCAGGTCCGATCTGGATCCTGTGATCCACAACGCCTTGCCCGCAAAACACGTCGTCCCATTTCGGGCAGAGCAAGAGGTCAACGCTTCTGGCGTCGTCGCGCTGATAGCGATGGCGTGCGTGAGTGCAATGATGACCATCCTTATGCTGGGTCCTCGCCGGCAGTAAGATATTTTTCGTCGAATCGGGAGGAACTCTCGTGACCGTCGACCACACTGAAGAAACGTTGATCGCTCAGCTGGCGGTCCGGCACTCGATTTCGACCGACGCTGTCAAAGCCGTCCTGCAGGCCCTTAAGGCAGGCGGCGGGAGGATGGCGCAGTTCAGTCATAGGGAGTTTGGAGGTATGGCGCAGTGGTCATCTGGCATGACGATGGTGGGAGACATATTCAGTGATTCACTTAAGGCGAAGCTAAATGCGATTGCCACCGAACTGGCGGAACACCTTAGCGACAACCCCGAAGCGTTGGTTAGAAGCGATGAAGTCAGCTATCGCTCTCCTCTGCGTCCCACGAGTGCCGCATGGTGGCCTGCCGAGTTCGGTCAACCGAACTCGACGGGTGCTCAGAATGATCTGCGCTACGCGATTTTTTCCAGTGCCCGGCGCCTCGTGATCGATGACCACGGCGAACATACTGTTTACGACACCGGCGAGCACCACATCTCAGGTATTAGCCAAGCTCAAAGCTCGGGATCGACACTGACTTTCACCGGCCAGGACGGGCTAGTGCGGGTGTCGGATTTGAAGAAAGTCCCATCCGGCTCGTAGAATTTCTTCCGCCGCACCAACGCGGCGATGAACTCCGGGTGCACATCTGATAGCCAATGCAGCGGGTCTAGGGACTCGTCGGCCGAAGCCGGATCGATGCAATCAGAATATAGCACCGCGACGAACGCCTTTACCTTTTGGGACTCCATACGAAACCGCTGGCCCCGCGACGCCGGTCTTGCCTTTTGTTCAGCCCGAACCTGAAAGACCCACTCATTGAAGCGGGTATCGATCAAGATGTCCGCGGCGTCGATGGCGCGGGAACGAAATGTCGTCGCATCGTCTGCCGGCCACCGGAGTGGTTTTTCCTCTAGCCGCTGGGCCAGATTCCTGCATCCGACTTCTTGCATCGTTCGGTCCGGCCCAATAGAAGACCTATCAACAACGGAAAGGGAAAACATAGATGTCCGCGGAAGCTGACCGAAACGCCAATTTAATGGGTTTGACCGCGGATATTGTCGCCGCATTTGTCCAAAACAACTCGGTGCCGGTCGCCGGTCTGCCGGATCTTATTTCCTCGGTGAATTCCGCACTGTCGAGCTTGAGCCAGCCGAGGGTTGCTGAGCAACCAGCACAGACACCAGCGGTCAATCCGAAGCGGTCGGTGTTTCCCGACTATATCGTGTCGCTGGAAGATGGCCGTAAGTTCAAGTCAATGAAGCGCCACCTTGGCTTGTTGGGCATGACGCCAGATGAGTATCGAGCGAAATGGGGTTTGCCGAAGGACTATCCCATGGTGGCCCCAAGCTACGCCGCCCAGCGATCGGAATTAGCCAAGTCTAGCGGGCTGGGCCGAAAGTCCATCTCGAAAGCTCCCGCTAAGAAGGCGCCGGCCAAGAAGGCGGCGACAAAGGCAGCGAAGGCCTAAGACGCTGTTTGACAACTTTTGACATAGGCGTTGGTGTGTGATTCACGGCTTGGATGTGGACAGCAGCAAGCCGAGGCCGAATGGCCAAGATCGAGAAGAAGACGAAGCGGTATTCGAGCGACCTGACCGGTGAGGAACGGTCTGTGATGGAGCCGTTTCTGCCGAAATCGAGCGGGACAGAGAGCCCGCAGCGAACGGATTTGCGCGAGGTTTTCGATCCGCTACATGGTGCGATCGTGCTGTGAGTGGCGGATGCTGCCGATCCACTTTGCGCCTTGGCAGACCGTGTATTGGTGGTTCCGTCGGTTCGTCCGGCAATTTCTGTTCGGGACGCCAGCGGCGGCCGGCACGCGCGGCTTCGACGGCGGCAAGAAGATTGTCGGCCGCAAGTGCCACATCGCCGTGGATACGGACGGACGGCTGCTGACGGTCAATCTCACCACCGCCAACATCTCCGACAGTGCCGGCGCGCAGAACATCCTCGAGGCTATTCGCAAGCGCTGGCCCTGGATCAAGGATCTGTTCGTCGACGGCGCCTATGACCGTCGACAACTCCTGGACAAGGCCGCCTTTCTCGACTTCACCGTCGAGATCGTCCGCCGCACCGACGCAGGCTTCAAGATCCTACCCAGACGCTGGGTGGTCGAGAGGACCTTTGCTGGCTCACACGCTATCGAAGGCCCGTGCGCGACTACGAGGCCCGCATCTAGGTCGCCGAAGCCTTCATCTACGCCGCAATGGCAGCGTTGATCGTCAGACGAACCACCCAATAAAAGTTGTCAAACGGACTCTTGGTGCCCGGAATCAAAAACCCCGGGGCTCGCGAGCCGGGGTCTGTGGTAGCCGAGAGAAGGCTGATCAGAATTTGTAGCTCAAGCTCGCGGATACAGTGTGCGTGCTAGGCTTGAGAATGGTTGGGCCGATCTGGCTATTCGCAAAATCATGGCTGCCGAAATCCGCAAACGAATAGTCGACACCAAAAATCAAATTGTCGGTCAGCGCATAGTCGACGCCGACGCCAATGGTCCAGCCAGTATAGGTTCGGCTAAGAGGGTCGGACAGACCAAAGATGCCGCTATCGTAGTAGATATCGTCCGCATGAAGAAACGCGACGCCGCCCTTCACATAAGGCATAAATCTGCCTGCTGCATAGCCGGCCTTGGCCACGATCTGGGCCTGCCAATCTGCGCTCGCATGTATCGTTTCGCCAATAGCAGCTATAGTATCATCTGAACCTTTATTGAACACAGCTACTAGCGAAGCCTCAGCGCCGATTACGACGTTATTCTCGAACTGATAGTTGTATCCGATCTTGCCACCAATCGCGCCCGACGTGCTGTTAGTATTGTAATCTGGCGGAACATAGGCCGGGATGGTCATGTCCCCCTTTAGAAAATTGACACCAGCAACAATGCCCACGTATCCGCCGGTCCAGATGAAGCCGGCTGGGGCGGCCTCTGGTGCCGGCTCGTTGACAACCGCATCCGCCGCAAACGCGCCGCCGGCGACGGCAAACAGAAATGTAGACGCAAGAAGAATCGTTTTCATGGCAGCCCCCAAGCAAAACATCAATTCGGGGAGTCCATACACACCGGCTTCCGCAATTGGAAGTTGTGATACTGATCCCGGATAGAGTCGTCGCCTAATGTTGCAGAACAGGCACATCTGCAGAGATGCTAATACAAACCATTGTCGCTCGGCGGCGCCGGGCGGCTTGCGTTTGATTGCCTGCCGGGGCGGAAGGCTTGAAGCATAGACGCGTCGGTGAAAAAATGGCTGCCGCGAGGAACGGATCACCTTACGCAAATCGCGTTCTTATCGAGTCAGTCCACAATTGGACGCATCTATCAGACCTCGCCGCTGGCCTCGGCCGGCCGGCTTTCGCGTTTTAGCACCTGCTTGACAATGTCCGCTCCCTCGAGGCTCTCTGGCCGAGGGCACAAGGGGATAAACGATGGGAAGCAGACCCGAAATGCGCCTACCCGAAGAAGCGGCGGTGTAAGCAAAGCCCGCTGCCTTTCGGTAGCGGGCTAGCCGTGAAGCTTGTAATGTCTCTGCTCAGCGCCGTGCGATCAACAGGCACAGTTCCCGCAAGTCGCCGTCGTAGGCGCCTGAGCTGCTGAGAACGTCAGCGCAGCGCTTTTTCATCCGCGTCACCTGACCGCTAGACATGTTCGCGACGACGCCCGGCAGACCCGCAGTGCCAGGAACACCGGGTGTGCCCGGTGTTCCTGAGGTGCCCGGCGTGCCAGGAACTCCGCCAATGCCGACACCAACACCGAGACCACCAGTCCCGCCGACCGTCGCGCCTAGGCCGGCCGTAACCCCGCCAGCGCCGCCGACCTTCGCCCCTCCACCCGCAGCAATACCGTTGCTACCTCCGATTGTTGCACCGGCACCAGCGTTGACGCCGTTTGCGCCGCCAACCGATGCGCCAGCTCCAACGTTAACGCCGCCACTACCTCCAACCGATGCGCCAAGTCCGGCATTGATGCCGCCAGACCTGCCCACATTTGTGCCCGCGCCGGCAGCAATACCCTTGCCGCGCAATATAGTTGCACCGACACCAACGTTGACGCCACTGGTGCCGCCAATAGATGCGCCGGCTCCGGTCGTAACACCGCCGCTGCCGCCGATCGACGCGCCGACACCGGCATTGACGCCGCCGCTACCTCCGATAGATGCGCCAACTCCGGCATTGACGCCGCCGCTGCCCCCGACAGAGGCACCTGCGCCAACGCCGATTCCAGCCGCGTTGAGAGGAAGAGATAGAGCTATAAGAAATGCACCACCCGCCAAAGTCTTGGCGATATTCCTTACGATATTGGCCATGACGTTTTCTCCTTGGAGTTGCCTTGAAGCAGCCAGATCGGAGTTGGGCTACTTCACCGCTAAGCTACCGAGAAGATTATTGGTTCCTAATATAAGAAAATCCTTGCGATCGTGACTTGTAAATCGTCGGTTATATCGGATGAAGTAGAGCCTTATTTTTATCAAACACGACGTTTCGCCACGCGGCCAAGACCGGCTGCTGAAAAGGTGGACCAACCTCGATTATTCAAAGGCGCAGAGGCCAAGGTCCGCAGCAACGACATGCCCAATGTCGACATGGTTCTTCAGCACAGTGTGGCGTCTGATATCGTCTGGCATTCGACCGACTAGGCCGGAAACGGCGGCCCGAAGATTCTCCTTGGAATCGTTCGCGCAACTCTTGGCGACCGGACGTCGGCTGCTTCTGGCGCGGTGCTGACCGTGATTTGCCGTGCTTGCAAGTTGGCTTCCCTGTGGCAGGCGATGAATTCCACAACGACAGTCCGGGACCTGACCCACGAGAAGACCTGAGCATCATCGACCGCCATGGGCCAACATCGATCAGGTCAAGCCGAAGACGCGGAATTTTCGATAAGTGCATGTTGGGAGGACTCGGTCTGGATTTCTTCTGTAAGAACTTCGAAGCGAGCGAGTCTCGATGGGCCGAAACTGGTCGAGAGCGCGACATCAGTCGCGTCGCAACCCGTCGCCATTAAGATTCTACCGATGCGAGGGCGATTATGACGGGCATCGAATGTGAACCAATGACCGCCTAGATACGCATGGAACCATGCGCTGAAATCCATGGGATCTGGCACTGGCGGCACGCCAATGTCGCCGAGATAACCGGTGCAATAGCGCGCCGGGATGTTCATGCATCGGCACAGCGAGATCGCCAAATGCGCGAAATCGCGACAGACGCCCATTCGATCGGTAAGGGCCCCATGCGCGGTGCGCAGCGAATCCGCGGCCTGGTAATCAAAGGCGATGTGATTGTGAACGAAATTGCAGATCGCCTGAACGCGCGCCCAGCCGGGTGGGGTATTGCCAAAATTCGCCCAAGCGAAGTCGCCAAGCCGATCGGTGTCGCAATAGCGGCTGCCCAGGAGAAACCTGAGCACGTCGTCGGGCAGTTCCTTGACGTCGTGCTGGATGGCTTCTGGCATGACGACATCGGACCTCCCAGTATCGTAAATGTCGAAACTCATAGATATCGTTGTCAGCCCTGCAGGCGCTTCTATTCTCGTGCACGCGTTGCCGAAAGCGTCAATGTAGCCGCGGGCTTCAGGAACCAGGCAAACCCCGGATTGTCCAAGCAGCTCCGGAATGCATCCGACGCAGCTAATCTTTGTTGCCGTCGGTTTCCTTCGCCACCTTTACCTCAACGGTCATGCCCATAAAACTCGACGCGCTTCCGGAGTAGCTTCCGGAAAGTGGGATGGCTTGTCGGGGATGGCGAGCCACGGCCACCCTGATCAGATCCCGGTTGCCGACAATGCCATTGGTAGGATCGAACTCGACCCAACCGGCACCAGGCAAATAGACCTGGCACCAGGCATGCGTCGATCCTCCGCCGCGCACATCAGCACTGTCGCGGCTTGGCACATAGACATAACCGGTAACAAACCGGGCTGCGAAGCCGAGCGACCGCACCGCCTCCATCATGAAAAGCGCAAAGTCCCGGCATGTGCCTTTGCGCAGATGCAACGTTACGAGAGGCGGCTGCGTCCCGGTTTCGATCCGACGAGAATACACGAAGCTCTCATGGATGGCGTAGCAGAGCGTCATCAGCAATTTGCCGGTCTCGGTGTGTCCCGCGGCACTGGCGAACTGCCGTGCCCATTTGCCAATCTCGTCGCCGTCATCGGCATGATGGCGCTCCATGGTTTGCGAGGTCGGCCGCCTCATCTGGATCGTAGGAAAACGGATAGCTGAGCGCCGCCTCGTCGATACGGAAATCAGGCGCATGCTGCGGCGTGTGGTGGAGCCGAATGTCTGTTTCAAAACGCAGTTCTTTGCCGGTGCACTCGAAGTCGATCACCGCAACGCAGTTGCCAAAAACGTCATGGATCCAGCGAACCTCCCTTGGCTCGGGGTTCACAGACAAATCGTGGTCCAGAAGCCATTGATCGAAACTGTCCCGCGGCCTGAACATCAGCCGGTGCTCGCCAAACCTCACCGGCTGGCTATAGCTATAGACGGTGGTGTGCTTGACTGAAAAAATCGGCATCAAAATCCGTCAGTGTTCTTCACGTGTCTGTAGGGTCACCATAAACTCGGTTTCTACCTGAGCGTCGGCCGGTCTGCGAGTCTGCGAGATCAGCGATTATCGCACGCGGTCGATTGTCGACATCCATGAAACCCCACAGCTCTCCGATCGGCTGACTGGCGTAACGCGCGAAACAACATTTACGTTGCGTGTCCGGTTGTGGGATCGTCGTCTTGTGAAAAACGCTTCGTAGCAGGATGGCCCCTATCTCGATGCTTTGGACGCCACTGGAAACTTCTATGAGGCACGGCGGTTAAGTTCGACCGAAACCGGCACGACGGAGCTTCCAATGTTCCAAACCCGTTCCATATATTCGCCTCAGGCCTTGGGGGTGTCGCGGATCGTAGTAGCGCTTCTGTTCCTAGAACATGGCAGCCAGAAACGACGCCCCCGCTGCAGTGCTCACAGTTGCTGCTCATTGACCTAGAAGAGCGAGCGAAAATTGATCGAAGCGAGTTCACGCAGGGTGCTCATTGTCGAAGACGAAATACTCGTCGCCATGCTGATCGAAGATATGTTGATCGAGCTGGGATTTGCGGTGGTTGGTCCCGCGATGCGGCTTCAGCATGCGCTGAAGATGGCGCAAGAGGAGAGCTTAGATCTCGCCGTCCTCGACGTGAATTTGGCGAACGAGCAATCTTTTCCGGTCGCACGCGCACTGCAGCAGCGAGGCATCCCGTTCATCTTCGCGACCGCCTACGGATCGAAAGGGCTGAATGATCGCTTCCAGGAAGTTATCACGCTTCAAAAGCCATTCGAGCTGCACCAGCTCAAGCATGCAATCTCCAGTGTTCTTGCTTCTAAATAGAAAATCACGCAGTGAAGGCGCGGGTAGGCTGTTCGACATTGGAATAGTCCCTGTCGGCGCCAACGTCAGCGCCTTGAAGCGGCGTGGGGATCGGATTTGGCTCGTTTGTCAGCTCGATTACATCTGCTTGGCTTAATCGCCGCCGCAGTCGTTCCGGTATGGCTCTTCGCCGCCTATCTTCTCGCCCAATACGCCTTCACCGAGCGGGCGCGGTTCGAGAGCGCTGCGCTGCAGGTCGCGCGGCAGGTGTCGCTTGTAGTCGAGGGCGAACTCACCAATCTTGTGACTGTGCTTGAGGGCCTGTCTAAATCCGCCGCGCTCGCCGGTGGTGATCTAAACACCCTGCATGGGGAGGCCGTCCGTCTGGTTCAGGGGACAGACCGCATCATCCTGCTGCGCGATCTTAACGGCCGCCAGTTTGTTAACACTGAGCTGCCCTACGGCACCGAGCTTCCGCCGGCCGTTCCGCTTTCGGCAACCGAAGTCGCCAAGCTTAAAGCCAGTCAGCCAGTCGTCAGTGACGTCTATGCCAGCCCGGTCTCGAATGAATATCGGATTGCCGTCGCGCTTCCGGTGCGTGGACCACACGGAGAAAGCTGGCTTCTCGCCATCACGGTTCCCACCGCCCATATCCGCGACGTCATGATGCCGGCGGTGCCCGTCGGCTGGACGCTCGGCGTTGGCGACCGCAACGGCAACTATGTGGCGCGATCTCAACTGCACGAGAAGATGACCGGTAAGCCGGGCCTGCCCGAATATCTAGAGAAGGTAGTCGGCCGCGCCGGAACGTTCACCTCACGCAATTTCCAGGGCATGACCCTGCTCGCCGGTTATTACCGCTCGGAGTTCTCCGACTGGTTTTATACCGCCAACGTGCCTCTTTCGGCGGTCCAGGCGCCGCTGTGGCGTTCCCTCGGCGCGATCGGCGCCATTGCTCTGGTAGCGATGCTGGTCTCGGGCGCGCTCGCCTATGTTGTTGGCAAAGGCATCGCCAGGGCCGCCGGCGACCTTGCGATTCGCGCTGATGCGCTCGGACATGCCCGGCCGGTCGCGGCGATGTCCACGACAGTCTCCGAGTTCGCGGCAATTGCCGACGCGCTAGCCGCTGCCGAACGCGCGCTAGCCGAACGCGCCTCCGAATTGGAGACAGTGCTGGAGACAGCCCCCGCAGCGGTCTGGTTCACGTATGATCCGCAGGCGCGCCAGGTTATTCGCAACCGCTTCGCCGCTGAGCTTATGGGGCTACCGACCGATATCCGCAAATCCTTCGGCGCACCCGATCTTGTCATTGACACGATCGCGCTGAAGGACGGCCACGCGGTGAGCCGCGAGGATCGGCCACTCAGCCGGGCGATGCGCGGCGAGCAAACCGACAACGAAGAATTCGCTTATATTCTGCCGAGCGGCGTCGAGCGCACCCTGCTCTCCAGCGCACGCCCCATCCGCAACGCTGCTGACAAGATTATCGGCGCGGTGCAGATCAGCCTTGACATAAGCGAGCGCAAGCGCGGCGAAGAACAGCGTAAGCTCTTAGTCAATGAGCTGAACCATCGCGTTAAAAACACCCTCGCTGTGGTTCAGGCGATCGCCAGCCAAACCCTGCGCAACGCCACGAGCCTGCCGGAGGCGGGACGCTCCCTTGCTAGCCGGCTTGGGTCGCTCGCCAAAGCGCACGACATCCTGACGCAGGAGAATTGGAGCGGTGCCAATCTCCAGGACCTCATCACCACTTCACTTGCGCCCCATGCCGGGCTCGACCGTTTCCAACTTTCTGGTGACTCGGTCTGGCTGCCACCCAATCTGGCTCTGTCGCTCGCACTGGCCATCCACGAGCTCACCACGAACGCGATCAAATACGGCGCGCTTTCGACCGGGGGCGGAACGGTTTCGATTTCCTGGACCGTAAGCAAACAAGCGGAGCAGCGGCGTCTTCGGATCGAATGGCGCGAGCAGGGCGGTCCGCCGGTCGCGCCCGCCGAGCGGAAGGGATTCGGCACCCGCATGCTTGAAAGGCTTCTCGACCCAGAATCTGGCGGTAGCGTCACCACAACGTTCGAACCAACCGGGGTCGTCTGCGTGTTTGGGGTGAATCTCGGCGCGCCCGGCGAAATTACTAGGGTTCCCTAAGTCGTGCCGCGGGACGCCCTCCGACGCAGCGGATCACGTATGAGAATGGCCGCCCTGCTATCGACGAAGCCTGATTCGCTTCGTCGCAACTCGCGTCGCCAGTATCGCAGCCCCGGTTGGCCAGATCACGCTTGGCAGAATCGGGGATGGTTGGAAATAGGTCCGGCGCAGGGTCGTCCATAAGCTAACCTCTGCGCTGAAGGCCGAATTTGGCGCACACGCAGCCCGAATTCCGCCTACAGATCATCGCGGTGGTAGTGTGCTGAGAGTTCTGCAAATTCGCTGAGAGAGGGGCGGTCATGGCAGGCTGGTGATTGTTCACGTCACCGATTCCCGCGAAGGAACGCCACCATGACCAAGATTGAAAGTAAGACCGCCAGCGCCTCCGTCAAAGACATTCTGCTTTCGAACCCGGACGGACTTCACGAAGTGATCCGTGCGGTGATGCAGGAGGTGCTCGAGGCCGAGATGGATGAGGCGCTGAGTGCTTCGAAGGGCGAACGCACGCCCGAGCGGCTTGGCTATCGCTCGGGTTACTATGGCCGCACCCTTGTGACGCGCGTCGGCAAGCTTGAGCTGCGGGTTCCGCAGGACCGCTCGGGGCGCTTCTCGACCGAGTTGTTTGAGCGCTATCAGCGTTCGGAACGGGCTTTGGTGGCGACGCTGGCCGAGATGTATGTGCAGGGCGTGTCGACCCGCAAGGTGAAGGCGATCACCGAAGAGCTGTGCGGCCATGCTTTCTCGGCCTCGTCGATCTCGGCCATCAACAAGCGGCTGGACGAGAGCCTCGCTGCCTTTGCCAGGCGTCCCCTTCAAGAGCCGTTTGCTTACCTCATCCTCGATGCGCGCTACGAGAAAGTGCGTGAAGCCGGCGTCGTCATGAGCCAGGCGGTGCTGATCGCGGTCGGCATCGACTGGGACGGCCGGCGCCAGATCCTGGCTGTGGAGATGGCCAATCGCGAGAGCCGTTCGGCCTGGAAAGACTTTCTCGTCTCACTGAAGGCGCGCGGCCTCAAGGGCGTCGAATTGGTCGTGTCCGACGATCACGCCGGCCTGGTGGCGGCGATCGGCGAGGTGATCCCGGAAGCCGCCGGCAACGCTGCTACGTGCACTTCCTCAGGAACGCGCTCGATCATCTGCCGCGCAAGCACGGCGATGACTGCCTGCAGGAGCTGCGCTGGCTCTACGACCGACGCGATCTCGCCGAGGCCAGGGCCGATCTCGCCGCATGGCTTGCCAAATGGTCACCTCGCTATCCGCGCCTGACAGGCTGGGCCGAAGATGCCATCGAACAAACTCTGACCTTCTTCAGGCTGCCGAGACAGCACCACAAGCATCTCAAGTCCACCAACATGCTCGAGCGCCTCAACGAGGAAATCCGCCGGCGCACCTATGTCGTACGCATCTTCCCCAACGCCGAAAGCTGCCTGCGCCTTGTCAGGGCCTTGGCTGTCGAGACCAACGAAAACTGGATGGAGGCCAACCGCTACATCAACATGGACGACCTGCGCGAGCACAAAAAGCTCGCTCTACGCCAAGCCGCATGACCAGCACTATGGCCGCCCCTTTTTGCAGAACTTGACGCACACAACCATCGCGGTCGAGGCACGGCGGTCTTTATGCAAAGTGCGAAAGAGGGCCAGAGTGGCCCCTGCGACGCCTCCAGGGCGCAGCGCCTCTGCGGCGCGTCACACTATATTTGAAGAGCATTCTAGGAATGTCGCTTGTCCGAGATGGAACTCACCTCTCGAATTAGCTTCCTTATAGCCCATTGGAATTCTGCCGGGCTGTTGGCTGGAATAATAAACGAGCCTGGCCCTCCGATGACGTGTCGCTCATAATACTCGGCTATTGTCTCTCCATCTTCTATTTCAGCGCCGATTGGCAGGCCATTGATGATGATGGCCTTTTGAAGCGCTCTTTGGCGGCTGTCCTCAAGTGAAGGTCCGTTATTGTTTGTTCCGTCGCCTGAGATATCGATGACCCTACGCGACGTTGTGACCGGAAGTTTGTCAAAGGCATCAACTGATGCGTCAATGGCGTATGAGATCGATGTTTTCGCACCGTGCGGATCAAGGCCTCGGCTCTCCGACTTTTTCCGGATTGCTTCCGCGATTGCAGATGCATCATTTGCGTCAGAGAGAACGGTCCAGTCCAACCGAGTCTTCAAGTAGCCTGAACTCGACCATTCGAGGAAGGTGACTGCGATCCTCCCGTGCAAGCCTTCTTTGATTACTTGGAGCACGCTCGCCGATTCCAAGGCAGCCGCGTAGCCCTCCCGTTGCAAGGCCGCCTCGGTCTGGTTAATGGAGCCAGACATATCGGCTGCAAGAACGATTGCGACACCGATTCTGCGGTTGAGTCCTTGAGAGGTTGCTTCTGACGAATTTCGCAAGTGCAACGATCAGCGGTATCGGAACTGTCAGCAGGCTGGGCTGCAATCGCCAGTATTGCTGACAGTCCAGCAATCAAGACAGCGGCGGAGAAGATTTGCATCTTCCACCATCCCTCTGAGTTCTCAATGCGTTATGGCGCCCCCGTTTCTGACCAATAACCGAGCTTACTTGAGGCCGGAGCGAAGACTCGTCCAATCCAACAAGAGCGACTGCACCCTGGAAACATTAGCTTTCGCGCATATTAGGGATAACTTACAATCAAAGTCAACGCTTTGTGCCGAACCAGGCCGCTGGAATGGGCATGATTGCACGGCAGCCCACCGCCATTCCTTCCGGTTTGCAAATTTCAGAGAATCTTCAGATTGCGCTCAGGACTTCCGCCAACTGCCAAGCCAGGATGCGGATATTCCCAGGGAGCGAACCGGTATTTCAATAACCGGGCCGGCCGGCATCTCTCTCGCTTTTAGCGAAGGGGCATAGTCAAGGCAGGTGTAGGCGGGGCTCGCTGGGTTGTGGGAGGATGGTGACAACACTCGTCTCTCGATACAGGCAATTGACCCGGATCGCGGCTTTTACCCCGACACGTTCTACCGATTTGTCCGGGGCGATTTTTTGAAACTTACTTTGGCTGAAACTCAGAAAGCCGAAAATGATGTGGCCAGGTGGAAGAAGCCATGGCTATCAGCCTTCGCCCGAGTGCTTGACAAAAAAGAAGTCGCGGGACCAAGGTGACAGTAGGATCGGTTCATTCTGATGCACGTCACAGCGTTACAAAACAACTTGTAAGTATTTGAAATTATTATGATAACTTAGAGTTCAATCCTCTGTCATCTGGGGGCGGCTGTTTGCCTTGGCCCTCACGCCACAACCAGCAGGCGTTCGGATTTCCGCTCGGTCATCGCCTCAGCCCGGCCATGAAAGTCTTTACTCGGGCGGGGTCGACCTGGTTCCACCAGACGCCGTCATGCTTCAGTGCGCTGGCGATGATGACGCCATCGACGATGCCAAGGATATCGTTGGCGTTGTCGGGCGTCACGCCGCTGCCAACCAGCGTCGGCAGGCCGGCGGCCTCCTTGATCATGCGGATGTAGCTCAGATCCGCAGCGTGCCCGGTGCGCTGGCCCGTCGCGATGATGGCGTCGGCGTCGAAGAAGACCAAATCCTTGACCAGTTCCTCGACCGGCCGGTCGGCAACGATCGCGTGCGCGCCATGCTTGACATGAGCATCGGCGAAAACGCGGATGCCGTTGGCGCGCAGCCTAGCGCGATAGCGTGCTGCTCGGCCCGACTCGCCCTCGACAAAGCCCTCGTTAGCGATATAGGCGTTCGCCCATTGATTGATGCGCACGAAGCCGGCGCCTGCGGCACTGGCGATCGCAAGGGCCGGGATCGCGGCGTTTGCGAGCACATTGATGCCGATCGGCTTGCCGAGTTCGCGGCGAATACGGTCGGAGACGACCGCCATATAGGCCGCTGTCTCCGGTCCGATATCGTCAGGTTTGGCGAATGGTATGTCGCCATGGTTCTCGATGATCACGCCGTCGCATCCGCCATCGAGGTAGGCTCTCGCATCGTCGAGCCCTCGCTGATAGATCGCCTCCACCGCCTCGCCGTCATAGCGAGGCGCGCCGGGCAGCGGCGCAAGGTGAACGACGCCGATGACCACCTTGGTGCGGCCGAAAAGCTGAACGAGCGCGTCGCCGCCTGATTGACCGATCGGACGTGAGGGCTGGGTCATGAGAGCTCCGTTTGATCGATGAGCGCCGCCATTTCAGACGCGACAGGACAGGATGCCAGTGTGCCCGGCCGTGTCACTGCGATTGCCGCGGCCGCGAGCGCAAACTTCAGTGCGGATGTAACTGACATTCTCTTTGCAAACCCGCCGGCCAGACAGCCGCAGAACACATCGCCGGCACCGCTGGTGTCGAGCGCCTCGACGTGTGGCGCCGGCAAACGAAGCGATTCTGCCTGGTCCGGGCCGAGCACAAGACAACCCTCGGCGCCGAGCGTGATCACGACTGTCCCGGCGCCTTTGGCCGCTAGCGCGTCGGCAGCCGCGGCCATATCACCCCGGCCGGTCAGTGCTTTCGCCTCACTTTGGTTCACCACCAATACCTCCGCTAGACCGAAATCAGGCAGAGCCGCTGCATCGATAGGGCTCGCATTCAGAACGGTGCGCGCGCCATTTTCCTGTGCTGCCCGCAGGCAGGCATTTGTCGCGGCGCCTCGCAGGTTTCCTTGCATGACAAGGATGTCGCCAGGCGCAATCCGGCGCGCAAGTGCGGTTTGCGCAATCGGATCGAACGCTTCGCCGCAGGCGACGCCGCTGACGATGAAGTTCTCGCCGCCAGCATCAATGACGATGGTCGAGCGGTCGCTCGGCAGGTCGAATTCGTTCACCTGGATGTCGGATAGCTCCCTGCCGAGGCGGCTCCGGATCCATGCGCCTGCGGAGTCTTTGCCGAGCGCCGTCCATAGCGTCACGGCCGCGCCCGTGCGCGCGGCCGCGACCGCCTGGTTTGCGCCCTTGCCGCCAAGGCCTTCAGAACAGGCAACGGCGTTCAAAGTCTCGCCCGCGGCAGGGAAGCGGCCGAGGTGGAACGTTGTGTCGACACAGGCATTACCCACGACGTGGACGTGCATCGCTCAGTTCCCACATGTCGCCCAGCTAAGCATCTGTTCGAACAGGGTCTTATAGCCTTTCCAGGCGATGAACTCCGGTGGCAGCCAATGCGGCCCGACATCGGATGTCCAAGCTACAGTGCGGCCCTTGCCGTAGCGGCCGGTGACAAGCAGCGGCAGTGATCCATATTCCGACGACACGGTAGCCAGAACTTCTGCCCCGTCTTTCAGGGTCACCTCGTTGAAGCCGAGCAGCATCGGCCAGTCCGAACCGAGACCCTTCAGGATGGGATGACTCGACGAGCCTGTCGGCACAGGCGCAAAGCCTTCCGGAACCTCGATGCGGTCGTCGACCGAGAGGCAGTTCACCGGCAGCACTTCCTCGACCGGCGTCTTATGGTAGCGCGCGCCGCCGTTGATGCCCTGGAAGCTATAGTAGCCGCCGAACATCAAAAGTCCGCCGCCGGCGCTCACATAGTCCCGCAGCAGGCGCAAGCGGTTCGGCGTTCTCTTCGAGTGAACCCAGGTGTCCGGATGCAGAAGCAGCGTGTTGGCGCCGATGTCGGAGAGCACCACCGCGTCATATGCCGAGAGGGCTTCCATTGCTTGAGGAAAGCTGCGCTGAGCCTCATGCGCCGGCATGAAGGTCACGTCGAAATCAGTTGCCTTCAACGCCGTCAGCAATTCGTCCGCGCCGGTATGGTAAGTGACCGTCGGAAACTGGTCGAAACCCTTGATATGGGTCGCGGTCGACACCCAGGATTCACCGGCAAGCAGGATCTTTTTCTTCGACATTTGAACTCCGTCGTCAGTCTTGGCCGCTTAGGTCTGCCGCGCGAACACGGTCTTCGGATTGGCGATCAGCATGCGATCGATGGCTAGCTGCTCGACGCCATGCCGTTTCAGACGCGGTATGAAATGCTTCAGGATATAGCCGTAGCCGAAGCCGCCGAAGCGGGTCAGCATGATCTTGAGGAACACATCCTGCGAGAGCAGCAGGCGGTCGCCGAAGCCCGCTTCGACAAGTGCCGCAACTGCTCGCGCATTCTCTTCATCGGAGGGCGATTGCGCGTCCTGATCGGCATAGTAGTAGTCCATGCCGATCATATCGTATTCGAGGAACGCGCCGCGTCGGGCAAGGCTTGTCTGATAGTCGAGATCGTTGTGGCTGGGATTCATGTGGCAGAGCACGGTGTGGCGAAGATCGGCGCCCTCGGCCTCCACGACATCGAGCACCTCATGCGCCAAACGCTCCCAGCCCGGCAGATGAATTGACAGCGGCACGCCCGTGATGCGCGAGGCTCGCGCGGAAGCTCTCAACGACTTTCGTTCCTCGGAGGTGAAGTCCTTGCTGACGCCGATCTCGCCGATCAGGCCGGCCAGGATCGGCGGCTGCGTCGCGCCGCCGCCGACGTCATTGACGATGAACTCGGTCACCGCGTCGACATCCATGACCTTCAACCATTCGGGATGGGTGTGCTCGAGATAGAAGCCAGTGCCCATGACGATCTTCAAGCCAGACATGCGGCTGATGCGGGCAAGCTTTTCCGGCTCGCGGCCGATACCGATATTGGTCGCGTCGACCACGGTGTGACCACCCAGCGCGCGATACCGTTGCAACTCCGACAGCGCCAGGTCACTGTCGTCGAGCGAGACGTTGTCGCGGTTCACATAAGGGTTCATGCGCAGTTCGCCGATGATCTCGATGTTCACTGGTTGCTCGGCGAGCGCCATGTCGTCGGGATGACAGGGACATTTCCAGGTGCGCGCGCCGTCGAGCAAGATGTGCTCGTGCATCATGGTAATTCCCATTTCTTCGACCGGAACCGAACCGAGCACGGTCATCACGTGGCCGGTTTCGACCCCGATCTCCAGCCGCTGCGTGGGCGGCGCATCATCGAAGAGATTGCTCATGGGCTCAACGGCTTCGCACCGCACCGCGGAACAGGCGGAAGTTCAGCCAGATGGCGATCAGGATGATCGTTCCGGTCACGATCGGCGTCAGGAAAGGTGATAGATGCGCCAGGATCAGGCCGTTGCCGATGACGGCCACGGTAAGCGCACCGAGCACTGTGCCGATGACCGTTCCGCGGCCGCCGAACAGACTGGTGCCGCCAAGCACGACGGCAGCGATCACTTCGAGCTCGAAGCCTTGCCCGGCATTCGAGGATCCGGATCCGAGCCGGGCAGCAATGATGATCCCCGCCAGCGCCGCTGCAGCGGCGGAAATCACATAGACAAAAAGCGTCGTCAGCCGCGTGTTCACGCCGGCGCGTCTCACCGCTTCGGCGTTGGCGCCGATGCCGGTCACATAGCGGCCGAACGGCGTCTCGTTGAAGGCCAGATAGGCGATCGCGAGCATCACCAGCGCGATCAGCGCCGGCACGGGCACGCCAAGGAACCAGGCGCGGCCTATGACCGTGAAAGGGCTTCCCGGCTCGACGGGGATGGAGTAGCCGCCGGTGATCAGCAGCGCTACGCCACGGATCACCGAAAGCCCGGCAAGCGTCACGATGAAGGCCGGGATGCCCTCATAAGCCACGAAATAGCCCTGCACCGCACCAAGCAGGGCACCCAGCGCGAGCATGGCGAGGATGACCGCCGGCCACGGCAAGCCAAGCTGCAGAAGTGTCGCCGACAGTGTCGCCACCAGCGCCAGGACGGAGCCGACTGAAAGATCGATGCCGCCCGTGGTGATGACGAAGGTCATCGCAGCGGCCACGATCAGCAGCGGCGCCGACTGCCGCAGGATGTTCAACAGATTGGGCGATGTCAAAAAGGCGTTGGTCGCCACCGAGAAGATGATGCAAACGACAAGAAAGAACAGCGCGATCGACAAGACGCTGCCATTGGCGAGCATCGCATCGCGCCATGCGCTTTTCGGCACCTTTCGGGACTGGGCCGAGTGGGTCGAGGTCTCTCCGCTCATGGCGGCGCTCCATCGCGATATCGGCTGGTGGCGGAGCGAGCATTGAACTTGCGGCCCACGATCAGGTTGACCACGTCCTCGATATTGGTTTCGCCGATCAGCCGCTCGGCGACGTTACGTCCTTCATACATGACCTGAATGCGGTCGCATACGAGGAACAGATCCTGGAGGCGGTGGGTGATCAGAATGACGCTGACGCCGCGCGCGCTCACGGTGCGGATCAGGTCCAGCACAGCCTCGACCTCGGCGACGGCAAGCGCTGCCGTCGGCTCATCCATAATCAGCACGGACGGCTCGAACGAGGCGGCGCGGCCGATCGCGATCGACTGTCGCTGCCCGCCGGACAGGTTTTCGACCTTGAGCCGCGTGTCGGCGATAACGATGCCGAGCTGATCGAGCATCTGGCGTGTCTGCTCGTGCATGCGCTTCTTGTCGAGAAAGGAAATGCCGGCGATGCGCCGGCGCGGCTCGCGGCCGAGAAAGAGATTGCCGGCGACATCAACCGTGTCACAGAGCGACAGATCCTGATAGACCATCTCGATGCGCGCTGCACGCGAGTCCGCCGGCGAACTGAAGCTCACCGGCATTCCATCAATCTCGATTGTGCCGGCGTCGGGGATCACAGCTCCCGACAGCACCTTGCTCAATGTCGACTTTCCCGCGCCATTGTCGCCGACCAGCCCAAGAACCTCCCCAGGCTTCAGCGTCAGGGACACGTCATCGAGCGACTGGATGGCGTTGTAGTGCTTCGAGATGCCGCTCATCCGCACCCGATAGGTCTCGCTACTGCTCATCTTGGATCCACGCGATTTGCATAGGGTCCGCGACGTGGCCTGAGGCGGCGCCGCGGATCGGTCGTCGACGCAGTTTACTTGAACATCGCGCGGTATTGGTCGACATTCTTCTTGGTAACGATCGTCACCGGAATATTGATGATCGGATCGACCTTTTCGCCCTTCTTGAGCTTGGCCAGCGCTTCGACCGCGGCCTTGCCTTCGCCCGCCGGATCCTGCTGGACGACTGCCACCACCCAACCATCGCTGATGCCCTGAACCGCCTGCTTGGTCAGGTCCCAGCCGAATACCTTGACGTCGCCTGTGCGGCCCTGGCTGGTCACGGCCGAAACAGCGCCTAGCAACGCCGGCTCGCCGGTCGCATAGAGCGTCGTCATGTCCGGGTTGGCAGTCATCAGGTTCTCCGAAGCGCTCAATGCGGTCTCCTGAACGTTCTGGCCGTCGACCGTGTCGAGGAAGGTGATCGCCTCGCCGCTGTCGGTGACCGCTTTCTTGAAGCCGTCGAGCCGCTGGTTCTGGATGAACGAATTAAGCGCACCAACGATGCCGATCTTGGCTTTGCCGCCCATCTCGGTCTTCACATAATCGGCGTAGAATTTGCCGATATCCGCGCCGGCCTTGGTGTTGTCGACACCGATGAACGAAACGTTGTCGCCGTTGGGGATCTGCGCGTCGATGGCGACCACGGGAATGCCGGCCGCCTTGGCCGCGGTGATCGCAGGCTTGACGCCGTTCACGTCGATGGCGACCAGAATGATGCCGTCGACTTTCTGCGTGATGTAGGTCTCGATCGCGTCATTTTGCGCGCTCGGCACGTTGTTGGCATTGAAGATGACCAGCTTGGCGCCGGCGGCATCGGCTGCCTTCTGCGCGCCCTCGTTGATCTGGTTGAAGAAAAGGGCCTGCTGATTGATGTTGACGAGAGCGAACGTGTCGGCGAGCGCTGATCCCATGGCTGTCGAGCATATGGCGACGACGGCGGCGCAACCGACGAAAAGTTTGAACAGACGCATTTTGCGGTTCCCCTTGCTTGCGGGCCAAACCTCATTCGGCTGGTCCCATTGGTGCTACAGGCACGCGGCAAACATTCAAGAGACTTGAATAGTTGTCAATGAGTTTGAACGCATGAACGTCGATCAGAAAGTCGCCGGCGTGTTGACCCAGAAAATGCTGGCTCGCTCCTTGCCGATGTTGCGGTAGTGATGCGGCAGCTCCGACCTGAACACGAACGCATCGCCGGCGGCGAGATCATGGCTCTTCCCGTCGACGATCAACTCGATCCGGCCCGCCAGCACATAGCCGACTTCCTCGCCGACATGCTGGATGGGACCTTCACTCTCGCCGTCTGCCTCGATGTGATGGATGTTGCACTGCAGCAGGTGGCCGGAGGAATACGGAATAACACGTTCTAGCGAGATGCCATCGCCGCGCCTCAACGCGTCGAGCGTGATCAATGGCCGCGCGCCTTCCCGGAACACGATCGCCTCGTCATCGTCGACCTCCTCGAACATCCAGCCGATATTGGTGTCCAGAACTTCGACCAGGCGGTGAAGCATGGGTAGCGATGGCGAAGCCTTGCCGTTCTCGATCTTGGACAAAAGGCTTTCAGAGCAGTTCGCACCAGCGGCCAGTGTCTTTAGCGTCATGCCTCGCATCTGCCGGGCGAGGCGCAATCGCGTTCCAAGCCGCGCGGCATTTACGGTGGCGTCCATTTCGGACTCTGACCGTCGCCGATCGATTTTGTTCATCCGTTCGCCAACCATTCAACAGTCAAAGGACGACTGTCGCGCGAGCAAAAGACAGCGGCGGCCGATTTGCAAGCGGTGATCTGTCAATTCGGCGCTGCAGCCGTGGCTCGACCAGTTTGATAAACACGGATAACGCAACCTCAGCGTTAAACACTCGCCACATGCCAGATACAAGCGCAGCGTCATCGCCGCCGTTCCAAGCCGCGCCGAACCGGACGAGGGCGAGATCGCCTGTGGAACCGTGTTCGCCGCGCTCGACCAGCTTGGCTACACCGGCTGGGTCGGCTGCGAATACAGACCCCGCGCCGGCACCGACGAAGGACTGCGCTGGGTAGAGAACCTGGGCATTTCGCTGTAGTAGTTGCGAAAGACTGCTTGCGGGCTTGTGGTGATAAGCCGCCTCCAGTGCGGCCGACCCCTCCGGGGTCAACGCTGGCAAGAAATAGACCGTCCGGGTGCCCATCTAGCTCGACAGCGTCTGCCAACTGTCGTCTACGTTCCAAGTCAGAGTTTCGGCAAGGGGCATCACTATGAACGACCGCTACTCGGCCATCATGCGCTGGCTGGCCTCCGCTGCGCTCAGCACCACGACACGGCGCTGGACCATAGGTGGGCTGCTCATTGGGCTCCTGGCTGTGTTTTTCATCCCGGCCAGGGGGTTGGCAGTAGCTGGCACTGCGGTCGCAATCTGGGGTTGGGTGGCTGGCGGCATCGTGGCTATTGGAGGCTTGATCGGGAACGCCTTGGGAGCGAACAAACAGAATCGAGAGTTTCGTAAGGACAAGGCTAAGTAGGTCTATGGTGCAACGCAGCAGCCGAATCCCAAAGGCGATTGCCCGGTCATTTTTCGTCCGTCACAACGTTACAAACTGAAACATAAGTATTTGATTTTATTGACATAGTTCAGAGTTCAATCCTCTCTCGCAGCACCAGTCTTTTCCGCGCGAGCGCGGCTGACCTTCAAACTCCTCACCGCGGCGTGATCTATCCGATGTGTGATGAGGTTCCAGCGGCCTTGATCAATTCGTCCTCGCTCCTCACCCCATGTCGGTATGCGGCAACGATTTCCTCCGCTATGATTTCCGCCTCCAACGAATGGTCGTCTACCAGGCGTTGACGACATGCCGTGTCGAACGCACGACTCAATAGAGCCAACTCCTTGGCACTTAGGATGCCGTATTTTAGTGCTTGGTCGGTAACGGACATCGCCCAGTCCTCCGCAACCTTGGTTGAGGACGGCCCCCTGTCCTCAAGGCCCGGCTCGGAGGGCCAGTAGGAGGAGCGTCGCGGAGGGGGAGGCGACGGACAGGCCTGCACTGGGGGGTGCGATAGGCCTACTCCTCCTACCTGTTGCCGAGCCTGAGCTAAACAACGGCTAATTATACCCCTGAATGGCGGTAGCGCCAGTATTGTTTCATGGCGTTATAATTGTTGAACGCAGAGAGCGGGCTCATGCGGCGGGGGCTCGATGTCCGCCCGCTCACAATACCACTTTATTAGGGGATGGCCTCAGGCGACGGACGAGTTCACCGCGCTGTGTGGCAGCGAGAGCGCTTACTTCGTGCCACGAAGAATATTGCCTCAAGGCGCCACAGCGGGATGGCCGCCGACGCGACGTCCAACTGGCTTGGCATTACGCGATTGACGGATATGCTTCGATGCTGGCGACTCCGATAATACGGGCCGTTGCCGGACGCACACTGAGATCCTCGCCGCACTCGACATAGAACGGTATCCGGGATGGCCAGATAAACGATCACAAGGGGAGGTATTATGGCACTTCACCTTTCGGCAGATGCCCCGGCTTCAGCAGCAGCCACGCCGCAAAAATATCTCTTTGGCCCGTTCATCGACTTTTTCATGCTTGGCGGCAGCGCGCTTCTGATCCTGCCGGTCCTGTATTTTGTGCCTCTGAGGTACGAAGCTGCTGTGACGCTGACGATGTTCTTGCTCTCCCATCTCATAAACCAGCCGCATTTCGGTCATTCGTACCAGATCTTCTACCGCAATTTCGCGCGCAAGGTGAGCGGCGAGGGCTACGGCCGCAACCTCCAGATCCGCTATATCTTGGCGGGCATTGTCGTCCCGCTGGCGATGATTGCCTTCTTTGCCTATGGCTCGCTGACGGGGAACGCCCGCCTGCTGGGCAACGCAACCAATGCGATGGGCTTTTTCGTCGGCTGGCACTACGTCAAGCAAGGCTACGGCATGCTGATGGTGGACGCCGTGCTGAAGCGCAAATTCTTTAGCGATCAGGACAAGAAGGTGTTGCTGTTCAACGGCTATGCCGTGTGGCTGTTCGCATGGCTGCAAACGAACGTGGTGATCACCGAGCGGCAGTTCTGGGGCTTGGAGTACTACACCTTCGCGGTCCCGCCATGGCTCATCACCATCGCCATGTCGATCGCTGCCGCCTCTTCGGCGGCCACTGCGGTGATGTTCATCAATCGCTGGCGCAAGCATGGCGGGGCGCTGCCCTATAACGGCGTCGTCGCCTATGTCGTGTCCCTCTATGCCTGGATCCTGTTCGTGACGCTGAACCCGCTCTGGCTGCTCGTGGTGCCGGCGCTCCATTCCTTGCAGTATCTGGCGGTGGTCTGGCGCTACCAGACCAATGTCGAGCGCGATCGTGCGGATGCCGTCGAGAGGCCGGGATTGAAGGTCCTGTCCATTCTTGGACCGCGGTACAGGCTGCGCGTGCTGGCCTTCATCGTGGTCGGCGCAATTCTTGGAGCGCTCGGCTTCTGGCTGGTGCCGATGGCGCTGATTGACCTGATTCCCTACGACAAGGCGGTGCTCGGCTCGTCGCTTTTCCTCTTCATCGCCTGGATCTTCATCAACGTGCACCATTACTTCCTGGACAATGTGATGTGGCGGCGCGGCAATCCGGAAGTCTCGAAATATCTGTTCCGCTGAAGGGCAACCCGGCGCTGTCGGGAAGGACCATTCCCGGCACGATCACGATTCATTAACCAAGATGCTGTTCATCGACAGGACGAGTTTGTGAGACGGATGCCCGTCTGCCTTGGTCAAACCCATGCCTTGTCGGGTCGAGCGCTTCGAAAAGAAGCTCCGCATCCGGCGAAGACGTCAAATCGCCCGAAACAGCAACAATGTGCAAGGCATGAATGTGATCGAAAACGAACAGAACGCGCCCGGCGCCTCACAGCGTTGGACATGGTTGCCGGCCATTGTCGTCGCGTTTTTCTGCCTGTGCGTCGGCAGTGCGTCCGCCGAGACGCGCGCCTTGAAGATCCAGCATCTGCATACGGGCGAGAAGGCCGAGATCGTTTTCAAGCGCAACGGGCGCTACGATCAGGCGGGATTGAAGAAGATCAATTTCATGCTGCGGGACTGGCGCCGCAACGAACCGACCAGGATGGACCCGCGCCTGCTCGACCTCGTCTGGCAGGCCTATCGCGCCAGTGGCTCGACCTCCTATATCCATGTGGTCAGCGCCTATCGCTCGCCGGCGACCAACGCCATGCTGCGCAGCCGCTCGAAGGGCGTGGCCCGGGAAAGCCAGCACATGGTCGGCCGCGCGATGGATTTCTTCCTGCCGGACGTGCCGCTGAGGAAGCTGCGCGACATCGGCCTCAAGATGCAGGGCGGCGGCGTCGGCTATTACCCGACCTCCGGCTCGCCTTTCATTCACATGGATGTCGGCAATGTGCGGCATTGGCCGGGCATCAGCCGCCAGGAACTCGCCAGGGTCTTCCCGAACGGCAACACGCTGCATGTGCCGAGCGACGGCAGGCCGCTGCCCGGCTATGACCAGGCGCTTGCCGCCTACAAATCACGCAAGAGCGCCGGCACGCCCAACATCGAACTGGCAAGCGCCGACGGCGGCCAGCGCAAGTCGCGTGGCCTGCTGGCGACGCTCTTGGGCGGGCGCGGCGCCGACGAGGCGGAGGATGTCGCGGAAGCGGCGCCGGCGCCGCGCAAACCGGCCAAGTCCGTTGAACCCAAGACGGCCGGGCAGGTCATCACCATCGTGCCGCCGCAGGATGCCCAGCGGGCGGAGGTGGCTTCTGCCGGTGCGGCTGAAGAACCACTCGCCGAGCAAGAGAGCAAGACGCCTGAAGCGATCGTCATGGCGATGGCGCCCGACACAGTGCCGTTGCCGGCCTTCGCCCCGCGCGCCGTCCCCACGGCCAGCATTCCGACCCCGCAAACCGCGCCGTTCGCAATAGCCAGCGCGTCCACGGCGCGGGGCGAACTGCCGGTGGCAGCCAATGCCGAAATTCCCTTGGCCAAGACGGATGCCGCTCCAGCGGCCGTCGCGCCGGAGATGATGGCGCTCACCGTCCCCTTGCCGACATGGCGGCCGCAAAGCCAGACAAGCCCGGCACGTCAGCCGGATGCGGCCAAATCTGCAGATGCCGTCGCTGCCTTGCTGGCCATGCATCATCCCGACAACGGCTTCGATAGGTTGGCCGGCCAGCGGATTGCAATCCCTGCACCGAAGCCCGAAGATCGTGTCAGGACCAGCCCCAAGGCCGATCGGGTCCAGCCGCATCTCGATCCCGAGACCACTGCCGTCATTGTGCCCGTCGCGTTGACTGGCCGGCCACTTGAGACGGGTCGCGGCATCGCCGGCGGGACCGGATCAGCAGCGGCGCCCGTCATCGCCGCCAATTTCATCCGCACGGCGCCGGAGCAGGTCTATCTCGACGGATTCCAGCCGCGAGGACAGACGTCCGATCACCGCCGCTTCACCGGCTCTGCGGTGAAATTCCTGCCCATCGCCAGCTTCAAATAGGCTGGCCGCGGCCTACGCCACCGACCAGCCGCCATCGACCAATATGTTCGCCCCGGTGATCAGCGACGCCGCCGGCGAGGCGAGGAACACGACGGTTCCCGCCACATCGATCGGGTCGCCGATGCGGCCGAGCGGAATGTGTCCCAGCACATGCGCATGAAAATCCGGCTCGGCGAGCGAGGGGCGCGTCCCGTCGGTCCAGATGAAGGTCGGCGCCACGCTGTTGACGGCGATCTTGTGCTCAGCCCACTCCGCCGCCAGGCAGCGCGTCAGATGGTTGATCGCTGCCTTGGTCATGCAGTAGATCGCTTCACCCTTCAGCGTCACCGTGCCGGCCTGCGAGCTGATGTTGATGATGCGCCCGCTCTTCTGCGCGATCATCAGTTTGCCGACCGCCTGCGCGGTGAAGAACGTGCCCTTGAGATTGACGTTCACCGTCAGGTCGAAATCCTCCTCGGTGACGTTCTCCGCCAGGTTTTCCGGCCCGAGCCCGACATTGTTGACCAGGACGTCGATGCGGCCGAAGGCGGCGTGCGCGTCGGCCACACCTTTGCGCACCGTGGCGAGATCGGTCGCATCCATCTGCACGGCAAGCGCCCGCCGGCCGATGCGCTCGATCTCTGCGACTAGCTCAGCACTGTCGGCCATGGAACGCACGCCGACGATCATGTCGGCGCCGGAGCCAGCGCAGGCCAGCGCGCAGGCGCGGCCGATGCCGCGCGAGGCACCGGTGACCAGCACCACCTTGCCGGCCAGATCGAATCTTGGCGTGAAGTCCGTCATCGCAACCTCCCCTGAAGCTTTTCGGGCCGTACCTGTCGCCAGCGCGTGCATCGGAACGGCCGCTTTTGTTGAAGACTACCTGCTCACGGCGTGAAAACCAGCCGGCATCTGCACCTCACGACAAGAACACCGTTCGTCCCGGGACTTGCCATGCGCCGGCCATCATGATGCCATCTCGCAAGGTAAGATCGCGCCTTGCGGGTTCCGGGGTGGGCGATGCGGTTTGGGCGAATGACAGTCGAAAGGGTGCGCATGTGCGTGGCGGTTGCCGCGGCACTGGTGCTGTGCCTGTGCGTGCTGGTTCCGGCCTACGCCGAGGAGCCGAAGGCGCTGAAAGGCGTCGCGCTCATCATCGGTCAGTCCGACTACAAGCATGTCGGCAAACTGCCCAATCCTGAAAACGACGCACGCGCCATCGAGGCAATGTTCGGCAAGCTCGGCTTCGAGACAACCGTGGCGACCAACCGCGACGCGCGCAAATTGCGGCGCGACCTCGAAGGATTTGTCGACGACGCCGAGGGTGCCGACGTTGCCGTCATCTATTACTCCGGTCACGGCATCGAAGCCGGCGGCGAGAATTTCCTGGTCCCCGTCGATGCCGATATCTCAGCGCTCGACGATGCCGGTGAGAAGCTGGTGCCGCTGTCGTCGATCGTGGCCGAACTCAAGGCCAAGGTGCCGGTTACGATCGTGCTGCTCGACGCCTGCCGCAACGATCCGTTCCCGCCGGGCACGCTGCTGAAGCTGGCGCCGGATGAAGAGGGCAAGCCGATCGGCGCCGGCGGTCTCGGCGAAACGCGCAGCGTCGTGGCGTTGAAGAGCAACGCGCCGGCCAAGGGCTCGGCCGACGACAGCCTCGGCCAGGTCATCGGCTTTGCCGCCGAGCCCGGCAAGGTGGCGCTCGATGGTCCGGCCGATGGCAACAGCCCCTACGCGGCGGCGATCCTGCGCCATATCGACACGATGGGCGGCGAGGAATTCGGCACCGTACTGCGCATGATCGGCGAGGAGGTTTATCTCAAGACCAACGGCCAGCAGCGGCCATGGGTCAATGAGAGCCTGCGCCGGCTGCTCTATTTCGGCACGCCGGCCGAAGCGCCGAAGGGCGATGAGGGCGACATCCTCAGCGAGCGCCGCCGGCTGCTGCTCACCATTGCGGCGCTCCCAGATCCCGAACGCCGCCAGATCGAAACCATCTCGCGCGATGGCGGCGTGCCGATGGACGCGCTCTATGCCATGCTGAAGACGCTCGGCACCGACACACCGAAGGACCCGGCCGAGCTCGACAAATTGCTGCGCGGCCAGACCGAGCGGCTGAAGCAGGTGCTGGCCGAGCAGGCGGCGCTGAAGAGCCAGGACCCGGAGATCGTGCGCCTGTCGAAACTGGCCGATCAGGCGGTGCGCGAAGGGGCGCTCGATGCCGCCAGGAAATTCCACGAACAGGCCAAGGCACGCGTTGGTGAATTGTCAAACACGGTCGACAAGGCCGAAGCCGATCTCAAGGCGCGCCGGCTGGAATTCGCCGAGGTTTTTGGCGACAGCGCAAAAACCTACGAAATCTCCTTCAAGTTTCAGGAGGCGGCCCAGGATTACGGCAAGGCCTATGAGCAGGCCGAGAAATGGGACGATGAGGACGCCTGGTACTACAAGGCGGCTGAGGCCAACGCGCTTTCCCAGCAAGGTACTTTCTCCGGCGACAACGCGTTTTTGGCACAGGCCATCGAGGCCTATGAGAAGAGCCTGACCTATGTGTCACTCGAAAAAAGCCCACGGCAATGGGCGGCCACGCAGAACAATCTCGCCACGACGCTGTCGACTTTGGGTGAGCGCGAGGCCGGGCGCGACAACCTCGACAAGGCGGCCGCCGCCTTTGAGCAGGCGCTGACGGTTTATACGCGGGAAACCTATCCGGACGATTGGGCGTCCACATCAGGCAATCTCGGTACCGTCTATTGGCGGCTCGGCCAGCGCGAGACCGGCACCGTGCTGCTCGACAAGGCGGCCGCCACCTTCCGCGCGGCGCTCGAGGTGCAGGGGTCGAAGAAGGTGCCATTGGAATGGGCGGCAACGCAGAACAATCTCGGCATCGTGCTGTCTGAACTCGGTGAGTGCGAGACGACCAGCGACAGTTTTCGCGCTGCCATCGAGGCGCATCGCGCTGCCCTGACCGAATATAGCCGCGAGCGCGTGCCGCTCGACTGGGCGTTGAGCCAGGTCAATCTCGGTGCCGCTCTGTTTCGCCTCGGTGCGCGCGAGAAGGATGTCGCAACGCTTGGGCAGTCCGTCGCCGCCTACCAGTCGGCGACGGAGGAAATGACCCGGGAGCGCGCGCCGGCGCAATGGGCGACGATTGAGAACAATATGAGCTCAGCGCTGGAGACGATCGGCGAGATCAATGGCGACATCCCGACGCTGCAGCATGCGCGCGAAGCGGCGGAGGCCGCGCTCACCGTGTGGACACGCGAGCATGCGCCGGCAAGCTGGGCCAACGGCCAGCTGACGCTCGGCAATGCCTTGCAGCGCCTCGGCGTGAAGCAGGACGACACCGCGACACTGCTCAAGTCGGTTTCCGCCTATGAGGCCGCGCTCTCCGAATATCCGCGCGAAAAGCTGCCGCTCGACTGGGCCTCGCTGCAGCAGAATCTGGGCTCCGCCTATGCCTCGCTCGGCGATCGCGACACGGGGACCGACTATCTGCAGAAATCGGCAATGGCCTACAGCAAGGCATCGGAAGTCTACACCGCGTCTGCGGCGCCGCTCGAATTCGCGTCCATCGAACACGGTCTCGGCAGTGCGCTGTCGACCTGGGGCGATCGCGCCGGCGACAAAGCGGTGCTCGAACAGGCGGTCGCTGCCTACGACGCCGCGCTCACAGTGCGGACCAAAGGCAGCGCGCCGAAAGACTGGGCAAAGACGCAGTACCGGCTGGGCGCGGCGCTTTCCATGCTTGGCAAATCCAGCGACGGCCCGACCGAAGCGCTCGAACGCTCGGTGACAGCCTATCGTGCGGCGCTTGAAGTGCAGACCCGCGACAGCGATCCCGCCGCCTGGGCAGCGACGCAATGGGGGCTCGGCCATGTGCTTCTGGTGCTGGGAGACCGCGTGCAGGACGGCGATGATTTCAAGCAGTCGGTGACGGCGCTTGAAGCGGCCTTGCCCTTCTACGATCTTGCCGCCGTGCCGCAGGATCATGCTCAGCTGCAGAACGATCTCGGCAGCGCCTATTACTACCTTGCCGGCACGAGCAACGACCCGTCGCTCTACCAGAAGGCGGCGACGGCGCATGAGGCAGCCCTTGCCGTCTATGCCACGTTGCCGGACCGCACGCTGTGGGCCTCCGTCGAAAGCGACCTCGGCAATGCGCGCATGATGCAGGCGAGTGCGGCTTCCGATCCGGACGTCATGGCGAAGTCGGTGCAGGCCTATGAGGCGGCGCTGACGGTGACGACCCCAGACAAGGATGCCGATGGCTGGACCCGCAATCAGTCCAATCTGGCGAGCGCCCTGTCGTCGCTGGGCTACTGGCGCAACGACGTCGCCTTGCTGAAACGCTCGGCCGGCATCTACCGCAGCATACAGGCCGTGCGCACGCAGGCCCGCGATCCCGAACGCTGGGCGACCACGCAGGCGAACCTCGCCAATGTGCTGAGCATGATCGGGGCGAAGGAGCCTTCGCCTGATGTGTTCGACGAGGCGATCGCCGTGAACCGGGCGCTGGCCGACGAGGTTGGCCGCGACCGCGACCCCGACCGCTGGGCGAGCCTGCAGAACGAGGTTGGTTATGCCCTGACGATGGCTGGCCGTTCCGAAAACAACGTCGCCCGTTTCGAGGAGGCGGTGCCAATCCTGCGCGAGGCGATCGCCGTGCAGAAGAAGATCAATTCGGTTCCCGCCGTCGCCTTCACCGAGGACAGCCTGTGCGACGTGCTGACCGATCTGGGCACGGCCCGCAAGGACAAGGCACTTGCCCGGGAGGCGATCGCCGCTTGCCAGGAGGCGCTGGTCATCTTCAGGGATCGCAAGATGGACGATCTCACCGCCGGCTCCGAGAAGAACCTTGCCGAGGCGCAAGCCTTGCTGGCGAGTTTGAACTGACACAGGAGTGCCGCGTGTCCAGTTAGACGTGCAAAGGACGCCCCGGCAAAGGTTTTGGCGTTTGTTGCTCTGGCATCTGCAATGGCGCGTGACACCGTTCAGCGAGAGGCGTATATTGACATAAAGATATCCTTATGTGACATGAATAGGCTTGTCGCCCAAGGGATAGAAAATGTCGCAGAATTCTGCATCGCTGGATGACTTGTTCGGCCCCGTCGCGGCCAAGCCCGACGGTTCCGAAGTGCTTGCGGCGCTGACCGCGGCGGCACGTGAGCGCATTCTCATTCTCGACGGCGCCATGGGCACGCAGATCCAGGGGCTTGGCTTCGACGAAGATCATTTCCGCGGCGATGCCTTCGCCGGCTGCGCCTGCCATCAGCAGGGCAACAACGACCTGCTGATCCTGACGCAGCCGAAGGCGATCGAGGAGATTCACTACCAGTACGCGATTGCCGGCGCGGATATTCTCGAGACCAACACCTTCTCGTCGACCTCGATCGCCCAGGCCGATTATGGCATGGAGGATGCCGTCTATGCGCTGAACCGCGACGGCGCGCGGCTGGTGCGCCGGGCGGCGAAGCGGGCTGAGCAGGAAGACGGCAAGCGCCGCTTCGTCGCCGGCGCGCTCGGACCAACCAACCGCACCGCCTCGATGTCGCCCGACGTCAACAATCCCGGCTATCGCGCGGTGAGCTTCGACGAATTGCGGCTTGCCTATGGCGAACAGTTGCGCGGGCTGATCGACGGCGGCGCCGACATCATCCTGATCGAGACCATCTTCGACACGCTGAACGCCAAGGCGGCGATCTTCGCTTGCAACGAGATCTTCATCGAGAAGGGCGTGCATCTGCCGGTGATGATTTCGGGCACCATCACCGACCTTTCCGGCCGCACGCTGTCGGGCCAGACGCCGACGGCGTTCTGGCATTCGGTGCGCCATGCCAATCCCTTCACCATCGGCCTCAACTGCGCGCTCGGCGCCAACGCCATGCGCGCGCACCTGGCCGAAATATCGGGCGCCGCAGACACCTTCGTCTGCGCCTATCCGAATGCCGGCCTGCCCAATGAATTCGGCAGGTATGACGAGAGCCCGGACTTCATGGCCGCGCAGATCGAGGACTTTGCCAGGGAAGGGCTGGTTAATGTCGTCGGCGGCTGCTGTGGCTCGACGCCGGACCATATCCGCGCCATCGCCGAGGCGGTGAAGAAATATCCGCCACGACCCATTCCAGAGATCGAGCGCAAGATGCGCCTGTCTGGGCTGGAGCCGTTCACGCTTGTGGACGAGATCCCCTTCGTCAATGTCGGCGAGCGCACCAACGTCACCGGCTCTGCCAAGTTCAGGAAGCTGATCACGGCGGGCGATTATGTTCCCGCGCTCGACGTGGCGCGCGATCAGGTCGCCAACGGCGCGCAGATCATCGACATCAACATGGACGAGGGGTTGATCGATTCCAAAAAGGCGATGGTCGATTATCTCAACCTGATCGCCGCCGAGCCGGACATTGCCCGTGTTCCTGTCATGGTCGACAGTTCGAAATGGGAGATCATCGAGGCCGGGCTTAAATGCGTGCAGGGCAAGCCGCTGGTCAATTCGATCTCGATGAAGGAAGGCGAGGAAGCGTTCCTGCATCATGCCAGGTTGGTGCGAGCCTATGGCGCTGCCGTGGTCGTCATGGCCTTCGACGAAGCCGGCCAGGCCGACACCAAGGCGCGCAAGGTCGAGATCTGCACCCGCGCCTACAAGCTCCTGACCGAACAGGCCGGCTTTCCGCCCGAGGACATCGTCTTCGACCCCAACGTCTTCGCGGTCGCCACCGGCATCGAGGAGCACGACAATTACGGCGTCGACTTCATCGAGGCCACCGGCGAGATCACTTCGACGCTGCCGCATGTCCATATTTCCGGAGGCGTCTCGAACCTGTCCTTCTCGTTTCGCGGCAACGAGCCGGTGCGCGAGGCCATGCACGCGGTGTTCCTCTACCACGCCATCCAGCGCGGCATGGATATGGGCATCGTCAATGCCGGTCAGTTGGCGGTCTATGACACGATCGAGCCGGAGCTGCGCGAGGCCTGCGAGGATGTCGTGCTCAACCGCGTGCCGAGCGCCGGCGGCACCGCCACCGAGCGCATGCTGGAGATCGCCGAACGCTTCAAGGGCATAGCCGGCAAGGAAGCCAAGGAGCGCGATCTCGCCTGGCGCGAATGGACGGTCGAGCAGCGGATTTCGTATGCGCTGGTCAATGGCATCACCGAATTCATCGATGCCGACACCGAGGAAGCGCGGCTCGCCTCGGAGCGCCCGCTGCATGTCATCGAAGGTCCGCTGATGGCCGGCATGAATGTCGTCGGCGACCTGTTCGGCGCCGGAAAAATGTTCTTGCCGCAAGTGGTGAAGTCGGCGCGGGTGATGAAGCAGGCGGTGGCGGGTTTGCTGCCGCATATGGAGGCCGAGAAGCTGGCCAACGCCGCCAACGGCATCGACAATGGCGAGCGCCAGACGGCGGGCAAAATCCTGATGGCGACGGTGAAGGGCGATGTCCACGACATCGGCAAGAACATCGTCGGCGTGGTTCTCGCCTGCAACAATTACGAGATCATCGATCTCGGTGTCATGGTGCCGGCGGCAAAAATCCTACAGACCGCGCGCGAGCAAAATGTCGACATCATTGGCCTCTCCGGCCTGATCACCCCGTCGCTGGACGAGATGGTGCACATGGCCGCCGAGATGGAGCGCGAAGGCTTCGACATTCCGCTGCTGATCGGCGGCGCGACGACCAGCCGCGTGCACACGGCGGTGAAGATCCACCCCCGCTACGCCAGGGGGCAGACCGTCTATGTCACCGATGCCAGCCGGGCGGTCGGCGTGGTCTCGGCGCTGCTGTCCAACGACAGCAAGGCGGATTACGTCGAGACGGTGCGGACCGAGTACAAGAAGGTGGCCGACGCACATGCCCGCTCCGAGGCCGACAAGCAGCGGCTGCCGCTGGCCAAGGCAAGGGCCAATGCGCACAAGGTCGACTGGTTAGCCTACGAGCCGCCGAAGCCATCTTTCACGGGCGTAAAGGTGTTCGAGAACTGGGACCTGACCGAGCTCTCGCGCTACATCGACTGGACGCCGTTCTTCCAGACCTGGGAGCTGAAAGGGCGTTATCCCAAGATCCTGGAAGACGAGGTGCAGGGGCCGGCAGCGCGCCAGCTGTTCGAGGATGCGCAGGCGATGCTGAAGAAGATCATCGCCGAGAAATGGTTCGCGCCGCGCGGCGTCATCGGTTTCTGGCCAGCCAATGCCGTCGGTGACGACATCAGGCTGTTCACGGACGAGGGGCGCTCGAAGGAATTGGCGACTTTCTTCACACTGCGCCAGCAACTGACCAAGCGCGACGGCAAGGCCAACGTCGCGCTCTCGGATTTCGTGGCGCCGACCGAGAGCGGCAAGCCTGACTATATCGGCGGCTTCATCGTCACCGCCGGCATCGAGGAAGTGGCGATATCACAACGTTTCGAGCGGGCCAATGACGATTACTCCTCGATCATGGTCAAGGCGCTGGCCGACCGCTTCGCCGAAGCCTTCGCCGAGCGCATGCACGAGAAGGTGCGCAAGGAGTTCTGGGGCTATGCTGCCGACGAGAAGTTAGCGCCGGACGAACTGATCGGCGAACCCTATCGCGGCATTCGCCCGGCGCCGGGCTATCCGGCGCAGCCAGACCATACCGAGAAGGCAACGCTGTTCCAGCTGCTCGGCGGCGAGCGCAATGCGGGCGTCAGCCTGACCGAAAGCTACGCGATGTGGCCGGGCTCGTCCGTGTCCGGCATCTATCTCGCGCATCCCGAAAGCTATTACTTCGGCGTCGCCAAGGTGGAGCGCGATCAGGTCGAGGACTATGCTGTTCGTAAGGACATGCCCTTGGCTGAGGTCGAGCGCTGGCTCGGGCCAATCCTCAACTATGTGCCCGCGCAGTATGTCGAGGCGGCGGAGTAGGGGCGGGAGGCTCTGTCGTCTCATCCTGTCGCCATGGCAAGACACCATGTGCCCATGTAGGCATTTGCACGGATTGCTCGCTCATGGTTCAAGGCGGCGATATATACCGGGCAGCCGTCTTTGCAGTTGGAGCGCCACATGACCGTAGTCACACGCCGCAGGTTTTTGAAAACGACTGCGGTTGCAGGCGTTGGTGGGATTGGGCTCTCGGCCATCGGCAGGCTTGGCAGTTGGGCCGCCGGCAGTCCGGAACCGGTGGTGCTGCAGACGGCGAAAATCCAGGCCAAGCTGATGGATATCGGCCCGACCAAAGACGTGTTGACCTACGGCAATGCCGGCATGCCGCCGGTGCTGAGGATGAAGAAGGGCGAACCGTTCGCGGCGCGCCTGGTCAATGCCATTGATGATCCGACGACCATCCACTGGCACGGCATTCGCGTTCCAAACAAGATGGATGGCGTGCCCTTCCTGGTCCAGCCCTATGTCTACACCGGCGACCATTTCGACTACGCCTTCACCCCGCCCGACGCCGGCACCTTCTGGTATCACCCGCATTGCAACACGCTGGAGCAGATGGGCCACGGCCTGACCGGCGTGATCGTGGTCGAGAATCCGAATGATCCGAAGTTCGACGCCGAATTTGTCGTCAATCTGCGCGACTGGCGTCTTGGCGACGACGCCCAGTTCATCGACCAGTTCCGGCCGCGCGATGCGGCGAGAACCGGCACCTACGGCACGGTCCGCACCGCCAACTGGCTCGACCAGCCGCAATATGACGCGCCGGCCGGAGGCCTGGTGCGGCTGCGCGTCGCGATCACCGACGTCACGCGGATCTATGCCTTTCGCGTCGACGGTGCCGAGGCGACCGTGATGGCACTGGATGGTAATCCGGTACCGCAGCGCTTTTCGCCCGATGCCTTGCTGCTTGGACCGGGCCAGCGCATGGAACTCGCCATCCGCATGCCAGACCAGGAGGGCGCGGTGGTGAGCCTGCGGGACGTCAGGGGCACCAAGCCCAAAATCCTGGCGACCGTGCGGGCGACGGGTAGCTCCCTCAAACGGGATATTCGCGATGTTGCACCGCTGGAAGTGAATCCGGTGGCGGAGGTGGATCTCACCGCCGCCCAGCATATTTCGCTGGCGCTCAGCGCCACGGCGGAAAACGTCCCGAGCGACGGCATCTGCGGTTCGCTTGGCTACAGTTTCTGGGCCATCAACAAGGTGCCGTGGCCAGGCGATACATCCGATCCGACCGCACCGCTGGCCGAATTGAAGCTCGGCAAGAGCTATGTCATCGACATGGAGAACCTGACGCCGCAATCGCATCCGATGCATCTGCACGGCATGAGCTTCAAGGTGCTGTCGTCGTCGACGCGGCCGGTGCAGTCGCTGATTTCCGACACCTACCTCATCCAGCCCAACGAGAAGGTTCAACTCGGCTTCGTCGCCGACAATCCCGGCGACTGGCTGCTGCACTGCCACATCATCGAGCACCAGAAATCGGGCATGACGAGTTACGTCAGGGTGGTTTGAGGTCACATCAGGCGGTTTCGTTGACAAGAGAGGGCGGTTCCCTGCTATTGCCGCCTCCAAATCAAGAACCATGGACGCTCGCGTATGACCAATGTCGCCCTGACCGGGCTTGCCCGCGATCTTGCCAAGCGTGCCGCCGAGGGCCGCCCGGTTCGCATCGGTGTTATCGGTTCGGGCGAAATGGGCACCGACCTGGTCACGCAAGGCATGCTGATGCCGGGCATTTCGGTTTGCGCCGTTTCCACCCGACGTCCGCACACCGCGCGTGACGCCATCCGCATCGCCTATGGCGACGAGGCGATGGCGGTCGAAGCCGACACCGCGTCGAAAGTCACCTCGGCAATCGAGGTCGGAAAAATCGCTATCACCTCGAATGAGATGCTGGTCACCAATCCATTGATCGACGTCGTCATCGACGCCACGGGAAAACCCGGTGTCGCCGCCGATTTCGACCTGATGGCGATGGAGCATGGCAAGCATCTGGTGATGATGAATGTCGAGGCCGATGTCACCATCGGCTGCTATCTCAAGCAGCAGGCCGACCGGCTTGGTGTCGTCTATTCGGTTGGCGCCGGCGACGAGCCGTCGAGCTGCATGGAGCTGATCGAATTCGCGTCCGCGCTCGGCCTGACCATCGTCTCGGCCGGCAAGGGCAAGAACAACCCGCTCAACCACAATGCCGTGCCCGACGACTATCGCGAGGAAGCGATCCGCCGCAACATGAACCCGCGCATGCTGGTCGAGTTCGTCGACGGCTCCAAGACGATGGTCGAGATGTGCGCCATCGCCAACGCCACCGGCCTGGTGCCCGACGTGCCCGGCATGCATGGCCCGAAAGCCGACCGCGACGACCTCGTCAAGGTGCTGATCCCGCGTGAGGATGGCGGGGTGCTCACCAAGAAGGGCGTCGTCGATTACACCATCGGCAAGGGTGTGGCGCCCGGCGTCTTCGTCATCGTCGAGGCGACGCATCCGCGCATCATCGAGCGCATGGACGATTTGCATATCGGCCACGGTCCTTATTACAGCCTGTTCCGGCCCTATCATCTGACCTCGCTGGAAGTGCCGCTGACCGCTGCCCGCATCATGCTTTTCGGCAAGCCCGATATGGTGCCGCTGCCACGGCCGATCGCCGAGGTCTGCGCGGTCGCCAAGCGCGACCTCGCTGCCGGTGAGACCTTCGATGCGATCGGCGAGACCTGCTACCGCTCCTGGACCATGACCGTCGGCGAAGCCCGCGCTCAGCGCGCCGTGCCGGTCGGCCTGCTCGAGGGCGGCAAGGTGCTGAGGCCGGTCAGGAAAGGCGAATTGCTGACCGCCGACAACGCCGCGCCCGACCAGACGACGAGGCTGTTCGCCTTGCGCCGGCTGCAGGACGAGATGCTGTACGGGGCGAACTGAGGTCTTACTTTCCCAACTCAATCGACCGCAGCCGCGCCGCCTCGACTGCCTGCGTCAGCAGATTGGTCAGCCGGTCCTCACCCATCAGCACGCCAAGCGCGGCTGCCGTCGTGCCGTTGGGGCTGGTCACCTGCTGGCGCAGCACGCCCGGGTCTTCGTGGCTTTCGGCGGCGAGCGAGGCAGCGCCGTAGACGGTCTGCATGGCGAGCAGCCTGGCGGTCGCCGCCGGCAGGCCTGCCTTCTCGGCGGCCACTGTCAGCGCTTCGATGAAGTGGAAGATATAGGCCGGTCCCGATCCCGACACGGCGGTCACCGCATCCATCAGGCCTTCGTCGTCGATCGTGGCCACTTCGCCGCTGGCCGACAGCAGGTCGGCGACGAAACGCTTGGTATCATCGGACACGAGCGGGTTGGAAAACACCACCATCATGCCCTTGCCGATGGAAGCTGGCGTGTTGGGCATGCAGCGCACGATCGGCGCGCGGCTGCCGAGGATGTCTTCGAAGGTCGCCACCGGCGTTCCGGCGGCGACGCTGACAAAGGTGGTGCGGCCGTCGCCGAAACGCTTGTAGGCGGCCGTCACGTCGCGGATCACCTGGGGCTTCACCGCGATGACGACGAGATCAGGCACGGCGTCGCCGGGAATATCGCTGGCATCAGCAGCCGTGGTGCAGCCGAGTGCGGCGGCGCGCTGGCGCAGATCGGTATTGGGCTCGACCACGAAAACCGCCGATGGCGCGAGCTTGCCGGATTTCAGCCAGCCCGAGAGCATGGCGTAACCCATATTGCCGCAGCCGGCGAGAACAAGCCTGATCGTCATCGAGAGCCCTCCGAAGGATGGCTTTGACATAGACGCTCACGCTTCAGGGGGAAAGCCCTGTCAGGCGGGGTGCGAAGGGCCACGCACTGCGATCGGCCGCAGCGACACTTGTCTGAGGCCAAGCACGCCGAGCACGAAGAACAGCCAGACCGGGTCGCCGCGATGGAAGAAGAAGCTTTCGAGGAAAGCGTTCAGCGCGGTGAACAGCACCACCATCATGAAGAAGTCGCCGAGAAAGATGTTTTCTCGGCGCAGCGGAATGCGCATGTAGTCGCGCAGCGGCGCGATGAGGAAAGTGTAGACCGCGACACAAAGGGCCGGGATGCCCATCAGCACGGCGATATCGAGATAGCCGTCATGGCCGTGCACGATGGTCCTGATATCCCAGGGCCGGTCGAAGGGCTGGTCCTGGTTGAGCAGCAGCGGCGTGCCCCAGAAGCTTTCATAGCCGTAGCCGGTCCACGGCTTCTTCGCCAGCATCGAGCCGGCGAACTCCCACAGCGTGGTGCGCCCGGTATAGGTCATATCGGGGAAATAGATCGCCGCCAGATGTTTGACCGGCGGCAGGAAGACGATGCCCAGCGTGCCGACCGCGGTGGCGATGATCGCCAGCGCAAACAGGATCGGCGTGCCGAGGCGCATGCCCATCAGGCTCGGCAGCACCACGATCAGGATCGAGAACGGCACCAGGCCGGCGGTGGTCTTGGAGCCGGTGTGCAGCATGAAGATCATCGCCGCGCAAAAGATCCCCGCGCCCCACCAGCGCTGCCCGCGCCGGTAGAGGTAGAGGCCGGCGAAGCTGAGACAGGCCATGATCGGGCCGGCGATGTTCTTGTGGGTAAACACGCCGCGCCACAGGCCGGCATGTTCGGGCTCCTGCGAATCGGCGGTGTGCATCGCCTCGTGCGGAAAGACGATGAGGCCGAGATAGGAAAGGCCCATGACCACGACCGCGGTAAAGATGATGACTTTCGAAAAGGACTCGGCATCGCGCGGCAGCGCCAGGATCGTCGCCATCGTCAGGATGCCGATCATGGTGAAGGACGCGGCGCGCATTGCCGAGGGCGGGTCGGTCGCCAGCACCACCGACAGGAAGAAGAAGCCCAGCATCAGCACCCAGGACGGGCTGAGCAGCGAGCGCACGATGCGTGGATCGGCAAAGGCCATCAGCGAGAAGATCGAAACGGCGCCGAGCGAGCCGAAGCCAAGCTGGTTGACGATGTCGCCGCCGTCGCCGGTGAGTTCGGCGCCGGCCGGCTGGAACGGACGGAACGACACCATGATGACGGTGAACAGAAGCGCGGCGATGGCGGTCGCCACGCCGTCGCGCGTGAACGCGTCGCTGAGCGGCGCGCGCTCAGTTTTTCTCGGGCTGGCGATACTGCTCATTGGCATATCCGAATTCGGCCATCACGCGGCCGAGCGCCACATGGACGGGGTAGATGGCGATTGCCGGCGATCCGGTCCGCACCAGCCGGATCAGGCCGCGAAGCGGCGCGGCGGCAAGCAGCGCCAGGCTCTTCGCGAACACTTTGGCGCCGGCCAGCGGCGTGCCCGCGCGCTTCTTCTTTTCGACCCGTGTCGAGATCACGCCGTTGCGCAGGCTGCGGGCCCGGATCCAGTCGGCCTCGACACGCCGCGCCGGAACGGTTTCCCGCACTTGTCCTTCGGCACACCAGCCAAGCACAAAACCTCTTTGTGCCGACCGGCTGAGAAAGTCGGAATCGCCGCCACCCATGAAATTGAATTTGAGATCGAGGAAGGGCGGTCCCATGGCGATCAGCACGTTGCGCCCGACCAGGAGATTACCGGACGAATAGAGCGCCGGCACGCGTCCCGTCTCCCGGTAGGGCGGCGCGAAGACAGGATGTTCGGCCCATTTCGCATGGGCGGGATCAGCGAAGACGGGCACCTGCGGGCCGCCGACAATATCGACGCCGAGCGTTTCGGCAGCCGCGCACATGCGTTCCAGCCAGTGCGGATCGGCGATCTCGTCATCGTCGATGACCAGCAGATGCCTAAAGTTCGGGAAGTGCAGGATCGCCGTCTGCCAGCCGGCATTGTAGGCGCTGCAATTGCCGCGCTCATGCGCGATGATGACCATGCCCGGCATCTCGCCGCGCTCGAACAACGGCAGCACCGCCTTGGCGCCGTCACGCGCCTCGGCTTCGTTTTCCATGACGATGACGGCAAAGCGCCTGCCGGTCTGCTGCGCGCGCAGCGACGCCAGCGTTTCCAGCACCTGTTCGGGCCGCTTGAAGGTCGGCAAGGTGATGACCGCTTCGACAGCCTCCACGTCAAGCCGGGGAGACCGTCCAGCGATCGATACCGAACTATCCGATGGCAAAGGGATCATCCGTGTCCAGCCACATGGTGAGTCGCGTTCTGGTAGCACCACGGTGATAAGCTTTCGTTAATCACCTTGCACGGAGAAGCCCGTCAGGCACGGGCTTTCGGGCGTTGATTGTGCTCGCTTAATCAAGGGTTCACCGCGCTTTGCTACCGGCTACACCACAGGATAGGTGAGATGCATCTGCTGTTCGCCACATCGATCGTGCCCGACGGTGCTCTCGCCTCGGGCTACGAGATCGCCAATGCTGCGATCATCGCCGCTTTGCGGCGCGCCGGCGCGCGCGTCACGGTGATCGGCTTCACCTGGCCCGGGAAAGCCGCGGCCGACCCCGAAAACACCGTGGTGCTGGGTTCCATCGACGTCCGCACCGAAAGTGCCTCCGCGCCGCAAAAGCTCGCCTGGGTCGGCAAGGCGATGCTGTCGGGCCTCACCTTCGCCTCGGTCAAGCTGCGCGCGGTGTCCGACCGCGATGTCCAGGCCGCTCTCGAACAGGCCGGTCCGTTCGATGGTTACGTGTTGAATTCCGTGCAGTTCGCCGGCGCCTTTGAAAGGCTCTTCCAAGACCGGCCTTCGATCTTCGTCGCCCATAATGTCGAGCATCTCTCGGCGGAGGAGAACGCTGCTGCCGCTGGCGGCCTCTTCCAGCGCCTGTTGTTCCGCCGCGAGGCAAGGCTGCTCAAGATCGTGGAAGAGCGCCTCTGCCGCCGCGCGCGCTTTGTCTTCACGCTGGCCGAGGAAGACCGCACGGCACTCGGCGCCGCCTCCGGCGACCGCTCGGCGGTGTTGCCGCTGGTGACCGGCGCCAAAGCGCCAACACGGAAAGGCCCACGCCAGATCGACTACGATGCTGCTTTGATCGGCACCTGGACCTGGCAGCCGAACCGCATCGGCCTCGATTGGTTCCTGGGCAAGGTGGTGCCGCATCTGCGGCCCGATTTCCGCATCCGCATCGCCGGCCACATGCCCTCCGGCGTCAGCTCGACGCATCCGGGCGTCGAGCTTGTCGGCCGTGTCCCGGATGCAAGGGCGTTCGTGTGCGGCGCGGCCGTCATCCCGCTGATCAGCACCGCCGGCAGCGGCGTGCAGCTGAAGACCATCGAGACCTTCGAGCTTGGCCTGCCTTCCGTCGCCACCAGCCGCTCGCTGCGCGGCATCGACCACCGCCCCGACAATTGCGTCGTCACCGACGATCCAGCCGGTTTCGCCAGGGCCCTGGAGACCGCGGCGGCCGATATCCGGGACGTCGATGGCAGCGCGTTCCATCGCCAGCAGATCAAGGCGCTCGATGCCGCCATCGTGTGCGGCCTCGAAAAGCTCGGGGCGGTCAGGCAGGAGGTGTTTGCATGAATATGCACACCGCCCGCGCCGCCTTCGGCCTCGACAGCCTGAAGTCGATCCTCGGCATCTCGGTGCTCGCCATCCGCTGGGATGATGCGATCGCTCTGCTGAACCGGCTGATTGCCGAACGGCGCTTCACCAAGGTCAGTTTTCTCAACGCCCACAATGCCAACATCGCCTGTACCGACCCGGTCTTCGCCAAGGCGCTCGACGATTTCCTGATCCTGCCGGACGGCATCGGCGTCGATCTCGCCGCCAAGATTCTCTATGGCGCGCCATTTCCGGACAATCTCAACGGCACCGATTTCGTCCCGGCCTTCCTGCAGGCCTCGACGCGGCCGCTGACCGTCGGGCTGCTCGGCGCGACGCGTGTCAACGCCGAGGCGGCGTCGGTCAAGCTGGCCGCCCTTGCCGTGCAGCACAATTTCGTGGTCATTCATGACGGCTATTTCTCCGCCGCGCAGGAGCCGGAGATCATCGGCCGGATAGCATCGTTGCGGCCTGACATGCTGCTGGTTGCCATGGGCGTGCCGCGCCAGGAACTGTGGATCGCGCGCCATATCGACGAACGCCATTGCACCATGCCGGTCGCGGTCGGCGCGCTGCTCGATTTCCTGAGCGGCTCGGTGCCGCGCGCGCCGCTATGGATGCGCCGCCTGCGCCTGGAATGGCTGTTCCGGCTGGCGGTCGAGCCGGGCCGGCTCTGGCGCCGCTACGTGGTTGGTAATCCCGTGTTCCTGTGGCGGGTCGTCAAACAGAGATGGTCGCGTGGAGCCGAAGCCGCCGGAGAGCTTCGTTGAACAAGCGGTTCGTTCCAGACGCTCTTGCCGGCCCCGGTCTGTTGCCGAAGACGCCGACGGCCGCGGTGGTAACGGCAAGCTACGCGCCGGACTTCGAGCGCTGCCGGCTGTTGTGCGAGACCCTCGACCGGCATGTCTCAGGCGCGGCGCACCATTACATCCTGGTCGAACATCGCGATGTCGCGCTCTTCCGTCAATTGGAGACAGACCGGCGCACCGTTGTCGATGAGCGGGACCTGCTGCCGCGCTGGCTGCGCGCCTTCGACGATCCCCTCAGCCTGTTTCGCCGGCGTGTCTGGCTCAGCCTGAAGACCCAACCACTGCGCGGCTGGCACGTGCAGCAGTTGCGCCGCATCGCCATCGCGGCGCATGCCAGGGAAGACGTTCTGGTCTTCTGCGATTCCGACGTTGCTTTCCTGAAGGCGTTCGACTGCGCCGCCTTCTGGCGCGACGGCAAGGCGCGGTTGTTCCGCCGCGACGGCGTGCTTGCGGATGAGGGGCATGACGAGCATCGCATCTGGTCGCGCAATGCGGGTTCGGCGCTCGGCATCGACCCGTCCCGGACGTCGGTCCACGATTACATTTCGACGCTGATCGCCTGGCGCCGCGACACCGTGCTTGCCATGTGCGGCCGGATCGAGAAGGTGCATGGCCGCGACTGGGTCGAGGTCGTCGGCTCGGCGCGCAGATTCTCCGAATGCATGATCTATGGCCGCTATGTCGACGATCTGCTCGACGGAGCCGGCCACTTCCACGGTTCGGAAGAATTCTGCCGTGTCCACTGGACGGGCAAAGCGCTGTCGGACGACGAGTTCCGCCGCTTCGTTGCCGGCATGGCGCCGGAGCAGGTGGCGATCGGCATGCAATCCTTCATCGGCACCGATATCGGCCGCATCCGCCGCCTGATCGGGCTGGATTAGCCTGCGCAGGAATCCAGGTCAGGCCGGCCTCACCTGAATTCAGATCGCCTTCGCCGGCTTGCGCATTGCCGAATAAGTCAGCAGCATCGAGGCGAGATAGAGCAGCAGGAAGACGATGTTGAGTGACAGAACCAGCTTCGACGTATCGGAGATGGTCGTCAGCACATAGGTCAGCAGCAGCGCCTTCAATGCGGCGAGCAGACCGAGATTGAGCGCCCGCACCAGCGTCTGGCCGCGCGCGAAGAGAAGCTCGGCCTGGTATTCGACCAGATTGCGCAAGCCCGGAACGCAGATCGCCAGCGCCACCAGCGGTGCGGCCTCGGAGACATTCCTGCCGAGCGCGTTGGGGAAGAAATGCAGCACGATGCCAAGTGCCAGCAGCGCCAGCGTCGAAACGAGGAAAACGCCGCCCTCTATGCCGCTCTTGACCGTCAGCCGCGACAACAGGTCCGGCGCGCGCATCATGCGCTGCACCAGCATCATCGAGAAGGTGCGGATCGGGATCGCGGTCAGGTCGACCAGCCGCATGATGATGGCATAGATACCGGCCAGATGCGGGCCGCCGATCGCCAGCACCAGCAGCTTGTCGAATTCCGATTGCAGGTAGAACAGGATTTCGGCGCCGGCAACGTAGAGGGAATCGGCAAGCCGCCTGAGATAAAGTTCGATGCGCAGCCGCAACCTTTGGCGCGGATAGAACCAGCCGAAAGCCAGAAGCAACGAGGCGGCGTTGGCACCGATATAGAACCACGACCACACCCAGATGCTGTGCTGCGCCGAGACCATGAACAACACCGCGCCAAGCGCCCGCAGCGCCGTCGCCAGGATCGCCAGTACGGCCGCACGGCCGAACTTGCCCAACCCGTTGTTGACGATCAGGGCCACCTCCACCGGCCGCCACAACAATGCTTCGGCAAAGACGATCGCCGAAAACACCGACAGCGGCACGGTGCCAGCGAAGAAGATCAGGTAGACGCCGAACGAGGCCGCGGCCAGCAGCGGCAGCGAGACGATGCCGAGCAGCAGGAAGCCGGCGGTGAAGGTGCCGATCAGGTTGGGGCGGATGGTGGCGGTGCGATAGAGCGCCGAGATAAAACCGAAGGCCAGGATCCGCGACAGCATCACGCCGGCCGCCGAAGCGGTGGCGAACATGCCGAATTCGGAGATGGACAGCGTGTTGGCGAGCGCGATGAAATAGGCGAGTGAAAACACCAGTCGCCCGCCGGCGCCGCTGATCGCAGAAAAATAGTCGCGCACCAGCCCCCGTCGCTCGGCCACGAAAGTGCCGATCCGGGCGAAAGTGCGCCTTTGCGGTATGCCGCGAGCTTCGGTCATGTCTGGGGAAGCCATAGGCGGCAAAGCTTAACGTGCCGTTTTGAGGCCCGGATGCGCTGAAATTCCAGCACTTGAGGTTATGAAAAGCTTACACGCCGGCCTGCCAAAATTAACCTTTTGTTTCCTATGCTTGTTTAGCGTGACTTAACGAATAGCCGACCGCCGCTGCCAAGCGGCCAAAGAGTGAAGCTCCAAGACAATGGTCGACAGGGAAAACCGTGAAGACTGGAGGCGCGAGCGTTCATTGCTGGCGCTCGGCCAGGCCATGCGCGGTGAGGATGACGCGTCCCTGGTCTCGATAGGGGACCGGGCGGATTCGGCCTGGCGCGAGGATGCCGCCACGCGCCATCGCCTTGCCCGCTCCCGGCGTGAGGCGCGGACGAACCCAACGCCATCCGCTGCCGCCGGAACAGAACGATTCCAGTCGGATGAGCAGCCGGAAGCGGCTACACAGGACGACGCCTGGCGCTCGCAGGACGACACCGGCACCAGCGATCTGCCGCCGGCCACGCCGTACGCACGGTCGGCCGCTGAAGAACCGTCCGGCAGTGCTCGGTCTCATGAGACCTCTGGATCCCGCTATGGGGGCGAAGCGAATGCGTCCTTTAGCGATCGCAGGGATGATCAGCAGTGGAAGCCGCTGATCGATCCGATGCAGGTGGTGCGCGGCATTGCCAGGTCGAAGCTGCTGATCATCACGACGACGCTGATAGGTGCCGGACTCGGCATCGCCATCGCGCTGTCGACGCCGAAAAAATATGAAGCCACCGCCGAACTGATCGTCGATCCGCGCGACCTCAAGCTCACCGACCGCGACCTCACCCAGAATGTGGTCGCCTCCGACGCCACGCTCGCCATCGTCGAAAACCAGGTCAGGGTGCTGACCTCCGGCACGGTCTTGAACAAGGTCGTCGACAAGCTCAACCTGGCCAACGATCCGGAATTCAACGGCCAGGGTGCCGGCGGCCTCGGCATCCGGTCTCTCATTCGCTCGATTCTTCCGCACCAGGATGGCCCGAGCGGCGCCGACGAGGTTCGCCGGCGCGCGCTTGCCGTCGGCAATCTGGCCGAAAGCCTCTCGGTCGAGCGCGGTGGCAAGACTTTCGTCATCACCGTCAGTGCGATCACGCAGAATGGCGAGAAATCGGCTCTCATCGCCAACACGATGACGGACGTGTTCCTGCAGACCTTTGGTCAGATCCAGTCGGATACGGCCGGCCGCGCAACCGATGAACTGACGGCAAGGCTCGATGAACTGCGCAAGGGCGTCGAGGTGGCCGAGCGCAAGGTCGAGGAGTTCAGGGCCTCGCATGATCTTGTCGACGCACAGGGCCATTTGATCAGCGACGACGAGATGCTGAAGCTCAACGAACAGCTCTCGGTTGCCCGCGCCCGCACGCTGGAGCTGAATGCGAGGGCGGCTTCGGCGCGCTCGATCGACGTCAATTCAGTTCTCTCCGGGACCTTGCCGGAAGAGATCAACTCCAACACGATGAGCGATCTGCGCTCGCAATATGCCACGCTCAAGCAGGAGGCCGACCGTGCCGCCATCCGGCTTGGCCCGCGCCATCCTGAACTCCAGGCGCTCAACGCACAGATCGCCGGCGCGCGCGACCGCATCGCTGGCGAATTGCGCCGCATCGCCTCCTCGCTGCAGGTCGATCTGAAACGCGCTGTCCAGCTCGAGCAGGATCTCTCCTCCCGCCTTGCCCAGCTCAAGGTCCGCAGCGGCGACGTCAACAACGATCTGGTGTCGATGCGTGAACTGGAGCGCGAGGCCGCCGCCAAGCGCTCCGTCTACGAACAATATCTGCTGCGCGCCAAGGAGACCGGCGAGCAGAAAGACATCAACACCGCCAATATGAACGTGATCTCCAAGGCTTTTGCGCCGCTCGAGGCCAAGGGGCCGTCGCGAGCCTTGATGGCACTTGCCGGCCTGCTGCTCGGCTTTGCCTCTGGCGTTGGCCTTGGCGCCATGCGTGGGGCCTACGAGAGCCTGCGCGAGACAGCGAACTCGCGCTCGCGCCGCGACCGCAAGGCGCCTCTTGAGGAGCAGGCATTCCGTGCCGCGCCGCCGCCTGCGCCACCAATGCCGGCAGCGCCGGTGCCTCCGCCTCCGCCACCTGCATCGCTGCCGCCTGCATCACCACCGCCCTTGGCACAGGCCGAAGCCGCTCCCGTCGAACGGCCCGGGCGTATCGCCGTGCTCATGGCGAAGCTGCGCAATGCCTTGTCCCGCAAGCCCTCCACAGAGGCGGACAACGACGAGTTCGCCGCCTTTAGTGGAAACACGCAGCCGGCGGACGCTGCCATATCCTCCGGCGTCCCGAACCCGGATTCCGCCTTCATGCCTCGGCCGTCGGGCTATGCGCGGCCGCCTTTCCCGCCAGCCTTCGATGCCACTTATTCGGGGCCGATGGGGCCGCCGTCGCGGTCGCCCCTGATGCCGCCGCCCATTTATCCGGCTCCGCCGCCCTATCCCCCTGCACAGCAGGCGGGCTATCCGCAGATGCAGCCTTGGCAGCCGCAGCCGCCGGCAGGTTCCCCCTATACACAGGCCATGGCGCCCTATGCCGGGCATGTGCCATATCAGCAGCCCGCTCCGCCGCAACCATCGGCCTATCCAGCCCAGCCACCGGGTGAGCCTTCGCCGGTAGAGGAAAGCGCCGAACAGGCGCCGATCGAGGAAATTCGCGCCAGCCTGCGCGAATTCCGCGAGGCGGTCCGCGAACTCACCGAGAGCCGCTCCCGCCGCCGCTACTTCTGAGCCACAAGATACATTGCCGAGGCCGAACAAAACCATCCCGGTTTTCGCGTAAACGGCATGGGACGGCGCTTTGGCGGGATTGCGTACTGGAATTTTCGTGACAATGCCGCGCTGCATGGTGCCGCCGCCGCGGCATTCTATTCCCGAAAGCGGCGTTGGGCGAAACAGTGTTGAGGATGGTTCATGGCCGAAGTGATTGACGGAAAGAGCGTTGCCGAGGATGTGGTGCGGACGGTCAAGACCCTGACCGCCGAGCTGGTCGCCAAGGCCAAGCCTGGTCTGGCCGTCGTCATCGTCGGCGAGGATCCGGCAAGCCAGGTCTATGTCGCTTCCAAGTCGCGCACCGCCAAGGAATGCGGCTTTCATTCGCTCCAGCACACGCTGCCGGCGGAGACCTCCGAGGAGGCACTGCTCAAGATCATCGGCGACCTTAACGCCGATCCGGCAATCAACGGCATTCTGGTTCAGTTGCCGCTTCCCGCCCATATCGATGCCGGCAAGATCATCCAGACGATCGCACCAGAGAAGGACGTCGACGGGTTCCATTTCATCAATGTCGGCAAGCTCGGTACCGGCGAACTCGACACCGCCTTTGTTCCCTGCACGCCGGCCGGCTCGATGCTGCTGATCGAGCGCGTGCGCGGCAAGGATCTGTCCGGCCTCAACGCCGTCGTCGTCGGCCGCTCCAACATCGTCGGCAAGCCGATGGCCAACCTGCTGCTTGCCGCCAACTGCACCGTCACCATCGCCCACAGCCGTACAAAAGACCTGCCGGCGCTTGCCCGCACCGCCGACATTCTTGTCGCCGCCGTCGGCCGGCCGGAAATGATCAAGGGGGATTGGGTCAAGCCTGGCGCCACCGTCATCGATGTCGGCATCAACCGCATTCCCGCACCCGAGAAGGGCGAGGGCAAATCGCGCCTCGTCGGCGATGTCGCCTATGCCGAGGCGGCCAAGGAAGCCGGCGCCATCACGCCGGTGCCCGGCGGCGTCGGGCCGATGACCATTGCCATGCTGATGGCCAATACGTTAGCTTCTGCCTACCTTGCGGCCGGATTGAAGCGGCCCTCCTTCTGAGCCTGGGTTGACCCTGAAAGCGCCAGTTTTGCCGAACCCCACCATTTCCCCGGAACGGCCGGTCACGACTGATCCCGTCCAAGGTGGCCGGCAGTTCGCCTTCCTGCTGGTCGACAAGTTTTCCATGTTCTCGCTGGCCGCCGCCATCGACACGTTCCGTTCGGCGAACCGTCTGCTCGGCCGCGATTTCTATGGCTGGACCACGGTGTCGGCCGATGGCGATCCGGTGATGGCGTCCAACGGTCTGCCGCTCAAGATCGACTATGCCGTCGCCGACCTGCCGCCGGTCGACATCCTCTTCGTCTCGGTCGGCCTGACGACGGAATTCCCCGGCAAGAGCAAGGTGCTGGCGGCGCTGCGCAGCTGGGGCCGGCGCGGCAACGCGCTCGGTGCGCTGTCGGTCGGTTCCTACTTGCTGGCCGAGGCGGGGCAACTCGACGGCTACCGCTGCACCATCCATTGGGAAAACCGCGCCGGCTTCATGGAGCGCTTCCCCGACATCAACTGCACCGGCAATGTCTTCGAGATCGACCGCAAGCGCTACACCTGCGCCGGCGGCACCACCTCGATCGACCTGATGCTGGAGATCGTGCGCGGCGATTTCGGCTCGAATCTCGCCAATGGTGTCGCCAACCAGTTCCAGCACGAGCGCATCCGCTCGGCGGGCGACCGCCAGCGCGTCGGGCCGGAACGCGACCTGACCGGCAAGTCGGAGAAGCTCAGGCGCATCGTCGAACTGATGGCCGACCATCTCGACGAACCGCTGTCGGCGGTGCAGCTCGCCAAGTCGGCCGGCCTTTCGGTGCGTCAGGTGGAGCGCCTGTTCCTGCGCCACCTCAATGTCACGCCTGGCCGCTATTACATGCGGTTGCGGCTGGAGCGGGCGCGCGAATTGCTGCGCCAGACCAACATGCCGATCCTCGATGTGGCGATCGCGACCGGCTTCACCTCGCATTCCTATTTCGCCCAGAGCTACCGGCTGCAGTTTGGCAGGCCGCCCTCGGAAGAGCGCCGCACCACCTACTGAGCCGCTTGGATGCCCGATACCGTGCCATCGTCGAGCACGAAGGCTTCAGGCCTGCTCCACCGGTTGGCGCCTGAGCGAGAGGGTTGCGTCCGGGCTTGTGTCCCGACACGCGCTCAAATAGTTTTGGGCAGCAGGCGGGGCGGCTACTCAGGAGATTTCGATGGTGGGACTTGCACGGAGCGTCGCTGCGGCGATCCTCCTTTTGTCGATGACGACGTTCGGCTTTGCCGCAAACAAGGTCATCATCATTCTCGACGCTTCCGGCTCGATGTGGGCGCAGATCGACGGCAAGCCCAAGCTCGAAATCGCCCGGGAGTCGTTGAGAACCGTGCTTCAATCCGTTCCCGCCGACGACGAGATCGGCTTCATGGCCTATGGTCATCGCGAAAAGGGCAGCTGCGACGATATCCAGCTGATCGTGCCGCCCCAGGCGGGCTCGGCAAGCGCCATCACCGATGCCGCCGACAGTCTGAAATTCCTCGGCAAGACGCCGCTGACGGCGGCCGTCAAGCAGGCGGCCGAAGCGCTGAAATACACCGAGGACAAGGCGACCGTCGTCCTCATCACCGACGGGCTTGAGACTTGCGGTGGCGACCCCTGTGCGCTCGGCAAGGAACTCGAGGCGTCCGGCGTCGATTTCACGGCCGACGTCGTCGGCTTCGGCCTGACCGCTGACGAAGGCAAGCAGATTGCCTGCCTCGCCGACAACACCGGCGGCAAGTACATACAGGCCTCAGACGAGAAGGCGCTGCAGGAAGCGCTGGTTGAGACCGTGGCTGCGCCGGCACCAGCCCCTGCGCCGGCACCAGCCCCGGCTCCCGAACCCGCACCGGCGCCCGCGCCGAAAGCGGCCGAGGTCGACTACAATCTTATCCCGCAAGCGTTCTTGAAAGAGGGCGGCGAGGTGCCGAAGATCGACGTCTACTATGAAGTCTTCAAGGACGATGCAAAGGGTGTCGGTGGAGACAATGTCAACTACGGTTACAACGCTATCAAGTTCCACGTTCCCGCTGGCAACTACATCGTCGTTGCCACCAGTGGCGGCGCCAAGGCCGAGCAGAAGGTTTCGCTGACGGCGGACAAGGCAACAGAGCTGGCGCTCAACCTGAACGCCGCGGAGCTCTCCATCCACGCGCGGCCGGCGCCCGGCGCCGATGTCGACCGGAATGCGCAGATCAGCATTGCCTATCCCGGCGGCACGTCGGACAGCAATTACGGCGAGGTCAAGTTCGTCGTCCCGGCCGGCGAGACCAAGGTCACCGTGAAACTGGGAGCCGGTGAGGCGAGCGAAACCATGCAGCTTGTCGCCGGCCAGGTCGTCGACAAGGACATCATCGTCGGTGTCGGCAAGGCCAAGGCCAACGCCTTCTACACCCAGGGCGGGGAGAAGGCCGAAACCGATGTGGGTTGGAAGGTGTACAAGGCCGCCAAGAAGCTCGACGGCACCCGCGATCAGGTGACCTACGCCTACGGCCCCGACAGCCAGTTCGATCTGCCTCCGGGCGACTATGTGATGGGCGTCGATGTGCAGGCCGTGTCCACGGAACAGCCCTTCAGCGTGACGGTCGGGCAGATGACCGATGTCAACGTGACGCTGAACGCGGGTGTCCTGGCGGTGGACGCGCCAGGCGCTGACGGCTTCAAGATCTTTGAAGCCAAGAAGAACATCCAGGGCGAGCGCAAGCAGGTGACCTACGCCTATGGAGAGAAGATGCAGACCACGCTGGCGGCGGGCGACTACGTGCTCGTGACCAATTTCACCACCGACAAGGCCGACAAGGAAACACCCTTCACGGTCAAGGCCGGCGAGCGGAGCGAGCTTAAAGTCCAGTAGAATCCAGCCAGACAATGGAAGAGGGCGGCTCAAGGCCGCCCTTTTCATTTGGAAACCAGAAAGCTCAAGCCGTTCCGAAGGCGCTGGCGCCATGGTCGGCACGGCCCACCAACTGCCGGAAGCCGGCGAAAAGCTCGCGGCCGAAGCCGAACTCGTTGCCGATGAGATCGGCTTCGGCAGTGCGGCGCAGCGCGAACTCCGTCCCCGGCACCAGCACTTCCAGCGTGCCGGCATCGGCGTCGAGGCGGATGATGTCGCCGTCATGGATCCGGGCGATCGGCCCGTCCTCGACCGCTTCCGGCGTCACATGGATCGCCGCCGGCACCTTGCCGGAGGCGCCAGACATGCGCCCGTCGGTGACAAGTGCCACGCGCTGGCCGCGATCCTGCAGGATGCCGAGCACGGTGGTCAGCTTGTGCAGTTCCGGCATGCCGTTGGCCTTCGGACCCTGGAAGCGGATGACGGCGATGAAATCACCGGTGAGCGTGCCCGCCTTGAACGCGTCGTTCAGGCCCTGCTGGCTGTCGAACACCTTGGCCGGTGCCTCGATGAGGCGCCGTTCCGGTTTGACGGCCGAGGTCTTGATGACGGCATGGCCGAGATTGCCCGCCAGCACCTTCAGGCCGCCCGTCGGCTGGAACGCCTTGTTGAACGGCGCCAGCACCTTTTCGTCGCCGCTTTGGAGCGGGACGGCCTCACGCACCACGCTGCCGTCGGCGCCGAGCTTTGCCTCGACCGCATAAGGCCGCAGGCCTTCGCCCCACACCGTCTGCACATCCTCGTGCAGGACGCCTTCGTCCAGCAGTTCGCGGATCAGGAAGCCGAGCCCGCCGGCGGCATGGAAATGGTTCACGTCGGCAAGGCCGTTCGGGTAGACGCGCGCCAAGAGCGGCACGGCTTCCGACAGGTCGGAAATGTCCTGCCAGGTCAGGGCGATGCCGGCTGCCGCCGCCATGGCGATCAGGTGGATGGTGTGGTTGGTCGAGCCGCCGGTCGCGTGCAGGCCGACGACGCCGTTGACGATCGAGCGCTCGTCGATCATGCGCCCGACCGGCGTATAAGCATTGCCGAGCGCGGTGATCGCCAGCGCCTGCTTCGTTGCCTCGCGGGTCAAGGCTTCGCGCAACGGCGTGCCGGGATTGACGAAGGAGGCGCCCGGCGTGTGCAGGCCCATGATCTCCATCAGCATCTGGTTGGAGTTGGCTGTGCCGTAGAAGGTGCAGGTGCCCGGCCCATGGTAGGATTTGGACTCGGCTTCCAAGAGTTCGGCGCGCCCTGCCTTGCCCTCGGCATAGAGCTGCCGGACCTTGGCCTTTTCATCGTTGGGCAGGCCTGTCGTCATCGGCCCGGCAGGGATGAACACCGCCGGCAGATGGCCGAAGGTGAGTGCCGCGATCACCAGCCCCGGCACGATCTTGTCGCAGACGCCGAGATAGACGGCGGCGTCGAACATGTTGTGCGACAAGCCGATCGCTGCCGCCATGGCGATCACGTCGCGCGAAAACAGCGACAGCTCCATGCCGGGCTGGCCCTGCGTGACGCCGTCGCACATCGCCGGCACGCCACCGGCCACCTGGGCGATGCCGCCGGCTTCGCGGGCGGCCTCCTTGATCAGGGCAGGGTAGGTCTCGAACGGCTGATGCGCTGACAGCATGTCGTTGTAGGAGGTGATGATGCCGAGATTGGGCACCTTGTCGGCGCCGAGCGCCAGCTTTTCCGAGGGGCTGCACACCGCAAAGCCGTGGGCGAGGTTGCCGCAGGACAGCACCGAGCGGTTGGCAGTCTGGTTCGACGCTTCGGCGATGCGGCCGAGATAGCGTTCGCGGCCCGCCTTCGAGCGTTGGCGGATGCGCTCCGTGATGGCTTCGATGTCGCGTCTTGCGGTCATGGCGGTCGGTCCTTTCAGGTGAGGTCCCGGAAACATCCTCCCGCAATTGCCGGGACCACTAAATGTAAAATCACGGCGCCCAGAAAACCTCTATGGACCTGGGTGCGGCGTCCAGCACGGCACGGATCGGCTTTCGCGGCCCGGGCGCAACCGCACCGTCAAAGGCGGTGCGCTTGTCCTCGCCCTCTATGTGCAGCGCGATGAAGCCGGCATCGATGATGCGCGCCAGCGTCAGGGTCAGCCGTGGCTCGCCCGCGCTGGCCGCATGAACCGGCAGGATGATCCTGTCCGAGGCCGGGTCGAGCAGCTTTGCCAGGTCGTCGGCATCGGGAAAGAACGAGGCGGTGTGGCCGTCCGGCCCCATGCCGAGCACCACGACATCGAGCGGCCAGGGCAGGGAGCGCAGTGCGGCATCGTCGGATGCCGCCGCATCCTCGATACCGGATGCCTCATGGTAGAGCGGCACGAAGCGTGCCGCCTTGGCCGCGTTCTGCAACAGATTGGCGGCCACCAGCCCGGCATTGGAACGCGGCGAGGAGGCGGGCACGAAACGCTCGTCGACCAGCGTCACGATCACTCTGTCCCAGGCAATCGGCAGCGCTGAGAGCGCGGCAAAGAACTTTGCCGGCGTCGTGCCGCCGGAGACGGCCAGCACGGCCGTGCCGCGCTCGGCGATTGCCTTGGTCAGGCGATCGGCGACGCGGGCGGCCAGCGCCGCCGCCAGTTGCGGACGGTCGGGGAAAGCGTTCCAGTTGTAGCTGGCGCTGGTCAATTGCTCTCGTGCCATGTCCGCCCGTCACGTTCGATCAGTGCTATCGAGGCCGACGGCCCCCAGGTGCCTGCCGTATAACCCTGCGCTTCCTGCTTGGCGCCTTCCCAGGCATTCTGGATCGGGTCGATCCATTTCCACGCCGCCTCCACCTCGTCACGGCGCATGAACAGCGTCTGGTTGCCACGGATGACATCCATGATCAGCCGTTCATAGGCGTCGGGCGCACGGCCGTCGAAGGATTGCGCGAAGCTCATGTCGAGCGAGATCTGGCGCAGCCGCATGCCGCCCGGGCCCGGATCCTTGATCATGATGAACTGCTTGACGCCTTCGTCGGGCTGCAGCCGGATGACCAACTGGTTGGCGAAGATCGGCCCGGCGCTGTCGCCGAAGATCGAATGCGGGATCGGCTTGAACTCGATGACGATTTCCGAAACCCGGGTCGCCAGCCGCTTGCCGGTCCTGAGGTAGAACGGAACGCCCGCCCAGCGCCAGGTGCCGATCTCGGCCTTGATGGCGACGAAGGTCTCGGTGTTGCTGTCCTTGCCGAGCTCCTCGACATAGCCTTTCACCGGCCCGCCGGCGGAGGCTCCGGCGCGGTACTGGCCGCGCACTGTGTGCTTCGGCGCCTCGTTGCCGTTGATGCGCTTCAGTGCCCGCAGCACTTTCAGCTTCTCGTCGCGCACGGCGTCGGCGTCCATCGACGACGGCGCCTCCATCGCGACGAGGCAGAGCAGCTGCAGCATGTGGTTCTGCACCATGTCGCGCAGCGCGCCTGCCTTGTCGTAATAGGTGACGCGGTCTTCAAGGCCGACGGTCTCGGCGACCGTGATCTGCACGTGGTCGATATGGGCGGAGTTCCACAGCGGCTCATAGAGCGCATTGGCAAAGCGCAGCGCCATCAGGTTCTGCACCGTCTCCTTGCCGAGATAATGGTCGATGCGGAAGATCTGGCTTTCGTGGAAATCGTCGCCGACCAGATCGTTGAGCGCCCGCGCCGAGGCAAGGTCGCGGCCGATCGGCTTCTCCAGCACGATGCGCGAGTTCGGCGTGATCAGCTTGTGCTCTTTGAGCTTGTGCGAGATATCGCCGAACAGCGCCGGCGCCACCGCCAGGTAGAAGGCGCGGATGCTCTCGCTCTCGCCGATCGCCTTCTTGAGCTTGTCGAAGCCGGCGCCGGTCGTCGCATCGGCCGAGACATAGGAAAGCCGCGCCAGGAAGGTCTTCAGGTCCTTGGCGTCGATATCGGCCGGCTTGACGTGATCGGAAATCGCCTGGCTGGCGAAGGCCCGGAATTCCTCGTCGCTCATCTTCGAGCGCGACGTGCCGATGATGCGTGTCGGCTCCGAGAATTGATGGTCACGCTGACGGTAGTAGAGCGACGGCAGAAGCTTGCGTTCCGACAGGTCGCCGGTGCCGCCGAAAATGATGAAGTCGAAAGGGTCGACGGGAATGATCTGGCTGGTCATGGTCTGTCCGCTTTGACGCCGGTCGCGAGTACGCGGCTGATATATTCTAATCGATTTAAATTTTCCAGTGCCATGGTGTCACATCGAGGACCAATCGCTGGATATTGATTGGGTCCACCTGTGCGCTTGACACTGGCGCTTGCCGGAGGCTTGTCGGTGAACGAAGACTCCGGAAGCTTTCGCAGTTGCAGCATAGAACGCGAATGTGACGAAAGCTAAGGGAGAAATGGCGCGTTGTCTGTCGCGGCATGGGCCACGGCGGTCAGCTGCCTTGTTGGCTCCGGGAAGACATCAATGAGCGGGAAAAGCATGCGTCTGGAAAACAAGGTCGCCATCATCACCGGCGCGGCATCCGGGTTCGGTGAAGGCATGGCCAAGCGCTTCGCCGAAGAAGGCGCGCGCGTGGTGGTCGCGGACCTCAATGCCAAGGGCGCGGAACGCGTCGCGAATGAGATCGGCGAGGCGGCGATCTGGACGCAGACGGATGTTTCGCTGCGCTCCGAATTCGACGAGATGGTCTATGCCGCAAAAAACGCCTTCGGCCGCATCGACATCATTGTCAACAATGCCGGCTTCACCCATCGCAACGGCGACATGCTCAAGGTCGACGAGGAGACTTTCGACCTGATCACCGCTGTCAACATGAAGGCAATCTATCACGCGGCCCTTGCCGTGGTGCCGATCATGGAGCGGCAAGGCGGCGGCGTCATCCTGACCACGGCCTCCACCGCGGGGCTCAGGCCACGGCCCGGCCTCACCTGGTACAACGCCTCGAAAGGCTGGGCGATCACCGCCACCAAGTCGATGGCGGTGGAGCTCGCGCCGAAGAACATCCGTGTCAACTGCCTCTGCCCGGTCGCCGGCGAAACCGGCATGCTGGAGAAATTCATGGGCGCCGACACGCCTGAGATCCGCGAGACATTCCGTGCCTCGATCCCGCTCGGCCGGCTTTCGACGCCGCTCGATATCGCCAATGCCGCACTCTGGCTGGCATCGGATGAAGCCGCCTTCATCACGGGCGTGGCGCTGGAGGTCGATGGCGGCCGCTGCATCTGAGGCGCATCGTCATTGTAACGCCGGTCGGTTCGACCACGACTCAATTTGACTTGAGGTTCCCATGGCCTAGTGTTTCTGAGGTAAGGGGGCGCGATGAACGCGAGAGTGCGGAAGGTTCGCGAAGATCTGCAGCGTCGCGTCAAGGTCTACAGGGCCAGGCGCGCCCGGGCGAAAAGCAAGGCGACCTTCATCGGCGTCACCGGCAGTTCGGGAAAATCGACCGTCACGGCGCTGCTTGGACACATATTGGCCGCCCATCGGCCAACCTATGCACGCGTGCTCGCCAACACCATCAACTCGCTGGTCAGCACGCTCTACAAGCGCATGCAGCAAGCGGGTGAGGTCGACTACGTCGTTTTCGAAGCCGGGGCCTTCGGCGTCGATACGCTGCGGCCAGTGGCGGAAATGCTGCAGCCGCATGTGGCTGTCGTCACCATGGTTCGCCTTGAGCATTTTGCCAGTTTCAGGACCGTGGAGAATGTTGCCAGGGAAAAACGCGCCTTGGTCGAAGCGCTGCGGCCGGACGGCCTTGCGGTCCTCAATGCCGACGATCCCCACGTAGCCGGCATGGCTGCCGGCACCGGATGCCGTGTCGTCAGCTTCGGCACCGCAGAACGGGCCGACTATCGTGTCACCGACATCCACGCCGCCTATCCGCATCGGCTGACGCTTTCGATCCACTGGCGTGGCGGCGTGCTTGAACTCAAGACGCCGTTTCCAGGCGAACATTTCTGGCTGCCGACCGCCGCTGCGGTCGCGACGGCGCTCGAACTCGGCGTTCCCCCGGACAAGGTTGCCGCCCAGGTGGCGACTTTCCAGCCATTGGCCAATCGCTGCGCCGTGCTTGTCACCGACGGTGGTCCGCACTTCATCATCGATGCCGCCAAGGCGCCGTGGCACTCGATTGACCTTGCCTTGGATGTGGTGGCCAAGGCCACTGTCGATCGAAAGCGCATCGTGCTTGGTCAGATCTCGGACTATTCCGGCTCGACCAGGAAATACGCCTACGCCTACAAAACCGCGCGGGCGATCGCCGATCAGGTGATCTATACCGGTGACAATGCACATCGCTCGGGGCCGGGCAGCCTGACCGCGACAGCGGCTTGTTTGTCGAGCTTCGTTCGCCGAAGGAAGTCTCCGACCACATCAAGCGCACGGCGGTGCCGGGGGAACTGATACTCGTCAAAAGCTCTTCAAACTTCCACTTGGAGCGCATCGCGCTCGCCTGGACGCATGACGTCAAATGCTGGATTCCCGTCTGCGGCAAGCGCGAGGGCTGCGACACGTGCGGCCTCTATGAAGTGCCGTTCGAGCAGCACGGCGACCATGTCAGGCAACGCAGGCGCGCCAGAAGGTGGCAGCGGTTGCGGCGCTTGTTCGGTGGCGGGTCGACATAAAGCGCGTCGTGTCGAAACGGGTTCATACGCGACGTGCTTCAGGTCTTTGTTCTTGCATGCCGTTCTCCCAAACCGAGGTCACTTTTGGGCAACATGCACTAGCAGGCTGTTGAAGAAGTACTGGCGCGGTTGATTTGAGCGTGATTCACTTCTCCCCGGATGATTTGGGGATTTGTGGATGCGCGGCTTAGACGAACGGACAGGTTCTCTGTTTTCGTATGTCGACCTTGAGGCGCGGGTTCGCCGAGACCATCCGTTGCGGGTGATACGGGAGATCGTTAACGCGGCTCTTGTCGCGATGGATGGCGATTTTGCGGTGCTTTATCCGCCCGGGCTCGGCCGTCCGTCGATCGCACCGGAACGTTTGCTGCGTGCGATGCTGCTGCAGGCCTTCTACGGCATTCGCTCGGAGCGCCAGTTGATGGAGCGGATGGAGTTCGATCTCCTGTTTCGCTGGTTCGTGGGGCTTGGCGTTGACGATCCGGCCTGGGATCATTCGAGCTTCACCAAGAACCGGGATCGGCTGTTGGAAGGTGAGATCGCGGCAAAGTTTCTGCGCGCTGTGCTGGCGCAGCCAAAGGTGAAGCGGCTTTTGTCGTCGGATCACTTCTCGGTGGACGGGACGCTGATCGAGGCCTGGGCTTCGATCAAGAGTTTCCGCCGCAAGGACGGAGACGACAACGGTCCAGATGGAGCGGAGCGCAATGCCGAGCGCGGCTTTCATAAGGAGAAGCGCTCCAACGACACACACCAGAGCACGAGCGACCCGCAGGCGCGGCTCTACAAGAAGGGCGACGGGCAGCCGGCGAAGCTCTGCTACATGGGGCATGCGCTGATGGAGAACCGCCATGGGCTGGCGGTCGATGGCGGCATCACCCAGGCCACGGGCACGAGCGAGCGTGATGCCGCGCTCGCCATGTTGGACCGCAGACCGTCGCGGCGGCGCATCACACTGGGTGCCGACAAGGCCTATGACGTGCGCGCTTTCATCAGGGATCTGCGCGAGCGCAAGATCACGCCGCACATCGCCATCGACGGCCATCTGAGCAAAACCGGCAAGCCTCGCGTGACGGCGATCGATGGTCGCACGCGCTCCCATGCCGGCTATGCGGTCAGCCAGCGCTGCCGCAAGCGGATCGAAGAAGTGTTTGGCTGGATCAAGGCCTCGGCGGGTATGGCCAAGGTCAAGCTGCGAGGATGCGCCCGTGTGGGCGCGGCCTTCACCCTGAACCTGGCGGCTTACAATCTGATCCGCTTGCCCAAGCTGCTGGCGGCGCCGGCATGAGCCTCACCGGCCGCTGGCGGATTGTCGCGATGCCCGACTACGTCGAGGACTATCGCGATATGATGGAGCCCGCCTACATTGAGTTCGCGGCCGATGGCTCCGGTGAATTCGCCTTCGGCTGCGTCACTGGTCAGATATTCGGCGCGGGCGATGGCAGCAATGTCGCCTTCTCCTGGCAAGGCAATGACGAAATGGACGAGGCCCAAGGCACTGGATGGGCTGAAATCCAACCAGACGGCTCCATCAACGGACAAATCTGCTTCCATGGCGGCGACGAAGCTGACTTCGTCGCTCGCAAGTGCACTTCTTCAACAGCCTGCTAGAGCAATTCCAGGAAAAGTGTGAACGGTTTTCCCGGGAAAAGCGCGTAGCGCTTTCCCTAGGGAATTGCGTCAAAACAAAGAGTTAGAGCGGTTCGCCGTTTCCGTGAAACGGTGAATTGCTCTAAGCCGGTCTCGGCGGCGAGGCCGGCTTCAGCCGCAAATGCTCCGGCACATCAGGCGCCGGTCTTGATGTAGCTCTTGTAGATCCAGCCGGTCTTGCCGTTGTAGACGATCTGGCACCATTGCTTGCAGCTCATCACCTGCACCGATGTCCTTGCCGGCACCGTGGCGATCGCGGCTGCGTTCTTCTTCGGGCCACTGCGCATTGTCACCGCTCTCAGGATGCGCCCATTGCCGGCCGCCGCCACTTTGCGCGGCTTGGCCTTGGCCTTGCTGCCATCATCGGTCGCCGCCGGCTGTTGTTCGGGTGTTTGCGGCTGTACCTCCGGGATGGCCGCGGTCTGCGCGCCATCCGGATTGCTGCCGGCCGCCGGCGCCGGCCCGGCAACCTTGGCAAGTTCTGCGGTGGCATCGGTATCGGTCGCCGATTGTGCGAATGCCGCCGTGGTAGCCGGTTTTTCCGGCGCCGGCTCAGCCTGGTTGGCCACTTGGTTGGGTGCTGCTGCTTGATCGGCATCAGGGGCCGCGGAAGCGGCCTTCGGCTGTGCCCCGGTCCAGCGAGGGTCATTGGCCGCAAGCGCTTGTATGTTTGCTTTCGCTGCCGCCACGGTCGGTGAAACCTGGCTGGACTTGCGGGCAGGCTGCGGCACCGTCGCCGCGGCCACCGTGGTTCCGGCAGGGACGATCTTCATTGTCTTCACCGGAATGGTCGGAATGCTTTGTTCCTGGCTGGCGGCTGCCTGCCGCTCGCTCGTCGGCAGTGCCAGCCAGAGCGCCACTGCGGCCACGCCGAGCAGCGCGGCGGTACCGACCGCGGCAATCACCAGATGCGAGTTCGAACGGACTTCCTGCCAGAAGGACGGCCGCATGTCGTATCCAAACTGCATGGCAAAGCGCCGACGTTCCGGCGCACCGAAACTGAAGGGCTCTCTCACTCTTGCCACCTCCATAAGCGGGCCAATGTTCTTTCGATCGCTGCCGGAAGTCCGGCGTCTGATCGGCATCGGTCCCAAAATCAACGCGGGCCAGCCCGCAGCAATCCCCGAATAATCGCCCAGAAGCGGGAACCTTTCGCCCGCGATTGTGGCATCAGTACGCCTTTATAAGGGATTCTGCGCCTTTGCCGGCATTTCCGCAATGTGCCGCTAGGGCAACAAATGTTACAATGATATTACAATATTACATCAGGTCGTGATGGTGTGGGATCGTGGCGATCCGATGTCGCCTAGATCCTGTCACGCAGCGCGAACCAGTTGAGCGCCAGGAATAGCAGCGGCGCGCGGAAGCGGCGGCCGCCGGGAAATGGCGGAATTTTCAAATCCTCGATCAGCTTCAGCCGGTAGCGGTTGCCGGCAATTGTTTCGGCGTAAAGCTTGCCGAAGAAGTTCGACAGCATGACGCCGTGGCCGGAATAGCCGCCGGCCGAGATCACATTCGGCATCACTTCGCGCACGAACGGTTTCCTCGGCACGGTGATGCCGACATAGCCGCCCCAGCCATGGGTGATCTCGATATCCTTCAATGCCGGATAGAGTTCCACGATCTGGCGGCGGATATGGATGTGGATGTCCTTGGGGTCATTGACGCCATAGACCTCGCGTCCGCCGAACAGCAGCCGGCCGTCCCTCGACTTGCGGAAATAGCGCACCACGAAACGGGAATCATCGACGGACTCGCCGCCGGGCAGCACTTTCGAATCTGTCCCCAAAGGCACCGTCGCACCGATGAAGGAGCCGATCGGCATGATGTGCGCCGCACTCACCGGCTCAAGCGTACCACCATAGGCATTGACCGCGATCAGGCACTTTTGGGCCGTCACCGTGCCTCTTGGCGTCGAAACCTTGACTTTGCCGCCTGCTGAAATGATGCCCGTCGATGGCGTTCCTTCAAACAGCTGCGCGCCGGCCTGCGCCGCCACGCGCGCCGTGCCGATCACCAGCTTCATCGGATGGATGTGGCCGGTGCCGGTGTCGCGCGTGCCGCCGAAATAGGCGGTCGAGCCCAGCCGCTCCGCCGTCTCCTTGGCATCCATGAAGGAGATGTGCGGATAGGAGAAACGGCTGGCCATGATCTCGGCATGCGCCTTGTAGTCGTCGACATAGCGCGGCTTGTGCGCCACCGAGAGCTGACCCGGCATATAGTCGATATCGATCTGATTGATGGCGGCGAATTCGATGAGATGCGCCTTCGCCTCCTCGGCGAGATCGAACAGCGCCTTGGCGCGGGACAGACCGTATTCCGCCTCCAGGTCCTCGGCCCAGGCGCGCTGCCCGGTGCCAAGCTGCCCGCCATTACGCCCCGAAGCGCCGTCGCCGAAGCGATGCGCCTCGATCAAAACGACATTCGTTCCAGCCTTGGCCAGATGTGTTGCCGCCGACAGCCCGGTGAAGCCTCCGCCGATGATGACGACGTCGCAGGTCCTGTCGCCGTCAAGCGCCGGATACTCGGGACGCGGCCCAGCCGTGTCTTCGTACCAGGAACGGCCGGGGGAAATGGGGGATTGGTAGGGCATGATGCTCACAGGGCAGTAGGGCAGTAGGGCAGTAGGGCAGTAGGGCAGTAGGGCAGTAGGGCAGTAGGGCAGTAGGGCAGTAGGTAGAACTATTCAGGCGACAATTTGCGGATCAGAAGCCGCAAGAGCGTTCCCACGCTCTCACTCTGGGCCATCAATGGTTTGGCTACCTCATGGGACGTAATTCCGACGCGTTGCGCGATCAGCAGATGGGTTTCCAACTCTTTGAGCGATCCCAGCGCGATCCTTAGAAATTGTTGATAGGAGGCTCGGCTCTCTCGCCCATAACCCTCGGCGATGTTGGCAGGTACGGAAGTGGCTGCCCTGCGTAATTGAGCTGTCAATCCATAGATCTCTTCTTTCGGCCAGGCTCGTGTCGCTTCGTAGATTGATACAACTAGGTCCATGGCCTGCTGCCAGACGATCAAATCTCTGTACGATTCGATCTTCGACATCGTCAGCCGCCCCCCTACTGCCCTACTGCCCTACTGCCCTACTGCCTTACTCCCCTATTCCCCTAAACATTCAGCAACAAATACTCCCGCTCCCACGGACTGATCACTTCCATGAACGTCTCGAATTCCGCCCGCTTGATCGCCGCATAGGTGGCGGCGAAGGACTTGCCCAGCAGCGCGCAGAGTTCCTCGTCGCCCTCGAACAGGTCGACGGCTTCGAGCAGGCTGCGCGGCAGGTCGATCTCGTGCGCATTGGCGGTCGTCAGCACCGGAGGTTCGGCCTTGATCTTCCTGGTGATGCCGATCAGTCCGCAGGCAAGTGAGGCCGCCAGCGCCAGATAGGGATTGGCGTCGGAGGAGGGGATGCGGTTTTCGACACGCCGCGCCGCGGGATCCGAACGCGGCACGCGGAACGCCGTGGTGCGGTTGTCATAGCCCCATTTGTTGTTGACCGGAGCCGAGGCCGCCTGCGTCAGCCTGCGGTAGGAATTGACGTAAGGCGCGAACATTACCAGGGCGTTGGGCACATGCTTCTGCATGCCACCGATGAAATGGAAGAACTCCTCGGTCTCCGAGCCGTCCTCGGCGGAAAAGATGTTCCTGCCTGTCTTCTTGTCGACGATCGACTGATGGATATGCATGGCCGAACCCGGCTGACCCTGGATCGGCTTGGCCATGAAGGTCGCGTAGATCTCATGCTTGAGCGCGGCTTCACGAATGGTGCGCTTGAACATGAACACCTGGTCGGCGAGCTCGATCGGGTCGCCATGGCGCAGATTGATCTCGAGCTGGCCTGCGCCCTCTTCATGGATGAGCGTGTCGATCTCCAGGCCCTGGCTTTCGGAGAAATGGTAGATGTCGTCGATCAGTTCATCGAACTCGTTGACGCCGGCGATCGAATAGCCGGCGCCGCCGCCGATTGCGCGCCCCGAGCGGCCGACAGGCGGGGTGAGCGGATAGTCCGGGTCCGGATTCTTGCGCACCAGGTAGAATTCGATCTCGGGCGCCACAACCGGCTTCAGCCCGAGCTTGTCATAGGCGGCAAGCACGCGCTTCAACACATTGCGCGGCGTGAACTCGACCGAGCGGCCGTCCTGGTGGACGAGGTCGCAGATGACGGCGGCCGTCGGGTCTTCTTCCCAGGGCACCACCGTCAGCGTCGACAGGTCCGGCATCAGCTTGAGGTCGCCGTCGTCCTCAGGATAGTGGAAGCCGTTGCCGTCTTCGGGATAGCCGCCGGAAATCGTCGTCATGAAGACGGCCGAAGGCAGTGCCAGCGAGGTGTTGGAGGTGAATTTCTTCGACGGCATCATCTTGCCGCGTGCCACGCCAGCCTGATCAGGCGTGATGCATTCGATGTCCTCGATGCCGCGCCATTGCAGCCATTCGCTGACTTCCTTCCAGTTCTTCACACCACGCAGGTTTTTCACGAAGGCAGGCGTGCGCGCCCGTCCTCCGCGGCTCGACGGACGGACTTCCTTTTTTGCAGGCGGCATCATTCACCAGATTGGGTTGCGGATTTCGGAGTATAGCCGTGCCCCCCTGTGGAAGGGAAGGGGAGCCGCCGCCGGCATTTGCCGCCGCGGTTGAAAATCGCGCCGGTCGGCTTAGGTTCGGGCGGCTCCCAACCCGGAAGGCATCGATGCGAAACAACAACGAACTGACGACCATCGGCTTCGACGCCGACGACACGCTTTGGCAGAACGAGCAGTTCTTCCGCATGACGGAGAGACGCTTCGCCGCCATGCTTGCCGACCATGGCGAGGAGAAACAGATTTCGGCGCGATTGCTCGAGGCCGAACGACGCAACCTTGCCGTCTATGGCTTCGGCATCAAGGGATTTACGCTGTCGATGATCGAGACGGCGATCGAGGTGACCGACGGGCGGGTGCCGGCTTCGGTCATAGTGGAGATTCTCGACGCCGGCCGCGAGATGCTGAGCCACCCGATCGAGGTCCTGCCGCATGTGCGTGAGACGGTGGAGAAACTCGCCGGCGCATACCGCCTTGTGCTGATCACCAAGGGCGACCTCTTCGACCAGGAGCGCAAGCTGGCTGGCTCCGGCCTCGGCGACCTGTTCGATGCGGTTGAGATCGTCAGCGACAAGAATGCCGCGACCTATGCGCGCCTCTTCAGCCGCCACGGCGATGGTCCCGCAAAGCGCATGATGGTCGGCAATTCGCTGAAGTCGGACGTGGTGCCGGCCATCGAAGCCGGTGGCTGGGGTGTCCATGTGCCGCACGAACTGACCTGGGTGCTCGAACATGTCGAGGCGCCAGTCGCCGAGCCGCGATTCCGCCAGATAGCCGATCTCGGGCAATTGCCCGAACTGGTCGAAAGTATCAAGAACCCAGCTTGATCGCAGCTTTCAGTTTCTATTCCGAGTAATTGCGGACGGAAAAAACCGTTAGAGCGTTTCACCGTTTCATGGAAACGGCGAACCGCTCTAACTCTTTGTTCTGACGCAATTCCAGACGGAAAACCGCTCACACTTTTCCTGGAATTGCCCTAGCGGCTGATCAGGCGATCGATCACCGGTTGCAGCCGCTCGGGCGTGATCGGCTTGGCGACCACCACGTCAATCACGCTCGACAGGCCAAGGCTCTCCGGCGTGCCGGTCTTGGTTGAAAGCAGGATGACGGGAGGAAGCGATTTGCCCGAAGCCCGCCGCAACGTTTCGATGCCGGACATCAGGCTGTCGCAGTCCTTGTTGTCTGCGCCGCCGTCCAGCACAATCACGCCTGGCACCAGCGTGCGCAAGGTTTTCGCCGCCATATCGGGCGATTCCGAGATTGGCTTGAGCCCTGATCGCTCGACGATCTTCGACACCACCACGCGATTGATCGGCGATTTCCCGACAACAAGCACTTGCGAGGGACTGCGGGTCGTCTCGGCGCTTGAATCCTGGGTCACCAGATTCGGATGTTTTGCGGTCTCGCCCTCGCTACTCACTGGGCACCCAAGTCGGCCAAGAAGCTCGCCCCTATTTCAATGCAGAGTTGAATCTGGCCGACAATTGGCGTGAGATCGCCCCCCATGTCAAGTTGAAATAAAAGGCCTTTGGAAACACCTCCTCCGACAGTGGAGTCAAGCAACAGTACTGTACTGCCCTGTCCATGGATTGGTTGCGTAAAAATAAAATTCACCTGCGCATACGCTGCGCAGGTGAACGGTCGGTTGCAACGATTTCCGGTCAGCCATGGCGCTGCTGTGTGACGATCACCGGGATCAGCAGATCGCCCCAATTGCCGTCGCCGCCATGGTGTCTCGCCGAGCGCACGAGCTCCACCGAGACGCCGGCCTCGACCGCCTTCATCACCGACTGGTTCAGCCTGTGCAGGTCGTTGGCGAGCATGCGGATCGTCGCCTGCTGGTCGACGCTCATCGTGGTCGATTGTTCTTCGGCCCGTTCCTTGACGCGGCTAATCGATGCCATTGGTCTTCTCCTGTGTCTGAAGCCCTGTTGGGCGTTTCCTCGGTGTTTTCTGATCCGCTATTCGGCGGCCGGCTTGAACTGTGCGTGCTCGGTCGATTCATGCATGGCGGTGGTCGACGACTTGCCGCCGGTGATCGCCATCGACACGGCGTCGAAATAGCCGGTGCCGACTTCGCGCTGGTGCTTGGTCGCGGTGTAGCCATTGGCCTCCGCTGCGAACTCGGCTTCCTGCAGCTCGGAATAGGCTGCCATCTGCCGTGCCTTGTAGCCGCGCGCCAGTTCGAACATGCCGTAGTTGAGCTGGTGGAAGCCGGCCAGCGTGATGAACTGGAACTTGTAGCCCATGGCGCCGAGTTCCCTCTGGAACTTGGCGATCGTCGCGTCGTCGAGATTCTTCTTCCAGTTGAACGAGGGCGAGCAATTATAGGCCAGCAGCTTGCCCGGATGGTGCTTGCGCACGCCCTCGGCGAACTTTTTGGCCTGTGCCAGGTCGGGCTTCGAGGTCTCGCACCAGATCAGGTCCGCGTGAGGGGCATAGGCGACAGCCCGCGCGATGCAGGGCTCGATGCCGTTCCTGACCTGGTAGAAGCCTTCGACCGTACGGCCGGCAGCATAGTCGACGAAGGGCTGGTCGCGCTCGTCGATATCGGATGTCAGAAGCTTCGCGGCTTCGGCGTCGGTGCGCGCCACGACGAGCGTCGGCGCACCCATCACATCCGCTGCCAGGCGCGCGGCGTTGAGGTTGCGGATATGCGCGGCGGTCGGGATCAGCACCTTGCCGCCGAGATGGCCGCACTTCTTTTCCGACGCCAGCTGGTCCTCGTAATGGACGCCGGCGGCACCCGCCTCGATGAACGCCTTCATGATCTCGAAGGCGTTGAGTGGTCCGCCGAAGCCGGCTTCGGCGTCGGCGACGATTGGCGCGAACCAGGTCTCGACCGAAAGCCCATTGCCCTCGGAGGTCTCGATCTGGTCGGCACGCTGCAGCGTGCGGTTGATGCGCTTGACCAGCTCGGGCGCGGCATTGGCCGGATAAAGCGACTGGTCGGGATACATCGCCGAGGCGGTGTTGGCGTCGGCCGCGACCTGCCAGCCCGACAGGTAGATTGCCTTCAGCCCGGCGCGCACCTGCTGCATCGCCTGGTTGCCGGACATGGCGCCGAGCGCGTTGACGAAATCCTCCTCGTGGATGAGCTTCCACAGCCGGTTGGCACCCATTTCGGCTAGGCTCTGGCGGATCTGCACCGAGCCGCGCAGCCGCTTCACATCCTCAGGGGAATAGGGACGTTCGATGCCGTCAAAGCGGCCTTCCGGCGCCGAGGGGACGAGGTTGTAAAAATCAGTCATGGGTCACTCCGAAGGATTTCTGCACTGTGTCCGCGCGCCAATCTTCTGGCGCACTGGGATGTGACTGAATTTACATTGCGGCGCAAAATGAGCTAGAGAAATTAGGCGATATGCCCGGATATAAGAGAAAACCTGTGTTGTGTTTGACAGAGGGCTGCTGTAAATTTGTCATAATTGTAAAACGTTCGGCAATGGGATTGCCGCGAATGTCGTGTAAATTCCTGTCAAGAGCAGTCGATGGCTGACCAGAAGATTTTCGCCGGGCCGCGCATTCGCCGCATCCGCAACGCCAAGGGCCTGACCCAGACGGCGATGGCCGAGGGACTCGGCATCTCGCCGTCCTATCTCAACCTGATCGAGCGCAACCAGCGGCCGCTGACGGTGCAACTGATCCTCAAGCTGGCGTCCGTCTACAAGGTCGACCCGCACGAGCTGCAAGGCGAGGCAAGGGGGTCGGTCGCGGCCTTGAAGGAGGTTTTCACCGATCCGCTGCTGGTCGGCGAATTGCCGGGAGACCAGGAACTGATCGAGCTTGCCGAGGCGGCGCCCAATGCGTCGGCCGCGGTGATAAAACTGTTCCGCGCCTATCGCGAGCAGGCCGAGCGGCTGTCAGACCTCAACGAGCTTCTGGCGCGCGAGGGGCGGGCGACAGCGCTTTCCGGTGCCCGCCTGCCGATCGACGAGGTGCACGAGACCTTCGAGCGGCGGCCAAACCATTTTATGGCACTTGAGGAGGAAGCCGAGGCGTTCACCGCGGTGCTCGATCCCGGCGACGATTTGTTCGGTGCCTTGAAGGCCTGGCTGAAGCGCGAATACGGTATCGTCGTCAAGGTGCTGCCGGTCGCTACCATGCCAAACTGGCGCCGCCGCTACGATCGCCATTCCCAACGCCTGTTCCTCTCAGAGCGGCTGTCGCCATTCGACCAGCTGCGCGAAGTGGCGATGGAGGCCTGCCTGATCCGTATGACGGTTGCGGTCGCCGGTCAGATCCAGGCGCTCAAGCTGACCACCGACGAGGCCCGCCGTCTCGCCCGCTTCGAGCTCGGCCGCTATGCCGCGCATGCGCTGATGATGCCTTACCAGGCCTTTCATGCTGCCGCCGTGCGCGCCCGCTACGACATCGACGTCCTGCGTTCGCGCTTCGGCGTCTCCTTCGAGCAGGCGGCGAACCGGCTGACCATGTTGCAGCGGCAGGGCGCGCCGGGTGTGCCCTTCTTCATGCTGGAGGTCGACAATGCGGGGAACCGCTTTCGCAGGGCCGGCAGCCAGGGCTTTCCGCACAGCCGCTTCGGTGGCGGCTGTCCCAAGCTGCCCGTCCATGCCGCCTTCTCTCAGCCCGGCCAGATCTTCGTCGAAGCGGTGGAAATGCCCGATGGCGCCGAGTTCCTCTGCATCGCCCGCACGCTGGAAGGGCCGCAAGGCGCGTTCTCGGAGCGTCCGCGCCGCACCGCGCTGCTGCTCGGTTGCGACATCGGCTTTCGCGACGACATTGTCTACGGCGCGGCCCTGCCCGGCGCGGCGGCTGCAGGAAAGTCGGGACAAGGCACCGTCGCGGCGACGCCGGTCGGACCCGCCTGCCGGCTTTGCGAACGCGTCGGCTGCCTGGCGCGCGCCGAACCGCCGGTGACACGCCCGCTTGGCCTTGACGAGATGGTGACCGGCCTGAGCGCCTTCGACTTCCAGTAAAGTTGTGACGGCTTGTCAGCCAGACAAAATGGTCCCTTTCTCTGTTTAGCGCAACAAGCTATCTCCTCGGACATTGCGGATCGCAATATTGATTGAGCATTGCCGGTAGGATATCAAACGGCAAGCTGTGCAACGATCGGGGGGATTGATGAGCAGGACAAGTCTTTGGCTCGGTTTGGGTCTCGCGCTTTCCACGTGGCCTGCTTTGGCAGAAAAACCCTCGGATTTCTTCAAATCCTATCAAGGGTACAATGAAGCCGGCAAGGCTTTCCTGGACAAGATCGATCCTAAGATCGGCGCGGTTGACCTTGCCGAGGGTGTGCACCTGAACCTTGGCGACAAGTTTTATTTTCTGGACAAGAAAGACACGGTCTCGGTCTTGACCGAAGCTTGGGGCAATCCGCCCAATTCCGCTTCCGACGCTGTCGGCATGATCTTTCCAGCCAAGTACGATCCTCTCGCTGAGGGCAATTGGGGGATAGAATTGCGATGGGAGAAGATAGGCTATGTCGATGATGGCGACGCCGCGTCCATCGATTATGACGAACTGCTCAAAAGCATGCAGTCGGACACATTGTCGGGTAATGACCAAAGGGTAAAGGACGGCTATCCGCCTATCACCTTGATCGGTTGGGCATCACCGCCAGTCTACGACGCAGTCAACAAGCGCTTGCACTGGGCCAAAGAATTGAAATTTGGCAACGATGCCACCCATACGCTCAACTATGACGTCCGCTTCCTGGGCAGGGAGGGCGTTTTCGTGATGAGCTATATAGCAACGGTGGAGCAGCTGCCGGAGATAAAGCAGAGTCTGGATGGGGTCCTAGGCATCGCCGACTTCACTGCAGGCAAGAAGTACAGTGACTTTATACCAAGCACCGACACAGTTGCGGCAGTCGGCATTGGCGGCCTCATTGCAGGAAAATTGGCGGCGAAGGCAGGGCTCATTGCTGTGGCGCTCATTGCGCTGAAGAAATTCGGCTTGATCCTGCTGGTCCCTCTGGCAGGGCTCTGGCGCTTCATCCGTGGGAAGAAGACCACTTCCTAGGGCCTTGTTTCGGCGCCAACGATCGCAGACGCGACGACATGCTGTCGCCGGTGCGCCAAGCGGAACGCCGCGCTGGATCACCCGCTGCTCAAGTCTTTGCGTTACGCGAACAGAGCAGTTTTTTGTCGTCCCTTGCGCATCGTCCCGTCAACAAAAGCTCGACAGTCGCGCCCATGACAGACGCAGCATCATCACCGGGTCTTGTTACGTCGACAGCCTCGCCGCGCGAGGAACGTGTCGGCATGCTTTTGGTCTTCCTGTCGGCGCTGATGTGGAGTTTCGGCGGCACCATCGCCCGCTTCATCACCGTCGGTGACAGCTGGACGGTTATCTTCTGGCGCTCCGTCTGGGCTGCCGCCTTCCTGCTCTCCTTCATGGCCTGGCGTGACGGCTGGCGCGGCATGCTGAGATCGTTTCGCGACATGGGCCTGCCAGGCCTTGCCGTCGGGTTCTGCTTCGCCATCGCATCGACCGCCTTCGTCGTGGCGCTCGCCTACACCACCGTCGCCAACATCCTTTTGATGCAGGCCGGCGTGCCGCTTCTGGCGGCGCTGTTTGCCTGGGCGCTGTTTCGCGAACGGGTTGGTGTCGTGACCTGGGTGGCGATCGCCGCCGTCATTGCCGGCGTCGCCATCATGGTGTCGGAATCGCTCGATGGCGCCGTCTCGCCCATTGGCGACGGGCTGGCGCTGCTGATCGCGTTCATGTTCTCGATCGCCACCGTCATCACCAGGCGGTTCGCTAGCGTGCGCATGACGCCGGCGACCTGCCTCGGCACGATCCTGGCCGCGGGCTTTGCCGCCTCGCAGGCGTCGACTTTCAACGTCTCGGCCGGCGACACGGGCTTTCTGTTCGCTTTCGGCGTGGTCAATCTCGGCATTGGCCTTGCCTTCTTCGCCACCGGCGCGCGGCTGATCCCGGCCGCCATCGCGGCACTGCTCGGCACATTCGAGCCGATCCTTGGGCCGATATGGGTCTGGCTCATCCATTCCGAGGTGCCGTCCGGGCGCACCATCATCGGCGGTGCGGTGGTGGTCACGGCGCTGCTCGTCCATATCGGGCTCGAGTTCAAGCGCCAGGCACGGCCGCAGCGGGCAGGGGTCACCGGAGTGCCGTCGCCGAATTGATGCAGGCCGCTGAAGCTTTGCCATTGACAACGTTGCTGCCGCCCGGGCAGGCTGGGAACACGGCAACAACAAGACAGGCGTATCTTGCCAAGTCTCCCCGGCGGCCCGATCGAGACCGCTTCATATTTCTGTATTTCTGTCCGCGCGGCGGCGAAAGCTACTGACGGCACCGTGATTCCTTCCAGCCCGGGACAATTGCGCGGCCGCGACCGGCGCGCCAATCGGCGCTTGTTGTCCCCTGGAAAGCTCAATAGTCTGAAACAAATGCCCGGTCGCGCGCATGTCGCGACGAGCCGGCGATGGAACACTCACCAAAGGAGAATAGCATGATCCGCAAAGCGCTCTGGCTTTCGGCGACCTCGGTATTTCTGACATTGTTCACACCTGCCGGGCATGCCGAGGACCGCGTCGTCAATGTCTTCAACTGGTCCGATTATATCGACCCGACGATCGTCGAAGATTTCACCAAGAAGACCGGCATCAAGGTCGTCTACGACACGTTCGATTCCAACGAGATCCTGGAAACCAAGCTGCTGGCCGGCGGCAGCGGCTATGATGTCGTCGTGCCGAGCGGCAATTTCCTTGCCCGCCAGATCCAGGCCGGCGTGTTCCAGAAGCTCGACAAGTCGAAACTGCCGAACCTCTCCAACATGTGGGACACGGTTTCGGAGCGGACCGCCAAATACGACCCCGGCAACGAGTATTCGATCAACTACATGTGGGGCACGGTCGGCATCGGCTACAACATCAAGAAGGTGAAGGCTGCGCTCGGCACCGACAAGATCGACAGCTGGGATGTGTTCTTCAATCCCGAAAGTCTCGCCAAGCTGAAGGACTGCGGTGTCTACGTGCTGGATTCTCCGGCCGACATCATTCCGGCGGCTCTGAAATATGTCGGCCTCGATCCGAACAGCACCTCGCCCGACGACATTGCCAAGGCCGAGGAAGCCCTGATGAAGGTCCGCCCCTTCATCAGGAAATTCCACTCGTCCGAATACATCAATGCCTTGGCCAATGGCGACATCTGCCTGGCGGTCGGCTGGTCGGGTGACGTCTTCCAGGCGCGCAACCGTGCCAACGACGCCAAGCAGGGGGTCGAGATCGGCTATTCCGTGCCGAAGGAAGGCGCCCAGATGTGGTTCGACCAGATGGCGATCCCGGCCGATGCGCCGCATGTCGCCGAAGCGCATGAATTCCTCAACTACATGATGACGCCGGAAGTGATCGCCAAATCGTCGAACGCCGTGCTCTACGCCAACGGCAACAAGGCATCGCAGCAGTTCGTCGACAAGGCACTGCTGAGCGACCCGGCCGTCTATCCGGACGACGCGACCTTGCAGAAGCTCTACACGGTCTCTCCTTACGATCCCAAGACCCAGCGCGTCATCACGCGCACCTGGACCAAGATCGTCACCGGCCAATAAGCACCTGAAGCGACCCCGACAGATAACTGCCGGGGTCGCGTATTTTGGGGCACGAAGCAAGAAACAGCACGGAGTGGGGATATGAAATCGCTTGGCAGCATCCGCAGGGATTTCGCGCCATGGAACGACCCGAACGCCAAGCCATACATCCAGTTCGACAACGTCACCAAGAAGTTCGGTGACTTCACCGCCGTCAACAATTTGTCGCTGACCATCTTCGAGCGCGAGTTCTTCGCCCTGCTCGGCGCCTCGGGTTGCGGAAAGTCGACGCTGCTGAGGATGCTTGCCGGCTTCGAGGAGCCGACATCAGGCCGCATCCTGCTCGATGGCCAGGATCTGCGCGGCATCCCGCCCTATCGCCGGCCGGTCAACATGATGTTCCAGTCCTATGCGCTGTTCCCGCATATGACGGTGGAGAAGAACATCGCCTTCGGCCTCAAGCAGGAAGGCATGCCCAAGCCCGATATTGAAAAGCGCGTCGCCGAGATGCTGAAGCTGGTCAAGCTCGAGCAGTTCGCCAAGCGCAAGCCGCACCAGCTTTCCGGCGGCCAGCGCCAGCGCGTCGCGCTTGCCCGCTCGGTCGCAAAGCGGCCGAAGGTGCTGCTGCTCGACGAGCCGCTCGGCGCGCTCGACAAGAAGCTGCGCGAGGAAACCCAGTTCGAACTGATGGACCTGCAGCAAAATCTCGGCCTCACCTTCGTCGTCGTTACCCACGACCAGGAAGAAGCGATGACCATGGCCGATCGTATCGCCATCATCGACAAGGGCGAGGTGATGCAGGTGGCGACGCCGGCGGAAGTCTATGAAGCCCCGGCCTCGCGCTTCGTCGCCCATTTCGTCGGCAATGTGAACATGTTCGAGGGCAAGGTCGCCGAGCGGTCGGCCAACACCACCCGCATCACCGGACCGAGCGGAGCCCAGATCGTCGTCGAGAACGGCGGCGGTGCCGCCGCCGCGGCCAATGCCGATATCGTCTTCGCCATCAGGCCGGAGAAGATCAAGGTCTCGTCGAAGAAGCCGGCCGATGCCGTCAACGCGCTGGAAGGCGAGGTCTATGACGTTGCCTATCTCGGCGACATGACCGTCTACCACATCAGGCTCGACGACGGGCAGATGGTCCGGGCAAGCGCCTTGAACGCGGCGCGCGTGACCGAGGATCCGCTGACCTGGAACGACCGCGCCTGGGTATCCTTCCGGCCCGACGCCGGCGTCGTGCTGGCACGGTAGGGGGCTGATATGTCCAACATCGCCGTCGCCGATGCCGCCGCCCCATCGACCGTCGCCAAGCCGTTCCTGACGCGCCTGGGTGCCGGCTTCGTCAACCGGCTCGTCATCATCGTCCCCTACCTCTGGCTGCTGTTCTTCTTCCTCATTCCCTTCGTCATCGTCTTCAAGATTTCGTTGTCCCAGACGGCGATCGCCATGCCGCCCTACACGCCGGTGCTCGATTTCAGGGACGGCGTCTCCGGCTTCTTCGCCGGCTTCCGCAACCTCAACTTCGACAATTATGTCTGGCTGACGCAGGACGCGCTCTATTTCAAGGCCTATGTGACGAGCGTCATCATTGCTGCCATCTCGACCGTCCTGACGCTGATCGTCGGCTACCCGATCGCCTATGGCATGTCACGTGCGCCGGCCACCATCCGCCCGACCTTGCTGATGCTGGTCATCCTGCCGTTCTGGACCTCGTTCCTGATCCGCGTCTATGCCTGGATCGGTATCCTCAAGCCCGAGGGCCTGCTCAACCAGCTGCTGCTGTCGCTGCACATCATCAACCAGCCGCTGGTCATCCTTAACACCTATACGGCGATCTTCATCGGCATCGTCTATTCCTATTTGCCGTTCATGGTGTTGCCGCTCTATTCATCGTTGGAAAAGATGGATTACTCGCTGATCGAGGCGGCCAAGGATCTCGGCTGCCCGCCGACATCAGCCTTCTGGAAGATCACCTTCCCGCTGTCGCTGCCGGGCGTCATTGCCGGCTGCCTGCTGGTGTTCATCCCGGCCGTCGGTGAGTTCGTCATCCCCGATCTGCTCGGCGGCTCGTCTACGCTGATGATCGGCAAGACGCTGTGGAACGAGTTCTTCGCCAACCGCGACTGGCCGGTGTCGTCGGCCGTCGCTGTCATCCTGCTGCTGTTGCTCACCGTGCCCATCATGCTCTTCCAGCAGGCACAGGCGCGTGCCCAGGAGCAGGGCAAATGAACGCCACCTGGAGCCGTTTCAACGTCACCTCGATCGTGCTGGGCTTTGCCTTCCTGTACCTGCCGATCGTGCTGCTCATCGTTTTCTCTTTCAATGAATCCAAGCTCGTCACCGTCTGGGGCGGCTTCTCGACCAAATGGTATGTGTCGCTGTTCCACAATCAGGGCCTGATGGACGCCACCTGGGTCACGGCGCGTGTCGGCGTCATTTCGGCGACGGTAGCGACCGTGCTCGGCACGCTGGCGGCACTCACCCTGACGCGCTACACGCGCTTCCGGGGCAGGGTGCTGTTTTCCGGCATGGTCTTTGCGCCGCTCGTCATGCCGGAAGTCATCACCGGCCTGTCGCTGCTGCTGCTCTTCGTCGCCGTCGGTCTCGACCGCGGCTTCTTCACGGTGACGCTCGCCCACATCACGCTGACAATGTGCTTCGTCGCCGTCGTCGTGCAATCGCGCCTGGTGTCTTTCGACCGGTCGCTGGAGGAGGCGGCGATGGATCTCGGCGCAACGCCGGCAAAAACCTTCTTCCAGATCACCCTGCCGGTCATCCTGCCGGCGATCGTGTCCGGATGGATGCTGGCCTTTACGCTGTCGCTCGACGATCTGGTCATCGCCAGCTTCACCTCGGGGCCGGGTGCCACCACGCTGCCGATGAAAATCTACAGCCAGGTCCGCCTCGGCGTGACGCCGGAGATCAACGCCGCCTGCACCATCCTGATCGCCGTGGTTGCGGTCGGCGTCATCATCGCTTCGATCGCCAACAAAAGGCGTGAGGTGCAGCGCCAGCTCGACGAACAGGCGGCGCAGCGCGGCTGAGCATGATCCCGAAAAGCGTGCCCTCGGGCCTGACCCGAAGATACAAGCGCGCGACTATTCGCCCGAAACGCCGCGGCTTATCGGGGAAATGAACGGCGTGTTCCACGTTCCGCCGACGAAGAAGGACGACTGGTTGGGGCCTTGCTGGCCGGTCTTCTGCGCCGCCGCCTGGTCCGGCTGGATGACGCCGCCGGACAGCGCCAGCCCGCGCCCCGCATAGGAGGCGATGCCGGAAAGCCAGATCTTGTATTTCGCCGAATTGGCCTCGGCCTTGTCCAGCCTCGCCACGCCTCTCGAAATGGTTGCCTTCACTTCGGCGCCGTCGATCGGCAGCGTGCCGTCCGAGACATCGTCGAGCGCGAAGAAGCCGCCTTGTTCGGTATGCTTGAGAAAGGCAGGCAGGTTGAATTTGCTGAGCGCGCCGGGGCCGAAGGTCGCCGAGACCGAGCCGTCTGCGTTTTCAAAGATCGAATCCCAGGTCCTGCCCGGTCCCTTGAGGATGACCGAAACGGTGCCCGTGCCGACCGGCACCAGCCGGGTCATACCGGCTGCCGTGCCGAACGCGCCGCCATCGATATCGGACGCAAGCAGCCGGATCTCGACCTGGGTGCCCTCGGGCTTGCGGTCGAAACGAAGGCTGGTCTGGATGTTGCCGCCAAAGGCCGAGGCGTCGGAGATATCGAAGACGGAAAGACCATCCTTGACCTGGGCGGTGGCGGCGACATCGGCAAGCTGGATAGTGCCGGCCGTGGCATGCGCCGCCGACAGCCTGAGATCGAGATTGACCCGGTCGGCGAAACTAGCCTCGACGTCACCTGGCCCAGCCCCGCTCGCCGGCCCCAGCGGCGTGAAGGCGGACAGGAATGACCTGAGGTCGAGCGTGTCGAAAGCGAGCGTGCCCGAGATCACCGGCTGGGCGTCGCCAAGCGATAGGTCCAGCGCGCCCATACCCGGATTGTTGTCCAGCGCCAGCGCGGTGTTCTCGAACTTGACGCGTCCGGCGGATGCCGTGACCTTGCTCGAAATGCTGACGGAGCCGATCGCCGCACTCGGCGCGATGCCAGCCTGCGACCATTCCAACACGCGGCGCAGCGAGGGCGCCGCGAACTTCACCTGGCCGTCGAAATAGGCGTTCTCGGACATGCTGGCCGTGCCGTCGAAGGAGAAGGTGGCGGGTGCTGCCTTGAAAGACAGAGTGAGCGGCGCCGTGCCACCGGCAAACAGCACCAGCGGCTTCGGCGAGGCAGCGTCGAGGGCGACGCTTTCGCCGCGCCAGATCCCGGTTGCCGACAGTGTCGCATTGCTGTTCATCGCCGCCCAGCTCGCCTGGCCGCTGAGGCTGCTCAGGATTTCCACGTCCTTGCCGTTGACGGAAGCCACCATGCGGCCGTCCCTGAACTCAACCGTGCCGAAGGCGTCTGTCGGCAGCTTGTCGAGGTCGGGCTTGGCGGGATCGGCACTGACCACGCCGCGCGCCGTGTCGATGGAACGCGCAATGCGCCCGCCCGTCGGCACGGTGGGCAGGAACAGGCCATCTGCCGTGCGCTGGACCCGGATCGTCGGCCGCACCAGCCGCGCCGTGGAAAACGCCACATCGCCTTGCAGGGCCGCCATGGCCGAGAGGTCGATTTCGACCCGTTCGGCCTCGACGACCGGTGGCGCGTCGGTGTCCGTCCACTTCGACAGCGTCACATCGGTCAGGATTGCCCGGAATTTCGGCCAGACCTCGATGCGCGGCGAGCCGTCAATGGCGACCCGGAAGCCGCTCCACGCGCTCATTTCCCAGGCGATTCGGTCGCGCACGATGCGCGTCGAGGCGATCAGCGGCAGCGTGGCGACCACCAGAGCAATGACGATCACGGCAGCGCCGATCGCCCATACTCCGCGCCGGATCAAGGATGATGGCATCTCGCCCTATATGCTTCCGTTCCGATAAATCGCCCGACAGATATAACCCCAGTCGTCACTACGACTTAGGACTGAGGCATTTCAAGTCTTTATGGCCCGGCGATGGCATTTGCGCACACCTGAGGGTATCGGCCCAACAAAATCTTGCTCTGCTGCGCTGCGATATGCATAAGCGATGACGACCGTGGGAGGATCGATCATGGCTGCCGAAGTACCGCTCTGGACCCCGACACAAGACCGGATCGACGCTTCGCCATTGACTGCTTTCATGAAGGTCGCGGAGGCGAAAGCCGGCACCTCCTTCGCTTCCTACGCCGAGTTGCACCGCTGGTCGGTCGAGGATCGCGAAGCGTTCTGGAGCCTGGTCTGGGATTTTTCCGGCATTGTCGGCGAAAAGGGCAAGCATATGCTGGCCGATGGCGACAAGATGCCGGGTGCCTTGTTCTTCCCCGACGCGTCGCTGAATTTCGCCGAGAACCTGTTGAAGAAGACCGGCGCGGGCGAGGCGATCGTCTTTCGCGGTGAAGACAAGGTCGAGCGGCGGCTGTCCTGGAACCAGCTGCAGGGCCTGGTCTCGCGCCTGCAGCAGCTTTTTCTGTCGCTTAAGGTGAAGAAGGGCGACCGCATTGCGGCGATGATGCCCAATATGCCCGAAACCGTCGCCGCCATGCTGGCAGCAGCCTCGATCGGCGCGGTGTGGTCGTCCTGCTCTCCCGATTTCGGCGAACAGGGCGTGCTCGACCGCTTCGGCCAGATCGAGCCTGTCATCTTCATAGCGCCGGATGGCTACTGGTACAACGGCAAGGCGATCGAGGTCGCCGACAAGGTTGCGGCCGTCGCGGCTAAGCTTGGTTCAGTTCGCAAAGTCCTGCTCGTCGACTATCTCGGCACCTCGGCCGACGTGGCTGCAACCATCGACAAGGCGGTGGCGATGGAAGAGGCGCTGGCGCCCTTCGCGGCAAAACCTGTCAGCTTCGAGCGGCTGCCGTTTTCGCATCCGCTCTACATCCTGTTCTCGTCCGGAACCACCGGCATTCCCAAATGCATCGTCCATTCGGCCGGTGCCACGCTGATCCAGCATGTCAAGGAACACCGGCTGCATGCCGGCCTCGTCGACGGCGACCGCTTCTTCTATTTCACCACGTGCGGCTGGATGATGTGGAACTGGCTGGTGTCGGGCTTGGCTTCAGGGGCGACGCTGCTGCTCTACGATGGCTCGCCCTTCTACCCCGACGGCAATGTGCTGTTCGATTTCGCCGATGCCGAGAAGATGACCTTCTTCGGCACCTCGGCCAAGTTCATCGACTCCGTGCGCAAGGCCGGCCTCAAGCCGATCCGCACACATGATCTGTCCACCGTGCGGGCGATCTCCTCCACCGGCTCGCCGCTATCGCCGGAGGATTTCCGCTTCGTCTATGACGGCATCAAGAAGGACGTGCATCTGGCCTCGGTCTCGGGCGGCACTGACATCGTCTCCTGCTTCGTGCTCGGCGTGCCGACGCAAGCTGTCTGGACCGGTGAGATCCAGGGACCCGGCCTCGGGCTGGCCGTCGATGTCTGGGATGACGACGGCAAGTCGATCAGGCAGGAGAAGGGTGAACTGGTCTGCACCAAAGCGTTTCCGTCGATGCCGATCGGCTTCTGGAACGATCCGGACGGCAAGAAATACCAAGCCGCCTATTTCGAGCGTTTCGACAATGTCTGGTGCCATGGCGATTTCGCCGAATGGACCGCGCATGGCGGCATGATCATCCATGGCCGCTCCGACGCCACGCTCAATCCGGGCGGCGTGCGCATCGGCACGGCGGAGATCTACAACCAGGTCGAGCAGATGCCGGAAATCCTGGAGGCGCTGTGCATCGGCCAGGATTTCGACAATGACGTGCGCGTCGTGCTGTTCGTGCGGCTGGCGGCAGGCGTCCAACTGGACGAGGACCTGGAAAAACGCATCCGAGCCAAGATCCGCAGCGGCGCCAGCCCCCGCCATGTGCCGGCAAAGATCGTTGCCGTCACCGATATTCCGCGCACCAAGTCGGGCAAGATCACCGAACTCGCCGTGCGCGACGTCGTGCATGGTCGCGCCATCAAGAACAAGGAAGCGCTCGCCAACCCGGAAGCGCTGGAGCTGTTCCGGGACCTGCCGCAGCTTGCCGAATGACCCCTACCGGCATGGTTAACGAACTATGTCGCGGGAATTTACCTAGATTTCACGAGTGGTACACATTCGTAAATTTTTCGACGACCAGGTAAGGACTTGTTAAGGCCCGACCCCGATAGTCGCATGTAACTTGAGGGAGAAATCCCGTTCCTCAGCCCCCCGGAGGATCTGAATTCGCTCAAGCCCCCGTTGTGACAGCAATCCCATCTCTTAAGGCGTCCTTTGGGCGCCTTTTCTTTTTTAGGCTTGCTATTCCGCGAGCACCCGGGTCGAGGGAAAAGCGACCTCCACCAGCGTGCCTTCGCCCGGCGTCGAATTGATGGTGAAGCGGGCACGGTTTGCCTCCACCATCGCCTTGGTCAGCGGCAGGCCAAGGCCGGTGCCGTCGCCGCGTCCGCGCTTCAGCGCATTGATCTGCTTGAACGGCTTCAGCGCCTGTTCGATCTCTGCCTGGCTCATGCCGATGCCGGTGTCGCGCACCCGCATGACGACATCGCCCGAGGTCTCATAAGCGGTCGAGACGATCACCTGGCCGCCGGCCTGGGTGTAGCGGATGGCGTTGGACAGGATGTTGAGCGCGATCTGGCGCACGGAGCGCAGGTCGGCCACCACCTCCGGCAGCCGCGAGGCGAAGCTGGAGCGGATGATGACGCGTTCGCGGTTGGCTTGCGGCTGCATCATCGCCACGGTCTCGGCCAACGTGTCGTTGAGCGACACCGCCTCATAGGCCATCTCCTGCTGGCCGGCCTCGATCTTCGAGATGTCGAGCAGGTCGTTGACCAGATCGAGCACATGGTTGCCCGAGCGGTTGATGTCGCGCAGATAGTCGCGGTAACGGTCATTGGCGACCGGCCCGAACTTCTCGTCGACCATCAATTCGGAAAAGCCGATGATGGCGTTGAGCGGCGTGCGGATCTCGTGGCTGATCCGGGCGAGGAAATCGGTCTTCTGCGACGAAGCCCGCTCAGCCACTGCGCGCGCCTGGGTGAGATCTTCCTCAGCTCGCTTCCACTGTGTGATGTCGCGCACGACGGCACAGAAGCCACTGTCATTGGGCAGCCGGCCGATGGTCATGAACAGCGGTATGAAGCGCCCCTGCGCCTCGCGCCCGATCACCTCGCGGCCGTCATTCATGACGCTCGCCACGCCGGGCTCGGACAGGCCGGTGAGATAGTCGCGCGCCGCGCGTTGGCTTTCGATGGCAAACAGCGAGGCGAATGGCTTGCCGGTCACCTCGTCGCTGTCGAAACCGAACAGCGCTTCGGCCGGGCGGCTGATCGAGCGGATGGTGCCGTCGCTGCCGATCAGCACGACGCCGTCTGTGGCGGTGTCGATGATGGTGCGCATCTCGGCGATGCGTGCCTTGAGCTCGGAAATGTCGGGCTGTGTCGGCTCCTCGCCGACTGCGTGCAGCGCGGCGGGTGCTTCATCCTCGCCGGAACGGCGCACGACCAGCATCAGCGCCTTGCCGTCGCGCCAGGGAACTGAGCGTAGGATGGCGTCGATCGGGAATTCCTGACCGTCACGCGTCTTCAGCCGCAGCGCCCGGTCGCTGCCGTCGGAAGTGCCGTCATCGGCATAGGGATCGGCAAACAGCGCGCCGAGGCCGCCGGCATCCTCGAGATCCTCGAGCGTGTCGTAGCCGGTCAGGTCGAGGAATTCGTCGTTGGCATAGTGCAGCTGGTCGCCGGAATGGATGAGCAACGGCACCGGCAGCTTGCCGAGCAGCGAGGTATCAGGGGCCTTGCTTTCATCGCCAACTGAAAAGGCGGAGGGCACGAACCCTTCGGTCTTGAGTGGCGGTACCTGCAGGCGTGGACGCTGGATCTCGGCTGCACCTTGTGCACCGACAGTCTCAGCGGCTGGCGTAGTGACTTGCCCGTCGGAGATTGTCGATGGCCCCGCATGCTCTACGGTCTGATCATCAACCGCGGCAGCTTTCGCGCCGTCGGTCCAATCCTCATTGTCTTCGGCATCGCGAAAATCGGCCGACGTCATGCTGTCATCGTCGTCGGCCGCGACTTGTTCGGCGCCCGCAATGGCCGGTTCGCCGTCAATCGCGGCGGGCTCGGCATCTTCCGGTTCCGCAGCCACCGGTTCAGAGGCCGTGGACTCGTCATTGCCCGCGACAGGGCTGGGCTGGTTGTTGCGGTCGGCGTAGCTAAGCAGCGAACCGGTCATACCGGACGGCGTATCAGCATGCTCCTCGTGAACCACGTCGTCCGGATGGGCGCCATCAAGCCTTGCGAGATCCGCCTCGTCCTCAGCATCCGTCTCGGATGGCTCGGCCGGCACCGCGTCGTTCTCTGGCTCCGTCGCGGGGATTTCGCCGACCTCTGTCGGTTCATGATCCGGGGCAGAGTCAGGCGTCGAGGCAACCTCGCCAGCGGATTCGATCGGAGTTTCCGTCTTGGCGGTCGGGACTTCCGCTACTGTTTTCGCCGCTGGCTCAGCCTGTGTCTCGATCGCCGGTTCCGTTGGGCTTTCGATGCCGGGCTTGTCGGCTTCCGGCGGCTCGGCCGGCGCACTGTCCTTCTTCAGCCGCTCGCCGATCTCGCGGAAGGCGCTGCGTTCCAGCGTCGATAGTCCCTTGTCGTTGGCCGGCTGCCGGTGTTCGGCCAGGCGGATGACCTTGTCGGCAAAGCGCCGCTCTTGTTTCGGCACGATGGTCAGCGCCGGCACCTCGCCCTTGAACGGGTCTGCCGCATTCGGCTCCCCGGCCTTCGGCTCTTCAGCGGGAGGTTCGACGGCTTCCGGTATGGACGACGCTGCTGGGGCCCCGCCATTGGGCACCAGGGCCATGCCGATCGCTTCCGGATCGACGATCGCGTCGCCGGTCCGGGCCACGCCGAAGCCGCGAAAACCTTCGAAGGCGCGGCTGCGGCCATAGACAGGCAAAGCCGCGAGGTCGACGGGTATCTTCAGGTCGGTGCCGACGACAGGCCACAGCACGGAGCGGCCGGACCAGGTGTCGCGCCGCTCCAGGAGGCCGGCGATCTCGCCGGACGCATCAAGACCGAAGGCCGCCGCGACATCCCTGAAGCGCCGGCCGATCACGTCGGCGGCCGGTTTGCCGACGATATCGGCGAATTCCGGCGACAGCGCGCTGAACTTGCCCTCGGCGTCGGTGCGCCAGACGAAGCGCAGTGGCGCCGCCGAGCGGTCTAGCGTCCGGGCTGGGATTGCGGTCGGTGTGGACGGGGAGGTGGCCTTGTCCTGCTCCGCGCTGTCCACCGAAGTCACGGTGCCGATCGCTTCGGCCACGTTTTTTGGTTCCGGTGCGGCAGGCGCGGGTCGCGCGTCATCCTCGCCGGCATGGAAGTACCAGTGGTCGTGCTGTGCCGGCGTGCCGCCCGCCGCCGGCTGATCATTGTCGGCAGCAACCGATGTCGGCCCGGTCGGCTCCGCAATCACTTGTGTTGCCCGTTCCGGCATATCTGTGGCCACCGGATCGGAAGGGGCAGGCTGCTCAATCTCGGCAGTGGCTGGCTCGGCAGTGGCGGGGGACGGCTCGATCGCTTCTGCCTGCGAAACATCCGCCGTCGGCTGATTGTCCTGGTGAGGCTCGGATTCTGCGGCGGCGTTTTCCGCCGCTGTCGTTGCGCCGCCAATCACGTTGATGGGGCTTTCCGTTGCTTCGGGGAGGGTGTCTGCCAAGGCTTCTGCAGCAGAAGCGTTGTCCTCAAGCTGATTCTCGTCGATCACCACCAGGAGATGCCGCTCCGGCGTCAGCCGTGCGAGGCCGGCGGGATAGGAGGTGTTGCCGCCCGGAACGAGGCGCTTGACGATGCGCTCGTCCTCGGCAGCGACATCGGCCACCAGGGCGGCCAGCGTTGCCGGCTGGATGCCGAGCTTCGAAAAGCCGTCCGACGCGGCCTCGACATTGCCCCCGGCATCGATGAAGGCGATGAAATGGCCGTCTTCGGTGAAGCCGCTGATCGCCCGGCTGGCGATCTCGGCAGCACTGCGCGAGCCTGTCTGCGCCGCCGGCACCGCCAGCATGATCGCCTTCTCGCCGTCGGGCAGCGTCACCGCACTTGCCTGGAAGCCGATGGTGCGGCTGGTCATGCCGGTCGCCAACCTGACCGTAGTGCCACGATCGTTGCCGATTTCGGGAAAACCGCTGGTCGCCATGATCTGGCGGCGGGCGATCAGCGGCAGCTGTGCGGAGGCGCCGATGATGGCTTCGATGTCGGGATAGCCGAACACGGCGGCGCCCGGCCCATTGGCCCAGATCACCTGCTCCAGGTCCAGCGACAGGATCGCGATCGCGTCGCCAGCGGCAAACCGCTGGCGGACCGCGTCGAGCACGGCGACGTCGAGGAAGGAATATTCGGACGGCATGCGCTTGGCGAACCCTCACGGAGCGGCGAAATTTGCAGTTAACGCTTTGTTAATAAAAGCCGGACGCGCGAAGGTCCACAAGCCAGAACGTGCAAAGGCTGGTTTCTGGGCTTTTGGTTAACGGCCGGAAAGAAATTTATGGTGCACTGCAACAAAGATATTGCAATGCACAAAAATTGCCTTTATATTGCCATCATACATGAACGAGACGGCTTTCTGTCAAAGCCGCTGCCGCTGAAAAGGATGGAAAATGTCCAGGACCAAAACTGCCGAGACGATCGAAAACGTTGAATTCCCGAGCTTCGACGCTTCCAAGGCCACCGACCAGATCCGCGCTTTCGCCGAGAAGGGCGTTGAGCAGTCGAAAGAGGCCTATGCCAAGCTGAAGACCGGCGCCGAGGAGACCCAGAAGGCTCTGGAGTCGACCTACGAGACCGCCAAGACTGTTTCCAGCGACCTGTCGCTCAAGACCATCGCGGCACTGCGCGCCAATGCCGAAGCCGGCTTCTCGCATCTCGAAGCCCTGATCGGCGCCAAGTCGCTGTCGGAAGTCGTCGAGCTGCAGACCTCCTTCCTGCGCAAGCGTATCGAGTTGACCGTCGAGCAGGCCAAGGACTTCCAGGCTGTTGCCTCCAAGGCGGCCGAAGACGTCTCCAAGCCGATCAAGACCGCCTTCGAGAAGGCAGTGAAGGACATCAAGGCTGCCTAACATTTGCGCATGATCTGAAGATGCAACAAAAGGTCGCATTTTCATAAAAACGATCAGGCGTATGATGGTGGCCATCAAGCAATACCCGGCGAGTGGAACCTCCTCCCTCTGCTCCCCGGGGTGACCAGCCAGCACCTCCTCCCGCTGGCTCGTAACAGGAAAAGGCCGGCACCTCCTCCCGCCGGCCTTTTTCTTTGCCCGGCGAAACCAGCGTCGTTGCGGCGATATGTGGGGAAGTGGCCTTTGCTTCGCAAAAGCCTTGAATTAAAATCCATAAGCCCGTAAGGACGCATCGCCGAACGACAGAGCGGATCACGGAGACTTTCCACCTCTATCCGCTCAGGCAAATGTGCCGTTGTAGCTCAGATGGTTAGAGCGCCGGATTGTGGATCCGGAGGTCGCTGGTTCGATCCCAGCCAACGGTACCATCGGCTGCTCCCATAAGTTATTGAAATTGCTGTGGGCCGACATGATAGACGGCGGAGCAACGCCGGCCGCCCGGGCGCGGAGGGCTCATCCCATCAAAACGTAGCCTAAGCGGCGCGTCGTTGAGGGACATGGAGACCCGAACGGGCCCGACGCGGGTCCACGGCGGTCACAATGTTGTGGTGGTGATCGCAGTAGACGCGATCCGGCGAAGTTGGCCCAGCACAAAAACGGTAACCGCCGGGTACTGACGGGTCTTCGCTCACCGGGAAGCGGCACTGATAGACACCCAACTGAATGAGGGGGACGTCTCTCGAAGTTGATCTGATATTTTCAGGCATGATGATTTTCAGGTTCCTAGTTCATAGCCTTTGCCGGCCGACGGCCGCGGTGCGACCCCGCCGGGCAAGCTTCTCTCGTTTTGGAGGGCTATAAACCAGCATATGGTGTTGGTCGCAGCGTCAATGAAGCCCGAGGCTCTGCTTCTGAAGCCAATAATTTGCGACTTAGGGCCACACCTAGGCGGATAGGAACTCGCAAGCAATGCACCCATCGTAGGTTGCCTCGGGCACCAGCCCGGCCGGGGGCAGCCGTGAAATCACTCTAATTCTTTTGATAGCTCTCTATCGTCCAGGCGTCTCTCCGATCGTATCGCAATCGACGACCGGTCGTGAGTGGCTCCGATAAGTTGCAGGCTGCACCTTAGCGGACAAACCGGCAATTTCATTCACGAGCTTCTTGCGAATGGCGTTCGCAAAGCCGGCTGTGTTCTCGACGGTGACAACGAAGGCGTTAGAACCGCCAATGACGCAACTCTCGTAATACAGTTCGATAAAGTGCGGCCCAAAGCTGTCGAGCGTGTCGGCTGCGCGCAGTGAGATCGCCAGTCCGTTGATAGTCACGCCGCCGGTTGTGAGTGCGTCGTGCACCAGTTGAAGCGGTAGACCGGCATTGTTGGGTCCGTCGCCGGATACGTCAATAACCCTGCGCGGGCTGCGCAAGCCACTCTTCGCGAACAGAGCATGCGCGGCCGACAATGCGCCGGAAATCGACGTTCCACGCCCTTCAGTCAACGGCAGCGCCGCGAGCCTGTCTGCCAAAATCAGAGCGTCGTCAAGGCTTTCGACAATTGTCCACGGCATAACGACTGTTTGCTGACGTGGCCCTGCCCACTCCAGATAGAGCACTGCGATTCTGCCCCGCTCTCCCGACTTGAGTGCCCTCGCGATGTCCGCGTGGCGGAAGGCCCCGACGTAGCCGTCGCGTTGCACTTTTTGCTCAACCTTGCTCATCGAGGGCGATACGTCCACGGCAAGGATCAACTGCAGATCGACTTCGGCCAGATCGTCCACGGGACGGTGGGTCGAGTGAGCCGGTGACGCGATCGCGAACAACAGAGTGAGCAGGCAGGCCCCCGTGAGCCGCAGCACCGATTTTCCACCCGCACATCGAGCAATTTGCACCAAGTCGTCCATGGCGAGCCTCTCGCTGACAAAGCAACTGTCGGTCCGAGGCGTCTCCCGGGTCACGAACGACTTCCGATCTTTCGCCGAAATCTGCGCTCCCCGCCGGTCTGGTTGGTGATGACTCTTCGCAGTGCGAAACCGTGCTAAGATCGAAGCATTGGACTGCGGCTTCGTGCTTGAGGGAACCGGCTTGAATAGCTCGCGCCCCACGACGTTCGTACTCAACGGCGTCACCGCCGATCTGAGCAGCGAGACGTTGCGCGACAAGTCCAACAGGACAATCGCACTACGCCACCAGACCTTCGCAGTGCTTCGTCACCTTTTGGAGAACGCAGATCGCGTCATCACCAAAGACGACCTGATGAATGCAGTCTGGAACGGAATAGCCGTGACCGATGACAGCCTGGTGCAATGCATTCACGAGATCCGTTCGGCGCTCAACGACGATCGGCAGACCGTCGTGCAGACAGTGCCGAGGCGCGGTTACAGGTTGGTCCTTCCCTCAAATGCCGGACCGAAAATGGCCACCATCCTGGCCGCCGAAATGGCCGCTGAGGGCCGGCCGACAGGCAAGGATGAGTGGATCTCTGCTGCAACCTTCCGGGCGTACAGGCAGATTATCGATCGGCTGCTGGTTCAACATGCGGGTCGCGGGTTCTGGAACTCCGAAGAGAGCGTGGTCGCCGAGTTCACTGGCCCTGTCGAGGCGATGCGGTGTGCGAGCGAGATCCAGCATGAGGTCGATCGGCGGAACTTCGACGTTCCCGAGACAAAGCGCCTGCGCTTCCGCATCGGCGTTCACCTGGGTTATGTCGTCGCCGAGGGCGACCACATCGCGGGCGAGGCCGTCGAGGTCGTCGCTCATCTGCAAACCTTGTCACGACCGGGCGGGATTTGCGTCACGGAGGCGGTCCATGCCCAGGCTCAAGACCGACTCTCGCTGGAATTCGTTGATCTCGGCGAGCACAAGCTGAAGAACGTCGCGCGCGCTTTGCGCATCTACCGCGTCCCCCTTGCTTCGGAGCAACCGGTCAGGTCGCCATTTCGCGGTCTCGATGCCTTCGAATTCGAAGATGCCGACCTCTTCTTCGGCCGAGCGCGGGCGATTGCTGCCTGCACTGCTAGACTGGAGCAGCAGGCAGCCGGCGGTACGGCATTCCTGCTCATCTACGGAATGAGCGGTTGCGGCAAGTCTTCCCTCCTGCGCGCTGGCCTGCTGCCGTCATTGACCCGGCCTGGAGCCGTGGCGGGCATAACCTTGTGGCGCCGCTGCCTGATCCGCCTCTCCGAAGGACCGGATACATTCGCTGTGCTGGCTGCGGCATTGCTTAGCGAAGCTGCTGTGCCGGAGCTGTCCTGCGAAGTAACAGCCGCGCAGTTTGCCCTGCTCTGCAGGAGCGTGCCGGATCGGGCGCTGGCGATGGTCCGACTGGCACTTGCGAAGGCCGCCGGGTCGGCCCACTCGCAGATCAGATTGCTTGTCGCCATCGATCAGCTGGAGGAGCTATTCACCACGGAGAAGCAGCCGGCGACGCGCGAGGCCCTTGTGCGGCTCATGGCGGCGCTAGCCGCGAGCGGGCTGGTCTGGGTGGTCGGGGCGATCCGTTCGGACTTTTTTCACCGCTGTGGTGAGATCCCCGGTTTCTCGGCGCTCAAGGACGGCCTCTCCAGCTACGAACTCCTGCCGCCGACTGGCCCAGAGATCGCGCAGATCATCCGCGAACCGGCGGGCGTTGCCGGGCTCCGCTTTGACGAGAGTGCCGAGTTGGGGCGGCTCGATGATGTGCTGCAGGAGGCAGCAGCTGCCGATCCCGGATCATTGCCGCTTCTCGAGTTTGTGCTCGACGCCTTGTACCAGGCCGGCCGCGAGCGCCGAGTTCTCACCTTTGCGCATTATCGCGCGCTCGGCGGGCTCGAGGGCGCAATCGCGCGCCGCGCCGATGAAGTCGTGGACTTGCTCGCGCCCGAGATCCAGGAGGCTTTACCGGCGGTGCTGCGCGCACTCACCACAGCGAGTCCCGGCGATGAAACGGTCACGGCGCGTCCGGCCTTGCTCACCGAAGTAGCAGGCACTCCAGCGCGATCGGCCCTCGTCAGGGCCCTGATCGACGCACGGCTCCTCGTCAGCGATGAGGATGCCGGAGGGCATGTCTTCGTCCGCGTTGCACATGAAGCACTGTTGAGCCGTTGGCCGCGCGCCGGTGACATTGTGAATGCAAACCGGAACTTCCTCGAGACGCGCGAACGCCTCAGGGCCGACGCCCACCGATGGCAGATGGAGAGCAGGAATCGAGAGCTTCTCCTCCCGTCCGGCAAACGTCTTGCGGAGGGTGAAGAGCTGCTGCTGTCAAGGCGGGAGGAGGTCGACGATGACGTCGTTGAATACATCGAGGCGTCCTTGCGTGCCCATCGGCAGAAAGAGGAGAAGGACCGGCAGGCACAGCTGGCGCTGATCGAGGCCGCGGAAGAGGCAAAACGCGAGCGGCTGGAGCGCGAGGCCGAGCGCCGGAGCCTAGCGGCTGCCGCGGCAAACCTGCTTGCCCGACGCACGCGCAATGCCGCGATTGTGGCGATAGTGCTCGCTCTCATGGCGGGCGCAGGTGCATTGGTCGCCTTCAGGGCGCAGCAGGAAGCAAGCTGGCAGCGCGACCAGGCGCTGCGCAATCAGTTTCTTTCGCTGTCGTTTCTTTCGGAGCAGTCCACGGCGATAGGCAACACCGAGGCTGCGATCCTGTTGGCGCTCGAAGCTCTGTCCTCGAAAGACCAGTCCGAGCGGCCATATCTCTTTGAAGCGGAGGCAGCCCTCTACAAGGCTCTGCTGGCGCACCGCCAGATCAAAATCTTCCGGCATGGCGCCGGCGTTGCGGATGCGGCATTCAATCCGGCCGGCGATCACATCGTCACCGCATCCTACGATAAAACTGCAGTCGTCTGGGACATCTCCAGCGGTGCCGAAACTGCAGTTCTAAAAGGTCATGAAGGGGCCGTGGAGAGGGCTGAATTCAGCCCGGACGGGAGCCGTATCCTGACGGCCGCGAGGGACGGCAACGCACGCCTCTGGAACGCCATCTCGGGGGAACAGCTCTTCATCCTGCAGCCGGTAGGTAATTATCCAACGGCAATCTTCAGCCCGAATGGCAACCAGGTGCTGACGGCGGGGGAGAACAGCGATGCAGTGCTCTGGGACGCTCGGACCGGAAAAAAAGTCCTGAGTGTAAGCAGCGACGGATATGCGCGGGCCGACTTCAGCCCGGACGGCCGCAGCTTCGCGATGGCGCGCAAGCACCTTGTTTCGATCTGGAATACCGCAGATGGCGCACTGACGCGGTCAATCCGGGTGAACTCCCGGCCCTACGGCCTGGCGTTCAGCCCGGACGGAAGCCGGCTGCTGTGCGGCCCGTTTTCATACGACGGCACTTCCAGCCTTCTCGATGTGTCGAAAGGAACGGAGATCGCAAAGTTGGCCGGCCACAAGAGCGACATGCAATTGAACGGTGTGATTTTCAGTCACGTGGGTCAGCGAATCGCCACGGTATCACTCGACGGCGCTGCCCGGATTTGGGATGGAGCGTCAGGAACGCTGTATGGCCTGCTCGGCCAGGAGGTTTCGGGTTTGAAGATGGCTGATATCGGTGCGGATGAACGCGATGAGGAGATGAACGGCGCTTTCAGTCCGGACGACCGCTTCCTGGCGACCGCTTCGGTGAATGGGCCGATCCGCATCTGGGACGTTGAACGCGCCTCATTGGTCACGACGATCGCCGGTCATGAATCTTTGGTCGAGCATCTGGAATTCAGCCCGGTTGACAACAACATTCTTCTCACTGCTTCACACGATGGCACCGCTCGGCTGTGGGATGTCGACGGCGCACTGACGAGCACGCTCTCTCATGAATATCGGCCGACTTTCGCGGTCTTCAGTCCCGACAATGTCCACCTGCTGACCGGTGGCGGCGACAGCGTGGCGCATCTGTGGGATGTTGTGAGGGGGCGCGAGATAATCCGGCTCGATACCCATGAGATCGTTCAACGCGCGACGTTCAGTCCCGATGGAAGGCACGTCGCGACGGCATCTCTTGAGGGCCAGGTCCGAATTTGGGAGGTGGCCAGCGGATTCGAGACCGCCCGGTTCCAATCACATCGCGGACTGATCCAGATCCAGTTTGGTCGCGATGGCAAATCGCTTGTTTCGGCATCGATCGACGGCACCGCCCAACTGTGGGACGCGGCGACCGGTACCGAGCTAGCCGTCATCAATACAAGCAGCAAGCTGCCGCAGGCCGTTCTTAGCCCTGACGGACGTCTGATCTTCGCGGCCAGGGAAGACAATGCGGGCCACCTCCTGAAGGCGGATGGGGCTGAGCTTAAGGCTCTTGTGGGGCATCGGGATCGCATCACGGCAGCGGCGTTCAATCCGAACGGTCAACTGGTCGCCACGGGCTCACGCGACCACACGGCCCGAATTTGGTCGACCTTGGACGGAGCAAACGTCGCAACGCTACAGGGACATACCGACGAGGTGACGGTGGTCGCCTTCAGCCCCGACAGCCAGTCGCTGCTGACTGCCTCACGCGATGGAACCGTCCGAATCTGGAGCGTCGCTGGCGGACTGGAAACGGCCGCTCTTAGGGGCCACAGTGGCGCGGTGGACAGCGCCCAGTTCAGTCCCAGTGGTTTGTATGTCGTGACCGCGTCCTCCGAAGATCGCACGGTCCGGCTGTGGGCGACGCAATCGGGGCGCCAGGTTGCCGTCCTTGCCAGCCAGGACGAGGCGACCGTTCGACCGGGCCTTACACGCGCAGATTTCAGTTCCGACGGCACCCAGGTCGCTATTGTTTCCGGCGAAGAAAGGGTTCGTATCGTTCGCGTCTTCCAGACACCCAACGACCTCATTGACTTCGCCCGGCGCACCGTGCCTCGCGAACTCACCCCTTGCGAGCGGCGAAGCTTCTTCCTTCCTGAAGACCCTGCGACTGGTACTTGTCCGGGCTGATGTCGGCAACGGGTCAGATTGCCGCTTGAGCCGGCCGGCAGAGCGGGCAACTTGGCGCCGCATGACGGCCATAGAGGCAAACTTTGCCTTAGCCCGGAAGCGGATGTTCCGGCTAGCATGTTCTCGGGTCGGCTTCGCGCCGCATGCACGAACCCGCTTCGCGGGAGGGTCGCCTCGACCTGAGATGGCGCGACAGGCATTTGACTTGAGCGGGTAGAGGCGTCGATCTGACCATGGAGTTCCCTTCAACGAGGAACTCGCCATGGCTACCCTGTCGACCGATGCACCAATCTCTCCGCTTCGCCAGCGCATGCAGCACGACATGCTCATGCGTGGCCTGGGCTCCCATACCCAGCAGGACTACGTTCGTCACGTCCGGCGCTTCGCTGTGTTCCTTGGCCGCTCGCCGGACACTGCGACGGCTGAGGACATCCGCCGATTCCAGCTGCATCAGCATGAGAGCGGCGTCGGCCCTGCGACGATCAATGGCGCGGTCTCGGCATTGCGGTTCCTGTTCCTCGTGACGCTGAAGCGGCGGGATCTGGCGCGCGCGCTGGTGATTATGAGGTATCAGCGCAAGCTGCCCGACGTGCTGAGCGTGGAGGAAGCGGCGCGGCTGCTCGAAGCGGCGCCGGGCATCAAGTACAAGGCCGCGCTCGGTGTCGCCTATGGCGCTGGTCTGCGCGTGTCCGAGGTCGCGCACCTCAAGGTCGACGACATCGATAGCACACGCATGCTGATCCGCGTTGAACAGGGCAAGGGACGCAGGGACCGCAACGCCATGCTCTCGCCGCAACTTCTGGAACTGCTGCGGCTGTGGTGGCGCGAAGGCAGGCGGCGCGGGGTGATGCTCCCGCATGGCTGGCTGTTCCCAGGGCGCAGCTGCACGGCGCCGATCTCGTCGCGGCAACTGCATCGCGCGGTCCAGGAAGCAGCCGAAGTCGCCGGCATCCGCAAGCGCGTCAGCCCGCACACGCTGCGCCACAGCTTCGCCACTCATCTGCTCGAACAGGATGTCGACATCCGCGTCATCCAGGTGCTGCTTGGCCACAGCAAGCTCGATACCACCGCGCTCTACACCAAGGTCTCGACGCGGACGATCCATGCGGTCGCAGGGCCGCTCGACCGGCTGATGGCGCTGATGGAACACAAGACGCCGCCCGGCTGAGCCGTGCGCACCTCTGTCGAGGTCGCCGACATCTTCCGTGCTGCCGGCCCCGCCTATCGGGCCGCCCATGCAGGTCACCTGAGCCTCATCCAGCTCAAGGTGATGTCGGCGATCGAGCATTGCCGCACCGCGGCGCTCGGCGGTCACGTCGAGGCCTGCGAGGACTGCGGCCAATGGCGGATCGCCTATAACAGCTGCCGCAACCGGCACTGTCCCAGGTGCCAGGGCGCGGCCGCGCGTACATGGCTCGCCGAGCGCGAAGCCGACCTGCTGCCAGTCGGCTACTTCCACGTCGTGTTCACGCTGCCCGCCGAGGTCGCCGTCATCGCGTTCCACAACAAGGCGCTGGTCTATGACCTGCTGTTCAAGGCGGCATCGGAGACGATGCTGGCGATCGCGGCGGATCCCAAGCACCTCGGCGCGCGCATCGGCATCACCGCCGTGCTCCACACATGGGGCTCGGCAATGACGCACCATCCTCATGTCCACATGATCGTGCCGGGCGGCGGCATCACGCCGGACGCGTCACGCTGGATATCGTCGCGGCCGGCCTTCCTTCTCCCAGTCAGAGTGCTGGGCAAGCTGTTCCGCCGTCTGTTCCTGACCCGACTGGTCGCGCTGCACGACGCCGGTCGGCTCGCCTTCTTCGGATCGGCGGCGCACCTCGCCGATCGTCGGGCCTTCCTACGCCACCACGGCTCCCGTCAAGAAGAAGCGCTGGGTGGTCTACGCCAAGCCGCCCTTCGCCGGTCCCGGGGCGGTGCTCGCCTATCTGTCGCGCTATACCCACCGGGTTGCGATCTCGAACCGCCGCCTGATCGCCTTCGAAGAGGCTGGGGTCACCTTCCGCTACAAGGATTATCGCCGCGACGGCACCGACCGGCAGCAGGTCATGACGCTCGCCACAGATGAGTTCATCCGCCGCTTCCTGCTCCACGTCCTGCCGCGCGGCTTCCATCGCATCCGACATTATGGCCTGCTCGCCGGCTCCGCCCACAAGGCCAGCCTCGCACGCGCCCGCGAACTGCTGGGCGTCGCTGCCCCGTCCGATGACCACACACCCGAACCAGAGGACTTCCGGCCGCCATGCTCCTGCTGTGGCGGACGCATGATCGTCATCGAGGTGTTCGAACGGTGGAGGAGGCAGCCGCGCGGACCTCCGAACGCATCGGCACCGATCCGGGAGACCGCTCCATGACCCGGCATGGTCTGATTCAGCCTCCAGCCACAGGCGCTCAACCTGCGGCGACGGACCCACGCGCGCCCATGGTGCTCAGCGAGGCCCGCAGGGCCCCGTCCGCCTGCGCGCAGAGGCTACAAGGCTGTGCGGAGGCTTCACTGAGCGGTCCGTCCGTGTCCACCGCGTCGCCTAACGGGGGCGGTCACGCCGTCGCCGACATCAGCCGCAAACTAAAATCCCCATAGCCATCAACTGTGGCCCGCGGGTTCCTGCATGAGAGGCTTTCGTACGCCTCTCGGCACCCGAAACCCTTCAGCATGTCGGCCGTTGAAGTCAGGTTTGCCACCGCCTTATAGCGGACATTGCCGGCGACCACGCTGGAGGTCGCCGTCGCGCCATATACCGGCCTTGAATTCGGATGGATTTGAAGCGTCGGGCAGCGCCAGAGCTTCGTCCATAGCGGCCGACAGAACGGGGTCTGACCGCTCTCGCGGCTCTCGGCGCCGTGTCGCTCGTGCGATGATTGTGCGGCCCCCACCGCGCGGGCTCTGACGCTAGGGGTGTGCTCTCCAGCAGCGGACAGGCCGTATGCCAAGACAGCTGCGCGTTTTGGACACTCCGCCTTTGAGTCTTGAGGAACTGAGGAGAGCGATCGCAACGCGTCAGGTGACCTTTCCTCACAGCGTTGAAAGCGTGGCGAGGAAGGTGCTCGCACAACCGGAGCTCATGGCCTTCGAAAGCGCTCCCCGGATCGCAAAGAATGTCGGCGTATCTACCTCCACACTTCATCACGCATATCGGGTTCCGTAATTTTTCCCAGGCGCGCGGAATTTTCCGGGCTGAACTTCGTCGTAGTTTGAACTAGCAGCGACGTCTGCATCCTGTTGGTAGCGTCACTCGGGCAGCGTTGAAATTATTGAGGAATTTTGTCCGATAGCGCTACCATATTTGCAAGATTTATTAATTATTTCAATGGCTTATTTGATTTTGATAGCGGGAGAGCGCTACCGCCTTTCCCCCCACTCATCGAACCACCAGTTCAGGCTACGCTGCAGCGGCTGAGCGAAGCGAATAACGGATTCCGTGAACCCTGTATGGAAGAAACAGGTGATCCGAATCGGTGCCACTCAATACCGTCGAGCAAGTTGTCTCTCGAAAAAACCGAAACCAACTGTGATCAATGCCGCTAGCAGGAAATATCCAAACGCGGCGGCGAACAAAGGCTGGTAGACCCGAAAAGTCTGCGCGCGAACGAGGTTGGCCGCACCCATGAGTTCGAAGACCGTGATCGTCGAAGCGAGCGCCGTTCCCTTCAAAAGCAGGATATTCTGACCGCCAATCGCCGGCAGCGCCAACCTGCAAGCCTGCGGCAGAAGGACGGAAATCATAATCCGCGTTTTCGACAGGCCAAGCGACTGGGCGGCCTCACGCTGCCCCTCCGGGATGGCCTTTATCGCCCCTCTCCATATCTCGCCGCAGTAGGCCGCAGTGTTCAAGGAAAGGGTAAAAAACGCATAGAAGTCAGCCCCTCGCAAAATGGGCCAGAGCGGGCTGTAGCGTATCGAAGGAACGCCGGCGAGAATCTGGCCGACGCCGAAGTAGCAGAGATAAAGCTGGACCAGGAGTGGCGTGCCCCGGAAGGCGAGAATAAACGCAACCGCCGGATATCGCAGCCATCTCCTGTTGGACAAGCGGGCCAAGGCAATCGGGATGGCAAGCAAATTGCCGACGACGGCGCAGCCCACGAACAAGACTATCGTCGTCTGGACCCCGGCCAGAAGCTGCGTGGCAAGATAGGCTCCAAACTCCGTCACGCTAGCTCTGCCTTCCGCCACGGACGGTGGCTGTTTCGAGGGCATGAAAAAGCAGCGCTGATATGCCCGACATCACAAGGAATACGAACGCGATCGCGCAATAGAACATAAAGTAATCGCGCGTGGCGCCGGCGGCCATCTTGCCGGCGAGAACAAGCTCGGTGAAACCGATCAGGCTGACCAGTGAGCTTTCCTTCAAGACGACCAACCACAAATTGCCAAGCCCCGGCAAAGCCAGTGGAACCATTTGCGGCACAGTCACCAGGAAAAACGTCTGGCGCCGTGTCAAACCGAGTGCATAGGCTGCCTCGACCTGACCTTTCGGGATGGCCACGATCGCACCACGCAGGACTTCCGTGCTGTAGCCGCCCTGAACGATCCCAAGCGACAAAGTCGCGGCGACAAATCCATTGAGCTGGAATTCGGACGTCAGTCCCGCCAGGCTCACGACCCAGCGTAGGGCGTCTGTCGCGGTGTAGTAGACGAGAAATATGATAAGGATGTCCGGGACGGAGCGGATGATTGTCGTGTACGCGACGGCTGCCGAGATCGCCACGCGGTTCTTCGAGATCTTGGCCACCGCACCGATAAGGCCGAGGGTCAGGCCGACAAGATAGGCGCTGATCGAAATTCCAAGGCTCAGGCAAGCGCCGCGAAGCAATTCGTCGCCCCAGCCCTTGTCCCCGAAGCTGAGCAGGGTTGCCCAGGACAGTGTCGCGTTCATGCAGCGCGTTCCAGTTGAGTGATGATGGTGCCGGCCCCCTGTGGCGGACGGCACCAGTCCTGGAACAGACGATCAATCGCCGTAAATGTTGAAATCGAAATAGCGCTTGGTGATCGTGTCATACTCGCCGCTGGCACGTACTGCCTTGAGAGCAGCATTGAGGCGATCTCTCAGAGCTGTGTCTTCCTTGCGCAGGCCACCGCCGTCACCATATCCAAACATCTTCTCATGCGGCAGCGTCACCTTGATTTCATAGGCTTGGCCTTCCGGCTTTTTCAGGAAATCCTGGATCTGGATACCCGCTGCTGCCATGAGGTCCACGCGCCCGGCCTGGATATCGGCGATTTCGTCGTCGAGTGTTGGATAGATCTTCACTTCGGCAATGCCGTTGAACTTGTCCTGCATGTATGTCGCCTGCAGGCTGGCACTTTGCGCCGCCACGGCAATACCCTTGAAGGTCTCCGGCTTGGTTACGTCAAATTGCCGCGTGTCCGCCTTGGCGCCGACAAGCACGTTGGGCGAAAAGTAATACTTGTCGGTGAAGTCGATCACCTCCTTGCGCTTGTCCGTGATCGACATCGAACTCCAGATGACGTCGAACTTCTTGGCCAGCAGCGCGGGAATGATGCCGTCCCAGGCGATATCGACGATCTCACACTTCGCCTTCATCTCCTTGCAGACGGCATTCATCAGGTCGATTTCCCAGCCTTGCCAAGTGCCGCTGGCATCCTTGACCGAGAAAGGCGCGTATGGTTCGGCGGCGACACCGAAACGGATGACGTCATCGGCCGCAGACGATGGTTTGGCGGCGCCAAAGACCGCCACGATCAATGATAAGGCGAGTGCAAGCTTTTTCATGATTGTTCCCCTTTTTGTTTATGTGGATTTCTTCCGCAATGTCGAATGAGATCGATATCTGGACAGATGCCGAGAGCCAGCCCGCAGCATTGAGCGTCATGGACTGGTTGAGATAATTTCGGCGATGCGAACTTGACCATTCGGCTCAGTCGACCTTCTTTCAGGGCGGTGTTTGAAAACGCTAACAGGTCAAATGACCTCGATCTAATGCCCCTTGCCACGCGGTTCATCACCAATAGTTATGATAGTGACAGACCTTCGAGTGACGCAGTCCGGCACTAGGCTCGGCCACCAAACCATCAACGCTATTTGATGCGCGTGTGGGGCGAGCGCGGGGATTGACCCGTTCACGGCGCCGCCATTGATCCAGACTATGAGTTTTCAGCAATAGCCCCGCTTCCACTGGAATAGGCTCGCGACTGTCCACCAAATTTCTGATGTGGCATCGTCGACTGGCTCTCAGGGAGAGCCGGCCGCAATGATGTCGGTCAGGCCTCCTCCGCTCTATGGTCGTCAAATGAATAGCAGTGCTTGCGCATCGATTGAGGAGATGAGCGACAAAATCTCTGCCGGCTTGTCGCCCGTGGAAATCGTCGAAGACTGCCTCGAGCGGATCGGTGATCTGAACGAACAGATCAGGGCGATGATCTCCGTCAATGAAGCTGATGCACTCGATGCCGCACGTCAGGCCACGCTCGAGATCAGATCTGGTCACAAACGCGGCCCGCTGCATGGCGTGCCGATCGCGGTCAAAGACGTCCTCGACGTGAAGCATTGGCCGACAACGGCTGGCTCCCGGCTGCTTGCGAACCATGTCGCGCCGGCGACGGCTACCTGCATTGCCAATCTTCAGGCCGCCGGCGCCATCATCATCGGCAAGACGAACCTGCACGAGCTGTGCGTGGGCGGGCATGACAACCCCTGGTACGGCAAGGTCGCCAACCCGCTTGATTTAAGCCGTGGGACGGGCGGCACGAGCAGTGGATCGGCCGCAGCGGTCGCAGCCGGCTTTTGCCTGGCCGCGGTCGGCACCGACAGTGGCGGGTCAAACCGATCGCCGGCTGCCGCAACAGGGCTATTCGGTTACAAGCCTACGAATGGGCTGATCGCCATGGAGGGCGTGATGAGCATAGCGCCTTCGCTGGACTGCGTCGGCGTTCTTGCACGTTCAGTCAGGGACGTTAGCCTGATGACCGAGGCGCTTGCCGGAAAACGGCTCAGCCCACCCGCCGGCGCGAGCAAGGAGAGAGAATCGAGAACCAGCGTCACGATCGGCATCTGTCCCGAGCTGGTTGGCGTTGCTGTCGACACAAGCATCGATGTTGCGACGGCTGCTCTGCTCGATCGTCCCATGGTGCGCACGATCGAGATCTCCTTCGATGACAGGGAGGCCTTCGTAGCCGCGGGATTGACAATCCTGCAGTGCGAGTTCGCGAGAATCTACCGCGACATAATCGAGCAGGGGCCGGATATGGTGGGTGATGTGGTTCGCTCATTCCTGCAAGACGGCATTCGCATCAGTGCGGACGTCTATGATGGCGCCATCGAAATTCGAAATGAGATGCGAGGTCAGTTTCTGCAGAGAATTGCAGGCCTCGACGCTCTCGCAATCCCAACGGCGCCTGGATCGGCGCCTCGGCTTTCCGACGAACTGACCGAGGTGAATGGGGACATGGTGCCGTGGGGAATGGCCGGCGGCCGCTTCCGTCGCTGGGCAAATATGCTTGGCATGCCAGCCTTGGCCATTCCCTTGGCGGTGCCCGACGGGCTGCCGGTATCGGTGCAGCTTGCTGCCCTTCCGTGCCAGGATGCCGCTTTGCTCGACCTCGCTGAAATGTTGACAAGCACCTGAGACCCGTCGCCAAAGCGCTGAAAGTTCATAACCTGCAGGAATAAACTTCCTTCGCGCGCCTCTTGGAACATGGGCGCCTTCCCGTTACCTTGGCTTCTGCAGCGCGCTGTTTTGGTACAGCGGTCTAGCTGCATAGCAAGGCGAGCGGTGATGAACCTCGGCGAAAAGGATACGGTCACAAAGGGGACTGATTTTACGCCGCGCGAGATCGAGGTCTTCGCATCGGTCATGCTGCATGGAACAACCACCAAGGCGGCCGACGCGCTCGACATCACGCAGCCGGCCGTCAGCAAAATGCTTCAGCACCTCAGCGAGAAGGCGGATTTCCAGCTTTTCAGGAAAAGCCGGCAGCGACTGATCCCTACGCCTGAAGCGCACATGCTTTATGCCGAGGTGAAGCGCGTTTTCGAGTCCGCGCGCGGCATCTCGCGGGCTGCAAGGGAAATCCGCGAATTGCGCAGCGGCAGGCTGAACATCTGCGCGCTCCCGGCTTTCGGCTCCACGCTGCTGCCGTCCATCATCACGAGCTTTTCAAAACTACATCCATCTGTGTCGATTTCACTGGATATCCGCAGCTCCGCGACAGTGGTGCAGCGGGCAAGCCGCAATCAGCTCGACATCGGCATAGGCGTCACGGCAGCGGACGACAACTCTTCAATTGTCAGGCGTGCGCTGACAGCAACCCCACCAGTGTGTGTCATGCCGGCGGGTCACCGTTTGTCCGAGCTCGAAATCGTGCAGGCGGAAGACCTCGAAGGTCTCGACTTCATCTCGATGGGCTCCGCCGATCCGATGCGCCAGCAACTCGATGCCCTGTGCGAAGAATGCGGCGTGGGACGGCTCCTGAAAGTAGAGGCGAGCCTCTCCAGCGCCTGCATCGGGCTCGTCGCGTCCGGCGCCGGTGTGAGCGTCGTCGACAGGCTTTCCGCCTGGATGGCACGTGACCTACCTATCGAGATCAGGGATTTCCGGCCCCATCTCGATCTTAATCTCAGCGTCTACCGGCCGTGGGGCGTCATTGCGTCGACCGCGGCGGACGCTTTCACGGAGCATCTCATCCAGACGACGCGAAATTTTATGAATGGCGTGGAAGCGGGAATCACAGCCTTGGGTCCTCGCCGCCAGGCCGACAAAACTGTTGCCATGCAACGTTGAAAGCCTCTACCGGAGCGGCAGGCTTTCGAATAGGCGATCGATATCCGGTTCGTCATTGTAGACATGCGGCGACACGCGCATCTTCGTGCCACGTAGCGTGACGTGAACGCCAGCACGTTTGAGGTCCTGTGACGCGTTCGCCGCGAGACGATCGCCGATGTCGAGGATCGAGATATGTGGTGTCGGATATCGCGGACGCGCGACCGGCAGCCCTCTGCTTTCCGCCTGTGACCAGACGAGTTCGTTGAGGTGACGGAGGCGTCCAAACACGCTCTCGACGGTCCATCCGTGGATGAGCTTCATTGCAGCGATGGCGATGGGCAGGACCGCAAAATCGGAGCGTTCCCCCATGTCGAACCGCCGCGCGCCGTGAAGAAAGTCGGGCACCGCGACCTTGTAGAAGTCGGATCTGTCACCACCCACCCGGTTCCACGAATGATGTTCGAGCGTGCGCCCCGTTTCGTGCCACCGGCGATCAGCGTAGAGGAATGCGAGGCGATACGGACCGAGCAGGAACTTGTAGGTAGCAAAGACGAGAAAATCCGGCCGCACGCGACGGACATCGAAGGGCACGGCGCCAACCCATTGGGTACCGTCGACGACAAGGCTGGCGCCTGCCGCGCGTGCGGCGACTGCCACTGCCTCCAGGTCGATCGCCATGCCCTCGAACCAGTGAACCAACGTTCCTGCGACAACCGCGATGCGACGGCTCGAGTTGCGGATCGCCGACACGATCGCTTTGGTCCAGTCGCCATCGGCCGGTTGCGGAACGATTTCGACGGAAGCGCCGGCGCGCTTTGCGAGATCGTACCAGACATATCGATGCGAGGTGTGTTCGTTCTCCATGAGAAGAATGGCCGAACCCGCCGGGACCGCAACATTGGCCGCTGCGATAGCCATGCCATAGCTGGTGGCGGCGACAATGGCGATGTCGTCGGCATCCGCGCCCACCATCGAGGCGGCGAGGTGCCGTGCCTCCTCCACTTCATCATAGTAGGAGGCGATGGTCATTTTCCAGGGCTCGGCCTTCACCCTGGCGCCAGCCTCGCCGGCCGCGACGGCGGCGGTCGGGATCGGGGACATGTACGCGGCGTCCAGGTAAGCCGTCTGGCGGGGGATGGAGAAGAGATCTCTCTGGCAGCTCAGCATGGCTCACAACCTGAAATCGATCGAGGTGCCCAGCCCGGCATGAAGGGCTGAGGTATAGACGAGATTGGCGAGTTCGATGTCCTGGGCGGGAACGCCGAGAGACCGGAAGAGTGTAATCTGACCGTCGCCAGATCGGCCGGGTTTCGCGCCTGCCAGCACCTCGCCAACCTCACCGCGAATGTGGTCAGCACCGATCAGGCCGCTCTTAATCGCCTCGAGCAGTTCTCCCGCGGCTGCGAGCGCCATGGGCAGGTAGTCCACCCAGATCTGCGCTTTGCGCACGCATTCGAGGTCGAGTTCGCGGCATGAGGCAACGCTTGCGCCGACTGCGTTGACGTGAGCACCAGGCGGCAGCCAATCGCCGTACAGCACCGGCTTTTCGGACGAAGTCGTCGTACAGATGATGTCTGCCTCGCGAACGGCGTCGCGAGCCTCGCGATGCGCCTTCACCTCGAAGGAAACGGACAGTTCCTCAGCAAAACGCTGCGCCTTTTCGAAGTCGCGGCCCCAGACATTGATCGCACGGATCGGACGCACGTCCGCGATGGCTGCCACGTGTCGACGTGCCTGCTCGCCATATCCCAACACGGTGAGGGTGGAACTCTCGGAGCGTGAAAGCGCCCTCGTGGCGACAGCGCTGGCCGCCGCGGTCCGCCAGGCCGTTAGTTCTCCTCCGTCGATCAAGGCTACCGGCCGTCCATTCTCCTTTTCGAACAGGAACACACCACCGCGATGGGACGAAAGGCCGTGCGCAAAATTCTCGGGAAACACGGACAGCACCTTCGCCCCAAACAGCGGCCGGTCGTCCAGCACCGCGTACATAAGCGACAGACAGCTCCCGGCGGCACCCGCAAGTTCGAGCGTGCGCCTGATCTGCTGGCGAGCCATGCCAGTCGATGTTTTGCGCAGGGCTGCCTCGGTGGTCTCAAGCACGAGAGAGAGTGTCAAAATCTCCCGGATCGCGCTCTTGTCGATCAGCAGGAATTCCGGCTCGCCGTTCACCTTGCTGCCTCTTCCATTCCACGACCCCCGATGCGCCGACCTTCGTCAAGCCTAGCATTGCCCTCCGAACCGATTGCGATCGAACTTGATAACTTCTGACGGGAAGGTGCCCGTGGGCGATCATGCGCCGGCGCGGGAAGCACGCCGGTTCATAACTTTTGGCCATAAACGGCAGCGGCCAGTTCAATTGACGGTGGTTGTCGCCCACTGCAATATTTTCAGGCAACTCAGGATGCTCGGCGGGCCAGAAATCGGGACGGTTAAAGAGATAATTGTACGAATACTTCAAGAGCATTGTTGCAACGCGGTTCGCCGAAATCGCCACAGTTTCAAGAAGTGTTACAACACGCCAATATTAGGCAATCAGCTGGCGTGATTGTATTGAAAATTATTGGAGTCATCTCTATGCGCATAGTGGTCATCGGTTCCGGCATCGTCGGCAGTTCTGCCGCTTATGAATGCGCAAAGGCGGGAGCGGACGTCACTGTGCTGGAGGCCGGAAGGATAGCGGGAGGCACGTCGGCGGTAAGCTTTGCCTGGACAAATGCAACGACCAAACGGCCTCGGCCGTATTTCGATCTGAACGTCGCAGGGATGCGTGCCCACCTTGAACTCAGGCGCGACTTTGGCGCCGCTCCCTGGTTCACTCAAACCGGCAGTTTCGATTGGCGGACGGTGCCGGAGACGATGGACGACTATTTCGAGAACTTCCGGCAGATGAGGGAGTGGGGTTACGGCGTCGAGTGGATGGACAAGAAGCGCGTAGGCGAGATGGAGCCCGATATCGACGTCTCCGCCATCGGCGATTGTCCAATCTCATATTATCCGGAGGAAGGGTGGGTTGATCCTGTCCTCTGCTCGGCCTGGCTTTTGCGGGCGGCGAAGGAACGCTGGGGTGCACAGGTCAAAGTCGGCTCACGCGCGACCGAGATCGAGACCGAAGGGGGGCGTGTACGGGCAGTTCGCACGGCGAACGGCGAACACTACGCTGCGGATGCTGTCGTGAACTGCACCGGCGGCTGGTCGAGTGAGAGGCTCGGCGATGCGCAAGGCATTCCACTTTCCTCGACGATCGGCGTGCTTGCTTTCACCCCACCGGTCGCGTTGACGCTTCGGAGCCAGCTGCATGCCGACGATCTGGACCTCCGTCCCGACGGTGCCGGCCGTATCATGATTCACAAGGTCTCGGTGGACATGACGTTCAAGAAGCCCGAGACGCTCAGCCCCACCGGCGACGAGGCGGCGACCCTCCTCGATGCGGCAAGCCGGGTCCTGCCTTCGCTTCGCTCGGCAGGCGTTGAAGCAATTCGGACAACCGTCCGACCTTTCCCAGAAGATGGCTACACCTGTGCCGGCGCAATGCCGGACATCGCCGGCCACTATATGGCGGTGACGCACAGTGGCGTGACGATCGCGCCGCAGCTGGGCAAGGTGGTCGCCGATGAAATCGTGCGCGGCAAGATCCATGAGGAGATGGAGACGTTTCGTCCGCAACGTTTCTTTCAAGCTTACGCTCAGCGCTCCACCGTTGCGCATGTTTGAGCTTCCTTGGCCCCGGGATCACCTGCGGCAGCCTGCTTTTGACCAATGCATCTGGGGCCTTGCGCCATGACGAAAATCGAACGATTTGACAAGAACGAGCGGCTTAGCCGGATCGTCGTTCACAACGGCACGGTCTATCTTTCGGGGTTGACGGCCGACGACAAGAAAACCGATACGTCCAACCAGACGCAGCAGATATTGGAAAAGGCCGATGCCCTTTTGATGAGCGTTGGCGCGGACAGGTCGAAGCTGCTGTTCGCTCAGATCTGGTTGAGGGACGTCGAGGACTTCGACGCGATGAACAAGGCTTGGGTCACTTGGCTCGATGGCGCCGAGCCACCGGCACGCGCGACGGTCGGCGCCAGCTTCGCGCTACCCGAAATCCGCGTCGAAATTCAGTTTACTGCAGCGATTTAACTCTGCCCGCTACATCCAGACCAGCGAGTCCATCCAAATCCGCCGACGCCTTCCTACACCTTTAGCGGACGTCGGCTTTGCACCGCATGCACGAACCCGCTTCGCGGGAGGGTCGCCTCGACCTGAGATGGCGCGACAGGCATTTGACTTGAGCGGGTAGAGGCGTCGATCTGACCATGGAGTTCCCTTCAACGAGGAACTCGCCATGGCTACCCTGTCGACCGATGCACCAATCTCTCCGCTTCGCCAGCGCATGCAGCACGACATGCTCATGCGTGGCCTGGGCTCCCATACCCAGCAGGACTACGTTCGTCACGTCCGGCGCTTCGCTGTGTTCCTTGGCCGCTCGCCGGACACTGCGACGGCTGAGGACATCCGCCGATTCCAGCTGCATCAGCATGAGAGCGGCGTCGGCCCTGCGACGATCAATGGCGCGGTCTCGGCATTGCGGTTCCTGTTCCTCGTGACGCTGAAGCGGCGGGATCTGGCGCGCGCGCTGGTGATTATGAGGTATCAGCGCAAGCTGCCCGACGTGCTGAGCGTGGAGGAAGCGGCGCGGCTGCTCGAAGCGGCGCCTGGCATCAAGTACAAGGCCGCGCTCGGTGTCGCCTATGGCGCTGGTCTGCGCGTGTCCGAGGTCGCGCACCTCAAGGTCGACGACATCGATAGCACACGCATGCTGATCCGCGTTGAACAGGGCAAGGGACGCAGGGACCGCAACGCCATGCTCTCGCCGCAACTTCTGGAACTGCTGCGGCTGTGGTGGCGCGAAGGCAGGCGGCGCGGGGTGATGCTCCCGCATGGCTGGCTGTTCCCAGGGCGCAGCTGCACGGCGCCGATCTCGTCGCGGCAACTGCATCGCGCGGTCCAGGAAGCAGCCGAAGTCGCCGGCATCCGCAAGCGCGTCAGCCCGCACACGCTGCGCCACAGCTTCGCCACTCATCTGCTCGAACAGGATGTCGACATCCGCGTCATCCAGGTGCTGCTTGGCCACAGCAAGCTCGATACCACCGCGCTCTACACCAAGGTCTCGACGCGGACGATCCATGCGGTCGCAGGGCCGCTCGACCGGCTGATGGCGCTGATGGAACACAAGACGCCGCCCGGCTGAGCCGTGCGCACCTCTGTCGAGGTCGCCGACATCTTCCGTGCTGCCGGCCCCGCCTATCGGGCCGCCCATGCAGGTCACCTGAGCCTCATCCAGCTCAAGGTGATGTCGGCGATCGAGCATTGCCGCACCGCGGCGCTCGGCGGTCACGTCGAGGCCTGCGAGGACTGCGGCCAATGGCGGATCGCCTATAACAGCTGCCGCAACCGGCACTGTCCCAGGTGCCAGGGCGCGGCCGCGCGTACATGGCTCGCCGAGCGCGAAGCCGACCTGCTGCCAGTCGGCTACTTCCACGTCGTGTTCACGCTGCCCGCCGAGGTCGCCGTCATCGCGTTCCACAACAAGGCGCTGGTCTATGACCTGCTGTTCAAGGCGGCATCGGAGACGATGCTGGCGATCGCGGCGGATCCCAAGCACCTCGGCGCGCGCATCGGCATCACCGCCGTGCTCCACACATGGGGCTCGGCAATGACGCACCATCCTCATGTCCACATGATCGTGCCGGGCGGCGGCATCACGCCGGACGCGTCACGCTGGATATCGTCGCGGCCGGCCTTCCTTCTCCCAGTCAGAGTGCTGGGCAAGCTGTTCCGCCGTCTGTTCCTGACCCGACTGGTCGCGCTGCACGACGCCGGTCGGCTCGCCTTCTTCGGATCGGCGGCGCACCTCGCCGATCGTCGGGCCTTCCTACGCCACCGGCTCCCGTCAAGAAGAAGCGCTGGGTGGTCTACGCCAAGCCGCCCTTCGCCGGTCCCGGGGCGGTGCTCGCCTATCTGTCGCGCTATACCCACCGGGTTGCGATCTCGAACCGCCGCCTGATCGCCTTCGAAGAGGCTGGGGTCACCTTCCGCTACAAGGATTATCGCCGCGACGGCACCGACCGGCAGCAGGTCATGACGCTCGCCACAGATGAGTTCATCCGCCGCTTCCTGCTCCACGTCCTGCCGCGCGGCTTCCATCGCATCCGACATTATGGCCTGCTCGCCGGCTCCGCCCACAAGGCCAGCCTCGCACGCGCCCGCGAACTGCTGGGCGTCGCTGCCCCGTCCGATGACCACACACCCGAACCAGAGGACTTCCGGCCGCCATGCTCCTGCTGTGGCGGACGCATGATCGTCATCGAGGTGTTCGAACGGTGGAGGAGGCAGCCGCGCGGACCTCCGAACGCATCGGCACCGATCCGGGAGACCGCTCCATGACCCGGCATGGTCTGATTCAGCCTCCAGCCACAGGCGCTCAACCTGCGGCGACGGACCCACGCGCGCCCATGGTGCTCAGCGAGGCCCGCAGGGCCCCGTCCGCCTGCGCGCAGAGGCTACAAGGCTGTGCGGAGGCTTCACTGAGCGGTCCGTCCGTGTCCACCGCGTCGCCTAACGGGGGCGGTCACGCCGTCGCCGACATCAGCCGCAAACTAAAATCCCCATAGCCATCAACTGTGGCCCGCGGGTTCCTGCATGAGAGGCTTTCGTACGCCTCTCGGCACCCGAAACCCTTCAGCATGCCAGTCATTCCAACGGTCCCCGACCGTATCCGTGACCTGCGGAGCAGCCGCGACACGCCTATACGCGCGAGCCATAGGGGTGTATCGCCGACGAAAATGACGTGGTCGCATTTAAACTACGCCTTCAGCTTTCCTGTGCAAGCCGTCGAGATAGCGCATGGCGAGTTCGTATCCTGTCACGCCAAGGCCTGCGATAACACCATCGACCCGGCGCGATACGTAGGAAAGGTGACGAAACTCCTCGCGCTTGTGAATGTTCGAAATGTGCACTTCGATGACCTTGCCATCGAAAGTGTTCAGCGCGTCGAGAATGGCGATCGATGTGTGGGTGAACGCGCCGGGATTGATCACGATACCGAACGCCGACTCCCTCGCTTCATGGATCCAGTCGATGAGTTCGTACTCACGATTGCTCTGATGGAACCGCAATTCGTGACCCAGCTCCTCGCACAGTTTCCGGAGCGTTGACCTCCGATTGTCTCGGGACAGCAACGTTCAGATCCAGGAATGGAGCGGCGGATTGACGCCGTTGAGGTAGTAGTGGCCGACGGCATGGTATTTCCAGCGCACCGGGTCATGCAGCGTATGTGCGCGCGCGTCGCGCCACAGCCGGTCGAGATGGTGGGCGGCTAGCGTCGAACGGGTGCCCGCCAGTTCGAACAGCTTGTTCGTGGCCTGGATGGCGATATCGGTGGTCAGAACCTTCGCTTCTGCGACGGCCACCTTGGCAAGCGCGATGGCGTCGATCTCAGGCCTCGCGATGGCCCTGTCGACCTCGCGCGCGGCGCGTTCGAGAAGGGCCTCGGCAGCATGCAGCCTGATCTTCAACTCGCCGATCTGCGCGATCGTGTAGGGATCGTCCGATGCACGCTCCTTGCCGCTGTCGATCCACGGCCGGGCATGGTCGCGCACCAGCCGGATCGTCGTCTCGATCGCGCCGCGGGCGATGCCGGCATCGATGGACGCATGGACAAGCTGGCTCTGCGGGCCGGCGGGGCTGGCCTGGTCGTAGGCCAGATAGGCAGGCAGGACACGTTCGGCGGGAGCCGCGACGTCGCGGATGATGACCGTTCCGCTTGCGGTCGTGCGCTGTCCGAAACTCGACCAGTCGTCGATGACCTCGAGACCCCTTGCATCCCGATCGACGATGGCGACGCGAACCTTACCGTCTTCATCGATGGCAACGATGGGAACGAGATGGGCGAAGAGGGCCCCGGTCGAATAGAATTTCTCGCCATTGAGGATGTAGTCGGCGCCTTGGCGCGTGATGCGCGTCTCGAAATCCTCGACGTTCTTGCCCTTGAACTCGGAGAAGGCATTGCCGAGACGAAGCCCCGAGAGGACGAGACTGAACAGCGCCTGCTTCTGCGCGTCGGACCCGGTCGCACGGATCAGGTCGGTAATCTCGAAATGGTTCTGTGGAATCTGGGCCAGCGATGAATCGGCCGCGGCGATGATCTTGAACACGTCCGCGACTGTCACCTGCGACACGCCGGCGCCGCCGAATTCTTTCGGCACCGTAATCCCCCAAAGCCCGCTTTGCGAGAATATATCCAGTTCCGCGATCGGCAGGCGGCGGTCACGATCGCGCTCGGCGGCATCTTCGGCGAACTGGACCGCCAGCTTCGTTGCTACCGCAATTGCCTCTTCATCCGTGCGAATAATGTGGGCCGGAGATGCCGGTCGCAGCGGTGCGGGAAAGGCATCGCCGCTCGGTTCCACTTTCTTGGCTGGCGCACTCATCGTCTGGCTCTCCCTTGGCATCTCTTGTTTTGTTTCCAGGCTTGAGAATGGTTCAGGCCCGGGAGTGGCGGGGCGGCTTGAGGTGATTGAGGTAGTGGTTGCCCACCGCATGAAATTTCCACCGCGCCGCTGAACACACTTGCCGACAGTTGTGGAGCGCGATGGTGACCGCGCTCCACAGACCGCTCTGTCTTGGCTCAGTTCGCCGGCTCAGCCGGGCTTGCGGCGGAGCCGATGAGGTCGGCTTCGATTTGCGCAAGCCTCGCCGGCGCCAACTGGCGCAGCGCCAGGAAATACGCGACGCCGATCGCCAGCAAGACGAGGAACACATAGGGCAGGACGTTGTATGGCCATGCCGGCACCGGATAGACAGTCCCGACGAGCGTGACGACCAGGAGGATCAACGCGACCGCCGCCGACACGATATGCCAGGGCCGAAGTTCTCCACGGCGGCGCAGAAAGACCGGCGCGCCGATGGTCACAAGCCCATACGCCACCAGGAAGCCATAGGTGGCGATCGATCCCAGAATTCCGTAGGCATCAAGGATCCCATATCCGGCGATCGTCAGCGCCAGCGCGAACGCCAGCGCCACGATGCCGACCACGGTCACAGCGATATGCGGCGAGGCATGCGCCAGGTGCGTCGCCCGTGCCGAATTGTGAAAGAGACCATGGTGCGACAGCGTGTAGAGCACGCGCGCGCCGGCATTGATGCTGCCGAGGATACAGGCAAAGAAACTGAGGGCCACACCAGCGGAAATCAGGATGCCGACGAAGCCGCCGCCGAAGGTCTGCGCCAGGACGGTAAGCGGGGCATCGGACTTGTCGAGGCCCGGGTCGACGCCATGGAAGCCGGCCACGAGGCCGTATGAACTGATGATGAAGATAAGGCCGACGCCGACGACGCTGGTGATCACGGCCCGCGGAATGTAGCGCCGCGGCTGCTGGGACTCCGTCCCCAGCACGGTTGCACTTTCGAACCCGACAAAGCTGAAGAACGCAAGGACGAGACCAAGTCGCAATTGATCGAAATGAACGTCCTGAAGTGCCGTTTGCGCCGTATCTACGATCGATCCACGGTGCAGGAAGAAGATGACGACGGTAAGCAGGATGAGGACGAGTGTGGTGAACTCGATACCGAGGGTAACGCGGGTCGAAAGCTTGATGTCGCGGTAGGCGAACCACCAGGCAACAACCAGCGCGACGATGCTGAGCGCGAGCACGACGCCAACGGCGCTTGTCTCAAAGCCGATCTGGTGGGCGAAGGCCAGCGTCGTGCTCACCGTGCCGAGTATCACCGCTGATGCCGTGAAGACGTAGCCGATAAGCAGCGACCAGCCGGCGACGACGCCGACCAGCGGACCAAGTCCATGCGCCGCATAGATATACAGGGATCCAGGCGTGGCGATCCGCTTGGAAAAGACATTGATCTGTAGCCCTACTATCAGCAGCGCAATCGTCGCGAAAACGTAGGCGAGCCAGGTGCCGTTGCCGGCGGTTGCGAACACGACGGGAATGACAAGGCCAGGCGTTCCGGAAGGGGCGATCGTGCCGATGGATTGGGCGACGACTTCGGGAAAACTCAGATAGTTGCGGCGCAGTCCCGCGCCCAGTGTCGAGTCTGCTGCGACGACGCCTGGTCCTGCTGAATCCGACCCTGCTGAAATGGTACTCATGACCGTCTCCCCAAGCGGTACGATTACCGCCTGATGGTGGTACGAAAGTCTACTAAGTCCGTAAACAAAGGCGATTTTAAAAATGTGACGCTTATTGTAACCGCGTTGCGCCTTTTGGCGTTTTGCCGAAATGCGTGCCGGACGAATAGATTTGGACGAACCACGCGACCGCGAATATTTAGCCAGGGCATACACGCGGAGGAAGGCCGCGACATCAGCCGTCCGGACGACGCCAGAGGTTGCAATCTCTCGCTACCCCACCCACGCACTTCCGTCGGTGCGGTTGACGAGGCGATGAAGCGGCTCGCGACGGCGGGACTTGTGCGCAAGGCCAGGCATGAGCAGGTAGGAGGGCAGCCGGCCGATCCGCTCGCTCTATGACGTCACTGACAGGGGCGGACCGCGTCTGTAGCCATTCAACGGCTTGTGCCAAAAAACGGATATCGACTTGGGCTGGCGAGCCAGGGATGGCTCGCACTCGAACAACAAGGGCCACCCTATCGAATTTGCGGGTTGAGGCCGCCCCCTCTGCCATAGTCACCCGGTGTTCCAAGCCGCGTCTCGGGGAAAACCACGAAGCGTGCCCGGCGCAGAATAATAATTCTCTATATAATCCATAGACATTATATTCTGTCTTCGTTGACGACCGGCTTGCCGTTAGTTTCCTCCCACTGTCGCCCGACAGGGCTATCAAAGGAGTGACGGATGGGTCGGCATATTCGCTTCAACGCTTTCGACATGAATTGCGTTGGCCACCAATCCCCGGGCCTGTGGAAGCATCCGCGCGACAAGTCGTGGAAATACAAGGACCTGGACTATTGGCAGGATCTGGCCCGGACGCTCGAGCGCGGTATTTTCGACGGCATATTCATCGCCGATGTCATCGGCTATTACGATGTCTACAAGGGCTCGAACTACCACGCGATCGAGCAAGCGGCGCAGATTCCGGTCAATGATCCCCTGCAGCTAGCCGCGCCGATCGCGCTTGCCACCGAACATCTCGGCATCGGCATTACCGCCTCGACCTCGTTCGAACATCCCTACACGTTCGCCCGCCGTCTTTCGACTGCCGACCATCACACCAAGGGTCGCGTCGGCTGGAACATCGTTACCTCTTATCTGGAAAGCGGCGCCAAGAATGTCGGCCAGGCTGGCCTGAAAAGCCATGACAACCGGTACGAGGTCGCGGCCGAATATGTCGAGGTGCTCTACAAGCTGTTCGAAGGCAGTTGGGAAGAAGGCGCGGTGCTGCGTGATCCGGTCCGCGGCATCTTCACCGACCCCAGCAAGGTCCACGAGATCGGCCACAAGGGCAAGTTCTTCGAGGTGCCTGGCTACCATCTGTCGGAGCCGTCGCCGCAGCGCACGCCAGTTCTCTATCAGGCGGGCGCCTCCGGTCCCGGCAAGGCCTTCGCCGCTGCGCATGCCGAGTGCGTCTTCGTCGGCGCGCCGACCAAATCGCTGCTCAAGGCCTACGTTTCCGAAATCCGCCAAAAAGCCGCCGCTGCCGGCCGCGATCCGAAGAAAGTTCTGATCTACAACCTCACCACACTGATCATCGATGAAACGGATGAGAAGGCCCGGAAGCGTTTCGAGGAGTATCAGAGCTATACCTCCTATGACGGCTCGCTGGTGTTCATGTCCGGCTGGAGCGGCATCGACTTCGGCCAGTATGCGCCGACCGACGCGCTCAAGAAGGTCGAGACCAATGCCATCGTTTCGATGGTCGAGCATTTCGCCGGCAAGGACAAGGCCTGGACCGTCGAGGAACTGGCGAAGTGGGGCGGCATCGGCGGTGTCGGGCCGGTCTTCGTCGGCTCGCCCGGCACGATCGCCGACATCCTCCAGGAATGGGTCGATGAAACCGGGGTCGACGGTTTCAACCTCGCCTATGCGGTGACGCCTGAAAGCTTCGAGGCCGCCGTCGACCTGCTCGTGCCGGAATTGCAGAAGCGCGGCGTTTATCCCACCGCCTACAAGCCCGGCACGTTGCGCGAAAAGCTGTTCGGCGACGGCCCTTATCTTCCCAGGACCCATCCCGCCGACGGGTACCGTGACATCGAGGCCGTCAAGCGTCGCGAAGACGACCATGTTGCGGCGGCCCGTCTGAAATCCGTGAATGCGTGATGACCGGCCTGCTGGAACTCCACGACGTGTCGCTGTCCTTCAAGGGTGTACGAGCCCTCAACGCGCTGAGCTTCAGCGTCGCCAAGGGCGAGATCTGTGCCCTGATCGGTCCGAATGGCGCCGGCAAGAGTTCGCTTCTCAACGTCATCAATGGCGTCTATCGCGCCGACGCCGGCGACATCGTCTTCGACGGCCTGCGCTTCGAGGCGATCCATCCGCAGAAGGCGGCCCATCTCGGCATCGGCCGGACCTTCCAGCACAATGCGTTGTTCCGCCGCCTGTCGGTGCGCGAGAACGTGCTGGCCGGCCTCTCTCGTCATGGTACCGCCAGCTTTTTTGAAAACATCCTCCGGCTGGGCAGGGACGGCGCCGAGCGCCGCGGCTTCCTTGCCCGCGCCGAGCGCACCATGGCTTTCCTCGGGCTCGACCGTCATGCGGACAGCATAGTTTCGACGCTGCCTTATGGGCTGCAGAAACGCGTCGATCTCGCCCGGGCATTGGTCGCCGGCCCGAAGCTGCTGCTGCTCGACGAACCGATGGCCGGCATGAATCAGGAAGAGAAGGAGGAGATGAGCCGCGTGATCCGCGAGGTCAATCGTGTCTTCGGCTCGACCGTGGTGCTGATCGAACACGATGTCGGCATCGTGCTCAACTTGGCCAGCCATGTGGTGGTGCTCGACTACGGCCGCAAGCTCGCGGACGGGGCACCCGGCGAGGTGCGCAAGAACCCCGACGTGATCGCCGCCTATCTCGGCACGGTTCACTGAGGAACTCATGTCCTATTTCCTTGAAACATTGGTCAGCGGTCTGTTTGCCGGAGTGATGTACTCACTCGTCGCGATCGGCTTCGTGCTCATCTACAAGGCATCCGGAGTCTTCAATTTCGCGCAAGGGGCGATGCTGCTGTTTGCGGCGCTGACCTTCGTCACCCTGACCGAGAAAGGCATGCCATTCGCCCTGGCCTTCATCGTCACATCGCTTGTCATGGTGGTGATGGCGATTCTGATCGAGTGGCTGGTGCTGCGGCCGCTGCGAAACCGCGATCCGTTGACCCTGTTCATGGCCACTCTGGGATTGAGCTATGTCATCGAAGGGTTTGCCCAACTGCTGATGGGCATGGATGTTCACATGCTCGATCTCGGTATCCCCGATATCGCCGTGCAGGTCGGCGGCATCTATGTCAGCCAGTTCGACATCATTGCCTCGTTGATCGCGCTGACGCTGGTCGCCACGCTGGCCATCGCGTTCAACAAGACGCGCATGGGCATCTCGCTTCGGGCGGTGGCCGCCGACACGCTTGCGGCGCAGTCAATCGGCATCCGCCTGCCTGTCATCTGGCGCATCGTCTGGAGCGTCGCCGGCATCGTTGCCCTGGTTGCCGGCCTTGTCTGGGGATCGCGCCAGGGCGTGCAGTATTCGCTGTCGCTGGTGACGCTCAAGGCGCTGCCGGTGCTGATCATCGGCGGCTTCTCCTCGATCCCGGGCGCGATCGCCGGTGGCCTGCTTGTCGGCGCCACCGAGGCGTTGGCCGACATCTATATCGGCCCGCTGGTCAATGGCAGCGTTTCCACCTGGTTCGCCTACATCCTCGCTGTCGGCTTCCTGCTGGTGCGTCCGGCCGGCCTGTTCGGCGACCGCGAAATCGAAAGGGTCTGATCGTGACCACGCTGCAGGAATCCGCCCCGTCCAAGCCGCTCCGCCGGCCTGCCTTTGGGGTCGCCACCATCACCATCGTCGCTGGCCTGATCGCCGCCTTTGCGGTGCCGGCCCTTGCCGACGATTACTGGCTGAGCTCGATCATCATCCCGACGGTGATCATGGGGCTTGCCGGCATCGGCCTGAACCTGCTGATGGGTTATACGGGGCTTGTGTCGATCGGTTCGGCTGCCTTCATGTCGATCGGTGCCTTCTCGACCTACAATTTGCTGCTGCGTGCGCCGTTCTTGCCGCTGCCGATCGTCCTGATCCTTGCCGGCCTGATCGCGGCGATTGCCGGCGTCATCTTCGGGCTGCCGTCGCTGCGCATCAAGGGCTTCTATCTTGGCGCTTCGACCCTCGGCGCCCAGTTCTTGTTCGAGTGGCTGTTCACCAATTTCAGCTGGTTTTCGAATGACAGCCAGTCGCTGACCATCTCGGCGCCTCGACTGCAGATCCTCGACTATGACCTCCAGTCGGCCACCGGCCGCTATTATCTGGTGGTTGCAACCACGGTGCTGCTCATCGCGCTGGCCTTCGCCATCGTCAAAAGCCGTGTCGGCCGCGAATGGATGGCGATCCGCGACATGGATGTCGCCGCCTCGGTCATTGGCATCCGCGTTGCGCGCCGCAAACTGCTGTCCTTCGGGATAAGCTCGTTTTTCCTTGGCATCGCCGGCGCGCTCTGGGCCTTCGGATATCTTGGCACCTCGGACGCGCATGCGTTCAATCTCGATAAATCATTCCAGGTCCTGTTCATCGTCATCATCGGCGGCGTGGCAACCATCTTCGGCAACTTTCTCGGTGCCGCCTTCATCGTGCTGACGCCGATCCTGCTCGACCGGCTGTCGCTGATCATCGATTTGTCATTCCTCGGCGATCAGGGCGCGCTAGCAAACCTGCAGCACATCATCTTCGGCACGATCATCATCGTGCTGCTGATCAAGGAACCGGATGGATTGTCGAGCCTGGGAAGGCGCGGCGTCGAAGCCCTTCGCTCGCGAGCACGATCATCCAACTGAACTCAGACAGACGGAACACCTCGGCGCCGGGTCTTTCGCCTCCTCCCAAGCATCAGTCGTCACTTTCTCAAAACCACTCAAACAAGGGTTGCACAATGTCATTGCTAACCAAGACCATGTCGCTGGCGGCCGCTGCCGCGATGGCCGTCACGCTGCTGAGCAGCGCGTCCTTCGCCGAAGACGGCACCGGCCAACAGCTCTATCCGCTGTTTACCTACCGCACCGGGCCCTACGCTCCATCGTTCATTCCGTTTGGTGCCGGCAACATCGATTATCTCCGCTACATCAACGAGGTCGAGGGCGGCGTCGATGGCGTCAAGATCCTGGTCCAGGAATGCGAGACGGCCTACACGATCGAGCGCGGCATCGAATGCTACGAGCGCTACAAGAACGGCTATAACGGCGCGCTGACGGCGGCAATCTATCCGCATTCGAGCGGTCTCGACGTCGCACTCACCGATAAGGCTCGCATCGACAAGATCTCGATCGTCAGCCCTGGCGGTGGCCAGAACATCGCCACCGACGGTCGCGTCTTTCCCTACCAGTATCCATTGGTGTTCGACTACTGGAGCGAAGCCCAGATCATCGTCGATTACATCGCCCAGCAGGCGGGCGGCTATGACAAGCTCAAGGGGCTGAAGATCGCGACGCTCTATCACGACAGCGGCTATGGCCGCGATACGATCGAACCGCTCGGCATCCTCGCCAAGAAATATGGCTTCGAAGACATCCAGATCCCGGTTCCGCATCCCGGCGAACAGCAGCAGACACAGTGGCAGCAAATCCGCCGTGCAAACGCCGACTGGGTCTTTCTGCGCGGCTGGGGCGTCATGACGCCGGTGGCGATCAAGACAGCGGCCCGCGTCGGCTTCCCCGCCGATCGCATCATCGGCGATATCTGGAGCGGTTCGGAAGACGACGCCCGCCCGGCGGGTGCTGCCGCCAACGGTTACCTCGCCGTCTCTGTCTTCCCGCCGGGCACCAGCTACGGCATCTTGAAGACGCTCAAGGCGGATATCCTCGACAAGGGCAAGTCCGACCTGAAGGACAATTCGAAGTTCGGCACGGTTTACTACAATTACGGCGTGATCGAAGCCATCACCTTCGTCGAGGCGCTGCGCACTGGGCACAGGAAGTTCGGCAACAGGCCGCTGACCGCCGCCGAAGGCCAGTGGGCGCTCGAACACCTCGACATCGATCAGAAGCGGATCGCCGAGCTTGGCGCGGAAGGCCTCGTCAGTCCGCTGAAAACCTCCATCGATAACCATAAGGGCGAAACCATCGCTGCCAAGATCATCCAGTGGAACGGTCAGTCCTGGGACACAAGGACCGACTGGATAAAGGCCGACGCGTCGCTGTTTGCCGATGTCATCAAGGCAAAGGCAGCCGCCTACGCCAAGGAAAAGGGCATCGAGCCCCGCGTTGCAACGAACTGACACCAACCCGCACAGACAGGATCGACCCATGACCATCGCAGCAAAAAGCTTCCTCGAGATCCAGAATATGGAAGCGCTCTATGGTCAGGCGATCCTTGCTGTGCGCGACGTGTCGCTCAAGGTCGAGCAGGGCAAGATCGTTGCCTTGCTCGGCGCCAACGGCGCGGGCAAGACCACCACGCTGAAGGCGGTTTCCAATCTGCTTGGACCAGAGCGCGGAAAGGTCAGCCGAGGCAGCATCCTCTGGCAGGGCGAGCCGGTCAGCGGCCTTTCGGCTTCTCGGCTCGTCGCCAAAGGCGTCGTCCAGGTGCTGGAGGGCCGTCATTGCTTTGCGCAATTGACGGTCGAGGAAAATATCCTCTCCGGCGGCTTTGTCCGCAAGCCGAGCAGGGCAGACCTGCAGCACGACGTCGAACGGATCTACACATGGTTTCCTCGCCTCAAGGAGAAGCGCAGGGTCAAGGCCGGCCTGACCTCCGGGGGCGAACAGCAGATGGTTGCCATCGGCCGCGCGCTGATGACCAAGCCGAGCCTGGTGCTGCTGGACGAGCCGTCGATGGGTCTCGCGCCGATCATCGTTCAGGAAATCTTCGAGATCATCCGCATTCTGAACCGTGAGCAGGGCGTCAGCTTCCTGCTTGCCGAGCAGAACGCCAATCTTGCGCTTCGCTATGCCGACTACGGCTACATCCTCGAAAACGGTCGCGTTGTTCTGTCGGGAACGGCAGAGGAACTGCGAGCCCGTGAGGATGTCCAGGACTTTTACCTGGGCGGTGCCAATGTCGCCAAACCACACTGACCGCCTCGCCCGCGCCGGGTGAGGTAGCTAATTTCAGGACAATGCAAAATGACACAGATCGACAACGCCTGGGGCGCAGGCCCCAGCGCTCGCTATGAGACACTGGCCGAACGGTTCAGGCCGATATTTGCTGAGATCACCGCCGGCGCGGTCGAGCGGGAGCTTGGCCGCGAATTGCCGGTGGCGGAGATCGCGAAATTGAAGCAGGCGGGCCTGGGCGCACTGCGCATACCCGAAGCCGAAGGTGGTCTTGGCGCGACGCTGCCCGAACTCGCCAACATCCTGATCGAGCTGTCGGAGGCCGATTCCAACATCACCCAGGCGCTGCGCGGTCATTTTGGCTTTGTCGAGGATGTCGTCAACAAGACAGCCGGCGAGAGCCGCAAGCGCTGGGCGGAGCGGATTGCGCGTGGCGAGATCGCCGGCAACGCCTGGACCGAGATCGGCGATGCCAAACAGGACGTTTTCTCGACACGCATCTCGCACAAGGGTGACAGGCTGGTGCTCAACGGCACCAAATACTACACCACAGGCTCGCTGTTCGCCGACTGGATCGATGTCGGTGCGACGGGGCTCGACGGGCAAGGCATCGTCTTGCAGGTGCGTCGCGACGATCCAGGCGTCGATGTCATCGACGACTGGGACGGTTTTGGCCAGACGCTCACGGCCAGCGGCACCACGATCTTTACCGATGCCACAGTCGACCCGGACGATGTCGTCGTCGACGATGACAAGTTCCGCTATGGCGCCGCCTTCTACCAGCTGGTGCATCTTGCCACCCTTGCCGGTATCGGCCGGGCGATAGCCAACGAGACTGCTGCCGCCGTCGCCGCGCGCAATCGCTCGTACTCCAATGCCGCCGGCCCGCGCTCAAGCCAGGATCCGCAGGTGCTCCAGGTCGTCGGCCGTATTCGCAGCAACGCCTATGCGGCTGGCGCCATTGTTTTGCAGGTCGCGCAAGCGATCGAACGCGCTTATCAGGCACACTTTGCCAGCGATGCCGATGCAGAGGAAAAGGCCAACGCGATCGCCGAACTCGAGACATCGCAGGCGGTGACGGTGGTCACGAATCTGGTTCTTGAAGCGTCGACGATTATCTTCGATGCGCTGGGTGCATCCTCAACCAGGAAGCCGATCGGCCTCGATCGCCATTGGCGCAACGCTCGCACCCTGTCTTCGCACAACCCGCGCATCTATAAGGATCGCATCGTAGGCGACTACGCGGTCAACGGCACACCACCACCCTATCAATGGCGGATCGGGCGCAGCCCGTTGCCGGCTCCGGTCGCTCCGGTGATTCGGGGCTGCCGCGAAATAGGCCAAATCGACCTGCGACCGATCGTCGGATTCGCCTAGGAAGCGCACATACTTTGCTGTCAACCAACAGGCAAAGTTTGTGCGCGTGGCTAGTCAAACGCGCTGTCGAGCTAGGAATAAGAAAAAGTAAATAAGAACAATAGGTTAATTGTGGTGTAGATCCCGGCCAATGGTGCCATCGGCCGACATCCCTTACGCAATGGTCAGCGTAGGCCTCTCACCTTGGTCAGAATATCTTCCGAAAGCGCCGAGACGAGTGCCCTGTCGGCGCCCTTGCTCGGGATGAGGACAAATTCCACATCCTCCAACTGCGGCAAGCGGCCGATCTCTTTCAAGCCTGAAGGCGACATGCTTTGCGGTTGCACCAGAACCCCCATGCCGGCGCGGGCGGCCGCCGTCAGCCCGCTCAGGCTGCCGCAGGTGCAGACGATACGCCATGGCATGCCGTGCCGCTCGAGCGCTTCCAGCGCAATGCTGCGCGTGACGCTCGGCGGCGGGAAGGCGATCAGCGGCAAGGCCGCGAGCGACAGGACATGTTCGGGATCACGGGCGAGCCAGACAAGCGGCTCGCGATAGACGAGCCGACCACGGCTGTCGCCCAGCCGGCGCTTTGCCAGAACGAGATCGAGCTCGCCATTGTCCTGCATCTGGTAGAGCACGCCGCTCAGCGCGACGGTCAGTTCAAGATCAACGGATGGGTGAGACCGGACGAAATCCTCCAGCACCAGCGGCAGGCGGCTGGTGACCAGGTCCTCGGATACGCCGAGCCTCAAGGTGCCCCGCAGCCGCTGCGCGGTGAAAAGCGCCTGCACCTGTCCCTCTATGGACAACATGGTTCGGGCATGGGCAAGCAGGGCTTCGCCGTCTAGCGTCAGCACCACCTTGTGCGTATCACGGGCCAGCAACTGCCTGCCAAGCGCCGCCTCGAGCTTGCTGATGTGCGACGGTGGATTGCCCGAGCCCAAGTCTCTCGGCCGCGAAGGTAAAGCTTCCCATCTGCTGGACGGCGACGAAGCTGCGAAGTTGGGCCAGGTCGAGCATGGATATCTCAAATTGCGATAGCTGTTATTTCTTGTATCCTGTTTCGCAATGCACGAAAAGACGGCGTTGGACGCACTCGGGAACGAACATGCCATGCGCCGCTTTCTGCCGGACTCCTTTCTGATCCTCCTGTTGTGCACCGTCGCGCTTGCGTCGGTCGCACCTGCAACCGGGACGTTTGCGGGATGGTTCGCGATCGCGACCAATCTTGCCGTGGCGCTGCTGTTCTTCCTGCATGGTGCGAGGCTCTCGCGCGATGTCGTTGTTGCCGGCCTGATGCATTGGCGCCTGCACCTGGTGATCCTTCTGACGACCTTTGGCCTGTTCCCGCTGCTGGGTCTGGCGCTTGGCTATCTGCCTGCTTCGATCCTGCCCAAGCCGCTCTACCTCGGCATTCTGTTTCTGTGCGTCCTGCCGTCGACGGTCCAATCCTCAATCGCGTTCACCTCGATGGCCGGTGGAAATGTCCCCGCGGCCATCTGCTCGGCTTCCGCCTCCAACATCTTCGGCATGTTCCTGACAGCCTTGCTCGTCGGGCTGCTCTTCTCCATGGGCGGGCATGGCGGATTTTCGTGGGATGTGGTGAGCCAGATCCTGGTGCAATTGCTCCTGCCCTTTGCACTCGGACAGGTGCTGGAACCTCGGATCGGCAACTGGATACGCTCTCGCAAGACACTGCTGATGCCTGTCGATCGCGGCTCGATCCTGATGGTCGTCTACCTGGCCTTCAGCACGGCGGTCGCCGAAGGGCTGTGGCACATGTTCTCGCTGCGTGACATCGCCGTGGTCGTTGTCGCCGACATGGTGCTGCTCGGCCTGGTGCTTCTGTTCACGACATATGGCAGCCGGCTTCTCGGCTTCGACAGGGCCGACCAGATCACGATCACCTTCTGCGGATCGAAGAAGAGCCTGGCGAGCGGCGTGCCGATGGCCAACGTCATCTTTGCCGGCCAGGGCGTCGGCGCGATCGTTCTGCCGCTGATGCTCTTCCACCAGATACAGCTCATGGTCTGCGCCATGATCGCCCAGAGATATGCCAAGGCGGCAAACCGGTCCACCGTGCTGCAAGCCGAGCCGACGGCCTCAGTGGCTTAGCGCCGTCGAGCGAAGGTCTCGGCGATCGCGAGGACCGCGGCATGAATCGGTCCTGCGGTGAGGTTGGGCATGATCGACGCGTCCACGACAAACAGATTGTCGAGCGCCTTCAGCCGTAGATTTGCATCGACGACGGCGTCCGCGTCCTTACCCATCCTGCAGGTACCGCAGGGATGATGGTGTGTGATGACCGACCGCGCGATGAAGTTGTCGATCTCGGCCGCACTGTTCAGGCTGCCTGGCAGGAGTTCGCGCTCTCGCCAGCCGGCGAGTTCATCCCTATGCCCGATTGTCCGTGCCGCCTCGAGAGCTCGGCGAAACATCTCGCGGTCGCGGCCGGTCTGCAGGTATGCCGGGTCGATGATCAGGGGATCGCCGAGCTCAGGCCCGCTTATGAGCACGCTGCCGCGGCTCGTCGGATGGGTGATGCCGAACAGCAGCGAGTAGGCCGTGCCGGCGGCAGGCGCCTGGAAGCATTCGGACACGATCGGCGCGATGCCGCAGCCAACGACGATTTCAGGCTGCCCGGCAGCGGTGAAGTCGTCAGCGCGCATATAGGCCATCGACTCCGAATGTTGCAGGCGCGATGGCGGCACCGGCTTGCGGGCAGCGTAAAGGTTGCCGGCACCGAGCAGGTGGTCCTGAAGGTTTCGACCGATTTCAGGCATATCGATCAGGCAGCCAACGCCCGCGGCATCGAGCACATCGTGCGGACCGATCCCCGAACGCATCAGCAAAGCCGGACTTTCCAGCGCTCCGGCACAAAGCACGACTTGATCCGCAAACACTTCGACCGAACCCTGTCGCCCTGTGACCTCAAGGCTGCGGACCTGATTGCCCTCCAAATTGAGCCGCCGCACCCGGGATCCCGTAAGGATGGTCAGGTTCTCGCGGTCTCGGACTGCCCCGGTGAGCCAGGCGTCCGCCGCCGTCACCCGTCGCCCGTCGCGAATGTTCAGGGAGTTCGGGGTGACGCCGATCATCTGTCCGCTGTTGTGGCCCTTGAGGCGGGGCAGGCCCAGCGATGCGCCTGCCTCGATGAAGGCACGGGCAACCGGACTGACTTCGTCCGCCGGTAAATGGATTAGCAGCGGCCCGCCCTTGCCGTGAATGCCGTCGCCACCAAGCGGATGGTCTTCGATGGCCTGGAAGACCGGCAGCAGTGCGTCCCAACTCCATCGGCGGTCCCCGGTCGCGTCGACCCAGGCCTGGAAGTCTGAGGGATGACCGCGCATGTAGCCCATCGCGTGCAGGCAACTCGAGCCGCCGATCAACCGCCCGCGCGCCCAATGATGCACCCGGCCCGCGGTGCCAGCTTGCGGCTCCGTGCGATAGTCCCAATCGTAGCTGCGGCCCTGAAGCGCCGGCCAGGCAGCGGGGTTCCAGATGTCGGGGTCTGCCGCCTCTTCGCCGGCCTCGATCAGCAGAACGCGACGATCCGGCTCTTCACTCAGTCGCGCGGCAAGCAACGTCCCGGCCGACCCACCGCCGACGATGACGATATCGCAATTCGGTTTGCGCTCGACATTGGCCATGGTCATCATCACTCCATCTGCCACTTGCTGGCTTCGATAACCGGCATCTCTGACACCGACACGGTGAAGACCCCCGCGCACTGATCTGCATCAGGCAGATACCTGATCCGAAACCTCATGAAGGACGTCGAGTCTTCAGACGGAACGACAGTCCATCGAAGAGCTCAAATCCCGTTGTCCATGGATATCTTCGCCGCCGCTTTCGCCCTCAAGACGTGCTGCTTCGAGGCTTTGCGGGCGGCCTTCTCGTCGCCGGCGGCGATGGATTCGAATATCTCCCTCATCTCCGCCAGGCTGCTTTGTGCTCTGCCCTCCAAGGACATCGACCGTCCTCGAAAGAAACTTATCCTGGCCACCAGACCGCGATGGACTTCTTCCAGGATCGGATTGCCGCAATTCGCGAGTATGATCGAATAGAAGTCCGCGGCGGTCATGACCTGCGCCAGGCTGTCATTGCTGGATGCCGCCTCTTCGAATGCGGAAAGAGATTTCTCAAGTTCACGCAACTGTTCCGGCGAAATCCTCAGTGCGCATCGTCCCGCTGCCTCGACTTCCAACAGCTCTCGAACCTCGTAGATGGCGGTTGCCACCTCCCACGAAAGCGCCGGTATCGACGGCCCGCGGTTGGGTACGATTTCGATCAGGCGTTCGGCCTCAAGACTGCGCAAAGCCTCCCTTAGCGAGGGGCGGCTGATGCCGAGTTGCGTGCACAGTTGACTTTCGATGAGGCGGCTTCCCGGCTGAAACAATCCGGAGAAGATGGCGAGCCGTAACTTGTCGACGGTCTCCCGTTGCACTGTCCGTGGCGAAATTCGCAAATTCAAATCTGGGGGCATCGATAACGTCTCATGGGCTTTTGAGTCGCAAGCTGAAGCAGCATACGCCACGCCATGCAAATTTGACAGCAGGATAGCCAGATTGTCAAATCTGAAGATTGCAAGAATGTCAGACAATCGGCTTGACGCGACCCCGGTCTGTATGATCCTTTTGCAGGAGACGGGCAGCGGAGGCGAGGATCATGGACATGGCGGCGGACATAGCTACCGACCACTTCATTTCGCGCCGCGTCGACATTGGCCGCATCACCTTGAACGTGCGCGAGAAGGGCAAAGGCCCGTTGATGCTGTTCTTCCACGGCATCACCTCCAACTCTGCCGTCTTCGAGCCGTTGATGGCCCGGCTCTCGGATCGGTTCACGACCATAGCGGTTGATCAGAGGGGACATGGCCGCAGCGACAAGCCGGAAACCGGCTACGAGGCGAATGACTACGCGGACGACATCGCCGGCCTGATACGCACGCTCGATCGCGGCCATGCCGTCCTCGTCGGACATTCGCTTGGTGCTCGAAATTCGGTCACGGCCGCGGCGAAATACCCGGATCTGGTGCGGTCGGTCATCGCAATCGACTTTACGCCGTACATCGAGACTGCAGCGTTGGACGCGTTGGAAGCGCGAGTGAATACGGGGAGCCAGCTTTTCGAGGATGTAAAGGCCGTCGAAGCATACCTCGCCGGCCGCTATCCGAATATTCCTGCCGACGCCATCAAGATCAGGGCTGAGAGCGGCTATCAGGCGGTCGATGGCGGATTGCGTCCATTGGCCTCGCCGGCGGCCATGGCGCAGACCGCCAAGGGCCTGCGATCGGACCTGGTGCCAGCCTACCGCGACGTGACGAAGCCCGTCCTCATCGTGCGGGGCGAGACGAGCAAATTGGTGTCGGCTGCGGCGCTGGCGAAGACAAGTCGGCTGCGGCCCGATCTGCCTGTCGTCGTCGTTCCGGGCGCCGACCATTACGTCAACGAGGTCTCTCCCGAGATCACGTTGAAAGCCATCACCAACTTCATAGACGCCTGACGGCCAAGCGCGCCGTCTTCTTGTACGCAGCAGGATCCAGAGAATGGCCAACGTAAACAAAACTTCAGGCAAAGCGCGTCGTGCCGAGGTCGCCGGTGGCGGCTTTGCCGGCCTGACAGCCGCCATCGCGCTCAGGCAGAATGGTTGGGATGTCAGGCTGCACGAAAAGAGCTCGGAACTGCGGGCATTCGGCGCGGGCATCTATCTCTGGCACAATGGCCTTCGCGTGCTCGAAGGGCTGGGCGCCCTGGACGATGTTCTCCAGGGCTCGCACACGCCTCCGACCTACGAGACCTGGATGCATAACAAGTCTGTTTCCAAGGAGACGTTCAACGGTCTCCCCTGGCGCATCATGACGCGCAGCCACCTGCACGATGCCCTGGTCAATCGGGCCCGTGCCCTGGGTGTCGACATCCGCGTCAACTCCGAAGCAGTCGCCGCCGATCCGGAAGGGCGCGTGACCCTCCAGACCGGTGAGGTTCTCGAAGCCGACCTGATCGTCGGCGCCGATGGCGTTGGCTCCAAGGTCAGGGATTCCATCGGTTTCAAACAGGATCGATGGGTTTCGAAAGATGGTCTCATCCGACTGATTGTCCCGCGCATGAAGAAAGATCTCGGTCATGGCGAGTGGGACAATACCATCGACATGTGGAACTTCTGGCCGCGTGTTCAGCGCATTCTCTACTCGCCCTGCAATGAGAATGAGCTCTATCTGGGCTTGATGGCTCCGGCCGCCGATCCTCGCGGCTCAAGCGTTCCGATCGATCTCGAAGTTTGGGTCGAGATGTTTCCTTTCCTGGAGCCGTGCCTGATCGAAGCGGCCAAGCTAAAAACCGCCAGATACGACAAGTACGAAACGACCAAGCTGGATAGCTGGACAAGAGGCAAGGTCGCCCTCGTGGGGGATGCCGCGCATGCAATGTGCCCGGCCCTTGCCCAGGGCGCCGGTTGCGCGATGGTCAACGCCTTCAGCCTGTCGCAGGACCTGGAAGAGGGCTCTTCGGTCGAAGATGCGCTCGTCGCGTGGGAGAAGCGCATTCGCCCGATCACGGATCGCTGCCAGGCCCTGTCTGGCGACTATGCGGCGAACCGCTCGCTCTCGAAGGGAAACATGTTCACGCCAGCGGCGCTGGAAGCTGCCCGCTACGACGCGCTGCGCCGTGTCTACTCATGGCCGCAGTAGCGTCGGGCAAGCCGGCCACCGAATTAATCGGTGCGTGCGGAAACAGCGCGCACCCTTCAGGAGATAAAGATGAACTATTCCAGTGAAGTCGAAAGAGACTATGATGTCAGGGGATGGTACGCCTCCGTCCAGGAAAGCCGGCATGACGGCGGCACACCTGGCGAAACCCTCGTCAAAGTCGCGACTGGCGTTGTCATACGCAATCCCTTCGCCGGAAAGTTCGTCGCCGAACTGGCCGATCTGACCAGTCCGAGTGCAGCGATCGGTCATGCGCTCGGCGAGCGCGCCGTGGCGCTGCTCGGCAACAGGCCGGTCGAAAGCTATGGCAAGGGCGGTATCGCGGGTACATCAGGCGAACAGGAACATGTCGTCGCTTGCATCACCACGGTATTCGGCGATCCGCTGCGGCAGCAGGTGGGCGGTGGCAAGGCCTGGATCTCGTCGGTCAGCAAGGTCGCGGTCGCCGGCACCACCATCGATATCCCGCTTGCCCACAAGGACGAGCTCTACATCCGTTCCCACTATGATGCCGTCACTTTTTCCGTGCCGGATGCCCCGCGCCCGGACGAGCTTTTGATCTGCGTCGCCGTCGCATCGGGTCCGCGCGTGCATCAGCGCGTCGGAGGCAAGTCCGTCGCCGACCTCAAGGCCGGTGTCTAGGTCGATCGAAATTTCTGAAAGGACGAATTCCATGCCCCTGAACATCAAGGACCTCAAGATCACCTCGGCGGACTTCCAGCCGCTCGGCAAACTGCGCGACGAACATGCCGGCGACAAGGGCAACGTATTGCCCAGGCTTACCGTCAGTGGCGTCCCGGCAGGGACGAAAGAGCTCGCGGTCATCTGCCACGATCCGGATGCGCCGCTCGCCAACGGTTTCACGCATTGGGTGGTCTACGGCATCGATCCCTCGACCACCGACCTTTCGGACGCGCAGGAGAAGTTCCGCGTTGGGCCCAACGGCGCCGGCGGCAAGCAATATTACGGGCCTCAGCCGCCTGCGGGCCATGGAGAACATCACTACTACTTCTGGGTCTATGCACTCGACACGAAGGTCGAAGGCACGCCCACCCGGGAGGAGTTCCTGCAGAAATATGCCGGCAACATCATCGAGCAGAACCGGATCGTCGGCATCTACGAAAACAAGTGAAATCTGCGGCGCCGGCGACCGACAACAAGAATAAAAATGGTCGCCATCGCCGCGCAATGGGAGAATTTGGAAATGAAAGACAACAGCCCAGCGCGCCAGAAGGTCTTCGAGGAGCTCGTCACGGCAACGAAGATACTTCTGAACGAAGCTATCCTGGATACGTTCGGGCATATCAGCGCCCGTGACCCCGAGGAACCCGAAAGCTTCTTCCTGGCGCAGAAGCTTGCTCCAAGCCTGATAACGACCGGTGACATGCAGCGTTTCAACCTCGATGGCGAGACCTCGGATAACAGGCCGTCCTATCTGGAACGCTACATCCACAGCGAGATCTACAAGGCACGGCCCGACGTCCAGTGCGTGCTCCACAGCCATTCGCCGGCTGTCCTGCCCTATTGCTTCACCGACCAGCCGCTGCGGCCTGTGACCCATATGGGGGCTTTCCTCGGCGACGCCGTCCCGGTCTACGAGATACGCGACAAGCAGGGAGACGATACCGATCTCTTTGGCGGGAGCCGGAGCGTCTGTGCGGACATCGCTGAAAGCCTCGGGACCTATCCCGTCGTGCTCATGGCGCGGCATGGCGTCGTCAATGTCGGCAGTTCTGTCCGGCAGGTGGTGTTCCGGGCTTTCTATCTTGAACAGGAGGCGGCAGCGCAGACCGTCGGCCTGCGGATCGGCACGATCAAGTATCTGTCGCCGGGCGAAATCAAGGCCGCGGGAAATCTCGTTGGCGCCCAGATCGACCGTGGATGGGATCACTGGTCGCAGCGCCTCAGGGAAGCGGGCCTGGCCTAGGGGCCGCGGGTGTTTGAACAGACCCGGAGACCTTGGTCCTAGCCCAGGTTTTCCAGGCTCGATCTCAATGGGTTCCCTGACGCCACGGCGTCAGACGAAGGCAATGAAACGCACGATGCCGCACGCTGAAAGCTACGATTACATCATTGTTGGGGCCGGATCGGCCGGTTGCGTGCTCGCTAACCGGCTGAGCGCCGACCCGAGATGTTCGGTGCTGTTGCTGGAAGCCGGCGGCTGGGACCGCGATCCCATGATTCATATACCGCTTGGCTGGGGCAAGATCCTGACCGAGCGTCGCCATGACTGGATGTATTTCTGCGAGCCGGAAGACAATGTCGGCGGACGCAAGGTCGAGTGCGCGCGCGGCAAGGTCATCGGCGGATCATCGTCGACCAACGCCATGGCCTATGTGCGGGGAAATCGCGGCGACTATGATCGTTGGGCAGCCGCGGGGCTCAGTGACTGGTCGTACGACAAGGTCCTGCCGTATTTCCGCAAACAGGAGAGCTGGGAGGGGGGCGGGAACCAGTTCCGTGGCGGCAACGGCCCGGTCAGCACCCAGTTCTGCCGCTACAAGGACACGCTGATCGACGCCTTTGCGCAAGCCAGCGTGCAGGCAGGCTATGCGCAGACGAACGACTATAATGGCGAGCGGCAGGAAGGTTTCGGCCGCCTCCAGATGACGATTTCAAAAGGCCGGCGCGCCTCGACCGCGTCAGCCTATCTGCGGCCGGTGCTGAAGCGGCCCAACCTCACCGTCCTGACGGAAGCGAGCGCTACGAAGATCGTGCTGGAAGGTGCGCGCGCCACCGGCGTCACCATCAACCATCGCGGCGGCGAACGCACGGTCGTCGCCCGCAGGGAAGTGCTGCTTTCCGGCGGCGTAATCAACACGCCGCAACTCATGATGCTGTCGGGCATAGGGGCGCAGGATGAGCTTGCCGCCCACGGTATCCAGACGCGGGTCAATCTGCCGGCGGTCGGCAAGAACCTGCAGGATCACGTCTCGGTCATCCTCATGTACCGGCGCCGGGCTCCGGGCGGCCCTTTCCTGCGCAACATGCGTGCCGATCGGATCGGATTCGATTTCGTCAAGACCTACTTCACGGGACGCGGTTTTTCCGGCGATGTGCCAGGCGGTGTCGTCGCCTTCCTGAAGAGCGGTCCGGCGCGACCGTTGCCGGATGTGCAACTGCTCTTCACGGCGGCGCCGCTCGCCGCATGGCCGTACTTCAAGCCGTTCAAGGCGCCGTTTGCGGACGGCTTCGCAACGCGGATCGTGGCGACGCAGCCTAAAAGCCGGGGAGCGGTGAAACTGGCGTCGGCCGATCCTTCGGCGGCGCCCCTGATCCATCAGAATTTCCTCGCCTCGCCGAAGGATTGGGAGTCGCTTCGGGCCGGCTTCCGGGTGGCGCGGGATCTCGCGTCTCAGCCCTCCATGCAGCCCTTCATCGAGGCGGAGTTTTTCCCCGGCCCGAAGTGCCAGAGCGACGACGAGATCGACGAGCATATCCGCAAGACCTCCATCACCGTTCATCATCCGGCCGGGACCTGCCGGATGGGCGCCGATGCAGCCTCGGTCGTTGACCCGCAATTGCGCGTTCGCGGCGTCCAGGGGCTGAGAGTGGTGGACGCTTCCGTCATGCCCGACCTGGTCTGCGGAAACATCAATGCGGCAGTGATCATGATTGCCGAGAAAGCCGCCGACCTCATCGCGAGCTCGAAAGAAAGCGGGGCAGTGCAATGATCCGAAATATCGCCATCATCGGTCTGGGTACGATGGGACCGGGCATGGCTGCCCGGCTCGCCAGGGGCGGCCTGCAGGTGGTCGCCTACGATGTTGCCCCGGCAGCGATCGAGCGCGCGCGATCCATGCTGGGCGTGGCCGAGGGCGTTCTAGACGCCTTGGGTATTGCGCCACCGCCGGCCGGCGTTGGAACGGTTCGCTTCACGGATGATATCGGCGACGCGGTATCCGGTGCCGACCTCGTCATCGAGAACGTTCCTGAAAACATTTCGGTCAAGGCCGAAGTCTATCGCACGATCGACGGCCTGATAGGCTCGGACACGATCGTCGCGTCCGACACGTCGGGTATCCCGATCACCAAGCTGCAGGCGCACATCTCGCATCCCGAGCGGATGGTTGGCATGCACTGGTCGAACCCGCCGCACATCATCCCGATGATCGAGGTGATCGCCGGCGAGAAGACCGCGCCGCAAACCGTGACGACGATCCGCGACCTGATCCGCTCGATCGGCTTGCTGCCGGTGGTGGTGAAGAAGGACGTTCCCGGCTTCGTCGAGAACCGCGTGCTCTATGCGCTGCTGCGTGAGGCGGTCGACCTTGTCGAGCGCGGCGTCATCGATCCGGAGGATCTCGACACCTGCGTGTCGTGGGGCATCGGCTACAAGATCGCCGTCATCGGGCCGATGGCGCTGCTCGATATGGCGGGCCTCGATATCTACAAGTCCGTCTCCTCCTTCCTCAATGCGGATCTCTCCAATCGCGACGATGTTGCGCCCATGGTGCTGGAAAAGACGAACGCGTCGAAGCTCGGCATCAAGTCGGGCGAGGGTATGTTCTCCTACACACCCGAGCAGACCAAGGCGCTGCAGGGCGAACGGGCGCGCAAACTCGTCGCGGTGCGGCGCATCCTGGAGGGCCGGGAGTAGCCATGCGCATGGAACCCATTCGAGCAGCGGGCGGTCGGCCAGCCCATATCCGCCACGATGACGACCTGATCTCCGCCAAGGGCGTTTCGGTGGTCATGGCCAGCCAGTTGGTTCTGCAGAACATCGATCTGTCGATCCCGAAGGGGTCGTTTGTCTCGCTTATCGGTCCTTCCGGTTGCGGCAAGAGCACCTTGCTCAAGGTTCTGGCCGGGCTTGTCAATCCGACGAGCGGCAGCGTTTCGATCGCCGGACTTCCGCCGGTCGAGGCGGCGCGCAAGCGCATGATCGGCCTCGTCTTCCAGGACGCCAATTTGCTTCCCTGGAAGAATGCCGTCGACAACGCATCGATGCTGCTTGGCATCGCCGACAGATCGCTTTCGCGCGCCGATTTGCGGGCGCGCGGACAGGAGATGCTGGAACTGGTGGGGTTGGGCGACAGCGCCCACAAACGCCCCAATGAATTGTCCGGCGGCATGCGCCAGCGCGTTGCTATCGCACGGGCCCTGGCGCTCGATCCGGCGGTGCTGCTGATGGACGAGCCGTTCGGCGCGCTCGACGCCATTACCCGCGATTCGATGGGCCAGTCGCTGCTGGAGATCTGGCAGCGCACCGGCAAGACCATCGTCCTCGTCACCCATTCGATAGACGAGGCCATCCACCTGTCGCGCCATGTCCACGTGCTGGGGATCAAGCCCGGGCGGATCACCGAGAGCCTCGACATTGGTCTGCCCTATCCGCGCGACCTGTCGGTGACGGAAGATCCGGAGTTCGTCAGGCTGGTGGTTCAGCTGCGGATGATGCTGCGCGCCAGCCATCAACCGGGAGGCACGTCGTGAGCGATCAACCCGTCACCAATTTCTCCGAGTCGCGGCCCGAGTCCCGGCTTGCCTCAAGCTGGGGTGCGGCGACAGGCAGCTGGCTTCCAGCGGTCATCCTTCTGCTGGCGACGATCGTGGTGTGGGAAGCCGTGGTGCGGATTTTCGCCATATCCGCCTTCATCATTCCCGCCCCGTCCGAGATCGCGCAATCGCTGGTCGCGCAATGGGCAACGCTGATGCAGGCGACACTGGTGACGGCAGGCGAGATCCTGTTCGGCTTCCTCGTCTCCGTCGTGGTCGGCATTGCCATTGCGCTGGTCATCGTGCGCTTCGACTGGCTGGGGCGAGCGCTCTATCCGCTGGTGGTGCTGTTCCAGAACGTGCCCAAGGTGGCACTGGCGCCGATCTTCATCCTCTGGTTCGGCTACGGGCTCGCGCCCAAGATCGGCCTGATCCTGGTCATCGCCTTCTTCCCGGTGACCCTGTCGATGCTGGCGGGCATGCAGTCGGTCGATCGCTCGCTGCTGTCGCTGATGAATTCGGTCGGCGCCAGCCGCACCCAGATCCTGTTCAGGATACGTGTTCCGCATTCGCTGCCGAACCTGATGGCCGGAACCAAGATCGCCGCGACGCTCAGCGTCATCGGCGCCATCGTCGGCGAATTCGCCGGCGCCTCGGACGGGCTCGGTTACGTCATCCAGTTCGCCTCGACCCAGCTCGACACCGCGCTGGTCTTCGCGGCCCTGCTCCTCGTTTCGGTGCTGGGTATCGCCTTCTACTACGCAGCCGAAATTCTCGAACGCATCATGGTGCCATGGGCACCGAAATTCAGCCACGCCTAGGCCCGCTCAATCAACCAACTTAAAAAAGGGAACAAAAATGCTCAGACGCTCACTTATCAAGGCAGTTGCCGTTGCCGCGGCCGTCGGTGTGCTTGGCTTCTCAAACGCGGCCTTGGCCGCCGACAAGGTCAGCGTCCAGCTCGACTGGGTGGTGCGCGGCAACCACGCCATGTTCTTCGTCGGCAAGGAAAAGGGCTTCTTCGCCAAGAATGATATCGACGTGGCCGAGATCCGCAAAGGCTCCGGCTCGCCGGACGCCATGCGGCTGGTCGGCAATGAGAACGCGGATTTCGGTTTCGGCGATCTTCCCACGCTCGCTGTCGCGCGCTCGCAGAATGTCCCGGTCGTGGCGCTGGCCGCCGTCAACCAGCACTCGCCGCTGGCGATCATTTCGCTGGCCAAGACGGTGAAGCTCACCAAGCCGGCTGATCTCAAGGGTCTCACCATCGGCATTCATCCAGCCGGTTCAACCTACATCTTCTTCAAGGGCTTCCTGGCGGCCAATGGCCTGACGGAGAAGGACATGACGCTGAACAGCGTCTCGCCGCCCTATGAAAGCTATCTGCTTCTGGGCCGTGTTCAGACGGTGGTCGGCTATGTCGACGCCGAGGTTCCCGAACTGGAGGCCAAGGCGGGCGGTCCTGGTTCGCTCAGCATCATGATGGGCGCGGACCATGGCTGGAAGGCTTATGGTTCGGGCCTGTTCACCTCGCAGACGATGATCAAGGACAAGCCCGAAATCGTCGCCCGCTTCGTCAAGGCATACAGCGAGGCATTCGACTATGTCGCGGCGCACCCCGAAGAGGCGGCCGAGATCACGGCCAAGGCCGCACCGGGTTACGCGGACAAGAAGGACGTGCTGCTGGCGCAGATCAACGCCGATATCGCGTCGACCTTCACCAGCCCGGACACCAAGGAACATGGCCTCGGCTGGATGACGAAGACACAGTGGGAGGAAACGCTGAAGACGCTTACCGATCAGGGCGTGCTCAAAACGGCCCTCTCGGCGGACGATGTCTTCACCGACAAATTCCTGGCAAAGAAGTAAGAGGCGCGCGGTGTTGGGCGGGGCAAGTCGATGAGCGCCTACCGGCAGACCAGGCTGTCCTGCTCCATGACGCAGGACACGGCGCGTTCGCCTTTCGCCGCGTCGATGCGGTCGAGCGTGATCTGCGCGCGTGTGGCATATGCGCGACCCGACAGCCCGCACCACAGCCGCTCGACGGGCAGGTTCTCGCGCTTGTCGTTGAGGATCGTGAACGTGCCCGTCTTGGGGTCGAACCAGAGTTCGAGGCGGGCGCTCTTGCCCGGCTCGACCGTCGCGATCCCGGCCGAATACCAGTGGGCGAAGTCGGCATTGCAGGACAGCCCTTCATTGCCCGCATTCGAAATCGTCAACGGCACCATGTCGAGCCCGTCGGTGCCCTTGCGGACGATGACCTGGTGCAACTCAACCGCGTTGGCGAAGGATGTGAACGCCAGCATCACCGGGAGGACATAACGAATCTTCACTTTGCCTGAGCTCCAAGGGTAAATTTATCAGGCAGTCTACCTCGCTTCTGCGCAATAACAACAAGAATATTGATTGGCAAATCAAACAGAGAGGGTAACATGTTAAAGATTCTCAAGAGCAGTGTGAGTGCATTTATACTGAGCGGTGTCTTGCTTAGCTGCGCGTTTGCCGGCGAAGTCAAGTCGATCGCCATCCTGACGCCCGAAGAAGGCACCGACTACGGCTGGAATCAGCAGGGCATCGATGCCGCCAAGGCGGCGGGCAAGGCCGCCGGCGTCGAAGTGGTGGTGGCCCAGGGGCTCGGCTATGGCGATGTTCGTCCCACTCTGCGGGAGCTCGCGTCCGATGGTGCCAGCCTGCTGATCGCCCACGCCAGCGGCTACAACACCTCGGCGCCTGAAATCGCCAAGGAATTGAAGGTTCCGGTGGCAATCGTCGATACGCCGAACGGCCTGGAGAAGGGTCTCGTCGCCGACTACACGCTGAGCGGTCACCAGGGCGCCTATCTCGCCGGCCGTCTGGCCGCCAAGATGTCGCGTTCCAAGTCGGTCGGCATCGTCGTCTCGGGCGAACCGCCATCATGGAACTCGCAGTCCGCGGCGTTCGCGCAAGGCGTGAAGGCGGAGAACCCGGACGTCAAGATCACCTATGCGGTGATCGGCCCGGCCGCCTACAGCGACGCGGCTGGCGGCAAGCGCGTCACCGAAAGCGTGATCGCGTCGGGTGCCGACATCATCTTCGGCCAGGGCAACGGTTCGAGCTTCGGCATGTTGCAGGCGGTCGAAACCACCAAGGCAGCGGATGGCGGCAAGGTCTATTTCATCGACGTCATCGGTGACAAGTCGCCGATCGACAAGGGCTTCCTGCTGTCGTCGGTGGTGTGGAACATCGAGCCTGTCTATGCGGCGATGATCGCTGATCTCAAGGCCGACACGTTCGGCACCAAACACTATACGATCGGCCTCAAGGACGACTCGGTGAAGCTGCTGAAAACCGCTGCCATTCCGGACAATGTCTGGACGGAAATCCAGGCGCTGCGCGAAGACGTCATTTCCGGCAAGATCAAGGTCGATCCGGTCTATGACGCGGCCGCTGTCAGGGCATTGATGACCAGCGTCGCCCAGTAAGGCGATCACGGTCGGCTGCCGGAGGGGTGATCCGTTCACCTCTCCGGCCGATTACCATTTTTTGGTGTTGGGCTTTCATGAGTGGTTCTTCTTCATCGTCCGTTGCCGGGCGCGACATCGTCGCGCTTGAAGGCGTGACCAAACGGTTTCCCGGCATCGTCGCCAATGACAGCGTCGACCTGTCGATCCGCCCGGGCGAGGTGCATGTTCTGCTGGGCGAGAACGGTGCGGGAAAATCGACATTGATCGGCATGCTGTCGGGACTGCAGCAGCCGGACGAGGGGCGCATCCTGGTAGACGGCAAGCCGACCCCGATCACCTCGCCGCGCCATGCGCTGGCGCTGGGCATCGGCACCGTCTTCCAGCACATGATGCTGGTGCCGACGCTGACGGTGGCGGAAAACCTGTTGCTTGGCGGACCCTGGTGGCAGCGCCCCAGGACCGAAGAGCTGGAGGCGCGCGTCGCCGAGATCACCCGCAGCCTCGGCATCACCGTGAAGCTGCATGCCAAGGTGTCGGAGCTTTCGCTCGGCGAGCAGCAGCAGGTCGAAATCCTGCGCGCCATGGTGCGCAACAGCCGGCTGCTGATCCTCGATGAGTCCACCTCGATGCTGACGCCGAAAGGCATCGACGAACTGGGCGCGCTGATGCGCCGCCTTGTCGAGCAGGGGCTGGCGATCGTCTTCATCACCCACAAGCTCAAGGAGGCGGCGGCCTTCGGCGACCGCATCTCGGTGCTGAAGCTCGGCCGCAAGGTCGGCGAGATTCCGCCCGAGCGGTTTCGCGCGCTGGGCGAACAGGCGATCATCTCGGAGATCGTGGAATTGATGTTCGGCAAACAGAAGGACGATCCGGAAGCGGCCGAGCGTCCGGTCCGTACAGTCCGCACGGATGCCGCTCCACTGCTTCAGGTCGCGGATCTCGCGGTTGCGCCGACGGACAATGCGCCAGGCCTGTCGTCGATCTCCTTCGACATCCGCCCGGGCGAGATCCTGGGCATCGCCGGCATCGACGGCAACGGCCAGAAGCAACTGGCGGAAGCGCTGGCCGGCCAGCGCGCGGCGACCGGCGGTTCGGTGCGGCTGGAGGGCGTTGCCATCGAGGCGCTGAGCGTCGGCGAACGCCGTCGGCGCGGTCTGCGCTACCTGACCGACGACCGGCTCGGCGAGGGCACTGTCGGCACCTTCCCGGTCTCGATCAACTTCTTCCTCAAGCAGGTCGGCGCGGCCCCGTTCTGGCGCAACGGCGTCGAGCAGCGCGGCGAGATCGACAAGCGCGCCGCTGAGCTCGTGCGCGAATACGATGTGCGCACGCCAAGCCTGAAGACCCCGGTCGCCCGGCTGTCCGGCGGCAACATCCAGAAGGTGCTTCTGGCACGCGAACTGGCAGAGGGCGCCAAGGTGGTGATCTTCAACAAGCCGACCTATGGGCTCGATCTCGCCAATACATTGGCGTCGCGCCAGCGCATCCGCGATACGGCGGCTCGAGGCCTGGCCGTGCTGCTCATTTCCACCGACCTCGAGGAATTGCTGAGCATGTGCGACCGTGTCGCCGTCATCGCCAACGGAGCGCTCGTCGGCACCGTAGAGAACACCGACGACGCCCGCACCAAGGTCGGTCGCCTGATGATCGGACTTGCCGCATGAGCATCGACACCGCACCCACAGGCAATGCCACCGCACTCGATGCCACGAGCGCGGCGGCGACGCGCCGCGACATCCTGCATCGGCTGCTGATGACGCTCGGCCCGATCCTCATCGCTCTCGTCTTAGCCGGCTGTATCCTGCTTGCCGTCGGCGTCGACCCGCTCGCCTACTACGGCTACGTGCTGGAAAAGGGCCTGTTCTCGCCGCTCGGTATCCAGCAGACACTGACGCGCATGGCGCCGCTGCTGTTTCTCGCCGCCGGCCTGATCGTGGCCTTTCGCGCCGGCATGTGGAATCTCGGCGGCGACGGCCAGTTCCTGCTCGGCGCGGTAACGGCGGCGGCCAGCGCTCCCGTGTTCGTTCAGATCATGCCGGCCTGGCTGGCGCTGTTCTGCGCGTTCCTCATCGCCATGGCGGTGGCGATGATCTGGTCGCTGGTGCCGGCTCTGCTGCGGGCCTATCAGGGCGTCAACGAGATCATCACCACGCTGATGATGACGTTCCTCGGCACCTCGCTCGCCAATGTGCTGGTCAAGCTGGTGTTCCGCGATCCCAGCACGACCGTGCCGCAGACCCGCACGCTGCCGGTGGAAGACCGGCTGCCGCGCCTGTTTGAAACGACCATCACCAGCGGCCTGCTGCTTGGGCTGGCGGCGATCATCATCGTGCATCTGGTGATGACACGCACGGCGTTCGGGCTGAAACTGAGGATCGTCGGCGCCAATCCGCGCGCGGCGGTTCATGCGGGGCTCGGCGTGCCTGGCCTGACCATCGCCGTCTTCGCCATTTCGGCCGGGCTCGCCGGCCTTGCCGGCGCCGTCGACATCATCGGCGTGCAGGGCAATGTCCGCGCCGACTGGAATCCCGCCTACGGGCTTGCCGTGATTCCCGCGGTGTTTCTCGCCCGCATGAACGGCTTTGCAGCCATCGGTTTCGTGTTCCTGCTCTCGGTGCTGTCGATCGGCGGCGAGAGCGCGGCGCGGCGGCTCGGCGTACCCAATCATTTCACCCTGGTGCTGGTTTCCATCGTGCTGATCGTGCTCGCTCTCGCCGAATATGTCGACCATCGATACAACCAGTCGCGGAGGGCTTGAGGCATGACCGGGCTCTTCAGCGAAGTCTTTCTCAGCGCGCTGCTGTTCGGCGCCGTCACCGCGGCCATCCCGCTGCTGCTGGCCGGCCTCGGCGAGCAAATGTCGGAAAAAGCCGGCGTGCTCAACATTGGCATCGAAGGCATGATGCTGGCTGGCGCTTATCTCGGCTTCGTCAGCGCCTTCTATTCCGGGTCGCTGTGGCTGGGCTTCCTCACTGGCGCGGCCGGCGGCGTCGCGGTGGCGCTGATCATGGCGCTGCTCTGCGTGCGCATCGGGTTGAACCAGATCGTCATCGGCATCGCGCTGACGCTCGGTCTCGAAGGCCTGACGGCGCTGCTCCACCATTTCCAGTTCTCGCGCAGCTATCCCCGCCTGCCGGCGGCGGACGCCACCGTCATTCCGCTGCTGTCGGATATTCCTGTCATCGGGCCGGCCTTCTTCAAGCATCACCTGATCGTCTATCTGGCGGTCGCGCTGGTGTTCGGCATGGGCTACCTCTACCGGCGCACGCAGCTCGGCCTCAACCTGCAGGCAGCGGGCGACAAGCCGGCCGCGCTCGACGTCGCCGGTATCGACGTCATCAGGACCCGGACCATCGCTGTGCTGACGACCGGCGCGCTGGCCGGGCTCGGCGGCGCCTACCTCGCCAATGTCGGGGCCGGGCTGTTCATACCGTTCATCACTAATGGTGCGGGCTTTCTCGGCATCGTGCTGGCCATGCTGGCGCGCGGCCGCCCGATCTGGGTGCTGTTCGGCGCTCTGCTGTTCGGCGTCTGCCTGTCGCTGACAACGGCCATGCAGGTGGCGGGCATCAACATACCGACCGACATCATCCAGATGCTGCCATTCCTGGCGGTGATGATCATGCTGGTGCTGTTCGGTCGGCGGGCCAGCCTGCCGGCGGCACTTGGCATTCCATACGAGCGCGGCGCGCGCTGACCACAATTCATGCGCGGAAGGGACCCGCGCCAAAACAGGAGGCAAGAATGTCGGATACCAAGGTCTACCTGCTCGACGGCGGCTCGCTCGTTCTCGATGGCTACCACGTGTTCTGGAATCGCGGTCCTGGCGGCGAAGTGCGCTTTCCCGTCTATTCGATCCTGGTCGAGCATGCCGAGGGCCGTTTCCTGATCGACACCGGCTACGACTACGACCACGTCATGAAGGTGCTGCCCTTCGAGAAGCCGATCCAGGAAAAGCACCAGACCATCCCCGGCGCCCTGGCGCTGCTCGGCCTCGAGCCGAAGGACATCGACGTCGTCGTCAACTCGCATTTCCATTTCGACCATTGCGGCGGCAACAAGTATTTTCCACACGCCAAGAAGATCTGTCACCGGACCGAAGTGCCGCAGGCCTGCAATCCGCAACCTTTCGAGCATCTCGGCTATTCCGATCTGAGCTTCTCGGCGGAGGCGGCCGAGGCGCGTGGCGCGACCGCGCAACTGCTGGAAGGCACGACGCGCGCCAACTCGACCTTCGAAGGCGTCGACGGCGACATCGAGCTCGCCAAGGGGGTCAAGCTGATCTCGACACCCGGCCATTCGATCGGCCATTACAGCCTGCTGGTCGAGTTCCCCAAGCGCAAGCCGATCATGTTCACCATCGACGCCGCCTATACCCAGAAGAGCCTTGAAACGCTGTGCCAGGCGGCTTTCCACATCGACCCGGTGGCGGGCGTCAATTCGATGCGCAAAGTGAAGAAGCTGGCCGAGGACCACGGCGCCGATCTGATGTACTCGCACGACATGGACAACTTCAAGACCTACAGGACCGGCACGCAATTCTACGGCTGACCGCCCGCCAATCCGGAGACAAGATGATGCGCTATCCCGAACACGCCGATCCGGTCATCACCCTGACCGCGGGGCCGGTGAACGCCTATCCAGAAGTGCTGCGCGGCCTCGGCCGCACGGTGCTCTATGATTACGACCCAGCATTCCAGCTCTTCTACGAGAAGGTGATCGACAAAGCGCAGAAGGCGATGCGGCTGTCGAACAAGCCGGTCATCCTGCATGGTGAGCCGGTGCTCGGCCTCGAGGCGGCGGCGGCGTCGCTGATTACATCAGACGACGTCGTGCTCAACCTTGCCTCGGGTGTCTACGGCAAGGGTTTTGGCTACTGGGCAAAACGGTATTCGCCGCATCTGCTCGAGATCGAAGTGCCCTACAACGAGGCGATCGATCCGCATGCGGTCGCCGACATGCTCAAGGCGCATCCGGAAATCACCGTCGTGTCCGTCTGTCACCACGACACGCCGTCCGGCACCATCAATCCGATCGACGCCATCGGCGCGCTGGTTTCGGCGCATGGCGGCTACCTGATCGTCGACGCAGTCTCGTCGTTTGGCGGCATGAAGACGCATCCCGAGGATTGCAAGGCCGATATCTATGTCACCGGCCCCAACAAATGCCTGGGCGCCCCTCCCGGCCTCACCATGATGGGCGTCAGCGAGCGGGCCTGGGCCAAGATGAAGGCCAATCCCCTGGCGCCGCGCGCATCGATGCTGAGCATTGTCGACTGGGAAAATGCCTGGTCGAAGGACAAGCCGTTTCCGTTCACGCCGTCGGTCTCGGAAATCAACGGGCTCGACGTCGCGCTCGATCTCTACCTCAATGAGGGGCCGGAGGCGGTGTGGGCGCGCCATGCGCTCACCGCCAAGGCCATGCGCGCGGGCGTCACCGCGATGGGCCTGTCGATCTGGGCCGCCAGCGACAGCATCGCGTCGCCAACCACGACCGCCGTTCGCACCCCCGAAGGTGTCGACGAGAAGGCGCTTCGCCAAGCCGCGCGCACCCGCTACGGCGTGGTGTTTTCGTCGGGCCGCGGCGAAACATTGGGGAAGCTGACGCGCATTGGCCATATGGGGCCAACCGCCCAGCCGATCTATGCGGTCGCGGCGCTGACGGCACTTGGCGGCGCCATGAACGCGGCCGGCCAGAAACTGGCGATCGGCAGAGGCATAGAGGCGGCGCTGGCCGTTATCGACGCCGACGCCTGAACAGACATCATCGGATCACGGATTGAGGAGCATTTTCATGACTGAACGACTTGCGGGAAAGACGGCCCTGGTTACCGGCGCCGCGCAGGGTATCGGCAAGGCGATCGCCGCGCGGCTTGCCGCCGACGGGGCGACCGTCATCGTCAGCGACATCAATGCCGCAGGCGCCAAGGCGGCGGCCGCGGCGATCGGCGGAAAGGCGAGGGCGATCGCCGCCGACATTTCCGATCCGGCATCGGTCAAGGCACTCTTCGCCGAAATCCAGGCGCTGACCGGGGGCATCGATGTTCTGCTCAACAATGCCAGCATCGTGCCGTTCATCGCCTGGGACGATGTCGACCTCGACCATTGGCGCAAGATCATCGACGTCAACCTGACAGGGACCTTCATTGTCACCCGCGCCGGCACGGACCAGATGCGTGCGGCGGGCAAGACCGGGCGGGTGATCAGCATCGCCTCCAACACCTTCTTTGCCGGCACGCCGAACATGGCTGCCTATGTCGCGGCCAAGGGTGGCGTCATCGGCTTCACAAGGGCGCTGGCCACCGAGCTCGGCAAATACAACATCACGGCGAATGCGGTGACGCCCGGCCTGATCGAGAGCGACGGCGTCAAGGCAAGCCCGCACAACGAGGCGTTCGGCTTCGTCGAAATGCTGCAGGCGATGAAGGGCAAGGGCCAGCCGGAACATATCGCCGATGTGGTTTCGTTCCTGGCCTCCGACGATGCGCGCTGGATCACGGGCCAGACGCTGAATGTCGACGCCGGGATGGTCAGGCACTAGATAGCCGCTGCTCAGCCCGCAATGCGACCAGCGGCCGTACCATGGCCGCCTTGTCGCACTTGCCGGGTCAGGCTGCGTATCTGGCAATCACGCCGGGTTGCCTCGACCACTGGGCATACCAGCTGTCGAACAATTTGAGCTGCGCCTCGGCATAACCGCGCTGGCTGTCGCTCAGGACGTCCGTCTCGTTGAAGTGCAGCTCGTATTCGGGAGCTCCCTTCAGCACCATCATATGCTTGAAATAGAGCACCAGGTCGGGGCCCTCGTCGAAGGAGGACAGCACGCCAAGCGCGGCGTCCAGTTCCAGCGCGCGCTGGCGGGCCTCGACGTCGCCCCTGGCTGCCGCCTGGCTTAAGCCCACAAGGTGTAGCACTTCCTTCGGCAGGACGTTGCCAATGCCGGTGATGGCGCCGGACGCGCCGCAATTGACGAAGCCGTGGAAGACGGCGGTGTCGACACCGATCATCAGCGCGACCTCATCGTCGCGGCTGGTGATGTTTTCCGCCGCGTAGCGCAGATCCGACGGGCCGCCGAACTCCTTGAAACCGACCAGGTTCGGATGTTCGGCGCGCAGGGCAAAGAACAGCTCGGCGCGCGTTGCAAAGCCGTAATAGGGGCTGTTGTAGATGACCGCGGGCAGGTCGGGCGCGGCCGCCAGGATCGCCTTGAAATGGTTGCGCTGCGCCGTCACCGAGGGCCCGCGCGACAGAACGCGTGGGATCACCATCAGGCCCCGGGCGCCGACCTTCTGGGCGTGCGCCGCATGGGCCACGGCCTTGGCGGTGTTGACCGCGCCGGTGCCGACGATCACCGGTACGCCGGCCTTCACCAGGCGCTCGACACCTTCCATGCGTTGCTCATCGGTCAACAGCGGCCAGTCGCCCATCGAGCCGCAATAGACGACGGCCGACATGCCGGCCGCGATCAACTCCCGTCCCTTGCGTACCAGCGCGTCGAAGTCGGGCTGGCGGTCCTGCGTGCACGGGGTCATCAACGCCGGCATGCAGCCGGAAAAAACATTAGAGGTCATTTCGGATTCTCCTTGAGGCTGGCACGCAGATTGATCAGTTTGTCCCGAGCGGCATGGCTTGCCAAGCAAAATAGTCGTGGTCGCCAGAGACCAACGCAGGAACAACAATGCGCACCAAAACCAGCATCCATGTCGTCGGCTGCCACGCCGAAGGTGAAGTCGGCGACGTCATCGTCGGCGGTGTCCTGCCGCCGGCGGGTCGCACGATGATGGAGAAGATGATCACGATGGAACGTGATCATGACCATATCAGGCGCATGCTGATCTGCGAGCCGCGCGGCAGCGTCGCGCGCCACGTCAACCTGCTCGTTCCCTCGACGCGCGAGGATTGCGCCGCCGGCGCCATCATCATGGAGCCGACGGAATACCCGCCGATGTCCGGTTCCAACACCATATGCATAGCCACGGTGCTGCTCGAGACCGGCATGGTGCCGATGCAGGAGCCCGAGACGCGCTTCAAGCTCGACATGCCGGGCGGCGTCATCGAGGTGCGCGCCGAATGTCGCGACGGCAGATGCGTCTCGATCACCTTCCGCAACGCGCCCGCCTTTGCCGAACGTCTCGACGCGGCCATCGAAGTCGAGGGGCTGGGCACGCTCACCGTCGACATCGCCTATGGCGGCATGTTCTACGCCATCGTCGATGCCAAGGCGCTCGGCTTCTCGGTCGCCCCCGACGAGGCTCGCGAGCTGGCGGTGGCCGGCGAGAAGATCAGGCGCGCCGCGCGCGAACAGCTCGATGTCGTCCATCCGGACTTCGACCATGTGCGCGGCGTGTCGATCGTGCAGTTCGCCATGCCGTTCCAGGGGCCGGGCAATGTCACGCGCACCACCTGCATCGTCTCGCCGGGGCGCTCGGACCGCAGCCCGACGGGAACCGGCACATCGGCCCGCATGGCCGTGCTGCAGGCCCGGGGCTTGATGGGCGTTGGCGACGTGTTGATCCATGAATCAATTATCGGCTCGCGCTTCACGGGCAGGATCGTGGAGCTGACGGAAATCGCTGGACGCAAGGCGATCGTCCCGGAGATCACCGGCCGGGCCTGGATCACGGGCGAGCACAGCTACTATCTCGATCCGACGGACCCGTACCCCCAGGGCTACGTGCTGTCGGATACCTGGGGTACCTCCACTTCGGTGAAGCAGTAGTCAGAGCTGGCCTTCTCGAGAGTCTGCAATTCGCTGGACTGGCGAGTTCCCGCCAGGCGAGAATGGTCTCAACGGCGGCATCCGTCACTTTCGCACTTGGTGAGAATTCGCGCATGAACATAGAGGGTATCTGCGATCCGCGCTTTGGCGCTGTGCGCGAGGCATTCGCCGCGTGTTTCGACCAAAGGCTCGAGCATGGTGGTGGTGTATCCGTCGTCGTCCACGGCAAGACCGTCGTTGACCTGTGGGGCGGTCATGCGGATGCCGCGCGCACCCGTCCGTGGCGGCAGGACACGCTGATCAATGTCTGGTCCTCCACCAAGGGCGTGGTGGCGCTGGCGATCGCTATGTTGGTGGAGCGCGGCAAGCTGGATTATGCCGCGCCCATTGCCCGCTACTGGCCGGAATTCGCGGCCGGCGGCAAGGAGCACATCACGCTAGATCAGGTGATGTCGCACCAGGCCGGGCTGAATGGCCTTGCTGTGCCGATGGAAGAAGCGGATCTGCTCGCGTGGACGCCTTTTGTCGACGCGCTTGCGGCCATGTCGCCACTATGGGAGCCCGGCAGCCGCTGTATCTATCACGCGCTTATCTACGGCCATCTTGCGGGCGAAGTGCTGCGACGCGTCGATGGGCGAAGCATCGGCCGCTTCATCGCGGAAGAGATCGCAGGCCCGCTTGCAGCCGACTTTCATGTCGGTCTGCCGGACCGCGAGGATTCCAGGGTGGCCGAGATGATCGAGGGCCCCAAGGCTTCAGACTGGGTCGAGTTTGTCCGTGCCTCGCCATTTCCCCACGCAAGTGACAATCCAGCGCCGCGTGCATTGGCCCCCAACGACCGCGTCTGGCGTGCCGCCGAAGTGCCGGGCGGCAATGGCCAGTCGACGGCGCACGCACTGGCGCGTATCTACGGCATGATGGCAGCAGGCAGGATCTGGGAGGGCAAAGCCCTGATCGGCCGCGCGGCGATCCAGGAAGCAACGCACCTCCGCTTTCGCGGCATGGATGACAGCTTCGCGGTTCTAACGGCCTTCGCCGCCGGCTACCAGATGGAGGATCCGGTCTATGCAGGCCGGGCGTCATCGCAAACGTTCGGCCACACCGGCTGGGGTGGCGCCATCGGTTTCGCCGATCCGGATGCCGGCGTCGGGTTCGGCTACGTCACCAACCGCATGCTGGGTTTTGACGACATGGACCCACGCCGCAAGCTGTTGATCGACGCCGTTTACGACTCGCTCTGACCGGATTGTTCAGGACCGGCGGCCGAATGCCAGTTGGGCTGTCGCGCGGAATGCACCGCATGGCCTTGCATTTCCCCCACAGTCCCGGGCGGTTCATACCATTCCTATCGCCACGTTATGTTTAAAAATAAACAAAATTACCGCCAAATTAAGATGAAGATAGACATATTAGCCGATAAGGCGTATTAAAGCGGTTGAGGCTGCGGGTTGGGAGGCGGCCTCGAAACCCAGGGAGGACAAAATGAAATTGAAGCTGTTATTGCGTGCTTCCGCAGCTGCCTTGCTTGCGGCAAGCTGCGTGGCCTCTAACGCGTTCGCAGGCGACAAGCCCAAGGGGCTGATGCTGTTTTCCTATCTCGGCGACCAGGCCTATGTGCGCCAGTACAATGTCGCCAAAGGCCGTGCCAGCAAGATCGAAGACGTCCAGATCGACGTCAAATCGGGGGCCTCGCGCGGCGACGTCAATTTCTTCATTCAGGAAATCGTCAATGCTCCGGCCGAAGGCTACAAGGTCATCGCCGTCAACACCGGCGCCACCTCCAAGGAACTGGTCAGCGCGCTCAACGATGCGACCAAGCAAGGCATCAAGGTGCTGTCCTTCGACGGCGCGCCACCGCCGATCGATGACCTCACCGCTCAGGTGAATTATGATCCGGTCGGGGCCGAGAAGGCGGTCGTGCAGGAATTCACCAAACAGCTCCCCGCCGGAGGCGAGATCGGCGTCATCCGCTGTATCGCCGGCCTGGCTGACACCGACGCGTTCATCAACGCCTTCAAGGACGCTGTGAAAGGTACGAAATTCAACATCGTTGCCGAGGGCGACGCCCGTTGCGATCCGGAGAAATCGCGCACGATCGCGGAGGGCATGCTGAACGCGCATCCGAATCTGGTCGGCATTTACGACATCTTCGACGTCTCGGCGCAGGGAACCCTGCAGGCGCTGGAGGCAGCCGGGTCCAATGTCATCGTTGGCTCGGTGGGTGGCCAGGAGTATGCGCTGAAGTCGATCGCCGCCGGCAACAAGAACTGGAAGTTCACGGTGCCTTACCCGTTCGAGGTGATCGCCAGGACAGCCACGGACACCACCGCCGAACTGGTGCGCGGCAAGAGCGTCGAAAAGCTCGTGGTCGTGCCGGCGCAGCCTGTTCAGACCTCGGAAAATGCCGCCGGCATGCTGAAGACGGTTTCCGATGTGGTGGCCGGCAACGTTGATGACGTCGTGAAATAGCGCCAGCGATGGAACCGCATGCCGACACTGCGGCGCCCGGCACGGCGACGGGTCGCCGCGACTCCCTGTCCGTCCTGCTGTGGCTTCTGCAGGCCGGGCCGGTCATAATTCTCGTGACCCTGGTCGTGGCATTCGGCCTGCTTGCCCCGCATTTCATATCGGTGCGCAATCTTCAGAACCTCCTGGCCCAGAGCGCGATTGTCTGCGCCCTGGGCCTGGGGCAATTCCTCGTCATTCTGGTTCGCGGCGTCGATGTCTCCGTCGGCAGCGTCATCGCGCTCAGTGTCGTAACGGTGGCCACGCTGACCGGTGTCGATCAGCCCAGCTCGATGGCCCTGGTCATCTATCCACTTGTCGGCCTCGTTGTCGGACTGATCAACGGCCTGCTGATCGTCAAGGGCGGCATTCCGCAGCCCCTCGTGGTCACCGTGGCCATGCTCGGCATTGTTGCCGGCGTTGCCTTGCTCGTCAGCGGCGGCAACACGCTCGTGGGCGTTTCGCCGGCCGTGCACTGGCTGGCAAACGGCAAGGTGCTCGGCATACCTGCCGGCGCGTTGATGGTGCTCATTCTTGCCGGGCTGTTCTGGCTCCTGTTGCGGCGTACGCAATGGGGCCGCTGGCTCTATGCCGTGGGCGGCAATCCGGATGTCGCGCAATGGGTCGGCCTGCCGCGCGACAGGCTGATCATGAGCGCCTATGCCATCTGTGGAACGACGGCCGGCATCGCCGGCATGCTCTATCACGGCCGGACGGGGTCGGCTTCGCCGCTCTCCGGCGTCGGCTATGAGCTTGACGCCATCACGGCGGTGGTTGTCGGCGGGGCAAGCCTTTTCGGCGGTCGCGGCAGCATCACCAACGTGCTGTTCGGCGCGCTCATCATTGCCACCATCCGCAGCGGCCTGCAGCAGCTCGACGTCTCGCCATTCTGGTCATCGGTGGCGATCGGTATCGGCATCCTGGTGGCACTGGAACTCGATGTCCTGCGCAAACACATCGAGAACCGCATTCGCACGCTGCGGGCGAGGCAGGTCAACCAATGAGTGCCGCCTCGCCTGACAGCCCTTCGAACACGGCCTCCGATCCACGTCTGGTTCTCTCGGTCCGGGACGCGCGCAAGGCGTACGGCTTCGTAACCGCGCTGGCCGGTGCGTCGCTTGATCTTCACGAGGGCGAGATTGTCGCCTTGCTCGGCGACAATGGCGCGGGCAAGTCGACCCTCATCAAGGCGATCACCGGCATCGTAGCGCTGGATTCGGGGGACATCGAGCTTGACGGACGCCCGCTGCGGCTGCGTTCGCCGGCCGATGCGCGTGCATCGGGCATCGAGACCGTGTTTCAGGATCTTGCCGTTTTCGACAATCTGACCGTCTCCGACAATTTCCTGATCGGACGCGAGCAGACGTGGCCACGCTGGCTGGGTCCGCTGGGCTTTCTTTCAGCGGGGCAAGAGCAGAGACAATGGCGGGAGCATGCGAGTGCGCTAAGCGTCAGCCACGTCTCGCCATCCCACGAGATCGGCTTGATGTCGGGCGGTCAACGTCAGGCCGTGGCGGTGGCACGGGCAGTGGCGTTTGCCCGCCGTGTGGTCATTCTGGATGAACCCACGGCGGCACTTGGCGTGCGCGAATCCGACGAGATCTTGACGATGGTAAGACGCCTGCCGGAGCGCGGCCTGTCGGTCATCATCGTCAGCCACAATATGGACCACGTCGTGCGGGTGGCGGATCGGGCCGTCGTCATGCGGCAAGGCAGAAGCGTTGGCGAGATGGCAGTGCGCCAGGGCGTCCAGAAGGACCTTGTCGCCATGATCATGGGCGTCACGTAGACCTGAGCCTGTCCCATCCCGATAGAACAGGGTTTGACTCTATCGATCGGTGGTCCGCCGGTCGATCAGTTCCTCCACCTTTTCGAGGCTGAAGATGTCCTCGAGCGCCAGATAGGCGGCGCCGAAAAGGGCGCTGTCCTTCTGCGGATTGGTGAGGACGATCTGCAGCTCGCGCGTGGCAAGCGGAAGGCATCGCTGGTAGACGAGTTCGCGGATTCCCGACAACAGAAACTCTCCGCCCCTGGCCAGCGTGCCGCCGACCACGATCAGGCTCGGGTTGAGTATGCTGACGACATCGGAAGCGACTTCGCCGATCACCCGCCCGGCGCTGCGCAGCAACATCAGGGCTTCCGGCTTCTGCATTTCAACCAACGAAATGACATCGCGCGCGTTCTCCGCCTTGAAGCCCCTGCTCGAGAGATCGCGGGCAATCGCCCAGCCGCCGGCGCGCGCTTCGACACAGCCGAGCTTGCCGCAGCGGCACAGAGGCGCGTTCTCGGAGCTGAACTGGATATGGCCGATGTCGCCGGCAGCGCCTTGAGCGCCACGAAAGATCTTGCCGCCGGCGACAATGCCGCTGCCGATGCCCGTTCCCGCCTTGATGAAGAACATGTCATCCACATGCGGAAAATTCTGACGGTGCTCGTGGATCGCCATCAGGTTCACGTCGTTTTCGACATAGATCGGCGCATCGAAACGACCGCGCAGCCAACCGATGATGTCGAACTCGTCCCATCCGTGAAGGACCGAAGGACCGGCAACGCGGCCGCGCTTGAAATCGACCGGCGTGGGCATGCTGAGGCTGACGCCAAAAAGCGAGCCGTGGCTGGTTCGGGCCTTCGCGGCGAGGATGTCGAACCCGTCGGCGATCTGCGCGAGCGAAACCGCCGGTCCGTCCGAAGCGTTGAACGGTATCGTGCTTTGCGAGACGATAGCGGGCTCAAGGTCCATGGCGGCAAGGTGGATGTAGGTTTCGCCGATGTTGGCAACGAGAAAGAAGCCCGCCCGCTCGTTGATCCCAAGCACGCGCGTCGGTCTGCCGCCGCTCGGCATTGTGCGGGCCGTCTCGCGGACCAGGCCGGACTCGATCAGTGCATTCAGGCGCTGGGTAACAGTCACGCGTGACAATCCCGACGCATCGAGCAGCGCTGACCGGGACGTGGCGGCGCCAGTGGCAATCAGCGAGAGAATCTCGCCACTGTTCACAAGCGCGGGATGCTCCGCCGTACCGTTTGTCCTGACCATTCCGCAGTCCCCGTTCGCCCTGAGATTTAGCCATAAACGCCAGGGAGATAAAGGCGCGTCCACAAGAAAGCGGCGCATCTTTTGTACAAAAATATGCAATAATGCGTTGACTTATAGATATATCGATGAATAAGAGGAATACGTCGCCCGATTTGGAAAGGCAGCAGGCGAGAATGACTGCAACCTATATCATCGGACTGGACTACGGCACCGGCTCAGCCCGCGGCGTCCTGCTCGATGCCGCGACCGGTGAGCAGATCGCCAGTCACACGCATGCCTATCGCCATGATGTCATGACGCAAAGCCTGCCTGACGGCACGCTTTTGCCGCGCTCATGGGCGTTGCAGAACGCCGCCGACTATCTCGAGGCGGCGGAAGAAATCCTGGATGTGCTGGGGCGTGGTCGGGTCATCGAGTCGATCGGGCTGGGCTTCTCGGCCAGTTCCCCGATGCCGACCGCCGCCGACGGCACCGCCCTTTCCGAGCTTTATCCCGGCGAGCCGCATGCCTATGTCAAATTGTGGAAGCATCGCGCCGCGCAGCCCTATGCCGACGCGATCAACCGTCGGGGCGGGGCCTTCCTGCGCAATTTCGGCGGCAAGCTCTCCGGGGAATGGCTGCTGCCGAAGGCGGCTGAGATCGCGGATGAAGCACCGCACATCTGGAGTGTGGCCGGACGGTTCATCGAATCCGGTGATTGGCTTGTCTGGCAGTTGACCGGCCACGAAGTGCGCAGTCTGGGTTTCGCGGCCTACAAGGCCCAGTATTCCGAGGCTGAAGGCTATCCGCAGGGGATCGTGCCCGGCCTGTCCGAAAGGCTGTCGGTGCCGCACCGTATCGGCAGTTCGGGTGGAAGCCTGTCGGAGGCATGGCGCACGCGCACCGGCATCAGCGGCCGCGCGATCGTTGCGGTGGCGGTCATCGATTCCCACGTCGTGCTGCCCGCGGTTGGCGCCGTGTCGTCCGGCTGTCTCGTCGGCGCGCTCGGAACTTCGGCTGTCTATCTGTTTTTGAGCCAGCAGTTCCGCCCTTTGCCGCCCGGCATCGAAGGCGTGGCCAAGGATGGATCGGTTCGTGATCTCTGGTGCTACGAGGCCGGGCAGGCCGGGTTCGGCGACACGCTCGCCTGGTTCGTGAAGGCTTTTCCGCGTGGTGCCGACGAGGCGGAAAGTTTCCGCATCTACAACCGCGAGGCAGCCGAACTCGAACCCGGCGCCAACCATCTCGTGGCGCTCGACTGGTGGAACGGCAACCGCGTGCCGCTTGCGGATTCAAACCTCAGCGGCCTGCTTCTCGGCCTCACCACCGAAACCACCGGCGTCGGCATCTATCGCGCCCTGATCGAGTCGCTGTGTTTCGGCGCGCGCACGGTGGTCGACCTGTTCGAGGCCGGCGATTTTGCCATCGACCGCATCATCCTGACCAGCGGTCTGGCCCAGAACAATCCATTGCTGGTGCAGATCATGGCCGACGTGCTGGGCCGCGTCGTGGAGGTTCCAAGCATTACCCATGCAACGGCTGTCGGCGCGGCGGTTCATGGCGCGGTCGCGGCGGAACTGGTGAGCGGCTTCGCCGAAGGCACGGCCCGGTTCGGCGCACGCACCTTCACGCCCTACCAGCCTCGCCCGGAAAGCGCCGCCGCCTACCGCCTTCTCTACAGGAATTATCGGGAGCTCAGCGGCAATCGGACCGTGCGCAACGCCATGCACGATCTGAACACGGCAGCGTCGCCGCTGCTCGACCAGCCGGGGGAGGAAACGAAATCGGTCGCCTGAGCAAGGCGATTGCGGGCCTTGTGGGCGTCTGCCGCCTTGCCCAGGTAATTATGTATAAAAACATACATAATTACCTACATAATGTTTGACCGTATGCAAAACTTATGCGTTAATCGCTGAGCCTTTGAGGAGAAAGGTTCAACAACTCGGGAGGAGTTCATGTCCATTTTGCATATTTCAATCGGCGCCAGGTCCGGAGCCATCGTCAAATCAGCCGCCGCGGGCCTTGTGCTCTTCGGAACCGCCTTTGCGGTGACCGGCCATGCCTCGGCCGAGGAAGTCATCGTCGGCCTCGTCACCAAGACGGAGGTCAATCCGTTCTTCGTCAAAATGCGTCAGGCCGCCGAAGAGGAGGCCAAGGCCAAGGGCGTCAAGCTGATCGCCCGTGCCGGCAAGTTCGACGGTGACAATGAAGGCCAGGTCACTGCGATCGAGGATCTGATCAGCGCCGGCGCCAAAGGCATATTGGTGACGCCGAACAACTCGACCGGCATGCTGGGTATCATCAAGAAGGCGCGCGATGCAGGGGTCCTGGTGATCGCGCTCGATACGGCGACCGATCCCGCCGATGCCGTCGACGCCACCTTCGCCACGGATAATTTCGAGGCCGGCGTGCAGCAGGGCGCCTATGCGCGCAAGGCACTTGGCAACAAGAAGCCGGTGCTGGCGATGCTCGATGGAACGCCTGGCGGCACGGTCGATACGTTCCGGCACAATGGATATCTGAAGGGCTTCGGGCTTACCGAAGGCGATCCGGCCATTGCCGGCTCGGCCATCACCAATGGAGCGCAGGACAAGGGCCAGGTCGGCATGGAGAACCTGCTCTCCAAGAACGGCGACATCAACGCAGTCTACACCATCAACGAGCCGGCCGCCGCCGGCGCCTACGCGGCCTTGAAATCCTTCGGCAAGGAAGGCGATGTCATGCTGACCTCGATCGACGGTGGCTGCGCCGGCGTTCGCAACGTCAAGGCCGGCCAGATCGCCGCCACCGTCATGCAATTTCCCTACAAGATGGCGGCCAATGGCGTCGACGCTGTCGTGGAGTATGCGGCCAGCGGCAAGAAGCCGAGCGGGTTCGTCAATACCGGTTCGTTCCTGATCACCGACAAGCCGATCGCAGGGATAGATTCCAAGGATACCGAATGGGGCCTCAAGAACTGCTGGGGCGACTGATTTTAAGAACCCTCCCGGCGGGACCATGCCGGACAGGCCGTCGACAAGGCGGTATCTGTAGCGGCATGGTCCCGTTCGTTTCCGGCCCGACCCTTGAGGCCGGGAACGAGGCGACTGTTCCAGAGGGCACTTATGAATTCGTCATTGGCACTTTCTTTCGGCAGGACGTCCAGCATTGCCAAGAAGTTCATCGGCACGCCGTCGGTGGGTCCGCTGCTGGTGCTGCTGGCTTTCGGCGTGATCTTTTCGCTGACCAATCCGCGTTTTCTCGCCACCCAGAATCTGTCGATCATTCTGCAGCAGACGGTGATCATCGGCACCTTGGCCATTGGCCAGACCTTGATCATCCTGACCGCCGGCATTGACCTAGCGGTCGGCGCGATATGCGTACTGGGCACCATTCTTGCCGGGAAGCTGGCGAACAGCGGCTATGACCCCGTCTTGGCCATGGCCCTGGCCGTTCTTGCCTGCACGGCGGCCGGTGTCGCGGCGGGAAGCCTGATCAGCGGCCTGCGCCTGCCGCCCTTCATCGTCACCCTCGGCATATTGGGCATCATCACCGCCGCGCTCAGGCTGATTTCGGCAGGCGGCGCATTTCCCGTCACCGACGCATTTCTCGGTTGGACCGGAAGCACCATTCGCCTGAACGGTTTCATCCTGACCTACGGCGTCATCATCATGCTCCTCCTCTATGGACTGGTCTGGTTCCTGCTCAACCAGACCCAATGGGGACGGCATGTCTACGCGGTCGGCAACAATCCCGAAGCCGCCCGGCTTGTCGGCATTCCGGTCGGACGGCTCCTGCTCTCGGTCTACGTCCTTGCGGCGTTCATCTATGGGATCGCGGCCTGGCTGGCGCTGGGCCGAATCCCCAATGCCGACCCCAATGCCTTGCAGACCGCCAATCTCGATTCCATCACCGCCGTCGTCATCGGCGGCACCAGCCTCTTCGGCGGCCGGGGCGGACTGATCGGCACGCTGATCGGTGCGCTGATCGTCGGCGTGCTGCGCAACGGGCTGACGCTCGCGGGCATCGATCCGCTCTGGCAGGATCTGATCACTGGCATTCTGGTGATCGTGGCGGTCGCGCTCGACCAGTTGACCAGGGGGAGGCGGTGATGGTGGCTGCTGCATCCGGAGTGCCGGTGGTGACCGCCCCAGGTAGTGTCATCCTCGAAGCGCGCAACTTGGTCAAACGCTACGGCCACGTCACCGCCCTCGACGGTGTCGATTTCGAACTGCGCGCCGGCGAAATCCTGGCGGTGGTCGGCGATAACGGCGCTGGCAAGAGTTCGCTGATCAAGGCATTGACCGGCGCGCTCATCCCCGACAGCGGCGAAATCCTGCTGGACGGCCAACCCGTTCATTTCAAGGGGCCGCTGGAGGCACGCAAGCTGGGCATCGAGACGGTCTATCAGGATCTCGCCGTTGCGGCGGCGCTCGATATCGCCAGCAATCTGTTCCTGGGCCGGGAACGCCGCCGCCCCGGCTTTCTCGGCAATGTCCTGCGCATGCTCGACAAGAAGGGTATGCGCGCGGAGGCGGAGCGCAGCATGGCGGAACTGAAATTCCGCCTGCCGTCGATCGGCTCCGCGGTCGAATCCTTGTCAGGCGGCCAGCGTCAGGGCGTCGCGGTCGCCAGAGCCGCATTGTTCGCCAAGAAGCTCGCGATCATGGATGAGCCGACGGCAGCGCTCGGCGTGCGGGAAACGGGACAGGTCCTCGACCTGATCCGGGCAATCCGGCAGCGCGGACTGCCCGTGGTCCTGATCAGCCACAACATGCCGAACGTCTTCGAAATCGCCGACCGTATCCACATTATGCGCCTCGGCCGACGCGCGGCCGTGGTCAGTCCGAAAACCCACACCATGGCCGACGTCGTCGCCATCATGACCGGCGCGGCGAAAGTCGAAGAGGCGGCAGGACTTCAAGCCGGTTAGAAAGCAACACGTATCCCTGGCCTAAGCCTCATCGGCAGGTGTAGCCGCCGTCGATGGGAAGGTGGATGCCTGTGATCATCGAGGCCGCATCACTGAGCAGGAACACGATCGGCCCGGCGACTTCATCCTCCGTCGCCCAGCGGCCGAGCGGCATCTGTTTCAGGAACGGCTCGGCGACATGCGGCTGGCTCCAATGGCCGGACGAGATCGGCGTCATCACCACGGTCGGGTTCACGCTGTTGACGCGGATGTTGTATTTGCCGAGCTCCAGCGCCGAGCAGCGGGTGATGTTTTCCAACGCCGCCTTGGAGGATCCATAGGAGATGTGGCCGTCGAGCGCGACCAGCGCCGCCTGGCTGGAGACGTTGACGATCGCGCCGCCCTTGCCGATCGCCACCATCTGCCGCGTCGCATATTTGGTGACCAGCAGCGCGCCGCGTGCGTTGACGGTGATCACCTTGTCGAAGATGGCGGTGTCGGACAGGGTGACGGTGCTGCGGCACGGCAAAACCATAGCGACGCATCTGACGCGCGACGTCAGCGAGGCCGACATCGCCCGCGACATGGTCGGCCGCGATGTTTTTCTTGTCGGCCGCGCTGGTCAGTCGCGCAAACGCGCCTTCGGCGCCACCAAGCTCCGGCTTCGCCATGTCGCCGTGGCCAATGCCGCCGGCAGGCGGCTGCTGGACGACATTTCACTCGAGGTCCGCGCCGGCGAGATCGTCGGCATCGCCGGCGTTGACGGCAACGGGCAAACCGAGCTGTCCGAAGTCATCGCCGGGTTCACCGATATCCAGGCCGGATCGATCGAATTCGACGGCCGGGACGTCACCACGGTCGACGTGCCGGGCCGCCAGCAAGCCGGCCTCGGCTTCGTCCCGGAGGACCGCCTCGATCGCGGCCTCAGCGTCACCATGAGCGTCGGCGAGAATCTGGCCGCGACCAATTACAGCCTTGCCGGCCTGATCAGGCACGGACTGGTGCGCACCGACAGGGTCGACGCGTTCGCGGCAGGCAAGATCGCGGAATTCGACATTCGTGGCGCGCAGCCGTCGACGCCGGTCGGCAGCCTTTCGGGTGGCAACATGCAAAAGGTCGTCATCGCACGGGAGTTGAACCGCGATCCCACGCTTCTGGTGGTCAGCCAGCCGACGCGGGGCCTCGACATCGGCGCTGCCGAATTCATCTACGAGCGCATCATGGCGGCCGCCGATCGCGGCCGCGCCGTGCTGCTGATATCGTCCGAACTGTCCGAGATATTCGCGCTCTCCGACAGGATCGGCGTGATGTATTCAGGCAAGCTCTTGCGCGTCCTCGAGCGCGGCGATGCCGATGAAGTGACGGTCGGTGCGCTGATGAACGGTTCGCTCGGGGCGGTCAACTGATGCGCAGCACTGTCATCGACCTGCTGAAGGCCATCCGCGCGCCGGTCGCCGCGATTGCGCTGACGCTCGCCATTGGCTTCGTGCTGGTTGCCGCTATCACCGACGAACCGGTTCGCGCGTATCGAGACCTGCTTTTGGCCAATTTCGATTCACTCGGCAATTTCGCCCTGTTCCTCAATCGCGCAACGCCATTGACGCTGATCGCGCTCGGCGTGATCTTTTCGTTCCGAGCCGGCGTCTTCAATGTCGGCGGCGAGGGCCAGCTCTATGCCGGTGCCATCACGGCGACCGTAATCGGCGTCTCCCTTTCCGGCCTTCCGGCGGTGGTGCTCTTTCCGCTCGTGGTCGTGGGGGGCATCCTGGCCGGCGCGTTGCTCGGCTGGATACCCGCGGTCCTCAAGGTCAGGCTTGCCGTCGACGAGGTCGTCACGACGCTGATGTTGAACATCATTGTGCTGTTGTTCACGTCCTATCTCGCCAATCAGGTGATCCGCGATCCGACCAGCTACGGCGCCGTCAGCGCGTTGCTGCCGCAAAAGATATGGCTGCCGGCGTTTCCCGGCGTGCCGGGCGCCACCAGCGGCATCATCGTCGCGGCCTTGCTGTCGGTGGTGAGTTGGGTGGCGCTGTTCAGGACGGAATGGGGCGCGCAGCTGCGTGCATCCGGCACCAATCTGCGCTTTGCCAGGACCATCGGCGTTCCCGCAGACAGGCGCATTGTCATGGCCATGCTGCTGGCCGGCGGGTTCGGCGGTTTGGCGGGTACGCTCTACGTGCTGGGGATCGGCCATCGTTTCGAACAGAATTTCTCCCCCAACTACGGGCTGGTCGGCCTCACATGCGCCTTGCTGGCGCGCATCCACCCGATCGGCGCGCTGGCGACGGCCTTGTTCTATGCCATGATCATCAACGGCGCCGCCTACATGCAGATCTCCACCGACGTGCCGCGTTCGCTGGTCAATCTCCTCACGGGCCTTCTCGTGCTCTTGATGACGGCGCGGCTCAACGCCCGGGCGCGGGGCTAGGCCGATGGCATACATCTCGTTTCTCGCCTCGGGGCTCGAACAATCCTCGCCGATCGTGCTGGCGGCCCTGGCAGCGATGATCACGCTGCGCGCCAACATCCTCAACGTTGCCGTGGAGGGGATGATGCTGGTGGCCGCGTTCACCGCCATTGCCGTCGGCAACGCATCCGGAAGTGCTGCACTTGCGCTTTTGTGCGCGCTGGTTGCGTCGATCCTGATGTCGCAGCTTCTGGCGCTGATGACCTTGCGGTTTTCCGCGGATTTCATCGTTGCCGGTCTCGGCATCAACCTTCTGGCCGCCGGTGGCAGTCTGTTTGCGCTGGAATGGTTCTACAGAAGCCCGGGTGGCTTGCGTCCGATCACCTTCCCCGATCTCTGGCACATTCCGGCCGGTGCGCTTGCCCTCGTGCCGCTGCTCGGTCCGGCGCTGGAGGGGCAGAGCGTCATCGTTGTCCTGGCGTTCCTGGCTGTGCCGGCCTGTTTTGTCTTCCTCTACAAGACGCCGATCGGCTCCTATTTGCGCGCCGCGGGCGAAGACGAGCATGCGGCGCGCTCCGCCGGTATCGATGTTGCGCGCATGAAGGCGCTGGCGCTTGCCATCAGCGGCCTCCTGGCAGGTCTCGCCGGCGCGCAGATCTCGATGGACAAGCTGCACTTCTTCCTCCCGGAGATGACCAGCGGCCGTGGTTTCATCGGCCTTGCCGCGACGCTGTTCAGTGGCGGCTTGCCCTGGACAACGGCTGCAGCGGCGGTGCTGTTCGGCTTCTTCGGAGCGTTGGGCGACCGCCTTCAGGCGCTCGCCATCCCCTCGCAGTTCGTCCTGATGTTGCCTTATCTCGCGGCCATTCTCGGGCTGACATTCGCGCGCTGGCGGCTTCACCTGCGCAACCGGCCGGCCAGGATTCTCGAACCAGCGCCGGCGAGCGGGTCATCCGATCCGCAACGTTCAAACCTTTGACCACCATGACGCAAGGCGGCCAACCCATGCAGCAAGAAGATGATTTCGTGTTTCATTTCGGCGGCCATGCGCCCCGCAGGACCGTACGTGCCGGGGAGGTCTTCACCGTTTTCACCGAGGACTGCTTTTCCGGCAGGCTGACCGATGTCAATGGCCGGCCGCGTGAGGTTGCGCCGTACCCGAAGGTCAATCCGCTGACCGGGCCGATTGCCGTCGACGGCGTTGTCGCCGGAGACATTCTCGCCATCCGCCTGATCGCGCTGGAGCCCGCCCGCGACTGGGGCGTCGCGACGATCTCGCCCGATTTCGGCCTGCTCTCGGGCACGCGCGTCAATCCGAACCTCCAGCAGCCGCAGGACGAGCGCGTCTGGATCTGGACCTTGGACGCCGATCGGGCCTCGCTTGTGACGCCGACGCGTTCCGGGGCGCGGCTGCAAGTTCCTTTCCGGCCATTTCATGGCACTCTGGGGGTGGCGCCGGCGCATGGCGAAGTCCGCCTCGGCGTCGTCCCGGGTGACTTCGGCGGCAATCTAGACATTCCGGATCTCGGCCCCGGCGCCACGCTCTACATCAGGGCCAATGTCGATGGCGGGCATGTCTATATCGGCGACGGACACTATGCGCAGGGCGACGGCGAGATCGCGGGCACCGCGATCGAAGGCGCCTTCAACACGACATTGTCGATCGACCGGCTTGCGCCCGAAGACGGGTTCGATTGGCCGAGGCTGGAAACCGAGAGCCACATCGGCGTCATCGGCTGCGCACGGCCCGTCGACGACGCCGTCCGGATCGCCGCGTCGGGCCTTGTCCGGTGGGTCGCGCGGCGGGCAAAACTGGATCTGATGGACGCGCACCAGCTTGTCAGCCAATGCTGCAAATTGCGCATCGGAAACCTGGTCAATCCGTCGTTCAGCGTCCTTTGCTCGATTCCAAGGAGCGCTTTGCCCTGAGTCCAGTTCAGGGCGTCCCAGTGGCGCGGCATATTCAGACGACGGTATAAGGGATCGACGTCGCGCGAGAATCTCGGCCTGATAGCGACCATCGGTTCTTCGCATAGAACGTCGCTTGAAGGGAGCACCCAATGTCGACTGAGACGAACACTCGCATCGTGCTGGCGGCACGACCGCAAGGCCGGCCAAAGCCAGGCGACTTCCGCATCGAGTCCGTCGGGATCGCCGAGCCGGGCGAGGGCGAATTGCTGCTCCAGATCCTCTATCTGTCGCTTGATCCCTATATGCGCGGCCGCATGAACGCCGCCAGATCCTATGCCAAGCCGGTCGAGATCGACGGCGTGATGGAAGGCGGCACCGTCGCGCGTGTCGTCAGATCCCGCCATGCCGATTTCGCTGAAGGCGATATCGTGCTGTCCCACTCGGGATGGCAGAGCTTTGCCCTGTCCGACGGTGTCGGGTTGCGCAAGCTCGATCCCGCGGCCGCGCTGGTTACGACCGCGCTTGGCGTGCTCGGCATGCCGGGCTTCACCGCCTATGCCGGCCTGCTGACGATCGGACAGCCAAAGGCTGGCGAGACGGTGGTCGTGGCAGCGGCCAGCGGCGCGGTGGGCTCGGCCGTCGGCCAGATCGCTCGCATCAAGGGCGCGCGCGCCGTTGGCATCGCAGGCGGTGCAGACAAATGCGCCTTCGTGCGGCAGGAGCTCGGCTTCGACGCGGTCGTCGATCACCGGGCCGACGATTTCGCCGAGCAGTTAAAGGCTGCCTGCCCGGATGGTATCGACGTCTATTTCGAGAATGTCGGCGGTGCTGTCTGGGATGCGGTGTTTCCCCTGCTGAACGAGTTCGCGCGTGTGCCGGTCTGCGGGTTGATCGCGCAATACAACACCATCGCGACTTCCGGCACCGACCGGCTGCCGACGCTGATGCAGCAAGTGCTCCACCGCAGCCTGACGATAAGGGGCTTCATCCAGCGCGAATTTGTCGACCAGCGCCCGGCCTTCTATGGCGAGATGGCCGGGTGGATCGCGTCCGGGCAGGTCCGCTACAGGGAAGATATCGTGGATGGCCTGGAGAATGCGCCACAAGCCTTCCTCGGCCTTCTCGACGGCAAGAACTTCGGCAAGCTCATCGTGCGGGTTGCGCAATAACTGCGTCGCGCAAGCGAGTCAGGTGTCATGAGGCGGCTTCTACGGCGGCCTCCTTTGACAAAATGTCGTACCAATTCTGCAGCGAATCCGGGTAATCGATGCTCACTTGGAAGGCATATTGAGCATGGGGAAGGTCGGCTGAAGGGCGTTTTTCCAATGCGACGGACATTTCCTCCGTTGTAGCGGAGGAAAGCGACGGGCGGCCTGGAATTGATGTTGTCGAAGCGCGATTTCGCGGCGTAGAGCTCCGCCATCGACGGCCTGCCGCTGCGGGACGTCTCTCAACCAGACGGAGCAGATCATGAATCCCGCAATGCAGATGCAGCCGATGCCGATGATGAACAACATGATGCCGATGAACCCGATGATGGGTGGAATGATGCCGATGATGGGCGGCATGCCGATGAACCCGATGATGATGGGCGCAATGCCGATGCAGGGCATGATGCCTGCGATGATGTGCATGATGACCTGCAAGATGACCGCCACCGGCATGGTCTGCGAAATGACCCCGATGAGCGACGCCTCGAAGGACATGTTCATGGAATGCTGCAAGCGCATGATGGCCATGAACGGCGCCGGCATGCCGATGATGATGATGTGCGGCGGCATGATGATGATGGGCTCGATGGCCTGAGCGCTGCCGCTTTGTTTTTTAGAGGGGGTCGGCTAGCCGGCCCCTTTTTTCGTTCAGCCGACAGCCTCTACATAAGTCATGACGAGATAGGCGATGGCCTCGCTGTCGCCGGGGTTCCTGTAGCTGTGCGGCACATCGGCTTCGAACAGGATGGCGTCTCCTTCGGAAAGCAGATGGGCGGCTTCCTGGCCCGCCTGGATTTCGAGCTGGCCTTTCGCCAGGATGATGTTCTCGATCGTGCCCGCAGCATGCGCCTCGGCGTTTTCGGTGTGTCCGGCCGCAAAGCGCAACTCGTAGAACTCGACCTTCCGTTCCGCGTCGAAAGGAAACAAGGCCCGCGATGTGAACTTGCCGTCGACCGACGTCAGGATTTTCGCATGCTGGCGGCGCAGGACCAGGGTTCCTTGCACCTTTTGACTGTCGAGCAATGTTGCGAAGGGAACGCCCAAAGCCGTCGTGATCTTCCACAGCAGGCTGATGCTGGGAGCGCTTCTGCCGGTCTCGATCTGGCCCAGCATGGCGCGGCTGACGCCCGACAGTTTCGCCAACCGTTCAAGCGAATGGCCTTGTCGTGTTCTCAGCCTGCGCAGGTTGCGTCCAAGAATCTGCGGCAGTTCGCTGGCGACGTCCCCGCTGTCGGCAAGTTCGATGACATTCGAGAAGGCGTCCGCCACGGCGATGTCAATTCAGCGTCGACGGTGCACCGACCCAATAGACCGGCATGAACCAGACCGGCACCCAGGCGACTGGAGCCACGCTGGGCATCATGAAGGGTGCCTCCGGCGGACGCGTCGAATGCTGTGCGTTGCGGGCATGCCGGAAGGCATCCAGACTGACGACATTGGCGGCTTGCGCGGACATTATGTGCTTCCTGCATGGTCGCGGGATAATGTCTGATATTAGCCGCTGGCCGGTTGGCCGGCGGGGTGCTGCATTCCATTTTTGGGCTGCCAGGGAAAATACGAATGCCGCATGAGGCAGGCAGGCGAGCATAGCAATGCGGCCCAGGTCGCCCGTGCCGTCGGCCGCACCACCCGTAGTCGCGAACTGGCAGATCAGTCGGGCTGACGGTCCGCCGCCGGACGGCGCCCGTCGATCCACAGCGCAAGCAATGTGCAGGCAGCGCCCGACAGCAGATAGGCGCCGGCGGCGATGAGGCCGAAATTGCCGGCCAGGAGCAGGGCGGCGAGTGGCGCGAAGCCGGCACCGAACATCCAGGCCAGATCCGAGGTGATCGCTGAGCCGGTATAGCGATGCTGGCGGGAAAAGCTCGAGGCGACGACGCCCGATGATTGCCCGAAGCTCAGCCCCAGCAGGATGAAGCCCAGCACCATGAACAGTGCCTCGCCGACGGTGCCGCCATCCAGAAGCTGCGGAGCAAAGCCGCTGAACGTGGCGATGGCGATCGCCGAACCGCCGAGCAGCGCACGGCGCCCGACGCGATCGGCCAGTGGCCCCGATGCGACGATGGCCGCAATGCCGAACAGCGCGCTCACTGCCTCGATCGCCAGGAAGCGTGCCGGCCCCTCATTGGTGAACAGAAACACCCAGGAGAGCGGAAACACCGTCACCATATGGAACAGGGCAAAACTCGCCAGTGGTGCGAAGGCGCCGACGACGACGTTGTGGCCCTCGGCCCGGATCGTGTCCCTGATGCGCGTCGGCTGCAGGTCTCCGCTCTCGTACAATTTCGAGAATTCGGGCGTGACGACAATGCGCAGCCTGGCGAACAGCGCCACGACGTTGATCGCGAAGGCGACGAAGAAGGGATAGCGCCAGCCCCAGGCAAGGAAGTCGTCGGCCGACAGATTGGCGACGAAGAAGGCAAAGAGTGCGCTGGCCACGATGAGGCCGATCGGCGCGCCCAATTGCGGGATCATGGCATAGAAGCCGCGCCGATTCTCAGGTGCATTCAGCGCCAGCAGCGAGGGCAGTCCGTCCCATGTTCCGCCGAGCGCCAGCCCCTGTCCGATGCGGGCAAGCGCCAAAAGCCAGATCGCGACCGCACCGATGTCGCCATAGGCCGGCAGAAACGCGATGGCGACGGTCGACGTGCCGAGCAGGAACAGCGCGATCGTCAGTTTCGCGCCGCGGCCATAGGCGCGATCGACGGCCATGAACAGCACGGAGCCGAAAGGGCGCGCGACGAAGGCCAGCGCGAAGATGGAGAACGAATAGAGTGTTCCGACGAGCGGATCGTGCGTCGGAAATATGAGCTTGGGGAACACGATGACGGACGCGATCGCATAGACGAAGAAGTCGAAGAATTCCGACGTCCTGCCGACGATCACGCCGACCGCGATATCGCCGGCGCTGACCTGGCCATGATGCGAGCCGATCAGCTCGCTGTTCGTTTCGGCAGTCGAAGTCTGTGCCATCTTATCCGTCGCCACCGCGTGGAATGAAGTGTCCGGGACCCAATTCTGGGGATTCCCCAAAGGTTCCATTGTGCACTGCACACTGCGCCAAAGCCATGCCAGCTGGGCATTGGACAAATTGTCCAATGTTACCGCAGCGCCGCGAGCAGTAGCCCTTGGATCGATACCGCACTGCAACATTAACGGTTGCCGCGGTCCATCGAGGGCAGCGTTTGATGAAACGATTTGGAGCCTTGCTTCTGTTTCCCCTGGCCGGGCTGCTCAGCGGCTGCGATCTGGTCGTGCTCGCGCCCGCCGGCGATGTCGCGGCCCAGCAGCGCGACCTGCTCGTGGTCTCGACCCTTCTGATGCTGATCATCATCGTGCCGGTCATGGCGTTGACCGTCTTCTTCGCCTGGCGCTACCGGCAATCCAATGCCTCGGCGACCTATGCGCCGGACTGGGATCATTCGACCAAACTGGAACTGGTGATCTGGGCGGCCCCTTTGCTCATCATCATCTGCCTTGGCGCCTTGACCTGGCTTGGCACGCATCTGCTCGACCCCTATCGCCGGATCGACCGGATCGAGCCCGGCCAGCCGGTCACGGAGCTGCACAAGCCGCTGCGGGTCGAGGTCGTGGCGCTCGACTGGAAATGGCTCTTCATCTATCCGGACTACGGCATCGCCTCCGTCAACGAACTGGCGGCGCCGGTGAACCAGCCGATCGACTTCCGCATCACCTCGTCGGCGGTGATGAATTCCTTCTACATTCCAGCTCTTGCCGGGCAGATCTATGCCATGCCTGCGATGGAGACGAAGCTGCACGCCGTCATCAATCGCCCGGGCACCTATAGCGGCTTCTCGGCCAATTACAGCGGCGCCGGCTTCTCCGGGATGCGCTTCGCCTTCCACGGCCTGTCCGACCAGGCTTTCGAGCAATGGGTGGCGCAGACCAGGACCGCGTCTGCGGCGCTCGACCGCGACAGCTATCTCGAGCTTGAAAAGCCGAGCGAGAACGAGCCGGTCCGCCACTATGCCTCCGTCGATCCCGACCTCTATGGCGCCATCCTCAATCTGTGCGTCGAGCGCGGCAAGATGTGCATGAACGAGATGATGTCGATCGACGCCAAGGGCGGCCTCGGTCTTGCGGGTGTGCGCAACACGCTGCCGCTGCAATACGACAAGCTCGCCCGGCGCGGCGCGGTGTTCGGCAACGAACCGTCCTATGTCGCCAGCATCTGCACAGCGGAGGAGGCGGCCGCGGCGACGCGCGCGGCCAGCGATGCCACGCCGACGGATTGGCCGGCCAGGAATCTTTCCCCGCTGCGCGGGGCGGGGCTGCTGAGGCCAGGCACCGAGAGCCGTCGCGCCGAGGCGGATACGCCGTCGCTCGGCCTGCTGCGGCGCGAATTGTGAGAGACAGAAGATGCCCGATACGCTGACCAAATTCATCTTCGGCCGTCTCACCTTAGACTCGCTGCCGCTGCACGAGCCGATCGTCGTCGCCACCTTCGCTGCGGTGGCGCTCGGCGGCATCGCCCTTCTTGGCGTCATCACCTATTTCAAGCTCTGGACCTATCTCTGGCGTGAGTGGTTCACCAGCGTTGACCACAAGAAGATCGGCATCATGTACATGGTGCTCGGCCTGGTCATGCTGCTGCGCGGCTTCTCCGACGCCATCATGATGCGCCTGCAGCAGGCCATCGCCTTCAATGGTTCCGAGGGCTACCTCAATTCGCATCACTACGACCAGATCTTCACGGCGCACGGCGTGATCATGATCTTCTTCGTGGCGATGCCCTTCGTCACCGGGCTGATGAACTTCGTCGTGCCGCTGCAGATCGGCGCGCGTGACGTCTCGTTCCCATTCCTCAACAATTTCAGCTTCTGGATGACGGTCGGCGGCGCCATCCTGGTCATGGCATCGCTGTTCGTCGGCGAATTCGCCCGCACCGGCTGGCTCGCCTATCCGCCGCTCTCCGGCATCGGCTACAGTCCCGACGTCGGCGTCGACTATTACATCTGGGCGCTGCAGGTGGCGGGTGTCGGCACAACGCTGTCCGGCATCAACCTGATCTGCACCATCATCAAGATGCGCGCGCCCGGCATGACGATGATGCGCATGCCCGTCTTCACCTGGACGTCGCTTTGCACCAACGTGCTGATCGTGGCGTCCTTCCCGGTGCTGACGGCGGTGCTCTCGCTGCTGGCGCTCGACCGCTATGTCGGCACCAACTTCTTCACCAACGATTTCGGCGGCAACCCGATGATGTATGTGAACCTCATCTGGATATGGGGTCACCCTGAGGTCTACATCCTCATCCTGCCGCTGTTCGGCGTCTTTTCCGAGGTCACCTCGACCTTTTCCGGCAAGCGCCTGTTCGGCTACACCTCGATGGTCTACGCCACGGTGGTCATCACCATCCTGTCGTACCTCGTCTGGCTGCACCACTTCTTCACCATGGGTTCCGGCGCCAGCGTCAATTCCTTCTTCGGCATCACCACGATGATCATCTCGATCCCGACGGGAGCGAAGATCTTCAACTGGCTGTTCACGATGTATCGCGGCCGTATCCGCTTCGAGCTGCCGATGATGTGGACGATGGCCTTCATGCTCACCTTCACCGTCGGCGGCATGACCGGCGTGCTGCTTGCCGTGCCGCCCGCGGATTTCGTGCTGCACAACAGCCTGTTCCTGATCGCGCACTTCCACAACGTCATCATCGGCGGTGTGCTGTTCGGCCTGTTTGCCGGCATTGCCTACTGGTGGCCCAAGGCCTTCGGCTTCAAGCTCGATCCGTTCTGGGGCAAGGTGTCGTTCTGGTGCTGGGTGGTCGGCTTCTGGTTCGCCTTCATGCCGCTCTACATCCTCGGTCTGATGGGCGTGACGCGCCGCATGCGTGTCTTCGACGACCCTTCGCTGCAGATATGGTTCGTCATCGCCGCCTTCGGCGCGGTGCTGATCGCTTGCGGCATCGCCGCCTTCCTGATCCAGATCTTCGTCTCCATCCGCAAGCGCGAGGCTCTGACCGATCCGACCGGCGATCCCTGGGACGGCCGTACGCTCGAATGGTCGACCTCCTCGCCGCCGCCCGCCTACAATTTCGCCTTCACGCCTGTCGTGCGCGACAACGACGCCTGGTGGGACATGAAGAAGGCCGGCTACGTCAGGCCGCTCTCCGGCTTCAAGCCGATCCATATGCCCAACAACACCGGCACCGGCGTCATCCTGGCGGCCTTCAGCGTGGCGCTCGGCTTCGGCCTGATCTGGTACATCTGGTGGCTGGCGGCGCTGAGCTTCGTCTGCCTCATCGCCACCGCGATCGGCCACACTTTCAACTATCACCGCGACTTCCGCATTCCGGCTGTTGAGGTCACGCAGACGGAGGCGGCGAGGACGACGCTCCTCGCCGCCCAGGGCTAGGGTTTGAGCATGGCTTCGATAGCAACCACGGCCGGCACCGAACCGGTCTTCCACCTGGAAGAAGAGCATGCGCACGCCGAAGGCAGCAGCACCATGCTTGGCTTCTGGCTCTATCTGATGAGCGACTGCCTGATCTTCGCCATGCTGTTCGCGGCCTATGGCGTGCTCGGCGGCAACTACGCGGCGGGGCCGGCGCCGAAGGACCTGTTCGACCTCGACCTGGTGGCGGTCAACACCACCATGCTGCTCCTCTCCTCGATCACCTATGGCTTTGCCATGCTGACCATGGACAAGGGTCGGGTCGCTGCGACGCAAGCCTGGCTAGCGGTGACCGGCCTGTTCGGCCTGGCCTTCCTGTCGATCGAACTCTACGAGTTCTCACACATGATCCATGAAGGCGCCACGCCGCAGCGCAGCGCCTTCCTGTCGTCCTTCTTCACCCTGGTCGGCACGCATGGCCTGCATGTCACCTTCGGCATCGTCTGGCTGGTGACGCTGATGACGCAGGTCGCCAGGTTCGGCCTCACCGAGGCCAACCGCCGCCGGCTGATGTGCCTCAGCATGTTCTGGCATTTCCTCGACGTCGTCTGGATCGGCGTCTTCACCTTCGTCTACCTGATGGGGATGTTGCGATGAGCACTCATGATCACGCTGCCGATCACGGCCACGCCCATGGTGGAGCCGCGCACGGATCGTTCAGGGGCTATCTGATCGGCTTCATCTTGTCGGTGATCCTGACCGCCATCCCGTTCTGGCTGGTCATGAGCGGCGCCATCGACAACAAGCAGGTCACGGCCATCGTCATCATGGCCTTCGCGGTGGTGCAGATCGTCGTCCACATGGTCTTCTTCCTGCATATGAACACCGCTTCCGAGGGCGGCTGGTCGATGCTGGCCCTGATCTTCACGCTGATCCTGGTCGTCATCGTGCTGACCGGTTCGCTCTGGGTGATGTACCACCTCAACGCCAACATGATGCCGGGGCTGCACGACATGCGCGAGATGCCATGAGCCCGGCGCCGGGCGCGGAGGGGACCACTGTCAAGGCACGGATCGGGCAGGCCGGCATCAGCTTGCATGCCGCGCCACGAAAGGACGCCGGCAGATCGCCCGCGTCGCGGCTTTTCCTCGCACTGCTCGGGCTCCTCGGCGTGCTGGTGTTTCTCGGGCTTGGCATATGGCAGCTGGAAAGGCGGGTCTGGAAGCTCGACCTGATCGCCCGCGTCGACCAGCGCATCCACGCTCCGGTTGCCGATGCGCCCGGCCGGGAGAACTGGGCCGGCATGACCGCCGCCGGTTACGAGTACAGCCATGTGCGATTGGCGGGTCGATTTCTGGGCGGCGAGAACACGCTGGTGCAGGCGGTGACGGAGCTTGGCGGCGGCTATTGGGTGCTGACGCCGATGCGAACCGACCGTGGCTTTGTCGTGCTGGTCAATCGCGGCTTCATCCCCCTGGAGCGCAAGGCCGAGTTCGAACAAGAGAGGGGCGGCTTCGCTTCGTCGACCGTCGTTGACGGGCTGTTGCGCATGAGCGAGCCCGGCGGCGGCTTCCTGCGCAACAACGATGCCGCGGGCAATCGCTGGTATTCGCGGGACGTCGCGGCAATCGCCACCACGCACGGCCAGACGGACGTCGCCCCCTATTTCGTCGATGCGGAAGCATCCGGCGACTGGCCGCGCGGTGGTTTGACCGTCGTGACTTTCCGCAACAGCCACCTTGTCTATGCTTTGACCTGGTTCACGCTCGCTGCGATGCTCGCCGCAGCCCTGGCCGCGCCGATCATCGGCCGCCGCTGGCGGCGAGGACCAGCAAGATGAGCGCTCCGACACAAACGCTTCGCAACGACAAATCCTTCGCGGTATCCCTTGCCGGCAACGGCGGCACGGTCTCGGATCCCGACGCGGCGAACAGGAAAAACCTGCTCCTGCTCATCCAACTGCGTTGGCTGGCGGTGGCCGGTCAGGTGCTCACCATTCTGACGACGGAATACTGGTTCGACATCCCGCTGCCGCTGGCGGAGATGGCCGGCGTGGTGCTTTTCCTGGTCGGGTTGAACATCTTCAGCCTGCTCGCGTCGCGCGGCCGGCGCCCGATCAGCAACGCGCAGCTGTTTGTCGCGCTCATCTTCGACATGGCGGCGCTGACGACGCAGCTTTACCTGAGCGGCGGTGCCTCGAACCCGTTCGTGTCGCTCTATCTGCTGCAGATCACGCTTGGCGCCGCGCTGCTGACACCCTGGTCCACCTGGATCTTGGTGGCGGCGGCTTCCGCCTGCTTCGTTTTCCTCACCTTCCAGTTCCAGCCGATCGCGATCCCGCATCACGGCGGCAGCGACCTGCTGGCCCTGCATATCAGGGGCATGTTCATATGCTTCGTGCTGGCGGCGGGCCTGATCGTCATCTTCATGACGCGCATCAACCGCAATCTGCGCGAGCGCGACGCCTATCTCGCCGATCTGCGCCAACACTCGGCCGAGGAGGACCACATCGTGCGCATGGGCCTGCTCGCCTCGGGTGCCGCGCATGAACTGGGCACGCCGCTTTCGACCATCTCCGTCATCCTCTCCGACTGGCGCCAGACGCGCAGCGTCACCCGCAACCGCGAGTTGGCCGGGGACGTCTCCGAAATGCAGGCGCAGATCGAGCGCTGCAAAAGCATCGTGTCGGGCATCCTCATGTCTTCGGGGCAGGCGCGGGGCGAAGGCACGATCCGCACCAGCATCCGCCATTTCATCGACGATCTGGTCCAGGAGTGGCGCGGCAGCCGCCAGCCGCTCACTCTGGAGTACAAGAACGATTTCGAACCCGACGAGCAGATCGTCTCCGACACGGCGCTGAAGCAGGTCATCTTCAACGTATTCGACAACGCCCAGGAAGCATCGCCCGACTGGGTCGGCGTCACTGCCGAGCGGCAGGGCGAGACACTGGTGATTGCCGTGCACGACCGCGGGCCGGGTTTTGACGAGGCTATTCTGGCGGCACTCGGCCAGCCCTATATGTCGAGCAAGGGACGGCCGGGCGGTGGCCTTGGCCTGTTCCTCGTCGTCAACGTGGTTCGAAAGCTGGGAGGCGACTTTTCGGCGCGCAACATGGAGCAGGGGGCCTGTGTTACGCTCTCGCTGCCGCTGGCGGCACTGACCGATGGAGATGATCATGAGACCTGATCGATCCCTGTTTATCGTCGAGGACGACGCCACCTTCGCGAAGACGCTGAAACGCTCCTTCGAAAAGCGCGACTACGACGTTGTGGTCTGCCACGGCAGGGAAGAGTTGGCTCGCGCCCTCGAAACAGCGGTTCCGGCATACGCCGTCGTCGATCTTAAGCTTGGCGCCGGCGGCTCCGGGCTGGAATGCGTCAAACTACTCAGCGCCCGCGATGCTTCGATGAGGATCGTCGTGCTGACCGGCTTTGCCAGCATCGCCACGGCGGTCGAGGCGATCAAACTCGGTGCATGTCACTATCTGGCCAAGCCCGCCAACACCGATGACATCGAAGCCGCTTTCGGCCGGGCCGAGGGCGATGTTTCCGTCTCGCTGAGCAGCCGTCCCACGTCGATCAAGAACCTCGAATGGGAACGCATCCACGAAACGCTCGTCGAGACCGGCTTCAACATCTCCGAAACCGCGCGCCGGCTTGGCCTGCACCGGCGCACTTTGGCCCGCAAGCTCGAGAAACGCGTGGTGAGATAGCGGGAGCGCTGCGCCGACCACTGAGCGGGAGTATTCAATGCTTCCCTGCGCGGTCTGGGATACTTATCTGTCCGGACAGGCATCGGAACAGGCAACGGACTTGGCGCAACGATCGGGCAGTGCTGATCTTCCACTTCACGGCGGACGCGTGCCGAAATGGCTGGGCGACCGCATGACGCGTCTTGGCGCCGTCATGTGCGAGGCGATCATCCATCACTATGGCCGCAACGAGCTGCTGCGGCGCCTGGCGCATCCGTTCTGGTTCCAGTCCTTCGGCGCCGTCATGGGCATGGACTGGCACTCGTCTGGCATCACCACCAGCGTCGTTGGCGCCCTGAAACGCGGTCTGACGCCGCTGTCGGGCGAACTCGGCATTCATGTCTGCGGCGGCCGTGGCGCGCATTCGCGAAAAACCCCGCATGAACTGGCCGCCATCGGCGAGCGCATCGGCTTCGACGGAGCGCACCTGGCAACCGTCAGCCGGCTTGTCGCCAAGGTCGACAGCGCCGCCGTTCAGGATGGCTTCGACCTCTATCTGCATGGCTTCATCGTCACCGACGACGGCGACTGGGTGGTGGTGCAGCAAGGCATGAACGGCGACAGCAAGGTGGCACGCCGCTACCATTGGCTGTCTGAGGGTTTGAAGAGTTTCGTCGATCAGCCGCATGCCGCCATCGAGGGTGCCAACCAGGGCGAGATCGTCAACCTGACCGACCGCCGCGCCGAGGCCTCGCGCCAGGGACAGCTGGACTTGCTTCAGGACCTCGGCCCGGACCGCATCCTGCGGGAGTTCGCTGCCCTGGAGCCAGGCGCCGCATTGGCTCCGGAGCAGCCGCTGCTGCCGCATCTGGTCATGCCGGCGCACCACGATGTTCGCGAAAGCGATGTCATAATGCGTCGCCTGCATGGAAACATGGCGGCGGCCGCGGAGCGTGGCCCGGCGGACTTTTCCGAGCTTCTGCTGGTTCCCGGCGTGGGCGCGCGCACCGTGCGCGCATTGGCCCTCGTTGCTGAAGTGGTGCATGGCGCGCCGTGCCGTTTTTCCGATCCCGGCCGTTTCTCACTCGCCCATGGCGGCAAGGACAGGCATCCGTTTCCTGTTCCACTCAAGGTCTATGACGAGACGATCGGCGTGCTGAAGTCCGCCGTGCAGAAGGCCAGGCTTGGCCGCGAAGAGGAAATCGGCGCCTTGAAGCGGCTTGACGACCAGTCGCGACAGGTCGAGCGATATGTGACTGGCCCCAGCCTGAAGGAAATTGTCGCCGGCGAATTCGACCAGTCGCATCTGCTTGGCGGCCGCAGCGTCTTTGGTTGGGAACCGGCGCCGGACAAGGCGCCCGCGGAGCTCAACAAGAAGGCGTGACGGGCTGACCCTGCTTCCGCATCATGCCACGCGACGGTAGCTGTAGCGATCGCGGATGAACTCATTGAAGAAGCGGCCTTTCGAGGCAGCCTTCTTGAAAGCCGCATAGGTTGCCGGGGCAACGTCCGCATAGTCATAGCGATGGCCGCTCGGCACGAACCAGACGGAGAGCGTTCTGGTCGCGGGATCGTATTGGGTGTTTCGGATCGCGGTCGATGGCATGCTGGCACCTGACTGCTCAGCCAGATAAATCCGCCAGCCATGGTCCGGTTCCCTGCCGTTACCCAGCGCACTATCTGTCGCGCACCAAGCGTGGCTCCGTATTGCCTTGTGGTCCGGCCCTCACCATCTAGGCGGGATGTCGCCGCTCAAATCGAAAGTCACCGGCCCCGCTCTGGCATTCCAGCACGATCTCTTTGGCGATGCTGAGGAGTTGCCCGAAGGTTTCGCCTACCAACCCGGATTGATCACGCCGCAGGAAGAAGCAGAGCTCGCCCGGCATCTCGAAGGATTGCCGTTCGAGGCGTTCGATTTCCATGGCCATCTGGCAAACCGGCGCGTCGTCGGGTTTGGCCTGCGCTACGATTATGACCGGCGTGAAGTCGTCGAGGCGGCGCCGATCCCTGATTTCCTGCTGCCTGTGCGCGAGAAGGTCGCGGCCTTTGCGCGCCGGCCAGCCGAGGCCTTCGCGCAGGTGCTGATCAATGAATACCGGCCTGGCGCCGGTATCGGCTGGCATCGCGACAAGCCGCATTTCGAGGACGTCGCCGGCGTTTCGCTGCTGGCGCCTTGCGGCTTTCGGCTGCGGCGAAAGAGCGGCGACAAATGGGAGCGCCGGACCATCATCGTCGAGCCAAGGTCGGCCTATCTCATGACCGGGTCTTCACGGACCGAATGGGAGCACAGCATCCCGCCGCTTGCCGAACACCGCTATTCGATAACCTTGCGGACACTGCGCTCCCAAAACCCCTGAGCATCGTGCCGGCGGTGAAGGCCATGCCGATCGTCACACGTCTACTTCACGCCGATGCCGGCGGTCAGGCCGCCATCGATCTTGTAGTCGGCGCCGGTGCAGAAGCCGGCCTTGGACGAGCACAGGAAAGCGATGAGCTCCGCCACTTCCTCCGGCTCGCCGATGCGGCCAAGCGGATGCGCCGCGCCGAAGCGCCTGTAGGCCTCTTCGACATCGGCATCGCTGCCATTGTCGCCACGCGCGGCCTTTTCGAGGATGGGCGTGCGGATCGAGCCCGGGCTGACCGAATTCACCCTTATGCCTGATGCCGCGTAGTCGAGCGCCAGCGAGCGGGTCAGCGTGTGGATGGCGCCCTTGGTCGTGGCATAAGCGGCGACGTTCTGCTGGCAGGCAAAACCTTGCACCGAAGCGACGTTGACGATGGCGCCGCCGCCGCGCTTGATCATTTCCGGGATGCCGAAATGGGCGGTCAGGTAGATCGAGCCGACATTGACCGTCATCGCCCGGTTCCAGGTTTCCCAATCGGTCGTTGTCGCGGTTCCGTAGGGATGGACCGCTACCGAATTGACGATGACGTCGATGCCGCCGAATTTCGCGACGCCGGCCGCGACCGCATCGCGCACCTGATCGGAAACGGAGACGTCAACCGTTTGCACCAGCGCGTCCGCTCCGGCCTTGGCAAGGCTGTCCTGCATGGCGGCATTGGCGGCCCGGTCGATGCCGCAGGCGATGATCGCAGCTCCCCCCTGCGCCAGCCGTCTTGCGGTGGCGAGCGCGATGCCGGTCGTCCCCGTCACCAATGCCACCTTGCCGTCGAAATCCTTCATCGCGGGAGCTCCTTCATGCGCTATCGAAAAATCTGGTTCTGAGTTTGACACTCATCGTCGTCAAACAATAGGTTGCCGGTCTCTTGCAAAAAGGAAAGTGGCAATGGAACAGTGCTGGCGCTGGTATGGTCCGGATGATCCGGTGACACTCGATCATGTCAGACAAGCTGGCGCCACCGGCGTGGTTTCAGCACTTCACCACATCTACGATGGCCGGGCCTGGCCCGAAGCCGATGTGCTCGAACGCAAGCGGATCATCGAGGCCGCCGGCCTGACATGGTCTGTCGTCGAGAGCATCCCGGTCCACAATTCCTTCAAGATCGGCGCGCCCGAACGCGAGCGCTATGCCGGCTACTATCGCGACAGCATCAGGACGCTCGCCCGGGCCGGCATCAAGACGATCTGCTACAATTTCATGCCGGTGGTGGACTGGACGCGCACCGACCTCATGTATCGCCTGCCGACAACCGGCTACGCCTTGCGCTTCGATGCCATCGACTTTGCCGCCTACGATCTGTTCGTGCTGCAGCGCAAGAATGGCGCGGCCAGCTATACGCCGGCGCGGATCGCCGAGGCCGAGAAGCGGCTGAAGGCGCTGACAGCGGAGCAGATCGACCAGATCGAGCGCAATCTCATTGCCGGCCTGCCGGCAACCGAGCGCAAGTATGACCGCGACAGTTTCCGCGAGGCTTTGGCCGAGTATGACGGGATCGGGCCGAAGGAGTTGCGCAACAACCTCGCCTGGTTCCTGCGCGAGATTATCCCGGTGGCGCAAGAGGAAGGGGTGCGCATGTGCATCCATCCCGACGACCCGCCCTTTTCGCTCTATGGCTTGCCGCGCGTCGTTTCGATCGCTGAGGATGCGCGTTTCATCCTCAACGCCGTCGACAGCCCGGCCAATGGCCTGACCTTCTGCACCGGCTCCTACGGCACCCGCGCCGACAACGACATTGTCGCCATGGTCAAGGAATTCGCCGGCCGCATCCATTTCGTTCATTTGCGCAACATCACCATCGAGGAGGACGGCTCGTTCTACGAAGCCGAGCATCTCGAGGGCGGCACCGACATGGCGCATGTCATCCTCGCTCTGATGCAGGAGGAGGCGCGGCGCCGCAAAGAGGGCCGTGCCGACTGGCGCATCCCGATGCGGCCGGACCATGGCCACGTGCTCGCCGACGATATCGGCAAGAAGAAGATCAATCCCGGCTACTCGCTGATCGGCCGGCTGAAAGGCCTCGCCGAACTGCGCGGCATCATGCGCGCCGTGGAGCAGTTCGGACTGGCCTGATTGAATTTGGTGCCTAAGGTGTGTTGAGATTCAGGTCAGGCCGAGCCGAAAATGGTGGCTTTCGAGAACCGGAGCGGAGCGGACATTCGGGTCCGTGAGCACCGGAAGCGCAGAAAGCCGCCGTTTGCAGGCCGGCATCACCTGAACATCAACATATCTTAGTGCAGGTGCCTGAGCTTGTCGGGGTTGCGCACCACATAGATCGCCGCGATCTTCCCGTCCTCGATGTCGAGTGCGGTGGTCTGGAGTTCGCCGTCGGCTTCCAGGGTGACGAACCCCGGCAGTCCGTTGATGAAACCGACGCGGACAAGTTTCGAGCCGTGCGTGCGCAACCAGGCCGCCACGCGCTCGTACTGCGCCATCACGGCATCGAAGCCCAGAGCCGGTTCGGTGGCCGCCGGACGCTTGCCGCCGCCGTCGGCGTGGGCGATGACATCGGCGCTCAGCATGGCGCCAAGCGCCTTCATATCGCCGCTGCGCGACGCCGTGAAGAACGCCTCGGCGAGTTCGAGGCCGTGTTGCCTTTCTACCGCAAAGCGGGGCCGTGCCTCGCGGACATGGCCGCGTGCCCGCGCCGCCAGCTGGCGGCAGGCCGCCGGATCGCGATCGATGGCGGCCGCGACCTCGTCAAATCCCAGGCCGAACACATCGTGCAGCAGAAAGGCGGCCCGCTCGAGCGGAGACAGGCGTTCCAGCGCCAGCATCAGCGGCAAGGTGACGTCTTCCACCGCATCCTCTTCCACCACGGGATCGGGAAGCCAGGGGCCGACATAGGTCTCTCGTTTGTGTCGCGCGGATTTGAGCTGGTCGAGGCACAGCCGCGTCACTGTACGGCGCAGGAAGGCCTCGGGTTCGCGCACCGCGCTGCGATCGGCCTTCATCCAGCGGATGAAGGCCTCCTGCACGGCATCCTCGGCGTCCGACACCGAACCCAGCATGCGGTAGGCGACGCGCATGAGCTTCGGGCGTAGCGGGCCGAAGCCCGCTGCGGCATCGCCGGGCGCCGGGCTCGTCATCAGGCTGCCGCCGCCCGAGCGGCCTTCACGGCAGCCGGGTCGGCATACACGCCGAAACCGACAGCGATGCGGTTCCAAGCGTTGATGATGTTGATCGTCAAGGTGAGCTTGATCTGCTCCTCCTCGGTGAAATGAGCCTTCAGCTCTTCATAGGCGCTCGCATGGCCAGCACCTTCCGACAGGCGGGTCAAGGCCTCTGTCCAGTTGAGTGCCGCGCGTTCGCGGTCGCTGTAGCACGGCGCCTCTCGCCAGGCCGGCAAAAGGTAGATGCGCTGCTCGGTCTCACCGTTCTCGCGCGCCTCGGTGGCGTGGAGATTGATGCAGTTGGCACAGCCATTGATCTGCGAGGCACGCAGCTTCACCAGTTCGGTGAGGCTGTACTCGAGGCTGGCGGCGGCGGAGAGCTCGATCGAGGAGCGCTGCCAGTTCTTCATCAGCGAAGGGGCGGCGGCGAAGAGATCGATTTTTGCGGTCATGGTTGGCTTCCTTCTGTTGGTGCCGATCCCATGACGAGTGAGGAAATGCTGGTGTGACATCCACGCCAGGCTTTTGTCCGCCATGCGCCGTTCCCGTCAGCTGCTCCAGCCTGCTTCGCGGCGTCGGCCAAGTCACCTTCGACGGTTCGGCACCGTTGATGCCCACCAAGCGGCGGCCCGCCATCTGGCTCAAAGCCTGCATAACTTGCGCGATGTCTAATATAAGAGCAGAGTCAAAGGCGTTTGAAGGAGAACGGCTCAAAAGCAAATCGGGAGGAAACCATGAACACCATGAGCCTCACCACGCTTGATCGCGGCAAGACGACAATCGACGCCGCAACCATCGAAGGGCTTTCCGCACAATTGCGCGGGACACTGCTTCAGGAGGGAGACGCTGCCTACAACGAAGCCCGCACCATCTGGAATGCCACGGTCGACCGACGGCCGGGGCTGATTATGTGTTGCGTCGGCGCCTCCGACGTCATCCGTGCCGTGAATTTCGCCCGAGAAAACAGGCTTCTCGTCTCCGTGCGCGGCGGCGGCCATAACATCGCCGGCAGCGCCGTCTGCGATGGCGGTCTGATGATCGATCTGTCGCCGATGAAGTCGGTGCGGGTCGATCCCGTTGCACGGCGGGCATGGGTCGGACCTGGCGCTACGCTCGCCGATGTCGACCGCGAAACGCAGGCCTTTGGGCTGGCGGTGCCGACAGGCATCAATTCGACCACCGGTATATCAGGCCTGACCCTGGGCGGTGGCTTTGGCTGGATCACCCGCAAATTCGGCCTGACCATCGACAATCTTGTCTCCGCCGATGTGGTCACCGCCGACGGCAAGTTGCTGCGCGCCAGCGAGACGGAAAATCCGGACCTGTTCTGGGCGCTGCGTGGCGGCGGCGGCAATTTCGGCATTGTCACGGCATTCGAGTTTCAGCTCCACCAGGTGGGTCCGCAGGTTCTGTCGGGCCTTGTCGTCCACCCTTTCGCCGATGCCGAGAAGGTGCTGAGGGAGTATCGCAAGGCGCTCGAAACGGCGCCCGACGAACTGACCTGCTGGGTGGTCATGCGGCAAGCGCCGCCGCTGCCCTTCCTGCCGGCCGAGTGGCATGGCAAGGATGTTCTGGTGCTGGCCATGTGCTATTGCGGTGATCTCCAGGCAGGTGAAAAGGCGACGAAGAAGCTTCGCGCCATCGGCTCGCCGATTGCCGATGTCGTCGGCCCCAACCCGTTCACCAGCTGGCAGCAGGCATTCGACCCATTGCTCGCCCCCGGCGCCCGCAACTACTGGAAGAGCCATGACTTGACCGAGCTTTCCAACAGGGCGGCCGAGATCCTCACCGAAGCGATACGTGAGCTTCCTGGTCCGGAATGCGAGATATTCATTGGCCATGTCGGCGGTGCGGCGGGCCGTGTGGCGCAGAACGCAACGGCGTTTCCGCAACGCAGCTCGCACTTCGTCATGAATGTCCATGCCCGCTGGCGCGAACCGGCAATGGACAGGGCCTGCATCGGTTGGGCGCGCAGCCTCTATGAGGCGGCCAAACCCTATGCTGCCGGCACGGCCTATGTGAACTTCATGCCTGAGGACGAGGTCGACCGGGTCGAAGCGGCCTATGGCGGCAATTACCAGCGGCTTCTGGAGATCAAGCAGCGCTATGACCCGTTGAACCTGTTCCGCATGAACCAGAATTTGCGACCGAAACAAAGCCAGCGCGCCGCCTGAGCCGCCCGCGTGGCAGTGACAAGAAGCCCGCGCCTCCGCCAGAGGCGCGGGCTTTCGCGTATGCTTCGAGAGACGGGACCGATCCGCCGTAGCAAATTGATGGAGCGCGCGTTTCTCCTTCACCACATCATGTACGACGCCACATCCGCATCCGACACCTTGCCGGCACTCACGTCTGCGATGGCCTGGTCGACGATCGCCACGCCCTCGGCCACTTCGTCTTCGGTCAGCGTCAGCGGCGGCATGAATTCGAGCACATTGGCCTTCAGTCCGACATAGGTGAAGGCCGCGCCCAGTTCATCGCCGCGATAGATGATCTTGGCCGTCGTCGTGGCAGGCACTGGCTCGCGCGTCGCGCGGTCCTTGACCAGGTCGACGCCGATCGCGAGCCCGCGCCCGCGCACATCGCCGATGATCTCGTGTTTTTCACCGAGTGTCCGCAGTGCGTTGGAGAACAATTTGCCGATCCGCGCCGAGCGTTCGACCAGGCCTTCGCTCTCGATCGTCTTCAGCACCGCGTTGCCGGCCGATGTCGCCACCGGATTGCCGGCGGTGGTCTGCAAGGCGAAGGCCGGCGCATGGTCCATGATTGCCTTCGGTCCGACCACGGCCGACAGCGGCAGCCCGCCGCCGATACCCTTGCCGAAGACGACGAGGTCCGGCGTCAGCCCTTCATGCTGGAAGCAGTGCATCAGGCCGCTGCGCGCGAGCCCGACCTTGACCTCGTCGACGACGATCTTGATGCCGTGTTTGCGGCAGCGCTCCTGCAGCGCTTTGAGAAACCCTGGCGGCGGCACGATCAGCCCGCCATCCGACATCAGCGGCTCGATGAACACGGCCGCGACCTGGTGCGGCGGGCAGGTGGTCTCGAACTGGTAGTCGAGCAGGGCCAGCACCTCCTCGCCGCTGAAATTCGGGCGGTACGGATCGGGGTAGGGCAGCAACAGCACGCCCGGTCGCGGCAGCGTGTGCGTCATGGCGGTGTGGCCGCTGATGCCCATCGAGCCGGAAAGGTTACCATGATAGGAGCCGATGAAGGAGATGAAGCGCGAGCGGCCGGTGGCCGCCTGCAGCACGCGCACCGCGCAATCATTGGCATCCGACCCGGAATGGCCAAACCAGACGCGCCGCTCGCCTTCCCCCGGCGTGACGGCGAGCAGCCGTTCGGCCAGCGAGACCGCAGGCTCGTTCGGGTAGAGCAGCAGGCTGGCGCCTGCCATGTTGCGGACCGAGGCCTCGACCGCCTCGACGATGGCCGGATGACCGTAGCCAAGCACTGCCGGGCCGGCCGATCCCGACAGGTCGAGCAGCGAGCGGCCGCCTTCCTCGATCAGTCGGTTGCCCTTGCCCCCGACGACGCTGAGTGGCGAGAAGCGCAGCTTGCCGATCTGCGCGATGGTCACGGCATCGCGCTCGCGCAGGCTGAGATTGCTCATGAGACCGTTTCCGTCTGCGCCGGCAGCGCTGCCGCCAGCCGATCCGCCCATTCCTCGATGCCAGACCTTGTCGACAGAAGGTCCTGCCGGATCTCGATCAGGACAGCGGGGATGCCGCGATCATCGCCATGAATGGGCACGGCGTAATCGGCGTCGCGGCTGATCACATAGGGTACGTTGACCGCGACATTGAGTGCCGTATCCGTGCGCAGGCCCGAAAGGATCGCTTCGGCAAGATCGGCCGCATGCGCATGCAGCACGCCGGCATGCCATGGCCTGGCGACACCCAGGAAGACCGGCGTGAAGGAATGGATCGTCACGATCCGCGTCGGCCTGCCTTCGGCTATCCGGTGGTCGAGATGCGCGGCGACCCGCTCATGGAACGGTGAAAACATGATTTCCGCGCGCCGGTCCCGTTCCGCCGTATCGATGCCGACATTGCCGGGAATGTCGGTGTCTTCCGACAGAACCGGGATGCTGCCCGGGGTGCCCAGTGGCCGGTTGAGGTCGATCAGCAGCCGTGAATAGCCGCTGAGGAAGGCCACTGCATCGAGCCGCGCTGACAAGAGCCGCGTCACCTCCGCGGCGCCGATATCCCAGGCAATGTGGCGTTGCAGATGACTGGGATCGAGCCCGAGCTGCCGATACTGCGCCGGCATGTGATTGGACGCGTGCTCGCACAACAGGACAATGTCGCTACGGCCGTGCTCGTTGAGAACCTCGACGGCGTCGGGCCAGTCTTTTTGAGGGAACAAGTCTTTTTCAGTCTGCAAAGTCATCAATAAAGCGTCCGGTAGAGATCGCAGATGGCAGCGGGATCGAGGCCAGCCAGACGCTCGGCCTCATGTCGCTTCAGCCCGACAAAGGTCTCGATGAAGATTGGCGCGAACCATCCCGTCACGGTCTTGTCGGCCAGAAGCGCGTCCAGCGCCGCCGGCAGCGTCTCCGGCAACCGCACCAGACCGAGCTTTGCCCGTTCCGTATCGCTCATCAGTGTCGGGTCGCCGGTGACCAGCGGCGGTGATGGCAGGTCCGCCTTCAGCCCTTCAAGCCCGGCGCGGATGATCGCCGCCAGCGACAGATAGGGGTTGCCGGTGGCGTCGGCCGCCCGGTACTCGACATTGTATTGCCGTGCCGGATCGCGCCCGCCGATCGTCACCGTCGGACAGATGCGCAAGGATGCTTCGCGATCGCGGTCGGCGAGCCAGGTGTAGGACGAGCTCCAGCTGTGCGGCTTCAGCCGGTAGAAGGACGAGACGCTCGACGCCGTCATGGCGGTGATCGCCGGAAGGTGGCGCAACACGCCGGCACAGAAGGCGCCGGCCTTGGCGGACAGGCCGCCGGGCTGCGCCGCATCGTAGGTTACCGGCTTGCCGGCTTCGTCAACGAAGCTGAAATGGATGTGCACGCCGTTGCCGACGGCATTCGGCGCAATCTTGGGCGCGAAGCTCGCGCGCCAGCCGGCATTGCGCGCCACTTCGCGCGTGATCTCGCGGATGGCGACGGCGCGGTCGGCCGCCGTCAGTGCGTCGGCCGGCTCGTGCGTCACTTCGAACTGCTCGTCGCCGAATTCGGCGATGACCACTTCGGGTCCGACGCCCGCTTCCTCCAGCGCCGCCATCAAATTGGGAGCGAACGGATCGGTGCGGCGCAGCGCGGCGAAGGACATCGAATGCGCCGGCGCGAAACTGCCGCCGGCAATGTGGAACTCATGCTCGAAGGCGGCGATGACGGAGAGCCCAGTTGCGGCCTTCAGCTCCGCCAGCGCATCCCTGAGCATGGTCCGCGTGCAGCCAAGCCAGGGGCTGCCGTCGAGCTCGACAATGTCGCCGGCCACCATGTCGAAGGGCGTCGCCGATCCGGTCCGCTCGGTGCGGAAGCGTGCCTTGAGATCGGGGATCAGCCGCAGATCGCCCGACGAGCCCCAGGGATTGGGAACGACGATCGAATTGAACGGCGTCATCGACAGATTGGCCTGCAGCCAGCCGACACCGGTCGTGGCGGTCTTCTGCAATCTGCTTTCGACAACGAAGCGGCCCCGCGTGACGGCGGAGAGATCCGTGGTGACGACGGCAACGAGAGGCTCGACGGTCGATGTCATGCAGTTTTTCCCAGAGCGTTGAAACGGTCGACGACGGTGTCGGTGTCGGCGACCCAGCAATAGCCGCCGAAGGCCTTCAGCGCGATGTCGTGGCGCTCCTGGGTGATGGTCGCGCAGGCGTCCGCGACACAGGTGACGAGGTAGCCGCGGTCGGCGCCGTCGCGCACCGTCATGTCGACGCACTGGTCGGTGAGCACGCCGACCACGACGAGGTAGCGGATGCCGAGGTTCTTCAGGAGATAGTCGACATTGGTCGAGTTGAAGATGCCGGACGAGGTTTTCGGCAGCATGATCTCGTCGCCGACCGGCGCCAGCGATGCAACCGGCAGGCCCTCGGGGAGGCTCGGCGCGACATGGATCGGCGTCAGCTTGTGGTCGAGCGAGCGGTCGCGGCCGTCTTCGGTCAGGCTCTGGATGATGGTGTGCAGCACTTCGACGCCATTGGCCCGCGCCGCCGCCAGCAGCCGCTCCTGGTTGGGGATCGTCTGCGAGGATGTCTTCCGGTAGAAATAATGGTCGGGGCCGCGCTCCGGATGCGAGGGATCGGCGCCCGGTTCCAGCCAGATGCGCTGCATGTCGACGAGCAGCAGCGCCGTCTCGCCGGCACGGAAGGCTTCGTCTCGCTTGGGTAAGGCCTGTTTGGATAAGGCTTGGGTCATGCTTGGTCGTCCTGCTTTGCTGATTTGGGTCCAGGTGTCTTGCGTGGTCCAGCTGTCTGGCGCGCGCCGTTCGCTTGCGGATCGCTGTCGAGCGTCACCGCATTGGCGTGCCGCACTTTCTCGATCCTCTCGATGCGAGCCCGGGCGTCGTCACCCAGCGTCGAAACGATGTGGGCGGTAAGCGCCTCCATCTGGGCGATCGCCGGCGCCAGCGTGTCGTAGGGCGAGGCGACCTCGAGCGGGCTGACGATGGTGACTTCGGCGAGATCTGATATCGGCGACAGCCATTGGTCGGTGAAAAGCAGGATGCGCACATCGAGCGCCGCCGCCTGGCTTGCATAGGCCATGACGTCGAGCTGGTAGCGGCGATAGTCGAAGACGACGAGCACGTCGCGGCGGCCGAGGTCGGCCAGCGTGTCGAATGCTTGTGGAGAAAGCACGCCAAGATCGCGGACCCCGGAGCGGAACTGCCCGAGATAGCCGGCCAGCATGCCGGCGATGTGGCGGCTGAACCGGCCGCCGACCAGCACGATCTCGCCCTTGGCCTCCATCAAAAGGCGGGCGGCCCGCTCGTAGGTCTGGACCGGCGTCGCGGCCGTGGCTTTCTGCAGCGCCGCGGTGACGGAATCGAGATAGGCAAGCACGGCGCTGTCGCTGGAGCCGGCTTGCCGCTTTGCTTCCATCATCAACAGCGGCGAATGCAGCCGGGCCTCGACCTCGGCCAGCAGCTTTGCCTGGAAATCCGGAAAGCCTTCATAGCCGAGCTTGACGACCAGCCTGACCACGGTCGGATCGCTGACGCCGGCCCGCCGGGCGAGCGACGAGGCGGTACCGAGGCCGGAGGTCGGATAGTCCGTCAACAGCAGCCGGACGATCTTCTCTTCCGACGGCGTCAGCGCCAGATCTCCGCGCATCAGAACATCGCGTATCGCCATTGGCCTCCCCGAAATCCATGGTCTCTTGTTTTGTGGAGTTTATTACAGAGATTTAAATCGTGGTCAACAATGAAGAGACATTGACATTGCGCGTTCGCTGGCCTTACCTTGTCGGAAAGCAGCCAAGAGACTGTGGGGAACAGCCATGCGAAACGGAAGCGACGTCATCGTCGTCGGTGCTGGAATTGTCGGATCGAGCACCGCCTATCATCTGGCCAAGGCCGGTGTGAATGTCACGCTGGTCGAGCAGACCCATCCCGCTGGCGGCCCGTCCGGCAAGTCGTCGGCGCTGCTGCATGCCTTCTACCTGATGCCGGAACTGTCGCAGCTTTCCATCCGTGGCCGCGAGATCTTGGTGTCGCTGCCGGAGATCGCGGGCGAAGGCTCCTTTGTCACCGAGATCGGCATGATGTGGGTCTGCGGCAACGACAATGAGGCGGGCTGGAAGGCGGCGGCCGAACGCATCCGCGGCGAGGGTGCACGCATCGAGACCTTGTCGCCGCAGGCCTTCGCCGATGCAGCACCTGGTTTTGCGCTGGACAATGTCGCACTGGCGTTGTGGGAACCCGAATATGGCTATGCCGATGCGTTCGGCGCCACCAACGCCATCGCTCGCGCCGCCCGCGCGAACGGCGCCAAGATCCTGCAGAACACGCTTGTCGAAAGCCTGCGGCGGCAGGGCGACCGCATCACCGGCGTCACCCTGGCTGATGGAACGGTGCTGGAAGCCGATACGGTTGTTCTTGCCGCCGGGCCGTGGACTCGCCGCTTGCTGGCGACGATCGGTTTGGATCTGCCGCTGCATGTCGAGCGCCATCCGATGGCCGTGCTCGATGCTGCCGGGCAGGCTAGGCATGTGATGCCGTTCGCCTGGTGCGACGACATTTCCTGCAACTACGCGCGGCCCGACAATGACGGCGTCATCCTGGCCGGCACCTGGGCCGGCGGCGGCACCGGCCTGCGCCACGAACATGCCGGCCGGCCGCGTTTCGTCGAGAACCCTGACAGCTACATGGAAGGTGTCGAAGAGCAAGAATCGGTTGAGATCCTGGAGACCTTCGCCACCCGCGTGCCGGCCATGGCCGAGCTCGGCATCCGGCCGGGCTATGCCGGGCTCTATGACATGAGCCCCGACGATCTGCCCGTCATCGGCGCCATATCAGGCGTCGAAGGGCTGGTCGTTTCGGCAGGGTCTTCCGGCCACGGATTCAAGACCGGGCCAGCCGTCGGCGAGGCAATCGCGAAACTGGTCACCGAGGGCGCCCAGCCGATCCTGGCGCCGTTCTCGCCCAGCCGCTTCAAGGCCGCGTGATGGCGTCGATGACGATGAGCGAGAGCAAGCCACGCGGTCTCATGCCGGCCGCGTTTCGCAACGCCACGGCCGACGCCTTGTGCATGGTGGCGGTGCTGCTGCTGGTGGCACTTGCCACCTTCATTTTCGGTGGCGCCGCCATGCAGCGCGTCGTCACCTATGCGGCGATCATGCTGACGGCCGTGCTTGGCCTGCAGATTTTCTCCGGCAACAGCGGCATCGTCTCTTTCGGCCAGGCCGCCTTTGTCGGCCTTGGCGCCTACGCCACCGGCATCCTCACCATGCCCAGCGCGCTGCAGCGCACGGCGTTGCGTGACCTGCCGGATTTCCTTGCCGGATATCAACTCTCCTTCTTCGCGGCGCTGGCTGTCGTCCTGGTTCTGGCCGTTGTCATTGGCCTGTTGACCGGCATGCCGCTGCTCAGGCTGACCGGGTCGAGCGCCTCGATCGCCACGCTCGCCATGCTGATCATCGTCTACACGCTGCTGGTCGCCGGCCGTGAGATCACCCGTGGCAGCCAGCCTTTCTATGGCGTGCCGCGTGAGGTCGGGCTGTGGACCGCCGCGGCGATCGCCTCCGTGGCGCTGATAGCGGCAAGGCTGTTCCGCGAAACCTCCTTCGGCCTCGCCACCCGCGCCGCCGCCAATGACGAGCGTGGCGCCGCCGCGGTTGGCGTCGACCAGCGCACGGCGCGGCTCGTCGCCTGGGTGGCGGGCGTGGTCGCCGCCATGGCCGCCGGCGCCATGATGGCACAGTTCCTTGGCGCGTTTTCGCCGCGCGATTTCTATTTCGATCTCGGCTTCACCATGCTCGCCATGCTGATCGTCGGCGGCATGACCTCCTCGCTCGGCGCCTTCGCCGGCGTCATCGTCACCATCGTGGTGATCGAGGTGGTGCGCCGCTTCGAAGGCGGCGGCGAAGTGCTTGGCGTGCATCTGCCTGTCCTGTTCGGCCTGACCCAGGGCGTGCTGGCCATCGCCATGATCCTGGTCATCTGGCGGCGTCCGACCGGTCTTTTCGGCGAGCGCGAGCTCAACCTTCTGCGCCGACCCGGACGCCAAGCGGTGACGGCTTCGGCGGCGGCGCCGCAGCAGGTTGGCGCCGACCGGCTGGTGGCCGACCATCTGTCGCGCCGCTATGCAGGTGTCGTTGCTGTCGATGATGTCAGCTTGAGCTTCGAGACCGACAGCATCACCGGCATCATCGGTCCCAATGGCGCCGGCAAGACGACGCTGCTCAACATGCTGGCCGGTGATATCAAGCCAAGTGCCGGAACCGTATCCGTCGGCGGCGCGGTGCGGCAGGCCTCGGCCTTCCGCTTTGCCCGGTCGGGCATCGCCCGCACCTTCCAGAACATTCGCGTCTTCCCGCATATGACCGTTCTGGAAAACGTCGTCGTCGCTGCCCGCCAGATCGAACCTGATCTCGGCCACGCCGAGGCCGCGGCAATGCGCGAGCTGTCCCGCATGGGGCTGGAGAAATTTGCCGATCAGCCTGCTGCCAGGCTCGCTTACGGCCAGCGTCGCCGGCTGGAAGTAGCCCGCGCCCTGGCGTTGAAGCCGCGCTTCCTGCTGCTCGACGAGCCGGCCGCCGGCATGAACGCCGTCGAGACCGCCGAGCTCGTCTCCATCCTGTCGGCGGTGCGCGCCGAGCGCCGCATCGGCGTGGTGCTGATCGAGCATGACATGCGGCTGGTGATGAATCTGTGCGAGCGCATCGTCGTCATCGATCATGGCCGCGTCATCGCCGACGGCACGCCGGCCGATGTCCAGAAGAACCCTGCCGTCATCGCCGCCTATCTCGGCAGCCGCACGGCCCGCGCCAAGACCGCTGAAAGCCAGACCGCATAGACCGCAACGACAACAGCCAACGATAACAAATCCCGAAGGAGAACCGACATGCCAAGCCTCTATCGCCTCCATCGCGCCGCTTTGTGCGCGGCGGTGTTCGGCATCGCCGCCATTTCGACGGCGAGTGCCGAGGAGATCATCATCGGCGCGGCGACCGCGCAGACCGGCGGCCTTGCTCCCTACGACCAGCCGGCCCTTGCCGGCCTGCGCATGTCGCTCGACGAGCTCAACGCCAAGGGTGGGCTCGGCGGCAAATACACCGTCAAGCTGCTGATCAAGGACACGCGCTCCGACACCGCGCAGACCGCCACCGTCGCCCAGGAACTGATCGATGCCGGCGCCAAGATCATGATCACGCCGTGCGATGCCGATCCCTCGATTTCCGCCGGCCAGCTCACCCAGCCGCTCGGCATTCCGACACTGACGCTGTGCGGTTCCGCTCCCGTGCTGACAGGCGCGGTCGGCGACGTCATGTTCGGCACCTATCCGGCCGACAATGTGCAGGCGACGGCGGTTGCTGATTTCGCAGTTTCCGAAGGCAAGAAGAAGGTGTTCCTGCTGACCTCGCCGGATTCCACCTACACCGCCAACCTGCCGGAATATTTCGGCAAGGTGTTCGAGAAGAAGGGCGGCGCCGTCGTCGGCCGCGGTACCTTCAGCATGGGCCAGCCGGACTTCTCCGCCGAGATCACCAACATCAAGGGCCTGGCCGACAAGCCGGACCTGATCATGACGGCGGCCTATGAGCCGGACTTCCCCGCCTTCATCCAGCAATTGCGCGGCGCCGGCGTCACCATCCCGGTCTACGGCGCCGATGCCATCGGCACGCCGACCATCAAGGCCCTGGGCAAGCTGGTCGACGGCGTCGTCTACACCGCCGCCGGCTATGCCGAGCCAGGCAGCAAGCTCGAGGCCTTCAACGCCGCCTTCACCAAATATGCCGGCCACGCCCCGGAATCGACCTATGAGGTCAACGGCTACGAGATCGGCCTGATTCTCGATCAGGCGGTGAAGACCGCCGGCTCCGACGATCCCAAGGCGGTTCGCGACGCCATCGCCAACCTCAAGGATTTCGAAGGCATCACCGGCAAGATCACCTATGCCGGCACCAACCGCATGCCGCTGCGGCCCGTGGCGCTGATGCGCTACGATGGCGGTGAGGGCAAGCATGTCGAGACGCTGATCCCCGACGCCACCGACGTTCCGGCACCGTGACGTCATGCTGAGCGTCGAAGCCCTGAAAATCCGGTACGGCGAAGTCGAGGCGGTGCGCCGCGTCGACCTCACCGTCGACAGTGGCGAGATCATCGCGCTGGTCGGCGCCAACGGCGCCGGCAAGAGCTCGACACTCGGCGCCGTTGCCGGGCTGGTGCCGGCGGCGTCCGGCAAGGTGGTGTTCGACGGCGTCGACATCACCGGCCTGGCGCCGGAGGCGATCGCCCGCAAGGGCGTCGCGCTGGTTCCAGAAGGCCGCCGCATCTTCGCCAGCCTGACGGTGGCCGACAATCTGCGGCTCGGTGGTGCGGTGCATCAGCCCGCCGCCGAAGCGAGGGTGCGCGAGGAAGAGATGCTGGAGCTGTTCCCGATCCTGCGCCGCTACCACCGCGTCAAGGGCGGCAACCTGTCGGGCGGCGAGCAGCAGATGCTGGCGATTGCCCGCGCGCTGATGGGCAAGCCGCGCATGATCCTGCTCGACGAGCCCTCGCTTGGCCTTGCGCCGCAACTGATCGACACCGTCTTCGACCTGATCGCCGACCTGCGTCGCAAGGGCCTGACCATCCTTCTGGTCGAGCAGAATGTGGCGCTGGCGCTCGAAATCGCCGACCGCGCGGTCGTGCTCGCCAATGGCGAGGTGGTGCTGTCGGGCACGGCAAAGGAACTCGCCTCGTCGGACCTCGTCCGCCAGGCCTATCTGGGAGCTTGAGAAGCATGATCGCGCAGCAGATCATCAATGCGGTCAGCCTCGGTGGCGTCTATGCGCTGCTGGCGCTCGGCCTGGCGATCGTCTTTTCCATTGTCGGTCTCATCAACTTCGCCCATGGCGAGCTGATGACGCTGTCGGGCTATGCGCTTCTGGCCTCGCTGGTGCTCGGCTTGCCCTTTCCGGTGGCCGTGCTTGTCGCCGTGTCCTGCGGCGCGCTTGCCGCCGTCGTCATGGAGCGCATCGCCTTCCGGCCGATGCGCGGCGCCAGCGTCACCAGTCTTCTGCTGACCAGTTTCGCAGTGTCCAGCCTGCTCAAGGTCGTCTTCCAGAACGGCATCTCGGCCCGGCCGCAGGCCGTCGCCATGCCTGGCTGGATGACCGGCGCTTTCTCCTTCGGCGATTTCACCATCGGCGTTGGTCCGAGCATTTCCATCGTCGTCTCGGCGCTGGCGCTGATTGCGCTGGAAGTCTTCCTGCGCCGCTCGGTGACCGGCACGGCGATGCGCGCCGCGGCCGAGGATTTCGATGTCGTGCGCCTGATGGGCATTCCGGCCAGCCGCATCATCGCCACAGCCTTCCTGCTTTCCGGCCTGCTCGCCGGGCTGGCTGCCATGCTGTGGGTGGCGCAGCGTGCCTCCGTCGACCCGCTGATGGGTTTTACGCCGGTACTGAAGGCCTTCATCGCCGCCGTCGTCGGCGGGCTGGGCAGCCTGCCAGGTGCTGTCGCCGGCGGCTTCCTGCTCGGCATCATCGAGGTGCTGCTGCAGGCGACGTTGCCGGCGGCGATCGCGCCCTATCGCGATGCCATCGTGCTGTCGGGCGTCATCGCCGTGCTGCTGCTGCGCCCGCAAGGCCTGATCCCGGCGGTGCGCGTGCAGCGTAGTTGATCTCATGTACAGCAAGCCGGAATTCGCGCCTTTGTCGCGCGACGACGTGTTCGGCCTGATCGATGCGGCCGCCTTCGCCACGGTGGTAACATCGGGGCCGCAGGGGCTCGTCGTCTCGCATCTGCCGTTCGTGCTTGATCGCACGCGCGGCGCAAACGGCACGCTGGTTTCGCACTTGGCGAGGGCCAATCCGCACAGCGCCCTGATTGCGCAGGGCAGGGAGACGGTTGCCATCTTCCAGGGTCCGCACGGCTACATCTCGCCGTCCTGGTATCCACGCAACCCGGTGCGCGACAGCGCGCCGACCTGGAATTTTGCCGTGGTGCATTGCCATGGGCACCCCGTGCCACTCGACGACCACGGCACCGCCCGGCATTTGCTGCGACTGGTCGATGTCCTGGAAAAGGATCGCGACGACCGCTGGCGCATGCGCGAACTCGGCCCCGGCGGCATGGAGCGGCGCATACCCGGCATCATCGGCTTCGACATGCCGATCGAGCGGCTCGAGGCCAAGTTCAAGATGGGGCAGGATGAGCGCCTCTACGACACGGCCGGCGCGATCGGCGCTCTGGAGGAAAAAGACCCGGCGCTGGCGACGATGATGAAAGCCCACAACGCGCACCGCCAGGACTGACCGGCGCGCCGGCAAGGACGCAAAATGATCCCCAACCTCAACATCGTGCCGTTCGTCAGCGTCGACCATATGATGAAGCTGGTGCTGAAGATCGGCGTCGAGCGCTTCCTCGTCGAACTTGCCTTCTATATCGAGGACGACTTCCGCCGCTGGCAGTTGTTCGACAAGACGCCGCGCGTCGCCTCGCACAGCGCGGAGGGCGTCATCGAGCTGATGCCGACCAGCGACGGCGAGGTCTACGGCTTCAAATATGTCAACGGCCATCCCAAGAACATGCGCGAGGGCCGTCAGACGGTGACTGCCTTCGGCATGCTGGCCGATGTCCACAATGGCTATCCCGTATTGCTGTCCGAGATGACCATCCTGACCGCGCTGCGCACGGCGGCGATGTCGGCTCTCGCCGCAAAGCACTTGGCGCCGGCCGGCTCCCGCAGCATGGCGCTGATCGGCAATGGCGCCCAGGCCGAGTTCCAGGCGCTGGCCTTCAAGGCGCTGCTCGGCGTCGACAGGCTGCGCCTTTACGACATCGATCGCTCAGCCACGCAAAATGCATCCGCAATCTCACTGGCCTCGGCTTCGATATGACCGCCTGCACCACCGCGCAGGAGGCGGTCGAAGGCGCCGACATCATCACCACCGTCACCGCCGACAAGCAGTATGCCACCATCCTGACCGACAACATGGTCGGCTCCGGCGTCCACATCAACGCCGTCGGCGGCGACTGCCCGGGCAAGACAGAGCTACACCGCGACATCCTGCTGCGTTCCGACATTTTCGTCGAATATCCGCCGCAGAGCAGCATCGAGGGCGAGATCCAGCAGCTTGCGCCGGATCACGAGGTCACTGAGTTGTGGCAGGTCATATCAGGCGCCGTGCAGGGGAGGCGCGATGCCGCGCAGATCACGCTGTTCGATTCCGTCGGCTTCGCCATCGAGGACTTTTCGGCGTTGCGCTATGTCAGGCATCAATTGAAGTCGACGGGCCTCTATCAAGAACTCGACATGCTGGCCGACCCCGACGAGCCGCGCGACCTCTTCGGCATGCTGTTGAGGGCGGCCCAGCCGGGTTGAGGGTGATTGGGCGCGCCCAGCGCCGGTCTGATCGCGATCATCATCCGCTTGCCAGTGCGAATGGAAAAATTGTTCGTCACGGCCGCAACGAAAGGCTGATCGTTTCTTTCCCGGCAATCTGAAGTCGATGAGACTTGCGCGCGTCGATGGCGGCTTCGGCCGCGAAAAAGTGCCTGCATGTTCAATCGGCTGGGTTTTCCGGGCGGAGATTTCAAGCAACGCCCTGAACGCGCCAGGAAAGGAGCCTGATATGCCCAGAATAGTACCTGTGCTCGATCTGAGCCGTCTTGAGCAAGGCGCGTCGGCACGCCGGACATTTCTGGCGGACTTGCGTTCCGCTTCGCGCGACATCGGCTTTTTCTATCTCGCCGGACATGGCATCTCCTGGGCGGAGATCAGCGAGGTGCTCACCGCGTCGCGCCAGTTCTTTGCCTTGCCTGAGGCCGACAAGCTGGCGATCGAGATGGTCAAGTCCTCGCAGTTCCGCGGCTACACGCGCGCCGGCGGTGAACTGACCAAGGGCAGGGAGGACTGGCGCGAACAGCTCGACATCGGCGTCGAGCGCCAGCCCATAGCACAAGGGCCGGGAATTCCCGCCTGGACGCGGCTGCAGGGACCGAACCAGTGGCCCGCAGCGCTGCCGGATCTCAAGCCGGCGCTGCTTGCATGGCAGGGCAAGGTGACGGCCGTGGCGATCCGGCTGCTGAAGGCCTTCGCGCTGTCGCTCGATCAGCCCGAGGATGCTTTCGACCCGATCTACAGCAGCGAGCCCAACCATCGCATGAAGATCGTGCGCTACCCCGGGCGCGATGCGACTGGCGGCGACCAGGGTGTCGGCGCGCACAAGGATGGCGGGTTCCTGACGCTGCTGCTCCAGGATGACAATAAGGGGCTGCAGGTCGACTATGATGGAACCTGGGTCGATGTAGATCCCATTCCCGGCACGCTCGTCGTCAACATCGGCGAATTGCTCGAACTGGCCTCCAACGGCTATTTGCGCGCAACCGTGCATCGTGTCGTGACGCCGCCCGCCGGCGTCGAGCGCATTTCGGTGCCGTTCTTCTTCAGCGCCAGGCTCGATGCGACGATACCGCTGCTTGGCCTTTCCGAGGAATTGGCTGCGCAGGCGCGCGGACCCGCCAGCGATCCGGACAATCCGCTGTTTCGCGATGTCGGAACCAATGTGCTGAAAAGCCGGCTGCGCTCGCATCCCGACGTCGCGCGGCGCCATTATGCGGATCTGCTCGAGGGGGAAAGCCGGGTTGGCTGAGCCTTGGGCCAAGAAAGGACAGGATTTTTGCCATCCTGGCCGATTTTTAGAAAATCGTTCGTCGTATCTGGCCGAGAATCGGTCCAAAAGAGAAAAATCCGTTCGGTGTTTTCCTCCCATTTCGCCGAGCGGTGTTCCCCTCTGAAGGTTATGACCTTCTTTTTGGCCGGGCCGTCTTCGCGCCCGGCCTTTTTCTTGGCTTGCGCGTTGCCGTCGCCGTGCTGATCCGGCAAGTTTCAATACAGCTCATTCGCCAGCCATCGACCGCAGTCCCGTGGAAAGAAGGAGAAGTCTCATGACATCCAATGTCGCCGTCATCGCCGGTGCCGGCTCCGGCCTGAGCGCCTCGCTGGCGCGCCTTCTCGCGAAGGAAGGGTTCAGCGTCATTCTGGCCGCCCGCAACATCGAGAAACTCGGTGCCTTGCAGGCTGAGACCGGTGCGCAGGCCGTGGCAACGGATGTCTCCGATGCCGCATCGGTCGAGCACCTGTTCGATGTCGCCGACAAGGCCGGTCCGCTCTCGCTGGTGGTTTTCAACGCCAGCGGACGCGCTCGCGGACCGATAGTGGAGCTCGATCCCGAGGCGGTCCGGCAGGCTTTGCTGGTTGGCGCCTATGGCGGGTTCCTGGTCGGCCAGCAGGCGGCCCGACGGCTGGTGGCGCAAGGCTCGGGTTCGATCCTCTTCACCGGGGCGACGGCAAGCATCAAAGGGTTCGCCGGCTCGGCCGGTTTTGCGATGCCTAAATTCGGCTTGCGCGGGCTGGCGCAGTCCATGGCCCGCGAACTGGCGCCGAAGAACATCCACGTCGCGCATTTCATCATAGACGGCGCGATTGCCTCGGTTGCGGCCGGCCAGGAGTCCGAGCCGCAGGATCGCCGGCTGTCTCCGGACGCGATCGCCGAGGCCTATCTTTCCATCCATCGCCAGCACCGCAGCGCCTGGACCTGGGAAATGGAGCTCAGGCCCTGGGTCGAGACCTTCTGACGGGGTGCGCAGGGGTCCGACTTTGGTGCGTCCTGTGGGCACGGTTGAGAGGAGTCGACATTGCATGAGGATGTCACTATATAGCGGCGGCTTCGCTGGCTCGCGCCTAGAAGCGAAACGTCAAAAGGCGGCTGTAGCGACAGCCATTGAGATTAAGAAACGGACTGAAAGCCGCAAAAGGTAGAAGCAATTGCTTGGAGCGGGCCAGATCCCGCCAACGGTACAGTCCTTCAGAATCAGAAAATGTTCTTCACCCCTCGATTTCCTTCAGCTCTGTGGACCCTGGACGGCATTGACTTGCCGGCTGGCCGCGACTCGGCTGGAATGGGAGAATGCATCCTTTGCGGGATGCCGACGTTTATGATTACCAACCGGCTTTGCCGCCAGGGAACAGCAGTATGAGTGAACACGCGATCGAGTTCTTGCGGGGATGGATCGGCGAAAAGGTCCATTGCCAGTCCCAGGCCAGGATCGACAAGCAGGCCGAGACATTGGCCAGGGAATGCGCCGCCAAGGCGGCGGAGGTCGGCATCCCGCTGGAGGACATCCAGGAAGAAGTCGGTGATATCCAGGAACTCATCGCTTCCCGGCTCGAGGAAGCCGCCGAGGCCGACGAGCACCAGCAGGCCTCCAGCAAGGCCGTGGAATAATTTTAGGGACGATCCTGTCTGAAACGCGCGGGCCCTTCGGCCCGCGTTTTCGTCTCAGCCGAACTTTTCTTTCAGCCCGAACTTTTCTTTCAGCCAAGTCTTCAGCAGCGCCGGCACGAAATTGCCGTCGCGCCCGGTCATATCGTCATTGGCGACCAGGGCGTTGAGGATCGATTCCTCCACCGCCTGGATCACGGCATCGAAAAACGGATCGATGTCGGTGTCCGGGATGAAATCGGCATTGGCGAGCCGGCCCGACGGCGCCAGTGCGGCGGCAGGATTGGCTGTCGAGAAGGCGAGAAAGATGTCGCCCGAGCTGTGGTAGCCGAAGCCGCCGGTCATGGCGACGCCGAGCGGCACGCGGCGGGCCAGCCGGTTCATCTGGTGCGGCAGGAATGGCGCGTCGGTGGCGATGACGGCGATGATCGAGCCCTTTTCGGCGCGTGGCGTGCCTTCGCGGATCGCCGGCTCCGCGAGTTCGGACCCGGCACGCAGGCCGCGAAGCGTAAAATTGCGCCGCTTGCCGAAATTCGACTGCACGAAGGCGCCGACCGCGTAGGAATTTCCCTGCCACCCGACGATGCGTGACGCCGTGCCCGAGCCGGCCTTGAAGCCGAAGGTGATCATGCCGGTGCCGCCGCCGACGCTGCCTTCCTCGATCGCACCGCTAGCGGCACCGTCAAGCGCCTGGGCCACGTGCTCAAAGGTCAAATGATGGCCATTGATGTCGTTGAGGAAGCCGTCATAGGTCTCCGCCGCCACCGGCAGGCCCCAGGCGCTGTCGAGCGCGGCCGGCAGCACCTGGTGCATCCAGCGCAACGTGCCGTCACGCGAAACACCGCAGGAATGCGTGTTGGTGATGGTGATCGGGAAGTTGAAAGCGCCGGTTTCCTCGATGATATGCGAGCCGGTCAGCTCGCCATTGCCGTTCTGGCTGAAAACGCCGGCGAAGACCGGCGTGGCGAGATCTGCGCGCGGCCTGGGCAGGATCGCGGTGACACCGGTGCGCACCGGTCCCTTGCCGACGACGAGCGGCCCGTCACCTGAAATCAGCGTCGCATAGCCGACCGCGACGCCGGGCACGTCGGTGATGGCGTTGAACGGCCCGGGCGTCCCGTCGAAGCCGATGCCGAAGCTTCGCGCGCGCGGCTTGCCGCTGGGCGTGGCCAGATGGTGCGGATTGTCGGTCATGGTCAGAACAACGATCCCTGATTGCCGGGTTCCTTGGTCTTGGTCGCAGGCCTCGCAACCGGCTTCGGCCGCGCCGCACCGCTGGTTGCCACCGCATCCGCCGTGCCGTCGGCGAACTCCAGCGAGAGCGCCATCCCCGATGCCACGTCAGCCGCCTGCTTGATGACGGCGCCATCGGCATCCTTCACCAGCGCAAAGCCGCGCGCCAGGACGGCCTTGTGCGACAGCGTGGTCAGCAGGCGTTCGGCCTGGCTCAACTGGCCGCGCAGGCGCTCGAGCCGCAGCGAGATGACCCGATCCTGCCGCCTGGCGAGCGCCGCCAATGTGTCGGCCTGCAGTTTCTGCCGGCGTGCGATCGGTGCCGGCGAGAGCCGCGTTGCGGTGCGCGCAAAGCGCGCGCGCCGTTCGCGCACGATGGCAAAGAACGCTGCCTGCGCGCGGGCGAGGTCGCGGCCGGTCAGCGTGCGCGCCTCGTTCATGCGCCGCGACAGCGTGGCCGGCGTCAGCCTTTGGCCCTGGAGACGTGCCCGCTTGCGATCGACGCTGACGGACAGGCCGCGCCCGAGCCTGGATGTCGCCTCGTCGAGGCGCCGGCGCGGCAGCGCCAGCAATTGATCGGGCGAGGGCAGCGCGCGCGCCGCCGCGCGGGCGGCCTGCCGCTTGCGTTCGAAATTACGCAGCACCGCGGCCTTGAGCCGCGCGCCAAGGCTGGCCAGCGTCGCTTCGAGGTCAGCCTTCACCGGCACGGCGATTTCGGCGGCGCCCGTCGGTGTCGGCGCCCGCACATCGGCGACAAGATCGATCAGCGTCCAGTCGGTCTCGTGGCCGACCGCCGAGATCACCGGAATGCCGGAGGCCGCAACGGCGCGGGCCAACGCCTCGTCGTTGAAGCCCCAGAGGTCCTCGAGGCTGCCGCCGCCGCGCGCCACGATCAAGAGATCGGGGCGCTGGATGGAACCATCCCATGCCAGCGCGTTGAAGCCGGTGACGGCGTTGGTCACTTCCACGCCTGATGTCTCGCCCTGCACGCGCACCGGCCAGACCAGCACATGCAGCGGAAAGCGGTCCTTGATGCGGTGGATGATGTCGCGGATGACGGACCCTGTCGGCGAGGTGACGACGCCGATGACGCGCGGCATGAAGGGCAACCGGCGTTTGCGGCCGGCATCGAAAAGCCCTTCCGCCTGCAGCCGGCGCTTGCGCTCTTCCAGCAGCGCCATCAGCGCCCCGGCGCCGGCAGGCTCCAGATTGTCGATGACGATCTGGTAGTTGGATTTGCCGGGATAGGTGGTGAGCTTGCCGGTGGCGATCACCTCCATCCCTTCCTCGGGGCGGAATTTCAGCCGGCTCATCGTGCCTTTCCACACCACGGCGTCGAGCCGGGCGCGGTCGTCCTTCAGCGCGAAATAGGCATGGCCGGAGGAATGCGGGCCGCGATAGCCGGAGATTTCGCCGCGCACCCGCACATTGCCGAAAACGTCCTCGACCGTGCGCTTCAGCGCGCCGGAGATCTCGCTCACCGTGTATTCGGTGGCGTTGGTGCGTGATTCGGATGCTGCTTCACTCATCGGCCGATTGGGGGCCGGTTGGGCTCCCGCGTCAAGGCGCCAGTGCCTGCGCAAATGTTATAACGCGATCTTAAGGCTGGTTTGGTTGACTGCGCCCAACGAAGCTGGCCAAGGACGCATGAGCGCACGCGCACATCGCAGCCCATTGACGTATCAGGTCACGCTGACCGTGCTGGCGCTTGCCGCTTTTGCGCTGGTTATGGTCGTAGGCTTCGGCTTCTACGCCGCAATGCAGGCCGACCGCGTTTCGCTTGAGCGCCAAAAAATCTTCTTCGCCAACGGCTTGCAGGACCAGATCGCCGCCGTCGAGCGCGAACAGGAAAGTGTCTCGGTCTGGGACGATTCCGTCACCAATGCCAAATCAGGCAACCAGGCCTGGATGGCCGAAAACCTCAGCGTCTGGATGTATTCCTACTATGGGCACAACCGTGTCTACGTGCTGGATGACGCCAGCCGTCCAATCCACGCCATGCAGGAAGGCAAGGTGGTGCCGGCTTCCGTTTATGGTGCGGATGAGCCGGCTTTGTTGCCGACCATCGAAAAGCTGCGCCGGCTGATCGCCCAACCGCCGAAGGAGAGTACATCCGGCGGCCCGATCAAAATGATCGCCGAGGACCTTGTGTCGCTTGACGGGAAACCGGCCATTCTCAGTGTCATGCCGCTGGTGCCGAGTTCGGATCGGGTCACCCAGGCCCCGGGAAGCGAATATCTGCATGTCTCGGTGGAGTTCATCAACGCCACCGTCATCGGCAAGATTGCTGAAAAATACCTGCTCGACGGCGCCCACCTGCTGCCTTTGTCGCAATCGGTCGGCTCGGCTGCCATTCCGCTGATGGATTCGCGCGGTGTCATTCTCGGCTATATCGGCTGGGATCAGGAGCGCCCGGGTTTGACACTGATACGCAAGGCCGGCCCGGCATTGATCGCAGGCATGCTGCTTGCCGCAGGTGCGCTGGCTTTTCTCTTGCGCCGCCTGCGACGGACATCGTTGGCGCTGCAGACAAGTCAGGCGGACGCACAGTATCTCGCTTTTCATGATACGCTGACGGGGCTCCCCAACCGGGCGCTTTTCGAGGATAGGCTGCGACGGGCTTTACTCACGACCGGGCGCGATACGGCAAGGACGGCGCTGCTCTATCTCGACATCGATCGGTTCAAACATGTCAACGATACGCTCGGTCATCCCGCCGGCGACGAACTCGTGCGCCAGACAGCGGCCAGGCTTCAGAGGACGATCCGCGAAATCGATACGGTGGCGCGGGTCGGCGGCGACGAGTTCGCGATCATCCTGGTCGATATTCGCGAGACCAGGGTAGCTGAGGACATTTCGGAACGGCTGCTGCGGAAATTGCAGGAGCCTTTCCGGCTGATGGATGACCAGGTCTTCGTCAGCGCCAGCATCGGCATAGCCTTGGCGTCGGGTCCAAAAGTCGATGCCGACGATCTGCTGCGCAAGGCCGATATTGCACTCTACGAAGCCAAGAAGAATGGCCGCGGCCGCTATCAGGTCTTCGCCGGTGACATGGACGACCTGTTGTTGCGCAAGCGCAAGGTCGAGAACGCGCTCCGCCGCGCCCTCCGTGGCGGGACCGAGATCAAGCTGGCCTATCAGCCGATCTTCGCCGCCGATGGCCGGGCGATCGTCGGGGCAGAAGGGCTGATCCGCTGGGCGCATGAGATTCATGGCGCCCTGCCGCCGCAACAGTTCATCGCCATTGCCGAGGAACGCGTCATGATCGGCGAGCTTGGCCAATGGGTGCTGCGCGAGGCCTGCCGCTTCGCATCCAGCACGCAATTGCCGTGGGTGGCCGTCAACGTCTCACCGCTGCAACTGCGCGACGCAGGTTTTGCCGAGCAGGTCGCGTCGATCCTCGCCGAGACCGGCCTGCCGCCGGCGCGATTGCAGCTCGAGATCACCGAAAGCGTGCTTCTGGAAAATAACGATACGACCAGGATGGTTCTGGAAGCCTTGCGCCGATCGGGCGTTGGCGTGGTGCTCGATGATTTCGGCACCGGCTATTCATCGTTGAATTACCTGCGCCGTCATCTCATCGACAAGCTCAAGATCGACCGTTCCTTCGTGCGCCTTCTCGACCAAGACTCCAGCTCCGCCGCGATCGTCAAGGCGTTAATCGATCTGGCGATAGCGCTCGATGTCGAAGTCACCGCGGAGGGCGTCGAGACCGAGGAGCAAAAGGCGCTGCTCGTCGGCATGGGCTGTCATCAGATGCAGGGTTATCTGCTCGCGCCGCCGCTCGAGCCTGCCCAGTTGCTGCTCTTGCCGGGCCTGTCGCCCATTCAGAGCGGACCAGCGTCGATGCGCGCGTAATTCTTCCTACCAGCCCGGCAGGATCTGGTTCGGCCTGGTCCGCTTCATCTTGGCGAAGGCGAGGGCCGCGAAGTCGAATGATCCCGTCTCCTCGCCGAGCGGCACCGAGATGTTGTCCAGGCTTTCCGAGATGTGGCGGGCAAGCGCATCGACAATCTCCGGCCGCGACGTCTGGCCGCGCATGATGCCGATGCGGCAGTCGGGCAGGGCGCCGAAGCCGTCGGCCTCGCCCAGCACCCGCATGCCGGGCCTGAGCGCGCATTCCGGCAGCACCGAGATCGCCAGGCCCGAAAGCACGGCGGCGGTGATGACGGTCGCCGAGAAACTGGTGAACAGGATACGATAGTCGCGGTTCTGCTGGTCCAGCACATCGACGGCGGCGCGCCGCCAGATGCAGTTGGGCCGGCCAAAGGCCATCGGCAGCGTCACCTGTTCATGTGTCGCGTGGTTGGCCGAACTGACCCACAGCAGCGGCTCGCGCCGCACCACTTCCGATTGGCCGCGCACATCATTGTGCGTCACCAGCGCCAGGTCGAGATTGCCGCGCTTGATGTGTTCGACCAGCCCTGGCGTCGGCTCGCAGATGACGGTCAGTTCGACACGGGGATTGGAGCGCGTGAAGCGTGCCATGATCTCCGGCAGGAAGCGGTCGGCATAGTCGTCCGGCGTGCCGATGCGGATCGTGCCTTCAAGCCGCTGGTCGTCGAAGGCGGCGAGCGTCTCGCGGTTGAGATAGAGCAGCCGCCTTGCGTAGGAGAGCAGCTTGTCGCCTTCCTCCGTCAATTTGTTGGTGCGCCCCTCCTTCTCGAACAGCGGCTTGCCGATGCGCTCCTCCAGCCGGCGCATCTGCATCGACACCGCCGACTGGGTGCGGTGCACTTCTTCGGCAGCCCGCGTGAAGCTGCCGGTATCGGCGATCGAGATGAAGGTTTGCAACTGATCGAGATCGAGCGGCGCTTTCATCGGTCCAATCCATCATTGATGTTGATGCTAAAGATTAGAAACATTCGTTGGATTAATCAATCGGTCGATGGCAAATTGGCATTGTCCACATGAAGGCATGTGAATTGGGACCGGAGCGGCCGCTGTTATCGGCGCCGCTTGGCTGGTTTCGTCCGCCCTACAGCGCCGCGCGTCCTTTGGACGCGCAAAGGACGCTGTAGCACTTTGATTTTGCGCATGATCCTTTTCCGAACCTACGGTTCGGGGTCATGCGGCAGTCTGAAGGAGACCGACAATGACCACGATCGATTTCGCCACCGAGACCTCGCGCATCACCTCGCGTCCGGCCGTTGCGATGCGCGTGGCCAATACGGTCTTCAATTTCTACCGCGCCTGGAAAAATCGCCGCGCCTTCTACCGCCTTGGCGAGATGTCGGATGCCGAGCTCGCCGATATCGGCCTGACGCGCGCCGACCTGCATGTCGCCATCGACGTGCCGTTCGGCCGCGACCCGACGGCCATCCTGCGCGAAATCGCCAGCGATCGCGTGGAAACGGTCGAGGACATCGCCCGCAAGGTGGCCTGATCGTCTGAATTTCGGTCCTGCTGAACCTTTTCAGGGTTCGACGCGACCAAGGATTATGCAGGCTCCCCACTCCCTGCCGGTTCCCCGCCGGCCTGCCTGCACGCTGCCCGGTCCTCCCAAGGACCGGGCTTTTCTTTTCTGGCTTGCTCAGTATGGCCGTAGACTTGGCGCCTACCGCCGGTCCATGTCCCGCTTGAACTGGTCGAAGATCGTTTCCACGCCCTTCTGGTAGTCGTCACGCTGCTGGGCGCCGGTCTCGAACATCTTGCCGAACAAATCGTCGAACGGGTTCCTCGGCCTGCCGCTCGGATTGGCCTGCGGCTGCGGAGCCTGGCGCTGCTGCGGTGCCTGTGGTTGTTGCGGAGCGGGCTGCCCACCCGGTAGGCCGAAGCCACCGCCCCCACGCAGCATCTCTTCGAAGATTTTCCCAAGCGGATTGTCGCCATAGGGGCTCTGCGTCTGCTGGGGTTGCGGCTGCGCCCGGCCTTGCGGCTGTGGCGTGCCGCCACCGAACATGTCCTGCAGCACCTTCCCCAACGGATTATCGCCATAGGGATTGGGTGCCGGCTGCGGCTGGCTTTGTGGTTGCGGTGTGCCGTCGCCGAACATGTCCTGCAAGACCTTGCCGAGTGGGTTGTCCATCGGGGGTTGCGGCGCCTGGCGCTGTTGCGGAGCCGGGGCCTGCATGCCGCCGCCTTGCCGCATCATCTGCTCGATGATCTCGCCCAGCGGATTGTTGCCGCCGCCAAAACCGCCGGCGGCCTGCATCTGACTTGTCGTCTGCTTGAACAGTCCGCCCATCACCATGGAGGCGATCGCGGGCAGCATCTGCTGCAGGATCTGCTGGCTGACGCCGCTCGCTTGCGCCGCCTGGCTGGCGACGGCACGCGACAGGTCCTTGGAACCGAACAGATGCCCGAGAATGCCGTTGCCTTCATCGACGCCTTGCGGCGAGAAGGCCCGGGTCGCGTCCTCGAAATATTTGGCGTGCTGGCCGCTTGCCATCGCCGTCATGAAGGCGCCGAGCCCGTAAGGATCGGCGGTGTTGCGCTGCAACCCCTGTGAAAAGGCCGGCAGCAGTGCTGCCACCGCCGCCTGTGTCTGCTGCATCGAAAGCCCATATTGTTGGGCAAGCGCCTGCATGCCGTTGCCGTTCTGGGCCTGCGTCAGCATGTCGAACAAGGTAGGCATCGGCTTCTCCTCCGGGAAATCCTGGCGGAGAGCCTAATTCGTTTCGATGCCTGATTGAAGCGGCTTTTGCCGCTGGGTTAATAGGCGTATTCCATGAACACCGGCTCGATCGAGCCGCCCCAGCGCGTGTGGTAGGCCGAAAGCATCTCCTCGGCGCTGGTCGTGCCGCGCGCAACCACTTCGTCCAAAGTGTTGAGGAACGAGGTTTCGTCGTAGCCGTCGCGGTTCTTCTTGCCGCGGTTCTTCAGCCCCGTGCGCGAAATGGCCATGACGTCGCGTGCAATCTCGCGCAGCGTGGTGTTGCGGAAGGGCGCGCCAATGCCGAGTTCCGGCACGGCGTTGCGCATGGCCAGCACTTCCTTGTAGGTCCAGCTCGCGGTCAACGCCTCGGCCGCGTCGAGCGCCGCCTCGTCGTAGAGCAGGCCGACCCAGAAGGCCGGCAGCGCGCAGATGCGCCGCCACGGGCCGCCGTCGGCACCGCGCATTTCCAGAAACCGCTTCAGCCGCACGTCGGGGAACAGCGTTGACAGGTGGTTCGCCCAGTCGCCCATGGTCGGCAGCCCGTCCGGCACTTCATTGCGCGCGGCACCGGCCATGAACTGGCGGAAGGTGATATGCGTCATGTCGTGATAGTGGCCGTCGCGGATGACGAAATACATCGGCACGTCGAGCGCCCATTCGACATAGTCGGCGAAGCCGAAATCGGGCGAGAAGCAGAATTCGAGCAGGCCGGAGCGCTGGTTGTCGGTGTCGCGCCAGATGTCGCCGCGCCAGCTTTGCAAACCGTTTGGCCGGCTCTCGGTGAAGGGCGAGTTGGCGAACAGCGCCGTCGACAGCGGCTGCAGCTTCAGCGACACCTGCATCTTGCGGCGCATGTCGGCCTCGCTCTCGAAGTCGAGGTTCACCTGGATCGTGCAGGTGCGGTACATCATGTCGAGGCCCTTGGTGCCGACCTTGGGCATGTAGCGTGTCATGATCTCATAGCGCGACTTCGGCATTTTCGGCGTCTCGGCCAGCGACCATTTCGGGCTGCCGCCGAGGCCGAGGAAGCGGATGCCCATCGGCTCGGCGATCTCGCGCACCTGCGCCAGATGCGCATTGCCCTCGCGGCAGGTCTGATGGATCGTCTCCAGCGGCGCGCCGGACAGCTCGAACTGGCCGCCGGGCTCGAGCGAGATCGCGCCCTGGCCGGTCGGCTCGACCAGGCCGATGATGCGGCCGTCATCCATGATCGGATCCCAGCCGAGCTTCGACTGCATGCCTTCGAGGATGGCGCGGATGCCGCGCTCGCCGCCATAGGGCACAGGCGCATTGCCATCGACATAGAAGGGGAATTTCTCGTGCTCGGTGCCGATGCGCCATTTGTCGCGCGGTTTGTTGCCTTCGGCCAGGTGTTCGACGAGTTCGTCAAAGTCTTCAATTGGCCGGAAATCGGTAGTGTCGCGCGCCATGGTTCAGCCCTCCGCACATGACCCCGAAAATCGACTTTCGATTTTCGGAAAGGATCATGTGCCCAATCAAAGTCCTACAGCGTCCTTTGCGCGTCCGAAAGGACGCGCGGCGCTGTAGGGCGGTCGGGCGACCGCCGGCGGTAAATGGACGAAATGTCAGCAGCCGATCAAGCGAAAAATCCTGAGCCACAGGTCAAGAGGAATTGAAGGCCACGATCCGGGCGGCCTCTTGCAAGAAATCAAGTCTTACCAGTCTCCGACAGTTGCCTGGATCACCGCAAGTGCCGCAACGGCCGCCGTGTCGGCGCGCAGGATGCGTGGTCCGAGCGGAATGGCGGTGACGAAGGGCAGGGCGCGCAGCATCTTGCGCTCGTCGTCGGAAAAGCCGCCCTCCGGCCCAACCAGCAGCCCGAGCTTCTTCTCCTTTACCGCCTGCAGCGCGGTCAACGGATTGTTGGTCGAGGCGTCCTCGTCGCAGAAAATCAGCCGCCGTTCCTTGTCCCAGCCGGTCAGCAGGCGTTCGAACTTTTCCGCCTCGCGCACCTCCGGCACCGCCAGGATGCCGCATTGTTCGGCGGCCTCGACGACATTGGAACGCAGTCGATCGATGGACGGCTTGGCCACTTGCGTGTGCTGGGTGATGACCGGCTGCAGGATGCCGGCGCCCATCTCGACCGCCTTCTGCACGAGATAGTCGAGCCGGCCTTGCTTCAGCGGCGCGAAACAATAGATGAGGTCGGGCAGGGGCGGCTGCGGCCGCTGCGATGCCAGAACCCTGAGTTTGACCGCTTTCTTCGACTTCGCCGCGATGGCCGCCGACCATTCGCCGTCGCGGCCATTGAACAGCAGGATCTCGGCACCTTCGCCAAGCCGCAGCACATGCATCAGATAATGGCTCTGCTGCTGGTCGGCATCGAACTCGACATCCGGCCCGAGGTCGTCAGGCACGAACAGGCGTTGCATCTTGTAATTGGCGCGCATGGCCGAGGAATGGGCGAGCCGGCCGCCGGCGTCAAGCCACGCATGCGGGCTGCGCGGCAAAGACGACATGGCGCTGTCGGAATACCGATGCAGGTCTGTTGCTCCATCGCGCAGTCTGGAGTGCAGGATAACGCGGTCTGGAGGCGTGGGTTGGACAGGATTACACGAGGCGGCTGTCTGTGCGGTGCCGTCAGCTATGAGTTGACCGGTGAACTGCGTCCGATCGTTGCTTGCCATTGCAATCAGTGCAGAAAGGCAACCGGCCATTTTGGAGCGGCCACGCAGGTTGAACAGAAGCAGGCGACCATCACCGGCGATACGCTGCGCTGGTTCAGATCGTCCGAACATGCCGAGCGCGGCTTCTGCTCCGTATGTGGTGGAAATCTGTTCTGGCGCCGGTTTGGCAGCCCGTTCATTTCTGTCTGGGCGGGGACCATAGACGGCAAGACCGGCCTGAAAATGGAAAGCCAATTGTATCCGGAATCCGCGGGCGACTACTACGACTTGCCGGCGGTGCCCATTGTTCCACAATCGGAATTGAAGTAGCGCCGCTGGTCAGTCCGCCCAGGCCGGTCGGTACCCGGCGCCAAGCACGGCCACGCTCGTCGGCGGCGTGATCATGAACGGATCGGCAAGCTCGTGCGCATCGAGACCGATCGCTGGCCCATAACCACCGAAACTCCAGGGTAGGGCCGCACCGTCACGCAGCGCGTAGGGCCTGCTGCCGGCCGCGATCATCGTGCCGTCCGGCAGGGTCGCTAGCGACGCGCTATCGAGCTTGACTGTCTGCCCACCGGAAGCCAGCCGCTCCTTGTGCAGTTTTTTGTCGACCTGCGGCGCGCGCGGCTCGACAATGGCGAAGGCTTCGCCGAAGCGGCCGACAAAATCCTTGGCCCGCTCGCGCTGGCAAAAGAAGCAGGGGCGGTGGCCTGCTGCCAATGCCGTCACCTCGTCGAGGAAGAAAAGCTCGGTCCAACCAGCCTTGCCTCCCGGCCTGTTGCGACCCATCGGCTCGCGCCGCACATCGCGGAATTGGCACACGCAGATGATCCAGGCCTGAAGGGCCCAGCGTTTCCTGAGCAGTGTCTTGGTCTCGGGATCGTGGATGATGCCGCGATTGCCGGTGAACAGCCCGCGCTCGGGCACGGCGTGGATGGCGCCGAACGGATCGACCCGGTTCTGCAGTGGCATAGCTTTCTCTCCGAACACGCTTCTTGGCTGCGATACGGACGGCATGATATCGCTCGTCCCGTCATTTTCATGTCAGCAGGGTTTTGCGATGCGGGTGCTGGTGGTCCAGAACTACGACAATACCGGCCTCGGCCAGGTTGGTGCCGCACTTGCGGAAGCGGGGGCCGATCTCGATGTGCGCCTCCCCTACAAGGGCGATCCGCTGCCGGAGGACGCGGCCGGTCACGATGCCATGGTGGTGCTCGGCGGTGGCCAGAATGCGCTGGCCGACGATGAATATCCCTATTTCCCGGCGCTGCTCGAACTGACCCGCGATTTCGCCGGCAAGGACCGCGCCGTGCTCGGCATCTGCCTCGGCAGCCAGCTTGTCGCCCGCGCCTTCGGCGGTGAGAACCGCATCGGCGGCGCCAATGAATTCGGCTGGCGCGGCGTGTCGCTGACGCCGGACGCCAAGGCCGATCCGGTGCTGGGCGCTCTGCCGGAAAAGTTTCCGATCTTCCAGTGGCACGACGACACGTTCGTGCTGCCGCAAAACGCCGTGCGGCTGGCCGGCAATGACGTTGCCGAAAACCAGGCGTTTCGCGTCGGTCGCGCCGTCTACGGCTTCCAGTTCCATTTCGAGGCCGACCGGCCGATGGTGAAGGACTGGAGCACCTCCTTCGCGCCAACCATCGCCGCGCGGCATCCCGACTGGGCCGGCAAGCTCGATGGCGAAATGGCCCGCAACGGTCCCGATGCCGATGCCGCCGGCCTGGCCATAGCCCGCGCCTGGGTGGCCACGATCTAAGAGCCTGCCCTCGCGCTCCGCGTGACATAATTGGCACGCAACCGTGAAACCGGTTGGGGAAAACCCCTTTCATCCTTGGCTTGTGTCCGCCCGCCATCCTAGAAGGCGCGCGCTCTGCATTGGCTGTGCAACCGGGATGAACCTTTTGTGTGACCCGTGCGACACACCGCCGATACAGAACGCGCTTAGAAGCGCGAAATCGTCGAAACTTTGAAGCGAATTCTCCGTTTCAACGCATTGGTAACCGCCTGGTGCACAGATGCAGGAAGCTCAACAAGAGATGACGTCCGTGAAAGCAGCGCTTCTGTCCTTTGCCATGTTGTCCGCCATCGTGCTGTGCGGTCTCGGCATTTATTCCGCCGATGCCGCCAACAACCACAACGCCGTCGACGGCTACGGCGTCACCGCCTCGCTTCGCTAAAGCCGGCTCGCTCGCGACGCATCCTGCGGCGCGGCTGGGCTCAAGCTTCCTTTATAGATATTTCCAGGATGCGTTTGTCGGCTCCGTCCACGACGAGCGCGGTCAGCATGCCTGATTGCCAGGCAAGCGTGTCGACATTGACGCGATTGGCCATCACTTCCGCCTCGGGGACGGGTGTGTGGCCATGCACCACGATCTTCGGGAACAGGCCGGTGTGATCGTGGAAAACGTCGCGGATCCAGATCAGGTCCTGCGGGTTCTGCTTGTCCAGCGGAATGCCTGGCCTGATGCCGGCATGGCAGAAGAAGAAATCGCCTGACGTCACCGAGAACGGCAGCGATCGCAGGAAGTCGACATGGCCTGATGGCATTGCCTCGAGCAGGGCCTGATGTCCCCGTCTCATCGTCTCCATCTTGCCGAACCAGCTGGCGTCGGCGGTGAGGGACACGCCATAGGACAGCGCCGTCTGGACGCCGCCATAGCGCATGAAAAGCCCTTCCGGGTCAGGGGTTCCCAGAAAGTCGAGAAAGCCGATGTCGTGGTTGCCGGCGAGCATCAGATGGCGGGGATCGCGTTCTCGCGCCGCGATCAGAAAATCGATGACCCCCTTGGAGTCCGGCCCGCGATCGACATAGTCGCCGAGGTGGATCACCCGCCAGTCGCGAACCGGTTTCCACTCCAGTTCGCTCTCGATCCGCTGGTGCATGGCGGCCAGCAGGTCGAGCCGGCCATGCACGTCGCCGATTGCGTAAAGACGCACACCCTCCGGCCCGTGCGCGTCGAGAAAATGGATGCCGGGTTCCGCCAACGCCTCGTGGTCTCCGTGGTCAGGCTGTCACGGGACACTAGCGGCGGAGCTGGTCCTTGCCCATGTCGGTGACCAGACGCTTTCCGCACAGCGCCAGCGTGATGTCCATCTCCTTGCGGATGATTTCCAACGCTTTGGTAACCCCTTCCTTGCCGAGCGCGCCCAGGCCGTAAAGAAACGGCCGGCCGATATAGGTGCCCTTGGCGCCAAGGCAGAGCGCCTTCAGCACGTCCTGGCCGGAGCGGATGCCGCCGTCCATGTGCACTTCGATCTTGTCGCCGACCGCGTCCGCAATCTCTTCCAGCGCCATGATCGAGGACGACGCGCCATCGAGCTGGCGCCCGCCATGGTTGGAAACCACGATCGCGTCGGCGCCGGTCTTGGCCGCCATCAGCGCATCCTCCTTGTCGAGGATGCCTTTCAGGATCAGCTTGCCGCCCCAGCGCTCCTTGATCCAGGCGACATCCTTCCACGACAGCTGTGGATCGAACTGCTCGTTTGTCCAGGACGACAGCGAAGAGACGTCGCCGACGCCCTTGGCGTGGCCGACGATGTTGCGGAAGGTGCGGCGCTTGGTGCCGGCGATACCCAGGCACCAGCGCGGCTTGCTGGCCAGGTCGATGATGTTGGCCAGCGTCATCTTGGGCGGCGCCGAAAGCCCGTTGCGCACGTCCTTGTGGCGTTGGCCGAGGATCTGCAGGTCGAGCGTCAGCACCAGCGCCGAGCATTTCGCCGCCTTGGCGCGGTCGATCAGACCGAGCACGAAATCCTTGTCGCGTAGCACATAGAGCTGGAACCAGAACGGTTTCTTCGTCACCGAGGCGACGTCCTCGATCGAGCAGATGCTCATCGTCGACAGGGTGAAAGGCACGCCGAATTCCTCGGCCGCCTGCGCCGCCAGCATCTCGCCATCGGCATGCTGCATGCCGGTCAGGCCGGTCGGTGCCAGCGCCACCGGCATCGACACTTTCTGGCCGATCATGGTCGATTCCAGCGAGCGGTTGCTCATGTCGACCAGCACGCGCTGGCGGAACTTGATCTTCTGGAAGTCTTCCTCGTTCGCCCGGTAGGTGCTCTCGGTCCAGGCGCCGGAATCGGCATAGTCGAAGAACATCTTGGGCACGCGCCGGCGCGCGAGATCCTTGAGGTCTGCGATGGTGAGAATGTCGCTCATGATGGTCCCTGCTTGATCGAATTGACTAGAGCATGATGCCGAAAAGTGTGAAGCGGTTTTCGGATGACATCATGCTCTATTCCTTTGATTTAGAGCCGGATTCAGATTTCAGGTTGATTCGACCTGAAATCATCCGGCTCTAGGAGCGTCTGCGTGCTGGTTCGGTGTCGCCGGCTTCCGAACGCTGGCGCAACCTCAGCCGCGACACGCGTTGCCAGTCGCCGCTGCGCTCGGCTTCGGCCATCGACCGCTCGACATAGATCATATGGTCCATGGCTGCCTGCCGGGCGCCGGCCGGATCGCCGGCCTTGACCGCGGCGTGGATTGCCTTGTGCTGCGCCAGCAGCGCCTCGCGCGCGCCGGGCACGGTGAACACCAAGAGCCGGTTCTGGAACACGCCTTCGGACAGCAGACGGTAGCAGGAGCGTAGCGTGTGCAGCAGCAGGATGTTGTGCGCGCATTCGCAGATCGCTTGATGAAACTCGACATCGATCTCGGCTTCGTCGTCGAAATCGCCGGTGCGGTGCGCATCGTCCATGCGCGCCATGATGCGGTCGAGCAGCGCAAGGTCCTCCGGGGTGGCGCGCCGCGCCGCATATTCGGCGGCTATGCCTTCGATCTCGCGGCGGTATTCCAGATAGTCGGTCACCGCCTTGCGATGCATCGAGATCAGGTCCGCCACTGGCTTGGTGAACAACTGGCCGATAATGTCGGCGACATGCGTGCCGCCGCCGGCCTTGGTCGTCAGCAGCCCGCGGCCTTCCAGCGCCTTCAGCGCATCGCGCAGGATCGGCCGCGACACGTCGAACTGGCGTGCAAGCTCGCGCTCGCCCGGCAGCCGGTCACCGGTGCGCAGCACGCCTTCGAGGATGAGGCTCTCGATCTGCTGCACCACCTCGTCGGCGGTGCGCGAATGCTCGATCCTGGAAAAAATGTCGCTCAACAGGTGTGCCTGGGAATTGAACCGGTGCCGCGCAGGATAAAGCCTGCGTCGCCAACTGGTCAAATTATTTATCCAATTGGTCGAGACCGGTCGGTTTCGCCGCTCAGTGCTGTATCATCTTCAGCTAAACTTTGCTGTTTGCGTCGTCAGGCGATTGGCCCTAGAGGGACGCGAACGCAAGAGGGTTCTAAGGAAACCCGGGGGACAAGCCGTGTCAGACGACCCGTCCAATCTCGAGTTCCAGCCGCGCGCCAAGGGCAGCGTCATGGGGTTTCCCGCGCATGAGGGCCGGCCCGGCGCGCTGGGCGAGGTCCATGCCAGGCCGCATCCGCTGATCGAAAAGCCGCGCGTCCTGGTGCAACTCGCCTTCATGACCGAAGGCGGCTCCGGCGTCGACCACGCCGTGCTCTCCGAACTGTCGCGGCGTCTCGGTATCGCCGCACCCGATCGCCAGGCCCGCCATCATGCCATGAAATGGGGCAAGGGCTCGCTGCGCTGGGAGCGGCATACGGAATTCTCGACCTATCTGTGGGAAGGGCCGCTTTCCGAAAGCGGCAGGACGCAGGAGGATATGCCGTTCGGCAACGGCTTTTCGCCGCCGGGCACCGTCATCTCCGGCATCCGACTCGAAATCCGCAAATGGACACAGGCGAGCGAGCGGCTGATCGCGGCCTTCGACCCGACCAGCCTGTGCTACTCGCTGGTCGAGCGCGGCAATGCGGCCATCGTCACTGATTTTCGCCAGGACGGCGACGGCATGACCCGCATACTGGTGCTCGATCGCGGCCTGACGCCGGCGCGCACCGGGGCGCTGTCGCAGCGGCTGATCGACATCGAAACCTACCGCACGCTGGCCATGCTTGGCCTGCCGCTGGCCCTGACCTTGTCCGGCCGCGCCCGCCGCATCGAGGACAGGCTGGCCCAGACCACGCGGGAAATGAAGGTCGCCGAGACCCGTGACAGCCAGACGCTGCTGGCCGACCTGACCGAGCTCGCCGCCGAACTGGAAGCCGACGCTGCTTCCAGCCTCTACCGCTTCGGCGCCAGCCGTGCCTATGACGGCATCGTCGTCGAGCGGCTGGAAGCGCTCGAGGAAGAGGCCGTGCCCGGCTACGACACTTGGGGCGGTTTTTTGCAGCGTCGTGTCGCCCCGGCCATGCGCACCTGCCGCTCGGTCGAGGAACGTCAGGCCAATCTGTCGCGCAAACTGACCCGCGCCACGACACTGCTGCGCACCTGGGTCGATGTCGAGGTCGAGAAGCAGAACCGTGACTTGCTCGCCTCGATGAACAACCGCGCCCGCCTGCAACTGCGCCTGCAGCAGACCGTCGAGGGCCTCTCGGTCGCCGCCGTCTCCTACTACGTCGTCGGCCTCATCGGTTATGTCGCCAAGGGAGCCTCGATCTTCGGGCATGCTTTCGCGCCCGAGATGGTCACCGCCGCTTCGGTGCCGGTCGCCATCCTGCTGGTCTGGTGGGGCGTGCGCCGTGTGCGCCGGATGCATTCCGAGCCGGCGAAGCACCCGGGGGAATAGCGGCAGATTGCCGCTGCGGAAGCTTGTTTCGGCTTGACGCGGGAGCCTCCCGCCACCGCAGCATTTGCAACTGGCGCGCTTCGCTGGTAAAAGATTTTGACCAGTCAAGCAAAGTGAGGCTGCTGATGTCCGGCCTGGCCATGCCGAAACCAGACGACGCCACGATGCGCCGGCGTGACGAGATTGTCGCCGACATGCGCATCATCGTACCGGGCGAGGGCGTGGTCGACGCGACCAATCAGATGCGCGCCTTCGAGAGCGATGGGCTGACCGCCTATCGGCAATTGCCGCTGGTCGTCGTGTTGCCCGAAACCGTGGCGCAGGTCTCCCGCGTGCTGAAATACTGCAACGACCGCAACATCCGCGTCGTGCCGCGCGGTTCCGGCACCTCGCTATCGGGCGGCGCGCTGCCGCTCGAGGACGCGGTTCTGCTGGTGATGAGCCGCTTCAACCGCATTCTCACGATCGATTTCCCCAATCGTATCGTCGTCGCCCAGCCGGGCGTCACCAATCTCGGCATCACCACCGCCGTCGAACAGGAGGGTTTTTATTACGCCCCCGATCCATCCTCCCAGATTGCCTGCTCGATCGGCGGCAACGTGGCGGAAAACTCCGGCGGCGTGCACTGCCTGAAATACGGCCTCACCGCCAACAATGTGCTCGGCATCGAGATGGTGCTGATGAATGGCGAGGTGGTGCGGCTCGGCGGCAGCCATCTCGATGCCGAAGGCTACGACCTGCTCGGCGTCATGACTGGTTCCGAAGGCCTGCTCGGCGTCGTCACCGAGGTCACGGTCCGCATCCTGAAGAAGCCGGAGACGGCGCGTGCTCTGCTGATCGGCTTTCCGACCAGCGAGCAGGGCGGCCAGTGTGTCGCCGACATCATCGGCGCCGGCATCATCCCAGGCGGCATGGAAATGATGGACCGGCCGGCGATCCACGCGGCGGAGGATTTTGTCCACGCCGGCTATCCCCTGGACGTCGAGGCTTTGCTGATCGTCGAACTCGACGGGCCGAGCGTCGAGGTCGATCATCTCATCACCGCGGTCGAGGCGATCGCCATCCGCAACGGCTCGACCACCTGCCGCATCTCGCAGTCCGAGCTAGAGCGGCTGACCTTCTGGGCCGGGCGCAAGGCGGCGTTTCCCGCCGTCGGTCGTATCTCGCCCGATTATTACTGCATGGACGGAACCATCCCGCGCAAGGAATTGCCGCGGGTGCTCGCCGGCATGCGCGAGTTGTCGGAGAAATACGGGCTCGGCGTCGCCAATGTCTTTCACGCCGGCGACGGCAATCTGCACCCGCTGATCCTCTATGATGCCAATGTGCCGGGCGAGCTCGACAAGGCCGAAAGTTTTGGCGCCGACATTTTGCGGCTCTGCGTCAAGGTCGGCGGCGTGCTGACAGGCGAACACGGGGTTGGGGTCGAGAAGCGCGACCTGATGCCGGAAATGTTCAATCAGGTCGATCTCGACCAGCAGATGCGGGTCAAATGCGCCTTCGATCCCAACCACCTGCTCAACCCGGGAAAGGTGTTCCCGCAGCTGCGCCGCTGCGTGGAGCTTGGGCGCATGCACGTGCACCGGGGGCAGGTGGCGTTTCCCGACATTCCGAGGTTTTGAGGGATGGCTTATCAGAACGGGGGTTCCTCGCCCCCGCAAAGCGGGGGAGAGGTGGCTCGGGCGAAGCCCGAGACGGAGAGGGGGCCTGCGGCCGACGTGCCAAGCCGCCGCTCGCCCGAAAAGATCGCCCGCGCTCGCGTACTTCGCCTCGGGGACAATCAGGCTGAGGCAACCCTCTGGAGTGAGCTGAAGGCCAAAAGGCTGGGCGGCTACAAATTCGTTCGGCAAATGCCGATTGGCTCGTATTTCGCAGACTTTGCCTGTCGCAGCGAAAAGCTGGTCGTCGAACTGGATGGAAGTCAGCACGCCGTGAGCTCCTATGACAGGCGACGCGATGAGTTCATGCGCGGCGAGGGGTTTTCAGTGCTGCGCTTCTGGAACGTCGATGTTCTCAGGAGCCCCCGGAGTGTCTGCGAAACCATTCTTGCGGCACTTGAGGGACGATTGGCAGAAGACGTGGTCACCACAGATCTGAGGTTCGTTTTCGCAGCCAAGAAGTTCGGAGGTGGCGCTCTATGATGGCCCCCGCTCCGTCTCGGGCTTCGCCCGAGCCACCTCTCCCCCGCTTCGCGGGGGCGAGGAACCCAGGTCCTGAAGCCCTTAGCGCCAGTGGGGTCTGAGTTGCTGTTCAAACAATCCTCGCTGGACAAGATCGCGCGCAAGGAAGTGACGCTCGCCTTTCGCCGCTGGAAGCGGCCGACGGTCAAGGCTGGTGGGCGGGAGAGGACGGCGTCGGGTGTCGTGCAGATCGGCGGCATCGCGATCGTGGACATGTCCGCATTGACCGAGAGCGACGCGAGCGCGGCTGGCTTTCCGACACTCGGAGCCCTTCGGGAGATGCTTGGAGCCGATGACGGCACACCAGTCTATCGCATCGAACTCAAAGGCATCGAGCCCGACGAACGCGTCGCCTTGCGTGGCGACGCCACGCTTTCCGATACGGATTGGCATGTCCTGACCGCAAGGTTTGCCCGGTGGGACAAGACCGCGCCCGGCTACTTCTCGTCGATCCTGCGCACGATTGGTGCCCATCCGGAAATACGTGCGGCTGATCTGGCTGCGATGGCCAATGTTGAAACGCTGAAGTTCAAGCAGGATGTCCGCAAGCTCAAGGAACTCGGCCTCACCGAGAGCCTCGAGATCGGTTACCGGCTGTCGCCGAGAGGCGAAGCCGTGCTCGAAAAACTCAGGGAGCACAGGCTTTGACGACGTTCACCCCGACCACGTCAGACGAAGTCCTGTCCTCCGTTACGTGGGCGGTGGTGGAAGAGACGCCGATCGAAATCCTTGGTCACGGCTCCAAGCGTGGCGTTGGCCGTCCGCTGCAGACGGAGCACACGCTTGATTTGTCGAAACTCACCGGCGTCACGCTTTACGAACCCTCCGAACTGGTGCTTTCGGCAAAGGCTGGCACGCCACTGGCCGAGATCGAGACGCTGCTGGCGGAGAACGGCCAGCAACTGGCCTTCGAGCCGATGGACTACGGCCCGCTGTTCGGTGGCGAGCCCGGTAAAGGCACCATCGGCGGCGTGCTCGCCGCGAACCTCTCCGGTCCGCGCCGGCTGAAGGCGGGTGCGGCGCGCGATCATATCCTCGGCATCAATGTCGTGTCCGGCCGCGGCGAGGCCTTCAAGTCAGGTGGCCGCGTGGTCAAGAACGTCACTGGCTATGACATGTCGAAGCTGATGGCAAACAGCTGGGGCACATTGGCCGTTTTCACTGACGTCACCTTCAAGGTGCTGCCCGCCGCCGAGACTGAAGTCACGCTCGCCATCCGTGGACTGCTCGACGATGTCGCTGCAAGTGCCATGGCCTTGGCGCTCGGCTCCAGCGCGGAAGTGTCGAGTGCTGCCCATCTGCCGGAGCGCATTGCCGCGCGCGTCGCTGATGGCGTGCTCGGCAGTGAAGCCGCCACGCTGCTGCGTGTCGAAGGTTTTGGTCCGTCCGTTGCCTACCGCATCGCCGCGCTGAAGACGCTGCTCGGCAAGGCCGGGCCGCTGGAGGAGATTGCCGGCGAGGCCTCGCAACTGATCTGGCGCGACGTGCGCGATATCAGGCCGTTCGCCGACGGCACCGAGAAACCGGTCTGGCGCGTGTCGATGGCACCCTCTCAGGCGCATCAGATGCTTCTGACCTTGCGCATGCAGGCCGCCGTCAGTGCCTTCTACGACTGGCAGGGCGGGCTGGTGTGGTTGCGCATGGAAGGGGGCGACCCGGAGGCTGCTTTGCTGCGCGGGCTGTTGCGCAAACATGGCGGCGGCCATGCGACGCTGGTGCGCGCCGCCCCCGCCCATCGCGCCGCCCTGCCGGTGTTCGAGCCGCAGGCGCCGGCACTGGCCGCGCTCAGCCAACGGCTGAAGCAGGAGTTCGACCCGAGGAACCTCCTCAATCCCGGCCGCATGGCTTAGGAAATCAGCGATGCAGACCAATTTTTCACTTGCCCAGCTTGCCGATCCGCATGTGGCGGAATCGGAAAAGATCCTGCGCAAATGCGTGCATTGCGGCTTCTGCACCGCCACCTGCCCGACCTATGTGACGCTTGGCAACGAGCTCGATTCGCCGCGCGGGCGCATCTATTTGATCAAGGATATGCTGGAGAATGGCCGTCCCGCTGACAAGGAGATCGTCACCCATATCGACCGCTGTCTGTCGTGCCTTGCCTGCATGACCACCTGCCCGTCGGGCGTCAACTACATGCATCTGGTCGACCATGCCCGCGCTCACATCCAGGAGACTTACAAACGGCCGCTGCTCGACCGGCTGACCCGCGCCATGCTGGCCTTCGTCCTGCCCTATCCCCAGCGTTTTCGCGCCGCTCTCAAACTGGCGAAGCTGGGCAAGCCGTTCATCGGCCTGCTCGAAAAAGTCCCGGCCCTAAAACCGCTTGGCGCCATGCTCAAGCTCGCGCCGGCCTCGATCCCGGCAGCCTCGCCGATGGGCTCTCCGGGCGTCCATGCCGGGCAGGGCGCCAAGAAAGGCCGAGTCGCCATCCTCACCGGCTGCGCGCAATCGGTGCTTGATCCCGCCATCAACGACACGACGATTTCGCTGCTGACACGCCTCGGCGTCGAGGTGGTGGTGCCGCCGGGCGAGGGCTGCTGCGGCGCGCTGGTCCACCATATGGGCCGCGAAGAAGCCGCACTTGCCTCGGCCAGGCGGAATGTCGATGCCTGGACGCGCGCCATCGAGCAAGGCGGGCTCGATGCCATCATCATCACCGCATCCGGCTGCGGCACGACGATCAAGGACTATGGCTTCATGCTGCGGCTTGATCCGGCCTATGCCGACAAGGCCGCGCGCGTGTCAGCGCTGGCCAAGGACATCACCGAATATCTGGCCGCTTTTGACCTGCCCGAGCCGGTGCGCAAGCCAGGCACCATCGTTGCCTATCACTCGGCCTGTTCCATGCAGCATGGCCAGAAGATCACGCGCCAGCCGAAGGAACTGCTGGCCAGGGCCGGCTTCGTCGTGCGCGAGCCGCGCGAGGGCCATCTGTGCTGCGGCTCGGCCGGCACCTACAACATCCTGCAATCCGAGATTTCGGCCAGGCTGCGCGACCGCAAGGTGAAAAACATCGAGGCGACGGGCGCTGAAATCGTTGCCACCGGCAATATCGGCTGCATCACGCAGATCGCGTCCGCCGCCAGGATGCCAGTGGTGCACACCATCAAATTGCTCGACTGGGCCTATGGTGGGCCGAAGCCGGATGGCGTTCTGGACGGGAGCCTGGTCGCCGCGGAGCAGGGGATCGGCGTTTATTCCGCCGCCAGCCTGTCCGCAGTGCCGTAAGTCGCCTCGTAAAGCGCGCGCTGGCGGCTGAGCGCCACCATGGTGTTGCGCAGCAGGATTGCCACCGTGATCGGGCCGACGCCGCCCGGCACCGGGGTGATCCAGGAGGCGACCTCGCGTACGCTTTCAGTGTCGACATCGCCAACGATGCGGCTCGTCCCATCCGATCCGATCTCGGAATTGATGCCGATGTCGATGACGGCCGCACCGGGCTTGACCATGTCGGCCTTGATCAGCCGCGGCTTGCCGACGGCAACGAACAGCGCGTCAGCACGGCGTGCATGGGCGGCGACCGACCGCGTCATGTGGTGGCAAACCGTCACCGTCGCGCCTTCGCTCATCAGCAGGAAGGCGATCGGCTTGCCGACGATTTCCGAATGGCCGACGATCACGACTTCCAGCCCTTTGAGATCGAGCCCGGTCTCCTTGAGCAGTTCGACCGAGGCCGCCGCCGTGCAGGGCGCCAGATCAAGCTGGTTGTAGACGATGTTGCCGATCGAGGCCGGATGCATGCCTTCGACATCCTTGAGCGGATGCACCGCTGCCTGCAGCATCCTGATCGGAATGTGCGCCGGAACCGGCCGCTGGATGATGATGCCGGTGACGCGCGGGTCGGCGTTCAGGCCGTGGATGGCTGCTTCCAGTTCACCCGAGGTGATGGTGGCGGGAAAGCGCCGTTCCTCGAAATCGATGCCGGCGAGTTGCGCCTTGGCGCGCTGGTTGCGCACATAGACGTCGACCGCATCGGTATCGCCGACGGTGATCGAGATCAGCTTGGGCGGAAAACCTTCGGCTTTGGCAATTGCCGCATCCTCGCGCACGGCGGCGATGATACGCTGGGCAACCGGGCTGCCTTTGAGATGGCGGCTGTCGTCTGACAGGGACATGGGGTGGACTCTTTTTCTTGCGTTGGCGCCGACATAGCAAAAGACCGTCGAAAATGGCAGCACGAAAGCGAACCGCCATGCCTTCTGCGCGACGCAACGACGCGGGGCCATGTCGCAGGCACTGGACGCCGATCAAAAAAGAAGGGCAGCGCGGTTTCCCGTGCTGCCCTTCTTGACCGACCGCATCCCCATACGGCCCGTCCCCCGTTATTCCTTCCGACCTCAGGAAACCAAGTGTTTCCCGGTGAGGTGATTCGCTATCATATCACCTCGACCGTGGTTCCGACATTGACCCGCTCATAGAGGTCGACCACGTCCTCGTTGCGCATGCGGATGCAGCCCGACGACACCGCGCCACCGATCGTCCATGGCTGGTTGGTGCCGTGGATGCGGTATTCGGTCGTGCCGAGATAGAGCGCGCGGGCGCCGAGCGGGTTCTCGATGCCGCCGGCCAGATAGGTCGGCAGATAGCGGCCCTTGGCGGCTTCGCGCTTGATCATCTCCGCCGGCGGACGCCAGTCCGGCCACTCGCGCTTGTTGGTGATCTTGTGCGTGCCTGACCATTCGAAGCCCGGCTTGCCGGTGCCGACGCCATAGCGCCGTGCCTTGCCGTTCTTCTCGACCAGGAAGAGGAAATTCTGCGTCGTATCGATGACGATCGTGCCCGGCTTCTGCGGGCCATCATAGGCGACTTCCTGCGGCAGGTAGATCGGGTTGATCTGCGGACGCATGACCATGCGCTTGGCCGGTGCCTGTACCGCGGCCGTCTGCACGCGGTCTGGCTGCGCCGGTTGCGCGTAATGCAGGCGCGGCTGCTGCTGCACGACTTGGCGGTTCTGCCGCACGATGCCGGGCGCATTGCCAAGCTGCAGCACCCAGGGGGCGGAAAGATCGGGGCTCACCATCACCGGCGGCCTGTCTGCGTAGCGGTCGCCAGCAGCTGCAGGCGTGACGCCGGCAAACACAGCCATGGCGCCGAGCACGGAAAACAAAACTCTCTTCATCGGGAACGCACCTTGATCGTCTTGATACAACCGGGTGGAAACGCGCCCCGGTTCGGCGATCTTTGGCGTGCAAGCAGCAACCGAAACATGAATCGGAATGCGTAAAATGCGGAAGTGTCAGTAAACCTTTTGGTGTGGTTACCGCCGGGTTCAGGAATCTGGTAAAGCCACAGTAAATGCAGCGCAAAAGCGCGTTAACAGATGGATTTTTCGGAATGAGCAATGAAAACACCGGCCTGCTTGCCGGTCCCGACGGTGTCGCGCGCTGCTTCTGGCACGGCAATCTGCCCGACTATCTGCACTACCATGATCATGAATGGGGCCGGCCGGTGGCCGACGACCGCAGGCTGTTCGAAAAGATCTGCCTCGAAGGGTTTCAGTCGGGCCTGTCGTGGCTGACCATCCTGCGCAAGCGCGAGAATTTTCGCGAGGCCTTCGCCGGCTTCGACTTCGACAAGGTCGCCGCCTTCACCGACAAGGATGTCGGGCGCCTGCTTGGCAATGCCGGCATCATCCGTCATCGCGGCAAGATCGTCTCGACCATCAACAACGCCAAACGCGCCCGCGAAATGGTCGACGAGTTCGGCTCGCTGGCCGCCTGGTTCTGGAAGTTCGAACCCGGCAAGGCGGAGCGGCCTGCGATCGTCGACCTCGCGCATCTGCGCGCCAACCCGACGACGGCGGTCTCGACCCGGATTTCGAAGGAATTGAAGAAGCGCGGCTGGAGTTTCGTCGGCCCGACGACAGTCTACGCCTTCATGCAGGCCATGGGCCTGGTCAACGACCATCTCGAGGGCTGTGTCTGCCGCAAGGAGGTCGAGAAGGAACGGAAGGCATTCAAGCGGCCGAAGTAGCTTCCTTCGCCCCGTTCACGGAGAGAAGGTGCCGGCAGGCGGATGAGGGGCGGCGCGAACCTGCAAATGCTCGCGCTACCATTCCCTATTTCTCGAACCGTCCCTTATGCCCGCTGCCATTGATGTCCCACACCAGGCTGCGGCCGGAGATGGTCAGCACCAGGCCGCTGAAGCCGCTGTCGTCAGGCGTCTGGTGCGTCGATGCCGAACTGCGACCGGCCGGAATGACCTCGACGGTCGATCCCTTCTTCACCCAGCAGCCCTTGCCGTACTGGTCGTTGGCGCCATAGGCCAGCATGAACTCGAAGCTGCCGTCTTTCCGGAGCAGCAGTTCGGAGCCGACCTCCATGACGCCACGCAGATAGTAATGCCCGGCAAGGCCGGCGTCGCCCGCCTTGCAGCCGCCGGCACTGGTCGGATTGGCCATCCCGAGTAAAAATGCGCAGCCAAGCGCGTATGCGTAGCCCAGTCGCATGCTCAATCGCCCGATCAAGAAAATATGGAAAGAAGTTTCAGGTGCCGTTGACGCTGGCCAGGAACAGCCCGGCGACGATTGCCACCACCGTGGCCACGGTTGGATAGATCACCAGCAGGCCGGTCACAAACGCGTCGCGCATGGACGGTCCCTTGCCGGCGTCTGTCGGTACGTCGAACGGTCCGGCAGCCTGGCCAACCAGTTTCGGCGCATGGATGCCGGCCGGGCGCAGGCGCGCTGGCAATTCGCCGGCATCGCTATTGGCGTGGAATTTTGTTGCGCTGGTCATGTCCCGAACCCCTTCGTGTCGATGCGCTATATCGGCCGCGATTGTGTCGGCACAATGCCGCGCCCATGGCGGGATTGTTTCATTATCGGTGCGTTTTTGTTTCAACGGCCTTTCCTTCTCCCCTTGCGGGAGAAGGTGGATCGGCGCGCAGCGCCGAGACGGTTGAGGGGTGCGTGCCGGAGCGCCGTCGGCGTCAAGCTGGAACACCCCTTGTATCTGCACGGAGGAGACTTTGTGCGATGGAAGCGACTGAGCCTCGAACCGGACGGCCATCCGATTCGAGGCTTGGCGAAGTCGCCCGACACCCCTGCGGCTACAACCGTGGATGAGCCTGGGATCTTCGCCTTCGTCACGCACGACCGAATAGTCGCTTGGCTCCAATCGCACGCACAAGGCAGGTTACCGTGAACACGACCCTCTGTGGAATAGATATTTCGAAAGACTGGCTCGATGCCCATATCGAGCCGATGGGAGCGGCAAACCGCTTCGCCAACGATGCGGCAGGCATCGCCGATCTGGCCGCCTGGTGTCAGAACCATGCTGTCGAACTCGTCGTCATGGAGGCCAGTGGCGGCTACGAACGGTTGGCCTTCTTGCTGTTGTGGGAGATGGGGCAACCCTGCGGCATGGCCAATGCGAGGAGCGTTCGCTACTTCGCCGAGGCAATGGGTTTCCTGGAGAAGACCGACGGGATCGATGCCGCCATGATTGCCCGTTATGGTGCCGTCAAGCGGCTCAAGCCGACGCCGCCGCCGAGCGCGGCCCAGCAGCGGCTCAAGGCGCTGGTTGCGCGGCTTTCCCAAGTGGGAGGTGACCTCACCATTCAAAAGCAGCGCAAGAGCACTGCCGATGCCGAAACCATCGCCAGCCTTGATGAGGTGATCGCGCTGCTTGCGCGCCAAAGCCGCAGGCTCGAGGGTGAGATCGCCACGCTCATCGATGACGATCCGCTGTGGGCATGCCTCGACCGGGCCTTCCGCTCGCTCAAGGGTGTTGCCTCTCGCACCGTGGCGCGGCTGATGGCGCAGTTGCCCGAGATCGGCATCCTCTCCAACAAGGCCATCGCCAAGCTGGCCGGTCTGGCGCCGATCGCCAATGACAGCGGCAAGCGCAGCGGTCGAAGACCAGTGCGCGGTGGTCGTGCGGGGCCGCGCGGCGTCCTCTTCCTCGTCGCCAGCATCGTTGCCAAATATGATCCGCATCTGGCAGCTTTCAAGCAACGGTTGCAGACCGCCGGAAAGGAGAAAATGGTCATCCGCATTGCGCTCGCCCGCAAGCTGCTCGTCATTCTCAACGCAAAAGCACGCGACGCGCGTAACGAATTCGCAAATGCAACTTGACACCTCAGATAGTCGCTCATCCGACCTCGCTTCGCGAGGCCACCTTCTCCCGCAAGGGGAGAAGGGAGAGGCGCTAACCCTTGCCGCTCTCGGTAGCTTCGGCTAGGACACGCGCACTCGGAAATAAGTCACCCTTTACTTAGCAAAAAGACCCAATTCATGGCCGACAAATCGGAAAAGACGAAAGCGCGATTGCCGCGCGGTTTTGCCGACCGCAGCGCCGAGGACATCCGCGCCGTCGAGAAGATGATGGCGACGATCCGCTCGGTCTATGAGCTTTACGGTTTCGAACCGGCCGACCAGCCGCTGATCGAATACACCGATGCGCTCGGCAAATTCCTGCCCGACCAGGATCGGCCGAACGAAGGCGTGTTCTCCTTCCAGGACGATGACGAGCAGTGGCTGTCGCTGCGCTACGACCTGACCGCGCCAACGGCGCGCTTTGTCGCCGAGAATTACGAGCGCCTGCCGAAACCCTATCGCAGCTACCGCTCCGGCTGGGTGTTCCGCAACGAGAAGCCCGGGCCCGGCCGCTTCCGCCAGTTCATGCAGTTCGACGCCGATACGATCGGTACGCCGGGCGTCGCGGCGGATGCCGAGATGGCGATGATGATGGCCGACGTCATGGAAGCGCTCGGCATCAAGCGCGGCGACTACGTCATCCGCGTCAACAACCGCAAGGTGCTGGACGGCGTGCTGGAGGCGATCGGCCTTGGGGGTGATGAGAATGCTGGGCGCCGGCTGACGGTGCTGCGCGCCATCGACAAGCTGGACAAGCTCGGGCCGGAAGGCGTGAAGCTCCTGCTTGGGCCGGGGCGCTGGGATGGCGGCAAGGAAGGCGAAGGGGACTTCGCCAAGGGCGCCGGGCTGAACAATGGACAAGCCGAGGCGGTTCTTCAAGCAACAGCGAGAAATGCACAGGCCGGCCAGGATGCCAGCGTCAGTTCGAACGCGACCTACCAGGAAGGTGTCAGCGAACTCGCGACAATCGAAGCCCTGGTCCGGGCTGCCGGATATGGCGAAGACCGCATCACCATGGACCGCTCGGTCGTCCGCGGCCTCGAATATTACACCGGCCCGGTCCTCGAGGCCGAGCTGCTGGCGGAAATCCCGAACGAGGACGGCCAGATCGTGCGTTTCGGCTCGGTTGGTGGCGGCGGCCGCTATGATGGCCTGGTCTCGCGCTTCCGTGGGGAGCCGGTGCCGGCGACCGGCTTCTCCATCGGCGTTTCGAGGCTGATGACGGCGCTGAAGAACCTCGGCAAGCTCGACAGCGCCGATGTGATCGCGCCGGTCGTCGTGCTGGTGATGGACAAGGACACGGAAAGCCTCGGCCGCTACCAGAAGATGGTTAGCGAATTGCGTGCCGACGGCATCCGCTCCGAAATGTATCTCGGCGGCGCCGGCATGAAGGCGCAGCTCAAATATGCCGACCGGCGCGGCTGCCCGGTCGCAATCATTCAGGGTGGGGATGAACGCGCCAAGGGCGAGTTGCAGATCAAGGACCTGATCGAAGGCGCGCGCATGTCGGCCGAAATCACCGACAACGCCGAATGGCGCGCCGCACGCCCGGCGCAGGTTACGGTGGCTGAAGGTGAGCTGGTTGGAGAGGTGAAAAAGATCCTGGCGGCGCAGGCGGCCGATCGCGCGAAAGGTGGCGCTTGAACACCCCCCTCTGGCCTGCCGGCCATCTCCCCCGCAAGGGGGGAGATCGGATGTCGTGTATGCTTTCGCCAATCTCCGGCGTTGGAAAAAAGGCGCCGTGTCTAAAGCTGCCGATCTCCCCCCTTGCGGGGGAGATGGCCGGCAGGACAGAGGGGGGTGCCTCGCACCCATCCTATCCATGACCTCCCGCTACCCCGCAATCGCAGCCGACATCACCAACCTCTTCGCCACGCGCAACACCCACGCGGTCGAGGTCGCCATCCTGCAGCCGGCGGACCCGTTCCTCGACATGGCCGGAGAGGATCTGCGGCGCCGCATCTTCCTCACCGAAAGCGAGACCGGGCAGACATTGTGCCTGCGGCCGGAATTCACCATTCCGGTCTGTCTCGACCACATAAGTTCGCAGGCCGGCACGCCGCGCCGTTATTCCTATCTCGGCGAGGTGTTTCGCCAGCGCCGCGAAGGCGGCAACGAGTTCTTCCAGGCCGGCATCGAGGATCTCGGCGACCGCGACACGGCTGAAGCCGATGCCCGCTCGGTAGCCGACGCGCATGCGCTGCTGTCGCTGGTGCTGCCCGGCCAGGCGCTCACGATCACGCTTGGCGACCAGGGCATCTTCGAAGCGGTGCTGGCGGCGCTCGGCCTGCCGCGCGGCTGGCGCATGCGGCTGGCGCGTGCCTTCGGCTCGGCGCCGATGTTGCAGGCGGCGCTTGCCGATCTCGCCAACCCGCCGCGCAACGGCCAGCTTTCCGGTGAGGTCGCGGCGCTTGTCCTCGACGGCGATCTCGAAGGTCTTTCGGTACACATCGCCGGCGGCATGGAAGAAGCCGGCCTGTCGGCGTCCGGCGGGCGCTCGCCCACAGACATTGCGCGGCGGCTGATCGAAAAGGCCGAGTTGCGCAGCGTGCGGCTGTCGAACGAGGCCTTCGCGGCGCTGAAGAATTTCCTGGCGATCGACGTGCCGCTCGACGGCGCGACGCAGGCGCTGGAAACCTTCGCTGTCGGCGCTGGATTGTCGCTGGGCGCGGCACTGGAGAAGTTCGCGGCCCGGGCGAGAGCGATCGAGGCGCATGGCTTGCCGGCGGCAAAAATCCGCTACGACGCCGCTTTCGGCCGTCCGCTCGATTATTACACCGGTGTGGTCTTCGAAATCGCGGCACAGGATGGCGAGCGTCCCCTGGCCGGTGGCGGCCGCTACGACCGGCTGCTGACGCTGCTTGGCGCCAAGACCGCCATTCCCGGCGTCGGTTTTTCCGTCTGGCTCGACCGCATCGAGGCGTTGCGGGAGACGGCATCATGATCACGCTGGCGATCCCGTCGAAAGGCCGGTTGAAGGAGCAGGCGCTGGAGGTGCTGGCCAATGCCGGCCTTGCCATCAGCCTGCCCGGCGACGAGCGCAAATATCACGCCCGCGTCGAGGGCCTGGACAATGTCGAGGTGGCCTTCCTGTCGGCTTCGGAAATATCGGGCGAAATCGGCCAGGGCGCGGTCGATCTCGGCATCACCGGCGAGGACCTGGTCCGCGAAAACCTCGCCGACTGGGAAACCCGCGCGGAAATCGTTGCCCGTCTCGGCTTCGGCCATGCCGATGTCGTGGTGGCGGTGCCAGAAATCTGGCTCGACGTCGATACCATGGCCGATCTCGACGATGTCGCCGCCGATTTCCGCCAGCGCCATGGAAGGCGGTTGCGCATCGCCACCAAATACTGGCGGCTGACGCAGCAATTCTTTTCGCAAAAGCACGGTATCCAGGTCTATCGCATCGTCGAGAGCCTAGGCGCCACCGAAGGCGCGCCGGCGGCGGGACTTGCCGACGTCATCGTCGACATCACCACCACCGGCTCGACGCTGCGCGCCAACCACCTCAAGGTGTTGGGCGATGGCGTCGTGCTGAAATCGCAGGCCTGTCTGGTGGCGTCGAAGAAAGATCGTTCGGCGGCGGATGAGGCGCTCGTGCGCGATATCGCTGCGAAGATGGCTTCCATAGTCGCCTAACGGCGGCGCTATCCCCCTCTCCGTCTCGGGCTTCGCCCGATCCACCTCTCCCCCATTTCATGGGGGCGAGGAAACGCTAACTGTCGGGGTTGCACCCTTTGGAAGCTTGGGTTCCTCGCCCCCACGGACGTGGGGGAGAGGTGGCTCGGCGAAGCCGAGACGGAGAGGGGCTTGGCGCTGCCATATGCGATTGCCTTCGGGCAAAGCAGAAAAGCGGATCCGGGACGGAGGCGCCCCTATACCTCCCAGTACCATCGACAGGATTTCCACTGCCCCGCCGGGCTGATAGACTCGTCGCGGCCTGGGAGGAGACAGCGATGCCGGTCAATCTCGACGAGCTGAAGAACGCCACCAATCTGCGCGGCCGCGGTGCGCGCGCCGGCAGCGTCTTTATCGCACCCGTCGATGGCAGGGCGCATGTCTCGGGCGAGCGCAAGGTGCCGCTGCTCGACAAGACCATTCCCGCACTTTTCTCCGACACCGCCAGCAGATACGCCACGCAAGATGCCGCCGTCTTTGTCGGTCAGGACAAGCGCTTCACCTGGAGCGAACTGTCGGACACGGTGGATGCGCTCGCCGCCGGCTTCCTGGCGCTGGGCCTCGAAAAAGGCGACCGCGTCGGCATCTGGTCGCCCAACCGCTGGGAATGGCTGGTGACGCAGTTCGCCACCGCCCGCATCGGCCTGATCCTGGTCAACATCAATCCGGCCTACCGGCTGACTGAGCTCGACTATGCGCTGAACAAGGTCGGCTGCAAGGCGCTCGTCACCGCGGCCAGCTTCAAGACCTCGGACTATCTCGGCATGATCGAGACGCTGGCGCCCGAGATCGCCACGGCGACACCCGGCAAGCTCAAGGCGAAGAAGTTGCCTGATCTGAAGATCGTCATCCGCATGGGCGAGGACAACTCACCCGGCATGTTCAATTTCGCCGACGTGCTGGCCATGGCCGGCCGCGACGAGCATGACAGCCTCGACCGCATCTCCGAGGGGCTGAAACCGAATGATGCGATCAACATCCAGTTCACCTCGGGCACGACGGGCGCGCCGAAGGGCGCGACGCTGACGCACCACAACATCGTCAACAACGGCAATTTCGTCACCTCGGCAATCAAGCTCACCGTCGACGACCGGCTCTGCATCCCGGTGCCGCTCTATCACTGCTTCGGCATGTCGATGGGCACGATGGGCTGCGTGTCGAAAGGCGCGACGATGGTTTTCCCGGGCGAGGGGTTCGATCCCGGTGCAACGCTGAAGGCCGTGGCGCAGGAACGCTGCACCGGCCTCTACGGTGTGCCGACCATGTTCGTCGGCATGCTCGACCATGCGGATTTCGCGACCTTCGACCTCTCCAGCCTGCGCACCGGCATCATGGCCGGCTCGCCGTGCCCGATCGAGGTGATGAAGAAGGTGGTGTCGCTGATGCATATGTCGGAGGTGACCATCGCCTACGGCATGACCGAGACTAGCCCGGTGTCGTTCCAGAGTGGCGTCGACGATCCCCTGGAAAAGCGCGTCTCGACAGTCGGCCGCGTCCACCCGCATGTCGAGGTCAAGGCCATCGATGCCGATGGCGTCACCGTTGCCGTCGGCGCGCCGGGCGAACTCTGCACACGCGGCTATTCGGTGATGAAGGGCTATTGGGACGACGAGGACAAGACCCGCGAAGCGATCGACAGCGACGGCTGGATGCACACCGGCGACCTCGCCACCATCGACGCCGAGGGCTACTGCAACATCGTCGGCCGCGTCAAGGACATGGTCATCCGCGGCGGCGAGAACGTCTATCCCAGGGAGGTCGAGGAATTCCTCTACCGCCATCCCAAGGTCAGGGAGGTGCAAGTGTTCGGCATTCCCGACCAAAAGTATGGCGAGGAGCTGTGCGCCTGGATCGTGCTCAAGCCCAACCAGATAGCCACCGAGCAGGAGATCAAGAACTTCTGCGCCGGCCAGATCGCCCACTACAAGATCCCCCGCCACATCCGCTTCCGCACCGAATTGCCGATGACGGTGACCGGCAAGCCGCAGAAATACCTTATGCGCGAGGCGATGGTGGAGGAGCTTGGGCTGGTGGCGCAGAAGACGGCGTGAGGGGGGCGCCTCGATTTTGTCGTTGCGCTCAATAATGCCAAGGTCGCGCGACCTTGCGGCATCTTCAGGAGCCGCGGTTCGGTGTCGTTTGCCGGAGTCGAACGCCGGGCGATGGGCTTGCCGGCTTTGCGATGACATTGGCTGAGGCGCTCCCCACAGGCTTTCCGCAAGGTTCGCAGAAACATATGGGGGCTTGAATGACTGGTTTCGGACGATCGGCGATTTCCTACGCAATGCCCCTCGCTGCGCTGGCGATGGCTGTCGCGGTCAGAGCCAGCGGGCTGTCGGTGGACCAGGGTTCGCTGAATGCCAGGATCCTTGTCGGTGCGCTGTCGAGTGCGATCATGTTCGTCACCATTTTCGTGGTGCTCGACCACGCCGAGGCGGTAGCTCGGCGGGTAGGGGAGCCGTACGGCACGCTGGTGCTGACGTTTGCCGTCACAGCAATCGAAGTGTCGATCATTGTTTCCATGATGCTGCATGGAGAGAACAACCCGACGCTGGCACGGGAGTCCGTCTTCTCGACGGTGATGATCACATCCACCGGCGTTGTCGGCATGTGTCTCGCGCTTGGCGGCTGGCGTCATCGCAAGCAGGCCATCGTGCGGCAAGGGACCAGTGCCTATCTGGCGGTTCTGATCGCGCTGACCGTCATGACGCTTATCCTGCCGACATACACCCAGACCACGGATCCCGGCACGTTTTCGGCAGCCCAACTTGGTTTCGTCAGCGTCCTTTCAGTGCTGCTCTATGCAAGCTTCGTGTTCGCGCAGACCGTCCGGCACCGGGAAGACTTTATCCAGGGACAACCACACGACGTTTCGGTGCGCGCTGCCCCTCACGAGAATATCTCTGCCAGCGCTCTGCTGCTGATGGCCGGGCTGATCGGAATTGTCATGCTCGCCGAGCACGTCGCGGCAAGCGTCGAAGATACGCTCGTTGCCTACCAGGTGACCCAGGCTGACAGCATTGTTGGGGCAATGATCGCGGGGCTGGTGTTGATGCCGGAGGCCATTTCGGCGGTGCGCGCTTCACTCAACAACGAGCTGCAGCGCGGCTTGAATGTCGCGATGGGTTCGGCTTGCGCCACGATCGGCCTGACCATACCGGGAGTCGCAGCCGCCAGCCTGCTGACGGGGAGAGGACTGACCCTGGGGCTGCCGGCTGCTGATGCGGTCCTTTTGGTCTTGGCGCTTTTCATATGCAATGTAAGCTTCAGCACTGAAAGAACGACGTTCTTGACCGGAATGGTCCATCTTGTAGTATTTTTTACTTATATATTTCTGATATTTATACCATGAAATCTTTTGTGCAAGTGAGCGATCAGATGCGGGGATGAGGCACCCGCTGATCAGGAAACCGACCGGGTTACCGAGAGAGCAATCATCCGCTTCCGCACCGAATTGCCGATGACGGTGACCGGCAAGCCGCAGAAGTTTTTGATGCGTCAGACGATGGTCGAGGAACTGGGGCTGGTGGCACAGAAGACGGCTTGAGGAAGGCGCGCGCCAAGGGGGGCAGCATCCTTGCCTCAGACCGCGGATTTGAGGTGATCGATGAAGGCGCGCAGCTTCGGCAGGATCTGGCGCTTGCCGGGATGATAGAGGAAGACGCCCGGCGTTGTCGCGGCGATCGTGTCCAGCACAGGCTCGAGCTTTCCCTGGGCAATCGGAGCTTCGGCGACGGGTCGAGGGATTTGCGCCAGCCCGATCCCACGCATCGCGGCCCCGAGCAGCGTAGGGTAGTCATGCGCGATCAGCGGGCCAGACACCATGGCCTCGATCGCCTCGTTGCCGTCGACGAACGTCCAGGGCGCGATGGCGCCGTTCGAACGGCGCAGGCGTAAGCAGGCATGATGGCGCAAGTCGCCGACACGCTCGGGGCGGCCGTGGCGCTCGAGATAGTCAGGGCTGCCGACGACGACGAACGAGAACGAAGGGGTCAGCCGCACCGCGACCATGTCGGTGGCGATGAACTGGCCGAGGCGAATGCCGGCATCGAACCCGCCGGTCGCGAGATCAACCATCTCGTCGCTCGCGGCGATCTCGAGTTCGACTTCGGGATAGGCCTGGCAGAACGACGCGATCACCGGCTCCAGGATCAACGGCACGACGGCGCGGGGCACTGACAGGCGCAGCAGGCCGGTCGGCCGCTGGCCGACATCACGCGCGGCCTCGCCGGCGGCGACGATCTCCTCGAAGGCTGGGCCGGCGCGGTCGAGGAACCGCTGACCGGCCTCGGTCAGGCCGACACTCCGCGTCGTGCGGACAAACAGCGCCGCACCCATGCGGGCCTCCAGCGCGCGCACCGCCTGGCTCACGGCGGACGGCGTCACGCCGAGATCGGCGGCGGCGCGGCGGAAGTTGCGGCGCCTGGCGACAGCCAGGAACACCTCGACGCCCTCCAGCGCCCCGTGCCGGACTGTGTAGCTCTGCTTCATGGCTTGTTATTATTATAGCGGATAGTTGAACTAAGGAAGCGGGTTTAAGTAAGGGCTGAACCTTGGAGACCTGCTATGACCGATGGACTTGATGGGGTGCGCGACCATTATCGCGCGACCGGCCTGACGGAGCGGCTGAGGACGGTATTGGCTGCCCTTGGCCCGGAGGATCAGCTTCTCACGCCGCAGCAATTGGGTACCCTCGACCAGTTTCACACCCGTGGGCTTGCTGCCACTGCCGAGCTTGCCCAACTGGTGGGCATCGCTGCGGGAATGTCGGTTCTGGACGTCGGCTCGGGCATCGGCGGGCCGGCGCGCTTCCTGGCCGCGACCTATGGCTGCCGGGTTACCGGTGTGGACCTCAGCGAGCCTTTCGTGGATGCCGCGCGCTATCTGACCGAGCGCACGGGGCAGGGTGGGCAGCTGTCGTTCCAGGCCGCCAACGCCCTGGAGCTTCCGTTCGATGACAGCCGTTTCGACATCGTGCTGCTGCAGCATGTGGCGATGAACATCTTCGATCGGGCGCAGCTCTACCGCGAGATTCGCCGCGTGCTGAAATCAGGCGGCAGGTTTGCCACCTTCGACGTCGTGTCGGGCGGCGGCGAGCCGCACTATCCGCTTCCCTGGGCGCGAACGCCGGCGACGAGCTTCCTGCTGACGATCGACGCGACGCGCGAGGCGATCGAACCGGCCGGCTTCCGCATGCTGGCATGGCAAGACGATACCGAGGTCGCCAAGGCCTGGTTCGCCCAGTTACGTGCGTCGGGTCCGCCGCCTTCGCCAAATCTCGGCGTGGTGATGGGACCGGACTTCGCCGAGCTTGCAGCCAATCTGGGACGAAATCTCATGGAAGGCCGGCTCGGCATCCTGACCGCGGTGTTCGAGGCCGCGTCGACCAACAGCTGACAGGAGACCACAATGTCGACGGAGATCCTCTTCCAGACCCATCTCGTTCTGGGCTATGTCGCGTGGCTGCTTTGCTTGCGCGCGTACATCTGGCCCTGGTTGAGCTCGATGGATCGGGTCGCGGCGCAGCGCGCCATTGCCACGCTGCACAGCTTCCGCTTTTTCGGCCTCGTCTTCATCCTTCCAGGCGTCGTCAGCCCCGATCTGCCCGCCAGCTTCGCCACCTTTGCCGCCTATGGCGACTTCGCAACCGGAGTGCTGGCCATGCTGGCGCTGCTCACGGTGCGGATCCGCCAGCTCTTCTGGTTATTCGTCGTCGCCTTCAATGTCGCAGGCACAGTCGACCTCATCGTCGACTATTACCACGCCATCCAGGCCGACCTTCCTGCCCATGCGGGCCTGTTTGGTGCCACCTACGCGATTCCCGTCATCTACGTGCCGCTGCTGATGATCACGCACGTCGTCGCATTCTATTTTCTGCTACGTCCGCACCAGAACGCGACACGCGCCATCACAGACAATTCTGTGGCTTCCTAGGTCATCATCTGGGAGCGTGCGATGATCGCCAACCCGAAATTGCCGCCGACCTGTCTGTCCCGGGTTCTCTGACGCCTGGCTTCACGCGGCCAACACCGCGGTGCCGAGGCTGCGGATGATCTTCGCCAGTTCCACACACTCCCCATGCCTCGCATTGTTCCGCCGCCAGGCAAGGCAGATCATGCGTTGCGGCATCGGTTCCTGGAACGGCACGATCTTGAGGTCGGGGATGGTGCCGGCGGGCCCTGTCGCCATTTCGGGGATCAGCGTGACGCCGAGCCCGTGCGCCACCATCTGCAACAGCGTGGTCAGGCTGGTGGCGCCGTAGCTTGCCATTGCCACCGGCCGCACATTGCCGCAGACGGCGAGCGCCTGCTCGCGCAGGCAGTGGCCTTCCTCCAGCAGCATCAGCCGTTCCAGCGCCGGGCTTTCGGGCGGCACCGGCGGCGAGGCGAAAGCCGGATCGCCAGCCGGCACGGCGAGGAAGAACCGGTCGGAAAACAGCGCCTCGGTAACTAGGCCGGGATGGTCGAGCGGAAGGGCTGCGATGAAGGCGTCGAGCTTTCGCGACGCGATGTCCTCGACCAGGGAGGCGGTGACCGCCTCGCGCAATTCGAGCAGCAAGGCTGGAAAGTGCTTCTTCAACTCGGGCAGGGCGCACGGCAGAAGATAAGGCGCGACGGTCGGGATGATGCCCAGCCGGAAGCGTCCCTCCATGGCCGTGCGACCACGCCGGGCAGTCGTTTCGACATCGCGTATGTCGGCCAGGATGCGTTCGATGCGTGGCAACAGGGCGATCGCCTCGTCGGTCATGCGGACCGACTTGCCACCGCGTTCGAACAGCCGGCAGCTCAGCCGCTCCTCCATTTCCGCGATCTGCGAGGATAGCGCCGGCTGGCTGACACCGGCAAGTTTTGCCGCACGCCCAAAATGCAGTGTCTGCGCCAGTGCGTCGAAATAATGCATCTGGCGAACTGTCAATCCGATCATAAGAAAATCCTATCGAAATGAACAGGAAAGGCAATTTGTTTTTATCGCAAATGCGGCCTAGTCTGGAATCGTTCCAGATTGGTGCGGTCGCTGGCCGGCCCCAAAATCCTGGCAAAAAATCAACCTCGGCAAAATCAAACCTCGGCAAAATCGGAGCAGTAAGATGGACGCGAAAACCGACGACAGCAGCGCGGGCAAATGCCCTGTGGCGCATGGATCCGCCGGCCGGACCAACCGTGACTGGTGGCCGAACCAATTGAACGTGCAGATCCTGCACCAGCAGTCGTCCCTGTCCGACCCGATGGGCGAGGCGTTCGATTATGCCGAGGAATTCAAGAGCCTCGACCTCGACGCCGTGATCAAGGACCTGCATGCGCTGATGACGGACTCGCAGGAATGGTGGCCGGCCGATTTCGGCCATTACGGCCCGCTGTTCATCCGCATGGCATGGCACAGCGCCGGCACCTACCGCATTGCCGACGGCCGTGGCGGCGCCGGGGCCGGCCAGCAGCGCTTCGCGCCGCTCAACAGCTGGCCTGACAACGTCAACCTCGACAAGGCCCGCCGTCTCTTGTGGCCGATCAAGCAGAAATATGGCCGCAAGATCTCCTGGGCCGACCTTCTGATCCTGACCGGCAACGTCGCGCTGGAATCGATGGGCTTCAAAACCTTCGGCTTCGCCGGCGGCCGCGCCGACGTCTGGGAGCCCGAGCAGGACGTCTACTGGGGTCCCGAAGGCAAGTGGCTGGCCGACGAGCGCTACAGCGGCGACCGTGACCTGCAGAACCCCCTCGGCGCCGTGCAGATGGGCCTGATCTACGTCAACCCGGAAGGGCCGAACGGCAAGCCTGATCCGCTGGCTTCGGCGCGCGATATCAGGGACACCTTCGCTCGCATGGCGATGAACGACGAGGAGACGGTCGCGCTCATCGCTGGCGGCCACACATTCGGCAAGACCCATGGCGCTGGCGATGCGGCACTGGTCGGTGTCGAGCCGGAAGGCGCCGACATCGAACAGCAGGGCCTCGGCTGGGCCAACAAGTTCGGCACCGGCAAGGGCGGCGACGCCATCGGCAGTGGTCTGGAGGTGACCTGGACGACGACGCCGACCAAGTGGAGCAACGACTTCTTCGACAATCTGTTCGGCTTCGACTGGGAATTGACCAAGAGCCCGGCCGGCGCGCATCAGTGGACGCCGAAGGGCGGCGCCGGCGCCGGCGCCGTGCCGGACGCGCACAATCCGTCCAAGCGGCATGCGCCCGCCATGCTGACCAGCGATCTGGCCCTGCGCTTCGATCCCTCCTACGAGACGATCTCGCGCCGCTTCCATGAGAACCCGGATCAGTTCGCCGACGCCTTCGCCCGCGCCTGGTACAAGCTGACCCACCGCGACATGGGCCCGCTCGTGCGCTATCTCGGCCCGTTGGTTCCCAAGGAAGAGCTGCCCTGGCAGGACATCATCCCGGCGGTCGATCATGTGCTGATCGACGAGCAGGATGCGGCCGCCCTCAAGGCCAAGATCCTGGCCTCCGGCCTGTCGGTGTCGCAACTGGTCTCGACGGCCTGGGCGTCGGCCTCGACCTTCCGTGGTTCCGACAAGCGCGGCGGCGCCAATGGCGCGCGCATCCGCCTCAGCCCGCAGAAGGACTGGGCCGTTAACCAGCCGGCCGAGCTCGGCAAGGTGCTCGACAAGCTCGAAGCGATCCAGAAGGACTTCAACGCTGCGCAGACCGGCAGCAAGAAGGTCTCGCTTGCCGACCTGATCGTTCTCGGCGGCAATGCGGCCATCGAGAAGGCCGCCGGCCACAGCGTCGACGTTCCGTTCTGGCCGGGCCGCATGGATGCCTCGCAGGAACAGACCGACATCCACTCCTTCGCGCCGCTGGAGCCGACGATTGACGGCTTCCGCAACTATGTCAGCGGCAAGCAGCGCCAGACGGTCGAGGAGGCTTTGGTCGACCGGGCACAGTTGCTGACGCTGACCGCGCCTGAGCTGACGGTCCTCGTCGGTGGCCTGCGCGTTCTCGGCGCCAATGCCGGGCAGTCGAAGCATGGCGTCTTCACCAGGCAGCCGGAAACGTTGAGCAACGACTTCTTCGTCAACCTGCTCGACATGGGTACGGAATGGAAGGCGACGTCGGATGCCAAGGACGTGTTCGAAGGCCGTGACTGCAAGACCGGTGAAGTCAAGTGGACCGGCACCCGTGCCGACCTGATCTTCGGTTCGCACTCGCAGCTGCGCGCGCTCGCCGAAGTCTATGCGACCGCGGACGCCAAGGCGAAGTTTGCGAAAGACTTCGTCGGGGCCTGGACCAAGGTGATGAACGCCGACCGCTTCGACATCGCCGGCTGATCAAGGCGAAGATTTCTCCACCTAACAAAAAAGGCGCGGGCCGTGGCCCGCGCCTTTTGCATTCGGGCTTTCGAGATCAATCCTTCTCGAAGATGCGTGCCTTGGCGACGACGCCGGCGATGGCGCCGCCGATCAGCGGCGCGACGATGAACAGCCAGAGCTGGCTGAGCGCCGCACCGCCGGTGAACAGCGCCGGGCCGATGGAGCGGGCCGGATTGACCGAGGTGCCGGTGACCGGGATCATGGCAAAGTGAATGCCGGCCAGCGTCAGGCCGATGACCAGACCGGCAAACGCCGTCGAGTGCTTTTCGGCGGTAACGCCGAGGATCACCGTGACGAAGGTGAAAGTGCCGATCAGCTCCCACAGGAACGCCGAACTCACGCCCCATTTCGTCTCGTCCCAGCCATTGGCGCCGAAGCCGCCAGTGTGGCCGCCGGTCTGGCCGGAAACGATGATCCACAGTGCCAGCGAAGCCAGGATGGCGCCGATGATCTGCGCGATCCAGTAGGGGATGACATCCTTGGCCGGCAGCCGGCCGGCGAGGAAGACGCCGAGTGTCACCGCCGGATTGAGATGCGCGCCCGAAATCGGGCCGATCGCATAGGCCGCCGCGATAAGGCCGATGCCGAATGCCAGACCAATGCCTTCCTGGCCGAGCGGCAGCGCGCCGCCGAAGCCGCCCGTCACCACCGACGCCGTGCCGATGAACACCAACAGAAATGTGCCTAGAACTTCCGCCAGATAAGTTTTCATTGCCCTCTCCTCGTAGCGATCCGCCGGTTCGCGTTTTCCGCGCCGCGAATCATGGCGTGAAGAGTATTCCCAACGCAAAAACTTGGAAAGCAGAGCGGTTGCGCCACAGGCCGTGCTTGCAGTCGCCAGTTACGAACATTAGAGACCTATCATCTATTGATCGATCTGCTGTTGCCGGCCGGGGATATTTATGGATCGGACAGATTTCAAGCTGCCTCTTCGTCGCGAGACGGAGCGGGGTTCAATCCGGACGCGAAAGGCTCTAAGAGCAGGCCGAAAGATCTGTGTTCGATTTGATGGAATGACCAATGCGACTGGGCGGACGGCTGGCTGCGGCCATCGAAGTGCTGGAGGACATAGGCCGGCGTCACCGGCCGGTGGCCGATGCGCTGAAGGATTGGGGCCTGTCGCATCGCTTCGCCGGCGGCGGTGATCGCGCGGCGATCGGCAACATTGTCTACGACGCGCTGCGCCACAAGCGTTCCGCCGGCTGGTTGCTCGGCGAAGACACGCCACGCGCCATCGGCTTTGGCGCGTTGCTGCTCGAATGGAACCAGACGGCGCAGTCGCTCAACGACGCGCTCGATGGCGACAAGTTCGCGCCGCCGCTGCTCAGCGCCACCGAGTTGCAGACGATCGCCGGTCGCCGGCTTGCCGACGCGCCAGCCGCGGTGCGGGCCGACATACCCGATTGGTGCGAACCGCTTTTCGAACGGGCTTTTGGCGAGACATGGGTCGGCGAGGGCGCGGCGTTGGCGACGCGCCCGCCGCTCGACATCAGGGTCAACACGCTGCAGGCCGATCGCGCCAAGGTGCTCAAGGAACTGGCCGGCACCGGGGCGCAGGCCGCGCGGATCGCGCCGCTCGGTATCCGCATTCCGCCCATCGACGGCGACGGCAGGCACCCGAACGTGCAGTCCGAGCCAGCCTTCCAGAAAGGCTGGTTCGAGGTCCAGGACGAGGGCTCGCAAATAGCGGCGACACTTGCCGGCGCCGAGGCCAGCATGCAGGTGCTCGACTTCTGCGCCGGCGCTGGCGGCAAGACACTGGCGCTGTCGGCAGCGATGGACAACCGCGGCCAGATCTTTGCCCATGATGCCGAAAACGCGCGGCTGGCGCCGATCTTCGACCGCATCCGCCGCTCGGAAAACCGCAATGTGCAGGTCGTCACCAAGCCCGCCGAACTCGCGCCGCTCGCCAATCATATGGACATCGTTCTGGTCGACGCACCCTGCACCGGCAGCGGCACCTGGCGGCGCCGTCCCGACGCCAAATGGCGGCTGACGCAAAGACAGCTCGACGCTCGCAAGGGCGAACAGTCGGCGATCCTCGATGCCGCCAAGGTGTATGTCAAACCCGGCGGCCTGCTGGTCTACATCACCTGTTCGGTATTCGACGAGGAGAATGGCGAGCAGATCGCCGCGTTTCGCGAGCGCAGCGGCGGTTTTGCCCCGGTCGATCACCGAGCGTTGTGGGATCGCCATTTTCCGGGCCACGAGGCGGCCGCGCGGATCGGCTCCGCCGGCGATATTTCACTGTCGCCATTGCTGAGCGGAACTGACGGGTTTTATTTCTGCGCGCTGCGCCGGACCAACTGAGCCTGCCCGATCCCCAATATCGCCGGCCACTCAACCCATGACGGCCGACGAGACGGATTGTTGCAGTGCAGCAATTGAGATTGCCTGCTGCCGATCCCTCTGCAATAAGCTTTGCCAGACAAACGAAGGCAATTGCGATGGCAGCAAAGATCGTACCGGCTCCGGACTATGAGGATCGTGTCAGGGCGTCTTTCGCGCGCCAGCAGGCGATGGCGACGATCGGTGCCGAGCTGACATTGGTGACCCCCGGCATCATCGAGATCGAGATGCCCTATTCGGCGGCGCTGACCCAGCAGCACGGCTTCCTGCATGCCGGCGTCATTTCGACGGCGCTGGACTCGGCATGCGGTTATGCAGCTTTTTCCCTGATGCCGGAAAACTCCGGCGTGCTGACCATCGAGTTCAAGGTCAACCTTCTGGCGCCGGGCAGGGGCGAGCGCTTCCTGTTTCGTGGCTCGGTGACCAAGCCCGGCCGCACCATCATCGTCGCCGACGGCCAGGCCTATGCCTTCGCCGCCGACGGCGAGGCCAAACTGATCGCCACCATGACGGGGACGATGATGACGGTGGTTGGCCGCGATGGGATCGCTGGCTGATGGCCAACGTTACGCGAATTGGCGGCAAGGATGTCCTCTTCGTCATGGCGGCGCAGGCCGAATATGGCCCGCATCTGCAAAAACTGTTCACGCCGCTGATGACGGGCGTCGGCCCGGTCGAGGCCGGTGTCCGGCTCGGCGCCGAACTGTCCTGGTTGAAGTCGCAGAAGGCGCTGCCCGATCTCGTCGTCTCGCTCGGTTCAGCCGGCAGCCGGACCCTGGAACAGACGGAAATCTATCAGGCCGTCTCCGTCAGCTATCGCGATATCGATGCCTCGCCCTTGGGTTTCGAGAAAGGCGCGACACCGTTTCTCGACCTGCCGGTCACCGTGCCGCTGCCGTTCCGTATTCCTGAAATCAAGCAAGCCACTTTGTCGACCGGCGGCGCCATCGTCACCGGCGCTGCCTATGATGCAATCGCCGCCGACATGGTCGACATGGAGACCTTCGCTTGCCTGCGCGCCTGTCAGCTGTTCGATGTGCCCCTGATCGGGCTGCGCGGCATTTCCGACGGCGCGGCTGATCTGCGGCATGTCGGCGACTGGACCGAATATCTGCATGTCATAGATGAGAAATTGGCGGACGCGGTCGGGCGGCTCGAACAGGCGGTCAGTGACGGCCTGCTCGGCGCCTGAGCGCAACCAGGTCAAGCCGCGAGGCTCTGAGGATCGCCGAAATCGATGCGCGAGATGCGCCCGCGCACAATGCCGGTCGCATCGACATAGTCGATGGCTCCCGGTGTGTGATCGAGTTTCCAGCAGCCGGTGGGGCCGTCCTGCCATTCGACCTTGTAGCCATCGTCTTGCAGCGTCCAAAGTCCATGGAAACGGGTACCGTCCGGCAGCAGCATATGCGCCCGGTCCGCGGTTTCGTAGTGGATGAAGGCGCTCTTGCCGCCCATGTCGACGACATGCGTGGTGCCGATCATGATAATGGCCAGCATGTCCTTGTTCAGAATTGTCATTGTCCCTGCCCAAAGGTTTGAGTTCGAAAGCGCTCGACGCAAGGAAAGTCGTCAAGTATCTTGACTATATGGAGTTGCAATAAAGTGGTCAAGGAGCTTGACGAAAAAACCGAAGCGCTGCCCGACCATGTCGGCTGGCGCCTGTGGCAGGCAAGCCGTGCCTGGCAGGCCGAATTCGCTGCCGCCATGCGCACCGCCGGCTACGGCTGGTTCACCGAAGCGCGCGCCGGGCTGCTGGGACATATCCCCCGCGGCGGCATTCGTCAGGCGGCGCTGATCGAGCGCTCGGCAATCTCCAAGCAGGCGGTCCAACAATTGCTCGACGGTCTGGAAGCGGAGGGCGTGGTGCAGCGTCTGCCCGATCCGCGGGACGGGCGCGGCAAGCTTGTCGACTACACGCGCATGGGTCTGGATGCCTTGCGCGATGGCGACCGCATCAAGCTCCAGATCGAGCGTGGCTACATCGAGCGCATCGGCCAGCAGCGGTTCGCGGCGCTGATGGACGCTTTGCGGACACTCGATGCCGGGCAGACGGACGCCAGCGATAAAAAGGCTGGCGTTCAGTGAACGGCGCGGCTTTGTAACCCATTGCGCCGACTCATTTCTTTCTCTAAACGCTCGCCATGAAAACAGCCAATCATCCCGACACCGTCCTGATTGTCGATTTCGGCAGCCAGTTTACCCAGCTCATCGCCCGCCGCATCCGCGAGGCAGGCGTGTTTTCCGAGATCGTGCCGTTTCAGTCGGCCGAAGCCGCGTTCAAGCGCATCAATCCGAAGGCTGTGATCCTGTCGGGCGGTCCGGCCTCGACGTCTGACATTGGCAGCCCGCGCGCGCCGCAGATCGTTTTCGACGCCGGCGTGCCGGTGCTTGGCATCTGCTATGGCCAGATGGCCATGTGCGTGCAGATGGGTGGCGTCGCCGAAAGCTCCAATCATCGCGAATTCGGCCGCGCCTTCGTCGAGATCGAGAAGGACAGCCCGCTGTTCGAGGGCCTGTGGGCGACCGGCCAGAGGCACCAGGTCTGGATGAGCCATGGCGACCGCGTCATCGCCTTGCCGCCAGGCTTCGAAGTGTTCGCCAAGTCGGAAAGCTCGCCCTTCGCCATCTTCGGCAGCATCGAGCGCAAGATGTACGGCATCATGTTCCACCCCGAGGTGGTGCACACGCCTGATGGCGCCAGGCTGCTCAGGAACTTCGTCCACAACATCGCCGGCATCGAGGGCGACTGGACGATGCGCGCCTACCGCGAACACGCGGTCGAGGCGATCCGCAAGCAGGTCGGCAAGGGCAAGGTCATCTGCGCGCTGTCGGGCGGCGTGGATTCTTCGGTCGCGGCGCTGCTGATCCACGAGGCGGTCGGCGACCAGCTCACCTGCATCCTTGTTGACCATGGCCTGATGCGCAAGGACGAGGCGGCCGGCGTGGTGGCGATGTTCCGCCAGCACTACAATCTGCCGCTGATCCTGGTCGATGCCTCCGAAAAATTCATCTCGGCGCTGGAAGGCGAGGTTGACCCGGAGAAGAAGCGCAAGACCATCGGCCGGCTGTTCATCGAAGTGTTCGAGGAAGAGGCCAAAAAACTCGGCGGCGCCGATTTCCTGGCGCAAGGCACGCTCTATCCCGACGTCATCGAGAGCGTCTCCTTCACCGGTGGACCGTCGGTGACGATCAAGTCGCACCACAATGTCGGCGGCCTGCCCGAGCGCATGAACATGCAGCTGGTCGAGCCGTTGCGCGAATTGTTCAAGGACGAGGTGAGGGCGCTCGGCAAGGAACTCGGCCTGCCCGAAAGCTTCATCGGCCGCCATCCGTTCCCGGGACCGGGTCTCGCCATACGCTGCCCGGGCGGCATCACCCGCGAAAAGCTGGAGATCCTGCGCGAGGCCGACGCCATCTATCTCGACGAGATCCGCAAGGCCGGCCTCTATGACGCCATCTGGCAGGCCTTCGCCGTGCTGCTGCCCGTGCAGACCGTCGGCGTGATGGGCGATGGCCGCACCTACGAATTCGTCTGCGCGCTGCGCGCCGTCACCTCGGTCGACGGCATGACCGCCGATTTCTACCACTACGACATGGCCTTCCTGGGCGCTGCCGCCACACGCATCATCAACGAAGTCCGCGGCATCAACCGCGTCGTCTACGACGTCACATCCAAGCCGCCGGGTACGATCGAGTGGGAATGATTCAGACCCACTCAAACGCCGCCGAAAATACGCCAATCTGCGACGTAACATACTGAAAACAAAAATATATCCTTGCAGGGACAATCAGCGACAATCGGCACGCAGAGATTGGCTTTGACGGACCGCTTGACGGACCTTCCCCATATTGCCCGCATGAATTTTTCTGAGTACCGTCGGAGCAAATGAGGCTCGTGACGGTACTTTTTTGTACCTTAAGGCATTGAAGAAAAAAGGAATTTCCTGCCGCGGAGCCTCGAAATTGTACTGACGGTACTTTTCAGGAGACAATGGGTATGCTGACGGACGCCGCCCTTAAGGCACTGAAACCAAGAGAAGAAATCTATAAGATTGCTGACCGTGACGGCATGTACGTCCGCGTCATGCCCAGTGGCGCGATCTCGTTTCGGCTGGATTACAGGCTGAATGGACGCCGTGAGACGGTCTATCTAGGCAGATACGGCAGAGACGGAATCTCGCTCGCGTTAGCCCGAGAGAAGTGCCTCGACGCGAAGCGCGCTATTGGCGAGGGGCGATCGCCGGCGATCGAGAAGCAGCGCAACAAGCGCCGCCTGAAAGAGGCAAAGAGTTTTGGCGAATTCGGCGAGAAATGGCTCACAGCCGCGCCGATGGCCGACAGCACGCGCGCCATGCGGCGCGCCATTTTCGAACGGGAGCTTCTTCCGGTCTGGCGCAATCGCCTTCTGCCGGAGATCACGCCGGACGATCTAAGGGCCCTATGCGGCGGGATCGTTGATCGTGGTGCTCCAGCGACAGCTATTCACGTACGCGATATCGTAAAGCAGATTTACAGCTTTGCGATCCTACATGGAGAGAAGGTTGCCAATCCGGCTGACGAAGTTGGGCCTGCATCGATTGCGACTTTCGTGCCAAAGGACCGCTCGCTCTCGCCCTCCGAAATTCGCGTGATGCTGAAGCAGCTTGAGCACATCCCCACACTTCCCACGATCCGTTTGGGAATGCGGCTTTATCTGCTCACTATGGTGCGCAAGAGCGAGCTGCAAGACGCGGTGTGGGACGAGGTCGATTTTGAAAATGCGGTCTGGACGATCCCGAAGGAACGCATGAAGCGGTCGAAGGCGCACAACGTCTACCTGTCACGCCAAGCGCTCGACATCATGATTGCCCTGAAGACCTGTGCGGGAAATTCCAGATACCTTCTTCCATCGCGCTATGATGCGGACGCTCCGATGTCGCGCGCTACGTTCAATCGGATCACTTACGCAGTCGTCGAACGGGCGAAGGCGAACGGACTGCCTCTAGAGCCGTTTACGGTTCATGATCTGCGGCGAACGGGCTCGACCCTGTTGAATGAACTTGGCTTCAACAGCGATTGGATCGAGAAATGCTTGGCCCACGAGGACGGGCGCTCGTCGCGTGGTGTCTACAACAAGGCCGAATATGAGGTGCAACGCCGCCACATGATGCAGGAATGGTCGGACATCATCGATGCCTGGGTCGGCGGCAAGAAGTTCGTCCCGACGCTCATCCCGCCGATGATGCCGCTCCTGGAGCCTAATCCGGCTCTCTGACCAGCAGGGCTCGGCGCTGCTTCAGATCCGGTTTTGGAGCGCGCAGGATCGGCTTTGAGCGGCGGGCTGCGAGCCATGCTTGAACCTCGCTCAGATCCCAGACCACGCATCGCGGGGTTAGAGCGAAGCGTCGCGGAAATTCGCCTCGTTGCTCCATTTCGTAGATCGTACTGTCTGCAAGCGGCACCATTTCGCGCAGTTGATGCCTGCGGATTGTGCGTTTCAGGGGTTCTTCATTCGATCGGGTCATCTCGTACTCCTCAACAATGAGCCGAAAATGAAGGCGATAGTCCTCGATTAGAAAAGAGCCCCAGCGCAGGTGTCGCGTTATCGGCGGTTTCGACCTGTGAAAGGGACAGGTCCAACGCGTTTCAGAGTGCCGGTTTTCACATAGCAGTCGAAACGCGCCAGCGATGACATCGAATCGCCGGCGGCCGATGGCAGAGTTCACAATTCGGGCCAGTCGGGTGCGCCAACAAATTACAGAAGTTTTCGGGGGTTCGAGTCGGGAGAGCGCTACCGCCTTTCCCCATACCCATCGAACTGCCAGTTCCGGCTTCGCTGCTACGGCTGAGCGATTTGAGCCCATTTAACTACGAATCTGGGGTAAGCAGTTCGAAGCCGAGCAAGGTGACGAGCCTCTCGTCTTCATAGCCGTTCTGCTCCCCCTCTATGCGCCCACCTCGTCGGCGGTGGATTCCATGCTAGGCGGGCGACTTCGGGACATCCTGACGATCTCTGGCCGGACTGTAACCTGCGTTTCGCGAAACGCCCGGCGGAACGCGCGTGGTGATTGGCCGAACTGGGCGCTGAAGGCCCGGGTGAAAACCGAGGGGTAGGAAAAGCCGCAAGCGTCGGCCACATCCTTGATTTCACGCTCTTCGTAGAAAAGCAGGTTGCGTGCCGCCTGCAGGCGCGAGCGCAGATAGAGCTGGTTCGGGGTCTGGTTGAATTGCCGAAGGCAACTGCGCTCCAGTGTCCGCACGGAAATACCGAGATGCCGGGCAAGGTTCTTCGGCGACAGCGGGAAATCGAGGTTGTCTTCCATCAGCGCCACGATCCTGCGGGATAGCGAAGGCTGCGCCTCGCCAATGCCGTCATCGTCCGTCCGTTGCGGATGAATACCTTGGCGGGGCGTATGGATGAGCGCGTTGGCGACTTCCTTGGCGAGGGTCGCCCCGCGCAGCCTTCCAATCAGATCCAGCATCATGTCGAGCGTCGCCACTCCGCCGGCGCAAAAGGCGAGTTGACGATCGATGATATAAATCTGGTTCTTTGTCCCGGCCGCCGGAAAATGTTCGAGATAGGACGACACGGCCTCCCAGTGCACCACCGCCTCGCGATCGCCCGTGAGGCCGGCTGCCGCAATGGCGAAGGCGCCCGTGTCGACGCCTATGATCATCGATCCATGCCGGTACGCATTGCGCAGGGCTCCGCGCACGTTGGCCGATATGTTCTGCGTCGGCAGATTGCCTTCCAGGACGACCAGAAAGTCACAGCGCGGAAAGTTGGCCAGATCGTGGTTCGCGGCAATCCACATGCCGTTGCTCGCACGTACCGAGTCGCCCGAATCCGAAATCATGATCCATTCGAAAAGATCCTGACCGCTGTTCTGGTTGGCGATGCGCAGCGACTCTGTCGCCAGGATGAGAGCATTCATGGGAAATTCGGGTTGCAGCAGGAAGGCGAACCGCGGCCGGCGGTTGGAGGCGGCTGCTATGACGGGATTCGTATCTGTGACCACGACAAGCGTCCGAGAAAATTGCCAATGGCGTTCCAGATATATTATGTGACGCTGTGGATCAACTCTTGGGCGGCTGATTGGCCAACACTGTCACCACGCCGAGAGCACGTTCTGGGACCGCCTCGACGAGGGAACATAGAAAAATAAGCTCTAACAGAGCGTGGCACGCGCCTAGCGTATGCCGCGTGGGAGATTGTCATGGATTTGACTTCATTGAACAAATCGACTTTTGCTCTGAACCGCAGGACGCTTCTAAGGTCGGCTGCGGCCGCTGGGGTAGGTCTTGCCGTTCCGCACATCTGGACCGGCCGCGCCTCGGCCGCTGACCCGATCGAGATCGTGCATTGGAGCTGGCTGTCGGCTTCGGACGGCGAGGTGTGGGCAAAGATGATTGCCGCTTTCAACGATGCTCACAAAGACAAGGGCGTCCAGATCCGCATGGAGGTGGTTCCAGAAGAGCAATATGTTACCAAGATTCTCGCAGCGTCGGCCACCGGCAAGGCGCCAGACTTCGGCTGGGGCACTGCGGGCAAGTCGGCCCAGCTGGCGCGCGATGAGGTCATCATACCGCTCGACGATCTCATCAAGGGCGCGGGTCTCGATCTTGCCGACTTCAGCGCGAGCTCGATCGCTGCCGCTCGCTATCCGAAATATGACAACAAGGTCTTCATGGTCCCCATGGACCTGATGAGCCTGCAGCCTGAAATCAATCTCGATCACGTCAAGGAAGCCGGCCTCGACGCCAGCAAGCCGCCGATGGATGGCGACACACTACTGGAATGGGCGAAGGCGATGACCAAGCGCGAAGGCGACAAGGTCACGCGCTCGGGGATCATGATGACTGGCTCGGGCGTACAGCCCACCGTTACCTGGGGCATCGTCGCCGAACAGATGGGCTTCCAGCGAGCCAGTGATGATCTGAAGACCGCTTGCGTGAACCCCGAAGCCGGCAAGGCGGCAATGCAATGGGTGCTCGACTTGTTTGACAAGCACAAGGTATCGACCCGCGACGTCACCGATCGTTATAAGGCGTTCGGCACTGGACAAGGCTCAGTATTCTGGACCGGCCCTTGGACACTTGCCGGCTACGTGGCGCAGAAACTGCCGTTCAAGACGGTGCTGTTTCCCAAGATAGGCGCCAAGCACGTCACCTATTTTGAGATGGGCGGCCTGGAATTCTACAAACAGGCTGATCCCGCGCGCCACGAAGCAACGATGGCGGCCGTCAAATGGCTGTCGGACAACAGCTTCCTGTGGACGACGGTCGGACGCGGCGCTTCTCCGCGCAAATCCATCCTGGAGCGTCCGGACTACAAGACAGCCGGCAGCCCGTGGGATATTCGCGGCGCCTTCGTCGATGGAATGAGCATAGCCACCGTCGGCGAGATCCCGGTGGTGAATGGTCCAAACTTCACGATCTACTCAGGTGGAAATTTTCTCGCCAAGACGCTCGAGGGCGTATGGTCGGGGCAGACGACGATCGACGCTGCAATGCAGCAGATCCAGACGCAGTGGCAGGCTGATCTCGACGAAGGGTGATCCTGCCGACTTCCTCCGGCAATAGGAAGTCAGTCCGTCGCGACCTCCACCGCGACGGACCGCTGTACAATTCTGATCACGGACAGATCACGATGACGATGGCTGCAAACATAGGCGCGAGCAGTGCACTTGGCGCTGAGCGTTACGAGACGGATCGCGCGGGCTATCTGCTCGTCGCTTTCTTCGCGCTGCCGTTCTTCCTGTTCAACATCCTTCCCGTGCTGTTCGGCGTCTATGTCTCGTTCACGCGCTGGAGCATCGTTGGCACGCCGAAATGGGTGGGGCTCGACAATTTCCACAAGGCGTTCGCCGACCACTGGGTCGCGGTCGCCTTCAAGAACGTCTTCCTCTACGGCCTCGTCATCGTTCCCTGCGTCACCGGGCTCGGCTTGCTGTTCGCGCTTTTCGTCAACAAGCGTTATCCGCTATCGGGCCTGGCACGCACGCTCTTCTTCGCCCCCACGGTCGTGTCCGCGACGGTGATCGGGCTTGTATGGGTCTGGATGCTCGACACCCAGTATGGGCTCGTCAACTACTACCTGTCCTTTCTCGGTTTCGACGACATCCCCTGGCTCACCTCCACGCGCTGGTCGCTGATCGGCGTCAGCATTGCCTCGGTCTGGTGGGATCTGGGCCTTGCCTTCGTGCTGTTCCTGGCCGCCTTGCAGGATATTCCAGGCGAGATCATCGACGCGGCGCGGGTGGATGGTGCCAATCGCTGGCAGCGCTTCAAGCATGTGATCCTGCCGCATCTGCGACCTGTCATCAGCATGGTCGTGACGCTGCAGCTGATCTCAACGCTGCGCATCTTCAGCCAGGTCTATGTCATGACCAATGGCGGGCCGGCCAGCTCTTCGTCCTCGCCGATCCACTACATCTACAATCTCGCCATCGTCAGAAACCTGTTCGGCTACGCCGCCGCGGTTTCCCTCTTGCTGTTCGTGTTGATCCTGGCGATCACCGTGGTCCAGCGCTTTCTCCTCAGGGAGCGCGCATGATGACCGCCTGGCTGGACCAAAAGCTCGAGGCGCGCGGCCTCGAGAGAGCGGATCTTTTCATCTGGCCGCTCGGCATGGCCGTCGCCGTTCTCTGGGCGTTGCCCTTCGTCTGGATGGTGTCGACGTCCTTCAAGTTTCCGGGCGATGTCATGACCAAGGACATCGAATGGCTTCCCCACCGCATCACCCTGAACAACTATATCAAGGTCTTCGACTATCCTGTCATACGCTGGGGCTTCAACAGCGTCGTGCAGGCGACGGTATCGACTTTCCTCTGTGTCCTGTTCGGTGCGATGGCCGGCTACGCGTTGGCGCGTATGCGGTTTCCCGGCCGGGATACGCTGTTCTACATCTTCCTCGCTTCGCTGATGATACCCACCGAGGTTTCGGTGATCCCGCTGCTGCTTGGCTTTGTGAAAATCGGCTGGGCAAGCAGCTACCAGGCCCTCATCCTGCCATCGATCGGCAATGTGTTCAGCGTCTACATCTTCCGCCAGTTCTTCCTGTCGTTCCCCAAGGAGCTGGAGGAGGCCGCGAAAATGGACGGTGCTGGACCGTTCAACCTGTTCTTCCGCATTGCGCTGCCGCTCGCCCGGGCGCCGGCAATCGCGGCTTCCGTCATCATCTTCACCCTGAACTGGAACAACTTCCTGTGGCCGCTCCTGGTCACCTTCGACGAGTCGATGAAGACGCTTCCGGTCGGCGTGGCAGCCTTCACGCCCGTGGTCGGAACGCAGACCCAGATCGAGGGCTATAGCGTTGCCATGGCGGCGGTGACCATCCTGAGCATCCCCAGCCTGCTGCTGTTCTGTTTCCTGCAGCGCTATTTCATCCAGGGCCTTTCCCAGGGCAGCGTGAAGCAATGACGGCACGAACCTATTCCCGCACCGATCTTGTCGATCCTTTGCCAGGCCAGCATTTCATCGACGGCAAGTGGCGAAGATCCGCCGACGGTCGAACATTCGAAACGATCGATCCCAGCACGGAAGCGGTGTTGGCAATCGTGGCGCGCGGCGACGCTGGCGATATCGACGCTGCGGTTAGGGCCGCGCACCGCGCGCTGCATGGCGACTGGCGCAACTTGAGCCCGGCCGAGCGCGGACGGCTGCTCTTCAAGCTGGCGGATTTGCTGGAAGCGGACGCCGAACGATTTGCACTGCTCGAAACGCTAGATGTCGGCAAGCCGGTCAAGGAGGCGCTCGGCGACATCAGAGGCGTGTGCGCGACGCTGCGTTACAACGCCGGTGCCGCCGACAAGATGGAAGGGTCGACGATCCCGCTGGGTCGCGACTTCGTCGACTTCACCATGCTGGAGCCAGTTGGCGTGACGGGCCATATCGTGCCTTGGAACTATCCCCTGGGCATGGTCGCGCGCTCGGTGGCGCCGGCACTAGCCGCGGGCTGCACGGTCGTCATCAAGCCTGCCGAGCAATCGCCGCTCACGGCGCTGGCCTTCGCTGAACTGTGCCAGAGGGCCGGATTGCCCGATGGCGTGGTGAATGTCGTGGCGGGCTTTGGCGAAGACGCCGGGGCGGCGCTCGTTTCGCATCCCCTGGTGCGCGGCATCACCTTCACCGGATCGGTCGAAACCGGGCGCAAGATCTACGCTGGCGCGGCACAGGGGCTGAAGCCCGTGGTGCTCGAACTCGGCGGCAAGAATCCAATGGTGGTATTCGAGGATGCCGATCTGGAAAGGGCAGCCTTCGACGCGCTCGACGGTGCGTTCGGGAACAGCGGCCAGGTCTGTTCCTCGTCGTCGCGATTCCTGCTGCATCGATCGATCCGCGAGGAATTCCTCGACCGGCTGGCGGAGGGCGCGGCCCGGATGACCGTCGGCAGAGGCCTCGACAATTGCGATCTCGGACCGCTGGTCTCGAAGGAGCAACATGCCAAGGTTCGATCCTACATCGATGGGGGCCGCGCATCGGGAGCGACAGTGCGGCTTGGTGGCGATCGTCCGCGGGGGCTGGAGGCCGGATATTTCGTCGAGCCGACGATATTCGAAGGCGTCGATCCGGCCAGCGCCTTGGCGCGCGAGGAGATATTTGGCCCGATCGCCGTCGCACTCTCCTTCGACACTGACACGGAGGCTCTCGCAATGGCCAACGGTCTCGGCTTTGGCTTAGTGGCCGGCGTCTACAGCCGCGACATTTCCCGCGCCCTGACATTCGCCCGCGACGTCGAGGCCGGCTCGGTCTGGATCAATGGCTGGTTCATCGGTGGCGTGCAGGCGCCGACCGGCGGCATCAAGGACAGCGGAGTAGGGCGTGAGCGCGGACTGCCTGGCATCCGCAACTATCTCAGCATCAAGAACATCGGAATTCGGCTGTAGGCCGGAAAATCAAGACATCCCAAAAGAGGAAACCAGGGAATGACTGTTATGAAAGACGTTGAGCACTTCACGATCTTCAAGGATCAGGAGCATTGCGTCAACCAGATCGCGACGCGGCTTCTGAAGAACGGCGATATATTGGCCGTGTTCAACGAAGAGCGCTTCCCCTTCCATCACGACAGCGGCCAGACGCTGATGACCCGCTCCAAGGATGGCGGCAAAACCTGGAGCCCGCCGAAGGTCGTCCTGCCCTGGTCTGAAACGCAGGGCAACTGGGACTGCGGCATCTGCGAAACGCAGGACGGCACGCTCATCGTCAACCTGACCATCACTGGCTTCTTCAAGCGAGGCATCAAGCCCGAACAGCCGTCGTGGAGCTCGCACCCCAACACCAAGGAATGGGGCGACTGGACCTGGGCCTATAAGACGCAGGCCTGGCTCGGCACTTTCGTCGTCAAGTCGAAGGACGGCGGCGAAACCTGGACCCAGCCGATCCCCGTCAATGTCCGCCCGCTCAAGCATGGCGGTTGCCGTCTCGGCTGCTGGGAATTGCCGAACGGCTCGCTGCTGATGGGTCTTTACGGCCGCATCCATGGCTATGAGGAAGAGGGTGAAGGCGAAAGCACGCGCTCGGCGCTGATGCGCTCGGACGATGGCGGCGACAATTGGGAGTATTTCTCTACGCTCGGCTTCGACCCCGCCAGCATCATCGACTATGAGGAGCCTGGCTTGGTCCGGCTCGCGGACGGCAGGCTGGTTTGCTTCATGCGTACGCATGTCAACCCGACCAGCGATGCCAAGAACATGGTCATGACGGTCTCCGAGGATGACGGCTTCAGCTGGACGCCGCCAAAATGGACCAACATCTGGGGCTATCCGCCGGAACTGATCGCCCTTCAGGATGGCCGCTATCTCATGGTCTACGGCTATCGCCGGCCACCCTATGGCGTGCGCGCGATCATCTCTGATGACGGCGTCACCTGGGACGTGAAGAACGAGTTCGTCATCCGCGAAGGCGGCGTGCCCGGCCAGACGGTGACCGAGACACCCGGTTCGAGCCGTATGACGCCGGCCTCCGGCAAGATCGAGGGCGGCGACGTCGACTGGAACCATCCCGGCGTCTACCAGCACATAGGCTACCCCAGCGTCGTCCAGACGCAGGATGGCGCGATCGTCTGCTCGTACCACGAATGGAGCGACGACCCGAAGCCGCTGCAATATGTTCGTTGCACGCGCTTCCGGATCTGAGCCCCGACGATGAAATCCGGCGCGGCAGCCTTGATACCTCGAATGGATGATCAGACGATCCATTGCGATCCGCACGCATACAGCGCGCATCCGCATCTCGCTGTTGCGGCCAACGACAATTGGCTGCTGGTATTCACGCAGTCGCGCCGCCGTGCCGGGGTTCTGCATCCACCGCAGGATCCTCTGTACTGCAACATGCTGATGCGATCGGCGGATGAGGGGAGAAGCTGGTCGACTCCTTCCATCGTCCCCGGTTTCGGCTGGCAAGGCGTGGAATGCGCCGGCCTCACCCTACTGCGCTCGGGCGTCGTGCTGCTGAACCAGTGGCGCTTCGACTGGCATACGCTCGCCTATGCGCAGGCCCATCTTGCGCCTGGCGCCTATACGCGGCCGGAGGAGCTGTTGGGCGCCGAGGCCATGGCGGCCGAACTTCAAGACTGGACGCCGGAGAAAACCGCGCTTGCGGAACGCTATCCTTGGGCGCGCGGCGGCGGGCAAACATGGGTTCATCGTTCGGTCGACGGCGCAAACACCTTCACCGCGTCGACGCGCATCGACACGACGCCTTTCAGTGGCGGCTACGGCATGCGTGGCGGCATCGAGGTCGACGGCGAAATCATGCTGCCGCTTTGCGACGTGCCGAATTATGCCGCCGTGTTCACCGTGCGCTCGGGCGATGGCGGCCAAAGCTGGTCCGAGCCGCGTCTGGTGGCTGCGGGCGAAGGGCATGCCTTCGAGGAACCGGCACCCATCCTGCTGCGCAACGGCCGGATCGTCATGCTCTTGCGCGACAATGTCTCGCGCATCCTGCATGTCGTCAGTTCGGGGGATGGTGGTGTCTCGTGGAGCGCCCCGTCGCCGACCGGGATCGAAGACTATCCGGCCGATATGGTGGAACTCGACGACGGCCGCATCGCCTGCGTCGCCGGAAGACGGCGCGCGCCCTTCGGCATTGCGCTCTACATCTCCCAAGACAAGGGAAACAGCTGGAATTTGGCCAGTCCCTACATGGTCCGCTCAGGCCTTCCCAACCGGGATCTGGGCTATCCATCGCTGGCGCTGCGCGCCGATGGCAGCCTCTACGTCACCTACTACGCGCAGGATTCCCAAGGCATCACAGGCATCCATGCCAGCGTTCTCGCGCCCGACGCTGATGGCTGGCGCCAGGAAGGACTTGCTTATGGCCAAGGTTGAGCTTTCGGGCGTCTCCAAGAAATATGGCGAGAAGATCATTATCCCTGGCATCGATCTGACGATCGAGCATGGTGAATTCCTGGTCTTCATCGGTCCGTCGGGCTGCGGAAAATCGACGTTGCTGCGCATGATCTGCGGCCTGGAGCCGATCAGTGGCGGCACGGTTGCCATCGGTGGCAAGCCGATGCGAGGCGTGCCGCCGGCAAATCGCGGCGTGGCCATGGTGTTCCAGAGCTATGCCCTCTATCCGCACAAGACGGTCGCCGAGAACATGGCCTTCTCCCTTCTGATGCAGGGCATGCCGAAGGCCGAACGTGACAAGCGGGTCGCTGCCGTCGCTGACACGCTCCAGCTTGGCCCGTTGCTGGCCCGGCTTCCCAAGGAGCTTTCCGGAGGACAGCGCCAGCGCGTGGCGATCGGCCGTGCGATCGTGCGCGAACCAGAAGTGTTCCTGTTCGACGAGCCGCTGTCGAACCTCGACGCCGAACTGCGTGTCCAGATGCGGCTCGAACTCGCCAAGCTGCACAGAAGCCTGGGTGCCACGATGATCTATGTCACGCACGATCAGACCGAGGCGATGACCTTGGCCGACCGGATCGTAGTGCTGCGCGATGGCGTGATCGAACAGTTCGGAACGCCGGCACAGATCTACGATGCGCCGTGCAACCGGTTCGTCGCTGGCTTCATGGGATCGCCGAAAATGAGTTTCCTCGAAGCGTTCGTGGAGGCGCAGGACGGAACGCATCTGACGCTGCAAATCCCGGGAACGACGGGCGACAGTGTGGAAGTCGACCTGGCGCAGCCGATGGCGCTTTCCGGTAGCGTGACCATCGGCATCAGGCCGGAGCATTTCAACACGCACCGCGCGGCCGGTCCGCGGCTGCAGGCCGACGTCGAATTTGTCGAGCGGCTCGGCGGCGAGAGCTTCATGCATGCGCCGGCGCATCCGGCAGGCGCGCTGATCATGCGCCAGGGCGATGAGGAAGCGAGAAGCGTCGGGACGGGAAAATGCGAGATCGGGGTTGATTGGCGCAAGGCGCATCTGTTTGCTCGGGATGGCAGAACGATACCGCTCACACGGGAACTCCAGGGGCGGGACTGATCCTGGCCCTGGGCTCAGCTTCGTCAACCCGACGGCGCGAGCGAAGGTCAACGCGAAACATACAGAGCCGCGGGCGACGGCGACGGTGCTGGCCTGCATGAGGGAGACGACTGTGGACTTTGAAAAATTGAAATCGCGTCTGGCGGGCTGCTATGTGACGATACCGACGGCATTCGAGGACAGTGCCGACTTTCCAGTCAACCATGCGGCGATCAGGGCCTATGTCCGCTTCCTGATCGACAACGGCCTGACCACCGAATATGCCACACTCCTGGCGGGTGGCGCGGCGGGCGACTTCTCGACCATGTCGTTCCAGGAACGGATCAGCGTCGGCGAAACCGTTGTCGACGAGGCCAAGGGAGGTGTTCCGCTTGCCTTTGGCGGCCAATCGACCAGCACGCTGGAACTGGTGAAGCTGGCGCAGGCGGCGCAGTCGATGGGGTTCGACTTCCTGCAGGTCTCGTGCCCGTTCTACTTCACCCACACGGAGGCTGACTTCGAGGAGTTCGTCATGGCCGCGGCCAAGGCGGCGCCGCGCATCGGCATCATCGTCTACAACACGTTCTGGACATCGACGAGCCTGTCGTTCGGCATGATCGATCGTCTGGCCAGGATCGAGAACGTGGTCGGCCTGAAATGGGCGACACCACGAACGGACGCCATGGAATTCGAGGACGTCACCTCGAATTTTTCCAAGCGCTTCACGATCATCGACAACAATCTGTTCTTTCCCTATTCGGCGATGCCGTCGCTAGGCGCGCAGGCCTTCGAGGTGCATCTCTGCAACTACTGGCCGGAATGGGGAATAAAGCTGATCGACGAGGTCAAGGCACAGAACTACGCCGAGATCGCGCGCATGATGGTGGAGGAGGCCATGCCCTTCTACAAGCTCTGGGTTGCGATCGAGAAGGAGTTCACCAGCGGCGACGGCTATCTCGACAAATTGTGCATGGAACTGATCGGTCTGCCTTCGAGCCGATGCCGGCCGCCGACACGCGACATTCGTCAGGACTATCGCGCCAAGACCCTGGCGATGATGCAGGCCGCGGGCGTGCCCCGCCTGGTGGCGCGATGAGCATGCATAACCCGGCGCAAGCCGACCTGATCCCGCAACCAACCTGACCGGAGGCCAGCGTGACCCTGACCAGAGACAGCGCCCATGACATCGCGGCAAAGCTTGTGCCGAAAGGCCTGGCATTCATCGGCGGCCGCTTCGCGCCGGCGTTGGATGGCGCAACCTTCGAGACGATCAACCCTGCGACGGGGGCGGTCATAGCGGATGTGGCGCATTGCGGCGCGGCTGACGTTGATGAAGCCGTCAAGGCTGCCCGCAAGGCTTTCGACAGCGGCGTCTGGTCACGCGCCGTGCCCGAATACCGCAAGGAGGTGATGCTCAGGCTCGCCGATCTGGTGCGCACCCATCGTGAAGAACTCGCCGTTCTCGAGAGCATCGACAGCGGCAAGACCGTGACCGACTGTCTGCATGAGATCGGCCGCGAGGTGTCCACCTTCTTCCAATGGTATGGCGAGCTTGCCGACAAGTCCTTCGGCAAGGTGGCGCCGACCGGTGAGAATGCCCTGGCGCTGATCGTCAAGGAACCGGCCGGCGTGGTCGGTCTCGTCCTGCCGTGGAATTTCCCGCTGCTGATGGCGGCATGGAAGATGGCGCCCGCTCTGGCCGCAGGCTGTTCGGTCCTGGTCAAGCCGGCAAAGCAGACGCCCTTGTCGGTGCTGCGGCTGGCTGAATTGGCGCAGGAGGCGGGCCTGCCCGACGGCGTGCTCAACGTCTTGCCGGGACTGGGCGAAACAACCGGGCAGGCGATCGGCCGCCACCCCGATATCGATATCGTCTCTTTCACCGGATCGACCGAAGTGGGCGGCTATTTCCTGCGCTATGCCGGCGAGAGCAACCTCAAGGTGGTCGGGCTCGAGATGGGCGGGAAGAGCCCCTTCATCATTCTCGACGATGCCGAGATCAATGACGACCTCATCGAGCACGCGGCGATGTCGGCCTTCTGGAATGGCGGGCAGAACTGCTCGGCCAATATGCGTCAGCTTGTCGACAGACGCCGGGCCGAGGAATTCGCGCACCGCGTGACGGCCCGCGCGCAAGCCTTCCTTGTCGGCGATCCGCTGGATCCCGCCACCAATATCGGCGCAATGGTGACACAGGAGCACCAGACCCGCGTGCTCGGCTATATCGCGCGTGGCGCGGCCGAAGGCGCTCGGCTTCTCACCGGCGGTGGCGCCAGCAGTCCGGGCTATTTCATCCAGCCTGCCGTGTTTGCCGACATGACCCCGACGATGAGCATCGCGCGCGAGGAAATCTTCGGGCCGGTCCTCGGTATCCTGCCGGTCGACGGTATGGAGGAAGCGCTACGCATCGCCTGCGACACCGACTATGGCCTGCACGCCACCGTGTTTGCCCGTGATATAGACCGCGCCATCCACATGGCGCGGCGGCTACCTTGCGGCACGGTTTCGGTGAACGGCTTTTCGGAAGGCTACGTCAAGACGCCCTTCGGCGGTTACAAGCGCTCCGGCTCGCTCGCCCGCGATAACGGCACCGAGGCCATGGACCAGTATCTCCAGACCAAGACCATCTGGTTCACCACCGCGCCGCCGTCGGTTGCCCGATGACGGAAATCGGTGTTTGCGGCATGTTTTCGCACGAGCAGGTGGCACGGCTCAGGCTTGGTGCGGGCGATCTTCCTGTCAATCTGGTGGCGGCGGACGCCGATTGCCACAGCGCCATCGTGTTCGGTAACCCCGAGCCTGACAAGATCGCGGCAAACCAGAACCTGCGCTGGCTGCAACTGGAATCGGTAGGGTTCGGCGAATATGCAGGCCTCGACTGGAAATGCGGCCATGGCAAAACGCTGGTGACCAATCTTGCCGGCTTCTTTGCCGACCCGGTCGCGGAATCGGCGCTTGCCGGTATTCTGGCGCTCTATCGGGGCATCGATCGCCTGGTGCTTCTCCAGGCGGGCAAGCAGTGGCTTGGCGATCCCTTGCGCACGCGCCTGCGCCTGCTGCGCGGCGCGCGCGTCGTCCTGCTCGGCTATGGCGCGATCAACCGGCGGCTGGCTGAACTGCTGGCGCCATTCGGCTGCGCGATAACGCCAATCACGCGCGACGAGGTCGCGGGGCTCGACAAGGCGCTTGCCGATGCCGACCTGGTCGTCTGCACGGCGCCCGCCACGTCCGCGACCGCAGGTCTTTTTGATGCCTCTCGCCTGGCCAGGATGAAGGTCGGCGCGATCTTCTGCAATTTCGGGCGTGGCTCGATCCTGGACGAGGACGCACTTGCCGACGCCCTCGAGCAAGGCCGGCTTGGCGGCGCTGTGATCGACGTGACCCGCGATGAGCCCTTGCCGGCTGGGCACAGGTTCTGGACCTGCCCGAACATCATCCTGACGCAGCATTCCGGCGGTGGCACGACGGATGAGCTTGACCGCAAGATCGATGTCTTCCTGGCCAACCTGGCGCGCTTTCGCGCCGGCGCGCCACTCGAAGGCGTGGTCGATTTTTCACGAGGATACTGATGGCCCTGATCACCAACATCCGCTGCGTCCTGCTGTCGTCGCCCTATGCCGATGCGGACGATCCGGAAATCAAGGAATGCTTCCCCAACGGGCCCAAGCGCACCATCGGCATGGTGGAGGTCACGCTGGACAATGGCGTGACCGGACTGGGCGAAGGCTACCTCGCTGTATTCGCCCCGCTGGTGTTCCAGGCAATCGTCGACCTTTGCCGTCCGCAGGTGATCGGCCGCGACGGATTCGACATCGAACGCCGGGTCAAGGACCTTCGCAGCCTGTGCGATTACTGGTCGCTTCAAGGCGCCGCGCGCCACGTCATCGCGGCCTTCGAAATTGCCTTGCAGGATGCCAAGGCCAAGAGCCTGGGTATGCCCGTCTACACACTTCTCGGCGGGGCGCAGGCCCAATCGATCCAGATCTACGGTTCGGGCGGCTGTTGCGATGCCAAGGAACAGTTCCTGCGCGAACTGGATATGCTGGGTTCGCTCGGGATCGAGATCTACAAGATCCGTTCGGTCAAGCGCGACATCCTGCGCACGGCCTGGGTGCTGGAAGAGGCAGGGCGGCGCGGCATCAAGGTTGGCGTCGATATGTGCCAGAACCTGGCCGATCCACCTCAAACTGTCGAAGATGTGGTTGGTTTCGTCGAGGCCGTCCACGCCATCACCGACCAGCGCATGGTGTTTGTCGAGGAGGCGCTTGGGCCCGACCAGCCGGATGCTTTTCGTGAACTGCGCGGCCGTATCGATGTGCCGGTCTGCGGCGGCGAGATCGTCACCACGCCCAAGGAGATGATCGAGCGCATCAACGCCGACGTCTATGATTTCGTCCAGCCCGACGCCTCAGTGATGGGCGGAATTTCGGCTGTCATGGATGTTTTCGAGGCGGCCAAGGCCAAGGGCACCGACGTGGTGGTGCATGCCTGGGGTGGCGCGGCGGCGATCATGGCCAGCTATCACGCGGCCTTCGCGGCGGGCGGCAAACTGGTCGAATATCCGATGCTGTATTTTCCGCTCGGCGCCGAGATGATCGGCGACCAGGGACGTATCCAGAACGGCCGCTTGATCCGTCCAACCGCGACGGGGCTCGGTCTGACGCTCACCCCCGACATGGAAGCGCGCTATCCTTTCGATGAAACCGCCGTCTATTCCTGCGTGTTGACCGACTGGGGCCCGCCGCCGGATAGCTGCTGGCGAGATTGACCCAGTTGGCCTCGTGATAGATTTCGGCCGCCTCGCTTGGGGCGAGCGGAGGATCGGAGACTGGAGGGCCGCTCCTATTGGCCGGTCGGCCGTGCTGCGCGATTGTGGGTTGGGGCGAATCAGCCGTGCCAGTGGGAGCAGCGGATGATGCAGAAGTTGCCGCGGCGGAAATGCGGCTCCTTGTTGGCGATGACGTCGGCCTTGACGTTGCCGAAGGTCGTGCCCGGCTTGTGCTTGATACCGTCGTAGAACGCCTGGATGATGTCTTCGTCGCTGCGTCTTTCGATCAACCGCGAAACGTCACCCTGGTCGCCAAGGTCGTCGAGCAGGCGCTTGCGCCAGGCTGCTCCCCCCTGGTAGGTCAGGGCCGAGTAAGGCTGGTTTGGGCAGTCTGGCCTGCTGCCGGTTCCATGGACACGGAGTTAAGGTGTTGAAGATGGAACCGGCAGCAGGCCAGAGACCCACTCCGGCGAGCCTTTTTTGCGCGACTTCGATAAACCACGGATGATCCTGCGCTTGTAGGCCTATCTTCCAGCAGCCGAGATGTGCAACTCGGCTTAACGATCGATCTCTCCGAACACGATGTCGAGCGAACCAATGATCGCGGAGACATCGGCGATCATGTGGCCCCGACACAAGAAATCCATTGCCTGCAGATGGGCGAAGGAGGGTGCTCGGATCTTGCACCGGTACGGAACATTGCTGCCATCGGAAATCAAATAAACGCCGAATTCTCCCTTTGGCGCCTCCACGGCGGCGTAGACTTCACCGGCCGGCACATGAATCCCTTCGGTATAAAGTTTGAAATGATGGATCGTCGCTTCCATCGAGCGTTTCATCTCGGCACGCGACGGTGGCGTGATCTTCTGGTTCGGAATCGCCACCGGCCCCCGGCCTTCCGGTGGACGCAGCTTTTCCAGACATTGCTTCATGATCCGAACCGATTGGCGCATTTCCTCCATGCGGACGAGATAGCGGTCATAGCAGTCCCCGTTCTTGCCGATGGGAATGTCGAAATCCATCTCGGGGTAACATTCATATGGCTGCGCCTTGCGTAAATCCCAGGCTGCGCCCGATCCGCGTACCATCACGCCGGAGAAGCCCCAAGCCCAGGCATCGTCGAGGCTGATCACGCCTATGTCGACGTTGCGCTGCTTGAAGATACGGTTGTCTGTGAGCAGCACTTCGAGATTGTCGCAGACCTTGAGGAACGGGTCACAGAAATCCCAGATGTCGTCCAGAAGTTTCGGAGGCAGATCCTGATGCACGCCGCCGACCCGGAAATAATTCGCGTGCATGCGGGCGCCGGAAGCGCGCTCGTAGAAGACCATCAGCTTCTCGCGCTCGGCAAAACCCCAGAGCGGCGGGGTCAGCGCGCCGATATCCATGGCTTGCGTCGTCACATTGAGAAGGTGCGACAGAAGCCGGCCGATTTCGCAAAAAAGGACACGGATAAGCTGTCCGCGCCGCGGAACCGATATTTCGAGCAGCTTCTCGACGGCGAGGCAGAATGCATGCTCCTGATTCATCGGCGCGACGTAGTCGAGCCGGTCGAAATAGGGCAGGGCCTGCAGATAGTTCTTGTGCTCTATGAGCTTCTCGGTCCCGCGATGGAGCAGGCCGATATGCGGATCGACGCGCTTGACGACCTCGCCATCGAGTTCAAGCACGAGCCGCAAGACACCATGCGCGGCCGGATGCTGCGGTCCGAAATTGATGGTGAAGTTGCGAATTGCAGCCTCGGCCATGGCAATCCTTCCGGCCTCGTAGTTCGCAGTCGATCTCGAATGCCCGATGCAAAGTGCGGCGCCTGACCGACGATCAAATCAAGTCGTCGTCTGGGCCATCGTCACCGATGTTGGCAGCGACCACATGCGACAAATCCAGCCCGACCGCTGCCGACACCGACACGGCAGGTGGCGTCGCATCGATCGAACTTTGCAGGATATACTACTCTTCCGAGCTCGTTTGGGTAATCACGGCATCGACCTCCGATCTAATTTCCGGAGGCAAATCCTCGATGTCGATGACCGCTACGCTCGTGAAGCCTGGTCACACAAAGTTGGCGGAGCCTGGGTTACATCTGGGGGAAGTTGCGCGCCCGGGGATTGAGCGTAAACTGGCGACGCCACGCCGAGTGCCAAAAGGACGGCGATTGTCGTCAGCATGCGCATGATCTTTCCGTTCCCGTTTGCTCAAAGGAGGATCATCTTGATGGCAACAAAGAGTATCCCTTAGTTGTGGCCTCGGCTGCCACAGATGTGCCCAATGGTGAAAGCCGTGCCTCGGAGCTGTTGCCTTGGACATGTAAATCGTGAGGCCGGTAATTTTGCTGGGGTAGTGTCTACAGGGATTGGCAGCAAGGTCCGATCCAACACGGGCGTTTTCGTCATGGACGCGACGATCGAATGGATTACCTCGATCAAGGGGCGGAATTTACCCCAGCAAAATTGCCGGTCTCCCCCCGAGGATGGGCCGAACGCCTTGCCAGGAAACTCAGGCTCCGATGAGATAGCAGGGCTCCGAAAGCTCACGGCTTCGGAGCAGGTAAGGTACCGATCCGCATCGGCGCCACTCCATTCACCGCACGGGCGCCAACTGGCCCCCCGTTATCCCTCCGCTTGGACTTCTTTCCATGCTCGTTGCGCAGATTAGTGACTTCCATGTCCATCCCGTTGGCCAAATAGTATATGCTGGCATCGACACCAATGCCATGACGCGGCGCGCCATTGCCACGATCGCTGCCCTGGACCCTGTTCCCGATTGCGTCCTCGTCACGGGCGATCTTGCCGATAGCGGGGGCCCGGACGAGTACGCTCTCGTGGTTGATATCTTGTCCCGCCTGGCAATGCCGGTATTCGTCATTCCGGGCAATCACGACCGGCGCGAGACGATGCGCGACGGCCTCGCCGCGGCCTATCCCTATCTGCGCCAAGCTGAGGATTTTCTGCATTACGTTGTCGAGGATTTTCCGGTTCGGCTCATCGGCCTCGACACGGTGGTGCCGGGAGAGGTCGGCGGTGCTATCTGCGCTGCACGAGCGGCTTGGTTTGCCGATCGTCTCGCTGAAGGCGACGGTCGTCCGACGCTGGTCTTCATGCATCACCCACCCTTCGTTACCGGTGTCAGCGGGATGGACGCGACGATGTGCCGAACCGACAGCGCATTCGCGGGGCTTGTCGAAAGCCATCCTGAAATTGAATGCGTGGTCGCCGGCCATCACCATCGCCCCATCACCCGTCGCTGGGCCGGCACGATCGGCTTCGTTGTGCCCGGAGTGGCGCATCAGCTGGCGCTTGATCTTCGCCCGGGCCAGCCCATCCGATTTATCCTCGAGCCTCCGGGCTTTGCGCTCCACGCCTGGTCGCCCGAAACCGGCTTGGTCTCGCATGTCGCGCCAATCGGCGACTACGGACCGAGTCGCGATTTTTAGCTTTATTCCGGTTGTCCGTGGAAGCTCGAGAAATGAGCCGCTACTGCTGGCCTCGGCGGAAGCGGAGGCCGGAACGCGCATCCAAACAGCGCAGTAGTGACGGTCCGGAGGCGGCGTAAATGCAACGGAAGCGCCGCGCCGGCTGTGCCGGCGTTCGCCCTCGGCTCGCCTGCAGCGCGAATAGCGCTGCTGGCTCGCCCAGGTTCGGTCATCGTCAATCACCAGATCACGCACGATCAGCACGGGAAGGAGCCGGTGAGCGACAGCGCAGGGTTCGGCGTCGTTTTGGCCTTCGGCCTATTGGTGCTCAACTGGCTGGCGATCCGCTATATCGGTGTTGTCGCCTGGCTGGCGAGCTTCTGATGCGCACGCCGTTCCACCCCCGGTGCGAGGAACGGGAGAGCACCAAGGACGGCGACGAAATAGCAGGGCGGTACAACCCGCCCCAACCGAAGCCGCGTTCTCGACGACATGGTTACTGTGACAAGACGAACAGGGTATAAGGCTATCAGGCAGCAGACTGGTTGAGGAACGCCCCACCGTCATGAAGCCGATGAACGAAGAGCACCTCGCGGTTCTACGCAGGCACATGGTCGAGGTGATTGCAATCCATGCCGACCTTGCAAGCGAAGAACTCGGAAAGGCGACGCTCGATGAGCGGGTGATGGCAGCGATGCGGCGGGTGCCGCGGCATCGCTTCGTGCCAGCCCCGTTTGCGCCTTATGCCTACGAGGACATGCCGCTGCCGATCGGCTTCGACAAAACCGTCTCGCAGCCCTTCATCGTCGCTCTCATGACCGATCTCCTTGCTCCCCAACCGCACGAGGCGGTGCTGGAGATCGGCACCGGCCTGGGCTACCAAGCCGCAATCCTCGCGGAACTCGCCGGGCAAGTTTGGAGCGTCGAAATCATCGAAGAATTCGCAAGCTATGCCGAGTCTCTCCTGCAGGGCCTCGGCTCCTCCAATGTCGGCATTCGTGTCGGAGACGGGTCTCGTGGCTGGCCTGAGCACGCCCCATTCGACAAGATCTTGGTCACGGTGGCGGCTAAGCCGACGCCGCCGGCTTTGCTTGAGCAGCTCAAGCCAGGGGGACGCCTGGTTCTGCCTGTGGGATCTGAAAAAGTCCAGTTGCTGACTGTCATCGACAAGGATGCGGCAGGGCAACTCAAGACTCGGAAACTCATCCCAGTTCGGTTCAGTCGGCTCGAAACGGTCTAATGAGGGGTGCGGCTGCGCGGAGCCGTGCTGGAATATCAGGATAACGCGCGCCGCATCGATCACACGGGCGCTGGATGGCATCGCCGATCTTTTGACATCCATGCCGCAACGCTACTCGTCGAGCACGCCTGCAGCCGCCGGTCGCGCCGCTGGCGATCATGCCGGCGCGGTCGTATTGCGCGCTTCTCAAAGACCCTTATCCAGCCCACTGTGTGCCTACGAGGGCAATGGGTCTCTCATCTGGGAAATGACGGCCAAAGGCTCAAGGAATTCGCGTAGTGGCCAACACGTAGCGGGCAGGAGGTAAGATGGATCTCAAGGACAGGCGCCTCTGGTACGGCGTGGTAGCCGTGATCGTGGTATTGGTCGTGATTGCGTATGCGGCTGGTTGGTTTGGCGGCACACCGATACCAGCGCCGCGGCAGTGAGAGTGATCGTCATTCTCGCTTGGCGGCAGCTGACTGCTCAGTCTCTAAAGGTCGAAGGAGGGGACACCTGATTGGCTGTTTCGCTGGTTCGGCTACGATCCTGACGACGCACAGCCTGGACCGTTTCTGAGATGGCTTCCGCTCAACTTGTTGGACGGACCGGTCCTTGGATCGCGCGCAATCCGCAACACTCCGCCATCGGGCCGGGTAACTTCGATAATGGTTTCGACACGGACAAACTGCGATCTTACGGAGTAGCCAGGCGCCAGGTCGTGCCGGAAGTCGTACACTGGAGCCACAAGGGCCCCAACGACCCGGCGGAGAACTCGCATCGGCCCGGCCTTCGGCGTTTTCGAAGCTAAACTGCCACTCCCTTGATCCCGCTGCCTCGGCCAGCAATGGAGCCGGGGCACTCCAGTACAGACTCTGCCCATCGATCACCTCGATCGGCACAGACTCCAGACCGACATCGTCGAACAACCGCGCATTTGACCGCGTTCGCCAAATTAATGGCCGGAACTTTGCGAAGCCTCCACATCTTCGTGAACGAAGCCCTCCAGGCATCATCGTGATTGGACTTCACCTTCCGTTGGAGTCACGCTGGCCGCAGGTAATAAGAAGGATATGGGTGGGCCAACTATCGTCCGAATAGGAGGCCAACATGAAGCACCAAACGATCGAGCAACTGCAGATGGTCGCCGAGATCGATCAGGACTACCTGCGCCAGGCCATGTCGCGCAGCGAACGTCTTGAACGCTGGGCGGAGCTCCTTGAACGGAACCCTGACCGGCGCCTCTCGACGCTGCCTCAGACCGAGTATCAGCCGGTTAGAGCACGCGTGGCCATGCGCGGCGACGGCTCGCCGATCTCAGTCGCTTTCGAGGATCCTGTCCTGCGCGCCGCCGGGTTGGAAAACGACAACTACGGCGAAGCGAAGCGGTTCTTCGAACTGACCGACAGGCAATTGCATGAGATCATCTGCTATTGTCATTTCGGCGCGACGGTGAGCGCCGCAACGGCCGCCCGTCACATCCGTGCGGCGATTGCCGGGAAACAGCCCGGCATGTTCGCTCGGATGCGTGAGGCGTTCGTCGGATAAAGCCGGCGCCGTTTCGCAGCATCATTTTTGAAGCGGCTCGCATGGAAAGCCGCAGCCGAGCGCAGGCAAGCGCTCCCCACGCGGGAAGGCTGCGTTCCATTAGGGATGGTGCGGTCATGACTATCCAAGGTCCTTTTCGAGAGCGGCGTCGAGGTCTGCTGGGCTGAGTTGCACCATCTGTTGCGCCGAACTCTGCAGGGCGATTGCCGGCCGGTGAATGAACGCGCCGACGCGTCGCCAGACAAGCCTGGAATTGACCTGCGGGCTGTCGCGCGTGTTCTGTAAAAAGGTTGGATCGGATGCAACATCGCGTCCAAGATATTCTAATCCTCTTCGAGCCGACCACCAGGGAAAGCTGGGGCGCCAATGTCAAGCAAAGATGGGCAAAATCAGAGTGACCCGCGTTGGCATAGGCTTTAGGACCAAGACAAGACGGCCGGTGCCGTGTCCTTCGCCATCGACGAGGCTTAGCTGTTTTCCGGTTTGCTCCGCCTGCTTCAATGCCCGGCGAATTTCTCCATCAGTAAGGCTAGGCAGGTCTACATCGCGCTCGGCAATGCGAGCGCCGGGCTCGGTCTCACCTCCGGCTTGCCGATTGCGCTAGTTGCCATGGTGGCTGATCGTATCATCCGCGGTTGGTATGATCGGCACCAGTCGGCCCGCGAGGGCCATCAACTGAACGAGTGTTAGATCGCAGTCGCAATAGACCTGCACGACCTTAGGGCTGACCGCACCCCAACCGGAGACGCTGCCGCACGACGTGCGCGTCCTTCTCGAGCGCCTACCGGATGGGCGAGGCAATGCGCAATAATAGAACCTGCTAAATCCGTTGCCTTTGACAACCCGCCACAGCTAGGTCAGTCATGCTCGGGTCGTCCGCGGCGTCGCCAGGAGCAAACAGGTTTCGCTGCCCATTATCCCGGCTATGAGCCGAATGCGCCGTAGCACAGCATCGAAATCAGGCAATGAGGCCGTTCCAAGCTCGACCACCAGATCCCAGCGGCCGTTGGTCGTGTGGATGTTGGAGACTTCGGGCAAGCCACCCAGCGCCCGGATCACGCGGTCGGCAGCGTGGCCCTCAATCTCTACGAGCATGATGCCACGGATGCGCTGATCCACCGCGTCGGCACGCAAAACAACCGTGTAGCCGATGATCTCGCCGGATCGCCGGTCATGAAGCTCGCGCGTAACCGTATAGATGCCATCTGATGACGGCATCTCCTTTTTGAGCAGGCTGCGGCCCGCAATGGCAGCCGCAATTTCAAGTTCAGGCTATATGGTAGCGGCGGGGTTTTGAACCCCCGAGACGATACGTCTTTATTATCAACCAGTTGAGAGGAATCAGGCCTGTCGGAGTCGGTACTCCTGACCCTGTTCGCCAAAAATCGACAACAATATCATATTGTTAGGTAGTAGTAGTGGTAGCGGGAGAGCGCTACCGCCTTTCCCCCACTCATCGAGCTGCCAGTTCCGACTTCGCTGCTGCGGCTAGCGTAGCGAGTCCGTCCTGCCTACGAAATCAGGCGTAGGGGAGTGCCTTGCCCTCCGAAGGCAGCACTCAGCCCGCTCGGTTCATCGTGGGTTTTGGCCGGTATGCGCCGCATGCACGAACCCGCTTCGCGGGAGGGTCGCCTCGACCTGAGATGGCGCGACAGGCATTTGACTTGAGCGGGTAGAGGCGTCGATCTGACCATGGAGTTCCCTTCAACGAGGAACTCGCCATGGCTACCCTGTCGACCGATGCACCAATCTCTCCGCTTCGCCAGCGCATGCAGCACGACATGCTCATGCGTGGCCTGGGCTCCCATACCCAGCAGGACTACGTTCGTCACGTCCGGCGCTTCGCTGTGTTCCTTGGCCGCTCGCCGGACACTGCGACGGCTGAGGACATCCGCCGATTCCAGCTGCATCAGCATGAGAGCGGCGTCGGCCCTGCGACGATCAATGGCGCGGTCTCGGCATTGCGGTTCCTGTTCCTCGTGACGCTGAAGCGGCGGGATCTGGCGCGCGCGCTGGTGATTATGAGGTATCAGCGCAAGCTGCCCGACGTGCTGAGCGTGGAGGAAGCGGCGCGGCTGCTCGAAGCGGCGCCGGGCATCAAGTACAAGGCCGCGCTCGGTGTCGCCTATGGCGCTGGTCTGCGCGTGTCCGAGGTCGCGCACCTCAAGGTCGACGACATCGATAGCACACGCATGCTGATCCGCGTTGAACAGGGCAAGGGACGCAGGGACCGCAACGCCATGCTCTCGCCGCAACTTCTGGAACTGCTGCGGCTGTGGTGGCGCGAAGGCAGGCGGCGCGGGGTGATGCTCCCGCATGGCTGGCTGTTCCCAGGGCGCAGCTGCACGGCGCCGATCTCGTCGCGGCAACTGCATCGCGCGGTCCAGGAAGCAGCCGAAGTCGCCGGCATCCGCAAGCGCGTCAGCCCGCACACGCTGCGCCACAGCTTCGCCACTCATCTGCTCGAACAGGATGTCGACATCCGCGTCATCCAGGTGCTGCTTGGCCACAGCAAGCTCGATACCACCGCGCTCTACACCAAGGTCTCGACGCGGACGATCCATGCGGTCGCAGGGCCGCTCGACCGGCTGATGGCGCTGATGGAACACAAGACGCCGCCCGGCTGAGCCGTGCGCACCTCTGTCGAGGTCGCCGACATCTTCCGTGCTGCCGGCCCCGCCTATCGGGCCGCCCATGCAGGTCACCTGAGCCTCATCCAGCTCAAGGTGATGTCGGCGATCGAGCATTGCCGCACCGCGGCGCTCGGCGGTCACGTCGAGGCCTGCGAGGACTGCGGCCAATGGCGGATCGCCTATAACAGCTGCCGCAACCGGCACTGTCCCAGGTGCCAGGGCGCGGCCGCGCGTACATGGCTCGCCGAGCGCGAAGCCGACCTGCTGCCAGTCGGCTACTTCCACGTCGTGTTCACGCTGCCCGCCGAGGTCGCCGTCATCGCGTTCCACAACAAGGCGCTGGTCTATGACCTGCTGTTCAAGGCGGCATCGGAGACGATGCTGGCGATCGCGGCGGATCCCAAGCACCTCGGCGCGCGCATCGGCATCACCGCCGTGCTCCACACATGGGGCTCGGCAATGACGCACCATCCTCATGTCCACATGATCGTGCCGGGCGGCGGCATCACGCCGGACGCGTCACGCTGGATATCGTCGCGGCCGGCCTTCCTTCTCCCAGTCAGAGTGCTGGGCAAGCTGTTCCGCCGTCTGTTCCTGACCCGACTGGTCGCGCTGCACGACGCCGGTCGGCTCGCCTTCTTCGGATCGGCGGCGCACCTCGCCGATCGTCGGGCCTTCCTACGCCACCTGGCTCCCGTCAAGAAGAAGCGCTGGGTGGTCTACGCCAAGCCGCCCTTCGCCGGTCCCGGGGCGGTGCTCGCCTATCTGTCGCGCTATACCCACCGGGTTGCGATCTCGAACCGCCGCCTGATCGCCTTCGAAGAGGCTGGGGTCACCTTCCGCTACAAGGATTATCGCCGCGACGGCACCGACCGGCAGCAGGTCATGACGCTCGCCACAGATGAGTTCATCCGCCGCTTCCTGCTCCACGTCCTGCCGCGCGGCTTCCATCGCATCCGACATTATGGCCTGCTCGCCGGCTCCGCCCACAAGGCCAGCCTCGCACGCGCCCGCGAACTGCTGGGCGTCGCTGCCCCGTCCGATGACCACACACCCGAACCAGAGGACTTCCGGCCGCCATGCTCCTGCTGTGGCGGACGCATGATCGTCATCGAGGTGTTCGAACGGTGGAGGAGGCAGCCGCGCGGACCTCCGAACGCATCGGCACCGATCCGGGAGACCGCTCCATGACCCGGCATGGTCTGATTCAGCCTCCAGCCACAGGCGCTCAACCTGCGGCGACGGACCCACGCGCGCCCATGGTGCTCAGCGAGGCCCGCAGGGCCCCGTCCGCCTGCGCGCAGAGGCTACAAGGCTGTGCGGAGGCTTCACTGAGCGGTCCGTCCGTGTCCACCGCGTCGCCTAACGGGGGCGGTCACGCCGTCGCCGACATCAGCCGCAAACTAAAATCCCCATAGCCATCAACTGTGGCCCGCGGGTTCCTGCATGAGAGGCTTTCGTACGCCTCTCGGCACCCGAAACCCTTCAGCATATTGGCCATTAGACAATCGCTGCCGCTTCCTGAAAGCGGAAGTCAAAGGGACCGCGCTGTAGGTCTCTATTGCGCCATAAGCGTTCATCGATGCCGTCGCGGCAGGGTCGACAACGGCCGAGTTGCACCAGGATTATCCATCTTGGCAATGCTCGAAATGGAGCACGCCGGATTATCGTCACCTTCCGAAAGTCCCGCCTCGTTCAAACACTATGCGAACCTCGCCGCCCGTCGGGCGACGAGAACGAAGGTCTGTCAGCCCGATGAAGCCACCGCATCGGCCTTGAGCCAGCGGATCAGTTCCGCACGGCGCTTGGACATGAGTTCCTGTCCTTTTCCGTCGCCCCACTGGCGAACGCCAAGCCCTGTCGGCACGCCACGGTGCCCGGCCTTCACAAGTGCCCCAATCGCGTCCGGCGGTCCGGAAGAAACGTCGAGGTGCGGCTGCAGGAAGTTGGCAAAGTGATACATCGTGTCGAGCCCGCCCAAGTCGGCAGACTCGATGGGACCGGTCACCGCCAGCCGGCGACCGATCGAGTTCCGGACGATCGCGTCGATTGCTTCCGCTGTTGCAAAGCCCGCGGCCCACAATGACCAGGCTTCGCGCAACGCCGCGAACTGAATCCGGTTGCCGATAAACCCGGGGAGTTCGTGGTCAATGACCACCGGTTCCTTGCCTGCCGCCTTCAACTCCCGGCAGATCCGTTCGATGACCTCGGGGCTGGTCCGTGGGCTGCCGCACACCTCCACCAGCGGCAGCAACTGCGGCGGATACCAGAAATGCGCCGCCACGATACGCTCTTTCTTGGTGGCAAGCGTGTCGAGCGCGCTGGCCGGATGACCGCTCGATGAAGCAAGGATCGCTTCCGGCGCGCAAATCTGGTCGAGTTCTCCGAAGATATTGCGCTTGAGCTCCATGTCTTCCGGAACCGCCTCAAAGACCAATTCGGCGGACGCCGCCTGAGCGATCTCTGTATGAGGCTCGACGCGCGCGAGCGCGGCCTTGGCGTCTTCCGGCTTCAATAGGCCGGCATCGACGAACTCCGCCAAGCTCTGGCCGATCAGCTCCTGCGACCGAGCCAGACTGTCCTTGCTCCTGCCGATCAAGCGCACGGACCAGCCTGCTTTTGCGAGCACCTCGGCAATTCCGTGGCCAATGACACCATTGCCGATCACTGCGGCGATACGGCTGTCTACACCCATCATCATCTCCCTGCACCGGTGTGACGGCCCAGGACGCTGCGCGCCCCGGGCCCTGAAAGTCGACGATCAATCCCGTGTCATTGGATAACACGCGCCTCGCCCACATCGGCAGCCGATGCGGGCAGACCATGAGTCTCAAGCGCCTTCACGACCGTGCCGTCGCCATGATAGGTCGTCAGCGTCGTGTCCATCGCCTTGATCAAGTCCTTGTTGTTCAAGGGCAGCAGGAAGGCTGTCTGCGAGGCAAGCGTGGTGGCGGCGATCCGCGGATCTGCCTGCAGTAGTTTCACCTGGACGTCCGAACCCTGGGTCAACATCAACGCCGCGCCGAACCCTTCGAGGCCTGCATCGAGGCGCCCGGCCCTCACATCCTGCGCCAGATTGAGCGACGACGGATAGGTGCGCGATCCTTCGAACAGCGTTTCCATATCGTTGACCCAGGCATAGCCTTCGATCGTGCCGACGGCATGGCCGTGCAGCTGATCCACGGACTCGAAGCCTTTCTTGGATTCCACCGCGATCTGATCGAGGTAGACCGGCACGCTAAGCGCCACGACCTTGGCGCGAGCAGCCGTGCGATAGAAGCCTCCGATGGCGACATCCGCCCTGCCTGACTGGATCGCCGAAACGGCTGCCGGGTAGGTGTAGATCTGATATTCCACCGTCAGGCAGTTTTCAGCCGCGAAGCTGTTGACAAGGTCGCCGTCGATGCCGGCGACTGCGCTTTTGTCCTCGAACGAGTAGGGCGGTGTGTTGGTCAGGGCAACTGTCAGCACTCCCGCCTTGACCGGATCGAGCTTGAACTGTGGTTTGCAGTCCTTGGCACTCGCGATATGCGTCCCGAGTACGATGACAGCAGCTGCCGCGACGGCGACTTTGTTTAAGATAGTCATTGTTCATTCTCCTGCATGGTTTTTTGAGTGATTTCGAGATCTGTATTGCGGGATGTCCTTGCACCTCCCTCCACACGTGCAAGGAGTTACTTGGTTAGATGTCGACTCATACGTTGTTCGATATGACTGACCAGCCAGCCGAAGGGTAAGATTACGGTCAGGTAAAGCATGCCAGATGCGGTCAGGACGTCGAGGTATCGGAAGTTCGACGCGCCGATCCTATAGGCTCGGCTAAGCAATTCTGGGATTGCTATTGTGAATGCCAGTGACGTTACTTGAAACATCAGAACGGCGAAGCCAAGCAGCGCCGGAATGGCCACCATGATACCTTGCGGGATAACCACATAGCGGAGCGTGTCGCGACGGCGCATGCCAAGCGCCATTGCGGCTTCCACTTCGCCGTATGGAACAGACTGCAGCCCCGCCCGCAAGATCTCGCTGGTATAGGCAGCGGTGGTCAGCGACAGGGCAATCGCACCCGACAAGAACGGCGCGAATGTGAGCCCGACCGTCGGCAGCCCGAAATACACCATCTGGAGGACAACCAGAGCCGGGGCGCCACGGCCGATCTCCACCAGGACGATGCTGGTCCACCTGACGGCTCGCAGCGCGCTGGATGAGGTGAGCGCCAGCACCAGTCCGGCCGGAAGCCCGAACAGCAGACACCAGAAGAGCAGTTGGGTGCTGACCCAGAGGCCGGCGGCAAGTTGGGGAACCCAGCCCCACCAAGTGGTCAGGGTTTCCATCATCGCGACACCCGCTTGCGAAGCCGGGCGTCGACGGAGCGCGACAGCCAGACGACGGGAATGGACAGCAGGATGTAAAGCACCGCGGCAAGCATGAACGGCGTCAGACCACCGCCGCTGCTTTGCGCGTGCTGGAACGCTCGAAACGAAATGTCGGAGACGCCGATGGTGGATGCGACCGCCGAGTCCTTGAGCAGACTGATCAGGTAAGTGGTGGCCGGAGGAATGGCCACGCGCATCACTTGCGGTGCCAGGATGAGCGCCAGGGCATCAGGCTTCGACATGCCCAGCGCCGTTGCCGCTTCCGCCTGGCCGAAATGGACCGCCAGGAATCCGCTGCGGTAGATTTCAGCCAGGTATGCGGCGGAAACCAGCCCAAGGCCGATGACGGATGCCTCGAAGGGGTTCAGTTCGACGGCTGACGTGCCGATGCCGAAAAAAAGAATGAACAGCCAGACGATCGGTGGAATGCCGCGCAACACATCGATCACGGTCCTGCTGAGCAGGCGAAGCAGGAAAGACTTCGATCGCCGCATGAGAACCAGGGGGATCCCGAGCAGGGCGCCGATCGCAAAGGCGACTGACGTCACCGCGATGGTCCAGGGAACACCCGTCAACAATGTTTGCAGGGTTTCGGTCATTGGCGGTCCCGGATCGCTCGGAAGAATTCACGGGAGCGCGGCGAGGTCGGGTTCTTCAGCACCGACGAGGGCGGCCCGTCCTCGATCACGGCGCCGTCAGCCATGACCAGGATGCGATGGGCCACATCGGCGGCGAAGGTGATCTCGTGGGTCACGACAATCATCGTCATGCCCTCCGCGGCCAGTTCCCGCATGACAGCGAGCACCTCCAGCCCAAGTTCGGGATCAAGTGCCGATGTCGGCTCGTCGAAGAGCATTACCTCGGGCCCAATCGCGAGCGCGCGTGCTATGGCGATGCGCTGTTGCTGCCCGCCCGACAGCTGCGATGGAAAGGAGCCCGCCTTGGCGCTCAGCTTCACGCGGGCCAGAAGCTGGTCGGTTCTGGCGTCGGCGTCCGCGCGGCTGAGACCCAGCACGCGCTGCTGGGGCAGCGAGATGTTCCTGCGCGCGGTCATATGCGGGAACAGGTTGAACGACTGGAACACCATGCCGGTGCTCCGTCGCAGATCCATAAGCGTGCGGTCCGCGATCGGAGCACCGGCGTCGAACCGGCGGCCGCACACTTCGATCGAGCCCGACACGGGTCGTTCCAGGAGGTTGATCGAGCGCAGCAACGTGCTCTTACCGGCCCCGCTCGGTCCGACGATGGCGACCACTTTGCCGCGCTGGATATCAAGCGAGACGTTGTTGACCGCCCGGTGTTTACCGTATTCGACAACAATGTTGCTCAGTTTAACGATTGGCTTTTCCTGATCGGCGAATGGCTGCTTCGATCCATCGACCGCAGCGGTCACCGTCAGGGGTTTTGCCAGCTTGGCCCGACTGCGCTTGGTTGGCTGTACATCCATCTGTCTCATCCTTGCGACGCCCGGCGGCGTGGCTTTGTTTTGGGCGCAGCTCCGCCTCCGTCACAAACCGGGTTCATGACGCACAGAGGCTGATAGTTCCGTTTATCGGTACTTTGTTCCTATTTTCGGAAAAAGCAACAAAGTTTTGCAGATCGTCAAGCGGCCACTTCGGCCAGCGCCTCATCGATTGCTTTGATGATCTCGGTGACGTCACTGTCGGTCATAGGCGTCGAGAGCGCGAACAAGCCGTAGCCAGCCGCGAGGATGCCGCGATTGAGTAGTGCTATGTGAAACTTGCCCAGTTTCCGGCGCGCTTCGGCATTCGGATAGACCGATCGGTAGTCGGTCACCGGCTGATCGGTGAAGTGAACCCTGAACAGCGAACCCAGGCCCACGCAGACGCCGGCCAGACCATGCCGGGCAAACGACGCGTTGATGCCCTGGCGCACGGTCTCGCCAATCCTGTCGAGCCGCTCGAAAACGGCCGGCGTCAACGCTTGCATGGACGCCAGCCCGGCACGCATGGTGACAGGATTGGCCGAGAACGTGCCGCCATGTGGCAGCGCCGGTTTGCCACGCGTTGGATCGAAGACGCTCATCAGATCCGCGCGCCCACCAACGGCGCCGACAGGAAACCCGCCGCCGATGATCTTGCCCAGAACGGTCAGGTCGGGTGCAATCTCCCACAGGCCTTGAGCACCGGAATAGCCGAGCCGAAACGAGATGACTTCGTCGAAGATCAGCAACACGCCAGCGGCTCGCGCTGCCTTGGACAGCGCTGCCAGATAGTCCCGCCGTGCCGGAATAAGTCCAGCGCGGTTGGGTAGCGGATCGATCAGGATCGCCGCCAATTGCGGACCATGTTCGGCGATCACTGCCTGCGCCGTCGCGATGTCGTTCAAGGGCAGGACGAGGACATCATCCAGCACACCTTGCGGCGTTCCCTTGGCATAGGCGATCGAGGCGGGTGTTTTGCTCCAGTTGTCGGGCCGTGAATCGAGGCTGACCTCGGCGTAGTCATAGGATCCGTGGTAGGCGCCTTCGATCTTGGCGATTTTTGGTCGGCCGGTGAAGGCACGCGCTGCCTTGATCGCCATCATCACCGCCTCGGTGCCGGAGTTGGTGAACCGAACCTGGTCGACCGCTGGCAGGCGCGCCACGAGCAGTTCGGCAAGATCGATCTCGCTCGATGTGGGCGCGCCGAACGCGGTCCCCAATGCCAGCTGGGCGCTGACGACCGCGTTGATCGAGGGCGCCGCATAGCCGTGGATCATCGACGTGAAATTGTTGATGCAGTCGATGTAGACATGTCCGTCCGCATCCCACATCCGGCAACCTTCGCCCCGCACCGCGTAGATGGGGAAAGGGTCGAAATAGACCGTCGTGCGCGTGTTGCCACCCGGCATCACCACTTTCGCCCGTTCGTAGAGCCTGGCGGATTCAGGAGACGTTTCAGGATAGTTCATCTTGTCGCTCTCGGTTCGAAAACATACCCGTAGGGCCTTGCTTCAGTGCGCCTTCAATCTGTCCAGCGGCGTGCGTGCGGTCTTCCCGTCCTTCCAGTCGAAATATTTCATCGCGGCCGGCATGAACCATGGCTTGCCGCGGTAGAACGGCATGGTCGGAAACGGATCTTGGGAGAAGACGGTTCGGCCCTCCGGGTCGCCTAATATCTGCTGAGCGATTTTGTGGCCGAGATAGCTGCCCATGGTCACGCCCGCGAAATTGTAGCCCATGGCATGCCACAGGCCATCCCGCCCGCCGGCATGAGGCATGAGGTCGAACGTACCCGCGCAAAATCCAGTCCAGACATGGCTGAGCTTGACCTGCCGTAGGTCCGGTAGCGCCAGCGCCATGATGGCATGCAACTTGAGGGCGATTTCATCAGCCGACTGCATGCCGCCGGCCGTTGCGCCGCCGAGCAATATGCGGTTGCTGTCAGGCGCCGGCCGGAAAAAGTCGATGTTTGTATCGGTATCGATGACCACGCGCCGATGCGGGATGATCTTGCGGACGAGTTCGGGCGCAAGTTCCTCGGTCGCAGCCATATAACCTTGGAAGGGAATGACGCGTCGCGACCACCAGCCCAATCGCGCCGTTGTGTAACCATTGGTGGCCACGATCACGTCGCGCGCAGCCAAATTGCCTGCGGTGGTTGTAACCAGGAAGCGGTAAGGACCATTTTGGCGCACGATCCCGGTGACGTCGGTCTGCCCCCGGATCATGACACCGGCGGCGGCGTTTCTCTCCAGCAAGCCCTGGTGATAAAACCCCGGATGCAACGAGCCGAGATCGGGAATGGTGGCGCCGCCGTGGTAGATATCTGTGGCCAGCTCCTTGCGAACCTCGTGCCGTCCCACCATCGCATAGGGCAGGCCGAGGTGCTTGTTGACGGCCTCCAGCTCCCGCGCCAACAATTCATAGTGCGCTGGCGAGGTCGCTCCGATGAAGCGACCATCACGCGCGGCAAAGCAATCGATCTCCTCCTCCGCGATGAAAACCATCAGGGTCTGGTACGCCTGATCGAGTTCCCGGTAGACGTGGGTTGCGTGCTCCAGGCCACGACTGTTCCGCAGCCCGAGGAACGACTTCTTAAGAACCCGGCCGAGAAAGCCGGCGTTTCGGCGGGCTGCACCCGAACCGGGATCCTCGCGATCGACCACAACCACCTGTCGTCCCGCTCGCGCCAAGAGAAGTGCTGCCCGCAGTCCCGTATAGCCAGATCCTACGACAACGACGTCCGCCACCGGCGGAAGCGGGCCGTTCTCGCTGGCGGAAGGGCATGCCGCATCCCACCAATATGGGGCGAACCGCATGTTTTCGGCCGTGATTGAATGATCTGGCGATATCATCTTCCTGTCCCGATCAGCGCTTGTGCATCACGGTGTGGCTCTGCTCGCGCGTAAACTGGGGCAGATAGTGCGGCCCCAGGCCGCCCTTGCCGGTCGCCCCCGATCCTTTCCAGCCGCAGAAAGGCTGGGAGCCCGGCCAGGCGCCCGTCGTCGCGCCGCTCGACCTGTTGGCATAGAGGACCCCGGCTTCCGCGTGGGCCATGAAATAGTCGATTTCGGCCTGATCCCGGGAATAAACACCCGCCGACAAGCCGTAGTTCACGGCATTGCCCTCTTCGATGCCGGCCTGCAGGTCGTCCACTGGTCGGACGACCAGGAAAGGCATGAAGAGTTCGTCCTTGGTCAGCCGATCCTGCGCGCCGAGTTCGGCAATGGCTGGAGTAAAGTAATTGCCAGGCAGGCCATCGACGCGGTTGCCGCCGAAATGGACTTTGCCTCTCGAACGTGCCTCCTCGACGGCGGAGACAAAGCGTGCGGCGCTCTGGTCATCGTAAAGCGGCCCCATGAAGTGCTCGCGCCCCCGGGGGTCGCCGACGCGCAAGGTCGCCGCAAACCCTTCAATCGCAGAGACGAATGTGTCCTTGACGAGCCGATCCACATAGACGACCGAACAGGCACTGCACTTCTGTCCCTGCAGACCGAACGCCGAGCGGGCGACGCCTTCGGCGGCGACCACAATCTCCGCGTTCCGCGTCACATAGGCCGGGTTCTTGCCGCCCATGTCGGCGATCAGGGGCTTGGCATGATCCTGCGCCACCAATTGACGAAGAATGCCCATGCCGGTCTCATAGGAACCGGTGAAGGCAATGCCATCGACGCCAGCGGAGTTTACGATTGTTTCGCCAACGACACGTCCGCCGATCACGATGTTGAACACACCACGAGGCAAGCCGGCCGCCTTGAGTGTCTCGGCGAGCATCAGGCCGGTGAGCGCGCAGCCGCGCGATGGCTTGTACACCACCGTATTTCCCGTCAGCAGCGCACCGCAGATCATGTTGATCGAGAGCGCCAGGGGAAAATTGAAAGGCGAGATCACGCCGAATACGCCATAGGGACGCAGAACGCTCCTGGTCGTCTCGTTCTTCACCAGTTCGTTCATCGGCTGGGTGTAGCCGTTACGAAGCTCGATCTCGCGTCGGTAGTAGGCCACGATGTCGATGCACTCTTCGGCCTCGCCGACGGCCTCGAGGCGCGATTTCCCGATCTCGTAGAGTGCTGCCAGCGCCAGATTGTATTTTTCGGCCCCCAGCGCCTGTGCCCAGCGCGATGCAAAATCCAGCCGCTCAGCGAGCGAACGCGCGGACCATTCCCGCCCCGCCGCACTGGCTGTGGCAATCGCGGCCTGGACATCGGAAACCGTCGAAGTAGGAAACTCGCCCAACACCAGAGCACGGTCGATGGGGCTCACAACCGAATAGGATGGTCCGCTGGCGAATTCGGTTGTCCAGATCCGGACAAGCCCCTTGGCTTCGAAGTCTGGAATCATCTGGTCGAGCCGGTCATGAACGCCGGAGAAGTCCGTTCCGGTGTTTGAATAGGTCACTCTCGGCAAAGAACCCAGCATCGCCAACTCCCGATTATTGGTACTTAGTACCGTTTATCGGAACTCAATGTTTGCTGTCAAGCCTGGGACCACTTATTGGTCGGATGGCCTAGAAAGTGGAACCGTCCTGCGCTAACCCTGTCTTGACGACAACGGGCAACGCTGGTGCTGAGATGGACGATCTGACAAACACGGACGGGCCGCTGGAGCGATATATATCCGTCCTTGAAGTGCTGGCACCATTCCCGGAAGGACTGGCGGCGAGCGATGTCGAGTCCATGCTTGGCCTACCCAAGACCACCGTGAACCGGCTGTTGAAGACGTTGAACGAGGCGGGCCTTATCGCGGCGAGCGGGATCAAAAGCCGCAATGTCGTGCTTGGGCGACGGCTCCTGCGCTTGCTGCATACGTCGTCCGACAGCAGCTGGATAGAAATCGTGACCAAGCGGCCGCTTCAGGCACTGGCTGACAAGACCGGCGAGTCCTGCTTCATCGTCAAACTCTCCGGATTGCAGATCCGCTCGGTCAACAGTGAAGCGCCGGACACGCCCGTCCGGACATACGTGGTTCCTGGCAGCATCATGCCCATCAACGCGGCCGCCTCCGCCAAGGCAATCTTGGCATGGCAAGAAGAACAGGTCGTCGCGGCGCTGCTCGAACAGCCCCTGGCAGCCCTCACCGCGAATTCAACGACCGACAAGGCCAAGCTCAGGCAGGAGCTTGAGGTTGTCCGTGAAAAGGGTTACGCGACCGACATGGCGGAACACGTGGAGGGTCTAGCCTCCATCGCCTGCCCCATTCATACCAAGGCAATGGGTGTGATCTATGCCATCGGCCTCACCGGACCCTATCATCGTATCGTCGGCGAGGCGTTTGAGCGACATGTCGCCGACCTGAAGCACACTGCCGCGCAATTGGCAAAGTCGCTGGCCTTTGAGCCCGACTAGCGCTGGTCGCCGCTGTGGTTGGTACCAACACACAGTCACCTGGATAAAGGCTCCGGTGCTAATTCTGGTCTGCCATGTTAGCCAGGTCATTTGGCCAAAGCTGAGACGGCATTTTCCCAGGTTGACGGTTGATCGCCGCTAAGGGTCAATCTGAGACCTTGGATCCACCCGGTTGAATGTCCGCGATCGTTTTTCGGCCGCGAGAAGCTGCCAGTCCGCTACCGGCCACTATTCTCCTGAACGTTTGTGCTCTGGCCAATAGTGGCAGAGGAGAAACGATATGGGACATTCGCAGTATGATCTCGCAGGACAAGCCATCCCGCTTGGAACGCAGGCAAGAGAGTGGGCGTCAAACGACCTCTGAAGGTTCGTCAGATTTGGGAAATCCGGTTCTTCCTCGACCGAAGGTCGATCACGGGACCGAGCGCTGTTCGATCTTGTGATCGATAGCAAGTTGCGTGGTTCCAACCTGGTGAAGCTCAACATCGGCACGTTGGTGCGTGGCCCGGAGGTTCGGACCCGGGGCCATGGTTGTGCAACAGAAGACTGGCAGGCCATTCCAATTCGAACTGATGGCAGACACCCGAGCGAGCCAACTTGCATGGCTCGAACCTAGGGGTGGAACGGTCGACGATTTTGCCTTTCCTAGTCGAGTCGATCATGCCGGCCACTTGAGTACTAGGCAGTATGCGCACCTAGTCGATGAACGGGTTTCGGCGATTGGCCTTCGCCGTGAGGATTATGGCACCCATTCGCTTCGTCGTACCAAGGCCTCCATCATCTATAAGGCCACCGGGAATCTCCGGGCAATTCAAATTCTGCTCGGCCACACCAAGATTGAGAACACCATCCGGTATCTCGGCGTCGACGTCGACGATGCACTGACGCTGGCGAGGGAACTGAAATCTGAACGAGGGCGGCCTCGGGTGAGTCGCGCGGGTTCGTCATCGCTTCGTATTCGGCCCAGCGGTTCAGCGCCCAATTTCGGTCGAAGAGTTCAATTTTGCAACTGGCCGAAAGCGGCCCTCTCAGCCGACCTCGATGGTGAATGCCTCTGACCGCTCCCGGAGGGCATTCCGGCTTAAAGTCACTGTCTCCTTGCTGACTAGTGTCCCCATTCAACGGACGCATCTGTCCTAGACCTTCGCATCGCATGACAGATGCTTCCGGTCGATAGTCTGGACCAGCAGCTCCGGTGCACTGTCTCGAACGAAGACAAGTGATGCGCCGGCCTCTTGGCCGCTCGATCAGACCATAAAACCTGAACCACAAACGAGGAGTACGTCATGAAGATCGTTGTTATTGGTGGCACCGGACTGATCGTCTCGAAGACAGTCGAGAGGCTGCGTAAGAAGGGCCATGACGTGTTCGCAGCGTCACCGAACGGCGGCGTCAACACGATTACCGGCGAGGGTCTCTCCGAAGCACTCGCGGGAGCGCAGGTTGTCATCGACCTGGCGAATTCGCCCTCCTTCGAGGACAAGGCCGTTCTGGAGTTCTTCGAGACCTCTGGCCGGAACTTGCTCGCAGCAGAAAAAACGGCCGGCGTGAAGCACCACATCGCCCTTTCGATCGTGGGCGCCGAGCGTCTGCCTGCATCCCCTGGCACCCAGATAATTGCCGTGAACCCGTCCGTGGGTCCTGCAAGCATCGATGGCTATTTCAATGAAGTGTTCTCTGTGCCCGGCCTTATCGGAGAGATACAGCGCCAGCCTGACACCAGTACCTGAACAGCCGGATCGAGCAGAACCATCGGCGGATCAAGCGGCGTGTGCGGCCGATGCTCGGCCTCAAATCTCTCGCAACCGCCAGCATCATCCTCGACGGTATCGAAATGGTCCACATGATGCGCAAACGGCAGGCGAGTTTTGCTTTCAATCCCAATCCCTCATTGGCCGAGCAGTTCGACATCCTCGCCGCCGCGTGAAACAACGCTGAAATTCCGCCCTTCCGGGGGCTCAGGAAAAGTTTGCAACAGAACCAGCTCATCTCGGTTTTGACCTTTTCGGGGGCCCTGATCGGGAAAATAGGTACTGCCCATCCATGCCTTGAGCGTTCCGGACGGGTGCTCGACGGTCTGCCGGCGGATGGTCATGGCGTAACCCTGCTTTCGCAGGAAGGACGGTCTACGCAGATGTGGCGCTTCTTCCCAAATCGGCGACGAGGCATTTATGGAAAGAATGTGCGCAAACAAGTGTTGGCAGTTTGAGAACGCGCGGATATGCGGCACAACGGTGGCTGCAATGCCGAGCCGAGAATGGCGATCTGACGCAATGCGCAGGTCGCAGGAGGAATGCCAGTGACGCAAAAAGGGATCACCTTGAAGGACGTAGCCGCAGCGGCCAAGGTGTCGCGCGCTACGGCCGCGCGGGCGCTCAACAGTTATGGTTACGTCGGCGACGAGACCGCCCTTCGAGTGATCGAGGCCGCCGAAAGACTAGGATATCGGGCCAACCTCGTCGCGCAGGCGCTGCGCAGTGGGCAGCTGCCGATCGTCGGGTTCGTGCCCGGCGACATCCAGAATCCGTTCTTCGCCCGAATCGCGCACGACATCGAGGTCGAGCTGCGCAAGCATGGCCACAATCTTCTGATCGCCAGCACCGAGGAGAACGTCGAGCAGGAAAAGGAGTTGCTGGAGAGCCTGCGCTCGCTGAGCATCCGCGGCTTCATTCTGGCGCCGACATCGGCGACCGACAACCAGCACATCGTGCAGCTGGCGCACGAAGGCGCACCGGTCGTGCTGATTGATCGCGTCGTCAAGGAACTGCAATGCGACAGCGTTGTCGTCGACAATGAAGGCGGCGCGCGCGAAGCGTTGGATTACCTCGTTTCCAATGGGCACGACCGTATCGGCCTGTTGCGCGATGACTCACGCATCTTCACCGCGCAGGAACGCCTCGCGGGCTATCAGAATTCACTACAGTCGCATGGCATAGCGCTCGACGAATCGCTGATCAGCGTGTCGCATTCGACAGTCGAGCATGCTGTCGACGCAACCATCCGCCTGTTCAGCCGCCGCAACCGTCCGACGGCTCTGTTCACGGTGGACAGCCTGATGACCCAGGGCGCGCTTCTAGGCCTGCGCTCAATGGGGCTTTCGATCCCGCACGACGTGTCGCTGGTCGGCTTCGACGACTTCAATCTCGCCACCTTCACCGACCCGCAGATCACGGTCGTGGCCCAGCCTATCTCCGAGATCGGTCCGCTCGCCGCCAAGTTTCTGCTTGAACGCTTAGCCGGCAAGAAGATTGCGCCGCGTAATGTCCGGTTCCCGACGCGCCTGATTGTTCGTGGTTCGGTCGCACAGATCCACGGGCGCTGACCGGGACCAGAATCTTTCGGTTTCGACAAATTTCATCGCGAGGGGACTTGCCAACCGCGAAAATTCGTGCCCATTATCGCCATGTGAGATCGATCTCACATCCGAATTAATCGAAGACTGGTTAGACGGCGCATCGGCGCTTGCGCCTAGGCAGAGGCTCTGCCGCATCCGAGTAAAGGAAGAACGACATGCTGAACTTTGACAAGGACCGCTTCATAAGGATCCAGAGTGGGGCCGTTTCCATCGCCGGCGAGGCGCGCTCGCTGATGCGCACGCTGCTTGCGGAAGGCGTCGAGCGTCTATTTTTCATGGGGACCGGCGGCGTGCAGCTTCTGACGCTTCCCGCGATCGAGCTGGCGAAGCGCTACTCCACCTTTCCGGTGAGCGCCGAATATCCGGCCCAGGTCGTGCTCGATCCGCCGGCCGGTCTCGACAACAAGGCCGTGGTCGTCATCCCGTCGCTGTCGGGCACGACCAGGGAAGGCGTCGAACTGATGGCTTTCCTGAAGAAGCGAGGCGTGCGCACCATCTCGCTCACCGGACATTTGGACACGCCGATCGCGCGGGAAGCCGACCACAACTTCACGAACTTCGCCGAGGACGACACCTCCTCGGAATCATTCTACCTGCAGACGCTGCTGATCGTCTTGGCATTGCTGGCCGAGCGCGGCGAATACGATGGTTTCGACGCGGCTGTCGCCGAACTCCAGCAGTTGCCCGGCCTGCTCGCCGATGCGAAAGCCGCCTTCGAGGACAAGGCCGCCGAACTGGCCGCGACCATCAAGGACGAGACCTATCACATTTTCACCGGTGCCGGCTCGGTATGGCCGGAAGCAAACTATTACGGCATGTGCATCCTCGAAGAGATGCAGTGGATCCGTACCCGCCCGGTGCATGCCGCGGACTTCTTCCACGGCACGCTCGAACTGGTCGAGCCGGGCGTCAGCGTCTTCGTGTTCAAGGGCGAGGACGCTCTTCGCCCCTTGGCCGACCGGGTCGAGAACTTCGCGAGACGCTACACGGATCGCGTTCGCACGCTGGATGCTGCCTCGGTCAAATTGCCGGGTATCTCCCAGCAGGTGCGCGGCATGATCTCGCCTGTGCTGCTCGCCACCTTGCTCGAGCGGTTGAGCGCGCATCTCGAGGTGCTGCGCAACCACCCGCTGACGACCCGTCGCTACTACAAACGCGTTGAATACTGATCCCCTCACCTCAGAAGGAGCTGCTTATGAAACGTTCACTGCAAGTCGTGGCGGTCACAGTGGCCGCGGTATCATCATTGGGGCTGTCGATGAGTGGCAGTTCCGCCGCTTCGCCGGCTGTCGCGGCCGACCCTAGTGCCAAGGTGGAATACAGCGGCACGCTGTCGATCCTGACCAAGTTCGGGCTGCAGCAGCTGTCGCCCTATTTCGTCAATCTGGCGCAGGATTATGAAAAGCTCCATCCGGGCGTGAAGGTCGAGCTCATCCAGGAGAGCGACGATAGCGTGAAGGGCAAGACGAAGACGTTGGTCGCTTCGAATTCGCTGCCCGACGTCTATTTCTCCTGGACGGGCAGCTGGGGTGGCAACTTCGTGCGCGGCAATCGCGCCGTCGACCTGAGCGCGGTCATCGGCCCCGATACCGACTGGGGCAAGACGCTCTCTCCCGCAGCCGTCAAGGCATTCGAGTACAATGGCAAACTCTACGGCATACCGCTGTATCAGGACGCCAAGTTCATGGGCTACAACAAGCAGATATTCGCCAAGCTCGGCCTGAAGGCGCCGGCCACTTTCGAGGAATTGCTGACCAGCTGCGATGCAATTCGCAAGTCCGGCGCAACGCCGATCTCGCTGGGCAACAAGGAGGCCTGGCCGGCAATCCACTTCGCGGGCCAGCTGCTCGCCTACAATGTCCCGCAGGCGACTTTGGAAAAGGACTTCGATCCGGCAACCGCTGACTATAGCGATCCGGGCTATGTCGCGGCGCTCAAGCAGTTCAGCCAGCTTGTCGAGCGCTGCACCGATGGCGCCGGCGTCAATGGCACGTCCTATGCCTCGGCCCTCCAGGCCTTCACCAACGCGCAGTCGGCCATGTACTATCAGGAGATCATCGAGTTCGATCAGGCCGCCACGCCGGATTCGGCGCTGAAGCCTGCCGATTTCGGCTTTTTCAGACTGCCCGTACCGGAAGGCGCCAAGGGCGACCCCAAGTCGATCGAGGGTGCGCCAGAGGGCTACATGATCAATGCGGCGTCGAAAAACATCCCGCTGGCGATCGATTTCATGAAGTTCGTGACCTCGAAGGAAAACGCGCAGGTCCTGTCCGCGCCGCCCTATGGCCAGCCGAGCGCCACCATCGGCGGCGCCTCGGAATCGAACATGAGCGTGGCTGTGGTCGACGGTCTCAAGGACATCAACGCGGCCTCGTACCTCATGCCCTGGTTGGACACGGCCAATCCGCCGCGCGTCGCCGCCGTCTGGCTGTCCAGCCTGCAGGCGCTGGCGGGTGGTTCGATGACGCCTGAGCAAGTGATGGACGAGGTGCGCAAGGCCGCATCCGCAGCCAAATAGAACAGACCATGGTCAGGGCATCGGACACAATGGAGAGCGGCGCCGTGGTTCGCGGCGCCGCAAGGCCGCAAAGGCCAAAAAACCCGCGGACTCGCTTCGGCAATCTGTTGTCGTTCCGATGGGCGGCGATTGCGCTGATCCTCATCGGCTGGTTTGTCTATTATCCGATCGTCGACAACTTCATCGTCAGCACCACAGACCAGGACATCTATACCGGCGAGGTCACCAATGTCGGTCTCGCCAATTACGACCGGCTTCTGCACGACCCGATCGTGCTGCTCGCGCTCTGGAACAACTGCCTCTACGCCATCATCTCGGTCGTCTTCCAGGTCTTCGGCGCGTTTCTGCTGGCGGCCATCATCGAGGATCTGAGGAGCGAGCGTTGGCGCCGCTTGTGGCGCGCCATCTATTTCGTGCCTTCCGCCATCTCGATCACGGTGACCGGCCTGCTGTTCTATTTCATCTACCAGCCGCAGATAGGCTTGCTGGATGCGGCGCTCAGCCGCGTTGGTCTCAGCCAGCTCGTCATGCCCTGGCTCGGTAATGAGCACACCGCCATCTACGCCATCATTGCGATGAGCCAGTGGCAAGGCTTCGGCTACTCGACGCTGTTGTTTGCCATTGCAATCCAGAAGATTCCACGCGACCTCTATGATGCCGCGACGATGGACGGCGCCGGCGCGCTTCGGCGCCTGTGGAGCATCACCTTTCCGCTGACCCGGGAAATGACGGGGTTGATGATCATCGTCACCATCACCGGCGCATTCCAGGTGTTCAACGAAGTCATGGTCATGACGGCGGGCGGCCCCAACAACAGCAGCCAGGTCCTTGGCACATGGCTCTACCAGAAGGCCTTCATCGAGGACAATTTCGGCTATGGCTCCGCGATCGCCGCCGTCATCTTCGTTCTAACCATGCTTACCGGCGCGGCACAGCTCTGGTACACCAAGCGTCGCCGGGTGCAGCTATGAGCGCGACGGTTGCAGTCGGGCGGAGCCGGCATGTCAATCTATGGTCCGTCATCGCCAGGACATTCCTCTATTCGTTCCTCGTCTGCCTCGGCGTCGTCGTCATCTATCCGCTGATCTGGATGGCGCTCAGCGGCTTCAAGGACAATGCGCAGATCTTCGGCGATCCCTTCGCCCTGCCTGTCCATTGGTCATGGAACAATTATGTCCAGGCGTGGAATCAGGGCGTTCGCGGCTATGTGACCGTCTCCGTCCTGGTGACCGTGGCCTCCGCCATATGCACGGTGCTCATCAGCGCCTGGACCGCCTTCGGCCTGAGCCGGACCAGGATGCCGGCAAAGCCGCTGGTCATCGCCATCGTGCTGGGCGGGCTGATGCTGAGCCCCACCGTGGCGATCATTCCGCTGGTGAAGATGCTGCAGGCGCTTGGCCTCTACAACACCTACTGGGCGCTGATCATTCTGTACACGGCGTTCCGGGTACCGTTCACCACCTTCCTCATCCGCGCCTACATGCTGGATCTGCCTGGAGATATCGACGAGGCGGCGACGATGGACGGCGCCAGTGAAGGCCAGATCTTTTGGCGCATCACCCTGCCGCTGTGCCGGCCGATCATCATCTCGTGCGTCATCCTGCACGTCCTGTTCGCCTGGAACGAATATCTGTTCGCCATGGTCTTCACGAGCGGCAGCGATGTGCAGACACTGCCGGTCGGCCTCACCTCGATCATGGCAACGCACGGGACCAACTATGCCGTTGTCTTCGCCGCCATGACGATCTCGGCCTTGCCCATCGTGATCGTGTTCTTTGCCGCGCAGCGCTACTTCATTCGTGGCCTGTCCGAAGGCATCGGCAAGTAGCAATCCCTTGAGAGGAACCTTTATGCCGCAGCTTGCCTTTCATCGGCTGATCGGAGCCGACCTTTGCCTTCACGCACGGGTGCCGGCATGACCCAGCCAAAGCTCGTCGCCGTTGGCGACAATTGCCTGGATGCCTACCTCACCAACGGCTTGCTCACCGTCGGCGGCAATGCCCTGAACGTCGCCGCGCAATGGCGGCGCAATGGCTGGTCGGCACGCTATTTCGGCGCTGTCGGCGAGGATCCTGAGGGTGACGTGGTGCTTGCCGAACTGGCGGGCGTCGGACTATCGCCGGACGATGTCGAACGGCGCCCCGGCGACACTGCCGTCACCTTGCTCCGCGACGAATCCGGGGATCGGAAATTCCTGCACGAATCCTTCGGGGTGGGCGAGAACTACATGCCTGCGCCGGAGCATTGTGCGGTCATCGCCGCGGCCGACTGGGTGCATCTCGGCACCAATGCCAACAAGGATCTTGTCCGCCGGCTGGTCGCGGATCATGTGCCGTTCAGCATCGACGTCTCGACAGCGCATCTGGCGCTGCGGCTCGACGGCGTGCCCATGCTATTCGCCTCCGGCCCCGACGGTGTCGATGAACCGGTCGAGTCGTTGCTCTCCGCGCTCAGGGCCGCGGGCGCAAGTCAGGTGGTGCTGACTTGCGGCCGGCGCGGCTCGTATTTCGACGACGGCAAGGGCGTCGTGCATGCGCCGGCCACGCTGGTCGACGTGGTCGACACATGCGGCGCCGGCGATAGTTTCATCGCGACATTTCTGACCGCGTTCCGATTCGAAGGTCGGGAGGCAGCCGAAGCTCTGCACGCGGCTGCAGTGGCGGCAGCGCAGACCTGCACGCATCTCGGCGGGTTTCCGCAGAAGCCACGTCCCATACCGGACTGGCTGCCCGCCAAATACGCCAGCTTCATCACCGACGCCCAGGGAGCCTGATCGTGGCAAGACTTCGTTTGCGGCCCCCGGCGGTAGCGCTATCGTCCGACCGATCGTTCTGGCTGCAGGATATCGGCGCCAGCGCGGTCACCGAGCCGTTGCAAGGCAATGAGCGCGCCGATGTGGTGATCGTCGGCGGCGGCTATACCGGCCTGTGGGCGGCGCTGCGTATCCGTGAGCTCGCGCCGGAAACGCTGGTCATCGTGCTTGAAGCGGACCTCTGCGGTTCTGGAGCCTCAGGCCGCAATGGCGGTCAGGTCCACTCGTGGTTCGCCGAGCTCGACCAGATCAGCGCCGTCGTCGGCCTCGAAGAGGCGCGACAACTCTGTGCCGACACGGTGGTGTCGATTGCGGAGCTGAAGGCGCTGCAGCAAAACGGCACGATCGACATGGATCTGCGGCTGGACGGATGGCTGTGGACCGCGAGTTCGATTGCCCAGGAAGGCGCGTGGGAGCACGCCGTTGCCATGAGCGCGGCGGTGGGAGAGAACCGTTTCAAGCCGCTGACGGCCGAGGAGATCGAACGCCGCACCGGTTCATCCGCATCCTATGTCGGCGTCGTCGAGACCAATGCCGGCACGGTCCATCCGGCCAAGCTGGCGATCGGACTGCGCAACCTGGCATTGGCACGCGGCGTCATCATCCACGAGCGCAGCCCGGTTCTCGAAATCGAACCCGGCAAGACATGCACGGTGCGCACGGCGCGGGGCATGGTGCAGGCCGAAAAAGTGGTGCTTGCCGCGAATGCCTGGCTCTCGGCGCTGCCGGAACTCCGCCGCCATCTCTATGTCGTCGGCAGCGAGGTCATCGCCACTGCCGCCGTGCCCGAACTGCTCGACAGCATTGGCTGGCGCGACGGCGCGTCGATCTGCGATTCCCAGGCCCAGGTGCTCTACTACCAGCGCACCACTGGGGGCAGGGTGGTCTTCGGCCGCGGCAGCGGCAATGTTGCCTTCAGCGGCAATTTTGGCGCCAGCTTCAACCGCAGCCCGGAGCATGGCCGGGACAATGTCCGGGAGTTGCACAGGGTCTATCCATCGCTGCGTGGCGTGTCGGTGGAGTATGACTGGTCAGGCCCTATCGACTGCGTGCCCGAACATGTTCCCGTCTTCGATCACCTGCGCGATCATCCCAATATCTTCTACGGCATGGGCTTCAACGGAACCGGCATCGCGCAGACGCCGATTGCCGGACGCATCCTCGCCAGCCTTGTCCTGGAACGAAAGGATCGCTGGAGCGCCAGCGGCCTGGTCGGCATCGAGCGGCGCATGTCGCTGCCGCCCGAGCCGTTCCGTTACCTCGGCGCCAAGCTCGTGCGCAGCGCAGTCCGCCGCAAGAACGAGGCCGAGATGCGCAACCGCAAGGCGGACAGGATCACCAATCTGCTGGCCGGGCTCAAGCCGGGCCGCCGCAAGAAATAGGCGAGCATGTTGCCCAGCGTCATGCAATCGAGGAGAGCACAATGGCCGATCTGGCCCTCAGGCAAATCAGGAAGTCTTACGGCAGTGTCGATATCCTCCACGGTATCGACCTCGACATAAGGTCTGGCGAATTCATCGTCTTTGTCGGTCCCTCGGGCTGCGGCAAGTCGACATTGCTGCGGTCGATCGCCGGACTGGAGGAGATCACGTCAGGTGACCTGTGCATCGATGGCGAGATAGTCAATGACGTGCCGCCGTCGAAGCGGGGCATCGCCATGGTGTTCCAGTCCTACGCGCTCTATCCGCATATGACGGTCTACGAGAACATGGCCTTCGGCATGCGGATCGCCAAGGTCGGCAAGGCAGAGATCGATCAACGGGTGAAGCAGGCGGCGGAAATCCTGCAGCTGACCAGATATCTCGATCGTCTGCCCAAGGCGATGTCGGGCGGTCAGCGCCAGCGTGTTGCCATCGGCCGCGCCATCGTGCGCAATCCCAAGGTCTTCCTCTTCGACGAGCCGCTGTCGAATCTGGACGCGGCGTTGCGCGTCGCTACCCGCATCGAGATCGCCAAGCTCAAGGAATCTATGCCCAACACGACGATGATCTACGTCACCCACGACCAGGTCGAGGCGATGACCTTGGCCGACCGTATCGTGGTGCTGAAGGACGGCCACATCGAACAGGTCGGAACGCCGATGGATCTCTACAAAAGGCCCGGCAATCTGTTCGTGGCCCAATTCATCGGCTCACCGGCCATGAACATCGTGCCGGCCAGGATAGAGACAGCCGGTGCGACAACGGCCATCAGCCACATAGGTGCAAACAAGGTCAATGTGCCCCTGGCGACGCCGGCGTCCGCCGAGGGGACTGAGGTCAGCTTCGGCGTGCGGCCGGAGGACCTGTTCATCGTCACCGGGTCTGATTTCCTGTTCGAGGGAAAGGTCGACTATGTCGAGCAGCTTGGCGAGGTGCAACTGGTCTATGTCGATATCGGCCGCGCCGACCTGCCGCTGGTGACCAAGCTACCGGGTAATGTCGAGGTGAAGAGAGGTGCTACGCTGCGGCTGAACGCCAATGCCGGCGATCTTCATATCTTCGACGCGGATGGACATTCGGTGCTCCGGCTGTAAGCCGCGCGCGGATAAGGGGGACCCGCCCGAACCATCCGCTAACATATTGATTTCGTGTAGAAAACGCCGACCCTCCGGCCCCGCCAACTTGTTGCAAATCAATGGTTTACGCTTTATTCTTTGAGTTTGAATTGAGCGTTATCAAGTAAGTCGCTGTCTTTTGGATGAAATGGTTTTGGGCCCGTTCGTCAATTTTCTCCCTCTCATGATTGCGCCGGTCACACGTAACTCAACACTCCCGGCTTAGAAAGACCCTTCAGCGAAGCGTGCGGTATTCGGCGGGAACGACGTGCAATTAGGCGGGTTCTGAACTCGGCCACAGTCTCAAATACTCGGAGGCGCTCGCCAGTTCTATTGATCTCATCGAATGATCGGCAGGTTTCCAGCAACCTCAACCTTGGCGTCCAACCTGCCTTATCAGCCAAGAGACGAAATGGTGACTTATGGGGGAGGGCGTACCCACCTCCGGTAGCACGACATAATAGCAATTCTCCGTTTCCATCGGCAGGTTGAGTACGACCTGAAGTTCGCCGGATTTCAACTCCCGCTCGATCAAATAACGCGGAAGCAGCGCATAACCCATGCCGGCAACCGCCGCTTCGATAATCGTCGAGAATTGATCGAAGCGGTGCCCCCTGTAGGCTGTCTCGCCGGGCAGACCGGCCCCCTCAAGCCATTGCGACCAGAGCCTCGGGCGCGTCGCCAGATGCAGCAAAGGCTCGTTGAGAAGATCGGCTGGCGTCAGCTTTTGTGCCGATGCCAGCAGTGCAATGCCGGCCACTGGCAGGATCGACTCGCTGCAGAGGTAGGTGCACGTAGCGCGCGCCCACACCGGCTGTCCGTAGTGAATGGCGAGTTCGAAATTCTCTTCCGCGAAGTCGAACGGCGCCGAGCGCGAGCCGACATTGAGGATTACACCCGGGTGCTGGCGGAGAAAATCAGGCAATCGCGGACTGAGCCAGCGGCTGCCGAATGTCGGCAAGGTAGCGATACTCAGGCTCGATCTGGCGTCGGCGGATGACATTGCGCGCAGCATAGTCTCCTCGGCTTGCTGCAGCAGCTTTCGCGCTTCCGGAAGAAAGCGCCGCCCATCCTCGGAAAGCACTACGCGCTGCCGGACGCGTTCGAACAGCAGGGCGCCGAGGTAACCCTCCAGATCTTTGACCTGACGACTGACGGCGCTCTGCGTCAAGTTGAGCTCCCTGCCGGCGCGCGTGAAGCTCGAGTGCCTTGCCGCGCATTCAAATGCCTGGATTGCAACCAGGTTGGGCATCAACTTTCTGCTCAGTATCATGCGTATCTCGCATCAACCTAGTCGAAATCATCGCAATCCGTGGCGAATGGAATGCGATATCACTCTTTGCCGGAATGATCTCCTGTTTTCTCAAGAAGCGAGACCACACCGTGCAACATCCTGTTTTCGTTTCATCCGATGACATTCGCTCAGACTTTTCCGCGGCAATGTCGGACATGTACCGCAACGAGGTTCCGGCGTACGGCACGCTGATGGAACTGGTCGCTGGGGTGAATGCCGAAGTGCTGGACGCCACGCCGGCGCTGCGCCAACGGCTCAAGGCAACCGATTCGCTCGAACGCATCTCGCAAGAGCGGCATGGCGCAATCCGCCTGGGGACACCGGCCGAACTTTCGATGATGCGACGCGTCTTCGCAGTGATGGGCATGCATCCCGTCGGGTACTACGATCTCAGCACGGCAGGTGTGCCAGTCCATGCGACGGCCTTCCGTCCGGTTGGGACCCAGGCACTGAACCACAATCCATTTCGCGTCTTCACCTCGCTGCTCAGGATCGACTTGATCGGCGACGAGGCCTTGCGGTCCGAAGTCGAGGGTGTTCTTGCAGCCCGTCGTATTTTCACCGATGGCGCCGTGGAGCTGACCGAAAAGGCCGAACAGCAGGATGGCCTGAATCGGCACGATGCGAAGCGGTTCGTCACCGAAATCCTCGAGACCTTCCGCTGGCACGATCAGGCCTGTGTCACTGTTGACATGTATCAGAGACTGCATCGTCAACATCGACTGGTCGCAGATGTGGTCTCCTTCAAGGGGCCTCATATCAATCACCTGACGCCACGCACGCTCGACATCGACGCGGTGCAGTCAGCCATGCCCGCTCGAGGCATCGAGCCCAAGGCTGTTGTGGAAGGCCCGCCCACGCGCCGATGTCCAATCCTGCTCCGCCAGACGTCGTTCAAGGCGCTGGACGAGCCGGTTTCGTTCAAATCCGATGCCGGCGCCTGGACCACTGGCTCGCACACGGCCCGCTTCGGCGAGGTCGAGCAGCGCGGGGTCGCACTGACGCCCAAGGGCAGGGCACTCTACGACAGGCTTCTGGAGACCACGCGCAAATTCGTCAGGCCAGCGGCCGATGGATCGAATGCCGTTAGCTATGTCGAGGCATTGTCGCAAACGTTCCAGTCGTTTCCCGATACATGGGACGGTATTCGCGCCGCCGGCCTCGGCTATTTCACATACTCGCTGACCGAGCGAGGGCGTGAGGCCGACCGCGCCAGTAACAAGGATATCGATCAACTGGTCGCGGAAGGCTTTGTCAGCTTCGCCCCGATCGTCTACGAGGATTTTCTACCCGTCAGCGCGGCCGGCATCTTCCAGTCCAATCTTGGCGATGAGGCGGCTCAGGACTTCGTTGCCAGTCCTAATCAGCGACGCTTCGAAACTGCTCTGGGTGCCGGCGTGCTCGACGAATTCGAGCATTATGCCGTCATGGAGCAGGCGTCGATCGAGGATTGCCGCCGTTCGCTGCGCAACCTTCAGGCGGCCGAGTAGGCGGCTGTTATGATCGCTGAGCGGCACAAGGCGGCGTTGGTCGAGATCCTCGGCGCAAAAGGTGTCGTCGAGGATTCGGCTGGCATGGCACCCTATGAGAACGGTGCCCGCTACGACCAGGGCTGCGCCGCGCTTGTGCTGCGTCCAAAGAACACGGCCGAGGTATCAGCTTGCGTTGCCTATTGCGTTCGGGAGGGCATTCCGTTCGTTCCGCAGTCCGGCAATACCGGTCTGGTTTCTGGCTCAACGCCCGACGCAAGCGGCGCGCAGATTGTGCTCAGCCTCGATCGCATGACGCGAACTTTCGAATTGGACGCTGACAACCGCTCGCTGCACGTCGATGCCGGCATGAGGCTGTCGGACATTAACGAGCGACTTGCCCAGAGTGGACTGTTCTTTCCGATCGACCTTGGCGCCGATCCGCGCATCGGCGGTATGCTGGCGACCAACACCGGTGGCTCGCGCTTCCTTCGATATGGCGATGTGCGCAAGAACGCGCTTGGCCTGAAGGTCGTCCTAGCGGACGAGGCCGGTACGATTGTCGATCTGATGTCGGGGCTGCGGAAGAACAACACAGGTGTCGACTGGAAACAGCTTTTTATCGGAACGTCCGGCGCGTTCGGCATCATCACTGAGTGCGAGCTCAACCTGGAGCGACTGCCTAGGCAGGTCTCGACAGCCTATCTTGTGCCGCGCGACGGCGCCGAAATCATACCGTTGCTGCATCTGCTGGAGGAGCGTATCGGGTCATATCTGTCGGCCTTCGAAGGCATGTCCAGAAGCGCCATCGGTGCGGCGCTCGCCCACGTGCCATCGCTGCGCAACCCCTTCCAGAACGGCGATGTCCCCGCTTATGTCATCCTCGTCGAAATTTCCCGCACCTGGGCGCCACGCGAGGGCGAGCAGCTACTCGACGCCGTCCTGGAAACGGTGCTTGCCGACATCTGGGAAATAGAAGGCTCGCCGCTGGCCGATGCTTTCGTCGGGCCTGCGCACGAAATGTGGTCGTTGCGCCACGCCCTGTCGGAGGGCGCCAAACATGCGGGGCGTCTCGTGGCCTTCGATCTGTCATTCCGCAGGGCCGACGTGCAGCCGTTTTGCGACTGGATGAAAGCCGAACTGCCCGGCCGCTTTGCGGGTGTCGCAATTCTCGACTTTGGCCATATTGGGGACGGCGGCGTCCATTTCAATCTGGTCGTTGACGAGACGCGTGCCGGTCCGGTGGATGATCGCTTCGAGCAACAGCTGCGCGACTGGGTCTATTCCGTCGCGGTCGACCAGTTTGGCGGCAGCTTTAGCGCCGAGCACGGCATCGGCCGCAAGAACCAGGCTTACTACGACCTCTACACGCAGCAGAAAAACAAGGATCTTGCCGCCGACCTGAAGCGACTGACGTCGCCTGGTAGCGTCGGCTCGGTACGTTTTGGATGATCAGGAACAGGAGTTCGAGACATGAACATTGCAGTCAAATCGGTGGATGTAGCCAAGGAAACGGCTGAGCTTCTGGCGAAACTGGGTGTGGCCAAGGACGCGCTTGTCGGTGGCGACCTCATCGTGCGCAGCCCGGTCACGGGCGAAGAGATTGCCGCGCTGAAGACGATTTCGCCCGCCGATGCGGCCAAGATCATCGATGCCGCGCACAAGGCGTTCCAGTCCTGGCGGATGGTGCCGGGTCCCCGGCGCGGCGAACTGGTGCGGCTGCTCGGCGAGGAATTGCGTGCGCACAAGGCCGAGCTTGGCCGGCTGGTGTCGATCGAGGTCGGCAAGATCCCGTCCGAGGGCCTCGGTGAAGTGCAGGAGATGATCGACATCTGCGATTTCGCCGTCGGTCTGTCCCGGCAATTGTACGGTCTGACCATCGCCACCGAGCGTCCGGGCCACCGCATGATGGAAACCTGGCATCCGCTCGGCGTCGTCGGCGTCATTTCCGCCTTCAACTTCCCGGTCGCGGTGTGGTCGTGGAATGCGGCACTGGCGCTGGTCTGCGGTGACGCGGTGGTGTGGAAGCCGTCTGAGAAGACGCCGCTGACCGCACTTGCCTGCGAGGCGATTTTCAAGCGCGCGGTGAAGCGTTTCGGCACTGATGCACCGCAGGGCCTGGCGCCGGTACTGATCGGCGACCGCGCCGTCGGCGAAATCCTGGTCGACCATCCCAAGGTGCCGCTGGTTTCGGCCACCGGCTCGACGCGCATGGGCCGGGATGTCGGCCCGCGCCTGGCCAAGCGTTTTGCCCGCGCCGTGCTCGAACTCGGCGGCAACAATGCCGGCATCGTCTGCCCGACCGCCGATCTCGACATGGCGCTGCGCGCCATCGCCTTCGGCGCCATGGGCACGGCCGGCCAGCGCTGCACGACGCTGCGACGCCTGTTCGTGCATGACAGCGTCTATGACGCGCTGGTTCCGCGCCTGAAGAAGGCCTACGAGAGCGTTTCTGTCGGCAATCCGCTGGAGACCTCGTCGCTGGTCGGGCCGCTGATCGACAAGGCGGCGTTCGACGCCATGCAGAAGGCACTGAAGGAGGCCACCGCCCATGGCGGCAAGGTGACCGGCGGCACGCGGGTCGAGAACGGTCACCCCGATGCCTATTATGTGCATCCGGCGCTGGTCGAAATGCAAAGCCAAGTCTCGCCGGTGACCGAAGAGACCTTCGCGCCGATCCTTTATGTGATGAAATATTCGGATTTCGACGCCGTGCTCGACGAGCACAATGCGGTGGGTGCGGGCCTGTCGTCGTCGATCTTCACGCGTGACCTGCAGGAATCCGAGCGCTTCCTCGGTGTAGATGGTTCGGACTGCGGCATTGCCAATGTTAATATCGGCACGTCGGGGGCCGAGATCGGCGGTGCTTTCGGCGGCGAAAAGGAAACCGGCGGCGGTCGCGAGAGCGGCTCCGATGCGTGGAAGGCCTATATGCGGCGCGCCACCAACACGGTGAACTATTCCAAGGCGCTGCCGCTTGCCCAGGGCGTCTCGTTCGACATCGATTGAGGATCAGCCAATGAACGTCAGCACAAAGATTGATGAGACAGGCTTCGTGCCGGCATCGCGCATATCGGCGATCGGGGTTTCGCAGATACTGATGATCGGCGCCCGCGCCCAGGCGATGAAACGCGCCGGCGCGCCGATGATCATCCTCGGCGCGGGCGAGCCGGACTTCGACACGCCCGACAATGTGAAACAGGCAGCCTGCCGTGCCATCGAGCGCGGCGACACCAAATACACGGCGCTCGATGGCACACCCGAGCTCAAGCAGGCGATCCGGCAAAAATTCCAGAACGAGAATGGCCTCGATTATGCCGCCGACGAAATCACGGTGGCGACCGGCGCCAAGCAGATCCTGTTCAATGCGATGATGGCGACGTTGGATGCGGGCGACGAGGTCATCATTCCGATGCCGGCATGGACGTCCTATCTGGACATCGTCGCCATCGCCGGGGGAAAGTCAGTCTGCGTCCCGTGCAACGCTCAAGCGGGCTTCAAGCTGGCGGCCGCACAGTTGGACGCCGCGATCACGCCGAGGACGAAATGGCTGATCCTGAATTCACCGTCTAACCCGTCTGGTGCCGCCTACCACGAAGAAGACTATCGGCCACTGATCGAAGTCCTGCTGCGACACCCGCATGTTCGCCTGCTGGTCGACGACATGTACGAGCACATCGTCTACGACGATTTCCATTTCGTCACACCCGTAGCGCTGGAGCCGCGCCTGAAGGCGCGGACGCTCACCGTCAACGGCGTTTCCAAGGCCTACGCCATGACCGGATGGCGCATCGGCTACGCTGGCGGATCGCGTGAGCTGATCAATGCGATGGCGGTCGTGCAGAGCCAGTCCACGTCTTGCCCGTCGTCGGTCAGCCAGGCGGCGGCTGTAGAAGCGCTGTGTGGCCCGAAGGATTTTCTCAAGCCTCGAACGGAAAGCTTCCGCAAGCGCCGCGACCTCGTGGTCTCCGGGCTGAATGCCATCGACGGCCTCGACTGTCGCGTACCGGAGGGCGCCTTCTATACCTTTGCCGATTGCACCGGTCTGATCGGCAGGATGACGCCTGCCGGCAAACGGATCGAAACCGACAGTGATTTCTGCGACTATCTGCTCGAGGACGCTCATGTCGCGGTTGTTACCGGGTGCGGCTTTCGGCCTGTCGCCATTCTTCCGTATTTCCTACGCAACATCCGAAGCCGAACTGGGGGAAGCGATCCAGCGCATTTCCGCGGCTTGCGCCTGCCTTGGCGGACGAGCAGACCAATGCTGAACAATCCCCGTTCCCACGGCCTCTGGGAAGCGACCGCACCCCAGGCGCCGGCAACGACAGCACTTGACGGCGAGGTATCGGCCGACGTGGTTGTCGTCGGTGGCGGCTACACGGGGATGTCGTGCGCCCTTCATCTCGCCGAGGCGGGTCGCCGGGTGGTCTTGCTGGAAAGCCGTGAGGTCGGCTTTGGCGGCGCCGGCCGCAATGTCGGGCTGATCAATGCCGGCTTGTGGCTGATGCCGGACGATCTGATCACCGCGCTTGGCCCTGTCCATGGCGAACGGCTGCTGGGGTTGCTCGGCGATGGCCCGGCATTGGTGATGCAACTCATCGACAAGTATGGCATCGACTGCGAACTGGAAAGAAATGGCACGCTCCACTGCGCTGTCGGTCCTGCGGGGCTGAAGGAGATCAAGGAGCGCGAGGCGCAATGGCAAAGGCGCGGTGCGCCGGTGCAGGTCCTCGACGCGCAGGAAACAGAAAGGCGGTTGGGCACCGCGGCCTATGCGGGCGCGTTGCTCGATCAGCGTGCCGGCACTCTGCAGCCGCTCGCCTATGCGCGCGGCCTTGCTCAGGCCTGCATTCGCGCCGGGGTGATAATCCATACGTCCAGCCCGGTTATCGCGTCTGACAGCAAGAGTGACGGCTGGGTCGTCCGCACCACCGGAGGCGCGGTCGATGCCGAGTGGGTCGTGGTCGCCACCGATGCCTACGGCACCGGGCCTTGCCAAGTCACGCGCAACGAACAGGTGCATCTGCCCTATTTCAATCTGGCGACCCAACCGCTCGGCGCCGATCTGCTGCAAACCATTTTGCCCGGACGGGAAGGCGCTTGGGACACCAGGACGATCCTGTCTTCGATGCGATTGGACAGGACGGGGCGGCTGGTGTTCGGCAGTGTCGGTGCGCTGCGCAACACCGGCACGGCTATCCACAAGGCCTGGGCTCGGCGGGCGCTGGCTAAACTCTACCCGCAATTGCGCAACATCGCCTTCGACCATGAATGGCATGGACAAATCGGCATGACGACGGATGCGCTGCCGCGTTTCCACAAGTTCGGCAGGAAAGGTGTCGGCTTCTCCGGTTACAACGGACGTGGCATCTCGCCCGGCACTGTGTTCGGCCGTGAGCTTGCTTTGCTGATCCTCGGTGAGAAAAGCGAGGCGCAACTGCCGTTGCCGCGGTCGGACCTGGTCGAAATTCCCTTCATGCGCGCTCGCGAAGCCTGGTACGAAATGGGCGCCCAAATTGCGCATTTAGCCTCGGCACGTTTGTAGGCCTAATAGAATCAATAAAAGAAGGGAATGGTCATCGATTGCTACCTTACTGAGCCGATAACTATCAGGAACTAATCTGCGCCGTGACCGCTAGCTTCAGTGAAACCGAGGTCGTTGGCGAAGCTGGCAGAGCACCTGAGGCGTTATGTTCTCGAGTGTCGCCCCTTAACAACCCTCTTCCAATGTTTAGGGAAGGCAAGCGGCGGCTTCCCGTCGACGGTATCAGGAAAAACGAAGGCGCCCTGGTCCTCCGTCAATAGGTCATCCGTCATATCTAGAAGCTACAACCCAACCGGCCTCACCGAGGCTCCCTCCTTGCTGTCTTCGAGCCGAGGACAACCATTTTCCGCATCGACCTCGGTCGACTTCAGGCTCACTGCCCCGCTTCGCAGGCAGCACGTGAGATCTTTCTCAGATGGTACCCGGTTGCAAAGCAAAAAAGGCCTACCTTGGCGCTTGGCAGAGATGCGAGAGCTTAGGCGTGCCCGCAACCGAAGAAGCCTTGGACTGCGTTAGGCAACGCAGCGTGACTTGATTGAACGGCAGATGCCGCGTCAACAACTCGTCAGTGACTGCTCGTTTTCCCAACGCGCGCTGAAACCCATACCGCCAGGACAGCCTCGAGACACGTCCCAGCGCTCCTAGGAACATCCCACCGAAAGTTGGTCTTGCCTGCGTTTTCCCGCTTGACCAACTTGTCGCTAAAATTGCATTATGCAATAAATGTTATTGCAATGCGCATATGGAGGTCGCCTTGGGGGAATATGTTCTCGTCGAAACAGTTGGCTCGGTTCGGCGCTTGACCTTGAATCGCCCCGAGAAGCTGAATGCTTGGAATGGCCCTATGCGGGAGCAGTTGGTTTCTGAACTCAAGAATGCAGAAGCCGATCCCGATATTGGATCGATTGTGCTGACAGGCGCCGGTGATCGGGCGTTTGGTGCTGGTCAAGATTTGTCTGAAAGCAAAGGCTTTGATGCTGACCGTGCCGAAATCTGGATGGGCGAATGGAGGCAGCTCTACAGCCAGTTCAGGCTTGGCTCGAAGCCGATCGTCGCCGCCCTCAATGGCTTGGCTGCGGGCTCGGCATTTCAGGTGGCACTGCTGTGTGACCTGCGTGTAGCCCACGATGGGGTAAAAATGGGCCAGCCTGAGATCAACTCCGGCATCGCTACCGTCACCGGGAGCTGGATCATGCGAGAGATTATTGGCCTTGCTCGCGCGATCGACCTGACGCTGACGGGGCGCATGTTGGATGCTGAGGAAGCCTTCAACTTCGGTCTGATCTCACGCCTTGTCGCCCCGGATCGTGTTCAACAAGAGGCGCTGCAACTGGCAGAGCTTTTGGCGACAAAAGCGCCGGTGGCGATGCGCCTGAACCGGGCGCGGTTCGCGACAATGACCGAACCCGGATTTAATGATGCGATGACCCAGGGCGTTCTTGTCCAGCGTGAATCGTATGGCTCGGGAGAGCCGCAAGCCATGATGGAAAAGTTTCTCGCTCAACGCGCACAGCGCAAAGGCTGAGCCTGTCTGCGCGCCATCGCGGCCGAGTGCCAAAAAACGAGCGCCGAACCACGGCGCCTTTGCAAACAAAAGAGGAGAACCAAAATGACCATAAACAAATCGATTGTTCTTTCCCGTCGCAACCTACTACTGGCCGGCGCCGCACTCACAGCGGCTACATTCGCCGCGCCGGATATTCTGCTTGCACAGACTTCCCCGAGAAAGGGAGGCACCATGCGGTACGGGGTAAACGACGGTTCTGAAAGTGACACCTTGGACCCTGCCAACTGGGCAACCGTGATGGTTGGCGTGGCATTCAACGGAGCACTCTTCAACAACCTTGTTGAGATCCTGCCCGATGGCCAGCTTCGCGGTGATCTTGCGGAGAGCTGGGAAGCCGCAGACGGCGCCGCACGCTGGACGTTCGTCCTGCGCAAGGGTGTCAAGTTCCATGACGGTCGACCGCTCCGGTCAGAAGATGTACGCCAATCGTTTCTGCATCATATGGGGGAAGGCAGTACGTCTGGTGCGATTGCGATCGTCAGTCAGATCTCCGGGATCGATGTTGAAGGCGAAGATCGCGTCATCTTCAAGCTGAAGAGCGGCAACGCCGATTTCCCCGCATTGATGACCGACTTTCACCTCTCGATCTTCCCGGCACTTTCCGGTGGCGGAATCGACTGGAAAAGCGGCATCGGCACCGGCGCCTTCAAGATGGAAAGCTTCGAGCCAGGTATTGCAGTGCGCCTGATACGAAATCCGGATTACCACAAACCGGGCCTGCCGCATTTCGACGCTGTGGAGGTGATCCAGATTGCCGACAGCGCCGCACGCCTGAATGCGCTGCTAACCGGCGAAGTCGATGCGATCGAGGATGTGGATATCAGGAATGTCGCCCTCATCGAGCGCAATCCAACCTTGAAAGTGGTGCGAACACCCGGCGTCCGACACCTCACATTCGACATGAATTGCACCGTTGCGCCTTATAGCAATCCGGTTGTGCGGAAGGCGCTCAAACTGGCTATCGATCGAGATGATATTATCAACAAGGTGTTTCTGGGCGACGCCAAAAAGGGCAACGACAACCCGGTTGCTGAATCCATGGCATATTACGCTCAGACCCCGCCTGAGTACAAATACGATCCGGAAGCTGCTCGAGCCCTTTTGAAAAATGCCGGGCTAGAGAATGTGACTGTCGATCTGTCGGTTGCGGGTGTCGCTTTCCCAGGCGCGGTCGAAGCAGCGGTCCTGTTCAAAGAGCACGCTGCGAAGGCCGGGATTACCATCAATGTGATCCGGGAAGCAGATGACGGCTATTGGGACAATGTTTGGCTCAAAAAGCCCTTCAACGCGTGTGATTGGTCCGGTCGAGTGACGCTCGATCTGTTGTTTGCCACTTGTTACACCTCAGACGCTCCTTGGAACAACACGGGCTTTCACAATGCCCGGTTCGATGAGCTTCAGCACCTTGCCCGGCCTGAGCTCGATCAAGTCAAACGTCAGAAGCTCTACACGGAGATGCAACAACTGCTGCATGACGACGGTGGTGTAATCACTGTGGCCTTTGCAAGCTGGCGTTTGGCGATGTCGACAAACATTGGCCATGATAAACTCGGCGGCATTCTGCCGGCGGACAATCACCGTGCAACTGAACGCTGGTGGCGCGAGGACGCGTGACAATCGAAGTCCGCCGGCAGCGAAAGTCCCAGGCATTTCGATGACAAGACTTCACCCATCAAAGAGCCCCAGTACGAGAATGGATCTCGAGGTCTCGCCCGCGCTTTCAGATCGGCTGAGACGAGGCGACTGCGCAAGCAGTTCGCCCCGCCTCGAGACCGATGAAGTTGAACTAGGCTAATTCCCGAAGGCCAATCCAATGAAGCCTAACCTCCACCCAATTGTAACGATGGCCATCAATCGGGTCGGACTTGGCCTTCTCAGTCTGATTATCGTCTCTTTGGTGATTTTCTCGGCAGTTAGCATGCTGCCTGGCAGCTATGCCTCCGCCATCCTTGGTCAGAACGCCACCCCTCAGGCTGTTGCAGCTCTGGAAACGCAACTTGGTCTGGATCAACCGTGGCTTCTTCGGTACGCATTGTGGCTTTCGGCGGCCGCGATGGGGGACATGGGCAAGTCCTTCTCCGGTCGCGAGGTGATGGCAGTTATCGGACCACGCCTGCACAATACGTTCGTGCTTGCGTCAATCACTGCGGCCATCGCCGTGCCTGTGTCGATTGCTCTGGGCATCGTCTGCGCTCGTTTCCGCGGTAAACTGCTGGACCGAGTGATCTCCACGACGACGCTGGCCTCGATCTCTCTTCCTGAATTCTTTGTTGCTTACATCGTGATGGCGATTTTCGCAGTGAAGCTTCAACTGTTTCCATCGATGTCCGGTATTCGCAACGGCATGCACTTCAGCGAAGAGCTGTACCGCATGGTCCTGCCTATCCTGACGCTGCTTCTGGTGATCCTGGCGCACATGGTGCGCAACACGCGTGCCGCACTGCTCTCGGTGATGGCCAGTCCGTATGTGGAAATGGCTAGGCTTAAGGGCGAGCCTGAATCTAAAGTGGTTATGCGGCAGGCACTGCCGAACGCGATCGGTCCGATTGCAAGCGTTGTGGCGCTGAACCTGGCCTACCTGATCTCTGGTGTGGTGGTTATCGAAGTGGTGTTTGTCTATCCAGGTGTTGGTCAGGCGATGATCGATGCCGTGCGCAATCGTGACGTGCCAGTGATTCAGGCCGCTCATCTTTGCGTCAGCCTATATCGGCTTCAATCTGATCGCGGACGTCATATCCATCGTCACCAATCCGCGCCTTCTGCATCCGCGCTGAAAGCACCTAGATGGCAAATCTCACATATTCCGGAAATATGAGCTCGACCCGGCTTCGCCACGTCATCAGAACGCTGCACTCGGCGCCACCGACAGCAAAATTCGGATTGGCGATAATGGTCTTGTACGTGCTCGCGGCTGTCCTGGCCCCCTTCATCGCCCCGTATGGCGAAGCCGAGATCGTCTCGCGAATCCCATTTGAGCCTTGGAGCGGAAGCCATCTCCTCGGCACCGACCAGCTTGGACGAGACTTTCTTTCTCGATTGATCTTTGGCGCCCGCAATTCGATCGCCATCGCATTGATCACCACCATCATCTCGTTCGCTATTGGCTGCTTGCTTGGCGCATTCGCAGCCCTGGTGGGCGGGATCGTCGACCAGGCATTGTCGAGGGTGGTCGATGCCCTCTTGTCGATCCCTGACCTGATTTTCATTCTGATGATCCTGTCGCTCTTTGGCTCGTCGATCGCCAATTTGATATTGGTCATCGCCGTCCTTAACTCGACCCGTTTTTACCGCATTGCACGCGCCGCGGCGCTGAACGTGGCAAGCCTGGATTTTGTTGAGGCTGCCAGAGCAAGAGGCGAGAACCTTCTCTGGATCGCGATACACGAAGTCTTTCCCAACATATTGCCCCTCATGCTCTCAGAGCTTGGAATGCGGTTCTGCTTCATCTTCCTGAGCATTGCGGCTCTGTCCTTTTTGGGCGTGGGCATCCAGCCGCCCACGGCGGAGTGGGGATCGATGGTCCGGGACAATGCAGCGTTGATCAATATGGGCGACATCACGCCATTGATTCCCGCTGCGGCCATCGCGTTTCTTTCGGTGGCGGTTAATTTTGTCGTCGATTGGCTGCTCAATCGCGCAAGCGGTTTATCGGAAGAAGGCTGATCCATGTCGCCCGCAAGCACCACGCCAGCAGTCATTGAAGTCGAAGACCTCAGGATCGATGCCAAGGCGCACGACAGCTGGTCACCAATCGTCAATGGTGTCAGCTTTTCAATAAGACCAGGCGAGGTGCTTGGCCTTGTCGGTGAGTCCGGCGCCGGCAAATCAACGATCGGCCTCGCCGTATTGGGATATTTGCGCCCGGGTGCCCGCCGGTCGGGCGGGTCTGTCAGGCTCGATGGTCAGGATCTGTTCGCCGATCCCGAAGAGGATCGTCGGAAGTTGCGCGGCACACGAATTGCCTACGTTGCCCAGAGCGCGCAGGCAGCGTTCAATCCCGCGTATCGATTGATGGATCAGATCGTCATGGTTGCGGTCGACCGGGGCGGGCTTTCGCGCCAGGCCGCGGAACGACGCGCAGTTGATCTGTTTTATGCGCTTCAGCTGCCTGACCCCGAACAGTTTGGAAAGCGCTATCCACATCAAGTGTCTGGCGGTCAGCTGCAGCGTGCCATGATCGCCATGGCCATGATCTGCAATCCCGCCCTGATCATCTTCGATGAGCCGACAACTGCCCTCGACGTGACGACGCAAGTCGAAGTTCTGATCTCAATTCGCAAGGTGATCGAGGACTTCGGCGTGGCTGCAATCTACATCACCCACGACCTGGCCGTCGTCGCGCAGATCGCGCATCGCGTGGCCGTGCTCCGCAACGGTGTCGTCGTGGAGCAGGGTCCCATAGCCCAGATTATGGCTCAGCCTGAACACGAGTACACAAAGAGCCTCTGGGCTGTTCATGAGATGCCTGTGGCCAATGATCACCGGCGAGCTGGCAAGAGAGAGCCTTTGCTCGTCCTCAAGGACGTGTCTGCGCGTTACGGAGACTTCGAAGCACTGAAGGAAATCGAACTTGAGGTCGCACGAGCCGAGTCTGTCGCCGTGGTCGGAGAATCTGGCTCGGGGAAATCCACGCTTGGCCGGGTGATCGTGGGATTGATGGAGCCCTCAGGCGGAGGGCTGACCTATGGCGGTGCATCTCTCCCGGCTCGCGTATCGCGCCGGTCGCTGGATATGTTGAGACGGATCCAGATCATCCATCAGTCAGCTGATACCGCACTCAATCCGCGCCAGACGGTTCGCAAGATCGTAGGGCGTCCGCTCGCCCTCTATCATGGTTTGCGCGACTCCAGGCGCGAGGCACGGTTGATTGAACTCTTGCGCATGGTCGAACTGAGCGAGCATCATGCTGATCGTACGCCTTCACAGCTATCAGGTGGCCAAAAGCAACGTGTTGCGATCGCACGTGCATTGGCCGCCGAGCCCGAACTGATTGTCTGCGACGAGATTACGTCGGCCCTGGACAAGGTCGTGCAGGCCGACGTGCTGCGCACATTGATAGCGCTTCAAGCCAGGCTTGGCATCTCGTACCTGTTCATCACGCATGACATCGAGGTCGTTCGCGTTGTCGCCGATCGTGTGGTGGTGATGCAGCGTGGCCGAGTGGTCGAGCAAGGCCTCAAGGATGAAGTTTTCTCTCCTCCTCATGAGCCATACACCGAAACCCTTCTCGCCTCGGTCCCGGACATGGCGACGGGCTGGCTCGACCGGATCATCGCGGATCGGGCTCGTCCCGGTGAAGTCGTGTTCTTAGGAAGCAGGCCGGGAACCGGGTCCTTTAATCCCGGAGCAGGGGTGAGCAACATCCATACTGGCATCTAACTGGGTGGCATGCGCAGCTCGGTCGAACCGGCACAATCGGTTCGCGGCTGTGTCGTTCGCAGAGGCATAGGCCGCATCGCGACCCATGCCTCACTTACTCCAACAATCAAACTCGTTCGAATGCTAGGCAGCGACCAAATTGTATGCCTGCGCGGCTTCCAGGATCGAACGCGTCATGATCTCGACCACAACGTCAATCTGCTCCTTATTGATGATCAACGGAGGCGATATCACGCAGAGGTCATTCGCGGGCCGAACGATCAAGCCGTGCGAAAAGCAGCGCTCTTCCATCTTGCGCGTAAAGGCCTTGTCCGCTTCACTTGTTGCAGGCTGCGTCGGATCCACGAGGAACTGGACGCACCCGACCAATCCCACCGATCGAACATCTGCAACACCCGGCAACGCGGACAGCGTGCACAGAGATGCTGCGAAATAATCAGCCATCTCGCCAGCGTGTTGTATGATGCCATCACGCTCCATTAATTCGATGTTGGCCAATGCAGCAGCGCACGCAACGGGCTGGTTGCTATAGGTATAGCCGTTCGTGAACAGGCTTCCCTTGGCATTGTCGCCTGAAATCTGCGACATCACCCGGTCCGAAATGGCGAGCCCCCCTAGCGGCACGTAGCCTGAGGTCACCCCCTTGGCGAAGGTGATAATATCCGGAATGACGCCAAAGACCTTTTCAGACGCAAACCATTCGCCGCATCGGCCGAAACCTGTCACCACCTCGTCCGAGATGTAGAGGATGTCGAACCTTTCACACACAGCCTTGAAGCGCGCATGATAGCCCTTTGGTGGGATGATTACGCCGCCTGAGGCCAGGACCGGTTCCGCAAGGAATGCGGCGATCGTCTCTGGACCGAGCTTGGCGATCCGGTCTTCAAACTCAGTTACCAGGTCGTCGAGGAATTCTTCCTGACTGCGATTCCCGGCCGACCGTGGGTTCGGGCTGGAGAGGAAAGAGATACGGTCTTGCTCAATATCGAAATTGGGCCAGTTGCCGGCGCGCCCCGAGCAAGCTGCGGTCAACGAAGTTGAACCGTGATAGCCGTCGAACCGCACGATGATCCGCTTTTTGTGCGGCCGGCCAAGAACGTTGTTGTAGAACTCGGTGAAGCGCAGGGCTGTGTCAACAGCGGTGGAGCCGCCTGTGGTGAAGAAAATTCGGTTAAGATCGCCCGGTGTGAGGCTGGCTATTTTCTCGGCCAGCCGGGCGGCGGGGCTGGTCGCCATGTACCAGGGCGAAGCATAAGGGAGCGTCATCGCCTGGTTGTAGATGGCATCGGCGATCTCCTTGCGACCATAGCCGACCTGAGCGCACCACATGCCCGCCGGGCCATCGATGAGCCTGCGGCCGTCCTCGGTGTAAACATAAATGCCCTCTCCTCGAACCAAAACAGGTTGCGAGGTCTTTCCAAGGTTGGCCATATCTTGTGCGGGCACGAACATGTGCGCGCGCAAGGCTTCTCCAACGTTATCGTGCCGAACTTTTTCCATGGCGTTTCCCTTTCTCGATCTGACTTTTGATGCATCCCGGCTGAACGTCCATACTGGTCGGTGCTGACCATGGTTCTTGACGGGACTGCCCCGGCTTGTTGGCATGGACATCAAGGCTCCTTGTCCTTGGCCCTTGGCGCCTGATGACGCTCCCAGCGATTGGCCGGGTCGACAGGCAGCAGGTGCTTTTGGATCCGCTGACTTGGGGTGCGCGGAAACTCCGTCACTACCGCGATGTAACGGGGGTGTTGGTGAGGTGCGAGGTGGCCCGACATCCAGGCCCAGATACCGGCTGGATCTGGCCTGGTTCCGGGCCTCGGTTGAATGAAGAGCTGAATTTCAGATTCTCCGATCTCGGCCGGCACCCCTATCATCGCCGCATCCAAAACGTCGGGGTGGCGTACGGCGACGCTTTCGACCTCGTATGCCGAGACATTTTCACCTCGGCGACGAACCGAATCGTTCATTCGGCCATGGAAGTGGAGGTGTCCGCCGATACCCCATGAGCCCAGGTCTCCGGTGTGGAATCCGTCTTCTCGGATCGCCGCCGCCGTAGCCGCCGGGTTGCAATAGTAGCCCTCAGTTATCGCGCCGGGTAGCGACGTTGTTACGATGATTTCTCCGCGTCCGTCTCCAGGGCCGAGAAGGCGGCCGCTGTCATCTCTGAGATGGATGCTGAACCAGGGCGCGGCGCGACCCACCGACCCCACAACACCTTCGTCATTCCATGACGTAAGGCTCGAGCATTCGGTCATGCCGTAGCATTCTCGAATTTGAACGCCGAACCTGTCTTCGAAACGGCGCCACACTTCCGGGGCGCAGCCCCCACCCCAGGCAATGCGAACCGTATGCTCGCGATCCCAGACAGAGTCTGGTTGTTTCAGCAGGATCTGAATGATCCCGCCCAAATGGTGGATATGCGTACAGCCCCCTTCTGCGACCTGTTGCCAGAAGCGAGAGGCGCTAAACCGATCTGCGATCGTAAGGTGCACCTCGCGTATCATCGGCAGCATAAGGACCTGGGCGCCGCCGATATGATAGAATGGCTCCCACATGAAGAGGTTGTCGCCGGGCCTCAGGTCTGCGCTCAGCGCGACGGCTTCGGCAGCAAGCTCTAGCATCATGTGGCTGACCATGACGCCTTTGGCGGGACCGGTCGTGCCCGAGGTGAACATGATCGCGGCCAAATCATTCGCCTCAGGGAATTTGCCGTCGAACATTGGCCGTCCCACGGGCAAGCCGCGACTATGGATCACCTCGATCGGCGACGCGCAGCAGTCCACGACAGCGAGCTGCTGATCGAGCATAGGATCGCACAAAATTAGACCAGGTTGGGTCATGCGGATTACATGTGCCAAGGGCTCGCCCACCAACGTCGGGTTCACGGGAACCCATACCAGCCCGGCGCGCAGCAGGCCGTGGATGATGGCCAACGAGCCAAGGCTGTTGGCCATCATCACGATCACCCGATCGCCTTTCCTAAGGCCCCGGTCGTATAGTTGGACGGAAACGGCTTCAGCCGCCGCCGCCATCTGGTCAATAGTAATTTTGCCAGATGTCGTTTCGGCATAGAGTTTGTGCGGCGATTCATTTGCCAATTCTTGCAGCCGAGCTATCAATCCACGCAGTTTCATCTTGGACTAAACCTCGTTTTGGTCTGATCGGGCAGCCATGATCCGAATGCCAGGTGTGTTGGTCTTGCGATCGCCGCCACAAGACGAAGACGTCGCCAGGCAGTGAAGTCGAGGCTGAACACCGTTTGGTGGGTGGGGCTGGACGGCGGATCGCATCGTTCAATTCTTCCAACATGTCCTGGCACAGCGATTGATTGAAAACTGCATTGCAATAACTTATATTGCATTACACATATTGCAATTAGATTGCCGCTATGGTCAAGCGCGAAAAAATACGTTTTAAGTTCGTGAGCAGAAGGAGCTCGATTCCGACGATAGACGCCGTCGTCCTTGACCCAGCGGACACACTTAGGACGATGGTTCAGGCCGCCTGACTGCTTGAGCCGAAGGTTGGGTCTCACGAAAATTGCGGAGCGATCACGAAGCGGCTAATCGTTCCCAAAGGATCTGCCTCGCTGGCCAAGCCAGTCGCTTTCGAATTTTGCCTCGGCCGACCGGGGATGCGCACGCAAACGGGTGATTGATGCAGGACGAGACAAGTAGTGTGAAGCGCGAAGACCCGCTTATGGTCCAATCTGTTGCCAAGGCTTTCCGGGTGTTGACTGTTTTCGACAAAGGGCATGGCTCGCTCACATTGTCACAGATCTCCCAGATGACCGGCATGGATCTCAGTACAGCGCAGCGTTTCACACACACGCTCACTCAGTTGGGCTACCTCCGCAAAGACCCCGCAACGCGGCAGTTTGAGCTCTCGATCAAAACGCTGGATCTCGCTTATCACTACACGCGCGCGTCACGCCTGGTTGATAAAGCAATGCCGATATTGCTGCACCTTAGCAAGGAGACCGAGGAGGCAGTTAGCCTAACGGTCCTTGATGGAACAGAAGTTGTATTTTTGTCGCGCTATTTGAGCCGACGGATGCTGAATACAGATGTAATTGCAGGCTCGCGCCTGCCGGCATTTTGCACCTCTCCGGGCAGGGCGATCCTGTCCCGAATGCCTGATGACTCGGTTCGAGACATCATTTCGCGATCGGACCTCAAAGCCTACACCCCCTCCACTCCGATCGAGGTCGAAGATATTTTGGCGCGCATCGCTGAAGCAAGGCACAGCGGTTATGCTGCCGCCTTCGACGAAATCTACCTTGGAGACGCATCCGTCGCGGCCCCAATCATTGGCGCAAGTGGCGATGTCATCGCCGCCGTTAGTGTAGCTGTTCCGCTCGCAAGGATGGAGCGAACCCAGTTTTTAGAAACGTTCCCTCGCTTGGTGACCGCGGCAGCGCGGGGAATCTCTTTTTGATGCGATAGCCTCAGCGCCTGAAGGCGAGGGCAGCCGGAGCCGCAGAATGCCCGGGCTTCAGATACCGCTGCTCAGCTGCCGACTGATGCTCTCGCGTGTCGTGGAGGATGACCAGTCAATGAGCGAGGGTTGCCACGAACCTGGTTGTGAGAAACTCCGAGAGAGCTTCGTAGCCACCTTCGCTGCCGAAACCTGAATCCTTGATTCCATTGAATGGTAGTTCGGCATAGGCAAGGCCATAGTGGTTGATCGAGATCATGCCTGTCTCAATCTCCGTCGACAGTCTTTGGATAGTCGTCGACGAACGCGAGAAGGCATAGGCAGCAAGCCCGCAATTAAGCCGATTTGCCTCGTCGATTGCTTCATCGACTGTTCGAAAACGATTCAGGATCGCGACAGGGCCGAACGGCTCTTCGTTCATGATGCGGGCTTCGGCGGGCACTTCGGCGAGAACTGTCGGCTCATAGAAATATCCATGATTGCCAGAGCGGCGACCGCCGTGAACGAGTTTCGCTCCGCACTGAATTGCATCCTGCACCAGCGCATCCACCACATCAGGTCGGCGGCTATGGGCTAGCGGCCCCATCATCGACTGAGGGTCTATGCCTGCGCCCATCCGAACCGTGCTGGCGTAAGCGGTGAAACGCGTGAGAAAATCATCATAGACTGAAGACTCAACAAGAATCCGCGTTGGGGCTATGCACGACTGCCCAGCGTTATGGAACTTGTTGGATCCCAGGACCTCGACAGCGTTGTCGATATCCGCGTCCTTGAACACAAGGCAGGGCGCATGACCACCAAGTTCCATCGTGCATGACTTCATGTGCAGCCCGGCAAGCGCGGTCAAACGCTTCCCGATGGAAGTCGAGCCCGTGAAGGTCACGGCTCGGATCGACGGGTGCGGTATCAGATGCCCCGAGACTTCGGCGGGAATTCCGAAGACGAGGTTGAGAGCACCCGCCGGCACGCCAGCCTCGTCAAAGCAACGTACCAGTTCCGCGGTTGAGGCGGGTGTTTCCTCCGCTGCCTTGAGTACAATGGTACATCCAGCGGCCAACGCTGCGGCTATCTTTCGCGCGGCCTGGCCAACGGGATAGTTCCAGGGTGTAAAGCCCGCCACTGGGCCGATTGGCTCACGCGAAGCTACCGCTGTCGATCCAGGCACTCGAGGCGGAATAGTCCAGCCGAAAACCCTGCGGCCTTCATCAGCAAACCATTCAACGACATCGGCTGCATTCCGGACTTCCGATAGGGCCTCCTGAATTGATTTGCCCTGCTCGTTCGTGATGAGTGCAGCAATTTGCTCAGCCCTGCTCCTCATCAAGGCGGCCGCGCTTCGCATGATCTGGCATCGATCAAGCGCACTTACTTTTCTCCAGGCCGAGAACGTTCGAGATGCAGCCGAAGCTGCTTCCTCAAGATCCCGGACGGCTGCCAAAGCGACGGTTCCTATGATGTCGCCCGTGGCGGGGTCCAGAACTGGTGCACTGGCGCCGCTAGACCCGGCCCTCCAAACGCCATCGACGAAAAGCTGGATATCTCGCATAGCCTCTCCTAGTGCAATACAATAACTAAAATTGTATAGCAATATCGCTGACTGATGTCAACTGGGGTCGGCAGAGATCCGCGCACGCGATTGAAATGAGAGGTGGAATGGTCTGGTTGGTACTATTCGAGACACCGGAGGCGGTCTCGTCCAAAGCCGCAAAATGCAGAAAATCGCCCGATTGTCGCGCCGAAAGAACAGGTGTGTGCGCAGTGGTTGAGAAGTTGATAGACGGGTTCATCCCTCCTTGTTGTCCTTTGGTTCGCCAGACCATACGAGAACATACGAAGGATATGGTGTGGCGAACCATCCGCTAACTGTTTGATTTTGTTGATAAGACGACGTCCCTCCGGGCCCACCAATTCTTTTCGGGATAAAGAACTTCAGCCTGACTTGAGGTAACGATCCAGAACATCAAGGCGAGTCGACATTGCGTGAGGACGTTGCTCGAGGCCGGCGGTTTCGAGGCTCACCTAGGGGCCAGACAGTCGCCATTAATGTGCTACCTATTTCCCTTTAAAATCAAAAGCGTAACTTTTTGACGGACCATGTGAGTCGGCTTTCGGTGCCGCAAGCAAGAAAAAACCCAGCTAGATCAATGACCTAGCTGGGTTAAAAACAATCGAGTGGGAGTAGGGAACTGAGGTCGCAGCGTAGAAACGGCTGCTCTCACGATGTCCGTTTTTCGATGCACGTCAGATGATGTCGACCATTTCCTCCACTCCTTTCTGACCGTTTGGCTGATCTGACATGTCGTTGCTTCGGAAGTAAATCCCGTTCAGTCTCGCAGAGGGCTGCGGCGTACTATGGCGTGCAAATCGGCGGCCATGTCAGTCATTCAACGGCTGAGGTGTCGAAACACGGACGTTCGCTTGGCGGGAGAGCGGTTACCCGTGGGCCGATCGACTGGACCATAAAGCCCCGGTCATTCGGCTGCATTCTTCCGGAGTTTCTCGAAAACAAACAGCTTGCTTGAGCGCACGCCGTATTCGAGTGATCTCGCATTCGCCAGATGCGCCGCAATCGCGCTGGCCAGCATGCAGCCAGTCCCGCGCATCGACGCGGCAAGGCGGGGCATGTCGACGCGGATAGGTTCCTGATCGGAGCGCAACAGAATATCGGTTGATCGAGGTCCCGATGCATGGCCGCCCTTGATCAGCAGGGCCTGCGCTCCGGCGGCCAGCAATTCCTGGCCTTGCAACAGTGCGCCGTCCTCATCCACCGCCAGTTCCGAGCCAACCAGGAGCGCCAGCTCGATGAGATTGGGTGTGACAAGACGGCAAAGCGGCATCAGATTGCGCTTCATGACGGCGATGGCACCTGCTTCCAGCAGCGCCCGGCCTGAGGTCGAGGCGAGCACGGGGTCGAGGATTGCCGGCACCTGCGGATTTTCGCGCAGCACTGCGGCAACGGCATCGATGATCTCGGCCGTTGCCAGCATGCCGATCTTGATGGCCGCCACCTCGTTGGCCTGCAGCGCGGCGCGCATCTGATCGGCCACCAGACTGGGTTGCGAATGATGGATTTCCATGACGGCGTCGTGCGTCTGCACCGTTAGCGCGGTGACAGCTAGGCAGGTGCGCACGCCAATCGAAGAGATCGTCTCGATATCGCGCGCAATTCCGGCACCCCCGCTGGAGTCCGAGCCACCGACGACAAGCACATGCGGGTCTCGCCTCAGCGCCATCGGTCTGTCTTTTCGATCCATTCTCTCGTGCGCGCTTGGGGATCGGCATTCAATGTGATGTCGGTGACCACCGCCGCGCTGTCCGCACCGGCCGCAAAGGCGCCGTCGAGCCTGTCCGGGTTGAGGCCACCAATGGCGACCAGAGGAATCGGTGCTACCCGGCGCTTCCACTCGTTGATCCGTTCGACGCCTTGCGGGGCCCATTTCATCTTCTTCAGGATGGTCGGGTAGATGGGGCCGAGCGCGATGTAGTCGGGCTGGGCGGCCATCGCCGTTTCCAGTTCGATATGATCATGCGTGCTCAGTCCGAGCCTTAGGCCAGCTGCCCGAATCGCCAAGAGGTCGGCGGTTTGCAAATCCTCCTGGCCGAGATGGACGAAGTCGCAGCCTTCCTCGATTGCCAGGCGCCAATGGTCGTTGACTATGAGCTGGCAGTGGTGCTGGGCGCACAAGGCCTTTGCCTTGCGAATCTCTGCGCGCAACCCGGCCTCATCCAAGGTCTTGATGCGAAGCTGCACCAGCTTGACGCCAAGCGGCACCAGCCGTTCGATCCAGGCAGCGCTGTCGACGATCAGGTAGAAGGGATCGAGCTTCATGAAAAAACGGCCCTGCCAATTGTCGGCGTCGATGGCACGGCGACGTCGCGCGGTTCGAGCATTCCCGAGTTGAAAGCTTCATGGCCGGCCTCGACCGCCTTGCCGAACGCACGCGCCATGCCGACCGGATCGGCCGCCCTGGCGACCGCCGTGTTCAGCAGCACCGCGTCAAAGCCGAGTTCCATGACGGTGGCCGCATGCGACGGCCGTCCGAGCCCCGCATCCACAATCAGCGGGACGCCAGGGAAATGTCCGCGCATCGAGCGCAACGCCATGATGTTGACCGGCCCGAGGGCGGAACCGATCGGTGCGCACCATGGCATCAAGACTTTGCAGCCCGCCGCAAGCAGCCGCTCGGCGACAACAAGGTCGTCGGTGGTATAGGGGAAAACCGCAAAACCGTCCTCGCACAGGATGTGGGCGGCTTCGACCAAGCCGAACACGTCTGGTTGTAACGTGTCGTGGTTGCCGATCACTTCGAGCTTGATCCAGTTCGTACCGAAGACCTCACGCGCCATTTTTGCGGTCGTGACCGCTTCCTTGACGGAGTGACAGCCTGCAGTGTTGGGCAGGATTCTGAGATCCAGCGAGCGGATCAACGACCAGAATTTTTCGCCGGCCTTGCCGCCCGCCATCTCACGCCGCAACGAGACCGTCACTACCGACGTGCCCGACACTTTGACCACATCGGCAAGGATGGCCGGCGACGGATATTGAGCGGTGCCGAGAAGCAGGCGGGAGGCAAGCTTCGTTCCGAAAAGATCGAACAAGGTCTAGCCTCCCTGCATGGGCGAGAGGATTTCGATCCGGTCGCCGTCACTCAACTGGAATACTGCCCGGTTGGCTTTGTGCACGAGATCGTTGTTGACGGCCGTTGCCAGCCAATCGCCCTCATAGTCGAGCGCGGCAAGCAGCTCGGCCAGTGTGGTGGCGGCAACCTCATGCGCTTCGCCGTTGACCATCAGTTTCATGCGCAAGCTCCTTGGTTCCTTGATTGAAAACCAGGTCGGCCGCCTGGCGCGCCATGGCGGGGGCGAGAAGAAAACCATGGCGATAGAGCCCGTTGATCGCGACGGTGCTTCCACATTCCTCGACACGCGGCAGATTGTCGGGAAAGGCCGGACGGACGCCGGCGCCGGTCTCAATGATGCCAGCCTCACCGAAGGCCGGATGAAGAGCATAGGCCGCGCCCAAAAGCTCCATCATCGAACGCGCCGTGACCGGTCCTGTGGACTGGCTTTCGATCATCGTCGCGCCAACCATGAAACGGTGATCGGTACGCGGCACCACATAGAGCGGAAAGCGCGGATGCAGCAGCCGGACCGGGCGTGACAGCGAAATGTCCGGCGTGCGCAGGATCAGCATCTCGCCGCGCACGCCGCGCAGGCCGTCGTCTTCTGCCGCCATCCCCGTGCAGTCGATCCGGCGATCGAAACCGGAAATGTGCCGGGCATCGGCGCCGAAGCGGAATTCGACACCCATGGCAGCGAGCCTGTCATGAAGTGCCGCCATCGCGTGCCGCGGGTCGAGATGAGCCTCATCGGGGAAGAACAGTCCGCGCCTGAAGCGGCCGGCGAGGTCGGGTTCCAGGAGCGCAATCTCATCTTCATCGACACGCCGATGGCCGGACGTGCGGCTGGCGAACCGGTCAAGCTCGCCCGCCTCGCGCGGCGCGGCCACGACCAGTGTTCCGGCGCGTGTCACCTGACCCGGCAGCACCGCATCCCACCAGTCGGCAGCGTCGCATCCGAGATCCAGCACAGGCTGCTCGGCGCTTTCACGCTCGCACCATGGCGCCAGCATGCCGCCGGCGAACCACGATGCGTTGCCACAGATGCCATGCCGGGTCTCGGCGACTGTGACCGTCGCGCCGCGGGCGGCGAGCTCGAAGGCGGCGGTGAGGCCGGCGACGCCGGCCCCTTTGACCAACACCCTCATGACGGTTCCGGCGCCTCTGGCATGAGCGGTGCGTCGGTCTCGCCAGCTGGCATGTAGAGATCGCCGCCCTCGCGGTATTTCGCCGCCATCGCCGCCATGCCCTCTTTCTGTGCCTCGGCGCGGATGTCGTGAGAAATACGCATGGAACAGAATTTCGGTCCGCACATCGAGCAGAAGTGCGCCAGCTTGTGCGCCTCCTTGGGCAAGGTCTGGTCGTGGAAGGACCGCGCGGTTTCGGGGTCGAGAGACAGGTTGAACTGGTCCTCCCAGCGGAACTCGAAGCGCGCGCGGGAAAGGGCATCATCCCTGACTTTCGCGGCCGGATGGCCCTTCGCCAGGTCGGCGGCATGGGCGGCGATCTTGTAGGTGATCACGCCAATCTTGACGTCGTTGCGATCGGGAAGGCCGAGATGCTCCTTGGGCGTGACGTAGCAGAGCATGGCGGTGCCGAACCAGCCGATCATGGCCGCGCCGATGCCGGAGGTGATGTGGTCATAGCCCGGCGCGATGTCGGTCGTCAGCGGTCCAAGCGTGTAGAAGGGCGCCTCGCCGCAGACAGCGAGCTGCTTGTCCATGTTCTCCTTGATCTTGTGCATCGGCACGTGGCCGGGCCCCTCGATCATCACCTGGCAATCCTTGGCCCAGGCGATCTGCGTCAGCTCGCCGAGCGTTTCCAGCTCGGCGAATTGTGCTGCGTCATTGGCGTCGGCGATCGAGCCGGGACGAAGACCGTCGCCGAGCGAGAAGGACACGTCATAGGCGCGGCAGATGTCGCAGATCTCCGCGAAATGCTCGTAAAGGAAGCTTTCCCGGTGATGGTGCAGGCACCATTTGGCCATGATCGAGCCGCCGCGCGAGACGATGCCCGTGACCCGGTCGACGGTCAGCGGGATGTAGTGCAGCCGCACGCCGGCGTGGATGGTGAAATAGTCGACGCCCTGTTCGGCCTGTTCGATCAGCGTGTCGCGGTAGACCTCCCAGCTCAGATCCTCGGCGATGCCGCCGACCTTCTCGAGCGCCTGGTAAAGCGGCACTGTGCCGATCGGCACCGGCGCGTTGCGCACGATCCAGTCGCGGATGTTGTGGATGTTGCGGCCGGTCGAGAGGTCCATCACCGTATCGGCGCCCCAGCGGATCGCCCACACCATTTTTTCGACCTCTTCGGCCATCGAGGAGGTGACAGCGGAGTTGCCGATATTGGCATTGATCTTGACCAGGAAATTGCGGCCGATGATCATCGGTTCGCTCTCCGGGTGGTTAATGTTGGCGGGAATGATCGCCCGCCCTCGCGCCACCTCATCGCGCACGAATTCGGGCGTGACGAAATCGGGGAGCGCCGCGCCGAAGGCTTCGCCGTCGCGTTGCAGCTTGCCGCGGACGATCTCGCGGCCGAGGTTCTCACGGATGGCGACGAACTCCATTTCGGGTGTGACGATGCCGGCGCGCGCGTAGGCGAGCTGGGTCACTGCCTTGCCTGATCTGGCCCTGAGCGGCCGGTTGCGGACCGGAAATTCTGGCGTCAGCCGCTCGCCAGCCGCAAATCCATTGTCTTCCGGCCGGACGTGGCGGCCGTCATAGGCTTCGACATCGCCGCGTGCCGTAATCCATTCGTGGCGAAGCCGGGCAAGGCCCTTTTCGATGCTGGTTTCGACCGTCGGGTCGGTATAGGGGCCGGACGGATCGTAGACGGTGACGGGCGGCTCGCCGGCGGTCGGATGGACAGAGATTTCGCGCATCGGCACCTTGATGTGCGGATGGAGGACGCCGGACTTGTGGATCTTCCGTGAGGCGGGCAGCGGTCCCGTTGAGACGGCTGGGGTGAGGGCATTCATCTTGAGGCTCCTTTGCTCATGCATTGGAGACCCAGTTCTGTACCGGAAGGATGAGACGCTTTGGCCGCCCTGCTTGGAAAACAGGTCTTCGGGCGTGAACTCCCGCAAAGCGCTTGCACCGTCCCTACGCCAGTATGAACTGGATCAGGTTCAACGGGTCACTGCGCCGCGAAAGCCAGCAGTATCTCAGCCCCTTGCCGGGACCCCCCCTGGTGAATGCGCCGAATTGAACGGGCCGGCGCTATTTTGTCAAGCGCATTTGGCCCGCGGCGCTGATCGGTCGCCAATCAAGTCGTGCGGAAAGGCTGAAGCGTGGTGCGGCAGAAGAATCTGGTCAACCGCTCTCAAAACCACTAAGTCCGGCCAAACCAGCGAATTTATTAAAGAATTTCACCTCTCATTGAGATAGCACTCTTCGACAAGCGTCGACTGATTTGGACGTTGGAGCAACCGGTCTATACTCCAGTCCGATGAAACCGCTGTAACCTCGGGCGAGAAGCCAGTCCAACCGCTTCTTCAGATCGATACCACCAGTCCCTGGTTCGTTGCGCCCGGGATGATCGGCAATATGAATGTGGAAGACGCGATCAATATTGCCGCCGATAACAACTTCGGTTTCTTCGCCCATAACGGCAGAATGGTAGATGTCGTAAACGATCCCGATCTCTGGGCGCCCGGTTGCGGCAGCGATCTCCAGGGCTTCGACCGTCGAAGGCAGGAAGTATCCGGGGTGATCTATCAGTGTGTTGAGTGGTTCAAGACCAATACGAACGCCGCTTCCCTTCAGCATTTCGCCGGCAAGATTCAATGTTTCGACAAGCGCCTTCTTTTGATCATGTCGGGAGACATCAGAAAGCTCATCGCCCGCCTGGGCGATAAGCACTGGGGCGCCAAGCCTCCTTGCTGTGGCAATCGAACGTCTGAGACCTTCGAGAAAAATGCTCTGGTTTCGGATATCGGTCAGCGAAATCATAGGTTCAGCTACGATGCTGCTTAGTTCCATCTCGGTGGCCTGCAGCGCAAGATCGATACTGTCAAGATCCTTATCAGTCCACCTCCAGAATTCGACGGCCGCCAGGCCGCTTTGCCGTGCAAGCCATATACGATCTGCGAAATTTGCTGTTTCAGGGGCGTAAAGCCATTCTATGCAAGCGGAAAGTTTCATAGCTGGTTCACAGCTTCTTGGCCGCCACGGCTACTGTCGGCCAGTACCGCGCGACCCGCAAAGGCGACAAAGACCATAGTCGTCGCCAGCATGGCAAAGGCAACGCGCAAATCCAGGAAATGTGCGACCAACCCGATAAAAGCCGGTCCGAGCATGTGGCCGCCATAAGCCAGCGTGGTGACGGTGGCGACTGCAAGGTTTGCCGGCATTGACGTCTGCACTCCGGCAGCTTTGAACATGAGCGGGATGATGTTTGCGGCGCCGAAGCCAACAAGCATGAACCCGCACAATGCAAACAGTTGCGAAGGGAGCGCCAAAACCACCACGAAGCCAATTGCCGAGATCAGTCCGCCCCCTAAGAGCACGCGACGACCTCCCACCGCATCGACAAGTCGGTCGCCGATAAGCCGTCCTCCCGTAATCGCCACGGCAAAAGCGGCGTAACCAGATCCCGCCGCATAAGGCTCGGCGCCGCGATATTGCAACAGGAACACGCCGCTCCAGTCGAGCACCGCTCCCTCTGCCATGAACACTAGCGCGGAGAAAAGTCCAATAAACAGAACCAGTGGCCTTGGGACAACAAACAGCGGAGTGGTTTTGCCCCCATCGTTGGCGAGGGGGATGAAGCCCATTGCCCGCGAGGACACGGCGACAAACATCAGAATTCCTAAGGCCAAGCATGCTTGGAGCGGGCTAGCTCCCAGTTTGAGCAATGCGCTTAGCCCGCCCGCTCCGATAGTTCCCCCAATGCTGTAACAGGCATGAAAGCCGGACATCAGGGAAAGCCCCATCCGCTTCTGGACAATGACGGCCTGGACATTCATTGCCACATCGATGGCCCCGATCGCGGCGCCGAATACCGCAAGGGCAACCGCCATCCCGAGAACGCTCATGCCTGCGGCCAGGATCGGCAGGACCGCAGCCGCCACAAGCGTTCCGCAAATTATGATCAGACGGTATCCGAAGCGTGCCGTTAGAAGACCAGTCAAGGGCATTCCGACCAGCGAGCCGCCGCCAAGGAACAGCAAAAGGATGCCAAGCTGTCCGTCATCAATGCCCAGCCGGGATTTGGCGAACGGGACCAATGGCGCCCAAGCCGCGACGAGTGCCCCTGTGCTGAGAAAGGCAACATAAGTAGCCCACCGCTCTCGCGCGCCTACTCGTTTCGATCGATCAAGGTAAGCATCCGCATTCAAGATGTTAACTCACTGAAATATCTTGGGTTGTTTGCGTCGCGCCGAGCTCGGCATCGTTGAGCATTTCCAGCGCAGCTTCGTGGAGTGACCGATTGGCTGACGCCAGTATTCTGCCGCCCCGCTCAGCGCGACCGCCGTCGAAGCGTGTAACAATGCCGCCGGCCGATTCAATGATTGGAATGAGCGGCACGATGTCATACGGCTGCATTGATGGTTCGACGCACAAATCGATCTGGCCGGCAGCCAGCATCGCAAATGCGTAGCACTCCCCTCCGTATCGGGTGAATTTGGCTGCTGAGGAGAGCTTTGCAAAACCTCGGTCTGAGCGCCGGGCGAAAGGCTCTGGCGAGGTCGTATGGCAGATGGCGTCGGGTAGGACCCGAACACTACTTGTGCGCAGCTTTGATCTCCCGCGGGCACTCTCGCAGAATGCCTCAGACTCGTCGCCCCAGAAGAATTCACCTGTATAAGGTTGGCTCATTATTCCGCGTACGGCTCGGCCGGCTACTGTGAGCCCTATGAGTGTTCCCCATACAGGGATGCCGCACAGGTATGGTTTTGTTCCGTCGATCGGATCTATGACCCATTGTATGGGTCCGCGCCCCGTTGTGCCGAATTCTTCACCGAGTATCGAATGATCCGGATAGGTTGAGCTGATCATTTCGCGAATGGCGATTTCAGCTTCTCGGTCCGCGTCGGTCACCGGGTCGAACTTGACGCCAGCCTTGAACTTTGCGTCAGCAGCCAATCGAGTCCGAAATCTAGGGAGAGTGATACGGCTCGCGGCCTCGACCAATGTGAGGAAGAACTCTAGGGATGGGAGGGGTTCGTTCGACATGAGCACGATCCTGTCAAAGTGTGTTTTGGTTGCGACTTGCTGGTCTTCGTCTAAACCTGGATTGAGCCCGGTCGCCGCAGGAGGCGGTCACGTCTTTGCCTTCCGTGCTCGCGATGGCCGGGTCATTTCCTCGGCGTTCAGTATGTCGTCGATGAGATCAGGCGACAGGTCATCTGCCTGGATAAGCAGCTCTCGTAGGGTTTTGCCGCTTGCCAAGATCGCCTCGACGAGCTCCGCCGAGCGTTCATATCCAAGGACCGGGACCAGAGCGGTGGCCAGTGCAGTTCCGGATAGGAGGTGCCTTCCACAGGCCGCTTCGTCGGCCTTGATGTCGGCCACACAGCGGGTCTCCAGGACCCGGGCCGCGTTGGTAAGTAGACGAATGGATTGCATCAAGCTGAATACGATAATCGGCTCGAAGGCATTAAGCCGCAGCTGTCCAGCTTCGGCTGCGAGCGTCACAGTGACGTCTTGTCCAATCACATGGAAGGCAACCTGGTTCACAACCTCAGGGATTACCGGATTCACCTTGCCGGGCATGATCGAGGATCCTGGCTGGACGGCAGGCAACCGCACTTCTCCAATACCGCCGCGAGGTCCGGAAGAAAGCAGCCGTAGATCATTGGAAATCTTCGACAGCTTCACAGCTACCCGTTTCAGAACCGCGGAAAAGTGGACAAAGGCACCAGTGTCCCAGCCGGCTTCAATAAGGTTTGCAGCCGGCTTCAGTCGCGTGGCGGCAACAGCCTCAAGTTCCGCAACAACGACCCTTTGATAGCCCGGATCCGCTGTGATGCCGGTGCCAATTGCCGTGCCTCCGAGATTGATCTCACGCAGCAGGTCCATTGCCTCCCGAAGGCGGTCGATGTCCTCGCGGACCGTGATCGCGAAGGCACCGAATTCCTGACCCAAGGTCATCGGAACTGCATCCTGCAATTGCGTGCGACCCAGCTTGAGAATGTGGGCGAACTCCAACGCCTTCGATTCGAACGCGCCTATGAGCGCCCACAACGCGTCGATCAGTTCGGGGGCAGCGAGCAGAAGTGCAAGCCGGATGGCCGTCGGGTAGACGTCGTTGGTCGACTGAGAACGGTTGACGTCATCGTTTGGGTGAAGCGCAGCGTAGTTGCCACGCGGCAGCCCCATAGTCTCGAGGCCCCGATTTGCGATCACCTCGTTGATGTTCATGTTGGTGGAGGTTCCTGCGCCTCCCTGGAAGACATCGAGAGCGAATTGGTCACTCAGATGGCCGGCAGCTATGTCGTCACAGGCGTGACCGATGGCAATCATCTTTGCTTCTGATAGATCGCCAAGCTGACAGTTGGCTCGCGCCGCAGCCTTCTTGACTAGGGCAAGGGCTCTGATGAGAAGAGGATAGTGCCCAATCGAGATACCCGATATCTGGAAATTCTCGATGGCGCGTGCGGTTTGCGATCCATAGTATGCGCGCTGGGGGACTTCGACCATTCCAAGAGAGTCCGACTCCTGACGAATGTCAGAAGGACTTGGCCTAAGAAGGTGACTGCCCACGCGCTTGCTCCAAGGCGAGAAGTTGCTGACCCCGCATGAAGGCGATGTGTCTCAGGCATGGCGCCAACACCGACCACATCCGTCGCCAACGATCGTTTTCGGTCGATGCAGTTGTTCTGATCTCTTCAGTGTCTGTGAGACACTATTTTCCACCGAAGTAGTAGTTGAGCAAGGCAACTTGCGATTCCGCGAGTCGACCCCGCAATTCACTTTGCTCGCCAAGAGTTCTTATTGCTGCGGGGAAAAGTGGAGATAGGAGAATCGCAACGATCGCGATCCAGAACAGCTGGCGTGGGAGGCCATTTTTGACATTCGGCCGTCGGTTATCTGTCATTGAACAACTCCAAACATTTGGAGTGAGAGCCAGCTGTTGCCGACTGGCTCTCACGTCGATCAGAACCCGCGTCCCTTCACATATTTGGCGCGCAGGTCGCCCAGGTAAGCGGGGACGGTAATGTCCCACCAGCCGGTCACGTGCATGTTGGAGTAGGGCCGTTCGATCGCGCAGATCGCGTCGATGACATACGGCTTCCCGGACGCCAGAGCCCGTTCAATCGCCGCACCAATGTGAGAGGCATCGACCACACGCTCGCCCTCGCAGCCGAGAGCTCTCGCGACGCCGGCAATGTCGGCCATCCACTTCGAGCCGTCCGGTGTCTTGAACTCCGTGATGATCTCACGGTCCTCGCCGAACATGTTCAGCTGCAGGTTGCGGATCGCGCCCCAGCCGCCATTGTTGATGACAAGAAAGATCACCGGCGTGCCGAGCATTGCGGCGGTGGCGAGTTCAGTTCCTGTCTGGAGAAACGCGCCGTCGCCAAAGACAGCGCAGACTGGTACCTCCGGCTTGCCCAGCTTGGCGCCGATTGCGGCGGGCAGGGCAAAGCCAATCCCCGACATGCCGCCAGGCGTGATGTGCTGGCGCGGACCATAAACCGGGAATTCGTTGAATACCTGGTTCTGCGGATTGGAAGAATCGGTAACAACGATCGTGTCGCGCGGCAACGCCTTGCGCACCTCGACCAGTACCTGGGAAGCAGTCATGGGCTGGACATTGGCTGTGCGCAGAGGCCGAAGGAATTCCTCCCATTCCACTTTGCGCTGCTCCAGTTCCTTGAACTGCGCAGTGGACTTGTAGTCACGTCTTTGCCCCTTGGCTTTCAGCTCCGCCAGAATGGCGCCGAGCACAGCCTTGGCATCGCCGACAATTCCGACTTCCACAGGGTAGTTCTTTCCGATTTCGAAGGCATCCAGATCGACCTGGACCAGCTTGGTCTTCGGAATGTCGAATGTGACCCCCGGCTGGTAAGAGGACGTGATGCGGTCGGAGAAACGGCAGCCAACCGCCAGGAGCACGTCCGCCGATCGCGTCATTGCATTGCCAGGGATCGAACCAAGGTCGCCGCACGCGCATGCGAACAATTCGTGGTCTTCGGGGAACGCGCCCTTGCCCATGAAGGAGGTGGTGACCGGAGCGCCGAGAAACTCCGCGATGGCTATCAGCTCGTCCGTTGCTTCCGCCTGGATGACACCGCCGCCGGCCAGAAGCACCGGACGCTCCGCCGAAAGGAGCAGCTCGACGGCGCGGGTGATGTATTCTGGATCGCCGAAGGCGCGCGCGGCGGTACGGCGCTTCTTGCCGTCGCCTATTGTGACCGTTGCAAACTCGGCCTGGACATCTTGCGGGACATTCAAGAGGACTGGCCCTTTGCGTCCCTCAAGCATGGCGTTGAAGGCCTGCTCCATCATGTTGGGGATCTGCTCGACATGACTCGGATTGAACCAGCGCTTCACCACGGGCTCGGCCATGCGCGGGAAGTTGTCCGAATGCGGTCGATCAACTTCCTGAAGAACGCCACGCCCCATCATGTAGGTGTGAACACCGCCGGTGATGACAAGCTGCGGCAACGAGTCCGCGAATGCGGTCGCTATGCCGGTCAGGGTGTTGGTGGCTCCCGGGCCGATTGATGTCACGACGCAGGCTACCTTGCCCGAGGACCGGTAGAATCCATCAGCCATGTGGGAAGCATTTTGCTCATGCATGGCCGGCAAAAGCTGGATTTCGTCCTTACGGTCAACGAACGCGTCCATAAGCGCTGTATCGCCGTGTCCAGGGATGCCGAAAACATGGGTCACACCCTCGCGGATCAGGTGATCCACGATAATCTGGCCGCCAGTCATCTCCTGCGCGACGACCGCGCCTTTCACGTTCTTATCGTGTTTCATTGGTTTCCTCCATTTGCTTGCTCGCGGCCAACGGGTGGGCAGCAGTGGCGTATTCGATGTTGCGATGACCGTAACGCCGCACTCGGAGATTGGCTTGCTCGGCGTGGCCAGCAAACCCTTCCATGATGCACAGCCTCGATGCGTATTCACCGACCATCGCGGAGGCCTGATCGGTCAAAATTCGTTGATAGGTGCAGGTCTTGATGAACTTGCCGACCCATAACCCGCCAGTATAGCGCGCGGCGCGCATGGTGGGCAGAGTATGATTGGTGCCAATCACCTTGTCGCCGTAGGCGACGGTCGTGCGCGCGCCGAGGAACAGCGCGCCATAATTCCTCATGTTGTTGAGAAACCAGTCGTCATCCGCGGTCATAACCTGAACGTGCTCTGAAGCGATACGATCAGCCTCGACCAGCATCTCTTCCCGCGTCTCGCAAAGGATTATCTCACCGTGATTGCGCCATGCTGTCCCGGCGATTTCAGCGGTCGGCATGATCCTGAGCAACCGCTCGATTTCAGCCAAAGTGTTCCTGGCGAGCTTCTCGGAATTGGTCACCAGGATGGCCGGCGAATTGGTACCATGCTCCGCTTGCCCAAGCAGGTCTGTCGCGACCAATTCTCCGTCTACGGTATCATCGGCCAAGATGAGAACTTCAGTCGGACCGGCAAAGAGGTCGATGCCGACGCGGCCGAAAAGGAGACGCTTGGCCTCGGCGACGTAGGCGTTGCCAGGGCCAGCCAGCATATCGACAGGCTCGACGGTTTCGGTGCCAAGTGCCATTGCGGCAACGGCCTGCACGCCACCGAGGACATATATCTCGTCAGCCCCGGCCAGGTGTTGGGCCGCGACGATCAGCGGTGCTGGCTTGCCCTTGAATGGCGGAGCGCAAGTGATGACACGCTCGCATCCTGCCACCTTGGCGGTCAGCACCGACATGTGCGCCGAGGCAAGCAGCGCATACTTGCCACCGGGCACATAGCAGCCGACGCTCTGCATAGGAACATTGCGATGACCGAGTATGACGCCCGGCAGCGTCTCGACCTCAATGTCGGTCAAAGCGGCTTTCTGGGCTTCCGCGAAATTGCGCACCTGCTCTTGTGCGAACTCGATGTCTTCTCGCTCTTGTTTGGATACGCTGTTCAGGCAGGCTTCGATCTCGGTTTTGGTGAGCCTATAGCTTTGTCGATCCACACCATCGAAGCGGACGGCAAGCTTGCGAACCGCTGCGTCTCCGCCCTTTTCCACCTCGTCAAGAAGCGCCTGGACAGCCTTGGTAAGAGCATCGTCCTGAAAGTTGGAAGCACGAGCCTCCGCCAACTTGATATGTCTGATCATTCGTATCCGCCTTTGGCTGCCAGGTCGTCGCGCAAGGGGGCGCAAAGCTTGCCGCTGTGGTGAGATTGCGACAGGCCTGCAGCTGTCACAATTTCGCAGAGCCTTGATACTTGGCGCAGGTTGACGCATATCTCTCCTGCGGACTTTCGCGGTGGACAGCAATAATTCAATGACGATGCACGACGATACGGCACTTTTGGCGGAGAACTTCGCTGCCAATTTGAGATTTCTGTGCGAGCGTAGCGGTTCGATTTCCGATGTGTGTCGGAAGATGAAAATAAACCGCCAGCAAGTTAATAAGTATATGTCGGGCGCGCATATCCCGTCGGTGCAGAATCGAAGACTTATTGCTCAATATTTTGGGGTAAGCCCAGAAGTTCTATTTGTTGACAATGAAGAATTTAGAATGCTTATTGAGGGTAATTATTTTCACGCCCTAGAGACATTTCGGCATGCGGCAAGATTTAGTAGCTTTCTTGAAACCAGCCTTCTGCATCAGAGAGCTGCTAGCGACGTGCACATCGGAATGTACGATCGCTATCAATATTCCAGCATCTACCGGGGAAAAATATTGCGTTCGGCATTTTGCCTATATCGAAATCGTGATTTCCTTCAGCACTACTATATTGAGCGATTTCCGAGCTTCGATCGGCCCACCAAGGCGGATTATGTCTTCAAGTACCATGGCTTCACGATCCCGCTAGAGGGCCGAATGTTCTCCGTGGATTTCGAGGTCGGGCAGAAGAATGAGATGACATTCGGAATTTACGCACCTGTTCGGCGAAGCGCCAAGAACTTTATGTTCGGGATCACTTCGGGCATCGCAGCTACAATGCTACGACCGCCGTATGCCACAAAGGTCGCGATGCATTACCAAGGCCCCGGCATGCTGCAAAAGGAGCATCTGAAGCGGGTGACCACACTCGAGGAAAACGACCCGTCAATCCCAGTTGAGGTCAGGCAGTTCCTGGGCAGCGATGAAATGCTGCCGCGATCCGGATTGGCAGGCCCCAGGCGATGAGGGCGACGATGTATTGTGAAAAGCCCGCGAGAGTCGCGACTTTGCTAAGATCTTGCCTCTAGGCGCGGAGCTTTCCCGGCTACCCAATCAAAACGGTTGCATCGCGCCTTGTCTCGAAGAATTCCTTCAAAAGGCTCGGTGGCCAAGTGCCCATCACGCAAGATCAGTCGCCATTATATGATCGGCCGCGCGCAAAGCTTGGGCGGCTATCGTCAGGGCCGGGTTCACAGCCGCTGAAGATGGGAAGAACGAGGCATCAATAACAAACAGGTTCTGCTGATTCCACGCGCGGCAGAACGGATCCAGGGCCGACGTTCCGGGATCATTCCCCATCCTAACCGTGCCGCATTGGTGACCCGTTGCGTGGGCGACGAGCGACTTGGTGATGACGATAGGATATCCCGCCCGCTGAAGCGCACGTTTCATCCGGCGGACGAGTTCGAGATGTCCGTCCATATTGTTCAAGGTCACGGAGAGTTTGATGCGGCCTCCGTTGAGAGTAACCCGGTTGTTGGGGTCTGGGAGATCTTCGGATAGGCCAATCCAGTCCATCCCGTGTCTGGCCATTCGATCCCCCAGGAAGCTTGGCATGTAAGGCACACTCGCGGTCAGCATGCCTCCTTGCAGCTTGCCGAGCATTTGCATCTGTCCCATGGGCCAGCGAAAGGCATTGTCGCCGAAGTACCAGTCATTGAGGGCGAGGGTCTTCTGGAAGACCGTGGAGTTCACGCGGTGGGAGAGCCCCATCAACGCGGTCTGATTGTGCACCATATAGTGCCGCCCGACGACATCGGAACTGTTCGCCACGCCTTTCGGCGTCCCGGTGTCGGCTGAACGGAGCAGCAAGGCCGAACTGTTGACGGCGTTGCATGAAACAACAAAAAGAGGAGCCTGCAGCCGCTTTACCGTGCCGGCATGATCGACTTCAACCGCGGTGACGCGCTTGCCATCGGGCGTGGTCAAAAGACGACGCGCAAAGGCCTGCGTCATCAAATCGACCCGACCGGTTGCCAGTGCAGGTTCGACACCACAGGTTTCCGCATCGTTCTTCTGGCCGATCTTGCACGGGAAACCGTCACATGTCCGGCACAAGATGCATGTGCCCGCTGGCGCTGCATTCACGGCGAGCGGCAACGGGGAGGGCGAGAGGCCCTGGTTTCGGAAACTCTGTGCCATTCGTTCAACGATCGGCTCTGACTTCACCGGCCCGTAGGGAAACGGTGTGCCGCGCGGCGGCGCCGTTTTGTCGAGGTGATCGTCTCCGTGCACGCCGAATATCCGCTCGGCTTCGTCATAGTAGGGCGAAAGGTCGGCATATCGATATGGCCACGCGGGAGAGACGCCGCGTCGATGCGCCAGGGCTTCGAAGTCCTGCTCCCGTAGGCGGAACATCGCGGCCCCGTAGAATTTCGTGGACCCGCCGACATTGTAGAACATGCCGGGGTCGAAGCTGTTGTCATGGCGGTCCAGCCAAGTGTCCCTTGCCTTGTATTTCTTCTCAAAGAAGACCGTCGGGACGCTCCAGTTATCTGGTTCGCGCGGCACCAAACCGCCGCGTTCAACGATAAGGACTCGCGCGCCCCTTTCAGAGAGGCGACGTGCCGTAATGGCGCCGCCGACGCCGCTGCCAATAACGATGACGTCATACTCTTTCATAACAAGTCCAATGCCTGAGGTTGGCCCGCAGACCACATAAAGGTGCGCTCATGACGACTTGCCGTCCGCGGGCATCACCTTATCGCGCTATAGCGTTTGGACCGTCCCGAGAAAAGCAGCCTTTGGTCAAAATGCGTCATGTTGCGCCACATATCGCATATTTGCGAAATTGTGGTGACGCACCCGTGGAGTACGCTTCAATTAAGAAATGGCTCATGGATGCCATCGTTGGGGACAGAGGAGAAAAAAGTGAGCACGAACGTTGCTGCGCCCGACGAGATTTCCCCGCAATTGCATGTATCTGGCCCGTTGGCCCGTCTGCCAGGCCCATGGTTCGACCCCAAGGGGGAATCCCTGAACTGCCTTTGTTGTCCGCTCTCCCATCACACGTACTTGGGGATCTGAAGCACATGGCAACCGTATCCTTCGAAGGAATTTGGAAGGTATTCAACGATTTCGTGGCGATACCCAACCTTGATCTGGACATCAAAGACGGAGAATTCATCGTCTTTGTTGGCCCATCTGGATGCGGCAAGACCACAACCTTGCGGATGCTTGCTGGCCTTGAAACGCCGACCCATGGCCGCGTTCTCATCGATGGCCAGGATGTCACCCTGACGCCGCCGGGCAGGCGCGATATCGCGATGGTGTTTCAGAGCTACGCGCTTTATCCGCATATGAGCGTGCGAGGCAACCTTTCCTTCGGCCCAGAAGTTCGCAAGGAGAATCGATCCGACCTCAACAGTCGCGTGGAGAAGGTCGCTAACCTTGTCGGGTTGAACGGTCTCTTGGATCGCAAGCCCTCCGAACTGTCGGGCGGGCAGCGGCAACGCGTCGCGCTTGGCCGCGCCTTGATCCGCGAGCCGCGTATCTTCCTTCTGGATGAACCTCTTTCGAATCTCGACGCTGGCTTGCGCACGCATATGCGTGCCGAGATATCTGACCTTCAGCGGCGCCTGGGCGTGACGACGGTCTACGTCACACACGACCAGGTTGAAGCGATGACAATGGGACATCGCATCGCTGTTTTCGATCGGGGTCGGATCCTGCAGGTAGACACGCCGGCCCAGCTCTACCGAAATCCCGCCAACAAATTCGTCGGAACGTTCATCGGATCACCTCGCATGAACATCTTGCCCGCCGAATTGACCCGCGATGGCGCTTTGGGACGCATCCAGTGCCTGGGTTCGGTTTTTTCCGTAGAGGCTGACCGCTTCTTTGCGTCGACCAATCTGCCGTCGCGAGTTGAACTCGGTATCAGGCCCGATGATCTCCATTGGACCAAAGATGCCCCCTCCCGTTGCCGCGAGCATATCTTCGGCACGGTTCGTGCGATCGAGACAACCGGGTCGGAGACATTTGTTCTGGTTGATGTAGGTGGCGTGGAAGTGAATGCCCGCTTCCCCAGTTTCGCCGACATTCGGATCGGCCAAAAGGCAGATCTCGTCTTCGATCCGAACGATCTCCATTTCTTCGAGCCCGTATCAGGAAACACCTTGCGTACAACGCCTGCCCGGATCGTCGAACGCCAGGGCGCGTAGCCCATCCAAAAAAGCGACACCAACCAGAGGAGAAGAAAATGGGATTTCATAACATGTTCAGCGCAACCCTTCCGCGAAGGGCCTTGCTTGGATTGGCGCTCACGACTGCATTGACCGCCAACGCGACTTTCGCATGGGCGGACGCAATCACGCTGAAGGTTGCATTCAGCGCCGACTATTTCATGAGCAGCCCGGATCTGGCCAAAAAGTGGTTCGGCGAAATCAGGGACGGCTTTGAAAAGGCGAATCCCGACGTCAAGGTCGAGCTGGTTCCGATCCAGGGCGGCTATGATGACTTCCTGACCAAGCTCAGCTTGATGTATACAGACCCGGGCGCTCTTCCTGATGTGGCAGAGGTCCCGGCACCGGAACTCGGTCAGTGGGTAGCCTCTGATCTTCTCGCCCCGCTTGACGATCAACTCGCCAAGACCGACTGGTGGTCGCAGTATGTAGAGCCGGTCAAGAAAGAGGGCACGGTAGACGGTAAGGTCTATGCGGTCAGCCAGGGCGTCAACACCAACGCTTTGCTTTACGACAAGACCATCTTCGCCAAGGCTAATCTTCCAGGCGATTGGAAGCCCAAGAGCTGGAATGATATTCTGGATGCCGCCAGAGCGATCAAGAAGTCCGACCCGAACGTCTGGCCGCTCTGGGTACTCACGGGAACGGCTCAGGGCACACAGGGCGTTGTCCTGGGCGCCCTTAATTTCATGTACGGCTCCAGCGATCCGGAATTCTATAATCAGAAGGACGACAAGTGGGTCGTCGACGGCAAGGGCATTCGTGAGGTCCTCGATTTCTATCGCACGGCTTCTGCCGAAGGCCTTCTCGCTCCGGCCTCGCAAATCCTGAATGCCAACGGCCCAGGCATCGTGGCGCCGTTCCTGCCGAAGCACCAGATCGGCATCACGCTTGGAGGCAACTATGTCCCGCAGATCTGGAACAATGTGATCTGCGGTCCCTGCTGGCCCGAAGGCGTGAAGGACATCGGCATCGCGCCGCTTCCAACCTCGCAAGGTCAGGCGCCTGGTACCGCCACCGCCTTTTCCGGCTGGAGCATGGTGATGGCCAAGGCTTCCCCGCACCCGGACCTTGCGTGGAAACTGGTCAACTTCATGTTCCAGAAAGACTATGCTCTGGAGGTCGGCAATTATGGTGGTCTTGTTCCGGCGATTCCTGCCTACGTCAATGAAAAGGCTTACATCGACTTTGCCCCGTCGACGCAAAAGGAATTCGCGGATCTGCTCCCAATTGCGAAGAGCGCCCCTTCCAACGCCGGCTACAAGGTCTGGTCGTTCGCCATCGCGCAGGCAACCGAGACTCTCGTTCTCCACCCGGACACGAGCCTCGATCAGGCTGTCAAATCCATGAAGGACTATGTCGCCGGTCAGCTCGGCGATGACAAGGTCGAAGTACGCAACTAGCCTCGGGCTGCGACAGCCCATCTCGGGAGCATCTCCAATGGTCGATCTGCCTCACAATTCCGCCACGACGACTTTGGACGCTCTCGCAGCGCAGCTCGGAGCGCGGCTGGACAAGCCGCGCTTCAAGTCCTCGAGCTTGTTGCTCCTGTTCCCTGCAGCAGCATTGCTGATTGGTCTGTTTATCTATCCGGTGGGCTATTCGGTGTATCTCGGCTTCACCAATCTGCAGCTCATTGGCCCAAACTCAATTCACTACCGCTTCACCGGGTTACAAAACGTCTACTTCCTCCTGTCGGACCAGATTTTCTATCGGTCGATTTGGTTGACGCTGGTTTTCGTCGTCGGATCCGGAGCCGTCGGAACTACGATCTTGGGGCTAGTGATAGCCTTGGCCTTACAAAGTGCTCTCACGTCCGTCCGCGTGGTCGTGAGCAGCCTGGCGATCGTCGCGTGGACCCTCCCGCCGGCGGCGATCGCCATCATTTGGTACGCTGCCACGACACAGGGCGGTGTATTCCCGGTATTGTTCGGATATCCCCACGCAGACGTACTTTATGATCACGCCATGTTGGTCGTTTCCCTAGCCAATACCTGGTCGCTCGCCGGCCTGGCCGCGATCATTTTCTCGGCCGCGCTACGCAACGTTCCCCAAGAGATGCTTGAAGCTGCGAAACTTGAGGACGCCAATGCCTACCAACGCCTTACGCGTCTGACGCTGCCGATCCTGAAGCCCACGATCCTGACTTCAGCTCTGTTAATGACGCTGCTGTCTTTTGGTAATTTCACCCTCATCTACCTGATGACACAAGGAGGACCTAGCGGGGATTCGAATATATTGCCGGTGTATTCTTATCTGCAGGGCTTCACTTTCAAGAAGCTGGGATATGCGGCCCTGCTGGGTGACGTTATTGTCCTGATCTCTGGCGTTCTCGGCGTTGCCTATGTGTGGCTGGCGCAGTCCCGAAGCCGGGGGCGCTCGCCGAAATCCACTTCACTCTGATCCCTTTGTTCAGATCGGATAGCCAATATGTCCACCACAGCACGTCCGAACGTGATGCCCCAGATGCCTTCGACGGCGCCGATCCGCACCAAACGCTGGAGCCTGACGAAGGTCATCAGCAACGCTACGTTGCTCGTGATTGGCGCCTTCTTCCTTCTGCCTATGTTGTGGTTGTTTGCAGCGTCCGTCGACTCCAACGCGTCTTGGCAGCTCAAGCTTCCAGATATGACAATGAAAAATTATGCTCTGGCGCTGCAGCCGGATTACACCGGGGCGCTGATCAACAGCCTGATCCTGTCATTGATCGCGACGGTGGTTGCCACAGTTGCTGCATTCATGGCCGCGTACTCCTTCTCACGTCAGCATGTTCCGTGGAAGGGACCGATACTGTTGGCGATACTCTTCCTTTCAGGAGTTCCAATCTCGATCCTGATTGTTCCGATATACAAGATGTTCAGCTATTTCGGATGGCTTTCAATTCTTCCAACCGCTGTCTTGCTGGGGGTCACGGCATTGCCGTTCGAAATATATCTCATCAAGAATGCGGTGGATGCCATTCCGCTGGACCTAGAAGAGGCTGCTCACATCGAGAAGGCCAGCACCTGGAAGATCCTCAGCAGGATTGTCATCCCGCTGACCATGCCTGGCATTGCTTCCGCGGCAATCTTCGGCTTCGTCAACGCTTGGGGAAACTTCCTGATTCCGCTCGTGTTGATCACTCGGGCCGCCGAGCAGCCCGGGCCGGTGCGGATGTATGGGTTCATGAATTCCGTAGCCATCAACTATGGCGCGGTGGCCGCGTTTTCGATCCTGTACTCGCTGCCCGTCGTCATACTCTACCTTTTGATGTCGCGCTCGTTCCGGGCTGGTTTTGCTCTCAGCGGTGCCGTTCGCTGACACCTAACTCATGTCGACCAAAAGTCCCCGGTTTGGGAGACGATATGCAAATCGCGCCTCGCCAGCGCAGGGACGGATCAATGCGGAATTTCGGTCGGCACGAAAGGCGCCTTTTCCATACGTTTCATCGGTTACTCGCGGGTTTTTTTGCTTTGGCATTCGGCTTCGCCTTCGGGGCAGGCGGCGTTCGCGCTAGCCTATTCATCAACCTTCGAGATCGGCCAATCCTACGACTTTAATTCCCGCGCGGGGATCACCGCTATAACGTTTTTCCGTGGGATTGGCCCGCAAAGCCGAGGAGGTGCCTGCTATTGAGTGGCCACACTAACTACGAGGCCTCCCACGCCCGCCGTCTTCATCCGCCGTTGTCATATACCTTCATGCCGTGGTCTGTGCGGATGTGATCCGCAGCCTTCTCCGCAATCATGATCGCGACGCCGTTGGTGTTGCCCGAAACCAGGTTCGGGCCGACGGAATTGTCGCAGACCCGGAGACCCTCGATCCCGTGCACCTTCAAATCCGCAGCGACGACAGCCATGTCGTCGCGCCCTATCTTGCAGGTCCCCATCGGGTGCAACGCAGCGTGAGCTTGCTTTCGCACATATGCACGAACGTCCTGGCGGCTACGGACGTTGCCGGGTGCATATTCGCGCGCCAGATGCTTGGCGATGACAGGTTGGGACATGATCTCGCGCCCGAACTCAACACCCTCGCACATAACATCAACGTCGTACTCTTCGTTGAGATAGTTTGGCTGGATGTAGGGCAGGCCGAAGGGGTCATTGCTGCGAAGGCCAATCCAGCCCACGGACTTTGGTCTTGTCTGGCAGATGTTGAGGGTCGTTCCGTTGCCCCCGGGAACAGTGTCCACACCCTCCTCGATACCGGCGCCTGGCATGAAGCAGCATTGGAGGTCCGGTCGCTGCTCATTGAGCGACGAGCGAAAGAACGCGCCACCCTCCACGACATTGGCGGTGCAGGGCCCCCTGCGGAACAATAGGTACTCGAGTCCTGCCGCGGCCTGCCAATGCAGCTTCTTGTATTTATCGTAGCTGAAAGGGCCGTTCACTTCGTGAATGATGGATACTTCAATATGATCTTGCAGATTCTGCCCGACGCCTGGCAAATGATGTACCGGCTCCACACCGTTTTGTTTCAGGTGGTCGACACTGCCGAGGCCGGAGATCATCAAGAGCCTGGGTGTGTTGATGGCTCCCGCGGTTACAATGACCTCTCGATCTGCGTGCAGCAGCGTCCGTTTCCCGCCGAGCATGACCTCCACACCGGTGGCGCGCTTGCCTTCGAAGATGATGCGCAACACACGGGCGCCGGTTTGAACGGTAAGGGTTTTCCGCTTACGAGCCGGTTTCAGATAACTCACGGCCGTACTCCCGCGGCGCCCGTTGCGCGCATTGATCTGGTAGAGACCGCAGCCCTCCTGATGACCTGAATTGAAATCAGGGTTGAATGGCAAGCCCGCTTGCTGGCAGGCCTGCACCCACAGGCGGCTCATGGGGTGGGTAAATTCCTGATCGGAAACCGGCAAAGGGCCGTCCGTGCCGTGCAATTCGTTGGCGAAACGATCATTGGATTCGCATCGTTTGAAATAGGGAAGGACATCATTCCAGCCCCATCCTTCAGCTCCGGCCGCCTGCCATTGATCGTAGTCACGCGGCTGCCCGCGTAGATAGACCATGGCGTTGACCGAGCTGCCGCCCCCCAGAACCCGCGCTTGAACCATGGTTGGATTGGGATCGCCTCTATAGCTCAGGCCCGGAGTCCAAGGATAGCGCTCAACCAGATTGCCCTGGCCCGTCTTATAGTAGGTCACCGGCAAGTGAATCCAGGGACTCTTGTCCTCGGGCCCTTCTTCGAGCAAAAGCACTGAAACATCGGGATCTTCGCTCAACCGGGCAGCCAGGACACAACCGGATGATCCACCACCAATGATTATGAAGTGCGGCATATCTAGATCCTTATGACGGCGAGGAATCGGTTCCTCGCCATGCGTCGCGGTTTCCGTTCAGGGCAGTCTGCTTTGAATGGGGCCATGGCTGGCGGCGCTCGAGATCCCAAACTCCACTGCCGCGATGTGCTGCGCCACTCGCAGGGCTTGCGCGGCAATGGTCAGGGACGGGTTTATCGCACCTGAGGTCGGCATGAACGACGCATCGACGACGAAGAGATTGCGGTGGTCCCAAGACCGGCAAAAGGGATCGAGCGCGGAGTGCGTAGGATCCAGGCCCATTCGGATGGTGCCGCATTGAGCAGCCGTAAAATTGACCGGAAGCGTCTTCGCAAGCACCAGCGGAAACCCGATGTCGCGCAGAATCCCTTTGACCCGCTTGTTCAGACGCCTATGGCATTTCAAGTTGTTCGCCTGGACGGATATGTGCACGTCTCCATCCCGCAGCATCACACGGTTGTCCGCGTTCGGAAGGTCCTCGGACGTTGTCAGGATGTCGAAGCTGCGCTTCGTCAGGGCCCTGGCGACGGTCTGAGGCAGATGTTTGGCCCCGGCGACCAGCATGCCGGACCGCAATTTCCCCAGTGTCTGGACATTTCCCATCGGGAAGGGATACTCGGATTCGCCGTCGTAAAAATCGTTGAAGGCCAGCGTCTTTTGGAATTTGGTCGGGTTCTCCCGCATTGACACGGCCATCATCGTGGTCAGGTTGTGCGTCATGTAATGACGGCCGACGATGTCTGTGCTGTTGGCCAGTCCATTCGCGAACGCACCGCTCGCCGAGCGCATAAGGACCAGCGCCGAATTCACCGCGCCGGCAGACAGGACAAATATAGCGGCCGAAACCGTCTTGATATTACCCTGATGTTCGACCTCTACGGCGTTGATGGTGCGGCCATCATTGGCCAGCAGCAGGCGGCGCACGAAAGCACCGGTCCAAAGAGTAACACGACCCGTCTTGAGGGCCGGCTCGATGCACCGCGTCTCCGCGTCGTTCTTGCCGCCAACTGCGCAGGGGAACCCGTCACAGGTGCCGCACCGCACGCATTTGCCGCCCGGGTGCAGGTCAACGGCGACCGGGAGCGGGAAGGGGTGCAGACCCTTCGCACGCAGACGTTCTTCGATCCGGGCAACATAGGGTTCCGAACCAACGGCTCCATAGGGTAGCTGCTGGGAACGAGGCGGCTCCCACGGGTCGAGCGAAGGGTCACCGTGAATGCCGAAGAGATGTTCCGCCTCGACGTAGTAAGGCTCCACCTCGGCATAGGAAAAAGGCCAGGCCGGCGATACGCCCTCAGCGTGTTCGACGGCCTCGAAGTCGCGCTCGCGCAAGCGCATCATCACGGTGCCGAAAAACTTGGTCGATCCGCCAATGTTATACCAGCTGGAAGGGCGGAAGTTCTTGCCGGACCGATCCTTCCAGATCTCGAAAGGGCTGTACTTGCGCTCCTTGAAGACCTTGCCGACATTCCAGTTGTCGCCTTCACGCGGCACTGCCGCGCCCCGCTCCAGCAGCAGAACATTCAGCCCCAATTCCGCCAGCCGCCGCACCAGCGGACCGCCGCCGGCTCCGCTGCCGATGACGATAACGTCTGGTGAGGGTGGGTCCATGCGCATGCTTTTTTCCTGTGGAAGGGGAATGACGTTCACGCTTGCCAAGCATCATTGGCCAGGGAACGGACAGCGTTCGCCGCGCGAGCAAGCGAATCCCTTGTGAGGTCGCCGGCCTCGACCGATCGAACGATGAGCTCTGCAACCTCATCAACCTGAGGACCGGAGGCGAGAAGCAGAAGGTCGACACCGGCTTTCAGCGACGCAATTGCGACATCGGCCACGGTTCGGCCCCGCAATGTGCCCGGCAGATCAATGTCATCCGAAACGATGAGGCCTTTGAAATTGTGGGGCCCTCGCAACATGGCTACCACCTTGGCCGAGGTAGAGGAGGGTTCATCGGGATCAATAGCATCAACGGGTATGGGACCGGTCATGATTGCGCGCACGCCGGCCGCGATGGTCGCATCGAAGCAGCGCAGATTCGCTGCGAGTTCTTCCAACGATGCCGTCACAGTCACTGTGTCGCTGTCGAATGGATTGACCGGAACATGGGGATGACCGGGGAAATGCTTGGCCGTTGCGATCAAGCCTTCACTTTGCACTCCGCGGATGAAAGCGCTGGCGACACGACCCACGATGTGGGCGTCGGCGGAAAAGGTGCGATCGCGCAACCACGGATTTCTGCCGGTCACCAGATCAACAACCGGCGCCAGAAAGAAATTGACCCCGCAAAGCTTGGCCGCGCGCGCAGCTTCAGAACCGAAGGCCTTGATCTCTTCATCGCTCATTTCCAGCACATCACGGGGGTGCGCCAGCTGAGGCCCGAAGCGGTGCAAACGGTGCACGCCTCCGATTTCGTAGTCGACAGCGATCAGCACATCGCCAGCGAGAGCACGAGCGCGACCGGCATACGCCAAGAATTGCTCCCGGGTCTCGTGCAGCTGCCGTTCGGACGACATGCGGCGTGCCACATACTCCTCGCGCGTCGATCCGAGGAGCGAGGCGACGCCGCCTGACCGAAAGAAGGACGCGGAGTCCACAGTGAAATCGGCATCGCCGAAAGCCGGGAGCAACACGGCATAGGCATCGCGGTAAGTCTGATCCATCTTCACAACGGTCCTACAGTCTCTGTGCTTCGAGCGAACGCGCGTCGGCTTGGGCGACGCCTTTTTCGGCGGCAGACCGATTTCGGAGAAGGTCGGCAGCCTTCTCGCCAATCATGATGGCGACCGAATTGAGGTTCCCCGAGATGACGTCCGGCATCACCGACGCGTCCGCGATCCTGAGCCCTTCCACGCCGTGGACGCGCAATTGCGGATCGACCACCGCCATGGAATCTCGTCCCATACGGCAAGTGCCGCAAGGATGCAGGCCAGGATGGGCCTGCGAGCGTACGAACGCGTCCAACTCCGCTGTGGTCGAGAGAGGCCTGGGTGGAATGTGTCCTTGTTCTACGTATCGGGACAGCACCGACTGCTTCATAATGTCCTGAACGAGGCGAGCTCCATCTGCGAGACAGCGAATGTCATCTCGATGCGTTAGATAGTTGGGGACAATTCGCGGCGGTTGGTTCTCATCGTCGCCTGCCAATTCGACAAACCCGCGCGACTTTGGCCTTGTCTGCGAAACGCTGATCGTGCAGCCGTTGCCACCAGGGACCGTGTCGACGCCTTCCTCAACACCGGCGCCGGCGAGAAAAAAGAGTTGGATGTCTGGATTAGTCGTTCCGTTCGAACTCCACCAGAAGCCTCCGGCTTCCGCGACGTTGGACGTCACCGGTCCATTTTTGAACAGCAGATACTCAAGGCCGGCCTTAGCCGCCCACCATGGCTTTTTGTATTTGTCGTAACTGTAGGGGCCGCTCAAGCTGTAAACGAGCGACATTTCCATGTGGTCCTGATAATTCTGCCCAACCCCGGGAAGGTCGCAAACGACCGGAACGCCGTGAGCTCCAAGATGGTCAGCAGGGCCCACTCCCGACAGCATTAGCACGTGTGGGGTCGCGATCGCGCCTGCCGACAAGATGACCTCATGCTCGGCCATGAGGCGGTGGCGCGTACCGCGCTCTACAAACTCGACCCCGACGGCGCGCTGTCCTTCGAACAGAATGCGACGAACCTGGCACTTCGTCCTTAGGTCGAAGTTGGGCCGACCCATCGCGGGGCGGATATAGGCAACCGCAGCGGAAGAGCGCCGCCCATCCCGGGTGGTGACCTGGTAAAGCCCAACCCCCGATTGGTCGCCTGAATTGAAATCGGAATTGTATGGCAATCCTGCCTGCTGGCAGGCCTGAAGCCACACCCTCGTCAGGGGATGTATGTATCGGGCATCCGACACACCGAGTGGTCCCTGGCTGTTATGCGCGTGCCCATGAAAACGGTTGTTTCCCTCGGCGCGTTTGAAGTATGGGAGAACATCCGCGTAACCCCAGCCGTCGGCACCGCTTGCGGCCCATCCGTCATAGTCGTCGGGCACACCGCGAACGTAGAGCATCGCGTTAACCGAACTGCCACCGCCAAGCACGCGCGCCTGGATCATCGTCGGGCTCTCGGCCGGTGCCTGCTCCGGGCTGCGTTCGTAGGAATATCGCGACAGAAGCGGACCTTTACACACCTTGTAGTAGGTGACCGGGAGATGGATCCATGGGTTGCGATCCGCCGGTCCCTGCTCGAAGAGCGTGACATGCGTGTCCGCATCTTCCGTCAATCGACCGGCCAGCGTGCAGCCGGTGGAGCCGCCACCCACGATGATGTAGTCGGGACGCCGTCTCATGTCAGCGCAGCCATTGGTGAAGCGAGGTCAAGGTCAATGGGACTGTCTTTTCTCAGGGGGCGAGGATCGATCGGCATGGTGTTTGTCACCATCAAGAAACGGGAAAGGGAACCCAGGACTTCAGCGACGAGGACTTGACGCAGACCTCGGATAGCAGCACCCCGCGCAGCCCTTCGTGTATGTCCGTAAGCGGAACGGGAAGTGCCTCACGCCAGTTGCTGCCGGCTTCCAGGGCTGTCGCGTAGTCCGAATAGAGTACCGCCAGCGCTTCGAAATAGGCTTCGGGATTGCCGGCAGGCAGGCTGATCGAGCTCGCTGCATCTGCGGTCATGTCCCTGTGTCCGCGCCGATAAATCAGGTCAGCCTCGCCGAGACGGGAAACATGGAGTGTCTCCGGTGCCTCTTGCTGCCACTCAATGGTTGCCTTCGTGCCAACTATCTTGAAACGCAAACCATTGCGGTGCCCGGGCGCGGCGAGGGCAGCCCACAACAGCCCATTGGCCCCGCCGTCGAACTCCATCTGCACCACATCGGTATCGTCGAGACCAAACGAATCGATGGTTTGCATCAGCTTGGCGCTAAGCGCAGTGCATCGCTGCCCTGACAGGAACTCAAGAATGTTGAAGGCGTGTGTCCCGATGTCTCCAAGTGCACCGGTCAGGCCTGCCTTTGCCGGATCACCACGCCAAACAGCGCCTTTGCCAAGGCTTGAGGGACCGTTGGCGAGCCATTCCAGCAGATACTCGACATACATGAACCGGATCTGCCCGATTTCTCCCGCACGGATGCGCGCACGGGCATCGCGGACCATCGGGTAACCCGTGTAGGTGTAGGTCACGGCGAAGAACGTGTTATTCGCCGCTGCCAGTCTTTGAAGTTCCCGAGCCTCGTCCGACGAATTGACGAGCGGCTTGTCGCATATGACCGGGATGCCTGCCTCGAGAAACAGCTTGCACGGCTCAAAATGCAAATAATTGGGCGTCACGACGATCGCAACATCTATGGCGTCGTCTCGCGCCGCCTCGGCTGACGCCATGTCCCGGAAGTTCAGGTAATTCCGGTCTGCTGATATACCCAAGGCCTCTCCCGCCTCCAGGCAGGTCTGCGGGTCGGAGGAAAATGCCCCCGCCACGAGGTCGAAACGGTTTGCGAGGCGTATGGCCGCCCTGTGGATACCTGCGAAAAAAGACCCACGGCCGCCTCCCACCATTCCAGCGCGGAAACGGCGCTTGCGCGGAATGTCGCTCGTCAACAAGCCCATAGACATCTCCTCCTTCAGCATCGGTCTGAAAACCTGATCGATGCTGCCTTCTGGTCGAGCTGGCCTGTTCCAGAACTCTGCGCATCCTTTCACGCACCAAAATGGCCAGCAATTTCGCAGGCACGAAATGACTGACGCAAATTGAAGCAATCGGGCCATCAGCACGGCATGGGCGCCGTGGTCCGGCCCGCGTCGGTCGTGCCGTTGCTGAAACGGCGACGACTAATTCCACGACCGCGGTGTCGAAAGGGTGCCGCCTAGGCACCCGTCTTCCGATTGGCCAAGATGATGTCAGCTCCCTTCATCGCGATCATCGCCGTCGGGGTGTTGGTGTTTCCCGAAACGATGAGGGGCATAACGGATGCATCCACAACACGAAGCCCATCGACGCCCAAGAAGCGAAGGGACGCATCGACCACGGACTGCCTGTCTGCCACTTTGCCCATCCTGGCCGTGCCCACCGGATGAAAAATCGTCGTTCCTATGTCACCAGCTGCCTTGGCGAGGGCTGCAGCATCCTCGCCGACAGAGGGTCCAGGCAGATATTCTTCAGGATGGAGGTGGCTCAGGGCATTCTGTTTCATCAGCCGCCGCGTGACGCGTATCGCATCGGCGGCCACCTGACGATCTTCGTCCGTGCTCAGATAGTTGGGTTTGATCAACGGAGGCTTCGTCGGGTCAGGCGACGTTATCTTGACGTTGCCGCGCGAAGTTGGGCGCAGATTACATGCTGCGACCGTGATGGCCGAGAAACGGTGCAGCGGGTCACCGAATTTATCCAGCGAAAGCGGCTGCACATGGAACTCGATGTTGGCACGAACCTGCGTCGGATCCGAGCGCGTGAAGATGCCGAGTTGAGACGGCGCCATAGTCAGCGGACCTCGCCGGCGGACCGCGTAGTCCAGCCCCATCAACGCCTTCTGGAACAGGGAGTGATAGGTGTCGTTGAGAGTTCGCGCCCCGCGGACCTTATAGATTGCGCGCTGCTGAAGATGGTCCTGCAGGTTTTGCCCAACGCCTGGCCGATCGATGATGCAGTCGATGCCGGCCTCTTGAAGCCACTTGCCCGGTCCGATGCCGGAGCGATGCAGGATCTGAACCGAGCCGATTGCTCCGGCGCTCAGGATTATTTCGCCGCGCGCGTGGGCCACGTGCTGCGACCCGTCCGGGCGGCGAAAGCGGATCCCGTTGGCGCGATTGTCCTTTATCAGCAGCCGGTCGACGAGGACATCGGTTGCAAGCTCCAGATTAACCCTGCCGAGCGCTGGTTTGAGAAAGCCCCTCGCGGACGACCAGCGGCGGCCCCGCTTCTGGTTCACGTGGAAATAGCCCGCGCCTTCATTGTCGCCGGTGTTGAAGTCGTCGGATCTGGGTATCCCCATTTCGATCGCAGCATCGCGCACGGCGTCGAGGATTGGCCATGAAAGCCGCGGAGCCTCTACGCGCCAGCCTCCGCCGACACCGTGATGCGGCCCATTGCCCAAGAAGTGGTCCTCAAGCCGGCGAAACACGGGAAGCACATCGCTCCAGCCCCAGCCAGGCAAGCCGAGATCCCGCCATGTGTCATAGTCCTCGGCCTGTCCGCGCATCGCGATCATTGCGTTGATCGCCGATGACCCGCCAATGACCTTTCCACGCGGATAGGCAAGGGTCCGGCCATTCAGTCCTGGCTCGGCCTCGGTGCGAAACATCCAATCCGATTTTGGATTGCCGATCGCGAAAAGATATCCGACTGGTATGTGAAACCAGATCCAGTTGTCTCGCCCTCCGGCCTCGAGAAGAAGAACCCGGTTCGACGGGTCTTCCGAAAGCCGGTTTGCCAGAATGCATCCGGCTGTCCCAGCTCCTACGATAATGTAGTCGTAGGCTTCCTGCATCCTGAACCTCCTCCAGTGTTCTACCAGACGCGATGCGCGCTGCTTGGACGCGAAAGCATGCCCAAGGATTTGACCGGCTTATGCAATAAAAGGCTCTGGAAAATGGTTTGGGGTGACATTGCCCGAGGCCAGACCGTTAAGGGCAAGTTGGTTAGGCTTGCTTAGGATGCAGTTCGATCGCCATCCAGATGCAGTCCTCGTCCGTCCAGCCTCTGTGCCAGGGATAGATATAGTTTCGCCTTCCCGTTACCCTCACGATCGGGTCATGAGTATCGCCCGGCGCGGTTGAAATCTCGCGATACAACTCGGCTCCTGCCTGGTCCTTGAAAATCTGGATGCGGCCGAGACCGAAGATTTGAGTGTGTATCTCCAGGAAGGAGTGCGTGTTGTGAATGACCGCATCCGTCCGAGCAGGCGCCCACCAGAGATTGAGCTGGATATCGTACCGTTCCGTTTCGTCGACCGGTTCCGGGTGATTGGAGAACCGCCACGGATTGAGTGTCACCTCGCCAACGATGTCGTGCCTGGAGATGTAAAGGGGCGTGGTACGAGGAAAATCCGCCATGCGGTTGCCGAACCAATCCCAGCCGTCAAACATGACGCCGCCGAGGTTGGTTGGGTCCGGAACGTCGACGATCGATACCCGTTCCGCTCCGGCGATTCTGCCGCCCCTCATGATCGTCGACTTCCACGGTGGGATGACACCGGGCACATCGCCGCCAACGATCATTGCCCGATTGGAAAGATTGGTTACCACGCCGTGAGCAGCATAATCGCGCACGTTTTCTACCAGGTGCGCCCGAACGTATTTCCCGTCGAAGGAAAGCGGGCGGCTGCGATTTTCTTCGTTCATTTCCTACTCCAAAAAGCCAAACGGTACCGGGAGCCAAGCCCATGGAATCGGGAAGCAAAGTTCTCTGCTCCATCGGTGCGCAGATCGCTTAAATGCCGGCGCGCGGGTATCCTACCAACCATGTCAGAACACTGGATTTTCACAACATTGGGGGAGGCCGAAGCCAATCACAATTTCGCATCGTTCCAATACTTGGCGCAAAGTGACGCATCGCTTCGAGCACTTGCCGACGACGCGAGGATGCAGCGCAATGTCACAGGTTGTGCGATAGAGGGGCGGGCAGGGCCGCCGACGTTCCAAAAAGCCCGTCGCGGCAGAATTGACGACATACATTCTCCCCACGCCAAGCTGCGTCAAAAATGATCGATTTGCGAAATTGTGTCGCCCTTCCGGGTCGAGGAACCTGTCAAAGCGAGCTAGCATGTCCGGTGGACGATCTGCTTTTCGCCGCAAGTTCCTTCGCGCAGAAAGTCGACAATGATGCCCCAGGCCGAAAACGCCCTGATATTCAACACGACCGCCGCCAAGCATGCGACGCTCGCCATCGAGGTCGACGTGGCTCGCTACGCTGGGTTCAAGGGAATTGAGACGACGGCTGCCAAGGTCCAAAGCTACCTGAATGCGGATCATTCTGTTGCTGATCTCAAAGCGGCTCTCAGCGGACTTCCCGTTTACGGGATCGGCACGGTGCTGGACATCGAGCGCCATGGCGACGACGCGCGGTCGTTGATTTCGGACGCCCGCGCCATTTTTGAACTTGCACATCATGTCGGTGCAGGCGGTGTGCAAGTCATTACTGGCCCGCTAGACCATCTTGAAGTCGCGCGTTTCAGGGAAGCTAAGCCGAAGGCGGGCTACAGGGGCGTGCTCGATTACAAGGAAGAAGAGCGTATCGAGATCACCGCGGGAAATCTGAAGATGCTCGCCGAGATCGCGCGGGAGTTCGACCTGATCGTATATCTTGAGGCCCTCGCTTGGTCTCCCCTCAACTCGTTGGCGCATCAAGTCACGCTGCTGAGGAAAGCAAACCAGGATAATCTCAAAATGGTCGTAGACTATTGGCATTGCTATGCATCGGGGGACCATCCTGAGGACCTCGCCAGGATCGACGGCAACCTAATCTATGGAGTCCACGTTTGCGACTCCTTGCCATTTACTGGCGGTGTTCCGAACGAATCGGTGCTACGCGACATACCGACGGGCGAGGGCGTTCTTGACCTCAAGGCCTGGACCGACGCCGTCAAGGCCACTGGATACACGGGCTGGTGGTGCTCTGAGACTTTCTGTCGGAAGCTTCAGCAGGAAAATAGCTATGACGTCGCCAGCCAAATGAGGGCGCAACTGGCAAGCCTTATATTGAGCTAGCCAGTAAGCTGCGATTCGGGCCAGATGCCTGGAGTGGCGGCAGCATTGGCGCCGTCTGCGAGTTTTCAATATTGCTGATGGTATCGGCTGTCACGTAACCGATTGATCTTATTGACCAAGTGGCAAACAAGCGAGCTGTCGTAAACCCACCGAAAGGCGCACGCGTCCGGCTGGTCGTCCACCTTCACGTGTCGAAGTCCGATGCCGTGCCGGCGGCAGATCTGTTTGTCCCAGCCTTCCATACCGCGTGTGGCGGGGACGCTTCGCCGGAACAATGCCATGTCGAGCATCGCGCGGCCGTTCTACTGATGCCGGGGGCGGAAATGTGACCCTGGTTTGGATGTATCGTGGTTGCGCCGATCGCAGCTATGCGGATTGCGGGAGACCCCGAGGCGCTCCGCGCACAGGAACTGTTGTTCCATATCTCCACGAATTCCATAGGCAGGATCCCGGCTGCCTCGCAGTGCTCGGGGTCCAGTGTTATCGAACCATGGTAATTGAGGTTCGCTTCGGTGACGTGGATGCCGTGCAGTTTGCCGGCGACTATTTTTCGCATTGGTCCCGTTGTCCCTATCGATCGTACAAGATCAGTCTTGCCGTCCTATTGGCGGCGGGGTCGCCCCGCTAGAGCGGGATGAATTGAGCCTGAATCGACGGCGGATTCCCTTGGGCAGGCAAATCTGATTCAACATGCTGGCTGGGCAAGGAGGCCAGCATGGATGGGCAAGCCTTATTCGATGGATCTTCGCGAACGGGTTGTTGCGTCGGTTGAGCGGGAGGGGCTGTCGCGGCGGCAGGCGGCAGTGCGCTTTGGGGTTGGTATCAGTACCGTCATCAGATGGGTAAGCCGCTTGCGCGAAACGAGCAGCCTTGCGCCCGGCAAGATGGGTGGGCACAGGCCGAAGAAGATTGCCGGTGAGCATCGGGACTGGCTTCTGGTGCGCTGCCGGGCCGCTGATTTCACGCTACGCGGACTGGTGGCCGAACTGGCCGAGCGCGGCCTGAAGGTCGATTACCGCTCGGTATGGGAGTTCGTCCACGCCGAGAAGCTCAGTCACAAAAAAAGACGCTGATCGCGGCTGAGCAGGATCGCCCCGATGTGGCGCACAGGCGGGCACAGTGGGCAAAGTATCAGGACCGCATCGATCCTTCCCGCCTGGTGTTCATCGACGAGACCTGGACCAAGACAAACATGGCGCCGCTCAGGGGATGGGCACCGCGCGGCGAGAGGATCAAAGCCAAGGTACCGCACGGCCATTGGGAAGACCATGACCTTCTTGGCGGCGCTACGCCACGACCGTGTCGATGCGCCATGGCTCATCGACGGACCAATCAACGGCGAGCGGTTCCAGCTCTATGTCGACAAGGTTCTCGTCCCACCCTCAAGCCCGGCGACATCGTCGTCATGGACAATCTCGGCTCGCACAAGAGCAAGGCCGTGCGCCGCGCCATCCGCTCGGCCGGCGCCAAGCTGTTTCTCCTGCCGAAATACTCGCCCGACCTGAACCCCATCGAGAAGCTCTTTGCAAAGCTCAAGCATTGGCTGCGCAAGGCGGCCAGGCGAACCATCGATGCAGTCTGCAATGCCATCGGACAAATCCTCGGCACCGTCAATTCAATCGAATGCAGGAATTACTTCATCGAGGCCGGGTATGCCCAACCTAAAGTCATCCCGCTCTAAATTCCGACGACGAGGGCGCCGCCGCTGAGACCCGCACCCGCCGCTGCCAGCAGGATTTTCTCGCCAGGCTGGAATGGCTCTGTCTGACTGGCCAGCGAGAGCGACAGCGGGATCGTTGCGGCGGAAGAGTTGCCGTATTCGGCGATCGTTTTGACGATCGCGTGGTCTGCAATGCCGAGGTTCCGCCCGACCGCATCGAAAATGCGGGCATTGGCCTGATGCGGCACAAACCGGCCGACATCCTGTGGTCGCACTCCGGCAGCGGCAAGCGCGCTTGTCGAGCAATCGGTCATCATCTCGACAGCCTTGGCGAACACTTCGCGGCCGTCGGTCATCGTCATGCGGGTTTGCCCCAAATCGAGGTTGCTATGGAAAGGGATGTTGCTTCCACCCGCCGGGATCTGGATCAGCCCGTAGCGCGAGCCGTCCGAATCCACCGAGGCACCGAGAATGCCCCGATCAGGGTCTTCGCACGGACCAATCACCAGGGCGCCGGCGGCATCAGCGAAAAGGACCGAGCTTGCGCGCTCGGCTGGGTTGATGCGGCGGCTGAGGATGTTGGCGGCGATGACCAGCGCTGGTTTGCCATGCAGGCGGGTGAATCCGTCCGCGAACATCAGCGCATAGATGAAGCCGGCGCAGGCGCCGGTTAGATCGACCGCGCCGGCGCGGCCAAGGCCGAGCTTGTGCGCGACCAGGGGTGCACTGGGCGGCAGAAGGTGGTCGGGCGTCGAGGTGGCAAGCAACAGCAGACCGATGTCGCGGCGGTCAATACCGGCGTTCGCCAGCGCCATGTCGCCCGCCTGCGCGGCCAGGCCAGACAGCGTATCCTCGTCCGTTGCCCAGAAGCGCGAACGAATTCCTGTACGCCGTTCGATCCAGCCAGGTTCGAGGCCGAGCTTGCTCTCGATCTCGGCATTCGCCACCTTGCGCCCAGGCGCGTGATGGCCAAATCCGAGAATGTACGACGACCTGCTCATGGCCTCGAACCGAAACGTGCGCCAGCCTCCTCGATGGCGTCATAGAGTCCGTCCAACTCGTCGCCAGTGATGCAATAGGGTGGAAGAAGATAGAGGACATTGCCGAGCGGGCGCACAAGCAGCCCCTGGTCGAGGAAGAAAGTCCGCAGCTTCGGGCCGATCTCGGCCAGATAGCCGGCCGAGCCGGCGCGCACGTCGAGCGCCGCGATCGTGCCTGTCGCCCGACAGTCAGTGAAGAAGGGATTGTCGCGAAAGCGCTGAAGCCCAGCGGCCTGCATCGCGCTCAAGGCCGCGACCCGCTCGGCCACCGGCTCGTCGCGCCAGATCTCGACATTGGCGAGCGCGGCGGCACAGGCTATCGGATTGGCGGTGTAGGAACTCGAGTGAAAGAAGGTCTTCTTCCGGTCCGTCGAAAAATGGGCCTGGAAGATGGCGTCGGTGGCAAGCGTGGCCGCCAGCGGGATGGCGCCGCCGGTCAGGCCCTTCGAGGTGCACAGGATATCCGGAGAGGCAGACGCCTGCTCGCAGGCGAACATGGTCCCGGTGCGCCCCCAGCCGGTCATCACTTCGTCGGCGATCAGCAGCGTGCCGGAGGCTTCGGCGATCTTTTTCAATTCGGTCAAAACCCAGGCCGGATACATCAGCATGCCGCCGGCGCCGAGCACGAGCGGCTCGACGATCAGTGCGGCTGCGCGCCGGTCGCGGCTGACGGCCTCGAAACGATCCAGCGTTTCCTGCTCGCGGCCGGCGGCCGGGAAGGGAATGGTGTCAACCTCGAACATCAAAGGTTCGTAGGCGGCGTTGAACACGCCACGGGCACCGACGCTCATCGTGCCGATAGTGTCGCCATGATAGCTGTGCTCCATGACGACGAGGCGCGAGCGCGGCGCGCCGGTGTTGCGGAAATAGCCGAGCGCCATCTTCAGTGCGACTTCCACGGAGGTCGAACCGCTGTCGGAATAGAACACCCAGTCGAGGCCGGACGGAGCGAGGCCGACAAGCGCCCTGGCTAGGCGTTCGGCCGGTTCATGCGTGAAGCCTGCAAAGATGATCTGGTCGAGGCTCGACGCGGTCGTCTCGATGGCCTTCATGATGCGGGGATGGCGGTGGCCATGCGTGACGACCCACCAGGAGGAAATGGCGTCCAGGATGCGTGTGCCGTCCGCCTTGTGGAGATAGGCGCCTTCCGTCAGGACGATTTCTGGGATCGTCGGCTCGAGCGCGTGCTGGGTGAAGGGGTGCCAAACTTGGGACTGCGGCATCATTCGCCTCCGGCAATCAGAGCGAGGTCGAAGCCGGCAACCATCGCTTCCCTCAGCGTCTCACTCGTCAGCGGATCAAGGTGCGGCAGCCTGCCGAGCTGCGGCACGCCGCCGAATTCCACAATTGTCTTTTGCGTGTCTGCCACCTCGTCGCCGATAAAAGCGACGCCGATGATTGGGATAGAGCGGGCCCGCAGAGCTTCGATTGAGAGGAGCGTGTGGTTGATTGTGCCGAGTGCGGTCCGGGCGCACAGTATGACCGGCAGCCGCCATTGCGTGAATATGTCAATGAACCTTGTCTGTCGGTTGAGTGGCACCATCAGCCCGCCAGCGCCTTCGATGACAAGCGGACCCGGCAAGGCTGGAAGCGAGAGCTTTGCCGCCTCGATCGCGACGCCATCGATTTCCGCTGAACGATGCGGCGACAGGGGCTTGCTCAAGCGGTAGACCTCCGGCAGGACGCGCCCCGGCGGCAGGCCGGCGAGCCGTTTAACGACCTCGCTGTCAGTCTCGTCGTCGAGGCCCGATTGAACCGGCTTCCAGTAGAAGCCGTCGAGCAGGCCGGCTAGCCCGGCCGAAAACACCGTCTTGCCAATTCCGGTATCTGTTCCGGTGATGACGATGCGCTTGGTCATGTCGAGGCCAACACTTCGACGAGCGCCTCGACCATGGCCGAAATGTCGGCTTCGTCGACGTTGAGCGTCAGCGAAATGCGCAGGCGCGACGTGCCCTCGGGCACGGTCGGCGGACGAATGCCGCGTATGTCGAAGCCGCGCGCCTGCAATGCAGCCGCCACCGCCATCGTGCGCCTGACATCGCCGATGACGAATGGCTGGATCTGCGAGCCGCTCGGCATCACGCCGCAGCGCTCGGCCAATTGGCGGCCCGCGAAGGCGATATTTTCATGCAGCCGAACACGGCGCATCGGCTCGTCGGACAGAATAGCGAGCGCTTCGCGCGCCGCGACCGCCATCAGCGGCGATGGCGCGGTGGCGTAGATGAATGGCCGGCAGCGGTTGACGAGATAGTCGCACAACGTTCGCGGTCCGGTGACGAGTGCGCCGGACGCGCCGAGCGCCTTGCCGCAAGTATGGAGCGCAATGATGTTGTTGCGGCCCTCGAACGCGGCGGCCAGCCCCCGGCCATCCGGTCCCCAGACACCGGTGGCATGCGCTTCGTCGACGACAATGAATGCCTCGTGCCGGTCGGCAAGCGCGATCAGGCTCTCCATCGGCGCGCGGTCGCCATCCATGCTGTAGAGGCTTTCGACCGCGATCCAGACGCGCCCCGTGCCGCCGCCGGCGCGCCAGTGCGTGATTGCATCCTCGACAGCGTTGACATCATTGTGGGCGGCGAGTTTGAACTGGGCGCGCCCGGCCTGCGCACCCTCATGCATGCTGGCATGCGCGAGTTCATCGAGGACCAGCAGGTCGCCCTTCTGCGGCAGCGCGGTCAGCAGAGCAAAGTTCGCGATGTAGCCGCTGCCGAAGAACAGCGCGCGGTCGGTCCCGAAGAACGCCGCTGCGTCCGCCTCCAATTGCTCATGCTCCGGCGCGTTGCCGCGCAACAGCCTCGACCCGGTGGCGCCGACCGGCGTGCCCCGCGCAATCGCCGCCGCAACCGCGTCGCCAAGTCTTTTGGAGGCAGCAAGCCCGAGATAGTCGTTCGACGAGAAGTCGAGCCCGGTGCGCGGCGACAGCGTCCGCAGCCGGTCCTTGCGCGCCAGCCCCTCCAAGGTCGCGTCATAGCGGGCAAGCGGTGCCCCGTTCATTGCGCCTCGAGTTCCATCGGCTCGATGCCGAGGCGCCGGAACAGAAGGGTATCCTTGTCCTCGCCGGGATTGTCCGCGGTCAGCAGCGTGTCGCCGACGAAGATCGAATTGGCGCCGGCGAAGAAGCACAGCGCCTGCATCTCGTCGGTCATGGCGGTGCGGCCGGCGGAAAGACGGACATGCGATTTCGGCATCATGATGCGCGCCAGGGCGATCACGCGCACGAATTCGATCGGCTCGATCGGCCTGGCTTCGGCCAGCGGGGTGCCGGCGATCGGGATCAGCATGTTGATCGGAACGCTTTGCGGATGCTCCGGCAGGTTGGCCAGCGTCACCAGCATGTCGATCCGGTCCACCGGCTCTTCGCCCATGCCGACAATGCCACCACAGCAGACTTTGATGCCGGATTGGCGTACCTGCTCGAGCGTCTCGAGCCTGTCGGCAAAGCTGCGCGTGCTGATGATCTCGTTGTAGTAGCGTTCCGACGTATCGATGTTGTGGTTGTAGTAGTCGAGGCCCGCTTGTTTCAGTCGCGCGGCCTGCCCAAGATCGAGCATGCCGAGCGTCATGCAGGTCTCCATGCCCAACGCCTTGACGCCTTCGACCATCGCCACCACCGCATCCATGTCGCGCGCCTTGGGATTTCGCCAGGCAGCACCCATGCAATAACGGGTGGCGCCGGCGTCGCGCGCCTTGGTCGCCTCGGCGATGACGCGCCTGACTTCCATCAGTTTCGACGCCTTCAGACCGGTTTCGTGATGCGCCGACTGGCTGCAATAGCCGCAATCCTCCGGGCAGCCGCCGGTCTTGATGCTGAGAAGCCGGCTGAGCTGGACCTTGTTGGGATCGAAATTCTGGCGGTGAACGGTTTGCGCCTGAAACAGCAGGTCATTGAAGGGCGCGTCATGCAGCGCCTGAGCTTCTTCCAGGGTCCATGTCCGGCTCCCGTCGACGGATTGAGTTTCAGGCATGGTCTTTTCCGAAATCGCTGCGTGCATTTCCATGCTGTTCCTTGCGTTGTGGCGATATAGGCGCCCTTGAAACTGGCAGACCGCGTCGAAAAGAGCCCGGTCGACTGCCTATGGTCAGCCCCGACGATCAAAGTTTAGGGTAGTCGAGACCGATATCGAGGATCGGTGCGCTGTGAGTCAACCAGCCGATGGAGATCAGATCGACACCGGTCGCTGCGATGGCCGGCGCCGTCGCGACGGTGATCCTGCCCGACGCCTCGGTGATCGCCCGGCCGCTAACCATCACCACCGCCTGGCGAAGCTCGTCGACCGACATGTTGTCGAGCAGGACGGCGTCGGGGGCGAGAGCCAGGACCTCTTCTAGCTGGGCCAGCGTATCGACCTCGACTTCGATCTTGACGAGATGGCCGACGCAGCTTCGCGCGCGCTCGACGGCGGGGCGAATGCCGCCGGCGATGGCGATGTGGTTATCCTTGATCAGGATCGCGTCGTCGAGGCCGAAGCGGTGATTGGATCCGCCACCGACGCGCACGGCGTATTTTTCGACCGCCCGCAATCCAGGCGTCGTCTTGCGCGTGCAGACGATGCTTGCGCCATGGCCGCGAACCGCTGCGACGACCGATGCCGTCGCCGTGGCGATGCCACTCAAATGGCAGAGAAAATTGAGTGCCGTCCGTTCGGCGGTGAGAATGGCCCGGGCCGGGCCAACCACTGATGCAATGATCTCTCCTTGCACGACCTCGCTGCCGTCCGCACGATGCACAGTCATCTCGACGTCCTGGTCGATGAGCCGGAAAGCGAGCATCGCCAGATCGAGCCCGGCGACAATTCCAGTCTGGCGCGCCGCCAGCACGGTCGTCACACGATGGCCTCGCGGCACGACGGCATCCGAGGTCACGTCGCCGGCCCTGCCGAGGTCTTCGAGCAGAGCTGCACGCACAAGGGGCTCGAGTATGATTGCGGGAAGTGGTGGGAGGTTTATCACGCGACGCTTTCCAGCATTGGGGAGGATCCGAATTCCCGCGCTGCGGCAATGGCCGCGTCGAGCGTAATTTGGGAACGGCGGGCGACGGCGGCATGATGCGGAAAGTCGGTCCGGGAATGAGCACCGCGGCTTTCCTGGCGCAGCAAGGCGGCAACCGCGATCATCAGCCCGACGGCAGCGGGATCGGACGCCGCATCGTGCCGCTGAACCAGCGGCAACAATGCGCGGACAGCTTCTTTCAACCCTTCGCTATCCCGCGTGACGCCGAGGGCACGTGACAGGAGAGGGCGCGCCGATCTTGGATCGGGCTGAGGTAGATCAGTTGCCGTCGCTCGCTTTCCACCGTCGCCGGATGACCCGGCGACGCTTTCGGCAACCCAGCGCGCGCAAACGACGGCCTCGGTCAGCGAGTTGCTCGCGAGCCGATTGGCGCCGTGCAGCCCGGTCGAGGCGACCTCTCCGCAAGCCCAAAGTCCCGGAACCGAAGTGCGCCCGGCCAGATCCACGGCGACACCACCCATGTGATAATGCTGCGCCGGCCGGATGGGAATGAGATCGCGCGCCGGATCGATGCCGGCCTTGCCGCAGGCTGATGCGATCGTCGGAAACTGCCGCGCGAACGTCGCGCCTGGCTTTTCGCGGACGTCGAGGAAGACGCGATGGCCGTCGGCAAGATGTCGCCAGACAGCGCGCGCGACGATGTCGCGCGGTGCGAATTCCGCACCTCGCACGCCGTCGAGAAAACGCCGGCCTGTCTCGTCGACGATTATGGCGCCTTCGCCGCGAACCGCCTCGCTGATGAGCGGCATCGGACGGCAGGGCCCGTCCAGCGCGGTCGGGTGGAACTGGATGAACTCTAGGTCGGCAAAAATTGCACCGGCGCGTGCGGCGAGTGCCAGGCCTTGACCGCAACTGCCGAGCGGGTTTGTGCTGTCGTGGAACAGGCCACCGATCCCGCCAGTGGCGAGAACGACCCGTCCCGTGGCGAGGAACACCGGGCCTGTCGAACAACTCGCCAACACCCCGGTGATCCTGCCATCCTCCACGACCAACCGGCGCGCTTCGAGCCCCTCAACGACCTCTATTGTCGGCGTCGAGCGGACGGCGGCGACCAGGGCACGCATGATCTCGCGCCCGCTGCCGTCGCCGCCGGCATGAACGATGCGCCGTCGGCTGTGCGCGGCCTCCAGTCCGAGACGCACCGTCCCTTCCGGCGTGCGGTCGAAGCGGACCCCGAAGCCGGCCAACGTCTCGATCGCGCCCGGCGCCGCATTGAGGATGCGGCTCGCCATCTCCCTGTCGCAAAGCCCATCGCCTGCGGCGAGCGTGTCGGCCAGGTGCAATGCTGGATCGTCGTCGTCACCGAGGCTTGCGGCGAGGCCGCCCTGTGCCCACGTGCTGGAGGCGTCAGCACCCAATGGCGTCCTGGACAGGAGAAGCACCGGCTCGGGCGCCAGGTGCAGGGCGGTCATCAGCCCGGCTATGCCGCCGCCGATGATCACCGGCCGGCCGGCGAGATGGTGGACGTCAATGCTCATACCGCCAGCATCCGCTCGACAGCCAGCCGCGCACGCCCGGCGATTTCGGGTGCGATGGTCACGACATGGCGGTTCTGCTCCAGCGCCGCACGGATGTTGGCGAGCGTAATCCGCTTCATATGCGGGCATAAATTACAGGGCCGGATGAACTCCACCTCGGGATGCTCGACCGCGACGTTGTCGCTCATCGAGCACTCGGTCATCAGCACGACGCGGGGCGGCTTTTGCCTTCCGACATAATCCGACATGGCGGCCGTCGAACCGGAGAAGTCAGCTTCCGCGACGACTTCCGGCGGGCACTCGGGATGCGCCAGCACCGTCACACCGGGATGGTTTTCGCGCAGTTCGCGGATGTCGGCCGGCGTAAAACGCTCATGCACCTCGCAATGCCCTTTCCAGGCGATGATCTCCACCTCGGTCTGGGCGGCGATGTTCTGGGCCAGATACTCATCCGGCAGCATGATCACCCGCGGAACACCCAGAGACTCCACCACGGCCTTCGCGTTGCCGGACGTACAGCAGATATCGGACTCGGCTTTCACTTCGGCCGACGTGTTGACGTAGGTGACGACCGGCACGCCCGGATAGCGTTGCCGCAGCAGCCGGACGTCCTCGGCCGTAATCGAATCTGCCAGCGAACAACCTGCTTGCAGGTCAGGAATGAGCACCGTTTTTTGCGGATTGAGCAGCTTCGCCGTCTCGGCCATGAAGTGGACGCCGGCCAGCACAATGACATCCGCTTCGGTCGCCATCGCCTTGCGGGCAAGCGCCAGACTGTCGCCGACAATGTCGGCAACGCAATGGAAGATCTCCGGTGTCTGATAGTTGTGCGCCAGGATAACGCCATTTCGCTGCCGCTTCAAATCGAGAATGGCCTCGATATCATCGGCGAATACCGGCCATTCGATCGGTGGGATGACTCGCCGCACCCGGTCGTAGAGCGCGGTCGTGCGCGTGGAGGTGTTGAGCATGCCTTGTCCTCATTATGCTCTTGTTGAGTATAATCAGGGTATATGCTTAACTTGAGCATATTGAATGTCAAGCGCGCGAAAGTGGCAATTTCGTCCCTGCGACAGTTCGTTCCGCCAAAACCGTTTGGCGAAAGCGGAAGCGTTTGGCCGGAGGCCCTCGTGTTTCCGACACCGTCTCGCCTGTTTCCTCGACCAGATCCTGCTGTTCGATGAGACGCCGGAAATTCTGCTTGTGGACGAGCCTGCCAGCGAGCGCTTCAACGGTGCGCTGCAGCTGCAGCAGCGTGAATGCCGGCGGCATCAGTTCGAAGACGACGGGGCGGTATTTGATCTTGGTTCGCAGCCTGGCGATTCCCGTCGCCAGAATACGGCGGTGGTCGGCGATCATCGTGCGGCCAGGGATGGATAGCGGGCTGCCATTGTCCGAGCGGCGTGTGGCTTCTGCTACCAGCGCGGCTTCATAGAGCAGTTCGTATCGCTGGAGGACGAGTTCCTCGTTCCAGTCGCGATCGTCGAGGCCGAAGGCATATGCCACGCGGTGCCGGCGATCACGGCGCATGTTCATATCTTCGGCTTCGTCGGCCCATGCCAAAAGTCGGGGCATGAGGATATCAGGCAGGATGTGCGGCATCCCCGCACGGTGATCTTCCCAGGGAAAATAGTCGTACCAGCCTTGCCAGCCATGTGTTGGAGACCTTTCGGCCTGCTCCTCCAGCGTCAAGCCGAGATAGCTGATCGAGATCTGCACGCGCTCGTCGCCGGTCCGATCACGGTCGGCGAAAGTATAAAGCTGCTCGATATAGCCCAGCGGGTGACCGGTCTGCCGCTCCACCCATGCCCTCAGGCCCGACTGCATGGAGCGATGGCCGAGCTCAAATGGACCGGATGGCAAAGCCCCCGCCTGCGCGACGGTCAGGACCCGTGGCTCACCATCGGCCACGGCAATGACAACGGCGATCAGATCCGCACTGACGACCTGGCTCGGGTTGTTCCCCGCAGCCTGCCTTGTCGCCTGGGTTGTCTTGTCTTGCATTGGGGTTCTATGGAATTCCGAAGATCGAGTCGCCCGAAGGGGCAAGCCGGGCGAAAGGTGACCGATGCTGGTTGTCCGTCAACGCCCGCAGTTTCCAACATGCTCGATCTTTTGCAGCCCTTGCCTATCGCATCAACCCAAATCTATGCCAAACGCCGCCGTCATGTAGTGACGTTGGGTAAGAATGTGCCGAAACATGTTTGATCCCTCCTGAAATCAAACGCGCATTAAGTAAGTCTCTCCACGTCCGTGGTTGTGTGCGTCAAGTTCTGCAAAAAGGGGCGGCCATAGTGCTGGTCATGCGGCTTGGCGTAGAGCGAGCTTTTTGTGCTCGCGCAGGTCGTCCATGTTGATGTAGCGGTTGGCCTCCATCCAGTTTTCGTTGGTCTCGACAGCCAAGGCCCTGACAAGGCGCAGGCAGCTTTCGGCGTTGGGGAAGATGCGTACGACATAGGTGCGCCGGCGGATTTCCTCGTTGAGGCGCTCGAGCATGTTGGTGGACTTGAGATGCTTGTGGTGCTGTCTCGGCAGCCTGAAGAAGGTCAGAGTTTGTTCGATGGCATCTTCGGCCCAGCCTGTCAGGCGCGGATAGCGAGGTGACCATTTGGCAAGCCATGCGGCGAGATCGGCCCTGGCCTCGGCGAGATCGCGTCGGTCGTAGAGCCAGCGCAGCTCCTGCAGGCAGTCATCGCCGTGCTTGCGCGGCAGATGATCGAGCGCGTTCCTGAGGAAGTGCACGTAGCAGCGTTGCCAGGCGGCTTCCGGGATCACCTCGCCGATCGCCGCCACCAGGCCGGCGTGATCGTCGGACACGACCAATTCGACGCCCTTGAGGCCGCGCGCCTTCAGTGAGACGAGAAAGTCTTTCCAGGCCGAACGGCTCTCGCGATTGGCCATCTCCACAGCCAGGATCTGGCGCCGGCCGTCCCAGTCGATGCCGACCGCGATCAGCACCGCCTGGCTCATGACGACGCCGGCTTCACGCACTTTCTCGTAGCGCGCATCGAGGATGAGGTAAGCAAACGGCTCTTGAAGGGGACGCCTGGCAAAGGCAGCGAGGCTCTCGTCCAGCCGCTTGTTGATGGCCGAGATCGACGAGGCCGAGAAAGCATGGCCGCACAGCTCTTCGGTGATCGCCTTCACCTTGCGGGTCGACACGCCCTGCACATACATCTCGGCCAGCGTCGCCACCAAAGCCCGTTCCGAACGCTGATAGCGCTCAAACAACTCGGTCGAGAAGCGCCCCGAGCGGTCCTGCGGAACCCGCAGCTCAAGCTTGCCGACGCGCGTCACAAGGGTGCGGCCATAGTAACCCGAGCGATAGCCAAGCCGCTCGGGCGTGCGTTCGCCCTTCGAAGCACTCAGCGCCTCATCCATCTCGGCCTCGAGCACCTCCTGCATCACCGCACGGATCACTTCGTGAAGTCCGTCCGGGTTCGAAAGCAGAATGTCTTTGACGGAGGCGCTGGCGGTCTTACTTTCAATCTTGGTCATGGTGGCGTTCCTTCGCGGGAATCGGTGACGTGAACAATCACCAGCCTGCCATGACCGCCCCTCTCTCAGCGAATTTGCAGAACTCTCAGCACACTACCACGTCCGTCTACGCCTGGTTGCTCTGACCATCTCATTTCTCTTGCATTAGGCCCGACACAATGGATGGCCGGGCGGCTCGGCTTCCAGCCGCAGCTCGGTTCACTTTGGCTCGACCTTGCTGGCCAGCCGAGGTGCAACTGTCAGTGCCGGCATGTCACCGCCGCAATGGTGTCCGCTTTCCAAGCCTGATATGGATCGGTAACGGTACTTTTTAAGGCTTAGCCGGGTGCGTGGTCGGATGCTGCGACATGCAAAAATCGCCCGATTGACCTCGATAGTTGGTGAAACCTCAAAATATTTTTTGTGGCGATTTTCCCTTTAAAATCAAAAGCGTAATTTTTTGACGGTCCTGGTGTCGGACTTTTCGTGGATCTGAAAAATATTTGACAGTAATTTCAATGGGTTATATGCTGTTTGAACAATCGAGTGGAGTAGGGAACTGAGGCCGCAGCGTAGAAGCGGCTGCCCTCGCGATCTCCGTTTTTCGATTCACGTCAGATGCTGTCGACCATTTCCTCCACTCATTTCTGACCGTTTGGCTGATCTGACATGTCGTTGCTTCGGACGTAAATCCCGTTCAGTCTCGCAGAGGGCTGCGGCGTACTATGGCGTGCAAATCGGCGGCCATGACAGTCATTCAAGGGCTTAGGTGTCGAAACACGGACGCCCGCTTAGGCGGGAGAGCGGTTGGCCGCGGGCCGATCGACTGGACCATGAAGCCACCGTCATTCGGTTGCATTCTTCTGAAGCTTGTCGAAGACAAACCGCTTGCCTTCGCGCACGCCATCTTCAAGGGACCTCGCCTTCGCCAGATGCGATGCAATCGCACTGGCCAGCATGCAACCCGTCCCGCGCATCGATGTGGCAAGGCGCGGCATGTCGAAGCGGACCGGTGCTTGATCGAAGCGCAACAGAATATCGGTTGATCGAGGTCCCGATGCGTGGCCGCCCTTGATCAGCAGGGCCTGCGCTTCGGCGGCCAGCAATCCCTAGCCTTGCCATACTGCGCCGTCCTCATCCACCGCCAGTTCCGAGCCAACAAGGAGCGCCAGTTCGATGAGATTGGGTGTGACGAGACGGCAAAGCGGCATCAGATTGCGCTTCATGACGGCGATGGCGCCTGCTTCCAGCAGAGCCCGGCCTGAAGTGGAGGCCAGTACGGGGTCGAGCACTGCCGGCACGTGCGAATTTTCGCGCAGCACGACGGCAACGGCAGCGATGATCTCAGCCGTTGGCCAGCGCTACTTTGTCAAGCACATTCGGCCTGCGGCGGTGATCGGCGGCCCTTGCGCGTCGAGATCGACCGAGTAGCTCAGGCGGTCGCGGATGTGGTTGTCCTGGTCGAACGTGACGATCCGCAGCTTCAGCGAGGTGATATGCACTTCGTCCAGGTAGATCGAGTTGCAGACAATGATCTGGTCGTCTGTCTGGCAGGTGCGGGCCGCCGCACCATTGAGGATGCAGCACCGTGAGCCGCGCTCGCCCAGAATGACATAGGTCGAAATCCGAGCGCCGGAATTCTTGTTCCATATCTCCACGAATTCCATCGGCAGGATCCCGCGCCTGCGGGCGAGAGGATATCGCTGCCGCAGCAGTGCAGGATGCGTCTTCTCTGCCTCTCGGTCTGCAATCTGTGGTGAGATTGTACACAAAATATCAAAACTGTGTTGACAATCTTGCGCTAGAGGTTTCCCTTAGGGCATCCGCGCAGCCAAAGAGCAAAACACAAAGCGCGATAACCAGAAGGGGAAATGCCAGAATGATCAACCGACGCTCGACTCTCAAATCGATGGTGCTTGGCGCCGTCTCCGCTCTCGCTATGGCCGCTGCGGGCATGCCGTCCGCGGAGGCCCAGAACAAGGAACTGAAGATCGGTTTCGTCGGTGTCACCAGTGGCCCCGCCGCCGCTTGGGGCACGTCGAACGTACGTTCGATGCAGACGCGTGCCGCCTGGATCAACGAGACCGGCGGCGTCAAGATTGGCGACGCCACCTACAACGTCAACATCGTTACGTTCGACGATCAGAAAGACCCCAAGCGCGCCATTGCCGGCATGGAAAAGATGGCGCAGGAGGGCATCCACTATGTGGTCGGCCCGAATGTCGATGACGGTGCTGCCGCCGTGCGCCCGGTCGCCGAGGCCAACGGCATCATCTATTTCCCTTACGCTTTCCCCAAGGCGCTTTATCAGAAGCCTGCCTCGAATGCCGTGCTCGGCATGATCGCTAACTATCAATCGGGCCCGGCGATCTACAAATACCTCAAGGAAAACAAGGGCGTGAAGACGATCGCCTTCGTTGCCGCCAATGAATCGGATCCGTTGAGCCAGCGTGACGGCGGCGTTGAGGCAGCCAAGGCGCTCGGCCTCAAGATTGTCGCCCAGAACGACACTTACCAGAACGATACGCGCGACTTCACGCCGGTGCTCACGCCGATCGTTGCGCTGAAGCCCGATCTGCTCGTGCTGTCAGGCGTCGCGCCGGCCAATGCGCCGCTGCTCATCCGCGCCGCCCGCGAGCTCGGCTTCGAAGGCCTGATCTCGACCGAAACGGCACAGGACGCAAAGGTTCTCGAGGAGGGCGCCGGCGAATACGCCAACGGCTTCATCTCGGTTGGCGGTGCCTCCACGCCCGAGATCGCCTCGGACGCGATGAAGGAATTCGTCGCCCGTTACACCAAGATGTTCGGTGAGTACAATGACGAGTCCAACACCAAGGTCTATGCGCTCGAGTACATCATCGACACGCTGAAGGCCAATCCGGCGGCGATCGACAATGTCGATGAATTCAAGAAGACCATGGACACCTTCTCGGCGCCCAACCCCTACCTGAAGGGCGATGCCAAGCTGAGCTATGTCGGCACGACCTCCTTCGGCCAGAAGCGCCAGCTCGCGGTGCCGATGGTGGTCAACGAGTACAAGGACGGTGCCTTCCAGACCCTGTTCGTAGGCACGGTCGATTAGGGTTAGCTTCCCTGCGGTTTCTTCCTCCCGCGTTGCCGGGGGCCCGGAACATTCTCCGGGTCCCTCGGAAGATTGAAGGCGTCCATGGAACAGGTCATCGCAAATGGATTCTACCTCGGCGCCCAATATGCGCTGATCGCATTGGGGCTCACCCTGATCTTCGCCCTGATGAACGTGCTGAACTTTGCCCACGGGCAGATGTACGTGCTGGGCGGCTTCATCACCTACACCGTCTACGGGCAGCTCGGACTGCCCTTCGTTCTGGCGCTGCTGGCTTCCGGCGTCACCCTTGCGGTCATCGGAGCGCTCATGGAGAAGTTTCTTTTCCGGACCGTCATCAAGCGCAGCCTCCGAGAGGAAAGCACCATGCTGCTGGCGGCGGCGACGGCGTTTTTCTTCGACGCCGTCATCCTGCTCATCTTCGGTGAAAAGCAGCGCGGCGTACCCAAGATCGTCAAGGGCGTCTTCAACGATGGCGGCATCATCATGCCCTATGACCGTATGCTCGTCGGCGTGCTCGCACTGGTCTTCATCGCCGCCTTCGTCCTTTACATGCAGTACAGCAGGGTAGGGCGAGCCATGCGGGCGCTGGCCCAGGATCGGGTTGCTGCCCAGTTGATGGGCGTCAAGGTCGATCGCTACACGATGATCGGCTTCGCCATGGGTGCCATGCTGGCCGGCATCGTCGGTGGCCTCCTGGTCACCATCACTGGTGTCAATTCCGGAATCGGCGGGCCGATCTCGATCAAGGCCTTTATGATGGTGATGATCGGCGGCGCCGGCGTCGTCGGCGGCGCGATCGCCGGCGGCTTCATCCTCGGCATGATGGAGTCCGTCGGCCTCACTGTGCTGCGCGAATATGGCGACGTCACCTACCTCGTCATCTTCGCGGCGCTGATGGTGTTCCTTTCGATCCGCCCCAATGGGCTGATGGGCAAGCCGTGGGGTTGATGCGCGATGACGCATAACGTGAAAATTGCTTCAGTCGCCGCTTTTTTGGCGATCGTCTTCATCGCCGTGCCGGTTCTGATCTCCGCCAGCGGTCGGACCGACCTCTACTACACGCTCACCTCGGTGGCTCTGCTCAGCATTGCCAGTGCCGGCGTGTGGCTCACCTTCTATATCGGCCGGATCAATATCGGTCAGGGCGCCTACGCACTGATGGGGGGCTACGTCTCGGCCATACTCGTGGTGACCTACGGTTGGTCGTTCTGGCTGACGCTGCTGGCCGCCGGCCTGTTTTGCGCAGCGGCGAGCGTCGCTATCGGCCTGCCGATCCTGCGGCTGCGCGGCGTCTATTTCGCCATGGTCACACTGGTGCTGACTGAGGTCGCGCGGCTTCTGGCGCTGGCGCTGCCGGTCACCAACGGCGCCAAGGGGATGGTCAGCATCCCGCTGCCCGGGGCGCTGTCGGCCTTCGGCCTCATCATCATTCCGGATTTCGCCACGTTGCATAATTCCCGGCTTGCCTTCTACCTGCTGGCGGCCGCGCTCATGGTGGCTTGCTTCGCGGTGGTGTACCGGCTGGTTCATTCACGCATCGGCAAGCTCTGCCAGTCACTCCAGCAGAATGAGGAGCTGGCCTCGTCGATCGGCGTCAACATCGCCTATCTGCGCGTCATCGCCTATGCTGTCTCGTCCTTCTTCGGCGGCGTCGCCGGAGCGATCTTCGCCGCCATCTCGCAATCGATCTATCCGTCCAGCTTCACGGTCACCGACTCTGTCAACTTCATGCTGAACTGCTTCCTCGGAGGGCTCGGCTATGTTTTCGGTCCGATGCTGGGCACGCTGGTGCTCTATTTCGGCTGGGACCTGCTGTTCCAGACCGGCCAGTTCCAGCTGCTGATCTACTCGACCTTGATGATCGTGCTGATGCTGTTCCTGCCCAACGGCTTGCTGAGCCTTGCCGCCACGACCCGGAAGAAGGGCTGAGCCATGGCCGATCTGCTCGAAGTCTCGGCCCTGACGAAGCGCTTTGGCGGTCTCGTCGCGGTCAACAACGTCTCCTTCTCGGTGCGCGAGAAGGAGATACTGTCGGTTATCGGCCCCAACGGCGCCGGCAAATCGACGTTGTTCAAGCTGATCTCGTCCTTCCTCAGGCCGACATCGGGCCAGGTGCGCTTGAAGGGCGAGCGCATCTCCGATCTGGCGCCGCACATCGCGGCACGCAAGGGCGTCGTCCGGACGTTTCAGGAAACGACGATCTTCAAGAACATGAGCGTGCGCGAAAACGTCATCATCGCTCACCATCTGCGCTCCACGGCGAGCCTGATTGGCTTCTTCCTCGGCACCAGCACGGCCAAGGCCGACGAGGCGGCCTTCGGCGCCTCGGCCGACGACATTCTTGAGCTGCTCGGCCTATCGTCGCTCGCCGGTGAAATCGCCCGAAACTTGCCGCATGGTCACTTGCGGGCCCTTGGCATTGCCATCGGTCTCGCCACGAACCCGTCGATCCTGCTGCTGGACGAGCCTTTCGCCGGAATGAATCACGACGAGACGATGAGAATGGTGGCGATGGTCAAACGGTTGCGCGAGCTTGGCCTCACCATCCTTCTGGTCGAGCACGACATGCCTGCCGTCATGAAGATTTCCGACCGCATCGTCGTCTTGAATTTCGGCGAGAAGATCGCCGAGGGAACGCCGGCGCAAATCCAGAACAACGACAAAGTGATCGAGGCCTATCTCGGCAGCGAAGACGAGGCGATCGGCCTATGAACCAGATCCTGAAATTCGCTAATGTCGAACTCTATTACGATCACGTCTATGCGCTGAAAGGCGTGTCGGTTGAGGTCAACGAAGGCGAGACCGTTGCGTTGATCGGCGCCAACGGTGCTGGCAAATCGTCGATCCTTCGCGCCATCACCGGGCTGCGCAAAATCAAGTCCGGCGAGATCCATTACCATGGCCAGCGCATCGATGGCGCTGCTCCCGATGACGTGGTCAAGATGGGCATCTCCATGGTTCCTGAGGGGCGCCGTGTCTTCCCTTACATGTCGGTCCGGGACAATCTCCTGATGGGCGCCTTCACCCGCTCCGACAAGGCCGAGATTGCCAACTCGCTGGAGATGGTGCTCGGCCGTTTTCCTCGCCTCAAGGAGCGATATTCGCAAGCCGCCGGAACGATGAGCGGCGGCGAGCAGCAGATGCTGGTTATCGGCCGCGCGTTGATGGCCAGGCCACGCCTGCTGCTGCTCGATGAGCCGTCACTGGGCGTCGCACCGAAGCTTGTCCAGGACATTGCCCGCTCGATCGTGGCAATCAATCGCGACGAAAAGGTCAGCGTTCTCCTGGTCGAGCAGAATTCCCGCATGGCGTTGCGCATTTCGCAGCGTGCCTATGCGCTGACCACCGGCAGCGTCGCCCTTAGTGGGAATTCCGCCGATTTGCTGACCGACGAACGGGTCAAGCGGCTTTATCTTGGCGGCGAGGTCTGAGGCTTATCGCATGCGCATACTTGTTATAAATCCCAACACCACCGCATCGATGACCGCCAAGATCGGCAAGGCGGCAATGAGCGTCGCCTCCGCAGAAACGGAGATCATTTCGGTCAACCCCGGTGATGGTCCGCCGAGCATCGAAGGCTATTTCGACGAGGTCTTCGCCGTTCCGGGTATCATCGCTGAAATGAGCAAGGCAGCGGCCATCGATGCCTATGTGATTGCCTGTTTCGACGATACCGGACTGGACGCGGCACGTTGCGCCACCGAGGCGCCGGTCATCGGTATCGGCGAGGCCGCCTTCCACCTTGCCAGCCTTGTCGCAGGCAAGTTCAGTGTTGTGACGACGCTCGCCCGCTCCGTTCCAGCGATCGAGCACAATTTGGCGAAATACGGCCTCGCATCGCGCTGCGCCAAAGTCAGGTCGTCGGACGTTGCCGTGCTTGATCTCGAATTGCCGGGCTCGGACGCCAGGCGCAAAATCTCGGACGAGATCACGCGCGCCGTCAAGGATGATAGGGCGGAGGCGATCGTTCTCGGCTGCGCGGGCATGGCCGATCTGGCAAGCAGCCTGTCGCAGGAACACGGCGTTCCCGTACTCGACGGTGTCGCCTGCGCGGTGACGTTGGCAGAGAGCCTGTTCAGAGTTGGTTTGAGGACGTCGAAGGTCGGCGGATACGCTGCTCCGCGCAGCAAGCGGTTTTCGGGCATCTATGGATCGCTGTCTCCGGCCGGAGCTGACGCAGCAGTTATATCACCGACTTAGAACGCGCTTGGCCTTACGAATTGAGATCCTGTGTCCCGGGATTGACCGCCGCGCAAGCGATACTAGATTGCATCGACCGCTAAGCGGTTTGGGATAGATCAGGCGGTGTTGTGCCTGCGCGTTGAAAAGCATGTTGACAGTGCTCAGAGAAGAGGATCGTGACGAAAAACCGGCAACCCGCTGGTCGCCGATCTACTATGGTCTGAGGGATGCCATCGTCAGTCATCGTCTCGCCCCTGGCACCAAGCTGCCGGAAGATGAGTTGGCGACGATCTATTCGGTGAGCCGCACCGTCATTCGTGCTGCCCTGCAAGCTCTGGCCCATGACCGGTTGGCGCGGCTGGAGCCGAACCGCGGTGCTTTCGTGGCACAGCCGTCGAAAATTGAAGCCCGCGAGGTGTTCGAGGCACGGGCGCTGATCGAACCCAGGGTGGCTTGGCTCGCCGCCAGCGCGGCGGTACCAAGCGATATTGCATGGTTGCGGCAGCATCTCGAGAAGGAGCATGAAGCACTTCACGCTGGCCGGGACAGCGAGGCGATCATGCTGTCGGCACGTTTCCACGTTGGCATCGCTGAGATCGCTGCACATTCGGTGTTCACCAAATTCGTTCGCGACCTTGTCTCGCATTCTTCCCTCATCATCGCGCTTTATTGGAAACGGCGCGACGCGACCTGTGAGAAACACGCCCATCACGCGCTGGTCGATGCAATCGAAGCAGGGCGTAGTTCCCAAGCGGCCGAGCTGATGACCAGTCATCTGGTCGACCTCCTGTCGGGGCTCGACCTCACAGACAAGATAGAAAAGTCTGACAATCTCTCCGACTTGCTTCGTCCGTAGAGCGGGAGAGCACTCAGCGCTGCTGTACGCGAGCAGCCGTGGTTGCCGGCACTGCCTGGATTATGGTCTCTCGAGTTTCGGCGCTTGACGCGATGGGAGCGGCGCTCGAGGAACGGATCGAACGAAGCGGGTTTGGCAAGCGGCCCTGCGCCTTGCAGTCCGGCTGGCTGTTGGCCAACGAATTGGCCAGGTTCGACCGATGGGATCGGGCAGCGCGCGTTGTCGCGGGCAGTCGCTATTCGCAACCCGCATTCGCACTGCCGCTGTGTTGGCACGCATCGCCGCCCTCCCTCAATCCACTGCGGTCATGAAGGCTTTCGACCTGTCGCGCTACGGCGCTCCACCAGATCAATTGACGGACGAGATCGATAGCAATCTGTACGAGGTAGCCCAGATGGCAGATAGTGGTCAGTAGGCGTGCCGCCCAAGTGACCTGAACCGCCGGGTCGAGGCGGCTGACATGAGCTGACAAAGTCTAAGCCATGGCTGCCATGAACCATCGCGTCGTCACCGTGTTCGGTGGAACCGGGTTTCTCGGCCGCCGCGTTGTTCGGCATCTCCGCAATGGCGGTTTTTTCGTTCGGATTGCATCAAGACATCCGGAACGGGCCGAGAAGTTGTTTGGTTCTGATGATCCGCAACTTCAATCGGTCGAAGCCGATATCCATGATGAGCGGGCGATCGCCGATGCACTTGCCGGTGCTTTCGGTGTTGTAAATGCGGTCAGTCTCTATGTCGAACGGGGACAGGAGACCTTTCATTCCGTGCATGTCGAGTCGGCCCGGCGGGTTGCAGCACAAGCACACCGAGCTGGCGTCGAACGGCTCGCTCACGTTTCAGGAATCGGCTCGGATGTTGCCTCGCCGTCGCTCTACATCCGCAAGCGTGGCGAAGGCGAACAGGCGGTGCGTGCCGCGTTTGCTGACACCATCATCATCCGCCCGGCGGTGATGTTCGGACCGGATGACGCGTTTCTCACGATTATCCTCAAACTTCTCCGCCGGCTTCCAATCTATCCGATGTTCGGCCGCGGCCTGACGAGATTGCAGCCGGCCTATGTAGGCGATGTGGCAGAGGTTACCGCAAGTGCGCTGCAGGGGACGGAACCGCATGCGATCACGTATGAGTTCGGCGGTCCCCGCATTTACTCCTACAAGGAATTTCTCAGAGCCGTTGCACACCAAGCCGATCTTAGACCCATACTGGTCCCAGTGCCATTTGCCGCTTGGCACGCACTGGCATGGGCCGCGGAAATGCTTGCGAGTCCGCCCGTCACTCGTAATCAGGTGGAACTGATGCAGGTCGACAACGTGTCATCGCCGCAGATGCCCGGATTTGAAGAACTTGGCATTTCGCCGCACCCGGTCGAGGAAATACTCCAGGAGATGTTGCGTAATCCCTGATCAACGACCTTCTTCCGTACTCAGGCGCCACGATTGAGTGTCCGAAATCGCGCTAACCGGCCAATCGTGAATGCGAGCTTTTGGACCCCGTTCCGGCCGTTGGGTGCCGGGTGCCCTCTCTACGAACCGGCGATGAGGTTGATCTTCGCGGCCATGATGAAGTCGTTCTCGTGCAATCCCTTGATCTTGTGTGTCTGCAGCGAGACTGCCGCATAACCCCAGCCGAAACAGATGTCGGGATGATGCCGTTCTTCTTCCGCCAATCGGGCAACTTTGTCGACGAAGCTGAGCGATTGACGGAAGTCCGCGAATTTGAATTTGCGGCGCAGCAGGCGCCCCTCCTCCAGTTCCCAGCCAGGGGTCTGGGACAGATAGCCCTCGGCTGCCTCCTGCGTTAGCGGCGCGACGCCACCGCGGCAGGGCGTACAGGTTTTCTGAGCAATACCATCGGTCATGACAACCTCCCTTCGTGCTCATTCCGGGTGTAGCGATCGCGGTTTTCACCTCGCCCGGTATTTTCTCGCATAGTGCTTGGCAAGAACCTTGCGAATCTGCTCGGCAAGGCGCTTGTTGCCGGTCTTCGCCCGCGCCTTGTCATCGCCTTTTTGCAGCTTCGGCAGATCGGCGCCCGGGCCTTGTTTCGTTGATTTGCGCATCGCAATAGATCAACGCCGTGACGGACAACCGGTTTCGTTCAAAGGACGATTTCCACAGGACTGCTGATCACGAGACCGAGCTCACCGTCCGCCCGCCCTTGATTGACAGCGATCTCGGCAAGCCCGTTCGAGTTCTCGTACCAAAAGGCCGTGCCTGGCGGCCGATCGCTGAAGGTCGTCGCGGCCTCCAGCAGGCGATCTGCTGCGGCGAGCCTTGCGCCCGCCGGCAGCCTGGCCGCCCTCAGGCCGGTCATGGCATTGCCGAAATGGTCGATATAGACGATCTCGGCGAGGTCCTCCGGCCAGTCTCTACGGCGATCTGCTTCATCTAGGCGCGGCCTGCCGGGCGGCGGCTCACCGCGTGCCAGCATCGCCGCGACCGGGGCAAACAGGTCACGCCCGTGGAAGCTGGCGGACAGGCGCTCTGGCCTTCAGTCGATATCCCAGCTCAACGTCTTGGCCGCGCGGCGCTGGATCAGCTCGAACAGGCCGTTGCCGGGCCGACATACCAGCGACCGTCGGCCTCGACGATGACGGACGGCCGCGTCCCTCCGACGCCTGGATCGACGACACAGAGAAAGACGGTTCCCGCAGGGAACCATTCCGCGTAGGCCACCAGCAGGTAAGCCGACGCCTTGGGATTGCCGACCGGCGCATCGGAGAAGAGGTCGATCGCGGGGATGCCCGGCGCCATCTGGTGCAACACAGCCTTCATCTGGCCCGTGTAGGGGCCGTGCAAGCCGAAATCCGTGAACAAGACAATCATGGACGGGCGCCGACTGCGCTGCGATGGACATACAGATAGTCGGCCGGAAGGCGCATCCGCCGGCAGGCCTGAACGGCCGGGTTGGTTTCCATGACGAGGCGATCCGCCAAAGCCCCTGCCTGCCGGACCGTCTCGGCTTCCCAGCTGTGCAAGCCGTGCCCGGTGAGCCCCAACAGCGCCTGCATCCAACCAGGCACCAGATCAACGGCAGCCGACACCAGCAGGTGCTGTGCCGGCCTCAGTGGCAGCGGCAGGATAGGCGCCGAACGCATGATCTCGAGAAATTCGAGCACGATGGCCGAGCGATCCAGCCGTCCGGCTGTCGCATGGAACAGCGTTTCAAGCTCGGCTTCCGATTCCGGTGCGCCTGTGGCGCCGAAAAGGCGCGCGGCGGGAACGCCCTCGGCATAACAGCGGTCGCGCTCCGATGCGGAGAGCTGCCGCACATAGGTGTGATAAGCTTGGACAAAGCCGTACGCCGCCGTGCCGTGAACCCAGTTCAGAAGGTCGGGGTCATTGGCGCAATACGCCTCGCCTGACGATGTTACGCCTGCGACCCGGTCGTGTATCCGCCGAACGCGGGCGATCATGGCCTCGGCCGTGATGCGGGAACCGTAGATCGTCACCATGGCAGCGAGCCCCGTGCTGTGCAGTCGCCGAATTGGATTCAGGCGGAAAGACGTATGCTCCCATACGCCGGTGCGCACCCGCGGTTCTGCAAGCTCCATGATCACGGCGGTGACGCCGCCGATGAACAGTGAAAGCGGGTTCTTGAACACGCGCCACGACACGGAGTCCGGCGATACCAGTGCGGCCTCGCCGATCGGTCGCGAGAAATCGATGTGAGGCCGGTCGCCAGGTTGCAGCACCGCCCGCGCTACCGCCTCCAGGAGGCTTTGCAACGGCCAAGGCAGGACGATCGGCGTGGTCATGGCAACGAGCGCCATTCACAAGAAACGCGTGCTTGCGAACAGCGAAATTGGGCCGCTGGATGCACTTGGCGAAACTACGGCCACTTTCTACGGTGCTCGATCACTTACTATAGCTCAATTGGCAGACAGCGCCCACCGCCAGTTCACATTGTCGGCCAGGACAGCGTGTTGGGCGGCACCTTCGGCCAACCCTACACAATCGGCCGCAATGTCATAGGCCGCCCAGTGATACCAGATCTTTGCCGGAGCGTCTGGATCATCGCAGAGAAGGACAAAGCTGCCGGTTCCGGCTGGAGCGCCAGTCCAGCCGAGGGGAGGGGAACGATCCTCACCGTCGCAAGTGAAGCGCCGCGGGATCGTCGTACCGTTCGCAAAGCTGCTTGAACTGAGCTGCATGGGTCGCCCCTTACCCTGTTGCCGCGCCGCGCAACACTCAGTCCCAAAACGCCAGGTGCCAGGCAAAACTGGTAGGAAGCGCGGGCGTCGCCTTGAGGCTGCGTTCCGACACGAGCTTCACGGTTGATCGGGCGCGAGGATAAGCGCTCTATCGAAAATGTACGAGACAATATTGAATGGCAGTTCGCTTCGCCTTGCCGTCCCGGCCAAGCGCCGCGCCGCACGGATCGTAGCCAGCGATGGCAAGGCTGTGATATCATTGCACAGGTTGCGCCACCGTTGGCAATTGCCACGCCCGCGCAGCCTGACCACTGCGCAGTGCTAATCGGGTCGCGGGTCTCGTCCCGTTGAACGAGTGGCCTCGGATCATGGAACTCGTCGTTGCTCTTGGGCTGATCGTCTTCAAGGTCGCGTTGCTGATTGCGATCCTGCTGCTGCTGCCCTTGCCGCTGACCTGGCTGGAACGCAAGATCGCGGGGCGCATGCAGCAGAGGATGGGGCCGATGCGTGTGGGATGGCATGGGCTGCTGCAGCCGGTGGCGGACGGGGTCCATTGATTTTGCAACGAAAAATGCCCTAGTTGGAGCGGCGACGGTACTTTTCGAGACGGCTTGGGCGCGCCGTCGAATGCCGCAAAGTGCAAGAATCGCCCGATTGGTTCCGATAGTTGGTGAAACCTCAAAATATTTTATTTTGGCGATTTTCCCTTTAAAATCAAAAGCGTAAGTTTTTGACGGTCTTGATGTCGGCATTTACGCGGCGCTGAAAAATATTTGCCAGTGATTTCAATGAGTTATACCCTGTTTGAACAATTGAGTGGGAGTGAGGGTTAGCGTAGTCCGGAGTGCTCCGGCGTAGTTTTTCGCAGAAAAAGCAACGTTTTGCGGTTCATTTCATTCACTATCAGACCTACATCATCAACTGAAGTCATCGACTGCCTAAGCCATTGATTTATTTGGCTCCGCGCAAACGAGGGCAGCGTTAGACGTGAAGGTCAGCAGATCAATTTGACGGTACTTTTCATCCGCAGCTTGACGTTCTAGAAAAGTACCGTCACCGGTTTCCGGGGCTTGACCGTACTTTTTTCAGGCCAATCTTTTGAAATATATAAAGAAAATCGCCTTCGGATAACGTTTCCGCGCAGACGGGACTTTAGCACGTTCTGGGATCGGCCAGACTATTTGTGGGGACGCGGGCGAAGCTCATGGCACGGTAGTCCTTACCGGCCGACAGCGGGCAGTGGCACCAGGGCGCGACCGTCGCTGCCGCTGTGGTCCTTGGACCGCGATTGGTGTCAGTTCTGCCATCCGCCGCCGTCCTGATCGGGGTGACGACACTTAAACCCCAAGAAGTCTTTCTCGCCGGAGGTTTCACAAAGACGCATCACTGTCGCGTGAAACCCCGTCGCGTCCGAGGGGCTTCGCCGGGCGCCTTTCGCGCCGCGCCAACAACCTTATCGGTCCGGTTGTCGCTTACAGAATCGGCAGGGTCTCTGGATCGGGTGACGCCGCGCCCGTTATGCCGCCGATCCTGGCCTTGTCGGCGGGTTACGGCGCGATAATTAGCGTTAAGCGGTGGTCGCTTCAACCTATCGAAAGGAGCAGACGATGAAACACCAAACACTCGATCAACTGCATGCAATCGCAGAGGTCGAACCCTCGGCGCCATACTCAACATTGACTCGAAACCAACGGATCGAACGTTGGGCAGAGCTTCTCGAACGACATCCCGAGCGATGCCTTGGAACGCTAACGGGTACTGAATATCTTGATTGGGAAGCACGTGATGTGGCGCGTGGCGACGGGTCGGCAATCAGCGTAGCTTTTGAGGATCCGGTATTTCGGACGTTGGGTCTGAAGGACGACACATATGGTGAGGCCAAGCGCTTTTTCGAAATCGCCGACTGGCAATTGCACGAAATCGTCTGCAGTTGCCACGTCGGTGCTACGATGCGAGCGCGATGGGCTGCCACGCGAGTCCGGGCGGCGATTAGCGGGAACAGGATCTTTGGCTGGCTGCGACGTATGATCGCCCGTTGAACCAGCCTGCTGGCGCAACGACGGATCTTCCCGTGCCGCTGCAGGCGGCGCGAAACTTGTCAGTTCAGGCGAGCCTGCGCTGGTAGTGTTGCAATGTGCCGCAGCCAGCCGTCTAGAGTGCACTTGAGTGCTGGCTTCAGGAGGAGAGACGGTCATGAGTGAACTGCGCTATCCAAACGAAAGCAGAGCGTATCGCGATGCGCGCGACGCGTTGCTCAAAGACGAACAAGAGCTTGTCGACAAAGTAAAATCCGTGGCGGAAAAGCGCCGCAATCTCCCTCTCGGCGGACAGTTGAAGGAGGACTACGTCTTCCAATGGGCCAACGATGGGAAAGTAGGGAAGCGTGTGAAATTCTCCGAGCTCTTCGGGGACAAGGACACCCTGCTGCTTTACTCCTTCATGTATGGTCCGAACTGGGACAATCCCTGTCCCTCCTGTACGTCACTGGTCGATGGCTTCGATCGCAGCTGGTATCAGGTCACTGAAAACGCTGCGTTTGTCGCCATTGCCAAAGCCTCGGCCGAACGGATCAACGCCTGGGCCAAAAAACGCGGATGGTCGCAGATCGCATTGGTCTCAGGCTCGGACTCTGCCTATCAAGCCGATTACAAATGCCAGGGAGATTCCGATGATATGCAATGGCCGGTGATGCATGTATTCAGCAGGCGGGATGGAAAGATCTTTCATTTCTGGGGAACCGAGTTGTCGGGGAACCATGTCGACACGGTCTGGCCGTATTGGAATCTCATGGACTTTACGCCGGAGGGGCGGCCGGATATTCCCACGCCGCCACAGAACTTCAGGTCCGAATTCCTGGAAAAGAACTACCTCAACAAGGAATAGCCGGGGAAGCTTCGCCTGCAGCAGCTTACGGATGTGCGCATGAAAACAGCCGGCCGGCTTTCTGCTGCTGGTCCGACTGTTGTCGTCACCGATGCTTGCCGAATGGAAGCTGGTCGAGGGTCGAGACATGACCAATCTTGCCGAAGCCGGCCGGACCGCTCGACAGCTACCGAAAGAACGCCGCGACCCGTCCCGCCGTTGCGAGAAGCCGACACTGATTAAACAAGCGCCTTTCGAAGTCACGGTGCAGCCTGTGCCGCCAGGTGTGAACACTAATTCGTGACACCGCGTCGGCAGCCTTTTTGATTTGGGTTTAAAGCCTCTCCGATAGGGGGCGAAGTTTTAGAGGCGCCTGTTTCCTTGCAGGTAAGTGAGAAGCGACAGAGGCCCGCTAACGCCGGGGCGGGCTTTTTTCGTTTGGTTAGCCCTTCGGCCACGCTTTTGAATCTTACTTTCTCGGCTAATGCCTGGAACCGATTGTTTTCTGGTCACTGCGGTTCGACGCCCATCTGCCTTGATTGCCTTTCCAGAGCCTTTGGATCACTCTCCCGGGGCAGCAGGGGATCCACGTTCGCTGGAACACGGCGTCGGTGCGTACCAGCGGATCGCCGCTGACGATATCCTCGAGGATGCCGAAGAAGGTCCAGGCGGCTGCGACGAGCAGCAGTGCCAGGGCCGCGAGGATTTTCGTTTCCTTCCGGGCCGGATCGAGTAATGAGCGGATTTGACGGCTCGTCCAAGTATCGTGGGCATCTGCCCAGCGTCCTAGGCGCTCGATATAGGCCAGAAGGATGGGAATGCCCCGGCGTATCGTGTGGACGTCGGGGCCATGTCGACTGGACTCGGCTTCTATTCGCTGTATCGCGGCCTGCACGGCGCCAGCATCCGTCAGTCCGGACATGGCAACGCAGCCGGCATCGGCCAGAACGACCGCGGCAATCTGGGCATCATCCAGCAAGAGGACAACGGCCATTCCGCCACCCTGCAGCAGCACGGCAATGACAACGCCTACGGTATTTTCCAGTTCGGAAGGAATACCCACGCCAATGTCGCGCAGAGCGGCGATGGCGGTGTCGGCGCTACCTTCAGCTACGGCTGGTAACTCGAACCCCGAGGTATTCATTGCTCGGCGCCGGCGGCTCGCTTGGCTGGTGACCGTTCAGCGCCGACCTACATTGCCTCCTCGATATCCAGCTTGGAGCAGGAAGTGCGCCTGATGAAGGGCTCGGAAAATTGCATGAATGGGGGTGATAGCTTTTACTGCCTGATTTTGGAGCCCATGCATCCATGCCTTCCCCCAAGCGGCTAGGGCGCATGCGCCGAGCATGCCAGCAACGCTTTGTCGGAAAAGTGCCTTTTGCCGCAATGCTATTTCAAGGATGCATCGATTTGTGAAGCGGCGTCCTAATATCCGCCATCTTTTAGATGTCGCTTATATGGCACTAGAAACCGCACCTGATCGCAAGCGACGGTCGGGGCAAATGAGTAGGGAAGGATAATTCCATGAGCTTCAAAACTGCGTGTTTCGGCGCACTTGCTTTCACCATTGTCGGCGGCGCGGCGCTTGCCGGCGCGCTTGACGAGCCCAAGATGATGGCGCCGTTCTTCACCGACGCGAGCATGAAGACGATGAAGCCGGACGCCGATATGAAAAAAGCCTGGGCCGGCATGGCTAAGGCCGATCAGGACAAGATGATGAAGGAATGCAACGACGCGGCGATGAGCAAGCCGCATGCCCAGTTCTGCGAGAAATTGAAGGCACTTGGCGGCTCCAAATAAGCCACGGCTTTCGCTAACGTTCTGGTGGCGGGCTATCTTCCGCCACCAGACTGTAAGGATGATTTCTTCCGACGTCTGCCCGACACCGATTCATAGATTAGCGCCTTGACCATCGCGTCATTTGGCGGCGCTGGGCTGCTCGATCGGGCCCTTCTTCGTCGCGAGGTCGGTCGCGCTCAGGAAGACCTGATCTCCGATCGGCCTCCCATCTGCACCAGCCTGTAGGCGGTTTGTAAAATCATTTTACCGATTGCTGATTTCAGCCTCCGGATAAGTCGAAACATCCTTAGTAGCGGTTCGATCATGCCAAACGCCCAAAAGCTTCGAAATTCAATCTACCGGATTGTGACAAGGCGCTGCACAGGGAGGACGCTAGGAAGATGAAGGACCGTGAAGACTTCCTGGCGTGGGTGAAGAACCCGCTGTACCAGGCCGAGCTTGCCCTCCACAATGGTGACCCGGCGCCACGCCGGGCGCTCTGGTCCCATCGTGAGCCGGTCACCGTTCTCGGTGCGTGGCGCAACGCCAACGGTCAAGCCGAGATTGATGACCTCTTCGTCTATCTGGGAAAGAGCTTCTCGAACTGCACGTTCTTCGTCTTCGAGGTGCAGGCGTACGACGTGATCGGCGACATGGCCTACACAGCTGGACTGGAGCGCACGTCCGTCTCGGTCGACGGCAAGCCGCGCACATACACGTTGCGCGTCACTCAGGTCTATCGCCGGGAGGACGGCCAGTGGAGAGTCGTCCACCGCCATGGCGACACCGTGACCGAATGATGGCGGATGACTTCCTCATTGTGGAGGCCTGGCGAGGTCTTGGGTTTGGCCGCCTGCTCATGGCGGCAAGCAGGCTTGCCTCGATGTCTTCGATGGGCTTGTTTGCACCCATCGGCGAGGTCGACATGAAGTCGGTTCCGGGACCTGTCAGGGCTTCACGAACCTATAGGCGAAGCGATCGGTCTCGCCTTTGATCGAGGGATCGAACACCTTGGTCGAGTGCGCATCATCCTTGTTCGCGAGCATGGTGCTTTCTGCGTCCAGTACGAAGCCGGCTGCCTCCACCTCCTCGCGGACGGAGGCAGGGTCGATCCGATGCAGCGACTGGGTGTCGCTCGTGCCCGACCCAGCGGCGGCGGCGTGGTCGACGATGACGTAGGACCCACCGGGCTTCAGCCGCTTGTAGACAGCTCGATTGAACTGGGCCGCCGTCGCACCCTTCTTCTGGATCAGCGCGGTGTGAAGATCGTGGTAAAACAGGTGCAGCCACAGGACATCCGCTGGCTGCGCGACCTCCGGCATCGCGACGAGGTCCGCCGAGACCGCTTCGACGTTCTCTCGGCCCGGCTCCTTCGCGAGCGTCCGCATGCGGCCGACCGGATCGTTCTTGAAGTCGGCGACTTCGGCCGGCACGAAGCTGTAGACCCGTCCTTTGGGTCCCACGATGTCGGAGAAGAGACGGGTCCAGTCGCCGTCGCCTGGGTAAACGTCGATGACGGTGGAGCCCGCATCAACTCGTGCGAACCGGATCAATTCGGATAGTTTGGATTGGTCGTACATCGGAATCTCCTTTACGGTTGGGCATTAGACGAGCGCGCGGCGTACAATGGGGCGATTTTCGGCTGATCTGCCGTCTACCCCGAACCGATGGCCGAATATGGCCATCGCTATGCAGGCCCGGCCGCGCCCATCTGCGCGGCGCGCGCCAGTGCTTGTGTGTCGACGTATTCCCGGATGTTGGTCAGTCTGCCGTCCCGGACCGTGATGGCGAAGATCCAGTCGTCCTCGAACGTCTTGTTCGTGGCTTTGACCTTCCCCTTGGCAAAGCCGACGACGAGGACCCGGTCTCCTTGCGCCACGAACTCCCGGGGTTCCGTGGACGTTTCTATCGACTTGGATGCCGTCTCAAGCAAATCCGCCAGCCCGGCGTGTCCGTTGCGCGTTCCGGCCAGTGGCCAGTCTTTGCCGGGGATGATCCACTCGATGTCTTCGGCGACCAGCGCCAGCAGAGCCTCCCTGTCGCCGCCGCCCGATCGCGGCGAAGAAGTCCTTCACGGTCTGGATGTTCTTCTCGATACTCATGGGAATTTCTCCATTTCGCACGGATCGCATCGCGCTCGATCCGATCCGTGCATCGTGGCCCTGCCGGTTGGCATGTCGTGTTCATCAGTCGAACTTGACCAGGTCCTTAAAATCAGTTGACCCCAGCTATTTCCGCGCGCCTGGACCAGCAGCCCACCTTCCGACAGCCCGCCAAGTTTGATCGGCGAGAAACCGAGCTTTTCCGCGAGCGCACCAATCTCCGCTGCTGCGGCGTCTTCGTCGCTCGCCAGGAACACGACCCTCCTGCCACCATGCACGGCCGGGTCTTGGTCAAGGGTGGCAGCGATCAAATGGTTGAAGCCCTTGACCAGTCTTGCGCCACTGAAGGCCTTTGCGACGAACTTGGAAGAAGGCTGTCCCCCCAGTTTTTCAGGAGGCACGCCGTAGGCATTGGTCACATCGACGATGGTCTTCCCCTGCCAGGTGGCGAGCGCCTTCGCGATTTCCGGGTGCGATTCGAAACGGACAGCCAAAAAGATGATGTCCGCCTTGAGGGCGTCCGCCAGCTTCTTGGGAATGACCGTGGGCCCGATCGCGGCCGCGTCGGCTGCAAAGCTTTCCGGGTCGCGCGTGGTTGCCACGGATACTTCGATGCCGTTGCGGGCAAATGCCTTGGCCAATGCCTTGCCGATATTGCCGAATCCTATAATTGAATAGGTCATAATGCTTCTCCGATCTTGTTTTAACGTCGGGGTCAGACCTGCGCCATGCCTCCGTCGACGGCGAGATCCACACCGGTGATGTAAGAACTATCATCGGAGGCGAGGAACGTGACAGCAGCCGCGATTTCCTCTGGTTTGCCTCTGCGACCCATTGGGATCTGTGAAGCAAACTGGGCGACCGCTTGCTCGGCTTGCTCAGGGGTAAGGCCCGTCGTTGTCTCCAAGGCGGGGGTCTCGATGGCTCCGGGGCTCATCGTATTCACTCGGATTTTGCGGTCTTTCAGCTCTAGAGTCCAAGCGCGCGAGAAGTTGCGCACTGCCGCCTTACTCGCGGCGTATGTGCTAAACCCCGGCAACCCCAACACGTTCGAAACCGAAGAATTCAGAATAATCGAACCGCCGTCTTTGAAGAGGGGAAGGGCCTTCTGCACCGTGAAGAACAGCCCCTTCACGTTCACGTCGAAGGTCTGATCGAAGTGGGCCTCAGTAGCTACTGCGAGCGGTGCGATTGTCCCCGCGCCAGCGTTCGCGAAGAGAACGTCGATGTGACCATGTTTCTCTTTCACGATGGCATAGAGCCGGTCCAGATCTTCCAAGCGTGACACGTCGCCCACGACCGTCGTAATATTACTCTTGATGGAGGCTGCGGCCTCCTTCAGCTCTTTCTCTCGTCGCCCAGTGATTACGACGTGTGCACCTTCTTCTACAAAGCGCTTGGCCGTCGCCAAGCCAATCCCGCTGCTTCCGCCTGTGATGACTGCAACCTTACCTTCGAGTTTTTTCATAATCTTTCGCCTTTGGTCGTGTGTTTTGGTTTTTCGTAAAGTTTGAGAAGCGTGGCCCGCATCGGGGTCAGAGCTGCGCCAGGCCGCCGTCGACGGCGACCTCGCTAGCGGTCATGAAGCTGCTGTCCGACGAAGCGAGAAAGGCAGCCACTGCCCCGATCTCCGCCGGATCGGCCATGCGCTGGAGCGGAGTCATCGCGCCGTAGGCCTTCTGGCCCTCCTCGCCCAGCGCTTCCTTCGCGAGTTCAGTCGCCGTCGCCCCGGGCGACAACACATTTACCCGGATGCCGGTGCCCTTCAGGTCCTCCGCCCAGGTCCGCGCGAGATTGCGCACTGCCGCCTTGCTCGCGCTGTAGGCAGTGAATCCCGGGGCGCCCGTGGTGCCGGCGCTCGATCCGGTCAGTATGATCGAACCGCCCGGGCCCATGAGCGGCAACGCCTTCTGGACCGTGAAGATCGTGCCCTTCACATTGGTGTCGAAGGTTTCGTCAATGTGCTCGGCAGTGATCTTGCCGAGCGGAAGCGGGCCTCCGGCCCCGGCATTGGCGAAGACGATATCGAGGCTTCCGCGCTCGGCCTTCACAGCCGCGTAGGGCCGGTCGAGGTCGGCCTCATCCGAGACCGAGCCCTTCACCGCGCGGGCATTGGGCCCGAGGTCCGCCACAGCGGCGTCGAGCGCTTCCTGTCGGCGGCCGAAGATGAAGACGAAGGCGCCTTCCTCGACGAATCGCTTTGCTGCGGCGCGGCCGATGCCGGTGGCGCCGCCGGTGATGACGGCGGTCATTCCATTCAATCTGGTCATGTCGTGCAGTCTCCTTGTTTCGCCGTCTCAAGTCTCTTGTTGCTCGAGTAGACGTTGAAGATGGGTCCGCCGGAGTGAGGCGTTCAGTGCGGAAGCGCGCACATCAGTGGTGCGAAATCGATCCGCTACGGCTATTAACCGCAGCCGCGACGATAAGGTTCCGCCGTTCGGAATTGGGCTCCGCTCGTCGACAAGGGTTGTGATGGCCGCGCTTGTTGTACGATAAGCTAGGGCTTTGGAAGGCGCACCGCGCGGTGCGGGATTGCACCATGATCGACTGGGATGACGTTCGCTACTTTCTTGCCGTCGCACGCGGAGGCTCGGTGCGGGCTGCCGCCGTGCACCTCGGGGTGAATCATTCAACCGTGCTGCGACGCATCGCCCAGCTCGAGGAACGCCTTGGGGCGCACATGTTCGAAAAGCTGCCTTCGGGCTACCGCCTGACGGCTGCGGGGGAGGAGGTCCTCGAGCTCGCGGAGCGGATGGAAGCGTCGTCGCACCAGCTGGAGACGCGCGTCTTCGGTCGCGACCAGAGCGTGCGCGGGCTTCTGCGGGTGACACTGGCACCGACCCTCGCGACACACCTGCTCATGCCGGACTTCGCCGATTTCGCGCGTCTCCATCCGGACATCGAGATGGAAATCTTGTCGTCCGGCGAGCTGGCAAATCTGACCAATCGAGACGCCGACGTCGCGATCCGCGTCGTCTACGACCGCAAAACCCTGCCGCTCAATCTTCACGGCCTGAAGGGATCGGAGCTGTTCGGCGGCGTCTACATGTCCCGGGATCGACTAGCCGCGTGGCGTGCGGGCGCGCCTGATCCCATCCGGTGGATCGTCATAAGCAGTCATGGAATTCCGCAATGGGCCAGCGAGGGGGAGGTTCGCACCACAGCGGTTCCATTCAGGACCACGGACGGCGAGGCGCAGATCGTTGCTGTACGGCAAGGGCTCGGAATGACGACACTGCCGTGCTTCATTGGCGATGCCGACCCCCTGCTGGTGAGGGTGCCGGGTACCGACCTGCACATGTACGGAACGGTTTGGCTTCTCACACAGGGCGAGACACGCAAGACGAAGCGCGTGCGGCTCTTCACCGAGTTCGTATCCCGCAGGCTCGCCGCGTACGCGCCGCTTCTCGCGGGACTGTCCGTATCGCGCGACTGACGCGCGGCAGGTCGCTGGCGACGCTTGCCGTAATCCGGTCGGAAGCCGAGCTGCGATCGCTTGAAGCGGCGTCGTTCAATCCGCGAATGTTGCGCCGTATCGCAACCGGCTCGAGGCTGCGCGGCCGAAGCGATCGATCCTGAAATCGTCGAGTGGTGTTTCGCAACGGTCGGTCGTGATGAGCTCGGCCATGGCGTCGCCCACGCCCGGACCAAGCTGGAAGCCATGTCCGCTGAAGCCGAAGGCGTGGAACAGGCCTGGCATCGTCGCCGAGCGCCCCATGACCGGCAGCATGTCCCGCACATAGCCCTCGCAGCCGGACCACGTGCGGATGACCGCGACCTCTGTGATTGCCGGCAGCAGCCGCGCGACGGCGCGCAATTGCAACGGGAGGCGCAAGGGGTCGGTGACCGCGTGGCCTGGATCGAGGTCCACCGACACCCTTTCGGCGGCGCCGCCGAAAACGATGTTGCCGCGCTCGACCTGACGCAGATAGGCGCCATGGTCCTTGTCGCGCGTCCAGATGCCGACCACCGGCAGGATCCGATGCGGCAGCGGCTCCGTCACGCCCATCTGTGGGCCGCGAGCGTCGAGAGGGACCTCTTCGCCGAACCGCGCGGCGATGCGCGCGCCCCAGGCACCGGCGGTGTTGAGCAGGCACTCGGCGGCAAATGCGCCTTTCGAACTGGTGACAAGGAAACCAGAACCCGTGTGCCTGATCCCGTCGACTTCAGCGTCCTCGACGATTTGCGCGCCGAGCTTGCGGGCCGCCTCGGCAAAGGCAGGCGCGATCAGCCGTGGATTGCCGCTGCCATCCTGTGGCGAGAACGACGCCGCGATCGCGTCGGGACCGAGGCCGGGAAACCGGGAACGGATCTCACGCGGGCCGAGTTCTTCCAGCTCGAACCCCCACGGCCGTGCGGCCTGGGCATAGGCCCGCATGTCGGCGAGGCCGCCCTCATCGAAGATCAGCCGGATATGCCCAGTGGCGCGGAACTCGACGTCACGGCCAAGCATCTTTTCAGCTTCGCCCCACAACCGGAGCGAGCGGTGGGCCAGTGGAAGCTGGGACAGATGGCGCCCCGTGCGCCTGATGTTGCCGAAGGAGGCGACTGTTGCTCCGGTGCCGACCCGGTTGCGCTCGATCAACGTCACGCGCGCGCCGCGCCTGGCGAGGAAATAGGCGCAAGCCGTCCCCATCAGCCCGCCGCCCAGCACGATCACATCCATAGTTGGTCCCTAGCGCAGAGCGGCTGATCCTTGGATGCCCATCTTGTCGGCGCCGCTTCATTGCGTCAAAGATGGGTTTGGACAACAGCCATAAGCTTAACCTATGGAGTGGCAATGCGGGCCCGGCAGCTCGAAGTGTTCATCGCCGTGATGCGCGCGGGTACCGTGACCGCCGCGGCGCGGATGCTGAACATTTCCCAGCCTGCGCTCAGCCAGATCCTGCTCCACACCGAGGACGAACTCGGCTTCACGCTGTTCGAGCGCGTCAAGGGCCGGCTGCGGCCGACCCCGGAGGCGCTCGAGATCTTCGCCGATGCCGAGCGGCTGTCGGCGGGGCTGGAGGGCCTTCGTCGCAAGACCACAGACCTGCGGCTGGGTCGAACGGGGCTGGTGCGGGTCGCGGCCTCGCCGCCGCCAGCCATGGCGATCCTGCCGCGCGCCTTCACCAGCTTCCGGGCGCAGCATCCCGACATTTTGCTGCGCTCCCATATGGCGCCGATCGCCGCCATCATCGACATGCTGCGCGCCGGCGATGCCAGCCTTGGCGTCGCCTTGGACGACCGCTTGCCACCCGATATCGAAGCGGAAGTGATTGGCAGCGTCGGCTTCGCTTGCCTGCTGCCCACCGGGCATACGTTGGCCGGGAAGACCGAGCTGACGCTTGCCGATCTCGCCGGCGAGGACTTGATATCCTATCGCGCAAACACCCGTCCCGCCGACGAACTGGCCCATGCGGCGCGCGCGCAGGGTGTGGTGCTTTCGCCGTCGCTCGAGATCGATGTCTCCATCTCAGCAGTCGGCTTCGTCCAGGCCGGCCTGGGTGTCGCGCTCGTCGACGCGCTGCTGCCATGGCATCAGTTTGCCGGACTTGCCGTCAGGCCGCTCGCAGCGGGGCCGGAATTTCCGATCGCGCTGCTGACTTCGCGCACACGGGCGCTTTCGCGGGCCGATGAGATGATGCGCGACCAGATCCGCACGGCCTGTTCCGCCGTGCTGGGCGGAGACAGAGCAAGGGCATAAGCAAGACTTATATCGTTCCGCGTCATCCGTCTTGGACCCCGGCCATCCCATCGTGTCAGCTTTGGTTGGCAGACAGGAAGGGACGCATCATGGATGGTGCCATCGCGGCGGATAAGGCGCAAAGCGAAGCCGACTGGAAGGTCGGCGTCGATATCGGCGGGACGTTCATCGATTTCTGCGCGCTGGAAGCTCGTTCCGGACGGGTCGCCTCGCTGAAAGTGCTGACGACGCCGGAAGACCCGGGTGCAGAGCTGATGACGGGCCTCGGGCTACTGGTCGAACGCGAAGGCTTTGATCCTGCCCGTATGACGCGCTTCGTGCACGGTACCACCGTCGGCATCAACACCATCATCCAACGCAAGGGCGCACCACTAGCGCTGTTCACCAATGCCGGCTTCGAGGACGTGATCGAACTGGCGCGGCTTCGCATGCCGGACATGTATTCGCTGTTCTGCTCGCGACCGGACCCGCTGATCTCGCGCGACATGGTGTTCGGCATTCCGGCCCGCACGCGTGCCGATGGCAGCGAATCCCGGGCGCCTGATATGGCGGCGGTGGAAAGGGCGGTGGCAGCGGCGAAAGCGAACGGCGCGCAAGGCATCATCGTGTCCTTCCTGCATTCCTGGCGCAATGCCGCTCAGGAAACTTCGGTGAAGGCGACGATCACGCGTCTTGCGCCCGACCTGTTCGTCTTCTCTTCGGCCGAGGTGTGGCCGGTCATCCGCGAATACGAGCGCAGCTCGACCGCCATCCTCAACGGCTATGTCCATCCGCGTGTCTCGGGCTATCTGACGGCGCTGGAAGAGCGGCTGAAGGGCCGTGGCGTGCCGGCCCGCCCGATGCTGACGAAGTCGAACGGTGGGCTGATGAACGCTGCCGAAGGCAAGCGCGCCTGCGTCAACATGCTTTTGTCGGGAACGGCCTCCGGCGTCATCGGCGCCTCGTGGCTGGCGCGGCAGGCAGGCGAAGACAAGGTTCTTACCCTCGACATCGGCGGCACCTCGGCCGACTTCGCGCTCATCATCGGCGGCGAGGCGCAGTTCGGCACCGGCGAACTGATCGGCGAATTCCCGCTCCATATCCCTTCCGTGTCGGTGAGCTCGATCGGTGTCGGCGGCGGCTCGATCGCCAGTGTCGATGCGCAGGGTGTGCTGCGGGTCGGGCCGGAGTCGGCCGGTTCGACGCCAGGACCGGCATGCTACGGTCGTGGCGGCGAGAGGCCGACGGTGACGGACGCCATGGTGGTGTGCGGATGGCTCGGCCACAGCGAGATGGCCTATGGCCAGTTGCGGATCGACACCGGCCTGGCGCATCGCGCCGTCGGCGAGCTTGCCACCCGGCTCGGCCGTCCCATCGAGCAGACCGCGCAGGCGATCCTCGACATCGCGGTGTCGGAGATGTTCGTCGAGGTCGAGAAGCTTGCCTCGCGCGCCGGCGTTGACTTGCGCGATTTCACGCTGATGCCTTTCGGCGGCGGCGGCCCGATGCTGGGCGCCTTCCTTGCCCGCGAACTCGGGATGAAGCGTGTCATGGCGCCGCGCCGGCCCGGCGTGGTGTCGGCGCTGGGCGGGCTGGTGGCGGATTTGCGCGGGGATTTCATTCGCACCATCTTCAGCCCGCTGTCGGGCGTGTCGCTTGCCGGAATTCGCGAGGCCTTCGAGGCGCTGGCGCGTGAGGGCCGCGACTGGCTTGCGGCGCAGGGGCACGATACAGCGGCGGAGCTCAGCCTCACCTGCGACATGCGCTATGTCGGGCAGAGTTATGAGATCGAGGTTGTCCTTCTGCCGGAATGGCTGGCGGACGGCAACGTGGCCGCCATCGAGCAGGCCTTCCATCTCACCCATGAGCGGCTCTACGATTTCCACGATCCGGAGGGCGAGATCGAACTTGTGAATGTCCGGCTATCGGCCATAGGCGCAGGGCCGAAACTCTCCTTCCCGGAGATCGACGAGGTCGATGCTCCGGCCATTCCGGCGCGCCGGCTCTCCGTCTACACGGGTGCGAGCGTCGAGACCGTCGACCTCCACGACCGGCAAGCCCTGGTGCCGGGCAGCACGTTCCACGGGCCTGCCGTGGTCGTTCAGGAAGACACCACCTTCGCCATTCCCGCGGGAGCGCAGGCAAGGGTCGACCGCCATCTCAACCTTCTGCTGACCTTCGCGGAGTGACGCCATGTTTGATCGCACAAACCTGCAGGTTCTGGCCAACCATGCCCGCGCGGCCGCCGAGAACATGGCCCATACGCTGCACCGCACCGCGCACTCGGCCTTCGTCAAGGAGACGCAGGATTTTACGGTGATGCTGATGGATCGATCGGGAGCGACCTTCGCCGTGCCGATGGAACTCGGCGCCACCTGGTATCCCGGGCTTTCCTATCACCGTGCGATCGCGATGGTCGACGACTACCGGCCGGGCGACGTTGCCTTTACCAACGATCCCTATTCCGGTCACGTCGCCACGCACGCACCCGACACGCATCTGTGGAAGCCGGTTTTCGTCGACGACGAGATCGTCGCCTGGACCGGAGGGCACATCCACAACACCGATATGGGTGGCGCTGTGCCGGCTTCGCTCAGCCGGGCGCTGACTGAAATCCACCAGGAAGGCATCCGCTTTCCTCCGATGAAGCTGGTGCGGGAAGGCGTCTTCGACGAGGCGATCCTGCGGATCATGAGCACGAATGTGCGCAAGCCCGACCTCAACATCGGCGACATCAAGGCACTGGTCGGCGCACTCAACACCGGCGAGCGCAAGATCCAGGCAATGGTGAGGAAGTTCGGCAAGGCCGGCTTCATCGAAGGCGTTGCCGCGCTTCTCGACCAGGCGGAAGCGCAGGCGCGCGACGTGCTGCGCTCCATGCCCGACGGCACATGGGAATTCTGCGACTATGCCGATGAGGATTCGGTCGAAGCCAATCCGTGCCGGCTGAAGCTGATGCTGACGATCAAGGGCGACGAGGCGGTGCTCGACTTCACCGGCTCCGATCCGCAGCTCGGTTCCTCGCTCAACGTGCCTTCAGGCGGCGACCCGCGACACACCATGCTGCTGGTGGGTGTCTACTACGTGCTCTACACGCTGAACCCGAAGATCCTGCTCAACACCGGCCTTACCCGGCCGTTCACCTGCATCACGCCCCAGGGTTCCGTGCTCAATCCGGTCCACCCCGCCGCCGTCGGCATGCGCTCGCTCACCTGCGCCCGGCTGCGGTCGGTCATCTTCGGCGCCTTCTCGCAAGCGGTGCCGGAGCGCCTGCCAGCAGCTCCGGCCGGCAACAACTGCATCGTCAATGTCATGACCACGGACGAGCGCACCAGCCGGACCGTCATCACGGCGGTGAATCCCGTGGTCGGCGGCGGCGGCGCGATGCCGCATCGCGATGGGACCAACGGCTCAGGCGCGGATGCCGCCTATCTCAAGAACACGCCAATCGAGATCACCGAGACCGAGACCCCGGTTGAATTCCTGAAATACGGGCTTGCCAAGGACAGCGGCGGGGCGGGGCGTTGGCGCGGCGGCCTGGCGACCGAGATGGCCTTCCGCGTCTTTGCCCCCGATTCCAGGATCACGGCGCGCAACCGTGACCGCAGCTTCTTCCGTCCCTGGGGCGTGCTCGGCGGCAAGGCGGCCGGCCTGTCGGACATGGTCGTCAACCCGGGGACCGAGCACGAGCGGCGGCTGGGCAACATTGACACCACTGTGCTGCAGCCCGGCGACGTGCTCGAGATCCGCTCCGCCGGAGGCGGCGGGCGCGGCGACCCACGTCAGCGCGAGCCATGGCGGGTCGCGCAGGATGTGCGGCGCGGCTATGTCTCGCCGGCCGCGGCCGAACGCGACTATGGCGTCGTCATTCGCGAAGGCGAGGTCGATGAGCAGGCGACGGAAAGGCGGCGCGCGCATCACGAGCCGGCCGCCGGCCATTTCCATTTCGGTCCGGAGCGCGACGGCTACGAAGCGCAGTGGACACCGGCCGCCTATGACCGGCTCACTGCCATACTGGGGGACTTGCCGATCCACTGGCGGTTCTTCACCAAGACGGAGATCTTCCGCCGCATGAAGGGGCGCTCGGGACCGGAGGGCGTCCAGCAGGCTTTCGATGCGGTCTGCGAACGGTTCCCCGAACTGCCTCGTCCGGGTCCGGTGCGGGAGGCCGCGGAATGATCACCGCCGGCCGCATCGTCCGGCTGGCTGAGTTAGGGCGGGCGCAGCTGCATTTCTTTCTCGACGGGCAGATGCGCAGCGCATTAGCGGGCGACACCGTGCTGACCGCCATGCTGGCGTCGGGATACGCCCTGCGGACCTCCGAGTTTGGATCCGAGCCGCGCGCCGGGTTCTGCCTGATGGGAGCCTGCCAGGATTGCTGGGTGTGGCAGGAGGAGGGGCCGCGCCTGCGCGCATGCACAACCCTGATCGCCGAAGGCATGCGGTTGCGCACTGCGCCGCCGGAGAACTGGCCGTGAGCGAGACCTTGCCGCCGCGGGTTATGATCGTGGGCGCCGGCCCCGCCGGCATAAGGGCGGCGACGACGCTGGTCGATGTGGGGCTCCATCCGGTTGTGATCGACGAAGGCAATCGCGCCGGCGGCCAGATCTATCGTCGCCCGCCTGACGGGTTCGTCCGCACGCCGGAGCAGCTCTACGGGTCGGAGGCGGCGAAGGCACGCACGCTGCATGCACTCTTCGACCGGCTAGCCGCAGAGGGGCGACTCACCCATCACGCATGCAGTTCGGTCATCGCTGTGCAGGAGGGGCGGCTGCACGTACTGGGGGAAGGCGGGGTGCAGCTAGTCAGCTTTGACCGCCTGATCCTTGCCACCGGCGCATCCGACCGTGTCGCTCCGGTCCCGGGCTGGCAGAGCGCCGGCGTCTACAGCCTTGGCGCGGCGCATATCGCGCTCAAGGCGCAGGGCGTAGCGCTGGGGCAGCGGATCGTGCTGATCGGATCGGGGCCTTTGCTGACGCTGGTCGGCGCCCAGCTCGTCAAGGCTGGAGCGGATGTGGCGGCGGTGTTGGATACCTCTTCCTGGCACCAGCAGATGCGGGGGCTCTCGGACCTTGCCGCCCGGCCGTTGGTCGCGCTGCGCGGTGTGGCCCTGCGGGCGAAGCTCGGAGGCCGCTACCATGCGGGCGTGACGCTCGAGCAGATCGAGACCGACGGCAAGGGTGTCATAGCGATGCGCTGGCGCGACGCCGGCGGAAGGCAGCACTTCACGCCTTGCGACACGATAGGCATGGGCTGGCACCTGCGGGCCGAGACGCATCTGGCAGACCTGGCGGGATGTGCCTTCATTTATGACGACCAGTGGCGGCAATGGCTGCCAAAGACCGATGAGATGGGCCGCGCCGGCAACGGAGTCTATCTTGCGGGCGATGGAGTTCGCCTTCTGGGAGCAGATGGCGCGGAGATCGCGGGGCGCCTGGCGGCGGCGGCGTGCCTTGCCGATCTTGGATTTCCGGCGCCCTCCACCGCGGCCGATCTGCGCAAACTTGCACGGCTCGAGCGCTTTGCGCGCGGCCTGGCTTGCGCTTTTCCCTGGCCTGCCGAGACGGTGCGGGCGCTCCCCGACGACGCGATCGTCTGCCGCTGCGAGAACGTGACTGCCGGAGAGGTACGCCAGAGTGTGGATTTCGGCGGCGGCGAGGCCAACCGGTTGAAGTCGCTCTCACGCGTCGGTATGGGGCGTTGTCAGGGACGCTATTGCCAGTTGGCTGCCGTCGAACTCGCAGCGGCGCAGGCCGGCTGCACGCCGGACGCCATTGGCCGGTTTCGCGGGCAGGCGCCTGTACGGCCTGCGCCTATCGGCGCCTTTCTCCGGGAAGGCTGATGCAATTCCGGCGACAGCGCATGGATGAGGATCCCGTCCCAGTCTAGAAATCGGCAACCTTCCCCCAGGCCGAAGTGTCGAAGCGCCGGGGATCATAGGATTGCGGATCGACGATCGGTTGCGACCCCGTCATCAGGTCGGCGACGAGATGCCCGGCGCCGGGTCCGATGCCGAAGCCATGTCCCGAAAACCCGGCAGCCAGGAAGAAACCAGGAATGGTATTGATCTCGCCGATGGCAGGCACGCCGTCCGGCGTGCTGTCGATGTAGCCGGCCCAGGCCGCGCTGATCCTGGTCTTTCGAAGGTCGGGCAGAAGTGCGAGCGCCCTGGCATGGGTCAAGCGGATGGTCGCCTGGTCCGGGACCGGATCGAGAATGCGCATCCGCTCCATCGGCGTCGGCTGGTCGAGCCGCCAGCGCCGGAGCGTTTCGTGGCCCGAGCGCACGCCCTGCAGCCCGCCGGGTGCGAGGCTTCGCCACCGCTTCAGGAACATGGGCAGGAACTGCGAGGAGAAGCGCAGCTGCTGCGGTGTCACGTCCACGCGGCCGCGTCCGCTTATGGCGAGCGTGTAGCCGCCGTCGCCGCGACGCGTGACCGAAATCCCTGCCGTGTGCAGCGCATCCGGCAGACCCTCCGCGCCGGGCGAGACGGACAGGATGGAGGAGCGGATCGACGCCTGCGGAAAGCGGAAACCGAACTGCCGGCAAAAGGAGGATGCCCAGGCGCCGCCGGCCAGCACCGCTACCTTGGTCTGGATCGTACCGCTTTCGGTGACCACGCCGCTCAGGCGTCCGCCCTCGGTCTCGATGCCGCGCGCGGCGCAATTCTGGTGCACGGTGCTCCCGAGCTTGAGGATGGCCCGGGCGACCGAGGGTGCGGCCCGCGATGGATCGGCGGTGCCGTCGGTCGGCGAGAAGACACCGCCCTTCCAGGTCCGGCCCGTGGCACGGCCCCGCTCGCTGGCCTCGGCGCTGTCAAGCATGTGGGTGGTGACGCCGGCCGTTCTGGCAAAATCACGCCAGCGCACCCAGCCGACCAATTCCGCATCGTCATTGCTGAGATAGAGCAGGCCGCAGCGACGAAAGCCGGTGTCTTCACCGGTTTCCATCGCAAAGCGGTGCCACAGATCGAGGCTGCGGGTCGCCATCGGTAGTTCGCGCGCGTCGCGGTTCTGTTGACGGCACCATCCCCAGTTCCTCGAGGACTGCTCGGCGCCGATGCGTCCCTTTTCGACAAGCGCGACCTTCATGCCGCGCCGCGCAAGGTAGTAGGCCGCGAAGACACCGACGATGCCGCCGCCGATCACCACCGCGTCCGCCGACTGTGGCAGTTCGCCAGATGTCTCGATTTGCTGCAGCGGTGCGCGCATGGTCTCTCTGCCTTGGAGCGCCAATCTACCGTGTTGCGCAGGCAGCCGCTGCCGCAGTTGCGGCCGAAGCAGAATTTTATTCCGTAAGCTCGGTCGAAATCGGGAGCCGCTGCGTTCCAAAGCGCTGTCCGCTTGGATGGACAGGCCAACCGGCTGTGGTAGTGTCGATAGCTGTTGGTACGGCAGCATTTTGTGCTGCGGCATAGGTTCTGCGGAGACGGCCATGAAACTGGATCGGATCGATATCAAAATTCTTCACGAATTGCAGAAGAACGGCCGCATCACCAATGTGGAACTGGCCGAACTGGTGCATCTGTCGCCAAGCCCGTGCCTGATGCGGGTCAAGAAGCTTCAGTCGGAGGGCTACATCGAAGGCTATTCCGCACAGGTCAACATCGGCAAGCTCGGCCAGACGCTGACCGTGTTCACCGAGATCACCTTGAAGAACCATCGTCAGGTGGACTTCGCCCGCTTTCTCGCCGTCGTGGAGAAGATTGACCAGGTCATCGAATGCCACCTCGTGTCGGGCGGCTACGACTATTTGATGAAATTCGTGACCGCCGGCATAGCCGAGTACCAGACCATCATGGAGCGGCTGACCGACATGGATATCGGCATCGACAAGTATTTCAGCTTCGTGGTGCTGAAGTCACCGATCGTCAAGGCGCACATGCCGCTGCCCAGCCTGTTTCCGAGGTAGTCAGCGATGGCCGCGCCGTGCGCCGCGCTACAGGATGTCCGGCCGCAAGATCGGGTGCAGTGCCTTCAATTCGGCTTGCATCTCGGCAATCATCCAGGCGCGGATATCGGAGACGACAGGCCGTACCGGCCGTGAGCGCGGCGCAATCAACTGATGGATACGGCCCGTCTTGATCTGCCTGTCCGAGGCCGGGACAAGCGTTCCCTGAAGCAATGCCCTTGAAACGTTGCTGAGCCAGCCGAGCGCCACGCCTTCCCCGTTCATCGCGGCCTGAAGCACGACCGCGTAGTCCGAGAATTCGAGCCACTTTGCCCTGCTGGTCTTGCGGTCCGCCACACTGCCCCAGGCGTCCAGCCACTGCTCCTTGGCGTCGGTCAGGTGAAGCAGGGCATGGCCTTCCCCGGTTCCGGCATGGATCAACCGACCGTGGGCCGACAAATAGGATGGGCTGCACACCGGAACGATGATCTCAGGCGAGAATGCCCAGTGGTGATAGTGGGTGTCGTCATCGGCCAGGATTCTCGTGGCAAGGTCGACATTTTCGGCAGGTCCCCGCAGCACGCCCGCGATCAGTTCGAACCTCAGGTCGACATCAGGAAACCTCGTGTTGAAAGCCCCCAGCCTCGGGACGAACCAATACGTTGCCAGAGAACTCGAAAGGGAAAGGGTCACCACCGGCTTTGCAGCGCTGTTCTGCTTGATTCTCCGGATCACCTCCGCGATGCCGTCAAATCCCTCCCGCACGGCCGAATAGAGGGCACGCGCTTCTGCAGTCGGCGCCAACCCAGTTGGACCCCGCGTGAACAGAGCGACGCCAAAATCGGCCTCGAGCTGGGCAATGCTGCGGCTGATCGATGGTTGCGTGACGTTGAATTCGCGCGCGGCGGCGGTGAAACTGCCCGACCGGACAGCAGCTTCGAACACAAGCAGTCCGCGCGCGGAGGGAACGAGTTTTGCAAAACCAGCCATACGCCCAGCGTATAGCCGCCCCAACAATTTTCAAGCTTTCTCCAGCCCCGCAAATGACGAACTATAAGCTCCATGAATGGGGTGGAGCAGGACGTGAAGATAGCGGCATCTCAGGCGGGCAGCACATCCAGCGATCCTCTGCTTCAGCCATTTCGGCTCAAGGGTCTGACGCTGCGCAACCGTGTTGTCAGCACCAGTCATGCCTCGATGCTGGACGATGGCGGCCTGCCGCTCGAGCGCTACCAGCGCTACCACGAGGAGAAAGCGCGCGGCGGCCTGGCGATGACCATGGCGGGCGGCTCGGCCATGACCTCGCCCGACTCCAGTTGGGGCGGCGGTCAGCTGGACCTTTCGACCAACCGTATCGTCCCCCATCTCCAGTCGCTGTCGCAGCGAATCCATCGCCACGGCGCCGCCGTCATGTGCCAGGTCTCGCATCTTGGCCGGCGCGCTACTGCCTATGCCGGGAATTGGCTGCCGCCTGTGGCGCCGTCACGCGTTCGCGAGACGCGAAACCGGAATTTTCCGAAGGAGATGGATGCCGCGGACATCGATCGCATCATCAAGGATTACGCCAGTGCCGCCAGGCGCTGCCTGGACGGCGGTCTGGATGGCGTCGAGACCGTCACCGGCGGCCATCTGATCGGGCAATTCCTCTCGCTCAGAACCAACAGACGCACGGATGGCTTCGGCGGCTCGCTGGAAAACCGCGCACGCTTCGGCCTGATGGTTCACGAGGCGGTACGCCGTGCGGTGGGCGACGACTTCGCTGTCGGCATCCGGTTGGTGATCGACGAGGCGGTCGACGACGGGTCGGATTTCGAGGAATGCCTTGCCTTCGCCAGGCTGTTCGAGCGGGAAGGCCATGTCGATTTCTTCAATTGCATCTTTGGCCGCATGGACACCGACCTGTCCTTGGCCGAGCAGAACATGCCCGGCATGTTCAGCGCCAGCGCGCCGTTTCTGCCGCTGGTCGGGCAGTTCAAACGGGAAACCAGGCTGCCCGTCATCCACGCCGCAGCCATCCGGGACGTAGCCACGGCGCGGCATGCCATCCGCGAGAACCTTGTCGACCTGGTCGGCATGACCCGGGCGCATATTGCCGACCCCCATATCGTCAACAAGGTGATGCGCGGAGAAGAAGAACGCATTCGCCCGTGTGTCGGCGCGTCCTACTGCCTGTACAAGAAGGTGCAGTGCATTCACAACCCGGCCAGCGGCCATGAAACGATCATCAGCCATACCATCGTGCGGGCTGAAACACCGAAACGGGTGGTCGTGGTCGGCGGTGGTCCGGGCGGAATGGAAGCGGCAAGGGTCGCCGCCGAGCGCGGCCACAGAGTGAGCCTGCTCGAAGCCGGGGCGCAGCTTGGTGGGCAGGTGCTCGTCGCGGCCTCGGCGTCCGATCGCAAGGATCTCATCGGCATAGTCGACTGGCGTACCGGCGAGCTCGCTCGCCTGGGCGTGGACGTCCGTCTCAACACCTACGCGGACGCAGAAATCGTCCTTGCCGCAAAACCGGACGCGGTCATCGTCGCAACCGGTGGCATTCCCGATATGGAACGGCTGGAGGGCGTCGAACATTGCGACAGCGTCTGGGACGTCCTGACCGGGGTCGTGCCGGCGAAGGACGATGTGCTGATCTACGACGAGACCGGTCGCCAGGCCGCAGTTTCCTGCGCTTTGCATCTTGCCCGTCCGGGGCGCGTGGTCAGCCTGGCCATAGCGGACGACACGCTGGCGATCGAGACGCCCTATCCGGACAGGGCGAGTTTTCGCAAACGCGCCTCGGAACGCGGCATCCGGGTCGTCAGCGATTTGCGCTTGGTCAAGGCAGCGCGCCAGGGCAATGGGATCGCCGCCACGTTCCGGCATGAACTCACCGGTGCGGAAACGGAAATGATGGCAGCCCAACTCATCGTCGAGCGCGGCACGGTGCCCATGGAGGACACCTACCAGGAATTGCGGGCGCGCTCAGCCAATAACGGCGTCACCGACATAGCACTCATGACGGGAACGGAAACGAAGGGGGACAATGGTCCCCAAGCTGCCGGATCGTTCGTCTTGCACCGCATTGGAGACGCAGTTGCCAGCAGGGACATCTACTCGTCGATCTATGAGGCCTACCGGCTCTGCTCGCAATTTTAGACGGGCCCCATGAAACTCGATCGGATTGACATCAAGATTCTGTATGAGCTGCAGAAGAACGGCCGCATCACAAATGTGGAGCTGGCGGAACTGGTCAATCTCTCCCCCAGCCCCTGTCTGATGCGGGTAAAGAAGCTGCAGGCCGAAGGCTATATCGTGCGCTATTCAGCGCAGATCGACATTGCAAAGCTGGGGCGGACACTCACCGTCTTCACGGAAATTACGCTCAAGAACCACCGTCAGATCGACTTCGCGCGTTTCCTTGCCGCCATCGACAAGGTTGATGCGGCCGTCGAATGCCACCGCGTTTCCGCCCGTTACGACTATTTGATGAAATTCGTGGCCGCCGGTATCGGCGAGTACCAGGCGATCATGGAGCGGCTGACCGACATGGATATCGGCATCGACAAGTATTTCAGCTTCGTGGTGCTGAAGTCTCCCATCGTCAAGGCGCACATGCCGTTGCCCAGCCTGTTTCCGAGGTGAGGCTCTGCCGTTTCGTCAGCGATGGCCGTACTGGCTGACAAGCTCGGGGTCGCGGACGAGGCCATCGAGCCACGTCGGATCGAGCTTCGGCACGGAGGAGAACAGAAGCTTGGAATAGGGGTGGGTGGGCACTTTCAGCTTGTCGGGCGTGATCTGCTCCACCCGCTCGCCATTGTACATGACCATGATCTCGTCGCAGATCGCTTCGACGACGGAGAGGTCGTGGCTGATGAAGATGTAGGAAAGGCCCAACTCGCGCTGCAACTCCTTGAGCAGTTCGATCACGGCGGCCGCCACCACCGTGTCGAGCGCCGAGGTGATTTCGTCGCAGATGATCAGCTTGGGGTCGGCCGCCAGCGCGCGCGCCAAATTCACGCGCTGCTTCTGGCCGCCCGAGAGCTCCGACGGGCGACGATAGCGCAGCGTCCTGGGCAGGCGAACCATGTCGAGCAGTTCGTCGACACGCTTCGAGCGCGCCTGCCTGTCGAGCCCGTGCTAGAAGGCCAGCGGCCGGGCAATGATGTCTTCGACCGGCTTGGCCGGATTGAGCGCGGTATCGGCATACTGGAACACGATCTGCATCTCGCGCAGCTGGTCCTGGCTGCGTTTCCTTGCAGCGCGCTCCAGTTGCTTGCCGTCGAAGACGATGTCGCCGGCCGCCGCTGGATGGATGCCGGCGATGACGCGCGCCAGCGTCGATTTTCCGCAGCCGGATTCGCCGATGACGCCGAGATTGCGCCCCTTCTCGACGACCAGGCTGACGGAATTGACAGCGCGGATAAGCGGCAGTCCGTCAGCCCGCACCGCGCCGTAGCCGGCCGTCACATTGTCGATGCGCAGCAACGGCTTGGCGCCGGCATCCGCGTCCGCATGCGCTTGCCGCGGCTTCGGCTCGAAGGCAGCCAAAAGTTCGCGCGTATAGGGGTGCTGGGCGGCCGAAAGAATCTGAGCGGTGGTGCCGGTCTCCTGCACTTCGCCGCCCTTCAGCACCACAATGTGGTCGGCGATCTGGGCGACGACCGCGAGATCGTGCGAAACGTAGACCCCCGCTATCCCGCCAGCCCGCATGACCGACTTGAATGCCTTCAGCACGTCGATCTGCGTCGTCACGTCGAGTGCCGTTGTCGGCTCGTCGAAGATCATCAGCTTGGGATCGCCGATAAGCGCCATGGCCGCCGACAGCCGCTGCAATTGCCCGCCTGAAACCTGGTGCGGATAACGCGCGCCGATCCCTTCCGGGTCCGGCAGCGACAAGGCCCTGAACAGCTCGACCGCGCGCTTTCGCGCCTGCTCGGGCGGCATCAGGCCGTGGATGCGCGTAACCTCGATCACCTGCTCCATGATGGTGGACGAGGGGTTGAACGAGGCGGCGGCACTTTGCGGAACATAGGCAATGTCGGTGCCGCGCAATTTGGCGCGCTGCTTTTCGGAAAGTGCGGCCATGTTCTTGCCGTTCACATTGATCTCGCCGCCGATGATCCGGCAGCCGGGCCGCGCATAGCCCATGAGCGAGAGCGCCACCGTCGTCTTGCCGGAGCCGCTCTCACCGATCAGGGCGACGATCTCGCCGTCGGCGATGTCGAGGCTGACGCCCTTGATGATTTCGACGACACGTCCGGAGTCGGTCGTCGCCTCGATCCTCAGATTCCTGACCTGGACCAGATTGGTCATGCGTCCCTGTCCCTGATCTTCTGCGGCAGGTTGTCGATCAGCAGGTTGACGCTGATGGTGAGGCTGGCGATCGCCAGCGAGGGAACGATGACAGCGGGAGCCGCGAAGGGCAGGCCGCCGATGTTCTCGCGCACCAGCGCGCCCCAGTCGGCGAGCGGCGGTTGCAGGCCGAGCCCGAGGAAGGACAGGCCGGAGAGCAAAAGCACGATGAAGACGAAGCGCAGGCCGAAGTCGGCCAGCACCGGGCGGATGATATTGGGCAGGATCTCGGACCCGATGAGATAGGCGGTGCTTTCGCCGCGGACACGGGCGACGGTCATGAAGTCCATGCTGTTGATGTTGACGGCGAGCGCCCGCGCGAAGCGGTAGGCGCCCGGTATGTAGATGACGGCGAGCGTCAGGATCAGCGCCGGGATCGACGAGCCGACCGCGGCGACGACCACAAGGCCGAACAGCTTGCTGGGAATGGAGTTCAGGGCATCGAGGAAGCGGCTGAGGCAGGTGTCGAGCCAGCCGCCGGTGACGGCTGCGATCATCCCCAGCACGACGCCCGAGAAGCAGGCGATGGCGACGGCGGCGAGCGAAATGCCGACGGTGTAGCGCGCGCCCATCAGCACCCGCGAGAGCATATCGCGCCCCAGATAGTCCGAGCCGAGCCACAGGCCCTGACGCATCGGGCCGAAATAATCGTCGTCGACGATGTCGCCGATCGAATGGGGAATGATGGTGGGCGCGAAGATGGCGATCAGCGTCCACGCCAGGATGACCAGCGCGGCCACGACGCCCACGAGATTGTAACTGTGACCCAGGAAGGACCGCCGGGGAGCTGCCACGCGCGCCATCGTCACCTGAGCCTCGGGTTGGACATGATGGCGATGATGTCGGCGACGGTGATGAGCAAGAGATAGCCGAGGCAGAAGATCATCGCGCAGCTCTGGATCAGCGGCAGGTCGCGGGTCGCGACCGCATCGACCATCAGCTTGGCGATGCCGGGATAGTTGAAGATCGTCTCCACGATGATGACGCCGCCGACCAGATAGGACAGCGACAGCGCAACCGCGTTGACGATCGGCCCGAGCGCATTGGGAAGCGCATGCCTCAGCACCATGCGGCTGCGCGAGGCGCCCTTGAGCAGCGCCATCTCGACATAAGGCGTGGAAAGCGTTTCGATCACCGCGGCACGGGTCATGCGGATCATCTGGGCTGAGATGACGAAGGTGAGCGTGATCACCGGCATCGCATAGATGCGCACGAGGTCGGTCAGCGTATGCGCCTCATTGACCGAGGACAATGCCGGCAGCCATTTGAGATAAACGGCGAAAAGCAGGACCGCGAGGGTCGCGACCATGAACTCCGGCACGGAGATGACGCCGATCGAAAGAATGGTGACGGTGCGGTCGTAGAGGGAGCCGCGCAACATGGCGGCGGTGATGCCGAGCGTCAGCGCCAGCGGCACCGAGAGCAGCGTGGTGATGCCGGCGAGCTCCATTGTGTTGACGAAGCGCCCGCCGATCAGCGCCGCAACCGGCATCTGATTGGCATAGGAGGTGCCGAGATCGCCGTGGAGCAGGCCGAGAAGCCAGCGCAGGAAGCGCAGGATTGCCGGATCGTTGAGATGCATGGCATCGCGCAGGCCGGCGACGGCTTCCGGGGTCGCCGCCTGGCCGAGCAGGATCGACGCGGTGTCGCCGGGCAGCATGCTGGTGGCGAAAAACACGGCGAACAGAACGATCAAAAGCGTGACAACCGCGATTGCCAGCCGCTTCAGCACGAGGTTTAGAACCCCAGACGTCATGGAAGCGCTCCTGCGGTTGCGTTCGGCCAAGCCATGTTGCGCAATAGGGTGCCAGGGACCCGCTATCCGGTCCCTGGCAGGCGCCTCTCAGGCTTCGAGCCAGAGATATTCCGCCATTGCGTAGCCCATCATGCCACCGAGCGGGTTCGCCTCCAAACCCTTCACCTTGCTGGAGAGGGCATCGACGTTGGAAATGTAAGCCGGGATGATGGTGCCGGCCTCCTCGGAGACCATGGCCTGCATCTGGCCGTAAATCTCCTTGCGCTTGGCCTGGTCGAGCAGGCCGCGCGCTTCGACGAGCAGCTTGTCGAATTTCTCGGACTTGTACTGGCTTTCGTTCCAGGGCGCGTTGGAGGCGTAGAGCAACGAGAACAGGATGTCCGGCGTCGGGCGCGGATTGATGTTGCCGAAATGGATCGGCGCCTTGAGCCAGTAATTGTCCCAATAGCCGTCGGACGGGACGCGCTGGACGTCGAGCTTCATGCCGATATCCGCTCCGGCGGCCTGGATGATCACCGCCATGTCGATCGACGAGGTCGCCGCGTCGGAAGCGACCACCGGGATGGACTGGCCGAGCAGGCCCGCCTTCTGGAAGTGGAACTTCGCCTTGTCCGGGTCGAAAGCCTTCGGCTTGACGTCGGCGTTGTGGTAGATGTTCGCCGGCGAGACGGGCTGGTCGTTGCCGATTTCGCCGAGCCCACGCAGCGCCGATTTGACGATCTGCTCACGGTTGACGAGATACTTCATGCCGGCCACGAAGTCGGCCTTGCTGCCCGGATCCATATCGAGCCGGATGTTGAGGTCGGTGTAGTTGCCCGAAGTCGTCTTCGACAGTTCGAAACCCTGCTGGCCGCCGATGAGCTTCATCGCGCGCGGATTGATCGAGGCGGCGAAACTGATGTCGCCAGACAGGAGCGCGTTGACGCGGGCGCTGTCGTCGCTGATGGCGATGAACTCGAACGAGTCGAGATAGGGCTTGCCCGACTTCCAGTAGTTCTTGTTCTTGGTGACCACCGAACGCACGCCCGGCTCGAACGTTTGCAGCACGAAGGCGCCGGTGCCATTGCCCTTGGAGAAGTCCGTAGTGCCGTCCTGGACGATCATGAAGTGGTGCAGCGCCAGGATGGTCGGGAGGTCGGCATTCGGGTCGGCGAGCGTGATTTCGACCGTGGACTTGTCGACGGCCTTGAAGCCGGTCATCTGCGCGGCGATCTTGGCGACCTTGGAACCGACAGCCTTGTCGAGATGGCGCTTCAGCGAGAAGACGACGTCGTCTGCGGTGAGGTCTTTGCCATCATGGAAGGTGACGCCCTTGCGTAGCTTCACCGTCCAGGTCTTGGCGTCCTTGCTGTCGAAGCTTTCGGCCAGCTCCATCTGCGTGACGCCATCCTTGTCGAGGAAAGTCAGGCGGTTGTAGAGCGAGCAGCAGCGGACATAGTCGGTCGACAGCGACGCCTTTGCCGGATCGAGCGTGTCGGCGGTCGAGGACGACCAGCCGGCGGCCTTGAAAGTCCCGCCGGAAACCGGCGTGGCGGCGACGGCATTGGTGGCACGGCCAAGCACCACGCTGCCCGCGGCAATCGCGGCGCCGCCAGCCAACAGCATCTTGAGGAGTTCGCGGCGGCTCGCGCCCCGCCGAATGGCATTTTCGACCATGGCATCGTCTGCGCTGGTCCAGTTCGTGATCTTGTCGGTCATATCATTCCCCTTTCTGTTTGTTTTCCGGGTTGCTCGTCTTGACGCGGCTTTCCGGGCTCAGGTTCGTTCCTTCAGGCTTTCCCGCACGGCCGACGCCAACGCGGCCATTGAGGTGAAGTGGTAGTCCGGCACGGTGAAGCGCTCGGGTTCGATCGTGCCGCCATAGCCCTTCTGGGCATGCCGGCGCTCGATCCAGCAGTTGGTCAAGCCAAGCGCCCGGGATATGCCGATGTCGTGATACTGGCTTTGCGCGACGTGCAGGATATCGTCCTTGCTGTCGCCCCTTGAGGCGACGAAATCGAAGACCTTCTGGAAGAAGGCCGGGTCCGGTTTCTCTGTGCCTGTATCGTCGGCCGTAAAGGTGGCGAAAAAGGGCGAGCCGAGCTGCTTCTCGAAATGATCGAGCGCCCAGCGCCGGGCATTGGTCATCGCGATCAGCCTATGCGACTTCGCAAGCTCCGCCAATGCAGCCGCGCTGTCCGGGAAGCCTTGCCAGACACTGGCGGAGTCCCGCAGGCGGACGCCGTATTTTTCGTCAGCCGGCAGGCCGAGCCGCGGCGCGATGACCTTGTAGACACGTACGAGATCGTCGGGGAATAGGCCCGCATCGGGCATGTAGCGGGCCTGCCGGTAGAGGCTCAGCGCTTCCTCGGCATCGATCGAAACGCCGGCCTCGGCGGCAATTTCCGCCAGGCAGGTCGTGATGCCGCCTTCGAAGTCGATCAGCGTGCCAACCACATCGAAGGTCAAGTATTTGAATTCGCTAAAGCCCCTGGCCAAGACTGGCTCTCCTCTGCGTACGGCCGAATTGCATGTGTTGAACAGAACAAAATTCCGTGCTGTCCGGGGCGTCGGCCCTTTTCGAAGGCCCGGAAATCCGGGCTTTCTGGCCTTGTCTTAACTGCAGTCTGGCACTTCCCCCGCGCTGGATTCGCCGAAAAGGCGTGAGGGGGCGGCACAAAATTGCGAAATCGTCCGCCCCGGCGATATTTCGAGACACGACATATTTCGCCGCCATCATGTCAGAGCCTGGCGGACATCGGGATCGTCCAGCGTCTGGTCTAGCGTCCGGCGCGTGCGCTCGATGATCGCGTCGATGTCGGCGTCGGTGCAGCAGAGCGGGGGAGCGTAGCCGAGAACCCCGTTGGCAAAGGCACGGATGATCAGGCCGTTGTCCCAGGCCCTGTCGAAGATGCGCCGTGCCGGCATCGCCGACGCCGGAAGCGGCGTCTTCTTGTCCTTGTCGACCACCAGTTCGATGGCGGCAAGCATGCCGCGCCCGCGCACGTCGCCGACCAGCGGGTGGTCTCTGAGGCCCTTCAATCCCGCCATCAGGCGGGCACCGGCCTTGATGCCATTGTCCAGAAGGCCGTCTTCATAGAGCTTCAACACTTCGAGCGCGACGGCGGCGCTGACGGGATGGGCGGAATAGGTGTAGCCGTGGCCGACGGCCGAGGCGCCCGCACCGTCGGCGATGACATCGTAGACATGATCGGCCATGAACACGGCGCCCATGGGAACATAGCCCGAGGTCAGCCCCTTCGCGGTCGTCATGAAGTCCGGAACGATCTCCTCGTCCGTGCAGGCGAAGAGAGGTCCTGTGCGGCCGAAGCCGGTGATCACCTCGTCGGCGATGAACAGGATGCCGTACTCCCGGCAGAGTTCGCGCATGGCCCTGATCCAGCCTTTCGGCGGGACGATGACGCCGCCCGAGCCCTGGATCGGCTCGGCATAGAAGGCGGCGACCCGCTCCGGTCCGAGCTCCTCGATCTTGCCCTTCAGCGTGGCGAGCGATGCGGCGATGATCGCATTGCCGTCCTCGCCGACCGGGTTGCGATAGGGATAGGGGGAAGGGATCTTGTGCTGCCATTCGAAGGGAATGCCGAAGCCGGCGTGAAAGGCGGGCAGGGCGGTCAGGCCCGCGCCGACTACAGACGAGCCGTGATAGCCCTGCTCTATGGAAATGAACTGGTCGCGTTGCGGCTCGCCCTTGGCATTCCAGTAGTAGCGGACGAAACGGATCGTGCTGTCGACCGCGTCGGACCCGCCAAGCGTGAAAAAGATGTGATTGAGGTCGCCCGGCGCGCGCTCGGCCAGTTCCGAGGCGAGCCGGATGGCCGGCTCCGAACCGAGGTCGAAATAGGCGGTGGCGTAGGGAAGCTCGCGCATCTGCCGGGCCGCCGCCTCGACGATGCTGTCGTGGCCGTAGCCGGCATTGACGCACCACAGCCCCGCGAAGCCGTCGACGAGTTGCCGGCCGGACGCTTCGGTCACGGTCGCACCCTTCGCCGATTTCAGCACGCGGACGCCGAGCGCCTCATGGCCGCGATATGAGGCGACCGGATGAATGAGATGGCCGCGGTCGAGTTCGATCAGGGAATTGGCGAGCATTGTTGTCCTCCGACTAGCCAAGCGCCTGGTTGGCGAGGGCGTAAACTTTCGGTCTGATCTGTTCCGCGCCGTTCTTGGGCGGACGGTCCATGGCCACGCCACCGCCGACATGGGTGAGGCCGATTTCCTCGAGCCAGCTGGCGATGCCGGTCACGCTGCCGGTATCCACGCGCAGGAAGGCGCCGGGACGCGGCGCGGCAAAGAAGCCGATCAGGGCCTTCGCCTCGTCAACGCTTCCCGCGATGACCGGACCGATCACCTCGCCGCGTCCAAACGGGCGGATAGCGGCATAGGCCTCGATGGCGCCGTCGCGGCGGATGACCGCGAATTGGCCGCGCTCCGCCAGCGCATCGATCAGAGTTTCACGGTCGGCGCCATAAGCGTCGCGGTCCAGCGCCTTGATGTCAGGCAGATCGTCGATGCTTGCGGCTTCCACGCCATCGGGCGCGCTAAGCTCCGCAATCTTGCCCTGATGCTGCAGGATCGTGCCGGAGGGCACGAAGCCCAGTTTCTCATAGAGAGGCATGCCGTCTGACGTCGCGACGAGCCGCAGCGGACGGTTCCCGGCCAAGGCGAAGGCCTGATCCATGAGCCGGCGCCCGAGCCCCTTGCCGCGCGCGTTCCTGTCGACGATCACCATGTTGATCATGGCGCAATCCATGCCGTAGGGCGTGACCAGGATGGTTCCGGTGACGCGGCCCTGACCGTCGAGCGCGACCGCGCCGCTCGAAAGCTGCAGCGCCATCTGCCAGTCCTGTGGGCGATGCGGCCAATTCTCCTGGCGAGAAAGCGCCACCGCACCCTCGATATGGTCCGGCCCAAAGGCTTGGAGTTCGATCTCGCCCTGCGGCATGAGGCATCCTTCCGTCTGCTGCCCAAGTCTCGGCCATCGGCGCGCCGCAGATCGTCTGAAGGCTTTGGCTTCGACAGTATCTTTCGCCGTAGCGTGAGGGGTGCGCCGCATCTTGTGCTGACACCGTCCGCGATGGAGGCGCCTCACACCGCGCCCGGCACCGCAATCGGCACGCCATATGCTACAGCGTGCCAAACCGGATGGCGGATACGGAACTTTCTGCTTTCGGGAGGGCGATTTCGGTCAGGTGGGCCGCTGCCTGCCGTCCTATGATGAAATACATCCCACGCGGATGTGCTTCCACCGGAGATCGACGGACATGGCTTCCTTCAGGCCCAAATACATCACCTTCGACTGCTACGGCACGTTGATCCATTTCCAGATGGCGGAAGCGGCGCGCGACCTCTACGGCAGCCGCCTCGATGAGCCGCGCATGCAGGAATTCATCAAGAATTTCTCGGCCTATCGGCTCGACGAGATCATGGGCGACTGGAAGCCCTATGCCGATGTCGTCCACAACGCGCTCGAGCGCACCTGCAAGCGCAACGGCGTCGCCTTCAGCGCCGACGATGCTGGGGTGGTCTACGAGCGCGTTCCGACCTGGGGACCCCACGCCGACGTTCCGGCCGGCCTGGCGAAGGTCGCCAAGGAAATTCCGCTGGTCATCCTGTCCAACGCCATGAACGTGCAGATCATGTCCAATGTCGAGAAGCTCGGCGCGCCGTTCCATGCCGTCTACACGGCCGAGCAGGCGCAGGCCTACAAGCCCCGCTTCAAGGCCTTCGAATATATGTTCGACAGGCTGGGTTGCGGCCCGGAGGATATCCTCCACTGCTCGTCTTCGTTCCGCTACGACCTGATGTCGGCACACGATCTCGGCATCAAGAACAAGGTATGGGTCAATCGCGGCCACGAACCGGCCAACCCGTACTACGGCTATGTCGAGATATCGGACATTTCGGGTCTTGCGGGCGTGGTTGGGCTCTGAAACAGGCGGATTGCCGATGAAGTTCGTCTCCTACTGGCACGACACCGCTCCGGCCTTTTCCGGCGGGGCGCAAGGCCCGGTCGAGGGGCACTACGATGCCGCGATCATCGGCGGCGGCTTCACCGGCCTCGCCGCCGCGCGCCAGCTGGCGAAGGCCGGTGCCAAGGTGGCCGTGCTGGAGGCGGAGCGGGTGGGCTGGGGCGCATCCGGGCGCAATGGCGGACACCTCAACAACGGCCTCGCCCACAGCTATCTCTCAGCCAAGGCGGAGCTCGGCAAGGAACGCGCAATCGCGCTATATCGCGCTCTGGACGACTCCGTCGATACCATCGAGGCACTGGTCGCCGAGGAAGGCATCGACTGCAACTTCCGCCGCGCGGGCAAGCTGAAGCTCGCCTCCAAGCCGCAGCATTTTGATGCGATCGCCCGCAACTTTGAAGCCCTCCATGCCGAGGTGGATCCGGATACGGCGCTGCTGTCGGCGGCGGATCTCAAGTCTGAGATCGGTTCACCCTTCCACGGCGCGATGCTGTCGAAGAAGAGCGCCATGATGCATATGGGCCGCTATGTGGCGGGTCTCGCCACTTCAGCCGCCCGCCATGGCGCCGTCATCTACGAGAACACGGCGGTGACCGACCGCAAGCAGGCCGGCGGCAGGCATGAGCTGACCACCTCGCGTGGCCGGATCAGCGCCGACAATGTGCTGGTGGCGACCGGCGCCTACACCACGCCGAATTTCAGTTATTTCCGCCGCAGGATCATTTCCGTCGGTAGCTTCATCATCGCCACGCGGCCGCTGAGCGACGCCGAGATCGCCGCGACCATGCCCGGCAACCGGACATGCGTGACTTCGATGAACATCGGCAATTACTTCCGGCTTTCGCCGGACAATCGGCTGATCTTTGGCGGTCGCGCACGCTTTTCGGCGACATCGGACCAGCGCTCCGACGCCAGGAGCGGACAGATCTTGCGGGCGGGACTTGCCGCGATCTTCCCGCAACTCGCCAAGGTCGAGATCGACTATTGCTGGGGCGGACTGGTCGATATGACCAAGGACCGCTTTCCGCGCGCCGGCTATCATGACGGTGTCTGGTACGCGATGGGTTATTCCGGCCACGGCGCGCAGCTCTCCACCCATCTCGGCATGATCCTGGCCGATGCCATGCTCGGCCGCCAAGATCGCAATCCGCTGAAGGGGCTCGAATGGCCCTCCATTCCCGGCTATTCCGGCAAGCCCTGGTTCCTGCCGATGGTCGGCCTCTACTACAAGGCGCTCGACCGGATTCAGTGAGCGTCGATCTGGCGTGGCCCGGCTTTGGCAAAAATCCGCCTCAGCCCAGCCCGCCGATGTGAAAGCTTTTCATCTCGAGATATTCCTCGATGCCGGCCTGCGCGCCCTCGCGGCCGAGGCCGGACAGCTTGACGCCGCCGAAGGGGGCGACTTCGATCGAGACCGAGCCGGTGTTCAAGCCCACCATGCCGAACTCCAGCGCCTCGCCGACGCGCCAGGCGCGTTTCAAATTCTCGGTGTAGAAGTAGGAGGCAAGCCCGTAGGGCGTGCCATTGGCCAGCGCGATCGCTTCCTCTTCCGTCTCGAACCGGAAAAGTGGCGCGACCGGGCCGAACGTCTCTTCGCCGGCGAGCTGCATGTCCTTTGTAGCGCCGCTCAGCACCAGCGGCGCCACATACTGTGGGCCGTCGGGCAATGCCGGCTTCTCGGTGATGATCGCAGCACCCTTGGCGAGCGCGTCCTCGACGTGGCGGTTGATCTTCTCGACCGCCGCCATGTTGATCATCGGCCCGATGGCGACGCCGGGCTGCGTGCCCGGTCCCACCGTCATGGCGTTGACGCGGACGGAAAGCTTCGCGGCGAAGGCTTCGTAGACTCCGGCCTGGACGAGGATGCGGTTGGCGCAGACGCAGGTCTGGCCGCCATTGCGGAACTTCGAGACCAGCGCACCCTCGAGGGCGAGGTCGAGATCGGCGTCGTCGAAGACGATGAAGGGGGCGTTGCCGCCGAGCTCCAGGCTGAGCCTCTTCACGCTGTCGGCCGCGCCGCGCATCAGCAGCGAGCCGACGCGCGTCGAGCCAGTGAAGGAGATCTTGCGAACGGTCTCGTTCGCCATGATCTCGTTGCCGATCTCCGTGGGCATGCCGGTGACGATGTTGATGACGCCGGCAGGGATGCCCGCCCGTTCGGCAAGCACGCCGAGCGCCAGCGCCGAATAGGGGGTGAACTCGGACGGCTTGATCACCACGGTGCAGCCCGCGGCCAGCGCCGGCGCGACCTTGCGGGTGATCATCGCGTTGGGGAAGTTCCACGGCGTGATGATGCCGCAAACGCCTACCGGTTCCTTCAGCACGATGATGCGGCGGTCGGACGTGGGCGAGGGGATGGTGTGGCCATTGATGCGGCGCGCCTCCTCCGCGAACCATTTGACGAAGGAGGCGCCATAGCGGATCTCACCTTTGGCCTCGTCCAGCGGCTTGCCCTGTTCGGTCGTCAGGATCAGCGCGAGATCGTCCAGATGCGCCAGCATCAGCCCATGCCAGGCCTCCAGGAGAGCAGCGCGCTCGGCGTTGGTCTTCTTCTTCCAGTCGCCATAGGCGGACGCCGCGGCCTCTATGGCCGCACGGGTCTCCGGACCGACCATGTCGGGCACCGAGCCGATCGCCGCCTGGGTCGCCGGATCGACGACGTCGACCGTCCTGCCGGAACCGGCGGCGACCCAGTTGCCACCGATCAGGCCGGCTTCGCGAAACAGACTTTTGTCTTTCAGGTTTTTCATTGAAAACGACCTTGCAATCAGGTGAGCGCCGCAACGACGGCGGCCGTGATGGCCTCCGTGCGGTCCTTGCCGGGAATGGTGCCTATGCCTCTGGCGGTTGCGGCCTCGACCGCCTTCATAATGCCGTCGGCCGCGGCCTTCTCACCGAGATGATCGAGCATCATCGAGCCTGACCAGATGGCGGCGATCGGATTGGCGATGCCGAGATGGGCGATGTCGGGCGCGGAGCCGTGCACCGGCTCGAACATGGACGGCGCCGAGCGGTCAGGATTGATGTTGGCCGAGGCGGCGTAACCGAGCCCGCCCTGGATCGCCGCGCCGATGTCGGTCAGGATGTCGCCGAACAGGTTGGAGGCGACGACCACGTCGAGGCTCTCCGGCGCCATGATCATGCGGGCGGCGAGCGCATCGACATGATAGCTGGTCACTTCAACGTCCGGATAGTCCGACGCCAGCTTGCGCGTGATCTCGTCCCAGAACACCATCGAGTATTTCTGCGCGTTGGACTTGGTGACGGAGGCCAGTTTGCCGCGCCTTGTCCGCGCCTGCTCGAAGCCGAAGCGCAGGATGCGCTCGACGCCGGCACGGGTGAAGATCGAGGTCTCCACCGCGACCTCGTCCAGCGTGCCTTGATGCACGCGCCCGCCGGCGCCCGAATATTCGCCTTCGGTGTTCTCGCGGATGCACAATATGTCGAAGTTTTCCGCCCGTAGCGGGCCCGTCACGCCCGGCAGCAGGCGGTGCGGCCGGATGTTGGCATATTGCACGAATGCCTTGCGGATCGGCAGCAGCAGGCCGTGCAGAGATACGGAATCCGGTACCTCCGCCGGCCAGCCGACCGCGCCGAGAAGGATGGCGTCGAAGCCGCGCAAGGTCGCGATGCCGTCCTCGGGCATCATGCGGCCGGTATCCTTGTAGTATTTGCAGGACCAGGGGAATTCGGTTCCGGTCAAGGCAAAGCCTGAGTGGTTGGCCGCGGTCTCCAGCACGGACCAGGCGGCGGCGGTCACGTCGCGGCCGATGCCGTCACCGGGGATCAGAGCGATCGAGTAAGACTTCATCGGCATCTCTCTAGAGGCTGATCAGGACGCTCTTGGTCCTGCGGTTGGCGAGATAGGCCTCGCGGCCGAGGTCCTTGCCGATGCCGGAGCGCTTGTAGCCGCCGGTCGGCAGGATATGGTCGCGCGAGCGGCTGTAGCGGTTGACCCAGACGGTGCCCGCTTCGAGCTTGCGGGCGAAGCGGATGGTGCGGGACAGGTCGGCGGTGAACAGGCCGGAAGCCAGCCCGTAGGTTGGATGGATGGACAACGCCAGCGCCTCTTCCTCGGTCTCGAAGGTCTGGATGGTCAGGACCGGGCCGAAGATTTCCTCGACGATCGCCGGATTGGCCTGATCCACATCTGTGATCAGCGTCGGCTCGTAGAAATAGCCTGGGCTGTCCATGACGCCGCCCCCGGTCAGGCATTCGCCGCCTGCCTCGATCGCGGCCCGCACGATGCCATCGACACGCGCCCGCTGCCGCTCCGAGATGATTGGCGAATATTGGATCGCGTCGTCCCAGGTCGGGCCGGGTCGTACCGCCTTCATCTTCTCTAGGATCGCGGCCGTCAGCCTGTCGGCCACGCTGTTCTCTACGATCAGGCGGGTGCCGGCGACGCAGGCCTGGCCGGCGTTGAAGGTGACGCTGCCGGCGATTGCCGTTGCGGCCTTGTCCAGATCGGCATCGGCAAAGACGATCTGCGGGCTCTTGCCGCCGAGCTCCAGCGTCATCGGCTTGACGCCGGTGCGGGCGACATTCTCCATGATGGCCGATCCGGCGCGGGTCGAGCCGGTAAAGCTGACCTTGGCGATCTCGGTATGGCCGGTCAGTGCCGTGCCGGTCGTCGGACCGTCTCCAAGCACCACGTTTATAAGCCCTGCCGGCAAGCCTGCTTTGACGGCGAGTTGTGCCATGTAGACTGCCGAAAAGGGCGTCATTTCCGACGGCTTCAGCACGACCGCATTGCCCGCGGCCAGTGCCGGACCGAGCTTCCACCCGGCCATCGAGATCGGAAAATTCCACGGCGTGATCGCGCCGACCACGCCATAAGGCTCGCTCATGATCATGCCGAGAGTGGTGTCGTCGGTCGGCACCAGCTCGCTGCCTTCCTTGTCGGCGAACTCGGCGAAGAAGCGGATCTGCTCGGCGGTGATAGCGATGTCGCCGGCGATGAGCTGGCCGACGGGCCGGGTGGAGCACAGCGCCTCGATCCTGGCCAGCGTTTCGGCCTCCGCTTCGATCAGGTCGGCCCAGGCCTGGAGTGCCCTGGTGCGCTCGCGTGGTCGGACGCCGCCCCAGTTGCTGACCTTCAGCGCGGCCTTGGCGCTTTCCACTGCGCGGTCGATCACCTCGGGGCCGGCGATCGGACAGGCGGCATACGCTCTGCCATCCGACGGTCGGTGCATCTCGATCGTACCATCGGCCGCGATCAGCTCCCCGCCAATGAAATGGCCGACGGGAAGCGGGATTGTATCGGGATCGAAGCTCAGGCTCATCGACAACCACTCTGCGGCATCGGCTGGAGCGTAGCGCGTGCCGGCACGCAGCATGCGCTGTTCGGTGATCTGCCACCGACGAATGTTGCGTGTCAGGCACGAGAGACGGCAAAATCTTCCGCGCCGGCCGGCACCTCGCGCGGGTTCTGTCAGCTCACAATCACATAGATCTTGCGGACCGTTTCGATGGTCTTCCAAATCCCGGTGAAGCCAGGTTTCATCACGAAGCTGTCGCCGGTGCGGTAGGTCACTGGCTTGCCGCCGTCCGGCGTGATTTCGATCACGCCCGAGAGGATGTGGCAGAACTCGAAAGTCTCGCCCTTGATCGAGCGCGTTTCCCCAGGCGTCGCTTCCCAGACGCCGGTGTGGACGAGATCGTCTTTGGCGGCGTCCTGCGCCCAGGTCTTGAAGGCCGGGCTGCCGGTAATCAGCCGTTCGGGCAGCGCCGTGGATTCTTGCGGCGGGAAGGCCGGGTTTGTGTCGACGGTCTTGAGCAGGGACAAGGGATGGCCTTTCACGTTGGACTTCAATAGCCGCGCGACCGGTCGACGAGCCCGATGGGATCAAGGCCGGCGCGATAACGCCTGACGTTTTCGACGACGGCCTGTGCGGCGCTGGCGGGCTGGGTGACGCTGGCGACATGCGGGGTCAGAATGACCTTCGGATGCGACCAGAACGGATGGCCTGCCGGCAGCGGTTCGGGATCGGTGACGTCAATCATCGCTGCCGAAAGATGGCCGCTGTCGAGCGCGGCGACAAGGGCTTCATGATCGAGCTGCGGCCCGCGGCCGGTGTGGACGAGCGCCGCGCCCTTGGGCAGTTTCGCAAACAGGTCGGCATCGAGGAAACCGCGCGTCTCCTCGGTCAGCGGCAGCAGGCAGATTAAAATGTCGCTGGCCACGAGCATTTCGTTCAACCCGGGCTCGCCATGATGACAGGTCACGCCCTCGATCCGCCGCGGCGAGCGGCTCCATCCAGCAAGCGGGAAGCCGAAGGGCTTCAGGCGGTCGAGGACGGCCTGGCCAAGCTGCCCGAGGCCGAGCACGCCGATCCGGCGCGATCCGGCCTGGAGCTGCGGGATGTCGTGCCATTCGCCGGCGCGCTGCTGCGCCAGATATCCAGGCAGGTTGCGGTGGAGCGCGAGCACGGCAAGCGTCACATATTCCTGCATCATGCGCACGATGCCTTCCTCGATCATGCGCACGATCTTCACGTTCGCAGGCACCGCATCGAGGCGGAACTGGTCGACACCGGCGCCGATGGAAAACAGCATTTCCAGGTTGCTGTAGCGGCCGAGGTTATCCGGCACGGTCCAGCTGATCAGGTAACGCACGGCGTCGGGATCGACCGTTGCGGCATCCATCGTGAAGGGGACGTCCGGCAGTTCTCTCGCGAAGGCATCGGCGAAGATCGCCCCGCGGCGCGCATCGGAATTGAACAGGAATGTCATTCCGGTTCCCTTTCAGACCGCGCAGCGCGCGCCCAGCGCCTCGATCAATCGCTGGCAGGCGGCGAGTTCGCTGGTGAGAATGTACTCATCGGGCTTGTGGGCGCGGTCGATGTCGCCGGGTCCGCAAATGATCGCGTCGAGCCCGGCGGCCTGGTAAAGTCCGGCCTCCGTGCCGTAGCTGACTGCGGCAAGCGGCGCTTCGCCGGTCAGCTCGGCCAACTGTGCCGCCAGTGCCGCGTCTTGCGGCAGCGACAGCGCCGGATAGGCGCTCATCGGCGTCCATTCGACCCGAAAGCCTTGGGCCGCAAGGGCCTCTGCCCGTGTCCTTACAGGCGCGAGCAGGCTCGCCGGGTCGACGCCAGGTATGGCGCGTGCCTCCAGGTCCAGAGTGCAGGTGTCGGGGATGATGTTGACCTGATGTCCGCCCGCCACCACGCCCGCCTGCAACGAAGAGTAGGGCGGCTCGAAGGCGGCGTCGAACGGACCGTGCGTCAGCCGTTCGGCCTCGCTCACGGCCGCGCTCAGCGCAGCGGCCATGGCGTGGATGGCGTTGAGCCCGAGATCGGGCCGGGAGGAATGGCCGGAGCGCCCGTTGATGATCACGCGGGCGGCCGCCTTGCCCTTGTGGCCGCGCACGGCGCGCATCCCGCTCGGCTCACCGACGATGACGCCGAGCGGCCTGGCGCAGAGTTCGGGAAGGCGGGCGATCAAATGCGGCACGCCCCGGCATCCCACCTCCTCGTCGTAGGAAAAGGCGAGGTGGATTGGCTTGGCAAGGCGCAGTCCCGCCAGCGCAGGCACGGCCGCGAGCACCGCAGCGAGAAACCCCTTCATGTCCGTGGTGCCGCGTCCATAGAGCCGTTCGCCCTCCCGGCGTAGCGCGAAAGGGCTCGAACTCCATTGCGGCTCGCTGGCGGGAACAACGTCCATATGGCCAGACAGGATATAGCCCGGGACATTGGCAGGCCCGATCGTCGCGAAAAGATTGGAACGATCGCCTTCCGGCCCTGGAAGCAGGGTGACCTGGGTTCCATGTTCCACGAGATAGGCTTCGATCCAGCCGGCGATATCGCCGTTCGGTTTGCCGGCGACCGATGGAAAGGCGACGAGACGGTCGAGGATGTCGAAGACGTCCATTCCAGCCCTCAAAACGTTCGGGTTCGCCGGGATCGGTGCCGTCGACCATATGCTGCTAGATTTCCAGGGAGAGTGTGTGCATTCTTTCGCGATTGCGTGCCGAAAGCTGAAATGTTTCAGTTGAATCTTGCGTTGCTGCGCGGCTTTCGAGCTAATCGTACTGGGCCGCTCGTTTAGCGTTGGCGGGCAGAGGGTGGCCACCAGTGTGCCGCGCTCAGTGCGACAATCTTTTAGGGGCATGGACTTGAAGCCGTCCGGAAGCTTGAAAATCGACACTTTCTCGATGCGGATCGGCGACATCGAAGGCGTTGAGTTGGACCGCTTGCACGCGCACTCGCTCGCCGTGGGATGGCCGCATCGCGCCGAGGACTGGCAATTCCTGCGTGAATCGGGAGAGGGGTTCGTGGCGCTCGACGAGATCGGCCGGGTTCTCGGTTCGGCCATGTGGTTCGCGCATGGCGACGATTTCGCGACCGTGGGTATGGTCATCACCTCGCCGCGGCTGCAGACGCTGGGGGCGGGGCAATGGCTGATGAAGCGGGTCTTCGATAAGGTCGCCGGGCGCGATCTGCGCCTCAATGCAACGCGCGCGGCAAGGCGGCTCTATCTCTCGCTCGACTTCCAGCCGGAGAAGACAGTCTATCAATGCCAGGGCATTGCCCGCTTGCAGACGACGGGTAGGCCGGCAAATACGCGAGACGATGTCCGGATTTTGGACGCAAGGGATATTCCGGCGATAATCGCGCTCGACGCGGCCGGATTTGGCGTGAGGCGGGCGGCGCTCATCGAAAGGCTTTTCGCGCACTCGGCCGGCTATGGGCTTTTCAAGGACGATACGCTGACCGCTTTCGCGCTCTGCCGGCCGTTCGGACGGGGCCACGTCGTGGGGCCGGTCGTGGCGGAAAGCGACGCCGACGCCGTGGCGATCGTCCGGCCGCACGTGGCCGACCATTCGGGGTCTTTCCTGCGGATCGACACCCACATGGACCATGGCGAGTTTGCTGCCTTTCTGTCGCACAGCGGAATACCTGTTTTCGACACGGTGCTCACCATGTCGCTGGGCAAACGCCTCTCCGATTTTGCCATCGACGGCGCGCCGACGACTTACGCACTCGCCAGTCAGACTCTCGGATAGTTGATTCCAGGACGCGGGCCACTGCGGCGCCGCGGGGGTGACAGCGACGTATTCCGGGGAGATCACCTTCGAGTGGAAGCGCGCGACGCCGGGTACGCTTCCGTCAAAACATGAAAGATTCTAACCCGGCGCGTGACGCCTATCGATCAGCACGATCTGGAAGGGCGCGGTCAGCGCGGGCGCCAAAGCCCCGTAGTATCCCGTAATATGCAGACTGGAATCGGCGAAGAAGGCCCCAGGTTTGACGGGGGTAACTTCTGTGCCACATTGCTGAAATCTACAGACAATTTGTCTTTCGGCCGGCCAAAATGTCCCAGAACCAAGCGAAGGCCAACTTAAGCTATTGATATTGCGCGATGCACGGAACTGGCACGAACGATGCTCTATGTCCTGCATGATGTCCTGCATGTCCTGCCGCTAAAGCCGCGCAATGGCGCCCGAACCGCGCGCGCACCTTACCGCATGTCGTGACCGGGTGGCGTCCACCATGGCGGAAATGGCGACCGGCATGGATGCGTGATCGTCAGAACCTTCGGGTCGAACGTAGGAGGTACAAATGACCAAGCACAAAGTCGGCTATCGTCTCCATGCTAGATAGCAACTCGGCCGGTTACGAAAAACCGCGATCAAACATACACACTGTCTGACCTATTCAGGCAATAGTCTCATCGTCCCGTCTGAAACCTTAACTGGCTTGTCTATTTCACCACCGCTATCGCAAGCAGGGCAGCGCAATTCCACACCGCGAATTGGAGGCGGCCCCTCTAGAGTATCGGCGCCATCATGCCCACCGCATTCTGCACCAGACGCCTGTGAAACGGCCAGGCCTTGACCGTGTCGAGCGCGACCGGCCGCGACACGGCGAGATAACCCTGCTGGCGAGCGCGGACCGCGACGACTGCGTCTTCGTCCGCTATCAGCAGGTTGTTCTCGAAGTTGAGCTGCATGCTGCGCCGGTCCATGTTGGCTGATCCGACCAGTGCGATTTTCCCGTCGATGGTCATCGATTTGGTATGCAGCAGCCCCAGCGGATACTCGTGGACGCCCACGCCATTGGAGAGCAAGTCCGCATAGCAACTGCGGCTGGTACTTTGCACCAACCATGAATCGTTGCGTTCGGGAAGACAATTGTCGTCTCGACGCCCCGGCGCGGGGCGGCACACAAAGCGCGCAGGACCGCCTCATCCGGTACGAAGTAGGGCGTCGTGATCACGAGTTCCTTGCGCGCGGAATAGATCGCGCCAACGAAGGACTCGGACATGGCATTGCCGAGCGTTGTCGGTCCGGTTCCGTACATCTGCGCCACGCTTCCCGGCCGGAAATGCTCCGGTGCAGGCTGGGCTGCGGCAAGCCCTTCCAGGGGCTCGCCGGTTTCGGCGATCCATGCGCATAGAAACAGATACTGTGCCTGGCGCACCACTGGTCCTTGGCAACGCAGGAAAATGTCCACCCAGGGCGCATACTTCGCCTTTACCCGGAATGCCGGATCTGCACAGTTCTGGCTGCCGCAATAGGCGATGCGATTGTCGATAATGACGATCTTGCGATGATTGCGCAGGTCAGCGCGGCCCACGGCCAGATGCCCCAGGCGCGGAATGTCGTTCAACGTGGCAACCAACAACACACCCGCTTTGCGCAGCTGTCGCCATCGTGGACCGCGGACAAGGGCACGTGAGCCCAGGGCATCCACCATCACGCGGCAATGCACGCCGCGTTTCGCCGCATCAGCGACGGCGTTGGCGACCTTGCCGCCATTTTCGTCGTCGAGCCAGATATAGAAGCCGATGTGCACATGCTCCTTTGCCTGTTCGATATCCCTTGCCAGCGAGTCGATCGCGATATCAGAGTCGAATGTCGGTTGGTCGTTGGGCGCCTCGGGATCACCCAGAAGCAGGATGCGATTGCCCGCCACCGGTCGCAGCCCATTGATCGACCGGCAAAGGTCGAATTGGGCGGCTGCTTCCGGCTCAACGGTTTCCGGCGCATAGGCTGCGTCATCGGGCAGGGCGGTTCGGTCTTCCGCCGCCTTGAGCCGCTGTGCGCGCTTGCGCCCGATGCTGGTCTCGCCAAGGAATAGATAGGCAATGACACCAAGCAGTGGCAGGAACATGATGACAACCACCCAGGCTACACGGGCAGCAGGTGTGCGGTTGGCTCGGGTAATCGCCCGCACCACTGCAATCAGGTGCACGACGAACAGCGGCAGCCCAAAAAGAGCTTGCATGCCCAGGTCAACCGCGCCCGACAACGACACCATCGCGTGTCCTCCGTTGCAGCTATTTTGTCGGCAAGCTAGCGCGGCGCGAGTGCGGCCGACAATCGCCAGATTGAATTCTCCGCCCCTTTGGTGGATATCGAAACCCGTGCGGAGTTGCCGTTCTAAAAATCACGAAGATCGACCCCCACCTTGTGAGCCGAGACCTGCCGCCCCTCGAACAGATGATCGGCGTTAACTCGCAGCGGGAAGCGGCTCGATCTGGGCCAAAGGTGGGGTCAAAATCGAGTCGACGAACGGCTGCACTTACGAAATCCGCAATCGGGTCACGCTGTGTTGATGCGGCCAGTCGCGGAACAAGCTATTCTGCGACGGCACGCACACCTTCCTACCCGAAGCCGAATGCAACTGAACAAGACGGAGATCCGGTGAATGAACAAGGTCAGCGTGCGCAGCAAGTTGATTGAGCTGGCGTCGGCCGAACTTGACGGCGCGAGGGCGGCCTATGCCGAGCATCTTCGGGCAAGCAAGCCGGTCGAAGATGAAGCGACCGTCGTTGATGATCAAGCTCAGGCCTGGTCGCAGGCGGAGCTGAAGACCTCGAGCGAACGCTGCGCGCCGCCGAAGCCAAGGTCGCGGAGTTGAACGCGCTCGACTTCGGGCCGAAGGAATTCGTCGAACCGGGAGCGATCGTGACTGTCGATGGCCGCCACTTCGTGATCGGCGTCTCTATGGACCACTTCACCTGCGAGGGAATCGAGCTGATAGGCCTCTCACCGCTCGCCCCATTCTATCAGGTGATCGACGGATTGGGGAAATCCGACACGGCCGAGTTCGGCGGCCGCAACGTGAAAATTGAAGAAATCATCTGAGTAGCAGAGCCGGTTCATCGGGTGTTATCGGGTGACCGCGTTGGTGAGCTAAAGTACTTCGTCCCGCCGCCGATAGATAGCCGATCAGTGGATGCTACCTGCTTCCGCTTTCGCTCTCTTTGATCAGCGATGACCAGGCACGGCGCGCCCCGCGTCGATCCGCCTTCTGATCTTGGTGGCATCCTCCAGGGTCTTCAGACCCGGTGCAAAGGGTTCCCATCCATCATGACCGAAATAGGCATGGCGAGCACCGGTCGCCAAAATCAGCGTGTCGAAAAGGATCGGCTCCTCCCCGTCCAGAAGCACCTTTCGCTCCCGAGCCTCCATGCCGACGACGCTGCCTTGCAGCGTCGTGATATTCTTGTGTTTGCGAAGAAGATAGCGGATGGGCCAGGCGATTTCCGACGTCGCGAGCGCGGCTGTGGCGACCTGATAGAGCAGTGGCTGGAACAGATGATGGTTACGGCGATCGACAAGTGTGATGCGGAACGGCGCGCTCGCAAGATCGCGCGCAGCCGCAAGACCACCGAATCCGGCTCCGATGATCACGACATGCTGCACAGGGGGATTAACAGCCATACGCTCGGACACCCCAGATATTTCACTGGATCTCGGCTCTGCCTGCGCAATCACTTTTTCGGCGGCGCGAGCACTACTGAAGCCTCGGCGGTCAGCAACTGGAAGGTGAATGTCTCCTGCAGGTAGAGTTCGACTTCTGTGCCGGAGTGGCTGAGATAGCCGATGGAAAGGTCCTGGCCGATATCCAGCTCGAAATCGCCACCACGCGTGGTGAGCACGAACCCACCCTCGATGGCCGGAGCCCAGATGATCCCTCCGTCCACCACACGCTCGAGATGATGGAAGACTGGGTAACCTTCGTCGCTGCCACCGCTCGCGGCCGTATACGCCGCCGCACCCAGCACGAGCGCATAGGGTCCATTGACCCGGCCAGCCGCAACTGGCTGACCGCCTGTCCGACAGCTTCCGGATACCCCATTACATTGGCGGGCAGCGCGACAGTGGCATTGCTGGTGCCTTGTCGAATGCCTTGGATGCCGGCGGCGGCATAGCCATCGAAGACGGAGCGATCCTCGGCGAAGGCGATGTTGCGCGCCGCTTCCTTCACCGGCGACCAGTCCGAATCCGCGGCGCCCCGGTCCACATCGTCAATCGCCTGGCGTGTGAGCACGAACGGAACCCGCAACTCGACCAGCGCTTTCACCTCGCGCTGTGCGGACTGGACCCCTTCGCCAGCTGTGGGAATCTGCCTGAGATGACCGGTGCCGACAGCCGAAAGGTCGAAACCTTTCGGGCCGACAACGTCCACGACCCGCCGCGCCGCCAGATGGCGCTTGAGCGTCCGGGATGCTTCCTGTTCGATCTGCTCCCATGCCTCATCAGAGATGGGCGCGAGGTGCCGATGGAGATTATTCATGTCCTGCCTCTTTCCTTCAGGGATCCGATCCCGAGTGAACCATCGTTGGGGAGTGCGTTCGGCTGGGGCGCCTCGGGGGCCTGCAGCTCATCGGCGCCACTGTCGTCAGCCGCCTCGGGGCTGACGTCGTCCAGGAACGTCGCCGTCGGCACGAAGAACAGCGCTCCCGTCACTGCGCGGCTGAAATCCAGCAGATGGTCGTAAGTGCCCGGCGGGTTGCCGATGAACATGTTCTCCAGCATCTTCTCGGTGCGCTGCGGGGAACGGGCGTAGCCGATGAAAAATGTGCCGAACTCTCCCTTCCCAACCTCACCGAACGGCATGTTGTCGCGCACGATCTGAAGCTGCTCGCCGTTCTGTTCGATCGACGTCAGGACATTGTGCGCGTAGGGCTTCTTCGCGGAATCGAGTTGTTCAATGTCGGACAGCTTGTGCCGCCCGATGATGTTCTCCTGTTCCTCGACAGGCACCTTGTTCCACCGCTCCACGTCGTGCAGGTATTTTTGCACGATCACGTAGCTGCCGCCGGCAAAGTCGGGGTCTTCATCGCCGACAAGGGTCGCCGCTTCGGCGGCCTGGCCCACCGGTTTTCGGTTCCGTCGACAAAGCCGATCAGATCGCGGTCGTCGAAAAATTTGAAGCCGTGCACCTCGTCCACGGTCGTGACCGCGCCGGCGAGCCGCGACATGATGTGCGTCGCCAGTTCGAAGCACAGGTCCATGCTTGCCGCGCGGATGTGAAACAGGATGTCGCCGGGTGTCGAGACGGCGGTATGCACGCCGCGTATCTCACGGAATGGATGCAGGTTCTTCGGCCTCGGCGCTCCAAACAACCTGTCCCAGGCATCGGAGCCAAATCCCATGACGCATGACAATTGCCCATTGAGATTGCGGAATCCCACGCCGCGCAACAGGCTGGAGAGGTCGGCGCACACGCCGCGAACCGTTTCTTCGGCCGCCGTTCCGGGATTGATCGTCAACACCAGGAATATCGCCGCCCGCGTAAGCCTGGCGGCGACCGATTGGGAGACGGGAGGCGGTAAGCTTGAAACCATATTCGATCCGTTCGTTTGGCGTGCAGTGTCGGCACCGCACGCGCGGCATGTCAGATCAATTTGTAGGCCCCGGTTTTCGTGCCGTCGAGCACCCGGCCCATGGAACACTTGTCAGCAATGTGAGATCAACGAGATCAATTCGCCACCTTCGGCCTATCGCGTACGCAGACGCGTCAAACATGCTGGCCTTGGCTATCCGACGACCCTAGTCCATGTCGCGAAACGCATGCCCGTCGGCCGCGACACCTTCCACGACGGGGGCAGCAAGTCCTGCGCCGCGGTGCCGTCCCTCAGCCGAAGGCTGCGTCCACGACGGCAAAAGCAACCCATCGCCGCAAGCGCTAGACATCCCAGCCGTACGGTGGTCAGGATGAGCGGTTTGCTTGCGGAATGAACATAGTCGTCGATGAGGACCTGCAAGCCGAGCGCGGTGTGATAGAACAGGGCGACCAGCAGCAAGGCCATCAGCGCCATCTGCAGCGGATTCGTCAGCCAGGCGACAAAGGCGCCGTAATTGTCGGTGCTGTGCGCGATGATCGACGCAAGGAACGTCGCTCCGCCTCGACATGTTCTAACGTCATGTCGGCGAATGCGCGAATAGCGGGTGAGGATTTCACTTCATTGCATTGTCAGACATGCCCGACGCGATATCACAATCTACGCGCTGGCTGCGGACCGTTGCGGTCATTTTGTCCAAATTTGGATGGACACGTTGTCCGTGTATTTCAAACACATAACGTGCTCTACTGGGCTCTCTGCAATTGGGGGAACTCAAGGATGGTCGAGCACATTCCCAATCCGCGTATCAAGGAACGCGAGAAGGTCGGACCGCACCTTACCGAGCATGAGCAAGTGGGCCTGAACGGGCGCATTGCCCTCGTCATCACCAATACTGTCGGCACAATGTGGTGCGCCTATGTTTTTGCGGGGATCGCCCTTATCAGCTTGCCGGCGGCCATCCAGGGCGGGGTGGCGACGCTGATCGCATGGATCGCTCAAACTTTCCTGCAACTGGTACTGCTGTCCGTTATCATGGTCGGCCAAAAGGTCTCGGCCGCGGCTTCAGACAAACAGGCGCTGCAGACCTACAAGGACGCTGAGGCGCTCTTGAAGATCCAGGACGAGGTGCACCGGCTCATCGAGATCAACACCAGACTGACCGAGGAGATCCATCGCGCGGTTACGGCAAAGGGAGCGTCAGCAGCCTAGGATGAGCAGTTTTCTAGAGTCCTTCCGGGAAAGGTAGCGCATCGCAAGCGCCGAGGTGTTGCTAGGAAGCACGGTCACGAGCTTCACGCCAAGATAGCTGGTTTCATCGGAACCGCTGCTCCAGGCAGGCATCAGCAGCAGAGTAGCGTCGGGCTGGGCCGTCCTTTTCAATGGTAAGACGGTGGCGCATCGGAACAACACAGCCCTGCGCGGACCCGCGATCAAGTGCCTCTATCAATCGACCGTAGTCCAGGTGCAAGAGGTTGTCCCGGCGTCTGCGACCTTAAGCATTGTCATGTCTTCTCCGTTAAGAGCGGCCGGCATCGTTTCAGTTCGCTGTCCCGACGGGTTGGTAGCGGCGCCTGCAGCCAATCCATCACGCTTGGTGGCTGCCCACCCGCAGGCCGTGCGTAGATTGTGTGCCGAGTGTCCTGCAGCCGATGATCACAATACCGAGCGCAGGAAGTCGGCCGTCTCGGGTTTTTGAGGGCTGTCGAAAATCTGCTCGGGCGTGCCGAGTTCATGAATTTGCCCTTGGCAGAAGAAGGCGACGCGATCTGACACTTCTCGTGCGAAGCGCATCTCGTGCGTCACCACGATCATCGTCATTCCCTCCTTCGAGAGCATACGCAGAGTGTCCAAAACCTCGCCAACCAATTGCGGATCGAGCGCGGACGTCACCTCGTCGAACAGCATGTAGTCGGGTGACATGGCAAGCGCGCGTGCGATTGCCATTCTCTGCTGCTGTCCGCCCGAAAGGCGCGAGGGAAACGCCTTGAGCTTTTCACCGAGCCCGACATGGCCGAGCTGTTGGACAGCGATGGCCTCCGCCTCCTGCTTCGACTTGCCCAGCACCTTTCGTGGGGCCAGCATGACATTTTCGAGGACGGTGAGATGTGGAAAGGCGTTCCACTGCTGGAACACGATGCCGATCCTGCGACGAAGCTTGTTGAGATCCGTGGTCTCGGCGTGGACGTCGATGCCGTCGACGCTGATGCGCCCCTTCTGAATGCCTTCGAGACCATTGATGCACATCAGCATGGTCGATTTGCCGGAGCCCGATCCGCCGATCATCGATAGGACTTCGCCCTTGTTCACATTCAGGCTGACACCCTTGAGAACGTGCAGAGTGCCGAAGTGTTTATGTACGTTGTCTATCTCGATCATTGTATCTGCCACCTCTTCTCGAGCTGTGCTCCGAGCCTCGCAATCGGGAAGCTCATCAGGAAATAGATCAGGCCAGCGATGGACAGGACCAGCAGCGGCTCCTGCACCCTGGTGGTGACGATCTGGGAGCTTCGCAGGAGCTCGACGATGCCGATCCAGAGTACCAGGGCAGTGTCCTTCATCACCCCGAGCGCCAGACCGATCCAGCTCGGGAATACGATCCTGGTCGCCATGGGCAAGGTGATGGACACGACCTCCTGAAACCAGGTCAAACCAAGCGATCGGGCGGCTCGCCGCGTCGTGGTCGGGACTGCTGTCACGCCACTTCTGACGATCTCGGTGCAAAACGCGGCGGCATAGACACCCAAGCACACGCAGGCCACCAGGTAGGTCGGCCAATGAAGGCGAAGCATGCTGTTGAACGAATTGAACAGCACCAGCTGGATGAGCAACGGAACTGAGCGGAAGACGTCCAGAATTCCGCCAATTGGCCAACTGATCCACCAGGGTGAACCAGCCCGGGCAAGGCCGAACAACACGCCAAGGCTGGTGCCGATGGCCACGGAGGCCAGGGTGATGGCGATCGTGGTAGCCGCGCCATTCAACATGAAGAGAATGTCGTTCCAGGATAATGAGGCGCCAAAAAACATCTCTAGCTCCTCAATAACGGAACAGGCGTGACGCAAGCAGACGTGCGCTTACGGTGAATATTTTGGATATGAGGTAGTACAGGCAGGCCGCTACAAAGAAATACTCAAATGTCCTGTACGTCACGACATTCAATTGGTTCGTGACGCCCGTCAGGTCACTTGTCAGGCCGACCACCACTCCGAGCGATGTCATCAGGATCGACCAGACCATCTGGTTCGTCATGGCGTGAAACACCGCGCGCAGCATTTGCGGCAGGACGACGTGCCACATGGTACGAACTTGACCCAATCCCAAGGAGCGTGCTGCCCGTATCTGGGTTTCCGGGACAGCGGAGAATCCGCCGCGGAAGGTTTCAGCGAGATAGCCGGCGTTGTTGAAGGTAATGCCCAGCAAAAGCGCTGAATAAGAGTCGACACGAAGCCCAAAGGATCCCAGGCCGAAATAGATCAGGTAGATTTGAAACAGGCCAGGGGTGTTTCGCGCGATCTCGATCCATATGTCGGCGAGGCCCGAGAGCGTTTTCCCACCCGATCTCTTTGCAAGCGCCAGCAGAAGGGCGAAAACCGTGCCAATTGCCATCGCCAGGGCGGCAATTTCGAGGCTCACCAACGCTCCCCACAGCATCTCTGGCAGCGAGTGGAGCACGGGACGCCACTGGAAGGTGTATGCCATGCGAGGACCCCTTCATGCGACGGATACTGAACTGCGGATCAGCAGAAATGTCGTCGTCGCCGAGCATCCCGGATGCAATCACGAGACTGCATCCGGGGCAGCGCGGACTGCTACCGATAGACACTTGCAACGGTGAGGTCCGGAGCCGGGCCGCCCTCTGTTCCGACCCATTTCTTGTAGAGTTCGGCATAGCGACCGGAACGGACCTGTCGGTTCAGGAACAGGTTCAAGTAGTTGAGCAATCCCTGCTCGTGGCGCTGCACGAGGATGGCGCAATAGTCGGCATCGACAGGCGCGTCGCCGACGATCTTCAGGCCGGGATATTTGCCCGACTGGATGATGGCGGTCGCGATCGTGGATGTCGTGTAGGTCGCGTCGATCTGCTTCTGGCTCAGCGCCAGGAATGTGTCCGACTGAGACTGGAAGGTCAGCATCTTGCCATTCGGGTCGTTGAACCCTTTGACGGTGTCTCCAAGAGCAAGCGTCTCATAGGCTCCTGCCGGCCCGCCTACGGTGTGCCCCTTGATGTCGGTCGGGCTCTTGATGCCGGAATCTTCGCGCACCAGAACGATGGTCTTGAACACGAAATAGGGGATCGAGAAGCCGATCGTTTTTGCCCGCTCGAGCGTGTCGGAGGCCACGGCAATACCAACGTCGGCGCGACCCGAGAGGATGGCGGGAATTCGATCGGGATCCGGCGTGTCGACGATCTCGGCCTCCACGCCAAGTGCCTTCGCCAGATCATTGCAGTAATCGACGTCAAAGCCGATTGGCTTGTTGTCCTTGTCGCGCGCGCCGTTTGGCGGGAAATCGAGCTCGATGGCACAGCGCAGCTTGCCGGCCGAAATGATGTCGTCGAGCTGGTCGGCATGTGCAGCGGTCGCGAGCCCCGATGCCAAGGCGGCGGCGAAAATGAAGGGAGAAATGCGCATTTTTCAGTTCCTCTCTTTTTGTTTTGGGTTGCAGGTTTCTGGATTCGACCCTGATATCGTATCTAGAATATCGTATACGATACTATTGAACAAGGAAGCCATAGGTGAGCGGATCGGCCTCATCGATAACCCAGTTCGCGAAGCCGCAGATGGCGGCTCGCCCGCTTACTTCGGGAATGACGGCATCGAACTGCCCGACCTTGGTTTCGCTGAGAACACGTCCCTTGAAGATCGTCCCGATGATCGACTCGTTCACCAGGGTCTCTCCGGCGGACAACTCACCACGCAGATACAGTTGCGCAAGCCGACCGGCTGTTCCCGACCCTGTCGGAGACCGATCGATTGCCCGATCGGCGTAGACGCAGCAATTGGCCTGCGTTGATCCCTGGTGACGAGGAGCGCCATAGACCATGACGCCGTACACATCGTTGAACTCAGGAATTTCGGGATGAACAAAAGGCATCTTGGCGTTGATGGCAGCCTTGATCTCGTAGCCAAGCTGCATGACCCTTTGCAGATCCTTCTCGCGAATGGCGACATCATGCCGGCGCCCGTCGACGTAGAAGTAGGTTGCGCCGCCATAGGCAATGTCGCCGATGACCTGCCCAAAGGTCGGCGTCTCAACGGTGACGTCCCGCTTGAAGACGAATGACGGGACGTTCACAAACCGGACGGAACCCGCCTTCTCGCCATCCCATTCGACAAAAGCTTCGATGAAACCGCAGGGAGCATCGATCCCGACGCGGGTTTCCGGGGACACCCGCTCGATCCAACCCAACTCCACGGCGGCGGTTGCGAGTGCTATGACGCCATGGCCGCAATGCGGGCTGTAGTCCGTGTTGTTCAGGAAGATGATGCCGAAATCAGCGCCTTCACTGACAGGCGAAGTCAGGTAGCCACCGTAGAGGTCCTTGTGGCCGCGCGGCTCAAGCATCACGGCGCGCCGATAATGATCGGCGTTTTGCTTCAACCAGGTGGCGCGCTCCACAATGGTCTTGCCGGGGATTTTCGGCAGCCCCTGCGTGACAAGCCGAAACGTCTCACCGCAGGTGTGTAGCTCGACGGTGTTCAAAAACCTCTCGTACTTCATCTCACTCCCCAAAACGGTATGTCTCGCCAGTCCGTCGTGGAGTGGCGGGCAGGGCCCGCAACACCGGAGGTGCGAACCTCGAGTGAAGTGTCTCCAAGACAAAACGAACCCTTGCATCGAATATCGTATACGATAAACGCAAAGCGTCAAGTGGGTAAATGCTAGCTTGGTCGCCGTTGTGGGCTTTCCGGCTGAGGGAGGGGTGATTTCGACGCCCGGAAGCGTCTATTTGCGAATGTTTGCCAGCAGGGATGCGCATGCCTTGGTGATGTGGTCATGCAGCAATTGTGCCGCTCGATCGGCATCGCCCTTACGACATGCGGCGAGAATTTCGCGATGTTCCCTGTCGTCGACGCCGGTCCCGCCCGACAGCGTGAGCTGGATGCGCAGATAGCGCTCGATCCGGTCGTTGACGGACCGGATGAGGTTCATGAGGAAAGTTCGGTCGGCATCTTCATACAGGCATGAGTGAAATTGCCAGTTGAGCTCGGCCCATCGAGCGACATTGGTCTCGCGCGCGAACGCATCGCAATATTCTTCGGCCCGCCGGAACGTCTTTGCCGTCATGTGCGGCACGGACAATTTCAACGCGCTCGACTCCAGCATGGCTCTTACTTCGAAGATCTGCGCGATTTCGGGCTCCGAAACACTTCTGACGACAGCGCCCCGGTTGCGCTGGAATTCCACCAAACCTTCGGCTTCGAGACGCTTCAGCGCCTCCCGAACCGGTATCTTGCTGACGTCGAACAGCTTCGCGACGTCGTCCTGGCGAATGGGTTCGCCCTCATCGAACTCGCCTGTGATGATGGCTTCCCGTATGTGCTTGGCAATGAGGTCCGAGGCCGTCGGCGCCGAGCCGAGAGAGGGCAGACCAGCGGGGTTCAGGGGCAATGATACCTCCAATTTCGCAACTTGCTGCGCGTGAGTGGAATCACGGGATTTCGTCGAACATACTACCCATCCGTATACAATATTCGCGATAAATTGGCTCTGGATAACGCGTCGGACGATGAGCAAAGCAGGGCCTGTTGACAAAGGCGTATCGTATACGATATTCGATTAGAGATAGCGTAAGCCCTGCGCCTTTGCAAGCTTACCCCATGTTCGTCGAACAGCGGCTTGTTGCTCTAACACTGGTACGACATGCTCAATCCCCAGCCTCCCCTGCCGGCAGTTATCGGCTACGTTGCGCCGCTGAGCGCCAAGGCGGGCGAAGTTCTTGAGTTCAAGATCTCGTCCGCGGGCAATCGGGATGTGGCGGCAAGTGTGGTCAGATTGGACTGCTGTGACCCCAATCCGGTCGGGCCGGGGCCAAAGAGCGAAAGAGTCGAATTTGGATTGGAGCAGCGATATAGGGCGATCGAGCAGAAGGCCTACTTGGGCTCCTGCGCCATTGGACCCATCCCGCGACGTCCCGAAGCTCAAGCCCTGGTCGTTCGCCTGATTGTCCAGCCAAAGCTCTCGGGTGCCTTCAGCCAGACAATTTTCTCGCTGCAGAATTCCGATGGCTCAAAGGGCCTGGCCCTGGTTCTGGCCGACGGAAATCTCTTTCTGAAGACGCTGCGGCGGCCCCGGACGGCCATCGACCTGAAGCTCGATCTGCGCCTGAACGAGTGGGCCAGGCTGGATGTCACTTTCGACAAGAACGGTGTTTTCGTCGGCAGGTCTGCCATTCACACCGGCGAAGCCTCAGCAGTCGCTGCGGTGGCGACTGATGTCTTGGATGTGCTTCGCAATGTCGATCATATTTGCTTTGGCGCAATCTGGGTTGGGCACGCCGAGGATTGCTTCAATGGATCGATCGAAGCACCTGATATAAGCGACGCCAATGGCAACGTCCTCGCCAGTTGGAGCTTTGCCAATACCATCGGCCGAGAATGGGTTGAGGACAATGTCGATCGATCGCGTCGTCTCACGCTGGTCAACATGCCGATGCGCGCAGTGCGCTCGTCAGGCTGGACCGGGCGCAACATGGATTGGAAGGTTGCGCCGCAGGATTATGCGGCAATCACCTTCCATTCCGACGATCTGAGCGACTGCAAGTGGAAGACAACCATAGCGATCGAGGTGCCGGCGGGCATGCCTTCGGGCGTCTATGGTCTCCTGGTCGACAACGGAATCGGCACCGACACGATACCATTTTATGTCCTGCGCGACCCGAAATTGCCCGGGCAAAGAATCCTGTACCTGGCGCCTACGTTCACCTACATGGCCTATGCCAACCACGCCCGGGGTAATTTTTCCCGACCACTGCAAGCGCGGGTCAGAGAGTGGAATGCTTACCCCCACAACCCCGATACTATCGGTGCCTATGGCTACTCCACTTACAATCGCCATCCGGACGGATCGGGCATAACCCTGTCATCCCGGCTGCGGCCGATCATGACGATGCGACCGCACTATCTCACCTACTGCGATGCAAACGGCTCAGGGCTGCGCCATTTTTCCGCGGATTCCCATCTGACGGATTGGCTGAGGGTCAAAGGCTTCGGGTTTGACGTCTTGACCGACGAAGACCTGGATCGCGATGGCGCCGATGCGCTATCCGGATATGACGTGGTCCTCACGGGAACGCATCCGGAATACCACACCCGTCGGACGCTAGAAGCCCTCATCTCCTACAGGGAGGGCGGCGGCAGGCTGATGTATCTCGGCGGCAACGGCTTCTACTGGAAGATCGGCCGCGATCCTGATGAACCCCACATGATCGAGATTCGCCGGGCTGAAGGCGGCATGCGGGTCTGGGCCAGCGAGGCAGGCGAATACTACAATCAGCTTGACGGCGAGTATGGCGGGCTGTGGCGGCGCAACGGCATAGCACCACAGAAGGCCGCCGGTGTCGGCTTCACCGCCGAAGGCGCCTTTGAAGGCACGTATTACGTCCGCACCAAGGAGTCATTTGAAGCCGGCCTTGCATTCTTGTTCGACGGCATCCCGAGCGATCAGAGAATAGGCGATTTCGGCCTCTCCGGTGGTGGTGCCGCAGGATTTGAGATCGATCAGGCAGCAGCGAATCTTGGGACGCCAGATTTTGTGCGCGTCGTTGCCGCGTCCGAAGGCCATGGGCCAACTTTCGAAACCACGTTTGAAGAACTGCTGCTGCCCGGCGTTTTCGATGGCGGTCCCCGACCCTATGGCGGCATCCGCTCGAACATTGTCTACGGGATGGCGGAGAATGGCGGCGGCCTGTTCTCGGTCGGCTCCATCACCTTTTGCGGCAGCCTTTCGCACAATGGCTACGAAAACAACGTTTCGCGGCTTCTCGAAAATTGCCTGCGGAAATTTCTCGAGGTGTCGCAATGACAATGGGACAGGCCGACGTCCATATCAGTTTCGATGAACTCCGCTCTCTCCTTCGGGACATTTTTCTCCGAAACGGAACATCGAGCATGGTTGCCGATAGTCTCGCCGCGAATTGCGCTGGCTGTGAGCGAGACGGTGCGATCAGCCACGGCATATTCCGAATTCCTGGGTACATGGCATCACTCGCAACCGGATGGGTCGACGGCAAGGCCAAGCCGGACGTCAATCCGGTCAGTTCTTCCTTCATTCGTATCGACGCGCGGAATGGTTTCGCTCAACCAGCGCTGGCCGCAGGCGCGCAGGCCATCAAAACTGCGGTGGAAAGCACAGGGATTGCTATCGTTGCCATTCGAAATTCCCACCATTTCAGCGCACTCTGGCCCGATGTCGAGCCGTTTGCCCGTGAAGGCCTCCTGGCGCTCGCCTTCGTCAACGGCTTGGCCAATGTCGTGCCGCATGGTGGCCGCACGCCGGTGTACGGAACAAATCCCATTGCCTTCGCAACCCCAGTCGCCGGCGGGGAACCACTCGTCGTCGACCAGGCAACAAGTGTGATGGCCAATGGCGAGGTCAGACTTCATGCGCTTGCGAACAGCCCGCTGCCGCCAGGGACCGGGATCGATAGCGCCGGAAGACCCTCCACAGATCCGCATGCGATCCTGGCGGGCGGAGCACTTAACACCTTCGGCGGCTACAAGGGCTCGTCCATTGCGCTCATGGTTGAACTCATGGCCGGTGCGCTGACGGGCGGTCAGTTGTCTTTCGAAAACGACTTTGGCGACTGCGTCGGGGCGCAGACACCGAAGGCTGGACAGCTGCTTGTGATCATAGACCCTTCGCGCGGTGGCAACGCGAGATATGCCCAGAGGGTCTCGCACCTGTGCTCGCGACTGATCGATGCTGGTCAGGACAGATTGCCAGGCCAACGACGCTACGCAACCCGCCTCAACGCAGAGCGCTTCGGCATTCCGATCTCAGAGGACAATCTTGTTCGACTGAAAACCCTAGCTGCCTGACGAGACCATCTCCTGGCGGGTGAATCACAACCAATGTCACTGGAAACACCATGACCAATCTCACTCAAGACAAAAGCCGGCTCGCCCTCAGGCGGTCGCTTACATCCGCGCAGATCGACCAGCTGGTCGCCCTGTTTCAGACCGAATGGTGGACAAAGGGCCGAACCCGGGCAGACACCGAACGGGCCTTGCAAATGGGCGGGCCGATGTTCGCGTTCGTGGATCCCGACCGCGACGATCTCGTCGCATTCGCCCGTACCATTACGGATGGCGTCTACAAGGCGATGATCTTCGACATCATCGTCAAGGCGACATGGCGTGGTACAGGATTGGGCGCCCTGTTGATGGAGACCGTGCTGGACGATCCGGCACTCGTCAATGTCAAGCACCGGGAGCTCTACTGCCTGCAGGACATGGTGCCTTTCTATGAAAAATGGGGGTTCACCGACAAGCTTCCGGGCCTCTATTTCATGAGGAAGGCCGCCTAGAGGCGCAAGGTCCGATTGCCTCCACCTCGGGCGTTCCGGTGCGGCAGCCGCTGCAGACGCGGGCGTATTCCCTTTGACCATCTTGAAATGAGCGAGTGTCATTGATGCGCACCTCGAAAGTGCTCCACGTCGTGAGTTGCCATGCCGCCGGCGAGGTCGGTGATGTGATCGTTGGCGGCGTGGCTTCGCCGCCCGGTGAGACGGTTTGGGAGCAGGCCCAGTTCATAGCCGCCGACCAGACCCTTCGGAACTTTGTTCTCAACGAACCCCGCGGTGGCGTCTTCAGGCATGTGAACCTGTTGGTGCCGCCGAAAACGCCAGGCGCGCAATTCGGGTGGATCATCATGGAACCTGCGGACACGCCGCCGATGTCGGGCTCAAATTCGATGTGCGTCGCGACCGTTCTGCTCGAGACTGGAATGGTGACGATGCAGGAGCCGGAGACGCGCATGGTGCTGGAGCCGCCAGGGGGCCTCATTGAGGTGACGGCACGGTGCCGGAACGGCAAGGCTGAGAAGATCAGCGTGCGCAATGTCGCATCGTTCGCAGACAAGCTCGATGCCCAGATCGAAGTGGCCGGCATTGGCACTTTGACGGTCGATACCGCCTATGGCGGTGACAGCTTCGTGGTTGTCGATGCCGAGGCGCTCGGATTTGCGTTGCGTCCTGATGAGGCGCGCGAGATCGCGGAATTGGGTGTCAGGATAACCCAGGCCGCGGACGCGCAGCTCGGCTTCTCACATCCAGAGAATCCGGACTGGAATCATATTTCGTTCTGTCAATTTGCCGGTCCGGTTTTCTCGGAAAACAACACGCTTGCAGGTGTCAACGCAGTTGCCATTCGGCCTGGAAAAGTCGATCGCTCACCCTGTGGAACCGGCTGCTCGGCACGGATGGCGATCCTGCACGCCAAAGGTCGCTTGGGCATCGGACAGCGCTTTGTTGGAAGATCCATAATCGGATCCGAGTTCGAATGCCATATCGAGTCAGAGGTCTCGATGGGAGGCCGAGCCGGGATTGTTCCGGTCATTTCGGGAAGCGCGTGGATTACAGGGACCCATCAGCACATGCTTGATCCAACCGATCCATTTCCCACCGGTTATCGGGTTTCTGACACTTGGCCCGCTGAAAATGTGAACTGAAGGTGATTGTGCCCGACCCTGTGTTGCCTTGATGTCGGCGGCCGCGAAGATTGCGGTACCGCTGGAGCGGTGACGGTACTTTTCGTGACGGCTTGAGCGCGCCCTCGGACGCGTCTCAACCGCGGCGAAGTCGTATCCTATCCCGCTGTTTTCAATGGATAATTCTCAGATGTTATATTCGAACCTTCTAAAGTATAGACTCCGCCCCATAGGGATCGCCTCTTCGCCTGAGCAACGGATAATCTCGTCGGCTAGTTGGTCTTCAACTTGCCGGCGCGGTTTTCCGCGATCCAGCGGGCGGCCAGCACCAGCGCGCCCATGCTGAAATCCTTGCCATGCTTGGCCGCCATCTCTTCCGACAGCTTGGCCAGCCGTTCGAAAAACTCGTCCTTGCTCTCGACCTCGGCGATGAGTTCGGTCTGCATGTGATCCTCCTGTTTCATGTGGGCTGCGTCCGCTATTTGAACATCTGCGCGGGAAAAGTGACGATTGCGGCGGTGCCATCGACAGACCCCATCGCCAGGTGCCGTCCGTCGCCGGACCAGGCGAAAGCTGTGACCGCACTGCCCAAGGGCCTGACGAGCAGCTCGTCCCGCGCGCCGATCTGGGCGATGGTGATCCGGCCGTTGGCGTAACCCGCGGCGATCAGCTTCTTCTCCGGGTGCGCCGCCACCGCCTCGACCAGAACCAGCCCGGCGCGACCCGTCTCCAGTGCGCCCGAGGTTTCGCCGCCAACAGGCGGGGCGGTCATCGACCAGCCGGCGATCCGGAAGGCGCCCGAGGCAAACAGCGCATGCGCCGGCTGGCTCCAGCACACGGTGCGGACCGGCGATGGAAACCCTGCGACGATGTCTGCTCTTCCATCAACCAGACTGACCAGAGCAAAGCCGCCGGTTTCGAGCCCGCAGGCCAGCCAGGTGCCGTCTCTGCTCCAGCGGACCGACACCGGGCGCGCGGAAAGGGGGATATTGCGCATCAAGGCAGCGTCGCCTTCGACCGCCCAAATCGACAGTCCGTTGCCAAGGCTGCAAGCAAGTCGTCGCCCGCCTGGCGAGAAGGCAAGGGCGTCTGTCGACGATGTCACATCGCGTTCCAATCGCATGGTATCGCCTTGGCCGTGCGACAGGAAGACATCATGCCCGTTGCTGACGGCTGTCGTGCCTGCCTTGGCGCTGTGGTCGATGGCGACGACTGGTCCGTCGATCTTGAGCAGTGCGTCCGCAACGTCCCCGCCGGCGGTTAGATGCAGCACTTCGCCGCTTGCCGCGCCGACCAGAAAGCCGGAATGCGCATCGGCGGCGAGCGGGACATCGCCATCTCCGAATGCCGATGTGGCGATCAATGGCACTGGCGGCTTTTCCCTGGGACGGATCGTCGTCTGGCCGAGATCGTTGCTCACCCTGATCCGCGCTTCCGGCGGTTCGTGATCCGCGACCGCGGCAATGGCGACTGTCCCGTCAACGCAAGTGAAGGCGACAGCCGAACCGTCGGCACTGAAGCGCAGATCGGCGATCGCCGCCGGCCGCTGCCAGCTGCGGGTCAAGAGATCGAACAAGGTCAGGTTCTGCATCGTCTGCTGGTTCATGCTGTCTCTCCCATCAGTCCTCGTTCGCCGCTGCGGCAAGTTTACGGTCGACGTCCTCGACATCGCCCTCCGCAGCTACGATACGATCCTCGCAAGCCGCGCATGCCTGCATGATTGCCGCGGCGCTCTCTTCAGCCTCATGCAAGTCCCGCACCAGTTGCGCGCTGGCGCCGCTTCTGCCGATTTCGAGCTCTAGGCGCAGCACGTCCATTTCGATGCCGGCGCGTTTCTGGTTGAGCCGCAACGCCTCCGCAGTAAGCGCCGAGACGCTGGCGACGAGATCGAGCCGGCGAGCAAGCAGCGCGTCACGCCTGGCCGTTTTGGATCCTTGGGTCATTTTTCGCTCCCCGAAGGCCCGGGTGGTTTCTCGAAAGCCGACAGCAATTTGGGCAGCGTGCCGGCCTGCGACTGGAACTGTTTTTCGGCCGTTTCGATGTGGCTCTTCAGCTGGTCCCAGATGTCGACGCGGATCATCGATGTCGTGTCGCCGGTCAGACGCTCGATCTCGTCGACACGGAACTGCCGCGTCAGCGAAACCCCGGAAAACACGAAGTCGCGCAGCAGGATGGCATGGCTTTCGATGAACAGATGGATCATCGGATGCGTCTCCGGGGTGACGCCACCAGCAGCAAGCTCGGCCCGGATGAAGTCCTGGAAATGGCTCTGCAGGCGGTGCTGGCTCTCGCCCATGAAGCGCATGACGAAGACCAGATCGCGCGGCATCAGCTTGACGAGATCGCCGGTGACGCCATCGGCATGGCTGGACATCGGCTCGGGTGACCTTCGGCTGTCCTTGTCGTTCGGCATGGTTTTTCTCCAGCGCCCGGCCCGCCCATGGGCCGTCGCCTTCAAATAGTCTGGAAAGACGAAGAATTAAACAGATAATATGAATTTCATTATTTGCTGCAGATGCTAACTAAATATGTTGCACATGCGAATATATGGCAAATATTACAGGCGTAAGTTACAATTGTAAAAGAACGTTACAGTTGGGTGACGGATCGCCTGCCGAAAGGGCGGCGGTCTTGTTTTGAATGCCAGCCATGAGCGCTATTTTAAAATTGGCACGGCGCTTGCTTTGTTCATTTCCACAAGAAGCCCATCGCGCTTGACGCGGTGCCAAAAGAACGAAGGAACGGAGGAAGCAGGACCGCTTCGATACGCCCATCGCACATGCGGTTGGCGTCGCGGATCCCTGCCAGACGCCTCGAAACCTTTGCCCCGATCCACTTGAACGGCCGGACCTCGGGTCGCGCCTCGACGCGCAACGCTTTGTCATGCCGCTCGCACTCTCACTGGCGGTGCTTTGCCGCTTCATGCCGGGGTCAAGGGACCTGCGGCTCAAACCTGGTGGAGGCTTATGACCATGACGTCTCTGACGCTCAACAAGATTACCTCGCAACGCGGAATCTCCGTCGGCGAGGCGACCAAGAAGATTGCCGATCTCGGCTGGAATCCTTCCTACGTGCAGGAAGCGATGACGTTTCCGACCGACTACAAGATCAACAAGACGCCGCGCGACCCGATGAAGCAGGTTTTGCGGTCCTATTTCCCGATGCAGGAAGAGAAGGACAATCGTGTCTATGGCGCGCTCGATGCGGCCTTGCGCGGCGACATGTTCCGCAATGTCGAGCCGCGCTGGGTCGAGTGGATGAAGCTCTTCCTGGCCATCATTCCGTTCCCGGAAATTTCCGCTGCCCGCTCGATGGCGATGGTCGCCCGCATCGCTCCCGGCGAGGAACTGCGGACCGGCTTCACCATGCAGATGATCGACGAGTTCCGTCACTCGACGATCCAGATGAATCTGAAGAAATGGTACATGGAGAACTACATCGATCCGGCCGGCTTCGACATCACCGAGGAAGCCTTCGGCAAATGCTACGCCACCACCATCGGCCGCCAGTTCGCCGAGGGCTTCATTACCGGCGACACCATGACCGCCGCTTGCATGTACCTGACCGTGGTCGCCGAGACCGCCTTCACCAACACGCTGTTCGTCGCCATGCCTTCGGAGGCCGCCCGCAACGGCGACTATGCGCTGCCGACCGTGTTCCTGTCGGTGCAGTCCGACGAGAGCCGGCATATCGGCAATGGCCACTCGCTGCTGATGGCAGCACTCAAGGAGCCGGAAAACCACCTGCTGCTGGAACGCGATCTGCGTTACGCCTTCTGGCAGAACCACGCCATCGTCGATGCGGCAATCGGCACCTTCATCGAATACGGCACCACCAACCGCGACAAGAACAAGGAATCCTACGCGGAAATGTGGCACCGCTGGATCTACGAGGACTACTACCGCACCTACATGCTGCCGCTCGAGAAATACGGCATCAAGGTCCATCACGACGACGTCCAGGCGGCCTGGGAACGCATCACCAAGAAGAACTATGTCCACAAGGTCGGGCAATTCTTCGCGGTCGGCTGGCCGGTCAATTTCTGGCGCATCGAAGCCCAGACCGACAAGGACTTCGAGTGGTTCGAGCACAAATATCCGGGCTGGTACGCCGAGTTCGGCGACTTCTGGAAATGGTATGCCAAGCTCAGCCACAAGGGCGAGAAGGTGCTGCTGTTCAACAGCGACGTCGGCTACGTCTATCCGCACCGCTGCTGGTCCTGCCTCGTTCCCTGCCTGATCCGCGAGGACATGGTGGTCGGCGAGATCGACGGTCAGCTCCACACCTTCGCCCACGAGCTCGACAAGTGGACCGCAACGGTCGCCTTCGCCGACGAGTATCAGGGCCGGCCGACGCCCGCGATGGGCCGCTTCAGCGGCAAGCGCGAGTGGGAGACGCTCTATGACGGCTGGGACCTGGCCGATGCGATCAAGGACCTGAACTTCGTTCGCTCCGACGGCAAGACGCTGGTCCCGCAGCCGCATCTGCGCTTCGACGACAAGGAGATGTGGACGCTCGACGATGTGCGCGGCAACACGCTCGGATCGCCGCTCAACGCGCTGCGTGCCATGTCGCCCGCCGACCGTGAGAAGCACCTGGCGGAATACCGGGCCGGCTTCACGATCAATCCCTGCAACTGATCAGGCCAAAGGGGGGCGGGTTCGTCCCGCCCCTTCCTTTCACTGGAGGTCCGTATGTCGGAAACCCACACGGTCAGGCTCAGCCCGGTCGGCGTCGAATTCGAGGTCGAGAATGGCGAAACGGTGCTCAACGCCGCGTTTCGCCAGGGCATCGCCCTGCCGCACGGCTGCAAGGAAGGGCAATGCTCGGCCTGCAAGAGCGTGTTGCTCGAAGGCGAAGTCGACATGCTGAAATACTCGACCTTCGCACTGAACGACATGGAGAAGGAAAGCGGCCACGTGCTGTTGTGCCGCTGCATCGCCTACTCCGACCTGGAAGTCGAGCTTCTCAACTACGACGAGGAGATTCTGGCGAAAGCGATCGCCGTGAAAACGTACAAGGGCAGGATTGCTCGCATCGAGCACCTGACCCACGACATTCGCGGCATCGAGATCGAACTCGGCTCCCCAATGAAGTTCTGGGCGGGGCAATATGTCGACATCACGGTTACCACGCAAAAAGGGGAGACGATTACGCGCTCGTTCTCCATGGCAAATACGCCGGACCAAACCCAAAAACTCTCCTTCATCATCAAAAAATATCCTGAGGGAAAGTTCTCAGGTGAACTCGATTCCGGAGGCATCAGGGCCGGAGCCGAAGTCACCGTCGTCGGACCTTATGGAACCTGTTTCCGCCGCGACGAGCGGCAAGGACCCCTGATACTGGTCGGCGCCGGCTCGGGCATGTCGCCGATCTGGTCGATCCTCAACGACCACCTGAAGAGCGGCGAGAAACGTCCGGTCTATTTCTTCTACGGCGCCCGCACCCGCAACGACCTGTTCTATCTCGACAGGATCGCCGAGCTGGTCGGCAATCATTCCGACGTCACCTTCATTCCCGTGCTGTCGCACGCCAATGACGACGCCGAATGGCAAGGCGAGCGCGGCTTCGTGCACCAGAGCGTCGACGCCATGCTCAAGCAACTGGCGGTCGACGGGCAGGGCGATGTCCATGCCTGCGGTCCGCCGCCGATGATCGATGCGCTGCAGCCAGTCCTGTTCATGAACGGCTTCGAAACGGAGCGGATCTTCTTCGACAAGTTCACCACATCGGCAGGTGCAACGCCGGCCCATTGAGGGCGGCGGACACACAGCCAACCACAACTGCAACAAGGGAGAGAGACTATGCCTGCAACCTCGAGCTCAGTCGGATCCGGAGCCGCCGGCGCGGCAATCTTCGCCGACTCCGACAGCCGGAAATACCGGTATTTCGACCCGAAAGGCCAGCGCGCCACTCACTATGAGGACATGACGGTCGACGTCCAGCCCGACCCGGAACGCTATTTGATCCAGGACTGGATCATCTCCTTCGCCGATGGCAAGGGCGCCTATGTCAAGCAGAACACCGCCGCGCAGAGCTCCAACTGGCACGCCTTCCGCGCCCCCGACCAGGAATGGGAGCGCACCCACTACCAGCGCCAGTCGAAGATCGAGACGATGGTGCAGAGCGTCATCAACAATGCCCGCAAGTCGGGCACTCCGAAGACCTTCGACAAGGCCTGGGTCAAGATCCTGCAGACGCAGCTCGGCGCCTGGAAACATGCCGAATTCGGGCTCGGCACCTCGCTGATGCAGGCGCAGCGCTACGGCTACACCCAGATGATCAACAACGCGACGCTGACCAACTCGTCCTACAAGCTGCGGCTCGCCCAGGACATCACGCTCTACCTTGCCGAGATCGGCATGGACCTGCCCGGCTGGGACGACGAACTCGGCAAGAAGGCCTGGCTCGAGGACAAGAACTGGCAAGGCACGCGCGAAGCGGTCGAGACCATCATGGGCGCGACCGACTATCTCGAGCAGTATTTCGCCATCAACATCGTCTTCGAGCCGCTGGTCGGCGAAATGTTCCGCTCCGGCTTCCTGATGCAGATCGCCGCCGCCAACCATGACTTCATCACGCCGGCGGTGATTTCGGCCGCCGAAGCCGATTACGAGCGCAACCTCGCCAACACGATCGACCTCATGCATCTCCTCGCCAATGACGAGAAGCATGGTGCCGCCAACAAGAAGCTCTTCCAGGGCTGGGTCAAGAAGCACGGCGCGCTCGCCGACAAGGCAGCCACCGGCCTGCAGCCGATCTGGTCGATGCCGCATTCCAAGCCGGTCGCTTTCGCCGATGTCCGCGCCAAATCCGAAGAGCGGATTGGCCAGATCCTCGGCGAACTCGGTCTCAAGCGCTGAAACAGGAGAAATCGTCATGTCACTATCTGCACGCGACGCAACGCATTCCAACATCTTCAAGGCGATGAAGGACATCACCTTCGAGCAGACGATTTCGCACCAGTGCGGCGTCACCATGAACGACTCGGTCGAGGCTCGCGCCATCGCCGAATTCATGGGCCAGAAGCCGGGGGTGACCATCACTTACCAGCCGGCGCTGATCCGCATCGACGGCGACGGCAAGCTGATCTTCAAGATGGACGCGATCGGCGAATATCTCGGCCGCGAGATTTCGGCCGAGACCTTCGAGGTCAACACCTCCACCCATTACGGCCGCATGGTGCGCGTCGACGACAACACCGTGATCCTGTTCGGCAACATGGACGAGATGTTCGAGTACATCGAATAGCCACCACGAAAATCCGGCGCGCCGCCAAGTGCGGCGCGCCCAACCGATCAACGCGATTGCTGCGGAGGCAACCATGTACAGAACACCGGAAGGCAAGGACATTTTCGTGGTCGACGGCCACACCCATTTCTGGGACGGCAGCCCGGAAAACCAGAAGAACATCCACGGCAAGCAGTTCATCGAGTGCTTCTATGCCTATCACACGGGCTTGAGCCCGAAGGACCAGCTGTGGGAGAAGAGCAAGTTCGAGAAATACAGCGCCGACGATCTCTATCGCGACCTGTTCATCGACGGTCCCGACGATGTGGCGATCGTTCAGTCGACCTACCTCAAGGATTTCTACAAGACCGGCTTCAACACGATCGAGCGCAACGCTGAGGTGGCCAAGCGCTATCCCGAACGCTTCATCGTCAACGGCGCCTTCGATCCGCGCGACGGCGAGAAGGCGCTGGAATACATCCACTTCCTCAAGGAGACCTACAACGTCAAGGGCGTGAAGATGTACACGGCCGAATGGAACGGCGCTTCCAAGGGCTGGAAGCTCACCGATCCCGATGCCTACAAATGCTTCGAACTCTGCGACAAGCTCGGCATCAGGAATATCCACGTCCACAAGGGCCCAACGATCATCCCGCTCTCGAAGGATGCGTTCGACGTCCATGACGTCGACCACGCGGCGACGGATTTCCAAAACCTCAACTGGATTGTCGAACATTGTGGCCTGCCGCGCCTCGACGATTTCTGCTGGATCGCGACGCAGGAAACCAATGTCTATGGCGGCCTGGCGGTGGCGCTGCCCTTCATCCATGCGCGCCCGCGTTATTTCGGCGAGGTCATCGCCGAGCTTTTGTTCTGGCTCGGGCCGGAGAAGATCCTGTTCGGTTCCGACTACGCGATCTGGACGCCGCGCTGGCTGGTCGAGAAGTTCTGGGCCTACCAGATCCCTGAAGATATCGCCGCCGAACGCGGCGTGCAGCTGACCGACGAGATCAAGGAGAAGATCCTCGGCCTCAACGCCGCGCGCCTCTACAACATCAACATCGAAGCCAAGAAGAAGGCGCTCGCCAGCTCGCCCTTCAGCATCGCGGCGGAGTAGGGGCCATGGCAACCGCCAATGTTTCCGGCGACTGCCAGAAGGAACTCTGGCGGCGCCTTGGTGAGGTCAACGACCCGGAACTCGACGAACCCATCACCGAGATGGGCTTCGTCGAGCGGGGCGAAGTGAAGGGCGATGGCAGCGTGGAGATAGACTTCCGCCTGCCGACCTACTGGTGCTCGCCCAACTTCGCGTTCCTGATGCTGGACGGTGTGCGCAAGGCGCTCGACCAGCTCTCCTGGGCGCCGGCCTATCGCGTCAAGCTGCATGACCACATGTGCGCGGACGAGGTCAATCGCGGCATGGCGGAAGGCAAGACATTCGGCGACATCTTCGCCGTGCTTGCCGAGGATCAGGATCTCGGCGGCTTGCGCGAAACCTTTGCGATGAAGGCCTTCAAGCGGCGCCAGGAGGCAATCCTGCGCGGCCTCAAGGCGCACGGCCTGACGGATCGCGAAATTGTCGGCATGGACCTGCCGGCCTACGACGTCGCCCGGTTCGAGCCGGGCGAGGCGGCTAAGCAGAAGCCGCGATACCGGGCGGCTCTGCTCGAGCGGTTTCCCGACCGGCGGGCGGATGATCCCGTGTTCGTGACCTGGGACGGGCAGCGCATCCCGCCTGGCGCGCTCAGCGCCCATCTCGCCGAACTGCGCGGTGTGCGCATCAACATGGAGTTCAACGGCGCGCTGTGCCGGGGGCTCAAGCAGACCCGATACAAGGAACTGGATGTGGTCGACGGCGAACCGACGCTGGTCGATTTCATCATGGATCGCGTGCCGGCACGAACCGCGCCGACCGCCTGAAGCAGAGCCGACAGCAACGGCCTCCCTTGCACGAGGCCCCTAACCAACAACCCGCCCGTAAGGCGGAAGGAGGAATCATGCCCAAGATAATGCTTCACAATTCCGAGGCCCGCCGTGCGCTCGCCCGCGGTGTCTTCCGGCTCGCCGCCGCCGTCGAGCCGACGCTCGGCCCCAAAGGCATGAACGCCATGATCGACCGGCCGATCGGCACGCCGATGGTGACCCGCGACGGCGTCAGCATCGCTTCCGAGATCGAGCTGCATGACCGTTTCGAAAACATGGGCGCGCAAGTGGTCCGCGAAGTGTCGATGCAGACCAACGAGATCGCCGGCGACGGCACCACGACGGCCATCGTGCTGGCCAACGCGCTCATCCAGGGTGGCGTCGAGGCGAATGAGCGCGGCGTGAAATCCGTCGATCTTTGCAAGGGCATCGACCTGGCCGTGGCGGCGGTGGTGGCGGCACTCAAGGCTTCCGCCAAGCCGGCAAAGGGCAATGGCATCCTGGCCTCGGTCGCTAATATCGCCGCGACCAATACCAAGCTTGGCGCGCTGGTGGCGGAAGCCCATCAGCGGGTCGGCGCCGAAGGCGTCATCACCACCGACTTCAGCGTCACCACCGAGACCACGCTCGATGTCGTTGAGGGCATGTCCTTCGAACGCGGCTATCTCTCGCATCACATGGTGACCGACCAGGAGAAGATGGAGGCCGTGCTCGAGCGGCCGTACATCCTGATGACCGATCTCAAGATCAAGGAACCCGAGCAGCTCGATGCGGTCCGCCGCATCGCCGACGAGGCCGGTCGGCCGCTGCTGATCGTGTCCGAGGAAATGTCGCCGGAAGTGGTGGTGACGCTGCTCGGCAAGCAGGGGCCGGGACGATACCTCGTCGTCCACCCACCGGAATATGGCCATTGGCGCAAGGCGATGATGGAGGATCTGGCCATCATCACCGGCGGCAAGGTGATTGCGCGCGATCTCGGCGGCCGGCTGGAGGATGTCACCGCTGAGGATCTTGGTACGGCCGACCGGGTGAAGACCAGTTCGTCCTACACCTCGATCATTCGTGGCGGCGGCGACCATGCGGCCATCGCCTCGCGCCGCGCCCAGGTGCAGCGGCAGTATGAAGCCTCGCCGCCGAACATCGACCAGGACAAGCTGCGCGAACGCCTTGCCAAGCTCTCCGGTGGCACCGCGATCCTCTATGCCGGCGGCGTCACGCCGGTCGAGCAGAAGCGGACCATCCAGCTGATCGAGGATTCGCTGAACGCGGTGCGCGCAGCATCCGAAGAGGGCGTGGTCGCCGGCGGCGGCTCGGCACTCGCCCAGATCGCGCCGCTGCTCGACAAGGTGGCGGCCGGCGTCGACGGCGATGTCGCCGAGGGGGTGCGCCTGGTGCGGTCGGTGCTGTCGCGGCCGCTGTGGCGCATCGCCGCCAATGCCGGCGCCGATCCCGAAGCTGTGGTGATCGAGGTTACCCGCATCAATGGCGGCTACGGCTACAACGCATCGACCGGTGCGTATCAGAACATGTTCGAGGCAGGGATCATCGATCCCGTTCGTGTCACCTACACAGCGCTCGCCAACGCGGCTTCCGTGGCGACGCTGATCCTGACCACCGAAACGCTGATTGGCGATCTTGCCGAGGATGAGGATCCGACGGCCGGTCCGGCGCGTGGCGGCGGTTCCGAAAAGCTCGGCCGCGCCTGAAGCAATCCAGACAATCTCGACGTTGAAGGGATACGACGATGAAAGCTGCCAGACTCTACGAATACGACCCGAAGATGAACGTCCAGCTCAAGATCGAGGAGGTCAAGGCGCCGACCATCACCGCGCCCGACGAGGTGATTGTGCGGGTGGGGGCCGCCGGTCTTTGCCGCACCGACCTGCACATCATCGAGGGCGTGTGGAAGCCGACCATGGATCCCGAGGGCACGCTGTTGCCCTACATCATGGGTCACGAAAATGCCGGCTGGGTCGAGGAGGTCGGCAGCGGCGTCAGGTCGGTCAAGCGCGGCGACGCGGTGATCTGCCATCCCTTCCGCTCATGCGGCATCTGCCTCAACTGCCGCCATGGCGAGGACATGTATTGCGACAACGGCCAATTCCCCGGCCTCGGCATGAATGGCGGTTTTGCCGAGTACTTCATCACCAGCGAGCGCTCGCTGATCAAGCTCAATGCCAACATCACGCCGATCGAAGTGGCGCCGCTGGCGGACGCCGGCATAACCGCTTACCGCGCCGCCAAGCGCGCTGCAAAGCTGCTGCGGCCGGGGAGTTACTGCGTGCTGCTCGGTATAGGCGGGCTCGGCCACATCGCGCTGCAATCGCTGCACGCGATTTCAGGCTGCCGCATCATCGCCGTCGATCGCGAGCCGGCGGCGCGGGTGCTGGCCAAGGATCTCGGCGCCGATTTCATCCTCGATGGCGGACCGAATGTTATCGAAGAGGTCAGCCAGATCACCGGCGGTGGCGCCCATGTGGTCATCGACTTCGTCGGTGAACTCGGCGTCGAGAACATCTGCTGGAAGATGGTGCGCAAGGGCGGTCAGCTGTTCGTCGTCGGCTATGGCGGCAACATCAACGTGCCGACCGCGCATCTCGTTATCGAGGAGATCAACATCGGCGGCAGCCTGGTCGGCAATTTCACCGAGCTTGTCGAACTGATGGAGCTCAACGCCGACGGCAAGGTGAAGATGCACTACACCGAGTACAACCTCGCCAGCATCAACACCGCGCTCGATGATTTCAAGAACCGCCGGTTCACCGGTCGCGGTGTCATCGTGCCCTGAGGCATCCGGAGGCGGGCCACCAGCCTGATCTATCGGCCACCATTCCCCAACCCATGGCGCAAATGCCATGGGTTTCTTTTGTGCTGCGTTTCAGAGAAAGCCGCGTCGGATGCCGTATTGGCCGAGCTTGCGATAGAGCGTCGGCCGTGAAATGCCGAGCCGCAGCGCAACCTTGCTGAGATTGCCGCTCTCGGCGGCAAGCGCATTCTTGATCGCCTGGCGCTCCGCATCCTCGAAGGTACATACAGGGGCTTCGAGCATGGTGGCGGGATGGTCGCTGTGCGTGGGCATGCCGCCGCGATCGCCGGCACTGATTTCCCCGGGAAGATCCTGGAGTTCGATCGTGCCGCCGCGCGCCAGTATGTGCAGGCGCTCGACCAGGTTCTTCAGTTCGCGCACATTGCCCGGCCAGCGATAGGCCAGCAGCGCGTCGAGCGCTTCGTTCGAAAACTCCAGCGGGTCATTGCCGGCCAGCTTCGCGATCTGCCGATTGAAATGCTCGATCAGCAGCAGCACGTCGTCGCCACGCTCGCGCAGCGCCGGGACATGAATCGAGACCGCGCCGATGCGGTAGTAGAGATCGCTGCGGAAGCGCCCGGCCGCCACCTCTTGCTTGAGGTCGCGATTGGTCGAGGCGACCAGTCGCACATCCACCGGCCGTCCCCTGGAGTCGCCGATGCGGTGGACCACGCGCTCTTCCAGGACACGCAACAGGAAAGGCTGGATTTCGAGCGGCAACTCGCCGATTTCGTCAAGGCTGAGCACGCCGCCATTGGCGAGTTCGAAGATGCCCGGCTTGCCGTCGCGCGAAGCGCCGGTAAAGGCGCCGGCGACGTGGCCGAACAATTCGCTGCCGAACAATTCCTTGGTGATCGCGCCACAGTTCATGGCGATGAACGGGTCGTTTTCGCTGCGCCGGCTGCCGGCATGCACAAGCCGCGCGAACAGCTCCTTTCCGACGCCGGTTTCGCCTTCGATCAGCAGCGAGGTGACACCATTCGACCCGGCCACCCGGGAGGCGATGTCGACGGCAGCCAGCAGCTTTTCGCTTTCGCCGACAATCATCGCCGCGGCTGTTCGCAGGTGTTTGTTCTCCTCCCGGCGGATCACCGTCATGCTGGAGACGGCCGGCACCGAGGGGAACACCAGGGCGGCACCCCGCAGGTCGCCGTCGAGCTTCAGCGGCGTGACGTGGCAGGAGCGCAGGTGCGGCGGCAGTGCGTTGGCCAGATCGGTGTCCGAGCCGGAGGCCGGCAGGTTCATGAGCCAGCGGCCACGCCCTGGTTCCATCGGGCCGTCCATCATCTCCGTCGTGTCGCCATTGGGCACATTGTTGCAGAAGATGGCGCGGCCGCGATGATCGACGATCACCAAGCCGTCTTTCCGACGATAGCTGGGCGCCGAGGAAATGAAGGCCTCGAGCAGGCGCGTGCGCTGCTCCTGCTGCTGCTCGGCCAGCGCCTTTTCGATCTGCCTGGCAGTGGCGGCGACAAGTGCGGTGTTGTGCGGCCGGAAGATCGGCGAATAGCCCGACAGGTCGACGACGCCGATGATCTTGCCGTCCAGCGGATCGCGGATCGGCGCGCCGGCGCAGGTCCAGGATTTGATGCCGGCGCAGAAATGCTCGGCCGCGTGAACGAAAGTGGGCTCACCGGTCCACAGCGCCGTGCCGATGCCGTTGGTGCCGACGGCGCCCTCGTTCCATTTGCCGCCGATGGCGAGGTGGATATCCATGCCGTCATGCAGCGTCTTCTTGTCACCGATGGCGTCGATCAGCACGCCGTCGCTGTCGGCGAGCACCAGCATCGCGCCTGTCCCGTCCAGCAGCTGGCCAAGCGAGGCGAACGACCGGCGCGCCGCCGAAAGTAGCTCGGCATTGGCGCGGGTCAGATATTCGATCTCGTCGCGATCGCTGCTCAGCGGCGCTTCGATGCCTTGCGCATTGATGCCGCCGGTGGCGCTGCGATACCAGGAATCGTGGATCAGCGAGCGTACATGGACCGGATCGCGCGCGGATGTCGGTTCGTCGGAAAGAAAACTCTCCCACGCCCGCATCGTCGCGCGCTCGTCATAGTCGATCCTGTCCAGAACCAGTCGTCCGGTGGCCATCGACGCATGCGTCGCAAGAGCATCGGTTTTCATCGGATTGGGGCCGCTCGCGTGTCTCATTCAGTCATCACAGTACCTTTTGAGGTATGCCATTTCTGTATGCCGTCGCGGATTGGACGTGCGCAGCGACGCCCAACAGCTGCCGTCAGGCGATGCCGAGTTTCGCGCCGATGTCGGCTGCCAGCTGTTCTTCGGTATAGCTCGCGGTCAGCCGGAATCCATCCAGCCCGGCGAGCACCTCGGCGATGGTTTCGTCGACCGGCGAGAAGAAGCCGTTCTGCTTCGTTGCCAGCACGAAGACCTGGTCGCCATCGCGGTTGCGGACATCGCCGATATGATGAAGTTGGCGGCCCGTGTTCTGATCCTTGGAGATCACACGGCCGTTCATGGTGACGCGGATGGACGGGCTTGCTTCAGTGGCGGTTGCAGCGCTGCCGCCGACATGGATGATCAGCCCTTCCGCCTTGGGTTGCTGGCGCGGCTGCCTGGAGGCCGAGTAGCCGCCGCCGCTGATCTGGTCGGCAATGCGAGTGATAGTGGAGCGGTTCTGCTCGATCAGTCGCTTGACCTGAACATCCTCGCGCCGCGGGCCGTCCCGCTTGGAGATGATCTCGACCATGAATCCTCCCAGATTCGTTGGCTTGGCAGTGCCGTGGGTACGGTCATTCTTATTTGCAGCGGACCCTACACTGCCATCGCCAGATCCGCCATTCACATTAGGTAGCGCCGAAATTCACATCGTTGGTAGCAGGTGGCTGCTACACGAGATGCCCTGCTGGCCCCTTCTGTTTCAAAAAGTTGTGACTCGAGCCTGACACCCACGCGGTTCGACACTCATTGCGGATGGTTCGGCTCTGAGGTAGTTTACACACTCGGATGAGGAAGGTGCCTGCTGGCGGGACGGATTTTCACTCTTGTTCTCGTTATGTCTCGGCGGATTGTGAGTTCTTCAACAGATCTTGATACCGCAATCTGGGGAGCTTGTGGTCGTCAGGTCGCGGCGGTTGAGGCAGTTGCCATGCTCCGACTTTGCGGATTGATTGCGGTCTTCCTCGTAGCGGCCCTGACGAGCTTCGATGCGTCGGCCGATCGAAGGGTCGCCCTGGTGATCGGTAATTCCGAGTACCGGGAAATCCCCGCTCTCAAGAACCCCGACAAGGATGCCGAGGACGTATCCAAGACGTTTCGGCTTGCCGGCTTCGAAGTGTTCGTTGCCAAGGATCTCACAAAGCTGCAGTTCGAGGAGCAGTTCCGCAACTACCTCGCGGCGGCCGACGGCGCCGATCTTTCCGTCGTCTATTATTCCGGCCATGGCTTTCAGATCGGTGGCGAGAATTTCCTGATCCCCGTCGATGCCTCGCTGAAGAATGCGGCCGACATAGAGGTCCAGGCGGTCAAGCTGGACGATGTCCTGCAGCAATTGCGCGCCAAATCGAAGATCCAGGTGATCATCCTCGATGCCTGTCGCAACAATCCGTTTCCGCGCAAGGATTATTGGCTGAGGGACCAGCTGATCACGGCGGGCAACACCGGCCTTGCGCAGGTCAAAAGCTCGTTGAACACGCTGATTGCCTTTGCCACCGAGCCGGGGGCGGTCGCCTATGATGGCGCGGGAGACCTCAGCCCGTTTTCATCCGCATTCTCGCGTCGCGCGCTGGCGCCGAACCAGGAGATACGCTCGGTCATGGCCGCGGTGCGCCGCGATGTGGTCGAGGCCACCGACGGCAAGCAGGTTCCCTGGGAAAACTCCTCACTCATCGACGAGGTTGTCCTGATGCGCCGCGCCAGCCGGCCTTCGCTGCCGCCGGTCCTGGAGAAGGTGGTGCCGTCGGGTGTCGGACCTGTTGCCCTGGACCTGCCGGAACCGGTCGATGTCGATGGCGGATCGATAACCGTCAGCATCGAAAGGCCGCCTGCGCTCGGACGCCTGCTGCTGGACGGCAAGGCCGTCGCGGTCGGCGAACCGATCGAGGGCAAGGACCTGCCGCGCCTGAAGATGGATGTGCCCAAGGGTGCCGGTGCGCCCGAAGAGGTGGACATGCTGGCCTACGCCACGCATGACAATTGGGGTGGCCAGGCCCAGGGCATCATGGTGTTCCGTGTCAAAGATGGCCAGGGCGCCCAAGGCGAACAGATCGTGGCCTCGCTCGAGACCGAGCAGAAACAGCAGGTGCTGGAGCGGGGCATCCATATCACCGGCGCCGCCGAGGCGATCGAAAACCGTCAGATCAGCGTCCCGGTCGGTGTCGGCCCGGTTCCACTGAAGCTGGACTTCCCGACAAACGATCCCGCGGTCAGCCTGAAACTCGCGAGCTATCCGGCAACCGGGACCCTGTCCCTGCCGGATCGTGCCCTGTCGCCGGAGTCGAGCCTGATGGCCGATGAGGTCGACCAGCTGCGCTACGAACCCCAGATCGGTGCCGCCCAGCCGGTCGAGGTCGGCTTCGAGATCCGCGCCGACAGCAGCTCATCCAAGCCCGCCACCATGAAGCTGTCGCCAAGCGTCGATCCTTGCGACCAGGCCGCCGGCGAGCCGCTCGACCTGCAAGGCGTCGTCCCAGGCCTGCTGCCGAATGAAATCGGCGCCGAGGCGGTGAAGGCCTGCGAGGCGGCGGTGAAGGCCTATCCCGATGTCGCCCGCTTCCGCTACGAACTGGGCCGGGCGCTGCTCGCGGCCGGCAAGGTCGATGAAGCCAAGCCAGTCATCGAAGACGCCGCCAAAAAGGGACATGTGCGCGCCGTCTACGAACTCGGCTACTTGCACGCGACGGGAACCGGGATGGCCATCGACCGCAAGCAAGCCAACGCCCTCTACAAGGCCGCGGCCGACAAGGGCGATCCTTATGGCATGATGGCGTGGGGCCGTGCCTTGTTCAACGGCTACGATGTCGAACGCGATACCGGCAAGGGTCTCGACCTGCTGCTGAAGGCAGCGGCGATGGGGCACACCTATGCCATGAACGAGCTTGCCGCGATCTTCACCGAGGGTCGCAACGGCGTGCACGCCGACCCAGCCCGTGCCGTTGCCTTCCTGCAGGCTGGTGTCGAGCGGCAGGACATGTATTCGATGAACCTGCTCGGTCGCAACTATGCCAGCGGCCTGGGCGTCGAGAAGGACCCGAAGGCGGCGATGGCGCTTTTTCAGAAAGCCATGGATCTCGGCCAGCCATATGCCCCGGCCAGCCTTGGGCGCATGTACCGAGACGGCGTGGGCCTGGAAAAGAACCTAGACGAAGCGCAAAGGCTGTTTGAACTGGCGACTTTGCGAGGCGATCACTCCGGCGCCTATGATCGCGCGGCCCTCGAAATGGCAAAGGGCGACAAGGCCGATCAAGCCGTTGCCGTACGTTTCCTTGCATTCGCCGTTGCCCTCGATCTTCGCAATGAGCTCCCTGGCGCCTCAGCGAGCTTGGCGAAATTCGGCGCAAAGGCGAAGACGACGGCATTGAAAGAGCTGCGCCAACAACTCAAGGCGAAGATCCCCGCCTCCGGTTCACTGGACACTCAACTGGTCAATGCGGCCAGGGGGATCTGGGAAGAAGCCAATCCACGTCGGGACCTGTTTTGAGCAACGAGGAGGCAATGGTGGGCAGGGCATTGAAGCGAATATTTATCGGAGCGGTTTTGTCCAGCTTCTTGACGGGACTCACGGGCTGCATCTCCATCGCACCCAAAGTCGAACCGGCGCCTGCGCCGGTCAAGCATCACAGGGTGGTTCGCACGACGCCTACGCCGAAGGTGACCAAGTACAAAAGGACGGTCGCCAAGAAAGTGATAAAGCCGGCCGAGGAAGCCCCTAAAAAGCCGCCAGTCATCCCCGCTCTCGGCGGAGGCACAGGCAACAGCGGTGGTGGGGGCAGCAGTTGGTGACGAGCTTGTCGGGTTAGAGCTTGGATGTGGCGGGAAGCGGCGTTGGCGCCGGCTTCCGAAATTTCTCAAGATTTCCGGACGTGCTCGCCAAGCGGCCGCGAGTGCTCTATTGTCCCTTCCCGGTGTCGGTGTCGATACGGTAGTCCTGGGCAGGGGCGGTCCATGTTCGAAGTCGCATTCTGGTGGAAGACAACGTCGAAAGGCCCTGCTGCAAGAGCTCTTGGTCTGATCGTTGTGCCATTGCTGTTGCTAGGATCGCAAGCCGCCAGCGCCGCGCCGAACTGGACGCTCGATCCCGCCGCTTCGGTGATCACCTACCAGTCGGTCAAGAAGAACACGATCGTCGAGACCAACAAGATCAGGAACATCACCGGCACGCTTAGCGCGGCGGGTGATGCCAAGGTCACGTTCGATCTCAATTCGGTCGATACCGGCGTTGACCTGCGCAACGTGCGCATGCGCTTCCTGTTCTTCGAGACATTCAAGTACCCGACCGCCGAGCTGACGGCGAAAGTGGATCCCGCCGCATTCGCCGATCTGGCGACAAAGCGCAGGGTGAAGGCAACCTTGCCGTTCCGCCTCAATCTGCACGGTGTCGACAAGGATCTCGAGGCCAGCGTCGTCGTCACCATGATCAGCGACAACATGGTGTCGGTCGCCTCGGAGGCTCCGGTCGCTGTCCATGTCGAGGATTTCGGCTTGCTGCCGAACATCGACAAGCTGCAGCAGGCCGCCAATGTCACCAACATCGTGCCCACCGCGTCGGTATCGTTCGATTTCGTCTTCACCGCCGATGGCAGCAAGCCGGCCGCCACCCAGACCGCCGCGGCGAATTCAGCCGATGTCGGACCCGTTGCCACCGATGCCGCCAAGGCGAATTTCAGCGACGAGGAATGCCTGAACAGGTTCGCCGTGCTCTCGCGCACCGGCGCCATCTACTTCCGGCCTGCCAGTGCGCGGCTCGATGCGAAAAGCCGTCCCTTGCTGACCGAGGTCGAAGGTGTCGTCGGAAAATGCCCGAGCCTGAAGGTCGAGGTCTCCGGTTATACCGATTCCGACGGCTCGCCGGAGGCGAACAAGCAGTTGTCGGAACGCCGGGCCCAGGCGGTTGCCGACGCGTTGATTGCCGCGGGCATCCCGCGCAACCAGGTCAGTTCCGCCGGCTATGGCGAGGAGCGGCCGGTTGCTGCCAACGATACGCCCAAGAACAAGGCGCTCAACCGGCGGATCGAGTTTTCCGCTACCAAGCTCTGAGGGTGCGGTGAGGTCTGATCTGATCGCCCGTTGCGGTGGCCTCTTTCGCGCCGCCGGTCTCGCGGTGCTCGCCTTGCTGTTGACTGTGACGGCCGCCAGCGCCGAGCGCCGCGTCGCCCTTGTCCTCGGCAACGCCCAGTATCAGCACGCCGCGCCGCTCGCCAATCCGGTGCGCGACGCCCAGGCCATGGCCGATCGCCTGAAGAAGCTCGACTTCGAGGTGATTTCGGGCTTCGACCTGACCAAGCCGCAGACGCAGGCGACGATCGCCCAGTTCGCAAAACAGGTGCGTGGTGCCGATATCGCGCTGTTCTTCTACGCCGGCCACGGCTTGCAGGTTTCGGGCAGGAACTATCTGCTTCCGGTCGACGCCGCACTGGAGGACGAGAACTCCCTCGACTTCGAGGCCGTGTCGGTTGATTTCGTTCTGCGCCAGATGTCGCGGGAGACCAGCATCAGGCTGGTGTTTCTCGACGCTTGCCGCGACAATCCCCTCGTCGACGTGCTGGCCAAGACCGCGGGCGTCCACGGCGCCAGTAGCGGCCTGGCCGAGATCCCGATCGAGAATGGCGGCGCCGGCACGCTCGTCGCTTTCGCCGCCGGTCCCAATCAACTCGCCTATGACGGGTCGGGCGAATATTCGCCGTTCACCGCCGCACTGCTTCAGCACATCGGCGAATCCAACGTCTCCATCGCCGAGGCGATGAACAGGGTGACCGGTGACGTCTTCAAGGCAACCGCCGGCAAGCAGCGCCCCTGGATCAACGTTTCGCTGACCACGGAGGTCGTCCTGCACAAGGTTGATCTCAATGCGCCATTGATTGTCGGCGAAGCGGCCACACCTCAGGCCGAAGGCGGCTCCGACGCGCGCAACACCGGCGCGGCAAGCGCGTCAGGCCAAAGCAACGACCAGCTTGCGCTCGATGTGCTGCGCCAGAAAATCCCCAAATTGGCGTCGGATGCCCCGATCCTTTTCAACCACCCGGTCGACTTCGGCGATGCGGCAATCGACGGCAAGAGCATCGCCGAACTGATCAAGGGCAAGCCCCTGTTCAGCCCTGTGGAGGGGTTGGACAAGTCGGTCTGGGAGGACAAGCACTGCGACGGCTGCCATGAATGGAACGAGGCCCGGCTGTGCGATCAGGCGAAAAATTTCGCCGCCAACGATGTCTCCGTTCTGCGCCTGCAACATCCCTTGGGAACACGCTTCAAGGTGGCGCTGGCCAAATGGGCGCAAGGCGGCTGCAAGTAGGCGGCTCCAGAGCAGTTCACCGTTTCACGGAAACGGAGAACCGCTCTAACTCTTTGTTTTCACGCAATTCCGGGCGGAAAACCGCTTCACACTTTTCCTGAAATTGCTCTAGTAGGCATCCGCCGATTGGCGCGCCTCGATCTCGGCCATCTGGATGCCCATTTCGACAAATGCCGAAAGAACGGCAAACCGGTCCGCGAGAGCGACACGGGCCAGTCCGGCCAGAATCCCGGCATTGACCGCATGGGCGGCAGGAAATGGTTGCGCAGGAAATGGTTGCAAGGCCGGTGCCATCGTCGCGGCCATGGCCGAACCATTGTCACGCCATCCGGCAGCGAGCGCAATCCAGCCGACCGGCGTTGTTGGCGGTATCGCCGCGACTGCGCTGACGGCTGCCCGATGTCGAGGATTGTCCGGCTCACCCACCCAGTCGCCAACACGCGCGAGCAATTCCTGATCGGTTCCATCGAACAGCTCGGTCAGATGGCTCAGGCATTCATGCGCCCACCAGACCGCGGCCCGCTCGGGAAGCAGGTAGGCACAGAATGTAATCGCTTCTTCGGGAACGCGCCCGGCGAGGAGCTCGCGGCAAAACGCGATAGATTCTTGTTCGGTTGGAAGGGTTCTCATGTCCCGGGCAATGGCGGGGCAAGCCGTGAAAAGATCTCCTGCCGTCTTGAATCGGAGCCCATTGGCCATGATCGCCACGCTTTCATCGAGAAGCCTTGGCCACTCAAGCCCCGGGCGCGGCGCGGGTCAAGTCTGAACCTTGCTGCTGCAACACCCCTCGGCACAATCATGTCCACGAGCGTTTATAGACAGACAATTGCCATGAAATTTGGTATCGTCACGATCGTCGAAATCGGATGCTCAAACAGGAGTAACCGCTATGCAGTGGGGCAAGTCAGCCTTTGTGTTGGCGGTCGTGTTTTTCTCGACCCACGCTTCCGCCGATCCCGTTCAGAAATCAGAAGACATCGTGAAGTTTTTTACCGGCGCGGCCGATCTCGGCAAGTCGCGGGGAATTTGCGTCGGCACCGAGGAAGAGTGCAAGAGCAAGACCAAGGCAAAGGACGCGCCGGGAGAAAAATCCAGCCTCGATATGCTGATCAATTTCGGCCTGGATTCGGCCGCGCTCGACACCACCGCGCGCGCTGAACTCGAAGAGTTCGCCAAGGCGCTGAAGGACAGCCGGCTGAGCACATTCAGCTTCGTCGTCGAAGGCTACACCGACGCCACCGGCACGGTGCATTACAATGAAGGCCTGTCGCAACGGCGAGCGAAATCGGTGGCAGCCTTCCTGACGGCCAGTGGTGTCGATCCCGCCCGCATCAACGCCATCGGCATGGGCGAAAAGAATCCGCGCAGCCCCAACCCGTACGATCCGGTCAACCGACGCGTGGAAATGCGGATAAAGACGCAATAACGCGCGGCTGTCACTGTTTGAGCACGCTGCCCACGGCCACACCGGCGCCGAAGATCAGTGCCCTTGTCAGGAAGTCGTTGTTGCGCCGGCGTGGTGGAGGATCATCCAGCCGCGCCATGGTCTCGCGGTTGCGCCACTTCGAAACGACCTGCTGCTGCTTGCGGGGTTTCTGTGCCATCGGCCTCATCGTGCGGACCTTTTGCACAACGGGCTTCTTCGGCTGCGCCGTACGGGCTTGATCGGCGGCATATCTGGCACGCACGGCTTCCATCATCGGATCTGACTGGATCACGAGGAACGCCAGTTGCTCGCGCGTCAGATAGGTGGTTTGCGGCAGTCCGTTATCGGCTTGCCAGATGCCGATCGCCTCACGGGTCTGGGAGCCCAGGGTTCCGTCGATGCGCCCAAGCTCGTTGCCCAACGCTTCGATCCGCAATTGCAGGTCGATGCGGCCCTGGCGGTCGAGGCCGATCGCACTTTCCGTCAACTCGGTGCCCGGCGTCTGCTTCATCTCGTCCGGAACGCTGACAGAGGTCCGCACGGCAGAGCCGGAACCGGCGTTCGCCTGGTTCGTATCGAGTGCCGCGACCTGCCGGTTCTGAGCGTTCGGGTCGTTCAGTTCGTCGATATTCAGCCGCGCCACGGTGGCGAAGCGACCGTTCGGGAACTGGTCGAGATAGGCTTGGTAGAACGGACCGGAATTGTGCTTCGAAGCCTCATCCCAAAGACGTTGCTCGACTTCCCAGGAAGGAGAGTCACTGGCGACAGGGGCAGGGGCGGATGTCGCGGCTGCGCTCGATGCGTCGGCCGCGGGATTTGCGGCCGGCGCTGCTGCGGCGACGGGTTTTCCCAGGAAAACCTCGCGTCCCAACGATGCGTTGTGCCACGGCCGCTGGCGGCCTTGCGTGGTTTCGGTCACTTCGCCGCGCACGCGCGTCAGCGCGCTCTGGATTTCGACGCCAGGTTCGGTCAGATGCCTGGCGAGCGCCGTGGAGTAAGGACTGTCGACCCCGTCTCCGTCGAAAGCGATGGCGCCAGGATCCGTTGCATAGGCAATCAGCAGGCCGCCAGTACCGACGCCGTCCGATCTCGCTTCAACCGGCGCCAGGCCGGTGCCCAGCGAGGTGGAGCGGCTTTTCGGCAGTGAGGCCGCCAGCGTCCTTGCCAGCGGATTGTCGCGGCAGGCATCGAGGATGATGACACCAATCGCCGGGTCGGGCGGCAACGCAGCCATGAAATCATCGATCTGAATGGTCCGGGTCTTGAGATAGGCCGGCGACGTCAAATCGGCGTCGACCGGTATCAGGTAGTTCTTGCCGTCGACCTGCATGCCGTGACCGGCATAGAAAATGACCGCGAGGTCGGCGTCGTAGGCTTGCTCGGTGAACCGGCTGATGAGGCTGTGCATGCCTGCATTGTCCTGATCGACCCCTTCGATCACCTCGAAGCCGGCATTGCGCAGCGTCGACGCTATGAGGCGGGCATCGTTGGCGGGATTGGGCAAGGTGACCGCATGGACATAGTTGCTGTTGCCGATCACCAGCGCGACGCGTTTGGCTTCAGGCGCGGCGGCCTCGGCGCCGAAGGCGGCAAGGAAAACCAGGATAATCCCACTCAGAAAGACCGCGAACGTTTTCATGGACCAGCCCTCCACTTACCAGGGTGCTAAATTTCGTCAGCGACTGGGTCGCTTGTGCCAAAAATGGCTCCTGGACGTATGTGGTCCTGACCGCGGTTTTGGTTCACGGAGGGCCTGAAAAAAGGTGCCTATGGTGATTCCAATAGCCTGAGCGGCTGATGCCGTGGCCGGCAGGCTCAAAGCGTGGTCTGAATCGAGCTGATGAGGGCGGTGACGGCCTGCTTGTATTTTTCGAACTCCGGCGACGTCTGCCGGATCTCCGTGGTCGTCGTCTGCGGGCTGGCGTCGGTGGCCACACGGCTCAGCTTCTGGCCCATTTTCCGTTCGGCCCAGTCCACCACATAGCTGGCTGTCTTGCCGGTGAGAAACGGGTTGGCCTGGATGACGGCGGACCCCAGCACGGCGCTCAGTTGTGCCGAACCTGGCGCCGACAGCACCTGATGCGCGCCTTCCATGCCCAGGAAATGACAGAGATAGAGCCGGCCGGCTGTGATCTGGTGGCCGCGCGCCCGCAGATAGGCCTCGCCTTCGCGCGCCAGATTGCGCACCATTTCACGCGAGATCGTGGCATCGTAGCGCAGAGCCAGCAGGTCGGCGGTCGACAGTGTGCGCGCAAGTTCCGGGCGGTAGGTGTTCATCATCCGGATCCAGGTCTTGGTTATGAACTGGCCGGCGCCGGTCGCCGAGGAATTCGGGTTCTTGGCACGGGCGCTGCCGCCGCTTTCGACATGAACGATACGCTCGGTGAGCGTTTCGACAGCGACATCGCCGGAATTGCCAGAATTGCCAGTGTCAGAGGTGGCGACCGTGGTGACCGTTCCCAGCGGATCGATCGCCTCGCCGTTCTGGTAGAGCTCGAAATGCAGGTGCGGGCCGGTCGAAAGCCCGGTGGTGCCGATATAGCCAATGACGTCGCCGGCCTTCACCTTGGTGCCGACGCCGCTCGCAATGGCGAATTTTTGCATATGCGCGTAGCGCGTCTCGCGCCCGTTCGCATGCGAAATCTTCACCAGATTGCCATAGCTGCCGCCATCGCCCTGGAAGCTGATCTCGCCGTCGAAGGCCGCCATGATCGGCGTGCCGACAGGGGCTGCCCAATCGACACCCTTGTGGATACGAACGACGCCGAGGATCGGGTGCTTGCGCGGGCCGAAGGTCGAGGTCATGACCCCGTTCACCGGCGTCACCATGCCGTTGGCGACAGTCAGCGAGCGCACCTGGTCATCACCCGTGACGCAGGCAAACTGGCCGTCGCTCTGCTGGAAGACGAAACAGTCGATGGTCTTCTCACCGCCCTGGACACCGACATAAAGGACCCGTCCGGACGTCTCGTCCTTGCCGCGCGGCGTCTGCGAGTAGATCAGCACCAGGCGCTGGTCCTCGCTGGCGAAGGCGTCGAGGTCCTGTCCTCGCGACAGGTACATGATCGCCTCGCCGATGACGCCGGTTGGAACCTTGTTGCGCGCAGCCGTCGAATAGATCGCGTCGAGCAGGCGGTATTGCCGCTTGGGCCCGCCTTGATCGGTACCGGAATAGTTGAATAGGTCCTCGCGAACCCAGGGATCGACACCCGACACGAAGGCGCCCGCGGCGTTGCGCGTCAGCGTGCCGACAAAGACATTCTTGGCGTAGATCGAAACCTGCATGAGCGACATCGTCGTCGCCTCGCGGTTCGGCCGGAATCCGCGCATGGCGACGACATAACCCGCTTCCAGACCGTCCCGGTTGAAGAGCGCCTTCAGGGCTTCGCCGGCCAGTTTGGCATCGTCGGCGGAGAAATGCGCGTCGAGCGCAACGCTGTCCAGGCTGCGGTCGTTGAGGATCTTCACGAAGGTGTCTTCGGTCGCCGCGAAGCGCTGGTATTCGCTGGTCGCGGTTGCGACGGTCGTATTGTTCTCGATCTGGGTCTTCTTGAAGGCGGGCAGCGCTGCCTCGCCCTGATCGATGGTCTCTCCCCAGCCGGCCTCCGGGTCGTCGGCATCCGCCTTGGGCGCCGAACCGGCCGGGGCCTCGCTCGCATCGGGTGCCGCCAAGTCATTATCCAGGTCGCCCTGCTGGTCGTCCGGTGCCGCCGCCGGTGCAGGCGGAGCGGCCTGCTCGGTGGGTGCGGCAGCCGGAGATGTCGGAGCGGTCCGCCGCTGTGCCTGGAAGAACGCGAAGTCCTCCTGCGTCGACGGGATCGTCGTCATGAACTTTTCGCTGGCACTCAGCATCACGTCGGAGAGGATTTCGATCTGCGGCGAGGCGCCGGAACTGTCGAGCTCGGCCGGGCGCGCTACCGCATGGCCCTTGCTTGCGGTGTCGGCATCCGGCGCTAGCGTAATCCACATCGGATCTCCGGCCAGGTCGATAATGGCAGGCACATAGACGGATGCATCGGCCGGCACATCGTCGGCACCTTCGACTGCGTGCAATTCCTCGTTTTCGTCACCGAACGACCAATAATCCGCGGTAAGGTAGAAGCCTGCGGCGATCGAAAGCAGGACGATCACAGCGAACCCGGCAATCAGCCGGCGCCAAAGCGTGCGCCTGCGCAGTGCGGCGCGCGCCTGTTTTTTCTCTCTGAAGCTGGTGTCGATACTGTGCGTCACGGGTTGCTTCCGGTCAGGAAGAAGGTCCACCGCACCTGTTCAAGCGTATCGACTTCGAGAAATTGCGCCGCGATATGGCCGCGCGGCCAGCACTCGTCGATGCCGCGGATCGAAAAACGCCGCCGCTCGATGCACATCTCGGTCGACCCGGTCAGGATCGCATGGCCGAACACATCAGTCGCATAGATGTAGATGTAGCGGTTCGTCAGTTCCTCGCGGATGACGTTCACGCATTGGTTGGCGCCGATGGTCCACCAGCCGTCGGTCTGGTCCGCATTGTCGACCTTCTGGCCGACCGCGAGATTGACGACGTCGAGTGTCTGGTTGCAGACCGTGAATTCGGCGCGCGCTTCGCTGGACGTCAGAACGGCCAGCAGTGCCGCCCCTGCCATGAGCGCAAGCTTCATGCGGCCCGTCAGGGCAAGCAGCGCTCGAGCCGGATCACGCTGCTCTATGGGCAGGTCGGCAGACGAGGAGGGCAAACACGCGCGGCGGAGTTCCATCGGGCGCCCATGCTATCCGCCGAGCCGGAAATACTTGGCAGTGGCTGAAAATTGCGATCCGTCGGTCTCGATCTCTTCGAGAATCTTGGGCAGCAGCACCGAGGCTGGCGTCGGCGTCGAAAACGCAGCCGCCTGGATATCCTGCGGGCCCGTGATCACCATTATGATCTGCGGCACGGCCTTCCCGGTGGCCTTGTCGGCGGCGCCGAGGCCAATCGGGATGCTGAAGGTAGCCTTGTCCGATTGCGCGACGATGCGGTCGTCGAGATTGAACACCATGCCCTTGTGATCGATCAGCAGCACGCTGGAAATGAGCCCGCCACGCGTCACCAGCGTGCCGCTGATCGGCGTACCGTCAGGCACCGAAGTCCGGTCGAGAACAAGCTGCGGCTTGTCGGCCGTGGTCTGCCCGAGAAAGCGCAGAAAGTTGGTGACTTCGCATTGGCTCGGCTCGATGAGGCGGACGCTGATGTCCGGCTCGACATGGAATTTTGCCTGGAAATCACTGAGCATCCGCTCGAATGGCTGCACCGCCGTGCCAAAACCTTCGATCGCTGCGGCCTTGTCGGTTGACGACGTCATGGTGGCGTAGAAACAGTCGCCGCCGCCGAAGTCGCGAACCCAGGAGACCCGTTGCGCGATGTCATCGACGACCGGGGGGATCGCCGGTTTGGGCACGTTCAACGCGATGACAGCCTGGTCAGGCTGTTTGGCCGGCGGTGACGAGGCGTTTTGGCTCTCGGCATTCGTGGTATCCGTCTGGCTCGCAGTGGGTTTGGGCGCCGGCACGGTCGCCTTGGGCGCTGCCGGCTGGCTGATCTGAGGCTTGGGCTTCGGGATCTCCACGGCCTCTGGCTGGGCCGGCGGCGGCGTTGAGACTTTCGGGGCTGGCGGGGTTGGAGCGGTCATCTCAGGCGCCGGAGCCGACATTTGACTGTTGCTGGCCATCGCATCTGGCTGCGGTGCCGGCGATGTCTTTTCGGACGGCTGCGTGGTCGTTACGGACGGCTTCGGGGCGGCCTCGGTTTGCGGGGGAACGATGGGCTTCGCCGGCTCCGGCGTCTGCACTGGCTTGGCATCTGCCTGGCTTCCAGCCGGCGGCGCGCTCGCCTCTGTTTGTGGTTGCGCTGCCATTGCCGGCGGCTTCGGGGGCGCCTCGGTTTGCTGGGGAACAGCGGGCTTCGCCGGCTCCGGCGGCTGCACGGCCTGGGCATCTGCCTGGCTGGCAGCCGATGGCGCGCTCGCCTCCGTTTGCGGTTGCGTTGCCATTGCCGGCGGCTTCGCGGGTTCCTCGGCCGGTGGTGGGGCTTCGGCGGGCTTGGCTGGCTGCGGCTTTTGAGCCGCCTCTGCCTCTGGCGGATTTTCAGCCGGCGCCACGCTGGCCTCCGGCTGTACGGGCGGAGCCGGCTTTGGCGATTCCGGTTCGGGCTTTGATGGTTCCGGCGCGGAAAGTGATGTCTTGCCGACAGTCGGCGTCGGAGGCGTCATGAAGCCGCTGAGGTAAAGGCCCGCGCCTGAGGCAACAGCCAGCGTCGCCAAGGCAGCAATAGCGATGGTTCGGGTCTTCGCGGGTTTTCCGGCGACATTAGGTGCGGCCGCACGGGGCGGGATGGGGCGAGCCGGAGACTGCGGTTCCGACAGATGCGCGGGCCGGACATGCGGGACGAAGCGTTGCTCTCCGGGGCCCGTTGCCGTCGGCACGGTGTGCCCCGCGACATTGGATGGCTGCGCCCGAGGATCAGGGACAAGGGTATGCCCCGCCGCTGGCAAAGCCGGCCGGTCGCGGGGTGTCCTGGATGGCGGCGGTGTTGTTGCTTCGTCTTCGTCGCGCGTCATCCTGGCGATATCAGCCATGCTGGCCGGCCGGTCTTGCGGATCCGGTTGCAGCATGGCTTCGACAATGCCCCGAAAATCCTCGTCGATGTCTGAGAGATCAGGAACGGTCCGGCGTTTTTCGATGATCTCGTACTGCGATCCGCTCATGTCGATCGGCTTGCCGCGCAGAGCGGCGGCCAGCACCAGCCCAAGGCTGTAGATGTCGGACTGCTCGCTGACGTCGCCGCTGTACAGCCCGAGCTGTTCGGGTGACACGTAGTTGTATTTTCCCGCGAACTTTCCGCCGATCAGCGTCTCCCCGCCCACGGTCGCCGATCGCGCGATGCCGAAATCGATGATCTTTGCGCGGTCGACCCGGCCTCCCGGCAGGATGATGTTGTCGGGCGACAGGTCACGATGGATTGCTCCCGCCTGATGCACGGCGCTCAGGCCGGATGCGAGGCGATGACAGAGCTTGCGCACCGCTTCCGTCGGCATCGGCCCACGTCGCATGATATCGAATAGCGACTCGCCGTCGACGAACTCCATGGCGAGGTAGGGCCGGCCGATCCCGGGGTCGATGGTGAAGACGTGGTATCGCACGACCGCGTCATGCGACAAATGATTGAGGATCGAGGCCTCCTTGCGGAACAAGGACAGGATCGTCTGGTCACGGGCAAACTCGGGCAGCACGATCTTGATGGCGACGTGGTCTCCGGTCTGGATGTTATGGCCACGGTAGACCTCGCCCATGCCGCCGAATGCGATGCGCTCGTCAAGTTCGTAGATGCCGCTGAGCTGCGTGCCCACGGCGGTGTTGGCCACCTGCGGCGATATTCGCGTCTTGTCGTCGGCGCTCATCAGCCTCGGCCCTCCGCTCTGGACAGATCAGGGTGGAGCGACTGTCCATTGCGCTCGTTTGCGATCTTCACCAGCACAATGGTGACATTGTCGGTTCCGCCTCGCGCCAGCACCGTTTCCAAAAGATTTTCGCAGGCCGCCTGAGGCGTTGCCGACACCACCGCGGCCTCGATCTCCGCGTCGGTGACATGTGCCGTCAGCCCGTCGGTGGCCAGCACGAAAATGTCCCCCGGTATCAGTTCGCCCTGCTGGAAATCGATGACGAAGTCGTCGCTGACGCCGACCGCATGCGTGATGACATTGCGGCGTGGCCAGGTGAGTGCCTCGGCCGCGCTGATCATGCCTCGGTCCAAGAGTTCCTGCACCTCGGTGTGGTCCTTCGAAATCTGCGAGATCGCGGCGTTGCGGATCAGGTAGACCCGGCTGTCGCCCGCCCACAGGCAGGCAAACCGTCCGTCCATCGCCAACAGGGCGGCGACCGTGGAGCCGATGGTGATGCCGCGCGATTCCGATATCCGGCGGATTTCGGCATTGGCCCGACTCAGCCTGTCCTCGAAGCGCGCCCGCAGATCCGGAGCCGAGCTTGCGATGCCGATCGTGGCCAGGTGGTCGACAATGCTGGCCGAGGCGACCTCTCCGGCGTCATGCCCGCCCATTCCGTCGGCCACCACCCAAAGCCCGGTTCGTGGCTCGAGCAGATAGTTGTCTTCGTTGACCTCGCGGACACAGCCCTTGTGGCTCACGCCAAAGCTGTCAAAGGGAAGGGCGACATCGCTCACCTTGCCACCAAACGCTTCTCAAGCGTCCTCTGCGGCGCACTCCCGGGCGCTCGCTCGTGCCAGTCTGCCACAGGCTCGGCCATTAAAGTATCGAAATTAAGGTCCGGACGCCTGCGGCCACTACTGGGTGTCAACGCATTGAAAAGCGCGACGCCCATCTCAAAACGCCTTCGGACAGCTGAAATTGTAAAGTGCCGGGAGCAGGAAGGGGCTGGGGCCGGAGCCGGTCTGGATCGTATAGGTGACGTCGCGCCCGCCGATCACGAAGCGCGCCTGGACATTGCTGTCGGTGCCGGTGATGGTCGCCTTGTCCATGAGCCGCTTCAGCGCCCATGGCCCTTCGAACTTGATGCTGGATTCACGGCCCGGCATCTCCGGCGTCAGGCTCAGACTGGCGGACCCGGAGGCTGCTCCGCTCGGCCAGGTCACTATGCTCGGCGCGTTGCTCGCCTGGTTGCTCTGGACCGTCTGACCATCGACATCGAGCACCGCCGCATCGGCATCGCCATGCAGTGAGAACGGCGTGAAGGTGATGCTGACCGAAGGTGCCGAACCGCCCTGGGGAAAGAAGGCGCTGCGGATTTCGGCCGCCAGCTGGAAGTTTTTCAGCGTCGATTTCGACAGGTCGCGGCCGAAGCGCGCATCCTGTTTCCAGCTCCAGTCCTGACCGCTCATGTCGATCAGCGATGCGAGGTTTTGCGCGAAGAACCGGTCCAGCAGCCCACCCGGAGCGAACAGTTTCGCGAAATCCGCCATCGCCATGTCCTCGGTGCCATTGGCAGCGAAGGGATAACGGCCGTTGACCGCCGCCTCGCAAGGAGCCGTGACCGCCTTATCGAGCATCTGGTTCAAATTCGCCACCGAAGTCTCGGTGACGTTGCCTTCAAACTCGTTCGCCGTCGCATCGATCATTCTGGCGAGCTGCTTGGGCAGTCGCGAGGCATTGGCGCGAAGGGTGGCTATCTGCAGCTGCAGATTGGCGTTGACGCGTTCCGTCTGCGACGGCATGTCGGTCGCCAGTTGCAGGCTCTGGTAGATGTCGCGGAAATTCTGGGTCAAGGCATCGATCGGTCGGCGTCCGACAGGACCGCTCACCAGGGCCTGGAACGACCTGAACTGCGCTTCGATGTTAGCCCCGGGGCCCTGGTTTTGCGCTGCCGCGGATCCCGTTCCGGCGCGGCTTTGCGATTTTCCGGTGGCGATTTGTATGCCGATGCGAGCCAGACCCTTGGCCATCTTTGCTGCGTCCTCCGACTGGCCTTCAACCGTGCCTCCTTCAACCCCGGTACCTGGCTCCTTGCCGGAAGCAGCGTCCCGCGTCAGGGCTGTTTCGTCGGCGATTGCCGTAAACAGCTGTTCGATCGGCGAACTGGGCGAGGCGACGGCGGAAAGCACGACATAGTGCGGCTTGTCCTTCAGCATCGCTTTGAATTTCAACGCGTCGAGAACGCTGTTCCAAGCTGTTGCGAACTCCTTGCCATAACGGTCGAGAAGTTCGGGGCCGAGCTTGAGCAGTTCCTGATCGATGCCGCCTTGCTCGCCTCCGCCGCCGAGAACCCACTGGTCGTCGACGAGCATCTGCGCAATATGCGAGAGTTGTCCGAGATAGAAATGGTTGAAGCCGGCCCAGCTATAGAGGCCGGGAACACGCAGACCTGACAGATCGCCGCCGTCGACACGCTCGAACAGCAGCTGCGCTTCCGGGCCGCCTTTGACGGAAACAGAAAAATCATCCAGCGCTGCCGCATATACGGCCGACTTGATCAATGCGGAGGCGCGGTCGGCAAGGCTCATGCGCCCGAGCGAGCGTTGGGCGGCTTCGATGAGCGGCTGGTTCAGTTCGAAAACCGGGTCATAGGCATCGTCCAGGGCAAGCATGGCGCGCAGGTGCTTTTCGAGCTGCTCGCGTCCTGCGCGGTTGTTTTCGCCTGGATAGCGGTTTTGCTCCCAATCCTGCTTCATCCACGAAACGATCAACGCGTCGTCGACCTTCGGCGCCTTGCCGCCAAGCATCAGATAGATTTTCAACGGCTCGTAGAGCGCGGCGGGATCGGCCATCTTGGTCTGGATCGTCCGCTCGGCCTGGATCAGCAGGCGCGATCGGAACATGCGTTCCAGCGCTTGCCGGTAGGCCGTCCTGGACGCCGAAAGCAGTCTCTCGCGCTGGCTGAGACCGAACGTCTCCTCGATCGGTGTCGGCACGTCGCTGGTTTCGAAACCGGCGGGCAGATCGCGCAACTGGTCGAGCGGACCAATGACATTTTCGAGGTCGACATCGGTGACCTCGGTGCTTTTGAGCAGCGCATCCGCCGTCGTGCGATACTGGCTCATGGCCTGCGTGGTCGAGGCGATCAGCGACCTGTTGGCCGTGAAGCTCAGGGCGAGCGTTCCGAGAGCCGCCGCGGCGATCAACGCGATGGCGCTAAGCCCGGCAAACCTGGCGATCGCCGCATGCCTTGCCGCCGACTTGTCATACGAGACCCATCCGGATTCGGCAAAGATGACGCCGGTCAGCAGATCATGCAAGAAGAAGCTTTTGCCGGTTCCGGAAAGATGGGCGCGGGAATTGCTGCCGAAGCTGCGGCCGATCGCACCCAACACCTGATCGATTGGCGTCCCCTCTTGCGTGCCTGACGAGAAATAAAGCCCCCGCAGGCTGACATTCACCTGGCTGCGGCCCGGATCGAACAGGCTGGCGATGAAATTCGCAATTCGGCCCTTCAGCGCGCCAAACTGCGCCGGGAAGCCAAAGACGGATATGCGCGCGACCGGATCAGCCTCTTCTTGAAGCCGGTCGGGCATCTCCTCGACCAGGCGTCTTGCCAGTGCATCGAATTCGGCCGGAGCCTCGGCCGCCATGTTCTTGGTGCGATCGCTGGTCTGGAATGTCGCGCCCCAGACCTTGCGCCGGCGCGGCTCGTCGAAACCACCGAAATAATCCATGAAGCCGGAAACAAGATCGGCCTTGGTGAAAAGCAGATACACCGGAAACTGGATTTTCAGCGTCTCGTGGATTTCCCGCAGACGGCTGCGTATCTCGACGACGTGGGCGTCAAGCTGCTGATCGTCAAGGCCGATGAGATCGGCAAGGCTGATGGCCAGGATGACGCCGTTGATTGGTTGCCGTGTGCGGTATTTCTTGAGCAGCGTCAGGAAGGCCAGCCAGCTCTTACTGTCGCTCTCGGCATTGGAATCCTGCGTCGTGTAGCGTCCGGCGGTGTCGATCAGCACGGCCTCGTCGGTAAACCACCAGTCGCAGGCGCGTGTTCCGCCAACACCGGCGACCGGCTGGGCATCGCCCGAACCGGCCAGCGGAAAATTCAGGCCGGAATTGACCAGTGCCGTTGTCTTGCCCGCGCCGGGCGGACCGATGATGATGTACCAGGGGATCTCATAGAGGAAATTGCGCTTGCCGCTCGACCGTTTGAGCGCGGCGATCGCCTCGTTCATGCGCGCCTCGAGCACCTGCGAGTCGTCATCCCTGTCGTCGTTGCGGGCAACGGCGGTCTCCAGCGCCTTTTGCGCCTTGCGCATCCGCCAGAAACGCAATCCATAGAAGAGCGCCACGGCCGCCACGATCACAGCGATGATTGCCGCGCGCGGCCAGGCAGGCCCGAGAGGACGGGCGTCGGCGAAGCGGATCAAAGGTCCGGCAAACCACACTGCCGCCGAAAAACCGGCCAGCGCGATCATGCTGAATATCCGCAGCAGCCAACGCGTCATGGCCGCTTCCAACCGGCCGTGCTCACAATGTTCCCTCCTTGGCGATCATCACATCGACACGGCGGTTCTTGGCGCGGCCTTCCGCTGTCGCATTGTCGGCGATCGGCTCGTCCTCGCCCTTGCCGTCGACCGTCAGCCGCGAAGGATCGCTGAACTTCGGCGCCATCATTGTTTCGACGGCCTTCGCCCGGGCGACGGAAAGGTCGAAGTTGGACTTGAACGGGCTCGATTTTCGCGGCTTCACATTGTCGGTATGGCCGACGATCCTGATCGGTCCGCGCTCGGATTCCAGGGCGGCTGCGATATCTGCGGCTATGGGCTGGAACTCTGGTTTCGCGTCGGCCCTGCCGGACTGGAACAGCAGGAGATTGTTGATTTCCACCACGATGAAGTCGCCCTTCGTGCCCACGGTCAGCCCGCCGGCTTCGACGTCCTTGGCCAGTGCCGAGCGGATGCGATCGATCTGCGTGGTCGTGGCTGCGGGCGGGGTGACTTTCACCGGCTCCGCCAACGGCGCCACGCTGGCCCGTTCGATGGCGATCGGCGTCGACGGGTTGAGCGCCAGCAATTCGCCGGCGGTGGCATCGCCTTCATTGGTGATGAAGACCCGCAACGCGAAGAATGCCGCCGTCAGCAGTGCAGACGCGGCTGCCGCGACGACCCAGAGCGGCAGGCGTGTCGACGACTGCGTCACCGTCGCCGCCAGGCCCTGCCAGCGAGGCGAGATGTCCTCGTCGGCGCGAGGCTTGAAATAGCGAAGCGTTTCGTAGACGTCGCGCCGAACGCGTTCGAGATTGGTGTCTTCTCGTATCAGGCCGCGATACTGGCCCTCGAACCCCAGCGACAGGCAGGCATGCATCAGTTCAAGCAGGTCGTAATGTGCCTCCGGACTGGCCAGGACCTTGTTCAGCGCTTCGAAAAAGCCCGTGCCGTCGGGCTCGACGTGGAAGAACTGCGACAGCATGCTGTGCTGCGCCCAGGCGTCTTTGCGTGGCCAAGGCAGGTTGCCGACGAGATCGTCGGTGGTTTCGCACAGGACAAATTTCGCAATCCGCGCATCCTCTTCGGCAACGCCTGCTTTCTCCAGTGCCCTGTCGAACTTGTCGATCGCCTCAGTGATATATTCGGCCAACGGCTCCGCCTGTCTCTCGACCGGGATAAGCCTGAGCTGGCCGAACAGCATCAGCAACGGTGCGGCCGCGGCAAGGATCGGGTTTGCCGCGGAATATCGGACACTGTCCGTGACATTGAGCAGGGCCTCCTGCCGCAGAGCCGACGTCGGCGCCGCCGCGGGAGGAGTCCCTTGATAAATCACGGTGCCGGATGTCCAGCCCGGCGGTGTATGCCGGCCGACGCCGGGGTCGAACACGGTCGAATCCTTGACCTGAGCGGATTGTCCGCCCTCCGCGACGGGCTCCTGAGCGACCGGGGCCGGCTTTCGCTCACGTCTTGGCGTGGCGCGAATGACGGTCTTGCCCACCGGGCCGAAAGGATCGTCCTTCGAGTTCATGGCCGATCGTCCGTCCGCGCCTGACGCCCGCGTTCTTGCCGGGCAGGCGCAAAGCTTTTCGCGGCCAGGTAAAGCAAAGGCGAGCCCTGCGGGGCAGGGCAGTGTCTTGAGGAAGGTCGGCTATATCTTGCTATCCCGCCGTAAGATGACATTTGCCGCAGACCCCCAGGTCGATCAGCCTTACCCGCTTGGCGAATTGTCGTATGCGATCGTAATCTCAGAAACTCTCGATTGGAACCGGATGCCGCGCACCGAAGAGGTATCTTCGTCGGCTGCAACGCTCCCCTGAAGCGCCTATTTCTGCTTGTCGGCCTTGGCATAGGCTTCGCTGAAATAGGCCAGGAATATGTCCAACATGCCGTTCTCGTGTGCTTCCTCCATGGTTCGCCAGGTCGCGACAAAAGCGTCCCAAGCCTGGTTCTTTTTCGACGAGAACGACGTCGGCGGAAGCTTTCTTCCGATCGCTTCGGGAGACAGGTCGTCAAGCAGCCGCGAAAGCGCGGCCTGCATGGCGGCATAGGTGGCGAATTCGTGCGTCTTGAGATCGCGGAATGCATCCTCGATGCTGCGCCTGGCATCGAGATAGCCGGCCCGGCGCCGTGCGAACATGATTTCGAGGATGTCGTCGGTTCCTGGAACGAACTTCAGGGGATTGTTGTCGGCGACGCTGATCATCGTTCGCTGTGTGCTCTTGGCCAGCATTTTCGCCGCCGCGCGCGCCTTCAGCAGCACGGTCAGTTCCTCGACCACCGTCCGCAGGACAGTGCCGATTTCGGCGGCAACTTCATGTGGGTCGCGCGATTGCAGCAATTCCGGCGAGATGCCGGCCGCGATCGCGATTTCCCGCAGCACTTCATCTCTTGTCGACGGCAGGGACGGTTGCGACGGGAACGTCGATGCTGGGCCTCGCTGCCCGGACCGTTGCCCCGCGGGGTCGAAGAACGGCCCATCTCCGAATTCCAGCGACCGGCTTGTCGCGACGGGCATTTCTCGCTGCGTCGAACCGTGACTGGGATGGCCGGTCGCGACGCGCTCCTCGTCGATCGACACGAAGATGACATAGCGGCCGATCAGCATCCGGTCGCCGTTGGCCATCCGATGCGGGCCGGTCATGCGCTGGTTTGATCCGTTGATATAGGTTCCGTTGCGCGAGACATCGTGCAGCCAGAACGCGCCTGCCTCGTAGCGGACCTCGCAATGCCGGCCCGAGATGAACTTGTCGGGGTCCGACAAGGTCCAGTCGCAAGCATCGCGTCCGATTTCGAAGCTGCGATCCCGCGCCGCGTAACCGGTCGAGATGCCTGGAGGTAAGGCGTCGACATTGTTGATTTGCAGACTGATGTACATCCAGGATCGCCGTCGAACACTGACCGATACTCCACATTCTAGCAGTTTGCACATGCAACAGGACAGCAGCGTTTCGTGCCGATGCATCGGCAGGGCAAGGTTTTTCCGCCGTGCCTCCTCTTTGGTCGGCGGGACAACATGTGGTAGGCTCAACATGGCCTGGTGCGGCGGGTCGAAAAGTTCCTATGAGATGGCGGGAACTTCAAATCCACCGCGCCGGCGGCCGCGTCCAGGAGGGGCTCGACCCATGCCGAACGAACGTGCCACGGTTGTGCAGACGCCGGTCGGCGCCGAACTGACCTTCACGCATCTTGTCGGGCGCGACGAGATCAGCCGCTGCTTTGCCTATACGGTCGGGTTCGTCGGACCCAGCTCCGACATCGATCCGGCGAAGATGCTGGGGGGCGCGGTTTCGGTCGAAGGGGAATCCGATCCGAAACGATGGTTCAGCGGCCTGGTGTCGGAGTTTCGCCTGACCCGCATCGAGGACCGGCTGGCCTACTACGAAGCGGTCGTCAGGCCGTGGCTCTGGTTTCTCGGCAACACCACCGATTGCCGGATCTTTCAGAACATGACCGCTGTCGAGATCGTCGAAAAAATCTTCTCGAAATACGGTACGGCGAAATTCGAGAAGCGGCTGCAAGGGTCGTACCCCTCGCGCGAATACTGCGTGCAGTACGACGAGAGCGACCTGGATTTTGTGCAGCGCCTGCTCGAGCACGAAGGCATCTTCTATTTCTTCGAGCATGACGAGGGCAAGCACACGCTGGTGCTGTGCGACGCGATGAGCAAGCTGAAGCCGGCGCCGGGCTACGAGAAGATACTCTATAATTTCGAGGGACAGGGCTCGCGGCGCGACGTCGAGTACATCACCGAATGGATTCCGGGCAGTTCGGTGCGGCCGGGGGCCTATGCCCATACCGACTATGATTTCCAGAAGCCTGGCGCTGACCTGATGGCGAAGTCCGCCCAGCCGTTCGGCCACAAGGAAGCCTCCGGCGAGAATTATCGCCAGCCTGGGGCGCATCTCGATGTCGGGCGCGGCGACACCCTGGCCGGCATCCGGCGCGAGGAACTCCAGGCCGTGCACCAGCGCATCACGGCCGTTGGCACCGTGCGCGGCCTCCATTCCGGCTGTACTTTCAAGCTGGAAAGCTTTCCGCGCGACGACCAGAACCAGGAATATCTGGTGGTCAGCGCCGAATATCGGCTGTTCGATCCGGGCTACCGAACCCAGAACGAGGCCCACATCGAGAATTACAAGATCGTTCTGGGTGTCGCGCCGACTGCCTTGCCCTATCGCCCGCCGCGGATCACGGCACGGCCGATCATGCGCGGGCCGCAGACGGCGACGGTGGTCGGCCCTTCCGGCGAGGAGATATTCACCGACAAATATGCCCGGGTGAAGGTGCAGTTCCACTGGGACCGCCTGGGCAAGAAGAACGAAAACAGTTCCTGCTTCGTGCGTGTCTCGCAGACCTGGGCCGGCAGCGGCTGGGGCTTTATCCAGATACCGCGCATCGGCCAGGAGGTGATCGTCGACTTCCTCGAAGGTGACCCTGACCTGCCGATCATCACCGGCAGGGTCTACAATGCCTCACAGATGCCGCCCTACGGCCTGCCGGGCAACGCAACGCAATCGGGCTGGAAATCCAACTCCTCGAAAGGCGGCGGCGGTTACAACGAGCTGATGTTCGAGGACAAGGCCGGCTCCGAGCTGGTCAATTTCCAGGCGCAGAAGGACCACAACCTTCTGATCAAGCACGACCGCACCAAGCTCGTCCAGCACGACCAGTCCGACCGCATCGACCACGACGCCAAGCATTCCGTCGGCCACAACCTCGACGAGGACGTCGGCAACAACAAGACGGTCAAGGTCGGCGTCGACCAGACCACGAATATCGGCTCGAACGACACCGAGACGGTGGGCAAGAACCGCTCACTGACGGTGGGGGCGAATGAAACGATAGGTATCGGTTCGAACTCGACGGAGACGATCGGCTCCAACCACTCGCAGACGGTGGGGATTGTCCAGACGGTGACTGTTGGCGCGGCTCGCATTGATACGGTCGGGGCGTCCGAGACACGAAGCGTTGGCGGCCCGCAAGAGAATACAATCGGTGCGACACGGTCGGTCACGGTCGGCGCGGCGCAGAGCCATACGATCGGGGCCAGCGACAGCTGGAACATATCCGCCAGCCAGAGCATCGAGATCGGCGCGGACCAGGGCATAAAAATTGGCGGTGCCCAGATGGCCGAGATCACCAAGACCCGCAAGACAGAGATAGGCGCCGACGACAGCACACAGGTGGCGGGCGCACATGAGCTGAAGGTCGGAAAAAAGAGCCTGGTCCAGATCGCCGACGACTCGGCCTTCAACGTAGGCAAGAATTATACGCTTGAGGCGAAGGACTCGATCACGCTGAAGTGCGGAAGTGCGGAGATCATCATGAAGAAGGATGGGACGATCGACATCAAAGGCAAGGATATTTCCATTGATGCTTCCGGAAAGATCAGCGGCAAGGCATCCAGCGATATCAAATTCAAGGGTAGCAAGATCCACCAGAATTAGAGGGACGAAGCATGGCCGAAGTTCGTGATCGCATCGATGGTGTCGTAATCGGCATTTTCCTGGGATTTGACGACACATCGCCGCTGGTGGTCTTTCCTGGAAACCCTGTCGAGACAGCGATCGCCGCGCGAAGCCTGACCAAACTCGACGCCAGCATGATCGGCGCCGAAGTTGCGCTGCTCTTTCAGGAGGGCGATCCCTTGCACCCGCTGATCGTGGGTAAACTTGTGGAGCCTTCACGTCGGGCTCACGCGCAGCAGATCGTGCGCGACGGTGAGTTGGTCCATATTGTCGGCAATGAGCGCATCGAACTGCGTTGCGGCAAGTCCGTAATTATCATGGAGAAGGATGGCCACATCACCATCCGAGGAACCTATGTCACCAGCCACGCCAGCGCGGCCAATCGAATCCGCGGCGGCTCCGTGAACCTGAACTGATGCCGGCGCCAATCCTGTACGAGATCGTGCGCCAGCATGTTGAACAGGCAGCGTTCCTGTGGACCGTGTACCATTACCATTTGCTGCATCCTGATGAAAACCCGGACATGGATGATGAGCGCCTTGCGAGGTTGATAGAGCGCCTTGAAGCTTTTCTTGATGGAGCCAGGGTCGCGGGTGAGGCCGGCCGAAAGATCGCGCAACAGCGCTTCGAAGAGTTCCCGGAAGCGGGAGAACTGTTCGTGGTTCAGATGCTCTCCGCTCAAAAGCCGATCCGCATCATCGACCTTGATCTTGCCAAGGTGCAGCGCTTTATCGAAGTCAATTTGGGAAAAGCCTGAGGCGACCCTCTACAAGTAACGTTCCGAGGCAGACTATTCCGATCTTTCGAGGAGTTCGGGAGGCACAGGCATGAGAGTCCAGCCTATGCCGTCGTGACGAGCCAAGCCTTCACGATCGAAGTACCAGATGATGCCTTCCTTGACCTCGATGTTCTTCGGGCTGCGATACTCGGCGGGCAGGGGTATGGTGTCCAACAGGGTCAGCTTCGTGTCGAATACGAAGATTGCCGTCTTACCCAACACATAGAGTTTCGATCTGTCCAAGCGGATACGGAGGAACTTCTCGAGCAAACCTTCGACGGAGGCGTCCTCCATCGTGCCAGGTCCTGTTCCCGTAACAATAGTACCGCCGCCGCCCACGGCAACGAGACGCGATGCGTCCACAAAGACAAGATCATACAAGGACTGATTGTTTGGGAGTTCTGCCTGGCCCCATTCCCCATCGTTGTAGAAGTAAAGGCAACCTCGCGCGGCATGCTTGGGGCGGCTGTGGGTGTATCCGCAGACCGCCAGTTTGTTCGGGCTGATCGCGGCGATGCCCTCCAAGAAATTGTTTGCCATCCCATCGACGTCACGCTCACAAATCCGGACCCATTCATCCTTCCTGGGTCTAAAATAGACTTGGGAACCGTCGCCGCAAACATAGAGGATGCCCGCTTTTTGGGTGATGCCAAGCGTCGAACCAAGATCCTCGGCATCCTCGCTGAGGACGCCGGCACCGGGGATCTTTTCGTAGTCCACGTCCTCGGTAAGAAAGTAGAGGTCGCCCTCATTGGTTAGAGCGACGAACACATTCTCGTTGTCGCTCTCGAATGGGTAGGCGCAAACGGAAACGACTGTTCGAGGGATGTCGACATCCGCGACCTGTTGCTCTGTCGTGTCCTGAAACATGAGGAAACGCGAATACGGATCCTCGTCGTCAAGCTCGGTTGGGACCGCGGCGATAAGATCTGGAGCAATGTAGCCCGACGCTCGAATCTTCATCTGCGTACTCCTGGTGTGTCGGTCTATTTTCTGGGCTTTGGCGGCTTCATCGTCTTCTTGGCTTCCTTGCCGGGCAATGGGTTGGAGGTTCTACCCTTCTGGCTGGCCCCGAATGCGCTTTGCTGCGCCTCCACCGCTTCCTTTGCCTTCTTGATGCAATTCGCATTGAGATCCTGAAGGTCGTCGAGACATGAAATGGTTGCTTCGGTAATCTTGCTCATCGGCGCAACGCCGAGTTTGCCCTGGGTTTTCAACTTAGCTTTCGCATCCGCTAGTTTTTTGCCTTTGAGTTTGGCCAGACCGGGTCGGCCCAGCGTAACGATCTGCTCACGGTCAGCCTCATGAATCCGTTCGTGATCATCAGGACTGAGACAGATGCATACCCCCTCTCCGAGCGTCGGAGCATTGGCGATGCGCGTCGATGCAACATCCGCGTCCGCCCGACTGCCCGTTCGGAAACACTTGTCCGGTACGATATGATGTGCCTCGCCGCCATTGTCGTTGCAGACCGCGGCGATCGCGTCATAAGAGCCAATCAGGCATTTTTCCGTGCTGTAGATGACTCCGGCGCCGGTGGCCAGTTTCGGAAAGGTCAGCGTATTTCCCTGCGGTGAAGCATGATTGTTGGTCGACAGGTCCGTCATCCGGTTGACGGGCTCGCCGTCGGCCTTGACATTGCTCGACCAGGCGACGGCGTATTCCTTGCCGGTATTCTTCGATGTGATGATGCCTTTCTTGGTCGCGCAGCCCGCTTCAGTGCCGCTTGTCTTGGTGTAGTAGGATTTGTTTTTCTGCGTGATCGTCTGGCCGCCGATCTTGACGGTGCTGGTGCCCTTGTCCGTGTCGCTGTCGAAGCCGAAAGAAGGATAGGGAATCGGAACGCCAGGGGGCGTTGCCGGATTCTCCGGCGGCGTGAAGCAGACATCAGGAAAGGCCGCTATGACCTTGTTGCCCTGCGCCTTGCATGCGACTTCGAGACTGTTGGCGTAGACTGTCATCTATGCGGCCCTCGCAGCAAAGATGGCTGCGCCGCACGCGCCGGAGTCTTCGGACGCCTCGATCAGGACCGGATTGCCCGCCGCGTAGCCCTTCCTTGCCGCCGCAAACGCCATGCCGATCATCACGGGCACCGCCGCCGCTCCGATATTTCCAAGCGATTCACCCGGCGACCACAGGTCCTGAAAGTCGTGGGCACCCCGCACGAGCCGAAGGCTTGCCAGGGCCGTTTGCTTGAACCAGTACTGCTCGCCGATAAGGTCCGAAATACGGAACCCCAACTGGTTCATCTCGATGCCGGCCTCCTTCAGCGCGTGCCGATAGGCGGTCGTCAATCCGTCCCCGCGCAGCGGTTCGTCAGCCTCATTGTAGATGTATGCATTCTCTCGGGCGAGGCCCAGACCGTGCAGCCTTAGTCCGGATCCATGACCAGCATGGGTGCACAGCACAGCGGCCGCGGCCTCGCCGGGAATAAAACCGTTCGGATTGTTGGTGGCCAGCAAGCGACGGTTCGCCAGATAGAAGCCTATCGCTTCGGGAGTGAGGTAGCTGTCTACCCCTGCAACAATGACTGCTGACGTTCCCCCTTCGGCCAGCAGCCGGCGCGCCTGCTCAAGTGCTACCAGACCGGATGGCCGGCCATGCGATATGGTGCGCGATCGTGGGTCGACGGCCATCTCAAGGATAGCACATACATTCCGCAAGAACGCAGAGGCATCCTGGACGGGTGAACCAGGCCGCGACGCCTCCGGAAGGCACAACAACATCGGCGTCCGTTCGCGTGCTTGTGGCACCGCGGTGCATATCTCGCTTATCGCAGCCGCCAGCATATGGGTCATACGCTTCTGGCCGATCCATTTTCGTGGCATGGTGACAGGGGAGCCAAGCAGCCACTCGCCTTCATCGTCGGCGTACTGAGTCTCCTTGAAGCCGTCCAGGCGGGCGCGGAGCGCCGCACAAGACGACGGCGCATCAAGGCCGACAGCCGTCACCATCCCGGTCGCCACGATGTCGAGCGCAGCCGTCATGCGTCCTCTGCCTCCCGCTGAATCGGCTCCGCGATCGGCCGCACGTAGGGCTTCTTGACGGCTTTGGCGTGGAGCATGCCTGGCGTCGGCGGCCCGACCCAGCATTCTGTAAAGTCGAGGATCGTGCGCTGGAGGCGTTGCGACACGCGCCAGACCAATGAAAAGCGCCGATTTTCGGTGTCGAACAAAACAGTGTCCGGATGAATATCGGCCTCGAATGCCTTGGTGTAGCCCTTGAACATTGCAACTTTGATGGCCGTGGCTGGCATTCTAAAATGTTCGCGCCCGCTTGGCGTCAAATTGATGAGCTGCATTTCCTCGCCACCGCGCGGCGGATCGATTTGCTGGTCGGACGGGGCCACCTGAAAGTAGCGTTCGTCGAAGTCCGGCGGCAGAAACGGGAAAATGTTGTTGGCCCAGTTGTCGTCATAGGTGCCGCCATATTCGATGCGGCCCGGCCAACCGCGGCCCATCGGGCCAAAGCTCATCGGCTTGTAGTCGCCGAACGGTGAGCGGATCTCTTCGCCGACAGCTTGCGTGTTCGGTAGACGCAGGCCGGGGATGAGGCGCTGGTTCCTGGTGCGCGACCACCCGGTTCCGACCGGGTTGTATTTGTAGCTGGCGGGGAGCTTGTCCTCCGCATCCAGCCTGTCGACGCCACCCCAGGCGACGTCATAGGAGATGGGCAGTTTCAGGAAGGGTTGCGGCGATGTGGCGGTAAAAACCGGACCGATGGCGCGCCATTCGCGGTGGCCGACGACCTCGAACAGTTTTGACCAATTGCCAACCTTGATGCCGACCGGCACGCGCTCGGCCGGGCGCCCGCCCGGCGCGTAGGCGTAGCCATTTGCGATCACGTCGCAGCGCGGTTTGCGGAAGGCGAAATCGGTTTCCCATAGTGTGGCGGAGTAGCCGGGTTCACCGGTATGTGTGTCGGCAAATACCAGCGGCACCTGTTCTGCTGATCTTTGCACCAACCCGCCAGCCGTCACGGGAAAGTCGAACGTGCCCTTGACCACCACGACGACCCAATCACGCCCGGTCGTGTCCGCGCTGACGCTGAACTCGTGCTGGTAACCCAACTGGTTCCAGATCCGCATCAGCTGGTCTCCCAACTGGCGGCGAGGATTTGTTCCAGCGTCGTTTGCGGCGATTGCGGATCGAGGTCGAAAATGTCCGAACGGGCCGTCCACATCACCATGCCGCTGATGACCTCTTCGCCCGGCTCGACGGATGGCACCGGCAGTCCGGCCAGCGCGGCATCCAGTTCGTCGGGCGTCAGCGCGCCGTTCTGGGCGGCGATGGCCACTTCTTCGATCCGGGAAAACCACGCTTCGGCGTCAGCCAGCAAAACGGGAGCTTCAGAAAGCAGCGCAACGACACTCAGAGGGAACTTCCTGCCGACCCTGTCGGCGCTTTGCACAATGATGCCTGCCGATGCGCCGAAGGAAGCCGGGCCAGCCAGAAAGCGCAGCGCGGTTGTGCTCGGCCAAAATTCCGAGCCAAACAGCGGCACGAGATGCTGCGCCAGCCAGCGGTCCCAGCCGCGAACAAAGTCGCCCGACAGCCGCCGCGTCACGAAATCGCCGGTGGCGGGCATTTTGCCGTAGAAGCCGGGTAAGATCATATCTGCGGCGGACATGAGAATTTCTTGAACATCTGCAGATTGTAGGGGTTCTCGACGCTGGCCGCCTTGAGCTCGAAATCGGCATACATGCCTTTCGTGCCCAGTCGCAGGCTGTAGACATCGGAGAGCGCTGTACCGGCGAAACGGCCGCTGCGCAGCATCCTCAGCCAAGCCCAACTGCCGGTCTCGTTGAGCATGATTTCGGGCGATCCGTCGATGGGCTGGAAGGCGAGCGAAATGACGCCGGTGCCATCCTTGCCGGGCCAGGTCATCGGTTGCGGCCGCGTCGCGTTGTTGAAGTAGACGAGGGTCTGGCCATCGAGATTGAGCGTGACGCGCGTGACGTTGGGAGACAGATCCTTCGGTTCGAGCGTGAAGCTCATCACCGGTCCGGTACCGCCGGGAAAGAGATCGTCGCGGATATGCCTGGCCTGCTCGAACGCCGCCAGCGCCGAAGGATCGAGGCCGAAATCGGCGCGCCATTTCCACGGCTGGCTGGTGGTGTCGACATAGTTGATCAGGTGGTCGTTGATGAAACCGTCGATCAGCCCGGCCGGTCCGAACAGGCGGGCGAAATCACGCACATTGACGTCCACCGCGCTGTCGGCGCTGAATGGATAGCGGTCGTTCAGCGCGGCCTGGCAGAACGGCAGTATGTCCGCCCGCCAGATGGCGTTGAGCTCCGAAGTGACCGCCTTCTGCGTCAAATTGCTGGTGTCACCGGCAATGCCACCGAGCCAGGCGTTGATCGGGTCGGGCAGGATCTGTGCTTGCCTGGCGACCGCGCCGGTCAACTCGGCAAGGCCGCCCTGCTTCTTGATGGCATCCTGCGGATTGGGGTTCGCGGTGACCGTCTGCAGCACGTTCGACAGCGCGGTCAGCGCGACAACGGCGGCATCCAGTGCCGGCGGCTGGCCGTCGACCTCGGCAATGGTGCTCTTCAGCGGCTTGAAATGTTCGGCTACCAGATTGCCGGTCAGGTCCACCTCGCTGGCTGACCCGGCGCGGGGAAGCAGCTTCGCACCGCTTGTCGCCAGCTTGCCGAGTTTTCCCAGCTTGCCGAGCAGTTTCGAGGCGCCCTTGGCCGCCGCCTTGTCGTCAGCGGGCGCCTCGTCGGAGCGCGTCAGTTCGGTCTCCTGTACGATCGCCGTCAGCAGCCGTTTCAGCGCTGAATCGGCACTCGAGAGGTCCTTCAGGTTTTCACTGGCGACATTGAGATCGGTCAGTGGCGCGAGCCGCATGTCTCGCAGGAAGCTGTCCCATTGTGCGATGTAGTCGTCATAGTAGAGCTTCAGAATGTCCTCGGACAGCGCCGAGACCGAGGTCTCGGAATTCTCCGAGCAGCCGCCGGCGAAAACCGCACGATCGAGCGCCGCCTGGGCGGCGACATCGTCGATGCGGTCGAGAATGGCGTCGTGGAAGCCGGCGTAGGTGAAGGCTCCGGCAATGCCGACGCGAAGCGTCTTGTCGGAACGCCGCGCAAACACCTTGCCGCCATTGGGACCGGCGAAATTGGCCGGGATCCACTCCTTGAGCCCGGCCACCTCAGGATCGGCCAGCAACTGCTTGTAGGCGCGTGCCGGCAAAGAGATCGTGCACACGGTTTTCAGCGCTTCGGCGACCAGGGCCTGGTCGGGCGCGACATAGCTTTCGTCGACCGCCATGCGGCGGATGGCGGCAAGCTGATGCTCCTCGGCATCGGCGGTCGGAAAGGGTGCCGCTGCCGCGAATTCCGGCAGGCTGTTGACCCACCAGTTCTGGGCGAAATCGGCATCCATCTGCGACAGGCCGGTCATCATGCGATAGGTCTTGAGCGCTCCGAGCATGAAATCCGGATCGCGGATCTGCCGCCACATGGTCGCCTCGAGCAGCGCGACCATCCGTGGCTCGAGCACGTTGCGCAGGGCGTGGTCGTAGGTGTCGGTCTGCGCCCGCACCAGTTCCGCCGAGGCCGATGGTCCCAGCAGATCCTGGGGGGCGCCCGGCGATGCTGTCCGGGCATTCGCGACCGCGTCCATCGCTTCGAGCGCGCTGTCGATGGCGGGCTGCTGCACCGATGCCGGGCTGGCGGCAACGGCGGTCAGCGGCGTCTGCAGCGCTTCGAACTGGCCTGCCTGGGCCGTGATCGCGTTACGGTTGTCAAAATAAGACCACGTGAACAGCCCGCCGGCCAGCAAGGCCACCACAGCGCATGCAGCCGCGGCACCGCGCCAGATCCAGGCGCGGCGACGCTGCGCCAGCGGATCGAACGTGCCGAGGCCGGCTTCCCTGAAGATGACGTCGGTGAGCAGGTTCTTCAGGAAGAAGCTGCGTTTCTCGACCCTTGGCGCGGGCAGGGCTCGCCGTGGCGGCAGGCCGAAGGACGACGACAGCGCCGCGGTCAGCCGGTCGATGGGCGCCCCTTCCTGCGTCGCCGATGTCAGATAGAGGCCACGCAGCCAGGCGGCCTCCTCATAGCGGCTTTCGCCGAACATCGCCTCGACCAGCACCTGGATCGGTTCGGACAGGCTGGACAGCTGGGCTGGAAACCTGAAGATCTCGGCGCGGGCGGCGAGCTTGTCTTCGTCCTCCAGGCGCGGCACCAGCCGCCGCTCCAGTTCCGTCGCCAGCGTCGAAATTTCGCGTTCGATGGTCTTGGCATCGACACGCGCATCCAGCGCGAAGGTCGTTCCCCAGACCTGTTCGCGCGAGGCGGTCGACAGGCCGCCGAAGAAAGCCTCGAAACCCTTGATCAGATCGGCCTTGGTCAGCATCAGATAGACCGGAAGGCGGATTTCGAGCCGGTCGTTGAGCTCGGCCAGCCGGCGGCGGATCTTGCGGCCATGCGCCTTTATCGCTTCGTCGCCCTCCGAAAGCACGTCGATCGAAAGCGCGACGATCACGCCGTTGAGCGCGCGGCGGCCGCGATGCTTCTTCAGAAGGTCGAGGAAGCCCAGCCATTCCGCCGCGTCGACGTCAGGCTGGCTCTCCTGCTGGACATAGCGGCCGGCGGTGTCGATCAGAACCGCGTTCTCGGAAAAGAACCAGTCGCAGTTGCGCGTGCCGCCGACCCCTTGCAGATCGTCGGTGAGGTCGATCGGAAAATTCAGTCCGGACTGCCGCAAGGCCGTGGTCTTGCCGGTGGCCGGCGGGCCGACGATCACGTACCATGGCATCTCGCGCAGGAACTTGCGTCCGCCGAGCTTGCGGCGCTTCAGTTCGGCCATCACCTCGGCGAATTTGGCACCCACGGCGGCGACGTTCTCTTCGCCGGGACTGAGCGGCTTTTCCGCCACGGGCGCTGCAATCTCGGCGACGAACATGCGGTTGGCGCGGATCGCCCGGCGTTGGGCGACGATCAGCCAGATCAGCCAGAAGATGACCAGCAGCGCGATGATGACGATGCGCACATTTTCCGAAGCGAAGGGTTCGTAGGGACCGACCCTGACGATCGGACCGAACACCCAGATGACCAGGGAAAGCAGCGTGATGCCGATCAGCGTCCACAGCCAGCGCGATGTCAGAACCGCCCAGAGGAAGCGCAGGATGAACATCTCACAGCCTCTTTTCGACGAGCACCTCGACGCGGCGGTTCAAGGCTCGCCCCTCGCGCGTGCTGTCGCTGGCCACCGGGTCCGTGGCCGCGCGGCCCTCGGAATGGACGCGATCCTGCGGCACGCCGTTCTGGACCAGCATGTCGGCGATCGTCTGGGCGCGCGCCTCCGACAGCCGCTGGTTGGTCGACAGCGGGTTGGTCTTCTGCAGGGGAACGCCGTCCGTATGACCGATCACCGTGATGTTCCCGATCAGCTCCTGATTGGCGAGGATCACCTTGGCGATCGAAGCGATCAGGGGCTCGAAGCCGTCGGTCAGTTGTGGCCGCGACGACTGGAACAGTTCGGGATTGGAAGCCTGGATGATCAGCTTGGCCAGCGAAACGCTCTCGGTGCCGCTGAGGGCGGATTTGAGGCCGGCCGGCGCGCCGGCCTGGAATTCCGGCAACAGCGCAAAATCCACTTTTTCCGGCGGCGGGGCGTCGACCTTGGGCGAGGTCCGGCTGACATCGCCGCGTTCAGGCGGCGGCAATGCGCGCACGAGGGCAGAAAGCTCGACCGCCTGGCTGCTCAGTCCCATCGACAGCCCGACATGGATTGCGGTGGCGATGACTGCCGCGCCGAGCGCCATGACCCAGATCGGCACGATGAAGCGCTGCGGCTCGTCGGAGGCGATCACGCCCTTCCAGTTTGGCGACAGTGGCGCGCCTTCAGCGTCGGCATCGCGCAGGAAGCGTGCCGCCGCGACGCGAACGGCGTTGAGCGAGCGGTCGCCTGAGCGGCCAGGCACGCGATATTTGCCGCGGAAGCCGAGCGCCATGCAATCATATTGCAGTTCCAGCAATTCCCGATCGCGGTTGGGATGGCGTTCCAGTTCGTCGAGGCGCGTGAAGAACTGCGTGCCGGCATCGACATCGCCGCGCAGCATCACCACAAGCGGCTGGCGCGGCCAGGCGCTGGCCCCGCCCCAGGGCGTGTTCAGGGCGAGATCGTCGAGCAACGCCGCCACCACCCAGGCCGCCTGATCGGCCCGCTCCATGGAGGACCCCGTCGACATTGCCGTGTCGCGTGCCCGAACCAGTTCTTCAAGCAGACGGGTGCGCAGCGCTTCCGGGTTCTCCGGCGCCAGCGCGCTTTCAAGCTCGGGCGCGAATTCGAGCAAGGGCGCGAATGCGTTGACGAGCGCGTTCGGGTGGGTGCGAGACCGCTTTACCGCCGCGCCCGGCAAGAGCGGCGCCATCGGCCGCGGCGTCGGCGCGCCGGTCAGCCGTATGCGGGTGCGTTCGCGATCCTCCGACAGTCCGAAAGGATCATCGCGGCTCATCATCTCACCTGTTCACCGAGTAGCAGTCCACCTGCGGCTCGCTTGGCAACACGCCCGAAACGCCGATGACGAAGCCGGGGGCATCGAGCAGCGACGCCCAGTGCTCGCTTTTCTGGTCCAGCTCGAGGCATAGCCGATCGCCGTCGTAAGGGATTTCGCGCGGCTGGGAATGAAGCGGTTTCAGCGGAATGCCGGGCAAGCGCGATTTCCACAAGCCCTCGAACTGGTCAGCCGAGCCAACAGTCGCCTGGTTGACGAATATCTTGCGCAGCGCGTCTTCCGACAGCTCCGAACCGACCCGGATGACGATGCGGCTGGCCACCAGCAGCTTCGGATTGTCGATGCGGATTTTCCAGACATTGGTCGAATGCCGCATGACCGGCAGCGCACGCGATTTCGGCTCGATGTAGCGCAAGCTGAGGATGAGCGAGCGCAGCGCATCCGCCAGCGCCATGTATGCAGGTCCCGGCGCCATGTGATCGTAGGCGGGCAATTCGCCCAGCCGCCGCGCGCTCGATCCGTAGGTCGCCATCGAACCGGCGAGCCCGGCAAGCTCCAGGTAAAGCTCGGCCGGATGGAAGACATCCTGCGCCAGCATGTGGGCCAGCCGCGGCCGCGCCGCATTGGCGAGGTTGAGCATCAGCAGGTCTTCGACGCTGCGCCCCGGCCCGCCCATGACCATCTTGCCATGCGCCTCGGCGATCTGGTCGAGCCCCGTGACGACTTCCAGAAGCAATTGCCGGTACCAGGCCACAGCGCCGGTCACCAGCGTCGGCGGCAGGAAGGTCTCGTCCAGCGAGACGCCACCATCGGCTCGAACCCCCTTGAGGTCGGCGATCGGCAAGGCCGTGTAGCCGCCGACCGACCTGCCGGGCGCCAGCAGCAGCGCCTGCGGACGGGCGATTTCGATTTCTTCCGGGTCTGAACCGCCCTGGACGGCGTCGCGCACCGAAACGATCCGCCCATGATAGCGCGCTCCCGAGGCGGCGGCGTGTGCGGGATCGAAGCCGACACCACCGGGAGGCTCCAGCGGCAAGGCGACCAGCACCGGTCCGGCGCCCATGTCTGGCGTAACCGGCAACGGTCGCGGCGCGTCCATCATCTCGGGAATGGCGAAAGGTGTCCCGTCCGGGAAGATGCCACGAGCGGACAGGATCGCGACCTGGCCGGCATCGAGCAACGCCTGGTCCAGCGTCAGCTGTTGGAAGCCGAACGTATGCAACTGCCCGGCCTGCAACGCGCCGCGCACCGTCGCCTCGAAAAAGCGATCCTGCTGCTGGAAATGCTGGGTCCGCAGGAAAAGGCCTTCGGACCACAGCACCCTGTTTGCATCGCTCATGCCGCTACTCTCTGCATTGAGCTCCCCTTGCCCCGGCCGCTAGGCGGAAATACCGCCGCTGCCAAGCGTGACATTGATCGTGAACTTTGATCCCGGCGACACCGACTTGGTCGTCCGCCAGTTCTTGCCGGTCGGCTCGCGGATCAGCGCAACGAAGCCCAGCGCCGTGGCGTCCGGCTCGACGGTGATGGTCTTGGACGCGGATTTTCCCGGCCCTACAGCGATCTGGTCGGATCCGATGAGATCGCCGCCCAGCGCGGAGCCGGCATCGCCCTGCAGGGCAAAATAGTCGGCGGAATTGAATTTGCCGGTGCTGCGCAACCGCATCACGAGAACTGTCACCGGCCGGTCGCCGCCGCCTGGTCCCGGGTTCATGCCGGCCCCACCGGTCACGTTGACCGTGATCACCGATGGTTTTGGCGGGCCGCTCTGGCAAGCCGTAAGCAGCCCGGTCGCGCCCAGGGCAACGATAAATTCGCGTCGGTCGATCATGTCTCACTCCTCCTCATATGCGTCCCGAAAATCGGCGCCGATTTCGCCGAGAAAGCTTTTCTCCGCGCTCTCGGCGATTTCACGATGGCGTTTCTGGTAGAGCTCCCACAGCTTGGCGCCGCGCCCGCCCGAAAACAGGGTGCCGATCGCCGAATTCGATTTCAGCTCTGCCTCGATCACTGCCGGATCAAAACGGTCGACCATCCGACGCAAGGCGGCCTGCACGCCGCGCCAGGCGCGCACGTGGTGTTGCGCGAGATCGCGGACCGCGTCGGCGATAGCCGCTTCGCCGGCGAGAAATCCGGGGCTGCGCTCGGCGATAAGCGTGACGATGGCATCGTCGACCGTCGGCAGGAACTTGAGCGGATTGACTTCGGAAGCCCCGACCATGGTCTGGGCGACGCGCGCGTTTCCCTTTTCCTCGGCGCGCTTGCGCAGAAGCTGCATCAGGCCTTCCATCATCAGCCGGTATTCGCGGCCGAACTTCTCCATTTCCGCGATGCTGTCGCGCCCGGGGAAATCGGCTTCCTCGACGCCCATGCCGTGCAGGAATGCGGAGCGAAGCGCCATGTCTCCCGGCCGCGCCGCTGCCGGCGGGCGGGCGGGTTTGGGAGCAGCGCCCGTCCGCATTGGAGGAGGAGCATCCGCTGCCTGCACAGGCAGATCCCAGGGATTGGCGGATTGCGGCCTTAGGGGGGCTCGTTCGCGCTGACCGGTCGCGCCGGCGCCGTTTGCCGAACTGGGTGCCGCGGCTGGCCCGAAGCCAAAGTCGTCCTTGAATTCGGATGGCTTTCCGGCGGCAGGTTCGGTGGACCCGTTGAGGGGAGGTACCGAGTCGAGGCTGAACGGGTCCGCGAAGCTTGGCGCGCCAGGTTCGGGATAAGGGGCAACACCCGTCGACACAGGTGTCGAAACCGGGTCGAGGCTGAACGGATCATCGAAAGCAGGCGAGCTGCGCTGGCTGGAGGCGGCACGCTCGAACGCGCCCGCAACCGGCTGCTCGAACGGGTTCGGCAGATCGGCCGGACGCGGCCGTCGCGGCTCTTCCTTGACCTTGGCGGAAAAGAAGTCGTCACTGCCGATGTTCAGCGGCGCCCGCGATCCCGGCGGCAGGCGTTCCGGAACCGGCTGGCTGGCTGCTTGTGCCTGGGCGGTTGGCGTCTGCAGGTCGACATAGACGACATAGTCGCCAAGTCTCAGCCGCATGCCGCTTTGAAGGCGCGTCGACTGGCCGGCACCGAGCGGGCTGTCGGAGTCGTTTATGTACAGCCCGCTGCTCGACGTGTCGGTGACGAAATATCCATCTCGCCCGCCCGAAATCCTGCAATGGGCGCGGGAAACGAACATGTCGGGATCGTTGATCTGCCAGCCCGCATCCGCACTGCGGCCGATCACCAGCTCGCCTTCGTCCAGCCGGGTCTGCCGTACCGCCTGGGTGCGTGGCCCTTGCTCCAGCGTCAGCAGCAGGCTCATGCCGCGACCCCCGCCATTTCCGGCCGCCATCCGACAATTGTCCGCAGCCGCAGATCGTCAGCATCGCCCCTTTCGGCGGGCCGCGCAAGCCAGGAGGTCCGGCCAAGCTGGACCGCTCCGATGCGGGGCGGCGGCACGGCTTTACGCGCCAGAACGATGCGCAAATCGACGTCGAGCGTCTCCCCGACCATGTCGCGAACGGCTTGCTTGAACAGTTTGAGGCGCGGACCGCCCGGCAGGAACGCCTTGAACTCCTCGAAACCGAGAGGGCCGACGCGCAGCTCGATCCTGCTTTGGCGGTTGAAAACGCGCGGGCCTATCGTCGCCCCCCGGCCGAGCCCCGCATGGGCTTTTGCGAGGCGGGTCTGGAGTCCGGTTGGTATGGTTATCCAGGCAGCGATGAACTCCTTGATTTGAACCGGCACCTTGAACGCTTCCGCCAGGAACAGCGTCAGCCGTTCCGGGCCGTCGACCTGGCTGGCGAGCGACGCGGCCTGGCGAAGCTTGACAGTGTCGAGATCAGGATTTTGGGTGCCGGGAAGCCCGATCCCCGCCATCGCTTCAAGCATGGCGCGGACGCGGCCACCGACCGCGCGCTCGACCTGGACCGCCGGATGCGCATCCGCCCAGGCCCGGTAGTAGAGGGCAATCATGCGGTGCTGAAGGATGTTGACGAAGTCGACGAATGTCGTGTCGCTGGTCTGCTGTGCGTCGGCGCCGGCGAACCAGCGCTGCGACAGGCGGTCGAGCACCCAGCGCGTCAGATGCAGCGGCATCGGGCCCTCAGGTCCCAACAGACCAAGATTTGCAACCGTGACCCGAGCCGGCGCCTTGTCGCTGGCTTCGCGGAATTGCACCAGGTCCCGCGCGGAAAAGGCGAGGCGAACATGCTGGCCAAGCCTTGCCGGCTCGCGGTCGGGGCGTCCGGAATGGCCGAACAGACCGCTCCGCTGTTCGAGACGGCGCAGCAGTTCGAAAAAGTCGAACGCTTCGGACAGACCTTCGGCCCGGTCCGGGCTGGCCTTGTCTAGATCAGGTGCCTTGTCTAGATCAGGTAGCGATTGCCGGGCGTCATCGGCCATGGCACATCCTCCTGCTTCTGCAGCAGCCGCGTGCGGGTTCGCACGAAGCCGTTTATTCCGGCATGACGGGCAAACAGCCGCGCCAGCAAGGCCGAAAGCAGCAAGGTGCTTTGCCCGGCCAGCACCGACTGATCGACATGCAACGTCACTTCCGTGCCACGCCCGAAGCACATCGGCCCGTCGATCTGCAGCCGTTCGATCACCGACCGCGAGTCGATGCGCACGATCGAATGCACGTTGCGGGCAAGGCTCGGATCGCCGCGGTCGGCGTAGAGATCGAGCAGGGCATGCAGAGGGTCGACGCCGCGGCCTTCCTTGGCGAGGCTCAAGAAATTGAGCGCCAACTGCGCCACCAGCCGCCAGGCGAGATCGTCGGCCCGGGATTCGCCATCGGCCCCGGTGGGCAGTGCGGCGGGGATGGCCGGCTGCGGCGGACGCAACGCACCGAGCAGCCGGACCGATTCGACCGGGTCACCGGCTTCGAGCGTCAAGGTCGGATTGTCATCGAGGATCGGCAGATCACGGTTGGTGCAAAGCGCCATGATGTCGAGACGCTTCAACGGCCGGTTCGCCGGATTTGCGAGCGGCCGGGATACGGCCAGGAAAACATCGTCCCCGGTGTATGAGGTGCGGGTCAGGCCGTCGCCGCGTTCATCCTCCGTTGCCCGGCGTGGGCGCCGTTCCGTCGAATAGACCCAGCCGCTGCCGCGGTTCTGCCCGAGGCTGAACAGCTCCGGTATCTCGGCGTCGCTGCCTTCACTGTCGGCATCCTCGACGCGCAGGACACGATAGATCTCGAAGTCGCGCGCCCGCGTGCGGTCGGCGTGCAGCACCTGCCGCGTCTTGCGCTGATCGAGTTCGACGACGTTGCACTCACGCTCGAACAGATTGATGATCGGCGTCGCGAAAAGTTCGAAATCCGCCGGCGTCAGGTCGGCGAGTTCGGGCGTCGGGCGGCGGAACAGGAAGATGATCTCCAGTCCGGCCTCGCATTTGCGCACCATCGGCTGCAGCCCCAGGACCCGCACATAGTGAAAGCGCTCCGGCATGACGAAGTATTCGCGCAGCAGGCGGTACCCTTCGAATGTCGGGCGGGTGCGCGGCATCAGGGCCTCGTCGTCGCTGATGCCGACCATTTCGGGAGCCGGCAGGGGCGACAGCCGGTTGGTCTTGCCTTCCGGTCGTGCGCCAATGGCCACGCAGGCGCCGAAGATCGCGTCGAACAGAAGCGGCGCCTTGGTGCGCCCGGCAAAATAGAGGTCAAGCTGGTCGAGCGCCAATTCGTCGAGTTTGCCTTTTCCGGTCCGCGTCAGCGCCAAACGCAGCGCCGCCTCGCCGCCGGTGCCGCCGATCGGCCCTATGCCGGCCGCCGCCAGCGCACTGCGATCTTGAAAATAGCTGACCGAAGTGATTGCTATCGGCCACAGGGTCATGTCCTGCGCGGTGGAGAAAGTGCAGCGCGTCGACAGGCCGGGTTGCAGGCTGGACACCAGCCGCGTGTTGCGCTTGACGACGTGGCCGGCGGGCATGGTCTGCACCTGCTGGCCGGGTTTCAGCACGGCCATCGCCGTTGCCGGCGCCGGCGTGACCAGATCGGGATAGAGGACATCGAGCACGCTGCGCGAAAATCGCGAGCGCTCGGCGTCGACTTTCAGCCGGGTGCGCGCGGCGAGGAAGGCGACGCCGTCCAGCAGCCGTTCGACATAGGGATCCGGGCAGGGCACCGTATCGAGGGAAAGGTTGCGCGCCACCGCCGGATGCATGTCGGCAAATTCCGCCGCAAGGCCCCGGATATGGGTCAGTTCCTCCTCGTAATATTCGACGAAGACCCGATCCATCTCAGGCGTCCCTAATTTCGGTCCGCGCCAAGCCGTTGTCGAGATTGATCGTGGTGCGCAGGCGCATGCGTTCCGGTGTGGGCGTCATGATCAGCACGGCATCGATCTCGATCTTCAGGCCCACGGTCTTGTCGCCCAGGGTGACGGTAACCTTCGTCGCGCTTTCCTTGAGGCGGGGCTCGAAGGTGGCGAGTACCGAGCGGATTTCGCGCGCCAGCACGTCGCGGTCGAAGTCGCGGGACGACCGGCCCGAGAAGGACGGCACGCCGTAATTGACCACGCTTCGACGCACCTCCGGAAAATCGGCGAGCGACGGTGGATTGTCCGCCATCTGCTCGTTTTCCAGGTCGGAAAGCAGCGGCGTGGCCTCGAAGCGCTCGGTGTTGAACAGAGCCTCGATGTCGCGCCGCACCGCTTCCCTGAGCACGCGGGCCGATACCACCACGCCGCGGCTTTCGATCTCGACGCGGTGCTGGGTCTGAAAGGCCAGGCGATGCAGACGCCGTTTCTGATCGGGCGTCAGCTCCGCATCGGCGTCGATGGTCCGTGCACTGCCGGCAACGAGGGTGTCGAGACGGTCCGCGCCAAGCTCGTCCAGCAGGACATGGCGCAGCCCGTCTATCTCCGAGGTCAGGCCCGGCAGGTCGTTGACGAGGCGATCCCACAGCGACGGCTGGACCGCCTCGCTTTTCGCCCGCAGGCTGCCCGCGATCTGTTGCTTGCCCGCGCCGGGCCGCCGAACCTCACTTGCCGACATAGACATCCATTTCGGCTTCATCATTGCCGTCATAGACGAACTTGATCTTCTTGTAGGCGAAGCTGACCTCTTCCTGGATCAGGTCTTCCTCATCTTCGGCCTGCGACATGTCGTATTCCATGATCGAGGCATCGGTGAGCGTGACGACCAGATAGTCCTTGGTCTCGCCATCGATGGTCCGCCGTGCGGAGAACACCACTTCATCGAGCGCCTTGTTCTCGAACAGTGCCTTTTTCAGATAGGGCGAGGATTTGTCGTAATGTTTGATGAACTTGATCATGCCCATGGACACGCGCCCGCGGCGTGAGAGCGAGTTCGGGTCATAGGGTGCGACCATCTTGTAATCGACGCCATGGATTTCGATTTCGTCCGAGTGGCCGTCGCGGGTGCTTGGGCCCTTGATATCGGGAACCTTCAGAAAACCATCAATCTTCATTGGCATTGTCTCTCTCCACCGCTTTCAAACAAAACAAGGTCTGGTTGCTGCAAATCAGGTCTTCACGGACGGCAGTTCCGATACCAGCCGCAGCGAGGCGTTGATGCCTTCCAGCTGGTAATGCGGGCGCAGATAGAAGCGGGCGTTGTAGTAGCCCGGCCGTCCTTCCACGCTGTCCACCTGGACTTCCGCCGCCGCAAGCGGCCGTTTGGCGCGCGCCTTGTCGTCGGCGAAGGCCGGGTTGGCCAGCACGTAGCGGTTGATCCACTCGGTCAGCCAGATCTGCATGTCGGAGCGTTCCTTGAACGAGCCGACCTTGTCGCGGGCGATCGCCTTGAGGTAGTGCGCGAAGCGCGAGACCGGGAAGAGGTAAGGCAGGTTGGCGCTCAGCCTTTCGTTCGACTGGGCGTCGGGGTCGACCAGCCGGCCGGCACGCGTCTCGTCGTCCTGCAGCGAGTGGGCGCCGATGAAGGCCGCCAGATCGGTGTTTTTCCGGTGCAGGATCGGCATCAGGCCGAGCTTGGCCAGTTCGGCCTCGCGCCGGTCGTCGATGGCGACTTCGGTCGGACATTTCATCGCGATCGAGCCATCGTCGGTCGGGAAGCTGTGCACCGGCAAATTGAGCACCGTGCCGCCATTCTCGACGCCGCGGATCTGCGTGCCCCAGCCGAAAAGCTTGTGGCTGCGGTTGATGTTGACGCCCATCGGGAAGGCGGCGTTCATCCAGACATATTTGTTGTGATCGCCCTGCACCTCTTCCTCGAAGGTGAAGCCCTTCACTGGAACGGTATCGGTGCCGTAGGGCAGCCTAGCCAGAACGCGCGGCATGGTCAGGCCGATATAGCGGGCGTCCTCGCTCTCGCGCAGCGACTGCCACGAGGCATAGGCCGGGTTGGAGACGATCTGTTGCAGGTCTTGCGGGTTCGGCAATTCCTGCCAGCTGTCCATGCGGAACAGGCGCGGTGAGGCGGCGGCGATGAACGGCGTGTGCGCCGAGGCGCAGATGCCGGAGATATTGCGCAGCAGGCCGACGTCGCGCGGGTGGTTGGAGAATTCGTAGGCGCCGATCACACAGCCGATCGGCTCGCCACCCAGCATCGAATACTCGTCCGTATAGACTTTCTTGAAGATCGGGCTCTGGTCCCACATCTGGCCTTCATAGTCTTCAAGCGTGTCGGCCAGCTGCTCCTTGGAGATGTTCATCACCCGGATCTTCAGCTTCTGATCCGTCTCGGTGTTGTTGACGAGATACCAGAGGCCGCGCCATGTGCCTTCCATCTCGCGCACTTCCGGCGCGTGCAGGATCTCGTTGACCTGTGTCGTCAGCATCTTGTCGATGCCGGCGATCAGCGACTTGATCGACTTGATCGCATTGGACGAAATGGTCGTGGTGTCGGAACGCGATTGCGCCGCGAGTGCGAGATTGCGCACGAGTTGCTGCAGCTTCTCGCTGTCGTCCTTCTTGACCTTGAAATCCTTCTCGAGGAGCCCGCTGAATTCGCCGAGGTCGATGGCTTCGGCCTCGGCGGCGACGGTAGCAGTCTTTTGCTGTTCGGCCATGGTTTACTCCCCTGCCTTGTCGTCGTCGGCGAGCGCCTGGCTGGCGATCTTGCCAAGCAGCGGCTCGTTGTTGAGAAGCTGCGCAATGCGTTTTTCGGCGTCGACGCGGCCATCCATGAAGCCGAGCAGTTCCTCGAGTTGACGACGCATCTTGAGGATCTCGGCCAGTTGCGGCACCTGCGCGGCAACCTTGTCCGGAGCGAAATCAGCCATCTTGGTGAAGGTGAGATCGAGCGCCAGTTCCTCGTCACGCTCCTGACCTTCGGCCTGCGGCAGCGTGTTCTTCACCCGGGCTTTGACGCGTGGCCCGAGCGCCTCCATGAATTTGGGGAAGCGATTCGCGTCGGTCTCGACGAAGGATCGGTCCAGCACCGATTTTGACGCTTCCTTGGTCTGCGAAGAGCCGGAAAGGTCGGCCATCACGGCCATGACAAACGGCAATTCGATCGTCGTCGGGCTACCGTAGGTTTCCACGTCGTAGGCGATCTGCACCCGCGGCGCGCGATTTCGTTCGATGACCTTCGCTTTGCTTTCGGCTGGCATGTGCTGTTACCTTTCATCCTTCTGAGCCGTCTTCTTGACATCGGGAACGCCGGCAAGGAGCCGGAATTCCTTCAGCCCAGACGGGGCGAGATCTTCCATCAGTTCAACGAAATCCATGTGCACCATGCGGCGCACACGCCGTGCCAGATGCGGTATGGGGCTCGACGGTTCGGTGCGGTCATAGAAGGCGACGACCAGGTCGAGGCATTTGACCACGTCGTCGCGCGAGGAGATCCGGTCGGGTAGCCCCGTGCTCGAGTCCGCGTAGCTTGCCGCACTTGCCATAGTCTCGGCTCCATGACCGTTTCGAGCAGGCGTTGCCGGTTCTGCCGGGGTGGGCGGCTTGGCCGCACCATTCGCCACGGCGCCGGCTGCCGCGTTCCGTTCGAGGGTCGTCAGCAAACGCTGCAGAAACCGCTTTAATTCCGGAACGGGAGCGCCGCCGCCCTCAAGGCGGGCGTTGAGGGCGGTTTCGACCGCGTCAAGGGCCGCGATCGCCGCCCGGGCGTCGGTAACGAGCGTGACCATCTCTGCGCCGGCCTGATCTATCTGTGCCGCACATCCGGCACGCACCCGGTTCAACAATTGCCCGTGTGCACTGACAAGTGCGGCCTTTTCTGCCGTGTTCAACCCCGAGGCGGCTTCCTGGAGCATGACACGGTCGTCTAGCGCGCTTTGTTCCAGGTCGCGCCCGCTGATTGGCCCGATCGAGCGTGGCGCAAAGAAAATCATCTGCCGCAGGTTCGCCAACAGCCCGTCCTGACCATTCTGGAGGTCGAGCAGCGCGTTGATACGGCGCAAGGCGGCATCGCGAGGCGAAGCGTTGGGCCGCAGGGCCGGATGCATGGTTTCCCAATGCTGATCGAAGGTCTGCGCAATGAGGGTCAGACCCTGCGCGAGCCCGGCCAGTCCGTCTTCATTGGCCAGCGCGCGCGTGACGATGACGAGCAGGCGCAGGTCGCGGCCATGCGCACGCAATTCCGCCGCCTTTGCCAGCACCGCGGACCAGTCGACCGGAATGGTGCTTTGCGAAGTCGGCTTGTTGTTGCCGTCGTGGACGACCTTGACCTCGGGCTCCGTCAGGCGCTCCAGCTCATGAAAAGCCGGGTCGTTGCGCAAATCCTCCCCTGACGGATTTCCACCGTCGAGCGGACTAAGCCAGAGTGCGACATCAATCACACAAACCCCCAGCGACCGGCCTCAAACCGTAAGTGACGCGACGTTATCACACGGTTGCACTTTACCACAATTCAACGACGGCTCAAAAATTAACAGAAGCTAAACGCAACCGCCTCCAGAGTGCCGGAATCCGTGGTGTGGTTGCCGAAGCTGCAGGCGAACCGCATTGCGGAGCCGCGCCCAAGTCCGTGGCTGTTTGCAGCCAGTGGTGCGGGACTTTCCACAAATGGAAAGGAGCCGGCTAAACCGGGCATCGCGACATCGGTCCATCACGCGCTTTGTCAAGTGACGGCTTATGTGGCACGTTACCGGCTGGCAGATTGCAGGAGCACGTTCGATGGAACAGCGCCGGTCATCGCAGACTTTCAAGCGCAAGGAACTGGTCGGCAAGCTCAATCCTGTCGGTGTCCGCGCCTTCAAGGCAGCTGCCGACACCGCCAAACTGCGCGGCAATCCTTACGTCGAACTCGTCCATTTCATCGAGCAGCTGGTGCTTTCCGACCGCTCGGATGTGCAGATGATCATCGCCGATGCAGGCGTCGATGCGAGCCGGCTCACGGCCGATATGACCCGCGCCGTCGACAAGCTGCCTTATGGCGCCACCTCGATCGAGGAATTCTCCGACCATATCTTTCATGCCATTCAGGAAGCCTGGAACCTGGCGACGCTGGAGTTCGGCGTCGAGGAAGTCCGCAGCGCCCATATTCTGCTTGCCTGCCTGAAGACGCCGGTGCTGGAAGGCCTGCTGTCGAAGATCAGCGGCGAGTTCGACAAGATCGACGCGGACGCGGTCATCGCGCGGTTCGCCGACGTCGTGGAGGGTTCGCTCGAAGCCGGCGCCTCGACCACGGTCTCCGCTCCAGAGGCGCCGCGGCGGGCTCCAGGCGGGGATTCGGCGCTGGCGAAATACGCCACCGACCTGACCCAGCGCGCCCGCGACGGCAAGATCGATCCGGTCGTCGGCCGCGATCCGGAGATCCGGCAGATCGTCGATATCCTGATGCGGCGCCGGCAGAACAATCCGATCCTGACCGGTGAGGCCGGGGTCGGCAAGACCGCGGTCGTCGAGGGCTTTGCCTTGCGCATCGCTGCGGAAGACGTCCCGCCGACACTGCAAGGCGTCAGCGTGCGCATGCTCGACGTCGGATTGATGCAGGCCGGCGCCAGCGTGAAGGGCGAATTCGAAAAACGGCTGAAGGCCGTCATCGACGAGGTTCAATCGTCCGAAACGCCGGTCATCCTGTTCATCGACGAAGCCCACACCTTGATCGGCGCCGGCGGCGCGGCTGGCACCGGTGATGCCGCCAATCTCTTGAAGCCGGCGCTGGCACGCGGCGAACTTCGCACCATCGCGGCAACGACCTGGGCCGAATACAAGCAGCACATCGAGAAGGACCCGGCGCTGACCCGTCGTTTCCAGGTGGTCAAGATCGACGAGCCGTCGGAGGCGGTGGCCGTCCTCATGTTGCGCGGTGTGGCCGGCGTCCTGGAGCAGCACCACAAGGTGCAGATACTCGATGAGGCGATCGAGGCGGCGGTCGGCCTGTCGCATCGCTACATCCCGGCACGGCAACTGCCTGACAAGGCGGTGAGCCTTCTCGACACCGCCTGCGCCCGTGTCGCCATATCGCAGCACGCCACGCCGGCCGAGGTCGAGGACATCATGCGCCGCCGCCAGGCGCTGGAGGTCGAGCGCGGCATCATCGGTCGCGAGGCCGCGATCGGCATCGAGGTGACTGACCGCCAGGCGCGCGTTGAAGCCGGGCTCGCCGAAACCGAGACCACGCTAGCCGCCGCCGAGGGGCGCTGGGAGCGCGAAAAGGCGCTGGTTGCCGAGATCCTCGAATTGCGCGCGCGGCTGCGCGGCGAGGGCGTGCCGCTCGATACGGCGGCGACCGCTGAGGCCGATACCGAAGCGGCAGCGGCGGACGCAGAAAAGACCAAGGTGCCCAAGACCGAGGTGCCCAAGACTGAGGTGCCCAAGACTGAGCCGCCCAAGGCTGAAACGACAAAGACGGAAACGACGAAGAGCAAGGCGGCCAAAGCCAAGGCCGAGGTGCCGGCGGTTGCCGATCCTGCGCCGTCAGATCCGGCCGCCGATCTCGCCCGGTTGCGCGAGCTGATGGCCGAACTGGCCGAGGCGCAAGGCGAAACACCACTGATCCTGCCGTCGGTCGACCGCAATGCCGTGGCGGCTGTCGTCCAGGACTGGACGGGCATCCCGACCGGGCGGATGCTGTCCAGCCAGACCGAGAAGGCGCTCAAGCTCGCCGCCACTTTGTCCGAGCGCGTGGTCGGGCAGGATCATGCGATGGAGATGATCGCCAAACGCGTGCAGACCAGCCGCGCCGGGCTCGGCGCGCCGGAAAAGCCGGTCGGCGTCTTCCTGCTCTGCGGCCCCTCGGGCGTCGGCAAGACCGAAACCGCGCTGGCACTGGCCGAAACGCTCTATGGCGGCGAGCAGAACCTGATCTCGATCAACATGTCCGAGTTCCAGGAGGCGCATACGGTGTCCACCTTGAAGGGTGCACCGCCCGGCTATGTCGGCTACGGCAAGGGCGGCATCCTGACCGAGGCCGTGCGCAGAAAACCCTATTCGGTGATCCTGCTCGACGAGGTCGAGAAGGCGCATCCGGACGTGCACGAAATCTTCTTCCAGGTCTTCGACAAGGGCATGATGGACGACAGCGAGGGCCGCCGGATCGATTTCAAGAACACGCTGATCCTGCTCACCTCGAATGTCGGCTCCGAGGTCATCATGGACCGCACGAAGAATGGTACGCTGCGGGCCGGGCTCGACGATCTCGATACCGCCTTGCGCAGCCCATTGCTGAAGGTCTTCCCTGCAGCCTTCCTCGGCCGGGTGGTGACCATTCCCTACTATCCGCTCTCGGATTCGATGATCGAGGCGATCACCCGTCACCAGTTTGCCAAGATCGCGCGCCGGCTGCGGGCAACCAACGATGCGGAATTGGTGATCGGCGACGGTGTCATGGATCTGGTCAAGGCCCGCTGCACCGAGATCGAATCCGGCGGGCGGATGATCGATGCCATCCTGACCAACACGCTGCTGCCGGAACTGAGCCGCGGCGTGCTCAACCGCTCGCTCGAGGGCGAAAAGATGACAAAAGTCACGGTCGGCGCCTCCAAGGAAGGTTTCACCTATTCCTTCGAGTAGGTTCTGATCATGGCTGGCTTACCCGCTATGACCTCTTCGCCCTCGGCTCCTGCCGTCCCGGGCGGCTATTCGCGGTCCACCCGTGGCGGCGCAATACGAGGGGCGGCGGTCTTGCCCGTGCGGGAGAAGGATGTGCGCAGGCGATAGCGGTCGCCGGCGTAGCGGATCGTCGAGGACAGCAGCGGCCGGCCGGCGGTGTCGACGATGAGCTGGCGCATGACCAGCGTGGACTTGCCGACATCGATGTCGAGATGGCGCGCCAGTACAGGATCGGCGTCATGCGCTTCGATCGTGGTTTCGGCGCGCGCCAGGTCGACGCCGGCATCGATCAGCAGGCCGAACAGCGACGCGTTGCGAAAGTCGATGCGGCCGAGATCGGGAACGAGGCTTGCTGCAAAGAACGAGGTGTCGACGGCGACCGGAACCTGGTCGAGGCGCCGGATCCGCTCTAGATGAAACAGTGTCGCGCCTGGCGCGATCGCAAGCTCCTCGGCTTCGTCCAGCGAGGCCGGCGCCTGTTCGGCGCGCAACACGTCGGAGGACGGCGTCAGGCCGAGACGCCTGGCGGTTTCGCTGAACGATTCCAGCGTGTTGGGAAATTCCTTCGGCACCTTGGCCGAGACATACCAGCCGCGCCCGTGCGAGGGCGTCAGCACGCCTTCCTCGACAAGGCTCTGCAGGGCCCGGCGCAAGGTCACCCTTGAGATCGACATGCGCGTGAACAGGTCGCGCTCGGCCGGCAGCCGCGCGCCCGAGGCTAGCTTGCCGCTGGCGATCTCCTGCAGGATCGCATCGGCCGCTTGCCGCCAGAGTGGCTCCGGTCCGTCCGACTGCAGTGGCGAGCCCTCCATCTCAGTCACCCCTGATCTTTTCCCACACGCCCGTTCGCATCGAACGGTAGCAGGCGTCAATTATGTGGTTGACGATGACGCCATCCTCGAACGTTTCCAGCGGCGTCGTCCCCGCCGCGAAGTGTTCCACAAAATGCCGCATCTGTTGCGAAAAACCGTAGGCGCGAGTTTCCTCGGGCACCGGATAGACCCAGCCGGTCTCGGCATCGGCCTTCTCGACGAGATAGCCCACCGGCTTCTCGATGAAACCCCAGACCGGCCCGACCGACGTGTCGGTGACGATGCGGCCGGCCGAGCCGACCAGTTCGTGACGCAGCTGCATGCCGCCTTTCTCGATCCACGAGGATTCGATCGTGGCCAGCTGGCCGCCGGCGAATTTCAGCAGCGCGATCGCCGTGTCTTCCCCGGTTGTCTTGTCACCGTGCACCAGCGTTGCGCCCCACGCCATCACCTCGGTGATTTCGTTGTCCTTGCCGAAGAAGTGACGCGCGCTTTCGACGGTGTGGCAGCCCATGTCGAGCAGGGCGCCGCCGCCGGCGAGTTCGGCGTTCCAGAAATGCGGTGCATGCGGCCCCGAATGCGCCTCGCGGGCGCGCATGGTGAGCAGATTGCCGATGCCGCCGGCCTGGATCATCTGGTGGGCCTTGGCGATGTTGGGCGAAAACACCGCGCATTCGGCATAGCCGTGCCAGATGCCGGCGCGCTGGACGATGTCGAGGATCTCCTGCGCCTCCTTGCCGGTGCGCGCCAATGGCTTGGTGCAGATCACGGCCTTGCCGTGCTTGGCGGCGATCCTGACGGCTTCGAGATGGATTTCATTGGGCAGCGCGATCACCACCAGCTCGACCGCCTTGTCGGCGCACAGCGCGTCGATGTCCCTGTGGGCGGTAACCTTGGGACCCCACTTCTTCGCGAAGGCTGTGGCGCGTTCGAAACTGCGCGACGAGCAGGCGACCAGCTCGGCATTGCGCACGTCGAGCAGCGAGTCCGCATAGGTCTCGGCGATGAAGCCCGAGCCCAGAATTCCAACGCCAATCATTCAAATCCTCCCAGATTTTTGCCCATCAGCCTGGTGCTGCTCAGCCCCGCAACGGCCGCTTAATGGAAAAGACAACACAATACCACTTGTCACAAGATGTATCAGTAGGTATGGTCCGAGGCAACAGTGCAAATCGTGAATCCACACGAGGCACCATCTTGAGGGAGAGCAGGACAATGCGTTCCATACGTGTATCGATCCCGCTGGCGGCGACGCTCGGCGTGATGTTTTCAGGCGGTGTCGGTGCCGCGTTTGCCGACCCGGTCACCATCACCTTGAACAGCTGGCGCACCGAGGATATCGCGGTGTGGCAGGACACCATCCTTCCGGCCTTCGAGGCCAAGCATCCCGACATCAAGGTCGAGTTCGCGCCGATCAACACCAATGAATACAACGCCGCCATCCAGTCGCAGATCGAAGGCGGCGCCGGCGGCGACCTGATCACCTGCCGCCCCTTCGACGTGAACCGCGAATGGATCAAGCGCGGCTATTTCGAGTCGCTCGAAGGCCTGCCGGGCCTGGCAAATTTCGACAAAACCTCGCGGGCCGCGTGGTCGGGCGCCGACGACAAGGCCTACTGCCTGCCGGTCGCCGCCGTGCTCGCCGGCTTCTACTACAACGCCGACATCTTCAAGGAACTGGGCCTGAAGGTGCCGACCACCAGCGCCGAGTTCATCGATGTGCTCACGGCGATCAAGAAGGACGGCCGCTACACGCCGCTGGCCTATGGCGCGGCCGAATCCTGGCAGCTCGCCTATAACGGCCTCTACTCGATCGGCCCCGCCTACTGGAAAGGCGAGGAGGGCCGGCTCGGCCTGATCGACGGCAAGAAGAAGCTGACCGATCCCGAATTCGTCGACGCCATCGCTGCCTTCGCAGCCTGGAAGCCGTTCCTGCCCGCCGGGCAGGAGAGCTTGAACTATGCCGACATGACGCAGCTGTTCACGCTCGGCAAGGCGGCCATCCTTCCCGACGGTTCATGGGACATCAACCAGGCGACCTCGACCGGCCTCAATGTCGGTGTGTTCGGTCCGCCGGTGCCGAAAGCCGGTGACAAGCGCTACCTGCAGGAAATGCCGGACATGGGCATCGGCATCAACGCCAAGAGCACGCACAAGGACGCGGCAAAAACCTTCCTCGACTGGGTGGCCGGGCCTGAGTTCCAGGAACTCTATGTCAACGCCGCCCCCGGCTTCTTCGCCATGAGCTCGAAGCCGGTCACCTACAAGAACAAGCTGGCGCAGGATTTCGCCGACCTGAAGAAGGGCGCCGAGCTGACCCCGCGTTTGGCGCTGGATCGTCTGAGTGCCGGCACGCCGCCGCTCGACGACGAGACCTGGCGTCTGCTGCAGGTGATGTTCACCAAATCCGACGTCACGCCGCAGCAGGTCGCCACTGAACTCCAGGCCGGCCTTGCCTCCTGGTACGGACCGCAGAAGAAGTAATCCGGCACCGCTTCGCGCATGCCTTGCCAGATGGCGGGGCATGCGCAAGCCTCCCGGCACGCCGGCGCCAGGCCGGCGTGAACATGAGGTCTTACGTTGATATCTCCCGCTGCCGCTTACCGAAACCTGCTGCTGTTCGTGCTGCCGGCGCTGGCCGTCTATCTGGTCTTTGCCGTGCTGCCGCTGGCGACCTCGATCGTCATGAGCTTCTTCCAGACCAGCGGCGCCTCGGGTGATGTCTTCGTCGGCTTCGCCAATTACGAGCGCCTGTTCACCCACCCGACCATCAGCGCCCGCTTCTGGAATGCGTTGCTCAACAACATGCAGTATTTCGCCATCCACCTGATCGTCGAAGTGCCGATGGGGCTGCTGCTGGCGGCGTTGCTGACGTCAGGCAAACTGGCGCGGTCGGAAGGCATCTACCGCACCTTGCTGTTCATTCCGGCGACGCTGTCGGTGGTCATTGTCGGCTTCGTCTGGCGCTTGATCATCAACCCGCTCTGGGGCCTGGTCGGCTTTCCCTTGCTGGGTACGGAATCGACAGCACTCACCACCATTTCGCTGATGTCGGTCTGGCAGTATTTCGGCATTCCGATGGTCTTCCTCTACAGCGCCCTGCTGGCGGTGCCCAACGAGCTTGTCGAAGCCGCCAACATCGACGGCGCCGGCGGCTGGACGACCTTCTGGAAGATCAAGTTCCCGCTGATCGCGCCGCAATTCGGGCTGATCGCGATCCTCACCTACATTTGGACCTTCAACGGCTTCGACTTGGTGTTCGCGCTCAACGGCTCGGCACCCGGACCGAACTACAGCACCGACATTCTCGGCACCTACTTCTACCGCACCTTCTTCGGCTCGAGCGGGCAGCTTGCCGATCTCGATCTGGGTAGCGCGGTCGCAACGGTCATCTTCCTCACGGTGTTGCTGGTCACCGCGGCCTATTTCTGGCTGATCCAGCGCCGCCTGAAATCCTATTCGGTCTAGGAGCTGAGATGAGCGCTCCAGGCCTCACCATTCCAGCCGCCCGTCGCCGCCAGGATCGCGAACCCTGGACATTCGAACGCATCATCGTGCACGCACTGTTGATCCTGTTCGTGCTGCTTGCCATCGGACCGGTGCTGATCGTCATCATCAATTCGCTGAAGACGACGCCGGCGATCTTCAGCGGGCCGTTCGACCTGCCGACGGCCAAGACCTTCAGCCTCGAAGGCTACAAGCGCGTCTTCACGCGTGGCAATTTCATCGTCAACTACCGCAACAGCCTCATTGTCACGGTGACGACGATCGTGCTGACGGTGGTGCTGTCGACGCTCGCCGCCTTTGCGCTGGTCGAATACCGGGTGCGGGCGGCGTCGCTGCTTAGCGGCCTGTTCGTGCTCGGCATCATGCTGCCGATCCGGCTCGGCACCATCCCGCTCATCCAGATGATGCTCGCCTGGAGACTGATGGACACGCTGGCGGCGCTCATCCTCGTCTACACCGCCATGAGTATCCCGATCGCGGTGACGTTGATGGTCACCTATTTCCGCACCGTGCCGACCGATCTCAAGGAAGCTGCCCGCATGGATGGCGCGAGCGAGCTGCGCACCTTCTGGATCGTGCTGCCGCTGGTCAGGCCGGGCCTCGCCGCTGTCGCAGCGCTGACCATGCTGCCGGTCTGGAACGACCTCTGGTTCCCGCTGATCCTGGCGCCAAGCCGGCAGAACCAGACGGTGACGCTCGGCGTGCAGCGGTTCGTCGGCCAATTCATGAACGACTATCCGGCACTGCTCGCCGCGCTGACGCTCGGCGCGGTGCCGCTGGTGCTGCTGTTCACCCTGTTCTCGCGGCAATTCATCAGCGGCCTGAGCAAGGGCTACAGCAAATAGCCGTACCTCCGACAGATTTTAACAAGACCGACAATTTCGAACTGATGGAACACTGAAATGCAGATAGGCACTTACATCCGCCGGCAGCCCGCGACCCTCACCGGTCTCCCCGCGGCGATCGGCGCGGACCTCGCTGGTTTTGCGAGCCTGCGCCAGAAGCCGGAGCGGATCGTGCTGCTCGGCACCGGATCGTCGATGAATGCGCTGCTGGCCGGCGCCGAGGCGCTGGAGGAGGGCACGGGCGCCTCGGTGATCGCCAAGGAGCCGGAGGCTTTCCTGCGCCTGCCGCCCAGGGCGTCGAACCAGCGCACGCTGGTTCTGGCTGCCTCGCAGTCCGGTATGAGCATCACCACGATCGAGGCGGTGCGCCTGTCGGTGCAATTAGGCTTTCCCACCCTTGTCATCACCGGAGAGGCCGGCAGCCTGATCACCGAGACCGGCGCCGAGATCATCGTGATGCCGATCGGCCCGGAGACGGTCGGCCCCAAGACCATGGGTTACACCGCGACCGTCATCTCGGTGCTGGCCGTCGCCGCCAAGCTCGCCGACAAGACGATCGATCTGTCGGGTCTGGTCGCGCAACTGGAGCAGACTGCGGAAACCGGTCTGGCGGCAGCCAAAGATCTGATCACCCGCTTCGGCATCCCCGATTACATACTGGTCGCCGGACAGGCGACGCATCTCGGCACAGCACTCGAGGCCTCGCTCAAGATCGCCGAGATCAGCGGCGTGCCAACCGCTGCCTTCGACACTGAGGAGGCCTTGCACGGCCATGTCTATGGCACGACCGACAACAGCCTGGTGATATCAATCGCGCAGACCGAGACCGAGGCGAAGGTCGCCGCCAATCTCGGCGAGGCGCTGGCCGAGCTCGGACCGCGCGCGGCCGTCCTCAACCTCTCCGGCCACCCGACCCGCTTCGACCTCGATGTCAGCTGGCCGACAGCGCCGGAGCAGCAATGGCTTGCCGGCTGCTGGGCGCCGATGCCGCTGCAATGGTACGGTTGCGAACTGGCGATCGCGCGCGGCATCGATCCCGACAAGATGATCTACCCCAACCTCGGACGGCGGCTCAACGTGCGCATCCGCAAGGAGGCCTGATGGTAACCGCTGTTGGAATCGACATTGGCGGCAGCCTGGTCAAGCTCGGCGTCGTCGACGGTTCAGGCAAGGTCCTGGCGCGCGGTGCTGTCCCGGTGCATCGCGACATCGAATTTTCAGATTTCGTCCATCTGGTCACCGAGGCAACCGAAGAGCTGAGAAAGGCGTATCCCGACATCACCGCCATCGGCATTGGCGTGCCCGGCACGCCAAATCCCGAGACCGGCATGCTCAATGGCCGCTGCCCGGCAATCCCGGCCCTGTTGAAAGGGTCGCTGTCAAAGCTGTTCAGCATCCGCTTCGGTGTGCCGGCCGTTGTCCGCAACGATGCCGTCAGCGCCACCCATGGCGAAATGCGCCACGGCGCCGGGCGTCCGTTCTCGCGCTTTGCGCTGCTGACGCTCGGCACCGGCATTGGCGGATCCATGGTCATCGATCGCAAGGTCATCGACGGCCCGGATGGGCTGCCGCCGCAATTCGGCTGCATCTCGTTGGATCCGGTCCGCACCGACATCGCCGATCCGGTGCCTGGCATGGTCGAGAACCTGGCCAGCGCCCGCGCGCTGGTCAATCGCTATCGCCAGCTCAAGCCGGACACGGATGCCAAAGACGCCGAGACCGTCGTGGATTTGGCCAAGGGTGGCGAGCCGATCGCGCTGCAGGTGGTCGACGAAGTGGCGCGCTGGCTCGGCCAGATGATCGGCATCATGTCGAACATGCTCAACATCGAGGCGGCAATCATCGGCGGCGGCCTGTCGCTGGCCGGTCCCTTCTTCATCGATCGCATCGCCAAAAATGTCAGGGATTTCGTGCTGCTCAAACCCGGCCGCCCGCCGGTTATCGTGGCGGCCGAGCACGGCAACGATGCCGGCGTGATCGGTGCCGCGGCACTGGCGCTCGACATGTTCGCACCCGCGGCAAAGGAATAGCGCCATGGCCGACGTCGAACTGCGCAAGATTTCCAAGAGTTTTCAGAACCTGAAGGTCGTCCACGACATCGATCTCGACATTGCCGAGGGCGAGTTCGTCGTTCTCGTCGGACCCTCCGGCTGCGGCAAGTCGACGACGCTGCGCATGGTGGCGGGGCTGGACCGGCCAAGCGGTGGCGAGATCCATATTGGCGGCAGGCTGGTCAACGACGTCCAGGCAAGGGACCGCGACATCGCCATGGTCTTCCAGAGCTACGCGCTTTATCCGCAAATGACGGTAGCGCAGAACATGGCCTTCGGCCTGCGCATCCGCAAGGTGCCGGACGCCGAGGTGACGCAACGCATCGCCCGTGTCGCCGACATACTCGACCTCAGCGAGCTCTTGCAGCGCAAGCCGCACCAGCTCTCCGGCGGCCAGCGCCAGCGCGTCGCCATGGGCCGCGCCATGGTGCGCCAGCCGAAAGTCTTTCTCTTCGATGAGCCGCTTTCCAATCTCGACGCCAAGCTCAGGGTCAAGATGCGCGCCGAGATCAAGAAGCTGCACCAGATGGTCGCCACCACCACGGTCTACGTCACCCATGATCAGGTCGAGGCGATGACATTGGCCGACCGCGTCGTGGTGATGAACAAGGGGCGGATCGAACAGATCGGGCCGCCCAACGATCTCTATCACGAGCCGGCCAGCCGTTTCGTCGCCGGCTTCATCGGCAGTCCCGGCATGAATTTCTTCAAGTGCCGGCTGGAAGGGCGCGGCGACAGGCTGGCGGTCGTGCTCGGCGATGGCACGGCACTCGCAGTGCCTGCTTCCCGCACCGCGCGCTATGCCGGCCATGTCGGGCGCGAGCTTGAATTCGGCCTGCGTCCCGAGCACATCACCGAGCAGCGCGAGCGGCCCGATACAGTCGACATCAAGGTGCCGGTCGAGGTCGTCGAGCCGATGGGCATGGAGACGCTGCTGCATGTGCTTGTCGCCGGGGCGGAGGCGACGGCACGCATCGACCCCGCTGCGACACCGAAGCCGGGCGAGATGGCGACGCTGTCGCTCGGCATGGGCCACATGCATTTGCTCGACCTCGAAAGCGGCAAGGTGCTCTGAGACGCGAAGGCTCCAACACAGGTCGAAAACGGGCCTACCACACATTCGTGTGTCGAAACGCAAAAACAATATATTATCCGTTGACAAATATAATTTTGGAGCGAATTTTTAAGTGCGGCGCCAGGCGGCCGTGATGGCCTTCGGGCCATCTCCCTGCAGTCCAGGAATGTGCCGGTCATGATCGACATCCACAGCGTGTCAAAGTCCTTCGTGACCAGGGACGCCGATCCGGTGCATGCGCTGAAAGAAGTCAGCCTGGAAATCTACGACAATGAGTTCTTCACGCTGCTCGGCCCGTCGGGCTGCGGCAAGACAACCCTCTTGCGCCTGATCGCCGGCTTCGAGGCGCCAAGTTCGGGTGCCATCCGCATCGCGGGCAGCGACGTCGCCGCCTTGCCGCCGCAGAAGCGGCCGGTCAACACGGTGTTCCAGAGCTACGCGCTGTTCCCGCATATGAGCGTCGCCGAAAACGTCGCGTTCGGGCTGGAAATGCAGAACGCGCCGAAAGCGCTGATCGACGAGCGCGTCAGGGAAGCGCTGGAAATGGTCCGGCTCGAAGGCTTTGCCACGCGGCGCCCCGCACAATTGTCGGGCGGTCAGCAGCAGCGTGTCGCGGTGGCGCGCGCGCTGGCGCCCAAGCCGAGTGTGCTGCTGCTCGACGAACCGCTATCGGCCCTCGACCTCAAACTACGCAAGGGTATGCAGAGCGAATTGAAGCGGCTGCAACGCGAAACCGGCATCACCTTCGTGCTGGTCACCCACGACCAGGAGGAGGCGCTGGCCATGTCCGACCGGATCGCGGTGATGCGCAGCGGCGACGTGCTGCAGGTCGGCACGCCCCGCGACATCTACGACAATCCGCGGGACCGCTTCGTCGCCGACTTCATCGGCGAGTCCAACCTTTTGCCCGGTGCCGCCCTTGGCCGCGATCCGGCAAAGACGATCGTCGTGCGCCCCGAACACATCGTCGTCTCGCCGGTATCGGACGGCGCCAGCGGCCACGCCACGGGCGCGGTCTCGGCCATCACCTTCCTCGGCTCCGACACGCTCTATGAGGTCGTGCTGGAGGAGGGGGCAAAACTGCATTCGCGCTCGCGCGGCGGTGCGTCCCTCGCGACAGGAGACAAGGTCGTCGTCGACTGGGCCCGTGCCGTCGAACGCGAGCTGGCGAACTGAGATGGGTCCGAACCGCACCTATCTCCTGATTGCGCCGGCCATGCTGGTCATCGGCATCTTCATGGTGCTGCCGCTGTTCCTGGCGGTCGCCTATTCCTTCATGACCGCCAATCCCTATGGCGGCGTCACCGCGCCGGCGACATTCGACGCCTATCTGCAGTTCCTTTACCAGCGCGACTTCGACGACAGCCTGGTGTTTTCGCCGAGCTATGCGCTGATCATCCTGCGCTCGATCTATCTGGCGATCGCCACCACCGTCATCTGCCTCGTGCTCGGCCTTCCCGTCGCCTGGTATATCGTCTGCCAGACACCGGAGCGCCGGCGCATCCTTCTGTTTGCCGTCACGCTGCCATTCTGGATCAACACGCTGATCCGCACCTATTGCTGGATCCTGATCCTGCGCGACGAAGGCCTGGCCAACGGCGCGCTGCGCCATGCCGGCATCATCTCCGATCCGCTGCCGCTGCTCTACAATGACGGGCCGATCCTGCTCGGCCTCGTCTACACCTTCCTGCCCTTCATGGTGCTGCCGATCTATTCGACGCTGGAGCGCATCGATGTCAGGCTGATCGAGGCGGCTCACGACCTCTACGCCAGCCGCGCCGCCGTCTTCCGCCGCATCGTCTGGCCGCTGGCGAGGCCCGGCGCGCTGGCCGGCGCCACGCTTGTCTTCGCGCCGGCGCTGGGTTCCTTCCTGGCGCCCGACCTGCTCGGCGGCGGCAAGAAGCTGCTCATCGGCAGCCTGATCCAGATGCAGTTCACCTCATCGCGCAACTGGCCGTTTGGCGCGGCACTCTCGACGGTCGTGACGGTCGTCGTGCTGACCGTCTTCGTCATCCGCTCGCGCCGGGCGCAGGAGGAACGATGATGAACGGCGCAAAGCCTTTCGACTGGCGGCACACGCCCGGACTGTCGGCCTACACCGCGCTGATCTTCGTGTTCTTCTACGCGCCGCTGCTGATCCTGGTCATCTACGCCTTCAACTCGAGCCGCTTGGTCACCGTCTGGGCCGGCTTCAGCTTCAAATGGTTCGTCGCCGTCGCCAACAATGGCGCGATCCGCGACGCCGCCTTCAACAGCGTCATCATCGCCATCGTCGCCACCATCGCCTCGACAGCGATTGCGACTGCCGGCGCCATTGCGCTGGAACGTGGCCGGCTGCGCTTCGGGCGGGGTGCTGCAACAGCGCTGATCGCGATGCCGCTGGTGGTGCCGGAGATCGTCGTGGCGATCACCACGCTGATTTTCTTTTCCGGGCTCGGCATGCATCACGGGCTGATCAATCTGATGATCGCCCACACCGTCTTCTGCATTCCGTTCGCGCTGCTGCCGATCCAGGCGCGGCTGCGCGATATGGGCGGCACACTGGAGGAAGCGGGGCGCGACCTCTATGCCGACGAGTGGCGGCTGTTTCGCCGCGTCACGCTGCCCTTGCTGCTGCCGGCAATCTCGGCCGGCGCCATCATGGCCTTCGTCGTCTCGCTCGATGATTTCCTGATCTCGATGATGGTGTCGAGCGCGGGATCGACCACCTTGCCCGTCTACATCTACGGCATGATGCGGCTTGGCGTGACGCCGGAGGTCAACGCCATCTCCACCATCCTGCTTGCCGTTTCCATCGTCTTCGTCGCCGCGGCCCTGCTCGTCGGACGACGCAACAGACTTGCCTAGAAAAATAAGACCAGACCAGAGGAGAACAACCGTGACCAAATGGAAAGAAGGACTTTCGAGGATAGCTCTTGCCGCCGCCATGCTCGGCGCAATCACCACCAGCGCGCTCGCCGATGCCGGCGAATTGCACATCTACAACTGGACCGACTACACGTCGGACGAGATGATCAAGAAGTTCGAGGCCGAGACCGGGATCAAGGTGACCATCGACACCTACGATTCCAACGAAACCGCGCTCGCCAAGCTGAGCTCGGGTGCCGCCGGCTACGACGTGATGATCATCAGCAACGACTTCGTGCCGATCTTCGTCAAGCAGAAGCTGTTCCAGGAAGTCGACGCTGCGGCGATGCCGAACTTCAAGAATGTCGATCCGAAGTGGCAGCACCGGCCCTGGGATCCGGATGCGAAATACACCGTGCCATGGGTGTGGGGCACCACCTCCTATTCGGTCGATACCGCGGTCTACAAAGGCCCGACCGACAGCCTGAAGCCGCTGTTCGATCCGCCGGCGGAGCTCAAGGGCAAGGTCGGCATGTTCGGCTCGCCGACCGAGGTGATATCGCTCGCGCTGGTCTATCTCGGCAAGGACCAGTGCAACAGCAATCCGGCGGATCTGAAAGAACTCGATGCCTTGCTCGAGGCGCAGAAGCCGTTCGTGAAAGTCTACAATTCCGACGGCATCGTCGAGCGCCAGGTCGCCGGCGAAACGGTCATGCACGAGCAGTGGTCGGGCAAGGCGCTGGCGACCCGCCAGCAGAAGTCGACGGTCAAATACGTCTACCCCAAGGAAGGCGTGGTTGGCTGGATGGACAATGTCGCGGTGCCGACGACGGCGCCCAATCTCGACAATGCCAAGAAGTTCCTCAACTTCCTGATGGACCCGGAAAACATCGCGCTGCAGCAGAAATACACCGGCTACCAGAGCGGGATCGCCGGATCGAACAAACTGCTGGCGCCGGACGTCGGCGGCTCGCCCGAATTCAATCCGCCGGCCGATCTCAAGATCACCTTCGCGCCGTCATGCGACGAGAAGGCGATCCGCGCCTATGACCGGATCTGGACGAACCTGCGCCAGTAAGACTGCAACGCGAAACGCCGCTCCTCGCAGGAGCGGCGTTTTGTTTTTCGCCGGAGGAAGCTGAATGAAAAGCTACGCCCGCTCGATCGTCTTGCGCGCCGGCAGGTCGTCGGCTTCGGCGGCCAGCAGGATGTCTGTGGTGACAGCCAGATGCGCCGCCAGCAATTCGCATGCCTTCTCCGCATTGCGGTCGAGCACCGCGTTGGCGAGGTCCTGATGTTCCTTGCTGATGTTGCGCGCCCTTGGCGCCAGCGAGACCGACCGCCGGCGATAGCGTTCGCTCTGGTCATACAGCTGGTCGCGCAGGCGCAGCAGCCAGCGGCTGTCGCAGCCGGCGACCAGCGCCTTGTGGAAGGCCGCGTGCGCGGTCGCCCATTCGTCGCTCGAATGCACCGGATCATCCGGCGTGTGCTCGGGCGTGCGCGACAGCCGGTGGAGCGCTGCGACCAGCTGCGATTCCCAGGCGACGTCGCCGACCTCGATGGCGCGGCGGATGCACAGTGTTTCGATCTGGATGCGCGTCTTGGTGAGGTCGAGCAGGTCCTCGGCCGAGATCGGCGCGGCGCGAAAGCCGCGCTGCGGTTCGGCCACGACCAGTCCTTCGGACGTCAGTCGCGACAATGCCTCGCGGATGGCGCCAAGGCTGACGGACAGCCTGTCGCACAGCTCCTGGACCTTGAGCCGGCTGCCGGGTGCGATCCGGCACGACAACAGGTCGGCGCGCAAATCCTCATACGCGCCCTGGGTGAGATTGATCGAGCCTTCCCTAGCCATTCGTTTGCCTGCGGGCGAATCCATCCTTCGAGGGGCCTTGATACATTATCCCAGCGGAAAATCAGAATGCAAAATAATATATTCTCTGTTGACAGATATATAATTTCTCAACAAAGTCCAGCCTTCACAAGCGAGGAAGTGGCCAGTGCGATTTGCAGCCTATAAATCGTCGCGGGGACCTGGGCTGGCGATTGCCTTGCCGGCAGGTGAGTTCCGCGGCATCGACGCCAGCGATGCGATGTTTCCCGGATGGCTGGACGAGCTGATTGCCGAAGGCACGCCGGCGCTGCAGGCCGCCGGCGAGAAGCTGGCCTGCGGGCGGCGGATCGATGCGAAATCCGTCGAATGGCTGCCGCCGATCTCGAGGCCCGGCAAGATCATCTGCGTCGGCCTCAACTATGTCGACCATTCGATCGAGAGCGGCTTCGTGCCGCCGACCTATCCGACTTTGTTCGCCCGCTTCTCGACCAGCCTGATCGGCCATGGTGCGGCGATCCGCCGGCCGGAGGCCTCGATCCAGCTCGACTATGAGGGCGAGATGGTTGCGGTCATCGGCAAGGCCGGCCGCCACATTGCACCGGCCCAGGCGCTCAGCCATGTCGCCGGCTATTCCATCTTCAACGACGGCTCGATCCGCGACTTCCAGACCAAGGCGCCGCAATGGACCGTCGGCAAGAATTTCGATGGCACCGGTTCCTTCGGGCCGATCTTTGTCACAGCGGACGAGTTGCCGCCTGGCGGCAAGGGCCTGCGCATCCAGACGCGCCTCAACGGCGAGATCGTCCAGAACGCCTCGACCGACGACATGATCTTCGATGTCGTCTCGCTGATCTCGATCATCAGTGAAGCCATCACGCTGGAGCCGGGCGACATCCTCGTCACCGGCACGCCGTCCGGCGTCGGCGTGGCGCGCAAGCCGCAGCTGTTCATGAAGCATGGCGATATCTGCGAAGTCGAGCTGGAAGGCGTCGGCATCCTGTCCAATGTCGTGGCCGACGATGTCATCGCAGCCCAGGCCGTCAACCAATAACCCTCGCCAACTCCGAAAGGACGAAGTCATGACAAGAGTGATGTTTCGAAATGCCATGATCTGGGACGGCACGGGCGCTGACGCCTATCCGGCCGATCTGCTGGTCGACAATGGCCGCATCGTCACCATCGCACGCACGCCCGGACAATTGTCGGGCGAGGGCGCGACGACGGTCGAATGCCGCGGCATGACGCTGATGCCGGGCCTTGTCGAAGGCCATGCCCATATTTCGTTTGGGGGCGCGATCAAGGATTCCGACCTCGGCCTGATCCCGCCCGAGGAGCATCTGCTGCTGACCATGCGCAATGCCAAGACCTTGCTCGACCATGGTTTCACCAGCGCCTACAGCGCCGCCACCTCGAAGCTCAGGCTCGACATCGTCATCCGCAACGAGATCAATGCCGGCCGGTTGCCGGGACCGCGCATGCGCGCCGGCAGTCCGGAGATCACGGTCACCGGCGGCCTCGGCGACGAGCGCCAGCAGCATATGTACCACGAGAGCTTCGGCATGATCGCCGACGGCGTCGAGGAGATCACCAAGGCGGTGCGGCTCTGCTGCCGCGAAGGCGCCGACAACATCAAGATCAACATTTCGGGCGATGATCTGAGCCCTGCGGCGCATGGCGGCCTCACCGTCATGAGCGAGGCCGAAGTTCTCACGGCGGTGCAGGTGGCGCGCGACTTCGGCAAGAAGATCAACTGCCATGCCCGCGCCGCCGGTTCGGTGAAGCGCGCCGTCAAGTGCGGCGTCGACGTCATCTACCACTGCGAATCCGCCGACGAGGAAGCGCTCGACGCGCTGGAATCGGCCAAGGACCGCATCTTCGTCGGCCCGGCCATCGGCATCATCTACGGCACGCTCTATGAGGGCGAGCCCTTCGGCTTCACCCATGAGATGGCGGTGAAGTTCGGCATGCAGCGCATCCTCGACGACAGCCGCAAGGTCTACACCGAACTGCGCAAGCGCGGCGTGCGCGCACTGATCGGCGGCGACTATGGTTTCGCGCAGACGCCGCAAGGCACCAACGCGCGCGACCTCAAGCACTTCGTCGACCTGCTGGGCTATTCGCCCAGTGAGGCGCTGCAGTGCGGCACGCGGCTCGGCGGCCAGGTGATGGGCCTCGGCGACGAACTCGGTATGGTCAAGGAAGGCTTCATCGCCGACCTTCTGCTAGTCAATGGCGATCCTCTGAAGGACCTCGACATGATGGTGCATGAGAAGAACCTCATCGTCATCATGAAGGATGGCGAGCTCTACAAGGACCAGTCGGCCTCGGTCGCGTCGCAGCGGCAAGCGGCCTAGACCACGGCATCATGCAGCCCGTGGTTCCGATCGATGTCGATGACACCAGCGGCATCTGGCGGACCGACGGGCTGCCGATGGTCTATCTGCCCAGGCATTTCCTGGTGAACAATCATCTCGCGGTCGAGGCAGCCCTCGGCCGCGAGGCTTACAGCACGATCCTGCGCGCATCGACGGCGAAGTCCGCCATCGAATGGTGCCAGGCGCAGGTGCGGGGCAAGGGCCTCGACGCGCAAGCCACGTTCCGGCACTATTTCCAGCGCCTGTCGCAACGCGGCTGGGGCCAGTTCTCAGTCGACATGCTCGATATCGCCGGCCGGCGCGGCAGCATCAGCCTGAGGAATTCGATCTTCGCGCTCGAGGCCGGGCAGCAACCCGGCCAGCGCGTCTGCTACATGTTCGAAGGCTTCGTCACCGGCGCCTTCTCATTCCTGCTCGGCATAGCGGATCCGACGGCGGTCGCATGCGAGGAGACACACTGCGTCTGCGACGGCCAGCACGACCATTGCCGGTTCGATTTCGAAGCCGGCTCTAGGCCAATCACCAGCGCTGGTGCACGTAGGGCTTGATGTCCTGGTCGTAGATCGCCTTCACCTTGCTCATCAGCTCGGCCGACAATGGCGCAAGCGCTGCCGCTTCCGCATTGGAAACCGCCTGTGCCGGGTTGCGGGCGCCGGGTATGACCACGCTCACCGCGTCGAACATCAGGATCCAGCGCAGCGCGAATTTCGCCATCGTCGTGTCGCCTGACACCAGCGGCCGGATGCGCTCGACCGCCGCCAGCCCGACCTCATAGGGCACGCCCGAAAACGTCTCGCCGACATCGAAGGCTTCGCCGTTGCGGTTGAACAGGCGATGGTCCGTGGTCTCGAATTTGGTGTCCGCCTTGAACTTGCCCGACAGCAACCCGCTGGCCAGCGGCACGCGGGCAATGATGGCGACATCGTTCTTTTTCGCCTGGTCGAAGAACAGTTCGGCCGGGCGCTGGCGGAAGGCGTTGAAGATGATCTGCACGCTGACGACGCCCGGATACTCCATCGCCTTCAGCGCCTCTTCGACACGCTCGACGCTGACGCCGTAGTTGCGGATCTTGCCTTGCGCGACGAGCCGGTCGAGTCGCTCGAACACCTCCGGGTGGTAATAGAGGTCGGTCGGCGGGCAGTGCAGCTGCACCAGATCGAGCGTGTCGACCTCGAGGTATTTCAGGCTGCGGTCGATCCAGCCGGTCAGGTTCTCCAGGCTGTAGCCTTCGACGGTCTGCGCCGGCAGTCGCCGTCCGGCCTTGGTGGCGATGAACGGCCGCTCGCCGCCACGCTCCTTCATCACCCTGGCGATCAGCTTCTCCGAGCGGCCGTCGCCATAGACATCGGCCGTATCGAGGAAGGTGACGCCGGCATCGAGTGCGGCATGCAAGGCAGCGACCGCGTCATCGTCATTGACCTCGCCCCAGGCGGCGCCGATTGCCCAGGCGCCAAAGCCGATTTCGCTGACTGATCTGCCGGTGCGGCCGAATTTCCGTGATTGCATCTTGCTGTTCCTGACTGCGGCTTGCCGGCAATTCCGGCTTTGCGATTCTGATTTTCGGGAAGCCTCTTATCGCATGGCAACGCGATTGACATCCCCGTCCACAAGATTTACCAGATTACAGGGTTGTATGACAACCAGGTAAGACTGCAATGATTTGGAGTCGGGAGGATCTCAAATTGAAAACCGTGCTTAAACTGGCCGCCTCGGCGGCCTTGTGCCTTGGCGCGCTTGCTCATCCGGCGTTCGCCGAGGACAACATCGTCAAGATCGGCGTCGTCGCGGCGGAATCGGGCTCGTTCGTTTCCGCCGGCCACACCTTGCCGGCGGGCGTCGGCCTTGCCGTCAAGCAGATCAACGATGCCGGCGGCTTCAAGGTCGGCGGCAAGACCTACAAGCTCGAAATGGTCAAGCGCGACGACCGCACCGATATCGCCACGGCAATCGCCGCGACCCAGGAACTGGTGCGCGACGTCAAGGTGCAGGCGATCTTCGGCTCGGAAACGCATGACTTCACCTTGGCCATGGCCAAGATCACCCAGCCGGCCAAGATCATCCATTTCGCCGGCAATTCGACGCTGGCGAAAATCCTCAACCCGGACTCCGTCAAGCCGGGCGGCGAGGACCACTATCTCTTCCAGTCCGAACCGCAGGAGTTCCAGCGCTCCGGATCGACGGCGCGTGGTGTCCTGTCCTTGCTCGAGCCGCTGCTCGGCTTCAAGCCGAAGAAATCGGTGATGATCGTCGGAAACGATGCCACCGGCCAGTTCCTGTCGTCCTACTACTACAAGGCGCTGAAGGCCGAAGGGCAGGACGTGCCGGACATCATCTTCTATCCGCCTGACACGACCGATTTCTCGCCCTTCCTGACGCGGGCCAAGAGCCTCAATCCGGACATCATCCACTTCTGGTATAATGGCGATTCAACGCTGACGGCGCTGCCGCAGGCGCTTGAGCTCGGCGCCGCCAAAAGCTACTTCCTGTTCGGCGTCGACCCCGGCATCTGGAAGGAAAAGCAGCTTTCGGCCGATGTGCCGGTGGCGATGAGCTGCGTGCCGGTGTGCTGGGGCGAGTCCTCCAACCCGAAGGCCAAGGCCTATTTCGACGCCTATTTCGCCGCCGGCGCGCCGCACGGCGTGACCTCTTCGGTGTCGCTGCTCTACCATGACTATGTCCATTTCCTCGTCGAAGCCTGGCAGAAGGCCGACAGCTTCGATCCGGACAAGACGGTCGAGGCGCTGCTGAGCCTCCACCATCAGGGCGTGGTCTCGGACGACCTGACCTTCAATCCGACGCACCAGGTCACCCACGCCACCGAGGTCTGCGCCGCGGCACCCGGCGGCGCCATCTCCTGCGCCATGCAACAGCCACCGGCCGAAGCGCCGAAGAGCTAAGTGTCATCCCTCAGTTGGCGGCATCATCCGCCGCCAACTCCTTCTTTTCTGAAGCAGGCAGGCTCGATCGCCGGCTACCCCTGAACAACGGAAGTCAGCCGTGGATATTTTCATCCAGCAAATCCTCAACGGCCTTTCCATCGCCAGCGTCATCACGCTCATTGCCATCGGCGTGACCCTGATCTTCGGCCTGACCGGCATCATCAACTTCGCTCATGGCGAGTTCCTGATGATCGGCGGCATCGTCACCTGGCTTGCCGTCAGCGCCGGCCTCGGTTTCCCCATTGCCGTGGTACTGGCGATCCTGGCGGTCGGGCTGATGGGCTATATTCTCGAGCGCGGCCTGTTCCGCTTCACGCTGGAGCGGCCGACCAATGGCTTCATCGTCTCGCTCGGCCTCATCGTCGTCCTGCAGCATGTCGTCGTGCTGTTCTGGAACCCCAACCAGAAGAGCATTCCGCGCCCGCTGACCACGGTGTGGGAGGTCGGCGGCGTGCGCATCGCTTCCGTCCGCGTCATGGTCATTCTGATCACCATCGCCGTGGTGGCGCTGAGCTTCCGCATGATCACCGCCAGCCGCTACGGCCGCGCGCTCAGGGCCAGTGTCGAGGACCGTGATACGGCCGCACTCATGGGCATTCCGGTGCGCCGCTACATCACCGGCGTCTTCGTGCTCGGCAGTGCGCTGGCCGGCCTTGGCGGTGCGTTGCTGATCGCGCTGTTTCCGATCACGCCGTTCACCGGCGGCACCATGGTGATGAAGGGCTTCGCCGTCGCGCTGATCGGCGGGCTCGGCAACATCTACGGCGCCGTCGCCGCCGGCCTCATCCTCGGCATCGTCGAAGGCTTCAGCGCCGGCTACGGCTTCTCGCAATGGACCGACGCCTATTCCTTCGCCCTGATGATCCTGGTGCTGATCGTGCGCCCGCACGGCCTGTTCGGCGGCACCAGCGGACCCCGGATGGCGTCATGAATGCGGGTTCCGCCCTCAAGCCGTTGCGGTCGCTTCTGCCGGTGCTGGTCATCCTGGCGCTGATCGCGGCCGTGCCGCTGTTTTCGCCAAGCAACCGTTTCCTGTCGCTGGCGATCTCTGCCGGCATCAACGTCATCGCGCTCTACGGCCTGTCGGTGTTGTTCGGCCAGACCGGCATCCTGTCGATGGGCCATGCAGCCCTGGTCGGTGTCGGCGCCTATGCCGCAGCGATCCTCGCGCGCGACTTCGGCGTCGGCTTCTGGACAGCGCTGCCGGCGGCCGCCTTTGCGAGTGCTGTCTTCGCGATGATCGTCGGCATTCCCTCGCTGCGCGTCGGCGGCCATCACTTCGTCATCATGACCTTCGCCTTCGGCCAGTTGCTGGCCATCGTGCTCACCAATGGCGGCGACTATACCGGCGCTGCGACCGGGCTTGATATCGCCGGTCCGGTCACCCTGTTCGGCGCCGATATGACCGACCTGACGCGCTACTATCTGACGGTGGTGGGTTTCGTCACGGTCGCGGCCGTCGCAAGCTGGGCAATCATCCACTCCTCCTATGGCCGCACGCTACGCGCCATCAGGGAAAACGAGAAGCTTGCCGCCTCGCTCGGCATCAATGTCGGCCGGCACAAGATCGGCGCTTTCGTCGTCAGCGGCGTCTTTGCCGGCATCTCCGGCGTGCTGCTGGCCTATTTCCTCGGCCACATCTCGCCCGCGCAATTCTCCTCCTTCCCCAGCATCTATCTGGCGCTGATGGTGATGATCGGCGGCGCCAGGCTGATCGAGGGGCCGCTCGCCGGCGGCATCCTCGTCGCCTTCCTGCCGGAAGTGCTCAACCTCGATCCGGTGCAATCGCGCATCGTCTACGGCGTCTGCCTGATCGCGGTGATCATGCTTCTGCCCGACGGCCTGATCGGCGGCATCGTGCGCGCGCTGCGCGGCCTTTTCGCCAGCAAGCCGAAACAGGAGACGGAGCGCGATGCCGCCCCGTCGGAGGCGCGGCGATGAGCCCTATCCTGGCGATCCGCGGCCTCAGCAAACAGTTCGGCGGCGTCACCGCCCTTGCCGGCGTCGACCTTGCCATCGAAGAGGGCGAAATCCTCGGCGTCGTCGGCCCGAACGGGTCGGGCAAGACGACCTTGTTCAACGTCGTCACCGGCGTCCACAAGCCAAGCGGCGGCAGCGTTGCGTTTCGCGGGCAAGACATCACTGGTCTCAAGCCGCACGCTATATCGCGGGCCGGCATCGGCTACACCTTCCAGCAGGCCATGGCCTTTGCCGGGCTTGGCGTGCTGGAGAATGTCCAGATCGCCGGCGAGCACGTGCGGGCGAGGGCGGGCGCCAACCCCTGGCCGACACCGCAGGCGCTGCTCGACTTCGTCGGCCTGAAGGCTCTCGCGGGAGAAAAAGCCGGCGTGCTGCCCTTCGGCAGCTTGCGCCTGCTCGGCCTGGCGCTGGCATTGGCCACGCGGCCGTCGCTGCTCCTGCTCGACGAACCCGCCGCCGGCCTCAACGACCGCGAAACCACGTCCCTGGTCGGGCTCGTCCGCCAGCTGCCCGGCCACGGCATCACTGTCTGCGTCATCGACCACGACATGAAGCTGATGCAGATGCTGTGCCGGCGCCTTGCCGTGCTCGATTTCGGCTCCAAGATCGCCGACGGGCCGACCGATAAGGTGCTTGCCGATCCCAAAGTGCTGGAAGTCTATCTCGGAGGCGATCTGTGAGCCTGCTCGCCGTCTCCGATCTCGTCACCGGCTACGGGCCGACCATCGTCAACCGCGGCGTCTCACTGACATTGGCCGAAGGCGAGATCGTCACCATCCTCGGGCCTAACGGCGCCGGCAAGTCGACGCTGCTGAAAGCCATCGCAGGGCTGATCAAACCTCGCTCTGGCAGCATCGCTTTCGACGGCGCCGAGGTGACTGGGCTGGCCGCCGATGTCATGGCCAGGCGCGGCGTCGTGCTGGTGCCGGAAGGGCGCAAGATTTTCGTCGACATGACGGTCGAGGAGAATTTGCGGCTTGGCGCCTATGCGCGCCGCGACGAGGCCGCCGTGGAAGTCGATTTCGCAACCATGCTGGCCTTCTTTCCGATCCTCGCCACCAAGCGGCGTGACAAGGGCGGCTCGCTGAGCGGCGGCCAGCAGCAGATGCTGGCCATCGCGCGCGGGCTGATGACGCGGCCGCGCGTGCTGCTGCTGGATGAACCGTCGCTCGGCCTGTCGCCGCTGCTGGTCAAGGAGATCAAGGCGATCATTCTGGATATCGGCGCGCGTTTCGGCGCTTCGGTGCTGCTGGTCGAGCAGAATGCCGGCCTGGCGCTCGCCGTCGCCTCGCGCGGCTATCTCATGCAGAACGGCCGCATCGTGGTTTCAGGCCCGATCGCCGAACTGCGCGACATGTCGCTGATGCGCGAACTCTATCTCGGCGGAGTCGCCGGGTGAGCAATCCCTCAGTCGTGGGCAGCCTTGTCGCGCAGATCCTCGAAGCGGGCATAGCTCTTGTTCAGATGGTTGCGCATGGCGCGCCGCGCCGCGTTGACGTCCCTGGCTTCGATGGCAGCGAGGATGGCGCGATGCTCGCGCTGCATGCGGTCGAGGTATTTTTCCCGCTCGGCCTCGGTCATCCGGTCGAGCCGTGTCCACTGGCGCGGGATCATGGCGCTGCCGAACGTGTCGAACAGCCGGGTGAAATTGGGGTTCTGCGTCGCCGCCAGAATGGCGCGGTGGAAGCCGAAATCCTCTTCCGAGCCCGATCCGCCGGCACGCACCGCCGCCTCCAGCGCATCCAGCCGCGAGCCCATCTGAGCAAGTGCTGTCTCGCTGCGCCGCTCGGCCGCAAGGCCGGTCGCCTCAACCTCGATGCCCATGCGCAGTTCCAGCACGCGCAGCACCTCGTCGATCGATTCGAGATCGTCGGGCAGGATCGAAAAGGTCCGCGGCAGCGGATCCTTGGCGACGAAGGCGCCGAGGCCCTGACGCGTGGTGATCAGCCCGCGGGCGCGCAATGCCGCAAGCGCCTCGCGCACCACTGTGCGGCTCACACCCGTGGCGGCGACGATCTCCTGCTCGGTCGGCAGCCTCTGGCCCGGCGCGAGGTCGCCGGACTCGATCTGCGCGATCAGCGTGTTGACGAGCCCGGTCCGCAGATTGGGCGCCTGCGGTATGGCATCGAAAAGCATGGTTTCCGCCATCGTGGGGCTCCGGTCCGAGTCTTCGGCAAAGGTCGTTTCTTGTTCGAAGGCCGATTCTTCTTCAAAGCATTGCATCGACAGGTGCCCGCCGCAAGGTGACGAAAGTTGAGCCCGCCGGCGCGGGCCATAGGAGGTTTGCATGAAAGAACGCATTGGCTTCATCGGCTTGGGCAGCATGGGCGCCGGCATGGCCGACAATCTGCTGCGCAAGGGCTGGCCGCTGACCGTCTGCGTGCATCGCAGCCGCACCGCCGCCGACCGCTTGATCGCAGCCGGTGCGACCGAGGTCGCAACCCCGCGCGACCTTGCCGCTGCCTGCGACATCGTCATTCTGTGCGTCACCGGCTCGCGCGAGGTCGAAGCGCTGGTCAAGGGCCCGGATGGGCTTGCCACGGCAGCCAAGCCGCTGCTGATCATCGACTGCTCGACCTCCAACCCGTCTTCGACGACAGCCCTTGCCGCTGAGCTCGCAGCACTTGGCGTGACGCTGATCGACGCGCCGCTGGCGCGCACGCCCAAGGAAGCCGCCGAGGGCAAGCTCGACGTCATGGTCGGCGGCCCTGCCGAGGCGGTCGCCCGCGCCCGCCCGGTGCTCGAAGCCTTCGCCGCGCGCATCGTCCACACCGGCCCGACCGGCAGCGGCCACACCATGAAGCTGCTCAACAATTTCGTCTCGATGGGCTATTCCGCCATCTATTCGGAAGCGCTGACGCTCGGCGCCAAGGCCGGGCTGACGCCGCAGGTCTTCAACAGCGTCATCTCAGGCAGCCGCATGGATTGCGGCTTCTACCAGGCCTTCTTCGACTTCGTGCTGAACCGCAACGAAAACGCCCAGCGTTTTGCTATCGCCAATGCGCTGAAGGACATGACCTATCTCGCCTCGTTCGCCCAGGCGGCGGGCGTTGCGAACCCGGTCGGCGCCGTGGTGCGCAACGGCTTTGCGACGGCGGTCGCCACGGGGCATGGCGAAAAGTTCGTGCCGGCGCTGTCGGATATTGTCGCGGGGTTGAATGGGGTGTCGCTGGTGGAGGCGCCAGAGATGTGACGGAAGGGATGGAATTGCCCCCCTTTCTCCCCAAGGGCTGGGCAATCGGATATGGCGCTCCCCCTCTCCGTCTCGGCTTCGCCGAGCCACCTCTCCCCCATTTCATGGCTACGGAATGCACACATCTAGGAGTGGGGTGCGGCGGATTGACTCTCGGCTTGAGGAGGGCTGGCGGTCTCGGCTTTCGGCGTGATTCTGTGTCAGGCACTTTGCTTGATTCGAGGTGTCGCATGCTTGTTGAGCAACCGTCGCTGGGCCGTTTCGGGGATTTGCGCCTCGACAAAAGGGGGCGATGCTGCTCGACCGCATGGTTGCGCGCCAAGATATCTGCCTGCGCCGGCTTGGCGAGGGCCGGCGGGCGCAGGAGGTCGGGTTCCATCGCCTGCTGGCCAATGACAAGGTGACGATCGAGCGGTTGATCCAAGGCTGGAGCGAACAGACGGTGTCTGCGGCCGCCGAGCGGCATGTGTTGGCGATCCAGGACACCAGCGAGATCACCTTTGCCACCACGCCCGAGCGGCGACGCGGCCTGGGTGAGATCGGCAAAGGTGGTGGGCGCGGCGTGCTGGTGCATGCGATGGTGGCCATCGATGCGGTGAGCGGCGGTTGTCTGGGGCTGGTGGCCGGCAGCGTCTACACGCGCAAGGGCCGGGTCGAGACACCGCACGCCAAGCGCTCGCTCAAGGACAAGGAATCGCGCCGCTGGATCGACACGGCCCTTCAGGCCAGAAGCGTGCTGGCCAAAGCCGCCACTGTTACGATCGTGGCCGACCGCGAGAGCGACATCTATGCCGAATGGGCGACACTGCCCGGCGGCAATGTCCACCTTTTGACGCGTGTGATGCACGATCGTGCCGTAGCGGGCGGCGGTACTTTGTCGAGCGTGACGGCAGCGCTGCCGTTCGTGGCCGCGCGCAGGCTTGAGTTGTTGGCCACGCACAAGCGGGCGGCACGCAGCACCCAGGTGAGCCTGCGCTTCAGCAAGGTCGAGGTGTGCTGTCCCGACAATCCCGGCGCCAGGGATTTGCCGAAGACCGTGACGCTGAACCTTGTCGAAGTCGTCGAACTTGGTCCTCCAGCCGCGGCCGAGCCAGTGCACTGGCGTCTGCTCACCACCCATGAGATCAGCGACGTCGCCGCCGCCTGGCAGATCGTCGACTGGTACAGGCGGCGCTGGACCATCGAGCAGTTGTTCCGTCTGATGAAGACGCACGGCCTGCGCCTCGAGGACAGCCAACTCGCCAGCGCCGAGGTCTTGATCAAGCTCGCCGCCATCGCCACCAAGGCTGCGGCGGTTATCCTGCAACTCGTCCAGGCCCGCGAAGGCATTGGTGGCGAACACGCCGCCAATGCCTTCAGCACTTCCGACATCGCCGTGCTCGACAGCCTCGATGCCAGCTATCAAGGTCGCACTGCCTTGCAAAACAACCCGCACCCAAGGCACAGTCTCGCATGGGCCGCCTGGATCATTGCCCGCCTTGGCGGCTGGAATGGCTATCCCTCCTCCAAACCACCTGGTCCCATCACCTTCCGACACGGCCTCGAATACTTCCGTGCCATCGCAAAAGGCTGGGAACTCAGAGATGTGTGCATTCCGTAGCATTTCATGGGGGAGAGGAAACGCCAATCTCCGAGGTCGCGGCTTTGGGAAGCTTGGGTTCCTCGCCCCCACGGACGTGCTACGGCATGCACACATTTCCAAGCAGCTGGTCTTTGGCGACAGCGTGCATGGCAGCTTGGCGCATGCATTTTCTTATGCTGCGCTGGTCGACCCCCACTCCGTCTCGGCTTCGCCGAGCCACCTCTCCCCCGATCGACGGGGTAGAGGAAGGCGCGGTTGTGTGCGTCAAGTTCTGCAAAAAGGGGCGGCCATAGTGCTGGTCATGCGGCTTGGCGTAGAGCGAGCTTTTTGTGCTCGCGCAGGTCGTCCATGTTGATGTAGCGGTTGGCCTCCATCCAGTTTTCGTTGGTCTCGACAGCCAAGGCCCTGACAAGGCGCAGGCAGCTTTCGGCGTTGGGGAAGATGCGTACGACATAGGTGCGCCGGCGGATTTCCTCGTTGAGGCGCTCGAGCATGTTGGTGGACTTGAGATGCTTGTGGTGCTGTCTCGGCAGCCTGAAGAAGGTCAGAGTTTGTTCGATGGCATCTTCGGCCCAGCCTGTCAGGCGCGGATAGCGAGGTGACCATTTGGCAAGCCATGCGGCGAGATCGGCCCTGGCCTCGGCGAGATCGCGTCGGTCGTAGAGCCAGCGCAGCTCCTGCAGGCAGTCATCGCCGTGCTTGCGCGGCAGATGATCGAGCGCGTTCCTGAGGAAGTGCACGTAGCAGCGTTGCCAGGCGGCTTCCGGGATCACCTCGCCGATCGCCGCCACCAGGCCGGCGTGATCGTCGGACACGACCAATTCGACGCCCTTGAGGCCGCGCGCCTTCAGTGAGACGAGAAAGTCTTTCCAGGCCGAACGGCTCTCGCGATTGGCCATCTCCACAGCCAGGATCTGGCGCCGGCCGTCCCAGTCGATGCCGACCGCGATCAGCACCGCCTGGCTCATGACGACGCCGGCTTCACGCACTTTCTCGTAGCGCGCATCGAGGATGAGGTAAGCAAACGGCTCTTGAAGGGGACGCCTGGCAAAGGCAGCGAGGCTCTCGTCCAGCCGCTTGTTGATGGCCGAGATCGACGAGGCCGAGAAAGCATGGCCGCACAGCTCTTCGGTGATCGCCTTCACCTTGCGGGTCGACACGCCCTGCACATACATCTCGGCCAGCGTCGCCACCAAAGCCCGTTCCGAACGCTGATAGCGCTCAAACAACTCGGTCGAGAAGCGCCCCGAGCGGTCCTGCGGAACCCGCAGCTCAAGCTTGCCGACGCGCGTCACAAGGGTGCGGCCATAGTAACCCGAGCGATAGCCAAGCCGCTCGGGCGTGCGTTCGCCCTTCGAAGCACTCAGCGCCTCATCCATCTCGGCCTCGAGCACCTCCTGCATCACCGCACGGATCACTTCGTGAAGTCCGTCCGGGTTCGAAAGCAGAATGTCTTTGACGGAGGCGCTGGCGGTCTTACTTTCAATCTTGGTCATGGTGGCGTTCCTTCGCGGGAATCGGTGACGTGAACAATCACCAGCCTGCCATGACCGCCCCTCTCTCAGCGAATTTGCAGAACTCTCAGCACACTACCGAAGGCGCCAAGCTTTTTGCCAGCAACGCTCCCTTCCTTTCCCTCCGGAGGGGGGAAAGGTGGCGCTGCGAAGCAGCGACGGATTGGGGGAACCACGTGGCAATCAAGCCTCGGGGCGATCAGTCACGCCAGTCACAGAATGTGTGCATAGCGTAGCACGGACGTGGGGGAGAGGTGGCTCGGCGAAGCCGAGACGGAGAGGGGGCCGGCGCTGCCCATACGCGATTTGCCGGTTGATGACCTTGCAACGAAAGGCAGCGGCTATGCCGCTATCCCTACGCCCGCCCGCGCACAGCCTTCCGCAGCCGCGAATGCCGCACCGGAGACGGCACCTCCTGCGCCGGCGCTACCGGCTCCGCCGCCTCCCCATCAAGCAACCCCACCCGCAGCGCCGCGCCTGCCAGATGGTCGCGCATCGCCGCTTGCGCGCCTTCCGCGTCGCCGGCGCGGATGGCGGCGAGGATGCGCTCGTGTTCGCCGAGCGTAATGCGGGCCATGTCGTCCGATTTCTGCTGGTTGCCGGCGGCAAGGATGCTTTCGCGCACGCGTTCGGACACGAAGACCAGGAATTGGCCCATGTAGGAATTGCGCGTCGCCTCGGCGACGGTGCGGTGGAATTCGAGGTCGCTGCGCAGCCAGGCAACGCTGCCATAGGGTGCCGCGCGCATGCCGGCCAGCGCATCGCCCATCGCGGTGAGATCGGTTTCTGAACGCCGCTTGGCGGCCAAGGCTGCCGCCTGCACTTCGAGGATGCCGCGCAACTCGAACAGGTTGCGGAAGGAATCGGCGCGCTGCAGCGCCTCATAGTCGATGGTCAGCACCGTCGGGTTGTTGCTCTCGACCACGAAGGCGCCGCGCCCCTGCTGCGACCAGATGCGGCCTTCCGAGCGCAGCCGCGCGATCGCCTCGCGCACGACGTTGCGGCTGACGCCGAAGGTGGTTGCCAGCGCCTGCTCGGTCGGCAGCTGGTCGCCTGGCTTCAGGCGCCCCTGCGCGATCTCGCGCGAGATGGAACTCGCCACCAAAGTGGAGAGGTGCGGACCGCGATTGACCTTGTCGAGTTTCAGCGTCATCGCTCACCTATAGTCGACGGCGGATGCGGACGCCAGAATGCGGCCGTTGCTGAGGATGTGGCGCGGATCGAACGCCTCCTTGATGCCTGCGGCAAGGTCGAGCGTCACCGGATCGATGCGTTCTAGGAATGCCTTCTGCTTGACGCGGCCGATGCCGTGCTCGGCGCTGATCGAGCCGCCATAGCGGTCGACGACGGCAAAGATCTCGGCTTCCGCCTCCTCGAACAGATGCTCGATCGCTTCCACGCCCATGCCTTCCGGCGGCACGACATTGAGATGGATGTTGCCATCGCCGACATGGCCGTAGGTGACGGCCAGCGCGTCCGGGCGCGCCCGCTGCAATTCGGCGAGCGCGTCGCTGACGAAATCGGCAAGTTTCGAGATCGGCACCGAGACGTCGGTGCGCAGATAGCGGCCGCCGCGTCCCTGCCGCTCGACCATGATCTCGCGATAGAGCCACAGCCGCTCGGCTTGCGCCCGCGTCGATGCGACGATGCCGTCCTCGACCAGATCGGAGACACCGTCGAGGAACCCCAGCAGCATGGCGGACAGGTCGATCAGCCCGCCGGAGGAAACCTCGATCAGCACATAGGCCGGATAGGCCTTGCCGAGCGGATCAGGAAAATCCTTGCCCTCGCGCATGGTGATCTCGATGCCGCCGCGCAGGATCAGTTCGAAGGCGGTGAGCAGGTCGCTGCAATCGCGCCGGGCGCGGGCATAGAGTGCCATCGCATCCTCGACGGAGCGCAGGCCGACCAGCGCGGTCTCGATCTGCGTCGGCTTGGGGAAGAGTTTCAGCGCCGCGGCGGTGACGATGCCGAGCGTGCCTTCACTGCCGATGAAGACCTGCTTGAGGTCATAGCCGCGATTGTCCTTGCGCAACACCTTCAGCCCGTTCCAGATGCGGCCGTCGGCCAGCACCACTTCGAGGCCGAGCACGAGGTCGCGCGTCATGCCGTAACGCAGCACGTTGAAGCCGCCGGCATTGGTGGCGACATTGCCGCCGATGCGGCAGCTTCCCTGCGCGCCGAAGGTGATCGGCAGCAGGCAGTCGGTGTCCTCGGCGGCGCGCTTGGCGTCCTCGAGGATGCAGCCGGCCTCGACCACCATGGCGAAGTCGATAGGGCTGATCGAACGAATCCGGCTCATGCGCTCCAGCGAGATGACGATCTCGCCGCCATCGGCCGCCACCGCGGCGCCGACGAGGCCGGTCAGGCCACCTTGCGGCACGACAGGGATGCGCTCGGCATGGCAGTGCCGCATCAGCGCCGACATCTCCTCGACCGAAGCCGGACGCGCCACCGCCAGCGGGCGGCCGTAATGATCGCCGGACCAGTCGCGGCTGTAGCGCGCCAGATCCGCGTCCTCGGTCAGCAGCCCGCCATTCGGCAGCACGCCGGCAAGGGCTGCGATCAGCGATGCGGAAGTGGGCGGCACGGCATTCATGAATTGACTCTGCACCCCGGGGGAAAACGACTGGACAACCACCATTCTTGTCGTGTTATCATACAACCCTGATTTAGAACATCAAGCGAGGTCACGTTCCAACCAGCTGTTTGATGTGGATGGTCAGACCCGCAAATCACCCAATTCGGAGGACTTTCCCAATGAGCGACGCCCCGGGCTTTCGCTATATGCACACCATGATCAGGGTGCTCGACCTCGACAAGTCGATCGCCTTCTACACCGAGGTTCTCGGCATGACCTTGCTGCGCCGCGACGATTATCCCGGCGGCAAGTTCACCAACGCCTTTGTCGGCTACGGTCCCGAGGACAAGGAGGCCGTCGTCGAGCTGACGCTGAACTGGGGCAGGGAAGAGCCCTATGAGATCGGCACCGGCTTCGGCCACCTGGCGCTCGGCGTCAACGACATCTACGCCGTCTGCGCCGAACTGGAAAAGCGCGGCGCCAAGATCCCGCGCAAGCCCGGCCCGATGCAGCACGGCACCACCCACATCGCCTTTGTCGAAGACCCGGACGGCTACAAGATCGAACTGATCGGCCTCGACACGATGTGATCCGGCCGGGCGGGGTCGCATCGGGCTTGTGATGCGACCCCGTCCTGTCCGCGCTGGCTTGGGAGGCGGTGCGGATCGATCTGTCACTTGATGACCGCGATCTTGCTGCGGTCGATGGTGATGGCGACGGCGGCGATGAGCACCGCGCCGAACACCATGTTTTCCAAGAAAATGTTGACGCCGACGAAGGTCATGCCGATGCGCACGATCGAGATGATCAGCGCGCCGACCGCCGTGCGCGCCACGCCACCCAGCCCGCCGGTGATGGCGGTACCGCCGACGATGACGGCGGCGATGGCCGGCAACAGCAGCTGGTTGGCCAGCACCGGCGAGCCGCTCGACAATCTGGCCGCCAGCACGACGCCGGCAATGGCCGCCAGCATGCCGGAGGCGGCGAAGGCGATGATCTTGGTGCGGTCGACATTGATGCCCGCCGCCCAGGCGGCCGGTTCGCCGGCGCCAACCGCGATCGCCTGGCGGCCAAAGCGCGTGTAGCGCAGCGCCAGAAAGGCGGCGATGCCGATGACCGCCGAAATCAGCACCACCACAGGCAGGCCGGCGACGGTCGCATTGATCCAGGCGGTGTTTTCGCGGCCGCCTTCCTCGATGGTGATGGCGCGGCCGTTGGAGACCCAGAGCGCCAGGCCGGTGACGACGCCGCCGGTGGCGAGCGTCGCCACGAAGGAAGGCACGCGCAGCTTGACATGGACGATGCCGCTCAGCGTTCCGAAGGCAAGGCCGGACAGGATCGCCACCGGGAAGGCGGCAAGCCCGAGCGAGGGCAGCAGCTGCGCCAGGATGACGCTGGCCAGCGAGGCGACGGCCTGGATCGACAGGTCGATGCCGCCGAGCAGGATGGCGAAGGTGACGCCCGTCGCCAGGATGAACAGCACCGCGGTGTTGGCAAACAGCAGCGCCACGGTCTCGCCGGTGAGAAAGCCGGGCGCGGCGATCTCGATGATCAGCAGAAGCGCGACAAGCAGGACCAGCGGAATGGCGCCTTGCGTCCACTTGCCTTCGAACACCTGCCTGAAGGGGAAAGGTTCGTTCATCGGCTCACACCATCGCTCGCAACAGGTCGACTTGGTTCGGCTTCTTGCCGGGGCTGGCGTCGAAGCGCGCGGTGATCTCGCCGTCGCGCATCACCAGCACCTGGTGCGACAGGCCGATCGTCTCTTCCAGCGTGTCGGAAATCAAAAGGATCGCCACGCCTTGCGCGGAGAGATCGCGCACAAGTTCATAGACCTCCTCCTTGGCGCCGACATCGAGGCCGCGCGTCGGGTGGTCGAGCACCAGGATGCGCGAGCCCGCCGTCATCCAGCGCGCCAGCACCACCTTCTGCTGGTTGCCGCCGCTGAGCTTGCGGCAGGCGGCATCGGGGCCGGGCGCCTTGATACGCAGCCGCTTGATCCAGTCGGCGGCAAGCCGCCGCTCCTTGCCATAGTCGATGGCGCCATGGCGCATGACGCTGGAGAGATCGGCGAGCGAAATGTTTTCCGCGATCGACAGGAACATCACCAGCCCCTCAAGCCTGCGCTCGCGCGGCACATAGCCGATACCCCTGCGCACCGCGGGTTCCGGTGAGCTGAAATGCACGGGATCACCGGCGATTTTCATCTCCCCGGCATCATGCTGCAGGAAGCCGCCGATGGTGCGCGTTACTTCCTCGCGACCGGAGCCGACGACGCCGGCAATCCCGACGATCTCGCCGGCCCTGATCTTCAGGTCGACGCCGTGATAACAGCCATTCGCACCAAGCCCCCTGGCTTCGACCATGACCGTCTCGCGCGGCGCCTGCTGGCGGGCCTCGCGGTAATATTCGGCCTGCAGGCCGCGCCCGACCATGATCTCGTGCAATTCCGGCGCAGTGACCTCGGCCGCGCGGTGCTCGGCGACCACCGCGCCATCCTTCATCGTGTAGACGCGGTCCGATATCGCCAGCACCTCGTCGAGGCGATGCGAGACGAAGACGAAGCTGGCGCGGGATTTGAGCGAGCGCACGCGCGCGAACAGCACCTCGATGTCGGCGGCGTTGAGTACCGAGGTCGGCTCATCCAGCAAGATGAGCAACTGCCGTTCGACCACTTCCTCCAAGGTCAGCGCCTTGGCCAGCTCGACCATCTGGCGCGCGGCGAAGGTGAGTTCGGAGGTGCGCGCCGTGACATCGATATCGATGCCGATCTTGGCCAGTTGCCGGCGCGCCGCCGCGTTCATGGCGCGCCAGTTGACGATGCCGAAGCGGGTAAAACGGCCCTCCTCGCCGAGATAGATGTTTTCGGCGACCGTCAGATTGAGCACCAGCGACTGTTCCTGGAAGACCATGCCGATGCCGTGCCGGGCCGCGTCGCGCGGGGAGCGCATGCGCAGCTGTTCGCCGTCCAGCGTCAGGCTGCCGCCATCAGGGCGGTAGCTGCCGGCCAGCACGCGCATCAGCGTCGACTTGCCGGCGCCATTCTCGCCGATCAGCCCGACCACCTCGTTCGGGCGGACCTCGATCGAGACATCGCGCAAGGCCTGGACGCCAGGAAAGTTCTTGATGATGCCGGATGCGTTCAGCATGGCGCTCACTTCACGATCCTGAGGCGGACGCGGTCGAGCGACAGCGCCACTGCAGCGATGATCATCAGGCCCTGTACCGTCTGCTGGATATAGGGCGAGATGCCGAGCAGGATCATGCCGTTGGCAAGCACGGTGACGATCAGCACGCCGATCAGCGTGTTGACGACGCCACCTTCGCCGCCGGTCAGCGCCGTGCCACCGACGACCACCGCAGTGACGGCTGCGAACAGCCTGCCGTCGCCGATCACGGCATGCGATTGGCCGAGCTGCGCGGCGGCAAGCACGCCTGATATGCCGAAGAAAAAACCGGCCAGCGCAAAGGCGGTGATGCGCACGCGCACCACGTTGACACCGGAGAGCTTGGCGACGTCCTCGTCACCGCCGATCGCCAATATGTGGCGCCCGAGCTTGGTGTGGTACTGGATGACAGCGGCGAGCAGGAACGCTGCAAATGCGACCCAGACCGCCACCGGCAAGCCCAGGAAACGGTGCAATGCCAGGTCGCGGATCGAGGCGTCGTTGAGGCGGATCGCCGAGCCGCCCAGCATATAGACCGAGAGGCCAAGGCCGATGAACCACATGCCGAGCGTCGCCATGAAGGAGGGAATGCGCAGCATGGTCTGGACGAGGCCGCTGATGAAACCCATTGCAGTGCCGGCGACCACGGCGGCGAGCACCGCCCACCAGCCATAATCATTGCCATTGCCGTCATTGGCGGCGAGCAGCACCACCACCATCGCCGACACCGACAGCGTGCCTTCGACCGAAAGATCGATGCTGCCCATCAGGATGATGAAGGTCAGCCCCATCGCCAGTGTCAGCGGCACGGCGGCCGAGTTGGCAAGCCGCACCAGATTGCGCAGCTCGATGAAATTGGGATTGGCGATGGCGATCAGCAGGCAGAGTACGATCAGCACCGCCAGCGGCGCCAGGCTGCGCCAGCGCCTGCCACCGAACACAGTGGCGATGCGGCCGGGGAGAACTGTCATAAGCGTCGTCCGCTCGATGTCCGAAACGGACTTCAGGGGTTCTGTATGGATTGTCAAGAAACCGCTTCCCGTCTGCTGAAAAGGGGAGCGGGCCGCCAGGGAGCAGCGGCCCGCCCGGCGGTCAGGTCCGGATCGCTCCGGTCACCCGGCCCCAGAGGTCGTTCCAGTCGATCTCAGGTTTGGAATCGACATTGGTCTTATAATATTCCTCGACATTGTCGTGCGAGATCAGCACCGCCTTGCCGTAGAATTCACGATGTTCCGGCGGCTCCTTGGTCGGGTCGAACTTGCCGATCTTGGCGTTGTAGCCGATGGCCAGTCCCATGCCGCCCTGCCAGAACGGATCCGAGGTGACGGTGCAGGCAAACTCGCCGGTGCGCACCGCGTCGACCGCCGTCTTGATGCCGTCGACGCCGACGATCGGCACCTTGCCGGCAAGGTTTTCGGCGCGCAACGCTTCCAAGGCGCCGGAGCCCATATCGTCATTGGCGGCCCAGATGCCCTTGATGTCGTCGCCGAAGCGGGTGAGCAGATTGCCCATCAGGTCGAAGGCCTCGGTCGATTTCCAGTTGGCGACCTGGAAGTCGAGCAGCTTGATGTCGGGATTGGCGGCGAGTGCGGCGTCGAGCCCCTTCTTGCGTTCGATCGCCGCCGTGGTCGAGATCAGGCCGCCGAGCGCGACGATGCCGCCCTTGCCGCCGATAGTCTTGAACAGGATCTCGGCAATGGTCTTGCCGCTGGCGATGCCGTCGAACTCGATATGCGAGACATAGTTTGGGTTGAAGTCCTTCGGATGCAGATCCGCCGGCTTGTTCCATTGCGTCACGACATAGGCGCCGGCCTTGGCGCAGGCCTCGACGATGGGGCGCGCATCCGGCGTGTCATTGGGATCGGAATTCAGCACCATATTGCCGCCGGTCTTGGCCAGCATCGCCTTGATGTCGGCAATGCCCTTCTCGCTGTTGCCTTCCGAAACCAGTGTGACGTGTTCCAGCCCCGCCCATTTGGCATAGGCCTCCGCACCCGTCTTCCACACCGCGTGGTAGGGGTTGGAGAGCGAGCGGATCGACGTCACCAGCGTCGGTTTGTCGGCGGCGCGCAATACAGTCGGCATGGCGAGCGCCGCCACGCCGGCGGTGGCGCCCATCATCAGCGTCCGGCGGTTGACCCTGCCGGTAAGCGTAAAATCTGTCTTGTCCTTCATTGTTCGAACCTCCCGATTGAATTCTGTTTCCCGCCCGGCGGCATGCGCTGACGGCGCGGCCGGGCCTCCGATCGATGGATTGCCAAGCTCCTCCACTTGTACGACAACCCTTCAACACGATAACCATACCCTTTCTCTTGACGCGACACAAGCGACTTGAGATCGTTGCGTGGAGGAGAGCAGGGCACTGATTTCGCGCTGCCAAGGGAGTGAGAATGTCTGACTACATCATCGTCGGCGGCGGCTCGGCCGGCTGTATTCTGGCCGCCAGGCTGAGCGAGGATCCGGACGTGTCGGTCACCTTGGCCGAGGCCGGTCCGCCCGACACCGATCGCTACATCCATCTGCCGGTCGGCTTCTTCAAGATGACGTCGGGACCGCTGATCTGGGGCTATGACACCGCCCCCGGCAAGGCGATCGACGGCCGCATCATGGTCTATCCGCAGGCGCGGGTGCTCGGCGGCGGCTCCTCGATCAACGCCCAGGTCTTCACGCGTGGTTGCCCGCAGGATTACGACGGCTGGGCGGCTGACGATGGCTGCGTGGGGTGGAGTTACACCGAGGTGCTGCCCTATTTCATCCGCTCCGAGGGCAACGACACCTTCGCCGGCCGTGAGCACGGCATCGATGGACCGCTCGGCGTTTCCAGCGGCGCCCCGCATCCGCTGACCCGCATCTTCGTCAAGGCGGCGCAGCAGGCGGGTCTTCCCTTTCGCGCCGACTTCAATGCCGGCGAGCAGGCAGGCACCGGCTTCTACCAGACGACGACCCGTCAGGGGAAACGCTCAAGCACGGCGGTCGCCTATCTCAAGCCGGCGCTTGGCCGCAGGAATTTGAGGCTGCGCACCGACGCGACGGTCGGCCGCATCGTCGTCGAGAACGGCCGCGCCATCGGCGTCGAGATCATCGCCAACGGCCGTAGCGAACTCTTGCGCGCCGAGCGCGAGGTGATCGTCACCGCTGGCGCCATCGGCTCGCCGAAGCTGTTGATGCTGTCCGGCATCGGCCCGGCCGCGCATCTCGGCGAGCATGGCATCGAGGTGGTCCATGATCTCGCCGCCGTCGGCCAGAACCTGCATGATCACATGGATGTCGACGTCGTCGCCGAGCTCAACGGGCCGCATGGCATCGACCGCTACAAGAAGAAGCGCTGGCAGGCCGTCGCCGGCCTGGAATACGCGCTGTTCGGCAAGGGGCCGGTGGCGTCCAACATCGTCGAGGCCGGTGGCTTCTGGTGGGGCGACCGTGCGGAGAAGACGCCCGACATCCAGTTCCATTTCCTGCCCGGCGCCGGCGTCGAGGAAGGCATCGGCTCGGTGCCCGGCGGCAATGGCTGTACGCTGAATTCCTACCATGTCCGCCCCCGTTCGCGCGGCAGCGTCACGCTGCGCTCGGCGGATTTGCGCGACAAGCCGATCATCGATCCCAATCCCTTCGCCGAGCGCTACGATCTGGAGCGCGCCATTGACGGTATCGAAATCAGCCGCGAGATCCTGTCGCAGCCGGCTTTTTCAAAATACATCAGCCGCGAGCACCTTCCGGGCGCGGCAATGCAGGGACGCGCGGCGCTCGAAGCCTTCGCCCGCGAACACGGTCGCAGCGCCTACCACCCGGTCGGCTCATGCCGCATGGGCGGCGATGCCGACAGCGTCGTCGATCCCGAGCTTCGTGTGCGCGGCCTTCAGGGTCTGCGTGTCTGCGACAGTTCGGTCATGCCGAGCATCGTGTCTTCGAACACCAACGCCGCCGTCATCATGATCGCCGAGAAGGCGGCAGATCTGATTGTGGGGCGGAAGCTGCCGACGGCGTAAGTAGGATAATCGCATACGGTCGCGCCAGCCCCCTCTCTCCGTCTCGGGCTTCGCCCGAGCCACCTCTCCCCCATTTCATGGGGGCGAGGAAACGCTAATCGCAGAGGGCGCGGCCTTCAAAGGCTTGGGTTCCTCGCCCCCGCGGGAGCGGGGGAGAGGTGGCTCGGCGAAGCCGAGACGGAGAGGGGGAGCGCCATAGGCGATAGTCTGACAGCGCAACAACCTCACTCCGCCGGAAACATCGCGCTTGGCGGAAAATCATCGCGGCTGTAGTCCACCAAAATGAACTTGCCGCCCTGGTAGCGCTCGACCACTGGGTTGTCCGTCACCTTGCCGCGCACGCGCTCGGCCTGGTTGTCGGAACTGTCGAGCGGCGTCCAGCCGATCTTCTTGCGGGCATCGTGCCGCCAGAAACCACGGCTGTTGTTGGACTGGCCCCAGATGACGGAGCAGTCGACGCGCTCCGCTTCGGCACAGCGCTCGATCAGGCGGACAAAATCGTCGTGCGATATCCAGGTCGACAGGATGCGTTCGTCGGGCACCTCGGGCAACACCGAACCGATACGGATCAGCACGCTTTCCACCGCATGCTTGTCGAAGTAGAGCCGCGCCAGCATCTCGCCATAGGCCTTCGACAGGCCGTAATAGCCGTCCGGGCGCAGCAGGCAGTCCTGGTCGAGGATTTCCGTCCGCTCGTAGAGCCCGACCGCATGCACCGAAGACGGGAAGACCACGCGCGCCTTCTGGCTGCGCGCCGCCTCGTAGACGTGGTAGGTGCCGCGAAAATTGGGGCCAAGCACGGTCTCGAAGGATTGCTCGGTGGAGATGCCGCCGAAATGCAGGATCAGGCCGCAACCCTCCGCCAGATCGTTCACCGCCCGCTGGTCCTCGAGATCGGCGATGGTGAAGCTTGCGTTTGGCGGCAGCGGGATCGGCAACGGCACGACATCGGTGAGCCGCAAGGTCCAGCCCAGCGCCGCCAGCCGGGCTGAGAGCAGCCGTCCAATCGTGCCGGAGGCTCCGGTCAACAGCACCGGTTTGTCGGGGATCATCACGCCCTGTCCTTTCGCTGAGGCCGCAGATATGTTCGCGCGGAGCTGGCAAGGCGAATGAAGGCTGGTCGCGGCAAACGCGTCGCAAATGTCATCATATCACCGTATAAATAATGGGTTGCCAAGGACGGCGGTTCGTTTATTGCTTGGTGGCGATGAAACGTTCCTTTGGCCTTCCCCCGCAGATCAGCCGCACGGCGCAGGTTGCCGACTGGTTTGCGCGCGAAATACGTGCCGGCCATCTGACGAGCGGCGAGAAACTGCCGACCGAGCAGGAACTGATCGCGCAATTCGGTGTCAGCCGCACGGTGATCCGCGAAGCCATGGCTTCTCTTCGATCGGAGGGCCTTGTCGTCAGCCGACAGGGATCCGGCGTGTTCGTCGCCGACCATCAGGCCAGCACCACGTTCCGCATCGTCTCCGACGAGCTGCACTCGCTGACGGAAGTCCAGAACGTGCTGCAGCTTCGGCTTGCTGTGGAACAGGAAGCCGCCGGCATCGCCGCCGAGAAGCGCAGCGACGACGACCTTGCCCGCATGCGCGATTGTCTTGACGCCATCGATGCGTCGATCGCAGCGGGAGAGAGCGCCATCGAGCCGGATTTTGCCTTCCACCGGGCGATCGCCTCGGCCACCGGCAATCCCTATTTCGAGCGCTTCATGCATTTTCTCGGACCTGTCGTCATTCCTCGCCAATCGATCCGCCCGCGGGACGAAACGCCGGAGCAGCGGCGGCACTATCTGGAGCAGGTCCAGATGGAGCACCGCCGCATCTATCAGGCCATCGAGCGGCAGAATGTCGAAGCCGCCCGCTTCACCTTGCGCGAACATCTCGAAGCCGGGCGGGAACGCTATCGCCGCATGGTCGATGGTCACGCCAGATCGTAGCAAGCCGTCAACTCCGGTCTTCGATCCGCTTCCGCAGATCATCCCGTCCTACGCCAGCTCCGCGACCGGCATTTTGCAGGACTGCATGAGCGCCGCGAGCTGCCGCTCCTCATCATCAGTCAGGTCCAGAAGCGGTGACCTCACCGGGCCGCAGTCGATCCCGGCAATGCGCGCGCCGGCCTTGACGATCGACACGGCATAGCCGGCGCGCCGGTTGCGGATGGCGAGGTAGGGCAGGAAGAACGAGCGGATGACATCACCGACCTCGGTCGTGCGCCCGGCGCGCAGCGCATTGAAGAAGCGCAGCGCAATCTCGGGCGCGAAATTGTAGATCGCCGACGAATAGGTCGTCATGCCGATGGCCGCCGCGGCAGTGGCATGGACTTCGGCCGTCGGCATGCCGCCGATGAAGATCAGGCGATCGTCCATGCGGTAGCGCAAGGCGGTGAGAAGCTCGATGTCGCCGACGCCGTCCTTGAGACCGATCAGGTTCGGACAATCCTGCGCCAGGCGCTCAAGCGTCTCGGGCGTCAGCACCGCATTGTCCCTGTTGTAGGCGATGACGCCGATGCCGACCGAACGGCAGATGGCCGTCAAGTGGCGGCGCAGGCCTTCCTGCTCGGACTTGACCAAATAGGGCGGCAGCACCAGCAGTCCATCGGCGCCATTGGCTTCAGCGGCCTTGGCGAATTCCACCGCCATATGCGTGCCGTAGCCGACGCCGGCCAGCAACGGCAGATGATCGGGCACCTCGTCAGACGCCGCCCGCACGACGCGCTTGTACTCCTCGAGCGTCAGCGAAAAGAATTCGCCCGTGCCGCCGGCGGCAAAAAGCCCGCTCGCGCCGGCATCGCCTTGGCTGGCGACATGGGCGCGATAGCCGGCTTCGTTGAAGGCGCCGTCATCGTCGAAGAAGGTCAGCGGAAAGGACAGCAGCCCGCGGCCAAGGGATCTGGTCAGTTCGGTGGGTGAGAACGTCAAAACAAGCACTCCATGTAGGGAGCCGGCAAGTGGATGGTCTTGTCGGCAGGGATTTTGGCGGCGGTGGCGTTTGCCGACGGCGGGTTCATACGAGGCCCGGCCGCACTTCGGCCGCGGCGGCGTCGATCGCCTTGCGGCCGAGGCCCGATTTGACGATGCGGATCAATTCCTCCTCGCTGGTGTCGGCCGTGGAGGCGTCGAGCGCGACCTCGCCCGAATGCAGGAAGTTGATGCGGTCGCAGACTTCGAAAATCTGGTTGTAGTTGTGGACGATCAGGATCACCGAGACCTGGCGCTGCTGGCGCAAATTCTGGATCAGGCCCAGCACATGCGCGCTCTCACGCACGCCCAGTGCCGCCAGCGGTTCGTCAAGCACCAGAATCCTGGGTGACGAATAGATCGAGCGGGCGACCGCGATGCACTGGCGCTGTCCGCCCGACAGGAGGTCGACCGTGCTGTTGACGCTGGGGATCGAGATGCCGAGCGTATCGAGATAGAGCTGGGCCTGTTCGCGCATCTTCCTGTTGTCCAGCAGGTTCAGGCCAAGGAAGCGCTTGTGGTACTCGCGGCCCAGAAACATGTTGTGGAAGACGCTGAGGTCGCCGATCAGAGCCAGGTCCTGATAAACGGTTTCGATGCCTTGGGCGCGCGCATCGCGCGGCGAGGCGAAACGCACCTCCTTGCCTTGCGAGACGATCGTGCCGGTATCGGGCTGGTGGAAGCCGGACAGGATCTTGATCAGCGTCGACTTGCCGGCACCATTGTCGCCGACCAGCGCCAGGACTTCACCCTGGCGTAATTTGATCGAGACATCGACGAGGGCGGTGACGGCGCCGAAACTCTTGGAGATGTTGGACATCTCCAGCACGACGGGCGAATCCTTGCTGAGGGGTGGAATATCTTGCGTGTTCATACGCGCCTCCGTGTGCGCAGGCGGTCGACCTGGATTGAGAGGATCATCGCGGCGATGATGGCCGCGCCGAGATAGATGTCGGATACGGTGGCCTGGGCGCCGATCATCACCAGGCCGTTGTTGAGCGAGGCGACGACGAAGGCGCCGATCAGCGCGCCGATGACGGTGCCGGAGCCGCCCAGCAGCGAGGTGCCGCCGATGACCGCGGCCGCGATCGCCTGCAAGGTGAGGAACGGGCTGCCGGCCTGCGGGTCGGCCGAGGTGAACTGGGCGGTGTTGATGATGCCGGCAAAGGCCGCACAGCCGCCGGCGATCATGAAATTGTAGATCTTCATGCGGTCGGTGCGCACGCCGATCTCGCGGGCGCCGATGATGTTGCTTCCAGTCGCGATGGTGTGCAGGCCGAAAGTCGTGCGGTTCAGCACCAGCGCCAGCACCAGCACGACCAGCACCGCCCACAGGAAGGGCGTGAACGCCGTAATGCCGTGCCAGGACAAGAGCGTATCCGACGGCTGGTAGAGGCTCTGGCCGAGGATGGCGTTGAAGGGTTGCTCGACCGGCGCCACGATCGGCTGGCTGTTGTAGATCGAGACGACGATGCCTTGCAGGAAGAACAGCATGCCGACGGTGGTGATCAGCGACGGCACCTTGAAGCGCACGGTGATGATGCCGTTGATGGCGCCGACCAGTATGCCGATCAGCACGCCGATCAGCGCGCCGACGGCCAGCGGCACGCCATATGTGACCGACAGCAGCGCCATGACATAGGGGGCGATCGAGAAGATGGCGCTGAGCGACAGGTCGATCTCGCCGGTGATCATCAGCATCACCTCGGCGGCGGCGATCAGGCCGAGCCGGCCGGTGTCGCGCAGCACCACGCTCATGAATTGCGGCGACAGGAAACCGCCATCGCTGCCGAACTGGAAATAGATGACGAGCACGATGGCGACGACGGCGATGCTGGCCTCGCGATAGCGGGACAAAAGGATCAGCAGCCTTTCCGTCATCGTGTGCGGGACCTTGACGCCGACGGCGCTCTTCTTCGCAGGTTTGGTTTCTGTGGGCGGCACTCTTGTCTTCCTGATTGCGAACTTTGGGCGAAGAACCGGATCGGCGACGAAGGCGAAAGCCGCCAGATCGGCAGCCGTTGCTGCCCCCGCCACATCATCCGAAATGAAGCGACGAGGGCAGGCGTTCACGGGGTTGACCGTGTCAGGTCGGCTCGACGTCGCTGCGGCCCTCGAAGCGCGACTTGCCGACATAGGCGTCGACATTGTCCTTGGTCACATAGGCCTGGCTGGTGTCGCTGTTGGCCGGGCCGACGAGGCCGCCCGACAGCTTGTAGAGATACATCTGCTGCACCGGCAGGAAGCCCTGCAGATAGGCCTGCTGGTCGGTGGTGAAGTTGACGTCGCCGGCCTTGATGAAGTCCAGCGTCTGCGGGAACAGGTCGAAGCCGGCCACCGCACCGCCAGCTTTCACCAGGCCGTATTTGTTGGACACGAAACCGCAGGCATAGGTGTCGGAACCGCCGGTGCCGAACAGGCCGTTGACGGTCTTGTGGCTGAGATAATAGCTCTCGACGCGCGAGATTTCGGTTGCCGGATCCGGACCGGTGTTGACGACATCGTAGGTGACGCCGCTGTTGCTGTCCTTGATCGCCTGGATGTAGCCGTCGAGGCGCGGCTGCGTGTTGAGCGAGCCCGGCACGCCGATCGACAGCATGACGTGGCCGCCCTTGGGGATCAGCTTCAGCCACTTCAGCGCCGAGTTGTAGCCGGACTGATAGAGCGGCTGGCCGACATAGGAGAGCCGCTTGTTGGGGCTGCCGACCGGCACGTCGGCGTTGAAGGCAACGACCGGGATGCCAGCCTGGGCGGCCATGTCGGTGGCGGCGTCGAAAGCCGTCGGATCGACCAGGCACACCGCAATGCCGTCCGATTTCTGCGCGATCGCTGTCTGCATGGCGCTGACCATTTCGGAGACGACATTCTTCTGCGAACCCGTCCACTGATAGCTGCAGCCGAAGGCGGCACAGGCATCCTGGATGCCGTAGACGGTCGGGGTGAAGAACTGGTCGAGCGTCACATGGCAGACGAAGTGGAATTTGTAGGGCTTCTTCGGCAGCCCGGGCGATGAATCGGCTGCCCGGGCAGCGCTGATGCCGCCAGCCAGGCCGGCGCCCGCCAGGCCGCTGGCGAGGCCCGCTGCGCCGAGGCCGAGCTTCCCGGCCAGTGCGAAGGCACTGCGCCGGCTGATGCCGGCATTCACCATCTCCATCTGATTTTTCGTCTCGTCGTCCATGCGTTCCTCCCTTGTCACTTTGTAGGCGTCGCTGCATTTGTCGTCTGGTTACATTGTTATATGACAACTTTTGTGTCAATGCTTTTTCGCCGCCGAGTTCAGGACGGCCCTCTGCGGTCTCAATGGCGCGGGAAGACGGCCGTCTGGGCGGCACAAATGGACGATCAGGAATTACAGGAAGAGAAAATGGCTGAAATCGAATTCAGGGCTGTCGCGAAGAATGGCCTGAAGGTGACGACGATCGGGCTCGGCGGCACCGGCCTGGGCAACATGTACCGCGCCGTCGATACCGACGCCGCGGTCAAGACCGTACAGGCGGCTTACGACAATGGCATCCGCTATTTCGACACCGCGCCTGTCTATGGCTTCGGCGTCAGCGAGGCCCGGCTTGGGTTGGCGATCAAGTCGCTGCCGCGTGCCGACATCGTCATCTCGTCCAAGATCGGTTACGACCTCGTGCCCATTCCGCCGGAGGAGCTGAAGCCGGCACTGTGGGACCAGCCCGGCTCCTTCCGCGCCGAGTTCGACTATTCACGCGATGCCGTGATGCGTTCGCTCGAGGGCACGCTGAAGCGGCTCGACACCGACTATGTCGACATGGTCTCGATCCACGATCCGGACGAGGCCATTCATTTCGCTCCGGGCGAGGACCCCTATGCCAGAAGCCGTTTCAGGGAAGCCATGGACGGCGCCTATCCGGCGCTCGACGAATTGCGTTCGCAAGGCGTCATCAAGGCGGTCGGTGTCGGCATCAACCAATGGCAGATGCTGTCTGATTTCGTCGTCGCAGGTGCGTTCGACTATTTCCTGCTCGCCGGCCGCTACACGTTGCTCGAACAGGAGCCGCTGGCGACCTTGCTGCCGCTCTGCGAGCAGCGTGGCACAAGGATCATCATCGGCGGCCCCTATAATTCCGGCATATTGGCAACGGGCGCCGTCAAGGGCGCGACCTTCAACACCAGACCGGCGCCCGAGCCGGTGCTCGAACGCGTCCGCCGCATCGAAGCGGTGTGCGCCCGCCATCATGTATCGCTGCCGGCGGCCGCCCTCCAGTTCCCGCTCGGCCATCCCCTGGTGTCGAGCGTCATCCCGGGCGCCCGTTCGGCCGAGGAACTGAAGCAGAATCTGGCCTATCTGCGAGAGGATATTCCGCCAGCGCTGTGGGCCGATCTCAAGCAGGCCGGTCTCATCGAAGCCGGCGCACCTGTTCCCGCGGCGTGATTGGCGATGGCCGGCAGTTCAGCGGCATGTCGGAGAAATGCCTCGGACGGCGCATCGCTCTTCTGTCACGCGGGCTTGTCGTCCGGATGCCCGAGCTCGCAGAACCAGCCGCCTAGATATTTTACCGACGGTCTTTTCGGATCGGGAACGGGGGTCTTTGCTTCCACGGCGGCGCGGAACGGCTCGGCGCTGTCTTGCGGGATGAACCCCAGATGGTCGGCGCCGCTGTTGTCGACCATCTTCAGCCTGTTATCGGATATGCCGAACGAAATCGTGTGGCCGACACGCGGCGCGGTGAGCGATGCCTCGACCAGCCGCACGCAGTCGGCAAAGGAAAGGTAGGACCACATCATGCGCCGGTCCGCCGGTTCGGGGAAGGACGAGAAGATGCGCAGGCACACCGTCTCGATGCCGAACTTGTCCCAGTAGAGCCGGCTGAGGCTCTCGACGAAATTCTTCGACACGCCATAGAGGCTGTCGGGGCGCACCGGCGCGTCGACGCCGATATGGGCCTCGACCTCATGATAGCCGATGGCATGCACCGAGGAAGCGTAGATGACGCGCTTCACACCGTGTTTCCGGGCGCCTTCGTAGATATGGTAGGAGCCGCGGATGCTGGAATCCAGGATCGTCTGCCACTCGCATTCGAGCGGCGCGCCACCGAAATGCACGATGGCGTCGCAATCCTTGGTGGCGGCGATCGTCGCCTCCATGTCGGCGAGGTCGAACACCGCTTCTTCTTCGTGCGGCGCGAGATCGCCGAACGGTTCACGTCCTGCCAGGCGGATCGTCTTCGCCAGCGGCACCAGGCCCTTGCGCAGTTCCGAACCGAGGCGGCCGGCAGCACCGGTGATCAGGATACGGTCGTAATGCGGCATCATCTACTCCACTTGCGCGACGGCGGCGTTGATCCGCGCGATCGCCTCGGTCAGCACCTCTTCGCTGGTCGCGGTCGAGATACGAAAATAGGGTGAAAGTCCATAGGCAGCACCCGGCACCGATGCCACGCGGCCTTCGTTCAAAAGATAGTTTGCGACCGCCGTATCGTCGTCCAGCACAATGCCCTTCGGCGTCTTGCGGCCGATCAGGCTGGCGCAGCCGATATAGGCATAGAAGGCGCCGTCCGGCGGTGACAATGCGAGGCCATTGATCTTCCTGATCCCATCGACGACCAGATCGCGGCGCGCCTCGAACGCTTGCCGGAATCGTGCCACCTCGTCCTGTGGGCCGTTGAGCGCGGCCACCGTCGCTGCCTGCGCGATGGAGCAGACAGAGGTGCAGGACTGGCTCTGGATGGTCGACATCGCCTTCACTAGCGGCGCCGGTCCGGCCGCATAGCCGACACGCCAGCCGGTCATCGCATAGGATTTCGAGACGCCGTTGACGATCAGTGTGCGATCCCTGAGTTCCGGGCAGGCCTTGCCGAACGAAACGAATTCGCGGCCGTCGAAAAGGATGTGCTCGTAAATCTCGTCGGAGAGCACGAGCACCTGCGGATGCCTTGCCAGAACCGCACCCAGCGCTTGCAGATCCGATTGCGAATAGACCGCACCGGACGGGTTGCCTGGCATGTTGAGGAAAAGCCATTTCGTCCTTGGCGTGATGGCCTTCTCCAGCACGTCCGGCGTCAGCCGGAAACCCGATGTCTCCGGGCATTCGACGGTAACAGGCGTGCCGCCGAGCAGCTTCACCATTTCGGGATAGGAGACGAAATAGGGCGCCGGCAGGATGGCCTCGTCGCCACTCTCCAGCGTCGCCATCAGGGCATTGAAGATGATCTGCTTGGCGCCGTTGGCCACCACGATGTCGTCGGCCGTATAATCCAGCCCGTTCTCGCGCCGGAGCTTGCCGGCAATGGCTTCGCGCACCTCGGCCGTGCCGGCAGCACCGGTGTAGAGCGTCTGTCCGGCTTTCGCTGCGAAATGGGCGGCATCGATGATGTGGCTGGGCGTCGGGAAATCCGGTTCGCCCAGGCCGAGATCGATCACGTCGACGCCCTTGGCGCGCAGCGCCTTGGCGGCTTGCGAGGCAGCCATCGAGGCCGAGGGCTTCACCGCCGACAGGCGCGAGGCAATGTAGCTCATTTGCCGTCCTCCGAAATGTATTGCTTGGAGCGGTCGTTCGCCCGCGCCTCGGTGCTGCGTTTGGCCGGATCGCCATAGCCGCCGCCGCCCGGTAATTCCAGGATCAGCCGCCGGCCGGCCGGAACGTGCTGCCAGCCCTTGGGCCGCATCTGCGTGCCATCGTCGAGCTTGACGACCCCGGCCACTCCGGGCTCGCCGCCATTGCGGCCGTGGGCCGGGTGATTGACGCGGTCGAACATGGCCGAGAAGTCGAACTCATGGCCTTCGATCGCGGCGATCTCGATAATCTGTCCGAGGCCGCCACGGAATTCGCCGTCGCCACCGGAGTCCGGCCGCAGCTCCTTGCGCCAGATGACGATTGGCCCGGTATGCTCCGTCGCCTCGATCGGCATGGTGTGCACGCCCGACGGGAAAGCCGTCGCCGACAGGCCGTCGAGGCCCGGGCGCGCGCCCATGCCGCCGGAATTGAACATCAGCACTTCGGCGCGGCGGCCGTGGCCGCCCGCGACCGGACGCGCCGAGATGTGGATGTTCCACAGCGCGCCGGCGCCTTCAGCAAGGATCTTGCCGGGCAGTGCCTGGGAGATCGCGCCCAGCACCAGGTCGGGGACCATGTGGCCGAAGATGTGCCTGAGCGCCACCGGCGCCGGCCGCACCGCGTTGAGGATGTTGACCGGCGATGTCACGGTGAAGAAGGCGAGCGAAGCGGCGTTGTTGGGAATGTCGGGCGCCACCACGCATTTCAGCGCGTAGCAGGCATAGGCCTTGCTGTAGATGATCGGGCAGTTGATGCCCCAGCGGCTCATCGGGTCGGTGCCGGTGAAATCGACCTCGACATGGTCGTCGCGGACCGACACTTTTGCCGCCAGTTTCACCGGCGCGTCATAGCCGTCGGTGACGAGTTCGTTCGACCAGCTGCCCTTCGGCAGCGCCTTGATGCGTTCGAGCATGGCGTCGCTTGTGCGCGAGAAGATGAAGCCGCCGAGCCCGTCGAGCGAGGAGAGCCCGATCTCCTTCATCATGTCGACGAGACGGCGATGACCGACCTCGTTGCAGGCGGCGAGCGAATAGAAATCGCCGACCACCTGGTTCGGCTCGCGGACATTGGCGCGCAGGATCCTGACGAGGTCGAGATTGACCTTGCCCTTTTCCGCGAACTTCATGATCGGGATCTGGATGCCTTCCTCATAGACCGACTTGGCGTCGGCGCCGAAGCCGCGCCCGCCGACATCGACGACATGCGCGGTGCAGGCGAAGAAAGCCACCAGCTCGCCGTTCAGGAAGGACGGCGACACCATGGTGATGTCGTGCAGATGGCCGGTGCCCAGCCAGGGATCGTTGGTGACATAGGTGTCGCCCTCGAACATGGCGTCGCGCGGGATTTCGTTCATGAAATGCAGCACGGCCTCGGCCATGGTGTTGACATGGCCGGGCGTGCCGGTCACCGCCTGCGCCAGCATCTGGCCGCGCGGATCGAACACGCCCGCCGACAGGTCGCCGGACTCGCGCACCGAGGTCGAGAAGGCGGTGCGCAGCAAGGTCAGCGCTTGCTCCTCGACCACCGAGATCAAGCGGTTCCACATCACCTGCATGCGGATGTCGCCGATGTCGCTCATGACTGGCTGCCTTTGCGGATCAGAAGGATGGCGCCATCGCTCTGGATGACGGCGTCGAAGCTGGTGGTGACGACGGTGGACGTCTCGCGTTCGACGATGACCACTGGCCCCGCGACGCGGTCGCCGGCGCAGAGCGTATCACGTTCGACGATGCCATAGGTTTGCGGCTCGCCACTTGCCGGATCGAACACCGCGCGAGTGGTGGCCGGCTGGCTGGTCCGCGTGCCTGCCGTAAGTTCATGCCTGGCGACATCAGGCCGGATATCCGTCGCCTTGACCGACCAGGTGACGATCTCGATCTCCAGCCCATCGAGCCCTTCGATGGCGCGGCCGAAGAAGCGCTCGTAGTTCGCCTCGAACAGGTCCCTGAGCCCTGCGACGGCATCCTCGCCGAACGGCTCATCCGGCACCGGCACCGGGATTTCCCAGCCCTGGCCGGCATAACGCATGAAAGCGGTGATTTCGCAGGTGATGCTGCCGCTGGCGCCGCTGCGCACGAAGCTTTCGGCTGATGCCTTGAGATCGCCAAGCAAGGCATTGACCTCGGCCGGCTGGAACCGCGACAGGCGTGTGAGCTTCGACGCCAGCGCCTCGTAGCCGAATGGCGCCTTGAGGAAGCCGATGGCCGACCCGACGCCTGCGCCCTTGGGGACGATGCAGCGTTCGATGCCGAGTTTTTCGCAAAGCCTTGCCGCGTGAAGGGGAGCAGCACCACCAAAGGCGATCATCAGATTGTCGGAAATGTTCTTGCCATTCTCGACCGCATGGACGCGGGCGGCATTGGCCATGTTTTCGTCCACCACTTCGCAGATACCGAAGGCCGTCGACATGGCGTCGAGCGACAGGCGCTCGCCGACATCGCGCAGGATGGCCTGTTCCGATGCTGCCGTGTCGAGCCGGATCGCGCCGCCGGCGAAATTGTCGGGGTCGAGCTTGCCGAGCACCAGGTCGGCGTCGGTGATCGCCGGGCGCTTGCCGCCGCGGCCGTAGCAGGCCGGGCCCGGCTCCGACCCGGCACTTTCCGGTCCGGTCTGGATCCGGCCCATGGCGTCGACCCAGGCGATCGAGCCGCCGCCGGCGCCGATCTCGATCATCTCGATCACGGGAATAGAGATCGGCATCCCCGAGCCCTTACAGAAGCGGTAGGTGCGCGCCACCTCGAAGGTTCTCGCCGTGCGTGGCGCAAAGTCCTCGATCAGGCAGATCTTCGCGGTCGTGCCGCCCATGTCGTAGGAGACGACCTTTTCCAGGCCGAAGCGCCGAGCGATATCGGCGGCGAAGATGGCGCCGCCGGCCGGGCCGGACTCGACCAGGCGCACAGGAAATTCGGAAGCCGTCTCCACCGAGATCAGGCCACCACCCGAATGGATCATGAAGACCGGGCATTCGGCGCCCATCTCCTTCAGCCGCGTCTGGAAGCGGGCGAGATAGTCGGCCATTTGCGGCCGCACATAGGCGTTGGCGCAGACCGTGTTGAAGCGCTCGAACTCGCGCATCTGTGGCGACACTTCGGCGCTGATCGAAATCGGGATGGTCAGCTTACGGGAGAGAATTTCGCGCGCACGGCGCTCATGAACCGGATTGGTGTAGGCGTGGATGAAGCCGATCGCCACCGAGCCGAAGCCGCCGGCAGCGATCCGCTCTGCAATCTCCTCCAGGGCGGCTTCGTCGAGCGGCTGCAACTCCTGCCCCTCGGCGCCGATGCGGCCCTTGACCGTGAAGCGGTGTTCGCGCGGGATGAGCGGCGTCGGCAGTTGCAGGTTCAGATCATACTGCTCGAAGCGGTTTTCGGTCCGCATCTCGATCACGTCGCGAAAGCCTTCGGTCGTGACCAGTGCGGTCTCGGCGCCGCGGCGCTCGATCAGGGCGTTGGTGGCGAGCGTCGTGCCATGGATGATGATGCCGATCTCGGCAGGCGAAATCCCGGCATCGCGGGTAACGACGGCAATGCCGTCGAGGATCGCCTGCTCGGGCGCCGCATAATTGGTCAGCACTTTGGTGGAGAACAGCGTTCCCCGGAGCTCAAGCGCGATATCGGTGAACGTGCCGCCTATATCAGCGCCAAGACGGATATCGTCGGTTCTGGAGGTCATGCCTTGGCCTTCTGCGAAGCGAGCGCGGCTTCGCGCATCTGGGAGAGGGTCTGCCGGGGCGTCAGCGCTTCGGGCGAGATGGCGATGTCGAGGACGGCGCCTGTCGCCGAGGCGAGCGCTCGCTGAAATGCCGCGGCAAAATCGCCGGTGGATTCGACCCGTTCGGCGTGGAAGCCATAGGCCTTGGCCAGCGTGACGAAGTCCGGGTTCTCGAGCGAGGTTCCCGAGACGCGGGCGGGATAGTGGCGCTCCTGATGCGCGCGGATGGTGCCGTAGATACCGTTGTTGATGATCAGCACGATCGGTTGCGCGCCCGCCTGCATGGCGGTTCCAAGCTCCTGGCAATTCATCTGGAAATCGCCGTCGCCGGCAAAGCAGACGACCGTACGCTCAGGGAATACGACCTTGGCGGCGACAGCTGCCGGCAGACCGTAGCCCATGGCGCCCGACTGCGGCGCAAGGAGCCGTGCCTGCGGCCCGAACTTGAAGAACTTATTCGGCCACACGGTGAAATTGCCGGCGCCGTTGGTGAGGATGACGTCGGCGGGCAAGGTCTCGCGCAGCCAGGCGCTGACAGCCACCATATCCACCGGGCCGGGCTGGACGGGTGCCGCGAATGTCCCTTCATAGGCCTTGCGCGCCGCCGCGCGCCAGTCGGCCCAGGCGCCCTTGACCGGGGTCAGCGCCCTGGCGAAGGCATTCGGGCCGGCATGGATGCCGATTGCAGGCACATAAATCTTACCGATCTCGCGGTCGGAGCCGTGGACATGGATCAGCTTCTGGCGCGGCTGCGGCACCGACAGCAGCGTGTAGCCATCCGTGGTCATCTCGCCGAAGCGCACATTGACGGCCAGGATCACATCGGCGTCGCGGATCAGGTTCTTCACATGCGCCACCATGCCGACGCCGGCCTCGCCGACGAAGGCGGGTGAATGGTTGTTGAACTGGTCCTGGTAGCGGAAGGCCGCCACGACCGGGATGTCGGAGGCCTCGGCGAAAGCCTGCAGCGCCGTGCGTCCATCCTCTGTCCAGTTGGCGCCGCCCATGAGCAGGACCGGCTTTTCCACGGCCGCCAGCAACTTGAGCGCCGCAGCCATCGCATCCTGTGCCGGAGCGGCTTCGAAAATCGCCGCCGGCCCGTTTAGCGGAGCGGCTTCGGTCAGTGTGGTCAGCATGTCCTCCGGCAGGGCGACCACCACGGGGCCGGGCCGTCCGGTCGAGGCAGTGGTCCAGGCTCGCGCGACGATCTCCGGCAGGCGCGAGACGTCGTCGATCTCGACCGCCCACTTGGCGACGGTGCCGTAGACAGCCCGGTAGTCGATCTCCTGAAAAGCCTCGCGGCCCCTCATGTCGGTGCCGACCTGGCCGACGAAAAGGATCATCGGCGAGCTGTCCTGCATGGCCGTGTGGACACCGATGCTGGCATTGGTGACGCCCGGGCCGCGCGTGACGAAGCAGATGCCCGGCGATCCCGTCAGCTTGCCATAGGCCGAAGCCATGAACGCCGCGCCACCCTCATTGCGGCAGAGCACATAGTCCAGGCTGCCCTGCGTGTCGTGCAGCGCGTCGAGAACGGCCAGATAGCTTTCGCCGGGCACACCGAAGCTCTTGGTTGCGCCGAGCGCGATCAAGCATTCGACAAGAAGGCGGCCGCCATTGCGGATCATGTTTTCGACATCCTCGGTCTGGCGGCAAGCGGATCCAGCCTGCCTTTCGGATTCATACGTGCACGCTGGCGCAGTGGGACGAAATCAAGAAATGCCGTCTATTCGAAAGTTTTTCTTTACCCAGCAGTCCGCAGCAGAACGCCGGGGTTCATCGTGCCCAGCGGATCGAACGCATCCTTCAGCCGCGCCATGAGCTGCCGCTCCACCGCGCCGCGATTGCGCTCGGCCAGGGCGATCTTGGCGCGGCCCAACCCATGCTCGGCCGCGAAGCTGCCGCCCATTTGCGTGGCAAGCGCCGACAGTGCCTCGGCAAACTGCCCCGCCTTGCCGTCGAAATCGGCACGGCCTTCCGGCGGCGACAGATTGTAGTGGATGTTGCCGTCGCCGAGATGGCCAAACGGATTGATCCGCACGCCGGGCAGAATCTCGTGGCAGATTTTTGCACCGGCCTCGACAAAGCGGGCGATCGCACCCGGCGGCACCGAGATGTCGTGCTTGAGCTGTTCGCCTTCCAGGCGCTGTCCTTCCGGCTGCTCCTCGCGCAGCCGCCAGAACTGCGCCCGGTGTGCGCCCGATGTCGCCAGCGCGCCATCCAGGACCAGGCCTTGCTCCATGCCCCATTCCAACGCCGAATTCAGGATGTCGTCCAGGGGAACGCGGGGCGAGCCGGAGGCCAGCTCGACGAGCAGATAGACGTCGCCGCGTGTCTCCAACTGATAGGCGAGATCGGGCAAGTGCTTGAGCGCCAGTGCCAGGCCGACATCGCTGAAGAATTCGAGGCCGGTGAGGAATTCGCCTGCCTCGCCGCGCAGGAAGGCGCCGAACGACACGGCGGCGGCAAAGTCGGGCATGACGAGGAGCGCGCCCGCCTGCTGCCCTGGCACGGGATAGAGCCGCAGCACCGCGCGCGTCACGATGCCGAGCGTGCCTTCCGCGCCGCAGAACAGCTTGCGCAGCTGATAGCCGGCATTGTCCTTCTGCACGGCGCGCAGTCCGTCCCAAACCGTGCCGTCCGGTGTCACGACTTCGAGGCCGAGCACCAGATCTTGCATCATGCCATAGCGGAAAGCCTGGCTGCCGCCGGCATTGGTGCCGATCAGGCCGCCGACCCTGGCGCTGCCTTCCGCGCCGAGATGCATGGGAAACATCAGGCCATGCGGTTCCAGCGCCTCGTGCAGCGCGGCGAGCACGACGCCTGCCTCGACGGTGATCGATCCGCTCTCCCGATCCGGTTCGCCGATCGCCGTCATACGCGAGAGCGAGACGATCACCGCGTTCGGCTGCTCCGCGACGGCACCGCCGCAAAGCCCGGTGTTGCCGCCTTGCGGCACCACCGCCAGCCCGGCCTCCCGGCACGCCGTGACGACCGCGGCCACTTCAGCGGTGGTGGCCGGCCTCGCAACGCCGAGAGGTGCGACGCCATAACGGTTGAGCCAATCGCGCTGGTAGGGCGCGGCATCGGCGCCCGAAAGCCAGCCTTTCGGTCCGAGGATCGCGCGCAGTGCGGCTGTGGGGTCAGTCATGGAACTACCTGAAGATGTGTGCTGCTTCAAACCTTGCATCTTCAAAAATGCTGTTCAATGCCCCAGCACCTGCGACAGGAATTGTCGGGTGCGCTCGTTGCGGGACGCGGTGAAGAATTCTTCCGGCGGCGCCTCCTCGACGATCTCGCCGCCATCCATGAAGACCACCCGGTCGGCGACCCTTCGGGCAAAGCCCATCTCATGCGTGACGCAGATCATCGTCATGCCTTCGGAGGCGAGCGTCACCATGACGTCGAGCACTTCCGAAATCATTTCCGGATCGAGCGCCGAGGTCGGCTCGTCGAACAGCATGATCTGCGGCTGCATGCAAAGCGCCCGCGCGATCGCGACCCGCTGCTGCTGGCCGCCGGAGAGCTGGCCGGGAAACTTCATCGCCTGCTCGGGAATGCGGACCTTCTCCAGATAGCGCCGGGCGGTTGCCTCGGCTTCAGCGCGCGGCTGCTTGCGCACGATCATCGGCGACAGCATGCAGTTCTCCAGCACCGTCATGTGCGGGAACAGGTTGAAGTGCTGGAACACCATGCCGACCTCCCGCCGGATCTCGTCGATGTTGCCGACATCGTCGTTGAGCTCGGTGCCGAGCACGGTGATGCGGCCGCCATTGTGCTGTTCGAGGCGGTTGATGCAGCGGATCATGGTCGACTTGCCCGAGCCGGAGGGACCGCAGACGACGATCTTTTCGCCGCGCTCCACCGACAGGTTCACGCTCCGCAGCGCGCGGAACGTCCCGTAATATTTGTCGAGGTTTTCGATGCGGAGTGCTAGCCCTGCTGATGGGGTCGACTTGCCTGAGATCACGTCCGCGCCTCCTTAACGTTCGCTGACCGACATGCGGCGTTCAAGAAAGGCGCCGTAGCGGGACAGGCTGAAAACGAAGACGAAGTAGATGAAGGCGATGAAGGCGTAGACCTCGACATAGGCGAAGCGCCATTCGCCGGTTCCGTAGGCGGCATTGCCGGAAGCCAGGATCTCGAAGAAACCGACGATGACCACCAGCGAGGTCTCCTTGAACGAGATGACGAACTGGTTGATCGTCGCCGGCAAAGCGTTCCGCATGGCCTGTGGCAGCAGGATGCGGCCGATGCGTTGCCAATAGCGCATGCCAAGCGCCATGGCGGCTTCTTCCTGTCCTTTGGCAACGCCCTGCATGCCGCCGCGCACGATCTCCGCCTGGTAGGTGGAGAAGAACAGGGCCGAACCGAGGATCACCCGGTACAGCTTGTCGCCTTGCAGCCATTGCGGCAGCGCGAAGGGCAGGACGATGGCGAATGTGAACAGGATCGAGATCAGCGGCAGCGAGCGCACACCGTCGATGATCAGGCCGGTGGTGCGGGAAATCCAGGGCAGCTCCGACCGGCGCAGCAAGGCCAGGCAGATCGCCAGCGGGAAGCCGATCAGGCAGGTGGTGACGAAGATGAACAGGGTCAGCGCCAGCCCGCCCCAGGCTTCCTCGCCGACGAAAGGCAGACCGAGCACGCCGCCTTTCATCAGCACGTAGAAGACGGTGGTTCCGATCCCCCATACCAGCGCGATGCGGCGGCCCGTCCAGAAGGCTGGAATACAGCTCAGCACCGTCATCACCACCACGGCCACGCAGGCGAGCGCCGAGCGCCATTGCTCCTCATAGGGATAGAGGCCGAAGAGGATGATGCGCCACCTCGCCGCGATGACCGACCAGCACGCCCCGGCCGCGGCCTGGCAGGCTTCCGGCCCGCCGCTCGTGGTGAAGACGGCGGAGAAGACCGCCCAGTTGAGCAGCTTCCAGACGATGAAAGCCATGATCGCCAGACAGATCAGCGACATCACGGCCTGAAGCGGCGTCGCGAAAAACCGTCGCTTCAGATCCTCGAGCTTTCCGGGGGCGGGCGGAGCAACAATGTCCATATCTCAGCCCCTCAACTGATTGCCCTTGAGGGCAATGGCTTTGTTGAGGCGATTAAACAGCGCGGCCAGGCTGAGATTGATGGCGAGGAAGCCCGCCATCAGGATGCCGATCACTTCGAGGGTCTGGCCGGAATGATTGATCGTCAGCGCAACGATCATGAAGAAATCCGTGAAGCCGACCGCAATGCCCATCGTGGTCGCCTTCATCAACCAGACATACTGGTTGGCAAGGATCGGCAGCATGGCGCGCAGCGCCAGCGGCAGCCGCACCAGCGTGAACACCCGCCAGGGGCTGAGGCCCAGCGAGAGCGCCGCCTCCATCTGACCCTTGCCGACGGACTTGAAGCCGCCGCGCACGATCTCGGCGATGTAGGAGCCGCCATAGATCGCGATGGCGATGGCGAGCGCGGAAAACTCCGGTGGAATGCGCAGGCCACCCCTGAGGTTCAGGCCTTGCAGTGCCGGAAAGTCGATGAATGGCGCGTCGGGCAGGCGGCCGATCACCAGAAGAATGATCGCCGCGCAGGCAAGCGCTGCCGCAGCAGTGGCGAATTGGATGCCACGCCGCTGACCGATCGCCTGGCTGAGCCGCGATGTGCTGCCCAGCCAGAGCGGCAGCGCTATTGCCGCGACCAGGGCCAACAGGGCCAGCGCCATTGTCACGCCGCCGACATTCGGGAACGGGATGTAGAGCCCCCGGCTGGTGAGCAGAAAGCCCCAGGCTTCGTGCGCGGCGCGCGGTGCCGGCAAATGCGTGATCAGCGCGTACCAGAAGAAGACCTGGAGGATCAGCGGTATGTTGCGGAAGATGTCGACATAGGTGCGGCCGAGCAACTGCGCCAATTCGTTGGTGGAGGTGCGCGCCAGGCCGACGATGGTTCCGACTGTTGTCGCCAGCATCAGGCCGACGGTCCCCAGAAACAGTGTGTTGGTGATGCCGATGAGGAAGAACCACCAATAGGGGTCATTGGCGGTGGCGGGCAGCAGCGTGAAGTTCACGTCCCAGCCTGTCGACTTGAACAGGAAGTCGAAGCCGGAGGTGATGCCTTGCTCAGCCAGATTCCGTCGCGCGATCACGACCCCGGCGAGCACCAGGGCTGCGATCGAGCCGACATAGAGAACCTGCAACAGCGTGTTGCGGACCTTCTGATTTCTCAGCAGGCTGACCATCGATCAATCTTCCTCGAAATTGCCGTCGGCTCCGCCCGGCAAAGGCCGGGCAGAGCCTGGAACAGGATGCGTTCAGACCCGATCAGTCGATGACCAGCGGGAACAGGACGCCGCCATTGTTCCACAAATTGGTCAGCTCACGGTCCATCTTGTAGGGCGAATCCTTGCCGAGATCGCGCTCGAAGATTTCGCCGTAATTGCCGACATTCTTGATCACCTTGTAGGCCCAGTCGTCGGAGAGCCCGAGACCCTTGCCCATGCCCGGCGTCACGCCGAGGAACTTGGCCACTTGCGGCGAGGTCGGCTTGGCCTTGATCTCGTCGACATTCTTGGAGGTGATGCCTTCCTGCTCGGCGAAGATCAGCGTGCTCAGCGTCCAGTTGGCGATGTCGACCCAATTGTCGTCGCCTTGCCGCATGATCATCACTTCGGGTTCGACCGCCAGCACGTCGGGCAGGATGACATGGTCTTCGACCTTGCCTTTGGCGATGCGGGCGATCGCCAGCGTCGGACCCCACTGCGCATAGAGATCGCAGCGTCCCGAGAAATAGGCCTGTTCGAGTTCCTCGGTCTTTTCGATGAGCACGGGCTCGAGCTTGATGCCGAGCTTGGCCGTATAGGCCGCGACCTGCTGCTCCTGCGAGGTGCCGGCGGGAATGCAGATCGTGCCGCCCGCGGCATCCTTGAGCGACTTCAGATTGAGTTCCTTGTGCGCCATCACCTTGGTCGTGCCGAGGTAGTAGGACATCGAGAACTGCAGCCCGAGTTCGGTGTCGCGGCTGAGCGTGCCGCCCGACGCCTTGATGATGATGTCGACATCGCCCGATTGCAAAGCCGGCCAGCGTTGCGCCCAGCTGATCGGAACGACCTTCAGCTTGGTCGGATCGCCGAAGACGGCCGTGGCCACTGCCTTGCAGAGGTCGATGTCCATGCCCTTCCAGTTGCCCTTGTCGTCCACCTCGGCAAAGCCGAGATAGGAGCCGTCATGGCCGGTGCAGTTCAGCACGCCGCGTGCCTTGACTGTTTCGAGTGTCTTGCCGCCGGCGGCTTGCGCCGGCGCCGAAAAATGCACGAGGCCAAGGGCCAGGGCCGCAGCCCCCCATTTCATCGTCTTCATGTTGTCGTCTCCGCTGTTGAGGTTGTTCCGTTTCTTGTTGTTGGAGCCGCGAAAAAGAGCTTTCGGGGCCCGGTCTCGAAGCCGCTTCCTAGTCGGAAAGCGGGGTCGGTTTCGGCAAGGAGATGGTGAGGTCGCTTCGCCAGTCCTGCTGGGCCAGCCATCGATGCAGGGCGGCGACTGCCTTCACGCGCAGATGTCCGCGCGGGACGACAAGATAGAAGCCGGGGACTTCCTCCGGCCGCATATCGGCGATGGCGTCGCGGCCGATCGGCGCGACCAGCGTGCCTGCCCGGAAATCCTCCTCGGCGTCGATGACGGAAACCAGGCCCACGCCGATGCCTTGCAGGGTTGCCCGGCGCATGGTCGCCGCATCGTCGAAGCTGATGCTGCGGTCGCCATCCGTCAGCTCGACGCCAAGGTGGCGCAATATGTCCGGCCACAGGCGCTTCGACTTGACGGTGTCGAGCAGCGTGAATTTCGTCAGGTCATGTGCCGACTTGATTTTTTCGCCGATGTCAGGCGTGCAGCAGATGATCTTCGGGTCCGGCACCAGCAGCGTGGTTTCGTAGTCCGGCCAGTTGCCGTAGCCCCACTGCACCGTCATATCGATATCGTCGCGCCCGAAATCGGGCAGGTCGACCATCGTCGTCAGGCGCAGGTCCGCGCCCGGCAGGATTTCCCGGAACAGCGAAAGCCTGGGCAGCAGATAGTGCGTGGCGAAATACGGGCTGGCATTGAGGTTGATGCGGTCGCGGTAGGTCGACTTGGTGACGCGGCGCACGCCTTCCGAAAACTCGTCGAAGCCGGCTTTGATGTAGTGCGAGAGAAGGATGGCCTGCTCGGTCAACTCGATCGACCGGCCCTTGCGCTCGAACAGCGTCACCTGAAGCGTGTCTTCCAGAAGCTTGATCTGCTGGCCGACCGCTTGCGGTGTGACCAGCAATTCATCCGCCGCCTGCCGAAAGCTCTTGTGCTGCGCCACGGCGTGGAAGACGCGAAGTGCGTTCAGCGAGGGAAGACGCAGCTTGCCGGTCATCGAAAATTCCGCTCCTTCCGCTCGAGGTTCCGTTGATCATGCACTGCCGTACTCAGTCACCGCCGGTTGCGGAAAGCCGCCTCAGGCGTAGATATAACCACCTGAAACAATGACGTTTTCGCCGGTCATGTAAGTGTTCTTCGGGCCACCCGTCATGAGCACCCATTCGGCGATCTCGGTCGGCTCGGCGCCGCGGCCAAGCGGGCTTGCCTTGGCCAGCTCCTCCAGGAAGCCGAGGGCTTTGGCCTTCTCCGTGGCCATGCCGGCCGGTGCCACCGAATTGACCAGGATCCCGTCCTTCGCCACGTGGTGGGCGAAGGACCGTGTCAGGCTGACGACCGCGGCCTTGGTTGCCGCATAATGGGCGTTCTGCGGATGCGCCTTGAAAGCGTCGACCGAAGTCAGGTTGACGATGCGGCCGCGCACGTGGGCCTTCGGCTCTTGCGCCTGCATATGGCGAACCGCCGCCACCATCATGTGATAGGTACCCTTGATGTTGATGCCATTGGAGGCGTCCCAATCGGCGTCGCTGATTTCCAGAAGCGGACGGCGCGGGTAGATCGCGGCGCAATTGATCAGCGTGTCGATGCGCCCGAGCTTGGAAACGATGGCGTCGAAGGCTGTGTGGCATTGCGGGCCGACCTGGATGTCGCAGGCGGCGGCCGCGGTCGGCAGGCCCTTGGCCTTCGCTGGCGCTAGCGCGGATTGGGCCGCCTCCTGATTGATGTCGATGATGCCGATCTTCGCTGCCCCGGCCTCGACGGCCATCTCAGCCAGGAGGGCGCCGAGGCCGGCGCCGCCGCCAACGATCAGAACGGAAAGATCCTTCATTTAAAGTTTTCCTTACTTGGTGCCGCTTGGCGAGGTCGGCCAGGTCGGCATGATGTCGAAACGGGTGACGTCGGCCCATGCGGGGAGCGCAAGCACCGCGACGACCATCCTGGCCACGTCCTCCGGCTGCACGACTTTGCTGGCGTACATGGCGGCACGCGCCTTGGCGTCGAGTATGTCCTGATAGAGCTGCGTCTCGACACGGCCGGCGACGATCTCGGTGACGCGTATGCCTGATGGGGAGAGGTCGGCGCGCAGCGCGCCGGCAAAGCCTGATATCGCCGCCTTGGTGGCGGCGTAGACGGCAATGTTGGAGAATGCTGTGTGGCCGGCGACGGAGCCGGTGAACAGGATGTGGCCAGACTGCCGCTCGCGCATCTGCGGAACGACAAGGCGGGTGAGCAGGATCGCCGCGCTGAGGTTTATCTCCAGCGTGGTGTCGATGTCTGATATCTTCATGTCGGCGAAATTGCCAAGCGGCGGCATGATCCCGGCATTGTTGATCAGCACGTCGATGGTCAGATCCGCCAGAACCGCCTCCAGCGCCTCGCGATCGGTGATGTCGACGGCGATCGGCACGATGCCGGGCCGCTCGGCCTGCAACGCCTTGAGCGCGGCCTGGCTGCGCCCGACCGCATAGACGTCGTAACCGGCATCGCTCAACGCGATCGCCATGGCCCGACCTATGCCGCTCGTCGCTCCTGTGATGAAGGCTGTCGTCACCTGGGCTTCCCCGTTTGCCTGGATTTGAGTGTGCGGCGCAGGCCGGCGCCGCGAAACCAAGAAAACCAGCAAAAAGGAAAGATAAACTTTCGAATTCTCTTTTCCCGCCCGAAAACCGGGCAGATGGTCACCCCGGTGCCGAGGCTGCAAATCCAGGGAAACGGGCGGATAACGGCATTCTAAGCCTGCCAGAAACGGTTTCGGTCAGCCGGCGGAGCAAAACATGGCTTTCGCAATGCATGGCTAATCTGAGCCCCGGCGAATACCTGTGCGATCGAAGTCGCCAGCTACCCGCCGGTCGGGGAGGGCCTCTTCATATCGGTGAACAGCGAGGCCGCTGCCGCCTTCTGCTCCGCCTCCGTCGCCTCGACGCCGGAGGCCCGGGCCAGCGCGCGCACACGCCCGAGGCTGTTGTGCAGGTGCTTGCGCATCGCCTGGCGTGCGGCGCGGCCGTCCTGCCTTTCGACGGCGTCGACGATGGCCTTGTGCTCGTTGTGGATGCGCGTGTAGTAGCTGTCCTTGCGCTCTGGCGTGACCACGTAGCCAAGCTGAAAGCGGGGAACGATCATCGGCCTGAGATAGGCGAGGAAGCCGTGGATGAATTCATTGCGCGCCGCCTTGGCGATCGCCAGGTGGAAGTCATAGTCGTAGTGGATCTGGACGACGGCCGGATCGGCTTGCTGGGCGTCGACCTGTTCCATCAGCGCGCGGATGTCGTTCGCCTCCGCGTCGGTTCGCCGTTCCGCGCAGAGCCCGGCGGACTCCACTTCGACACTCAACCTCAATTCGAGCAAGGCGATGGTTTCCGGCAAGGTCCTCAACGCCTCGTCCGGGATCGAGAAATTGCGCGGCGCCGGCGTTTCGCTGACGAACATGCCGCGCCCTTGCTGCGGCACCACCATGCCGTCGGAGCGCAACCGTGCCACCGCTTCCCGCACCACCGTGCGGCTGACATCGTATTCGGCGCAAAGCTCCGCCTCGGTCGGCAGTTGCGCGCCGGGAAGCAGCGATCCGGAACGGATCTTTTCGGACAGGCTCTCCGCCACGACGGTGGAAAGCGGCTTGCGCTTCGTCATCTGTCTCCCTCTGGAGCGGTTCACCGTTTCATGGAAACGGCGAACCGCTCTAACTCTTTGTTTTGACGCAATTTCCTGGGGAAAGCGCTACGCGCTTTTCCCGGGAAAACCGCTCACACTTTTCCTGGAATTGCTCTCGCCAGATTCGCCATGATGCCCGAACCGGCAGGACCATTCAAACCGCCGCTGTGACGATCAGTTCGACCAGCATCCCAGGTTTGGCCATCCGCCCTTCGCCGGAAGAACGCGCCGGCGCATGCTCTTTCGGCATCCAGGCGTCCCACACCGTGTTGACCTCGTCGAAATCCCTGACGTCGTCCAGCCACATCTGCACGTGCAGGATGCGGGTCTTGTCCGCGCCTGCCTTGGCCAGCAGTGCATCAATCTTGCCGAGCGCCTCGCGCATCTGGTCGGCGGCGGACTGACCCGGCCTCGCGACCTGGCCAGTGAGATAGAGCGTGCCATTGTGGATGACGCCGTGGTGGATGCGGGTGTCGAAGTCGAAACGCTGGATATCGTTCACTGGTTGTCCTCGTCAGATTTCCGGCGTCCGCCGGATGGGGTCAGATTGCCGGCGTGCGACGGATGGGGTTGCCTTGCAGGTACTGCGCATAAGGCGCCTGGACGAGCCAACCGGCGTCGACAGGCAAGGTGACGCCGGTTATCGACGCGGCACGGTCCGAGCACAGGAACAGGGCCGCCTCGGCCACGTCGCGCGGCTCGACGAAGCGGCGCAGCGCCGTCGTGGCCTGGATCGCTTCGGGATTGCGCTCGCCCTTGGCGATCCTGGCCTTCAGCCCATCGGACAGTGTGTAGCCGGGCGCGACCGCGTTGACGCGCACTCCGTGCGGGCCGAGTTCGGCGGCGAGGATCTGTGTCAGCGCCAGGACAGCGTGCTTGCCAGGCGTGTAGGCCGGCAACGACAGCGGCGCGAAAGAGGCGAGCGAGCCGACATTCAGGATCGCGCCGCGCCCGGCAGCCGACATCAGCCGGCCGAACACCTGGCAACCCAGCAGCGTGCCGCGATAGTTGACCCGCCACATCTTCTCGTCCTCGTCCAGGTCCTGGTCGAGCACGTGCTTGCCGCTCTGCAGGATGCCGGCGCAGTTGACGACGACCCCAGGCGCGCCGAACGCAGCGACGACCGCTTCGGCCAGCGACTCCACCGAGGCGGCTTCAGCGACATCGGTTTGAACGAACAAAGTGCGCGGGGCGCCCGCTGCCTCGCAGGCGCTGGCCGCCTCCTTGCCTCGTGTCGCGTCCCGGCCGGCGACGGCGACCTGGTAGCCGTCCTCGGCGAAGCGCTGGGCGATCGCGCGGCCTATGCCCGAGGTGCCGCCGATGACGACGGCCGTCAATGTCTCAGCCATGACCGCGATCCCTGCGCTCGATGTCGAAGAATTCGGCCATGGCTTCAACCTGGAAGTCCATCATCGGGCGTCCTGGCTGGACGCGGCAGCCGATCGCCTTCGCTGCCTTGAGCAGCGCCGTCTCGGCCGGTTCCATGATGATGTCGACGACCGTCATGTCCGGAGTCAGCTTGCTCACGTCCATGGGCAGCGGATCGCTGGCCTTCAGCCCGGAGGGCGTGGCGTTGATCGCCATGTCCATGCCGGACGGATCGGGCTGGCCGACCTCGATACGGCATTTTGGAAAAGACTTGCCGACCAGCGCGGCCAGCCTCTCCGCGCGTCCCCTGTCGATGTCGGTCAGCCGGATTTCCGCCGCGCCTTCCTCGGCCAGGCAGTAGGTCAGCGACGCGCCGGCGCCGCCGGCACCGACCTGGAGAATGCGGCGGCCGGCAATCTGATGCCCGCCCGCCTTCAGGCCGTCGATGAAGCCGACACCGTCGAAATTGTCGGCGTACCAGCTTCCATCGGGCAGCCGCCGCACGGAATTGGCGCTCTCAACCCGCGCCGCACGGTCATGCGCGGCCGAGCATTTGTGGTAGACCGCGACCTTGTACGGCACCGAGATGATGACGCCGCGAATGTTCTCGGCCGCCGTGAGGCCGGCCCAGAAGGTGTCGAAATCCTCCGGGCGGCAGCTCAGCGGCACCATCAGGCTGTCCAGTCCCTTCTGCTCGAAGATCTCGTTGAACATGCCGGGGCTCTTGGCATGGCCCACGGGATGGGCCAGCATGACAAAGACATCGGCCTTGCCGGTTCCGCGCATCGATTTATTCCTTTCCGTTTGAGAGTTCATGGTCGCCCAGCATCTCGAGCGCCTTGACGAGGGAGGAGTGGTCGGCGTCCGCGCCGCCCGTACGGGCCGAGCAGGCAGCGGTTCAGAACGGTGACAATCTCATGCCCGGCATCGGCGAGATGGCGCGCCATCGGTGCACCCATGACGCCAAGCCCGATGAAGCCGATCTTCATGTCCAAACTCCCTGGGAGACACCGCTGGTGAAACCGGCCTTGCAGCCAAAGTCAGCCATATGATATAGGACATCATACAAATTTCAATGCACCTTCTTTGGCTGGAGACCACCGCAAAAATGCAGGAGCGCCGCAACACTTTGAAGGCCGCCGTGACGGCCGGCCGGGCTCACATCGGCATCTGGTGCTCGCTGGCTTCCGCACTCACCACGGAGATCGTCGCCGGCTCCGGAGCCGGCTGGGTGCTGATCGATGGCGAGCATAGCCCGAACGATCTGCGCAGCATCATGGCGCAGCTTCAGGTGATGGGCGGCTTCGACAGCGAGGCCGTCGTCAGGCTGCCTTCCGACGACCCCAATCTGATCAAGCAGGCGCTCGACATCGGCGCGCGCAGCCTGATGATCCCCAATGTGCGCACGGCCGATCAGGCCCGCGCCATCGTCGCCGCCATGACCTACGCACCTGGCGGGTTTCGCGGCTTCTCGGTGGGTCACCGTGCCAACGCCTTCGGCCGCATCGCCGGCTACCACGCCAAGGCGCGGGAGCAGCAGCTTCTCGCCGTGCAGATCGAGTGCGAGACAGGCGTGGCCAATGCCGCCGAGATCGCCGCCGTCGACGGCGTCGACGTCCTCTTCGTTGGCCCCGGCGATCTCTCGACCAATATGGGCGCGATGGGCAATCCGGGCGCCACGCATGTCCAGGAGGCGATTGCCGCGGTGCGCAAGGCGGCCGCCGCCGCAGGGAAGGCCAGCGGCATACTGGCGCCGGCAAAGGCCGATGCCGACCGCTATCTTGCCGATGGCTTCACCATGGTCGCCGTCGGATCGGACCTCGGCCTGCTGGCGCGGGGCTCGGATGCCTTGATCGCTTCCTTCAACCAGTAGACCGGAGACAAACCGTGGCAATTCCTCCTTACAAGGCCCCCTCGCGGACGGCGTATGACATCGTCATCGTCGGCGGCGCGGTTGTCGGTTCGTCGACGGCCTACTGGCTGAGCCAGGCGCTGGGCAATGGCGCCTCGATCCTCGTGGTCGAGCGCGACTCGAGCTACACCTTCTCTTCGACCGCACTCTCCACCAGCGCCATCCGCCAGCAATATTCCAATCCGATCAATGTGAAGATCAGCCAGTTCGGCATCGACATCATCCGTAATTTCCCGGAGCGGATGGCGCCGTTCTACAAGGATGAGCCGGCGCCTGATCTCGGCTTCAAGGAATATGGCTATCTCTACTGTTGCTCGCCTGAAGGCGTGGAGGCCGCGCGTGAAAGGGTGGATCTGCAGCGCAGCCTCGGCGCCCACACCGTCTTCCTCGAGCCGGGCCCGCTGAAGGAACGTTTCCCCTGGCTCAATGTCGAGGATCTTGGCGGCGGCTCCTGGGGCTCGCGCGAAGAGGGCTGGTTCGATTCCATGGGCCTGCTCAACGGCTTCCGCCGCGCGGCGCGTGCCAGCGGCGTCGAATACATCGACAACGCCGTGACCGGACTGGAGCTCGTCGACGGGCGCGTCGTCGCGGCCCGGCTTGCGACCGGCCAGACGATTTCCTGCGGAACCCTGGTCAACGCCGCCGGCCCGCGCGCGCAGCAGGTCGCCGCCATGGCCGGCCTGTCCATCCCGGTCGCCCCCTACAAGCGCTACAGCTTCGTCTTCGCCAGCGCCACTCCGATCCCCGGCCGCATGCCCAATGTCATCGACCTCTCCGGCGCCTTCGTGCGGCCGGAAGGCGAGCTTTTCCTCACCGGCAACACGCCGCAGGGCGACGGACCGGCCGATTACAACGACTTCGAAATGCATTTTGAAGAGTTCGACGATTATATCTGGCCGGCGCTCTGGCACCGCATCCCCGCCTTCGATGCGCTGAAGGTCCAGACCAGCTGGACCGGCCACTACGAATACAACATGCTCGACCACAACGGCATTGTCGGCTTCCACCCGGAGGTGACCAACTTCATGTTCGCCAATGGTTTCTCCGGGCACGGGCTGCAACAGTCGCCGGCCGTGGGCCGCGCGGTGTCGGAACTCATCGTTCACGGCGCTTTCCAGACGCTCGATTTGTCGCCGTTCTGTTACGAGCGCATTGCACGCAACGAGCCGTTCCTGGAAGAAGCGGTGATCTGAGGCGAGGGGCGTCTGGCAGCCTGGCGACGGCGGATACGTGGACGCCGTCGGCTAAAAGCCCCGTTGCTGTTTCTGATATCGTTTGACAAGCCGCTCCCGCTTCAGGCGGGAGAGTCGCTCGATCCAGAAGAGACCGTCGAGTTGGTCGATCTCGTGCTGGTGACAGACAGAGAGCAGGCCTTCGGCCTCCTCTATAGCTTCGTCGCCGTCCAGGGTTCGGTAGCCGATGCGGACACGTGCATGCCGTTCGATTTCCTCGGTGACCCTGGCATGGACACGCTGCCTTCGACATGGCGGATCATCTCAGTGGATGCCCAAAGAATGGTGGGATTGACGTAGCTGCGCAGGCCCGCCGCGGGCGACAGTTCGAGGACCACCAGCCGTTTCAGGATGCCGATATGAGGGGCGGTGATTCCGATGCCTGGAGCGGCGCGCATCGTGTCGGTGAGATCGCCGGCAAGCCGGTGCAGGTCCTCGTCAAAGACCGATATGGGCTCGGCGACGGAGCGCAGACGAAGATCGGGAAATCTCACGATTGGCCGTATCGTCACATGTCACTCCCGCATTCGCAGAGGCCAACCTCAAGCTGCGCGGCTCTTCCCCCAGAGTAGCTGGAATGACCATGCCCGCAACGCAAAAGAACGCAGCCAAGCCCGGCTATGCCTGTGTCAGGGTTGAACGGCGAGCCGCTCTTGCTCCATCTCGGCCATGTCCTGGAAGCGGTCGGCGATGCGGGGATGGATGCGGCCGCCATCCGCCGCACCGATGGCGACGACGATCTCGTCCGCGGCCGGCCCGTCGGCGATCTGGAAGTTGGCGGTGATGAAATGCGAGCGGCGGCCGTTCTCGCTCTTGTGCATCATCGGCAGCGACAGCAGCGCGCCAGGCGCGTTGCGTGTGTTGCAGAATTCGAGATAGGTCGTGCCGCCGACGGCGTCGCGGAAGACATTGCCGAAGCGCAGCGTGTGGATCATGGCGGAGGCGTGCTCGATCTCGCCGGCGGTTCCGACGGCTGCGGCCTTGCCGTAGCTTTCGATGCGTTCCGCCGGCATCAGCCCAATCAGGCGGCGCGTGAGTTCCTGACCGAGCCGGGGCGCGATGGCGACAATCTCCGGCCGCAAATCCTCGACGAAACCGCGCCCGGCCCATGGGTTGCCCAAGACGGCGGCGACGACGATCGATGTCACCGGCCTGGCGGCCGCCCTGCTGCCTTCAAAGTGCACTTCCTCGATGAAGGTGCAGATTTTTCGCAATTCCATGATTGGCCTCTCCACGTGGAAGCTCAAATCTAATGTGCGCCAATCGGCGGGTATTCCTCCGGTTCGTAGGAAGAATCGGCGTGCACCCCGCTTGGAAGCGGTGTAGCGTTCGTATATCCGCGACGGCTTAAATTCGCCCTTCGCGAGTGGCGGAAAATCACCGTGGACCACGAGTCGCAAATTCTCTCCTTGCGGGACGCCGCCAGCCTCATCAATTCGGGCGGCGATCTCCAGTCCGTGCTGCGCGACCTCGTGCTGGCGGCCTGCCGTCATGCCAAATGGACACTGGGCTCGATCATGGGCATCGATGCACCGCATGGCCACGCCTATGTCATCGTGCGCCACGACCCGACGCTCATTCACCGCACGCTGCCGGATCGCTGGGAACTGGCCACCAGTCCTTCGATCGTCGCGCTCAACCGCAATGAGCCGGTCTATATCAGGGACGCGCGGGTGTCGGAGGAGTTCCCGGGCTATCGCCGCGAGGCCTTCGAGCGTGACTACCGCAGCGTGCTGGTCATGCCGATGAACTGCGTCGACGAGGACGGCCGGCCGATGGTGCTGACCGTCGTCTCGCGCGAGATCACCGAAGTGACGGCGCAGGATATCGCCTTCATTGGCATGATCGTGCATCTCGGCGAGATCGCGGTCGAGAAGCAGCATCGGCTGCGCCAGGAGAAGCAGGCCGGCGAACGCCTGCAACGCGCCCTTTCGGCGCACACCTCGCTTCTGCAGCAGGCCTTATCGGACGGATCGGTGGTTTCGCTCGCCGAAAAGGTCAGCGAGCTTCTGCCCAATCCGGTGGTGGTGATCGATTTCCATGCCAATCTGGTCGTGTCCGGCCGTTCCCCGAGCGAGGCGCATTTCGACGTCGCCTCCTGGCAGCAGACGGTGAGCGGAACGCTCAGCCGGCAGATCTTCAAGATAGCGCGCGGCGCGTCCGACGGACGTCACACCGAGACGTTGTTCGTCGATGACGGCAAGCGCCAGCTCAAGCTTTCGGTGCGCATCGAGCCGCTCACCATCGACGCCGAAGTGGTTGGCGCGCTGATGATTTTTCCGACGCCGCAGGCATCGGGCCAGCTCGACCAGATGCTGCTCGACAGCACCAAATTCGCGCTCAGCGTGCAGATGATGCGCAGCTTCGTCCGCTTCCGTTTCGAGACGCGTTCGCTGACCGAGCTTTTCCTGGAGGTGGCGGAGCGCCGCTGGCGCGACGAGGCCGATATCGTCAACCGGGCACGCCGGCTGGGGCTCGATCTGACCGTTGCGCACAAGATGATCGTCGTCGATCTCGCCGAGCAGGTGAAGAACGGGGCCATCGGCCTTGCCGATCCGCATCACGCGCTCGTGCGCCTGCTGCAGCAGGCCGGCATTGCCGGCACGGCAATCGCGGTGGAAGACGGCCTTGTCTGCCTCGTTCCGGCCGATGCCGGACAGGACGGCGCGCGCCTCGGGAAATTGCCGCACCGGATCGCGGCCGAGCTCGGCCGCTATTTCGAACGCGAACCGGTGGTCGTGCTGTCCGAGGCCTGTGCCGCGCTGGCCGATTATCCCATCGCCTGGGAGCGGTGCCGCCGCATGATCCGGATCGGCCGTTCCTTCGGGCGCACCGGTGTCTTCGCCGGCCAGGATTTCGGTCCGCTGCCGATATTGGTCGCCGCTGCCGACGCTCCCGACGTGCGCGGCTTCGTCGAGGACAGTGTCGGCGCTCTGATCGCGCACGACCGCGAGCACGGCACGCCCTATCTGGACACGTTGTTTGCCTATCTGCGCGAGGGTTGCCGCAGCCAGGCCTGCGCCGACGCCATCGGCCTGCATGTCACCACCTTGCGCTATCGCCTGTCGCGCATGGAGGAACTGTTCGGGATCCGGCTCGACACGCCCGAACAGCGCTTCGCGGTTGAACTCGCGATCCGTCTCAGCGGCATCATCGACAGCCGCGTGCCGTCAGCCCGCTAGACTCTCTTGACCTCGCCGCCACTGTTGCGACGCGGCAGTCGCCAAGCGCAGGCTCGCCGCGCCTGCACTTGCTCGGGATGGCAGCAGCACGCCGCGACATCTTTCCTACAGACCAGAGGAAGAACGGGGACCGGCTCCTGCCTAGCTTTCGTCCGACAACGCGGAGGGAGAGCAATGACGGACGCAACGGCCGTGGCACAAAGGACGATCGATCCGATCGCCTTGCGTCGTGCCTTCGGCACCTTCGTCACCGGCGTCACGATCATCACCACGCGCGACTGCGACGGCAATCCGCGCGGCATGACCGCCAACTCCTTCACCTCGGTCTCGCTTGACCCGCCGCTGCTCCTGGTCTGCGTCGGCAAGGCGGCGGCGAGCTTTCCCGCCTTCAACGAAACACGGTCCTTCGCGGTCAATTTCCTGCATGAAGGCCAGGTCGATGTTTCTTCGGTGTTCGCGTCCAAAGCGGCGGACAAGTTCCAGTCGGTCAACCATGACCGCGCCCACACCGGCGCGCCGATCCTCACCGACAGCCTGACCTGGTTCGACTGCACCGTTCACAACCGCATCGAGGCCGGCGACCACATCATCCTGATCGGCCAGGTCCAGGCTTTCGGCACTAGCCCATCGGCGCCGCTCGGATTTTGCCGCGGCCGTTACGCCAGCGTCAAGGATCCGCTGCCCGCCGGCTGGCTGGCCTCGCAGGACATGATCATCGGCTATCTGGTCGAAGCTGGTGACCGCATCCTTTTGCGCAGCGATGGCAAGGGAAGCTGGGTGCTGCCGACGGCGCGGCGCCGCAAGGCCGACAGCCAGCTCGTCCTCGATGGCGGCGAGGCGCTGAGCCTCGTCCCGGAAAACACCTTCCTTTATTCGGTGTTCGACGTCGCCGACAGCGACCCTGGCTATCTCATCTACCGTGCCGAACTGAGCCGTGAGAGCGCTGAAGCCGCACTTCCGGATGGCCACGCCTTCTTTTCCATCGACGCGCTGCCCTATGAGCGGATCGCCACGCATGAACTGCGCGCCATGCTGCGCCGCTATGCGCGCGAGCGCCAGGACAAGCGCTTCGGCATCTACATCGACACCGGTGACGGCGGCCGCGTCGCCATGATCGACGGCCAGTCGCAATCGTGGACGCAGGCCGTGTCCGAATGATGGTTCACGCAGGACAGACAGCATGAAAACGACGGTCGGATCGCTCGAAGGCTCACGCCAGAACCTGTTCATCAGCGGTGCTTTCGTGGCGCCCAGGAGCGGGCAATACATCGACAGTTTCGATCCGACCACCGGCAAACCTTGGTACCAGTTCGCCGAGGCCGGCGCCGAGGATGTCGGCGCGGCTGTCGAGGCAGCACGTGCTGCCTTCGCCAATCCGGCCTGGCGGCGTATGACCCAGACTGACCGCGGCAGGCTGGTGCGCCGGCTGGCGGAACTGGTGCTGGAGCACGCCGACGAGCTGGCGCTGATCGAGACGCGCGACAACGGCAAGCTGCTCAAGGAAATGCGGGCGCAGATGCGCGCCATGCCCGACAGCTACACCTATTTCGCAGGGATGGCCGACAAGCTGCTCGGCGACACGATTCCGGTCAACAAGCTCGACATGCTCAACTTCAACCTGCGCGAGCCGATCGGCGTCGTCGGCATGATCACGCCATGGAACTCGCCGCTGATGCTGCTCACCGGCACGCTGGCGCCATGCCTGGCGCTCGGCAACACGGTGGTCGTCAAGCCGTCCGAGCATGCCAGTGCTTCCACGCTCGCTCTGGCCGAGCTGATCATGGAGGCCGGCTTCCCGGCCGGCGTCGTCAACGTTGTGACCGGCACGGGTGCTGTGGCCGGCGACGCACTGACGCGGCATCCGGGCATCGCCAAACTCGTCTTCACTGGTTCGACGGCGACGGGCCGGCGGATTGCCGCCAATGCGGCGGAGAACCTCATTCCCTGCTCAATGGAGCTCGGCGGCAAGTCGCCGCATGTCGTCTTCGGCGATGTCGACATCGACCATGCCGTCAACGGCGTCGTGTCCGGTGTGTTCGCGGCGGCGGGGCAGACCTGCGTCGCCGGTTCGCGCTGTTTCGTCGAAGCCAGCGTCTACGATCGCTTCGTCGAGGCGCTGGTCGAGCGCACGAAGCGCGTGCGGGTCGGGCTGCCGATGCTGGAAGAAACCGACATCGGACCGCTGGCTCTGTCGGCGCAGCTTGCCAAGGTGGAAGGCTATGTCGCCTCGGGCGTGCGCCAGGGCGCCCGGATCGCGGCGGGCGGCCGGCGTCCGCAGGCGGCCGAGCTTGCCGGCGGCTGGTATTTCGAGCCGACTGTGATGACCGATGCCGACAACGGCATGGACTTCATGCAGGAGGAGCTGTTCGGTCCGGTCGTCGGCGTCATGCCGTTCTCGTCGGAAGACGAGATGATCCGGCTCGCCAACGACACACGCTATGGGCTGGCCTCGGGCATCTGGACGCGGGACATCAACCGCGCGCTGCGCTTCGCCAGGAATGTCGAGGCCGGCACGGTCTGGATCAACACCTACCGCGCTTCCTCCTTCATGTCAGCCAATGGCGGCTTCAAGGAGAGCGGCTATGGGCGGCGCGGCGGCTTCGACGCCATGGAGGAGTTCTCGCGCCTGAAGAACGTCGTCATCGACTACTCCGGCGCCATGCAGGACCCCTTCATTATCCGCCTTCGCTGACCAAACCCGACGCACTGGGGAGACCGACATGAAATTCGCTGTTTCGCTGACCATGGAACGCTTCTCGCCCGACATCCCGATGTCGAAGGTGAAGAGCAATCTGCTCGAGCTGGCGCGCCTGGCCGACGAAGGCGGCTTCGAGACGCTGTGGACGGCGGAGCATCACACGATCGAATGCACGATCTCGCCCAACCCGCTGATGACGCTGACCTGGCTTGCCCAGCATACCGAGCAGATCCGGCTCGGCACCTCGACGCTGGTCGCGCCCTACTGGAGCCCGATCCGGCTGGCAGGGGAGGCGGCACTTTGCGATCACCTGACCGGCGGTCGGCTGGAGTTCGGCATCGCGCGCGGTTCGTACCAATATGAGTTCGACCGCATGGCCGGCGGCATGCCGCAGCAGGAAGGCGTTGCCTATCTGAAGGAGCTGGTGCCGGCGGTGAAGAAACTGTGGGCGCAGGATTATGCCCATGACGGCCACTACTGGAAGTTCCCGCTCGCCGCCGGCGTCCCGAAGCCGCTGCAAAAGCCGCATCCGCCGATCTGGGTGGCCGCGCGAGATCCGGGAACCTTCGACTGGGCGGTGGGCATCGGCGCCTCGATCCTGTCGACGCCCTTGTCGGCGCCGGCGGCCGAGATCGCCGTGCTCGGCGAGAAATTCCGCAAGGCCGTCGCCGATCATCCCGAGGTGCCGCGCCCGCGCCTGATGATGCAGCGGCGCACCTGCGTCTACGAACGGGTGCAGGACTGGGAGATCGCGGTCGGGCATGCCATCGACTACGGCCGTGCCTTCGAGAACCTGTTCCAGAACATCGGCACCGTGCAAAACGGCTTTCCCGAAGCTGTCCCCTACGAGAGCGTCAAGGGCAAGGACAACTACAATCCCGAGAACATCCGCCGCAACCTGATGTTCGGCACGCCGGACGAGGTGATCGAGAAGCTGCTCGACTATGAAGCGGCGGGCGTCGACCAATATTGCCTCGGCCTGACGTTCAACCTGCCGTTCGAGCTGCAGAAGAAGACGATCAAGCTGTGGGTCGACGAGGTGATGCCGGTTTTTGCCGCGCGCGAGCGCGACAGGGTGCGCCAGGCGGCGAGGGCCTGACCATGGCGCGCTCCGGCCAGCTCGATGTCGAGGGCGTGCTGCTCAACTGGCGCCTTGAGGGCGAGGGTGGCGTGCCGCTGGTCTGCATCCATGGGGTCGGCTCCTATCTCGAAGCCTGGAATGGCGTGGCCGGGCAACTGAAAGATCGCTTTGCTGTCCTCACTTTCGACCTGCGCGGCCACGGCCGCTCCAGCCGGGTCAAAGGCCGCTACGAGATCGACGATTTCGTCAAGGAGACGCTGGCGCTGGCCGACCATGTCGGGTTTGCCACCTTCCATCTGGCCGGGTTTTCGCTGGGTGGCCTCATCGCGCAGCGCCTGGCGCTGACGCATGCCGAGCGTCTGCAAAAACTGGTGCTGCTCTCGACGGTTGCCGGCCGCACGCCCGAGGAGCGGCACGCGGTGCGCGGCCGGCTTGCGGCGCTGATGGCGAGCGATGCTTCCGCGCATCACGCCGCCTCGCTGTCACGCTGGCTGACCGAGGATTTTCAGGACAGCAACCCGGACGTCATCGCCGAGCTGCGCCGGCGTGACGCCGAGAACGACCGCGACTGCTACGCGGCCGCCTATCGCGTTCTGGCCGAGACCGATTTCGGCGGCATTCTCGACCGCATCACCTGCCCGACGCTGATCGTGACCGGCGAGGACGACCAGGGTTCCAGCCCGCGCATGGCACGGCTGATGCACGAGCAGGTGCAAGGGTCGCAGCTCGCCATCCTGCCCGGACTTCGCCATTCGATCCTGATCGAGGCGCCGGCTCGGGTTGCCGCCGTGATGGGTGATTTCCTGCTGGACGCTGACAGTGGGGAAGGGGCCACCGCCCATGAATAGCAGCGTTCGCGATGCGGCAGAGAATATCGGACAGCAGGTGCTGTACGAGGGCTCGCAGGCAACAGCCCGGGACCTTCCCTGTGATCGGGGGAATGGCGACGGCAAACATCCTCCGCGACATCGGAAGACCGGACCCGTGGCGGCGTCGCTAAATCCACGAGCCTTTGGGAGAGGACGCCGACCTGGTCGGCACGAAATTGCGACGTCACGACCGGCTGAACCATCGTGACCGCAAGGGACTGAACAACAACAGGGGAATACGCACATGACAATCTGGAACAGACGACAAGTGACGATAGCCGCGGTGGCGCTTGCGCTTGGCGCATATCCTGCTCACGCCGGCGCGGTGCTCGACCGCGTGATGGCGGCCGGCACGCTCAAGGTGGCGACTGATGCCAACTGGGCGCCGCAGTCCTTCGTGAATGCCAGCAACGAGCTGGACGGCTTCGATGTCGACGTCGCCAAGGCGATCGGCAAGCACCTCGGCGTCAAGGTCGAGTTCATCACGCCCGGCTGGGATATCATCACCGCCGGCCATTGGGCAGGGCGCTGGGACATGCATGCCGGCTCGATGACGCCGACCAAGAAGCGCGCCGAGATCTTCGATTTTCCGGCGGTCTACTATTACACACCGGCGGCCGTTGCTGTGCACAAGGACAGCAAGGCCAAGACGCTGGCCGATCTCGACGGCAAGGTGGTCGGCGCCACCAGCACCTCCACTTTCGAGGCCTATGCCAAGAAGGATCTGACGCTCGACGCCGCCGGCGCGCCGCCATTCGAGTACAAGCTCAACCCGAAGGAGGTCCACTCCTACGAGAATTCGACGACCGCCTTCGACGACCTCCGCCTCGGCGACGGCGTGCGTCTCGACGCGGTGGTCTCTTCACTGCCGTCGATCCTCGATGCCGAGAAGGCCGGTTACCCGATCAAGCAACTGGGCGATCCGGTCTTCTACGAGCCGCTTGCGATCGCCATCGAACGCGGCGATCCGGAACTCTCCGCCAAGATCGCCGACGCCGTGAAGGCGATGAAGGAGGACGGCACGCTGAGCAAGCTTTCCGAAAAGTGGTACGGGCAGGATTATTCGAAGACCAACTAAAGCCTTTCGCCGTTTCACGGAAACGGCGAACCGCTCTAACTCTGTGTTTTGGCGCAATTCCGGGCGGAAAACCGTTTCACACTTTTCCTGGAATTGCTCTAGGCCCCTTCAAAGGCGGCCTGCCCTCGGGCAGGTCGCCGAACAGCCGGTGCTCAAAGATGCTCTATCCGGATACCGTCGAAGCCGAAATCCTCGTCCACAAACCCTGGTTCGTGGCGACGATGTTCGGCATCGTTCTGCTTCTCTTCATGGCTTTCAACATGTCGGGCACCAGCTTCGCCGAACTGATGCGTCCGGTGATCGGCGAACCGTCGGTGAGTGGCTTCTACGGCCGCTTTGCCATTGCCTTCGCCATAGCGGTGATCTTCAGCTTGAACGTCGTGCTGATCGGTTTCGCGCCGATCAAGTTCCAGATCGGCATCGTCTGGCTCGAACTGCTGCTGCTGTTCATTGCCTTCTTCGAGACGTTCCACCTCAGCCTGCCCTTCATCAGGGAGAAGCTGCCGTTCCTGATCAGCCAGGGCGTTGTCACCACGCTCTACGTCTCGGCGATTTCCATCGTCATCGCTTCGGTCATCGCGGTGGCCGGCGCGGTTGCCAAGCTCTCCAGCAATGGCTTCGCTTACGCCATCGCCAGCTTCTACACCTCCTTCTTCCGCGGTCTTCCGCTGCTCATGCAGGTCTACCTGATCTATCTCGGCCTGCCGCAACTCGGCTTCGTCATCAATGCCGTGCCTGCCGGCATACTGGCGCTTTCGCTCTGCTATGGCGCCTATATGACCGAGATTTTCCGCTCCGGCATACAAAGCATCGATCGCGGCCAGTGGGAGGCGTCGCGCTCCATGGGTTTCGGCTTCGCGCTGACCATGCGCCGCATCATCCTGCCGCAGGCGCTGCCGGTCATCATTCCGCCGACCGGCAACCAGTTCATCTCGATGCTGAAGGATTCCTCGCTGGTCTCGGTCATCGGCGTGTGGGAGCTGATGTTCCTGGCGCGCACACTCGGTCAGAAGACCTTCCAGCACATGGAGATGCTGATCTCGGCGGCCATGATCTACTGGATGCTGTCCATCTGCCTCGAACTGATCCAGGCGCGGATCGAGCGGCATTACCGCAGGAGCAAGATCAGATGAGCGCTCATGCCATCATCGAAGCGCGCAACGTATCGAAGTGGTACGGCGCCTTTCACGTCCTGAAGGACATCAACCTGACCGTCCACAAGGGTGAGCGGATCGTCATCTGCGGGCCTTCGGGTTCCGGCAAATCGACACTCATCCGCTGCTTCAATCGCCTGGAGGCGCATCAGGAGGGCGATATCACCGTCAACGGCGTTGCCTTGCATGGCAAGATGGGCAACGTCGCCGACGTGCGCTCCAACGTCGGCATGGTGTTCCAGCATTTCAACCTGTTTCCGCACATGACGGTGCTGATGAACTGCATGGCTGGCCCGATGTGGGTGAAAGGCGTGCCGGAAAAAGAGGCGCGCAAGACCGCGCTGAAGTTCCTCGAGCGGGTCCGCATTCCCGAGCAGGCGAACAAGTTTCCCGTCCAGCTGTCTGGTGGCCAGCAACAGCGTGTGGCGATTGCCCGCAGCCTGTGCATGCAACCGGCTGTCATGCTGTTCGACGAACCGACCTCCGCCCTCGACCCGGAAATGGTCTCGGAGGTGCTGGACACCATGACGGAACTTGCGCGCGACGGCATGACCATGGTGTGCGTGACGCATGAGATGGGCTTTGCCCGAGCCGTGGCCGACCGCGTCATCTTCATGGACGCCGGGCAGATCGTCGAGGCGGGTACGCCGGACGAATTCTTCAGCCAGCCACGCCACGATCGAACCAGATTGTTCCTCAGCCAGATCTTGAAGCACTGACCGGAGCGTTTCCACCGTTTTACGGAAATGCTCTGTCGGCACGGCATCCAGGGGGCGCTGCGAACGCCCGTGTTCTTCGCACAGCCGCCTCGACACTGAGGCCGTCATGCATGCGCCTAAGGCCCGAGCGCGGTCAGCGCCGGCCTGGTTAGGCCCAGCCTAAGCAGAATTATCGAAAATCATTATTTGTGCATCGCACACAGCGTGCTTTGCTCCATCTGCCGGCTGAAAGACAACAAAAAGAACGTCAGGCGGCAGCCTTCGGCGATGCGTCCGAAGCGGGTTGTTTTGGCGCCGACAGCGTCTGACCTCAGAAAAAGACAGGGGAACGTGATGACGACAATAATCTCGAAGTTTCGCCGCGCCGCGCTTGCGGCCGGCATTGCCCTCAGCGCCCTTTCGGTGAGCCTCCACGCCGAAGCTGGCAGCTTGAGGCTGGGCATGACGACCTGGGTCGGATACGGCCCGCTCTTCCTTGCGCGGGACATGGGCTACTTCAAGGAAGGGGGCCTCGATGTCTCGCTCGAAATCATCGAGGAAGCGTCGATGTACATGGCGGCCGTCGCCGCCGGCGAGCTCGACGGCAGCGCCTCGACCATCGACGAAATCATGAAATACCGCTCGAAGGATGTCTGCTTCAAATCGGTCTATGCCCTGGACGACAGCCATGGCGGCGACGGCGTCCTGGCGCCCACCGAGGTCAAGAGCGTCGCCGATCTGAAGGGCATGGAAGTCGGGCTGAACGAAGGCTCGGTGTCCCAGTTCTGGTTCAACATCCTGCTCAAGCAGGCCGGTCTCAGCCAGGCCGACGTGAAGGTCACCAACATGACGGCGGATGATGCCGCCGCGGCCTTCATGGCCGATCGCATTCCTGTTGCCGTTACCTGGGAGCCGCATCTGACGCTGGCCAAGAAGGCAAACAAGGGACAGGTGCTGATCGACTCCTCGAAGACGCCGGGCTTGATCGTCGATGTGGTGGCGCTGAACTGCGACTACATCAAGAAGAACCCTGGCGATGTCGAGGCGCTGGTGAAGGGGCTCTACAAGGCCAACGAGTTCATCAAGGAAAATCCCGAGAAGGCTTACGAGGTGATGGCCAAGGGCGTCGGCGGCTGGCTGAAGGATCCGAAGGACTTCGCCTCCTCCGCCGCGGGCGTGAACTTCTACGGCAAGGCGCGCAATGCCGAATTTTTCGCCGGCGGCGAGAGCGGCGAAGCCGGCAAGCTGATCAAGCTCGGCGGCGATGTCTGGGGCGGCTTCGGCAAGCTCAAGATGGACATCAAATTCGACGACCTCGTCGATCCGTCCTTTCTTGCGAAGTGATCTGGCCTCACGAAGTGATCTGGCCTTGTAAAGTGAGGTCGCTGGACCGCAGGCCGAGCCTCTCGCCTGCGGTCCTAGCCGCCCAAAGGGTTTCCCTGTGACATTGGCACCGAATGCAACGTCTCCCATCAGCCATATCGTGACAACGAGCGTGGAAAAAAATCAGCCCGGTCGATCCGCCTGGAAGGCTATCACCACGCCTTTTCAGGCCGTGTCGCGCCCTCTCTCCATCACGCTCAGCATCCTGGTCTGGGGCGCGGTCATTGGCGGCTGGTTCGCCTTGACCTATTCCGGAGCGGTCAAGGAAATGTTCCTGCCGCGCCCCGAATCCGTCTTATCCACCACCATCAGCATGGCGCTTGACGGGTCGTTGTGGGAGCACGTGCTCGCCAGCGTCCAGGTGGTGCTGATCGGCTTCGTCATTTCGAGCATCGTGGCGGTGCCGCTCGGATTGACCATGGGCACCTACCGCATCGTCCAGGCCGCGCTCGACCCGCTCGTCAATTTCATCCGCTATCTGCCGGTGACGTCCTTCGTGCCGCTGTTCATCCTGTGGATCGGCATCGGCATCGAGCAGCGCGTTGCCGTCATCATCTTCGGCATCTTCTTCCAGCAGCTGGTGATGATCGCCGACAGCGCCCGCGGCGTTCAGCGCGACCTCGTCAACGCAGCCTATACGCTCGGCACGAAACGCGGCGACACGGTCTTCCACATCGTCTTTCCGGCCACGCTTCCGAACGTGCTCGACGTGCTGCGCGTCACCATGGGCTGGGCCTGGACCTATCTCGTCGTTGCCGAACTTGTCGCCGCCCGCAGCGGGCTTGGCTACATCTCGCTCAAGGCGATGCGCGGCTTCCAGGTCGACGTCATCTTCATGGCCATCGCCATGATCGGCATCCTTGGTCTTTGCACCGACCAATTGTTCCGGGGCATCCGCCGCCTCGTCGCTCCCTGGGCCAATTGAGGAATTCGCTGACATGGACGCCCTGACACTCGCGACGAAACCGAAGAGTTCCGACATCGCCATCGACAATGTCGTCCTGCGCTACGGCACAGGCGACAACGCGGTGCTGGCGCTGGACGGCATCTCGTTCCATGTCGTGCCCAATGAGTTCTGCGTGATCGTCGGTCCATCCGGCTGCGGCAAGTCGAGCCTGCTCTATCTCATCGCCGGCCTCGAGGAGCGCACCGGCGGCATGATCTCGGTCGGTGGCAAGCCGGTTACCGAGCCAGGCCCGGACCGCGGCATGGTGTTTCAGGCCTACACGCTGTTCCCTTGGCTGACGGTGGCGCAGAACGTCGAATACGGTCCCAAGCGCAAGGGCATGTCGGCGGCCGAGCGCAGGGCCATCGTCGAGCATTTTCTGCATGAGGTCGGCCTGGCGAAATTCGCCAACCATTATCCCTCGCAGCTGTCGGGCGGCATGAAGCAGCGCGTGGCGATTGCGCGTGCGCTCGCCAACGATCCGCAGGTGCTGCTGATGGACGAACCCTTCGGAGCGCTCGACAGCCAGACCCGCCACTCAATGCAGAAGCTTCTCCTGAGGATCTGGGACCATTCCAAGAAAACGGTCCTGTTCGTCACGCACGACATCGACGAGGCGATCCTGCTGGCGGACCGGGTGCTCGTCATGTCCGGCCGGCCCGGCCAGATCAAGAAGGAAATCCGCGTCAGCCTCCCGCGTCCGCGCAGCATGGATCTGGTCATGGAGCCGAACTTCATCGCCATGAAGCGGGAAATCCTCGAGCTCCTGAAGAACGACGAAGACGACGAGCACTAGCAGGCATGGCATGAGCATCGAGGCTGCGGAATTCGACTATATCGTCATCGGCGCGGGCTCGGCCGGTTGTGTCCTGGCCAACAGGCTGAGCGCGAACCCAGCCAACCGCGTCTGCCTCATCGAGGCCGGCGGCAGCGACGACCGCACAAGGGTGCGCGTGCCGGCCGGCATCCTCTCGCTCTACGGCAATCCGAACTTCGATTACGGCTACAAGGGCGTGCCGCAGCCGCTGCTCAACAACCGCCGCATACCGGTCAACCGGGGCAAGCTTCTTGGCGGGTCGAGTTCGATCAATTCCATGGTCTACATTCGCGGCGCCGCGCAGGACTACGATGAGTGGGCAGCGCTTGGCTGCGCGGGGTGGTCCTATGCCGATGTGCTGCCGGTGTTCAAGAGACTGGAGCGGAACCTCCTGTCGCAGAACCCGGCCTATCACGGCTTCGAGGGCGAACTGCTGGTCGACAATCCGCGCGATCCCAACGCCGTATCCAGCCTGTGGGTGGAGCTGAAGGCGGCGGGGATAGAACCGGTCATGAATGTGCCCGGCGTCGGCAAGAATTTGCGCGACCATGTCGACGGCATGATCACGATGCGATCGAACAGCACCAGGACGCTCGGCCTGTCGCTCGCCAATCTGCCGGCGGTGCTGGCGGCGCCTTTTCAGTATTTCGTCCGGCGCAAGGGCATGCTGACGACCAATTACGTCGAGGCCGGCGGCTTCGCCAAGACCAGATATGCCGGCGATATTCCCGATGTCCAATTCCACTTTGTTCCGGGCTACCGCAGCCATCGCGGCCGGCTCGTCGAATATGGCCACGGCTATGCCGTGCACACCTGCGTGCTGCGGCCCGGAAGCGTCGGCGAAATCACGCTCGAGCGTGACGGCACCCGCCGCAACGTGCTGATCGATCACCGCTTCTTCAGTGACGGACAGGATGCCCTGACCCTTGTCGAAGGCATCAAGCTGGCGCGATCGATCCTGGCTTCGCCGGTCTTTGCCGATATTCGCGGCCCGGAAATCCTGCCGGGACCCGATGTCATCACCGACGACGAAATCCTCGCCTATCTGCGTGCCGAGGCGCTCACCGTCTATCACCCGGTCGGCACAGCCAAGATGGGCAACGACACCATGGCGGTGGTCGATCCCGCCGGCCTCAAGGTGCGCGGCTTCGACAATCTGCGCGTGGCGGACGCCTCGATCATGCCGACGCTGATCGGCGGCAACACCAATGCGCCGTCCATGATGATCGGCGAAAAAGCAGCCAGGGCGATGCTGTCATAGCACTCCTCGGGGCAACCCCGAATTGCACGAGAGACGGAACAATCGCGGGGCGTCTTCTTCCAGCGTCCTCAGCGAGCGCTTGCATTGTAGGGAGCGCGAAGCGTGACCTGCCGGCGCCCCATCAAGCCGATGCCAACGGAGACTTCCGCGGCCCTGCCGATTTCGGCGGCATGGTGCGTGAGTATCCGAAGTGTCTCGGACGCGTCTTCCTCGGTCAGTTTGCTCTTTGCGCCGCGCAGCCCCTGCCCACGCCGAAACTCGGCGGGGCTGCAGCCGAAGCGGGCCCTGAACTTGTTGTAGAAGACCGCCGGGTTGCCGAAACTGTTGCGCTCCATGATCACGCTGATCGTATGGTCGGTGATGCGAAGTTCATGCGCGGCGGTGTCAAGCCGCTGGTTCTGGCAATAATCGCGATAGCCTATCCCCAGATGACGTTTGAACAGGCGCGAAAGGTGGCTCAAGGTCAAACCTTCGGCAGCCGCGATCTCGCTCAGGGATTGATTGTCCTGCTGTTCCCCGACCGTGTCCATGATCTTGAGTATTCGACTGCGGCTGGCGGAGCGGAGCTGGGCCGCGCCCCCATCCGGCTCCTCCCAGGGGATCGCGCGGTAGACGAAACAGGCGAGGAGATTGGCGATTGTGTCGCGAACCATCATCTCCTCGGGATGCCCGGTCTGGTCGAGCACCAGCCGCGCCATCAGCGCTTTCATGGGAGCGATCCTGTCCATGAAAGAGCGGCCGTGCAGGAAGGTGCGGCACAGATAATGCCGGGACGAAAAGCCGGGCAAACCCAGCCGATCGAAATAGGCGGCGTCGAGATGCACACCGCAGATCAGCGCATCGTGTGAGACCGACGTGGAGTTGTGCGGCACGTCCGAGTTGATGACGATCACGTCGTCCTGGTTCATCTCGCAGACCTGTCCATCAACCACCAGTCGAAATCGGCCGCGCAGCACAAGAAGTATCTCCATCTCGCGATGCCAGTGATACGGAACGTCTATGGCGCCGTGGACGAACGCCCAAAAGTGCCGTGTCGCCGTGGGGGCATGGCTTTCAAAGCCGGCATCCTGCTTGCCGCGCAGCTCACCGGGCCGCAAATAGGCGATGTTCATCTCTCATCCTCCGTCAAGGCATCGCTCAGTAAGCATCAAAAACTGTCGTACTTCCAGTACAAGTTTCGCGGCTAGATTTGCGCCCCGCCGGATGTCATCAAATCGTCGTCCTGGAAGAGATCGGACGCTCAGGCGCTGCCCGGCAATTCGTGGGCGGCGAGCCTGCGGCGCATGGCAAAGCGGATGAAACGTGCATGAGCTGGAATGTTTCCGATAGGCAACTCAGTGCCCTCGTCGCGGAAATGACCGTCGAAGAGAAAGTCGCCGCGGTCAGCGGTCACGGATTGTGGCGCACCGCGACCAACTATCGCCTCAACATACCCGAATTGCTGATGACGGACGGCACCTATGGGGTGCGCTATTCGATCGATCAGATCGACGGCATGCAGGACGACGACGGGCAACTCGCCGCGTTCCTCGGTGTCGTCAACACGGATCTTTCGACTGATGTCGAAAGCGCATTCGGCTCCACCCGTCCGGCAACCTGCTTTCCAAACGGCTCTTCACTGGCGTGCTCGTGGGATGTTGGTCTGGCCCATGCGCTTGGTGAGGCGCTGGCTGCCGAATGCCAGGCTTTCGGCGTCAACATTCTGCTCGGTCCCGGCATCAACATCCGGCGCACGCCGCTCGCCGGCCGAAGCTACGAATATTATTCCGAAGATCCGGTGTTGAGCGGCGAGATCGCCGCGGCCGTCATCAACGGTCTGCAGCAGAACGGCGTCGGTGCCTCGCTAAAACACTTCGCCTGCAACAATTCGGAAGTCCAGCGCACGACGATGAGCTCCGTCGTCGATGAGCGCGCCTTGCGCGAGATTTATCTCGCGGGCTTTGAGCGGGCCATCCGCAAGGGCAATCCCTGGACGGTGATGAGCTCCTACAACCGGCTGAATGACGTCCAGACGGCCGAGAACCACTGGCTGCTGACCGAGGTGCTGCGCGACGAGTGGGGTTACGACGGCGTTGTCGTTTCCGGCTGGCACGGGATCAAGGATCGTCCCGCCTCGATCAATGCCGGCAATGATCTCGACATGCCGGAAAGCGGCGCGCGCAAGCAGGACTTGATCGACGCGGTCAAGGACGGCCGGGTGCCGATGGAAGCGCTCGACCGATCCTGCCTGCGCGTCCTCAAGCTTGTTCGCTCGGCACGCAACGCCATCAGGCCGAACGCCGAGGCCGACTTCAGGAAGCACCACGCGCTGTCGCGGCGCATGGCGGCGGAATCGATCGTGCTGCTGAAAAACGAGATGGCGATCCTGCCGGTCGATGCGGCAAACGTCGGCAAGATCGCCGTGGTCGGCGCGGCTGCCGCCGAGCCGGTCATCCAGGGTTCCGGCTGCGCGACGACACGTCCGACCGAAGTGGATATTCCGCTGGATGAAATCCGCAAGCTTGCTCCCGGCGCCGCGGTCAGCTTCCATGCCGTTGCCGATTTTGAAGCCGGCAGCGCGTCCGAACAATTGGCTCTCGCGGCTGTCGATGCCGCCGATGTGGTGCTGTTCTTCGGCAATACCGAGGTCGGCTATGACGGCGAGGGCTCCGACCGCACCCATCTCGACCTTCACGCCGGACAAGACGAACTGATCGCGCGTCTCGGCAAGCGCAATGGCAGGATCGTCGTCATCCTGTTTGCTCCGGATGCGGTCGCCATGCCGTGGATCGACAGCGTTCAGGCCGTGGTTGCTGCCTTCTTCGGCGGGCAGGGCATGGGCAAGGCCATTGCCGATGTCCTGTTCGGCCGGCAAAACCCCTGCGGCAAGCTGACGGTGACGTTCCCGGTGCAGATGGAGGACATCCCCGGCTATCTCAGCTATCCCGGCGAGAACGGCCGCCATGTCTACAGCGAAGGCATCCATGTCGGCTACCGCCACTATGACAAGCGCAGGCTTGCCCCGCTGTTTCCATTCGGCTTCGGGCTCAGCTATTCGACGTTCGAGTATTCCAACATCGCCACCAGCACCGACCGCATCGATGGTTCGGGCACGATCCGCATAGCCTTCGACATCACGAACACCGGCAGCTTCGCCGGCAAGGAAATCGCCCAGGTCTATGCGCGGCCGCACAGTCCCCGGCTGACGCGGCCCATCCGTGAGCTCAAGGGCTTTGCCAAGGTCGAGCTGCAGCCCGGCGAGACCAGGCGCGTCGAGGTGACGGTCGAGAGCAGCGATCTGCGCTACTACGACCCTGCCTATCGGCAATGGCTCCTCGATGCGGGCCAGATAGACTTCGAGGTCGGGGCATCTTCGCGCGACATTCGTCTGGAGAAGACGGTCACGGTGGACGCGCCGGCGCTGCCGTCGACGATCCTCGACGTGGAGAGCCAGCCTTTCCTCGTGCTGGAGCAGGATTTCGCCCGTCGCCGCTTCCGCGACTTCCTCAAGGCACAGCTCGATCTCGACGACGAAGAGGCCGCAAGGATGATGGAGTACTGCGCCAGCTCCTTCCTGGGGATCTACAAGACCGTGTCCTGGGTGGCCGGCGAAAAGATCTCCAAAGCCACGATGGCGGCATTTCTCGACAGTCTCAACAAGGAGATCGCAGAGACGGTCAGCAAGGCAGCATGACGTGATGACGGCGCCGTTCGACGCTGACCGAACACGGTGACCGGACCGCCGCCCCGGACGTCCCGGGGCTTGAGATCAACAAAGCATCAGGGGAACTGAGATGAACTTAAGACGCTTTACTTTCACGCTATCCGCACTCGGCCTGCTCGCCGGTTCCAATGCCGCGCTGGCGCAAACCGTCGACGTGCAGCACTACTGGACGAGCTCCAGTGAATCCAAGGCGATGAACACGGTGGCCAATGCCTTCAAGTCGAAGGGCGGCAAGTGGATCGACAGTCCATCGGCCGACTTCGACGCAGCCCTTGCGGCCGCCACAAGCCGCATTGCCGGCGGCGAACCGCCCTCCGCCATCCTGATGACGCCGAACTCTGCCTTGCGCGACCTTGCCGCTTCCGGCCAGCTTCGCGATTTCGACGATCTCGCCGCCAAGGAAGGTTGGCAGAAGGTGATGTCGCCGCTCGTGTGGAGCAAGCTCAACGTCGGTGACCACCTCGTTGCGCTGCCCGTCGGCATCCATGCGCAGAACTGGGTCTGGTACTCCAAGCCCCTCCTGGACGAACTGAAGATCGAGCAGCCCAAGACCTTCGACGACCTCTTCGCGGCGGCCGACAAGATCAAGGCGTCCGGCCGCATCGGCATAGCTGTCGGCGGCGAACCCTGGCAGGAAGTCGGCATCCTGTTCAGCTCGATCCTTGCGATCGGCGGCCCCGACTATTGGAACGAGCTGATCGTGAAGCGCTCGCCAGAAGCGCTCAAGTCGCCGGTCCTGGCGAAGGCCTTCGACACCTTCCGCAAGGTATCGACCTATGCCGACCCCGCCAGCCCGGGCCGCTCCTGGAACGACACCACCAACCTCGTCGTCACCGGCAAGGCCGGCTTCCAGTTCATGGGCGACTGGGCACGCGGCGAGTTCCTCGCCGCTGGTAAGGTTGCCGGCAAGGATTTCGGCTGTTTCCTCACGCCCGCCGAAAAGCCGAGCTACGCGATCCTCATCGATGTCTTCGCCTTCCCGGTGAACAAGGATGAGGACCGCATCAAGGGCCAGACCCTGCTTGCCCAGTCGGTTATGGACCCCGCGGTGGAGGAGCAGATTGCTGAGGTCAAGGGCTCGGTGCCGTCCCGCACCGACGTGGACACGACAAAGCTCGATATCTGCGCGCAGCTTGGCGCCAAGACGCTCGCCACGCCGGGTGCCGCGGTGCAGGCGGCCTATGATGCGCTGGCAGGCGACCTGAACGGGCAGGTGACCGACCTTGCCACCCAGTTCTGGACCGACAAGTCGATGACGACGCAAGCCGCGGTCGAGAGCTTCTCGAAAATCCTGCAGAGCGAATAGTAAGGTGAGCCGGGCCGCGAACTCGCGACCCGGCACAGCCGCTGTAATCGGGGAATGGAAGGTGCTGAGAGGAATGGGTTTATGAGCGCGGCCCTGCCATCGATGCGCGGTCTGGAGGCAGAATGAGGACCTGGCTGCATCGGCAGAGTTTCAAGCCGGATGTCACGGTTGCCGTGTTCTTCGGCGTGGTCGCCATATTCTTCTACGGGTCGATCCTCTGGACCTTCTATATGTCGATGACGCGGTCGACGCTGATGCCCAGCTATGAGCTGATCGGCTTCGATCAGTACATCAAGCTGTTCACCAATTATCGCTGGCTCGTGTCGTGCATGAACATGGTGATCTTCGGTGTCCTGTTCATCCTCGGAACCCTTTGTTTCGGCGCGCTGCTCGCCATCTTCGCGGATCGCCGCATCCAGGCTGAATCGCTGTTTCGGACCATCTTTCTCTACCCGCTTGCCGTGTCGCTGATCGTGACCGGACTGTCGTGGCGATGGGTGCTCGACCCGGTGAACGGTCTGCAGGGCCTGATGCGAAGCGCAGGCTGGGAAAGCTTCACTTTCGATTGGCTGACCAATCCCGACCGCGCCATCTACACGCTTGTCATTGCCAGCATCTGGCATTCGACGGGCCTGGTCATGGTCATCATCCTGGCCGGTCTGCGCGGCGTCGACAATGATCTGTGGAAGGCGATCCGCATGGAAGGCGTTCCGCTCTGGCGCGCCTATCTGCAGGTGATCTTTCCCGGCATGCGGCCGGTGATTGCATCCTGCGTCGTGCTGCTCATGTCCGAGGTCATCCGCGGTTACGATCTGGTCATCGCCATGACCAAGGGCGGACCCGGCATTGCCACGGAAATGCCGGCAAAGTTCGCCGTCGATTTCTACTTCGCCCGCGTCAATCTGGGCCTGGCCTCGGCGGCCTCGATCGTCATGCTGCTGATCTCGCTGGTGATGCTGGCGCCCTACTTCTACAGCGAATTCAGGAAGCGGATATGAGCCACGCCGTTCATGTCGACAGACCGGTGTTCGGGCCGCGCGTGGCGCGCTTCGGCCTCTACGCGTTTCTCATCGTGTCAGCGGCGTTCTTTCTGCTGCCCCTGCTCCTGATCATCAGCAATTCGCTCAAGCCGCTGGAGGAGATCCGGCAGGGCAATCTCCTCGCTCTGCCGGTCAGGCCGACTTTCGATGCCTGGATCACGGCCTGGAAAAGCGCCTGCACCGGGCTCGAATGCGGCGGGGTTCGCCCCGGGCTGTGGAATTCGATCAAGATCGCGGTGCCGAGCGTTGCGATCTCCACCCTGGTGGGTGCGCTCAACGGCTATGCCCTGGCGCAATGGAAATCGCGGCGCGCCAATTTGATCATGCTTTTGGTCACCATAGGCTTGTTCATCCCTTACCAGGCCATGCTCTACCCCACGGTCAAGATCCTGAGCAGCATGGGGCTGTTCCGCACCTATGCGGGCATCGTCCTGGTGCATGTGGTCTACGGCCTGCCCTATACGACGCTTTTGTTCCGCAATTTCTATGTCGGGGTGCCCGACGAGATCAGCCGGGCGGCCCGCATGGAAGGCGCCAGTTTCCTGAGGACATTCTGGTCGGTCATCCTGCCGATTTCGACCAACATCCTCGTCGTCGTGGCGATCCTGCAGTTCACCGGCATCTGGAACGACTATCTGCTCGGCCTGATCTTTGCCGGTAACGACAATCTGCCGATGACGGTGCAACTGACCAACATCGTCAACAACGCCCGCGGCTCGGTATCGCCCAACGTCAACATGGCTGCCGCCGTCATCACCGCCATTCCGACGCTGGTGGTCTACTTTCTTTCAGGTCGTTATTTCGTGCGCGGCATCGCCGCCGGCGCGGTCAAGGGATAGAAATGTCAAGCGTATCCATCCGCCAGATCCGCAAATCCTTCGCCGGCCTGACCGTGCTGGACTCCGTCGACATGGAGATTGCGCCGGGCGAATTCGTGGTCATTCTCGGCTCTTCGGGTTGCGGCAAATCCACCTTGCTCAACGTCATCGCGGGCCTCGATGATTGCGATTCCGGCCAGATCCTCATCGACGACGTCGACGTCAGCCACCTGGAGCCGAGCCAGCGCGGCCTGGCGATGGTGTTCCAGTCCTATGCATTGTTCCCGGCCATGACGGTGCGGCGCAACCTGTCCTTCGGCATGGAAATCGCCGGCACGCCCAAGGCGACGATCGCCGAGAAGGTCGCATGGGCCGCCAGGCTCCTGCAGATCGAGGCGCTGCTCGAGCGCAAACCAAGCCAGCTTTCCGGTGGCCAGCGTCAGCGTGTGGCGATCGGGCGGGCCCTGGTCCGCTCCTCCAGCATCTGCCTGTTTGACGAACCGCTTTCCAATCTCGATGCCAAGCTGCGCGCGGAGACACGGGTGGAACTCAAGCAACTCCACGAGACGCTGAAGTCGACGATGATCTACGTGACGCATGATCAGATCGAGGCCATGACCATGGCTGACCGGGTGGCGGTCATGCACAAGGGCAAGGTGGAGCAGTTCGCGGAGCCGCAGACGGTCTACGAAAAACCGGCCAGCCTGTTCGTCGCCGGTTTCATCGGCTCTCCGGCGATGAACTTCCTCAAGGGGCATCTGGAAGGGACGCTGCGGTTCAAGACGCACGATATCTGCCTCGATGCGTCGTCTTACGATTTCGCGGACGGGCCGACGGCGGCAGAGGTCATATTGGGAATCCGCTGCGAGGATGTTGATGTCGTCGAGCGTGGCGCACCAGACAGCATTCCCGCGACGCTCGCGTTCACCGAACTTCTGGGTGCGGACGCGCTCGGCTGGTTCGACTGCCTCGGCCAGCGGTTCAGCGTGAAGCTGACGGTCGATGCGGCCCGGGCCATGCAAAAGGACGTTGGCTTTCGGTTCAACATGTCCAAGGCATCGTTCTTCTCGGCAGCGACGGAGCGCCGGCTATGACGGCGGCGTTCCTCTCTTCGCAACCCTGCCACGCGCGGCCCTGCCGCTCTTGTTCCACAGCGATTTCCGGAGACGTCAAATGACCAGTGAGCAATTCAAGGCCGGCGATTTCAGGGCTTTGGTCGCGCAGATGACGGATGAGGAGAAAGTCTCGCTGCTCGCCGGCCATCGCATGTGGAAGACACAGGCGATCGAACGACTTGATATCCCGCACATGGTGATGACCGATGGCACCTATGGCGTGCGCTACTCCATCCCGCAGATTGACGATGATCAGGCCGGTGGCATGGATTTCGCGGCGTTCCTTTCGGTGGTGAACCAGCGCGCGGACCATGTGCAGACCGCGTGGGGGCAGATGAAGCCGGCCACCTGCTTTCCGAACGGGACCAGCCTGGCCTGTTCCTGGGACATCGACCTCGCGCACCGGCTGGGCGAGGCGCTGGCCCGGGAGTGCCAGGAATTCGGCGTGCATCTGCTGCTTGGCCCCGGGATCAACATCCGGCGCACGCCGCTTGGCGGGCGCTCCTACGAGTATTATTCGGAAGACCCGATATTGACCGGCGATTTTGCCGCCGGGGTCATCAACGGCCTGCAGGAAAACGGTGTCGGCGCTTCGCTGAAACACTTTGCCTGCAACAATTCGGAGGTCGAGCGCACCACGATGGATTCGGTCGTGGAGGAAAGGGCGCTGCGCGAGATCTACCTCAAAGGCTTCGAGCGGGCGATCCGCCAAAGCGAGCCATGGACGGTCATGAGCTCCTACAACAGGCTGAATGGCGTTCAGGCCGCTGAAAATTCCTGGCTGCTGACCAAGGTCTTGCGCGATGAATGGGGATATGACGGGCTGGTCGTTTCCGATTGGCACGGTGTCAAGGACAGGCCGGCGTCACTGATCGCCGGCAATGACCTGGACATGCCGGAAAGCGAAACCCGCAAGGCCGATCTTCTGGCGGCGATCGAAGCGGGCGATGTCGATCGGGCACTCGTCGATCGCGCCTGCGAGCGGGTTCTCGAACTGGTCCGCAAGGCCAGGCAAGGAGAGAACCGGACCGTGACGTTCGACCGGGCGCAGCATCACGCGCTTGCCCGCCGCCTGGCCGCGGACTCCATGGTTCTCTTGAAGAACGACGGCGGCCTTCTGCCGATTTCTCAAACCAAGGTCAAACGGATCGCGATCGTGGGCGAGGGGGCCGCGGCTCCCGTCATCCAGGGCTCGGGCTGTGCGACGACGACGCCGACATCCAGGGACGTCCCGGTGGACGAAATCCGCAAGCTCGCCGGCAGCGAGATCTCGATCGATGTCTTCCAGGGAACCAGCGAGATCGCGTCCGAGCGCGAGGCATTGGTCAACGAGGCAGTGCAGGGCGTGGTCGGCGCCGATATCGTGCTGGTCTTCGTGAATACGGAAAATGGCTATGACGGCGAAGGGTCCGATCGCCGCTCGCTCGGCCTCGCGCCAGGCCACGACGCGCTGGTGGAGCGGCTTGCCCGCGCCAATCCGAACATTGTCGTCGTCATATCGAGCCCCGATGCGGTCGCCATGCCCTGGATCGGTGAGGTGCCGGCAGTCATCGAGATGTTTTTCTCCGGTCAAGCGACAGGAGGTGCCGTCGCCGACATCCTGTTTGGCCGCGTCAACCCGTCGGGCAAGCTGACGACCTCGTTCCCGAAGCGCATGGAGGACATGCCCACCTATCTCACCTATCCCGGCGAAAACGGGCGGCACGTCTACAGCGAAGGCATTTTCGTCGGCTACCGCTGGTATGACGCGCGTGGCATCGAGCCGCTTTTTCCGTTCGGCTTCGGCCTGAGCTACACCGCGTTCGCCTATTCGAATCTGGCGCTTGACCGCACCATCCTGCGGTCCGGCGAGAAGGTCGCGGTCAGCTTTACCGTAACGAACGCCGGCAAGGTCGGCGGCAAGGAAATCTGCCAGGTCTATGCGCGTTACGGCCAGCCAAGGCTGAAGCGCCCGGTGCGCGAGCTGAAGGGCTTTGCCAAGGTCGAGCTGGAGCCCGGTGAGAGCCGGACGGTGACGGTGGAAATCGCCGCGGAGGATCTTTGTGTCTACGATACCGCCGTTCAAGCCTGGGTACTCGACAATGACGCGGTCACCATCGAGGTGGCGTCGTCGTCACGCGATATCCGTCTCAGCGCCGAATTGCAGACGGTCTCCGCCGTCGCGGTTCACCGCCGCATCGAACGGGATACGCAACCGATCTTCATTCTGGAAAACCCGGCCGCTCGCCGCAAGTTCAACCGCTTTCTCCAGAAACAGCTCGACATTTCTGCCGAAGATGCCGATCGCATGCTGGAACACTGCACGAACTCGTTCGTCGGCATCTTCACGACCTTCGATCGGCGTTTCCGCCGCACCTTCCCGAAGGCCGACATCGAGGCGCTGCTTGCCGAGATCAATCAGGAGGCGGACGAGCAGGAGCGTCGCGCCGCCTGATCTCCTGGCGGCCGATGCTTCCCGGACGTGATTGGCAATCGCGCCCACATCGGGTGCGATGAAGCCGCACGCCGCGGTTCGCGCTCTGCATGTCCGGACGTCTCTCCCGGCATTTAGGGACAAGCTAACCACTGCCACGTGAAATCGTAATTTTCGCTAATCAGTCCCTCCAGTACACCAGCGATCTGACCTCCTCGCATCCGCAGAAACTCTTGGGGGGAAAGGACGCAGAAATGTCGGTGGAAAAAATAGACACGCTTGTCGTCGGCGGTGGCCAGGCGGGGGTGGCTATGTCTGAGCATCTGAGCAAATGCGCGGTGCCGCATCTCGTTCTCGAGCGTGGCCGGATCGCCGAGCGCTGGCGTTCTCAGCGATGGGACTCGCTCGTTGCCAATGGCCCGGCCTGGCATGACCGTTTCCCGGGCATGGAATTTCCCGTGACGGGTCCCGACGGCTTTCCCTCCAAGGAGGAGGTTGCGGACTATTTCGCCGCTTATGCAAGGCAGATCAATGCGCCGATTCGCTGCGGCGTCGAGGTCAAGCTCGCGCAAAGAAATGTCGGTCGACCCGGGTTCCGCGTCGAGACGTCGGATGGGGTGATCGAAGCCAACAGCATCGTCGCGGCAACCGGACCTTTCCAGGTCCCCGTCATTCCCGCTCTTGTCCCCGGCGATGCCTGTATTCTGCAGATTCATTCCAGCGCGTACCGCAACCCCGGACAGTTGCCAAAGGGCGCGGTGCTGGTGGTCGGGGCGGGATCGTCAGGTGTGCAGATCGCTGATGAGCTTCAGCGCTCGGGGCGGCGCGTCTACCTCTCGGTCGGCCCGCACGACCGCCCGCCGCGCGCCTATCGCGGACGCGATTTCTGCTGGTGGCTTGGCGTCCTCGGCAAATGGGACCTCGAAACCCCGGGGCCTGGCACGGAGCATGTCACGATCGCGGTGAGCGGCGCGCGTGGCGGCGAAACCATTGATTTCCGTCGGCTGGCCGCGCAGGGGCTCACCCTGGTCGGCATGACCAAAACATATCAGGACGGCGTGCTGACCTTCGCGCCCGATCTGGCGAAGAACATTGCCCGCGGTGACGCCAACCTGATGTCGCTGCTGGACGAGGCCGACGCCTATGTCGCGCGCAACGGTCTCGACCTCCCGGAGGAGCCTGCGGCCCGGCGGATCGACCCGGATCCGGACTGTCTGGCAAACCCGCTTCGTGAGCTCGATCTGGCTGGCGCCGGGATAGCGGCCATCATCTGGGCGACAGGTTTTGCCGTCGATTACAGCTGGTTGAAGGTCGATGCTTTTGACGAGAAGGGCCGGCCAAGGCACCAGCGCGGCGTCTCGACCGAGCCTGGGATCTACTTCTTGGGGTTGCCTTGGCAGTCGCGAAGAGGGTCGAGTTTCATCTGGGGTGTCTGGCATGATGCCAAGCATGTCGCGGACCGTATTTCGACGCAGCGCAAATATCTGGCCTATCACGCTGCCGCGCAGCGCGAGACAGTGGACGCCTGACCGACGCTGACAACAGCCACGAGCCCGATCTGATGGAGACCAGGATGGCGCATACAAGAATCCGCAAGTTCAACACGAAGGATACCTATCCCGAGCAGAAACTCGACAATGATCTGTGCCAGGCGGTCGTCACGCGGGGCGGCCGGACGGTCTATCTGCGTGGCCAGTGTCCGCAGGATCTCGACACCGCCAAGAATATCGACAGCCACGATCCGGCCGAGCAGACGCACAAGGTGATGCAGAACATCAGGCAGCTCATCGAAGAGTGCGGCGGCACCATGGAGCATCTGGTCAAGGTGGTGGTCTACATCACCGACGTGCGCCATCGCGAGGCGGTCTACCGCACCATGGGCGAGTATATCAAAGGCGTGCATCCCGTTTCGACCGGCCTCGTCGTGCAGGCCCTGGCGCGGCCGGACTGGCTGGTCGAGATCGACGGCACCGCCGTCATTCCGGATTGATTCTTATGACGTTTTCCATTGTCGCGCGATGCAGCCGCACCGGCATGTTCGGCGTCGCGGTGTCGTCCTCCTCTCCGGCGGTGGCGGCGCGCTGCGCCTATGCGCAAGCGGGCGTCGGCGCAGTCGCCAGCCAGAACGTCACCGATCCGACGCTCGGCACAAGGGGCCTCGAACTGCTGGCGCGCGGCGCTTCGGCCGCCGAGGCGGTTGCTATCCTCAAGCGCACTGGCGCCTACAGCGACTACCGGCAGGTGCTGGCTGTCGATGCCGCCGGGATCACTTCTATCCATTCCGGGCCCAGGGCGCTCGGCATCTGGGCGGAAGCGCGCGCGGACAATGTCGCCTGCGGCGGCAACATGCTGGCCCATGACGGCGTGCCGCAAGCCATGGTCGAGGCTTTCCTCGCCTCTGAAGGGCATCTCGGCGACCGCCTGATCGCGACCATGCGCGCCGCGCTAAAGGCGGGTGGCGAGGCGGGCCCGGTCCATTCGGCTGGAATGAAGCTGGTGCGCGAGGTCGCATGGCCCGTCGCGGACCTGCGCTGCGACTGGAGCGAAAGCTGCCCGATCGAGGAACTGGCGGCCTTGTGGGATCGCTACAAGCCGCAGCTCGATGCCTATGTGACCCGTGCGATCAATCCGTCCGATGCGCCGAGCTACGGCGTGCCCGGCGACGAGTAGCCGGCACGCGAGCAGCCAACACATAGGGGGAGGCATTCGCATGAGCGAACTCAGTCACAAGGACTGGATCGGCAAGGCATCCGCGCTCCGTTTCCGCGACCGGGCGTTCATCGACGGCAAGACGGTTGCCGCGCGTTCGGGCCGCACCTTCGCCAGCATCAATCCGGCCACCGGCGAAACGCTGGCCGAGGTGGCGTCGTGCGGCGAGGAGGATATCGATCTGGCCGTTGCCGCGGCGCGCCGCAGTTTCGAGGCCGGCGTCTGGTCCCGCACGAGCCCGGCCCACCGCAAGGAGGTGCTGCTGCGGCTGGCGCGGCTGCTGCGCGAAAACCTGCAGGAGCTTGCCCTGCTCGAGTCGCTCGACATGGGCAAGCTGGTCACCGATGCAGCGACTGTCGATGTCCCGGGTTCTGCAGCGATCTTCCAGTGGTATGGCGAGGCCATCGACAAGATCTATGACGAAGTGGCGCCGACCGGCGGCAGCGATCTGGTGCTGGTGCGGCGCGAGCCGCTCGGCGTGGTCGGTGCCGTGGTGCCGTGGAATTTCCCGCTCGACATGGCGACCTGGAAATGCGCGCCGGCGCTGGCGGCGGGCAATTCGGTGGTGCTGAAGCCGGCGGAGCAGTCGCCTTTCTCTGCGCTCAGGCTGGCGGAGCTCGCCATGGAGGCGGGCCTGCCCGCCGGTGTGCTCAATGTCGTACCTGGCCTTGGCGAGACGGCCGGACAGGCGCTCGGCCGCCACATGGATGTGGATTGCCTTGCCTTCACCGGATCGACCTCGGTCGGCAAGATGTTCCTGCAGTATTCGGGCCAGTCGAACATGAAGCAGGTCTGGCTCGAAACAGGCGGCAAGAGCCCGAACCTTGTCTTCGCCGATTGCGGCGATCTCGATGCGGCGGCCGACATGGCGGCCTTCGGCATCTTCTTCAACCAGGGCGAGGTCTGTTCGGCCAATTCGCGCCTGCTCGTTGAACGCTCCATCAAGGATGCCTTCGTGGAGAAACTGGCTGGGCGCGCGGCGGCCACCCAGCCAGGCGATCCGCTCGACCCGGCCTCGAAAATGGGCGCTATGGTCGATGCTCGCCACGCGGCCAACGTCATGCGCTTCGTCGAGGCCGGCAAGAAGACCGCGCGCCTGGTTGCCGGCGGCGATCGGGTCACGATCAATGGTCGCGGCAGCTTCATACAGCCCACCATCTTCGACAACGTTGCCCATGACGACCCGATTGCAAGGGATGAGATATTCGGGCCGGTGCTCTCGGTCATAGCCTTCGACGGTGAAGAGGAGGCTATCCGCATCGCCAATGACAGCCCGTACGGGCTGGCCGCATCGCTGTGGACCGACAGTCTTTCGCGCGCGCACCGCGTTGCGGGCCGGCTCCGCGCTGGCACGGTTTCCGTCAACACGGTCGATGCGCTGAGCCCGATGACGCCGTTCGGCGGCATCAAGCAATCCGGCTTCGGCCGCGACCTGTCGCTGCATGCGCTGGACAAGTACACCGCGCTGAAAACGACATGGATCAAGTACTGAGGCAAAGCGATCGCTTGATCGCAGCGCCCAAACCGGCAACATAGAAGCCCATGCCGTTACGCTTCACGCTGAGACAACTGGAGTATTTCGTCGCCGTCGGCGAAGCCGGCTCCATTACCAAGGCGGCCGAACAGGTCAATGTTTCGCCGCCCTCGATCTCGGCGTCGATCGCGCAGCTGGAGGCCGAATTCGGCGTCCAGCTTTTTGTGCGCAAGCATTCGCATGGCCTGTCGCTCACGGCTGGCGGGCGCGTTTTCCTGAAGGAGGCCGCCAGGCTGCTGGCCGACGCCGACGCTCTGCACGATATTGCCGGCGACATCGCCGAGAAGGTGCGTGGGCCGCTGGCGGTCGGATGCCTGCTGACCTTCGCGCAGATCGTCATGCCGACGCTGCGCATGAAGTTCGAGCGCGCCTATCCCGAGGTGCGGTTCCGGCAGTTCGAGCGCAACCAGGGCCAGTTGCTCGAAATGTTGCAGCGAGGCGAAATCGACGCGGCGCTGACCTACGATCTCGAACTGTCGCAGGACACGACGTTCGAACCGCTGATGCTGGTGCCGGCCTATGTCATGCTGCCGCAAGGGCACCGCTTCGCCGGCAAGGCTTCGATCACGACGGAAGAACTGGTCGACGAGCCGATGGTGCTGCTCGACCTGCCATACAGCCGCGAATATTTTCTCTCGGCCTTCCAGATGCGGGGCATCAGGCCGAACATTGCCGAGCGCACCGGCGACATCGCGGTGATGCGGTCGATGGTTGCCAACGGCTTCGGCTACGGCATCGCCAACATGCGGCCGCTCAACACGCTGGCGCCGGACGGCAAGCCGCTGGTCTTCGTGCCCCTGGCGGGGGATTTGCGGCCTTTGACTATGGGGGTCGCCTTGCCCAATGCCGAGCACCGCACCCAGACGGTGCAGGCATTCATCGATCATTGCCGCCGTTTTGTCGTCGAGCAGGGCGTGTTCGGCAGCGGGCGGGTCGTAGAATAGCGGCGACCTCTGTCAGGCGACCTGCAGTTGGTGATCGGCAAGCCGTTGCAGCAGATTGTCCAGCATGTCGTCGCAGCGGCGCATCTGTTCGACGTTGACGAATTCGTCCGGCCTGTGCCCTTGCGCCATCGACCCCGGCCCGCACACGATGGTCGGCGTGCCGAGGTCGCGGCTGAACAATCCGCCTTCGGTGCCGAAGGCAACCTTGATGGTATCGTTGGCCCCGGTCAATGACTTGACGAAGGCGACGGCCTGCGAATTCGCCGGCGTGTCCAGGCCCGGATAGGCGTTGGTGATATCGATGTCGATGGCCGCCTCCGGCGCGATCGTTGACGCGGCCGCGGCAATACGCGCGGCCTCCGCGCGTAGGCCATCGAGGATTTGGTCGGGATTGTCGGCCGCGACATTGCGGATCTCGAAGTCGAGCTGGCAGAGGTTCGGCACGATGTTGAGCGCCACGCCGGCATTCATCTTGCCGACGTGCACGGTCGTGTAGGGAATGTCGTAGTCGCCGTCTCGCGCGCCATCGCGCGCCAGCCGGTCCTGTTCTCGGCGCAGTGCGGAGACGAAGTCGCACCCGAGATGAATGGCATTGAGCGCCAGGGGGGCGAGCGCCGAATGGCCTTCGCGTCCATTGCAGATGGCGCGCGCCGCAAGCTTGCCCTTGTGGCCGGTCGCAACCTGCATGTTGGTCGGCTCGCCGACGATGCACAGCAATGGCCGGTGCGGCGCGGACCGCAGCATGTCGATCAGGCTGTGCACGCCGATGCAGCCGACCTCCTCGTCATACGAAAGCGCCAGATGCAACGGCGTTTGCAGGCCCATTTTCGCGGCCTTGAGACACGCGGCAAGCGCGCAGGCCACGAAACCTTTCATGTCGGCAGCACCACGGCCATACAGCTTGCCGTCGCGCGCGGTCATCTCGAAAGGCGGCAGCGTCCAGTCCTGGCCGTCGATGGGGACGACATCGGTATGGCCGGACAGCATGACACCAGGAGCGTCGGCCGGCCCGATGGTGGCGAACAGGTTCGCCTTGTGGCCATCCGGGCTGCGGATAATCTGGCAAGCAATGCCCTGTGCCGCCAGCAACTCCGTCACGTAGCCGACGAGGTCGAGGTTCGAGTCGCGGCTGACCGTCGGAAAGGCGATCAGCTTTTCAAGGATCTGGATGCTGTCCATGCGTCTCACGTCTCGTTGGCCGTGTGCGCTATCTAGCATCGCGTGGCCATAGCCTTGAAGTCGCATTTGGCTCAGCCGGGATTTGCCGGATGCTAATCCAGGCGGCGAGGGCTGATTAGGCGCGTCCTAATCGGCACAGAAGAAATCTGTAGTTTTCCGGCACGCGCCGCAACTTATGAGTAGGCTCACGGCATCTACCCACCGGGCGGACCGGCTTGCGCCAAACCATCACCGCGCATGCCGCGATGCGACGCTGGCAGGAAGGAAGCACCATGCGTGATCCACGCTACGACATTCTGTTCGAGCCTGTGAAGATCGGTCCGGTGACCGCCAAGAACCGCTTCTACCAGGTGCCGCACTGCAATGGCGGCGGCTATCGCGATCCCTCCGCCGCGGCCGAGATGCGGCGCATCAAGTCGGAAGGCGGCTGGGGTGTCATCTTCACCGAGCAGACCGAGATGCACCACACTTCGGAGATCACGCCCTTCATCGAACTCCGGCTGTGGGACGACGCCGATATCCCGGCGCTGGCCAAAATGGCCAAGGCCATGCACCAGCATGGCGCGCTGGCCGGCATCCAGCTGGCCTATTCCGGCATCAATGGCCCGAACCTCTACACCAAGGAGGTGCCACGCGGACCGTCGGCCTTGCCCATCCGCACTTTCACCAACGATCCGGTTCAGGCCCGCGCCATGGACAAGCAGGATATACGCGACCTCAGGCGCTGGCACCGCAATGCCTTCAAACGCGCCAAGCTGGCGGGCTTCGACCTGGTGTGTCTCTACGGCGCGCATGGCTTCGGCATCATCCAGCACTTCCTGTCCACCGCCACCAACCAGCGCAGCGACGAATATGGCGGCTCGCTGGAAAACCGCTCGCGGCTGATGCGTGAACTGATCGAGGAAGGCAGGGATGCCATCGGCGACACCTGCGGCCTGACACTGCGGCTGTCGCTGGACGAGATGATCGGCGAGCTTGGCTTCGCCAACTCCGAGGTGCGCGACATGATCGAGATGCATGCCGAGCTGCCCGACCTCTGGGACCTGGCGCATGGTGCCTGGGAGGATTGTTCGGGGCCGTCGCGCTTCAAGGAGGAGGGCGCGCAAGAGAGCCTGGTCTCCGGCATCAAGACGCTGACGTCGAAGCCTGTCGTCGGTGTCGGCCGCTTCACCTCGCCGGACGTCATGGTCAGGATGATCAAGTCCGGCACGCTTGATTTCATCGGCTGCGCCCGCCCGTCGATCGCCGATCCCTTCCTGCCGAAGAAAGTGGAGGAGGGGCGGATCGAGGACATCCGCGAGTGCATTGGCTGCAACATCTGCATCACCGGCGACATGACCATGTCGATCTCGCGCTGCACGCAGAACCCGACCTTCATGGAAGAATGGCGCAAGGATTGGCATCCCGAGCGCATGCAGGCCAAGGGCGACAGCGACAGCGTACTGATCGTCGGCGCCGGCCCCGCCGGACTGGAGGCCGCCCGCGCGCTCGGCCTACGCGGCTATCAGGTGGCCATTGCCGAAGCCGGCACCGAACTCGGTGGCCGCGTCGCGCGCGAGTGTCGCTTGCCTGGACTGTCGGCCTGGGGCCGCGTGCGCGATTATCGCCAGTACCAGCTCAGCCAGATGTCCAATGTCGATGTCTATTTCGAAAGCCGTTTGTCGGCCGAAGACATCCTGGCCTTCGGTTTTCAGAACATCGCGCTTGCCACCGGCTCGACATGGCGCCGCGACGGCGTGGCGCGCGCCCATGTCGTGCCGATGCCGGTCGACCCGGCCATGCCGGTCTACACGCCGGACGACCTGATGGGCGGCAATGTGCCTGCCGGCAACGTCGTGCTGTTCGACGACGACCACTACTATATGGGCGGCGTCCTGGCCGAGCTGATGGCGCGCAACGGCGCTAGGGTGACGCTGGTGACGCCGTCCGCCTATGTGTCGGACTGGACCCGCAACACGCTGGAGCAGGGCGCCATCCACCGCCGTCTGGCCGAGCTTGGCGTCGAGATCGTGCTCAACCGGACCGTGACGCGCGTCGTGCCGGGAGGCGTTGCCACCGCCTGCGCCTACACTGGCGCCGAACGCGACATCGCCGCCGACGCCGTGGTGCTGGTGACGTCGCGCCAGCAGGACGACGAGGTCTGGCGCGACCTGAAAGCGCGGCGCGACGAATGGGCCGACAACGGCATTCGCTCGATCAAGGTCATAGGCGATGCCGAGGCGCCGGGTCCTATCGCCTGGGCAACCTATGCCGGCCACCGCTTCGCCCGCGAACTGGACGAAGACGATATCGGTGATGCGCTGCCGTTCCGGCGGGAAGTGACGGCGCTGGCGGCGGAATAGGCGGGACTTGCGCCTGGCAACCATGGTCCTTAGACAGGCAGCCCTGAAGTTTGCCGATGGCGGAGAAAAAGAACATGTCGGACCGGATGAAGACCATCTCCTCGGCCAGGTCGCATGGCGGCGTGCAGGGCGTCTATTCCCACGCTTCGGATGTCTGCGCCTGCGACATGATTTTCGCCGTCTTCGTGCCGCCGCAGGCCCGTGAAAAGCCTTGCCCTGTCGTGTGGTATCTCTCCGGCCTCACCTGTACCCATGCCAATGTGATGGACAAGGGTGAGTACAGGCGCATGGCCGCCGAGCTTGGCCTGATCGTCGTCTGTCCCGACACCAGCCCGCGCGGCGCCGACATTCCCGACGAGAAGGACAATTGGCAGTTCGGCAGCGGCGCCGGCTTCTACGTCGATGCGACGCAAGCGCCCTACGCCACGAACTACCGCATGTACTCCTATGTCACCGAGGAATTGCCGGCGCTGATCGCACAGGAATTTCCGGCCGACATGACGCGCCAGGCGATCTTCGGCCACTCGATGGGTGGGCATGGCGCACTGACGATCGCGCTCAAAAATCCCGAGCGCTTCAAAAGCTGCTCGGCCTTCGCGCCGATCGTGCAGCCGAGCACTGCCGGCTGGTCGCGGCCGGCCCTCGAAAAATATCTCGGCGCGGACGAGACATCATGGCGGGGCTACGATGCCACCTTGCTCATCGAGGATGGCCACCGCTTCCCCGAGCTTTTCGTCGACCAAGGGACGTCGGACGGTTTTCTCAACGACGGGCTGAGACCCTGGCTTCTGGAAGCGGCCTGCGCCAAGGCCGGTATTGCGCTGACCCTGCGCATGCAGGACGGCTACGATCACTCGTATTTCTTCATTTCGACATTCATGGACGACCATCTGAGATGGCATGCCGAAAGATTGTCTGACCCGGTCCTCGGCACCGGGTCACGCTGAAGCAAGGGAATGTTTCGGCCGCGGGTTCTCGCGGCTCCTAATCCCGCAGCAGGTCGAACATCAGTTTGAAGAAACGATCCGCGTCGACCTCATGGGCGATACGGGCATTGTCCTTCTCGCCGCGCTCGCCCCAGAAATCGGCAACCGTCGCGCCAAAGGCATAGGTGCCGGACAGATCGACTCCGATATGGGCCGGGCGCGTGCGCACCAGCGTCGGGTCGATGGCCAGCGCCAGCGCCAACGGATCGTGCATGGCGCCGCCGACACCCATCGAGTTGCGGTGCAGCTTCTCGTAGAACAGCAGCCAGTCGTTGACGAGCCTGCCCAGCGGCGTGTCGATCGTGGCGAGCTCGGCATATTGCGGCGCCTCGATCAGCACCTGCATGGTGACATCGAGCCCGACCATCAGGATCGGCACGCCGCTGTCCAGCACGATCTTCAGCGCCTCCGGATCGCAGAAGGCATTGAACTCCGTCGGCGTGATGATCTCGCTCTTGCGGTAGAAGACGCCGCCCATCCAGATCAATTCCTTGATCTTGGGCAGCACGTCGCGATGCTTGAGGATCATGAGGCCGATGTTGGACAGTGGGCCGGTGGCGACGACCAGGATCGGTTCGGGCGCGGCGCGCAGCTTGTCGGCCAGGAAATCGATGGCGTGCTGGTCGACCGGCTTGATTGTGGCCTGCGGCAGGTAGGGCGAGCCTTCGAGGCCGCTCGGACCATCGGCGGTGCCAAGCACCAACGGCCGCGCCAGCGGACGATGGCACCCTTGAGCGACTGGTACGTCGCCGGCGCCTATATACTCGAGGATGCGCAGCGCATTGGCCGTCGTCTTCTCGACCTCGGCATTGCCGCAGGTGGTGGTGACGCCGATGAGTTCGATGGCCGGCGAACGATGCGCCATGACCAGCGCGATGGCGTCGTCATGGCCGGGATCGCAATCGAACAGGATGGGAGTTGCAATGGTCATTTTATCGGTCCTCACGCCGCTTGTTCGTAGCGCGCGATGGTTTGCTTGAAGATGTTCAGGAAGCGGCGGCCGTCGAGATCGGTGCAGATGCGCGTGGTCTTCGGCCCGCCGCCGGGCAGCAATTGCCGGCCGCGATGGGCAACCGTCTGTCCGCGTGCGAGACGCCCGTCCAGCACGACATCGACGAAGAGCGGTTCGGTCATGGTGGCAAGCGTCGGGTCGAAGGCCAGCGCCACGGTGATCACGTCGTCCATCGGAAAGCCGACCAGGTCGAAGAACTCGCGCCAGATGTCGATATAGATCGGGAAGCTGTCGGCGATCATGTCGAAGACGGCATTCTTCCGCGTAACGGCCTGCATGTCGGCAATGTCGTCGCGCGTCAGCATCGAGGCGGCGACGCGGTTGTCCTCGCAGATGTCGAGCGGCACCAGAATCTTGTCGACATCGGCGTTGAGCACGATGCGCGACGCCTCCGGATCGGCCCAGATGTTGTACTCCGACAGCGGCGTCATGTTGCCGGGCGTCTGGAAGTTGCCGCCTAGCACCAAGAGCCGCTTGAGTGCGCCCGTCAGGCGCGGCTCCTGCAGCAGCGCCATCGCCGCATTGGTCAGCGGCCCCGTCGTCACCAGCGTGATCTCACCCGGGTTGGCCATCACCGTGTTGATGATGAAGTCGACGGCATGCCCCGGCGTCGCCTGGCGTGAGGGGGTCGGCGCTGGTGGATTGAACTTCTTCAGCCGGTCGCCGAAGCGGGCAACCAGCCGCTTTTCGAAATGCACCGGCGCCTCCATGTCGGCCTTGGCATTGCCGACGATCGGCCGCCACGCGCCGGCGTGAACCGGGATGTCGTCGCGCCCGGCAAGCGTCAGCGTGTTGAGGACGACATTGGTGACCTGTTCGATCGGGCCGGCGGCACCCGTGACTGTGGTGACGCCTTCGAGCCGGACATTCGGGTTCGCCGCGGCAAACAGCACGGCGAGAATATCGTCGCCGGCAGAATCCACGTCGAGGATTATGCGTTCCATGAGAGTTCCTTCATTGCGGATTTTTGTCGACCGGGGCGTTGTTCCTGTCCACCGACAGCAGTTTCTGCATCGACGCCAGCGTCTCCTTGATGATCCTTGGCCGTGCCCGGTAGGACAGCGCGAACAGGGCGGTCAGCGCGACGACATAGGGCACGGTGAGCACCAGATAGGACGGAAACCCAAAGGTCTGCAGGCGCAGCGAGAAGGCATCGGCGAAACCGAAAAGCAGGCAGCCGGCCAGCACCTTCAGCGGATCGCCATTGGAGAAGATCAGGATGGCCACCGCCATGAAGCCACGGCCCGAGGACATGTTCTCGGTGAACATGGTGATGTAGCCAAGCGACAGATGCGCGCCGGCCAGGCCTGCCAGCAATCCGCACAGCAGCGAGGCGGTGTAGCGGACGCGGGTGATCGAGATGCCGAGCGCCTCGGCGGCTTCGGGCTTTTCGCCGACGACGCGGATATAGAGGCCGAGCCGGGTGCGGTTGTAGAACAGCACCAGCAGCGGCACAGCGATGAACGCGACATAGACAATCGGCGTGAAGCCCGAAATCAGCGGCGCCCACGAGCCGAGCAGCGCCTGGGCGCCAGGTATCTGCACCTTGGGCAGGCCGACGATGCCGTGACCGACGATCGATCCGCGCGTGCCGAAAATCGCTTTCATCAGCGAGATCGTCATGCCGCCGGCAAGGATATTGAGCGCCAGGCCGACGACCACTTCATTGGCCCGGAACGTCACCACCAGCACGGCAAAGGCGAGCGCGAAGGCAAGCGCCGCGGCAACGCCGCAAGCAACCCCCGCGAATGCCGAACCCGTCCAGATCGAGCCGATGACGGCAAAGAAGGCGCCGGCCAGCATCTGGCCCTCGAGCCCGATGTTGAAGATGCCGGCCTTGGTGGTGAACGACCCGCCAAGCGCGACCAGGAGAATTGGCGCGGTGGTGCGAAGCGTCGCCGCGATCAGCGCGACGTTGATCAGCTTGTCTAGAATTTCCATCGCCGCTCCCCCGCCTGGCTATCGCCGCGGCGTTTGATCAGGACCTGCGCCGATACACTGAGGATGATCAGCGCCTGGATCACGGTGATGATTTCGCGCGACGCGCTGGTGTCGACCTCGAGCAGCAGCGAGCCGCTGCGCAGCGCGCCGAAAAACAGTGCCGTGACGATGGTGGCGACCGGCGAGCCGTTGGCGAGCAGGGCGGCGATCAGCCCGTCGAAGCCGAAGCCTGGAGCAAAGCCCTCCATGAACCGGTGATGCACACCGAGCGTCTCGACGCCACCGGCCAGGCCGCCGACGGCGCCCGAAAGCAGCAGCACGACAAAGCCCTGCCGCTTCACGTTGACGCCGCCATATTCGGCGAATTTCGGCGCCGATCCGACCATGGTCACACCATAGCCCCAGCTGGTGTAGCGGAAGACCAATGCGACACCGACTGCCAGCAGCAGGCCAATCACCAGCCCCCAGTTCAGCCGCGAGAAGGCAAAGATCTCCGGCAGATAGGCTGTCGCCAGGATCGGCGGCGTCTCCGACCAGCCGCCGGGCCGCTTGAACAGGAAGATGGTGAAGTAGGAGGTGAGCAGCACGGCGATGTAGTTCGACAGGATCGTCGAGACGACTTCGTTGGTGTTGTAGCGGGCGCGGAAATAGGCAGGGATGGCGACCCAGGCGGCACCGGCGACGACAGCAAGCGCCAGCGCCGCCAGGGTGTGGATGCCCGCGGGCAGGGAAAAGCTGAAGCCGACCCAGGCGGCGGCAAATCCGCCGAGGAACAATTGGCCCTCGATGCCGACATTGAACATGCCGCCGCGCAGGCCGATGCAGGCCGCAACGCCGCAGATCAGGATCGGCGTGGTCTGCAGCAGGGTGCCGGCAACCTTTTCCTGGTCGCCGAATGCGCCGCGCAGCAGCGTCATCAAGACACGCACCGGGCTTTCGCCGACCAGGAGGATGATGATCGCCCCCAGCAGCAAGGCTACACCCACGGCGATGATCTGGCCGGAAAAGGCGCGCAAACGGTCGCTCATCATGCGGGCTCCAGTTGCGGCGACACGCCCGCCATCATCATGCCGATCCTGTCTTCGTCGGCATCGTCGCCGGCGACTTCACCCATGATCCGCCCGTTGAACATCACCAGGATGCGGTCGGCGAGCGCCGCCAGTTCGTCAAGCTGCACGGAAATCAGCAGGATCGCCCGGCCGGCCGCGCGCTGGCGCATGATCTCGTCATGGATGGCTTCCTGGGCGCCGATATCGACGCCGCGCGTCGGCTGATCGATCAGCAGGAAGTCGGCGCCATTGGTGAATTCGCGCGCCAGCACGACCTTTTGGATGTTGCCGCCGGAAAGCCGCTTGACGGCGTCGCCCGCTCCTTGCGCGCGAATATCGAAGCTCTTGATCAGCGCTCCGGCATTCCCGGCGATCGCCTTCCAATCGAGCAGGCCGCTGCGGCTCCACGGTGCGCGGTGCTGGCGGCCCATCAGCGTGTTCGCCGCGATCGAGGCATTGCGATCGACCCCGCGCACCATGCGGTCGCCCGGAACATGGGCAAGGCCGGCCTCGCGGATTGCGGCGGGGGAGAGCGTGGTGAGGTCCTGGCCCTTCAGCCGGGCCTCGCCATGGCTTGCCGGCCGCAGGCCCGAAAGCACTTCCGCCAGTTCCGTCTGCCCATTGCCGGCGACGCCCGCAATCCCCACCACCTCGCCGGAACGGACAGTGAAACTGGCGTTGCGAAGGGCCGGCAAGCGGCGATCATCACGAGCCCACAGATCCTTGACGTCCAGCACGATGTCGCCGTGCAGGGCTGCTCGCGGCCGCCGGTCGAAACTGACCTCGCGGCCGACCATCATGCGCACCAACTCGTCCTTGTTGAGTTCCGACGTCGGGCGGGTCGCGACCTTGCGGCCGTTGCGCAGCACCGTCACCGTGTCGGACACCTCCATCACCTCTTCCAGATGGTGCGAGATGAAGATCACCGTCATGCCCTCGGCCACGAAGCTGCGCAGCGTCTGGAACAGTTCGCGGCTCTCCTGCGGCGTCAGCACCGCGGTCGGCTCGTCGAGGATGATGGTGCGGGCGCCGCGCACCAGAACTTTCAGGATCTCGATGCGCTGCTCGATGCCGACCGAGAGCAGCCCGACGCGCTCGGTCGGATCGACATGCAGGCCGAAACGCTTCGACAGTTCGTGTGTGCGCGCGATCTGCGCGGCATGGTCGATCAACCCATGACGGCGGATTTCCATGCCGAGAAAGACATTGTCGGCGACCGAGAGCGAAGGCACCAGCTTGAAATGCTGGTGCACCATGCCGAGGCCCGCCTTGATGGCGGCCGCCGGGTCGGCGACCACCGTCGCCTCGCCATTCAGCCGGATCGAGCCTTCGTCGGGTTGCAGCAGGCCGAACAGGATGTTCATCAGCGTTGTCTTGCCGGCGCCGTTTTCGCCGATGATGGCGTGGATTTCGCCCCGGCGCACGGCAAGGTCGATGCCGTCATTGGCAATGAAGGCGCCAAAACGCTTGGTGATAGCCGTCAACTCGACGGCCATCGCGGCTGTGCTGTGCAGGGTCGGGGACTCCGGCGCGTTCGACACGATGCTCTCGCAGACTGGCAGATTGGACACTGATCCGCCGCGGCAAGCCGCGGCGGATCAGTGTAGCGCTTTCTTGGGAGGGATGCGCTGTTGCTGGCCTATTTCGCCTTGGCGATCACGATCTTGCCGTCGAGGATGCCCTTCTTGATCTCGTCGAGCTTGGTCGTGACGTCGGCCGGGATCTTCGGCGCGATGTCGTCGCAGACCTTGAACTCGACGCCGCCCGATGCGAGGTCGAAGGTGCGAGTGCCGGCGGTGACCTTGTTGCCGCCGACCTCGTCCTTGATTAGCGTGTAGACGGCGATGTCGCCGCGCTTCAGCATGCTGCCGAGCACATTTCCGGGGGCCGTGCCGCACATGTCGATATCGACGCCGATCGAATATTTGTCGGCGGCGGCACTGGCCTGCATCACGCCTTCGCCGGTCGGGCCGGCGACGTTATAGACGATGTCGGAGCCCTGGCCGTAAAGCGCCTGGGCAAGCTCGCTGCCCTTGGCCGGATCATCGAAAGTGCCGGCGAAGACGGAATTCACCTTCACGTCGGGCGCGGCGTATTTGGCGCCCTGCTCATAGCCGCCAAGGAAGTTGCGGATCACCGGGATGTCGCGGCCGCCGACGAAGCCGATTGCCTTGCCGTCGCCGATCTTGGGAAATTCGCTGCCCTTGGCCTCGATCATGCTGGCCAGCGCGCCGGCGACGAAGGAGCCCTGTTCTTCGGCGAAGTTGGCGTAGATCATCTTGGGATTGTCGAGCACGCCGTCGATGAAGACGAAGCGCTGGTCTGGATATTCCTTGCTGACCTTCTGCAGCGAATCCACCAGCTCCCAGCCCATCACGAAGATGAGGTCGTACTGTTTGCCCTTGGCGAGGTTTTCGAACTGCTCCTGATAGTCCAATGCGCGATTGCCGGTGTCGACCAGCTTGAGGTCGATGCCGAAATCGGCCTTGGCCTTGTTGAGGCCGTTGACGATCGAAACGCCAAAACCCTGGGCGAAATATCCCGAGATGGCGGCCACCGAAACCTTGGCCTGTGCGGCGGCCGATCCCAACGAAACGGCCAGCATCGTGCCGGCCAGAAACAAACTCTTGAGCGCCCTTGTCATGTTATTCCCCTTCAGCTTTTTTCAGCTTTTGAAGCCACGCCTTGACCATCCCCCACATATCGCCGGAATGCCGGCGAGTTCGTTGATGGTCATATGAGTTTAGGAGCGGCTAAACAGGCTGTCAATCGTCATCCGATGCAGTTTTCTTGGGCCTGTCATCCGCGTCCTCCACCTCGCCGCTTGACAAATATCGGCGATGCATAATTGTTGATACTCTAACGAGTTTTCATGAGTGACGGGACGAAGGATACGCGCAATGCCAGCTGTGGTGGTCAGGAAATTTCTGGTCCAGGTCGAGGAGATATTCCATGAGGGCGGGCCCCCCGCCGCACGCCCGCCCAAGCGTGGCGCGATCGTCGCCGTCATCGCCAACCCTTTTGCCGGACGCTACGTCGAAGAGATCACCGGCTTCATGGAGGATCTGAAGCCGCTCGGCCTCGAAATGGCGCGGCGCCTGATCGATGCCATAGGCGATGGCGTCGCCGCTGTCGAAGGCTATGGCAAGGGGGCCATCGTCGGCGCCGCCGGCGAGCTTGAACATGGTGCGCTCTGGCACAATCCAGGCGGCTACGCGATGCGCGAACTTCTTGGCGACGCCAAGGCCATCGTGCCCTCGACCAAGAAGGTCGGCGGCCCCGGGACGCGTATCGATATTCCGATCACCCACATCAACGCCTCCTATGTGCGCAGCCATTTCGACGCGATCGAGATCGGCGTTGGCGATGCACCGCGCAGCGACGAGATGGCGGTGATCCTGGCGATGACCACCGGTGCCCGCGTTCATGCGCGGGTCGGCGGCCTGGCGGCGGCCGACATCAAGGGCGAGGACGGATTGCGATGAGCATGGAAATCCGCCGCATCATCACCATCGTTGAGGAAACCCGGATCGAAGGCGGCCGCCCCGTCGACCCGCCGACCCGGCGTGCCGCGGCGATCGCGGTGATCCGCAATCCCTATGCCGGCACGTTTGTCGAGGATCTGTCGGCGTTGAGCGATATTGGCGAAGCGCTGGGCGATATCTTGCCCAGGCGTGCGGTGGCTGCTCTTGGCATTGCCGGCGACCAGGTCGAGAGCTTCGGCAAGGCAGCCGCCGTCGGCGCCGACGGCGAGCTTGAACATGCCGCCGCCATTCTTCACCCAACGCTTGGCGCCCCGTTCCGCGACGTGCTGGGCAAGGGCGCCGCGCTCATTCCCTCATCGAAGAAGCGCGGCGGTCTCGGCGTGCCGCTCGACATTCCGCTCGGCCACAAAGACGCGGCGAAGGTGCGCAGCCATTTCGACGGCATGGAGGTCCGCGTCCCAGATGCACCGCGCGCCGACGAGATCGTCGTCGCCATCGCCGTCACCGATTCCGGCCGGCCGCACCCGCGCGTCGGCGGGCTGACCAAGGACAAGGTCATCGGCAAGGATGGAGTTAGCTGACGGGCCAGAAGGCCATCGTCACTGCGCAGCCCGAACTTCCGGCACCCGCATCGCCGGCGGGGTGTTGCGGCTCCGGCCAGTGCGCACCTCGCCGTCGATGACGACCATGCCGATGCCCGGCAGATTGCCGAGCGCCACGCTGTCGAGGAGCCCGTCGCCAGCGCCGCCCATCGCCTGGTCGATGAAGATCAGGTCGGCGGCGCGGCCGATTTCGATGATGCCGCGGTCGGTCAGTCCGCGCACCCGCGCCGTGTTGCCGCTGGCGAGACAGAACGCCACTTCCGGCGCGACACCGCCCAGCGAAGCCAGCATGGTCAGCGTCCGCAGGATGCCGAGCGGCTGCACGCCGGATCCGGCCGGGCTGTCGGTGCCGAGGATGACGCGCGCAAGTTCGCCGCGCTGCCTGGCCAGGTCGAGCACGAACAGTCCGGTGCGCAGATTGCCGTTGTGGACGATTTCAAGCGCACGCGTGCCGTTCTCGCAGATCTGCCTGATCTCGGCTTCGGGAAGCGCCGTCGGCCCGCCGTTGACGTGGGCAACGATGTCGGCGTCGACCTCCAGCACGACGTCCGCGCCGATGCGGCCGGAACCGGGCAGGGATGGGCCACCCGTATGGGTCATCGAGGTCATGCCGTATTTGCGCGCCCAGCCGATCATCTGCCGGCCGGTCGGACCATCCTTGACGCCACCGAGGCCGACCTCGCCGACAAGTGTCACGCCGGCTTCGGCGAGATATCGGAAGTCATCCTCGACCAGGCCGTGTTCCAGGATGGGGGCGCCGGCCAGGATCTTCATGCCGTTGGGGCGGAAATTGGAGAAGGTCCGCTGCGCCGCGATCGCCAATGCCTTCAGCCCGACCAGGTCGCGCGGGCGCCCTGGCGTGTGGACCTCTCCGGCCGAAATGATCGTGGTGACGCCGCCATGCACGGTCGAATCCATCCAGCCGATCTGGTTCTGCCGCGGCGTCCAGTCGCCGGCCACCGGATGGGCATGGTTGTCGATCAGCCCCGGCGCCACCGCGCAGCCCATCGCATCGATGATCGTCGCCGCATTACCGGTGTCGACATCACCAGCCTTGCCAATGCCTGATATGCGCCCGTCGGTCACGACGATGGTGTCGGCGTCGAGGATCGGCTGGCCGAGGTCGCCGCTCAGCATGAGGCCGATATTGCGGACGACGAGCGTGTTGGCAGACGACTTGGGGTCGGACGGCATCGGTTCTCACTTCTGCTGGTACGGAAAAGGGTCTGGACGCGGCCTACTTGCCGCCGTCGCCATTCGATGGATCGTCGTCATTGATGCGCTTGAGCAGGCGAAGCAGCGTCGCCTGCTCGGCGGGTGACAGCGGTGACAGGAAACGCCGTCCGACCTCGACGCTGCGTGCGAGCCGCTCGAGCGTGTATTCGGTGCCTTTTTCGGTCAGTGCGATCATCGACAGGCGCTGGTCGGTGTCGGAAGCGCTGCGCGTGATCAGCCCGTGCTTGAGCAATTTACGCATGACGATGCTGATGGTCGACGGGTCCATCGCCGTCAGCCGTCCGAGATGGTTCTGCGAGACCTCGCCATGTTTGAGGATCGTGGCAAGGGCTGCGAACTGGGTCGGCGACAGATCTTCGCCGGCCATGACCTGCTGGAAACGCAGCGTCGCGCGCTGATGCGCCTTGCGGATGACGTGCGCCGGATGCTGGTCCAACGCGTATCCGGTCTCAGCGTAGCGCTCCAGCACCTGCTCGCGGGTCGGTGGTTCCCGCTTCGGTGTCGCGCTTTTCTCGGATTTCTTTTCGGTCGTCAAACCGCACTCCTTTTGCCTGTCTCGGATGCCGCTGGCTCTGGATCGTTCAAGCCGCGACTTCGGTCGGTTGCAGCGACGTCCCATCGCGAAGGGCCGCGACGACATCAGCCGAATCGCTGACCACGCCGAAATGCGTCGCTATGTCGTAGAGCGAGCTTTCCTGCTCGCGCGGTCCGGTCGCGGCGCAGCAATCGCTCGGCACCACCACCTCATAGCCCTGGAAAAACGCGTCGTGGACGGTCGAACGCACGCAAATGTTGGTGACCACGCCGAAGATGACCAATTGGTCGACCTGCATATCCTTGAGCGTCAGATCGAGATCGGTCTGAAAGAAGGCCGAGTAGCGCCGCTTGATGACATGGATCTCGTCATCGCGGGCGCCGAGATCCTCGATGATCTCCGGTCCCCAGCTGCCTTCCACGCAATGCGGCGTGCGCTTGACCCATTCGCGCTCGCGGCGCATGCCCGGCCGGTGCGCATCGTGAACCCAGATCACCGGCACGCCGCTGGCGCGCGCCGCCTCGATAACGGCCAGTTGCGGCGCCACCAGCGTCTCATATCCCGGCAGGACCATCGCTCCGCCCGGTTTGCAGAACTCGTTGACCATGTCGATGACGATAATGGCTGCGCGTTGCGGATCAAGGCGCATCGCGTCGTCATGCCGATGTGAGGAAAAAACGTCCACGGCCATGGCGGACTCCTTTGGTCGATCGTTGATACTCATACAAAAAACCCTGGCGGATGCCAAGTCAATCCCGTTCGACGCAAAGCTTTGGTCACCGGCCTTGCGCACGCCGCTCGCACAAGCGTATGCGCTATTTGTTCAACGCGAAATGGCCTTGACAAGGGTCGGCAACCATGTGCTCGATTTGTATGACCATCAATGATATCCAAGCCTCTGTGCTTGCGAGCCGAGGGCCGTGATATGAGGACGATCGTCACCGGTGCGAGTGGCCTGCTTGGCCGCCACGTGGCGGAGGCTCTGCTTGCCGCCGGCCATGATGTGCTGGGCATCGATACTGTGGCGCCGGTCGAGGGCGCATGGCGCCACGCCACCGCCGACCTGACGGATCTGGGATCGACCCTGCAACTGGTGCGCGATTGCGATGCGGTCGTGCATGTCGCGGCCATTCCGCGGCCGACCGGGCGCGCCGGCGGCGAGGTGTTCCGAACCAACGTCGCGACCGCCTACAATGTCGTCGAGGCTGCCGCCATGGCTGGTATCGGGCGCTTTATCTATGCCTCGTCCTTCAGCGTTTTCGGCTATCCCTTCTTCGAGAAGACGGTCATTCCGCCCTATCTGCCGGTCGACATGAACCACCCGGTCGGTGCGCAGGATCCGTACGGCCTGTCGAAATGGCTGGGCGAGGAAATCGTCGACGCGGCGGTGCGCCGCGGTGCCTTTTCGGCGGTCAGCATCCGCATGCCATGGATTCAGACCCCGCAATCCTTCTTCGCCGGCGTCGGTCCGCGCCGCGCCACCGCCGACAGTGCCCGCGACCTGTGGGCCTATCTTGACGCGCGCGATGCCGGGCAGGGCTTCCTGCGGGCGCTCGAATGGCAAGGCGAGGGTCATCTGCGCGTCCTGCTCAGCGCCGCCGACACCTTCATGGAGGAGGAAACCGACGCGCTGGTGCGCCGGGTCTATCCAGGCGTTGCCCTGTCGCGGCCGATTGCCGGTTTCGGTTCCGTGCTCGACACGGTCCATGCGCGCGAAGCGCTAGGCTTCGAGCCGGAGCATTCATGGCGTTCCTATCCAAAGCCGGAGACCGAGGAATGAAACGGTTCGACCAGAAGAAGGTCCTTGTCACCGGCGGCGCCGGCGCCATTGGCAGTGCCGCGGTCCGGCGTTTCCTCGACGAAGGCGCGCGTGTCGCCATTGTCGACCGCAACGGCGCCGCGGCGCACGAGCTGGCTCGCTCTCTCGGCGGCAACACCATCGCCATCGAAGCCGACGTCACCGACGAGAAGAATGTGCGCGGCGCCGTCGAAACCACCGTCGACACATTCGGCGGGCTGGACGTCGTGTTCAACAATGCCGGCATTTCCGGTGTCGTCGCTCCCGTTCACGAGCTGCCGGTCGAGGACTGGGACACCATCATCCGCATCAATCTGCGCGGCATCTTCCTCGTCCTGCAGGCGTCGCTTCAGACGATGATCAAGGCCGGGACCGGTGGCTCGATCGTCAATATGGGCTCGTCCATGGCCGGTTGGGACGTGCTTGCGGGCGGTGCCGGGTACGTCGCCTCGAAACATGGCGTGGTCGGACTGACGCGGGTCGCGGCGCTCGATGCCGCGCCCTACGGCATTCGCGTCAATGCCATCTGCCCCGGCGTGATCGAGACGACGCTCGGCGTGCCGGCTTCCGGCGCTGGCGATTTCAAGAGCAGCGTCCAGCATTTCGCCGACCGCATCCCGTTGCGCCGCATCGGCCAGCCGGACGATGTCGCGGCCGCCGTGGCGTTCCTCGCTTCGGACGAGGCAAGGCATGTCACTGGTGTCGACTGGCTGATCGACGGCGGCCAGACCTTGCAAAGCTGGGCCAACGCGCCGGCCGGCGACGCCTTTCCGAAATTTCGATAAGAAGCTGGTGCCATCCCACGGGCCGTCAGGCCGGGCGGCCCTTCGCGTCAGAGGCCGAAGCGGTCCTTCAATCGCCCCGAAAGGATCGCGGCCTTCACCCCGAGCGGCCAGAAACGGTGAAACCGGATTGGCTTGAGCGGTGATATCGGCATGGGAAATGGCGACGTCTCGTTGCCTTGCAGGCGCTGCGCCAACGCAGCGCCCATCGCCGAGGCCATGGCGACGCCACGGCCATTGTAGCCAAGGCAGATCAGGACGCCGTCTTCCGGCTCATGAATGTGCAGAAGATGGTCCTTGGTGATCGCAACCCGGCCGTTCCAGGCGTGCGTCCAGCGTGTTCCCGCAAGTGCTGGCCAGAGCCGCAGCGCATAGTCGGTGAGGTAGCGGATGGCGGAAGCATCTCCAATCGGTTTCATCGGTCCGCGGCCGCCCATGAGCAGGCGCCCTTCGGCGTCGATGCGGTAGTACACGGTGATGTTCCCGGCCTCGTAGACGACGGGCCTTTCGGGAGAATCGCGGCCGCGACTGCCGGCGCAAGCGGTTCGGTTGCTGCAATCGCGCTGAACACCGGGACGAGAGACTGCTCGAGGTCCGGCCAAAGAGGCCCGGTGTAGCCATTGGTTGCGATAAGAACCTTCTCGGCGCCGACAGAGCCGTTCGCGGTTTTGAGGACCCATCGTCCGGCCTCCCTCTTCAGCGACAGGACTTCGCTGTTGCCGAATATCCGCGCGCCGGCGCTCTTGGCTGCGGCTGCCAGGCCGATCGTGTATTTCAAGGGGTGGAGGTCGCCGCCGCGGGCGTCGAACATGCCGGATATGTATCTGTCGGTTCCGGTACGCGCCGCCATCGCCTGCGCGTCCAACAGGCTGACCGGCATACCCCGTCGTTCGCATTGCGCGGCCGTGGTTCGCACCGCGGTTTCCGGCTTCGGCCGGATGGCCGCGCGTATGGTGCCGTTCTGCCGCGCCTCGCAGGCGATCGACAGGCGCCGGATGAGACCGAAGGTGAAATCCGGCGCGCCATAGGAGAAATCGATCATGCGCGGCCCAAGCTCAGGGCCGAACATCGCCTCGATCGTGTCGGGATCGTATTTGAGGCCGGGATTGACCTGGCCGCCATTCCTGCCCGACGCGCCCCAGCCCGGCTGTTGGGCCTCGAGCACGGCAACGTCGTCGCCGGCCTCCGCCAAGTGCAAGGCGGTCGAGAGGCCTGTGAAGCCGCCGCCGACAATGGCGACCCTTGCCCGCTGCGCGCCGGCAAGGGCGGGGTAATCGCCGATGCCGCCGGCCGTTTCGCGATAGAGGCTGCGGGGCGGGTTGCTTTCGAGCATATTGGACATCGTCAAAGTGACCGGTAAGGGCGCAGGTCAGAGAGGCTGGAGGGAAGCATTGGACGAAAGACGATGCGTCACCTGCGAGAAACTCCATGAGGGAAACGGCAGACTCTCGAATATCGTGCCTGGCGCGCCACGCAATTCAGCATGGCTTTCGGGAAATCACAACAGCTGCGACAGCGCGGTCATGAAGTGGTCGTTCTCCGATGGTGCGCCGATGCTGACACGCACATAGCTGTCGAAACCTTCCTGCTTCCAGGGTTTGACGATGACGCCTTCGCGCAGCAGGCCTTCGACGAATGCGCTGGCGTTTTGCCGGCAGTTGAAGAACAGAAAATTGCCTCGAGAAGCGGCGACTTCGAGGCCGTTGCTTGCGAGGAAATTCTCGACACGAACTCTCTCCGCCTTGGCCAGCGCCACGACCCTTGCAAGGTGTTCCTCGTCCGCGAGCGCGGCCAGCGCGGCGGCCTGTGCAACGCCATTGGCGTTGAAGGGCGTGCGCACCCTGTCGAGCAGCGCGCGCAATTCCGGGTCACCGACGATGCCGAAGCCGATGCGCAATCCGGCAAGCCCGAACGCCTTGGAAAATGTGCGCAGCACGATCCAGGACCGGTCGCGCTTGCCGAGGTCGGGCAGGGACGAGGCGTAGTCGTCGCCCTCCGCATATTCGGCATAGGCCTCATCGACGACGATCAGCGTCTCGTCGCCGACTGCATCCAGAACCCGCGACAGATCGCTGCTCGACAGCCAACTGCCGACCGGGTTCATCGGGTTCGAGAACAGCAGCATGCGGGGTCGTTCGCGCACCGCCTCGATCAGCGCGTCGACGTTGATGGTGAGATCGTCGTTGACGGCTACACGTTTGATGCTCGCGCCCATCAGCGTCGCATAGTCCTCATGCAGCGGGAACGACGGATAGAGGGTGACGACGGCGTCGCCCGGCCGCAGCACGGCGCGGCTGATGACGGAAAGAAGATCCTCCGAGCCATTGCCGAGGGTGACCTGATCCTCGCCGACTTCATATTTAGCGGCGATGGCCTGGCGCAGCGCGCGCCCGGCCGGATCCGGATAGAGCCGGAACATCTCGGCGCCGCCCTGCATCATCGTGGCCAGGGTCGGGCTCGGGCCAAGCGGGTTTTCATTCGAACCCAGCTTGGCGATCCTGACTGGCGCGTATCGCTGCATGACCTCGGCGATGGTCAGTCCGGAATTGTAAGGCGACAGGCGTGTGACTTCGGTTCGGACCATGTCTGAAGCTTTCGACACGAGCGGGCTCCTCTGCGGTTGGCCGAGCGACTTCCGCCTTCGGCCGGGTTCTCAAACACTGGGTTTCGCTGCATCGTCCCCGGGGCAAGCCATGTCACCGACGGGCGCGCTGGTGCGGCGAATTTTTGTCAGGAGTAGCGTAGCCGAAACGGTTTGTATATGCTTGTATATGTAACCTGATCTGATAGTCTCGGTATTGAAGCAGGAACCGACACCGGCAAGGAGGATCACATGCGCAATGCTTCTCTCTTCGATCTCGCCGGCAGGAAGGCGCTCATCACCGGCGCCAGCCGCGGCATCGGGCGCAGCATCGCCGAGGCGCTGAGCGCCGCCGGCGCCGACGTCGCGATCACCGCGCGCAGCCTGGCCTCCCTCGATGAGACGATAGCGGCCATCCGTGCGGCCGGCGGGGTGGCGCATGCCGTTGCCCTTGATGTCACCGATGTCGGCCGCTGCCATGCGGCCACCGCCGAAGCCGCGAGCCTGCTTGGCGGTCTCGACATCCTCGTCAACAATGCCGGGATGGAAGAGGTCCGGCCTTCGCTCGATGTCGACGAAGCGCTGTGGGACCGGATCGTCGATACCAACCTCAAGGGCGCGTTCTTCTGCGCCCAGGCCGCGGCGCGGCAGATGCGCGACGCCGGCCGCTCCGGCGCCATCATCAATCTCTGCTCGCTGACTTCCGAAGTCGGCATTCCGACCGCGGTGCCCTATGGCTCATCGAAGTCGGGCCTGCTCGGCATGACGCGTGCGCTCGCCGCGGAGTGGGCGGATCTCGGCATCAGGGTCAACGCCATCGCTCCGGGCTACTTCAGGACGGCGATGACGGATGTGTTCTACAGCAACGAGGCATGGCAGCAGTCGATGCTGGCCAAGATCCCGCAGCACCGTTTCGGCGATCTCGGCGACCTGCACGGCGTCGCCGTGTTCCTTGCCTCGGATGCGGCGGCCTACATAACCGGCCAGTCCATTCCGGTGGATGGCGGGTTCCTGGCATCGATTTGAGGCAGCTCGCCACAGGTTCGAAATCAACGTCTTGCGCAATGTGACCGGCCGGCACGTCGCGTTCCAACAAAGAGGAATATCCATGTCCGACATCAGCTTCCACGATCTGTCATCGCTCGACGCCACCCAGCGGGCCGGCTTGCTGAAACGCGCCGAGAGCGATCTGTCGGTCTTTGTCGAAAAGGTCCGCCCGATCATCCAGGCCGTCAAGGACGAGGGCGACGCCGCGCTGATCCGCTTCGCCAGGGAACTCGACAAGGCCAATGTGGCTGGGGGCGGGCTGAAGGTTTCGGAAGCCGAGTTCGACGCGGCCTTCGACAAGGTCGAAAAGGATGTCGTGGAGAGCATCGGCTTCGGCATCGACAACATCAGGCGTTTCCATGAAGAGCAGAAGCCGGAAACGATGTGGCTCAAGGAAGTCCGGCCGGGCGCCTATGCCGGCGACCGGTACACGCCGATCGCCTCCGTCGCGCTTTACGTGCCGCGCGGCAAGGGTGCCTTTCCATCGGTGACGATGATGACCTCGGTTCCGGCCGTCATTGCCGGCGTGCCGCAGATCGCCATCGTGACGCCGCCGACAGCGGACGGTTCGGTGGATGCGGCAACGCTCGTCGCCGCCCGCCTCGCCGGCGTGCACACCGTCTACAAATGCGGCGGCGCCCAGGCCGTCGCCGCCGTCGCCTACGGCACCGAGACGGTGAAGCCTGCGCTCAAGATCGTCGGCCCAGGCAGCCCCTGGGTGGTGGCGGCCAAAAGTGTGCTGTCGTCGATCATCAACACCGGTCTCCCGGCCGGTCCGTCCGAAGCCATCATCTTTGCCGATGACAGTGTCGACGGCGGCCTTGCCGCACTCGACCTGTTGATCGAGGCCGAGCACGGGCCGGATTCCTCGGCCTATCTCGTGACGCACAGCCGCAAGGTTGCCGAAGCAGCACTCGCGGCACTTCCCGAACACTGGTCGCGGATGACCGAACAGCGTGTGGAGTTCTCGCGCGCGGTGCTGACGGGAAAACGCGGTGGCATCGTGCTGACCGTATCACTGGAAGACAGCTACCGCTTCATCAACGACTATGCGCCCGAACATCTCGAGATCCTGTCGAAGGAGCCATTCGCGCATCTCGGGCACATCACCGAGGCGGCCGAAATCCTCATGGGCCCGCATACGCCGGTGACGCTTGCCAACTTCGTCCTTGGGCCCAATGCGGTGCTGCCGACCAGCCGCTGGGCGCGGACCTATGGGCCGCTCTCGGTGACGGATTTCGTCAAGCGCTCATCGGTCGGCTATGTCACCTCGGCCGCCTATCCGGAACTGGCGAAGCATGCCCGCAGGCTCGCCCGTTACGAGGGCTTCAGCTCGCATGAAAACGCGGTCTCGGAGATCCGCGACCGCTACCTCGCCGGCTGAGCGGAGACGATCGCGATGAAGGCGGCACGGCTTTATGGACCCGGTGATCTGCGCGTGGAGGATATCGCTTCGCCGGGCGTGCCGGATGCGGGCTGGGTGAAGCTCAGGGTCGATGCCGCCGGCATTTGCGGTTCGGACCTGCACAATTTCCGCACCGGCCAATGGATAAGCCGGTCGCCTTCGACGGCCGGCCACGAACTGACCGGCACGGTGATCGCGCTCGGCGAGGGCGTCGACACAGTCGCCGTCGGCGACAGGGTGGTTGCCGATTCCCGTTTCTGGTGCGGGGACTGCGCGCAGTGCCGTGCCGGCAGGCGCCATCTCTGCGCTTCGCTAGGCTTCGTCGGCGAAGTCTGCGACGGCGGCTTCGCCGAACAGGCGGTGTTGCCCGCGCGCCTGCTGCATGTCGTCGATCCGGCGCTGGATGAGCGGGTCGCTGCCATGGCCGAGCCGCTCGCGGTGGCGTTGCACGCGGTGCGCCGGCTGCCGAAGACGGCAGGCTCCGTGCTTGTCGTCGGCTGCGGGCCGATCGGCGGTCTTGCCGCGCTGCTGCTGTCGCGAAGCTTCGCCGGCACCGTGCTTGTCGCCGACCGTAACCAGGCGCGCTCTGCCCGCGTGGCGCGGGTGACCGGCGCAACAATCGTCGACCTCGACCGCGATACCATTGCCGCCGCGACCACCAATGCCCCGTTGCTGGCAGCCGTCGAGGCGACCGGCAGCATCGCCGCATTCACTCAGTTGCTCGGCGTTCTCGATTCCGGCAGCGCGGTGGCGATGGTCGGCATCTTCCACGGCCGTCTCGACATCGACCCCAATCTCCTGGTCGAACGCGAGATCGCATTGCTGGGATGCCATGCCTTCGCCGATGAACTGCCCGATGCCGTCGGGATGCTGGGTGAATTGAGCGGGCCGCTGCTCGCCCTGATCGATCGCGAGATCGGCCTGGATGAGGTTCCCGCCGCCTATGAGCGGCTGTTGGCGGGGCAAAGCGACGGCTTGAAAACAATCATCCGCATGCGGCAACCTGTTGAGCCGGCGTGATTTCCGATAAATTGCCGGAAAGGATTTTGAAATGATCGATTTGCCCGATACGGCGAGCCCCCTCTACGAGAAGGTGAAGGACTACATCCTGACCAACATCGGAACGGGCCGGTGGGGCAAGGATCGCAAGCTGCCGTCCGAGAATGAGCTGGTGGTCTCGCTGGGTGTCTCACGCATGACGGTTCACCGGGCCTTGCGGGAACTGACCTCGGCGGGATTCCTGATCCGGCTGCAAGGTGTGGGCACGTTCATCGCGCCGCCCAGGCCGCAATCGACGCTGATCGAGATCAACAATATCGCGGCCGAGATCGTCGAGCGCGGCAACCGGCATCGCTCCGAAGTGCTCGTCCTCGAAACCATCACGCCGACCAAGGAACTCGCTTTGTCCTTCGAGTTTCCGAAGCGTGTCTCGATCTATCACTCCGTCGTCGTCAATTTCGAGAACGACCTGCCGGTGCAATTGGAAGAGCGCTTCGTCAATCCGAGCCTGATCCCCGACTACGACAAGCAGGATTTTTCGAAGACGGCGACCTACGACTACCTCATGCAGAAGACCCCGGTGACCGAGGTCGAGCACATCATCTCCGCGATCCCGGCCGACGCCGAGACGGCGCGGCATCTGAACATCGATGTCGGCAGCTGCTGCCTGTTTCTGCACCGTCGCACATGGACGGGCGCGATCGTCGCCACGATCAGCAAGCTGACCTATGTCGGCAGCCGCTACTCGCTCGGCAGCCGCTATTCCCCCTCCAAGACCAACTGACGACAACAGGGCTAAGGCGGCTCGCAGAGGTTTTTCCATAGATGTATGTACATGTACTGATGATGATCTCGCCCTCGGTGGGCGGCCTGGCCAGAAGGGGCGACCGATGACGATACCGAGCCGCACGGCGCGGATCCGCGTTCTCGCGCAGCACGATGTCGGCGAGGCGCAGCGTGCGCTGTCGGCCTTGCTGGGCGACTTGTTCGCAATGGCCCCCAGCAACGTCCGCATCAATGTCGACAAATACAGCCTCAATTCGTTGAACGGCTTCTTCGACAGCGACGGCCAGGCCTACTTCTTCAAATTCCATCAGGAAGAACGCGAAGAGGGCATGACCGGCGAGTACTACCGGGCCGAGATCCTGTCGCGTGCCGGCCTGCCGGTCGATCAGCCTGTCCATATGTCCGCCCAGCCCGGCGAGCAGATCCTTGTCTATCGCCGGCGCACGGATCCGAGATTTTCGGATGTGCTGTTCGCGCTGGATGCTGAGGACGATGCCGGCAAGCGGCGCGAGGCGGTTCTTGCCGAGCGCGACCTGTCCACCAGGCTGCTCGAGGTCTATCTCGAGACGCTGCATCCCGTGACCGTCTCGGAGGTCTCGGCGGAGCCGATCCACCGGCTGTTCTATGAGCGGTTGATTGACGCCGAGACACGCTCCTCGCCGGGCGGCCGGCTGGCCGATTTCTATGTCGGCAAGCGGTTTGTCTTCCCCGGCGCGGAGTTAGGTTGGGATCAGTTTTCCTGGTTGAAATTCGTCATCAACGGCCGGCTTTACGTCAGCAGCATCGGTGAGCTTTTCGACGCGGCTTCAGCACGCCTGCGGCCGGACCGGCTTGCCGATGCCGGCGGCGTGGTCGCGCATGGCGACGCCCACAACGCCAATGTCTGGTACACTGGGAAAGCGGGGAGGGCGGAACTGTCCTTCTTCGATCCCGCCTTTGCCGGTTCGCATATCCCGACGCTGCTGGCGGAGGTGAAGGCGACGTTCCACAACATCTTCGCCCATCCGTTCTGGCTCTACGATCCGGCCATCGCGACGGAAGCGTTTCGCGCCCAGGCGCGGCTGGACGGAAACCTGCTCCATGTCGACACGGACTGGGACTTGAGCCCGGTCCGTCGCGACCTGCTGGAAGTCAAGGCGACAGCCTTGTGGCGGCCATTGCTGCTGGAGCTCAAACGGCGCGGCATGCTGCCAGTGGACTGGCGGGCGGTGCTGCGCTCAGGGCTCTTTCTGTCGCCAACCCTGGTCATGAACCTGCGCGCCGGCGCGCGCAGCCACACGCCGGTCTCTTCCCTCATTGCCTTTTCAGTCGCGGTCATGGTCGGCAGCGAGCCCGATGCCGGGGCCGATCGGGTAAGCGATTTCCTCGACCGGATCGATCCTGAAAGAGCATGAACTGGTGTCGCGGAGAGGCGGGCAAATGCACTCGGTCACAATGAAAAATTGAGTCACTCTAACTTGTATATGCATGTATGTATTTTAGCCTTGACATCCGCTTCCACTGACGCTGAAATATCCCTGCACTTCACCATGAAGTGGTGGGCAAGACGCCGGGGCACAGTGCCGCGAGAGCAGAACCCCACAGTCTCACCAGACCGGATGCCTGGGTAAAAAAGCGGTCTGATCATCAAGGGGAACTAGATGATGCGTAACCTAGCAGGACAATTTCGCGCGCTCATGATGGCCGCCGCCATCGGGCTCGCCGCCGCGCCGGCGGCCCACGCGGCCGATGCGGCCATTCCCACGACGCCCGAGGCCGGATCGTTCAAGATCGGCATCGAGCCCTGGCTCGGCTATGGCCAGTGGCATGTCGCCGACGCCAAGGGCCTGTTCAAGGCAAACGGCCTGTCGGACGTCCAGATCGTCAACTTCGCCGAGGACAAAGACATCAACGCCGCGCTCGCCAGCGGCCAGCTCGACGCCGCCAACATCGCCACCCACACGGCGATGGGCATGGTTGCCGCCGGCCTGCCGGTGAAGATCGTGCTGCTGCTCGATGTTTCCATGACGGCCGACGCCATCATCGCCGGCAAGGACGTCACCTCCATCAAGGACCTCAAGGGCAAGCAGGTCGCCTTCGAGGAAGGCACGACGAGCGACATCCTGCTCAAATACGCGCTCGCCAAGAACGGCATGTCGATCGACGATGTGAAAGCTGTTCCGATGCCGGCGTCCGACGCCGGCGGCGCGCTGATCGCGGGTCAGGTGCCGGTCGCGGTCACTTACGAACCATACCTCACCGTCGCCATGGCGCAGAACAAGGACGTCAAGCTGCTGTTCACCGCCGGCGAGGATCCCGGCCTGATCAGCGACGTGCTGGTGGTGCGCGACGAGGTGATCAAGTCGCGACCCGGCCAGGTGTTGGCCATGATCAAGAGCTGGGACGCCGCACTCAAGGACTATAATGCCGACACGCCCGGTGGCCGCGCCATCATCGCCAAGGCGGTCGGTTCCGACGTCAAGGACCTCAACACCGCCTTCGACGGCGTGCGCTACTACTCGCTCGCCGAAAACAAGACGGTGCTCACCGGCGATTTCACCACCAAGACCTTCGCCGATGTCGAAGCGGCCGCCAAGAACGCCAAGCTGCTGCAGGCCGATGTGACGCCGGAGCAGATGATCGACCCGTCCTTCGTCAAGGCGGCGCAATGACCAAGGCCGGATCGCGGTGGTAGCGCAGATGTCCGCAAAGCCCCCCGCGAAAACGGGTCTGGCTCTTCCCTCATCAGGGCCGGTCACGAAACAGGCGAGGCGCCGCCGATCCTCCGGGATCGGCGTGCCCATCGCCAGGTCGCGTTTCCTGATGATCGCGGTGGCGGTCTTTGTCGGGCTTGGCCTTGCCTGGTGGGCGGCGACCGGGCTGGAATGGGTAAAACCCATCTTCCTGCCGTCGCCCGGCAGCGTCGCGACCCAGATCGCCAAGCTCGCCACGGACGGCACGTTGTGGGTGGACCTCAGCGCCTCGGCGTATCGCATTTCCATCGGCTTCCTCATCGCCTCGGCTTTGTCGATCCCGATCGGCGTGCTGATCGGCAGTTTCCGCTCATGGGAGGCTGGTATCGAGCCGCTGGTCGATTTCATCCGCTACATGCCGGTCGTCGCTTTCGTGCCGCTCTCCATCCTGTGGGCCGGTACCGGTGACACGCAGAAATTCCTGATCATCTTCATCGGCACCTTCTTCCAGCAGGTGCTGATGATCATGGACAACGTGAAACGGGTTCCCACCGATTTCATCGGCCTCGGCCGCACGCTCGGCCTGCCGGACCGCAAGATCTTGACGCGCATCGTCGTGCCCAGCGCCTTGCCGGGCATCTGGGACACGCTGCGCATCAGCCTCGGCTGGGCATGGACCTGGCTGGTGCTGGCCGAGCTTGTCGCGGCGACATCTGGCCTCGGCTATCGCATCACCGTGTCGCAGCGCTATTTCCAGACCAACACCATCATCGGCTACATCCTGCTTTTGGGCGTGCTCGGCCTCATCACCGATCAGGTCATGAAGGCCCTGGAAAAGGTGCTGTTCCGGCAGGATGGCCACTCGCAATGAGGAACCGCCGATGACTGTTCCCAAATTGCGCATCGCCGGCCTCGACAAGAGCTTCGGCACGGGAGAGCGGCGCACGGAAGTGCTGCGCGACATCAACCTCGATCTTGCCGACAATGAGTTCGTCTCGCTTGTCGGCACGTCGGGCTGCGGCAAGAGCACGCTGCTGTCGATCGTCGCCGGACTGCAGGACTTCGACGCCGGCGATCTCAGCATCGATGGCGCGCCGATCCTGCAGCCGGGTCTCGACCGTGGCGTCGTCTTCCAGTCCTACACGCTGCTTCCCTGGCTGACGGCGCGGCAGAACATCGAGTTCGCCCTCAAGGCCGCCGGCTACGATCGCACGGCCTGCCGCGAGATCGCGCTCGAGCATCTCGACCTCGTCAAGCTGTCGCAGAGTGCCGACCGCTATCCGTCCGAACTGTCGGGCGGCATGAAACAGCGCGTCGCCATTGCGCGCGCGCTGTCCTATCGTCCCAAGATGCTGCTGATGGATGAACCCTTCGGCGCGCTCGATGCTCTGACCCGGCATCAGATGCAGGAGCTGCTGACCCAGATCTGGGAGGAACACAGGTTGACCGTGCTCTTCGTCACGCATGATGTGGAGGAGGCGGTCTATCTGTCGGACCGGATCGTCGTCATGGGGATCGGCCCGGGACGCATCATGCAGACCTTCAATGTCGACATCGAGCGCCCGCGTCGGGAAGAGGTGATGGAAACCCCGGCCTTCATGGATTTGCAGCGCGGCGTGCACAAGGCGATCCGCGAGGCATCAAGACGCCCCGAAATGGCCTTGGTGGGGTGACGCTTTTGCGCCCCGGAACGGTTCCGGCGCGGGCACAAAACGTCGTGTCTATGGCGCGGAGTCCTCAGGTCGGATAAGCTGCAAGATCGGTTTGCGCTAAGGGCAGGATCGATCTTCAACATGCCGAAGATAAAAGACAAGTCCGTAGAGCAGCAGGATGCCGAAGCCGAAGTCGAGGGCTTTCAGCACGACCTTGGCCCGTTCGTGGTCGCCGCCGAGACAACACGAATGGCCATGGTTTTCACCGACGCGAAAGAGCCCGGCAATCCCATTATATTCGCCAATGACGCCTTCCTCGCCCTGACCGGATACGCCAGGGAAGAGGTCCTCGCTCAGCCCTTCAATTTCCTGATGGCGGACGGCACCGACGCCGGGGCGTTGAAACGCATCAAGGTCGAGTTTGAAGCCAATGTGGAGGCGGGTACGGAAATCCTTTACAGGCGCAAGGATGGCAGCGAATTCTGGGCGGCGCTTTTCGCCAGTCCCGTCCAGGACAAGAGCGGCGCCATCGTCCAATATTTTACCTCCTTCGTCGACCTGACCAGACACAAGGAGGAGCAGGCACAATCCAAAATGCTCATCGACGAGCTGAACCATCGCGTGAAGAACACGCTGGCAACGGTGCAGTCGATCGTCTGGCAGGCATCGCGAGCCAATTCCGATCCGAAGGCGATCCGCGAAGCGGTCGAGTCCCGGCTGTTTGCGCTCTCCCGATCGCACAATTTGCTGACCCGTGAAAATTGGCATAGCGCAGGGCTGCTCGATGTGCTCCACGACGCCCTGGAACCGTTTGGCGTCAGCCACGGACGGACGGAGCGCCTGGTGATATCAGGCGAGAACATCCGCCTCTCGATAAGAGCGGCGCTGGCGCTCGGCATTGCCTTCAACGAACTCGCCACCAACGCGGTGAAATACGGTGCGTTTTCCAATGACAAGGGTTCGATCCGGATCGACTGGACGATCGAGCCGATGTCGGAGGGCCGTAGGTTGATCCTGTCCTGGCGAGAGCAGGGCGGTCCGCCGGTTACGTCACCGTCGCGACAGGGGTTCGGCTCGCGCGTGATCGAGCGCGGCCTGACCCACGAACTCGAAGGCACTGTGCAACTTGACTATCGCCCGGACGGGTTGATCTGCACGATGAACATTCCGCTACCGGGAATTCGCGATGGATAAACTGCTTTCTGGCCGACGCTTTCTCGTTGTCGAGGACGAGATTCTGGTCCTGATGATGATTGAGGACATGCTCGGCGATCTTGGGTGCGAGTCCGTCACCTCAGCCGCCACGATAGAAAAGGCGATCGCCCTTATCGAAACGCAGGCTTTCGATGCCGCCATGCTGGACATGAATCTGGACAGCGACGACAGCAATACCGTGGCCGACGCGCTTGCTGAGCGCGGCGTGCCGTTCATCTATTCGACCGGCAACACCGGCCGCGACATGCGCGAAGGTTTCAGCAACCGTGCCGTCCTTCGCAAGCCGTTCAGCTTTGAAGAACTGACCACCAAGCTCGAAGGCCTGCTTTCTGGCTAACCGAGTGACGTAGGGCTCCCTAGTCTGACTGACTGGCCAACGCGTCTGGAGGATAGACCTCGAATCTAGGTGTGATGGAGGAAGGCAAGTATCTCCGCAGCGAGCGCCTCTGGTGCCTCTTCAGCCATATGATGTCCACAGTCGATGCCTTTACCTTGCAAGCCTTTCGTCCACGGGCGCCATACGCCGAGAACATCGCCATAAAGCCGTTCCAGATCATCGCGGATCGACCATAGAACCATAGTGGGACATAGGACCCGCCGGCCCGCCCTCCGGTCATCCGCGTCGTGCAGATGGTCGATTGAGAGGCCTGCCCTATAATCCTCGACCATCCCATGGATGACACGAGCGTCGAAAATTGCCGCCCTGTAATCCGCAAACGCCTCCGCCCCCATCTGATCAACGGAGCCGCCATACCAGGCCTCGGGGTTGGCCATGATCGCCTGTTCCGGCTTGTCGGGCTGGGCAAAGAAGAACCAGTGCCACCACTCGGCAGCGAAGTGGGCGTCACATCGCTCAAGGGCTTCCAGGATCGGAATGCCGTCTAGAACGATGAGATGCGTTACCACGGTTGGATTATCCATCGCCGTCCGGAAAGCGGTGTAGCTTCCGCGATCGTGCCCGGCGACGGCAAATCGGCCAAAACCCAGATGGTGCATGAGCGCGACACAATCTCTTGCCTTGGCGCGCTTGGATGAGCCCGCATGATCATGGCTGTCCTCGGGAATTGATGACTGCCCGAAACCGCGAAGGTCAGGACAAACCACTGTATGGGTGTGGGCGAGAAGCGGCGCCACGCGGTGCCAGGTGGCATGTGTACGAGGGTGGCCATGCAAAAGCAGGACCGGCGGTCCAGAGCCACCGTATCTGACCCGAAGCGTGGCTTCGGGCAGCCGGATTGTCTCAAGCTGAAAACCTTCGAACATCAGGGATCTAAACCTTGGCGATGGCCGGAGGTTCCACGTCTGATCGGAACCATCGGCTGTTGTCGAAGGTTGATGTAGCCAGACTGGAGCGTGGCCGAAGCCGAGCCAGGCTATCCGTCATGCGAGGCACAAATGGCCTACACGAACGCGGGCATACCCCAAGACGAGCCTTATGGAGCAATCTACTTTGCAAAGAAGTACGGTCTCACGCTGAAAGATGCCAAGTTCATCATTGCAGCGAATGGGCCATCGCGAAGGGCGTCTGATGCGGCAGCTGCTGCATTTGTCCGGAATAAAGCCGCGAGGTTCAGGAAGTGGCTTCGCTGATTGTGCCAAGACCAATGCATCGGCTTTGGTAGTCTGCGTCCAGAATCAGCTATTCCTTCGATATCGAAGACACGGATGCTGCCCGACGCTTATGCAAGTCGATGAGCCATGTCAGGGCCAAGTTCAGATCCTGGGCGGCTGTGTCGCACCTGACACGTGAGGGGCCGAAGTCCTTGGTGATCCGTCGTGCCTGGGCCTGTGTGATCCCGTGCTTCCTGGCGAAATAGGCTGTTTCATAGGGTTTTTGCACAGCAGGCTAGCGCCATCTCTTCTTTTTATCGAGCGGCAGAGGACGAACAGCCCCCGCCGAAAACGTGTATGTGGCAAAGGGATCCGGCTTGTGAGCGGGATGCCCATATCCAAATCGACCGCCGAAATCGCCTTCAGCATCCCGATGTTGGGATGGAAATTCGGGCGGCGTGCGGACCGAACCGGTGTGGTCGTGATCTTCCGTTCCGAGCGTGCCAGGTTTTTTCATGCAGCTAAAGAAATCGTCAGGCCGGTTGGTTCCTTGGTGAACCCGGACATGGTTTCTGAAACCTTTCCAGCCGAGGTGGGGCCAGCGGTTCCGTTGGGGCCGGTCATGCCTGAAAGATCCACTGGAACAAGAATGCCGCGCGGAACGTTGGTGGATGTCAAAGTGACAGGAACAATTCATGCCCTACAGGGCAAGAGCCGCGAACGGCGAACGCCGCCGGGCGCGCTCAGGAGGCGCATATGAACATCACCACAATTCTGGTCATCGTTCTCATAGTTTTTCTGGTAGGAGGCGGCGGCTTCTACGGCCGTGGACGCTGGTACTAACAACGAAGGTCATCATCGAACCCGGAACCTCTCGGTTACGCACTCCGTTATAGTGTGGAGAAATAAATCAAGAGGCACGAGCTAATGGACGATCGTCACAACAGCATTTTGGAGGCTCGTTGGCTTCTTGCTGTACCCTTCTCGCTTGTCCTTACAGTCGTTTTGGCCGGCCTGATCCTTACGTGAACCGCGATGTCCCCCGATATTGCTGCTGGAACCCGCACTCGATCGGCCCGCGCCCTTCGCCAGCGGCACGGGCTTTCGTTCTGGAACATGCCCGATCTGCTCGACCGGCTGAACAACGATCTTTCGACCTATAGCCGGCCTGCCTACTAAGGCGCTGCGACCACAATCCATAGGACATAGCTGCCTGTCGCTTGGCTGAATACAACGCGCCATCGTCCTTGCGAGCTTGCCCCGCTGCGACCTTAACCTGCATCAGTCACGTCGCTTTGCCGACCGCCGCGTCCATTCCCATCTCTTCCTGCGAAATGTCGTCGAACGAGGCGTAATTCATGTTGTAGAGGCGGGCGTAGAGACCCTTCCTCTGCATCAGCTGTTCGTGGTTGCCGCTCTCGACGATCTCGCCATTCTGTAGGACGATGATGCGGTCGGCGCCGCGGATGGTGGCCAGCCGGTGGGCGATGACCAGCCCGGTGCGGCCCTCCAGCAGTTTGATCAGTGCCTTCTGGATCAGCATCTCGGTGTAGGAATCGATGCTGGCCGTGGCTTCGTCGAGCACGAGGATCTTGGCGTCGGCGACCAGCGCGCGCGCAAAGCTGATCAACTGGCGCTGGCCGAGCGAGAGGTTGCCGCCGCGCTGCTCGAGCTCGGTGTCGTAGCCATCGGGCAGTTGCTCGATGAAGTCGTGCGCGCCGACGGCTTGTGCGGCGCGGACGACCTCTTCGCGACTGGCTGATGTCTTGTGATAGCGGATGTTCTCCAACACCGTGCCGGAGAACAGGAACGGTTCCTGCAGCACCATCGCCACCTGGTCGCCGAGTGAATCCTGCGTCAGGTCGCGTACGTCATGGCCGCCGACCAGCACCTCACCCGACCAGACATCGTAGAAGCGGTGCACAAGCGCCATCGAGCTCGATTTGCCCGACCCGGTCGGGCCGACAAGGGCGACCGTCTCGCCCGGGTTGACGCGGAAGGAGATGTTCTTCAGCACCGGCTGGTTCTGCCGGTAGCCGAAGGTGACGTTCCTGAACTCGACCGAGCCGTCCATGTCGCGCGACAGCGTCAGCGCATTTTCCTTGTCGCTGACATCCACCGGCACGTCGAGCACTTCGGAGATGCGCTGGCCCGAAGCCATGGCGCGCTGCATGACGCTGTACTGCATGGTGAGCGAGCGGATCGGGTCGAAGAAGCGCTGGATGTAGAACAGGAACGCCACCATGACGCCGACATCGAGGCTGTGCGACAGCACCATCGAACCACCGACGACGATGACCGTCGCCATGGCGATGCCGGTCAGCGTGTCGACGATCGGCACCATCACCTGCGCGTATCTGGCCGACCGCAGATGCGCGTTGAGATTGGCCAGCACCTTCTCGTCATAGAGCTCGAAATTGACGTGCTGGCGCTCCAGGCTCTGCACGGTGCGCACGCCATGGATGCCTTCGGCCAGAGCGCCATTGGCGATGGAATTGGTCTCGTGCGCGGCCATGAAGGCGACCTTGGCGCGCGGCAGCCAGAACAGGCGCACGATGAACAGCACCGGCATGGTCGACAGCGTCAGCAATCCGAGCCGGAAATCGAGCCACAAAAGCACGGTGACGATGCCGAACAGCAGCACGATGTCGCCCACCGACATGACTGAGGTTTCGAGGAATTCCTGCATCGAATTGACGTCGCCCTGCAGGCGCGACATCAGCCGGCCGACCTCGGTCTTGTCCATGAAGCTGAGCGACACACGTTGCAGATGGCTGAACATGGCACGGCGCAAGTCGGACAGCACGTTTTCGGCCACCTTGCCGACGACGCTCTCCTGCACATGGCTGGCGGCGTAGTTGATCAGGATGATCACGGTGAACGTGACGATCGCGGAGATCATCACCGAGCGGTCGAGCCTGCCCGGAGCCATGCCGTGGTCGATGGCGTAGCGAATGACCAGCGGAATCGCCAGCTGCGTCAGCGTGAACACCAGCACCGCCGCGACCGAGATGAAGATCCGGCCCTGATACGGTCTGACGAAGCTCCAGATGCGCCTGACAATACGCGGATCATAGGCCTTGCCGAAAACCTCTTCCTCGTCGCGATGCGAGCCGACGACCGCCTTGGTCGGCCGCCCGCTCTTGTCGTCTTTCTCGTCGTCGTCCTGCGTCGACATCACGCGGCTCCCTCGAGCCGGTCGTCGTCCGGCCGCAGTTGCAGGTCGTAAAGCGCCCGATAGCGCCCGCCGAGCGCCAGCAGTTCCTCATGCGTGCCACGCTCGACAATGCGGCCGCCCTCGACGAACAGGATCTGGTCGGCATGCATCAGCGAACTCAGCCGGTGCGAGATGATCAGCGTCACGCGATCTTTGGCGAAGCGCTTCATCGCCGCCCGGATGCGCTGCTCGGTGCCAGCATCGATGGCCGCGGTGGAATCGTCGAAGACCAGAACCGATGGCCGCAGCATCAGGCTGCGCGCAATGGTCAGGCGCTGGCGCTGGCCGCCGGAAAGCGACGCGCCGCGTTCGCCGACGACCGTGGTGTAGCCGGCCGGAAGCCCGATGATGTAGTTGTGCAGCTGGGCGTACTCGGCTGCCTGCCCGATGCGGGTCTCGCGCGCCCAGGGGTTGCCATAGGCGATGTTGTTCTCGATCGAGGTGGTGAACAGGAAGGCGTCCTGTTGCACGACGCCGACCACCTTGCGCAGCGACTGCAACGTGACCTTTCGGATGTCCTGTCCGTCGATGGTGATCGCGCCTGAAGTCACGTCGTAGAAGCGTGGGATCAGATGCGCGATCGTCGACTTGCCGCTGCCCGGCGGGCCGACAATGCCGATCGTCTCGCCGGGCCTGGCCTCGAAGGAGATGCCGGTCAGGGTCTGGCGGTCGCCCGCGCCCTCATAGCGGAAGCCGACATTGTCGAAACGCAGCACGCCCTCGGTGATGACGAGATCCCTGGCATCGGGCGCATCCTTGATGTCGAGTTCGGTGTCGAGCAGTTCGAACAGCCGCGTGCCGCAGGTCGAGGCACGCGCGAACGAATTGACCATCAGGCCGAGCTGGCGCACCGGCATCTGCAGGATGGTCATGAAGGTGAGGAACTGCGCCAGCGTGCCGACGCTGATCTGGCCCGCAATCACCTTCTGGCCGCCGAACCACAGCACCAGCCCCATGGCGGCCAGGAAGGAAAAGTTCATGGCGCTGGTGTTGGAGACGCGGATGTCGACGCGCTCATTGGCCAGCTCCAGCGCATCCTGCTTGGCGCGGTCGAATTTTTTGAGCTCATGGCGCTGCGCGGCGAAGGCACGCACGACGCGGATGCCGCCGAGATTCTCGTCCATCACCCGGCTCAGCACCGACAGCCGCTCCTGCAGCGTCAGCCAGGTGCTGCGCAGCTTGAGCTGGGTCACCGAGGAGCGCCAGGCGACGAACGGCACGAAGCTCAGGCTGAGCAGCCCAAGCACGAGGTCGGTGCTGATCAGGAGATAGGCGCCGACGCCGATCAGCACGCCGAGCAGCACCACGCGCAGGATGCCGGTGGCAAAGAACATGCGCACGCCGTCGAGATCGAGCAGCCCGAGCGTGATGAGATCACCGGTATGGACCTTGTCGTGGTAGGCGAAGCTCAGCCGCTGGATCTTCTCGTAGAAAGCCAGGCGAAGCTCATAGCCGGTCCGGTGGCCGACCGCCTCGCCATAGTAGTTCTGCGCCATGGTGAAGAGGCCGCGCAGGATGCTGACGACCAGCAGCGTCAGCGCCGTGTTCCACAGCGCCTGTTCGGCAGCGGTGCCGGCACCCGCGGCCATCACGCCTTGCGCCTGGTCGATGGCGCGTCCCAGGAGGCGCGGAATGAAAAGCTGCAGCGTCGCGGCGATGAAGGTCGAGACGAGGGTGATCGCAACCTGCCAGGGATGGCGCAGCGTCATGCGCACGATACGCAGCAAGGTGCTGAGGCCCTTGCCCCAGGAGGCTTCCGCCACATGGGCAAACGATTTGCCGCGCTTCGCCGCGCCGCTGGTTGCATCCGTTGCCAAGGAAATATCCAGTCCAATCCGGACATTAGCCCGGACGAATGAAGCAGACTCAGTTCTGATGGTGCAATGTTACGCGTGTCCGACTTGCCCCTTCAAGGGGCCAATGGCGCCGTCGCACTGTGCCTGACAGGCGGTGCCGCTACTGGCGTCGCTGGGCGCTTGCGGCGTTGCCGCCAAAGTTCATGCGAGGAGTGTCGAGGCGACATTCGCTGGCACAAACAATTCACCGCATTGACGCACAGATTCTCCAGCTCGCCCCCTATCAGTTCTGTCACGCATCGCCGACATTCCACGCAAGCGGCCAGTCCGGCAGCGAGAGCCGGCACCGCCGTGAATACTAAGAGGGCCGTCTTCCTTGACACGTTTTCCGTTCACCGAGGCCATGCCGATCCAGTTTCAAGCGCCGTTGCCGAAGGCTTCGGAGGTTGTGATCATCGGCGGTGGCGTCATCGGCGTGACGACGGCCTTGTTCTTGGCGCGACGGAACATTTCAGTGACGTTGGTGGAAAAGGGGCGGATCGCCGGCGAGCAATCGTCGCGCAACTGGGGCTGGATCCGGCAGCAGGGTCGCGATGCCGCTGAACTGCCTGTTGTCATCGAAGCGCAACGCCTGTGGCGTCAACTGGCCGAGGAATGCTGCGAGGACATCGGACTGAAGCAGACGGGCGTCACCTATCTTGCGCGAACCGACAAGGAGATGGCCGGCTTCGCCAAATTCCTGAAGATCGCTGAGATCCACGGCGTCGACACGCGTCTCCTTGACCAAGGCGAGACAGCCAAGCTGATCCCGGCCATGTCGCGCTCCTTCAAGGGCGCAATGACCACCCCGTCGGACATGCGCGCCGAGCCCAGGGTCGCGGTGCCCGCGCTTGCCCGCCTGGCCGCCCGACAGGGCGTCACGATCATCGAGAATTGTGCGGCGCGTATGCTCGACATATCGGCTGGACGCATCGGCGGCGTCTGGACCGAGCAGGGTCGTATCGCCACCTCGAACGCTGTCGTGGCAAGCGGTGCGTGGACGTCGCTCTTCCTGCGCGCACACGGCGTCTCCATCCCGCAGCTCAGCGTCAGGGCGACCGTCGCCGCGACCGAACCCATGCCCGAAATCCATGCGGGCGCCGTCGCCGACGACCATATCGCATTCCGGCGCCGGCAGGATGGCGGTTATACGCTCGCATCGGGAGGCTCCAATCAGCTCTATGTCGGGCCTGACGCGTTTCGTCACGCGCGCAAATACGGTCCCGCCCTGATGGCCAATCCTTTTGGCACCCACTATTTGCCGGCGGCGCCGCGAGGCTATCCGGACAGCTGGTCAACCCCACGCAAATGGAACGCGGACGAGGAAAGCCCGTTCGAACGGATGCGCATCCTCAATCCCGCTCCCAAAGCCTCGGCGCTGCGTGATATCGACCGCGAATTCACGGCACTTTTCCCACAATTCAAGGCAGTGCCGATCAAGGCGAGCTGGGCGGGCATGATCGATGCGATGCCGGATGTCGTCCCAATCGTCGATCGTGCCGTTGAAATTCCGGGTCTCGTTATCGCCACCGGGATGAGTGGCCACGGCTTCGGCATCGGACCCGGGATGGGCCGTATCGTGTCCGACCTCGTCCAGGGAAACGAGATCGGACATAATCTTCACAGGTTCCGTCAAGCCCGGTTCAGCGACGGCAGCCCGATCGAGCTGGGCCCCAGTCTCTAGATCGGGCCGCCGCGTGTAGCGGCCCGCCGCCTTACATCTCAGTCACGAACTTCGTCCGCAGATAGGCATCGAGGCCTTCGATACCGCTCTCCGAGCCATAGCCGGATTCGTTGACGCCGCCGAACGGCGTTTCCGGTGTCGACACCATCATGTGGTTGACGCCGACCATGCCGGCCTCCAGCGCCGCCTCGGTCTTTTGGGCGAGGCTGAGATTGCGGGTGAAGACGAAGGAAGCCAGGCCGTAAGGCAGGGCGTTCGCCCGCTCGATCATATCGTCGAAGGTTGAAAAGGTGGTGGTTGGCGCGATCGGCCCGAACGGCTCCTCCGACATGATGCGCGCCGTATCCGGCACGTCCTTCAACAATGTCGGCCCGTAGAAATAACCCTTGTTGCCGATCCGCTTGCCGCCGGTGACGACGCTCGCGCCCTTCGCCGTAGCATCGCTGACGAAACCGTCCATGGCGTCGAGCCGCCGCGGCGCGATCATCGGGCCCATCTGCACGCTCGTGTCGAGGCCGTCGCCGATCTTGAGCTTTTCGGCGCGCGAGGCGAAACCGTCGATGAAACGGTCATAGACAGCCTCATGCACATAGAAGCGGGTCGGTGAGGTGCATACCTGGCCGGCATTGCGGAACTTGAAGGTAACGACCGTATCGAGCGTCTTGTCGAGGTCGGCATCCTCATAGACGATGACCGGGGCGTGGCCGCCCAGCTCCATGGTGCAGCGCTTGAGCGTGTCCGCCGCCTGCTTCTGCAACAGCTTGCCAACCGCGGTCGACCCCGTCAGCGAAACCTTCTTCGGGATCGGTGAGGCGATGAGATAGGACGAGACCTTGGCCGGCTCGCCGAACACGATGTTCAGCACGCCTGCCGGCAGTCCGGCGTCCTGGAAGCAGCGGGCGATGGCGACGGCGGTTCCCGGCGTTTCTTCCGCCGGCTTCAGGATGATCGAGCAGCCGGCGCCGAGCGCGCCCGAGATCTTGCGGATGACATTGCTGGCCGGGAAGTTCCAGGCGGCGAAGGCGACGACCGGGCCGACCGGCTCCTTGAACACCATCTGCCGCACGCCGGGCAGCCGGGCAGGGACGATGCGGCCATAGGCGCGCTTGCCTTCCTCCGCATACCAGCGGGTCGCGTCCGCCGCGAACTGCACCTCGCCAGTCGCCTCGGCCAGTGCCTTGCCGTTTTCCATCGTCAGGATGCGGGCGATGGTGTCCTTGCGCTGCTCGATCAGGTCGGCCGCCTTGTCCATGATCGCCCAGCGCTGCATCGCGGTCATCGTCTTCCACAGCTTGAAGCCTTTGAGCGCGGCCGCGAGAGCATGGTCGAGATCGGCCTGTGTGGCATGCGGCACGCTGGCCAGCACCTCCTCGGTGGCGGGGTTGATCAATGGTTCGGACTTGCCGTCCGCCCCCTGGCACCACACGCCGTCAATCAGCAGCTCGATCGTCTCTGGATACATGTCCTGGCCCTTTCAGCCCGACGGGGCGCGGAAAGCCGCCGGCAGATTGCACGTCACAAGAAAGTTTCCGCGATGGCTTGACCTGTACATTGTATACAGTATGGTGTCGACATGATTTTAGCGCGCATCCAGAAATTGTCGGTCGCCATCCCGGAGAATCTCGCCGAGATGCTCGAGGAAGAGATCATCTTCGGCCGCCTCAAGTCGCGGGAACGGTTGACCGAGGAAATGGTCGCCGCGCGCTACGGCGTCAGCCGGTCGCCGGTGCGCGAGGCGCTGAGGCTGCTCGAGCGCGACGGTCTGGTGATGCGCGAGGCCAGGCGCGGCATCTGGGTCTCGCCGATGTCGCAACGCGATTTCGACGAGGTCTATACTTGCCGCATCGAACTCGAAGGGCTGGTCGCCAAGCAGGCGGCCGAATCCGCCGACATCGATAAGAAGGCCGAGTTCAAGAACCTTTTGTCGGAGCTGAAGCAGGCCCAGGCCAGGAACGATGCAAGGCAGTTCTTCATCGTCGACGTGCGCGGCTCTTTCCTGACCTACACGCTGGCCGGCAACAAGACGCTGACGCGCCTGCTCGGCGGGTTGGAAAAGCAGGCCTTGCGCTACCGCTATCACGCCTATGAGCAAGATCCGAAGATCATCCAGCTGTCGCTGGACGACACCGCCCGCATCTATAATGCGATCACCGCAGGCGATGGCGAAAGCGCCAAGGCGATGACCGAAAACCTCATCCGGGAAATCTGGCAGAGCATGCGGGCCGGCATTCGCGACGCCTTCGGAGAGGGCTAGTTCGTGTCCAGCTTCTCGTCAGCGTTCAGCGTCATCGATTCCCACACAGCCGGCCACCCGACGCGCGTCATCCTAAGTGGTATTCCGAAACTCTCCGGCTCGAGCGTGCGGGAGAAGCGGGACCATTTCCGCCAGCACTTCGACCATCTGCGCGCCGCACTGCTGCATGAGCCGCGCGGCCATGCCGCCATGGTCGGTCTCGTGCCGGTCGCCTCTGAAGTCGCCGACTATGGCGCGTTCTTCATCTCGTCCTATGTCTATCTCGATATGTGCGGTCACGGCACGATCGGCCTTGCCAGGACGCTGGCCTTCACAGGCCAGATTTCTGTCGAAACGGGCGACAGCTTCACGTTGGAAACGCCAGCCGGAGTGGTGACCGTTCACCTGATCTGGAACGAAGACGGCTCGCTGGACCGCGTGCGGATCGCCAACGTCCCGAGCTATGTCGGACTGGAGCACCTGAGCGTCTCCGTTGAAGGTGTCGGCAAGGTCGATGCCGCGATTGTCTATGCCGGCATGTGGTACGCGCTGGTGAATGCTGCGCCACTCGGCTTCAAGCTGGTCCCGGACAATGCATCGGCCCTGATGCTGGCCGGCGCCAGGATCAAGGCCGCGATCAAGGCGGCGACGAAGGACCTGCCGCTGCTGGCGGGCGCGGCCGCGCCGAGCGTGCTGTTCCACGATGCCGACAGCGAGCACTCGGCGACGCATTTTCTTGTCCTGGAATCCAACAAGTTCGACCGCTCGCCTTGCGGCACCGGCACGTCGGCGCGCCTGACCTATCTGCTGGAGAAGGGGCTGATCGGTCCCGACCAGACTTACCACGCCCGGAACATCTTCGGCATTCCGTTCGAGGCGCGCCTGCAACGGCGCGTCGAGGAGCAAGGCCGCGAGGCGATGATCATCGAGATCGAGGGCTCGGCCTTCATCACCTCGACCCAGACGATCTACTTCGAGAAGGGCGACCCTCTCTCGAAGGGATTTCTAGCCCGGTAATCACCAAAAACTCAGAAAAGGGGAATGACATGAAATTGACAGTAATGCGTACGTTCATGGCCGCTTTGACCATTGGCCTTGGCCTGCTCACGGCGCCGATCGCGGCTTCCGCGGACGACAATCCGTCCGCCGTCATCGACCAGATCCGCGCCAGCGGTGTGCTCAAGGTGCCAGTGATGACCGGCGAGGAGCCGGGCTATATCAAGGATCCGGCCACCGGCCAGTGGAGCGGCTTCTACTACGAATTCCTGGGCGAGATCGCAACCCAGCTCGGCGTCAAGCTCGAACCTGTCGAGACGACCTGGGGCAATCTGGCCGCCGACTTCCAGGCCAACAAGATCGATATCGCCATCGGCGTCAATCCGAACCCGAAGCGTGGCCTCGTCGTCGACTATCTCTGGGAGCCGCTGTTCACCGACGCCTGGGCCGTGCTGACGCCTCCCGGCAAGCCGGTCAAGACCTGGGCCGAGCTCAATTCGCCGGACAAGACCGTCGTCGTGCAGAAGGGCAGCACCATGCAGGTGGTCGCCGAAGCGCTGCTGCCGAAGGCCAAGATCACGCCGGTCGAAGATCGTGGCCTGGCGCTGATGGAATTGCAAGCCGGCCGCGCCGATGGCGTCGTGCTCTCCATTTTCGATGCGCTGCAGATCACCAACCAGAAGATCGGCAATGTCTCGTTGCCTGAGCCGATCCTGCGCAATCCGGCAACGCTGGCCGTCGCCCGCAAGCCCGGTAATGCCGGCTTCATCAACTTCCTGACCAACTGGATCCTGCAGGAGCGCTCGCTCGGCCTCGCCCAGGGCAAGCTTGCCCGTTCCTGGGAAGCCCGCGGCATCGACCTGTCGATCCTTCCGGCAGGTTTCTCCTTCTGATCGCAACAGCCTGACCGCCGCCTGGTGCGGCGGTCAGGCCACCACTGGACGTGCATCGAACCAGTGAGGACGCCATGTTCGACTATACAGTCATAACCAACAATATCGGGCTGCTCTGGCAGGGCCTGCTGATGACGCTCTACTTCACCGTCATCACCATCGGTGCGGGCATGCTGATCGGCCTGTTCATCGGGCTTATCCAACTGAGCACGTTCAAGCCGCTGGTCGTCCTCGGCCAGATCTATGTCGAGTTCTTCCGCAACATTCCGCTGCTCGTCACGCTTCTGTGGGTCTATTACGCCTTCCCGATCTTCGCCGGCATCAATGTCACGAAATTCTGGGCCGGCTTCATCGGGCTGAGCTGCTATGTCGGCTCCTTCTACGCTGAAATCCTGCGCGCCGGCGTCCAGTCGGTCGACCCAGGCCAGACCGATGCGGCAACCGCCATCGGCATGTCCTATGGCCAGCGCATGCGCCGCATCATCCTGCCGCAGGCCTTCCGCAAGATGATCCCGCCACTCGCCGGCCAGTCGATCATCCAGATGAAGAACACGACGCTGCTGTCGATGATCACGGTTCCGGACCTTCTCTATCAGGCGAGCTATATCTCGAGTTTCACCTATCGGCCGATGGAGGTTTACACCGCCGTCGGCGCCATCTTCCTGATCATCCTGGTGCCGCTGACGCTGCTGTCCCGGAAACTCGAAAAGAGCGGGCCAGCGTAAAATGAGCACCACCCAAACCAACTCTGCCGTGCCGGAGAAGAGCGACAAGCCTGTCCTGCGGCTGGATGGCATCTGCCTGAAGTTCGGCGACAAGCGTGTGCTGAACGGCATCCACCTCTCGGTCGTCGAAGGCGAGGTGGTCGTCCTGATCGGTGCCAGCGGATCGGGCAAGACCTCGCTGCTGCGCTGCATCAACCTGCTCAACATTCCGACCAGCGGCAGCATCGTCATCGGTGACGAGACGCTGTTCGACAGGCAGGCCGATGGCAAGGGCGCCCAGATACCGGCCCAGGAGGTCAACCGCATCCGCTCCAAGACCGGCATGGTCTTCCAGCAGTTCAATCTCTTCCCGCATATGACGGCGCTCGAAAACGTCATGGAAGGCCCGGTCATCGTCAAGAAAGAGCCGAAGGAGCAGGCGCGTCAAACGGCGCTGAAGCTTCTCGACCTGATGGGGCTGGCGCAGCACGTCGAAAAATATCCGCGCCAGCTTTCCGGCGGCCAGCAGCAGCGCGTCGCGATCGCCAGAGCCATGGCCATGCAGCCCAAGGTGATGCTGTTCGACGAGCCGACCTCCGCACTCGACCCCGAACTGGTCGGCGAAGTCATGAAGGCGATGGTCGAACTGGCCAGGAGCGGCATGACCATGGTGATCGTCACCCACGAACTGGGCTTTGCCTTCGAAGTCGCCGATCGGGTCGTGTTTCTCGACCAGGGGTTGGTCGCCGAGCAGGGGCCGCCTGCCAAGGTGCTGCTTCATCCCGAACATCCGCGTCTGAAGACATTTGTCGGACGCTTTCATGAATCGGCGGATCTGCTTCGCCCGTTCCTCGAGGCGCGTGAAGCCGAGAAGGCGTGCTGACGGCACGCCGCTTCACGCAAACAGTCAAGCGGACATCGTCGAATGCGCCCCCCTTTCGAGCTGGCCGCAAAAGGAAGACATCAATGACACTGAGTTTCGATCCGGCCACAATCGCCGTCCCCAGGGGCCATCACATTGGCGGGCAGTACGTTGAACTGCCTGGCGCGGAAATCGAGGTTCTCCGCCCCTCCGATCTCCAGCCCATGGGCGTGATCACCGATGGCGGCGAAGCGGCGGTGCAGCAAGCCGTCGATGCCGCCAAAAAGGCGCTGGCGCAGAGCCGCTGGGCGAAGATCGCGCCACGCGATCGTGCCGCCGCGCTGATGCGCCTCGCGGCGCTGATCGAGGAGAACGCGACCTATCTCGGCCAACTGGAAGCGATGGGATCGAGCCGGCTGATCTCGATGACGATTGCTCGAGACGCGGTCCGCACCGCTGGCGTCGTGCGCTACTACGCCGAATTCTGCGACAAGATCGAAGGCACGGTCACTTCGACCGAGGCGAATGCGCTCAGCATCGTCAAGCATGAGCCCTACGGCATTGTCGGCGCGATCGTTCCCTGGAACTTCCCGATGATCACGGCGGCCTGGAAATTCGCCCCGGCGCTGGCCGCCGGCAATGCGGTGCTGATGAAGACCTCGGAGCTGACCCCGCACAGCCTTCTGGCGCTGGCGGAGCTCGCGGCCAAGGCCGGCATTCCGGCCGGCCTGTTCAATGTCGTCAACGGTTACGGGCACACGACGGGAGCGGCGATCGTGCGCCATCCCGATATATTGAAAATCTCCTTTACCGGCTCCACGCAGACCGGTGTGGCCATCATGACGCTGGCCGCCCAGTCCGGCATCAAACCCGTCACGCTTGAACTCGGCGGCAAGAGTCCGCAATTGGTGCTGGCCGATGCCGGTGATATCGATGTCGTGGCCGGCCGGGTCGCGGCGGCATTCATGGACAATGCCGGCCAGGTCTGCACGGCCGGTTCGCGGCTGATCGTCGAGGACAAGATTGCCGATCAGCTTGTCGAACGCGTCATCGCCCGGACCAAGGTGATCAAGGCTGGCCCGACCTGGGACGAGGCGACGACCTTCGCGCCGATCATCAGCCGCAAGCAGCTCGAGCACATCGATACGATGGTCCGCGCCAGCATCGGCGAGGGCGCCTCGGTGGTCACCGGCGGCACGGTGCTGGAAGGCCGCAACGAGGGTAGTTTCTACGCCCCGACGATCCTCGAAAATGTCTCCGACGACAATATCGGTTTCAAGGAAGAGTTTTTTGGTCCGGTGCTGACCGTACGCACCTTTGCTGATCTCGAGGAAGGCCTCGCTCAGGCGGCGCATCCGGTCTACGGGCTCGCCGCCAGCGTCCACACCACGGATTTGAAGAAGGCGCTCAAGGCAGCGGATTCGATCGAGGCCGGCATGGTCTGGATCAACCAGCACGGGCGCGGCCCGGAGTTCACCTATCCGGCCGGCGGTTACAAGGGATCCGGCTTCGGCAAGGATATGGGCCGTGCCGGCATCGAGGCGTTCCTGCGCCAGAAGGCCATCTGGGCCAATTACGCCTGAGCGAGCGCAAGCACATGCAATTCGATTACATCATTGTCGGCGGCGGCTCGGCAGGCGCCGTGCTCGCCAGCCGTCTCTCGGAGAACGGGACGAAACAGGTCGCGCTTTTCGAAGCCGGACCCGACACGCCGCCGGACGACGTCCCGGAGGTGATCGCCGACAGCTATCCCGGCCTCTCCTATTTCGACCCGAAATACCATTGGACGGAACTGCGCGTCTTCAACCGCTCGCCCAAGCAAAATGCGCAGGTGGTCAAGACGGCCAAGCTCGAACAGGCCAAGGTGATGGGCGGCGGCTCCAGCATCAACGGCCAGTTCGCCGTGCGCGGCCTGCCGCATGACTATGACGAATGGGAAGGTCTCGGCCTGCCCGGCTGGGGATGGGACGGCATGCTGCCCTACCTCAAGAAGCTCGAGCGCGATCTCGATTTCGATGGCGAGCTTCACAACAAGACCGGCCGGATTCCGATCCGCCGCGTCTTTCCAAAGGATTGGGCCGGCTTCACCAGATCCGTGCTCAAGCAGACGGAAAGCGAATATCCCTACCGGCCGGACTACAATGGCAGTTTCGAGGACGGCTCGTTCCCGCTGCCTTTGTCGAACGAGAACGACCGCCGCGTGTCGACGGCGATCGGCTATCTCGACGCCGAGGCGCGCGCGCGCAAGAACCTGCACATCTTCGCCAATGCCTTCGTTGAGAGACTGGTGACCAAGGGGACGCGCATCACCGGCGTCGAGGTCACGATCGCTGGCCGCACACAGATCTACAACGCCAACGAGACGATCGTTTCAGCCGGCGCCCTGCATTCGCCAGCCATCCTGCTTCGTGCCGGCATCGGGCCGGCGGCGCAGCTGAAGCGGCTGGGCATCGAAGTGGTCGCCGATCGCCCCGGCGTCGGCGAGAACCTGACCGATCATCCGCATATAGCCGTCGGCGCGCATTTCAAGAAATCCGCGCGGCTCAAGCCCGGTCAGCGGCGCCACATCTTCCTGGGCGTCAGATATTCTTCCAACTATGCCGACTGCCATCCGGGCGACATGCTGCTGATGCCGGTCAACCGCGCCGGTTGGCATCCGCTCGGCAAGGCGATGGGCGCGCTCAATGTCTGCGTCAACAAATCCTATTCGCGCGGCACGGTGACGTTGAAGTCTGCGGTCCAGACCGATGAACCGATCGTCGATCTGAACATGGCCTCCGACGGCCGCGACCTGATGCGCCTGGTCGATGGCTTCAGGCGCATCTGCAAGATCATGCAATCGCCCGATGTCCAGCAGCACGTCAACACCTGGTTCCTGGCCGGCTACAGCGACGAGGCGCGAGCGCTCAGCGTCCGCAAGCCATCGAACTGGGTCAAGACCGCGACCGCGGCCTACCTGTTCGACTACGCGCCCTTCTTCCGCGAGACCTTGCTCAAGCGCAAGTTCGGCACCACCGACCGCATCCAGGCGATGCTCGGCAATGAAGAGCTGATCGCCGACTGGGTCAAGCAATCCGTCTGGTCGGGCTGGCATGTCTCCGGCACTTGCAAGATGGGCGCCGACGGCGATCCGCTGGCGGTGCTCGATGCCGAATGCCGCGTGCGCGGCGTGCAGGGCCTGCGCGTCGTCGACGCCTCGATCATGCCGACGATCGTCGCCGCCAACACCAACATCACGACCATCGCCATCGCTGAAAAGGCGGCGGACTTGATTTTGAATTCTCGACAATAGCAAAGGACCTCAAGACTATGCGCAAGAACAAGGTGAAGGACATCTGGGCCGCCGGCGGCGAAGTGGTGACGGGCTGGCTCGGCATTCCGTCGTCGATCTCGGCGGAACTGATGGCCCAGCAGGGCTGGGACGCGCTGACTGTCGACCTCCAGCATGGCGCGACGGACTATGTCGACGCGGTGCCGATGCTGCAGGCGATCTCGACGACGGACACGACGCCGATGGTGCGCGTGCCGTGGAACGACCCGGCGATCATCGGCAAGGTGCTCGATGCCGGCGCCTATGGTGTGATCTGCCCGATGGTCAACACCGCCGAGGAAGCGGATGCCTTCGTCAAGGCCTGCCGCTATTTCCCTAAGGGCGGCCGCAGCGTCGGTCCGCTGCGCGCCTCACTCTATGCCGGCGCGGACTATTTCCAGCACGCCAACGACACCATCATCACCATGGCGATGATCGAGAGCGAGCAGGCGGTGAAGAACCTGGAAGACATACTGAAGACGCCGAATCTCGACGCCATCTTCGTCGGTCCGTCGGACCTTGCGGTGACCATGGGCGAGGCACCCGGTTTCGACCCGCGCTATCCCGCCGTCTACGAGGCGATCGAATACATCGCCGCCAAGTGCAAGGAAGCTGGCGTCATTCCTGGCATCCATTGCGGCTCGGTCGCTTACGGCGTCGACATGCGCAAGCTGGGCTATCGCTTCATGGCCTATCTCTCCGACTTCCGCATGCTGCAGCAGATGGTGGCGCGGTCGCTGCCGGCCTTCCGCGCCGGCACGCCGAGCGCGATCGCACCCTGACCGGCACAACGGATCGATCATGGCATCGACAAGCACGCCGCGCGGCAAGGTGACGGTCATCGGCGCCGGCATCATCGGCGTCTGCACCGCGAATTACCTGCTCGATCAGGGTTTTGCCGTCGAGGTGGTCGATCCGGCCTTGCCGGGGTCCGAGGAACAATGCTCATTCGGCAATGCCGGCGGCATCTGCCCGGGCTCCTGCATCCCGAACGCGATGCCGGGCGTGCTTCGCAACGTGCCGAAATGGCTGATGGATCCCGAAGGTCCGTTGATCGTGCGGCTCGCCTATCTGCCGCACGCGCTGCCCTGGCTGCTGCGCTTCCTCGCCGCCAGCCGCAAGCCGCGCGCCGAGGAGATATCGGCGGCGATGCGCTCTCTGCACCGTTACACATTCGAGTGCTACGAGCCGCTGATCAAGGCCGCCGGCTGCGAGGATCTTCTGCAGAAGCGCGGCCAGCTCTTCGTCCATGAAACCGCCGACGGCCCGTCGAAGAGCGCCTATGGGCTCGGGCTGCGGCGCGAGCATGGCGTCAAGGTCGACATCCTCGATGCCGACGAGATCCGCCAGCTCGAACCGGCCCTGGCACCGATTTTCAAGAGCGCGGTCTATTTGCCCGAACAGGGGCAGTGTCCCAATCCCGGCCGGCTTGTTGCGAAGCTCGCCGAACATGCGGCGCGCCAGGGTGCGCGCTTCATCAGGGCGAAAGTGATCGGATTCGACATGGGCCCCAATGGTCCCTCGGCGCTGCGGCTTGAAGGTGGCGGGCGCATGCCTGTCGAAACCGTGGTGCTGTGCGCGGGGGCCTGGTCGGGCGATCTCGCCCGCAAGCTTGGCGACCGTATTCCGCTCGAGAGCGAGCGTGGCTACCATATCATGGTCAAGGGGGCCGATACCGGCCTGCGCATCCAGACCATTTCGGCCGACCGCAAGTTCGTCGCCTCACCGATGGAGGATGGACTGCGGATCGCCGGCAATGTCGAATTCGCCGGCCTGAAGGCACCCGCCAACATGAACCGCGCGGATGTTCTCCTGAAGCAGGCGAGGCCGATGTTCAGGAAACTCGAGGTTGGCGAGGTCACGCGCTGGATGGGACATCGGCCAGGCACGCCCGACAGCATTCCGGTCATCGACCGGGCGTCGCGGGCCAGGAATGTCATCTATGCCTTCGGCCACGGCCATCAGGGCCTCATTGGCGGCGCTGTCACCGGCAAGATCGTGTCGCAACTTGCCGCCGGTTTGCCGCCGGTGATCGATCTGACGCCCTTCCGGACGGATAGGTTCTGATTGTTCAGGACACCTGCTGTCGCAGCAGGCCTTGCCGCTCTTGCATGAGGGAAACGACGTGACCGCGAACACCAATACACAGGCCGTGGAGCCAATCGACCCGCAAAGCGTCTACGCCGTGCTGATCTGCGATCTGGTCGGCCTGCGTTTCGGGCCCGACGGCAAGCCCGACCCGAGCGAAGTGCGCGCGCATATCGAGGCCAAGGGTGGCCGCTTTCATGCGGCAGCACTTGGCGACAAAGCAGGCCTCGAACGTGGCCGGGTGCATTTCTTCTACCGGCCGGACCTCAGCACGCGCGAAGAGCTGATCGAAGCCGCGGGCGACGGGCGCTATGACGCCGTCATCGCCGCCGCGACCTTTCTGCCCGCAGAGACCGTCTTTCCGCTGGCGGGCGTGCGGATCGGCGCCGGCACCGGCAATATGGGCTCGCGCTCCTGGGGTGGCGGCAGCGGCGAGGGCGGCACTGCGGTGCTGATGAACACGCCCGGTATCAACAGCCGTGCCACGGCGCAGATGGTGATGAAGGCGATCCTCAAAGTGCTGCCAGACCTGCCGGTCGACAGGCTTCACGAGCGGGTGGCGCGCGGCGCTTTCGACACCGGCAGGGAACTGCGCGATTTCCCGACCGAGAAGCTCGAAGGCAAGACGATTGCCGTCATCGGCTACGGCAATATCGGCCGCGAGGTGGCCAAGCTTGCCCGCGCCTTCGGCATGCGCGTGGTGATCCATGCACGGCCACGGCACCGCGACTGGATAGAAGCCGAGGGCTTCGCCTTTGCGGCGGACCTCGGCGACGCGGCCGAAGGCGCGGATGTGCTCAGCGTCCATGTCGGACTGGGCAAGCAGGATGCGCAAAGCGGCCGCTACGCCAATGCCGGGCTCATCGGCGCGGACGTCCTCTCCCGCATGAACAAGGGCGCGGTGCTGGTCAATTACGATCGCGGCGAGCTTGTCGACGTGGCGGCCCTTGGCGACGCGCTGGATGCAGGCCGGGTGCGCCATGCGGCAATCGATGCCGACCTGTTCAAGAATGCCTCGACCGACGCTCTTTCCGGTCCGATGCTGCCTTATCTCGACCTCGTCGAAAGGCATGGCGACAAACTCGAACTTCTGCCGCATGCCGCCGCCGACACGGACCATCCCTCGCGCGTTGCCGGCGCCAAACAGGCCGTCGACCAACTGTTCGACGTCATCTGCCGCAAATCGGTGGCGAATGCGAAGGGCACCGTACCGCCGGGCTATCTTTCCCGTGGGGCGACAACGCCCCAAGGCATCGGGCCGGTGACGGCGGACCACCTTTTGAAATTGACCTCAGGCGAATGCTCCGAGCTGGCGGATGTCTGCGATCGGCAAAGCCGGCTGTGGCAGGCTCTGTCGGACACGCCGCCCGCCGAGCGCGGCACGATCGTCGCCGAACAGGGCGAGGAGCTTGTCCGGCTGATCGACCGCTTCTGCCTTCTGGCCGAGAGCCTGAACCTCAGGGGGCCTTATCAATAATATCGGCCTGCCGCCGCGCGGATTTAAAAACGGCAGCTGTCGGATGGGAGCCTCGCTCAGTATCTTGGTCCTGCCACCATCCGCGCCATCCGTGTCATGTCGGTGCTCATCTCGCGGTCGTCGTCGAGCGGGCTGACGAGCGCGCGCACGGCGGCGAAGGTGCGCTGCGGCCCTTCGCCCATGCTGTCGACGACGCCGCGCAGTTCGACGCCCGTCGCCGCGAAGATCAGCTCCATCGCCACGAGATAACGCATGCGCTCGATGATCTCGGCGGTCTTGGCCACCACCCGCGGTGCCATCGACGACTGATCCTCGATGCCGTCCGAAACGGCGAGCGGGCTGAGCGACATCGGGTTGGCGAGATGCCGGATTTCGGCTTCCAGCGCGGACAACGGCTTCTGCAGTTCCGCGTAGCCCTGGCGGCTGCCACCCCTGGCCGACAGGAAGCGTGGCAGGTCGGCGATGGTCGGCGACATCAGTTTCATGCAGCGGTTGGCGGTGCCGACCGCGCAATGCGCGAGGGCCTGGCCGAGCTGTTCAAAGGCCAGCGTCATCGCCGTGAGGTCGAAATTGCCGTTGGAAATCACCCGTTCTCCCTCGGCCAGGATCACGGGGTTGTCGCCCGAATGGGTCAGTTCGATTTCGGTCGCCCGCCGCGCCTGTTCGAACGCATTGAGCAGGCCACCCCAGACCTGCGGCACGCAGCGATAGCTGAGCGGATCCTGCAGACGCCGCGCCGCTCTGTCCTTCCACAGGCCGCTACCGGCCAGTTCTGTGCGCAGCCGCGCGCCGATCTCGCGCTGGCCGAAGGCCGGCCGGGCCGCCAGGGCATCCTCGTCGATCGCGGTGAGGGAAGAGCGGAATGCCTCATAGTTGAGGGCGACCGCTGCCAGCGCCCAGTCGATGAGATGGGCGACGTCTTCGAGGCACAGGCATGCTGTTCCGGTCGACAGGCTGTTGGCGACGATGATGGCGTGGCCGTCCTTTTCGCGCAGGTCGAGCGGTTCTAGACCGGCGAGCGCAAGCGCCTCGGCGGAGGGCATGATCCTGCCCTGGAACTCCGCCTCGCCATCGCCGCGTAGCGACCTTGCCATATGGCCGAGATGGGCAAGGTCTGCCGCGCCGATCGATCCCCAGGTCGGGATCACCGGATGGACGCCGGCGTTCAGCGCCGCCACAAGGCCCATGACCACGCGCTCGGAGGTGCCGGTGCCACCGGCGGCCATGCCTGAAATGCGCGCGATCATCATCGCCCGCACTGCCTCGGTTGGCAGCGCCGGTCCGATGCCCATGCTGTGGCTGAGCGGCACGCTGTGCTGGAAGGCGATCAGGTCGGCCTGCGCCAGCGGCGTGTCGACACAAGCGCCGAGGCCCGTGGTGACGCCGTACATCGGCTTGCCAAGCCCAGTGAGATGTTCGATGAGGGCGCGGCTCGCCTGGACGCGGCGCATCGCGTCTTCGCCCAGCATCAGCCGGGCGTTGCGGCGTGCGATCTCGGCGACATCGGCCACGCCGAGCGGCTTGGCGTCGAGCAGTATCATCCGGGCTGTCATGTCTCGCCTGTATCTTGTGACCAGAGGCCCGGACCTGCGGCGCGGCGGGCGTCACCGTTTGTGGCGGCTTGCCGGCTGGACTGCAAGCCATTCCGATTATGGCAGCGGGCAGAAGCGAGGATGCCTGGATTTCTGAACTACGCCGACCGCTCCGCGACGGCGTCGGGCACCACCACCAGCTTGCCGACAAAATCCTTGGCGATGAAATCGGCTTGCGCGTGGTGAAAATCGGAGAGCTTGTAGACGCCGCCGACCAGCGGCCGGATTTTCTTCGCCTCGATATAGCCGACGATGCGGCGGAAATCGGCGCGCGTGCCCTGGCTCGAACCATGCAACTGCAACTGCTTGAGATACATGGTCCTGAGATCAAGCTGCACAACCGGGCCGGCGATCGCGCCGGCGGTGGTGTAGCGGCCCTCGGGCCGCAGGATACGCAGCAGGTCGTTGAAGATCGCGCCGCCGACGAGGTCGGCCACGACGTCGATCGGCTTGCCGCCGGTCGCCTCAGTCACGGCTTGCGGCAGGTCGGCGACGCCGCGGGTGATCACGGCCTCGGCGCCGATGTTGAGCACCGCCTGTTCCTTGCCCTTGCCGACGATTGCATAGGGGATCGCGTCGCGCGCCCGCGCCAGTTGCACGATGCCGGAGCCAACGCCACCCGAGGCGCCAGTGACCAGCACGCGCTCGCCAGCCTTCAAGCCAGCGCGTTCCAGCATCTGTTCACCGGTGAGATACGCACAGCAGAAGGTGGCGAGTTCGATATCGCTCATATCCGTGTCGACAACATGCGCATTCTGTGCCGGCACGGTCTGGTACTCGGCGTAACCGCCATCGCGGCCATGGCCCATATAGTCGATGTCGGCCAGCGAATCGTCGTCGCGGTTGTAGATGGAGAAATCGACCATCACCCGTTCGCCGACACGGTCCGGCGAGACGCCTTCGCCGACAGCAACGATGGTGCCCACCGTGTCGGTGCCCTGGATGCGCGGGAAAACAAGCGTGTTGCCCTGCCTCCGCCAGGTCGACACGGCGGCAGCATCCTCTTCCGTGCCATAGGCGCCCTGGCGCACCCAGACATCGGTGTTGTTCATGCCGCAAGCGGTGACCTTGACCAGCACTTCGGCGGCGGCAGGTACGGGCACTTTCACATCGGTGCGGTAGACAAGCTTTTCCGGTCCGCCGTGCCCGGTGAGCAGCACGGCGGCCATGGTGGCGGGGATGGTTCTGGTTATCGCATTCATGGTCGATCTCAGAGATTGGCAAACACGCTCTTCACCGCATCGGCGGTCTTCGACACGACGATATCGGCTTCTTCACGCGTCAGGCAAAGCGGCGGCGCAAAGCCAAGGATGTCGCCCTGCGGCATGGCGCGGCCGATGACGCCGCTGGCGGCCAGCGCTGTCGCCACTTGCGGTCCGATCTTCTGCGAAGCCTCGAAGAACACCCGGTCATCCCGATCGGCGACGAACTCGACCGCCGCCAGCATGCCGTCGCCGCGCACATCGCCGACGTTCTTATGCCCGCCGACGGCCTTGGCCAGCTCGGCGCGGAAATAGGCGCCGATCTCCTTGGCATTGGTCACAAGGTCCATCTCGTCGATCAGTTCGAGATTGGCGACACCGGCGGCAACGCAGATCGGATGCGCCGAATAGGTCCAGCCATGGCCGAGCGAGCCGAGCTTGTCGGAGCCCTGCACCAACACCTGCCACATCTTGTCGGCGACAATGACGCCCGATAGGGGCGCATAGGCCGAGGTCAGACCCTTGGCGATGGTGATCAAATCCGGCTTGATGCCGTAGTGGTCGGAGCCGAACATGGTGCCCAGCCGCCCAAAGCCCGTGACCACCTCGTCGGCGACCAGTAGCACATCATATTTCTTCAGCACCGCCTGGATCTTTTCCCAATAACCGGCCGGCGGCGGCACGATGCCGCCGGTGCCGAGGATCGGCTCGCCGATGAAGGCGGCGACGGTTTCGGGCCCTTCGGCCAGGATCGTCTCCTCGAGCTTGTCGGCGCAATGCTGCGAAAACTGCTCCTCGCTCATCGAGCGGTCGGCGCGGCGGAAATAGTAGGGCGCTTCGGTGTGCAGGATGGGCGCGCGCGGCAGGTCGAAGGCGTTGTGGAACAGGTCGAGCCCGGTCAGCGACCCTGTCATCACGCCCGAACCGTGATAGCCGCGCCAGCGCGAGATGATCTTCTTCTTCTCCGGCCGGCCGAGCACGTTGTTGTAGTACCAGATCAGCTTGATGTTGGTTTCGTTGGCATCCGAGCCGGAGAGGCCGAAATAGACCCTCGACATGCCTTTCGGTGCGCGATCGACGATCATCTTGGCCAGAGTGATCGAGGCCTCGGTGCCGTGCCCGACATAGGCGTGGTAGTAGGCGAGATTCCTGGCCTGGGTGGCGATGGCATCGGCGATCTTCTGGCGGCCATAGCCGACATTGACGCAATAGAGGCCGGCGAAGGCATCGATGCTCTTCCTGCCATTGTTGTCCCAGACGGTGACGCCTTCACCACCGGCCATGATGCGGGTCTGGCTCTCGCCCCGTGCATGCGTGCCCATATGGGTCGAGGGATGGAAGAAGTGGTCGCGATCCCAGGCGGCGAGTTCATTGGACTGGTCGAGCATTTTTTCTACTCCTTGAGGAAAGCGAACGCGACTTAAGATGTGTTGAGATTCAGGTCAGGCCGAGCCGAAAATGTCAGGTTTCGAGAACCGGAGCGGAGCGTACTCAAGTACGTGAGCACCGGAAGCGCAGAAGCCTGGCATTTGCAGGCCGGCATCACCTGAATATCGACACATCTTAGGCTACGTCCAGGCAGAGATATTTTAGATCGGTGAAAGCTTCGAGCCCGTGGCGCGAGCCTTCGCGGCCGATGCCGGATTGCTTGACGCCGCCGAAGGGTATCGGCGCGCCGGTGATCTTGACGCGGTTGATGGCAACCATGCCGTAGTCGAGCGCGCGGCCCAGGCGCTGCTGGCGGGCGCCATTCTCGGTCACGATATAGGCGACGAGGCCATATTCGGTGGCGTTGGCGCGCGCGATCACCTCGTCCTCGCTGTCGAAAGGCGTGACGGCGGCGACCGGTCCAAAAGTCTCTTCGCGCATGATCAACGCCTCGTCGGGCACATCGACCAGCAGCGTCGGCTGATAGAACAGCGGCCCGGCCTGATGCCGCTTGCCGCCATTGAGGCAGCGCGCGCCCTGGGCGAGGGCGTTGGCGACCTGTTCCTCGACTTTCTGGACGGCTCGCTCATGCATCAGCGGCCCGATATCAATCTTGTCGGCGAGCCCATTGCCGATCCGCAGCGCCTCGATGCGCCTGGCGAAGGCGGCGCAGAAGCGGTCGTAGAGAGGCCGCTGGACGTAGATGCGATTGGCGGCAAGGCAGTCCTGGCCCGACGTGGCGAATTTGGCATCGATGGCAATGCCCACCGCTTTGTCCAGATCCGCGTCGGCAAAGACGATCAGTGGCGCGTGGCCGCCAAGCTCCATCACCAGCCGCTTCATCGTCGGCGCGCTCTGGGCCGCGATCAGCCGGCCGATCTCGGTCGAGCCCGTAAAACTCATGGCGCGGACGCGTGCGTCCTCGCACATCCGGCCGACGATCGTCGCGGCCTTGCCAGTGACGATGTTGAAAACGCCTGCGGGCAGGCCGGCGCGCTCACCAAGCTCAGCCAGCGCCAGCGCCGACAGCGGCGTCTCGGAGGAGGGATGCGCGACGATGGTACAGCCGGCGGCAAGGGCGGCGGCCGCCTTGCGGGTCAGCATGGCCGAGGGGAAATTCCACGGCGTGACGACACCGACGACGCCAAGCGGCTCGCGCCGAACCATCATTTCCGCATCAGGCAGATGGCTGGTGACGCTCTCGGCGTTGAGACGTTTTGCTTCCTCCGCGTACCATTCGACGAAGGAGGCGGCATAATCGATCTCGCCGAGCGATTCCTGCAGCGGCTTGCCTTGTTCCAGTGTCATCAGCAGAGCGAGGTCGTCTTTCGCGGCGATGATCAGTTCGAACCATTTTCGCAGAATTTTCGAGCGCTCCTGCGGCATCAGCGACCGCCAGGCCGGGAAGGCGCTGACGGCGGCATCGATCGCTTTTGTCGTTTGCCGCGCATCCAGCGCGGCGACAAACGCGACAGTAGTGCCAGTCGCCGGATCGGTGACCTCAAAACTTTCAGCGGCCTCGCTTGCCGTCCAGTGTCCATCGACATAGGCGAGTTCGCGCAGCAGGCGGCGGTCGGCGAGGCGGTCGAGCGCTTCATGGCGATGCGAGCGGGCGAAATGCGCGGACATGGTCGAAGCCTCCCGGTGCGGTCTGATGCCGGGAGATTATCCATCGCGGACAGACAGAGAGGCTGTTTGGGCACGCGCTGATAGAGAGTCTCTCTCTATTGCACCGGTCGGGCAGACGATCTCTCCGGCGCTACGGCGATACCGGCAACAGGTCGGCTATGGGCAGCGCGATATCGTCCTTCACCGTCTTGATGACGATGTAGGTGAAGTAGCGGTCGATGCCGATCTCGCGCTCGAGCAAGCCGTCGACCAGCCGCTGGTAGGCGTCGATGTCGCGCGCCATCACCTTCAGCACATAGTCGACGCCGCCACCCACCGACCAGCAGGCAACGATCTCGGGGATGTCTCGGATGACGCGCTCGAAGCGGTCGAAATCGGCCTGGCGGTGGCTGGCCAGCGTCACCTCCATAAGCACGGTAGCGACCGGCGCCACGACACGCATGGCGATCCTGGCGTGATAACCCGAGACGATGCCGGCCTTCTCCAGCTTGCGCAGCCGCATCCAGCATGGGGTCGGCGACAGCCCGACCTGCTCGGCCAGCGCCAGCTTGGTGATGCGCCCGTCGCGCTGGATGGCGTCGAGGATTTTGAGGTCGATCGGGTCGAGTTTAGCAGCAGTCATCGTTGCCCACTTTTTCGTCCACAGTACCATGATGGCGCATTATTTCGATTGTCAATTGCACTGATTTCGATCTCTAATAAGTCATGACATTGTGGCAACCCGACCCCGCGCTCATTCGGCGGCCAGCCTATCAATCGCTGGCCGACCAGTTCGCGCGCGCCATCCATGACGGGCGTTTGGCCAATGGCGCGCGGCTGCCGACGCATCGCCGGCTGGCGGACGATCTCAAACTCTCGGTGCAGACCGTCAGCCGTGCCTATGAGGAATTGATTCGCCGCGGCTTGATTTCCGGCGAGATCGGCCGTGGCAGCTTTGTCCAGACGCAACGCCGCGAGCCGGAGCCACCCTATCTGCCGGAGCGCCTCGGCGAGGTCATCGACCTGTCCATCCTGAAGCCGGTCTGCGAGCCGATGCATCTGGAGCGGCTGAAGCAGGCGCTGGGCTGGCTGGCCGAAAACCTGCCGTCGAGCTCGGCGCTGTCGTTCCGGCCCAACATGGTGTTCCCGCGCCATCGAGCGGTCGCCGTCGAATGGCTGAAACTGTGCGGGCTGGATGTCTCCGCGCAGAATATCAGCCTGACCAACGGCGCCACCGCCGGCATGACGGTGGCGCTGATGAGCGTGGCGCCGCCCGGCTCCACTGTCGCCACCGAGGCGATCGGCCACCACACGCTGGTACCGCTGGCGCGCTATCTCGGCTTCAACCTCGAAGGTCTGCCGATCGACGACAACGGCCTGATCCCGGAGGCGCTGGACGAGGCCTGCCGGCTGTCCGACATCCGCGCGGTGTTCGTACAGCCTTCGGTGATCAACCCCACGGCAACCCTGATGGATGCACGGCGGCGCGAAGAGATCGCCGCGGTTGCGCGCAAGCACGACATCGCCATCATCGAGAACGATGTGCTGGGGCCGTTGGTCGAAGACCGGCCGCCGCCGGTGGCCGCCTTCGCGCCGGAGCGCACGCTCTACGTCACTTCCTTCACCAAGATCACCGTGCCCGGCCTGCGCATCGGCTATCTCGCCGCGCCCGACCGCTATGTCGCCGCCGTCGCCAACCGGCACCTGGTCTCGAACTGGATGGCAACGCCGCTGGTGGCCGAGATCGCGACCAAATGGGTGACCGACGGCACCGCGATGGAACTCGTGCGTTGGCAGCGCGCCGCACTTCGACGGCGGCAGGACATCGCCGCCGAGGTGCTTGCCGGGATCGACTATCGCGCCCGGCGCGACGGGCTGCACGTCTGGCTGCAATTGCCCGACGACCGTACCGAGGAGGGCTTTGTCGCCCAGGCCCGGCTGCAGGGCGTGGCGATCGCGCCCGGCACATCCTTCCGCATTTCCGACGCGCCCTGGCATCCGGCGGTGCGCATCTCGCTGGGCTCGACCACCGAAGGGGAACTGCGCGCCGGCCTCGGCGTTGTCACCAAGCTCTTGCTTGGCGATCCGGAACATCTGCTGTTGGCCATCTAGCGAGTGCGCCGCTCTTCGGGCACCGATTGCTCAACAATTGTGCGGAATGGGAAATATTGTCATGATATTATTTTCCCAATTGACATGATTTGGCGCGTTCCGCATCGTTAAGGGCACAGGCTTCTCCAGCACGGGGAAATTCATTTGTCCGCAACCACCGCGCCCATCATCAAGATCGACGGCATCTCGAAGAGCTTTGGCAGCTTCAAGGTGCTGGACGGCCTGTCGATGCAGGTCATGCCGCGCGAGAAGCTGGCGCTGATCGGCCCGTCCGGCTCGGGCAAGACGACGATCCTGCGCATCCTGATGACGCTGGAGCGCATCGATGGCGGCCACATCCAGATCGAGGGCGAGCAGCTCTACCACATGGAGCGCAACGGTCAGCTGCTGCCGGCCGACGAGCGGCATCTGGCCCGGATGCGCCAGAAGATCGGCATGGTCTTCCAGCTGTTCAACCTGTTTCCGCACAAGAGCGTCATCGACAATGTGACGCTGGCGCCGATGCTGACCAAGGGCACGCCACGCGCCGCCGCCGAAAAACGGGCGATGGAACTGCTCGACATGGTCGGCATGGCCGACAAGGCCAAGGCCATGCCGGCGCAGCTGTCCGGCGGCCAGAAACAGCGCGTGGCGATCGCCCGCGCGCTCGCTTTGCAGCCGAAGATCATGCTGTTCGACGAAGTGACGTCGGCGCTAGATCCGGAACTGGTCGAGGAGGTGCTCAACGTTCTGTGGCGGCTCTGCGCCGAGACCGACATGACCATGCTGCTGGTCACGCACGAGATGGGGTTTGCCCACGACTTCGCCGACCGGGTGCTGTTCTTCGATCGCGGCAAGATCGTTGAGGAAGGCAAGCCCGACGAGATTTTCCGCCATCCCAAGCAGGAGCGCACGCAAGGCTTCCTGAAGAAGATCATCGCGGCCGGACATCGCGTCTGACCGTCATGCCCGAGGCGACAACGCCGTCCTCAAGGGGCGGGAAAGCTGCCTCGAACAAACCAAGACAAGAAACAAGGAGTTGGGAACAATGAAGAAACTTGGCATTCTGGCCGGCGTCGCCGGCCTTGCACTGACGGCGGTGCTGGCCGCCTCGACCGCGGGGTCGGCCGACGACAGCAAGCTCGAGCAGTTGAAGGCACAGGGCTTCGCCCGTGTCGCCATCGCCAACGAGCCGCCCTACACGGCCGTCGCCGCCGACGGCAAGGTTTCTGGCGCGGCGCCCGACGTGGCGCGCGAGATCTTCAAACGCCTCGGTGTCTCCGACATCGTCGCTTCCATCTCGGAATATGGCGCCATGATCCCCGGCCTGAAGGCCGGCCGTTTCGATGTCGTCACCGCCGGCCTGTTCATGAAGCCGGAGCGTTGCGCGGCTGTCGCCTATTCCGAACCGGTGCTGTGCGACGCCGAGGCGATGCTGGTGAAGAAAGGCAATCCGAAAGGTTTCAAGAGCTACGAGGATGTCGCCAAGGACACGACCGCCACGATCGGCGCGCCCGGCGGTGGCACCGAGGAGAAGCTGGCCCTCAACGCCGGCGTGCCGCGCGAACGTATCATCGTCGTGCCGGATGGGCAAAGCGGCCTGAAGATGGTGCAGGACGGCCGCATCGACGCCTATTCGCTGCCGGTTCTGTCGATCAACGATCTGATGAAAAAGGCCAATGATCCGAGCCTCGAAGTCATCGCGCCGGTGCAGGGCGCCCCGGTCTATTGCGACGGCGCCGCCTTCAAGAAGGGCGACGAGGCGATGCGTGACGCCTACGACGTCGAATTGGCCAAGATGAAGAAATCAGGCGAGTTCGCCAAGATCATCGAGCCCTACGGCTTCTCGGCAGCCGCCGCGATGTCGACGACGCGCGACAAGCTCTGCTCGGCGAAGTGATTTTTCCTTCTCCCCGTTTACGGGGAGAAGGTGTCACGAAGTGACGGATGAGGGGCGGCGCCAAGTTTGGACAGGCTAGCGCTGCCCCTCATCTGCCTGCCGCCTTTCGTCGCTCGAAAAGCCAAGCAATTGGCTTTTCGCCCGCTACGCGGACCGCTCCTCAACTCCCCGTGAACGGGGAGAAGGACCCAAGAACCGCCAACGTTGGAACCTCTAATCGAATGACCCAGTGGTCCGGCTATCTCGGCCTGATAGTGCAGGGAGCGCTTGTCACCATCGAGCTGACGCTGATGGGGTCGGTGCTTGCCCTGATCATGGCCTTCTTTGCCGGCATGGGGCGGCTGTCGCGCTTCTTTCTGCTGCGGGCGCTCGCCACCGCCTATATCGAATTCTTTCGCGGCACATCGATCTTCGTGCAGCTGTTCTTCGCCTATTTCGTGCTGCCGCTGGTGGGCCTCGAATTGACCCCGCTGCAGGCCGGCGTGCTGGCGCTCGGCTTGAACGTCGGCGCCTATGCCGCCGAAGTGGTGCGCGGCGCGGTGCAATCGATCGGCCGCGAACAGCACGAGGCCTGCATCGCCCTTAATCTCGGCCGTTGGCAAGGTCTGCGCCACGTCATCCTGCCGCAGGCATTTCTGGTGATGCTGCCGACCTTCGGCAACAACGCCATCGAGCTGCTGAAGGCCACGTCGGTGGTCTCGCTGATCTCGCTCGCCGACCTCACGTTCCAGGCGCAGGTGGTGCGCGCCCAGACCGGCAACACTATGGTGCCGTTCACCACCATCCTCATCATCTATTTCATCCTGGCGCTGCTCATCTCATGGGGCGTGCGCTCGCTGGAGCGCCGGCTGGCGCGCGGCCTTGATGGGGTGCGCGTCTGATGGAGTGGGCTCGCTGATGGAATGGGATTGGGATTTTGTCTGGCAGATCATGCCGACGCTGATCCAGGGGGTGAAGATCACCATCCTGGCGACGCTGCTCGGCTCGGTGCTGGCGGCGATCGTCGGGCTTGGCATCGCGCTGGCGCGCCGCTCGACCAACAAGGCCTTGTCGCGCACCGTCGGCTGGGCGGCCGAATTCATCCGCGGCACGCCGCTTCTGGTGCAGCTCTATTTCATCTTCTACGTGCTGCCCGATATCGGCATTCTTTTACCGCCGCTCGTCGCCGGCGTTATCGGGCTTGGGCTGCACTACGGCACCTACACGGCGGAGGTCTACCGCGCCGGCATCGACAATGTGCCGCGCGGCCAATGGGAGGCCGCCAAGGCCTGCAATCTCAGCGCCACGCAGACCTGGACCCACATCATCATTCCGCAAGCCATCCCGCCGATGATCCCGGCTCTGGCCAATTATTTCATCGCCATGTTCAAGGAGACGCCGCTGTTGTCGGCGATCACCGTGCTGGAGCTGATGAACCAGGCGAAAAGCGTTGCCAACACCTACTACCGCTATATCGAGCCGATCACGCTGGTCGGCGCCTTCTTCCTCGCTATCAGTCTTTGTTCGGTCGTGCTGCTGCGCTGGCTGGAACGCCGCTACGGCAAGATCGAGAGGTAATCCGTGAAACCATTGCCTGAGATCAAGGTCCACCCGAAACGGCCAGCGTTGGATGCGCGCCCTCTGGAAAAGCGCGTCGGCCTGATCATCCTCGCCACCGATCACACCAGCGAACCGGATTTCCGCCGCATGGTGGCGAGCGAACGCATCGGCGTCTATGTCGCGCGCATTCCCTACGCCAATCCGACGACGCCGGAAAATCTGCGCAAGATGCAGCCGGCGCTGACGGCGGGCGCGGCCTTGATCCTGCCCGACGAGAATCTCGATGCCATCTGCTATTCCTGCACCTCGGCCTCGGTGGTCATCGGCGATGCCGAGATCGAGGCGGCGATCCAGGCCGCCAAACCCGGCATTCCCGTCGTCACGCCGCCGATGGCCGGCGTCCGCGGATTGAAGGCGCTCGGGGCGAAGAAGATCAGTATCCTCACCCCCTACACGGTCGAAACCTCCAGGCCGATGGCTGAGTATTTCGCCGAGCGAGGTTTCGACATCCTCAGCTTCACCTGTCTCGGCTTCGAGGATGACCGCGAGATGGCGCGCATTCCGCCGCCAGTGCTTGTCGATCTCGCACGTGAGGCCACCGACGCGAGCGCCGAAGCCCTGTTCGTGTCCTGCACGGCGCTGCGCGGCGCGCTTGTGGTTACAGGGATGGAACAGGCGATCGGCCGGCCGGTGGTCACCAGCAATCAGGCGACCGCCTGGAATTGTTTGCGGCTTTGCGGCGACGAGACAGACCATCCCGAATTCGGCCGTCTGATGACGCTGGCATTGCCGGAAGTTGCTTTGCAAAGGGGCTTGGTCTGATGCGTCGGCGCTGCCCCTCATCCGCCTGCCGGCACCTTCTCCCCGTAAACGGGGAGAAGAGGGCTGTCCGCAATCTCGGCGCTCATCCTGCAACGTTGGCGATTGGCGAAATCGCCGATGAAAGCGTCCCTCTCCCCGTTCACGGGGAGAGGATGCCGGCAGGCGGATGAGGGGCAGCGCCGACGTCATGCCAATTCACTCTATCAGTCTCAACGACATCCGGTCTGCGCGCGAGCGTATCGCCAACAAGATCGAGCAGACGCCAACTGTCCTGTCCCAAAGCCTTTCGGAACGCTTCGGCGTCCCTGTCCACCTCAAACTCGAACACCGACAGACCACCGGCAGCTTCAAGCTCCGCGGTGCATCGAATGCCATCGCTTCGCTGAGCGCTGAGGAGAAAGCTCGGGGCGTCGTCGCGGCCTCGACCGGCAATCACGGTCGGGCGCTGGCGCATGCGGCGAAGCTCGAAGGCATGCGCGCGGTGATCTACATGTCGCGGCTGGTGCCCGAGAACAAGCTCGACGAGATCCGCCGGCTTGGAGCCGAAATCCGCATTGTCGGCAACAGCCAGGACGACGCGCAGCAGGAGGTCGAGCGGCTGGTGGCGGAGGAAGGGTTGGTGATGCTGCCGCCTTTCGACCACCCCGCCATCATTGCGGGCCAAGGCACAGTCGGGCTGGAGATGATCGAGCAGGTCCCGGACGCTGCTGTCGTCCTGGTGCAGCTCTCCGGTGGCGGGCTGGCGTCCGGTGTTGCTGCCGCCGTCAAGGGCGTCAGCCCCGGCACAAAAGTCATCGGCGTTTCGATGGCGCGTGGCGCGGCGATGAAGGCCAGTCTTGATGCCGGCAAGCCGGTGCTCGTGGAAGAACTGCCGACGCTGGCGGATTCACTCGGCGGCGGCATCGGCCTCGACAACAGGCTGACCTTTTCCATGTGCCGCGACCTGCTCGACGACGTCGTGCTGCTCAGCGAGGACGAGATCGCTGCCGGCATTCGACACGCTTATGCGCAGGAGCGCGAGATCGTCGAGGGCGCCGGCGCGGTTGGCATCGCCGCACTGCTCGCCGGCAAGGTCAAGGCGAACGGACCAGTGGTTGTGCTGCTCTCCGGCCGCAACATCGACATGAACGCGCACCGCAAGATCGTCTGCGGCGAGGCGGAGCGTGCCGCATGAGCCGGATGACGATCCTCACCGAAGCTGAGCTGCGCAAGATCGTGACGCTCGATCTCGACGCCGTCGCTTGCGTCGAAAACGCTTTTCGCGCGCTGGCAACACTGCCGGTGGTGATGCCGCCGATCCTGCGGCTCGATCTTCACGAGCACCGCGGCGAGGTCGACGTGAAGTCCGCTTACGTGCCCGGTATCGACGGCTTCGCCGTCAAGATCAGCTCCGGCTTCTTCGACAATCCAAAACTCGGCCTGCCGAGCGGTGGCGGCATGATGGTGCTGCTGTCTGCCAAGACTGGTGTGGTCGAGGCGCTGCTGCTCGACAATGGCTACCTGACCGATGTCCGCACCGCTGCGGCTGGCGCGGTGGCGGCGAAGCACTTGTCGCGCGAAGACTCCGCCGTAGCGGCGATCTTCGGCGCCGGTTTGCAGGCAGGTCTGCAATTGGAAGCACTGCGCCTTGTCAGGCCGATCGAGGAAGCACGCATCTGGGCACGCGACGCCGCGAAGGCGGAAGCCACCGCTGCCCGCTTGCGCGAAAGACTGGGCATTGTCGTGCGCGCCGAGCCCGACGCGGCAAAGGCGGTTGCCGGCGCCGATATCATTGTCACCACCACGCCGTCGACCGAGCCGTTGATCAAGGCCGGGTTCGTTTCCGCCGGCCAACACATCACCGCGATGGGTTCGGACGCCGAGCACAAGAACGAGATCGCGCCTGCCATCCTGCGTATGGCCGATCTCTATGTCGCCGACAGTGCCCGCCAGACACGACGGCTGGGTGAACTGCATCATGCTATCGCGGCGGGCGTGATGGCCGGGGATGCAGAGGTGACTGAGCTCGGCCAGATCATCGCCGGCGCAAAACACGGCCGGCGCTCGGCCAGCGACATCACCATTGCCGACCTGACCGGCACCGGCGTGCAGGACACCGCGATCGCCACGCTCGCCCGCGACCGGGCGCGGGCGGCCAATGCCGGAACCATTTTTGAAAGCTGATGCTGGCCGCAAAACGAGGACCAAGAACAATGCAACCAAACCTGAAATTCTCGCGCGGCGAATTTGCCGATCGCCTTGCCAAGACCCGGCAAGCCATGGAGGTGAAGGGCGTCGATCTGCTTGTTATCAGCGACCCCTCCAACATGGCCTGGCTGACCGGCTATGATGGCTGGTCCTTCTATGTGCATCAGGCCGTCATCGTGCCACCCTCGGGTGAGCCGGTCTGGTACGGCCGTGGCCAGGACGCCAACGGCGCCAAGCGCACCGCCTATCTCGCGCATGACAACATCGTCGGCTATGCCGACCATTACGTGCAGTCGACCGAGCGCCACCCGATGGATTTCTTGTCCAGCGTGTTGGCCGATCGCGGCTGGGGCAAGCTCACCATCGGCGTCGAGATGGACAATTACTGGTTCTCGGCCGCCGCCTTCGCCTCGCTGCAGAAGCATCTGCCCAATGCCCGCTTCGTCGATGCCACCGCGCTGGTCAACTGGCAACGCGCGGTGAAAAGCCCGACCGAGATCGACTATATGCGCAAGGCCGCCCGCATCGTCGAGGCCATGCACCAGCGCATCGTCGACAAGATCGAGGTCGGCATGCGCAAATGCGATCTCGTCGCCGAGATCTATGATGCCGGCACGCGCGGCGTCGACGGTATTGGCGGCGACTACCCGGCGATCGTGCCGCTGCTGCCGTCAGGCGTCGATGCCTCGGCGCCACATCTGACCTGGGACGACCAGCCGATGAAGTCGGGCGAGGGTACCTTTTTCGAGATTGCCGGCTGCTATAACAGGTACCATTGCCCGCTCTCGCGCACCGTCTTCCTCGGCAAACCAACGCAGGAATTTCTCGATGCCGAGAAGGCGACGCTGGAAGGCATGGAGGCGGGGCTTGCGGCGGCGAAACCCGGCAACGCCTGCGAGGACATCGCCAATGCCTTCTTCGCCGTTCTGAAGAAATACGGCATCGTCAAGGACAACCGCACCGGCTACTCGATCGGTCTTTCCTATCCGCCGGACTGGGGCGAGCGCACCATGAGCCTGCGCCCCGGCGATCGCACCGAGCTCAAGCCCGGCATGACCTTCCATTTCATGACCGGCCTGTGGCTGGAGACGATGGGGCTGGAGATTACCGAGTCCATCCTGATCACCGAAACCGGTGTAGAGTGCCTCGCCAATGTGCCGCGCAAACTGGTGGTGAAGAATTGAGCCCGATGTCCAGCCTCCGCCCGTCGCCAATCGCGCCGACTGTCGATTTCGATCGTGACGGCGTCCAGCATGGCTTCCTGCGTCTGCCCTATAGCCGCGACGACTCGGCCTGGGGCTCGGTGATGATCCCGATCTGCGTCATCCGCAACGGCAAGGGGCCGACGGCGCTGCTCTCCGGCGGCAACCATGGCGACGAATATGAGGGGCCGCTGGCGCTCTACGATCTCGCCCGCACGCTAGACCCCAAGCACGTCAGCGGCAGCGTGATCATCGTGCCGGCGATGAACTATCCGGCTTTCAGAGCGGGCACGCGGACATCGCCGATCGACAAGGGCAACATGAACCGCAGCTTTCCCGGTCGGCCGGACGGCACGGTGACGGAAAAGATCGCCGACTATTTCCAGCGCGAATTGCTGCCCCGCGCCGACATCGTCTTCGACTTCCATTCCGGCGGCAGGACGCTGGACTTCGTGCCGTTCTGCGCCGCGCACACTTTGCCCGACAAGGTGCTGGAGCAGAAAGCTTTCGATGCGGTCGCGGCATTCTCGGCACCCTTCTCGATGCGCATGATCGAGATCGACTCAGTCGGCATGTACGACACGGCGGCCGAGGAAATGGGCAAGGTCTTCGTCAGCACCGAGCTTGGCGGTGGCGGCACCTCGCGCGCGCAAACCGTGCGCATCGCCCGGCGCGGCATTCTCAATGTGCTGCGCCACGCCGGAATTGTTGCTGGTGCGGTCGAGAAGACTCGAACTCAATGGCTCGATATGCCCTCGGGCGATTGCTTCTCCTTCGCCGAGGACGACGGGATGATCGAAACCATGGTCGATCTCGGTGAGCCTGTCAAAGAGGGCTCGGTACTGGCGCGCATCCATTCCACCGGCCGCACTGGCATCACCCCGCAGGAGATACGGGCAAAGATGTCGGGCATGCTGGCGGCGCGCCATTTTCCTGGCCTGGTCAAGGCCGGCGACTGCGCCGCTGTGGTCGCCGTCGAAGTCGAGGGTTAGGCGGATCGCTGTCAAGGCACGGCCCGCGGCTCATCGACCTGGACGCGCCGGTAGGCGGCAGGTGTCACCCCGATCTTGCGCTGGAAGGCGCGACGAAACGTGTCGACGTCTGAAAAGCCGCATTGGTCGGCGACGAGCTTTGGCGCCGCACCGGTTTCCAGCAGGCGCTGCGCCGCCTCGACCCGGATCGCCTCGACCCAGGCCGACGGCGTAGTGCCAACCTCCTGGCGAAACAGCCGGGCGAAGTGGCGCGGGCTCATGCCGGCGCGGCCGGCAAGCTGGTCGACGCCATGTTCTTCGGCCGGGTTGGCGATCACCCAGCGTTGCACCTGCTGCAGCGCCGAGCGCCCGGCCGGGCTGCCGGCGCCCTTGCGGCTGTACTGAAGCTGGCCGCCGCCGCGGCGGAAATACATGACGAGCTGCGCCGCGACGCGCCGCGCGATCTCGGCGCCGAGATCCTCCTCGACCAGCGCCAGCGCCAGGTCGAGCCCAGCGGTCACCCCCGCAGCCGTCCTGATCTTGCCGTCGCGAACATGAATGGCGTCGACATCGAGCATCACCTCGGGAAAGCGCTCGGCGAGCCGGTCGGCGACGGCCCAATGGGTGGTGGCGTGGCGGCCGTCGAGCAAGCCGGCTTCCGCCAACAGGAAGGCGCCGGTGCATACCGATCCATAGCGCCGGGCAGTGATGCTGACGGCGCGCAGCCAGTCGAGCACAGGCGCACTGTGTGCCTTCAGCCCCAAATGCGGTGCTCCGGCCACCAGCATCGTGTCGAAGCGCGGCATATCAGCCTGTCCAATGACGAAATCAGGCAGCAGCCGGGCCCCCGAGGAGCAGGTTACCGCGCCATCCACCGCTGCGACGACCGATAGGGCATAGGCTTGCCGGCCGGCCTGCAGATTGGCTTCGGCGAAGACATCGAGCGGCCCCGAGACATCGAGCAGCTGCGCGCCTTCCAAGGCGAGGATACCGATCCGCAAAGCCATCAGTCTGCTCCCATCAATCGCGCCCAAGTCCGCTATGCCGGTGTTTTGGCAGAAATCGTCGTAACAAAACGATTTCTGCCATAGCCGATGGCGCCTAGATTGTCACTTCAGATCATCAGGAGACGACATCATGCCCACCATCCCGAGCGCCGCCGCCATTCCCGACAGCAGACTGGCGCGCGCCATCACCGCCTTCATCCGCGACACCGAGACCGAACTGCTCTTCAACCATTCGAGCCGCGTCTATCATTTTGGCGCGCTGGCCGGCCTGCATCGCGGGCTCAACTTCGATCGAGAGCTGCTCTATGCCGGCGCGATGTTCCACGACATCGGGCTGATGCCGAGCCACTCAAGCCAGCATGAACGTTTCGAGGTCGATGGCGCGCACGCCGCGCGCGATTTCCTGCGCAGCCATGGCATTGCCGAAGAGGATGCCTACACGGTCTGGACAGCGATTGCGCTGCACACCACGCCGGGCGTGCCGGTTCACATGCATCCGGTGGTGGCGCTGGTGACGGCCGGCGTCGAGATGGACGTGCTTGGGCTAACCCACGCGCAGTATTCCGACGAGGAGCGCGAAACGGTGGTGCAAGCCTTCCCGCGGACGCCTGCCTTCAAGGAAGACATCATCCAGGCCTTCTACGACGGCATCAAGCACAAGCCCGACACCACCTTCGGCAACGTCAAGGCCGATGTCATCGCCGACAAGGAGCCGCATTTCCACCGCGGCAACTTCTGCTCGGTGATCCGCAACTCCGTCTGGCGGTAGGAGCAACAGGGTTTCCAACACCCTTGTTAGGGCCGTACACGAGGATACTCATATCCAGTCCGGTGGTTTTCCATTACGCTGGTCTTCGCGTGACTTGGGGAGCATCGATTGAGCGGATTTGCGGAAAGCCTGATCGAGAGACCGCAGACGGTGGCGGAGCAGGTCGCCAACGTCCTGCGCGAGGCCATAGCCAGCGGCACCCTGAAGGCCGGCACCGCGCTGCGCCAGGACGAACTGGCCGAGCAGTTCGGCTTCAGCCGCATGCCTATTCGTGATGCCCTTCGCCAGTTGGAGGCCGAGGGCATCGTGTCCATCCACCCGACCAAGGGCGCGCATGTCGCCCGGATGGACGGCGCCGAAATCAGCGAAATCTACGCGGTGCGCGAATTGCTCGAATGCGAAGCGCTTCGGCTGTCTGTTCCCGCCTTGTCCGGCGGCAAGCTCGATGAGGCCGAACAGGTGCTCGACCAGATCGACGCGGAGCGCAATGTCGGCCGCTGGGGTGCGCTGAACCGCACCTTTCATCTCTCGCTTTACGATGCCTGTGGCAACCAGCGTCTGCTAGGCCTGATCGAGGCGCATCATAACGCCGCCGACCGCTATGTCCGCATCCTCTTGTCGAACCTCGACTATCGCAACCGCTCGCAGGCTGAGCATCGCGACCTGCTGGACGCCTGCCGCCAGCGCGACGGCAAGAAGGCCGTGAGCGTTCTGCGGCAGCATCTTCGCGAAGGCAGCAAGACGCTCGTCAATGCGATAGAGAGCGGCGGCTTGGCGCGAAAATCCTGAGCCAAACTCAAAAGCAAAGTTCGAGCCCCTTGGAGATCTACGATGCTGTGTTCGCCAAGTGATGCATGTTGCATCCAAGACCATTGCCTCGGGGGATCGGTCGATTATCATGGTCTGCGGCAAGTCCGGAGTGCCCTTGGCGGTAGGTAGCGCGGAAAGATCGCGATGGCGAAGCGGACAACGCAACGGATGTGGGTCAAAGAGCTTTCGTCTGACGAGAAGCTTGCCATCGCCGCTGCCTGCGAGCGTTTCATTGCCGGTGTTCTGAAGCCCCGGTTCATCCTCGGCCAGCCGAATCGGCTCGACCATCCGCTAGACATCTTCGGCAAATGGCGAGGAAGCAAATACGGTTTCTCCGCGCGCTACCGTTCGGATGACGGTGAAGAATTCGACGCCCCCTTCGCCCGGCTCGACCATGTGGAGGAGCATCGCGCCGAGACCCAGTTCGATCTCATGTGGCACAGGCACACCGGAGCATGGTGGCGGCTGTATGCGAACGTTACGTTGGAGGAGGCCCTGCGTCTTATCGCGGCTGACTCGAGGCTCCAGCCGCCACTATGAACCGCAAGAACAGTCGCCCCCGCTTCGATGTCGACGCCTTGCGCGACCTTGTCGGCAACAAGGTCTTCTTGCGCGGCGAGGCCTATTGGCGTGACGGGTCGGTACAACTGCTGACCGTCGGACCGAAACGCGTGCTGGCGCGAGTAGCCGGCACGGAGGACTACCGCGTTGAATTGATGGGGCGAGGCGAATCGATTGACGGTGCGTGTTCTTGCCGCGCCTTCGGCGATTGGGGCTATTGCAAGCATTGGGTGGCGACGGCGCTGGCCGCGAATGCGGCAGGCAGCGACACGGAAGCAGAAAGACTCGACGTCTTCGCCGGTATTCGCCGATATCTGAATGACAAGGACATTCCAGCGCTCGTCGATATGATCATGGATTGTGCCGAGCGCGACCCTGTCCTGTTTCGGGGGCTGGAGACGGCCACGCTTGCTACATATGGCGACGAGGCGACCCTCGTGGCGCGTCTCGGCAAGATGATCGACGCAGCGACCGCCACGAATGGCTTCGTGGACTACAGCGAGGCGGCTGACTGGGCGCGAGGTGTCGACGAAGCACTCGATCTGATCACAGCACTCTCGAGCAAGCATGCTGGCATCGTGATGGGGTTGGCGATGCGGGCCATCGATCGGATCGAGAGCGCTATCGACGATATGGACGATTCCGACGGCCATTGCGGCGCGCTTCTCGATCGCGCATGCGAGATGCACCGAACTGCCGCCCAGGCGTCGCCTCGCGACCCCTTGTCTCTCGCTCGCGACCTTTTCGCCCGCGAGACGAACGGAAAATACGACGTCTTCGCTGGTGCGGCCGGGCTCTATGGCGATATCCTTGGCGAGGACGGGTTGGCCGAATATCGTCGCCTCGCCAACGAGGCCTGGGATAAACTTCCGGCGACAGTCGGCAAGAACCGGGCTGGCATGGGGCCACCGATGGACCATTTCAGGCTACGGGAAATCCTCGATTTCTTTGCCGAACGCGATGGCGACGTGGAGGCGCGCATCGCGCTTCGTGCCAAGCATTTGGCCTCGCAGGGAAGCTATCTGCAAATCGCAAAATTCTGCCTCTCGCAGGGTCGGGTGGAAGAGGCTTTGCGTTGGGTAGAGGACGGCTTGTGGATGTTCGAGGACGATCGGCCGGACGAGCAACTCATTGCCCTGGCAGTCGAGCTGCTCTCCAAGGCCGGCCGGGATGGCGACGCCGAGGCACATTTGTGGCATGCCTTCGAGAAGGCGCCGAGCTTCGAACTGTACCAGCTTCTGTGCAAGGCGGCTGGCACATCGGCACACGACAAAGCGATCGAGCGCCTCCAATCCAGGCTGATGCGCGGAAAGGCCGCCACCTGGCATTTTCCGGCCGATCTGCTCATCAGCATCCTGATTGAGGAGAAGCAGTTTGAAACGGCTTGGTTGACTGTGCACGAATATGGAGCGTCGGAGGGGCTGAAGCAGCAGCTTGCACAGGCCAGCGAAGCGACGCATCCGCGCGAGGCACTGAAGGTCTACGCGGCACGCGTCGACCAGATGGCCCAGCTTGGTGGTGATGGCAGCTATGCGGAGGCGGCGGCACTGATCGGCCGCATGGCTTACCTGCGCGGCGCGTCGGAACATTCAGCCTACCTGGCGGATGTGAAAACCCGATTCGGCCGCAAACGCAATTTCACGAAACTGTTGGCCTGAAGATGCGGCGCGCGGCGATCGAGCAACAAGACCGATATATGCTGGAACGCCAGCGGCAGTTTCGCTCGGCCGCGGATGTCGTCACCGATGCCTGGACGCGCTTCCAGGAGGTGGTTGCGGTGGCCGTCATCGGCTCTGTCGCGAAACCGCTTTGGAAGGAGGTGCCGCGCTTCAGCGAATTCCGGCGGGCGCGGATCGAGGTCTGGCACGAATGCAGCGATCTTGACCTGGCACTCTGGCTCGATTCGCAGGAACGGCTTGGCGAACTGCGTCGCGCCGCCGCGCTTGCCCTGCGCCAGGCGTTTGAGAAAGGAACCGGGATCAGCGTCGCCGATCATCAGCTGGACGTCTTTCTGATCGAACCGGGCAGCGATGCCTATGTCGGCCGGCTCTGCAAGTTCAGTCAATGTCCGAAGCAGAAAATCGACTGCCTGGTTCCAGGTTGCGGCGCGGTCGCCTTCAACAGACGCATCGCCGAATTCACGCCGCATGCCGATCTGCTCGCCCCGGCCGAAGGCGCCATGCTCTACAAGCGTGGCATCGGCCGGTTGCGCTCTGCCCTCGATCTGCCGCAGACCAGTTGAAGTCCTTCACAGGTCGTCAGGAAGCTTGGCGAAAGTTTGCGTCTGCTCGAATTAACTGCCACATATTGCAACATCAATGCTCGACACGAGGATCGCCATGTCTCCCGTCAGCCGCCTGCCGGCGCGCGCCCTTGCCCCGCGCCGCCACGATGAAATTTTCAGGCGGCTGAGCGCACAGGGTTCCGTCAGTGTCGCCGAGCTGGCCGAGTTCTTCGATATTTCGCGCGAAACCATCCGTCGTGACCTGAAGTTGCTTTCGGACCAGGGCAGGCTCGGCATCGTACATGGCGGGGCCGCTCGCTTCGAACCGAGCGAACCGGCGATGAGCCTGCGCAGCCAGGAAAATGCCGGTGGCAAGGCGGCGATTGGCAAAGCGGCCGCCGGCCTGGTCAGGGATGGGATGGTGGTCTTCCTCGATTCCGGCACCACCACCTTGGCCGTCGCGCAGGCCATGGCCGGACTGCGCGATCTCACCATCTGCACCGCCAGCCTGAAGATTGCGCTGCATCTTTGCCATATCCCTGGCATGCGCGTGCATATGCTGGGCGGCGAAATCGATCCGGGTGAGGAGGCGGCTTCCGGCGTCGACACGCTCGATGCCATGGCCCGCTTTCGCGTCGACATCGCCTTTCTCGGCGGCGGTGCCCTGTCGCCGGACGGCGAGGTGACCGACTTCACCCGCGCCGGGGCCGAGCAGCGCGGCCGCATGATCGCGCTCGCCGGCAAGGCCTATTTCGTGATCGACAGCAGCAAGTTCGGCAAGCTGACACCGCTCCGGATTCCGAATTTCGACCGCGCTGCCGGCGTGATCGTCGATGCCAACCCCGAACCAACCCTTGTCGAGGCGCTTTTGCAAAAAGGGCCTGAGCTCATCGTTGCGACTTTGATGTGATGTTTTGTGACTTTTTGAGTTGATATTTGGTTTTGCTGTGTTAGTGTTCGCTATCCCTTCAAATGGCGGAACGCTCATGGCAAACCAATTCCCCACTCAAGCGCGCGTCGTTATCGTTGGCGGCGGCATCATTGGCTGTTCGGTTGCCTATCACCTGACCAAGCTCGGCTGGACCGATGTCGTTTTGCTTGAGCAAGGCCAACTCAGCGGCGGCACCACCTGGCATGCCGCCGGCCTTGTCGGGCAGCTGCGCAGCCATTCCAACATGACCAGCCTGATCCGATATTCGACGCAGCTCTACAGTGAGTTGGAGGCCGAGACGGGGCTCGCCACCGGCTGGAAGAATTGCGGCTCGCTGTCGGTGGCGCGCACCGCTGACCGCATGACCGTGCTGAAGCGCACGGCCGCGTCGGCGCGCGCTCAAGGGGTCGAGATCGACGTGATTTCGGCGAAGGAAGCCGGCGACCTATGGCCGGTGATGGCGACGGACGATCTGGTTGGGGCTGTCTGGTTGCCCGGAGACGGCAAGGCCAACCCCACGGATCTGACGCAATCGCTGGCCAAGGGTGCGCGCAACCGCGGCGCGAAGATATTCGAGCGGGTCAAGGTCACCGGGATCTGCATCAAGAATGGCGTCGCCTGCGGTGTCGAGACGGATCGTGGAAACATCGCCGCCGAGATTGTCGTCAATTGCGCTGGCCAATGGGCGCGCAAGGTTGGCCTGATGTGCGGCGTCTCGGTGCCGCTGCATTCGGCCGAGCATATGTACATCGTCACCGGCAGGATCGAAGGCGTGCATCCGGATTTGCCCGTCATGCGCGACCCCGACGGCTTCATCTACTTCAAGGAAGAGGTCGGCGGCCTGGTGATGGGTGGCTTCGAACCGCATGCCAAGCCATGGGGCATGAACGGCATTCCCGAAAATTTCGAGTTCGCACTGCTGCCGGACGACTGGGACCAGTTCGAGATCCTGATGGAAAACGCGTTGGTCCGCGTGCCGCAATTGGCGCAGGCTGAGGTCAAGAAATTCTACAACGGCCCTGAGAGCTTCACACCGGACAACAATTTCATCCTCGGCGAGGCGCCGGAGCTGAAGAATTTCTACGTCGGCGCCGGCTTCAACTCGATGGGCATCGCCAGTGCCGGCGGCGCGGGCAGGGCGCTGGCCGAATGGATCGTCAACAGCGCGCCGACCATGGATCTGTGGCCGGTAGACATCAGGCGCTTCGCCTCGTTCAACAACAATCCGCGCTGGCTGCATGACCGCGTGAAAGAGACGCTCGGCCTGCACTACGCCATGCCGTGGCCGAACCGCGAACTGGATACGGCACGGCCCTTCCGCCGTTCACCGCTCTATGACCGGCTGGCTGCCAAGGGCGCCTGCTTCGGTTCCAAGATGGGCTGGGAGCGTGCTAACTGGTTCGCGGCACCGGGCGAGAAGGCCGAGAACGACTACGCCTTCGGCTGCCAGAACTGGCACGAGGCCGTCAGGCGCGAGATGAAGGCGACGCGTGAAGCGATCGCCATCTTCGACCAGACCTCCTTCGCCAAGCTCCTCGTCCAGGGCCGCGATGCCTGTGCCGTGCTCAACCGGATCTGCGCCGGCAATGTCGATGTATCGGTCGGCACGTCCGTCTACACAGGCGTGCTCAATACGCGCGGCGGCTACGAGAGCGATCTCACCGTGATGCGGCTTGCCGCAGAAAAATTCCTCATCGTCACCGGTTCCGCGCAAGCGGTCCACGACGCCGACTGGATCGTCAAGAACATCCCGTCCGATGCCCATGCGGTCCTGACCGACGTCACCTCGTCCTATGCGGTGTTGGCCCTGATGGGGCCGCGCTCGCGCGATCTGCTCGGCAAACTGTCGTCGGCGGATTTCTCCAATACCGGCTTTCCCTTCTCCACCATTCGTGAGATCGATATCGGCTACGCCACCGCCTACGCCAACCGCATGACCTATGTCGGCGAACTCGGCTGGGAACTGATCGTGCCGACCGAATTCGCCGTTGGCGTCTACGAGGCGCTGCATGAGGCCGGCCGCGAATTCGAACTGCTAGACGCCGGCTACTACGCGCTCGATGCCTTGCGCATCGAAAAGGGTTTTCGCGCTTGGGGCCGCGAACTGACACCCGACATCAGCCCCTGGCAAGCCGGGCTTGGTTTTGCCGTTGCCATGGACAAACCGGGCGGCTTCATCGGCCGTGATGCGCTGCTCGAGGCAAAGACTTCGGCGGCGCCGGCCAGGCGCGTCGTGCTGTTCACCCTCGACGATGCCGAGCCAATGCTGTGGGGTGGCGAGTTGATCCTGCGCGACGGCAAACCGGTTGGCGAAGTCCGTTCCGCTGCCTATGGCCACACGCTTGGCCGCTCGGTGGCGCTCGGACTGATCGAGCATGAAGCCGGCGTCGATGGCGCTTTCCTTACCGGTGGCCGTTTCGAGATCGACCTTGCCGGCGTGCGCCATGCCGCGACAGCGCACCTGCGCAGTCCCTACGATCCGAAGTCGGAGCGGGTGAAGGCGGATGTGCCGGAGATCAGGATCGCCGCCTAATCGGCCGACATCGACCTTGCCATGTCGAGAAAGGCGCGCACCAGCTTGCCGCCGCTGCGTTCGCGCAGGCAGATCAGCGCTTCGTCCATCAGGGTCTCGGGGGCGTCGATGGTGATCGGCACCAGCCGCGAATCCTGGCCGAACTCGGCTGCCGAGACGAAGCCGATTCCGGCGCCCGAGGCGACGATCTCGCGGACCGCCTCACGGCCTTCGGCCTCGATCACCGGTCTGAGTTCGATCTTCGACGCCGCCGCGAGGTCTTCGAGCTTCTGGCGCGTCTTCGATCCGCGCTCACGCATGACAAGCGATTCCTGCGCGAGCTGCTTGAGCGTCAGCGATTTCTTGCCTGACAGCGGATGATCGATGGAGGCAAAGGCGATGATCGGCGTCGAGTTCAGTTTCAGCACTTCGAAGTCGCGCCCGGTCGGCACCTCGCCCAGCACGCCGATATCGGCATCGTAGCTGTAGAGGCTGCTGATCACTGTCTCGGTGTTGCCGGCGCGCACCGACACCTGCACGCCGGGGTAGCGAGCCCGGAAGCTGCCGAGGATGTGCAGCAGATGGTGCGCGGCATCGGCGACGATGCGCAGCGTGCCGGAACGCAGTGCGCGCGACTCCGTCAAAAGCTCAAGCGCCTGCTGCTCGGTATCGAACATGCGGTGGGTTATTTCGAGCAGCTTCTGGCCTGAATGGGTCAGTGTGACCTGCTTCTTGTTGCGGTTGAACAGCAGCACATCATACTCTTCTTCGAGCTTGCGCACCTGGTCCGATATCGCCGGCTGGGTCAGGAACAGTGCTTCCGCCGCCCGCGAAAAACCGCCTGAGATGGCCACCTGATGAAAGGCCCGCAGCTGAACGTAGCGCATTCTTTTTCACCTTCGAGACGCCGAAATCGTGAGGCAGCCTATCATAAGGCCAGATTTCCAAAAGGCAGAAACGAACGATTTAGCTTATGCTTAAAAGCGAACTTATTCGGCTTCACGACCGTGTCATGACCGGGATGCAATTTGTATTGCGTGGCTCACTCTACCATCGCCTAAATCGATACTTCGATACAAAATAACGATTTTACAAATATGTCATTCGGGCCGAGACTAAGGCCATATCAAAAAGCAGCGATCTGTCGGAGGACACCATGCTCGCCGAGACGAAATTTGCCGCGGAGCCGCTGGCCAGTCCGGCGCTGGGCGAGCCCTATCTGCTGACGCCGGGACCACTGACCACGGCCTATTCGGTCAAGCAGGCCATGTTGCGCGACTGGGGATCCTGGGATGGCGACTTCCGCGGCATGACCGCCGATATGCGCCGCCGCTTGCTGGCGCTGACCGGTGATACACGCGGCGAATTCGACTGCGTGCCGATGCAAGGCAGCGGCTCCTTTTGCGTCGAGGCGATGCTGGGTTCGTTCGTGCCCAGGGATGGCAAGGTGCTGGTCCTGGCCAACGGCGCCTACGGCCTGCGCGCCGCACAGACCATGCAGTATCTCGGCCGCGCCTATACGCTGATCGACAAGGGCGATTACCTGCCGCCACGCGGCGACGAGGTGGCGGCTGCTCTCGAGGCCGACCCCGCCATCACCCATGTCATCGCCATCCATTGCGAGACCAGCTCCGGCATTCTCAATCCGCTTGCCGAGATCGCCGAGGCCGCCCATGCCAAGGGCCGCAAGCTGCTCGTCGATTCCATGAGCGCCTTCGGCGCCGTCGCGCTTGATGTCAACGAGATCCGCTATGAGGCGATGGTCTCGTCCGCCAACAAATGCATCGAAGGTGTGCCGGGCTTCGGCTTCATCATCGCCCGCAAGAGCGAGTTGGAGGCCGCCAAGGGCCGCAGCCATTCGCTGTCGCTCGATGTCCATGCGCAATGGGCGCACATGAACAAGACCGGTCAGTGGCGCTACACGCCGCCGACACATGTCGTTGCTGCCTTCCTTGAAGCGTTGCGCCAGCATGAGGCCGAAGGCGGTGTCGCCGGCCGCGGCGCCCGCTACACCAGGAACCGCGACGTGATGGTGGCTGGCATGCGCGACCTCGGCTTCGAGACCTTGCTTGGGGATCGCTGGCTGTCGCCGATCATCGTCACCTTCTTCAACCCGGCCCACGCCAACTTCGCCTTCGACCGCTTCTACGAGCTGATGAAGGACAAGGGCTTCATCATCTATCCCGGCAAGCTGACCGCCGTGGACTCCTTCCGTGTCGGCTGCATCGGCCAGATGGATGAACATGTCATGCGCCGCGTCGTCGAGGCGGCGGCTTTCTCGCTTCATGAAATGGGCGTCGACACCGCCGCTCCACCCGCAGCCGCACTCGCCGAGCGTGCCAAACTCGCCGCCTGAAGCGGCCGATCTCGAGGATATCAGATGAACCAGATGTCTCCCATCAATGTCGCCGTCAACGGCCGCACCTACGCCTGGCCGCGCGTGCCGGCGATCGCCATCTGCCTTGACGGCTGCGAGCCGGCCTATCTCGATGAGGCGATCAAGGCTGGGCTGATGCCGGCTTTGGTCAGGATCAAGCAGAAGGGCACGGTGCGTTTTGCGCACTCGGTCATTCCGAGCTTCACCAACCCCAACAATCTGTCGATCGCCACCGGGCGTCCGCCTTCCGTGCACGGCATCTGCGGCAACTATCTCTACGAGCGCGAGACCGGCAAGGAAGTGATGATGAACGACCCGCGCTTCCTGCGCGCGCCGACGATTTTTCAGGCCTTCTACGATGCCGGCGCAAAAGTGGCCGTGGTGACCGCCAAGGACAAATTGCGTGCGTTGCTCGGCAAGGGGCTGGCGTTCGACGAAGGCCGCGCGCTGTGCTTCTCGGCGGAGAAGTCCGACACCACCACCAAGGCTGAACACGGCATCGACAATGCCTCGAAGCACTTTGGGCTGCCGGTGCCGGAGGTCTATTCGGCCGAACTGTCGGAATTCGTCTTTGCCGCAGGTGTCCAGCTGCTCAGGGAATTCCGCCCCGACATCATGTACCTGACGACGACGGACTATGTGCAGCACAAATACGCACCGGGCGTGCCCCAGGCCAACGCCTTCTATGAAATGTTCGACAAGTACCTGACCGAACTCGATGCGCTGGGCGCGGCCATCGTCGTCACCGCCGACCATGGCATGAAGCCCAAGCACAAGGCTGATGGCTCGCCCGACGTCGTCTATGTCCAGGACTTGCTCGACGAATGGCTCGGCAAGGACGCGGCCCGTGTCATCTTGCCGATCACCGATCCCTATGTCGTGCATCATGGTGCGCTTGGCTCGTTTGCCACCGCCTATCTGCCTGATGGCGCCGACCAAGCCGGCATCATGGCGCGGCTGGCCAAGACCGACGGCATCATGTTGGTCGTCGACAGCCCGACCGCTTGCGAGCGCTTCGAACTGCCCGCCGATAGAATCGGCGACATCGTGCTGATCTCGACCGAGAACAAGACGATCGGCACCAGCGAGCATCGGCACGATCTGGCGGCGCTCAACGAGCCGCTGCGCTCGCATGGCGGCCTGACCGAGCAGGAAGTGCCGTTCATCGTCAACCGCGTGCTGCCTGACCTGCCGAACGAGCCGACGCTACGCAATTTCGACGCCTTCTTCTACGCGACGATGGCGGCCGCGCAGGCGTGACGGGTGAATGGGCGCCGGGAGGGTGTGTCGCCATCCATGATTGCGCTGGTCGACCCCCACTCCGGCCCTTCGGGCCACCTCTCCCCCGATCGACGGGGGAGAGGAAGGGCGCTGATCTCGCCAGCCTCGGCTCCCTTCCTCTCCCTCCGGAGGGGGGAGAGGTGGCGCCGCGAAGCGGCGACGGAGTGGGGGAAGCCATTGCCGAGACGCGATGGCCTAGCCGACAAAAGATCAATGTTGCTCACTGAGCATCCAGGAACATCACATGACCCAACTCGACCCCTCCATCAAAGTTCGCCACGAGCCGATGCGTATCGCCGGCAAGAAGGTCGATGCCGACGGTGTCGTCGAGGTGCGCTACCCCTGGAACGACACTGTTATCGGCACCGTGCCGGCCGGTCGCGCCGAGCATGCCCGTCAGGCTTTCGAGATCGCCGCCGGCTACAAATCGAAACTGACCCGCTACGAGCGCCAGCAGATCCTGTTCCGTACCGCTGAAGCATTGGCGTCGCGCCGCGAAGAAATATCCGATCTCATCACGCTGGAGCTCGGCATCTCCAAGACCGACTCGCTCTATGAAGTCGGCCGCGCCTATGACGTGTTCACGCTGTCGGCGCAGATGTGCATCCAGGATGACGGACAGATCTTCTCCTGCGATCTCACCCCGCACGGCAAGGCACGCAAGATCTTCACCACCCGCGAGCCGCTGAAGGCGATCTCGGCGATCACCCCGTTCAACCATCCGCTCAACATGGTCTCGCACAAGGTGGCGCCGGCGATCGCCACCAACAATTGCGTGGTGGTCAAGCCGACCGAGCTGACGCCGATGACGGCGCTGCTTTTGGCCGACATTCTCTACGAAGCCGGCCTGCCGCCGGAAATGCTGTCGGTGGTGACCGGCTGGCCGGCCGACATCGGCAACGAGATGATCACCAACGAAAACATCGATCTCATCACCTTCACCGGCGGCGTGCCGGTCGGTAAGATGATCGCCCGCACCGCCGGCTACAAGCGCCAGGTGCTGGAACTCGGCGGCAACGATCCGCTGATCATCCTCAACGATTTGTCGGACGAGGATCTGGCAAAGGCGGCGGACCTGGCGGTGGCCGGAGCGACGAAAAACTCCGGCCAACGCTGCACCGCGGTCAAGCGTATCCTTGTCCAGGAAAGCGTCGCCGATCGCTTTGTGCCGCTGGTGCTGGAGCGGGCGAAGAAGATCCGCTTCGGCGATCCGATGGACCGCTCGACCGACCTCGGTACCGTCGTGCACGAGAAGGCGGCCGCCCTGTTCGAAGCGCGCGTCCATATGGCGGCCGAGCAAGGTGCCGAAATCCTCTACAATCCGGGCCGACAGGGCGCGCTGCTGCCGCCGATCGTCGTCGATCGCGTGCCGCACACCTCCGAACTGGTGATGGAAGAAACCTTCGGGCCGATCATCCCGATCGTACGCGCGCCGGATGATGACGAGGCGCTGATCGCACTGTCCAACTCCACCGCTTTCGGCCTGTCGTCTGGCGTCTGCACCAACTCGTTTCCCCGCATGCAGAAATACATCGCCGGCCTGCAGGTGGGCACGGTCAACATCTGGGAAGTGCCGGGCTACCGCATCGAGATGTCGCCCTTCGGCGGCATCAAGGATTCCGGCAATGGCTACAAGGAAGGCGTCATCGAGGCGATGAAGAGCTACACCAATGTGAAGACATTTTCGCTGCCCTGGTCGTGACCGGACAGCCTTGATTGGCAGAACAACCGAGGGAGCGTTCCGCGCTCCCTCATTCGCGTTTCGGAGACGATGATGGCCGCGATATCTGAGCTTGTGCATACCGAGGGCGATTCCAACACCACGGCGGCACGTGGCCGCTGGGATGCCGGCCAAGACGATCCCCGCATTCGCGGCCTGCTTGATCGCGACGCCGCCGCGTTCATGCATCAGAGCCTGTCCAGCCCCTGCCTTTCGACAATTGCCAAGGCTGAAGGCATCTGGATCGAGGACACCGCTGGCCGCCGCTTCATGGATTTCCACGGCAACAGCGTGCATCACCTCGGCTATGGCCATCCGCGACTGGTCGCCGCGATCAAGAAGCAGCTCGACGACCTCTGCTTCGCGCCGCGCCGCTTCACCTGCGAGCCGGCCGTTGAACTGGCCGAGAAACTGGCGGCACTCGCACCCGGCGATCTCGGCAAGGTGCTGTTCACCACCGGCGGCTCGGACGCCATCGAGGTCGCCCTGAAGATCGCTCGCGCCGCGACCGGCCGCTTCAAGACGGTGTCGTTCTGGGATGCTTTTCACGGCGCCGGCTTCGGTGCGGCAAGCGTCGGCGGTGAAGCGACCTTCCGTTCGCATATCGCAGGCCCGATGATGACCGGCACCGAGCATGTCGCGCCCTGGGATGGCTATCGCTGTCCCTATGGCCACGATTCGCTGGAAGCATCCGGGCTCGCCTGCGCCAACATGATCGCCTATGTGCTCGGCCGCGAGCAGGATGTGGCGGCGGTCGTCGCCGAGCCGATGCGGGCAACGCCCAACCCGCCGCCGCCCGGCTTCTGGAAACGGGTGCGCGAAGCCTGCGACCGGCATGGCACGCTGCTGATCTTCGACGAGATCCCGACCGGCCTCGGCAAGACCGGCAAATTCTTCGCGCACGAGCATGATGGCGTGACACCAGACATCGTCGTTCTCGGCAAGTCGTTGGGCGGCGGCATCCTGCCGATCGCCGCCATCATCGCCCGCCGCGACCTCGACGTCACCGGCGGCTTTGCCATCGGTCACTACACCCATGAGAAGAACCCGGTGACGACGCGCGCCGCCCTGACCACGATCGACATCATTCAGGACGAAGGGCTGGTCGAGCGCGCGGCCGAACTCGGCCGGCACATGCTCGGACGCATGCAGGACCTGATGGCACGCTCGCCCCATGTCGGCGACGTCAGGGGCAGGGGGCTCATGGTTGGCGTCGAACTGGTCGAGGACCGCGCTACACGTCAGCCCGCGCGCGACCTCGCCGAGCGGGTCTTCTATGCCTGCCTGGAGCAGGGCCTGAGCTTCAAGGTCAGCCACGGTAACGTCCTGACGCTGTCGCCGCCGCTGGTCATTTCGAAGAGTGATCTCGACCGCGCGCTCGACATTGTCGAGGCCGCCGTGCTGGCGGCCTGACCATGAAGGCCGTCCGCACCGATCGGGAACTCGAGTGTCCAGGCATCGACGCTGGCTTGCAGGCGAGGGGCGTCGAACTGGTGACGCTGCCGGACGGCATTGCCGAGGTCGATCTCGTCAGCGCAGTCGCTGACGCCGATCTTCTGCTGATGTGCTACACGCCAATCACGGCGCGGGTGATCGACGCGGCTTCCAAATTGAAAGGCATCGTCAAATACGGCGTCGGCATCGATGCCATCGACATTCAGGCCGCGATGCGGCGTGGCATCCCTGTCGTCAATGTGCCCGAATACGCCGAGGAAACTGTCGCCGAAGGCGCCTTCGCCCTGATGATCGCGCTCGCCAAACGGCTGCCGGCGATCACGGCGGCGGTGTCGCGCGATGGCTGGGTCTGGCCCGCGCAACGCTGGCTTGGGCGTGACATCTCCGGCGCCACGCTCGGCCTCGTCGGCTGCGGCAAGATCGGCCGCAGCATGGCGCGCATGGCAGGCCAGGGATTTCGTGCCCGGGTTCTAGGCTTCGATCCCGGTGTCGATGCCGCAACCACGCATGCCACCGGCATCGAAAAGGTCGACGACCTGCAAGCCATGCTGCGCGTCTGCGATTTTGTCTCGATCCATTGTGTGTTGAACGACAAGACGCGCGGCCTGATCGGCAAGACGGAACTCGCCTGCCTGAAGCCTTCCGCCATCATCGTCAACGTCTCGCGCGGTGCACTCATCGATGAGGCGGCGCTTGTCGAGGCTGTTGTCGCCGGGCGCATCGGCGGCGCCGGGCTCGACGTCTATTCAGTGGAGCCGCTCTCCAGGTCGGCCCATCCGATGCGTGCGCTCTTCGATCGCGACAACGTGATCCTGTTTCCGCATCTCACCTTCTTCACGCACGAAGCAATGCGCCGGCTCGAAGACGACACGCTCGCGCGCTGCTTCGAGATCCTCGATGGCCGGCCGGTGACCATCCGCTCGCATGATGCGCGTTTGCGGGCGCAGACATCAGGCGTTTCATTCGGCTGACCACCAGCGTTCCTGCCACCAATTACCGGCTTTCCCGGGGGCAGAATCGTGGCCACGACAGGCATGCGACAGTTCCATGACAACTATCAGAAGAAGTTTGCCTGTCATAAAATAAATAGATTTTACTTATCGATCACCAATCCCCAGAGTTGGCACAACGACGACATGCACCAGCACTACAAGGGCGGAAGGTCCCGGGGCTGCGGTCGTCCTAGTGCATCGCAGAATGTGCCATCAATCACAGGGGAACTGATCCATGAAATCGCGCAATGCAACCATCGCCATGGCCTTCGCCGCGTCGCTCTTGGCGTCGTCGGCTCTCGTCGGACCGGCACTCGCCGACGGCGTCGTCACCATCTATTCCGCCGACGGCCTGCATGATGGCAATGGCAGCTGGTACGAGACCGAATTCGCCGCCTTCACCAAGGCCACCGGCATCACAGTGCAGTATATCGAGGCCGGTTCGGGCGGTGTCGTCGAGCGCGTCGCCAAGGAAAAGTCGAACCCGCAGGCTGATGTGCTGGTGACCTTGCCGCCCTTCGTCCAGCGCGCCGCCGCTGACGGCCTGCTGCAGGACTACAAGCCGCAAGGCGCCGACCAGATCGACGGCGGCACCGACAAGTACCGGCCGCTGGTCAACAACTACATGAACTTCATCTACAACAGCGCCGTGCTGTTGGAAGCGCCGAAGAGCTACAACGACCTGCTCGATCCCAAGTTCAAGGGCAAGATACAGTATTCGACCCCCGGCCAGGCCGGTGACGGCACCGCCGTCATGCTGCAGATCATCCATGCCTTCGGCGGCGAGGATGCCGGCTTCGAATTCATGAAGAAGCTGCAGGACAACAATGTCGGCCCCTCCGCTTCGACAGGCAAGCTGACCGCGCTGGTCAACAAGGGCGAACTGCATGTCGCCAATGGCGACCTGCAGATGAACATGTCGCAAATGGCGGACAATCCCAACATCAAGGTGTTCTGGCCTGCCGGTCCTGATGGCGTGCGTTCCACCTTCGCGCTGCCCTATGAAATCGGCCTGGTCACCGGCGCGCCCAATGCCGACAACGGCAAGAAGCTGATCGACTTCCTGCTCGCCAAGGAAGCCCAGTCGACCGTAAGCTCGGTGGCGCTCGGCATGCCCGCCCGCAAGGACGTGAAGCCTGATGACGCCAACTTCGCCAAGGCGCAGGAAGCGATGAAGGGCGTCACCATCTGGTCGCCGAACTGGGACGAGGCACTGAGCAAGCTTCCCGACTACGTCAAGAAGTGGAACGAGGCGACCGGAAGCTGACACCCGAGGGCAGAAATCCGGAGGACCAAGCCATGTCGGCCGTCGCCTTTACTGGTACCAGTGTCATGGATATCGACGCCGCGAAAATTCGCGGCGCCGGCTCCAACGTCCACTTCGACAAGGTCAGCGTCGCCTATGGCGCGCATGTCGTCCTGCACCCGCTGACCCTGGATATCGCGCCGGGCGAAATCCTGGCGATGATCGGTCCGTCCGGCTCCGGCAAGACCACCGCTCTGCGCGCGGTGGCCGGCTTCGTGCGGCCGGCAAGCGGCCGCATCCGCATCGGCGCCACCGATGTGACCGATCTGCCGCCTTACGAGCGTGGTCTTGGCATGGTGGTGCAGAACTACGCGCTGTTTCCGCATATGCGGGTCGAGGACAACGTTGCCTTCGGCCTCAGGGCACAAGGCGCCGACAAGGCATTGATCGGCGAACGGGTGAAAGATGCGCTCGCCACTGTCGGCATGGCGACTTTTGCCCAGCGCTATCCCCGCGAGCTTTCGGGCGGCCAGCAGCAGCGTGTCGCGATCGCCCGCGCGCTCGCCGTACGGCCGCGCGTGCTCCTGCTCGATGAACCTCTGTCGGCGCTCGACGCGCAGATCCGCCGCAACATGGTCGAGGAGATTGCCCGCCTGCACCGCAGCCTGCCGGGCCTGACCATCCTCTACGTTACCCATGACCAGACCGAGGCGCTGACGCTTGCCGACAAGATCGCCATCATGCGCGACGGCCGGGTCTGTTCGCACGGACCGACGACGGAACTCTACCGTCGCCCGCCGAACCGTTTCACCGCCGAATTCCTCGGCCGTGCCAACCTCTTGCCGGTGACCGTTGCCGAGCCTGTCGGATCGAAGGGCTTTGCCACGGCAAGGCATGGTGACGCGGTGCTCACCGGCGCCGGCCGTGACGAGAAGGCTGGCGACAAGAGCCTGCTCTGCATCCGGCCGCAGCACCTGAGCCTGACGGCCGAAAGCGAGCACACCAACCGCATCGTCGGCACGCTCAGGGAAGTGCACTGGCAGGGCGAACTCACCCATCTCGTGCTCGATGTCGACGGCACGCCGGTGCGCGTCTCGGCAACCAAACTGCCGGTCGCCTTGCCCGAACCCGGCGTCAAGGTGCCGCTATTCTTCGCGCCCGCCGACACCTCGCTACTGCCGGAAGATTCCGGTGTCTGAGGCGGTCGCCCTTCACGCACCGGCGATCAGGAGAGAGCCCGGCAAATTCTGGATCGTGCCGCCGGCGGCCCTGCTGGCACTGCTGTTCTTCTATCCCTTGGCGCTGATTGCTCGGCAGGCCTTCCTCGACGACAGCGGTGTCGCCAATGCCGCCGAGATTTTTCGCGTGCTGCATTCGCGCTTCTTCCTCAACGCGCTGATCAACACGGTGACGATCTCGGTCACGGCGACGGCCGGATGCCTGATGGTCGGCCTCGTGCTGGCGCTGATCCTCGCCTTCGTGCCGTTCCCCGGCAGCGGTTTCATCGCCCGGCTGATCGACACTTTCATCGCTCTGCCGACCTTCCTGGTGACGCTTGCCTTCACCTTCCTCTACGGCTCCGCCGGCATGCTCAACACCGGGCTGATGGAAGCCTTCTCGCTGCCGCTGCCGCCCGTCGACTTCCTCTATTCGACCTGGGGCGTGGTGTTGGCCGAAGTCACCGTCTACACGCCCTTCATCCTGCGGCCGCTGCTTGCCGCCTTTTCGCTGGTCGATCGTGGCCAGATCGAAGCGGCAAGCGTGCTTGGCGCGCGGCCGTTCCGCATCGTGCGCCAGGTCATCTTGCCGGCGGCAATTCCTGCCCTCATCGCCGGCGGCAGCCTCTGCCTGCTGTTGACCGTCAATGAATTCGGCATCGTGCTGTTCATCGGCGCCAAGGGTGTCATCACCTTGCCGCTGCTGATCTATGGCAAGGCGATCCAGGAATCGGCCTACCAGGTCGCCTGCATCATCGCCGTGGTCAACATCGCGCTGTCGCTCGGCCTGTTCGGCCTCTACCGCTTCGCAGCCGGCCGGTTGGGAGCCTAGCCATGCTGGTCTGGTCGCGCCCGGGTCGTATCGTGTTGTGGGTGCTGTTCGCGCTCATCTTCGGCGTGCTGTTCCTGGCGCCGCTGGCGGTTATTCTCCTGTCCAGCCTCGCCGGCCAGTGGAATGGCGTGCTGCCCAATGGCTTGACGACGGAGCACTACACCGATGTCATCAGGGGGGCGGCGTGGAACTCGGTCAAGGCCAGCCTGATCACCGGCTTCATGGCCAGCGCTCTGGCGCTGGTCAGTGGTACCTGGGCAGCCCTGTCGCTTCGCCTTCAGGGCCATGCCTTGAAGCGGCTGCTTGGCCTGCTGTTCTTCATCCCAAGTGCTGTGCCTTCCGTATCCGTCGGCCTTGGCCTGCTGGTTGCCTTCAGCCATCCGCCGCTGCTGCTCAACGGCACGATCGCGATCGTCATGATCGCGCATTTCGTGCTGATCTCGGCTTTCACCTTCGGCAATGTCTCGGCCGGGCTGGCACGGCTTTCGCCCGATTTCGAGCAGGTGGCGTCAAGCCTCGGCGCGCGGCCGGCCTACCGGCTCTGGCACGTCACGCTGCCTTTGCTGGCGCCCTATCTGGTCGCAGCCTTCGGCTTGAGCTTCGCGCTGTCGATGGGCGAACTCGGCGCCACTGTCATGGTCTATCCGCCGGGCTGGGTGACGCTGCCGGTGTCGATCTTCAGCCTCACCGATCGCGGCGACATCTTTGCCGGTGCCGCACTCACCATGATCCTGGTGGCGGCGACGTTGGTCCTGTTGCTCGGGCTGGAGCGCATTACGAAGCGCGCCACCGGTGCATAGCGCGGACTTCGTTAGGCCGGCTTGCGTTCGACGATATAGATGTGGTCTGCCGCCAGCACCACGTCGCCGCGCTGGTTGATCACCTCGCAACGCTCGATCACCCGTCCTGAACCCGGTCGCTTCGGATCGTCTTCCTTGGCCGTGATGGTGGTGCGCGTGCGGATCGTATCGCCGATGAACACCGGCTTGATGAAGCGCAGCCGGTCATAGCCATAGGAAAAGGCGACGGGATTGACGATGCTTGCCGTCAACCCGATGCCGACCGAGAACACCAGCGTGCCATGCGCGATGCGCTGGCCGAATGGCGTCGTCTTCATGTACTCGGCATCCATGTGGTGCGGGAAGAAGTCGCCGGTGTGCCCGGCATGGACGATGAAGTCGGTCTCGGTGATGGTGCGGCCGCTGGTCAGCCGCGAAGAGCCGATCTCATAGTCTTCGAAATAGGTGATCTGTTCCATCAGGGTCTTTCCGCGATCGGCGTCGCCGGCGCCGCACTCGAACGATAGGCGGCTTCCACCAGCGCCATGGTGTTCCAGGCGTCCTCGACCGAGCTGACCAGTTCGTTGTCCTCGCCTGTGGCAAAGCGCTGGACATTGGCCATGCGCCCGACAAAGGCGTCAGGGAACCATTCGCCGGCGAGCGGTACGGCAATCCAGTCCGTCCCGCCTTTCGGATAGATCTCCAGAATGTCCGGTTCGCCCCGGGGATAGTCGAGGTTGAGGCCGAGCTTGAGATAGGCGGCACCCTCCGTGCCGCAGATGCGGAATTCGCAGGCCTGGTGCCGGCGTCCAAATTTGTGATCGTGGTTGATCGACAGCGCGCAGCGCACCGTGTCGCCATAGTCGAGGATGGCGCTGGTGCGTGTCTGCGACACTTTGTGGTTGGGATGGCCGAGCGTCTTGGCGTGGACGCCCTTGGGGTCGCCAAGCAATTGCCTGACGAGGTCGAGATAATGGATCGAGTGCATGGCGATCTCGACGCGCGGCGCCTTGAGCAGGAACTCCCACAGCTCCCATGGCGTTGCCAGCGCCAGCCAGGCGTCGAAGTCGACGATCTCGCCCAGCCAGCCCTTGGCGATCGCATCCTTGAGCGCCAGCATCATCGGCGCGAAGCGGAGCTGGAAATTCACCGCTGCCTTGAGGTTTTTGGCGCGGCAGATTTCGAGGATTTCGGTAGTCTCGCCGAGGTAGTTGCCCATCGGCTTCTGGATCAGTGCGGCGGCCCCGTCGGGCAAGGCTTTCAGGATTTCGGCGTGCCGTCCCGGCGGCGTCGCCAGATCGAAGATCGCGTCCTTGACGGAAGCGGCTTCGCCGACCGAGCGGAACGCCGTCACGCCCCATTTCTCGGCGAGGATATGCGCCTTGGCCTGGTCCGGATCATAGAGGCCGGCAACCGGGAATCCTGCCTTCCGGTAGGCCGGGAAATGCGCGTCGCCGACGATCGACCCGGCGCCGAAAGTGACGATCGGCCGAGGTTTTGAGGGTTTCGGCCATGACTGGACGAGTAAGGCAGGGTCGAAACCGCCATCAGTCATGATGGAAGACTTCGTCCATCGACGCCCACCATTCGCCCGCCTTGCGTGTCGCCAGCGGCTCCTGGCATGGCATGCAAACGGCCCACCATTCCTGCGTCCTGGGGTCGGCAGCCATCTTGGCCATGTCAGCCGCATAGTCGGTGCCGTGGTATTCGAAGGAGGAAAACAACAGGTTCTCGGGCCGCTTCAGATAGATCGAATAATTCTTGATGTTGCAGGCCGAGATCATGGTCAGGACGTCAGGCCAGACGGCGGCATGCAGGCGGACATACTCCTCGACTTTCTCAGGCTTCAGCCCCAGCACCATCCCCATCCGCTGCATATCCGTTCCCCTATTTCGTGATCGCCGTCGTGAATTCGGCGATGCTCATGGCCTTGACCGCGTCCCAGTCCCAGTCGATGCCGATGCCGGGCTCGTTTGGCGCCAGCGCATGCCCATCCTCAATACGCATATGCTTGCCGGTCAACTCATCGAGTTGCGGAATGTACTCGACATATCGGCCGTTCTGAACAGCGCAGGTCAGGCTGACATGCAGTTCCATCAGGAAATGCGGGCAGACCGGAATGTCGAAGGCTTCCGCCGCATGGGCGATTTTGAGCCAGGGCGTGATGCCGCCGATGCGGCCGACATCGACCTGCACGATCGAACAGGCGCCTTTCTGCATGTATTCGCGGAAATGGCGGATGGAGTAGAGCGACTCGCCGATGGCGATCGGCGTCGGCGTCGAGTTCGACAACCTGATATGCCCGTCGATATCGTCAGCCGGCAGCGGTTCCTCGATCCAGGCAAGGTCGAGCTCGCGCAGCTTTCCCGCGCGCCGGATCGCCTCGTCGACCGAGAACCCCTGATTGGCGTCGGTCATGATCTCGTAGCCGTCGCCGACCGCTTTGCGCACCGCCGCCAGGCGCGCAAGATCCTCCGACCCGTGCGGCTTGCCGATCTTCACCTTCGAGCCACGAAATCCCTTGGCCTTGGCGGCGAGAGCATCGTCGACCAGTGCGGCCGTCTCGATGTGTAGCCAGCCGCCTTCGGTGGTGTAGAGCGGGCAGCGGTCCTTGGCGCCGCCGGTCAGTTTCCACAGCGGCAGGTTCTGCTTCTTCGCCCTGAGATCCCACAGCGCCGTATCAATCGCCGCAATAGCTATGGCCGTGATCGCGCCGATGGTCGTGGCGTGCGTTGCGAATTCGAGATCGTGCCAGATCGCCTCGATCATGTCGGGGTCGCGGCCGATCAGGCGCGGCACCAGATGATCGGACAAAAGCCGCATCACCGAGGAGCCGCCGGTGCCGATCGTGTAGCTGTAGCCGGTGCCGACCGCGCCGTCGGAATCGGTGATGGTGACGATCGGCGTTTCCTGGCTGACGAAACTCTGAATCGCGTCGGTGCGCTTGACCTTGGGCACAAGGTCCACCATCCGCAGTTCTATCTTTTCGATCTTCGCCATGTCCGTCAGCTCCTCCGCAGTGTCTTTCCGGTCTCAGCGGCAAACAGATGCGCCTGCGACAGGTCGAGGCTCATCGCCACCCGCTCGCCGGACCGCAACGGGCGCGGGTTCAGCATGCGCGAGACCCAGTCCGTGCCGTTGAATTCGACGAACACCAGCGTCTCGTTGCCGAGCGGTTCGGTGACGGTGATCGGCAGTTCGATCTGGTGGACATCGGCCGCACCACCGGAGCTGATGCCATGGCCGGTCGGATAGATGTCGTCGGGCCGCAGCCCGAACACCACCTTGTCGCCGGTGGCGACATTGGCCTTGAACTGGACGGGCAGCGGCAGCTTCTCGCCGCTGGCGAAAACCATCTGGCCGTCATCGATCGTCGCCTCGTGCAAATTCATCGGCGGCGAGCCGATGAAGCCGGCGACGAAACGCGTCGCCGGCTGCCGGAAGACCTCGTCGGGCGTGCCGACCTGTTCGATATGGCCGTCGCGCATGATGACGATGCGGTCGGCCAGCGTCATCGCCTCGACCTGATCATGGGTGACGTAGATCACCGTCGACTGCACCTTGGCATGCAGCTTCTTGATTTCGGTGCGCATCTGCGTGCGCAGCTTGGCGTCGAGATTGGAAAGCGGCTCATCGAACAGGAACACGTCGGGATCGCGCACGATGGCGCGGCCCATGGCGACGCGCTGGCGCTGGCCGCCGGACAGTTGCGACGGGCGGCGGTCGAGCAGCGTATCGAGGCCAAGGATGGCCGAGGCTTCGGCGACGCGGCGATCCATGTCTTCCTTGGCGGCTCCGGCGATCTTCAGCGAGAAGCCGAGATTCTCGCGCACCGTCATGTGCGGATAGAGCGCGTAGGACTGGAACACCATCGAGATGTTGCGCGAGCGCGGCGGCAAATCGTTGACCACGCGCCCGCCGATCTCGATCGAGCCGGCGCTGATTTCCTCCAGCCCGGCGATCATGCGCAATGTCGTCGACTTGCCGCAACCCGACGGCCCGACCAGTGCGATGAATTCGCGGTCGGTAATATCGAGATCGATGCCATGCACGATCCCGATATTGCCGTAGCGCTTGGTCAGTTTTTTGAGGGAAACCGTTGCCATGGGATCAGCCTTTCACCGCGCCGGAGGTCAGGCCGCCGACAAGGTGTTTCTGGACGATGTAAGTGAGGGTGAGCGCCGGAATGATCATCACCACGGCAAGCGCGCACATGCCGCGCCAGTCGATGGTGAACTCGGCGGTGTAGTCGAGCAGGCCGACCGGCAGTGTCTTGGCGCTGACCGAGCGGGTCAGTTGCGAAGCCAGCGCGAACTCGTTCCAGCAGGTCAGGAAGGCAAAGATCGCGGCCGCCGCGATGCCCGGCCCGGCGAGCGGGAACTCGACCTGCCAGAACGCCTGCCAGCGCGTGCAGCCATCGATCTGTGCGGCCTCCGCCAAGTCCTTGGGCACCTGTCGGAAGAAGCCGTCGATCAGCCAGATCGTGAACGGCACGTTGAGTGCGACATAGGCAAGGATCAGCCCGAAATGCGTGTCGATGATGCCGAGCCGCACATAGAGGAAGAACAGCGGCAGCGAGAGCGCGATGCCCGGCACGGTGCGCGTCAGCATCAGGCCGAGAAAGACGCTCGATTTGCCGCGGAAGCGGTAGCGCGCGAAGGCATAGCCGCCGGCCATGCCGATGGCGACCGCAATGACCGTGGAGGTCACCGAGATGATCAGCGAGTTGCGGAAATATTCGATGACCGGGATGCCGCCCTTGCCGATGCCGCTGAACATCGAAACATAGGCGTCGAACGAGACCTCTTGCGGAATCCACACCGGCGGCTTGGCCATGATCTCGACGGTCGGCCGCAGCGATGAGATGACGATCCACAGGCCGGGCAGGCAGATGGTCAGCATCGCCAGGAACAGGCCGATGCGATAGACGATGCCAAGCAGCCGGCGCTTCAGGCGGGCGGAAGAATTCTCGTCCATCCTCACCACTCCGCACCGATCTGCGTGCGCGCCGCGGCGAGCTTGTTGAAGAAATAGACGGTGAAGGCGATCGACAGCAGGATCGAGAAGTAGGCCATGGCGTTGGCCATGCCCATGCGCCCGTCGCTGTAGGCGGTGCGCGCCACCAGCGTCCACAACAGCTCCGTGCGGCCGGCAGGTCCGCCATCGGTCATGATCTTGACGATGTCATAGGCGCGCGCGATGTCGAGCGAGCGGATGGTCATGGCGATGTAGGCGAAGGGCATGACGAACGGCCACGTCACATAGCGGAATGTCTGCCACGGCGTGCAACCATCGACGCGCGCCGCCTCGATCGGCTCCTTGGGCATGGCGAGCAGGCCGGCGAGGATCAGGATGGCGAAGATCGCCGTCGACGACCAGATTTCGGCGATCGAAATGGCGATGAAGGCAAGATGGCCCTCGATCAGCCACGGAATGGCGTCCTGCGTGATGCCGAGCGACTGCAGGGCGTTGTTCACCAGGCCGATATTGTCGTTGAACATGAACTTGAACTGGAAGCCGACGAGGATCGGCGAGAACATCATCGGAAACATCATCAGCGTGCGCAGGATGCGCTGCCCACGCGTCGCCTTCTCGACCAGCATGGCAAGGCCAAGGCCAAGCAGCATTTCGAGATTGAGCGCGATGGTCAGCAGCAGCACCGTGCGGCCGAACGCCCACCAGAAATCGGTGTTGGCCAGGATGGAGAGATAGTTCCGGAAGCCGACGAAGACGAAGAACGTCTCGGGCTTGGTCAGCCGGAACGGCGTGAAGCTCGAATAGAGCGACAAGAGCAGCGGCACGACGACGACCGCCGCCAGCACGATGAAGGCCGGAAGCAGCAGCAGGAACGGCGCCGATGGCTTGAAGCCCTTCATCAGAGTCCTTTGGGGTTTTGCATTCAATTGTCGGCCGCCCGTTCGTCGAGCCCTAGCCGGGGGAAGGCTCGGGTCCGCACCGGCAAACCGCGATCGCCTCCCCCATCATAATGGGGGAGGCAGCCTTGGGAGACGGTTCTAGAGCTTGCCGGCGTCCTGGAGGATCTGCGTCGCCTTGGCGGCGGCTTCGTCCAGTGCCTGCTTCGAGGTCTTGTCGCCAAGGATCGCCGCCTGCAGTTCTGGATAGACGGCGTTCGAGATTTCGATCCATTCAGGCGTCTGCGGCACGGCAAAGGCGTGCTTGGCTTCTTCCTGGAAGGCGGACAGAACTTCCTTCTTGTAGGGATCGTTTTCGGCCTGCTTCAGGTCCCAATCCCAGACCGCTGTGCGGGTCGGCAGCGGGCCTGCGGCGGCCTCGAGCTTCTGGCTGTCCTCGTTGGTCAGCCACCAGACGAGCGAAGCCGCGGCCTCCTTGTGCGGGCAGTTCTCGGTCACCGAGAAACCATGGAAACCCGACCAGCCGGTGCGCTTGCCGGAAGAACCCTTCGGCGCGACTTTCACGCCGACATTGCCGGCGACCTTCGACGACTTCGTATCATTGAAGAAGCCGGCCCAGCCAGGCCAGTCGAGGTTGATGGCGACGGTGCCCGAAGCAAAGCCCTGGCCGAGATCGTCCCAGAGATAGTTGGTGGTTCCGGCCGGCACGGCCTTGGCCTTGTAGAGGTTGACGAACCAGTCGAGCGCCCGGATGCCGGCCTCGGAGTTGAACACCGGCTTGCCGTCCTTGTCGAGATATTCGCCACCCTCGGCGACGACCATCTCGTAGAAGCGGCCATTAATCGCCTCTTCCTTGCCGGCGAACTGCGTGCCGTAGAAATTGGGCGGGTTGGCGAAGAACTCGGCCTGGTCGGTGACTTCCTTCCAGGTGTCCGGGGGCACCAGATCATAGCCATATTTCGCCTTGAACTTGGTCTTGTTGTCGGCGTTTTCGTACAGGCTCTTCTGGTAGTAGAGCGCCGAGACGTCGAACTGCGCGCGCGGCAGCATCTCCAGCTTGCCGTCGATGGTCGCTGCCTTGATGGTCGACGGTACGAAGGCGTCGATCTCTGCCTTGGGCAGCAATTTGCTGAGGTCGGTGTAGAGGCCCGTGTACTGCGGCGCGAAGGACGAATGGTTCCAGCCGACGCACCAATTGGTGCTGCCCGAGGCGATGTCGGACTTGAGCTCCTTGTCGATGTCGAAGCCGTTCTTCTTGGTCAGGATGTTGACCTTGGCGCCGGTCGCCTTCTCCCATTCGGGAATGCGCTCATAGAGCTTTTCATATTGCTGGCCGCCGATCAGTTTCACGTCGACGGTAACGCCTTCGAACTTGCCGGGCAGGTCGCCGGCAAGGGCCGTGCCTGCACCAAATGCAAGCACCAATGCGCCGGCGGAGACGCCGGAAAGCAGTCTGTTCATTGGTATCCTCCCTGGGTGCGCCTTAGCGGCGACCGCAACTTGTCCGCGTGACAAGAAATGCTACATTCATATACAAACAAAACATTCATACGTACGTCAAGGCGAAATTTGTTTCCGATGGCCGCATTCCTGCGTATATGAAGAATCGAATTCACTGGAGAGATGGGCCCATGGATGACAGCGAAGACGAGCGCTACCGCGCGCCGGCGCTCGACAAGGGGCTCGACATCCTTGAACTGCTGGCCGGCGTCGACGGCGGCCTGACCCAGGCCGAAATCGCCAAGAAACTCGACCGCAGCCCCAACGAATTCTACCGCATGCTCGATCGGCTGGTGCGGCGCGGCTATGTCACACGGCTTGATGGGGATCGTTATTCGCTAACGCTGAAACTGTTCGGCCTGGCGCAATTGCATGCCCCGGTGCGGCGGCTGGTCTCCTATGCCACCCCTTTGATGCGCGAGCTGGCCGAGACCTCGCAGCAGGCCAACCAACTCGTTGTTTTTGATCGCGGTTCTGCTGTCGTCATCGCCCAGCAGGAGGCGCCGAATTACTGGGGAATCTCGATCCGGGTCGGCTCCCATATCAGCCTGTTCGACACCGGTTCGGGCCATGTGCTGCTCGCCTTCCGCTCGCAGGAAGAGCGGCAGATGATGATTTCCGAATACGTCCGCAGCACGGACAAGACGCCGCAATCGGCGGAGTTCTTCACCCGGCTCGACCAGATTCGCGACCGCGGCTACGAGATGATGGCCTCGATGCAGACAGCAGGCGTCTTCAATCTCTCGGCACCGGTGCGCAGTTCCGACGGCAGGGCGATCGCCGCGCTGTCGATCCCCTACATCACCGTCATCAACACGCCTGCCGCACCCGATATAACCCGGACCATCGAGCTCTTGCTGGCAACGTGCGAGAAGCTGTCGCACCTGGCAGGCTCGACTGTCGGTTCATCGGCGTAAATTCTTATTTGAATGAAGAATTCCTCCGTGAGATGATTTGAAAACACTGGACGGAGGAGCTCGCCATGATCATCGACACCCATCTGCATCTCATCGACCGCTCAGCCTTGCGCTATCCCTGGCTCGCCGGCGTGCCGGCGCTCAACCGCGATTTCTCCTATGAGGAATACGCCACGGAGGCGCAGCGTGTCGGCGTCGAGCGCGTGCTGCATATGGAGGTCGATGTCGATCCGGCTGATATCGAGGCCGAGACCACTCGTGTCGAAGGGCTGTCACGGCAGTCCGGCAGCATGCTCGTCGGGGCGATCGCATCCTGCCGGCCGGAAGAGGCTGACTTTGCCACCTATCTCGAACGCCAGCGGGCCAATCCCTTCGTCAAGGGCTTCCGTCGCGTGCTCCACGTTGTGCCCGACGATCTGTCGGAAGGCGCGGTGTTCCGCGACAACATCAGGCGGCTTGGCGGCACCAGCCTGACCTTCGATCTCGTCGTGCTGCCGCACCAGATCCCCAAGGCGATCGCACTGGCCGACCTGGCGCCCGACGTCCAGTTCGTCCTCGACCACTGCGGCGTGCCCGATATCAAGGGCAACAGCGAACACCCGTGGCGCGAACATATGAGCGAGATCGCACGGCGCCCGAACGTCACAGCCAAGATTTCCGGCGTCGTTGCCTATGCCGGTCCTGCCTGGACGGTCGAGACATTGCGGCCCTATGTCGAACACACCATCGCTGCGTTCGGCTGGGACCGTGTCGTCTGGGGCAGCGATTGGCCGGTCTGTACGCTCGGCGGCGGCCTCTCGACCTGGGTGGCGGCGACCCATGCGCTGCTTTCCGGCTGCAGCGCTTCGGAGCGCGACAGGCTGTTGTCGGGCAATGCCCGCAAGCTCTGGCAGTTGAAGTAGCCACCGTCAGATCGTCGTCGAGACGTGCCGCTCGCGGCCGTAGAGCGATACCAGCAGCACGATGATGAAGCCCAGTGCGGCCTGCACCGCCGACGGCTGGAAGCCAAGCCCGATCAGCAGCGTGTTGATCTCGGTCAGCACCAGCACGCCGGCGATGGTGCCGAGATAGCTGCCACGGCCTCCGACGAGTGCCGCACCGCCGACGACCACGGCTGCGATGGTCTGGAACAGATAGGGCTGGCCGACATCGCCATAGGCCGAGCCGGTGAAGCCAAGCAGCAACACGCCGGCCACGGCAGCGAAGAAGGCGCTAGCCGCATAAGTGATGACCCACATGCGAACCGGGTCGATCAGTGCCAGAGGTGCTGCGCCCGGATTGCTGCCCAGAGCATAGAGCCGGCGTCCGTAGGGCATTCGCTCCAGCACCAGCACGACAAGCGCCGCCAGCACGACCAGACTCGGCACCAGCCACGGCACCGGCAGCGGCCCGGCCGAGCCGCCGATCGATACGAAGCTGGAAACCGCTTGCGGCGCAGAGCCTGAGGGGAAGCCGGCCGTCCATAACAGCACCAGCCCTTGCACGACCATGCCAATGCCGAGCGTGACGATGAGCGGCTGGATGTCGAGGCTGCGCGCAATCAGACCGTTCAACCCGCCGATAAAGATCGCGAGCACCGCGACGAGGCCGCAGACCAGGACAAAATTCCAGCCATCGCCGTAGAGCTGCGCGGCCACGACATTGGCAAAGCCGATGACGAAAGGGATCGACAGGTCGATGCCGCCCATGATGACGACCAGCGTCTGTCCGATTGAGGCGACGGCAAGCAGCGAGGCAAGCACCAGCATGGCGCGTATTGCAAACGGCGCCGAGTAGCCGGGAATGAGAACTGTGCCGGCAAGGTGCAGAAGGGCGGCGACGCAGAAAGCGCCGACGACGCGGGCATTGGTTGTCGCAAACAGGTTTCGCCCAGTGGCCATGTCAGCGCCCCCTCGTGGCAAGACGTTCCTGCAGCGCGGTCAGCATCACCGCCAGCACCAGTATGGCGCCATAGGCGATCTGCAGCACGAAGGTGGAGACGTTGAACGTCGTCAGCACGCTCTGCAGCAGGAAGATGTCGATGGCGCCGATCGCGGCACCCGCGATGCCGCCACGCCCGCCGGCAAGGCTGACGCCGCCAAGCGCCACGGCGGCAATCGCAATCAGCGTGTAGGTCGGCCCGATATTGGGATCGGCCGAGCCGATCAGCGCCGTCAGCATCAGCCCTGCGCATCCGCCGAGGATGCCGGTCATGACATAGGCGATGAAGCGCACGCGCGTGACATCGACACCGGCGGTGTAGGCGGCACGGTCGTCGCTGCCGACTGCCATCAGCTGGTCATAATAGGAAAGGCGCCGCACCAGCCACCAGGCAAGGAACATCAACAGCAGCGGCAGCATCGACCAAGGACCAGCCAAGGCCTTGAGCCAGGCCGGCGCCGGGCCGATCGGCGCCGGCAGGATCGTCAGCGTCACGCCGGTGAGGATCAGATAGGTGCCGAGCGTGGCGACGATCGGCTGGATGCGCACGATCGTCGCCAGAAAACCGTTCGCCGCGCCGATCAGTGCGCCGATGAGCAGGGCCGCTGGCACGAGCAGCAGTGGCGACGAGATGCCGGCCTTGAGGAACAGCATCTGGATCACCACGGCGTTGACGAAACCCATCAGCGGCCCGACCGAGATGTCGATGCCGCCACGCCCCGCAAGGATCACCGGTGTCGAGGCGATGGCCGCGCCGATCAGCGGCGCGGCCAGTCCGACCAGCGCCCCCCACGACCCCGGCTGGAACCGCGCCGGGCTGAGGATGAGATTGACCGCCAGCAGGACAGCCAGCAGCACCACGGCGAAACCGACGCTTCGCCCGAGTGACAGGAGGCGCGTGCAAGGGCTCATGCCGCACGCCCGAACATGGCTGATATCACGCTATCGGTGGTCATCGCCTCACCAGAGATTTCCGCCGCAACCTCGTTTTCCCGGAACACCAGCACCCGATGGCAGAGGAGAAGAATCTCCTCGATCTCGCTGGACAGGATGACCAGTCCCATGCCGTCGGCCGCCAGTCCGCGAAAGACGTCGTAGAGCACATGCCGCGTCGCCACGTCGACGCCGCGCGTCGGGTCGTTGAGAAGCAGGATAGCGGGCTCCAGCGCCAGTGCCCGCGCCAAAAGCACCTTCTGCTGGTTGCCGCCTGACAGGGTGGTGATCGGCGCATCGGGCCGGGGTGCCGCGATCGACAGTTTTTCGCGGTAGATGTCGTAGCGCGCCTTGCGCGCCGTTGGACTGATCAGGCCGAGACGGGTGTCGCGCGACAAGGTCGAAACGGCGAAATTGTCGAGCACCGACTGTGTGGGAAAAATGCCGTTCGCACGCCTGTCGCGCGGCAGGTAGGCGATGCCGCTGGCAACGGCCTTGCGGAACCCCGTGATCTTGCGGGATGCGCCGGGCAGGGCTAGTTCGATCGAGCCGCCAAGTGCCGGCGCCAGGCCGGCGAGCATCTTGAGGAACAGCTCCTGGCCGTGGCCATCGAGGCCAGCAAGGCCAACGATCTCACCAGGAGCGATGGTTTGCGTTATTGCACTGGCGCCGGGTGCGATGACGAGGTCGCGGATGGCGAGACCAGGAGCCTTGTGATCAGCCATGCGCGAGCTCCGCCGCCGTGCGTGGCGCCATGGCCTTGAGCAATTCAGCCGGTGTTGAGGCGCCGCGTTCTTCGGTGCGCACCACGCTGCCGCCACGCAGGATCGAGATGCGATCCGACAGCGACATCACCTCGTCCATGCGGTGCGTGATGAACAGGATGAGGCAGCCTTCGCCGGCGAGGGTACGCATCAGCGAAAAGACGGATTCGCGGTCGGCGAAATCGAGTGCCGCGGTCACCTCGTCGAGGATCAGAATCCTGGGATCGCGCACGATGGCGCGAGCGAGAACGACGAGTTGCTGCGCGGCGAGCGGCAGCAGGCCTGCTGGTTTGTCGAGGGGAACGTCGGTCACGGCGAAGCGCTTCAATGCGGCGGCCGCCCTGTCGCGACGCTCGTGGCGCGGCACAGCGCGTCGGACCAGCCCATCGAGGCCAAGCAGGATGTTGTCCGTCACGCTGCGATCCGGTGCGATCAGCACCTCCTGGAACACCGTGGCAAAACCTTGCGCCTGGAAGGCCGAGGGGCCGGTGCCTGAGAATGGCTTGCCGTGAAGCAGGATCGCGCCATTGTCCGGCTGGACGATGCCGGACAACAGCTTGACCATCGTGCTCTTGCCCGAACCGTTCTCGCCCAGGATGGTGTGGATGGTGCCAGCCCGGAACGCGATCGAAGCGTCGGCCAGCGCGACCGTCTCGCCATAGCGTTTGGATATGGTTTGGATTTCAAGCATGCCGTGTTTCGAAGCTGGCAAGCCGGCTCCCCGAAAGGAGCCGGCTTGCTGGGTCTGTCTCAGGCGTCACTTCGCGCAGGCGTCTGGCACCTTCGAATAGTCCCAGCCCTTGGTCGGCGCCGGGTTGGAGAAATAGGCGTCGAGCCATTCCTCCGGCATCGGATCCTTGGGCGGGATCGGGAAGATCGAGACGGCATCGGTCGTCATGCAGTCCTTGTACCATTGGCCGAGATCGGCACTGTGCACCGGCGGGATCGGGATCAGCAGCGTGTTCAGCTTCGGCTTCTGGCCGTCCAGCATGCGCTCGCCGACACGAAACAGCGTCTCGGCGGTCCAGTGCGGCAGCACCGCATGGCCTTCGAAACGGTACTTGTCGGGATTGGCCTTCCAGTAGCCTAAAGCATCACCCGTGATCGAGCCGGTGATCAATGGCGCCGGCCGGCCGGCTTCGGCGAAGGCCTCGGCGACGACGCGGCTTTCGCTGCCGGTCGTCCACACCGCATCGATCGGCGCCGGGTTGGTGGCGATCGCCTGCAGCACGACCGTCTTGGTGACGTTGGCCGTCCAGTTGCCGTTGACGTTGCGCGAGATTTTGAGCTTCGGATTTTCGGCCAGCGCCTTGTCCGCGCCCTGGCGTTCCTGCACCACGATCGGATGGCCGGCAATGCCTTCGACGAGCAGGATGCTGGCGCCGTCCGGCTGCGCCTTGCCGATCGCCGTCATCATGTCATAGCCCCAGCGCGCATAGTTGGAATCGACATTGATCGCGTTCGGACTGGTCACCGAACCGGCAGCGGTGATGAACGGAATGCCGGCCTTGGCAGCGGCATCGATGGCGTCGTCGAGTGCCGTTGCCGAGCCCGGGATCGAGGTGATGATCGAGCATTTCTTGTCGATGAAGGCGCGGATCTGGTTGATCTGCTGGCTGGCATCGTTGTTGGAGTCCGACACTTCGAAGCTGGACACCGTGCCGTCGGCGATCAGCTCGTCGACCAGACGCTTCAACTCTTTGGTGACCGTCACGCGCCACGGATTGCCCTGGTAGGATTCCGAATGGCACCATTTCCACGGCTTCGGCGGCGGGGTGAAATTGTCCCAGGCCGAAGGCAACACCTTCTGCGGCGCACCGTCATACTGCGCCTTGAGTTCGGTCGGTAGCCCGCCGATGACGCCTTGCACATCCTGCGCATAGGCAATTGTTGTGATGGATACAAATGCGGTTGCGGCCATCAGGCCGCGCATCATGTCTTTCATTGTTTCTCCTCCGTTCGGTTTGGTTCAGGCTCCTCCACCGGCAGCGCCGGACACCTGTGCGGGGGCACTCTCCCGGAACAGGCCATTGAGATCGGCAACGACCTGGGCAGCCTTGTGCCCGGAAGTTATGCCGGAAAGGATGCGGTCGGACGCCGCCTGCTGGAACGCCATGTAGCCGTCATGGCGAGGCCGCACCCATGCGCCTTCCAGCGTCGCGCGCGTATTCCGATAGAAATTGCCGGTCGCGGCGTTGACCGCCTCGTCTTCCCAGGCCGCCGCATGACCCGGCTGTCCGCCGGCAGTGGCATAGGGGCCGCGCTGGACATCGCCGCTGGCGACCCAATAGGCGAAGTCGATCGCGGCATCTCTGGCCTTGGAAAAGGCCGACACCGCGATGCCGGTGCCGCCAAGCGCCGAGCCGATTGGGCCGCTGGAGCCGACGGCCGGAATATCGGTGAAGGCCAGCCGGTGCGCGCGAAACCCTGACATCGCATAGGACACATAGCCATAGATCAGCGGCGTGCAGACGATCCGGGAATCCGCCTCCGCCATCCGTTCCGAAACAGCGATCGGATCCATCTCGACGCAGGCCGGTTCGACCAGCGCGGCGATCTCGCGCATCGCTTCGAAGACTTCGCTGCCGGCCTCCACATCGATGAGATCACGGGACGGATCGATGGCGCAGGGGTGTCCGAGATTGCCGGCAAGCGTGTAGAACACCATCAGCACGTGCGGCGGCCGCAACGGCAATAGCACGCGGCCTTGTTTGGCGAGATCGAGCACGTCGGTCCAGCGCGTCGGCGGCGCATCGAGCGCGTCCGGCCGCCAGGCCTGGACCTGGCTGGCCGCATCGATAGGAAACGCCCATTGCCGCCCCTGCCAGCTGTAGCTCGGATAGGATTCTCCGACGCTGCCCGCGGCGAGCGCGGTGCGCTCCGCCTCGCGCCCGGCGACATCCAGCGGCGCGAGGCAGCTTTCCGCTGTGATCTGACCGACATGCGGGTGGTCGATGACGATGAGGTCATAGGCCCGCGCCAGTTCCTCGACCGGGAAGGATTCGAAATCCTGCAGCGAACGCTTGTCCCATTCGATGGCAATGCCGGTCTTCTGCTGCCAGAGAGACGAGCAGGCGACCATTGGGTCGTAGCCGCGCGGATGGCTCCAGGTCATGCCCTTGAGCGTGCTCACAGGCCGAACTCCGCGCGGATCGCGGCACTATGCTCGCCGATGCGCGGTGCCGCGCGATCGACCTTGGCCCTGATCCCATCGACCCTGAGCGGCGAACTGGTGGTCAGGATCGAGACATCGTCCTCGCGCGTTACCGTCTGCAGCATGTCGAGCGACTGGAAACCTTCGCTGGCCAGCATCTCCGGCCAGGTCAGCACCTTGGCGCACCAGATGTCGGCCGGCTCGAGAATATCAAGCCATTCGTCGATAGTTTTGGTGGCGATCCGTTGGGCGATGATCGCCTTGATGTCGTCGCGCGCGGTGAACCACGAGGCCGGTCTGTCGCGATAAGGGGCCAACTCTTCGAGCGAGAGCAGATCGGCGAGTTTCGGGATCGGCGTCATGGCGATGGCGAGATAGCCGTCCTTGGCCGGATACACACCGTATGGTGCCGAGAGATAGGCGTGCGCGCTGCGGAAATTGGAGCGCCTGGGCAAGCGGCGGCCATCGTTGAGATGCGTGGTCAGCACCTCGAACTGGAAGTCGACCAGCGCTTCCAGAAGGCTGGTTTCGATATGGCTGCCTTGGCCGGTGATGCCGCGCCGCACCAGTGCGGCCAGGATGCCTTGCGCGCAGGCCGCCCCCGCCAGCATGTCGCCGATCGCAAGCCCGAACGGCACCGGCCCCTGGTCCTCGTCGCCGTTCAGCCACATCACGCCGGAGCGCGACTGTGCCAGCAGGTCCTGGCCGGGTCGCTTGACCCACGGACCCTCTTCGCCATAGCCGCTGATCGAGGCGTAGACGAGCCGCGGATTGATCTTGCGGACGGCCTCATAGTCGAAGCCCAGGCGCTCAATGACACCCGGCCGGAAATTCTGGATCAGCACATCGGCCTTGGCCAGCAGCCGGCGCAGCACCTTGAGATCGGCCTCGTTCTTGAGGTCGATGGCAAAACTTTCCTTGGCGCGGTTGATGGCATGGAAGATGGTGGAATCGCCGCCGATCTCAGTGTCGCTGAGATAGAGCCGGCGCGACAGGTCGCCGCCATCCGGGCGTTCGATCTTGATGACGCGGGCACCGAGGTCGAGCAGCCGGAGCGAGCAATAAGGCCCGGACAGGAACTGGCTCAAGTCGACGACGACGAGACCGGCAAGCGGCAATTCGGCTGCTGCCGGCATCGTCATTTCTCCGTCTTGCCGACGAAATCGGCTGGGTTGCGGTACTTCACCGTCTGCAGATGCTCGCAATAGAGAACGAGCTCGCCTTCGCCCTTGAACACTTCGTAGCTGGCGCGGATCAGCCCCATCTCCTTGTAGCGGGGCTTTTTGTCGAGGTTGGAGCGGATCGAATAGATGGTGTCGCCAATGAAGACAGGCTTTATGAAGCGCAGCTTGTCGTAGCCATAGGAAAAGGCGTTGACGCAGTTGGTGGCGACCAGGCCGAGGCCCGCCGAAAAGACGAAAGCACCGGCGATCAGCCGCTTGCCGAAAATGCCTTCGCTCTCGGCAAACATCTGGTCCTGCACATAGGGGTGGATATCGAGCACCAGCGTGTTGAACAGGTGGCTGTCGCCTTCCGCCATCGTGCGCCGCAACGAGCGGATTTTCTGGCCGACCGGCCAGTCCTCGTAGAACCAGTTCTCGGCGTTCCACACCGGCAGAGCGGCATGCTCTTCCGGCATGTTTTTCGGGAACGTCGAGGCGACGCCGACAGTGGGGGCGAAGTCGTTCATGGCTGGCTCTGTCGCTCTCGCGAAAGGGTTCGGGCAGCCGTTCGAACGCGCGTCAAGGCGCCTGATTGCACGACGTCTCCTCCCGTCAATCTTCTTTTGTAAATAGTATTTTCACATATGGGGTTGCGTTGCAAGCGAGGACAGGCGAAATTTTGGTCGGCTCCACAGCGCTCAAGCGTCGCGGACAGGGGAGGAAATCATGAGCAGCGCATGTCTAGTGTTTGTCGGCAGCCTGAACCGGGAGGCGCCTTATTTTCAGGGCGCGCGCGGCATCGGCCTCAGCGTCTACAGTTTCGACGAGGCGACGCTGGAAATACGAAAGCTGGCCGAGACCAATGACGTCGACAATCCGACCTTCCTGTCGGTGACGCCGGATGGTTCGCGCCTCTACGCCAATTCGGAAGTGTTTGCCTGGCGGGAGGGAACCGTCTCCGCTTACAGCTTCGATCGTGGCTTAAGCACGCTCACCTATCTGAACAAGCAGCCTTCGCTCGGCAGCATCACCGCCCACAACTCCATCACCCGCGACGGGACGAAGCTGCTGGTTGCCAACTACGGCATGGGTGAGGGCGGTCCGGATCGCGCCGTGGCCGTGTATGGTTTCGATAAGGATGGTGCCTTGTCAGCGCCGCTGGCCAGTGTTTCGCACAAGGGCACCGGTCCGAATACGGCACGGCAGGAGCGCTCGCATGCGCACAGTGTCACCGAAACCATTGCCGGCGGAATGGCCATCGTCGCCGATCTCGGCACCGACCGGCTGGTGTCCTACCGGATCGAGCAGGATGGCAGCCTGACGAAACTTGCTGAGTCCACCCTGACGCCAGGCGCAGGCCCACGTCATCTCGCACTGCATCCGAGCGGACGCTTCGTCTTTGTCATGAACGAGCTGGATTCGACCGTCGTCTCGTTGGCGCTGGACGAGGCATCAGGCAAGCTGTCGATCATCGACGCCAGGCCGGCAGTCCCGGCCGAGGCGCGCGACAGCAACCATTGCGCTGATATCCAGATCTCGCCGGATGGCCGCTTCATCTACGGCTCCAACCGTGGCCACGACAGCGTCGTCATCATGGCGGTTGATCAGGAAACTGGTGCTTTGAGCCTCGTCGGCTATGTCCCTTGCGGCGGCGCGACGCCGCGCAATCTGGCGCTGACGCCGTCGGGCGGCCATCTGTTCTCGGCCAACCAGAATGCCGACCGCATCTCGATCTTCGCGCGCGACCCGGCGAGCGGCATGCTGACCGACACCGGACGTGCCATCGAGATCGGCACGCCGATGTGCGTCAGGATCGTGCGCTGATCCGCCCAACCATCGGATCTGCGTCGAAGCCTCGGACGGAACTGGCCCGGGCTCAAGCCTGTTGTATTGCCGAGAGCTTCCAATTCGAGCCATTCTGGCGCGTGAATGTCCACAGCTCGGTCGTCTCTGTCGGATGGCCTTTGTCGTCCCCGACAACTTTGTTGGTGGCCCGTTCGCGCATCACGTCGCGGGACTCGTAGCGCAATGCGGCCGTGGCGTAGTCACGGTCACCCTCGCGCCAGCTTTCGGCGATGTCGGCCTGCAGCAAGGTGACATCAGAGACCTCGTTCCTGAGACCTTTCTGGGCATTGTCGGCCAGCTCTTCTGAGAGATAGGACACCATTTCGGGCGTCGTCGCCCGGCGCAGGGCGGCATGGTCTTCGCGCCCGAATGCTTCCTGGACATCGGTCAACAATTGCTGGAATGCGTCGAGGTCGCTCTGGGCCAGCGGGATCTCCTCGGAACCGGTGGCCGGAGAGCCTCCGCCCGAACCGCCGCCAAAGCCGGGAATTGTGAAGGAGCTGGCAGTGCCCTGCTGTGCCGTTGCGCGGTTCTCGAAGCTCGACGCCTGGGCATTGCCGGCACCGGCGAGCGCCGGGGCAGGGCCACGCGCGGATTGCGAGCGGAAGAAGCGGATGGCCAGCATGATCGCGCCACCGGTGAGCAGGGCCTGAAGCAGGAAACCGAACATGCCGGCCAGGCCACCAAAACCTTGGCCGACGAGCAGGCCGATGAGGCCGCCGAGCAGCAGGCCACGCATCATGGTTCCACCGAAGCCGCTCATGAAGCCGGGCCTCTGCGGGCCGGCCTGTGGCTGCCGGGCGGCAGAGTTCACACCGGTGTTGGGCGTCATCGAACGCTCGACCGGAGCGGTCGGCGCGGGTGCGGTCCTGGTTGGCGGGGCCGACTGGAACGTGCGCGTGCCGCGACTGCCGAAACTGCCGCCGCGCCGGGCCTCGGCATGATCGATCGCGACCATGGAGAATGCAAGGAACAGGCCTGCAAAGAGCGTTGCAAATCGGCTGGTGCGAGACATCATCGGGATGGACCTTTGTCGATGTGGTTTTGGAAATTTTCAGCCGGCGCCAGGCGCCGTTCGATCAATCGAACAATTCTTCGAAGAATGATTTCTTCCGCTTCGGGTAGCGGTGGCCCTGCGAGCGGGAATAATCGTCATCGCGGCCATGTTGCGGCTGGGAAAACGTTGCCGGCTGCGGCTGCGGCGCGGGCGACGCCTCCCTGCCGGAACGCTCGACGATCTTGTCGAGTTCGCCTCGATCAAGCCAGACGCCGCGGCACTGCGGACAGTAATCGATCTCGATACCCTGGCGTTCGCTCATTGTGAGCGCGACGCGGCAGGAGGGGCAAACCAGGCCAAGGAGGGAAGTTGTCATACGGGGCTCCAAACCGAAAGCAATGAGCCCGCTTGACCGAAAAGGATGGAAACGGGCCCGCTAAAGCGGTCCGACATCACGGTCGCCAGAAGCGATCGTCAGAGGGGCCCGGCCCGCACCAGACAGTTGGGGATGCGGAGCCGTGCCTTCAAGGGCGGTATTGCCGCGAAGAGTGATTTGTTCGCGTTGCCGTCGCTCAGACCGTCACCACGATCTTGCCGAATTGCTCGTTCGATTCGAGATAGCGGTGCGCCTCGACGATCTGGTCGAAGGCAAAGCTCCGGTCGATGATCGGCCGCAGCGTGCCCGTCTCCAGGCCTTCGAGGATGAACGCCTTGGCGGCCTCCAGTTTCGCCGGATCGCCGGTGATCTCGTGGACGAGGTAGCCACGCAGCGTCAGCGTCTTGCCCAGGACGGCAGGCAAGGGGAACGGCGTCGGCTCGTGGCTCAACCCGCCATATTCGATCAGAATGCCGCCCTTTGACATCGCGGCCGTCAGCGGCTCGAAGATCGGACCGCCGACGGCATCGAGCACGACGCGCGCACCTTGCGATCCGGTGATCTCGTTCAGCCGTGCCGCCAGATCCTCTTCGGCTGAGGCCACGACATGTGCCGCTCCGGCGTCGAGCAGGGCCCGCTTCTTCGCCGCTGTCCGCGTCACCGCGATCGTTGTCGCGCCGATGCTGTTGGCGATCTGGGTCGCCGCAAGCCCGACGCTGCTTGAGGCCGCCGTGATGACGACGGCATCTTCACTGCTCAGTTTAGCGATGTCGATCAGCGCACCATAGGCGGTGAGATACTGCATCCAGACCGCTGCCGCCGTCTGCCAGTCGAGCGATGGCGGGTGCTTGACGACGAGCCCGGCGGGGTAGGTGACCAACTCGCCGTAAGCCGGCCAGCGAACCATCGATTGCGGCGGAATGACGCTGACCGCATCGCCCGGCGCGAAATCCTTCACGCCGTCGCCCACCGCCTCGACAACGCCCGCCGCTTCCAGACCAAGCCCGGAGGGCAGGGTCGGCGTCTCAATGTAAGCGCCCGAACGCAGCAGCGCCTCGGCACGATTGAGGCCGAGCGCCTTGACGCGGATCCGAACCTCGCCCGGACCCGGTGGGGGAAGGTCGGCATCCTCGATGCGCAGAACCTCGGGACCACCATGCTGGTGGAAGCGGATAACACGGGCCATTCGGGATACTCCAAATCATTTGAACCGAATGACCTATGCAGCCAAGGCTTATCAGAGATAAATGGCTGTTCAGATAAAGCAGTAGAAACCAGGAGTTCCGAATATGGACCGGCTCGAGAGCATGGCGGTGTTCGTCAGGGCGGTCGACCTGGGCTCGTTCGCGGCCGCGGCCATCGCGCTCGACCTATCCGGACCGATGGTTGGAAAACATGTGCGCTTTCTCGAGGAGCGGCTCGGCGTGCGCCTCATCAACCGCACCACGCGCCGCCAGAGCCTGACCGATTTCGGCCGCGCCTATTATGAACGCTGCCGGGTCGTGCTGGCCGAGGCTGAAGCCGCCGATGCGCTCGCCGCCGATCAGCTTTCCGAACCGCGTGGGAAACTGCGCGTCACCATGCCGGCGCATTTCGGCCGCCACTGCGTCACCCCCGTGCTGCTGCAACTGGCGCGGCAATACCCAATGCTGGAACTCGACCTGTCGCTCAGCGACCGCTTTGCCGATCTCGCCGAGGATGGCTTTGACCTTGCCATCCGGACCGGTGATCTGGACGACAAGGCCGGCGTGATCGCGCGCCGCGTTGCGCGCCAGGGCATGGTCGTCTGCGCGGCACCTTCCTATCTCCAGCACCATGGTGAGCCACTGCGGATCGAGGACCTCGCCAACCATCAAGCGATTGTCTATCGCCGGCTCGGGCAGATCGTTCAGCCATGGTTGTTCATGCGCGAGGGAGAGCCCGTACAGGAGATCATGCCGGTGGGGCGGCTGCGGCTCGACGATCTCGATGCCATCGCCGACGCAGCGGTCGAAGGCATGGGGCTGGCGTGGCTACCCTGGTGGCTGGTTCGCGAGCGCATTCGAGCCGGTGCGCTGGCGGCACTGTTGCCGGACCATCCGCGCTATCCCTACGACTGCCATGCCCTTTGGCTGCAGACGCCGCATCTACCGCTCAAGGTGCGGCTCGCCGTCGACGCGCTGGCGGCCGCCTTGCCGAAATTGATGGGCTGATCGCTAACAGAGCAGGCTTGCGCTCTTTGAGGCGCCGCATTCCAGTGCCATATGAAGGTGGCTGACGGAATGTACGCATTGCAGGAGAGGCGGTTCATGACCAAAGGTTCGGATATGTTCGTCGCGGCCCTCGAGAACGAAGGGGTCGAGCGGATTTTCGGCATTCCGGGCGAGGAAAATCTCGACATCGTCGAATCGATCCGGCGCTCGTCGATCCAGCTGATCCTGACCCGCCACGAACAGGCGGCCGCCTTCATGGCAGCCACCTATGGCAGGCTCACCGGCAAGGCAGGCGTGTGCATCACCACGCTTGGCCCCGGCGCGCTCAATCTGACGACCGGTTCGGCCTATGCGCTGCTCGGCGCGATGCCGATGATCATGATCACCGGCCAGAAGGGCATATTGTCATCGCGGCAGGCGCGCTTCCAGATCGTCGACATCGTCGCGGCGATGAAGCCGCTGACCAAGCTGTCGCGCCAGATCGTCTCGCCGAAGATGATCCCCTCGCTGGTGCGCGAAGCGTTCCGCGTTGCCGAGGAAGAGCGTCCCGGCCCTGTGCATCTGGAACTGCCGGAAGACATTGCAGCGGCGGAGTGCGAGCCGGTGGCGCTGGTGCCGACGCACCCGGTCGAACTGCCGCTCGCAAGCCCGGGCGCGCTCGATCGCGCCGCCCGCATGATCATGGAGGCCAGGCGCCCGCTGCTGATGTTCGGCGCGGCGGCGTCGCGGCCGCGCGTCACCCCCGATGTCGCCCAGTTCGTGCTGCGCACGCAAATTCCCTATTTCACCACGCAGATGGGCAAGGGCACCGTGCCCGGCGGCACCGAGCTCTACATGGGAACGGCGGCCCTTTCGGAGCGCGACTATGTGCACGAGGCGATAGAACAGGCCGATCTGATCATCACCATAGGTCACGACACGGTCGAGAAACCGCCCTTCATTATGGGCGCCAAGGGACCGAAGGTCATCCATGTCGGCTACCAGTCGGCTGACGTCGAGCAGGTCTATTTCCCGCAGGCCGAGATCGTCGGCGACCTAGGCCCTTCGCTGGCGCTGCTGGCGGACCGCATCGAGGGCAAGATTCCCAATGCGCAGGCTCTGCTGCCACTCAGGGAAGGCATTTTGAGCCGGATCGCAGCGCGCGCCACCGAGGACCGCTTCACGCCGCAGCGCATCGTGCATGATGTCCGCGCCGTGATGCCGGCGGACGGTATCCTCGCCCTCGACAACGGCATGTACAAGATATGGTTCGCGCGCAACTATCGCACGCGCATGGCAAACACGTTGCTGCTCGACAATGCGCTCGCCACCATGGGCGCCGGCCTGCCGTCGGCGATGATGGCGGCACTGCTCTATCCGCAGCGTCGTGTCATGGCCATTTGCGGCGATGGCGGCTTCATGATGAACAGCCAGGAACTGGAAACCGCCGTCAGGCTCAAGCTCAACTTCGTCGTGCTGCTGCTCGAAGACCATGCCTACGGCATGATCCGCTGGAAGCAGGCGGTCGACGAATTTCCGGATTTCGGCATGACCTTCGGCAATCCCGATTTCGTCAAATACGCCGAGGCCTACGGTGCCAAAGGGACGAGGGTTGATGCGATCGCCGACTTGCGGCCGGCGCTGGAACAGGCCTTCACCGGTGGCGGCGTGCATCTCGTCGTCGTGCCCATCGACTACTCCGAAAACACCAGGGTGCTCGTCGACGAATTGCGTGAGCGGCTGCCGGCGCCGCAGACATCCTGACGGCAGCGGCAACGCCGCCGTCAGGATCGCTTGGGTGTAAGGTCCTACACCTTGCAGTAAGGCGTGACCGGCGCGATGGTGCCGAAATCCTTGACGATCTCATAGCTGATGCCATCGGCCGCCGCCTTGCCGACATAGGAATGGCACAGCGTGTGGTTGTTGCTGGCATCGACGCGGATCTTGCCTTGCGGCGCGTCGAACTCGATCGTCGGCAGCGCCTTGAGCACATCGTCGTCCTTCAGCGATCCGGCCTTCTCGGCGGCCAACGCATAGAGATGCAGGCCGTTATAGCCGGCTTCGCCGATGCCGTTGACCATCTTTTCCTGGCCGAATTTCTCGCGGAAGCTCGAGATGAACTTCTTGTTGACCGGATTGTCGAGCGCCATCCAGTAGGGCTGCGGCGCATAGGTGCCGGCGGCGACGCCGGGCGGCAGCGCGTCCTTGTTGAAGACCTCGTCGAGCGGTGCGATCAGCGGCTGCTTGATATCGAAAGAGCGATACTGCTTGAGCTGGGTGACGGCGTCGTTGCCGACCACCATCGACCACACGACATCGGGCTTCAATGACTTGATCTTCTGGAAGGCCGGGCCGAAATCAGTGGTGCCGAACGGATAGTAGTCGGCGCCGATGATCTTGCCGCCGGCCTTCTCATAGGCCGCCGTGATCGCCTCGGTCATCTTCTGCGGCCAGGCATAGTCCGAAGCCATGACATAGATCGTCTTACCGAGGTTCTCGGCCACCCATGGCATCATCGGGTCGACCTGCTGCATCGGGATCGGGCCGGTGGCGACGAAGTAGCGGTTGCATTCGCCGCCCTCGAAATTGGTCGGGTAGAAGAACAGCTTCTTGGCCTTCGAGGTCACCGACAGCGTGGCGCTGCGCTCGGGCGAAATGATCGTGCCCATGACCACGTCGACCTTGTCTTCATTGATGAGCTTGCGCGCCTTGTCGATGGCGCCCTTGGTCGTGGTCTGGTTGTCCTCGATGAACAGTTCGACCTGGCGGCCGCCAATGCCGTTGGCGGCGTTGAGTTCGGCGGCGGCGAGCTTGTAGCAATTGAGCAGCGTCTCGCCGAGGATCGCCTGCAACCCGGTGATCGGGATCGACAGGCCGACCTTGACGGTGTCGGCGGCGCGCAGGATCGACGGCGCGCCGACAATGGCGAAGGCAGCGGCAGCGCCGCCGGATTTCAGGATAGTTCTTCTGCTTATCATTGTTATGTTCCCTTCCAGTCCAGGCGCGCCCCATGCACGCCTTACAAAGTCAACAGGTCCAGGCGCGTTTAGGCGCGCCTTATAGGGCCAACAGGTCCTTCAGCAGGCTCTCGTCGGCGAACGCCTCCGGCGTGCCTTCGTGCACGATCCTGCCCTTCTCCATCACCAGGCAGCGGTCGGCCGCCTTGAGAACGAGATCGAGATTCTGCTCCACCAGGACGATCGCGATGCCGCGCTCGCGGGCGATGCGCGGCACCAGTTCGGCGATCGACTGCACGATGTTCGGCTGGATGCCTTCGGAGGGCTCGTCGAGCAGCAGCACCGATGGCAGGCCGCAGAGCGCGCGGCCGATCGCCAGCATCTGCTGCTGGCCGCCGGACAGCGTACCGGCGATCTGCGCCTCGCGTTCGCGCAGGATCGGAAAATAGCCGAAGATGTCGTCAGGAATGCCGCCGTCGCCACGGTCCCGGGAGGCACGCGTGCCGACCTCCAGATTCTGCCGCACGGTCAGCTGGTTGAAGATGCCGCGCCCCTGCGGCACATGCGCGATGCCCGCCCGCGCCCGGCGGAAGGCCGGCGCGTTGGTCAGGTCCTGGTCGCCGAGAACCACGGCGCCGCCGCTCGCCTTCAGGCCACCGGCGATGACGCGCAGCAGCGTCGTCTTGCCGGCGCCGTTGCGGCCGAGCAGGCCGACGACTTCACCCGGTGCGACGCTAAGGTCGATACCGTTCAGCACCGGGAGCAGGCCGTAGCCGGCCGAGATCGCGAGTGTCCGCAGCATGGTCAGCGCCTCCCCAGATAGACATCGCGGACCATTTCGTCGGTCTCGATGTCGTGGAAAGGACCGCCGCGCAGCCGGCGTCCCTGATGCAGCACCAGCGTCTCGCAGTTCAGCGCCCGCACGAAGCGGATGTCGTGCTCGACCGCGACGATCGAGAACTCGCCCTTGAGCCGCAGCAGCATCTCGGCGGTCGCCAGTGTTTCCTGCGGCGTCATGCCGGCGGTCGGCTCGTCGAGCAGCAGCAGCCTTGGCTCGATCGCCAGCGCCATGCCGATTTCCAGCCATTGCTTCTGGCCATGCGCGAGTTCACCGGCCAGCGTGGTCGCGCGGTTACCAAGTGCGACCAGCTCCAGCAGTTCGCCAACCGGTCGGACCGGCGAGGGCGCACCCCATCGTGCGACCTTGAGATTGTCTTCCACCGAGAGGCTCGGAAAGACCGATGGGATCTGGAATTTTCGGGCAATGCCGAGCCGGGCGATGCGGTGCAGCGGCAGGCCGGCGATGTCATGGCCGAGGAAGCGCACGCTGCCGCTGGTCGGGCGAAGCGTGCCGGTCAAAACGTTGAGGAAGGTGCTCTTGCCGGCGCCGTTCGGCCCGATGATGCAGCAGAGCTCTTTGTCGCGCACGGTCAGGTTCAAGCCTTCCAGCGCTTGCAGCCCGCCGAAGCGGATGCCGACATTTTCGGCCTGCAGCAGAACATAGCTCATTGCGCGCGCCTCCGGCCTTTGAACAGGCTCTTCAGCCGCGCGTAGATCGACAGGATGCCGTCCGGCAGCACGAAGACGATGATGACGAAGACACAGCCGAGCAGCAGCGGCCACAGGCTCGGGTTGAAGCTGCTGATCGTCTGCTGCGCGCGCTGGATGAAGATGGCGCCCAGCACCGGACCGAGCAGCGTGCCGCGCCCGCCGACCGCCACCCAGACGATCACTTCCGTCGACAGCAGCAGTCCGGAGAGGTCAGGCGCGACCAGCCCGGCCATGCAGACATAGAGGGCGCCGGCGAGACCGGCGATGGCCGCCGACAGGACGAAGGTGACGAGTAGCCGCAGCGGCGCGTTGTGGCCAAGGGCCGCGGCCCGGACTTCATTGTCCTGGATGGCGGTCAGCACCGTGCCCCAGCGGCCACGGCTGATCGACCACAGCGCCAGCACCACCACCGCAGCGATGGCCGCGACGAAAATGTAGGAGGGCAGATCCTGGCTGAGATCGACGTGCGCGCCGCCGACATCGAACTCGATCGGCGGGATGCCGATCAGGCCGCTGTCGCCGCCGGTGACCGAACTCCAGGACACCGCCGCCTGCTGGCAGATGACGCCCATCGCCAGCGTGACGATGGTGAAGTAGCTGCCACGGATGCCGCCGAAAAACAGGAAATAGCCGATGATGGCGGCGACGAAGGCCGCCCCTGCGACCGCGCCCATAATGCCGAACAGGCTGCCGAAGGGGATGGCGTCGTTGAGCGTGATCAGCGCCATGATGTAGCCGCCGATGCCGAAGAAGGCGGCGTGGCCGAAACACAGAATGCCGGTGCGGCCCCAGAAGAAGTCGAGGCTGGCGGCAAACAGGCCGAAGATCAGCGCGTCGCGGATCACCGTCAGCTGGTAGCCGTCGGCGAAAAGCGGATAGATGATGGCGAGTGCGGCGCAGACGGCGAAGATCAGCAGCCAGTTGCGGTCGCGGGCGATCATCGCGATGCCCCATTGAACAGGCCGTTGGGCCGCAGCCGCACGGCGACGATGGCCGCGAGCAGCACGATCGCTTGCGCCAAAGATGGCGAGATCTGGTAGTTGAGCACACTGGTCAGCCCGCCGACGAAGACGCTGCCGGCGACGAGGCCGCCGATCGAGCCGACGCCGCCGACAATAACGACGAAGAAGGCGTTGGCGAGGTAATTCACCCCCATCTGCGGCAGCACGATCGCCAGCGGCGCGACCAGCCCGCCGGCGAGACCGGCGATGGCTGCGCCGAAGGTGAAGGCGATGGCGTAGGTACGCCGTGTGTTGATGCCGACGCCCTCGGCCATCTCGCGGTTCTGGATGACGGTGCGAATGTCGAGCCCGAACGACGTCCGGCTGATCAGCAGGACGACGCCGAGCAGGGTCAGCATGGCGATGGCGATCAGGATCAGCCGGTAGGCCGGATAGACGGTGAAGAACAGGTCGAGCGTGCCTTCGATCGGTGGCGTCACCGGCTTGGCGCCAAGACCGAAGGTCAGTTCCAGCCCTTGCTGCAGGATGAGGCTGACACCCCACGTGGCAAGCACCGTCGAGACCGGCCGCGAATAGAGGTGGCGGATGATGGCGAATTCCAGGATACAGCCGACCACCGCGCCGGCGATGGGCGCGGCGGCGAGCCCCAGCCAGAACGAGCCGCCGATGCTCTGGACGAAATAGACCGCGAAGGCGCCGACGGTAACAAACTCGCCATGCGCCAGATTGGTCACGTTCATCAGGCCGAAGCTGATCGCCAGCCCGAGCCCGACCAGCATCAGGATGCTGATCAGCGTCAGCGCATTGAGGAGCGTGGTGATCAGAAAATCCATCGCGTCAGGCAGCATTGGCGAGGCGTTGGCGCAGACCGGCGAGCAGGGCTTCGGCGGCGTCGATCACTTGAGCCTGATGCGGCTGCAAATCCTGCCCGGCCCATTCGTCGATATGGTCCGACAACGGGTCGACCACTTCGGTGCGATGATTGGCCAAGGTCTCGATGACGGCATGGCCGCAGAACGGCACATAGCCTTCCGAATAGCCGCCCTCATGGCTCATCATCAGGCGCCCGTTCGACGTCTCGGCGGCCAGCGCCACCATGCGCGCGGCAAGACGCCGGAAACATTCGCTGTTCAGCATCATGCGCCCGAGCGGGTCGAAGCCCGACGCGTCGAAACCGGAAGCGACGATGACAAGATCGGGCTTGTAGGCGCGCAGAGCCGGGGCGACGACGCGGTCGAAGGTGGCTTCATAGGCGCCGGTGCCGCTGCCGGCAGGCAGCGGGATGTTGATGTTGTAGCCTTCGCCTTCGCCCTTGCCATTGTCGGCCAGCGCGCCGCGCCCGGTCGGGTAGAGATTGTCCTGGTGCAGGGAAATGGTCAGCACCGAGGGGTCGGAATAAAACACCGTCTCGGTGCCGTTGCCGTGATGCACGTCCCAGTCGACTATCGCCGCGCGGCCGAGCAGGCCTTCGTGCTGCAGCCGGCGTACGGAGACACCAATATTGGAGAACAGGCAGTTGCCCATTGCCTGGTCGGGCTCGGCATGATGCCCTGGCGGGCGCGCCAGCGCATAGGCGTTGTCGACGCGGCCGGTCAGCACCGCGCGCATCGCCGCATAGGTGGTGCCGGCGGACAACAGCGCGATGTCGAAACTGTTGAGGCCGATCGGCGCCTGCGGCCCGGCGAAACCGGAACCGCGTTCGCTGAGCGTACGGATGTCGTCGACATGGCGCTGGGTGTGCACCCGCAGCAGGTCCTCGACCGTCACCGGCTCGGCGACAATCGGCACCAGATGGCGCGACAGGCCGCTGACCTGGATCAGGTTGTTCAACCGCCGCTTCGATCCCGGCGATTCCAGATGCCGTCCGGGCTCCACGAAACGGCCGGGAGGCATCATGTCGGCGCTGGAGCCGGTGTCATGCCACATCAGCTGTTCGTGAAAAACGTAACCTGTCGCCATACGCAAGCGTCCTCTGAAACCTGGATGACGCTAGCAGGCTAACGAAACGATGGCCCGACCCGAAAGAGGGGGGTGTGTCAGATGCCTATGCCCCTCCTTTCGGAGGGGGACAGAGGTTTGCTGCGGCCTGCGCGGCGCGCACGGCCTGGACGCGGTTCGATACCGAAAGCTTGCCGAAAATGTTCTTCAAATGCCATTTCACCGTCGTTTCGCTAACGGACAGTGCAACCGCGATATCGCGGTTGGACATGCCTTCCGACAGGCAGCGCAGCAGTTCGGACTCGCGCTGGGTGAGCTGTTCCTTTTCGGCTGCCGGTGTCGCCGGCTTGCGCGTCGGCACAGGCATGGTCTGCGCGGCATCAATGATGCGCGTTGCATAGGCCGACAGGGACGGATCAGACTTTGCCTGAGCCGCGCGCAGCCGCATCAACGCTTCGACGACAGGCCTGCCCTCATCGACGAAGGAACGGATGAAACCGGAAGGCTGGGCAAGGCGCAAGGCTTCGAGGAGATGGCGATCGGCCTCGCGCTGGTCATTGACAGCGCTCTTGGCGCGCAGGATCAGAGCTAGTATGTGGCGGCGCATGCGTCCACTGCTTTTCGTTCGCTCCAGCAGCGCGTCGAAAAGTGCTGCCGCCGCTGCGTAGGATTTTTCCGCCGTCAGCAGCCTGCCCTCGGCGAAGAACTCGAATTCGTTGGCAACGGTGGGGGCGGGTTGAGCGCTTTCGCGGCGATGCTCGTCGAGCAGGGCGCGCGCCTCGGCGACGCGGTTCTGGTCGAGCAGCAACCGGATGCGGTCATGCACCAGCACTGAAGCGAGGCGGCGATAGACGGAGCCGCGCACACGCTGGTAGACGCGCTCCAGCATGTCGAGCGCGGCGTCGCCGCGACCGGTTAGCTGCAGCACGCGGGCATAGGTCGGCACGCTGGCCAGGGGATAGACGATGACCGCGGCGCCCTCGATCAGCGGCCCGAGATTCTCGACCAGCGTCAGTGCCTCGCCGGACGCATTGGTCTCGTAGGCGAGTTCCGCAAGCAGCGTTCCGGCCAGCGCCTCGGCATAGGAGTTCGCCCCGATCCGCGTCCTGGCCTCGATGATTGTGTTGCGCAGCAGCTTTTCGGCGGCGGGCAGGCGGCCGGCCGAGCGTTCGATGACGGCCATGTAGCAATTGGCGATGGTGACGCCGAGCAGGCTGCCGCTTCGCTCATGCGCCTTGCGCGCCGCATCCGCTGCCGCGCGTGCGCCTTCGAGGTCGCCCAGTGCATAGAGATTGTAGCCGATGACATTGGCCGTCGCACCTTCCATGAACCAGGCATCGGGCGCGATGATGCGCAGGGCGGCCAGCGCGGTATCACGCGCCTGCTCGAACTGCTCCAGCGTGCTGTGCACGGCGGCATCGAGGACAGCGATTTCGGCCTCGATCGTGGTGCCGGTCAGCGTGCCCGGATCCTTGCCGTCGGCCGGCCCGGTCTCGACCAGCTTGCGCGCGTTGGCGAGCGTCTGCTGGGCGATCTCGGGCTGGCTTGAGTGCACCGCCAGCCACAGCACGACGAGTTGCAGCCGGATGCGCTGGTCGACCAGTTTCCGGGGCAGCAGCGCCAGCAACTGGCGCACATAAAGCAGCTGGCACTGGGCAATGAGTTCGAGCGCATTGTTCTCGACGAACACTGCCGCGCGGGCCTGGTCGCCGGCGGCGAGCGCATGCCCGATCGCCTCGGTCAGCATCTTGCGTTCGCCGAACCACTCGGCGGCGGCCAGATGCAGCGGTGCGATCATCTCCGGCTCGCGCCGTTCCATTTCACGGCTGAGGAAGTCGTGGAACAGATGATGATAGCGGAACCAGCGCCGCTCCTCGTCGAGCGGCACCAGGAACAGATTGCGGGTCTCGATCTCGGTGATATCAGCCTCGGCATCCGCCGCGCGCAAGACCGCCCGGCAAGCCTCGGCGCTGAAGCGTTCGAAGATCGAACTGTGGAGCAGGAATTTCGCCAGCGCCGGCGGCAGCCCCAGGAAGACTTCGCCCATCAGGAAATCGGCGACGTTGCGGTTGGCGCCGGTGAAGTTGCCGATGACGGTTTCCGGTGCATGCGCGGCGCTGAGCGACAGCGAAGCGAGTTGCAGGCCGGCCGCCCAGCCTTCGGTCCGCGAGCACAAGGTCTCCACCGTGCCGCTGCTGACACTTAGGCCCAGCTTTTCATTGAAGAAGGCTTCGGCTTCCGACGAGGCGAAGCGCAGATCGTCCGGGCCGATTTCGAAAACGTCGCCAAGCACCCTGAGCTTGCCGAGCTGCAGGTCGGGCAGATTGCGCGAGCCGATGACGAAGGCGACGTTGGCGGGCGCCTGCCGGGTCAGGCGCTCCATGAACCGTTTGACCGCCGGCGCTTCGATGGCGTGATAATCGTCGAAGAACAAAGTGATGTCGGTGTCGCGCGCCGCAAAACCGGCAACAAGTGCTGCGAGCACCACATCGAGCTGCGGGATCGGGCTCGACTGGAAGGCGAGGTCGAGTTCCGCCGGGTTCTGGACGAGGTGGCGCAGCGCTCCCACCAGATGCGACAGGAAGGCGCCTTCGTCATTGTCCGTCGCTTCGCAGGACAGCCATGCGGTCAACCGGCCGTGACGCGCGACTTCCGCGGCCCATTGCGCCATCGTCGTCGACTTGCCGAAGCCGGCGGGCGCGGCGAACAGCACAATGCGCGTGTCGACATGCCGCTCCAGCCTCGACAGGATGCTTTCGCGCCGCACCCACCGGCGATGGTGCGGCGATGCCTGGCTGGCGGGCTGCGAAGACGGTCTCATCTGGCGCCGGGCACCCATTCCGTTTCGATCAACGGGATTTGCGGGGCCGCATCGCGCGGCAGGGTTCCCTTGACCCGGGGATCGTCGGTGATTTCGAAACCGGCGGCATAGGGCTCGAACCCGCAAGCCCGGTAGAAACCGATGACGCTGTGATGATCGATGCTGCTGGTGTGCAGCCAGACGCGGCCGGGGGTGAGGCGCCATGCCTGATCGAGCGCACCCGCCATCAGCCGCTTGCCGAGGCCACGGCCGGTCAAGGTGGGGAACAGGCCGAAATAGGTGATCTCGATCTCATTGTCGTCGGTCACGGAGAATTCGACCATGCCGACATGGTCGCCGCGTTCATCATGGCCGTAATAGAGATGCTGGCGAGGGTCGGCGAAATGCGCTGACATTTCGGCATCCGACATTTCGGCGGCGCGGTCCCAGAGCCAGGGAGCGCCGATCTCGAGGAAGATCGTGCGGTAGGCGGCACTGTCGGGCCTTGTGATCCGGGTCATTGCCAGAGGCTGCGGAAGACCCGGCACCGGGGAGCGCGCTTCCATCCACGTCACCGCATTGACGATCTTGCCGGCCGGCACGCGCCGGTAGCCGGACGAGAGATCGGTGACTTCATCCGGCAATGGGCCTTGGGTGACCAGCATCTGTCCTCGATCTCTGCCATGCAGCTTCGCTGGCATGCAAGAAGCTGATGCCAACTCTGCGCCCGCCTGCCAAGAGCTTCCCGGGTTGGGCCATAGTTTTGGCCCGACCTGTCTCTTTGCCTTTCCAGGAAATGGCATATGAGATATGATACACCATTCACGGGAAAGCGGAATATCATGCCTGAGCGAATTGCCGACGAAGCCATTTTGCGCGCGGTCGATGACGGCTTCGCGCGGCAAGTCGCGTTCCTGGCGGATCTCGTGCGCTTTCCCTCCCAGCGCGGCGACGAGCACGCAGCGCAATCCTTCATGGCGGCTGCCTATCAGGCCGATGGCTATGCGGTCGACATGTGGCGTGTCGATGTCGAGGCGATCCGCGACCTGCCGGGATTTTCGCCCGTGGCGGTGTCCTATGACGATGCCTTCAACGTCGTTGCCACCCACACGCCGCGAAACGCCACCGGCCGCTCGCTGATCCTCAACGGCCATATCGACGTCGTGCCGACCGGGCCGCTCGACCGCTGGGTGCGCGATCCCTACGATCCGGCGATCGAGGATGGCTGGATGCATGGCCGTGGTGCCGGCGACATGAAGGCCGGCCTGTCCGCCTGTCTCTACGCGCTGGCCGCCTTGCGTGGCCTCGGCTATCAGCCGGCCGCGAAAATTTACCTCCAGTCGGTGGTTGAGGAAGAATGCACCGGCAATGGCGCGCTCGCTTGCCTGCAGCGCGGCTACCGCGCCGATGCCGCCTTCATTCCCGAGCCCTTGGAACCGCGATTGATGCGCGCGCAGGTCGGGCCGATCTGGTTCAGGGTCGAGGTCGATGGCGATCCGCAGCATGCGTCGGGGGCTTTCTCGGCAGGCGCCAATGCCATCGAAAAGGCATTCGTCATCATCCAGGCGCTGAAACAACTCGAAATCGTCTGGAACGCGCGCAAGGTCGATGATCCGCATTTCTGCGATCACCCGCACCCGATCCGCTTCAACCTCGGCAAGATCGAAGGCGGCGAGTGGACATCAAGCGTTCCGGCGCGCTGTGTCTTCGAGATGCGGGTCGCGACCTATCCCGGCCAGAGGCTTGAGAGCGCCAGGGCCGAGCTCGAAGCCTGCATCGCCGATGCGGCTCGTGCCGATCCGTTCCTGGCCAATCGCCCGCCCAAGATGAGCTATAACGGCTTCATGGCCGAGGGCTATGTGCTTCAAGACGCCGACGAGATGGAAGCTGTGCTGCGGCGCAGCCATACCGCCGTGTGGGGCGAGCCACTGACGGAACACGTCACCTCGGCGACCACGGATGCGCGCTTCTTCGGCCTCTATGCCGACACGCCGGCGATCGTCTACGGCCCGATCTGCCGCATGCCGCATGGCTATGACGAGGCCGTCGATCTGGACTCGGTGCGCAAGGTCACGCAGACCATCGCGCTGTTCATCGCCGACTGGTGCGGTCTCGAGCCGCTCGATCCGGAGGCGAGCGCATGAGTGCGGCCGTGCTCGATGGTTTCGGTGAAACGCTCGCCGAGGATGCGCCCGATGTCTCGATCGCCGACGCGCTGGCCATCGTGCGCCGGCACTACGGGCTCACCGGTAGCGCGCGTCCCTTGCCCGGCGAACGCGACCACAATTTCCACATCCAGACCGAAGGCGAGGGCGAGTTCGTCCTGAAAGTTTCCCATCCGGCCGAAGAAGCCGGCTTCACCGATTTCCAGAACAAGGCGCTCGACCACATCCTTTCGGTCGACCCGGCCTTGCCGGTTCCTTCGGTACGCAAGAGCCTGGAAGGCGAAGCCCAATTCACGGTCAGCGTCGGCGGATCGGCGCCGCGCATCACCCGGCTTGTCACCTATCTGCCCGGCCAGTTGCTGTCGCGCTCGCCCGTGTCGGCGGCGCAGGATCGCAATCTCGGCATTTTCCTTGCCCGGCTTGGCCGGGCGTTGCGCGGCTTCTTTCATCGGGCCGCCGGCAGCGACCTGCTGTGGGACATCCGCAAGGTCGCCAAGACGCGGCCGATGTTGGCGCATATCGCCGATGCCGGCCACCGGGCCATGGTCGAACGCGTCATCGATACCTTCGAGGCGCATGCGGCGCCGGTCATTCCGAGCCTGCGTGCCCAGATCGTCCACAACGACATGAACTCCTACAATGTGGTGATGGACGCCTCGCGGCCGGAGGTGGTCAGCGGCATCCTCGATTTCGGCGACATGATCCATTCGCCGCTGATCTGCGACCTCGCCATTGGCGCTGTCTACCGCTGGCCGGCTGAGGGTCATCCGCTGGCGCCGGCCGCGCGCTTCGTCGCCGGCTACCAATCGGTGCAGCCGCTGGAGGCCGAAGAGATCGGCATTCTGTTCGATCTGATCCGCGCCCGCCTTGCGCTCATCGCCAACATCGCCAGCTGGCAGGCGGAACGGTTCCCGGCCAAGCGCGACTACGTATTGCGCCTTATCGCCGAAGTCTGGACTTCGCTCGAACGGCTCGATGGGCTGTCGTCGGCGGAGGCCCGCCGCTATTTCCTCGACCATTCCAATCCGGAGTAGATGCCCGTGTCCCAGTCCTCGCCATATCCCGCAAATGCTGGTTCGACGGCATCCGAGCAGGCCCTGCTCGAACGCCGCGCCAGGCTGCTTGGGCCGACTTACCGCGCCTTCTACCGCAACCCGATCCATCTGGTTCGCGGCAGCGGCGTCTGGCTCTACGATGCGCAGGGGCGCAAATTCCTCGATGCCTACAACAATGTCGCCTCGGTCGGGCACTGCCATCCGCGCGTCGTCGAGGCGTTGTCAGGGCAGGCTGCCACGCTCAACACGCACACGCGCTACTTGAGCGAGATCATCCTCGACTACGCGGAAAAACTGCTCGGCACCGTTCCGGCCCATCTCGGCCACGCCATGTTCACCTGCACCGGCAGCGAGGCCAATGATCTCGCCATTCGCATTGCCCAGCATTCGAGCGGCGGTACCGGGGTGATCATCACCGATTTCGCTTACCACGGCGCCACGATCGCCACCGCGCAGCTGTCGCCGGCTGCGGTTGGCGCCAAGGGCGTGCCGGCGCACCACCGGACCGTGGCAGCACCGGACACATTCCGCGACCATGGCCGCGCCGCGCGTGATTTCGCCAGAAATGTGGCCGCCGCCATCGACGAAATGCGCGTGCAGAATATCCGTCCGGCGGCGCTGCTGCTCGACTCGGCCTTTTCCAGCGACGGTATTTTCTTCCCCGACGCGGCTGTCATGCGCGAGGCGGCGGATCACGTCAGGAAGGCCGGCGGAATCGTCATTGCCGATGAGGTCCAGTCCGGCTTCGGCCGGCTTGGCCAAGGCATGTGGGGATTTGCCAATTATGGTATCGAGCCCGATATCGTCACCATGGGCAAGCCGATCGGCGACGGGCATCCGATGGGCGCGGTGCTCGTGCGGCCGCAGCTTGTTTCATCCTTCGGCTCGAACACCGGCTACTTCAACACCTTCGGCGGCAATCCGGTCGCGGCCGCCGTCGGCATCGCCGTGCTGGAGGTGATCGAAGGCGAGGGGCTGATCGAGAACGCGCGCAATGTCGGCGCTTATACAGCTGACCTGCTGCGCACTCTGCAGACCCGACACGGCATGGTCGCCGATGTCAGGCAAAACGGCCTCTATTTCGGCGTCGAATTGACGGCGGATGGCGATGAAGCGCTGGCCGCCACCAAGACGTCAGCGGTCGTCGAAACCATGCGCGAAGATGGCGTGCTGATCTCGTCCTGCGGTCCGCGCGGCAATGTGCTGAAGATCAGGCCGCCTCTGCCGTTCGCCAGGGACAATGCCGAGCAACTGGCCGAGACGCTCGATCGCGCCCTGTCGAACTGGTGATCGGGGCGGGGCGCGCATGCTGAAGCTCGAACATCAAACCCTCAACGACCGCGCCTATGGCGCGCTCAAGCAGGAATTGATTTCAGGCGGCTTCAGCCCGGGCCAGACGCTGGTCATCCGCAAGCTCGCCGAGACGTTCGGCATCTCGACCACGCCGATCCGCGAGGCGCTGCAAAGGCTGGTCGCCGAGCGGCTGCTCGAGATGCAGAACAACCGCTCGATCATTGTGCCGCTGCTGTCGGCTCCCGCCTTCGAGGAATTGACCCATATCCGCATCGCCGTCGAAGGGCTGGCGGGCGAGATGGCCGCGTCGCGGATGAGCGAAAGTGGACTGGTCGACATCCAGGCGACGCTGGCCGGCATGCAGCGCGCCATCGAGGCCGGCGACGCCAGGGCCTATCTCTCACTGAACGAGGCGTTTCATTTTGCCATCTACCAGCATGCCGGCGCGCCGATCCTGTTGAACATGATCCGCGACCTCTGGGGTCGGGTCGGGCCCTATCTCAAATTGCTGATGCAAGCCGATCGCTACATCCCGCAGTCGAACGATGCGCATCGCAGGATTGTTGCGGCGCTGGAGCAGCGCAATGGTCCTGCTGTCCGGGTCTCCCTAGAGCAGGACATTGCGGTGGCGGCAGCGGTTCTCTCCGAAAATCTGCGCATGACGGCCTGATCCGCGCAGCCAGAAGCGACCGCCTTATCTGGTCTCGTCCAGCCGGTCGCGCAGCATGCTCCAGCCGAGCAGCATGTTGGGCGCGTGCCGCAGGAGCGCGTGGAACGGGATCGGTGCCGGCAGGGCAAACGGCAGCTGCAAATCACGCGCTTCGGTTCCCGCAGCCCAGTCGGCCAGCACCTTGCCCATCGCCGTGGTCATGGCGATGCCGCGGCCGTTGCAGGCGCGGCCGGCGATCAGGCCTGGCCCGAGGTCCAGAAGATGCGGCAGGAAATCCGGTTCGACCGCGGCCATTCCCGACCAGCCATAGGCCAGCGGCGGCAGGTCAGGCAAATCGAGATGTCTGGCGAGCCGTCGCCAGATTGTCTGCGGCACGCGCGTGTCGGCGCCGGCGCTCAGAATATGCATGCCGCCGCTGATCAGCCGGTTGTCGGCATCGAAGCGGAAGGTGAAGAGATTGCGCCTGGTGTCACCGGCGCCTTGCCCGCCGGGAAGCAGCCGCGTCCGCACGTCGCGCGGCAAAGGCTCGGTCGCGATCTGGAAAATCTTCAGCGGAAAATAGGTTCGCTGCAGCAGCGGATTGAGCGACCCGCCATAGGCGTTGGTGGCAATCAGCACCTTGCCGGCACGCACCGAGCCCGACGGTGTTTTCAGCGTCCAGCCATCGGTCGTGCGATCGACCGAGGCGACCGGCGTGCGCTCGAAGATCTTCGAGCCAGCCTTTTCCGCCGCGTCGGCCAGCCCGTTCGCGTAGGCGACGGGATTGAGCACGCCGCCCGAGCGGTCCATCCAGCCGCCGGCATAGCCGCGAACGCCCGTCAGCGCTTCGACGTCCTGCCGATCCAGCGTGACAGCCGGCCGGCCGTGCCGCGCCCATTGTCCGGCCCGCGATTTGACCTTCTCGAAAGCGGCAGCCGAATGCGCCGGCTGGATCCATCCGTTCTGCACGGCGTCGCAGTCGATGCCGTGCCGCCGGATCAGGCCGAAGACGAGGTCGGCGCTGCCGGCGGCAAAATCGATCAGTCTCTCGCCGCGCTCTGGGCCGAGATGCGCAAGGATGCTGTCCGGGTCCATCTTGGCAAAGTTGGGCACGACGAAACCGGCATTCCTGCCGGTCGCGCCCCAGGCGATGACTTTCGCTTCGAGGACGGCAACGGAAAGTCCTTTCTCTGCGGCGTGCAGCGCGGTCGACAGGCCGGAAAAACCGCCGCCGACGATGGCCAAATCGACATCCAGCCCGCCTTGCAGCGCCGGCCGGTCGCGACGATTGCGGCTGACGGCGTGCCAGAGCGAAGCGCCATGCGCGTCTTGTCGGATCGCAGCGGTCATGAGTCGGAACTGCTCTTGGCCGTAGCCACCTTCGCCCGCTTATCCAGGCGTGGGCGACGCGGCCTATCGCCGAACAGCCCGGTCGGCCTGATCAGCAGGATGACACAGAGCATGACGCCGATGGCGACGATCTGCAGCGAGGCCGCGCGGGCCTGCTGCTCCGGTGCAAACAGCACGCTGGTCAGTGTGCCCGATCCGGCCCATATCCCCCAGACCAGGACGCTGCCGATGACGGCACCGAGATTGCTGCCGGAGCCGCCGACGATCAGCATCACCCAGACCTGGAAGGTCAGGATCGGCAGATAATTGTCCGGCGCGATGAAGCCGGTGAAATGCGCCTGCAATGCGCCGGCCAGCGCCATGATGGCGCCACCGACGGCAAAGGCCTGAACGCGGTAGAAACGCGCGCTCTTCCCCAGCGAAATCGCTGCCCGCTCATCCTCCCGCAAGGCCTTCAGCACGCGTCCCCACGGGCTGCGCGACAGGTGTTCCAAAGCTAGATAGGCAATCAAGGTCACCGCCGCGACCACGGCGAGGTTCGACAGGTTGAACAGCAGCGGCGTCTCGGCAAGGCCGCCGAACGGACGCGGGATGAAGCCGATGCCGAACGGGCCGCCGGTCAGTTTCTGCGCGTTGAGCGCGACGAGCTGCACGACCACGGCGACGCCGAAGGTGGTGATCGCCAGATAGTCGGACCTGAGCCGCAGCGTCGCCATGCCGGTCAGCGCCGCGGCAATGCCGCCGACGACCATGGCACCCAGCCAGCCGACAAGGATCGGCAGGCCGAAGCCACCGAGCCGAGCGGCATCATCTGGCGTCGTCAGCAAGGCCGAGGTGTAGGCGCCGATGGCGACGAAGCCGGCGAGACCGACATTGAACAGGCCGGTCAGCCCCCACTGCAAATTGAGCCCCAGCGTGACCAGCGAAAAGATCAGCGCTGTGGTCAGGAAGAAGGCGCCGTAGCCGAGCAGGTCCATCAGCGTTCCCTCACACCAAAAAGGCCGATCGGCCGCACGAACAGAACCGCCATCAGGATGATGAAGGAGACGGCGGCGCGCCATTCGGCACCGATCAGCTGCACCGCGCCGGCTTCGGCGAGCCCGATGATCAGGCCGCCGAGCACAGCGCCCGGAATGCTGCCGATGCCGCCGAGGATGGCGGCGGCAAACATCGGCAGCAGCATGTCGAAGCCCATGAACGGGCGGATCTGCACCAGAATGCCGATCATGACACCGGCGACGCAGGCGAGCGCTCCGCCGATGACCCAGGTGACGCGCACCACGGAGGCGACGTCGATGCCGACGATGCGGGCCAGCGCCGCATTCTGGCTCAGCGCCTGCATGGAGCGGCCGGTCTGCGTGCGCGTCATCAAAAGATGCACACCGAGCACCAGCACGGCGGTCAGCAGCAAAAGCGCGATCTGGTCGGGGGTGATGCGGATGCCGAAGCCGACCGGCATGGCGATCTGGATCGCCCGGCTGAAATAGGTCGGCCGCGAGGTGAAGGTGAATTCCAGCAGGCTCCGCAGCGCCATCGAGGCACCAAAACTCGCCATCACCACGATGATGGCTTGCCCTTGCGAGCGCAGCCGCGAAAACAGCACTCTGTCGAGCAGCAGCGCCAGCAAGGCGGTGAAAGCCATGCCGACGACCAGGGCGACAAGCAGCGGCCAGCCGAAGGACAGCGGCGCGATCGGTGCCACCTTGCCGAAGGTCGCCCCGATGGCACTGACGACAGCCAAAGTCGCATAGGTGCCCCAGGCCATGAAGTCGCCATGGGCAAAATTGGAGAAGCGCAGGATCGAATAGGTGAGCGTCACGCCGATAGCGCCGAGGCCGATCATCGAGCCGGTCAGCAATCCATCGACGACAAATTGCAGGCTCATGCCGCATCCCCCTTGCTGGCGTGAGAAGGGCGTTGGCCGAGATAGAGTTCGGCGACGACAGGATCGTTCCACAATTCGGACGCGACACCCTCGTGCCGGTCCTTGCCCTCGACCAGCACATAGGCGCGGTCGCCGATCGCCAGTGCCGCCTTGGCGTTCTGCTCGACCAGCAGGATGGTGACGCCGGACTTGCGGATGCCGGCCAGCATCTCGAACACCATCGACACGAATTTCGGCGACAGGCCGGCCGACGGTTCGTCGAGCACCAGCACCTTGGGGTGGACGATCAGCGCCCGCGCGACGGCGAGCATCTGCCGCTGTCCGCCCGACAGGTTGCCGGCGGCGGTGCGGCGCTGGCGGACAAGGTCGGGGAAGGCCGCATACATTTCCTCGATGCGGCCAGGGATGTCGCGTCGTTCGAGAATACCGCAGGCAACTCTGAGATTGTCCTCGACCGACATCAGCGGAAAGATGTTTTCGGTCTGCGGCACGAAGGCCAGGCCAAGGCGCACCATGGTGTGGGCCGGGGCGGCGGTGATGTCCTTGCCGTCCAGGAACACCGAACCGCCGGTGATCGGGACGAGGCCAGCGATCGCCTTGATGAAGCTCGACTTGCCAGCGCCGTTGGGGCCGAGCACGACCACGATCTCACCCTTGCTGACGGTGATCGAGGCGCCGCGCACGATCGGTACGCCGGGCTCGTAGCCGGCTTCGAGGTCGCGCACGTCGAGCACGATCTCGCTCATGCAGTGCCCCCGAGATAGGCCTCGATGACGCGCGGGTCGCGGGCGACTTGTTCCGCCGTGCCTTCGCTGAGCAACTGGCCGCTCGCCATGACCAGCACGCGATGGCAGAGCCGCGTCACCATGTCGATGTTGTGCTCGATCAGCAGGAAGGTGATGCCGCGTGCGTTGATGTCGCGGATGCGGTCGATGATGACTTCAAGCAGCGTTGCGTTGACGCCGGCAGCCGGCTCGTCGAGCAGGATGATCGCCGGGTCGGCCATCATCACGCGGGCAAGCTCGAGCAATTTGCGCTGGCCGCCGGACAGCACGCGCGCCGGTTCATGCGCAAGGTGGGTGAGGGTGACGAGTTCCAAAAGGTCGAGCGCCTTCGCCCTGGCCGCTTTTTCCTGTGCCGCCACCCGCCACGGCGTGACGAAATTGGCGAGCAGCTTTTCACCGGCCTGGCCCTGTGCTGCCAGCATGATGTTTTCGATCAGCGTCAGATTGGGCAGCGGGCGCGGGATCTGGAAGGTGCGGCCAAGACCTCGGCCGATGCGCAGATGCGCGGCTTCGCCAGAAACGCGCGTACCGTTGAGCAGGATATTGCCGCTGGTCGGCAATATGCTGCCGGCAAGCAGATCGAACATCGTCGTCTTGCCAGCACCATTCGGTCCGATCAGGCCAAGGATTTCGCCCGCTTTGACGTCAAACGAGACATCGTTGACAGCGACAAGGCCGCCGAACCGCCTGACGACGTTCCTTGCCGTCAGAACCGGCGCTCGGGTCTCCTGCCCTTGGCGCTCCGCTGCCTCGCTCATCACACCCTTTGGCCGAAGACGATCGTTGTCGCCTCCTGATTTTTGATTTGTGATCACACTTGCTTTGATCACGCTATTCGGCTTTAATTTCATCCGCAAGCCGAAAACGGGGCAAAAGCCGGGAATGCAGAAGGCTGCCATCGAAAAGAACAACGAGACGATCGCAGCCCAGCTTACGCCGGTCGGTCGCGAAACCGTACAGGATCGCGTCTATTCCGAGCTGCGCCGGGCCCTGATCGGCGGCCTGTTCGAGCCGAACCAGGTGCTGACCATCCGTGGTCTCGCCGATGCGTTGGTTACCTCGACCATGCCGGTGCGCGAAGCGCTGGGCCGGCTGATCACGGAAAAGGCGCTGGAGGCGCTGCCCAACCGCTCGGTGCGCGTGCCGCCGATCACGCTGGAGCGTATCGACGACCTTCTGCGTGCCCGCTCACTTATCGAAGGCGAGGCGATAGCACTCGCCGCCACGCGCATGAGCCCGCGCCAGATCGCTTCGATCGAAGCTATGCTCGGCGAATGGGACGAGATGCGGGCACTGAAGCACAAGAAGGATATCGACCGCGAAGCGACGCTCAACCAGAGCTTCCATTTCGAGATCTACCGCTGCTGCGGCTCGGCCGTGCTGATCCCGATGATCGAAAGCCTGTGGCTGCAATCGGGGCCCTGCATACGTGTCGCCATCTACGCCTTTTCCGACGCCGGCGAGGTCGACACCGCGCATTACCACCGCAGCATCGTCGCGGCTCTTGCCAAACAGGATGCGCAGGCGGCGCGCGAGGCGCTGGTGGCCGATATCAGCCGGCCCTTTGCTTTCCTGCGCGACAAGCTTCAATCCGCCGCCACGAAAGACCCGACATGACGAAGCCAGCCATCAGCATCACCGAGCCGCGCTCGAAGCTTTCCGTGACGGCGTTGCTGCTGCCCGAAAAGGCACCGGAAAACGCCGCCTTTCTCCAGGCGTATCTCACAACGCCACGTGTCGTTCCCGGCATCCATGCCATGTGGACGGGACCTGAGATTTCCTGCCCGGTTCCGTCTGCCGATCTCGATGGCCAGTCCTATGCCCGGCCTCTACCGGCGGAGAACGCGACGCTGACGCCGCAGCCGGGAGATATCGTGCTGTCCTACGTGCCGCCGCGCATGTGGGGCGGCAATCCCAATGCCATCTTCGACATAGGCTTGTACTACGGGCAAGGGGCGCGGCTTTTGTTCCCGATCGGCTGGCTGGCCGGCAGTGTGGTGGCGCAGGTGCGCGCCGATCAGCGCGACCAGTTCGCCGCTGCCTGCGGCATCATCCGCCGCAACGGCGCCTGCGACATCACCTTCAGCCTGGTGGAGGCCTGACATGGCTGACGACAGTTTCGAACTCTTCGATCTTCGCGTCGAGGCGGTCGTTCCCGAAGGCAAGCCGATCTATTGCGGCGCCAAACCCGGTGACTATTTCGAGCTCAAGGGCGAGATGTTGTCGATGCCGGCAGGGCAGAGTTTTTCGATCTATTCGCTTGCCTCCGTATTGCCGTTTCTCGCGGCAAAGCAGCGCCCGACCGACCGCAATGACTGGATGACCTCGGACGCCGAGATCGCCTGTCCCGATCCCAACTGCGCCAGCCGGCTGCGGATCGTCAGGCTGGCCAAGCGGCGGTTCAGCCACGCCGAAACCACTGCCGTGCCGCTGCCGAAGGAGAACGACCAGACATGACCGCCAAGACCTTCGAACTCGGGCCTGGCTATACGATCTCGCGCATCATCCGCGGCGGCTGGCAGCTGGCCGGCGGGCATGGCGCCATCGACCGCAGCCAAGCGGTGAGCGATCTGATCGCCACCTTCGATGCCGGCATCTGGACCTATGATTGCGCCGACATCTACACCGGTGTCGAGGAGTTGATCGGCGCCGCGCGCCTGCGGCTGGCCAGCGAGCGAGGCCTCGATGTCGCCGCCAGGATGAAGGTGCACACCAAGCTGGTGCCCGACCTCGAACGGCTCGCCGGCATCAGCCGCGATTACATCAGGGGCATCGTCGACCAGTCGCTGCGGCGGCTGAAGACCGAACGGCTCGATCTCGTGCAGTTCCATTGGTGGGACTATGATCAGCCTCGCTATGTCGAGGCGATGGGTTGGCTCAACGAACTTCGGTTGGAAGGCAAGGTGCGCAATCTCGGTACCACCAATTTCGACACGCCGCGGCTCGCCGAAATCCTCGCCGCCGGCATCCCACTGGTCAGCCAACAGCTGCAATACTCCGTGCTCGATCAGCGGCCGGGCAACAGCCTCGCCGCGCTCGCCGCGAATAACGGCGTCAGCTTCCTCTGCTATGGTTCCGTCGCCGGCGGCTTCCTCAGCGACAAATGGCTCGGTGTGGCCGAGCCCGTCACGCCGCTCGAAAACCGCTCGCTGGTCAAATACAAGCTGATCATCGACGATTTTGGCGGTTGGGATCTGTTCCAGCAGCTGCTCGGGGCATTGAAGGCGGTCGGCGACCGCCACGGTGTCGACATCGCCACCATCGCCAGTGCCTGGGTTCTGGAACAGCCGCGAGTGGCAGCCGTCATCGTCGGTGCCCGCAACCAGGCTCATGCGCTGGCCAATGCGAAGATCATGGACGTTGCGCTCGACGCCGACGACCGGGCGAAGATCGCCGCCGTGATTTCGCAAAGCCAAGGTCCCCTCGGTGATGTCTACACGCTGGAGCGAGACCGCCATGGCCGCCACGGTTCGATTATGCATTACAATCTGAATGCAGGCCGCACATGAGCGCTACAAACGCGACGCTGTTTTCAAAGGCCAGCGCCGAGGTCATCGGCCTGCATCGCTTCTTCGTCGACTGGTTCGTCGCCGCGCGCGCCGACACGGTGGATTTCAGCCGCTTCGAGCGCGCCATGGGTGATGGCCTCAGCATGGTCGCGCCGGACGGCCAGGTGCTCGATCGTACTGCTGTCGTCGACCATGTCCGCTCCAGCCGCGCCACATGCGACGACGGCTTTGCTATCTCGATCGAGGACATCCGACCCGGCTGGCAAAGCGCCGATACGATCGTTGTCTTCTACGTCGAGGCGCAGTTGCGCGCGGGCAAGCACAGCCGCCGCCAGTCGAGCGCTGTCTTCACCACCAGTTCATCGGCGCCCAACGGCGTCGAATGGCGACATCTGCATGAAACCTGGCTGCAGGTGCCGGAACGTTGAACAGGCTCCAGAGATTGAATTAGAGTCGAGTAACGAAAGGGGAACAACAATGACAAAGACGATACTCCAACTCACCACGGCACTTGCCCTCGTGACGATGGCCGGTGCGGCGCAGGCCGCCGATTGCAAGATCACCGTCGGCCTCGTCATGGAACTGACCGGCCCGGCCGGCGAATACGGCCAGGCCGGCGCCAAGTCGGTCGAGATGGCCTTCCGCGACATCAACGCCGCCGGCGGCGTGCGCGGCTGTGATCTCGCCACCGACACGCGCGACAGCCAGAGCCAGGGCAACATTGCGGTCGATGCCGCGACCCAGCTGGTTCAGGTCAAGAAAGTGCCGGTCATCATCGGCGGCATCATCTCCTCGGTGTCGATCCCGATCCTGACCTCGGTCACCGCCCCGGCCAAGATCGTCCAGGTCTCGCCGGCGTCGTCGTCGCCGACGCTGACCGCGCTTGGCCGCGACGGCAAGACCAACGGCATCTTCTTCCGCACCATCACCTCCGATGCACTGCAGGGCGTCGCCGCCGCCAAATACGCCATCGACAAGGGCTTCAAGAAGCTGTCGATCATTCACGTCAACAACGACTTCGGCGTCAACATGGTGGCCGAATTCTCGCGCGCCTACAAAGCGCTTGGCGGCACCATCGTCTCCGACACCCCCTACAACGAGAAGCAGTCGAGCTATGCCTCCGAAGTGACGGCGGCGATGGCCGGCGAGCCGGACGGGCTCTATCTGGTCAGCACGCCGGTCGACGGCGCAACCGTTGCCCGCACCTGGATTTCGCAAGGCGGCGTGCAGAAATTCCTGCTCAATGACGGTATGAACAGCCCGGACTTCATCGAATCCGTCGGCGCCGACTATCTGAAGGAAGCCTATGGCACCTCGTCCGGTACCAGCCCGACGGCTTCCACCGACTACTTCATGAAGAACTACAAGGAGTTCTCCGGCATCGAGCCATCGAACCCGGCAGCCGACCGTTCCTACGACGCCGGCGCCATCGTTGGGCTGGCCATCGCTATTGCCGGCTCCGAGGATCCGGCCAAGATCAAGGATGCTATGTACAAGGCCGTCGATCCGGCCGGCACGCCGATCTTCGCCGGCAAGGATGAATTCGCCAAGGCGCTCGGCCTGATCAAGGACGGCAAGCCGATCCGCTACGAAGGCGTCATCGGCCCGGTCGCTTTCGACAAATATGGCGACATCACCGGCCCGTTCCGGCTGTGGAAGATCGTCGACGGCAAGGTGACCACCGACGGTGAAATGACCACCGACGACGTCAACGCGCTGCAAGCCAAGCTTCAGTAAGGCCGCGCAATTCTGCCGGCATCAATCGCGTCGCATCGCAATTGATGCCGGCATCGTTCAAGGCAGACCGATATCGCTTGCACGGCAGGCGATCCCGAATAGGATCGGCCGGCTGCAATTGAAGGATGGCGAGCGTGTCGGACAGGAATACTCATCGGGCCATCCGGTCGCTGGACGCAGACGACGCGCTTCGCCACGCAGGCGTGTGAGCTCCGATGTCGCCTGAAACGCAACGACTTCTGTCCGCTCTTGGCGATCGGCTGGGCGCGGGCGGCGTGCTTGCCGGCTCCGATGTCGACCAGCGCTATCGCGACGATCCCGACGGCAAGCTTGGCGCGCTCCCCGAAGTGGTGCTGCGTCCGCGCGATACCGTCGGTGTCGCGGCAGCCCTCGCCGGGTGCAACGCTCTCGGCCAGCCGGTCGTCGTCCAGGGCGGGCGCACCGGACTGGCCGGCGGCACACGCGTCCAGCCGGGCGAGATCGTGCTGTCGCTGGAGCGCATGACCGGCCTTGCCGCGCCGGATAGTCAAGCTGCCAGCATCGTCGCCGAAGCCGGCGCAACGCTGCAGGCGGTGCAGGAGGCAGCCGATGGCGCCGGACTGATGTTCGGCGTCGATATCGGCGCGCGCGGTTCGGCCACGGTCGGCGGCAACATCGCCACCAATGCCGGCGGCATCCGCGTGCTGCGCTACGGCATGTACCGGGCGCAGGTGCTGGGGCTGGAGGCGGTGCTTGCCGACGGCAGCGTGCTGACCTCGCTGAAAGGCCTGCCCAAGGACAATTCCGGCTACGACCTCGGCCAGCTCTTCATCGGTGCGGAAGGGACGCTCGGCGTCGTCACCCGCGCCGCGCTCAGGCTGCATCCAAAGCCGGCATCCGAGGTGAATGCTTTCTGCGCGCTCGCTTCGCTCGACGCGGCGATCGCCTTGCTCGGGCTGTTACGGCAAAAGCTCGGCCCGCTATTGTCCGCCTACGAGGTCAACTTCGCGCCGCTCTATGACGTCATGGCTGCCAGTATGGCCATGCCATCGCCGTTGCCGGCTGGCTCGCCCGTCTATGTGCTGGCCGAAATCCAGGGCAGCGAGCCTGAGCGCGACAGCGAGCGCTTCGCCGAAGTTCTGATGCAGGCGGTCGAGGACGGCGTGGTCGACGATGTCGTCGTCTCGCAATCGCCGCGTGAATTCCGGGCGCTCTGGGATGTGCGGGAAGACGCCAATCGCGTCCTGTTTTCGATGAAAGGCCTGATCGGCGTCGACATCAGCATCCCGCTGGCACGGATGGGGGCGTTCCTGCAAGAAGCGGAGACCGCGATCCGCGCCTTTGACCCCGACGCCGACATCTATGTCTTCGGCCATCTCGGCGATGGCAATCTGCACTACCAGGTGCGCACTGTCGATCCGGCGGCGGCTTACGGCATCGTCTATAGCGGCGTGGCGGTGGCGGGCGGCGGCGTTTCGGCCGAGCATGGCATCGGTCTCGACAAGAAGCAGTGGTTGCATCTGGTTCGCAGCGACGCCGAGATCGCCGCGATGCGGCGGCTGAAGACGGCGCTCGATCCGAAAAATATCCTCAATCCGGGGCGTGTCTTCGATCTCGATCCAAGGGCCTTCGCACGATGACGGGTGTTCGATAATTCAGGTCTGTTCCGTCGCCATTTGCCTCGGGATCAGGAAACGGGCCGCGAGCACGCAGAGCAGCACGGTGAACATCAGGATCAGTGCCACCAGCGCATTGATGTCGGGCGAGAAGCCAAGCCGCATCATTGCCCACAAGCGGACCGGCAGCGTGCTCTGCGTGCCGGTGACCAGGATGGTAATCATCGTTTCGTCGAACGACAGCGCGAAGGCCAGGATGGCGCCGCCGACCATGGCGCTCGACAGGTTCGGCAGGATGATGCGCCAGAAGGTCTGCCAGCCCGTCGCGCCGAGATCGTAGGAGGCTTCGACCAGCATGCGGCTCATCGACTGCAACCGCATCAGCACCGTGCGGTAGACGATCGCCAGCACGAAAACGGTATGGCCGATGACGACCGTCAGCAGCGAGCGCTCGAGACCGATCTCGCGGAAGAAGATCAGCAGCGCCAGGCCGCTGATGATCGGCGGCATCAGGAACGGCAGGAAGATGATGAACTGCAACACTGAGCGTCCGGAGCGGCGGCCGTGATAGTAGAGCGCCAGCAGCGTTCCGCTGACCACCGACAGGATGACGGTGCAGACGCCGACGATCAGCGTCGTGCGCAAGGCGGCCAGGATATCGTGGTTTTCGGCCAGCGCGACATAGGTCGAAAGGGTGGGTGACGACCAGTCGACATTGCCATGCGAAATGGTGAAGAACGACGACACGATCGGCACGAACAGCGGGCTGTAGAGCAGCACCGCGACCAGCGTGGTGATCGCTGCCAGGAAGATGGTGGAGGGCCGGGGCAGGGCGTTCATATCGACGTCCCCCGGCTGCGCCCGAACCGTTCACCGATGAGGATGGCGCAGATCACCACGATCGCCAGCGCCACCGACAGTGCTGCGCCGAACGGCCAGTTGTAGGCCGTGCCGAACTGGCTGTAGAGGATGCGGCCGAAGGTGAAGCCGCTGATGCCGCCGACCATCTGCGGCGTCAGGAAGTCGCCGATCGCCAGCACGAAGACGAAGCTCGCCGCCGAGGCGACGCCGGGCAGGCTGAGCGGCAAGGTGATGCGCAGGAAGGTCTGCAAGCCGCTGGCGCCAAGGTCATCCGAAGCGCGCAGCAAGGTCTGGGGGATGCGCTCCAGCGACAGGAAGATCGGCAGGATGGCGAAGGGGATCAAAAGCAGGCTCAACGTCAACAGGATGGCGTTCATGTTGAACACGAAAAGCGTCGACGGCTGATCCAGGATGCCGAGCGCTACCAGCGCCTTGTTGAGGAAGCCGTTGAGGCCGAGGATGCTGCGGATTGCATAGATCTTGATGACGTAGCTCATCAGCAGCGGCACCAGGAGCAGCATCAGCAAGGCATAGCGCCACCGCCCTTTCAGCGTCGTCAGGAAATAGGCGGCGGGATAGGCGAGCAGGATGCAGATGATGGCGACCGACACACACAGCACGATGGTGTTCCAGAACACCGGCAGGAAGATCGGGTCGGTGAAGAACCTGACATAGTTGCCGAGCGTCGGCGCGTAGACGATCGTGCCCTGGTCGACGCTGAAGAAACTGTAGACCAGGAAGATCGCCAGCGGCACCAGGACGAAGATCACCGGCAGCGCGAAAGCCAGCACCGTCACCAGCCGCGACAATCGCCGTTCCGCTGAAAATGTCGAGCCGGTCTTGCTCATACCAACACCAGATGGCCTTCATGCGGCGCAAAGGAGAGCGCGACCGTCTCGCCTGATTTGAGCGCGCTGCCGTCGATCCGGCTCGGCATGCGCAGCCGCAGGCGTTGCGCGGCAGTGTCCGTACCGGCCGAAATGGTGGCAACGGTGGACGAGCCGGCAAAGGCAAGATCCGCGATGGTGCCGGAAAAGCGGTTGCCGCTGTCGGCTGCATCCGCAAGACGCAAGGCCTCTGGACGGAACGCCGCGAAGGCGCTGGCGCCATCGACCGCAGCCTTCAGATGCGGCTGGTCGCTGATCGAACAGACGAGGCGCCCAAGTGCGGTCTCAATCGGCCGCTGGTCGCCCTGAACGGGGCCGAGCTTTCCGGCCACCAGATTGTTCTCGCCGAAGAAACGCGCTACGAACTCGCAATTCGGCTTGTAATAGAGGTCGTGCGGCGTGCCGAGCTGACGGATATGGCCGGCCTGCATGACGCAGATCCGGTCGGCCATGCCGATGGCTTCTTCCTGGTCATGGGTGACGAACAGGAAGGTGGTCTTGATCTCGCGCTGGATGGATTTCAGGAACTCCTGCATCTGCCGGCGCAGTTCGAGATCGAGCGCGGCGAGCGGCTCGTCGAGCAGGATCAGGCGCGGCTGGCAGATCAGCGCCCGGGCGAGCGCGACGCGCTGGCGCTGGCCGCCGGAAAGCTGCGCCGGAAAACGGTCGGCGAAACGCCCGAGCTGCACCAGCTCCAGCGCCTCCGCGACACGGCGTGCGATCTCCTTGCGCTTGACATGGCGCACCGAAAGCCCATAGCCGACATTGCCGGAAACGGTCATATGCGGGAACAGCGCATAGTCCTGGAACACGGTGTTGAACGGCCGCTTGTTGATCGGCATGCGGCTGATGTCCTGGCCGTCTAGGCGGATCTCGCCTGCAGTCAATGGCTCGAGCCCGCCGATCAGCCGCAGCACCGTGGTCTTGCCCGAGCCCGACGGTCCAAGCACGGTCAGGAACTCGCCGTCCTTGATCGACAGGTCGATGTCGTGCAGCACGGGAACCGTGCCGTAGGATTTCGAGACGGACCGCAGCGTCAGCAGGTCGGCGTTCTGGTTCATAGACTATTCTCGCATACGCTGCGGCGGTCCGGAATGTCCGGACCGCCGGGTCCTTCGAAGTCAGGTTCGGAAAGGATCAGGGTGTCGCCTTGATCTCGTTCCACAGATCCGAGCGCTTGAGCGGATCCTCGACATTGTTGAGCCAGACCAGCTTGTCGTTGCCGCCGGCGCTGCTGGATTCGACCACGGTGTTGCCGAAGCCGGTGCGCTCGGAAAGCGCGCCGCTGACCTTCTTGGTCAGCATGAAGTCGATCCATTTCTCGGCCGCTGCATTGTCGCGGACGCCCTTGGAGATCACCCAATTGTCGAGCCAGGCCAGCGCACCTTCGCTCGGATTGACGTAGGCGACATGGGCACCGATCTTCTGCAGCGCCTTGACTTGCTGCTGGCCGTAATTGGCCCAGATCAAGGCAACGTCATTGTTCTGGTAGATCTGCTGCGCCTCGTCGGCGGTGGTGTAGAAGCTCAGCACATTGCGCTTGAGTTCGACCAGCTTGGCCTTGACCGCCGCCATCTGCTCTGCGTCGAGGTTGAACGGATCCTTGTAGCCGAGCGTCAGCGCGGTGAACGAGAAATTGTGCTCGCCATTGTCGTAGGCCAGGATCTTGCCCTTGTACGCCGGGTCCCACAGCACCGACATCGATGTCGGCGCCGGCTTGACCTTGTCGGTGTCGTAGATCAGCCCGATGGAATCGAAGCAGAACGGAATGCCGTAGACCTTGCCGTCCTTGGTGTCGCCGCTGACCTGGGACAGATCGCGGAAGCGCGGCAGCACGTCCTTCTGGTTGGGCAGTTTCGTGATGTCGATCGGCGACACCAGATCGGCCTTGATGTAGCGCTGCAATTGAGCGGTGTTGACGGCGAAGACGTCGAAATCCTGGCCTTCGCTGCCCTTGATCTTGGCCCAGATCTCGTCATCGCTGCCGATGAAGACGACATCGACGCCGATGCCGGTGGCGGCGGTGAAGTCCTTCACCCAGTCCGGGTCGGCATAGCCGTCCCAGGCCAGCACGCGCAGGTTCGCGGCCAACGCCGCCGAGGTCATCAGGCCGATGCCGAGGCCGATTGTCGCTAGTCTTAGAAACGCTTTCTTCAGTCCCATTTTTAATCTCCCATTGTCGTTCTGGTGGACCGTAATTTCCGGACCTTTGCCGTCACAGCGGGGTGACGGTGACCAGTCCCTCGTCCGGCACCGACACCATCCGGTTGCGCAGCGGCTTGCCGAATGTCTGTGCCTGGATTTCATACTCGTCGCCGGAAGCCGTCTTGATGCCGGAGGCGTAGCTCATCACCGCCGCGCCGAAGAAATAGGCGTGCAGGTCGCCCGCCCGGCGGTGCATCGGGTAGCGGAAATGGAAATGTTCGAGATTGGCGATCGAGTGCGACATGTGCGCTTCGCCCGACAGGAATTCCTGCTCCCAGATAACAGCGCCGTCGCGCAGGATGCGGGAATGGCCGCGCACTTCTTCGGGCAAATCGCCGATCAGCAGTTCGGGGCCGATCGAGCAGGAGCGAAGCTTGGAATGGGCGAGGTAGAGGTAGTTCTCGCCCTCCGTCACGTGGTCGGAATATTCGTTTCCGAGCGCATAGCCGATGCGATAGGGATGGCCGTCCGGCCCATTGAGATAAAGTCCGACGATTTCGGCTTCCTCTGCCCCGGCCTTCGCGAATGCCGGCATCGGCAGGTCGGCACCGGGAGGCACGACACAAGTGCCGACGCCCTTGAAGAACCATTCAGGCTGCATCCCGATCTTGCCAGCGCCAGGCTTGCCGCCCTCCAGGCCCATGCGGAAGATTTTCAGGGAATCGGATTCGTTGGCACCTTCGCCATGGGTCAGAACATGCATCTGGTTGCGCGCGGCGGCACTTCCGGTGTGGGTCAGGCCGGTACCGGTGACCAGGAAGCGCGACGGTTCCGGGTGGTCGACGGGGGCCAGAACGCGGCCATCGCGCAGCAGCTCGTCATAGTCGACCGTAGTCGTGCCGGTCCGCTTCTCGACCAGCGCTGCGATGGATGTGCCCTCAGCGATCGCTGCTTCGGCGAGTTCCAGCATGGAGCTGGTCTTATCGAGTGGGTGCAAGTGATTGCCGTCATCGGAGACGCGGCCGACCCGCCTGCTGCCATCCGGCATTCTGAACTGAACAAGACGCATGAAATACCCTTCTTCCCTTGGGGGGCCGTGTCCGTATGGGTCACACCCAGCCCGCATCGACGATGAACTGTTGGCTCGTGCACATCAGGCTGTCGTCGGCGGCGAGGAACAGCGCCATGCGTGCGATATCGGAGGGCTGCAGCCGGTCGGGCAGGCACTGCCTTTCCGCGATCTGGCGCTCCCCAGCCGGGTTCAGCCACAGCCGCATCTGGCGCTCGGTCATCACCCAGCCAGGCACCATGCAGTTGACGCGGATGCGCTCGGGGCCGAGTTCGCGGGCCAGCGCCCGCGTCATGCCGTAGACCGCGGCTTTCGCGGTGACGTAGGCCGGGCAATCGGGATCGCCGACCATCCAGGTGATGGAGCCGAAATTGATGATCGAGCCGCCGCCCAGCGTGCTCATCTGCGGACGCACCGCCTGTGCGGCGAAGAACTGGTGGCGCAAATTGACCGCCATGCGGTCATCCCAGTAGGCTGGTGTCACGTCCTTGGTCTGATGGCGGTCGTCATTGCCGGCATTGTTGCACAGAACCTGGATCGGCCCGTTGTGCAGCATGGCCTGGACAGTTGCTGCCTGCAGCGCCTCGACATCGCGCAGGTCGCAGGGAATGAACAGCGGCGCGTTATGCCCTTCGGCCGTGATCGCATCGACCAGGCGCCGTGAAGGCTCCTCGGCCACATCGACAAAGGCGACGCGGCTGCCCTGCGCGCAGAAATGGCGCACCAGGCTTTCGCCGATGCCGCTGCCGCCACCGGTGATGAAGACGCTGCGGCCCTTGAGGCTCGGGTAGGTCGCGTAGCTGCCGATCTGATCCGTCATTGCGCGCCTCTCTAATGGGAATGCCGGGGAATGCCGGCATCGCGCCGGCCGACGAGAAAGTCGAAATCGCAGCCTTGGTCCGCCTGCAGCACGCGCTCGACATAGAGGCTCTGATAGCCGCCTTCGGGCGGCGCCGGCGGCTTCCAGTCGCGGCGGCGGATCGCCAGTTCCTCGTCCGACACCAGCAACTCCAGTCGCCTGCCGGCGACATCGAGCTCGATGAGATCGCCGTCGCGCACCAGCGCCAGTGCGCCCCCTGCCGCGGCCTCAGGTGCCACATGCAGCACCACGGTGCCGTAGGCGGTGCCGCTCATGCGCGCGTCCGAGATGCGCACCATGTCGGAGACGCCTTGCTTGAGCAGCTTCGCCGGCAGCGGCATGTTGCCGACCTCGGCCATGCCGGGATAGCCGCGCGGCCCGCAGTTCTTCAGCACCATCACCGAGGAGGCGTCGATGTTTAGTTCCGGATCGTCGATGCGGGCATAGTAGTGCTCGATGTTCTCGAAGACGACGGCCTTGCCACGATGCTGCATCAGCTCGGGCGTTGCCGCCGACGGCTTGATGACCGCCCCATTGGGCGCCAGGTTGCCGCGCAAGATCGAGATGCCGCCTTGCTCGGTCAGCGGCTCGCTCAGCGGCCGGATGACTTCGCGGTTGTAGTTGGGCGCCCCATCGATCAGTTCCCCGATGGTCTTGTCGCTGACGGTCATGACGTCGCGATGAAGAAGCCCCACTTCATCAAGCGACGCCATGACCGCAGCTAGCCCCCCGGCATAGTAGAAATCTTCCATCAGGAACCGGCCCGATGGCATCAGGTCGACAATGGTCGGCACGTCGCGGCCAAGGCGGTCCCAGTCCTCGAGGCTGAGGTCGACGCCGATCCGATTGGCGATGGCGATCAGATGCAGCACCGCATTGGTCGAGCCGCCGATCGCGCCATTGACGCGAATGGCATTCTCGAACGCCTCCCTGGTGAGGATTTGCGCGATCGTCACGTCGCGGCGGACGAGCTCGACGATCTGGCGTCCGGCCATCTGGGCAAGCACGCCACGGCGCGAATCCACCGCCGGGATCGCGGCATTGTCGGGCATGCCGATGCCGAGCGCTTCCACCATGCTGGCCATGGTCGAAGCCGTCCCCATCGTCATGCAGCTGCCGGCCGAGCGGCTCTGGCCCTGCTCGGCGGCGAGGAAGTCGGCGACCGGCATGCGGCCGGCCTTCACCTCTTCGGCGAATTTCCAGACGTGCGTGCCCGAGCCGATATCCTGCCCGCGGAACTTGCCGTTCAGCATCGGCCCGCCGGAGACGGTGATGGTCGGCAGGTTGCAAGACGCTGCCCCCATCAGCAGCGCCGGCGTGGTCTTGTCGCAGCCGACCAGCAGGATGACGCCGTCGATCGGATTGCCGCGGATGGATTCCTCGACATCCATACTGACCAAATTGCGAAACAGCATGGCGGTCGGGCGCATATTGCTTTCGCCCAGCGACATCACCGGAAATTCCAGCGGCAGGCCGCCGGCCTCGTAGACGCCGCGCTTGACGTGATCGGCGAGCGCCCGCAGATGGGCATTGCATGGCGTCAGTTCCGACCAGGTGTTGCAGATGCCGATCACCGGGCGGCCGTCGAAAGCATCGGCCGGGATGCCCTGGTTCTTCATCCAGCTGCGGTGCATGAAGGCGTTCTTGCCTTCACCGCCGAACCAGGCTTCGGACCGCAGTTTGCGTCTGGTCTCGGTCACGATGTCTGTTCCCGATCCTGGCGGCGTTTGTTGCGGTTCTCGACGCTGCGGCGCACGTCATCCTCGGCATTGTCGATGAGCACCAGCAGCGCCTTTTGCGCACCGAGTGCGTCGCCGGCGGCAATCTTCTCGGCCACCTCGCGATGCAGCGGCAAGGAATGGCGCTGCCCCTCCGGATTGTCGTTGGAGAGGCGAAAACTCATCACCAACGCAGTTTCGACCAGTGCCGCCAGCGAGCCGATCAACTCATTGCCGGTCATGCGCAGGATCGTCTGGTGGAACAAAAGATCGGGCTTGGCGAAGCGGTCGCCATCATCGACCACCGCTTCCATCTCGGCCAGTGCAGTGTTGATCTCCGCGATCTGCGTTGGCGTAGCGCGCTGAGCGGCAAGTGCTGCCGACATCGGCTCGATGGCGCGCCGCAATTCGAACAGCGCCCGGACATCGTCGGTACTGACACCGCTGGCGTAACGCCACGACAGCACGTCCGGATCGAGGAAATTCCAGTCCGAGCGCGGACGCACGCGTGTGCCGGTCTTCGGCCGCGATTCGACCAGCCCCTTGCCGGCCAGCACCTTGATCGCCTCGCGCAGCACCGTCCGGCTGACCCCCAGCATCTCGCTGGAATCGTCGGCATTGGGCAGGGCCTCGCCGGGCAGGAAGTCGCCTTGCACGATGCGCAGGCCGATCTGCTCGACAACAGTCGCGTGCAGCGCGGTGGAGCCACTGGAAACCGCCACGGCAACCCTTGACGTGCGCGCCGTGCTGAAAGATTTCTTATTCTTCATACTATTCATATGATATGTCTTATAGCCGTGGCGATTGGAGTCAAGGGACGGGGGAGCGCCGATGACAAAGAATTTTGCTGCCATTGTCGCGCAGCACACACAGTTGATTTCGATCAGCGACGGCATTGCGACTGTCGACATTGCGCCGGCCGCCGGGGGCGCACTGGCCTCCTATCGCTGGTGGCACAATGGCTCTGCCGTGGATTGGCTGCGCCCGGCGGATCCGGCGGCGGTCAGCCGTAGCGATGCAGGCGCCATGGCCTGCTTCCCGCTCGTTCCCTATTCCAATCGCATAAGAGGCGGCTGCTTCGAATTCGCCGGCCGTACCATCAAGTTGCCGACGACTGCCGACGATCCACATCATGAGCACGGCCATGGCTGGCGTCGGCCTTGGACGGTCGTGAGGCATGAAGCCAGCACGATCGTCCTGCGCTATCGCCACGCCGCCGATTCCTGGCCATGGAGCTATGAAGCCGAGCAAGAGATTTCCTTGGCTGACGGCACGCTTTGCGTGACCATTAAGGTGCGCAACCTGTCGGGCGCACCGATGCCGGTTGGCTTCGGCCTCCATCCCTATTTTCCGTCGACGCCGTGGACACATGTCCAGGCGCCGGTGTCCGGCATGTGGGAGACGGATACGGAGGTTCTGCCCATCCGGCATGTCCTGCCGCCTGTAGGAGCCGATCCATCCATCGGTTTTGACGTATCGGAAGTGGACTTCGATACGGTTTTCACCGGATGGGAACGCCGCGCCCGGATCTCCTGGCCCGAACACGGACGGCAGCTGGATATCGAGGCCGAGGCACCGCTCGATTTCCTCGTCCTCTACATGCCGCCAGGCGAGCCGTTCTTCTGCGCCGAGCCGGTCAGCAACATCACGGATGCCTTCAATCACACGGACGGCCGCATCGACACCGGCTGCATCGTGCTGGCGCCCGGTCTGATGCGATCCGCCAGTGTTCGCTTCACGCCGTCACTGGCTGTTTGACCTGCGCTATCGATTGCCCGAAGCGAGGGCCGGATCAGAACGGATAGTGCTGGCCCGGATCCTCGATCGTCACCCAGCGCAGATCGGTGAATTCGGCGATCGAGGCCTTGCCGCCGAAGCGGCCATAGCCCGAGCCCTTGACGCCGCCGAACGGCATCTGTGCCTCGTCGCCAACGGTCGGACCATTGATATGGCAGATGCCGGCTTCGATACGGGCGGCGACGGCCATCGCACGCTTGATGTCGCGGCTGAACACGGCTGACGACAGGCCATATTCGGTGTCGTTGGCGACACGCACCGCTTCGTCCTCACCCTTCACGCGGATCACCGGCTTGACCGGCCCGAAGGATTCTTCCGCATAGATGCGCATGGCCGGCGTGACGTGGTCCAGCAGCGTCGCCTCGACAACGGTGCCGGTGCGCTTGCCGCCGGCCACCAGCCTGGCGCCCTTGCCGACAGCGTCGGCGATGAGCTCTTCCATCTTGTCGGCCGCCTGGCTGCTGATCAGCGAGCCCAGCACGACATGACCGCGCGGGTCACCCGCCGGCAGCTGCGAGGCGCGGGCCGCCAGCTTGGAAACGAATTCGTCGGCGACCTTTTCGTCGACGATCAGCCGCTCGGTCGACATGCAGATCTGGCCCTGATGCATGAAGGCGCCGAAGGTGGCCGCATTGACCGCCGCATCGATGTCGGCGTCATCCAGCACCAGCAGCGGCGCCTTGCCGCCGAGTTCGAGCAGCGCCGGCTTCAGGTGCCGGCCGGCAAGCTCGGCGATGATCCTGCCGACCTTGGTCGAGCCAGTGAAGTTGACGCGCTTGACCGAGGGATGCGCGACCAGCGCCTCGACGATTCCAGCGGCATCCCTGGGGTCGTTGGTGACGACATTGATGACGCCCTTGGGCAGGCCGGCCTCGACCAGCACCTGGCCGATCAGCCGGTGCGTGCCCGGGCACATTTCCGAAGCCTTCAGCACCACTGTGTTGCCGCAGGCGATCGGCATGGCGATGGCGCGAGTGCCGAGAATGACCGGCGCATTCCACGGCGCGATGCCGAGGCAGACGCCGGCCGGCTGGCGGATCGCCATCGCCAGCGTTCCCGGCTTGTCCGAGGGGATGATCTCGCCCGAAATCTGCGTCGTCATCGCCGCCGCCTCGCGCAGCATGTTGGCGGCGAGCATGACGTTGAAGCCGGCCCAGGGGCCGGTGGCACCGGTCTCTTCCATCATCAGTTTGGTGAATTCACCGACCTTCGAGGCCATCACGTCAGCCGCCTTCGATAGCAGAGCGCGGCGCTCGCCAGGCCCGGTCTTCGACCAGGCGGGGAAAGCGGCGGCAGCGGCTTCCACAGCAGCGTTGGCATCGGCGACGCTGGCTGCTGCGGCGCGCGTCGCCAGTTTGCCGGTGAAGGGGTCCATCCGCTCGTAAGAGGCCGAACCGGACGCATCCCTTTTGTCGCCGTCGATCAGAAGTCCGATATCCATGATGGTCTCCTTCGCTCCGTCAGGAGCGTACTCATTGAATTAGAAGCCGAACATTTCGGCGTTGATCGATGCTTCGAGGCCACCGTCAACCGGAACGTTGGCGCCGTTGACCCAGCGCGCGCCGTCCGAGCATAGGAACAGCACGACCGGCGCGATATCGCCCGACGTGCCGGCGCGGCCGACCCTTGCAATGTCGCTGTCGACGCAGGCGTCACCCAGCACGGTGCGGAACTGTTTCAGGATCGGCGTCTCGACCGGGCCGGGGCTGACCGCATTGACACGGATGCCACGGCGTTTGAACAGATCCTGATGCGCCGCCCGGAAGGTCCACAGCAAGAGCAGTTCCTTCGAGACGGGATAGCCTTCCTCGTTCTTGACCGAGTGGTCGGCGACCACCTTGGCGACATCCGGGAAACCCTCGATGCCGACCATCGAGGCGGCGCGGTTGAGATTGGCGCGCCAGCCATAGCCGGCGATCGAGGCGACGTTGACGATGGCGCCGCCTTCACGAAGTCTCGGCGCGAGGCCTTCCGAAAGCGCCCTGAGCCCGAAGAAATTGACGGCCAGCGTCGCTGCCGCGCCGGTATTGCCGGAAAGCCCGGCGACGTTGCAGAGCGCGTCGATGCGCTGCGGCAGGCGCGCGATGAGGTCATCGACGCCAGCTTTCGACGAGATGTCAGCCTTGACGAAACTACCGGCCAATGCAGCTGGTTCGCGCACATCGACGCCGATCACGTCGGCACCGAGCTGGCCGGCGAGCTCCGCGGTGCGGGCGACAATGCCGGAGGCGACACCGGTGATGAGGATGGTCTTGCCGAAAAGCATGGTCATGCCTTCTCCTGATCAAGTGTGGTTCGCTCCGGCGAGGGCGCGGTGCCGTCATCGGCCAGAGCATTTCCCGGAAGCCTGACGCGGTAGCCGACCGGCAGCAGGCGCAGGCCGAAGCGCTCTTCGATGGTTCCCCATAGGCCGCGTGGCAGGAAAAGCGAGAACAGCACGGCGGTGGCGCCAAGGCCGACCAGGTACCAGACGCCGGTGCCGCCGAACCAGGTCTCGATGAGGAAGAACACCAGCGCGCCCAAAATGGCGCCCTCGAAGGTACCGATGCCACCGACCAGCACCATGAAGATCATGTAGGCGGTCCACTGCACGTTGAAGTAGGTCTTTGGCTGGAAGGTGATGGAGGTCGCCAGCCACAGCGCGCCGGCAATGCCGATGCCGAAGGCGGCAAGCACGAACAGCAGCCGCTTGGTGCCGGTGACGCGCACGCCGACCGACGCGGCGGCATCTTCATTGTCCCTTATCGCGCGGATGGCGGCACCGGTGCTGCCGCGCAGCAGGCCGAACAGGATGGCGAGCAGGGCTGTCATCGAGGCCAGCGCCAGCCAGTAGATAACAGCCCGTCTGGTGCCGGCATCATAGACGTTGAGCGAGATCAGCGATGTGCCGGTTTCGCCTTGCACCAGCCGGTCGAGATTGACCAGGAGATGCGTCAGTGCCGCGATCACCCACATGCCGATGGCGAACTCGCCGTTCCGCAGCCGCAGCATGAACAGCGAGAGCGGCCAGGAGACGGCGCCGACAACGACCGCCGAAACGAAAAGCGAGGCGAAAGGGTTGAGCCCGGCATCGGCCAGCCGGATGGCGAAATAGGCGCCGAGCCCGAAGAACACCTGCTGGCCGACCGAGACCAGGCCGCCGAAGCCGGCGAGAGCGTTCCACATCGCCGCCAGGATCACATAGATGAACAGCGCCGTCATGCGGTCGACTGCGCCGGCCGACAGGACCTGCGGTGCAATCGCAAGCAGCGCGATGATGACGGCGACCGTAATCGCGGCGATCCGCGACGTCGCCGTACCGCGCTCGATGACCGGTGAGGTTGAGACGGCACTCATGACGCGCTCCGGGACGGCAGCCGCAACAGGCCGCGCAGGCCAAGGCCTGATGCCGAAAGCCGCACGAACAGCACGACGAGGAACACGGCATGGCCGCCGATCAGAAAGCCCTGCGGATGCACTTGCGCGCCAAGCGTCTGCGCGAGCGCCAGCACGATGCCGCCGATCAGCGTTCCCCACAGCGACCCGGCGCCGCCGATCACCGCCGCCTCGAAGGCGAACAGCAATTGCGGCGCGCCCGCATAGGGATCGAAGGTGGCCCGCATGCCGAGGAAGGCGCCGGCAAGGCCGACCGTGACCATGGCGATGGCCGCGGCAATGGCGTTGGCGCGGCGCGCATCGACGCCGACCAGCCCGGCTGTATCAGGGTCTTCCGAGGTGGCGCGGATTGAACGCCCAAGCCTGGTGCGGGTGAGGAAAAGCTGCAGCCCGCCAAGCAGGATGACGGCGGTGGCGAACATGATCACGGCGAGCTTGCCGACATAGATGCTGCCTGGCCATTCCCAGGAATCATAGGACAGGCTGCCGATATAGGGCGCCAGCGAGCGCGTGTCGGCGCCGAACTGCTCGAACAGCATGTTGTCGATGACGATGGCCAGACCGAACGTGGTCAGGATCGGCAGCAGCGCCCCGCCGCGCGCGCTGCGTTCGAGCAGGAAGCGCTGCAGCGCCCAGCCGATCGCCGCCATCAGCGGCAGCACGATGAGCAGGCCGAGGAATGGCGAGACGTGATATCGCGAGGCGAGCAGCCACAGCGCGTAGGCGGCGAACACGGCAAGACTGCCATGGGCGAGGTTGATGATACGCATCACCGAAAACATGAAGGACAGGCCGCAGGCGATCAGCGCGTAATAGCCGCCGAGAAGAATGCCCTGGATGATCTGGTTGCTCATGCCGGAACGCTCCCGGGGCTTTTCCGGTGCAGGCCGAAATAGGCCTTGGTCACGTCGTCGCGCGAAACCTGCTTGCTTGGGCCTTCAAGCGCGACCCGCCCTTCGAGCATGCAGATGACCCTGTTGGATACCGAAAGCGCGCGGTTGAGGTCCTGTTCGACGAGGATGATGGTTGTACCGGAAGCAATCAGTCCCTGAAGGGCTGCATAGACGCGATCGACGATCAGCGGTGACAGGCCGAGCGAAACCTCGTCGAGCAGCAGCACGTCCGGATTGCTCATCAGCGCCCGGCCGATCGCCGTCGCCTGCTGTTCACCGCCCGACAGGTGACCTGTCTTTGCGTGGCGGCGCGGCTTCAGATTGGGGAACATCTCCAGCACTCTGTCGACACTCCAGTCGCCCGGCCGGCCGGCGGTCTTGCCGAGCAGAAGGTTTTCTTCGACCGTCATCTGCACGAACAGTTTTCGACCTTCCGGCACCAGCGCGATGCCCATGCCGACGCGTCGGTGCGACGGCACGTTGGTGAGGTCGGCGCCGTCCAGCAGCACGCGGCCGGCCGCCGGCGGATGCGCCCCGGCAATTGCCCTGAGCAGTGTCGTCTTGCCGGCGCCGTTGGCGCCGACCAGCGCCAGCGTCTCGCCGCGTTCGATGCTGAAACTCACGCCGCGTACCGCCTGCAACAGGCCGTGCCGGACAACCAGGTTCTCGACCGACAGCAGGCTCATTTCGGGCCTCCGCCGAGATAGGCGCGCACGACTTCGGGGTCGGCCATCACGGCCTGCGGCTCGCCGTCGGCGATGATTTTTCCCGCATCCATGCAGATCAGCCGCTCGGCCACCTGCAGCAGGATGTGGACGATGTGCTCGATCCAGACGATGCCGATCTTGCGCCGGCGCAACTCCTTGATCGTGTCGACGAGTTCACTGGCTTCGCCGTCGGTCAGCCCGCCGCCGATCTCGTCCAGCAGCAGCAGCGTCGGTCTTGCGGCCAGCGCCCGCGCCAGCTCCAGCCGCTTGCGGTCGAGCAGGCCGAGCGTCTCGGCGCGCCGGTTGGCAACGCCCAGCATGCCGCACAGTTTCAGCGAACCGAGCGCCTCCTCATAGGCCTCGTCGCGGCCAAGGCCGGCGCCGTGCGAGGCGGCGACAAAGACATTCTCGAAAGTGGTCATGCCGCTGAACGGTTTCGGCACCTGGTGCGTGCGCACCAGCCCGAGCCGGCAGCGCTGCGTCGCCGGCAAGGACGTCACGTCATCGCCTTTGAAGCTGACCGTGCCCGCACTAGGCGGAAAGGCGCCCGAAAGCACGCTGAGCAGCGTCGTCTTGCCGGCGCCGTTCGGGCCGACAATGCCAACCGCCTCGTCGGCACCCATGGTGAAATCGACCGCATCCAGCACCACAAGCGCGCCGAAGCGCTTGTGGATGCCGGCGGCGGTGAGAACAGCCTGTTGTTGCGGATGGGTCACCAGGCGATCCTCGTCAGCGGTCCATCAACCGTTGTAAGGCAGAAGCTTGGCTTCGACGGGCACCTTCGGATCGGTGGCGTTCTCGGTCACCACATAGTCGAGCGGGAATTTGCTGCCGTCCTTGGCCGCCACCCATTGCGTGCCGATGATCGGGCCGGGCGAGACATTGGCCACGGGTCCGCTGGTGAAGTCGACCTTGCCGATCATGGTCTCGGTCTTGAGCGTGCTCAGTGCCTTGGCCACCGCCGCCTTGTCCTTGGCGTCGGTGCTGGCCTTCAGCGCTTCGAAACCCGCGTCGAGCAGCGACATCGAGGCGCCAAGCTGCTGCGTCCACTGCTTGCCGCTCGCCGCCTCATAGCCGTCGGCCAGTTCGGTGCCCGAAACGCCGGTCAGCGGCGACTTGTAGGGGAAGGCCTTGTGCCAGTAGGCGGCGCTGGAAATCTTCATGCCGAGATCACCGAGGGCCTCGATGTCGGACGGGAACAGGCCGGTCTTGGCGACCTGGCAGATCTTGATCTGCTTGATCAGCCCCTGCTGCGCCGCCTGACGCCAGAAGGCGGCAAAGTCAGGCGGGATCGGGAAGGAGTTGAAGATCTCGACGCCTTCCTGCTTGAACAGCGCGATCTGCGAGGAATAGTCGGTGGTGCCGGTCTCGTAGGCGCCGGGATCGACAATCGTAAAACCTTGCTTGGCAAGAAGCGGCGCCAGATTGGCGCGGATGGCGTTGCCGTCGGCGTCGTTCGGATACATGACGCCGACCTTCTTGTTGGTCTCGATCAGGTTCCATTGCGAGATGTAGGTCTTGAAGAATTCGCCGACGCCAAAGCCGAAATGATAGGTCCATTTGAACGGCGAGGGCGCGCCCGGCTTGGCGCCGCGGCCGAAATACCAGGCCTCCCACGGCATGACGGTTGACAGGCAGGGAACTCCTGCGGCCTCGCAGGCATCGGCCACCGGATTGATTACCTCGGGCGTCGACACCGCCAGCATCAGGTCGATGGCCTGGTTGTTGATCAGGTCCTTGGCGAGCTGGCCCGCGCGGGAGGGATCCGATTGCGTGTCCTGATCCAGGATTTCCACGCTGTATTTCTTGCCGCCGATCTCAAGGCCGCCGGCCAGCGCCTTGCGGGCCAGGTCGAGCACGTAGCCGTCGGTCTGGCCGAAGCCGGCCAGCGGTCCGGTGCGCGGACTGACGAAGCCGACCTTGAGCGTGTCGCCTGCCTGCGCGAAGGCGCTTTTGCCGCCCAGCGCGAACGCCGCACCGCCGGCAATCGAGGTGGCAATGAACTGGCGCCGAGACACGCCACGAATACTGGATCTGCTACCGCTAGCGTAGGTCATGCATTCCTCCCTCTGTGGTCCTCCATCGGTACAGTGCACCAGTGGTTTGGTTCGGTAAAATGATATTTTGCGGTGTTTCATTAACCCCAGGGTTAGGAGATTTCCGATCAGGAACCGAGCCGGTTTGAACGGTCCAACGCTCATCTGGCCGGTCTGGCCGCCTCGCGAATGGTTTGCAGCAGGATGGTGAAAGCCGGCGAGGGGGCAGTGTCGGTGCGCATCGTCAGGCCGACCGGTCCCTTGGTTTCCTCGGTGTCGACCGGCAGCGCGACGAAGGCGCCGCTGGCTATCTCGTTGGCGACGACGCCGGCCGAAATGATCCACACCGCATTGCTCTGCCGCATGAAGGAACGCCCGAACGAATCCGAGACTGTCTCGATCTCGGTTGCCGGCGCGGTCATGCCGTTGGTGATGAACAGGCGATCGACAAAGGGGCGGATGACGGATTCCCGGGTCGGCATCAGCACCGGGAATTCGTCGAGCCTTGCGAAGATGTCCGCCCCCGGTTCCAGCAACGGATGTCCGGCCCGCACCACGAACAGCACCTGTTCGGAATAGAGGTGCTCGAAGAAGAAGCCGGTCATGTTTTCTGGCGCCGCCAGTCGGCCGACGACGAGATCGAGCGCGCCGATGCGCAATTGTTCGAGCAGTACGGCATTCTCGCCGGTGACGATCTTGATCGCCGCCCCCGTGTTTTCCCTGAGGAACAGGCTCATGGCCTGCGGCATGACCTTCGCCGACACGGTCGGCAGCGCGCCGATGCGGATCGGATGGCGATTGATGGCGCCGTCCTGGCGCACGGAATCGACGCCGCGCTTCAAGGCCGTAATCGCCGAGCCGGCGTGGCCGAGGAAGATCTCGCCAAGCCTTGTGACGCGGATGCCGCGCCCGTCACGCTCGACGACGGCGACACCGAGCGCCTCTTCCAGCTCACGCAGGGTTTTGGTCACCGCCGGTGCGCTGACATGCAGGAAATCGGCGGCGCGGGCCACGCTGCCCTGCCGCGCAACTTCCAGGAAGGCTTGCAGGTGACGGAACCGGATGCGGCTTTCGGCCATAATTTGATAACCCCGGAGTTAATGAAGCGGCGCAAAATATCATTTTACCGAACCAAATGCCTTGTGCAATGTGGAGATGGAGGATCGAAATCGTGCCATTCGTCACCATCGGCGGCATCACGCTGCACCATCGCCGCATCAAGGCGACCGGCAATGCGCGCGCGATCATATTCATCAATTCGCTGGGCACCGACTTCCGGATCTGGGACGATATTGTCGCCGCACTTGATGGCGAATTGTCCTTGCTGGTCTATGACAAGCGCGGCCACGGGCTGTCCGACATCGGCGACATCAGGTCGATCGACGATCATGTCGACGATCTCTCGGGGCTGATCGACCATTTCGGGTTGGAGAAGGTCGTGCTGTGCGGCCTGTCGGTCGGCGGCATGATCGCGCAAGGGCTCTATGCCAGGCGCCCGGAGATCATCGAGGCTATGATCCTGTGCGACACGGCCCACAAGATCGGCACGACGGAGAGCTGGAACAGCCGCATTGCGGTCGTGGAGCGCTACGGTATCGAGGCGATCGCAGATGGTGTGATGAAAGTGTGGTTCACCCCGCATTTCCATGCAACGCGGCCCGCCGACCTTGCAGGCTGCCGCAACATGCTGACCAGGCAGGCGCTGCCAGGCTATATTGGGACATGCAAGGCTGTCCGCGACGCCGATTTCACCGACGCAGCGCGTCGCATCGCGGTGCCGACGCTTTGCATTGCCGGCGACCAGGATGGCTCGACGCCGCCCGATCTGGTCCGCTCGCTGGCCGCTCTGATCCCCGGTTCGCGCTTCGAGATCATCCGCGACGCCGGCCACATTCCTTGTGTCGAACAGCCCGTAGCGCTTGTCGCCCTGATCCGCGATTTTATCGCATCGCTTGCCCCTGGAGCACAAACCCATGGATGAAGTCCCCGGCAACGCAGCCAGATATCGCACCGGCCTCGGCGTGCGGCGCGCCGTGCTTGGCGATCAGCATGTCGATCGGGCGGAGGTCACCGCCACCGATTTCGACCAGCCCTTCCAGGAACTGATCACCGAGGCCGCCTGGGGAACGGTGTGGGCACGGCCAGGTCTCAGCAAGCGCGAGCGCTCGATCGTCACGCTGGCGCTGCTTGCCGCACTCGGCCATGATGAGGAGGTCGCCCTGCATGTGCGCGCCACCGCCAACACCGGTGCGACGCGCGACGATATTTGTGAGGCGTTCCTGCATGTCGCCATCTATGCCGGCGTGCCGGCCGCCAACCGTGCCTTCAGAATAGCCAAGGACGTGTTTTCGGAAATGGACGGAGCCGACAATGCCAGCTGAGTCCGGCTCGAACCGGCGGCCCGAGACCGGCGCCTTCTTCCAGCGCGACCGGACATGGCATCCACCGGCGCTGACGCCGGGCTATAAGAGTTCGGTGCTGCGCTCGCCGCAGAAGGCGCTTTTGTCCTTCGACAACACGTTGTCGGAAATAGCGGGACCGGTCTTCGGCCACGCCATGCTGGGTGAGCTCGACGCCGACCTGATCCATAATTTCGCCAGGCCGGGCGAGAGCGCCATCGGCGAGCGCATCATCGTCCATGGGCGTGTGCTCGATGAGCGCGGCGTTGGCGTTCCCGGCGTGCTCATCGAATTCTGGCAGGCCAATGCCGGTGGCCGCTACCGCCACAAGAAGGACGGCTATCTGGCGCCGCTCGATCCGAATTTCGGCGGCTGCGGGCGCACCATCACAGGCGAGGATGGCTTCTATGCCTTTCGCACCGTCAAGCCCGGCCCCTATCCCTGGCCGAACGGGCCGAATGACTGGCGCCCGGCGCACATCCATTTCTCGGTTTTCGGCCATGGCTTTGCCCAGCGCCTGATCACGCAGATGTATTTCGAGGGTGACCCGCTGATCTGGAAGTGCCCGATCGTGCGCGGCATCGCCGACAAGGCGGCCATTGATGCGCTGACGGCCATCCTCGACACGCAGGCGACGATCCCGATGGATGCGCTCGCCTACAAGTTCGACATCGTGCTGCGCGGCCGCCGCTCGTCGCTGTTCGAAAACCGGCTGGAGGGCAATTGATGGCCCAATCGCTCGATCGGCTCAAGGAAAGCCCCTCGCAGACCGCGGGCCCTTACGTCCATATCGGACTGACGCCCAATTTCTGCGGCATCAGCGGCATCTATGCGACCGATCTCGGCGCGACCATGGTCAATGACAAGACCAAGGGCGTGCGCATCGGTCTCAAGATCCGGGTGCTGGACGGCACCGGCACACCGCTCAAGGACGCGCTGATCGAGATCTGGCAAGCGGATGCGGACGGGCTCTACAATTCGCCGGCCGAATTGCGCGGTGCCGCCGATCCGAATTTCCAGGGCTGGGGCCGTTGCCCGACCGACATGGAAACCGGCGTCTGTGCGTTCGAGACCATCAAGCCGGGTCGTGTGCCGTTCCGGGATGGTCGGCTGATGGCGCCGCACATCACGCTCTGGATCGTCGCGCGCGGCATCAATCTCGGCCTGCACACGCGCCTCTATTTTTCCGACGAGGAAAAGGCCAATGCGCAGGATCCGATCCTGGCGCGCATCGAGCACCGCGTCCGCGTGCCGACGCTGATCGCCGAGCGCCAGGGCGACAGCTACATCTTCGATGTCCATCTCCAGGGGGAGAAGGAAACGGTCTTCTTCGACAGCTGATGGTCAGGAGGAGCAGGACATGACCGTATCGCCCTTCGACCATCCACTGCTTTCCGCCCTCATTGGCGATGAGGAAGCATCGAGGCATTTTTCCGTCGACGCGGAAATCGAGACGGCGCTGGCGTTCGAGGGCGCGCTGGCGGAAGCGGAGGCCGAAAACGGGGTCATCGCCAGGGATGCCGCGGCGGCGATCGTGGCGGCGCTTGGTACGTTCCGGCCGGACACCGCCCTGCTCAGGGCTGGCGTCGCCAAGGACGGTGTCGTGGTTCCGGAACTGGTGCGCCAGATCAGTGCTGTGGTCGGTGAACCGCATGGCGACAAGGTGCATTTCGGTGCGACCAGCCAGGACGTCGTCGACACGAGCCTGGTGCTTCGGCTGAAATCCGTCGCCGAGCATCTCGGCCTGCTGCTGACCGAGACCATCATACGGCTCACCTCCCTCGAAGAACGCTTCGGGGGCAGGGCGCTGACCGGGATGACGCGCATGCAACCAGCGATCCCTGTTCATGTGGCGGATCGCATCACGGCGTGGCGGGCGCCGCTGCAAAGGCATCAGGAAAGATTATCGGAACAGTCCACTCGTCTGCTGGTGGTGCAGTTCGGCGGTGCTGCCGGCACGCTGGAAAAGCTTGGCAACAAGGGGCCGGCGGTGCGCGCGACCCTTGCCGCCAAACTCGGCCTTGCCGACGCGTCGCAATGGCAGAGCCAGCGCGACGGGCTCGCCGACTTTGCCGGCTGGCTGTCGCTGGTAACGGGCAGCCTCGGCAAGTTCGGCCAGGACATCGCACTGATGGCGCAGGGTGGAACCGACATCGCGCTGTCCGGCGGTGGCGGCTCGTCGGCCATGCCGCACAAGCAGAACCCGGTGAAGGCCGAAGCGCTAGTGGCGCTTGCGCGGTTCAACGCCGCGCAGCTTTCCGGCATGCATCAGGCGCTGGTGCATGAGCAGGAGCGCTCGGGCGCGGCCTGGACGCTGGAATGGCTGCTGCTGCCGCAGATGGCCGTCGCCACGGCTGCGTCGCTGCGGCTCGCCGCCGAACTGGCCGGACAGATCGAAAGCCTCGGCCACTGATGCGCACGCAAGTCGCCATTATCGGGTCCGGCCCCTCCGGCCTGCTGCTTGGGCAGCTTCTGGCCGGCATTGGCGTCGACACCGTCATTCTGGAACGTTCGAGCCGCGACCATGTGCTGGGCCGCGTGCGGGCAGGGGTGCTCGAACAAGGCACGGTCGAATTGCTGGAGGAGGCAGGTGCTGCTGCAAGGCTGCATGCCGAAGGCCTGCCACATTCCGGCATTTCGCTCGCTTTCGACGGCCGCCTGCACCGCATCGATCTCGCGGCGCTCACAGGCGGCAGGCATGTCACCGTCTACGGCCAGACCGAAGTGACGCATGATTTGATGGACAAGCGCGAGACGGCCAGCCTCGTCACCGTCTACGAGGCCTCTGATGTCGCGCTGCACGATTTCGAAAGCGCCGCACCTTTCGTCACCTACGACAAGGACGGCGTCAGCCATCGCATCGATTGCGACTTCATCGCCGGTTGCGATGGCTATCACGGCGTCAGTCGCAAATCGGTGCCGGAGCGCGCGCTGAAAACCTTCGAGCGGCGGTATCCGTTCGGCTGGCTCGGCGTGCTGGCTGAAGTGCCGCCGGCCGATCACGAACTGGTCTACGCCAATCACGAGCGGGGGTTTGCGCTGTGCTCGATGCGCTCGACGCATCGCAGCCGCTACTATGTGCAGTGTCCGCAGGACGATCATGTCGAGGCATGGTCCGACGATCGTTTCTGGGACGAGTTGCGCCGCCGCTTACCCGAACAGACTGCGGCAAGCGTCACCATCGGGCCATCCTTCGAAAAGTCGATCGCGCCGCTGCGCTCCTTCGTCGCCGAGCCGATGCGCTTCGGCCGGTTGTTCCTGGTCGGCGACGCCGCCCACATCGTGCCGCCGACCGGCGCCAAGGGCCTCAACCTCGCCGCCAGCGACGTGCGCTACCTCTTCGCTGGTTTTCGCGACTACTACCGCGACAAATCCATGGTTGGCATCGATGCCTATTCCGGCAAAGCGCTGGCGCGGGTGTGGAAGGCAGTGCGCTTTTCCTGGTGGATGACGACCATGCTGCATCGCTTTCCCGACACCGGCGACTTCGGCCAGCGCATTCAGGAAGCCGAACTCGACTACCTCGTGCATTCGCGGGCCGCATCGACCGCGCTCGCCGAGAACTATGTCGGGTTGCCTTACTGACCGGCGGCAAGCAATCCGGCTGCTACCGTCCCAGCAGATTGCGTTCGACGGTCCTCAGATGCGCCAGCATGGCCTGGCTGGCGCTTTCGGGATCGCGGCGCAGCAGCGCGTCGAGAACGGTCTGGTGTTCGCTGCAATAGATGCTGCGGCGTTCCTCGGAAAAGGAGCGCTTCTTCATTTCGAACCATGGCGCCTGATTGCGCAGGATGCGCATCAGATTGTGGATCTCCTTGAGGAAGTCGTTGCGCGAGCAGGCGAAGATGCGGTGGTGGAACTCCGCATCCCAGTGCTCGAAGGTCGGCATGTCCTGCGACTCCGAGGCGATCTTGTGCGCCTCGCGCACCGCGTTGAGCTCCATGGCGCTAGCATTGGTGGCGGCGAAGGCCGCCGCCGCCGGCTCCAGCAATTGCCGGATCTCCATCATGTCGGCCGGGCTGGTGCCTTCCATCCGGCCGACAACCGCCGCCATCGAAGCGGGGTTGGTAGTGGTCAGGAACGTGCCGCGCCCGACATGCCGCACCACGGTGCCGTCGTCCTCGAGGAAGGAGACGGCACGCCGCATCGTGTTGCGCGCGACGCCGAATTCGCTCGCCAGATCGCGCTCCGGCGGCATGCGGCCATTCTCGATCCATTCGCCGGAAGAAATGCGTTTCTTCAAGGCGGTGGCGATATCGTTGGCGACGAGCTTTGGCATGTCTGGCAACTTTTATCTGATCCGATACTGAACCATTGATAGCAGCTTCAGCCATCGTCGTCCACCGTACGGCGCCCCCATCGACATCCCATGAGGCTGTGGGGATGGCGGCCGAATCCTTTTTGGTATGACCAGCTTAGATTCCTCTTGCGGGCTAAACCAATCGGCGATAGCGTGTAACAAAAGAGCGAAGAATTGGCTCAATATTGGTTCAGGGAGGATGAGGATGCGGGTCGCGACTTTTTCGATCGCCGGTGAACGTCGCGTGGGTCTCGTCGATCTTGATGCCCAGACCATTGCCCCCTTCGATTTCTCCGTCGACCAGGCCAAATCCGGCATTCTGGCTTTGATCGAGCGCAATGGCGCCGGCCTGCCGCGCACGCTGTCGGCGATCCCACTGGCGCAGGTCGAGATCGAAGCGCCGATCCCGCAGCCGCGCCGCAACATCTTCTGCGTCGGCAAGAACTATCACGAACACGCGCATGAGTTTGCCCGCAGCGGCTTCGATTCCAGCGCTGGCGCCGGCGCGATCCCGAAACACCCGATCATCTTTTCCAAAGTGCCCGAATCGGTCGTCGCCAACCACGCCAGCGTGCTGATCGACCCGTCGGTCTCGACGGCCATCGACTACGAGGCGGAACTGGCCGTCATCATCGGCAAGGGCGGGCGCGGCATCTCCAGGGAAAACGCGCTCGATCATGTCTGGGGCTACACCATCGTCAACGACGTCACCGCCCGCGACCTGCAGGGCAAATACAGCCAGTGGCTGATCGGCAAGTCGCAGGACACGTTCTGCCCGATGGGGCCATGGGCAGTGACCCGGGACGAGGTCGACCTGGCGACCGCCGGCATCCGTTGTTTCGTCAACGAGGATCTGCGCCAGGATTCCCGCATCTCGCTGCTGATCTTCGACATCCCGACCATCATCGCCACGCTGTCGCAAGGCATCACGCTGAAGCCCGGCGATATCATCGCCACAGGCACGCCGGTCGGCGTCGGCATCGGCTTCGATCCACCGAAATACCTCAAGGCCGGCGACGTCGTGCGCATCGAGATCGACGGCATCGGCACGCTGGAAAACCGCTTTGCGGAGCATGCACAATGACCACGGTAACGGTTGGCCAGGTGGTTGCCGAAGTTGTCGGCGAGGGCGCTGCCGTGGTGATGATCCATGGCCTCGGCGGCACGTCGAACATGTTCCAGTCGCAGATGGCGGCGCTTTCCGGCTATCGCGTCATCCGGCTCGATCTGCCTGGCTCCGGCCGTTCGCCGCGTCCGATCGAGCCGCTGACCATCGAAGGCATGAGCGAAGCTGTCATTCGTGCCATGGCCGGCATGGGGGTCACGTCTGCACATTTCGTCGGCCATTCGATGGGCACCATCGTCTGCCAGCAGATCGCGGCGACGCAGCCCTCGTTGATTAAATCGCTGATCCTGTTTGGCGCGCTGGCGGAACCGGCCGAAGCGACACGGCAAGGGCTCGCCAACCGGGCGCGGCTGGCGCGCTCGGGCGGCATGGCCGATATCGCCGACCAGATCGTCGCCAATGCGATTTCGGCGCATACGAGGGAAACCTCGCCTGCTGCCGTCGCCTTCGTGCGGGAATCGATCACCCGGCAGGATCCGGAATCCTATGCCCGCACCTGCGAGGCGTTGGCCAAGGCGACCGCGGTCGACCCGCGGCGTATCTCGGCGCCGACGCTGCTGGTCACCGGCGATGCCGACACGGTCAACCCGCAAGGGGTCGCCCAGGCGCTTGCCGACAAGATCAAGGGCGCCGTATTCTCGTCGCTGGATCGGTGCGGGCACTGGGCCACGGTGGAAAGCCCGCGCGAAAGCAGCCAGAAGCTCGCCGATTTTTTGAGACGGGTTGATAGGTGAGGATTTCAGATCGGGCGTAGAACTACGCGCTCGGCAAGTTGGGAGGCTTGTGATGGCAGACGACAGCTGGAACGGCAACAGTTCGAGCAGCACGCTCTTCACCAATGTGCGCGTGCTCGACGCATCAGGTGAATATCCCTACACCGGCGAGGTGCTGGTGCAGGGCAACCGCATCAAGCAGATCACCAAGGGCTCGTCGCGCTTCGGCTCGTCCTCGTCATCTTCCTACGGTGGCGGGGCAACCGTCATCGACGGCATGGGCGCGACGCTGATGCCCGGCATGATCGACGCGCATCTGCATCTGTCCTGGAACAACGCACCCGGCATCGATCCCATCCAGATGATGGAAATCGAGGAGCATATGCTGGTCACCATGGAGATGGCCAAGCTGGTGCTCGATGCCGGCTTCACCGCCGGACGGGGTGCGGCCGCCGCCAAGCCGCGCCTCGATGTCGTCGCCAAGAAATTCATCAACCAGGGCCGCTTTCCCGGACCTCGCTATCTCGCGGCCGGTCCGGAAATCACCACGGTCGGCGGCCTCGGCGACTCCTCGCCGTCGCACATTCCGCATGAAGGCCTCAACCTCGGCATCGTCGTCTCCGGTCCGGAGGAAATCCGCCGCACCGTACGCCAGCTGATCAAATACGGTGTCGATTCCATCAAACTCAATTTGTCCGGCGAAAGCATCACCGGTATGGGCGCGGAGGAGACGCCGATGTCTGAGGAAGAGGTCGCCATGGCCGCCTCCGAGGCGCGCTGCCGCAACAAGGTGCTGTCGGCGCATGCGCGCTCGTCCGGCTCGGTCAAGCAGTGCGTGCGTCACGGCATCCAGAACATCTACCATGCCTCCTTCGCCGACGAGGAAGCGCTCGACATGCTCGAGGCGGTCAAGGACAAGCATTTTGTCGCGCCCGGCATCGCCTGGCTGATCAACACCGCACGCCATGCCGAGCAATGGGGCATCAAGCCGGGCTCGCCGCTGTCGCTCGAATATGAGCGCGAACTCGAAATGTGCATCGACACGATGAAGAAGATGCACCGGCGTGGCATCCGCGTCCTGATCGGCGGCGACTATGGCTTTGCCTGGACGCCGCAAGGCACCAACGCCAAGGACATCCAGACCTTCGTCGAGATGCTCGGCTTCTCGCCGATGGAAGCGATCCAGGCCGGCACCAAATATGGCGGCCAGATCATGGGCATGGGCGACGAGCTTGGCCTGATCAAGGAAGGTTACCTCGCCGATATCCTTTTGATCGACGGCGACCCGATCGCCGATGTGCGCATCCTGCAGGACAAGAACCGCATCCTCGCCATTATGAAGGACGGCAAGTTCCACAAGGCGCCGCGCATGAATGAGCAGCGCCGGCGGCTGACGGCATGAGCCTGCTCGACCAGCCATCTCAGTCGCTCACAAGCGGCGGCATGACACGTCGGCAGGCCTGGGGCCTCGTCGGCCTGCTTGCCGCTGCCGTGATTGCATGGCTGGTCTTCGCTGTCTGGCCGGATTGGCTGAACGCGATCCTGATCTCGAAAAAGGCCTTCGTCAGCGCCATCCTCAACGGCATCACGCTGGCCGGCCTCTATTTTCTCGTCGCCAGCGGCTTCACGCTGATCTTCGGCCTGATGCGCAACGTCAATCTGGCGCATGGCTCGCTCTATCTGCTCGGCGCCTATATCGGCTACGAGGTCACCAACCGCACCGGCTACTGGCTGCTCGGCGTTGCCGCCGGTTTCGCGGTGCTCGCCATCGTCGGCGTGATCATGCAGGTCTTCGTCTTCCGTCGCCTGGAAGGCGATGATCTGCGCCAGACCCTGGTCTCGATCGGCATCTCGATCGTCGCCGCCGATTTGATGCTGGCGGTGTGGGCCGGCGGCACCTACCAGATATCAACGCCGGAATGGCTTGACGGTGCCTTGACGCTGCCGATCATCACTGCAGTGCGCTCCAACGGCGCCTCGGTCTTCCTCACCTATCCGCTCTACCGCGTCGTCGTGCTGGCGGCGGCGATCGTCATCGGTGTCGGCCTGTGGCTGATGCTGCACAAGACCCGCGTCGGCATGATGATCCGCGCCGGCGTCGACGACCGCGCCATGCTGCAGGCCTCGGGTGTCAATGTGCATGCGGTGTTCGCCATCGTCTTTGCCGTCGGCGCCGGCCTTGCCGGCTTTGCCGGTGTCGTCGGTGGTTCGGCGCTGTCCGTCGCGCCCGGCGAGGATGTCCGCTACCTCCTGGCCTCGCTGGTCGTCGTCATCGTCGGCGGCATGGGCTCGATCACTGGCGCCGCTATCGGTGCGTTGCTGATCGGCCTCGCCGAGCAGATCGGCCTCGTCTACTTCCCGACCTATGGCATCGTGCTGACCTTCGTCATCATGGTGGTGACGCTGGCGGTCCGGCCGCAAGGCATCATGGGGAAGGCAAGATGAGCCTGGCCATCGCCACCACCGGCGCAACGCCGCAGCAGACCTGGCTGGAGAAGCTCGGCGCCGGCCACATCATCCTTGGCTTCGCACTGGTGCTCTATCCCCTGGTGGCATCGGATTTCTTCCTAACGCAGATCGGTGGCTATTCCTTGATCTTCGGCATGCTCGGCCTGTCGCTGATGCTGCTCGCCGGCTATGGCGGCATGGTCAGCCTGGCGCAGATCACGGTCGCGGGCATAGCGGCTTATGCCATCGCCATCCTCGGCAACAACAATTCCAACATTCTCGGCTTCGGCTGGCCGTGGTGGCTCGCGGTGCCGTTCGCGGTTCTCGCGGCGGCATTGGCGTCGGCGCTGATCGGCTGGATCTCGGTGCGCACCGAAGGCATCTACACCATCATGATCACGCTGGCGATCGCCACCGCGACCTACTATTTCGCGCAGCAGAACTACGCCATCTTCAACGGCCATTCCGGTTATGCCGGCATCCGCGCCCCGGTCTTCTGGGGCGTCAACTGGCGTGATCCCAAACCTTTCTATTACCTCTGTCTTGGCCTGGCGGCGCTGTCCTATGCCGCCGTGCTCTATGGCTCGCGCTCGACCTTCGGCATGACCTTGCAGGCGATCCGCGACAATCCGCGCCGCATGCGCGCGCTGGGCTATCACGTCACCGCGCACAAGGTCTTCGCCTGGCTGCTGGCCGGCGTCATCGCGGGGTTGGCCGGCGTGCTGCTGGTCTGGTTCAACGGCCGCGTCTCGCCCGGCACCATCGGCGTCGATGCCGCGATCGACGTGCTGATCATTGCCGTCATCGGCGGCCTGCGCCATCCGATCGGGCCATTTCTCGGCGCGGTCGTCGTTATCCTGATGCAGACCTTCGCCATCGACATCGTTGGCGCCGAGCGCTTCAACACGCTGATCGGCATGGTGTTCCTGGTGATCGTCTTCGTCTCACCGGATGGAATTCTTGGGTTGTGGGGGAGGATCAAGCCACATCTTGCCCAGGAGTCCTTGCGTCCCGGCCCTTAGCAACCGGGATGGAATGAACCACTGCAGAACGAAATCAACGGGAGGAAAATCATGAGGATGCATAGACGTACTTTACTGGCGCTCGCGGTGTTCACCGGACTGACCGCGCCTTCGATGGCGCTGGCTGCCGATGACACCATCAAGATCGGCCTGCTCGCCACTTTCGAGGGACCGTTCACGGTGCTCGGCGAAGACGGCGAGCGCGGCGCCATGACCGCGGTTGCCGAGATGAACGGCACCGTCGCCGGCAAGAAGATCGAAATCGTCAAGGGTTCGTCCGACGCTTCGCCCGACAGCGCTGTGCGCGCCGCGCGCAAGCTGGTCGAGCAGGACGGCGTCAAGGTGCTGGTCGGCCCGCTCTCTGGCGACGAAGGCCTCGCCGTCAAGGACTACGCCAAGACCCAGCCGAATGTGACCTTCATCAACGGCACTTCGGCCGCGCAGGACACCACGCTGCGCAATCCGGCGGAGAATTTCTTCCGCTTCTCCACCGATGGCGCGCAGTGGATGGCCGGCCTCGGCACCTATGCTTTCAAGGACAAGGGCTACAAGAAGGTCGCCACCGTCGCCGAGGATTATTCCTTCCCCTACACACAGGTGTTCGGCTTCATGGCCGAGTTCTGCAAGGCCGGCGGCCATGTGCCGTCGAAGTCCTGGGTGCCGATCGGCAACAAGGATTTCTCCTCGGTGATCGCCGCCATCCCTGAAGGCGTTGATGCGATCTATGTCGCGCTCGGCGGCGCCGATGCCGTCAACTTCCTGACCCAGTACCAGCAAAGCGGCGGCACCGCGCCGTTGATCGGCGGCTCGATCACCGTCGACCAGACTGTGCTGACCTCGAAAGGCAAGTTGAAGGATGTGCTGAAGGGCACGCCCTCGGCCGGCCCGACCGCCGACACCAATGACGCGCCGGCCTGGAAAGCCTTCGTCGAAGCCTACAAGAAGCAGCCGGGCGCGTTTCCGTCACCCTCGCTCTTCGCCCATGGCTACTATGTCGACATGAAGGCGACGCTGCTCGGTCTCGATCAGGTCGGCGGCGACGTCTCCGACGGCGGCAAGAAGCTGCGCGATGCGCTGTCGAAACTCTCCTTCGACACGCCGACCGGCAAGGTGTCGCTCGACAAGAATCGCAACGCCATCGCCGACATCTTCCTGACCGAGGTCACCGAAGGCGCCGACGGCAATCTCCTCAACAAGCTGGTCAAGGTCGTGCCGCAGGTCAACCAGACCCTCGGCATTCCCGAAGACGAGTTCATGAAGCTCGGCGCGGTCAACCGCGACAATCCGAGCTGCCCGTAACACCTGATTTCGAGTGCAGCCGCCAGTGACCGAAAGCCTCGCAGCAAACCGTCTCCAGAGCACCGGCGCCTATGCGCTGGAGCTCGATGGCGTGGCGCGGCATTTCGGGGCGCTGGTGGCGCTCTCGGGCATCAACATGAGGATCGCCGCCGGCGAACGGCGCGCGGTCCTCGGCTCCAACGGCGCCGGCAAGACCACCCTGTTCAACGCGGTCACCGGCGATTTCCTGCCGACGGCGGGGCGCATCCGCTTCTTCGGCGAGGACATCACCGACCTGCCGCCGCATGAGCGCATCCGGCGCGGCCTGCGCCGCACCTATCAGATCTCGCAACTGTTCAAGGGCCTGACGGTCCTCGATTCCATCTTTCTCGCTTGCCGCGGTGTCTCACGCCGGCGGTTCTCGCTGCTGCGCCCGGCGGCAAACGACGTCAACATGGTGCAGGCGGAATCGATCCTCAACGCCGTGCATCTCGAAGCCTATCGCGACACGCTGGTGGCGACCCTGAGCCACGGCCAGCAGCGTCAGCTGGAGATCGCACTGGCATTGGCCGGCGCCCCCCGTTTCATCCTGTTCGACGAGCCGGCCGCTGGCCTGTCGCCGACCGAACGCCGCGACCTCGTCGCCATCCTCAACGCGCTGCCCAAGCACATCGGCTACATCATCATCGAGCATGATCTCGATGTCGCGCTGCGCGTCTCGGAATATGTCTCGATGATGCACAATGGCCGCCTGTTCAAGGAAGGCACGCCACAGGAAATCGAAGCCGATCCCGAGGTTCAGGAGATTTATCTCGGGGGCAAGCATGGCTGAGCGCCCCGGGAAGACCACCAAGGCCATGTTGCGCATCGAAGACCTGCAGGTCTTCTATGGCGAGAGCCATGCGCTGCAGGGCGTTTCATTGACACTGGAAAGCGGCGTGCTGTCGGTGGTTGGCCGCAACGGCATGGGCAAGTCGACGCTGTGCAACACCATCGTCGGCCTGAAGCGGGCGAAGTCCGGTTCGATCCGCGTCGACGGTCGCGAGATCACCTCTCTCGAGCCGCACGAGATCCACCGCCTCGGCGTCGGCTATGTGCCGCAAGGCCGCCGCGTCTGGCCGAGCCTGACGGTCGACGAGCATCTGCGCCTTGCCGCCGGCAACAGGCGCGACGCCAGCTGGACGGTCGAGCGTGTCTACCAGACCTTTCCGCGCCTCGCCGAGCGCCGCGGCAATGGCGGCTCGCAGCTGTCGGGTGGCGAACAGCAGATGCTGGCGATTTCGCGCGCGCTGCTCAGCGACCCGAAGCTTTTGGTCATGGACGAGCCGACCGAAGGCTTGGCGCCTGTCATCGTCGACCAGGTCGAGAAGATGCTGGTCGACCTTGCCGCCGAGGGCGAGATGGCGGTACTGGTCATCGAGCAGAATATCGGCGTGGCGACCGCGGTGTCGAACCAGGTCGCCATCATGGTCAATGGCCGCATCAACCGGCTGATGGACGCCAAGGCGCTCGCCGCCGACCGCGAATTGCAGCAGCGGCTGCTCGGCGTCGGCCGCCATGGCGAGGAAGCCCCGGTGACGCCTGCGGAAGTGGCGCACGCCAGGGAACAACTGGCGGAAGTCTATCGCGTCGACAGGGCCGGCGCCGGTTCGGCCGAGCCGAAGCCGCAGAACGGCATCTATAGACCGGTCACCGAACTGCCCAACCGCTGGAATGTGCCGGTCACCGAACTGCGCCAGGCGGCTGTCGACAAGGCCGCGCCGCAGGAGGACCTGAAGAAGGTTTTCGCCATCCCGTTTGCCGAGCGCATCGGCAGGACCGTGCTGGTCGTCGGCACTTTCGACACCAAGGGCAAGGAACTGCGCTTTGTCGCCAACCGGCTGAAGGCGCTGGGTCTGCCCGTGCGCACGGTTGATCTCTCGACATCGGGAAAACCGACAAGCGCCGATGTTCCTGCCATGCAGGTGGCCGGCATGCACGTGCGGGGGTCATCCGCCGTCTTCACCAATGATCGCGGCGGCTCGGTCAGCGCCATGGCCGAAGCCTTCGCGCGCTGGATCGAGCGCGAGCCGCGCATCGGCGGTATCATCTCGGCAGGCGGCTCCGGCGGCACCACGCTGGCGACTTCTGGCATGCGGGTGCTGCCCGTCGGCATCCCCAAGCTGATGGTGTCGACGGTCGCGGCCGGCGACGTCGCCAAATATGTCGGCGGCGCCGACATCATGATGTTCCATTCGGTCGCCGACGTGCAGGGGTTGAACTCGATCACCGAACAGGTGCTGTCCAACGCCGCGCACGCCATGGCCGGCATGGTCGCGCAATTGCCCAATGCCGAGGCCTGGGAAGCAAAACGCAAGCTGGCGCGGCCGGCCGTCGGCATCACCATGTTCGGCGTTACCACGCCTCTGGTGCAAGCGGTCACAAAACGCCTCGAAGCCGACTACGATTGCCTCGTCTTCCACGCCACCGGCATTGGCGGGCGGGCCATGGAAAACCTCGGCGACTCCCGGCTGCTGTCGGCCTTCCTCGACCTCACCACCACCGAAGTCGCCGACATGATCGTCGGTGGCGTCTTCCCGGCGACGGAGGATCGCTTCGGGGCGGCGATCCGCACCGGACTGCCTTATGTCGGCTCGACCGGCGCGCTCGACATGGTCAATTTCGGTCCACGCGACAGCGTGCCGGAGAAATTCCGCAACCGCAAATTCGTCATCCACAATCCCAACGTCACGCTGATGCGCACGACGCGCGACGAGAACCGCGCCTTCGGCGAATGGATCGGGACGCGGCTCAACGGCATGAACGGCCCGGTGCGCTTCCTGCTGCCCGAAGGCGGCGTCTCGATGCTCGATTCGCCGGGTCAACCCTTCCACGATCCGGAAGCCGACAACGCTCTGTTCGAGGCGATCGAGAAGACGGTTCGGCGCACGCCTTTGCGCCATGTCGAGCGGGTGCGGGCCAACATCAACGACGCGCCTTTCGTTGACGCGGTGATCGCTGCGTTCCACGCGATCACGCCGAAGCTGCAGAGGCGGGCATGAAGAATTGGACTTCGCCGCCCTGCAGGTGGATGTTTGAAATCGGTCGCCTCGCGCCGACCGTATTGTCTTGGGGAGGATAGATCATGGACGCGCAGACCTTTGGCGCTTTCCTGTTGTGGCTGATCATTGCCGCGGTCGTCGTGGTGATCGCCGTCTACGTCTTGCGCTGGCTCTACCGCCGCTCGACCAAGGAGACGGCGTTCGTGCGTACCGGCTTCCTGGGCGAGAAGGTGGTGGTCAATGGCGGCGCCTTCGTCATTCCGGTGCTGCACGAGATCACCCCGGTCAACATGAACGTGCTGCGCATCGAGGTGCGCCGCGAGGATGGACTGGCGCTGATCACCCGCAACCGCATGCGCGTCGACCTGATCGCCGAATTCTTCGTCCGCGTCGGCGCCAGCCGCGAACTGGTCGCCGCTGCCGCCCAAACGCTCGGCCGCCGCACGCTGCAGCCCGACAGCCTGCGCGAATTGCTCGAAGGTAAGTTCGCCGGCGCCCTGCGCACCGTCGCCGCCCAGATGACGCTGGAAGAAATGCACGAATTGCGCGGCGACTACGCCGCCAAGGTGCGCAGGCTCGCCGAGGAGTCGCTCGCCGCTAATGGGCTTGAGCTGGAAAGCGTCGCCATCGTCGATCTCGACCAGACCAGCCTCGAATATTTCGACCCGTCCAACGCTTTCGACGCCGAAGGCCTGACGCAGCTGACGGAATCGATCGAGACAAGGCGCCGCATGCGCAACGAGATCGAGCAGCGCACGCTGGTCGATATCCGCAACCAGAATCTCGACACCCAGCGCAAGGTGCTGGAGATCGACCGCGACAGCGAATATGCGCGCCTCGAACAGGAGCGCGAGGTCGAGATCCGCCGTGCTGCGCAACGTTCGGAGCTCGCCATCGAGCGCGCGCTGCGCGACCAGGAATCCGAGCAGGCGCAGCTTTCGTCGCGCGAAGCGGTCGAAAAGTCGCGACTCAACCAGGAGCGCAACATCACCGAGGAGCGCATCAAGAGCGAGGAGGACACGCAGCGCCGTGAGATCGCGCGCCGCCGTTCGCTCGACGAGACCGAGATGAAGATGCGCGAACTGACCGAACGCGAGCAGATCGCGCTCGAACTGTCGCTGGAGAAGGCCCGCATCGAGCGCGAAGGCACGCAGAGCCAGCTCGAGATCGAACGCAGGAAATTGCTCGAGGTCGCCGAGCTTGAACGTCAGATCGCGCTCGCTGAAAAGGCGTTGGAGGTGACCCGGGCCGAAGCGGAAAAGCGCCGCGCCGAGATCGTCGAGAACCAGGCGACAGAGACGGCGCGCATCGCGCAGGAACGGGTCGTCGACGAGGTCCGCATCGAACGCGAGCGCCATCTCGAAGCGTTGCAGATCGCCAAGCGCCAGGCCTTCGAGGAGGCCGAGATTTCGGCCGGCGAAGAGGTCGAGCGCGCCCGCATCACCACCGAGCGCGGCATCGAGGAAGCGCGGCTGATCAAGGATCGCGATATCAGGCAGATGGGCGTGGAGCGTGACCAGAAGATCGAGATCGCCGAAATCCAGAAGGCGATCGACATCGCCAAGAAGACGCAGGAGCGTTCCTCCGCCATCGCCGCTTCCGAAGCCGTGCGCGCCAAGGCGGTCCAGGCCGAGGAGCAAGCCTTCACCGCCCGCGAACGCGAGATCGCGGAGCGCCGCAAGCTGACCGACCTGATCGGCGCACAGCGCGAGGCCGAGCGTGAGGCACTGCGCATCACATCCGCAGCGGACGCCGAGATGAAGGCGGCGAAGAGCCTGGCCGAGGCGCAGAAGATCGCCGCCGTCGCTTCGGCCGAGTCGGAGAAGATCCACGCCCTTGCCGCCGCCCAGCGCTACGAGGTCGACGCCGCCGGCCACCGCCAGCTCAACGAGGCCGAGAACATCCTTTCCGAAGGCGCACGTGCCGGGCGCCTGCGCGGCAAGCTGCTCGACCACATGGAAGGCATCATCCGCGAGAGCGTCAAGCCGATGGAGAAGATCGACGGCATCAAGATCCTACATGTCGACGGCCTCAATGGCGGCACGGGCGGCAACCGCAACGTCACCGACGAGGTGATCGACTCGGCACTGCGCTACCGCGTGCAGGCGCCGATGATCGACAATCTGATGAAGGAGATCGGCATCGAGGGCGGCTCGCTCGGCCGCATGACCGACGTGCTGCGCGACGCCAAGGACATTTCCAGCCTGACCCGCGACAAGAAGGGCAAAGGCAAGGCTGCCAAGGACGACGATGACGACCGCGATCACTGAGGTGAGGGCGGTGTTTCCTTGCGCTTCGTTGGGCCGTGCGAGACGACGTCTTGCACCTGATTGCCATGCTGCGTCGGTTCGCGATTATTGCCAAGTGGTTCCCCCACTCCGTCGCTGCTTCGCAGCGCCACCTCTCCCCCCTCCGGAGGGAGAGGAAGGGAGCCCGCCGCGGACGGTTCGCGCCCTTCCTCTCCCCCGTCGATCGGGGGAGAGGTGTCGAGCGAAGCTCGACGGAGTGGGGGTCGAGCTGGCGCGGCGCGAGACAATGCATGCGCGGACTGCCATGCCCACGGCCGGCTCGCAAGCATGACCAAGGTCTATGTCTCTTCGGTCATTCCTGCGCCGGCGGCGGAGGTGTGGAAGCTCGTCCGCAACTTCAACGCACTGCCAAGCTGGGCGCCGTTTGTCGCCGAGAGCCGCATCGAGCAGAACGCCCAGGCCGACCAGATCGGCTGCATCAGAAGTTTCACGCTGAAGGACGGCGGGCGGATTCGTGAGAGATTGCTGGCGTTGTCGGACTACGACCTGTCCTGCAGCTATGCGATCCTCGAAAGCCCGATGGCGGTGGAGAATTATGTCGCCACCCTGTCGCTGACGCCGATCACCGACGGCAATCTGACGCTCGCCGAATGGCAGGCGGAGTTCGACTGCGCGCCGGATCGCGAGGCCGCCCTGATGCATCAGATCGGCCATGGCGTGTTCCAGACCGCCCTGACCGCGCTGAAACACCGGTTCGGGCGCTGACGCCGGCCGATGGTCAGGGTTTGCCAGAGCACGATCATCGATGCGCCGATCGACGAGGCCTGGGCGATCCTGCGCGATTTCAACGGCCACGACCGCTGGCATCCGGCGATCGCCTTCAGCGAGATCGAGGGCGGCGAGCCGGTCGACGCCGTCGGCGCGGTGCGCCACTTCCGGCTGAACGACGGTAGCGAGCTGCGCGAGCAATTGCTGGCGCTATCGGACAAGGACCGGCGGCTGAGCTACTGCCTGCTCGAAGCGCCGCTGCCGCTGATGGGCTATGTCGCCTCGCTGCGGCTGAAGCCGGTAACCGACGGCAACGCGACCTTCTGGGAATGGCGCTCCGAGTTCCAGCCGCCGGCGCATCGCCGCGACGAACTGGTCAGGCTGGTCAGCGAAGGCATCTATCAGGCCGGCTTCGCGGCGGTGCGCAATCTGCTGCGACGAAGAGACGTAGGCTCACCGGTCGCGACGAGACCGCCTCAGGCGATTGTCGCGCCGACCCCGGCGTTGGACATGCCGCGTGCCGCATCAATGATCGTCCCTGGCAAGACCGCGACGACCCGTGCGATCGTTGTCGAGCGCTATGGCGGACCGGAAGAGTTGCAACTCCGAGAGATCGGGCTGCCGCCGCCGGCACCGAACGAGGTACGGCTTCGTCACACGGTGATCGGCGTCAATTTCATCGACGTCTATTGCCGCACCGGCTACTTCGACCTCCTGCAGCCGCCTGGCGTGCCGGGCATGGAGGCGGCAGGCATCGTCGAGGCGGTTGGATCGGCGGTGTCGGGCTTTTCGGTCGGCGACCGCGTTGCCTATGCCTGTCCGCCGGTCGGCGCTTACAGCGAGCGGCGCAACATGGCGCCCGAACTGCTGGTTCACCTCTCGGACGACATCGCCGATGAGATCGCCGCCGCCAGCCTGCTCAAGGGCGTCAGCGTCAGTTTCCTGCTGCATGATGTCCATGCCGTCAAACCGGGCGATATCGTCCTCATCCATGCGGCGGCCGGCGGCATCGGCCAGTTGCTGGTGCAATGGGCGCGTCATCTCGGCGCGACGGTCATCGCCACCGTGTCGAGTGACGACAAGGCACGCATCGTCGAGCGTCTCGGCGCCCACCATGTCATTGTCTATTCGCGCGAAAATTTCGCCGATGCGGTCATGCGGCTGACGGGGGGCAGGGGCGCCGATGTCGCCTATGACGCGGTCGGCAACGACACATTCGGCGGCTCGCTGGCGGCCCTTGCCGTGCGCGGCCATCTCGTCAGTTTCGGCCAGGCTTCCGGGCCGGTCGGCAATTGGGATATCGGCCGCTTCGCCTCCAAATCGCTCACCATTTCGCGACCCAACTACGCGCACTACACCGACACGCCGGAAAAACTCGCGCCGCACGTCGCCAGGTTCTTCCAGGCGCTGCGCCAGGGCGTGGTCAGGGTCGAGGCGCCGACGCGTTACACCCTCGCCAACGCCGCCGACGCGCATCGCGACCTGGAATCCCGCCGCACGACGGGAGCGCTGGTCCTGCTGCCGAAGCCGTAACCGAGGCTCAAAGTCCGAGTTTCCATTTTTGGAGCGTCAATAAATAATTTGACGCGCGCAACTCTTTTGCGTTGTACTGGAAACGCTGAAATTTGACTGAACAAATTCGGTCAAGCAATGCTGCCTCACGGCAACGGTCGCAAGACTGATTCTGGCCGGAAGGCTGGCAGCGAGGGCAAAGGGGCCTGAAATATCGATGGCGGAGAAGACCCACCGCACGATGGATGATTTCGCCAGGGCGTCCGGCGTATCGCGGCCGACCCTGTCGAAGTATTTCGACGATCCGGCCAGCGTGAAGCCGGCGACGCGGGCGCGCATCGAGGCGGCACTGCGATCCTCGGACTACCAGCCGAACGTTTTCGCGCGCAATCTCAACCGCAAGCGCACCCGCAATGTCGGCATCGTCGTGCCGGCGCTCACCGATCCGTTCTATGCCGAAATGGTCAGCCGCATCGAACTGCGCTGCCGCGACGAGGGTTTCTGGCCGATCGTCATCTCCTCGCACGGTTCGCCGAAGCTGGAGGCGGAATCGGTCAGGACGCTGATGTCGCTGAAGGTCGCCGGCGCTATCGTCGCCCCGCTGGGGTTGGTCTCCGAACCCGGTGTCTTCGAGCGGATGAGCGAGGACATTCCGATCGTCTATTTCGACACCTACATCGAGGGCGATACGCCGTTCGTCGGCAACGACAACCATCAGAGCACGTCGACCATCGTCGATTACCTCTGCCGGTCCGGCGAGCCGCCGGTCTATGTCGACATTCCGCACGTCAATCACAATTCGGGCGAACGCCTGCAGAGCTATATCGAGACGATGCGGGCCGCCGACCAGGAACCCGTCGTCCTCGAGGCGGCGGGCGACTACAGCTGGGATTTTGAGCGCATCGGCCATGAATGGATGGAGCGGACGCTCGAGAAAGGCGGCCTGCCGGCACGCACGCTGCTATGCGCCAATGACCGTCTCGCCTTTGGCGTCATGGCGGCCGCTTTTTCACGCGGGCTGAAGATCGGCCGCCGGGCCGATTGCGATTTCCGTGTCGCCGCCCATGACGATCATCCGCTGAGCCGCTACACCTGTCCGGCGCTCACCACCATGGCGCAGGATTTTGCTGCCATGGCCGGCCGCAGCGTCGAGATCCTGCTGGCCTTGCTCGATGAGGCCGATCCGCCCGGCCAGGGTCTGGCACGCAACGTCAAGCTCGGCGCAACGCTGGTGATGCGTCAGTCGGCCTGAGCGCGTGTCTGCAGTTTGAGCCAGGCCGCCGCCTCGCTCACCGCCTGCCGCGCGGCCAATATGTGGCGGCCCATCGAGACGAAGCCGTGGATTTGGCCCGGCCAGTGCCGCAGGACCAACGGCACGCCTTCGGCGCGCAGGCGCTCGGCATAAGCCGTACCTTCGTCGGCAAGGATGTCATGGCCGGCGATCACGACAAATGCGGGTGCGGCGCCGGCAAGGCTTGATGCAAGCAGCGGCGAGACGCGCCAGTCCGTGATGTCGGCGGGCGTTCGCACATAATGGTCGCGGAACCAGGCCATGGTGGCGGCGGTCAGCCCAAAGCCGTCACCGAAGCGCCGATAGCTGTCCGCCGTCTGGCGGGCTTCGGTGTTGGGATAGATCAGGATCTGAGCGGCAAGCGGCGGTGCCAGCCGGTCGCGGGAAAGCAAGGCCAGGACGGCGGCAAGGTTGCCACCGGCGCTGTCGCCGGCAACGCTGATGCGGGCCGGGTCGATGCCCAGTTCCCTGGCATTCTCCACCATGAAGCGGAGCGCTGCTGCGCAGTCCTCGAGCCCGGCGGGGAATTTGTGTTCAGGCGCCAGTCGATAATCGGGGCAGACGACGACGGCATCACCCAGATTGGCCAGCCAGCGGCAGATCTCGTCATGCGAGTGGAGATTGCCGACGACCCAGCCGCCGCCATGCAGATAGAGCACGGCGCGCGCCCCGGTCCGCGGCGCGCCGATGCCGCGATGGATGCGGATCGTGACCGGGCCGTTCGGCCCGTCGATCTCTTGTTGCGAGGTCACTGCCACTGGCTCGTGCTCGCCCTGCTGTGTCGGAAACGAAGCGTTATAGGCGGCCCGCGCCGCCGCCACGCTGCCGTTCTCGAACGGCTCACCGCCGGCCGCGCGGCCGATTTCGAGGACGCGCAGCGCATCCGGATCGAGCGTCATCACCATCTCCGTCACGACGCCTAGGCGAGCAAGCTGCTTGCCTCGTCCTCGGTCAGCAGTGCCGGCTGGACGACGTCACCGGCAATGGCAACCGAGCTCTTGGTTTCGCCGGAACGCAGGATCGCTTCCATGATCTCCAGCACATGCAGCGCCAGAGTGCCGGACGCGCGGGGCGTCGAGCCTGTCTTCAGCGAGCGCACCAGATCGGCGACGCCGAGCATGCGGTAATTGGCACGGTCGGGCGCGGCATAAGGCCAGTTGCGGGCGCCGTAGAGCTCGCCTTCGCTGGCAAAATCCTTCCAGTCCGTGCCGCGTTCGGACAGCGAGACGGTGCCGCCGAACGTGTCGGGATCGGGCAGGCGCAGCGAGCCTTCCGTGCCATGCAGTTCGATCGGATGGTTGGAATGCTTGAAGACGTCCCAGGAAGCGCCGAAGGTGACGGTGGCGCCGGAGCGGAATTCGAGCAGCGACAGCACGTTGGTCGGCGTGCCGACCTTGAACATGGTGTTCTTGAACGGTCCCTCGGCGGTGATCAGCCGCTCCTCCTGGCCACGCGTCGCCATCGCCATGACGCGCGCGACGGGACCAAGCAGATTGACCAGCATGGTCAGGTAGTAGGGGCCCATGTCGAACACCGGGCCGCCGCCCGGCTGGTAGTAGAATTGCGGGTTCGGGTGCCAGTGCTCCATGCCGCGCCCCATCATGAAGGCGGTGCCGGTGGCCGGGCGGCCAATGGCGCCCTCATCCATCAGCCGCCGCGCCCGCCGGCCGGCGGCACCGAGGAACGTATCGGGGGCCGAGCCGAGCAGCAGGCCGCGCTTTGCCGCCTCGGCTACCAGGCGACGCCCGTCGCTGGCCGAAGTCGCCAGCGGCTTTTCGGTGAAGACGTGTTTTCCGGCCGAAAGGGCGGAGAACGAAATGTCGAAATGCGCCGCCGGAATGGTCAGGTTGAGAACAAGATCGATCTCGGGGTCGGCCAGCAGCGCATCGACGCCGAGCGCCCGGATGCCATATTCCTTCGCCCGCAACGCCGCCATGTCGGCGGAGATATCGGCGCAGGCGCGCAGCTCTATGCCACCAAAGAGGGCTGCATTGCGCAGGTAGGTCATCGAGATGTTGCCGCATCCGATGACGCCGATTCCGAGCTTCGTCTTTGATTTTCCCTGCATTTCTGGCCGTACCTCCCAACTTGCTCATGCTCTGCCGGATCCGCCGCGCCGGCAACGGATCATTCTGGGAAAGCGCTATACAACATTTTAAATCTTGACGCGCGTAAAATTTTTATAGACCATGCGAAAATGCTGGCGCGACATTCGGGAGGCTGCCGGCATTGGGAGGAGAAGATGACAGACCTGAAAAACGGCCGGGCGCCGATGCAAATCCCGTGGGTCATGCGCGCATTGGATATTTCCGTCGCGGCCAGGGACCGCGACGGGGTCAGGCATAGATCACCTTGGCCCCGATCCTATCAAGCTGGCTGCGTATCGGGTCGGACAGGCCATCGTCTGTGATCACGACATCGACGCTCGACAGCGAAAATGCCTTGGAGGTTCCGCTGACGCCCCATTTGCTCGAATCCGCAAGGAGGACAACGCGCCGGGCCATGCGCACGAGGTTTCGTTTCGTTCGCGCCATATCTTCGTTCACGTCGACCACATCCAGTGACGAGTCAATCGCATGCGCTCCAACAAAGACCTGATGCGCCACCAAGCCGCCGAGAGCCGTGTCGGCATCGGTGATCAGCGTGCTCACCGTGTCAGGATAGACCCGGCCACCGATCATGTGAACGTCGAGCCCGGGCCGATGCATCAGATGCTGCACGATATTCATCGCCGTGGCCGCGACCACGACATTGCTGAGCGGCGGTAACAGCATGGCAACCTGCATCAATGTCGAGCCGCCGTCGAAGATGACCGATTGGTTGTCCTCGAACAGTTCTACTGCTGCCCGGGCGATGCGTTTCTTTGCATCGAGGTTCGTTTGCATCCGCCGGGCGAACGCGGCCGTGGTCGAATCTGTGGTCCGGGTCACCGCCCCTCCACGGGTCTTGGTCAGCAGTCCCTTGCGGTCCAGTATCTCGAGGTCGGAGCGCACCGTGACTTCCGACACGCCAAAATCGTCTGACAGGTCCTTGATGCGAACCTGTCCGCTGCGTTGCACTTCACCCAGGATCGATTGGCGTCTCTGCTCTGACAACATTGCCCTGTCCTTGCCTCCATGCGCCAAGCGATCGCCCTGGCCTCGGTTCACTCCACCAAAAATAGGCGAATTCGAAAGCTTTCGAAAGATTGCATTTATTCTTTCTTTCGCAAACACTGGGTCCAGGATTTTGAAGTCAATCGATTGGAGAGTTTTGGACTCATGAGCCTCGGAACCAAGGTGCGCCTGGCGCGCCTCTTCTCACATCCATCGGGGAATCTTTTTGGCGGCGCGGTCGACCACTTTGTCGGCTATGGCGACGTGCGCAAAGGAGGTCTTGCCGACCTGCCGGGCGCGCTTGCACGCGTCATGGTGGGCAAACCCGACTACGTCAGCATCCAGCCTGGCACCGCGCGCCATCTGTGGCCGCAATACGCGGGCAAGGCTTCCCTGGTGATTCAGGCCGGCTGCTTCACCCCGGACGATCGCATCAGTGAACTGATTGCAACGCCCGAGGATGCGGTGCGCGCGGGCGCAGATGCGTTGGCCGTGGCCATTCCGGTGCGCGGCGCGACCGAGGGCAAATACATTCGCTGGCTGACAGACTCGGTCAACGCGGCGGCCCGCTACGGCATGCCGGTGGTGGCGCATATCTACCCTCGCGATTTCACCGACGGAGCAAAAATCGTCTTCACCCCCGACGAGATCGCCTATGCGGCACGCATCGGCTACGAGTCCGGCGTCGACGTGATCAAGATCGGTTACACGGGCGATTTCGAGTCGTTTCGAGAGACCGTTCGGACCTGCCCGGTGCCGGTTGTGATCGCCGGTGGTCCGAAGACCGACACGCTGCTCGGCGCCCTTCAGCAGACGGCGGACGCCATCCGTGCCGGCGCGCGCGGTGCCGTGGTGGGCCGCAATCTCTGGGGGCATGGCGATCCGGAAAAGGCAGCGATTGCCTTTCGGGGCGTCATCCATGACGGCCTGTCGGCGCAAGACGCCCTGGCGAAGGCGGGTGCCTGAACGATGCCCACCGTCCCTTCAATCCTCGGCTTCGGCGCTATTGCGATCGACGACATCGTCTATGTCGATCAGCCGTTGTCGGCGGGCAAGGGGAAGGTTCTGCAAAGTGCCCGGGCGTTCGGGGGAAATGTCGCGACGGCCCTTGCCGCCGTCGCGCGGCTCGGCGGAAGCGCCGGGTTCGTCGGATGGCTGGGCAATGCCGCGGACGACGCCGTGCTGTGCGATCTCATTGAGAGCGGTGTTGAAACCGCGTTCGCGCCGCGCCACGCAGACGCGCGCCCGGTACGCTCACGCATCACGGTCGGCTCGGACGGAGAGCGGTTCATCGCATATGACGACGACGCGATGCTGGGCACCACGCCGGATTTCTCAGACGAGGTCCTCAGCCGCGCGACCGTCCTGATCGTCGACAGTTACGCGATCCGGTCGATGGATGTCGTGGCTCGGGCTCGCGATCTCGGCCTTGCGATCCTCGGCGATATCGAATGGAGCAGCGGCCCAGCCACGGAGCGGCTGATCGCTCTCTGCGACCATCTCATTCTTCCGCTCGGCTTTGCGCGGACTGCCACGGGGTGCCGATCGCCCGCCGAGATGCTCGATGCATTGTGGTCGCCGTCGCGATCCGCCGTGGTTCTGACCGATGGCGGCAGGGGCGTGTACTATCGCGGGCGTGAAGACACACGGCTCTGGCACCTGCCGCCGCACCGGGTTGCCGTCGTCGACTCGACCGGCGCCGGTGACTGCTTTCACGGCGCCTACGCCCATGCATTGACGCGCGGCGCCGACACCGCAGGCCGGGTGGCATTCGCTGCCGCGGCGGCCGCCCTTTCGATAACGGGGCGTGGCGGGCGCGAGGCGCTTCCGACCGACGACCAGGTCACGGAACTCCTGGCATCGACGAACGCGCCGTCGGCATTCGAACTGAAATATGCGCAACTCGATACCGGAACATAGCCTGAAACTATCCGAGGAAACATTTTCACAGGTGAAAATATAAGCCAAGGAGAATAACAAAATCAGCGGCTTAGACTTGTGGAGGGAGGAAGATGGCAGAAGTCATTCTTGAGAATATCTGCAAAACCTACGGGAACAATTTTCGCGCAATCGACCAATTGAACCTGTCGGTCGAGGACGGCGAGTTCTTGATTCTCGTCGGGCCGTCCGGCTGCGGCAAATCCACCGCGTTGCGAATGATCGCGGGATTGGAGGACATCACCAGCGGCAGCCTTCGGATCGGCGGTACCGACGTCGTCGACATGCCGCCCAAGGACCGCGACATTGCGATGGTCTTCCAGAGCTACGCGCTCTACCCGCATATGACTGTGTTCGAAAACATCGCCTTTTCGATGCGGCTGGCAGGCAAGCCGAAGGCCGAACGCAAGAAGCGCGTGGACGAGATCGCCAAGACCCTTCAGCTGACGTCTTTGCTGGACAGCAAACCCGCCAACCTTTCCGGCGGACAGCGTCAAAGGGTTGCCATGGGCCGCGCCATGGTGCGCGAGCCGGCCGCCTTTCTCATGGACGAACCCCTTTCCAATCTGGACGCGAAACTGCGCGTGCAAATGCGTGCCGAAATCACCAGCCTGCAGAAGCAACTCGGCGTGACGACCATTTACGTGACGCACGACCAGACCGAAGCGATGACGATGGGGTGATAGGGTCGCCGTGCTGAAGGGCGGCGTGCTGCAGCAGGTCGACACACCGAAGAGGCTCTACGAATCGCCGGTGAACGCCTTCGTTGCCGGCTTTATCGGTTCTCCTTCGATGAACCTTTTCGAGGCGACCATGACGGGCGGCGAACTGATGTCCGGCGCCTTTGCCATTCGGCTGCAGGATGCAGCCTTCGTGCGCAGGCCGGGTTTGAAGTCGTATGCGGGGCGCAAGGTCGTGTTCGGGATACGACCGGAGGATCTCTATGACAGCAGCCTCGAATCCGGCCGCAAGTATCAGACGATACCGGCAAAGGTGACCTCGATCGAAGAACTCGGGTCGGAACATATCGTCCATCTGAACATCGACGCGGTCCGGGTGGACTCCGGCGACCCCGACGCGGTGCAGGATTTCGGCCTGACGTCGAATGCGGTGGCGAGATTCGAACCGGACAGCACAGTCCGCTCCGGTTCGGAAATCCGGTTGGCCCTGGATGATACCAAGCTCCATTTCTTCGATCCCGAGACGCATCTGGCGATCTGAAGAATTGTGGCAGAGCCCGCAGGCGAGAGCGAGGCGCCTGCGAAAGTACGCGTAAGAAGACTTCTGAATGAAGCAGACGATCGGCTGCATTGTGCGGTCGATCCTAGAGAAGGAGGAGAAAAAAATGACGTTTCGGATAAAGCCCGCGATGCTGAAAATAGCCGCGGCAGCATGGTTGCTTGGCGCAACCGCGGCAATGGCGGACACCACGCTGGAATTCACCCAATGGTGGGAGCCTGAGCTGCCCGCAGGCTCCTTGCGGAAAATCATGGACGATTTCGAGGCCGCGAATCCCGGCATCAAGGTGACGCTGGTCAGCGGCCCCTACGCGACCACGCGAGACCAGATCTCGGTTGGTGCTGCAACCGGAACGCTCAGCGACGTCGTCGGTCTCGACGGCGCCTGGGTGAACAATCTGAACGCGCAGGGTGCGCTGGCCGACATGAACCCGATGATGGATGCGAGCAAGTTCGACAAAGCCCAAGTCGCGGACATCATCAAGGTGGACGGCAAGGCGGTGATGTTTCCCGTCGCTTCCTTCGTCTATCCTGTCTTCGTGAATTTGGACCTCGCCGCCCAGGCAGGCGTGACCAAGCTGCCGTCGACCCGTGCGGAATTTCTCGAAGCCGCCAAGAAGATGACGCACGCCGACAAGAACCAGTATGGCTGGGTGCTGCCCCTGTCGCTGCAAACGCCATCCGGCGTCCAGAACGACATGATGTCGTGGGTTTGGGCATCGGGTCAGTCGATGATGGCGGACGGCAAGCCCGCTCTCGAGGGCAAGCCCGTGGTGGACATGCTCACCTTCGTCAAATCGCTCAATGACGCGGGCACCATCTCGCCCGGCATCGCCACCAAGACCGAACAGGAAAAGGTCGAGGAATTCGTCAACGACCGCGTCGGGATGATGATCGACTCGCTCGCGCATGTGAACCTCATCCGCAAGCGCAATCCCAAGCTGAACTTCGACCTCATCCCGGTCCCGGTCGTGGAGGGCTATACGGGCAAGCGCGGCCTTCCCTATGCCTCCTGGGGCATCGGTATCTCTGCTGCCTCGAAACATCAGGAAGAGGCCTGGAAACTCGTCCAATACCTGATGAGTGAAAAGGTGAACGCCAAGCTCGTGTCGCTTGCAAACGCCTTCCCGGGCAACGTTAACGCCAAGCCCGATTTCGTGACCTCGGACAAGGCTTTCGCCAAGGCTTTCGAGATCTTCAAGACCGGTTATCTCGCCAACGAGTTCACGGGCCTGCCGGTGGCTGAAGACCTGATGACCCAGTTCGACGTGCAAGCCCAGAAGATGCTCGCCGGCGAGCAGTCTCCGGAACAAGCCGCAGCCGCCGCTCAGAAGGGCTGGATGGCGAAATTCTGATCGGCCTGTTCCCGTTTCTTCGACCGGGTGGCCTGACTTCGGGCAGGCCACCCGGCACCAACGGATCGGCAATTTGAGATGGACCTGTTTTAGAAGCTTACCTTCTCTTGAAGGCGTATCCCAAGGTTGGCACATGACCCGGCAAAAGCGCTCCCACCACAAGCTGAAACGAGCGGTCGCACCCTACCTCTATCTGTCGCCCTCGCTGCTCATAATCGGGCTTCTGATGCTGCTGCCGATGGTGACGGTGATTGCCTACTCGTTCCAGAACAGCGCGGTGCTGCGTCGCGACCCGTCCTTTGCCGGACTGAAACACTACCAGGCGATCTTCGACGACCCCGTGTTCTGGGCTTCGCTGTGGCACACGCTCTACTTCACATGCATGAGTGTCATTTTCCACATGACCATCGGCATGGCCTTCGCGCTCATGCTGAACAGCGACCGCATCAATCCGACGCTGCGCAATATTCTGCGCGTGCTCTACATACTGCCCTGGCTGTTCACCGCAGTGATCATCGCGGTGATCTGGCGCCTCCTGCTTGAGCCGAACGGTGTCGTGAACAGCATTCTCATGCAATTGGGCATCATCGGTTCCAAGGTCGAGTGGTTTTCCTCGCCTGAGACCGCGCTGCACGCCGTCACCTTCGCCAATATCTGGGCGGGCTATCCGCTCTTCATGGTCAGCCTGCTCGCAGGCTTGCAGGGCATTCCCAAGGATTTCTACGAGGCCGCCGATATCGACGGGGCGAAGGCCTACCAGAAGCTGATCTTCATCACCATCCCGCAGCTGATGCCGATCATCATCAGCATCTCGCTGCTCGACTTCATCTGGACCATGCAGGTCTTCCCGTTAATCTGGATAACGACGGGCGGTGGCCCGATCTACTCGACCGAGGTCCTCAGCACCTACACGTACAAGCTGGCGTTTTCGAGCTACAACCTGTCGCAGGCTTCGGCGAGCGCTGTGGTCATCTTGTTGATCTCTCTCGGCCTGACGCTGTTCTATATTCGCTATCAAAAGGCTCGGTAGTCACCATGAGGAAAAGGCATACGCCGAAAGACAGGCTGATCACCGTCGCGCTCCATGTAGCGCTTGCAGCGGGGCTCTTTTTCGCGGCATTCCCGATCTACTGGATGCTGAGCAGTTCGTTCAAATCGAATACCGAAATCTTTGCCCTGCCACCAACCATCCTGCCAAAGGCCTTCACGCTGGAAGCGTATGCAGCCATCCTTGGCGATCCGGTAAAGCTGCGCTTCTTCTTCAACAGCTATTTCGTGGCGGGAACGGTGACCGTGCTGACAGTGCTGATCGCCTTGCTGGCGGCCTACGGGTTCAGCCGCTTCAACTTCCGCGGCAAGGGCAGCCTGAACACACTCATCATCAGCACGCAGACGATTCCGCCGATCACACTTTTGATCCCCTTCTTCGGGCTTGTCGTCTCATACGGTATCTTCGATACCTACGTCGCACTGATCCTGACTTACCTGGTGTTTACGCTGCCGTACGCGATCCTGCTGATGACGGGATATCTGAACACCTTGCCCCGCGATCTCGATGAAGCCGTGGCTGTCGATGGCGGCACCAGTTGGACAGCGCTTTGGCGGGTGGTCGTCCCAATTTCACTGCCCGGTATCGTGGCGACGTCGGTCTACACATTCCTGTTGTGCTGGAACGAATTTCTCTTTGCGCTGACGCTGACGAAGTCAACGTCCATGCGCACCGTCCCGATCGGCATCCAGCTGTTGATGGGGCAGCACGCCTTCGAATGGAACCAGATGATGGCGATGAGCGTGCTCGGCTCGCTACCGCTCTTGCTCATCTACCTCGTTGCCCAGAGGTACTTCCTCGCCGGCATGACCGCGGGCTCGGTCAAATAGGATGTCCCTCCCACGGCGACGCAGAGTGGCATCAAGTAATAAGCGGTATCAAGGATTGAAAGGATGAACGTGAAAGACCTCAAAGTCGGCTGCCAGACCTTCACCTGGGAAATGCTGGGAGACCGGTTCACCGGCGGCCCCGACGATCTGCTGAAGGCGATCGCCGATGGCGGTTACTCCGGCATCGAGATCACCGACACCATGATCGGCCGCTACGCCGACCGGCCGTCGGAGTTCGCCGCCGCGCTGAAATCGTCCGGCCTGACGCTCGTCTCCTTCGCCTTCGGCTCGAACAGCGGTTTCACGCTCTCGGACCAGATCGGCGCCGACCTCGACACCGCCAAGCGCTGGATCGATTTCGCCTCCGCCTTTCCCGGTGCGCTGGTGTCGATGGGTTCGGCAACCGTGGTGTCCGACGGGCCGCGCGACGACAAGTTCGCCATCGCCGCCGAGGTTTACAACAAGGCCGGTGAGCTCGGCCGCAAGGCCGGCGTCCAGGTGGCGGTGCATCCGAGCTCGCACCACAACACGCTGCTGTTCGACCGCGCCGACTATGACAGGATCTTTGCCTTGCTCGACCGCGATCTGGTCGGCTGGGTGCCGGACACCGGCCACATATTGCGCGGCCATAAGGATATGGCCGACACGCTGCGCTCCTATCGCGACCGCATCCGCTACATCCACCTCAAGGACGTCGACGCCAACGGCACATGGGCGATGCTTGGTGAAGGCGTCTGCGACACGCCAGCGGTCATCGAGATCGCGAACACCGCGCCGAACTTCAATGGCTGGCTGGTGCTCGAAGAGGAATCCGACACGGCCGCCGCCGATCCCGCCGGCGCGGTCAAGACCAACCGCCAGACAATGCGCAGCTACGGCGCCTGAAGAACGAGACGATGATCAAGAAACAAGACAGACGCCTCAGGGTCGGCGTGCTCGGCTGCGGCCCCATCGCGCAATTCGCGCATCTGCAATCCTGCGCCAAAGCCGGCAATGCCGATCTCTACGCCATCTGCGACGCGGCCCCCGATTTGCTCGCCCGCATGGGCGCCACCTACGAGCCGCAGAAGATGTATGCCGACTACGACGCCATGCTCGCCGATCCCGAGCTGGAGGCGGTGATCGTCGCCACCTCGGATGCCTATCACGTGCCGATGTCGATCAAGGCGCTCGACGCCGGCAAGCATGTTCTCTGCGAAAAGCCGATCGGTACCTCCGTCGAGGAAGGCGAGGCACTGGCCGCGGCCGTGAAGCGTTCGGGCAAGGTGCTCCAGGTCGGACATATGAAGCGCTTCGACCCGGCGCTGGAGGCGGCCCGCGACTTCGTCCGCGACGAGATGGGCGAGGTGCTGGCGCTGAAGGCCTGGTATTGCGATTCCACCCACCGCTACACCAACACCGATGCCGTGCAGCCGCTGCCCGTCACCAGCAAGCTGGCGAGGAAACCGGCCGGCAATCCGAAGGCCGATCTCAGGCAATATTTCATGCTGGCGCACGGCTCGCATCTTGTCGACACGGCGCGCTTCCTCTGCGGCGAGATCACTGCCGTGCGCGCGCGCCTCAACGAACGCTTCGGCGCCTATTGCTGGTTCGTCGAGACCGAATTCGCCAGCGGCGCGCTCGGCCATCTCGATCTGACCGTCGCCGTGCGCATGGACTGGCACGAAGGATTCCAGCTCTATGGTGAGAACGGGTCGGTCATCGCGAAAACCTTCAACCCCTGGTACTTCCGCGCCAGCGAGGTCGATATCTTCCATGAGAAGGACGCGACCTCGCGCAAACCGCTCGGCGCCGACGGCCATTTCTTCCGCCGCCAGTTGGAAGGCCTCGCCGATACGGTGCTGAACGGCACGCCGATGCGCGGCGCCAATGTCGAAGACGGCATCGCCTCGATCCGCGCCATGGTGGCGATTGCCCGTTCAGTTGAGACCGGCGAGCGGGTCGAACTCACCTCGGTTTCGGGTGCGGTCTGATGCGTCTCGGCATCTTCGCCAAGACTTTTTCGGGCATCGAGCCGGCCGCCGTGCTGGCTGCGGTGAAGCAGGCCGGATATGAGACGACGCAGTTCAACCTCGCTTGCGCCGGGCTGCCGTCGATGCCGGATGTTGTCCCAGAGCAGACTGTCGAAGGCATCCGTGCCGCCGCGCAGTCGACCGGTGTTTCACTCGCCGCACTGTCGGGCACCTACAACATGGCGCATCCCGACAGAGCGGTACGCGACGATGGTCTTCGCCGTCTTGGCGTCGTCATCAAGACGGCAGCATCCCTCGGCATCCCGCTGGTCACGCTCTGCACCGGCTCGCGCAATATCGCTGATCAATGGGCCTATCATCCCGAAAATGCCACACCTTCTGCCTGGTTCGACATGGCTGCCGAGATGGCGAAGGCGCTGGCACTGGCCGAGGATGCCGGTGTCGATCTCGGCATCGAGCCCGAGCAGGCCAACATCGTCACCTCGGCCAGGGACGCGACGCGCCTGATCGCCGACATGGGCTCCAGGCATCTGAAGATCGTGCTCGATCCGGCGAACCTGTTCGAGCACGCGACGCCGGACGAGGCGCGCGCCATCGTTGCCGCCGCGATCGGCGAGGCCGCCGGTCACATCGCCCTGGCGCACGCCAAGGATCGGCATGGTGACGGCCGCTTCGCCACGACAGGACAAGGCATCGTCGATTTCCCGGATTTCGTCGCGCGGCTGAAGGCCGTGCGTTTCGACGGCGCGCTCGTCACGCACGGGCTGTCCGCCGATGAGGCGCCCGATGTGGCCGCCTTCCTGCGGGGGCTGCTTTGATGGCCACCGCGCCGACGATCCTGCTGCGCGACGATGCCGCCCTTCGTGTCTTCGACACCGGGCAGGGCGGGCTTCCCGTTATCTTCCAGCATGGTCTCGGCGGCGATGCCGCCCAGGTGGCGCAGAATTTTCCCGACGGCCCGTCGCGCCGCCGGCTCACCGTCGAATGCCGCGCGCAAGGCGCTTCCAGCGCCGGCAGCAAGCGTCCGTTTTCGATCGCGATGTTCGCCGATGACGTGCTGGCCGCCGCCGATGCGGCTGGGCTCGACCGCTTCGTTGCCGGCGGCATTTCGATGGGCGCGGCGATCGCGCTGCACCTTGCTTCTCGCCACCCGGACCGTGTCCTCGGCTTGGTGCTGGTGCGCCCAGCCTGGGCCTTCGACGCGGCGCCACAAAACATGCGCCCCTATGTCGAAGTGGCGGAACTCATCCGCCGGCTTCCGCTGGCTGAAGCCCGCGACGCCTTCGCTTCCTCCGCGACATCAGCCCGCTTTCGCACAGAGGCGCCGGACAATCTCGCCTCGCTGCTCGGCTTCTTCGGGCGCGAAAACGCTGCTGTCTTTGCCGAGGTCATGCAGGCGATCGCAAATGATGGGCCCGGCGTGACGCGGGCGGAAGCCGTTGGTCTCGCAATACCCACGTTGGTCATCGGCAGCGGCATCGATCTCGTCCATCCCTTGGCGACCGCCCGCAAGCTTGCCGAGACCATCCCCAATGCCGCTTTCGCAGAGGTGACGCCGAAAGCCACAGATAAGGATCGCCACTTCGCCGAAATCCGCGCCGCCATCGGCGGCTTTCTCGACAGAAATTTCAACAATCAGGACCAATCATGACTTCCAAACCCCTGTCAGGCCCGGCCGCCATCGCCGCATTGCCGCACGATCGTCTGATCGCCGAATTCTCGCTCTGGTCGGCCAATCTTGCCAATTTCGAGAGCGACCTCAGGCGTATCGAGCCCCATGTCGATCTGCATCACATCGATGTGGCGGACGGCCATTTCGCGCCGTCCTTCCTGTTCTTCCCCGATCTCGTCGCCCGCATCGCCGGGCTGACGGCCAAGCCCATCCATGTCCATCTGATGGTCGATGCCTCGATCGTCGAGGCGCAGACGCGCCAGTTCATCGAGGCCGGCGCCGACATGATCAGCGTCCATGCCGAGAACGGCGAGGCGGGACTGCGCACAGTACGGCTGGCGCGCGAGCTCGGCGCCGAAGCCGGTGTCGTGCTCAGGCTGGAGACGCCGGTCGAGGCGGTGACGCCTTTCGTCTCCGAGGTCGCCTTCGTCACGCTTCTTGGCACTGCGATCGGCGTCAAGGGCCAGAGCCTGTCGGAGAAAGCCTGCGACAGGCTGGGCGCCGCCCGTGCGATCCTGAGAAAGGCCGGCCGCGAGGCTGCGGTCGTGCTTGCCGCCGACGGCGGTATCCGCCACGAGACCGTGCCGTTGCTGCGTGCCGCCGGCGCCGAAACCGTGGTTCTGGGTTCGCTCGCCTTTGGTGACAAGGATCTCGCCGGCCGCATCGGCTGGCTGCATGGGCTGAAGGTTGCGGCATGACCACTGAAGCCGCCCTCGCGATCGATCTTGGCGGCACCGAGCTTCGTGCCGCGCTGGTCGACCGCGACGGCAAGATCCTGGCCTTCGCCGCGGTGCCAACGCAGGCGCAGGCCGGCCCTGACGTGGTGATCGGCCAGATCGAGGCGCTGGCCGCGACCGTACATGCCGAGGCGCCGGGCCTCGCCATTGTCGGCGTTGGCGTCGGTGCGCCGGGACCGCTCGATCCGCTGGCCGGCATCGCCGTCGGGCCGCCGACGCTCGCCGGCTGGCAGGATGTGCCGCTGGCCGATATCCTCGAGCGCCGGCTCGGCCTGCCGGTGCGGCTGGAGAACGACGCCAACGCGGCAGCACTTGGCGAATGGCGCTTCGGTGCCGGCCATGGCGCGCGCTCACTGGTCTTCGTCACGGTCTCGACCGGCATTGGCGGCGGTGTCGTTGCCGACGGGCGCATACTGCATGGCCGCCGCGGCCTGGCCGCCGAGATCGGCCATATGACCATCACCAACGAGGGCGAGCGCTGCGTCTGCGGCGTCGTCGGCTGCTTCGAGGCCATCGCCTCGGGCACCGCACTTGGCCGCCGCGCCAACGCCGCGACGTCAGCCTTCGATGGCTCGACGCTGCGCCGCCTCTCGGCCAACGGCGAGGTCACGGGCCGTCACGTGGTCGAGGCCGCGCGGCTGCAGGACGACCTCGCTGCGGCCCTGCTCGAGGAGGAGGCGCGCTGGCTGGGCGTCGGCTTCACCAATTTGCTGCATCTCTATTCGCCCGACGTGCTGGTCGTCGGCGGCGGCATCGCCAATGGCCTCGACCTGATGCATCCCGTCATCGAGGTGACCATCCGGCAACGCGCCATGCGCGCCTATCGTGACGTGCCGGTGGTGCAGGCCCAGCTCGGCCGCCATGCCGGGCTGGTCGGCGCCGCCAGCCTTGTCCTGTTCGACGATGGCAGCCTGGCGGCCCGCATGCCTGTCGGTCCAAGCACGTTCCCGGAAGCGCGGAGGGATTTCAATGGCTGACACGTCAAGGTAAAAAAGTGGCCGGAGGCATCGCTGCCTCCGGCCATTTGGTATTGCCATACGGTTGCGCGTATTACTCGGCGGGAACGACATCCGCCGGCAGGCTGTCGTCGACCGTTCCGGCCAGAGCCCTGGCCAGCTTGGCCTCGTCGAGCTCGCCTTCCCAACGGGCGACAACCAGTGTGGCGACGGCATTGCCGACGAAGTTGGTCAGCGCCCGGCACTCCGACATGAAGCGGTCGACGCCGAGGATCAGTGCCATGCCGGCGACCGGCACCGAGGGAACCACCGAAAGCGTCGCGGCAAGGGTGATGAAGCCGGCGCCGGTGATGCCGGCAGCACCCTTGGACGAGAGCATCGCCACCAGCAGCAGCAGGATCTGGTCGCCGATCGACAGATGGATGTTCGTCGCCTGGGCGATGAACAGCGCGGCAAGTGTCATATAGATGTTGGTGCCGTCGAGGTTGAAGGAATAGCCGGTCGGAATGACCAGGCCGACCACCGAGCGCTTGGCGCCGGCCTTTTCCATCTTTTCCATCAGCGAGGGCAGGGCGGCTTCCGACGAGGAGGTGCCCAGCACCAAAAGCAGCTCTTCCTTGATGTAGCGCAGCAGCGACAGGATGGAAAAGCCGTTGTAGCGGCAGACGGCGCCCAGCACGACGAACACGAACAGCAGCGACGTCGCGTAGAAGGTGCCGACCAGCATGGCGAGGTTGATGACCGAGCCGATGCCGTATTTGCCGATGGTGAAGGCCATGGCGCCGAAAGCGCCGATGGGGGCTGCCTTCATCAGCACGCTGACCAGCTTGAACATCGGCGCCATCAGCGCCTGCAGGAAGTTGAGCACCGGTGCACCCCTGTCGCCGACCAGCGCCAGCGCGATGCCGAACAGCACCGAGAAGAACAGCACCTGCAATATGTCGCCATCGGCGAAGGCGCCGACGATCGTGCCGGGGATGATGTTCATCAGGAAGCCGGTGACCGACTGGTCATGCGCCTTGGCGGCATAGGTGTTGACGGTCGAGGCATCGAGCGTCGCCGGGTCGATGTTGAAGCCGGCGCCCGGCTGCACGACATTTGCGACGATAAGGCCGATGATCAGCGCCAGCGTCGAGAAGGTGAGGAAGTAGAGCATCGCCTTGCCGGCGACGCGGCCGACCTTCTGCAGGTCGCTCATGCCGGCAATGCCGGTCGCGACGGTCAGGAAGATGACCGGGGCGATGATCATCTTGACCAGCTTGATGAAGGCGTCGCCGAGCGGCTTCATGCTCTCGCCAACAGACGGATAGTAGTGGCCGAGCAGGATGCCGACGGTGATCGCCACCAGCACCTGCACGTAGAGTTGGGCATAGAGGGGCTTGCGCTGCGCGGCAGGCGCGCCCGATTGGTCTGCGATGTGCATCGATCTCTCCCTGGCCGGATGGACGGAACCCGCCCTGCGTGACTTCTCCCATCGCGGCGTTCCGGTCGCCCGCCGCTGGAAGGAGTTTTGCAAGCGCTGTGCCAGATCGGGGAAAGCCCGGAATCCCGGGATTCCGGGCGTTCTTGAGTGGCCTTCGGTGGATGCGTGTGCGGATTTCCGCACAGGAGGCGTTTGCCTGGGCGGAATTTCGCATTAGAGTGGCAGCGAGGCCGCTAGAGCAATTCCAGGAAAAGTGTGAGCGGTTTTCCCGGGAAAAGCGCGTAGCGCTTTCCCTTGGGAATTGCGTCAAAGCGAGAACAGGGAGAGGGCAGACGCCGCAAGCAGGCACCGATAGCGGTCCCACAGGGTTTGCTGGTCGCGAACTGCTGCGCGAGGCGATGGCCCGGCTGCGCGATGGCCGCTGGCTTGTCGTCGTCATCGCGCTTGCGATCCTGGCCGGCGCGATCGCCATTGCCGGGCGCGTCGCCTCTGGCCAGGCGACCAATGACCTCCGCGACACAGCGCTTGCCGCTTTGCCGCTGGCAGCGGGAACGCTGACCGGCGAAATCGAAAAGCAGCGCTTGGTTCCCTTGGTGCTGGCCCGCGACGATGCTGTGCGCGGGGCGCTGCGCCGGGCCGGGAAGATGCAGGAAGCGGCCCTCAACGACAAGCTCAAGGCGATTGCCGGCGATGCCTCGGCATCCGCCATCTATGTCATCGATACGGCGGGCATCGCAATCGCCGCCAGCAACGCCGGCGAGCCGACGAGCTTTGTCGGCATCGACTATAATTTTCGCCACTATTTCAACGAGGCCATGGCGAAGGGCTCTGCCAGCCAGTACGGCCTCGGCACGATCAGCGGCCGGCCGGGTCTCTATCTTTCGAGCCGCGTCGACGACAACGGCAAGCCGCTGGGTGTCGCGGTGCTGAAGGTCGAACTCGACGGCGTCGAAGCCAATTGGCGCTCCAGCGGGTTCCTCGTTTTCGTCACCGACGAACGCGGCGTGGTGCTGGCCACCAGCCAGCCCGAATGGCGGTTTCACGCGCTGGCGCCGCTCTCCGCCGAAGACGCCGCCGCTGCCCATGAGCAGCTGCAATTGACGGATGCCGCCTTCGAACCCTTGCCGATACGACGCGGCGCCGGCGATGGCCTGATGACGATCGACAGTTCGGGAAAGCCACGCCAGTTCGTCGAGGTGGTGCAGGACCTGCCGGGTGCGGTCCCTGGCTGGCGCCTCTGGCTCTTGACGCCCGCCGACGCCGCCCTCTCGTCCGCCGCCAACACGGCGCGCCTGACGACGCTGCTCGGGCTGCTGCTGACCGGCCTGCTTGCCTACGTATTCACAAGGCGCCGCCGCACCCGCCGGCTGCGGCAGGAGGCGCTGGCGCGCATGAATGCGGAACTCGAAAGCCGGGTGTCCACGCGAACGGCCGAGCTGACGCGCTCCAACACAGCGCTTGCCGGCGAAATCGCCGAGCGTGAGAGCGCCGAAGCCAAAGTGCGCCGGCTGCGCGACGATCTCGCCCAGGCCAACCGGCTTTCCATCCTCGGCCAGATCGCCGCCGGCGTGGCGCATGAGATCAACCAGCCGGTCGCCGCCATCCGCACCTATGCCGAGAATGCCGGACGCTTCCTCGAAACCGGCAAGACCGAACCGGCAAGCGGCAATCTGACCTCGATCGTCTCGATGACCGAACGCATCGGCGCCATCACCAGCACCTTGCGCACGTTCGCCCGCCGGCCCGGCACTGCGGCCTCGCCCTTGCCGGTGCGCGAGGCGATCGACGGCGCGCTGTCGCTTTTGTCCGGCCGCATCCGCGATTCCGGCGTCACCATCGTCAAGCCGCGCGGCAGCGCCTCACCGATGGTGATGGCCAGCCGCATCCGGCTGGAGCAGATCCTGGTCAACCTGTTGCAGAACGCGCTGGACGCCATGAAGGACCAGCCCGATCCTCGCATCGAGATCGACATTGCCGAGCGCGACGACAGGGTGCTGATTTCGGTGCGCGACAACGGCCCCGGCCTCGGGCCGGAAGCGGCCGGCAATCTGTTCATGCCGTTCCAGACCACCAAGGAGAAGGGGCTCGGCCTCGGACTGGTGATCTCGCAGGAGATTGCCCAGGAATTGGGCGGCACCTTGCAGCTCGATCCCGACAGCGCCACAGGCGCGTCCTTCACCATCGATTTGAGGCGAATTGAATGACGCAGGGATCAGGACGGGTGGCGCTCGTCGACGATGATGCCGACCTGCTGCACGCCACCACGCAATTGCTCGAGCTTGCCGGCTTCACGGTGGTCGCGCGCGATGCCGCCGAAGCCGCACTTGCCGTCGTCGACAGGGACTTTGACGGCGTGGTCGTCAGCGACATCCGCATGCCGGGCATGAACGGCCTACAGCTGTTCGATCGCATCAAGGCGATCGATCCCGATATACCGGTGATCCTGGTCACCGGACATGGCGATGTCGATCTTGCGGTGGCGGCACTCAAGGACGGCGTCTACGATTTCATCCCGAAACCCTATGCCGGCGATCGCCTCGTCGAGGCGCTGAAACGGGCGAGCGAGAAGCGGCGGCTGGTGATGGAGAACCGGCGGCTGCGCGAAGCCGCGGCTCTGGCCGCCGACGGCCTGCCGCTGATCGGCGAAGCGCCTGCCATAAGGCGCCTGCGCGAAACCTTGCGCCAGATCGCCGACATGGATGTCGACGTGCTGGTGGAAGGGGAGACCGGAACCGGCAAGGAAGTGGTGGCGGACCTGCTGCACAGATGGGGTCGGCGCCGCGCCAAACCCTTCGTGGCGCTGAATTGCGGCGCGCTGCCGGAGACCGTCATCGAAAGCGAGCTGTTCGGCCACGAAGCCGGCGCCTTCACCGGCGCGCAGCGGCGGCGGATCGGCCGCGTCGAGCATTCCAGTGGCGGCACGCTGTTCCTCGACGAAATCGAATCCATGCCGCCGGCCCTGCAGGTCAAGCTGCTGCGGGTGCTGGAGACGCGCAGCCTCACGCCGCTTGGCTCGAACGAGATCCGGCGCCTCGATTTGAGGGTCGTGGCGGCGACGAAGGTCGATCTCAGCCGGCCGGACCAGCGCGGCGATTTTCGCGAGGATCTTTATTTCCGCCTCAACGTGGTGACGCTGCGCATCCCGCCGCTGCGTGAGCGGCGCGGCGACATCCCGATGCTGTTCGGCCATTTCCTCGGCAAGGCGGCGCAACGCTTCAGCCGGCCGGTCGCCAAGGTGAATGCCGCGGTCAGCGACCATCTCCAGTCGCATGCCTGGCCGGGCAATGTGCGCGAGCTCGCGCATTTTGCCGATCGCGTCGCACTTGGCCTTGGGCCTGACGACGAGACGAGGGCGGTTCCCTCGCAATCATCGGAGCCAGCGACCGCCTCGCTGCCCGAGCGCGTGGGCCATTACGAGGCGCAGCTTATCCGCGATGCGCTGCGCGATCATGGCGGTGATGTGCGCGGCGCCATCGACGCGCTCGGCGTGCCGCGCAAGACGTTTTACGACAAGCTCAAGCGCTACGGCATTGCCGCGTCCGAATTCCGCAATGGCGGCGATCCGCACCCTGTTCGAGAGCAGACATAGAAATTGCGGAAGGGCCTTGCCCTTCGTAACGCTCCATTCCCATCCAGCCGAGCCTTCCGGAAAGAGTCATGAAGACGACACTCGAAACGACCGCAAACCCCTTGCCGGAAGAACTCGCCTTTCTCGGCGAACGCTTGACGGCATTCAACGATGGCGATGTCGGCGCGTCTCAAAGAAAGGCCCTGGCGGTGTTCGTGCGTGACGAGGACAGCACCGTCGTCGCCGGCATGTCGGGTTACACCGCCTGGGGCTGGCTCTACGTGCAATGGCTGTGGGTCGATGAAAGGCTGCGCGGCCAGCACATGGCCGGCCAGATGCTGGACGCGGCCGAGAAGGAGGCCGTGGCGCGCGGCTGCCAAAACGCCTGGATCGACACCTTCAATCCGAACGCGGCAAAAGTCTACCAGCGCCAAGGCTATCAGCCCTTCGGTTCGCTGACCGATTTCCCCGTCGGCCGCAGCCGCATCTTCCTGCAGAAGAAATTGGCTTAGCCGGCGAGCTTTCCACCGCGCATTGGCTGCGGCGCGCCGGTGGTGCTTGGAAAACTGATTGGCAGGCCGCGCAGCACGCGCACCGCCAGGAAGGCAAAACACTCGGCCTCCACTGCGTCGCCGCTCCAGCCGAGACTTTCGGCTTCCACCACCTCGACACCGGCGCGGCTGGCGAGCATTGCCATCATCGTCGGGTTGTGGCGACCTCCGCCGCTGACCACCAGCTTTTTTGGCCGGCTTGGCAAGAGGTCGAGCGCCTTGCCGACGGCGCCGGCGGTGAAGGCGGCGAGCAGGGCGGCACCATCCTCGGCGTTGAGGCCGTCGGCCATGGCTGCGCCGAAATCGAAACGGTCCAGCGACTTGGGATAGGGCTTACTGAGATAAGGGTGCTGCAACAGCTTGCCGAGCCTTGCCTCGTCGACCGTTCCCGCACGGCCGAGTGCGCCGTCGCGGTCCATTTCGCCGAGCCCCTTCGACTTGATGAAATCGTTGAGCGGCGCATTGGCGGGGCCGGTGTCGAAGGCGACGACATTGTCGGCGCCGTCCCACCAGGTGATGTTGGCGACGCCGCCGAGATTGAGCACGGCCACCTCGCCACTGGCGCCGGCGCTGCGCATCAGCGCGGTGTGATAGGCGGCGGCCAAGGGCGCGCCTTGCCCGCCGGCGCGCATGTCGGCCGAGCGGAAATCATAGGCAACCTTGGTGCCCAATATGGCGTGCATCAGTTCGCCGTCACCGAGCTGCCGGGTCTGGCCGAGCCGTCCGACCTGCGGCGCGCGATGCAGCACCGTCTGGCCGTGAAAGCCGACGACGCCGATATCGGCCATCGTCATCCCATAGCCTTCGACCAATTCCTTCACCGCCGCCGACTGGGCGCGCGTCAATGCTTCCTCGGCCTTGCGAAAGATCGCCGGTTCGGGTCCGACAAAATTCCAGGCTCTGGCCGCTGTCAGCGTCTCTTCCAGCAGGGTGCGGATCGATTGGGGGTAGGGCATCAGCCGGTAGGTGCCGAAATCATCGATGCGCTCGCCGTCGGTCTTGATCAGCGCGACGTCGATATTGCCGTCAAGCACGGTGCCGGTCATCAGGCCGACGGCCCAGATTGGTTCCATCATCTAGCTCCTAAAGTCCGTTGACGAGATCGCCGACCGTCTGCCGCAGCGAAACGATTCCACTGTCGAAATGACGTGTCGGATGGATCCGGTTGGTGAGCAAGGTCCAGGCCTTGCCTCTGTCGAAGTCGATCCACAGTCCGGTGCCGGTGAAGCCGGTATGGCCGATGGTTCCCGGGCTGCACAAGGTCCCGCCGGACCAGCCGTCGTAAGGACGCTCCCAGCCATGGGTGCGGGTGGCAGACAAGGGCGTGCGCATCAGCGCGATCGATTGTTCGGAAGCGCCGGTCAGCAGCCGTTGCGCGAAATCCAGCACCGAAGCGGCTGTTCCGAACAGACCGGCATGCCCGGCGCCTTGCAGCGCCGAGCAATTGTCGTCATGCACCTCGCCGGACAGAACTCGGTGGCGCCAGGTGCAGTCCTCGGTCGCCGCGGCGACATCCGGCTCGGTGGACCAGGCAAATCCAGGGCCGGGATCCATGTCGCGGATGGTCTTGCCCGACAGCCGCTCGAGCGCAAAGCCGAGCAGGATGAAATTGATGTCGGAATAAACGGGATCACGGGGTCGCCATTCGCGCTGCAGGATGAAGGCGCGCAGCAGGTCAGGGTCCCGCCCGTAAGTGTAGATCGGCTCGACGGCGGGAAACGGCGTCTGGTGTCCGAGACACTGGCGAAACGTCACCTTCCGTTCCCAGGCCTCGGCATCATATTGGCGCAAGTCGGGCAGCACCGAGATCAGCGGCGCATCGAGATCGATGACGCCGTCCCCCGCCAACGCCAGGATGCGCGGCGTGGTGAAGATGATTTTGGTCAGGGACGCCAGGTCGAACCAGGTTTCGACCTGCATGGGGCGCTGCTTGGGCACGAGTTGCGCCGAGCCGATTGCCCTGGTGATGCGGTTGCCATTTTTGTCGACAATGCCGAGCACGCCGCCGGGAATGCGCTTGCTGGAAACCGCAGTTTCCAGCGGCTGGAACGCGCGGTCGAAGAGTGGGGCGAAGTCGCTCACTGGCTGACTCCATCGGAGAGGCTGCGATCCGTCACACCCCCCTCTGTCCTGCCGGACATCTCCCCCGCAAGGGGGGAGATCGGCAGCGTTGATGTTCCGCCAACCTTCCAACATTGGAGATTGGCGAAAGCCGAGGCGACATCCGATCTCCCCCCTTGCGGGGGAGATGCCCGGTAGGGCAGAGGGGGGTGCTGTCCCGCCAACCTCGGATATCCCAGGGCACCGTCAATCACCCTTCCACCCTCGCCATATGATCCCCGCCAAACTGCTCCCACCGCGCCGGCGCCGGCTCAAACCCCTGCGGACGCACCAGCGACGGCACCTGACGCGTGTCGATCTCGAAATGCTCACGCCGCCGGTCGATGGTCGGAACAGCAGCGATGAGCTTCTTCGTATAGGAATGCTTCGGCTTCGACAGCACCGAGGCGGCGTCGCCGATCTCGACGATCTGGCCGGCATAGATGACGGCGATGCGATGCGCGATCCGCTCGACGACCGCCATGTCGTGCGAGATGAAGAGATAGGCCAGCCCAAACTCGCGCTGCAGGTCGACCAGCAGCTCCATCACCTTGGCCTGCACCGAGACGTCGAGCGCCGACACTGCTTCATCGAGCACAACCACGGACGGGTTGAGCATCAGCGCACGCGCAATGCACAGTCTCTGCCGCTGGCCGCCGGAGAATTCATGCGGATAGCGCTCCAGGCTATTCCCAGGCAGGCCGACGCGTTCGAGCAGGCTCGCCATCCTGGCCCGGGTTCCCGCATTCACAGGGCCGCCGGTGGCGATGACTGGTTCGGCCAGGATGCTTTCGATGGTCAGCCTCGGATTGAGCGAGGCATAGGGGTTCTGGAACACCATCTGCACGGGCCTGGCGCTGTGCTCGGCCGAGGCCGCCCGGGCGCCGACAGAGAAACTGCCGCGCGTTGAGCGGACCAGCCCGAGCACCGCCTTCGCGGTGGTCGATTTGCCGGAACCGCTTTCGCCGACAATCGCCAGCGTTTCGCCCGGCATCAGGTCGAAGTCGACGCCGTCGACGGCATGCACCGCGCCGGTGGCGCGGCTGAAGAAATTGCTCTTGAGGGGGAACCGCACGACGAGGCCGTCGACCTTCAAGGCGGGCTCTGAGCTTGTGTCCTTGTCGCGTTGTCCGTCCGCGCGGGTCGCGCTTCCCTTGGCGAAATGCGGCACGTCCTGCAGCAGGTGCTGCGTGTAGGGATGCCGTGGCCGGTCGAGGATCTGGTTCAACTCGCCTTGCTCGACGGCCTGCCCGTTCTGCATCACCATCACCTTGTCGGCGATGCCGGCAACCAGGCCGATATCATGGGTGATGAAGATCATCGACATGCCGGTTTCCCGCTTCAGTTCGGCCAGCAGCGCCATGATCTGCGCCTGCACGGTGACGTCGAGCGCCGTCGTCGGCTCGTCGGCGATCAGCAGGCGGGGATTGCAGGCGAGCGCAATGGCGATCATCACCCGTTGCAGCATGCCGCCCGACAGCTGGTTGGGCGTGTATTTCAGCCGCCTTGCGGCATCGGGAATGCGGACGCGGTCGAGCGCATCCTTGGCCGCCGCCGTGGCTTGCCGGCCGGTCAGGCCGCGGTGCAGGCGAAACGATTCCTCGATCTGCGTGCCGATGGTCAGCACCGGATTTAGCGAGGTCATCGGTTCCTGGAAGATCATGCCGATCTCGGCGCCGCGAATGCCGGTCAGCTGCGGTTCGGTGGCAGTCATCAGGTCGAAGAGGCTGCCACCGGCGCGCTTCAGTGTCATCGAACCGCCGGTGATGCGACCGCCGCCGAAATCGATCAGCCGGTTGATCGACAGCGCGGTGACGGATTTGCCCGAGCCGCTTTCGCCGACAATGGCCAGTGTCTCGCCATCAGCGAGGTCGAAACTGACGCCGTGCACCACTTCATTGGCCTGTGGATTGCGGCCGAAGCCGACGCGAAGATCGCGGATGGACAGAAGCGGCGTCATGCCGGCGCCCTCCGCATCCTGGGGTCGAGGATGTCGCGCAAGGCGTCACCCAGCAGGTTGAAGCCGAGGATGCTGATCATGATGGTCAGGCCCGGAAAAATCATCAGCCAGGGCGCGGTCTCCATCAGATTGCGGCTGTCGCTCAGCATCAGGCCAAGTGATGCCGCGGGCGGCTGCGTGCCGAGCCCGAGGAAACTCAGGCCAGCTTCGGTGAGCAGCGCCCAGGCCAGCGCCAGCGTCACCTGCACGGTCAGCGGCGCCACCAGATTGAGCAGCAAATGCCGCGTGACGATGTAGAACGAACTGCTGCCAAAGGTGCGCGCGGCGTCGACGAATTCGCGGGCCTTGAGCGACAAAGCAGGGCCGCGCACCACGCGGGTGAAGATCGGCGTGTAGACGATGCCGATGGCGACGACGCTTGTCCATGTGCCAGGCCCCGCAACCGTGACGATGAGCAGGGCCAAAAGGATCGCCGGGAAGGCCAGCAGCACATCCATGATGCGCATTACCACGCCATCCCAGCGGCGTCCGAGCCAGGCGGCAGCCAGCCCGAGTACGGTGCCGGCGAGGGTGGCGAAAGCCACCGAAAAGAAGGCGACCGTGAAGGACTGGCCGACGCCCGCCATCAGCCGGCTGGCGACGTCGCGGCCGAACAAATCGGTGCCCATCCAGTAGGCGCCATTGGGTGCGTGCAGCCGGTCGACGCGGAACTGCGTGATCGGGTTGTGCGGCGTCAGCCCGAACAGGCCGAGGATGGCGATCAGCAAATAGACGCCGACGATGACGCCGCCAATGCGGCCGCTGCCATGACCGAAAATGGCGCGCAGGATGCGCATCACTGCTCTCCCAGCCGGATGCGCGGATCGAGCGCGACATAGGCGAGGTCGACCAGGAGATTGACGATCATGAAGTTGAAGGCGATGAACAGCACGGCTCCCTGCACCAGCGCGTAGTCGCGCTGCAGGATGGCGTCGAGCACCATGCGCCCGAGGCCGGGCAAGGCATAAATCTGCTCGACGATGACGGCGCCGCCCAGCAGATAGCCGAACTCGATGCCGCTGAGCGTCACCACCGGGATCAGCGCATTGGGCAAGGCATGCCGCCAGATGACGCTGCGCGCCGACGCGCCCTTGCTGCGGGCGGTGCGCACATAATCGTCGCTCAAAACGTCGAGCATGGCCGAGCGCGATATGCGGGTGACCGACGCGGCGAAAGCGAAGCCGAGCGTGATGGCGGGCAGGATCAGCTGGCTGAGATTGCGCAAGGGATCCTGCCAGAGCGGCGCGAATTCGCCCATCGCCGGCAGCACGCCGAAGCCGGCCGACAGCGTGTAGATGATCAAGAGGCCAAGCACGAAGCTCGGCGTTGACTGGCCGATCATGGCGGCGATGCGCACCCCGAGGTCCGACAGTTTCTCATTGTGCGTGGCGGCAAAGATGCCCGCCGGCAAGCCGACGATGAGCGCGATGATCATCGACAGGACGGCCAACTCTAGCGTCAGCGGGAAACGTTCGAGGATGACGTCGAGCACCGGCCTGCCATAGGTGACGGAGATGCCGAGATTGCCGTGCATGATGCCGCCGATCCAGCGCCAGTACTGGATGAACCAGGGCTGGTCGATGCCGAAATAGGCGGCGAGCGAATCCCGCTGCGCCGGCGTCAGCAGGCCGGCTTCGGTACCCAGCATCGCCGTGATTGAATCGCCCGGCACCATCCGGATCGCAACGAAGACCAGGACGGACACGCCAAGCAGGACGAGAGGAAACGTCGCCAGTCGTCGCATCAGATAGTTCACGCGAAGAAGTCCTCTCGTCCAATGCCTGCGCGGCTACTGCTGGATGGTAACCTTGCTCAGGCTGAACAGCGTGCCCGTCGGCGTCGGCACGAAGCCGGCGATGTTCTTCTGCTGGGCCGTGTAGCTGTAGGACGTGTAGAGCCAGATCCACGGCGACACCTCGGCGAGGTGTTTCTCGAATTCGGCGAAGATCGCCTTGCGCTTCGCCGGGTCGGTCTCGGCGCGGCCCTGCTGCATCTGGCTGTCCAGCGTGTCGTCGATATAGTTCGCCACTTTCTGCAGATTGCCGGCCTTGGTCCAGTAGCGGTTGTACATGGTGTAGGGGTCGGCCCGGCCGCCGTTGAGCGCGATCGCCATGTCGAAATCGCCCTTCAGCCAGGCGTCGACATAGACGTTGAGCTCCATCATCTTGATGTCGAGCTTGACGCCGATTTCAGCGAGCTGCGACTGGATGACCTGGGCTTCCGCCGCCGCCGTCGGCGGCTCGCCGGTGGCGCCGATCACGGTCGCCGAAAAGCCGTCGGCAAAGCCGGCCTCGGCCATCAGCTTCTTGGCCTTTTCGACGTCGCGCTTGTAGCAGAACAGCTGGCTGGGATCGGTCGCCAGCGCCGGGATGGTCAGCGGTCCGGTGACCTTGCCTTCGCCGAGCGAAGCGGTGTCCAGCACCTCTTGCCGGTCGATCGCGCAGGAGATTGCCTGGCGCACCTTGAGCTCGGTCATCGGCTTGCGCGACGGGTTGAGCTGCAGCACGTGGTAGGCGAGCACCGGCACGCGGTTCAGCTGCAGGCTGGCCTCCTTCGGCACCAGTGTCGCGACCAGCGGGTCGTTGAGCAGCGCGAAATCGATCTGCTTGGTGCGCATGGCGGCGAGGATCGCCGCTTCGTCCGGCAGCACGCTGATCTCGATGCCGTCGACACCGGTCGCGCCGCCGGCCCAGTCCTTGTTGGCGCTCAAGACTTCCTTGGCGTTGGGGTCCCATTTGTCGAGCTTGAACGGGCCCGAGCCGACCGCCTTGGTGCCGATCGAGCCGGCCTTGATTTCGCTGGCCGGAACGATGGCCGCATTGACGTCGCTCATCGCCGTCAGGATCGGCACATCGGGCTGCGACAGATGGAACACGACGGTCGCCGCATCCGGCGTGTCGATGCTGGCGATCGACAGGAAGTTGGCGCGGGCGGCCGCGCCGGTCTTCTCGTCGAGGATGCGCTCGAACGAGGCCTTGACGTCGGCCGAGGTCACGGCCGTGCCGTCCTGGAATTTCGCCTTGGGATCGAGCTTGAAGGTCAGTTCCTTGCCGTCCTTGGAAAACTCCCAGGACGTGGCGATGGCAGGGATGATCTGCAGGCTGGCGTCGACCCGCACCAGCGGCTCATAAATCAGTTCCAGCAGCCGCAGCGACGAAAACGCCGTCTGCTTGTGCGGGTCAAGCCCGGTGGCGTCCTGCGACCAGGCCATGTGCAGCGTTGCCGCCTGTGTTGAAACCACAGCCACGCCGAGCATCGCGGCAACCGTGATGCCCGACAGCAGTGTTCTTGTGAGATGCCCTATCATTTTCGTCTCCCATTATGATTTGACTTGATGCCTTGCAGTTTCTGCCGACCGCTTCCAAGACACACATGCTTCGGAGTATCGGCCCAGTCTATGCGGCCTCACGCCGTCTTGTCGCTGATTGCCTTTCGCAGGAAGCCTCCGGCCTTGCCGAGGGCGGCTCGCGCCGCCTCGACATCGAGGCCAGTGATTGTCACCAGGATCGCCAGCTTCACATCATTGCTTGTCTGGTGGAGTGCCTGTTTGGCCTGCTGCGCCGTGCAGCCGGTGGTCTGCATGACGATCCTGATCGCCCTTGCCACCAGCTTCTTGTTGGACGGGTTAAGGTCGACCATCAGGTTCTCATAGCTCTTGCCGATACGGATCATCGAGGCCGTGGTCAGCATGTTGAGCACCAGCTTCTGCGCGGTTCCCGACTTCAGCCTAGTCGAGCCGGTGAGCACTTCAGGCCCGACGACCGGCGAGATGGCGATGTCGGCGATGCCGGCAATGGTCGAGGCCGGATTGCAGGACAGGGCGACAGTGGTGGCACCCACCTGTTTCGCATAGTTCAGCCCACCGATGACATAGGGCGTGCGCCCGCTGACCGCGATGCCGACGACGACGTCGTCGGGTGTGAGCCCGATCTCCCGCAGCGCCCGTGCGCCCATTTTCGGATCGTCCTCGGCGCCTTCCGTCGATCGCACCAGGGCGTCCGGTCCGCCGGCGATGAGGCCGATCACCATGTCTTCAGGCACGCCGAAAGTGGGCGGGCATTCCGAGGCGTCGAGGACCCCGAGCCGGCCGCTGGTGCCGGCGCCGATGTAGATCAGCCGCGCGCCTTTCTGGAAGGCAAGCACGATCCGGTCGACCGCGGCGGCGATTTCCGGCAGCACCTTTTCGACAGCCGCCGGAACAAGCCTGTCCTCGTCATTGATCTTGCGCAGCACATCGATGGTCGGCAGCAGGTCGATGTCGACAGTCCTCGGGTTCCGGCCTTCGGAAACCAGCCGGTCCAGCTCGGACATCAACCCTTGTTCGGTCATTCCAGTGCTTTCAAAATCATGCTGCCCGGCATGGCTCAACGGGCACCAGTGCAAACGGACCTTGGGTCCGTCATCGCAGTTTTTCTTTGTTAACTTTTTAGAATTGGATATTCACATCGTCAACAGAAATTTGGAATATTTTATTCCTATCCTGCAGCGCCTACCGTGTGCAGAGCGACCGCTTGGCAAGGATGATCGCGCCGGACACGGCGTCACCGTCGGCGGGCTTCAGCCGGCGCCGCACATCTGGCGAAAGCCAGGGTTCGAGCGGGCTGGCGAGGCCGCCCAGCAAGGTCACGCGCGGCGCGCCTTTTTCGAACAGCACCCGCACCAGCGTATCGATCTGCTCGGCGGCACTTTGCACGATACGCCGTCCGGCCGGGTCGCCCTGGTCGGCATGGCGCATCACCATTGGCGCCAGCGCCGCATAGTCGGTGGCGCTGGCGCGGTCCATCCAGGCGACGGCTTCCATCGGGTCGCCTTCGAAGCGCTGCATCACCTCAGCCAGCAGCGCCGTCCGCTCGTGCCGCCCGTCATGGGCGCGCAGCGCCAGTTGCACGGCTTTCAGGCCAAGATCGGCGCCGCTGCCTTCGTCCGAGATCGGAAAGCCGTAGCCGCCGACGCGCAGGTCGCGCCCCTCGACAAAGCCGAGGCCGATCGAGCCGGTACCGGCGATGACGATGGCGCCGTCCTGGCCGGAATGCGCGCCCAGGCAGGCGCCGACGCCGTCGCTGACAAAATCGATGCTGGCAAAGGGATGCGCGATCGCCCGCAACGCATCGAGCGCGCCCTTGCGGCCGATCCCGGCAAGGCCGATGCCGGCGCGAATCCCAGCGATCTCGGTCGGTCCGAACCCTGTCTCTTCGATCGCCGCGCCAAAGGCTTTGGCAATGGAGGCCCAGGCCGCGTCGATGCCGAGTCGGGTTGTCGCCGGGCCGGACAGGCCTTGTCCCAGCACGCTTCCCTCGGCATCCTCGATGCGAGCCCGGCAGCCGGTGCCGCCGCCGTCGACGCCGAGAAAATAATCCGCGCCGCTCATGCGCTCAGCCGCTCGATGTCGGCGCCGCAAAGACGCAGCTTGCGATCGAGTTGCTCATAGCCGCGGTCGAGGTGGTAGACGCGGTTGATGATGGTCTCGCCTTCGCTGACCAATGCCGCCAGCACCAGCGACACCGAAGCGCGCAGGTCGGTGGCCATCACCTGCGCGCCATGCAGCTTCTCGCCGCCGCGCACCAGCGCCATGGTGCCTTGCAGCTTGATGTTGGCGCCAAGCCGCATCAGCTCGGGCACATGCATGAAGCGGTTCTCGAAGATGGTTTCGCGCAGCAGCGACGCGCCCTCGGCGCAACACATCAGCGCCATGAACTGCGCCTGCAGATCGGTCGGAAAACCCGGATAGGGTTCTGTCGTGAGATCGACCGCCTTGAGCGGCCGGTCGCGTGACACGATCAGCCCGCGATCGCCCGGCCAGACGCTGACGCCGGTGGCCTCCAGCAATTGCACCACCGAGGCCATGTGTTCGAGCCTGGCATGGGTCAGTTCGAGCTGGCCGCCGGTGATCGCCGCGGCAATGGCATAGGTGCCGGCTTCGATGCGGTCCGGGATGATGTCGTGCCGGGCCGCATGCCAGCCGGTGTCGCCGGCAATCAGGATGCGATGCGTGCCGGCGCCTTCGATGCGCGCGCCCATCGCGTTGAGGCAAGCGGCGAGATCTGCCACTTCCGGCTCGCGCGCCGCGTTGAGGATTTCGGTTTCGCCCTTGGCCGCCGTCGCCGCCATCATGGCGGTCTCGGTTGCCCCGACCGACGGTGAGCTCAAGACGATGCGCGTGCCTGTGAGCCCGTTCGGCGCCGAGGCGACGATCAGGCCGTTCTCGATGGCAATCCGGGCGCCGAGTGCGGCGAGTGCCGCTACATGCATGTCGACCGGCCGCGCACCGATCGCGCAGCCACCGGGCAGCGACACCCGGGCATGGCCGAACCGGGCAAGCAGCGGCGCCAGGACCAGCACCGTTGCGCGCATTTTTCGCACCGTGTCGTAGGACGTCTCCTTGGAAACGGCGGCACTGGTGTCGATCGTCGCGGCATGCGCCGACCGTGTCACCTCGGCGCCGTGAAGCCGCACCACGCCGAGCATGTTCTCGACGTCGGTCACATCTGGCAGATTGGTCAGTTCGAGCGGGTAGGGGCTGAGCAGGGCGGCCGCGATCTGTGGCAGAGCGGCGTTCTTGGCGCCGGATATGGTGACCGCGCCTTCTAGTCTTCGTCCGCCGACGATCCGCAATCTGTCCATGGCTGAACCCTTGTATGGCGAAACGGATGGTGGTCCGGTTTCTCTCAGGAAGATCCGTCTCGAATCCCAGGCTATCGGCTATCCAGTTTGAGAATTAATTCTGCGTTCTTGGCTGTCAATCGAAATTGGAATAATTTATTCCTCGATCAGGTGCGCCGCTGGTCGCGGCTTATGGGCTGAGAAGCGTGAGGGAATCCGGTGTCCGTCCTTAACAGGATCAATGCGAAGCTCGACGGCATGGCGCCCGGTGATCGCGAGATCGGTCAGTATATCGTCGACAATCCCGACCAGATGCTGCGGCTGTCGACAGCGGCCCTTGCGGCCGAGATCGGCCGCAGCCAGTCGAGTGTCGTCAAGTTCAGCCAAAAACTCGGCTATGCCAGCTACCAGGAGCTCAAGCTCGCCGTCAGCGAGGCCAAGGCGCAGGACTGGCAAGTGCCGGCCGGCGTCATCCACGGTTCGATCGAGGTCGGCGATGGGTTTCCGGTCATCCTGAAGAAGCTGATCGGCAGCAAGCTTCTGTCGATGCAGCAGACCGTCGCCGCCAACAGCGAGCGCATCATCTCCCGGACGCTGGAGTTGCTGGATGGCGCGCGCCGCATCCATCTGGTCGGAGTCGGCGCCTCCTCGCTGGTGGCGCGCGATTTCTCCTACAAGCTGATGAAACTCGGCCGCAACGTGCTGCATGACAGCGACAGCCACATCCAGATGGCCAATGTCTCGACGCTTGGGCCTGGCGACGTGCTGTTCGCGCTTTCCTATTCCGGCGCCAGCATCGAAACCTTGCGCATCGCCGAGCTTGCCCGCAAGCGCGGCACGACGGTGATCGCCGTCACCGGCCTGCACGACAATCCGCTGAGCCGTGTCGCCGACATCCGCCTCTACACCATTGCCGACGAGGAGCGTGCGCGCTCCTCCTCCATCACCGCGCGCGACGCGCAGCTCACGCTGACCGACCTGTTGTTCATCCTTTTGGTGCAGAGGCAGCCGGACGCCAATGACTATGTCCACAACAGCGAAGCGGCGGTCTCGGTGCTGAAAGCCGAACGATCCTCGTAAACGCAAGCACCTGCCGCCTGTTGGGCGGATGGAGCATCACTGGATTGTTTGGCAAGCTGTAACTAAGTGGGTGGCTACCACGTCGTGTGTACTTTCAGCTTGAACGAGCGGCCTTCGCCGTAGGAGCAGGTCAGCGTCGTCTGGCAGCTGGCGACATAGGTCTTGTTGAACAGATTGGTGACGTTGAGATCGACGCCCCAATTCTCCTTCTCGTAGCCGAGTTTCAGGTCGGCCAGTGTCACGGCCGGCACCTTCGCCGTGTTCTCGTTGTCGGCCCATGAGGAGCCGATATAGCGCAGGCCGCCACCAATCGAGATGCCGTCATACCAATCGCCGCGGAATGTATAATCGGCGGAAGCGGAGGCCATCACTTCCGGTACGATGAAGGGCGTCTTGCCGATTACCGAAATCCCGCCATTTTCCCTATGGTTGTAGTCATCGTCCTTGGTGATCTTGATGTCATAGGCGGTGAAGGCGCCGGTCACTCGGAAGTCGTCGGTGATGTTCACCTTGCCTTCGAGTTCGATGCCTCTCGACCGCACTTCGCCGGTCTGGATTTGCGCGAAAGCGCTGACGTTCGAAGCCACGTTCTGACGGGTGAGGTCGAAGAGCGACGCTGTGAACAGGCCATCAAAAAAGGTCGGCACATATTTGACGCCAACTTCGCACTGCTGGCCTGTCTCCGGTTTGAACAGGTCGCCGGTTACAGTGGTGCCGATGATCGGATTGAAGAAGGTGGCGAAGCTGGCATAGGGTGTCACGCCGTTGGCAAACTCGTACGCCAGCCCGGCGCGGCCGGAGAAGTCACCGACGGTTTGGCTCTCCGTGCTGGAGTTCGCTGAGTAAAAGGTCGGGCGATTGTCGGCTTCGAGCCAGCCACGGTCATAGCGGCCGTTCAGCGTCACCAGCCAGCCATCGCCGAAACGCAGCTGGTCCTGCGTATAGAAGCCGAGCTGCTTTTGCGTCAGATCTTGATTGAGATAGCTGACGCGTGGCGTCAGTGGCGCACCGTAGATGGGATCGAAAGCGTCGATCGGTGGAGTCGTCCCAAAGAGCGCCGACGATTGCACCTGATCGATGTTGTAATATTTGTAGGCGATGCCGGCCAGCAGTGTGTGTTCGACTGGGCCGGTCTGCACCTTGCCCTCAATCTGCAGGTCAGACAGGAATGTCATGGCGTCCGTGTCGTGACCGAAATTGATGCGGTTCAGTTGCGTTGATGTGGGGCTGACCCAGCCATTGGGGTAGACGCTAACCTCGTTGATATCAGCGGCGGTGAAGCGCGTGTTGGAGCGCACGGTCCAGTCATTGTCGAACGTGTGTTCGAATTCGTAGCCGATCGAACCCTGTTCACGCTTGTAGAGGTCGACGGATGGCTCGGTAAAATTGGCGTCGGGGTCGATACGGCCGTAGTTCACGCCGCCAATAATCCGGTCTGCAACCGTGCCGATATAGGGCAGGAAGCTGCCGCCATTGTGGTTGTCGTCGATGTGGCTGTAATTGGCCAGGATGGTCAGCGTGGTCGCTTCGTCCGGCTTCCAGGTGATGCTGGGCGAGATGAAGCCGCGCCAGCCGTTCTGCAGGTCGCTGTAGGTGTCGCCGCCGGCGACCTTGCCATTGATGCGGTAGCTGACCGTGCCGTTGTTGGCCACGTCGCCAATGTCGAAGCCGAGATAGACATTGCCGGCATCGTTGACGCCGGTTTCGACATAGCGCTTGCGTTCGAACTCGGGCCGCCTGCTGACATAGTTGACCGTGCCGCCGGGGTTGCTGCCGCCATAGAGCACCGAGGCCGGCCCCTTCAGCACCTCGATGCGCTCGAGCCCGAAACTGTCGACATAGAAGCCGCCGAAGGCATAGCTGAACAGCTGCAGCCCATCCATGTAGGTGCCGGTGGCCGTCGCATCGAAGCCGCGGATATACAGCCAGTTGGTGTCGCTGTCCGGGCCGAAAGGCTGGGCGAAGACGCCGGCGGTGTAACGCAAGGCCTCATCCACCTTCTGCGCGCCCTGATCGTCGATCTCCTGGCGGCCGACCACCGAGACGGATTGCGGGATGTCCTTGATGTCGGTTGCCGTCTTGGAGCCGGTCGTGGTCTTCTTGGCGACGACACCTTTGACCGGTCCGGTCGCGCTGCCTCCGGCCTCGCCCTCGACCACCACTGGTTCAAGCTGGGTGCTCGCAGGCGCTGTTTGCGCGAAGGCGGCCATCGGCGGGATCATCGCGACAGCGGCGACGCCGCCCGCCAGAAGCGCCTTGATCCGGTAAAGTCTGCTCATCAGGAAAGTCCCCGCCTGTCGTCATTGAGATACTTGATCGTTTACCTCAACTTATCTGCGGGTCATTGGATGGATTTGGGCGGCTTGTCCATTCTTGTCCAAACGAGGGACATCGCGGCGTCATGTTGCGGAAATGTCACGGGCTGCCGGCGCTCTTCATCCAGGCGCCGGGCGTCACACCGACCACCGACTTGAACATGCGCGTCAGATGCGCCTGGTCGAAGAAGCCGGTCGCCTCGGCGATGTCGGCAAGCGCGGCGGCGTCATGCGCCATCATCGCCTTTGCCCTGTCGATCCGCGCCTGCATCTGCCAGCGATGCGGCGGCACGCCCGTCGCCGCCTTGAAGGCATGGCTCATCGCGGTTTCGGAGAGGCCGGTCAGCGCGGCGAGATCGGCAAGCCGGATCCGGTCCAGGCAGTGCGCGTCGATATAGTCGGTGACCAGACGCAGCTTGCGGCGCGACAGCGGTGACCGACGCCTGGTGGCACCAGGCGGATCGATCTGGAAGAGGCTTGCGAACATAGCGTTGAGCAGGCCCTCGCCATAAAGATCGTGCAGAGGCTGGTCGCTGCCGCATTCGGCGGCGATCAGGCCGGCCAGCATGGCGATGCGGTCGTCACAGAATTGGAGGCGCGACATCTGCAGGGCTTCGCGGTCAAGGCAGCGGCCGAAGCGGCGCGTCAGCGTCGCCACATCGAAATGCAGGTCGAGATGCCGGATCCGGCGCAAGCCCTCGACCCGGCCACGGATCGGCACCCCGGCCGGAATGTAAGCGATGGAGAGGGCCCTGTCGTGGCGCGATAGTTCACCCTTGGCGCCTTCGACGAAGAAGGCGCCGTCGCCGTCCACGTCGAGCGCGACAAACAGCCGGGGATCGGGAGAGACATAGTAACCCTCGGCCCTGTCGCCGCATGAGACATCCCAGAGGTCGGCAACCACGCCGTCCCACAGGTGCCATTTCAGGTCGCCGATGACGGAAAAGCCCTCTATCCGGCTTTCCATGCGCGCAACGAAGGTCAACTTCTGTTTGTCTCCGAGCATAATACATGACAAAAATCATCATGTTTATGCCCGGTTGGCGACCTGACCGCAAGCCCCCAAGGTCGCCCGCGCCAAAGCCGATGATCCGTGGAGCCTAAACGCTCTCGAGGTAGGTCTCGATCTCGAAGTCACTGACATTGAGGGCAAACGTGTTCAACTCCTGGCGTTTGCAGGCAACGAAGGAGTCACGCAGGATCGCTGGGAAAATCTCCGCCACATGCGTCCCGCTCTCGAAGGTCGCGATCGCGGAGGCCCAGTCCGGCGGCAGCTTGGCCGGCGCGACGCCTTGTCCGTCGCTGCCTGTCGGGTCGCCCGGCGACATCTGCCTTTCAATGCCGATCAATGCCGCGCCCAGTATGGCCGCAAGCACCAGATAGGGATTGGCGTCCGCTCCCGACACGCGATGCTCGATGCGGCGCGCCCCGGTCGGGCCGCCGGGAATGCGGATCGCGACCATGCGGTTCTCGTAACCCCAGGCGACCGCGGTCGGTGCATAGGAGCGCGGGCGAAGCCTGCGGTAGGAATTGAAGTGCGGGGCGAACACCAGCGTGCTCTCGGCCATCGCCGCCAGCAGGCCGCCGACCGCGTGGCGCATGATTTCCGAGCCCTGATCGGTGCCGTCGTCGAACACGTTGCGCCCCTCGGCGTCGACCAGGCTGAAATGGACGTGAAAGCCGTTGCCCGCCCGATCGCCATAGGGTTTTGCCATGAAGCAGGCGGCAAAGCCGTGCTTGCGGGCAATGCCCTTCACCGTGCGCTTGAACAGCACGGCATCGTCGGCCGCCCGCAAGGCGTCGGCGACATGGTTCAGATTGATCTCGAACTGGCCGACGCCATTTTCGGCAATCGCCGTGTCGACGGGAATGCCTTGCGCCCGGCAGGCCTCGTAGACGTCATGAATGAAGGATTCGAAATCGTCGATCTCGTCGATCGACAGCGCCGCGTCGGAATCGAGGCGCCGCCCCGTGACCGGCGAGACAGGCCCCACCGGCCGCTGCGATTGCGGATCGACCAGATAGAATTCCAGTTCCGTCGCCGCGACCGGGGTCAGGCCGAGCGCCTTGTAGCGGTCGAGGATACGGGCCAGCGCCCGCCGGGGATCGCCGAGATAGGGCGCGCCGTTTTCGTCGGCGAGCCAGAGCGGGACGAGTGCCGTCGGATGCGCCGTCCAGTCCACCGGCAGGATGCCGCGTCCCGTCCATTGGCAGAGGCCATCGGCATCGCCGGTCGAGAAAACCAGCGTGTTGCCTTCGATATCCTCGCCCCAGATGTCGAGCCCGATCAGCGAATAGGGCATGCGCAGCTTGCCTTCCAGCGCCTTGCGGGCCTGCTCGACGGGGATGCGCTTTCCCCGCATGACGCCGTTGAGGTCGCACACCGCCGCCCTCAGGCTCTGGATGTCGTTTCTGCTTTCAAGCCAGCTCAAAACGTCCGCAATTGCATCGCTCAATTTAAAACCTCTGGTCTTCGAAGGTGCCTCAGCCTGATCGGCTGCACTGTCCCTGGTAAAAAATGCTTGTGAGTTTTCGGGAAGCCTATCCGGTTACTACCGGATATTTTTCCTTATTTTTTCAAGTCACTAACCGGGATGTCGGGAGGCATTTTCAAAACCAATTGCGCGATCTGCGATCGCAACATAGAGACAAGAGGACAGAAAGCCAAGGGGCATTTGAGCTGCGATATCGGCCCTGAGCTCTTGGGCCGATGCCCTGGTCCGTCGGCGAGGAAGTCCTGACGGGTCGCTTGGTTGATGGACCGCATGCCTTGGCGATTGGCTGAAACATCAATCACTTCGTCATCCTATGGTCTGCGCCGCGTCGCTTCGCTCCTTGCTCCGCCATAGGATGACGAAGTTGGGAGGCTTCAGCCAATTCCAAGGTGAAAAGAACCATAGGCACCTTTCGGGGCCTCCAATCCTAGCTCCTTGCTTTCGGAAATCTGGCCTGCCGCAGGATGTGTGCCGCACCCTCGTCGATGTCGCGGACGATGGCTGCGCGGGCTCGCGCGCCATCCTGGGCCTCGATCGCCGCGACGACTTCCTCGTGATAGTCGATGTCGAGGATGGAGGAGAGATCGTCCTCGAAGCCCATGGCGAGATTCCTGAGGAAGGGGCCGACCTGCATCCACACGGTCTCGATCAGGAAGATCATCTGCTCGTTGCCGCAATGGCGGTAGATCGAGAATTTGAAGGCGTAGTTCTTCCTGAGGTAGTCGTCGATATCGCCCTGGCGCGCCGCCAGGGTCAATTCGGTGCTGTGGCGGCGGATCGTCCGCAGATTGTTGCCGTTGATGCGTTTTGTCGCCAACTCCGTCGCCGAGCCTTCGAGGATCGTTCGCACGGCGGTCAATTGCGAGAACCGGTCGGCGGAGATCACCGGCACCTCGACGCTGCCGTTCGGCATCGGGCTCAGCGCCCGCAGCGCCTGCAGTCGCATGAAGGCGCTGCGCACCGGCATGTCGCTCGTGCCAAGTTCCTTGGCGAGCTTGCGTGAGGTCAGCTTCTGCCCAGGCGTGAACTGACCGGACATCAGGGCCCGCACAAGCTCCAGATAGACCTTCTCATGCAGGGGCACGGTGTCGACGGCGGTCAACCCGAATTGTGTTCTGTCGGCCATTGGCGGGGGCGCTACTTCATTCGTTCTGAAATCTACCCTGACGACAACAGCCGCGGACAATCCGATCGGGCCGAGCATGGCGGGACGCCGAAGCCAGCGATTTATCGGCACATAATAGACGCCTCAATCGTTGCGCGGCAAGCCGTGTAGCAATGCGGCCAAAGGCAGGTTCGACGTTGAAGGCCTCTACGCGTTGCTACCGCTTTTCCGCTTTCTCCAGAACCGCCTCGTCCATTGCCAGTTCATAGCGTGTGAAGATGCGATTCTCGCCCGGCAGCGGTGCGATTTCCATGAACCCGCTGGCCGGCTCGAAGATGATCATCGCCACCGTCGCCGACAGATTACCGCCTCCCTCGCGGATCGCCGGGCGGCAGACGCTGAAGGGTGCTGCAAAATCGTCGAACAGTGCCTGCTTGAGGTCGTCGACGGTGATGTCGCCGTGCCGGGTGTCAAGATGCCGGCGCACGCGGTAGTCGCGGTAGAGACTGTCAGGCACGTCGCTGAGCCCCGTCTCGCGCAGCTTCGACAAAGCAACAGGGCTTTGCCAATGATTGGCATGCACGATCAGGTCGTTCTCGGGATAGATCGGAAAGGCTTCGTCCGGCGCGCATTCGATGTCGACGGCAAAACCCTCGGCGGTGCTCAGCATCATGTTGTTGGAACAGGACTTCGGCGTCGTCGCCACCACCTTGATGGCATGGGCGAAATGCCTTGCCTCCAGCACGCGGCGGCGGATGAAGGGCAGGGGGATGCCGATGTCGCGATAGTCGCGATCGGATTCCAGATAGTTCGCGGTGATGCCGATGCCGGCCGAGTTGAAGCCGCTGCGGGCGAGCCCGCCGGCCTCGGTGAAGGTAAGCAGATCCGGGCCGTCTTCGCGCCGCACGCGCAGCACGATCGAGGTTTCCGCGCATTCGGCGCGCCAGTCCCAGTTCTGACCGTGGATCAGCCGGCCGGCCTTGGTCGCCTCCGGTAGGATCACCGCGCCCGTGCAGCCGTCGGGCTCGTCATCGGTGATGCCTTTCTCGCGCTTGGCCAGTTGCAGGATTTCGGTGCGGGCGTTGACCAGCAGGATCGAGGACAGGTCGAGATTGGCGCCGGCGGCAATGCCTTCCATCTCCTCGACAAGGTCGGGCGCCCATTGCCGAAGACGGGGCAGGAACATGCCACCGAAACGATCGACATCGCCCGGCCCGAAGCCGAACCGGTCGAGCTGCGCGGCATACAAGGCCACGGACGCATGGATGCGGCCGCGTGCCTGTTCGCCATAGGCCTTGCCGCGCTCGGTTGGTGTTCCGCTCACGTCGATGAGCGGAAAGGGCGCGACTGCCGTCATGGAAAGAGACCTCGAATTGGCTGGCGAGATCGACCTTAGTGCATTTTGTCAGACGCCGGAATTCGCCACTTCGTTCTGGGTGAAACGATGAGCCGCTCCTGGCCCGACGCTCAGTCGAACTCGGCTCGGCGGGTTTCTTCGCGGATGGATTTCAGCACTTGCGCCTGAAGTTCCAGGACGTCGCGGTCATGCTGAATGCCGGTCGGTCTCGGCCTGACGGCAGGCACCGCAATGCACTCCTTGATGCGCCCCGGATTGAGGCCCATGACGAAGATGCGGTCGGACAGATAGACCGCCTCCTCGACATCGTGGGTGACGAAGATCACGGTCAGGCGATGCTCCTGCCAGATCTGCATCAAGAGCTCCTGCATCTGGCCACGGGTGAGCGCATCCAGCGCACCGAAGGGCTCGTCCATCAACAGCATCTTCGGCCGGTAGGAGAGGGCGCGCGCAATGGCGACGCGCTGCTTCATGCCGCCGGAAAGCTGGCTTGGAAAGCTGTCGGCAAAGCGCGAAAGCTTGACCAGGTCGAGATGCTGGCGCGCCACCTCGGGGATGTCCTTGGCGTCATGTCCGGTCTCGCGCAGCGCGAACTCGACATTCTGCAGCGCCGTCAGCCATGGCAGCAAGGTGTAGGACTGGAAGACGACGCCACGGTCGCGGCCCGGCCCGTTGATCGGGCTGCCGTCGACCAGCATCTCGCCTTGCTCGTAGTCCTGCAAGCCGGCGATGATCGACAGCAGCGTGCTCTTGCCGCAGCCCGACGCGCCGACCAGCGAAACGAACTCGTTGTCACCGACTTCGAGGTTGATGTCGTCGAGCACCTTGATCGTCGAACGTCCATTCGTGAACGATTTCTGCAGATGCGAGATCTTCAGCTTGGGATGCGCCTGCATGTCAGGACTTCCTCTCATATTTGAAGAAATGCCGACCGAGGAAACGCATGATCTGGTCCGTCGCCAGGCCCAGTATGCCGAGCACCAGTATGTATCCGATCGCCATGTCGGTTTGCAGGTAGCGTTGGGCGACCGTGATCCGGTAGCCAAGTCCTGAATTGGCGGCGACCAGTTCGGCCAGCGTCACCCAGGTCCAGGCCCAGCCCAGCGAGATGCGCAGCGTGTCCCAGATCTGCGGCATCGCCGAGGGCACGACAATGCGCATCAGCACGCGCAAATCGCTCATCCCCAATGTTCGTCCGAAGCCGATGAAGTCTGTGGGAACGCGCTTGATGTTGTCCTTGAACATCAGCGCCTGCTGGAAATAGGTGCCGATCCAGATGATCAGGAATTTCTGGATGTCGCCAGTGCCGCTCCACAGGATGGTCAGCGGCACGAAGGCGACGACCGGCATGTAGCGGACGAAATCGAGAAACGGCTCGATCGCCGCTTCCCAGAAGCGATAGGCGCCGATCAGGATTGCCGTTGCCAGCGCCATCACCGAGGCGATGAGGAAGCCGATCATGATGCGATAGACGCTGTTGCCGACATCGCTGGCCAGCGTTCCATCCATTGCCAGCTTTGTAAGCTTGGCGACGACGGCAAGGGGCGAGGGCAGGAAGATCGGCTTCGCCACGCCAAGCCCGGTCGCCAGGAACCACGCCGCGATGAAGAGCAGGAAGGCGCAGACGGCGATGAACAGATAGATCGAGCCGGAAATCTCCGCCGCCATGCTCAGCAACGGCTTGCGTTGGGGACGTTGCGTGGTCTGCTTCGGGGCCGCTGTGTCGGTCTGTATGGTCATCGTCATCTCGCTAGAGCAATTCCAGGAAAAGTGTGAAACGGTTTTCCGTCCGGAATTGCGTCAAAACAAAGAGTTAGAGCCGGTGAAAGGTCTGCTGTTCGACAGGATGCGATCGCGGATTTCCGAAACCGAATTCGCGTGCGCCATGAACCCTTCATAGAGGGCGAAGGTGCGAGCCGCGTGCGCCAGCCGCTGATAGGCCGCCTGGGACAGGTAGGCGATCGAAGAGCGCTTCATGAAATCGAAGACGGACAGCGGCGAGGCCGTGTTGGCCCGCCCACCCGTCGGCAGGACGTGGCTCGGCCCCAGCACGAAGTTTGCGATCGGGATTGCCGAATGCGGACCGAGCAGGATTTCGCCGGCGTTCCTGATCCTCGGCAGCAATTCGAAAGCGGATGTCGACAGCACGGCGAGATGCTCGGCGGCATAGTCGTTGATGAAGTCGAACGCTGCATCGATCGAAGGCGCCAGCACGATGCCGCCATTCCTGCCGTTGAGCACGGTGCGGGAAAAATCCGCGCGATAGTCTTCCATCGCTTCCCAGAATTCCGGTACCGCGGCGGCGATGGCTTCCGCGAGCGCCCGGTCTGTGGTGACGACAAAAGCGGAGGAGTCGGGGCCGTGTTCCGATTCAACCGTCAGCTCCAGTGCGGCGAGTGCGGCAGGGACCGAGTTGTCGGCATAGACCAGCAATTCGCTCGGGCCGGCGGGGCTGCCCGGATCGATCCGATTCGACAGAAGCTGGCGCGCCGCGCTGACCCAAGGGCTGCCGGGGCCGACGATCTTTGCGCATTTCGGCACGGTCTCGGTGCCATAGGCGACCGCCGCCACCGCCTGGGCGCCGCCGCAGAGATAGATGTCCTCGATGCCGATCAGCGAAGCGATGAAGCGCGTGGCGGCGTCGGCCGAGCCGTCCGGTCCCGGCGGTGTCACGATCACCACCCTTGCCACGCCGGCCACCTTGGCGGGCACCGCGGTCATGATCGCGCTCGACGGGAAGAACCCCTTGCCGCGTGGCACGTAGCAGGCGACGGAATCGATCGACGTCCAGCGGTCGCCGATCAGCGCGCCTTCAGTTGCCTCGCTCAGCCAGAGATTGTCGGGCATTTGCGCCTCATGGAAACGCCTGACCTGCGCCACCGAGAGCCGGATCGCCGCGACGATTTCGGCATCGAGTTCCTTCTCGGCACTTGCGATCTGGCTTGCGGATACTTTCAGCGCCGTACGCTCCAGCGTCACGCCGTCAAACCGGGCGGCAAGCTCGACCAGAGCATTGTCACCTCTGGTTCGGACAGCGGCGATGATCGGCTCGACCTTGCGGATCGTGTCGGTGAGATCGGCCTCGGTCCGCTCCAGCAGGCGCGTGCGCGCCTCGGACGACATCGTGGCCAGGTCGTGGATTGCAACAGGTGACATTCTCTTTCCTTCGTGCTCTCGGCTGCCCCTCATGGGGCGACGCGCGCGGCCAGCCAGCCGCCGTCGATGTTCAGGATATGGCCGGTGATGAACTGGGCGTCGGGGCCGCACAGGAACAGGATGCCGCCGGCGACATCCTCTGCCGTGCCGACACGCCGGATCGGCGTGGTTTCGATCATGGCGCGCCGGTACCAGGCGTCCGACGCGATGCGTTCGGCAACGATCGGCGTGTTGATGACGCCGGGCGCCACGGCGTTGACGCGGATCCCGTCGGCCGACAGGTCGGCGGCCAACTGGCGCGTCAGCTGCGACAGTGCTCCCTTGGACGCAGCATAGGGGGCGGTGTTGGGAAAGCCGACTTCGCCAAACACCGAACAGACATTGACGATACAGCCGCCCGGCCTCGCCAGATGCGGAAGCATGTCGCGGGTCAGCCGCATCGCCACGCGTACGTTGATCCCCATGACATGGTCGATCAATTCGTCGCTGCTGTCGGCAAGCGCCTTCGGCCCGGCGACGCCGGCATTGTTGATCAGGACATCGACGGTCCCGAATTGCGCCTTGGCGACCGCGACGATCCGGGCCGGGGCATCGTCCTCGGCGAGATCGATCGTCAGTTTCGGTTCCGTGCAGTCCGCCAGATAGTCCGCGTTCCAGTCGACCGAAAGCACCTCGGCGCCTTCAGCCTGCAGTCTCCTGGCCGTGGCCAGGCCGATACCGTTACCGGCACCCGTCACCACGGCCGTCCTCCCTTGAAATCGCTTTTCCATCGCCAGCCCCTTTCTGGGCGGTATCTAGATCGTCTGCCCGCCGTCGATCGTGAATTCGGACCCGGTGATGTAATCGCTGCCGGGCGACACCAGGAACGCCACCAGATGCGCGATCTCCTGCGGCCTGGCCAACCGGTTGAGCGGCACAGAGGCGGTCATCGCAGCCAGGTTCTCGGCCGTGTTCTCGCCAAGCATCGGCGTATCGACCAGACCCGGATGCACTGCGTTGACACGGATGTTGCGGCCGGCAAGTTCGCGCGCCGCGACCTTGGTCATGCCACGGATCGCCCATTTCGAGGTCGAATAGGCGAAAGCGCCGCTGAAGCCTCTCAAGCCGCCGGTCGAGCAGACATTGACGATCGAGCCGCCCTGCGCCGGCATCAGCGCCGCAGCAGTGCGCATGCCAAGGAATGTGCCAAGCTGGTTGACGTCGGTGACGGCCTGGAAACCGGCGACACTTTCTTCCAGGAACGGCACCGGATTGAAGATGGCGGCGTTGTTGACCAGCGCATCGATAGGGCCGAACCGCTGGGCAACCATGTCCGAAATCCTTGCCCAGTCGGCCTCGCTTGCGACATCGAAGGAGGCCGACAGGATCTGGCCGGCGCCGGTGGCCTGTTCGCTCACGCCGGTGAACGACCGGTCGAGTGCGATCACGGTCGCACCTGTCGACGCGAACAGCGTCGCGATTGCTCCGCCGATCCCGCCGGCGGCACCGGTGACGATTGCCGTTTTCATCTGCTCAGCCTGTTGTCACCGGCATCAGCGGGCAGAGACGGCGAACGGCCCTTCCGCCACTGCCGCACATAGTCCTGGCATGTCGTGAAGCCGGCGCGTTCATGCGCGGCGACGTGGCGGATGAATTCCTCGAGCATCAGCAGGCGGTGGCCGCGGCCCATGATCTGCGGATGCATGGTCACCACCATCACGCCGTTGCCGATCCGCTGATAGAGGAAGTCGAACTCGGCCTTCCAGATCTCCAGCACTGTCGAGGGGGCGCGGCCGCCGGGCAGGTAGCCCTTGTCGGTCGCCAGGAATTCGAATTGCGGAAAGTCGTCGAGATGCCAGGCGACGGGCATTTCGACGAGATCGACCGGCAGGCCGAAGCGGAATTCTTCCGACGTCGACCACGCGTCGCCGATCCGGCACCAATAGGGCTCGTGGTCGTTGCCCATCATCGAGCTTTCATATTCGAAGCCGAATTCGAGCAGCAGTTCGACGGTGGACGGGCTGTTGTCCCAGGCCGGCGAGCGGTAACCGGATGGCCTGACGCCCGCGACCTTGTCCAGCGCCTCCAGGCCCCTCTGCAGGACGGTGCGCTCCTCCGCGCGCGTCAGCATCACCGGGTTCTCATGAACCCAGCCATGATGGCCGATCTCGTGGCCGCCATCGCGAAAGGCGCGCACGACCGGCGGGAAGGCGAGCGCCGAATGGCCGGGCACGAAGAAGGTTGCCGGGATGCCGGCCTGCTCCAGCACCTTGAGAATGCGGCGCGCGCCGATCGGATCGAACTCGCCGCGCGAAAGCATGCTTGGCGACGTCGCCCGATGGCTGCCGATCCATGTCGAATAGCCATCGAAATCGAACGTCAAGGCGACTTGAACGTCGGTACTGGTCATGTCTGGGTTTCTTCCCGCCATTGCGACGGGGAGGCAGAGCCGCGATGGCCTGCCTCCCGGTTCGCGGGCGACTACTTGGAATGCGCCACGCTCGAGTCGATGGCCGCGTCGTAGGCGATGTCCTTGTCGATCAGCTTGGCCGCGATCGCCGCCTTGACGATGCCGGGATAAGTGTCGGACTTGAACACGCCGTTCAGTGCCTTCTGGCTTTCGCTGACCGAATAGTACGACACGCCGTCGAAGGCCGTGGCGAGGTCCGCCGGCTCGGCGCCGACGCCCTTGGCGATGATGGCGCGGCCTTCCTCGGTGTGGGCGCGATAATATTCCAGCGCCTGGTCCCAGCTCTTCAGCATGGCCTGCACCTGGCCCGGCTTCTTCTTCAGCGTCTCTTCCGGCACGGAAAGCACGTCGCTGATCAGGCCCGGCGCCTCGCCGGCCTCGGCCAGCACCTTGATGTTCTTGTCGGCGCCGATGGCCGCCGAAATATAGGGCTCATAGGTGACGGCCGCCGGCACGGTGCCGGAAATGATCGCGGTACCGGCGCTTGCCGCCGGCATCGGCAGGACGTTGACGTCGTCGATGGTCATGCCGTTCTTCTGCAGCACATAGTTCAGCAGCAGGTCGCTGGTCGAGCCGCGTTCGAAGGCAACCTGCTTGCCCTTGAGGTCGGCCACCGTCTTGATGTCGCTGTTGACGAGGATGGCATCGGCCTTGGTGCTGGCATCGAGCAGCAGCACGCCCTTGACCGGAATGCCGGCCTGCACCTTGGCCAGCAGCTGCTGGATGGATTCGTTGTCGCCGTCGACCTGGCCGGCGGCAACCGCAGCGCCCATGTCCTTGTCTTCAACGAAATTGGTCAGCTCGACGCCTTCCAGCCCGTTGGCTTTGAAGAAGCCCTTTTCCTGCGCGATATACCACATGCCGTAGCCGAGCCAGGGCGATATTGCGAGCTTGAACACGCCGGGCTCGACCGGCAGGTCCTGTGCTTTTGCCGGCTGTGCCGCGAACGGCAGTGCGGTGGCGAGTGCCAACAGGGCGACCGCCCCGACGAAATGTTTTCTCAATCCCATGATCCTGGTCCTTGTTCCCGAAGCGTGATGTTGAACTGTCTTTATGCGTCTAAGCCGGTCCGGCGGCGGGTTGGCTCCCGCTCTGTTGCTGTCGATCCCGGGCCGGCCGGCTCTTTGCCGACGCCAGATGCGTCAGCAAATTCTTGGTGATCCTGCCGACGTCGTTCATGGCGTCGCCGGTCGGCAAGGCGCCGCACCAGGCGACCGAACTTGCCGAGAAGATCAAGCCGCCTGATGGCAGATGGCGCAGCGTCATCTCCGCGCAACGCCGCGATGCGCGTTCCTCCGCGCCGCCCTCATACCAGCGCGTCGCGTCGTGGACGAAGCTGTCCGGAAAGCCGGTTGCGCGGGCAATGACTGTAGTATCGGGAGAGGTGCCGAGATGCGGGTCGGTGGCATCGACTTCGTAGCCGGCCGCACCGCCAAGCACGATGCCCTCGCCGCCGAAGGTTTCGTTGGCGACGCCGTCGAACAGCCAAGCTGCGGAAACCTCGTGGCTTTCCGGCGTGCGCGTAAAAGGTCGCGCACCGTCAAAACCCATCAGCGAGATGGCGACGCCGGTCAGCGAGAATTCGCCGCGCCCGCTGGCGCGCAGATGGCCGCCCGGCTGGTTGGTGATCGACAGCGATTGTTCGGCGATCGGTCCGTCCCAGGTGCGGCCGGCCTCGAGTGGCGAACGGCGCAGTTCCATCAGATCATCCTGGAACGCCACCTTGCCGGCAAAGCCATTGCCGCCGAGATAGGCGATGCTGCCGCCCGTCGCCGCGAACTGGCGCAGCGCATGCTCCATCTCGACCGACATGTATTCTGGATGGCTGCCGGTAATGACCGCCTGGTAGCCCTGCAAGCCGGCTACGCCGCGCTCATGCAGGTCGCGGTCGGTGATGAGATCGAAGGCGATGCCGTTATTGTGGCAGAAGCGCAGAAAATGCAGGTCGACGGGCAGATTGTGCGGGCAGCCGCACAGGGGATAATTGTAGTCGTCGCGCAGCGTCGCCTTCGGCTTCCTGGTGGAAGAGATGGACACGCCGCTGAGGTCGCTGTGATAGTCGTAGAGCGACTTCAGATTGTTATCGATGGCGAAGCGATGGCCACGATCTTCGCACATCCATTCATAGAGATGCGCCGGCAGGAATTCATCCGCATAGGCGAGATAGGTGGCCGTCGGCACCAGGAACAGCAACGGCGCCCGGCGTGCCGTCGAGGTGACAAAGAAGACGATGCGCTCCGATCCTTCGTCATGACCGATTTCGAAGGCATAGATGCCGGCAGAGGCTTCGGCGGGGACCTGCAAATGGTAGGAAGCGGGCCACTGCAACGCGCCCATGTCGTCGTCATGGCAATGCACCGCGTCGTAATGCGACGGCACCAAACGGGGGTCGAAGCTCGACCCGTCCCAGCGGCGCGAGGTCATGCAGAACGCCGGCTGGTTGATGATGTCCAGCAAGAGGACGCCATCTCCGCCTGTCGAGGCGATCGGACCGCTCGGCAGCAAGGTGGGGAAAGTCCAGGCGATGCGTCCCGCTGCGGTTTGCAGTGCGATCGCCGCAAACTTGGCGTTCAGCGATCTGACATCGTTTGCCGCGCTGGCACCGAAGACCATGTCGCCGGACAGGGACCAGGGCCGATCGAATTGGCGCTGCAGGCGAAACGGCGACAACAGGTCGTCGGAGCCGATCTTCAGGACTGTCCCGCCGCCATCGAACGAAATCTCGACCGTGAGCCAGGTGTTCGCCGGCAAGGTCTCGCCGATTTCCTGCGGCTTGCCGTCATGGCCTGACGTCAGCCGTCCGTCCTGCAACCCAAGGCGCAAATTTCCACACTCGAAGAGCACGCGAGCGCCGTCATTGCGGGTCAAATACACTTCGAAGGAAACGCCTCTGATTTCGGTAGCCTTGGCCAGTTCCGTCGCCGCGAACCTAGGGAAGGACCCATGATCGAAGTCGCGATGCGATGCGGCAGTCCCGGTCGGTTCGACATGCCAGTCCATGAATTCGGCCGTGGGCGTGTCGAGGCGCACGATCCGCACAGTGCGCACCGGCCGCGACGACGAGACATGAAGCGCGACGGGCGTACCAGTCGCTGTGTGCCAGGGCACCGTGTAGCCCGAAACGGCCATGGCGCCATGATCGACGGGACGTTTCATCGCGGCAAAAGTCCGCGCCGCGATCCCGGCCTGTACGCTCTCTTTGATGGCAAACTGGACAAATCTCTCGTACCCCTTTCTTTTTTGATTTACACTACGAGCATCGTTTCTTGGGGGTATATACCCCCATCGGGGTATGATTGGTGACAAAGTCCGTTTTTGAAGGCCTCGCGCTGACCATCGACGCGATCGGCAAGCGCGAGTTCTATCCGGCTGTTACCGAGTATCTGCGGCGCTGCCTCAGCTACGACAACGTCATCGTCATTGTTTTCTCGGGCACCGCAGTGCCCAACGTGCTCTACAAGAAGATCTACGGCCCGGACGTGTTTCGCTATCTCGCCGAGCAATATCTGCCGGCGGCCTATCTGCTTGATCCGATCTATCATTTCCATCTGCGGCGCGGCGCGCCTGGGCTCTATCGTCTTCTCGACGTGGCGCCGGATCAGTTTCGCCGCAGCCGCTATTTCAAATGGTATTACGGCCGGATCGGCATCACCGACGAGATCTCGGTGGTGCTGCCGATCGGCGAGAACGCCACCATCACCATCTCGATGGGCAAGGATGGTTCATCCGGCCAGACCTTCGCGGCCAAGGCCGAGCAATGCCTGCGCGCGCATGAGCCGGCGATCATGTCGCTGCTGCGCGCCCACTGGGTCGCGTCCGAAGCGCCGCCCGCGGTCGCCCCGCGCTCGATGTCGATCACCGACAGCCTGATCGCGGCGATGTGCACGCATCACAATGTGCTGTTGAGCAAGCGCCAGGCCGAAGTGGCGCTGCTCATCCTGCAGGGCCACTCCTCGCCTTCGATCGGCTTGAACCTCGGGGTCAGCCCGCAGACGGTGAAGGTCTTTCGCAAGCAGCTTTACAACAAATGCAGCCTGTCATCGCAGGCGGAGCTGTTCGCGCTGATGATGCCGATCCTGGAGCGGGCGACCAGTCAGGTTCCCGAGCGCAAGGCGTCCTGAAAGCCGCCGGATCGCGCGCGATCGCCCGGGACCGGACAGCCGGTCGCACGAGCTCTACCTCTTCATCACAAATCTTGACCTTTCGCGCACTTGCACGTCCGGCCGCTCTCTGGCTTTTTGGGGCACCCATCCGAACGGACTGATTCGCGTCATGCCGCTCGATTGCAATGTCCAGCAGGCAGTTTGCTTATGGGTCGTGAAGCGCGCGCAATTGGCGAAGGAGAAGCAGGCATGGCCGAGTTCAAGAAGCCGGAAATCTCCGAGATGAGACCCAAGATCACCGTTATCGGCGTCGGCGGCGGTGGCGGCAACGCCATCAACAACATGATCACGGAGCAGCTTCAGGGAACCGAATTCATTGCCGCCAACACCGATGCCCAGGCGCTGACCATGTCGAAGGCGACGCGGCTGATCCAGCTCGGCGCGCACGTCACCGAAGGGCTGGGCGCCGGCTCGCTGCCCGAGATCGGCCGGGCTGCCGCCGAGGAATCGCTCGACGAGATCATGGATCATCTGGCCGGCACGCATATGTGCTTCGTCACCGCCGGCATGGGCGGCGGCACCGGCACCGGCGCTGCGCCGATCATCGCCCAGGCCGCGCGCAAAGCCGGCATCCTGACGGTGGGTGTCGTCACCAAGCCTTTCACCTTCGAGGGCAGGCGCCGCATGCAGATGGCCGAAGAGGGCATCGATCGGCTGCGCGAAGCCGCCGACACGGTCATCGTCATTCCGAACCAGAATCTGTTCCGCATCGCCGACGCCAAGACCACCTTCGCCGACGCCTTCGTCATCGCCGACCGGGTGCTCTATTCCGGCGTCAGCTGCATCACCGACCTGATCGTCAAGGAAGGCCTGATCAATCTCGACTTCGCCGACGTCAAATCGGTCATGCGCGGCATGGGCCGCGCCATGATGGGAACCGGCGAGGCGTCTGGCGAAAGCCGGGCGATGAAGGCGGCGGAAGCCGCGATCGCCAATCCGCTGCTCGACGAAGTGTCGATGAAAGGCGCCAAGGGCGTGCTGGTCTCGATATCGGGCGGCAGGGACATGACCCTGTTCGAGGTCGACGAGGCCGCCACCCGCATCCGCGAGGAGGTCTATGAGGACGCCGACATCATCGTCGGCGCGATCTTCGACAAGAGCATGGAAGGCCGCTTCAGGGTCTCGGTGGTGGCGACCGGTCTCGACCGTGCGATCGGCGCGGAGGATGCCGGTGTCGGCGTCGCGCACGACCGCGCCGCCCAGTCGCCATTGCGGACGCTCCAATAGGACCTGCCCGCGCATTCTTGCCAAGATATGCTTCCGCCGTGATAGATCGTTAAGCAGCAGCATGAATTGCCTCGGGATCGGACTGGTTGGCGTAAATTAATGCGGCCCGCTGTATCGACCTCTATCCCTCTGCTGCTACAAGAATCCGTCACATCAGGCCATCTATACTGGCAGTGGGCGTTCGTTCGAGCGACGAGAGGCGCGGCTTGGAATTTGACTTGAAAACCATCGAAGCGCTCGCGCCTGATCAGGCGTCGTTGAGCTCCGCTTCCAAGTTGACCAAGCAATCGAACTGGCCCCGGCTCGAAAAGAACGAACAGCTGGCGCTCATCTGGGGAGAATGCCAGGGCTCCGGCTCCAATCCCTATCGCGTCGTCGTCGACACCGGCGACCACGGCTACAAATGCACCTGTCCGTCACGAAAATTTCCCTGCAAGCACACATTGGCGCTGATGTGGATCGCCGCCACCACACCAGCGAGTTTCACCGCCACCGCCTCGACGCCGGAATGGGTGAATGATTGGCTCGGGCGTCGCCGGAAGACCGCCTCACAGCCGGCCGCACCGGCGCCGGGCGCGGCTGGCAAGAGCATTGGCGAGGTCTCGCTTGACGACGAAAGCGTTGCTGTCGAGGACGCCGCCACGGTCGAGCGCCGCGAGGCCGCGCAGCGCAAGCGCGCCCAGGATACGCGATCCTCGGTTTCGGCGGCACTGGACGAGCTCGATCAATGGATATCGGATCAGTTGCGGCTCGGCCTTGCCGGCTTTGTCGACAACAGCAGCGACCGTTGCCGCCGCATTGCCGCACGGCTGGTCGACATGAAGGCGACGGCACTTGCCGGTCGCATCGACGAGATTCCGTCGCGGCTGATGGGGCTGCGCAGCGAAGAGCGCCCGGATGCCGCGATCCGCGAACTCGGCAAGCTCGTGCTGCTGGCCAAGGCCTGGCGATCGACACCTGACGACGCCGAACTGAAGCGGCTTGTATCGACCTCTGAAGGCCGCGAGCAGGTGCTCGGCAATCCCGACGCACTCCATGTCGAAAGCGTCTGGGAAGTGCTTGGCGAGAAGATCGAGACGCGCCGCGACGGTCTTGTCAGCCATTCGACCTGGCTGCTCGATCTGAAGAGCGCCAGTCCGCGATTCGCCCTGCTTCTCGACTATTTTCCGGCCTCTGCCGGCCGCCGGTCCAACGCGTTCACGCCGGGCGATCGCTTCGATGCAAGGCTGGTCTTTTATCCGGCACGCCAGCCGCTGCGGGCGCTGGTGGTGGAGCGCAAGGGCGATGTCTCGTCAGGGCAATGGCCGGATTTCGGCTTTGACGCAGCCGATCCGCTCGCGGCCCATGTCGCCCACCAGGACACGGCTCCCTGGCTCACCGATAGTCCGGTCATGCTGCCGCCCGGCGCGATCCTGCTGGATGATAGCGGCGACGCCTGGTGGCAGTCCGCCGGTGATCCGCACGGCATCGCCTTGCCGATCGCCGATACCGTCAGCCCAACGCTGCTTGGTCTCGACCTCGCGGCGACGGTAGCGCTCTGGAGCGGCAGCCGGCTTCATCTGCTGGCGGCGCAGAGCGGCTTCGGGAGGCTTGATCTGTCGTGAACGAGATCGAGCAGACGGGTCTGGCGACCATGCGCGATTGTTGGATCACCGGCGGAACCAGCTTTGACCTTGCCCCGGCCGCCTGGAAGGACATCGCCGCCGGTGCCAACCCCGAAGAGCGTGAGCGCCGGCTGCTGGCGATCGCCGCGCAAGCCCTCGAAATTGCCTTGCGGCCGGCAGCACCAAAGACGCTGAAGCGTCGCCCGCCGCTGCCCGAGCTTGCCTTGCCCATGCTGCCTGAGCGGCTGCGGCCGCTTTTGCGAGCAGCGCTGAAACACGCCGCCGACGCAAGAGCCAAGTCGCGTGTGGTGGGCCTCGTCGCCAGCCGTGGTTTCGTGCTGCACCCGATGGACTGGATGCCGGCAGCGTCGGATCAGACCAGCCCGGATGTCTATGCACCCTGGATCGATTGGCGGGCTGGCGTGGATGGCGAAAAACACACGAGACGTGAGCATCTGACGGCGCAGAACTGGGACGATTTCTACCCCGCAGCGCGCCGCACGGCACTGGCCGATATGCGCCGTACCGCGCCGGCTGTGGCCCGCCAACTGATCGAGACCAAGGGATCAAACGAACCGGCGGAGATCAGGCTTACGCTCATCGCACTCATGCACTTCGGCCTGGGCGCCGATGACGTGCCCTTCCTGAAAAGCCTGTCCGCCGATCGCTCCGGCAAGGTGCGTGAACTCGCCGGTCGACTGCTGGCAAGGTTGGGGCAGCATGGCCAGCCAGGTGACAGCGGGCCGGAAGACCCGATAGCCGAGCTCGCCGCCTTCATCACCGAAGGCAAATCCGGCTTCATCCGCCGGCGCACCACCTACGCGCCGGCAAAGCTGAAATCCCCGGCACAGGAACGACGCCGCTCCGAACTGTTCGAAACCTGCAACCTGGTCGACCTTGCTGCGCGTTTTGGTGTGTCTGAGTCTGATTTCATCGGCGCGTGGCAGTTCGGCGCCGACAACAATGTCGATATCCTTGTCGCCCGCATGGTCGCCGCGTCGGGCAGTGACGCCGCGGTCACGCACATGGCCGACACGCTTGTCGCTGAAGGCGGCAAGCCGGCGCTTTTCGTCCTCCATTTGATGCCGCGTCTGGACAGTCGCCGGCAGCGTGTCCTGATCAGGCTGATCCTGAAGGACAAGCAGTATCTTGGCGCGCTCAGCCTCGCCGAGGGCGTCGAGGCAGGCTGGCTGGACTGGGCCGATCTGACAAACGGCAAAACGCTGCCGGCGCTGCGCGCCGCTGTCGCGGGTAACGATGACGCCGTGAAACGCGGCGTCGACCAGCTTCTGGAAACGCTAGGCTTTCTCGCCACCGCCGCGGCGGCGGAAAAATTGATCGGCGATGTCGGCGCGGCCGGCATGGCGCCGGCAGCGCCGTCGCTTGGTCTTCTGCGCCTCAACGCATCCCTGGCCGGCCCTTGAACCAACACATGATCAATCCGGAGAACAGCAAATGAACGCAGCCATCCGTCTTCCGGTCGAGCAGGCCTACGCCGCCGAGTTGCAGGCGCTCGCGCGCAATGACGACCGGCAAAGGCCCGCCGGCTGGAGCCTTTCGCCAAAGGCGGTGCTGACCTATCTCCTCGGCGGAAAGGCTGACGACGGCACGCTGATAACGCCCAAATATGTCGGCCGCCGCCGGTTGATGGAAACCGCCGTGGCGACGCTCGCCACAGACCGCGCGTTGTTGCTGCTCGGCGTTCCCGGCACCGCCAAATCCTGGGTATCAGAACATCTCGCCGCCGCCATCATGGGCGACTCGACGCTGATCGTGCAATGCACGGCCGGCACCGACGAGAACCAGATCCGCTATGGCTGGAACTACGCGCAGCTTCTGGCCAAAGGCCCGAGCCAGGAAGCATTGGTGCCGACACCGCTCTACCGCGCCATGCAGGACGGCAAGCTCTGCCGCCTCGAGGAACTGACGCGCATGGGCTCGGACGTGCAGGACACGCTGATCACCGTACTCTCCGAAAAGATGATGCCGATCCCCGAACTCAACACCTCGATCTACGCGCGGCGCGGCTTCAACATCATCGCCACCGCCAACAACCGCGACAAGGGCGTCAACGAATTGTCGTCGGCGCTGAAGCGCCGCTTCAACGTCGTCGTGCTGCCTCTGCCCGAAGACATGGCGGAGGAAGTAGCGATCGTCTCCAAGCGCGTCGGCGAGATGGCTGGCGGTCTCGACCTGCCGGTGCCGAAGAATGTCGGCGAGGAGATCGCCCGGGTGCTGACCATTTTCCGCGAGTTGCGCTCCGGCGCGACGGCGGATGGCAAGGTAACGTTGAAGACCCCGTCCGGGTCGCTGTCTACGGCCGAGGCGATCGCCACCATGGTCGGCGGCCTCAGCCAGGCGGCCTGGTTCGACAGCGGCAAGCTCGGCGCAGAAGGCCTTGCCGCCAGCCTCGTTGGCGCGATCGTGAAAGATCCCGTGCAGGACAAGCTGGTGCTGGAAGAATATCTGGAGACCGTGCTCAAGAAGCGGCCCGATTATGCCGGCTATTACGCGGCCTTGAACGCAGCGATCTGACGCCATGGCGCTGGGCGACGCTTCCTATTTCGGCATACGCCATCACGGGCCCGGCTCCGCCGACAGCCTGGTGCAGGCGTTGCTGGAACTGAAACCGGTCGCCGTGCTGATCGAAGGGCCGGCTGACGCTTCGGCCCTGCTGCCATTGCTCGCCCGCCCCGAAATGCAGCCGCCGGTGGCGCTGCTGTGCTATCCCGAAGACGATCCGGCCTCGACGAGCTTCTGGCCCTTTGCCGAGTTCTCGCCGGAGTATCAGGCGACGCTGTGGGCCGTCGCCAACAAAGCGACTGTCCGGTTCATCGATCTGCCGTCTTCGGCGCGGGTCGCACCGGTTGAGGCTGCGGAAAAAGCCGACGCCGATGGAACGGAAGCCAAGGTCGAGACCGAGATGGCACCGCATCTGCGCGACCCGATCGGCACGCTGGCACAGGCCGCCGGCTATGAGGATGGCGAGAGCTGGTGGGCTGATATTATCGAGCAGAACCCTGAGCCCGGTCCGATCTTTGCCGCCATAGCCGACGCGATGACGACGCTGCGCGAAGGCGAAGGTCCGCTTGCCGAATTCGAGGCGAAACGCGAAGCCCATATGCGGCTTGAAATCGCCGCCGCGCGCAAGGAATTTGACGGGCCGATCGCTGTCGTCTGCGGCGCCTTCCATGTGCCGGCGCTGCAGGCGACGCGTCCGCAGAAGGAGGATCAGGCGCTCCTCAAGGGGCTTGCCCGGCGCAAGAGCACGATGACCTGGGCGCCATGGACGGGCCCGCGCCTGGCGCTCGGCTTCGGTTACGGCGCCGGTGTCGTCGCGCCCGGCTGGTGCAAGCATCTGTGGCGCACGCGGGGCCGGCACGACGCCGCCACCCTGTGGCTCGCCATGATCGCGGCGGTGCTGCGGGGGAAGGGGCACATGGTCTCGACCGCCTCGCTGATCGAAGCCGAGAGGCTGGCCCGCGCGCTGGCTGCGATTCGCGAGCGGCCAAAGCCCGGATTCGAGGAATTGCGCGATGCCGCGATCGCCGCTTTGTTCAACGGCGAAGCGGTGCTGTGGGCGCTGGTCGAAGCCGAACTGCTTCTGGGCGCCGATGTCGGTGAAATTCCACCCGATACCCCGCTGGCGCCGCTGATCGAGGATCTGCAGCGCAACCAGAAGGCGGCGCGGTTGAAGCCCGAGGCGCTGGCGCGCGAATTGTCGGTCGACCTGCGCAGCGAAAGCGGGCTGTTCCGCTCGACCTTGCTGCACCGGCTGAACGTGCTTGGCGTGCATTGGGGCAAGCTGACCGACAGCGGCCGCAGCCGCGGCACGTTTCGCGAGCGCTGGACGCTGTCATGGGAGCCAGAATACGCCGTTCGTCTGGTCGATAACCTGGTCCATGGGCCGACCATCGAAAAGGCCGCAAATGGCCGGCTGATCCAGATGATCGGTGCCACGACATCGCTCGACGCACTGGCGGCGCTGGTTCAGGGCGCCATCACGGCCAATTTGTCGGAGGCCTCGTCCGCCGGTTTGGCGGCACTGGAGGAACGCGCGGCGCGCAGCAGCGAATGCCTGGAAATCCTGGCATCGGTGCCGCCGCTCGCCGACATCATCCGCTACGGCGAAGCCCGCAAGACCGAAACGGCCCGCTTGTCCGGTTTGCTGGAACGGCTGATCGTCGAAGGCGGCATTGCCCTTGCCTATGCCGCCCGCGACCTCGATGCCCAGGCTTCCTCGGCGCTGGTCGGCGCGATGCGCAAGGCGGATGAGGCGATCAAGCTGGTCGAGCCGGAACAGGACGTTCTGGACGCCTGGCGCAATGGACTGGCGGCCGTGCTCGACGGATCGCGATCGACGGCGCTGGTCGCGGGCTGTGCCGCGCATTTGCTTTACGAAGCCGGCGATTTGTCCGCTGAAGCCGCAGCGGGCCTGATCGCGCGGCGCCTGTCGCCGGGAACGCCGGTCGCCGAGGCCGCAGGGTTTTTCGAGGGCTTCTTCAGTACAGCCGGTCAGCGGCTGATCTATGACGAAGGCCTGCGCGGAGCGGTCGATGCCTGGCTCAAATCGCTCGACGAAGACGCCTTCATCGCGCACTTGCCGCTGCTGCGCCGGGTCTTTTCGCATCTCGACTCGATGGAGCGGCGGCGGCTGATCGAAGCGGTCCTTGGCCGCGCCAGGCGCCTGCCGGCCGGGCTGACGCCGACGCCCAACGGTGACGAGGCCTGGCGCCGGCATCTGGAACGGCTTGGACCTCTGCTGATGAGTGGGGACGGTAATGGATGACGAGGCCGACATCAGCGAAACCGAGCCGGCCGGCGACGGACGGGAGCGCCGCTGGCGCCTGGCGATCGGTGCCGATGACGAAACCTCGTCGGCGCTGTCCGACACCGACAAGCGGCTGTCGGCGGCGCTCGATGCGCTTTACGGCGATGGCGCAGGCGATGCGGCAGCCGACCCGCGCAAACGGCGCGGCGGGCTCGGCCGCTCGGCGCCGAAAGTGGCGCAATGGATGGGCGACATCAGGTCGTTCTTTCCCGCGCAGGTCGTCCAAATCGTCCAGAAGGATGCCTTCGAGCGGCTCAATCTGAAGCAGATGCTGATGGAGCCGGAATTCCTCAACGCGATCGAGGCCGACGTCAATCTCGTCGCCGACCTGATCTCGTTGCGCTCGGTCATGCCGGCCAAGACCAAGGATATTGCCCGCAGCATCATCGCCGATATCGTCGCCAAGCTGATGCAGCGGCTGGAGCAGAAGACCGCCGAGGCGATCCGTGGCGCGCTCGACCGGTCGCAACGCACCAATCGCCCGCGCCAGCGCGACATCGACTGGCCGCGCACCATCTCGGCCAACCTTCGCCATTACCAGGCCGAGCACAAAACGATCGTGCCGGAGAAGCTGGTCGGCTTCATGCGCAAGCAGCGAAGGCTGGTCGATCTGGATGAGGTGGTGCTGTGCGTCGACCAGTCGGGCTCGATGGCAAGTTCGGTGATCTACGCCTCGATCTTCGCCGCGGTGATGACTTCCTTGCCGGTGGTGCGGACCAAGCTTGTCTGTTTCGATACGGCGATCGTCGACCTGACCGAGGAGCTCAGCGATCCGGTCGAGGTCCTGTTCGGCGTGCAACTCGGCGGCGGCACTGACATCAACCAGGCTGTCGCCTATTGCGCCGACCGCATCGAGCGGCCGACCAAGTCGCATATGGTGCTGATCACCGACCTTTATGAAGGCGGCAACGGCCAGGAATCGCTGCAGCGGCTGGCAGCACTTGTCCGCTCCGGCGTCAATGTCGTGGTGCTTCTGGCGCTGACCGACCAGGGCAGGCCGGGCTATGACCCGAAGATGGCGGGGTCGGTGGCAGCGCTCGGCATTCCGGTCTTCGCCTGCACGCCGGGTCTGTTTCCCGACATGATGGCGGCGGCCCTGCGACGGGAAGATGTCGGCGCATGGGCGGCAGGCGCCGACATCAAGCTGGTTCGCGCCGAGGCCGACAGTCTGGCGGCCGACGCGTAAGGCGCGTTCACCCACGCGCCTGGCGTGATCAAAAGCGGCAACCCAAAGGCAAGCTTGAAAAGCCCGCAGTGCTGAAACGCACCCCGGAGGGGCTTGTTGGTATCCCACTCACTGAACATTGCCAGACGGCCGGCCAAAGCCCGCTTCGGCCGTCATGTCGTGATTTGCGCCATCGGTCGCTTGACTCTAGTCGAGGCTTGTGAAAAATTTTGCATCAACTGATAAAAATATCAAAGGGTGGAAATGGTAGGGTTCGGCAACGGTCTCCTGCGCGACGATGAAACCAGCATGGCGACGCGTGCCGCGTGGCTTCACTATGCCGGCGGCCTGACCCAGTCCGAGGTCGCCAAGCGGCTGGGCCTGACCAGCCTCAAGGCCCACCGCCTCATCACCAAGGCCAACCAGGAAGGGCTGGTGAAGGTCTATATCGACGGCGAAGTGTCGGAATGCGTCGAGCTTGAAGACGAACTGTCCCGCCGCTACGGCCTCGACTATTGCGAGGTGGTTCCGGACTTCGATTCCGAGGATCTGCCGCTCAAGGCGCTCGGCATTGCCGGCGCGCAATTCCTCAAGCGCGAGATCGAGCGCGGCGAAGAGGCGCTGATCGGCGTCGGCCATGGCCGCACGCTTGCCGCCTGCGTGGAGTATCTGCCGCGCACCTCGACCGACAAGATCCGCTTCGTCTCGCTGCTTGGCGGCCTGACGCGGAAATTCTCGGCCAACCCGCATGATGTCATTCATCGCCTCGCCGAACGCACCGGCGCCGAAGCCTATGTCATGCCGGTGCCGATGTTCGCCAACACGGCGGAGGACCGCACCGTCCTGCTTGGGCAAAAAGGCATCAGCGAGGTTTTCGATCTGGCGCGATCCGCTGACCTTTTGTTCGCCGGCATCGGCACCGCCGAACGCGAGGCGTCGCTGGTTGCCACCGGCATGATCGAGAAGGGCGAGATGGAGGAGATCCGCCACAATGGCGGCGTCGGCGAATTGCTCGGCCATTTCTTCGACGAGGCCGGCAAGGCGGTGGCGACGACCGTTTCCGACCGGGCGCTGGCCTTGACGCGCGAGGACATTGCCAGCCGCCGGATTGTCGCCGTCGCCGGCGGCAAGATCAAGGTTCGCGCCATCAAGTCGGTGCTGGAGGGGCGCTATCTCAAGGGCCTGATAACCGACGAGCGGACGGCGCGATCGCTCGTGGAAGAGACGCCGGTCGGGTAGCCGGTATCAGTTTTAGTTGAAACTACCCTGTGGAGGAGAAGACGAAATGCATGAGAAAGAGAAAGACCTCATTGACGCCTTCCTGCGCGGACAAGTCGACCGTCGCGGGCTGATCAAGGGCCTGGGTGCCATGGGCCTTGCCGCCGGCACCGCCGGTACACTGCTCAATCTGGGGCAGACCCGCGCGCTTGCCGCGGATTTCGACTGGCAGGCGCACAAGGGCAAGACCATCAAGCTCCTGCTCAACAAGCATCCCTATGCCGATGCCATGATTGCCGACCTCGAGAACTTCAAGAAACTGACCGGCATGGAAGTCGTCTATGACGTGTTTCCTGAAGACGTCTATTTCGACAAGGTCACGGCAGCACTTTCGGCAAGCTCGTCCGAATACGATGCCTTCATGACCGGCGCCTACATGACCTGGACTTACGGCCCGGCCGGCTGGATCACCGACCTCAACGAATGGATCAAGGATCCGGCCAAGACCAACCCGAAATACGCCTGGGACGACTTCCTGCCCGGCGTCAAGAACTCCTGTGCCTGGAACGGCAAGCCGGGCGGCGCGCTGGGTTCGGACGACGCCAAGCAGTGGTGCATTCCGTGGGGCTTTGAACAGAACAACATCACCTACAACAAGGCGATGTTCGACAAGGCCGGTGTCACCATTCCCGGCAGCATGGACGAGATGGTTGCCGCGGCGGCCAAGCTCACCAAGGATGTCGGTGGCGGTGTCTACGGCATCGGCGTGCGTGGCTCGCGCTCCTGGGCGACGATCCATCCGGGCTTCCTCTCGGCCTATGCCAATTTCGACCAGAAGGACCTCAACGTCTCGGCCGACGGCAAACTGTCGGCCGCGATGAACACCGCCGGATCCAAGGCTTTCCACAAGCAGTGGGTGCAGATGATCCAGGAGAGCGGTCCAAAGGACTGGTCGACCTACACCTGGTATCAGGTCGGTACCGATCTCGGCGCCGGCGCCTCGGCGATGATCTTCGACGCCGACATCCTCGGCTACTTCATGAATGGCGGCGACAACAAGATGGCCGGCAAGCTCGCTTTCGCGAACTTCAAGGCCAATCCGGCAGCCAAGGCGGCGACACCCAACATCTGGATCTGGTCGCTGGCAATGTCCAATTTCTCCAAAGACAAGGACGCCACCTGGTACTTCATGCAATGGGCCTCGGGCCCGGAGCATGGGTTGTTCGGCGCCACCAAGATGGACTTCGTCAATCCTGTCCGCCAGTCGGTCTGGAAGGACCAGGGGTTCCGTGACAAGTTGAACAAGAGCTATCCCGGTTATGTCGAGATGTTCGACGCCTCGGCGCCGGGCGCCTCGATCAAGTTCACGGCGCAACCGCTGTTCTTCGACCTCACCACCGAATGGGCGGCGACGCTGCAGAAGATGGTGGCCAAGGAAGTGCCGGTCGACGAGGGTCTCGACAAGCTCGCCGAGAGCATCAACGGCCAGCTCAAGGAAGCCGGCCTCGGTTAAGTCGCAACGAGGGCCGGCCTGCTTGACGGGCCGGCCCTCGTCATACCTTTTCACGTTTGCGATGCGGTGCCGGAAGGTGACCGCTATTTCGCCCGACCGGTCGCCTTGCTCCCTTGGGCGGCCGGCAGGGCAAAGCGACAGCAACAACGGAGCAGCTCGATGACTGCGGTGGTATCGCAAAGGCCCAAGCCATCCGGCTTCAGGATCAGCAAGCGGGTGCTGCCCTATGTGCTCAGCCTGCCGGCTCTGCTCGTCTGCATCGGCATTCTCATCCCATTCCTGACCTCGGTCGTCTATTCCTTCCAGCGCTATCGGTTGAGCCAGCCCTGGGCGCGGCAGTTCAACTGGGGCGACAACTACATCTCCTTCTTCACCGATCCAAAATTCTGGAACACGCTCAAGGTGTCGCTGCTCTATGCCGGCACCACCGTCGTGCTGGAACTGCTTCTCGGTCTCGCCATCGCCCTGCTGCTGCAGAAGCGCTCGACGCTGAACAATTTCATCTCGATCATGCTGTTGATGCCGCTGATGACGGCGCCCGCACTTGCCGCGCTGATGTGGAAGCTGATGACCAATCCCGGCTTCGGTGTGCTGAGCTATCTCGCCAGCCTGATCGGGCTGCAGGATTTCCGCTGGGCCTCGTCGCCGTCGACGGCGCTGTTTACCGTCGTGCTCGTCGACATCTGGGTCTACACACCCTTCATCATGATCCTGCTACTCGCCGGCCTGCGCAGCCTGCCGACGCAGCCCTTCGAAGCGGCGGCACTCGACGGCGTGCCGAGGAGTTTCGTCTTCTTCCGCATTACGCTGCCGATGCTGACGCCCTATATCCTGACCGCGACGCTGTTTCGCCTGCTCGATTCCATCCAGCAGTTCGATATCATCTACGCCATGACGCAAGGAGGGCCTGGCGACACGCTGACCGTCTTCCAGGTCGAGGCCTACCTCAACTTCTTCCAGTCGACCAATGTCGGCCGCTCGGCGGCGCTGATGATCATCCTGTGGGCGATCACCTATTTCCTCTCCAACATCTTCATCAAGAACTGGCTGCGGCTGCGCGAACGCGCCCGTGGTCAGGCATAGGAGGCTGACATGGAACACACCTCCTTGCTCGAACGCATCCTGCGCGGCGTGGCACTGACGCTGGTGGTGATCTTCTTCATGTTCCCGATCGTCTGGATATTCATGATGTCGTTCCAGACCAACGAGACGATCCTGCGCATTCCCCCGCAGCTGATCTTCGAGCCGACGCTCGCCAACTACACGGCGCTGATCACCGGCAAGCTGATGACCGCCGCCGGCACGCTCGACATCGCCTTCATGCGCAACCTCTGGAATTCGGTGTTCCTGTCGGTGACCTCGGTGGCGGTCTCGCTGCTGCTCGGCGTCCCGGCGGCATACGCCTTCGCGCGGCACAAGTTCCGCGGCTCGGAGGACATCGCCTTCACGCTGCTGTCGTTCAAGTTCGCGCCGGCGCTCCTGGTGCTGTTGCCGCTCACCCTCTATTTCCAGAAGCTCGGGCTCGCCAACACCTATATCGGCCTGATCTGGGTCTACCAGCTGATCTGCCTGCCGCTGATCCTGTGGATCGTGCGCGGCTATTTCGAAGATATCCCCGCCGACATCGAATACGCCTACCGCATCGGCGGCCATTCCTGGTTCGCCACCTTCCGTAAGATCGCGCTGCCGCTCGCCGGCCCCGGCATCGCCGCCGCCGGCCTGCTCGCCTTCATCTTCGCCTGGAACAATTTCGTCTTCGCGCTGGTGCTGGCCTCGGCCGACAAGCAGCCGGTGACGGTCGGCGCGCTCGCCTTCATCACCTCCTCGGGCATACAGTACGGCCAGATTTCGGCAGCCATCGTGCTCTCGATCACGCCGACACTGGCGCTCGCCCTCTATGCACAGCGCTATCTGGTCGAAGGCCTCTCGCTCGGCGCGGTGAAAGGATAGACATGGCCAGTCTCGAACTCAGAAACATCGTCAAGCGCTACAAGAGCCAGACCGTCCTCGACAATCTGTCGTTGACCGTGGCCGATGGCGAAACCCTTGTGCTGTTCGGACCGTCCGGCGCCGGCAAGACGGTGCTGCTGCGGCTTGTTGCCGGCGTCATCGACCCGGATGAGGGCAAGATATTCATTGGCGGCGACGACATGACCGATGTCGATGCGGAGTTCCGCGGCATTGGCATGGCGTTCCAGAATTTCGCGCTGTTTCCGCATATGACCGCGTTCGACAACATCGCCACGCCGCTGGAGGCCAAGCGGTCCTCGCAGGGCGCGATCAAGGCCGGCGTCGAGAGCGTCGCCAAGCTGTTGAAGATCGCCCATGTGCTCTCCCACAAGCCGCGCGCGCTCTCCAATGGCCAGAAACAGCGCACGGCACTCGCCCGTGCGCTGGTCGGCTCGCCGCCGCTTCTGCTGCTCGACGATCCCTTGCGCAATGTCGATGCCAAGCTGCGTTTCGAGATGCGGCTCGAACTGCCGCGCCTGCTTGCCGATCGCGGCGCCACCGTCGTCTACGTCACCCAGGACTACAAGGAAGCCATGGCGCTTGGTGACCGCATCGCGGTGATGTCGCAAGGCGTCATCCGGCAGCTCGGCACGCCCGAGCAAATCTATCGCGAGCCGGCCAACATCGAGATCGCGCGGCTGTTCGGCGACCCGACCATCAACCTGCTAGACGTCAAGCCTTCGCGTGACGCCAAGGGCATCTATGTCGGCCTGTCCAATGTCCAGGTCCATCTCGCCGGTGCCTACGACACGGCGGTCGGCCGCGACTGTGTGATCGGCCTGCGGCCCGAAGCGCTGAGCTTCGTCGAGGAGGGCATCCCGGGCGCCATTCCGGTGACGGTCGAGGCCGAGACGCCACTCAACGAAAAGATCGTCACGCTGGTGCGCACCGTGCGCGGCCGCGAGATCCTGGTCTCGCGCCCGGCCGGAACGCCGGGCCGCAGCGAGGGCAAGGCCCATATCGCCGTCGATGGCAAGAGCGCCTTGTTGTTCGATCATGCCAGCGGCGACCGCATCGGTTCGAAAAACGTCGTCAGTTTGCGCAATGGAGAAGCGGCATGAGCCAGAGCGCACTCACCATTTCAGGCGTCGACAAGTTCTATGGCCCGATCGACCGCGGCGTGCACGCCGTCAAGAGCCTGACCATGGAAATCGCCAAGGGCGAGATCGTGGCGCTGCTTGGCTCTTCCGGCTGCGGCAAGACTTCGACGCTGCGCATGATCGCCGGCTTCGAGGAAGTATCACGCGGCACCATCTCTGTCGGCGGTCGTCAGGTGCACACCTTGTCGCCGGTCAAGCGCAATGTGGCGATGGCCTTCGAAGGCTACTCGCTCTACCCGCCGCTCACCGTGCGCGAGAACATGGCCTTCGCGCTGAAGGCGGCAAGGCTGCCCAAGAGCGAGGTCGACGCCAAGGTCGCCAGCATCGCCAAGCTGCTCGAGATCGAGGACATACTGGAGCGTTATCCGAGCTCCATCTCCGGCGGCCAGCAGCAACGCGCCAGCCTTGGCCGGGCGCTGATCCGCGAGGCCGACCTGCATCTCCTGGACGAGCCGATGGGGCAGCTCGAACCGCAGCTGCGCGCCGTGCTGCGCGGTCGCATCAAGCATTTCATCAAGGAGCGCGGCCTGACCGCGATCCTGGTCACCCACGACCAGACCGAGGCCAATGCGCTTGCCGACCGCATCGCCGTGATGGAGGGCGGCGTGCTGCAGCAGTTCGACACGCCTGACCGGATCAAGGAGCGCCCGGCGAACCTGTTCACGGGCACTTTTGTCGGCGAACCGCCGATGAACGTCTTCGAGGCCTATGTCGGCACGGCCGCCGGCCGCATCAATCTCAGGCTGCCCGACGGCCTGTCGCTCGATTACGACAAGGACGCCTTCAGCGCTCCGGTTCGCGACCAATTGCTCAGTCGCGAACGGGTTGTGATCGGCATCAGGCCTTACGCGGTCCGGCGCTCGAAGGAAGGTGTTCCCGCCAGGGTTTCGGCCAACCAGTGGCTCGGCGACCAGACCCATATCGCCGCCGACTTCGCCGGCGGCTCGCTGGTGCTGGTCGAACATGACCGCACGCGTCTCGATCTGGGTGCAGCGATCAATGTCAGCATCGATCCGAAGAACCTGCACGTCTTCGACCAGGCGAGCGGCGAGGCGATCTCGCACGGCATGGAGCTTGCCTGATGCGCGATATACTGATTGGCATCGATGCCGGCACATCCGTCATCAAGTCCATCGCCTTCGACATTGCGGGCCGGCAGATTGCCGCGGCCGCCCTGCCCAACCACTATGAAACACTGCCGGGTGGCGGCGCCGAACAGGATCTGGCGCGCACATGGAGTGATGCCGCTACAACCCTGCGCCAACTCGCCGACAAGGTGCCGGACCTCGCCAGCCGGACGGTGGCGATCGCGGTGACCGGGCAAGGCGACGGCACCTGGCTGATCGATGGCAAGGGCGAGCCGGTGGCGAAGGGCTGGCTCTGGCTCGACGCGCGCGCCGCCGCCGTCGTCGAGGAGATCCGCGCGCGGCCCGAGGACCGGCTCCGTTTCGAAAAGACCGGCAGCGGGCTCGCCGCCTGCCAGCAGGGTTCGCAATTCGTGTTCATGAAGCGCACCATGCCCGAAATGCTTGGCAAGGCGGCAACCGCGTTCCACTGCAAGGACTGGCTCTATTTCAGGCTGACCGGCGAACGCGCCACCGATCCGTCCGAGGGCACCTTTACCTTCGGCGACTTCCACACCCGCGACTATAGCGACGAGGTGCTCGACGTGCTTGGTGTCGCCGATCTCAGGCATCTGCTGCCGCCGATCGTCGACGGCACCAGGCACAGCACCGGGCTGTCGCAGGCGGCCGCCGACGCCACCGGAATGCTGGCGGGCACACCCGTCGTGCTCGGCTATGCCGACGTCGTCTGCACCGCGCTCGGCGCCGGCCTGCTCGACCGCAAGCGCAAGCCGGGCTGCTCGATCATCGGCTCCACCGGCATGCATATGCGGTTGGCCGAGACCCCCGACGATGTGCAGCTGAACGACGCGGCGACGGGCTATACGATGGCGATGCCGGCGCCCGGCGTGTTCGCGCAGATGCAGTCGAACATGGCGGCGACGCTCAACATCGACTGGGTGCTTGGGCTCGCCTCCGGCATTCTCGCCTCGCAAGGCATTTCGCGCAGCAATGGCGAGATGATCGCGCTTGTCGACGCCTGGATCGCTGCCGCGCAGCCCGCCTCGCTGCTCTATCAGCCCTATGTGTCGGAGGCGGGTGAGCGGGGGCCGTTCGTCGATGCCAATGCCCGAGCCGGGTTCGTCGGCATTTCCTCGCGGCACGGTTATGCCGACCTCGTCCGCGCCGTCTTCGAAGGGTTGGCCTTCGCGGCGCGCGATTGCTACGCGGCGATGGGGCCGCTGCCGCGCGAAGTCCGCCTGACCGGTGGCGCCGCCCGAAGCCCGGCGCTGCGCAAGATCCTCGGTGCGGCGGTGGGCGCCGATATTCGCACCAGCGCGCGCGAGGAGGCGGGCGCGGCGGGCGCGGCGATGATCGCCGCGGTCTGCGTCGGTCTCTACCCGTCCATGGATGCGTGCGTCGGCGAATGGGTGACGCCGCTGCTTGGCGAGGCTGAGCCGAGCGACCGCAGCCTCGCCGCGATCTACGACAAGATGACCCCGTCCTACATGTTGGCGCACCAGGCGTTGCGGCCGGTCTGGCGCGCGATGGCTTCAGTGCAGGCAAATTGAGAAGTCGAGTATGCGTAAGAAAATAGCGATCATTGGCGACAACTTCATGCTGCCGGAGGTGTTTCGCGCCAAAATCGAGAAGGTCGCGAGCGGCGACCTCGACATCAGGACATTGCAGACAGCCTGGCCCGACGAGCCGATGGAGTTCGGCAATCCGGCGCTCGGCCTCGACAGGGTCAAGGAATATTTCGGCCACCCCGACGAGGTCGTCGATTTCATCGGCGATGCCGAGATCCTCGTCACCCAGTTGGCTCCGCTGTCGGAGGGTATGATGCGGCGCCTGCCTGATCTCAAGCTGGTCGCGGTTTCGCGCGGCGGCCCGATCAATATCGACATGGCTGCTGCCAGGGCGCACGGAATCACCGTGGTCAATGTGCCTGGCCGCAACGCCACTGCCGTCGCCGAGTTCACCATCGGCGCCATCCTGGCCGAGACGCGACTGATCCGGGTCGGCCACGAGGCCTTGCGCAAGGGCGAGTGGCGCGGCGATCTCTACCGCGCCGACCGCACCGGCCGCGAACTCAGCGAAATGACCGTCGGCGTCGTCGGCTATGGCAATATCGGCACCAAGGTGGTCCGCCTGCTGCGTGCCTTCGGCTGCCACGTCCTGGTCAGCGATCCCTATGTGCAGTTGAGCGCTGAAGACCGCAACGCCGGCGTCGAGCTCGTCGCGCTGGACGATCTCCTGTCCCGCTCCGATGTCGTCACGCTGCATTCGCGGGTGACCGAGGAGACGCGCGGCCTGATCGGCAAGGACACCATCGCTCGGATGAAGCCTGGCGTGATCTTCGTCAACACTGCGCGCGGGCCACTGGTCGACTATGACGCGCTCTACGAGGCGCTTATTTCAGGCCAGATCGCCAGCGCCATGCTGGAGACGTTCGCCGTCGAGCCGGTGCCATCGGACTGGCCGTTGCTGCAGCTTCCCAATGTGACGCTGACGCCGCACATCGCCGGCGCTTCGGTGCGCACCGTCACCTATGCCGCCGAACAGGCCGCCGAAGAGGTGCGCCGCTACCTCGCCGGGCTGCCTCCGGTCAATCCGTGCTGAGGCAGCCGCCATGACGCATCAAACCGGCATCGAGGCCACGGCGACATGAACGGCGGTCCGGAAATCGTCGACCTCTTCGTCATCGGCGGCGGCGTCAACGGCGCCGGCATCGCGCGCGATGCCGCCGGCCGCGGCCTTTCGGTCATCCTGTGCGAAAAGGACGATCTCGCCGAAGGCACCAGCTCACGCTCGGGCAAGCTCGTCCATGGCGGCCTGCGCTATCTCGAATATTACGAGTTCCGCCTGGTGCGCGAAGCGCTGATCGAGCGCGAGGTGCTGCTGGAATCGGCGCCGCACATCATCTGGCCGATGCGCTTCGTGCTGCCCCACAGCCCCGACGACCGGCCGGCCTGGCTGGTGCGGCTCGGCCTGTTCCTTTACGACCATCTCGGCGGCCGCAAGCGGCTGCCGGCCACCCGCACGCTCAACCTGCGCACCGCGCCCGAGGGCGCGCCGATCAAGGATGCGTTCAAGCGCGGTTTCGAATATTCCGACTGCTGGGTCGACGATGCCCGTCTCGTCGTCATCAATGCGCTCGACGCCGCCGAGCGCGGCGCGCAGGTTTTCACCCGCACCGTTTGCAATGCCGCCCGCCGCGAGAACGGCGTCTGGGTTGTCGAGATGCAGGATGGCAGGACGGGCATCAGGACGGTCGTTCGGGCCCGCGCACTAATCAATGCCGCCGGCCCCTGGGTCAACGACATCGTCAACCGCGTTGCCGGCCAGAACTCCAGGCGCAATGTCCGCCTGGTCAAGGGCAGCCACATCGTCGTGCCGAAATTCTGGGAGGGGCGGCAGGCCTATCTCATCCAGAACAGCGACAAGCGCGTGATCTTCATCAACCCCTATCAGAACGATCTCGCGCTGATCGGCACCACCGACATTCCCTATGAGGGCCGGCCCGAGGATGTGGGGGCGGATGAGAGCGAGATCGATTACCTGATCAAGGTGGTCAACCGCTATTTCAAGCGCGGCCTGGCGCGCGGCGATGTCGTCTATTCTTTCTCCGGCGTCAGGCCGCTCTATGACGACAATGCCGACAACCCCAGTGCCGTCACCCGCGACTATATTTTCGAGCTCGACGCGCCAGACGCGCAGGCGCCGCTGCTCTCCGTCTTCGGCGGCAAGATCACCACTTTCCGCAAACTGGCCGAGCATGCGCTGGACAGGATCGCTCCGTTCTTTCCCCGTATGGGCAAGCCCTGGACAGCGAAGGCGTATCTGCCCGGCGGCGACATTGCCAATGCCGATTTCGAACAGTTTCTCGGCGATCTCGGACGGGAGTATCCGTGGATGCCGGCATCGCTGCTCAAGCATTACGGCCGGCTCTACGGCACCAGGACACGGGCTTTGGTTGGCGCGGCGCGTTCGCTCGATGAACTCGGGCGCTGCTTCGGCAAGGATTTCTTCGAGCGCGAGGCCAATTATCTCTTCGACCGGGAATGGGCGGTGACCTCAGCCGATATTCTCGAACGGCGCACCAAGCATGGCCTGCATCTGTCCGCCGAGGAGAGGGCGGCTTTCGAGCATTGGTGCGCGAACCGGCTGGCGAGGGCAGGCTGATGGGGCGCCTCGTCGACACTGGCACCAGTGAATTCCGCATGCTGCGCTCCTTGTCGGCCAGAATCGGCGCCGACCCGCTGCTGGTCCAGGGCGCCGGCGGCAACACCTCCATCAAGCAGGCCGGCGTGCTGTGGATCAAAGCCTCGGGCACCTGGCTGAAGAACGCGCGCGACGATGAGATCATGGTGCCGGTCGCGCTGGCGCCATTGCTCGATGCCGTGGCGCAGCGGAGCCCAGCGGCCGAGACGGCCGGACAGTTCACGCTGGCGGACCTCAACCCCCGCCAGCTGCGACCCTCCATCGAGACGACGGTGCACGCGCTGCTCCAGCAGAAGATCGTCGTCCACGTCCATTGTGTCGAGACGATCTCGATTGCCGTCCAGGCCAACGCCGAAGCCCTGCTGGAGGAGCGCCTGCGCGGCCTCGATTGGGTGTTCGTGTCCTATCGCCGGCCCGGCCTGCCGCTGGCGCAGGGGATCGCCGAGCGGCTGAAGCCTGCGACCAACGTGCTGGTGCTCGGCAATCACGGGCTGGTGGTCGCCGCCGATACGGTCGCCGAAGCAGCCTTGCTGCTGCAACGGGTGACCGGGCTGCTCGCGCGGCCGCCGCGATCGGCTCCGCTGCCCGATCTCGACGCGCTGCTGAGGCTCGCCGCCGGCAGCGACTACCGGTTGCCGGCCTCGGCGGCTGCGCATGCTGTCGCGACCGATCTCGCCAGTTGCCGCATCGCCGCTTCCGGCAGCCTCTATCCGGATCATGTCATCTTCCTCGGTGTCGGCTCGGTGATCGCCGGCCCCGGCGAGAACGCCGCGGCGGTCGTCGCCCGCACCGCCGCCGCGCCGACATCCATTCTCTTTCCAGGCAAGGGTGTGCTGATGCGCAGGGATGCCAATGCCGGCGCCGAAGCGATGGCACGCTGCCTGGCCGATGTCGCCGCGCGCGTCGATGGTGCGGCGCGCGTCAACTATCTCAGCCCGAAGGAGAATGCCGAACTGCTGAACTGGGACGCCGAAAAATACCGCCAGCAACTCAACCGCGAGGGGGTGACGCTGCAATGACGGCATTCGCCGCCACCACCCCGCGCCAGCGTTGAGGAGGGATAGCAGCCTTGGCCTTCACGCTCTCCCTCAACACCAATCCGCTGGTCAATCGCTTCGCCGATCCGGACGACCTGATCGACACCATCGCCTATGACATCGGCATTCGGGACGTGCAGCTCACGCATGAATTCGTCAATCCGGGCTGGCCGGCGGCGACGATCGTCAAATTCGTCCGCCTGTTCCGCGGCGCGCTCACCCGCACCGGCGTGCGCGTCACCTCGGGCATGACCGGTCCTTACGGCCGGCTCAATCATTTCGGCCACCCCGACGCCGATGTGCGCCGCTACTATGTCGACTGGTTCAAGACCTTTGCCGACATTTCGGCCGAGCTTGGTGCCAGCGGCATGGGCACGCAGTTCGCCATCTTCACCCATCGCGACTTTGACGATCCAGCGCGCCGTGCGCGGCTGTTCGACATCGCGCTGGACTGCTGGCGCGAGGTCGCCGAGCACGCCAAGGCGGCGGGCCTGACCTACCTGTTCTGGGAGCAGATGTCCGTCGGCCGCGAATTCGGCCACACCATCGAGAGCTGCCGGATGCTGCAAGGTGCGATCGACGCCGCCGGCATGGCCATTCCGCTGGAGATGATGGTCGATATCGACCATGGCGACGTCACATCAAGCAATCCCGCCGACATCGATCCCTATGCCTGGGCCGAGGCCTTTCCCCGGAAATCGCCGATCATCCACGTCAAGCAGTCGTCGATGAACAAGGGCGGCCATTGGCCGTTCACCGCCACTTACAACCGGGACGGCCGCATCACGCCGGAAAAACTGCTGGAGACGGTGCGGCGCGGCGGCGGCACCGACAACGAGATCTGCCTCGAACTGTCGTTTCGCGAGCGTGAGCCGGTCGACCATCAGGTCGTCGCCATGATCCGCGAGTCCGTCGACTACTGGGCGCCGTTCATCGAGACAGGCAGGTCCGATCTTCTGCCAAAGGCCAAATGAAAAAACGGGCAGGGGCCGATGCGGCTCCTGCCCGTTGAATTCAGCAGATTTGAAGTCGCCAGAACTCAGCCGAATTTCGGATCGAGGCTGCCCGATTTGTAGCGCTTGGCCATTTCCCAGACCGGCAGTGGCTTGATCTTCGGTGCATTGCCGGCGGTGCCGAACTGCTCGAAGCGCTCCTTGCAGAGCTTGCGCATGGCCGCCATTGCCGGCGTCAGGTACTTGCGCGGGTCGAACTCGCTCGGGTTTTCGGTCAGCACCTTGCGGATGGCGCCGGTCAGCGCCATGCGGTTGTCAGTGTCGATGTTGATCTTGCGCACGCCGTGCTTGATGCCGCGCTGGATCTCTTCCACCGGCACGCCCCAGGTCGGCTTCATCTGGCCGCCATATTTGTTGATGATCTCCTGCAGGTCCTCCGGCACCGAGGACGAACCATGCATGACCAGATGCATGTTCGGCAGGCGGCGATGGATCTCCTCGATGACGTTCATCGCCAGCACCGCGCCGTCCGGCTTGCGCGAGAATTTGTAGGCGCCATGGCTGGTGCCCATGGCCACCGCCAGCGCATCGACATGCGTGTCCTTGACGAACTCCACCGCCTGTTCCGGATCGGTCAGCAGCTGGTCGTGGCTGATCGCGCCCTCGACACCGTGGCCGTCTTCCTGCTCGCCGCCGCCGCTCTCCAGCGATCCCAGCACGCCGATCTCGCCTTCGACCGACACGCCGCCCCAATGCGCCATGTCGACGACGCGCTTGGTGATGCCCGAATTATAGGCGTAGTCGGCCGGCGACTTGCCGTCTTCCTTGAGCGAGCCGTCCATCATCACCGAGGTGAAGCCGTACTGGATCGCGGTGACGCAGGTGGCTTCGTTGTTGCCGTGGTCGAGATGCATGCAGACCGGGATGTCGGGGTGGATTTCGACCAGCGCGTCGATCAGCTTGGCCAGCACCACATCATTGGCATAGGCGCGCGCACCGCGGCTTGCCTGCAGGATGACAGGCGATTTGGTCTCTTCCGCCGCCTCCATGATGGCGAGGCCCTGTTCCATGTTGTTCATGTTGAAGGCCGGCACGCCATAGCCGTATTCGGCGGCGTGATCGAGCAATTGTCTCAGTGTGATGCGAGCCAACGAATAGTCTCCCGTATCTGGTTTCAAACCTGTGGTTGCGGACTGTCCGCGCATCGTCCAGCCCACCGATGCTTCTGGCCGGATTTCGGCGCAACCGCAACCGTGACAGACCGTCCCGGCAGCAATTCTTGTTACAGCGCCGCGATCAGGGCAAGCGGAATATCCCAAGAAATTGTCCCATTATCACAAAATATTTGGTACTTTTGCGACGATAGCTGTTATATCTGAACTTCGATCAAGGAGCCACGCTTCGGCGGTGGCGGTCGGCGGCGATGAAGAGCGATATCAGGCGGCAAGGCATTATGGAGTTTCTGATGGACGCCGGTCAGGCCGGCGTCGACGACCTCGCTCTGCGCTTTGGCGTCTCGAAGATGACGGTTCACCGCGACCTCGACGAGCTCGAGGAAAGCGGTTTTTTGCGCAAGGTGCGCGGCGGCGCCTCGATCCAGCCGAGCAGTCTGTTCGAAAGCGATTTCCGCTACCGGCAGAAGCAGGCGACCGAGGAAAAGCAGCGCCTGGCGGCAGCCGCCGTGGCCATGATCGAACCCGGCCAGACGGTGATCATCGACGATGGCTCGACGGCAGGCGGCATTGCGCGCCATCTCGCCGATCTGCGGCCGCTGACGGTGATCTCCAACAATCTGGCCGTCATCCAGGACCTGGCCGGCGCCGGCGGGATCAACCTGATCGCGCTCGGCGGCCAATACAGCAAGAAGTTCCACGGCTTCTTCGGCCTGCTGGCCGAGGCTTCGCTCAAATCGCTGCGCGCCGACGTCGCCTTCCTGTCCTCATCGGCCATCCATGGCGCCTCCGCCTTCCACCAGGACCAGGAGGTGGTGCTGGCCAAGCGGCTGATGATGGCGGCGGCAACCCGCAAATATTTGCTGGTCGATCACGGCAAGTTCGGCCGCACGGCGCTGCATTTTCTCACCGACCTCAAGGCGTTCGACACGGTCTTCACCGGCCGTGAGCTCGAGCCGGGTTTGTACGAGGCGCTGGATGCCGCCGGTGTCTCGGTGGCCCTAGTCGGCAACTAAGTTCGGCACTGAGTAAGGAGTACGCGTGGTGTATTGGGTCGGTACAAGCTGGAAGATGAACAAGACGCTCGCCGAGGCGCTGGATTTTGCCGATCGCCTGGCCGGATTCATTCCCGGTTTCGATGACCGCATCCAGCCCTTCGTCATCCCGCCTTTCACGGCGGTGCGCGAGGTCAAACAGGCGCTGTCGTCGACGCGCATCAAGGTCGGCGCCCAGAACATGCATTGGGCCGATGCCGGCGCCTGGACCGGTGAGATTTCGCCGCTGATGCTGAGAGACTGCGGGCTCGATCTGGTCGAACTCGGCCACAGCGAACGGCGCGAGTACTTTGGTGAGACCGACCGCACCGTCGGCCTGAAGACGGCGGCCGCGGTGAAGCACGGCTTGATCCCGTTGATCTGCGTCGGCGAGACGCTGGCCGAGCGCGAAAGCGGTAAGGCCGATGCCGTGTTGAGCGCCCAGGTCGAGGGGGCGCTGCAATTCCTCGAAGGCGAGGCGAAGGGCGCAGAAATCCTCTTCGCCTACGAGCCGGTCTGGGCGATCGGCGACAAGGGCATTCCGGCCAGTTCCGACTATGCCGACAAGCAGCAGGCACTGATCAAGACGGTGGCCGGCGGCCTGCTGCCGTCCGTGCCGCCGGTGCTCTATGGCGGCAGCGTCAATCCCGGCAATGCCGCCGAGCTGATCGGCCGGCCCAATATAGACGGCCTGTTCATCGGCCGTTCCGCCTGGCAGGCGGATGGCTACATCGACATCCTCGGCCGCGCTTCGGCGGCGATCTGAAATCATCCGAACACGAAAGGGACAAAACCATGAAAATAGCCATTGGAGCCGACAGCGCCGGCAAGCCGCTGCTCGATGTGATCGCCGCACACCTTGCCACCAAATCCGGCCTGACGGTCAGCGATCTCAGCCAGGCCGGTTACTATGCCGACCTGTCGCAAAAACTCGCCCAGACCATCATCGACGGCGAGAACGAGCGCGGCATCCTGTTCTGCGGCACTGGTATCGGTGTCTCGATCTCGGCCAACAAGGTGCCGGGCATCCGCGCGGCACTCACCCACGACACCTATTCGGCCGAGCGGGCGGCGAAATCCAACAACGCGCAGATCATCACCATGGGCGCCCGCGTCATCGGCCCGGAACTGGCCAAGGCGATCGTCGATACATGGCTCGCTTCGGAGTTCGACGAGAAGGGACCCTCGGCCGGCAATGTCCAGGCGATCGACAGGCTTGATGCGGCGAAATCTGCATGATCCGCAGACCCACAACATAGGCTGGGGCAGGTTCAGTTCCCGACGTAGACTCTGAGCACGCCGCGTGCGGCGATGCCGGTTCTATTTCTGTCTGCCAAGCCTGGCCGCGAGGGAACGCCTCACGTCTTCTTCCGCCCCATCCAGCAGGTCGATCAGCACCTTGCTGGTGGCCGCCGGGTCGCGCCTTTCGATGTTCTCGACAATCTGCCGATGCAGGCTGAGCGAGTGGTGCTGTCCGGCCGGATTGTCGTCTGAAAGCCGGAAGCTGATCACCAGCGCGGTCTCGATCAAAGCGGCGAGCGAACCGATCAGCTCATTGCCCGACATATGCAGGATCGCCTGGTGGAAAGCCAGGTCGGGTACGGCGAAGCGTTCGCCGTCATCGCCGGCCTGTTCCATCTCCTCGAGGATTGTCCGCAATTCGGCGATCTGCTCCGGGCTGGCGCGCTCCGCCGCCAGGGCCCCGGCCGTCGGCTCGATCGCGCGGCGCAGCTCGAACAGGGAACGCGCCTCCTCGGCCGTCGTTCTCGAGCCGAAACGCCACAACAGCACGTCCGGGTCGAGGAAATTCCAATCCTTGCGCGGGCGCACTCTTGTCCCGGTCCGGGGGCGCATTTCCACCATGCCCTTGCCCGCCAGCACCTTGACGACTTCTCGCAGGCCGGTGCGGCTCGCGCCATAGGAGGCGCTCCAGTCGTCGCCATTCGGCAACTGGTCACCGGGAATCAATTCGCCGCGCACGATGCTGAGTCCGATTTCGTTGAGCAGCCTGCCGTGAAGGCCGGAATGGGACGAGCCGGCCATGCGGGACGTCATCCGGGATGCCCGGGGAAGGGCGGTTGAATTCTTCATACTATTCCCATTATTCATACGATTGTCACGTGCCCGCCCTAGTGAGCACATCGTTGAACTCCCCGCCAGAGCGATCGACGAACCACAGCGCAGATAGCACCCGAAGAGCCACAAAACCTCGAATCTTGCCATCGCCGACGGCCGCCACCGTCGTTGGTCGATGTCGTGCGTGTCGAGCCGTCGATCATAAACACCAACAGGAACGCACCAGAAATGTCTTCCAAGATGACCGAACACGCCAGCAAAGCCGCCCTCAAGGGAACGGCTTGCCTTCCGAAAATCATAACCTCCTGCATCTTCGTGTCCAGCGCGCTCGCCATGACATCGGTGCCGGCGCTTGCCGTCGAGCCCTGGATCATGGTCGAGAAGACGACCTTCACCGGCGATGCGATATCCTCAAAGCAGCAGGGCGTGACCACGGACGGCACGAACTGGTACTTTTCCGGCACCAATATTCTCGAGCGCACGGACAGGAATTATAACCCGTCCCTGACTGTCTCCCCCGCCATTCCCAATGTTCTCAAGCTTCCGTCGCAATATTCCGACATCGGGCTGAACCACATCGGCGACATCGACTATGCCGACGGGCTTCTCTACATCTCGCTGGATTCGAGCCAGCGCGACCCGGTCACCGGCGGCAAGTACGAAAATCCGGTTTTCGCTGTGTATCGCGCGAGTGACCTGAGCTTCACCGGCCAGGCCTTTTCGCTCAATCCGCCTCACGGCATCCATGACATTGCCAGCTGGGTGGCGGTCGATGCCAAGAACGGGCTGGGCTACGGCATGACCTATGAGAATGCGACGGAGATCGCGGTCTACAATCTGTCGGACTGGAGCTTCAAGGAATACATCCCGCTGACGCAGACCATCGACCAGGCACAGGGCGGCAAGCTCCTCGACGGCTGGATGTATTTTTCGACCGACAATGACCAGAAGATCATTTACCGGGCGAACCTCAAGACCGGCGAAGTCGAAAATCTCGGCAACCTGAAGATCGACCGCGAGCAGGAAGTCGAAGGGCTTTCCTTCAACCAGACGAAGGATGGCTGGTCGATGTACATCCTCAATCGGGAAGCGCTGGAGAGCGACCCCACCGTGGAGGCCGTCGGCTTCTACCGTTATCTGCGTCCCTACGGAAACGCGCTCTCCGGTGAGATTCACGCCGATATCAGTGGCGCGCTTGTGGAGGACAGCGGCTTCGCGCGGGATGCCGCGAACAGCCGAATTCGTTCCGCCTTCGACGCGGTCTCCGCGCCGGTGCTGACAACCGCCAGCATCGACACCGAAGGCATGCACGCCGCGCCCGCCAACGCCGATGGCATCGTGATCTGGAGCGAGGCACTTGCGATGACGGGCGACGCGAATGCTTCCGGCGATGCCGCCGCCTTCGGCCGCAACACCGCCGGATTCATTGGTGGCGCCGACGCACCTGCCGGAAGCTGGCGGCTCGGCGTGCTCGGCGGTTACAGCCATTCGCGCTTCGATGTCACCGACCGCGCTTCATCCGGCTCGAGTGATAACTACAATCTCGGTGTCTATGCCGGCACGCAGTTGGGCCAGTTCGGTTTCCGCACCGGCGCGATCTATGGCTGGCATGACATCGAGACCAGGCGCAGCGTGGTCTTCCCTGCTTTCAGCGAACAGCTCTCCGCCGACTACAACGCCGCGACGACGCAGGCTTTCAGCGAACTCGCCTACCGGTTCGACATCGGCCGCGATGCCTTCGAACCCTTCGCCAACCTCGCCTATGTCCATCTGAACACCGATGGCTTCGCCGAGACCGGCGGCACGACTTCGGCGTTGACAGCACAGAAGACGACGACCGAAAACACCTTCTCGACATTTGGCGTTCGTGCTTCGACCCAATTCGACACGGGGCCCACCAGGGCCGCCCTGCACGGCATGCTGGGCTGGCAGCACGCCTATGGCGACGTCGGTCCAACCTCCGATCTGGCCTTCAATACCGGAGCATCCTTTACAATCTCGGGCGTGCCGATCGCCAGAGATGCGCTGGCGGTCGAAGCCGGGTTCAACGTTCTCCTGTCATCCAATGCCACGCTCGGCGCATCCTATTCCGGCCAGATCGCCAAGGACGCGCAAGGACATGCCTTCAAGGTCAGCTTCGATTTGAAGCTATAGAGCCGACATCAGACTCTTGCGTATCGCGCGGATGACGGTGACGGCCGACGCCGCGCCCGGGTCCATATGGCCGAGCGATCGCTCGCCGAGCCGCGAGGAGCGGCCCTTGGCGGCGATCATGTCCTTGGTCGCTTCAGCACCAGACTCGGCGGCGGCAAGGGCCGCCTCGAGGCTCTGAGCCAAGGTCTTGCCGGCGACATTGGCTGCAGCGGCCGCTTCGGCCGCCGGCTGCCACGCATCGACCATCGTCTTTTCGCCAGGTTCCGCCTTGCCGCGGTCCTTGATGCCTTGTGCCATGGCCTGGAACAGGGCGATGAAATCCGCGTCCGCCAGCGTCACCTTGCCCTTGACGGCGGCGGCGCCGCGCATGAAGGCCGTCGCATAGAGCGGGCCTGACGAGGCGCCGACGGCATTGAGGAACGATTTCGCCGCAGTGTTGAGCAGCGCCGTCGGCTCGGTCGTTGCAAGGTCGAGCGGTGCCAGCGCATCGCGCACGGCATTGAAGCCGAGCGCCATGGCAATGCCATGGTCGGCGTCGCCAATGACGCCGTCGAGCTGGCAGAGCCTGTCCCTGTCGGCCTCGATCGCCACCGCGATGGCGTCGAACATTCTTTTCAGGTCAGCGGCGTCGATGGTCACGGGAACGCTCTTTCGTCAGCCGGCACGGAACATGGCGCAGTCGCAGGGGTGATCGAGCATGGTCTGCAATTCCTCGTCGAGATGAAAAAGCGTCACCGAGGCGCCGGCCATTTCGAGCGACGTGCAGTAATTGCCGACCCAGGTCGCGTGGATGGAAACGCCGAGTGCGTCGAGCCGCTGCTTGACCCGGCGGTTCATGATGTAGAGCTCCATCAGCGGCGTCGAGCCGAGCGAATTGACCAGCACCGCGACCTTGTCGCCAGGCTTCGGCGCCATCTCGGCGAAAATCTTGTCCAGCATCTCGTCGGTGATCTCGTCGGCGGTACCGAGCTTGCCGCGGGCGATGCCGGGTTCGCCATGGATGCCCATGCCGATCTCCATCTCGTCCGCGCCGATCTCGAAATTCGGCCGCCTTGTCTGCGGCAGCGAGCAGGGCGACAGCGCCACGCCCATGGTGAAGGTGTGGTCGTTGGCCTTGCGCGCGATGCGCTCGCATTCATCCAAGGAGAGCATGCGGTCGCAAGCGGCACCGGCCGCCTTGAAGATGAAGAAATTGCCGGCGACGCCGCGGCGCTTCTGGCGCTGATCGCGCGGCGCCGAGGCGACGTCGTCGGTGGTCAGCACGGTGCGCACCTCGATGTCGTCCATTTCAGCCATCTCGGCCGCCATGTCGAAATTCATCACGTCGCCGGCATAGTTGCCGTACATGAACAGGACACCGGCGCCGCCGCTCACCGCCTTGGCGCATTCGAGGATCGGATCGGGTGGTGGCGAGGCAAAGACATTGCCGATCGCCGCCGCGTCCGCCAGTCCCTTGCCGACAAAGCCGAGAAAGGTCGGCTCGTGGCCGGAGCCGCCGCCGATCACCAGCCCGACCTTGCCGGGCCGCGGTCCGTCGCGGGCGATGATCGAGCGCGGGCTGCCGTCCGCGCTCCTGAGGTGGCGAGGATGCGCGGCGAGAATCCCTTCGAGCATCTCGTCGACGGCGCGGTTGCCGTCATTGATGATCTTCTTGGTCTGCACCGGCATCCTCCCGACTTTTCGCAAATACTACCGGGTGTTATCGCGATTTCCACCCGGCCGGGAAGATTTCATGCCGCGATCTTTTCCCGGGCGGCGAGAATTTCCACGCAGGCCTTGGCCGCTTCCTTGCCCTTGACGGTGAAGTGTTCGAAGAAGAAGCGGTGGTGCTCGGCGCTGTCGTGATAATTGTGCGGTGTCAGCACCGCCGAAAGCACTGGCACGCCGGTCGACAGCTGCACGTTCATCATGCCGTCGATGATGGCGCTGGCGACGAATTCGTGCCGGTAGATGCCGCCATTGACGACGAACGCCGTGCCGAGGATCGCGGCATAGCGGCCGGTCCCCGCCAAGGTCTTGGCATGCAGCGGGATCTCGTAGGCGCCGGGCACGTCGAAGACATCGACGGCGAAGCGGTCGCCGCCGATGTCGGCCAGTTCGGCCTCGAAGGCTTTTACGCACTGGTCGACGATGTCGGCATGCCAGCGCGCCCTGATGACGGCGATGCGAACAGTTTCATAGTCTTTGTGGGAATGCTGATTCATGGGTCCATCCTTCCGTTTCGAACCAGAATCAGGACGCACGATACGAAATCCGGCCCGCCGAGGCGGTCCGTTTTCCGTTTCGTTCTCTTTCATCCGGACTCTAACCGTCGGCTCCGGAATCGCACCGGATCTGCTGACCTTTCCGATTTTGCCGGAAAGCGCTCGCGGGCTTGGGCCTAGACCCTTACCGCCGGTGGGGACTTTCACCCCGCCCTGAGAACATTAACGGGCTTTGTATGGAAGGGCAGGGGTGCTGCTGTCAACTGCGCCAGGCCGGTGGCCAATCACGTTCTGTCGACTGGAGCAATTGTGCGAAAGACGCGCTTTATCGCGTGCGCCACGCCGCCGCCGAAGCAGCAACCAGCATCAGTAGGGCCGCAACCATCGCGCAGAAGGCAAAGCCGAAGCTGGAATAGAGCGGCCCGAAGCCGGTGGTGCCGATAAAGACCGCCAGATAGGTCACCGCGCTGTTCAGGCCCATGATCGTGCCGCGCCGCGAGGGATCGAGCGCCGAGAGGCGCATCACCAGGACATTCAATCCGAAATGATTGGCAAGTCCCCACACTGCCACCATGGCGAGCGTCAGGCCGAAACTGTCGCTCGTCGCGGCAATGGCGACATAGACGGCGGCGACAAGAAGATAGGCGAACGGCATGACACGGCGGGCGCCCAGGCGATCGATCACGCCGTCGAGAAGTGCCGCAGTGCCGAAGCCGACGCCATAGGCAAGTGCTGCCCAGCCGTTGGCGCTCACCGGTTTGCCCAGTCCGCTGTGCAGGTGGTCTCCGAGATAGCCATAGACACCGTAGAAGGCGGTCATGAAGGCCGCACAGGCGATGAGAAGTGGCACAATGCCGGGAATGCTGAGCGCCGCCAGCGGCGTTGGTGCCGGGCCGCTCTTTCTAATGTCGTTCAGCGACGTCATTGTGAGGCTGGCCAGTGCCAGCAGTGCCACCACCGCGACGGCTGCGAAGACGGCGCGCCAATGCACGAGATCGGCAAGCACGGCCGAGAGCGAAACGCCGGCCACCATGCTGAGCGTCCAGCCTGTCAGCACGACGCCGATCGTCCCGCTTTCGCGGCCGGGCGGCGCGATCGCAGCCGAACTGGCATAGATCGCCGGCATGGCGACGCCGGCGGCGATGCCGGCGACAAGCTGGGCAGCGACCAGCAAGACCACCGTGGGCGCCACAGCACTGGCGACGAGCGCCAGCGCCAGCAACAGCAGTGCACCCTGGAGCATCCGGCGTGCACCCAGCCGGTCGATGTAACGGGCCAGGAACAGGGCGCTTGCCGAGGTGCCGAGGCCGAACGCAGCGGCTGCGATCATCACCACCGGCACGCTTGTTCCGAACGACAAAGCCACGGCCGGGGCTATCGGGCCCAGGACCAGCGAATTCGAGCCGATCACGGCGATGCAGCCGGTCAGCAGATAGGCGAGGGCCGGGATCGGTGGCCTGGCGTCGGTTGGCAGGACTGTGGCTTGATTGCTGTTCGACATATTATCATAATGGCCGTATTAAATTCCGTGGCAACCAGGATTGTCGATATGGATGAAGAAACAGATGGCATTCAGCAGAACAGGCCGGCGCCCCGTGATGTCGACGCGATTGACCGAAAAATATTAGGCGTCCTCGTCGACGACGCCACGGTCAGCTATGCCGAACTCGGCGATCGGGTCGGCCTCTCACCGCCAGCCGCCCATGAACGGGTCAAGCGCCTTCGGCGCAGCGGCGCCATTCGCGGCACCGCTGTCATCATCGACCCCAAGGCGGTGAAGAAGCCGCTGCTGGCTTTCGTGCATATCGACACCAGGGGCTGGGGCAAGACCCCGGAACTGATGGCGGTTTCGCAATATCCGGAAGTCGAGGAGATCCACACCGTCGCCGGTGACACCTGCATGTTGCTGAAGGTTCGCACGGAAGATACGAGGGCGCTGGAAGGCCTGCTCGCTCGCCTCTACGAAACACCTGGCGTCACCTCGACACGCAGCTACGTGGTGCTGTCGACCTATCTCGAGCGCCCGGTGCAGCCTGGCGTCACCGAGACGTGGCCGACACCCAACCATATGAGCAAGCCGCTGTACTAGCAATTCCAGGAAAAGTGTGGAGCGGTTTTCCCGGGAAAAGCGCATAGCGCTTTCCCTTGGGAATTGCGTCAAACAAAGAGTCTAGCCGCCCAGCCGGATCGTCTCGAAATAGGCGTCGGTGCCGACCTGGCCGCCCTTCAGCGCTATTTCGAGACCGTCGATGTCGCCGCCGCCATGCGCGAGACAAAGCGGCGAACCCGGGGATTGCGGCAGCGGCATGCGCACGGTCAGCGCATCAATGGACAGTTGTCCCAGCGCGTGGCTGGAGGTGTCGCCGCCGGCGATCACCGCGCGCTTGAGCTTCTGCTCGACGACCAGCCGGCGCAGAATATCCCCCAGCGCTCGGCCAAGTCTGTTTCGCGCGCCGTCGATATGGTCGATCTCGGCACTGCGATCGGCCTGGGGACCAAGGGCGGTGTAGAGGATGACGCTGCGCCCTGCCGCGAGGCTCGCCAGGCCGCTTGCGATAGCGCGCTCGATCGCCTCGCCGGCGCCGTCCGAGACCAGTTGCATGGCATCCATCTGGATGCCGTCGAACCCATGGGCGAGCGCGAAGCGGATCTGCTTCTCGGTGGTCGGCGACACACTGCCCGAGACCACGGCGAGCCGGTCCACCGGACCGGGCGGCGCGAAGGATGCGTGACCCGCGGCGATGCCTTTGCCGGTCCATTCGGCAAGCAGCGCATATTCGACGCCCGAGGATCCAACAACGAAACCATGGCCTTGTTCGCAAATCCGCCAGATCTGTTCGCCGACGCGTGCCTGCGTCTGGCGGCTTTCGACGTCGAACAGGACGATTTCCTTGTCCTGCAGAGCCTGGTCTACTGTCTGCGAAAGATCATCCGCCTGTAGCGCCGCCAGGTCGACAAGGCCGGAACCGAGATCGGTCTGGCGATGGAGGTGGATAAGCAGGTCGGCTTCCTTCATCGGCGTCACCGGATGCCGGCTCATGACGGGGTGGCGGTCGATGCGGAAATAAGTGCCGCGAAATGCGGCGAAGAGGTTTCCAAACGCCGTGTAGCGCTTGAGCTGGGGCGCCCCGACAACCACCGGCACACTCTTCTGGTCGAAGACACGCCGGCCGATCTCGAGGGCGCGGCCGATGCTGCCGATTGTCGGGCTGGAATCGAAGGTCGAGCAGATCTTGTAGTGGCAAACCACCGCTTCGAGGCTTCTCAGCCACTTAAAGGCGGGTGCCAGATTTTCGTCCATCCATTGCGGCGTTTCGCTCCGGCTCGTACCGGCCAATCCTACGGCGCGGCACCGCGAAAACCGCGACAGCAAGGGCTGGTCGGGTTGGCGCATGAACAGCACGGTCGGCACGCCGCCAAGCTCGAGCGCCTCCATGACGTCGGTCGAACCGGTGAGGTCGTCGCCATAATAGCTGAGGAGCAGGTTCTGCATGGCGTTGCTCACGCCGCCTTGCCGTCGCCGAACTTTTCGATCGAGCGCGCCAACTCGGCGTGGCTGCGGGCATAGTCCGCCAGCGCAATGCCCGCGACCGCGGCCTGCCATGCCTGCTGGACGGCGCGCACGCCGGCGCCCGGGCCATCCGGATGGCTGACGATGCCGCCGCCGCAGAGATAGAGCAGATCGACCGTCCGCCCGGTACGCTCATAGGTCTCCGGTGCCTGGCCGCCCCACTGGCCGGAGCCGGCGACCGGCAGGGCGCAATCGTCAGGCGAAAACAGCGGCGTCGTCACCGCCTCGAAGGAACGGATGAAAGACTCGTCCGGCTCCCAGTATTTCGAGGCGATGCCGTTGATCTGGAACTGATCGACGCCAAGCAGCCGCCAGAACTGCTGCCACACCTTGAAATCCATGCCGAGACCGGGATGGCGGGTGAGGATATCCCAGCCATTGCGGTGGGCGTGCAGCACCAGGCCGGAGCGCTTCCTGAGGTATGCCATGCCGCCAAAGCCGATGGAGTTGATGTTGACCACGGCGCAATTGCCGCCGGCTTCAAGCACCAGATCATGGTTGCGCATCATCTCGTCCGGATCGGCATGCGAGATGCCGAAGGCATACATCACCTTCTTGCCGGTTCTCTGCTCGTGGTCGAGGATCAGCGGCATGATCGCCTTCACACGCTCCGAAAGCGGCGAGTAGGCCGGGCTCATCAGCTTCTCATCGTCTTTGATGAAATCGACGCCAGCCTCGATCAACTCGCCCACCATCGCGGCCGTCTCAGGTGGCCGCAAGCCCAGCGCCGGCTTGACGATGGTGCCGATGATGGGGCGGCCCTCGACGCCGGTCAGCCGGCGGCTGCCGGCGACGCCGAACTGGGGACCGGGATGAGCGTCCCTGAATTCTTCCGGCAGCTTCATGTCGACGACGCGGATGCCCGACAGGCCCTTGATCGAATAGGTGCCGCCGATGGCGATGGTCATCAGCGCCGAAAGATCGGTGCCGATCGCATCGAACGGGAATGCGATGTCGACATCGGCGCGCTTGAAAGGTCCGCTGCCGGCCTCGGGAATGGACGGCTGTGCGACATCGGGCAGATGCCGGATCGCCAGCACCCGCGCCGCCACGCGTGCCTTGAGCTCCTCGGTCTCACCAGGCAGGGCAACGAAGGTGCCAGTCGACTGGTCGCTGGCGATCTTGGCCGCCAGCGCTTCGATGCTATCAGGCGTTTCTATGCGATAGGTGAACGTGATCATGGCCGGTCGAAAGGGTCCGAAAAAAGTTTCGTTGCGTTCGAAATCTGGTATAATGAGTACATAAGTATTGCAAGCAAATATCCCGACCTCGCGCGACGCGGCGAGCAGGGCGCAGGCATTCCGGGAATCCCGTCGGGAATGCTAAACAGGAACCGGGCCAGGGAGTGATTCGTCACGATGAACCGTTCGGAGCCGATCGTCCGGCGCAAGCTTTCCGACGAAGTCTTTGCAAGGCTGAAGCGGCTGATCACCAGCGGCGAGCTTCAGCCGGGTGACGACATGCCGTCGGAGCGCGAATTGATGGAGCGCTTCGAGGTTGGCCGGCCTGCGATCCGCGAGGCGATGCAGGCGCTGAGCAATATGGGGCTTGTCGCCATCTCGCATGGCGAGCGGGCCAAGGTGCTGCAGCTCACTGCCAAGTCGATCATCAAGCAGGTCGACGGCGCGGCCAAGATCATCCTGTCGTCGTCGAAGGACACGCTCGAGCACCTCAAGACCGCGCGCATCTTCTTCGAGCGCGGCATGGTCAGGGAAGCCGCCGAGAAGGCCACCGTCGAGGACGTGCAGCGGCTGAAGGCAACCGTCGCCGAGCAGCGTGCCGCGCGCGGCGATTCCGAAGCCTTCATTTCCGCCGACATGAAATTCCACACCCAGATCGCGGCGATATCGGGCAACCCGATCTATGTCGCTGTCAGCGAGGCCATGCTCGGCTGGCTGAAGGAATATCACACCGAGATGCTGATCTGGACCGGCAAGGAAAAATACACGCTGACCGAGCACGAGGAGATCATCGACCGCATCGAGCAGAGGGACGCCGACGGTGCCGAGAAGTCGATGATCAAGCACCTCGAACGCTCGCGCGCGCTCTACGTGATGAATTCCGAGAAGTAGGCTCTTAACCGATCCGGATAATGGCGTAGGGCGACATTAAGAGATGACCCTGGCCAAGCGCGGAAGCGTCGACCGAGACATCGTCCGCCGTCAGGTTTGCCAGCCACACGATGGTCTCGCCCGAGGCGGAGCGCCCGGCCAGCGCCGCAATCCGCGTCTCGTCGCTTGTCTTGGCGAACACATGGGTGAGGCCGGCCAGCTCGCAAAGCCCCTCGATGGCCTGGAAGATCGGCCGCGGTGACCCTTCGGCGGCCGGTTCCCTGGATGCCGCCAGCACGCCAAACGGCCCGGTTAAGCCGGACAGCGTCAGCATCTCCAGCCCGGCCGGCGCGACGCGCGCGGCATAGCCGATGGTCCAGGCGGCGGCGAACTGGCCGTTGTGGCGCGGATCGCGATTGGCCATGGCGATGCGCAGGAGGTCCGGATTGTCCTTGGTCGCGCCGCCATAAGGGTTCTGCCGCATGGCAAGGGTGGAAGGTCCGATCCGGTAGGGCTTGTCGCCGAAGATCGCCCGCGCCGACCGGGTGATAAACGGCAACGCCTCCAGCGACTGCATGACGCTGAGATCGTCGGCGGCATGCACGATGGGGCAGGTGCAATGGGTGACGAAATCGAGCAGCCCGGCCGGGACGCGCTTGCGGTTGAGCTCGGTGAAATAGCTGAACATGCCACCACCGAGGCGGATGTCGGGAAAGGCGCGTCGTGCCGCGGCATAGACATCTTCCAGCGGCGGGCAGGGCGGCCAGGCGCTGCCCGGCGGCGTCGACTGCCGGTCAACCGAAGGCGACACCGCAATGGCATCGAGCCGCAGACCTGCCCGGCGCACGAAGCCGGCGACCTCTGCGAGTTCGGCATCGAGATCGCTGCTGCAGGCGACCACGCATTCGAGCGTTGTGCGGGCGGAGTAGGCGGCGGCGAGCCGGGCGAAAGAGCGCAAGGCGTCGAGCCCATGGCCGCGCGTCGGATCGTAGTGGAACAGCAGTTGCTGCGGGCCGAGTGAAGACAGCGTCGGAAGGTTCGCCAATGCTGTCTCGACATCGCTGGGATAGACGATCACGCCGACATCCGGCAGCGCCGGACCGGGCTCGCCGAGCGTCACGCGGACCGCGCTGGATGCCGCGACGAAGGCCGGTATCTTGCCGTCGCCGGCAATCAACAGGCTGATCGTCTGGCGGTTGGTCTGGCCGGCCGGCAACACATAGGGCCAAGGCAGCGCCAGCGGCCGCACATAGGTCTTATAGGAGGCATCGGACCAGTTGCGCTGGTCTTCCATCTCGAAGACGTCGCCTTCCATGCGGCATTCGACGGTGACGCCGGGCCGCACCTCATGCGTGATGGCGCGCAAATCCTTGAAAGGCTGCCAGGGGTCGATCAGGTCGGGCAGTTTCGTCGCCACCACGCTGCCATCGGTGTGCTCCACCGTCACCGGGCTGCCGGCGAGGCCGGCGATCGGATGCAGGACGCAGAAGCCGCAGCGGTTGGTCTCGAAATCGCTTTCGGGCAGTGCGCTGACGTCGAACACCAGCCGGCCGTCCGCCGAACCCTTGATGGTGGCGCGGAAGACGAGCCGGCTTCCGCCCGGTCCGGTGCAGCTTGCCGTATAGCCGACGGAGAAAGCATCGACGCCTTGGTCGATGACAAGGTCCGTCAGTGCGGGCTCGTAGGTGCCCCAGTCGCGGTCGCGCACGATATAGGCGACGGCCCGCAGCACCTCCGTGCCGTCATGGCGGATCGTGCGCAGATTGCCGTTGACGAAATCGGTGCTGAGCGGACCGGCGATCAGCCGGACCGGTTCGGTCTCCGCCGCGCGTGTGCCGCAGAGGAGGAAGCGATCCGCCGTCATTTCAGCAGACCGTCGATCTGCACCGGTTCTCGGCTTGCGGCGCCCCTGTAGGCCGCCTCGACCAGCGCGAATGTTTTGAGGTTGTCGGCGCCTGAGGTTGCCGGCTCCTTGCCTGATGCAAGGCAGTCGACCCAGTGTCGCTGGATCGCCAGCACGCTTTCCTGGATGTTGTGCCATGGCCGCGAGGCCCAGGGCAGCAGGGGTGGCGAGATATCCTTGACCGTTGTGCCGCTCTTGCCGGTGACGGTGAGCTGGTATCCCTGCGCCAGCCGGAGTGTGCCGTCGCTGCCGTCGATCTCGATCAGCGTTTCGGGGAACGGCTCGACGGCAAGCCGGGTCGCATAGCTGCAATCGACCACCGAAATGGCGCCGCCCTTGTGATCCATCAGCATCGTAGCGACATCCTCGCCGGCGATGGCGGGGTTGATGCGTGCGGTGCGGGCGGTCAGGCTCGAAACATCGCCGAGCAGAAAGCGGGCGATGTCGAGGATGTGGATGCCGAGATCCTCGATGATGAAACGCTTTCCCGTCGCCAGATAGGGCTGGCCGGAAAACACGTCATAGGCGGAGCGGAAGGAGATACGCCCGAAGAAGGGCGTGCCGATCTCGCCGCTGTCGAGCACGGCGCGCATCGCCTGGATCGGCGACTGCCAGCGGAAATTCTCATGCACCATCAGCGGCACGCCGGCCTTGGCGCAGGCCGCGACCATCGCCTTGGCGTCGGCGAGCGTCGGGGCGAACGGCTTCTGGCAGATCACCGGAACGCGGTGGGCGGCCGCCATCTCGACCAGCGGCCGATGGCTGCCAACGGTGGTGGCGATGTCAACGAAGTCGAGCGTCTCGGCCGCGAACAGCGCCGCGGCATCGGTGTAGCGCCGCGTGACGCCGAACGGGTCGCCGACGATCCGCAACCGTTCCGGGTCGCGATCGCAGATGGCGACGATGGAGGCGCCCTCGATGTCGCGCCAGGCATGCATCTGGTTGACGGCGAAGAAGCCGCAGCCGATCAGCGCTCCGCTCAGATTCGCCATGCTCAACCCGCCTTTGCCATCTGCATCAGGGTGACACGCTGCTGAAGCCGGCGCTGCGCCTGGTCGACGACGACGGCGACGATGATGACCAGGCCCTTGATCACCATCTGCCAGAAGGAGCTCACGCCCATCATCACCAGCCCGTCCGACAGGATGCCGATGACGAAGGCGCCGACGATGGTGCCGCCGATCGTGCCGCGACCGCCCGACATCGAGGTGCCGCCAAGCACCGCCGCGGCGATGGCGTTCAGTTCGAAGCTTTCGCCCGTCGCTGGATGCGAGGCCATCAACTCCGAGGAGATGATCAGGCCGACGATCGCCGCGCAGAAGCCGGAGAACATGTAGACGAACATCTTGACCATGTTGACGCGCACGCCGGAGATGCGTGCCGCGCGCTCATTGCCGCCGACGGCGAAGATGTGGCGGCCAAGCGGCGTGTACCGGGCGAGATAGGCCGCCCCCAGCGCCACCACGATCAGGATCCAGATCGAGACCGGCAAGCCGACGAGCCGGCCGGCGCCGAGGAAACCGAAGCCGGTGGTGCCGAGTTCCGGCTTGCCGACCAGGTTGGGGAAGGTGCGGCCGTCGGACGATAGCAGCGCCAGGCCGCGTGCCACATAGAGCACGCCGAGCGTGGCGATGAAGGGCGCGACATTGAGCCGGGTGATCAGCAATCCGTTGACGGCGCCGATCAAAATACCGACCGCCAGCGTGATCAATGCGATCTCGACCACGTTGAAGTAGATGGTGTAGCCGATCTGCAGATCGATGCCGTTGAGCACGAGATAGCCGGCCACCATGCCGCACAGGCCGACGATCGAGCCGACCGAAAGGTCGATGCCGCCGGTGATGATGACGAAGGTCATGCCCATGGCGAGGAAGGCGTTGAGCGCCACATGCTTGGCCATCAGGATCAGATTGGCGGCCGACAGGAAGTTCGGCGCCGCGATGGAGAAGAACACCAGCACGGCAATCAGCGCGATGAAGGTCCTGAGCTTCATCAGCGTCAGCAGCGCGGAGCCGCTGGAGGCCGAAGAGGGAGCCGCCCTGGCCGGAATGTCAGTCATCAGCGTTGCTCTCCATATGCGGGGGCAAGATGGGCGGGTCCATGGCCAAGCGCCGATGCGGCGACGATCGCCGCTTCGGTCGCCTCGGCCCGGTCGAACATGCCTGTCAGTTTGCCATTGCTCATCACCGCGATCCGGTCGGACAGCGCCATCACCTCATCGAGGTCGGACGTGGCGAAGAGGATGCCCAGCCCATCGCGCGACAGCTTGCGCATGGTGCGGAAGACGTCGGCCTTGGCGCCGACATCGATGCCGCGGCTCGGCTCGTCCATCAAAAGCACCTTCGGTCCGGTGAGCAGCGCCTTGCCGATCACCACCTTCTGCTGGTTGCCGCCGGACAGCGACGAGACCTCCTGCGCCGGGTCGGCGACCTTGATCGCGAGTTCCCGCACCATCTGCGCCACGGCCTGCCCCTCGGCACCGCCACGGATGTGGAAGAGGGTGACGAAGCGCGACAGGCTCGCCAATGTCAGGTTGCTGGCGACGGAGAGGATCGACACCAGGCCCTCGCGCTGGCGGTCTTCCGGGATCAGCGCCAGACCGCGCCTGATGCGCCGCGTCGTGTCGCGTTCCCTGATATGGTTTCCGTCGATGAAGATCTTGCCGCTGGCATGGCCGTGGCGGCCCATGATGCAGTCGAACAGCTCGCTGCGCCCGGCGCCCATCAGCCCGTAGATGCCCAAAATCTCGCCGGCGCGCAGCGACAGCGAGACGTGGTCGACCGCCAGTCCGCCAGTGGCGCGCGGCAGGCAGATGTCCTCGGCGCGGAACACCTCCTCGCCGGGAACATGGCCGTCGGCCTTGGCGAAATCCTTGGCGTCCGAGCCGATCATCTGCCGCACGATCCACTGCGTGTCGACGTTCTTCACCTCCTCCTGGCCGGTGATGCGGCCATCGCGCAGCACGGTGATGTAGTCGCCGATGCGGATCAGCTCCTCGAGCCGGTGCGAAATGTAGACGATCGCTACGCCACGCGCCTTGAGGTCGGCGATCACCTTGAACAGGATCTCGACTTCAGCGGCACTCAGCGCCGAGGTCGGCTCATCCATGATCAGGATGCGCGCATCGAGCGAGACAGCCTTGGCGATCTCGACCAGCTGCTGCTGGCCGATGCGCAGATCCTCGACCAGCATATCCGGCCGGATACCGGCTTCGAGCCGATCGAGGAATTCACCGGCCCGCCGTTCCTGTTCCTTGCGGTCGATCTTGCGAAACCGGTTGGTGATCTCGCGCGTGGCAAAAATGTTCTCGGCAACCGTCATGTTGCCGAACAGGTTCAGCTCCTGGAACACCATGCCGATGCCGCGGTTCACCGCATCACCGGACGAGGAGAAGGAGACCTCGTTGCCGTCGAGCAGGATGCGGCCGGCCGTCGGCTGCTCGACGCCGGCGATGATCTTCATCAGCGTCGATTTGCCGGCGCCGTTTTCACCGACCAGCACATTGACCGCGCCCTTGCGCACCTCGAAATTGGCCTGCTTGACCGCGACGGTGCCGGCATAGACTTTCGAGACGTCTTCCAGCTTCAGGATGATTTCGTGACCGGTCGCCGCGTTCATGGCTTCGGCCCGATCTCGGCCTCCGCCGGGGTCACCAATGGCAGGTCCTGGCCGCCTTCGATCGTGTAGGCGCCAAGCACCTTGACGGTGCGGCCCTCCAGCGCTTCGCGCGGCAGCTTGGACAGCACGGTCTTGTCGGCATAGGCGTTGAACGCCTTGCCGAACTGGGCGAAGTCGATCTGGTTCGTGAAATCGTTGAACTGGACGAAGTCGAGGCTGTCGCGCAGTGCGGTTCCGCGCATCGCCGGCCCGATTTGGACGCGCGCATCCGCCTTGCCGTCGCCGTCGACGTCGATATCCATCGTTGCCGCGCGCGACTGTGTGTTGGCGGCGACGATCTTGCCCTCGACGCGGACCGCGAAGGTCCATGGCGAATTCGCCTGCTTCTTGGGGTTGCCGTATTTAGCGCCGGCCGCCGCCTGATCGGTCTTCGCCAGCGCATGGACCTCGGCGAACGGCCCGGCCTTCTGCTGCAGATACGGAATGACCTTCGCGGCCCAGATCTCCTCGACCATCTTGTCCGGGTTGAAGCCGGACGCGTCGCCGGCACTGCCTTGCGCCGATGGCGTCGGCAGGATCTTGCAGGCGCTGAGGCCGATGCCGGCGGCCAGCGCAAGGATCGGCCAAATCGCTTTAATCTGCCCGGTTACTTTGGTGGGCCATACCGGCTTGTTCAGCATGAAGGTCAAAGCATCCCGGTGAAAAGGAGGCGAGGGACGAACCCTGGGTTCGTCCCTCGCTGTTTGCGTTGCGCCGGCTCAGTTCTTCAGCGCGAAGGTTTCCAGCTTGGCGGCATTGTCGCCATTGACGAGCACGCAGTCCATCAGCTGCTTTTCCTTCTCCGGCGACTTCTTGTTCTTGATGAAGTCGTTGGCCTGCTCGACCGCCATCTGCGCCTGGGCGTAGGCCGGCTGCAGCACCGTCGCCTTGATGCCGCCTGATGTGATGGAGTCGCGCACGTCGTTGGAGCCGTCGAAGCCGACGACGATGACATCCTTGCGGTTCGCGGCGGCGAGCGCCGCATAGGCACCCATCGCCATCGTGTCGTTGCCGGAGATCACGCCCTTGATATCGGGATTGGCCTGCAGGATCGATTCCATCTTGGAATAGGCCTCGGTCTGGCTCCAGTTGGCCGACTGCTGCGCGACCTTCTTCAGGTCCGGATAGTCGTCGATCACGTCGTGATAGCCCTTGGAGCGGATGCCGGCATTGGTGTCGGATTCCTTGCCGACCAGCTCGACATAATTGCCCTTCTCGCCCATCAGCTTGACGAACTCCTGCGCGCCGAGCTGGGCACCCTGGTAGTTGTTGGAGACGATCTGCGCCACGGCGACGCCGGTGGCGTTGATCTCGCGGTCGATCAGGAAGGAGGGGATGCCGGCGTCCTTGGCCTTCTGCACGGCGGCGACGGTGGCGTCGGCACCGGCATTGTCGAGGATGATCGCCTTGGCGCCACGGCCGATCGCGGTGTCGATCAGTTGCGACTGCTTGTTGGCGTCGTCGTCATGCACCAGAACCAGCGCCTCGTAGCCAAGTTCCTTGGCCTTTGCCTCGGCGCCGACAGCTTCCGCCTTGAAGAACGGATTGTCGTGCGAGGGGGTGATGATCGCGATCAGGTCGGCCGCGAAGGCCGGCGCCGCCGTGCCAAGTGCCAGCACGCCGGCGAAAGCCGCAAGCGTCATTCTGCGAGTGAGTTTCATGAAGTCCTCCCGTTGAAAAGCTCGTGCCTTGATCGATCAAGGCTGATGCATTGAATTGGTCAGGCTGCGGGTCGCCCCGGATTCAAAAGCCGCGTGCCGGCTCCTCCTCAACGGATCGTCGCTCCCCAGCCGTCCTCCACTCGTCCAGGTTTCCCAGCAACCTGATTGATCCGAGTTCGCGAACAGCTTAGCCAACTGGTATAATGAGTCAACCACTATTTCAGATGATCTGTATCTGAGCGGTTGATGTCTTCCCTTCTCCTGCGAGGGGAGAAGGGAAGGCTGCCAGCCTCACGTAATGCGCTGGATGGAGGCGGCGATTTCTTCCGGCTCGAAGACGCGCTTCCAGTCGTCGCGCATCAGCACCGGCTTGCCGAATTCGATGGCCTTGTTGCAGGCATCGGAGAAAACGCCCTTGGTCTCGCCGAAGATGACGGCGCCGAGCACGTTCATGTGGCCGAGCAGGAAATCCAGCGCCGCCTGCCGGTCGACACCGCGTGCCACGACTTCGTCGAGCGCTTCCTTCATGACGACGAGCAGCGAAGCGCACACCGTCTCCGAAAGGCCGGGTTCCAGCAGCGCCATGTGCTCGACCGTGACGCGATGCGAGCGCATCACTGGCGCCCAGATGATCTGGGCGATCTTCTCACCCTTGGCATAGTCCGCCTCCGGCCCTTGCATCAGGGCGCTGACGAAATGCTGTTTGGCTTTGACGCCGCCGAAAAAGTCCTTCTTGGCGGCCATGTCGGTCTCGTCGTTGAAGATCGGCGGATGGCAGGGATGGGTGACGAAATAGGTCAGGTCGGCACGGTTCGGCAGGTGCCCGGCGAAAGGGGCCGCGGCATCGAGCACGATCACCATCGTGCCAGGGGCCAGCTTGCTTTCGATGCTGGCGGCGACCTTGCCGATATGTGTGTCCGGCACCGCCAGGATCACGACCTCGGCGCCCTTGAGCGCCTCATCGACGCCGACCGCATCGAAGCCCAGACCGGTTTTCAGCCGCTCCTTGCCCGCCTCGCTGATCTCGACATGGCGGATCGTGTAGTCCGATCCGCGAAAATTGGTCGACAGGCGGTAGCCCATTTTCCCGCCCGCACCGAACAGCGCAATCGTCGTCATCTGGCCTTGCTCCTTGAACCCTAAGCGATCGTCGTGCGATCGTCACCTTATATACTGGTATGATCACTCTACCATAATTTGGCAAGAGGAATCCTTGGCTTTGGTCGTCACTCCGGCGGGGCGGTGGCCGCGCTCGCCTGCGTCTTCGGCGACGCTCCATCAGCGGCATCGACAGTGGCGCGCCGCGCCAATGCCTGTCGCCCCGCCAGCGCCAGGACAAAGATGACGACGATGCCCTGGACGATGTCCTGGGCGCCGGGCGGCAGCCCGATAATCTGCATGGTGGTGACGATCAGGATGAGCAGGATGCTGGCGAACAGGGTGCCGAGCGCGGTCGCCGAGCCGCCGAAGATCAGCGTGCCGCCGAGCACCACCGCGGCGATCGACTGCAGCAGATAGGGCTGGCCCATTTCGAGGAAGGCGCCGCCGATATAGGCGCCGAGCAGCAGGCCATCGAGCGAGGCCAGCACCGACGAGATGATGAAGGCCGCCGCGATCACCCGGCCGTTGTTGATGGCGGCGAGCCGGGCGGCCGCGCGGTTCTGGCCGACCGCCGACAGCAACTGCCCGAACACGGTGTAGCGCAGCACGAAGGAGGCCGCCGCCACGCCGAGAATGGCGATGACGGCCATGATCGGAACACCCGAGATGCGGCCCGTCGCCAGACCTTTCAGCGCCGGGCTGACGGCAAAGCCCGGGATTGCCTTGTTCGACAGCAGCGTCGCGGTCGCCAGCACATAGCCGGTGGCGAGCGTCGCGATGATCGCCGGAATGCCGAGACCGACGACGAGCAGCGAATTGAGCAGCCCGACCGCAAGGCCGAGCAGGAGGGCAGCGGCGACGCCAATGGCAAGGTTGGCATCCTGGCCCTTGATGGTGAGCAGCGCGACGAAGGCGCTGAGCGTGATCGCCGAGGCGACGGAAAGGTCGATGTTGCCGCGTCCGGTGGTGACGACGAACATCTGGCCGATGCCGACGACCGTCAGGAACGAGGCCGATAATATGATGCCCGACAGGCTGGACAGGCTGAACCGGTTGGTCACCACCGAAAGCACCAGCCAGAGCAGGAGCACGCCGATGGCGGCCCAGATCCAGCGGTTTTTCTGGGCCCACAAGGTGAAGGCGGACAGCGCGTTCATTGTTCGCTCCCTCGGTCGGCAGTCAGCCCGCGCAACGTCAGGAGCGCGATCAGGATCAGCCCTTGCGTCGCGGCGTTGAAGTCGCTGCTGACATTGAGCGTGCCGAGCAGCGCGCCGATCAGCGACAACGTCACCGCGCCGGCGATGGCGCCGACCGGCGAGACGATGCCGCCGAGCAGCGAGCATCCGCCCATCACCACGGCGGCGACGCTGAGCAGCGTGAACGAATTGCCGGAATTGATGTCGCTCGCCGTGTTGATCGCCGTCAGCGACAAGCCGGCGGCCGCCGCGAACAGGCCGGCGATGAGATAGCGCACCAGTGCGTAGCGTGTCGGCGACCAGCCCGAGCGGATCATCGCGGTGGGGTTGTTGCCGAAGCCGCGCAGCACCACGCCGAGTGGCAGCCGGTCGATTACCAACACCACCAGGGCAACCGCCGCGATGAGGATGATGGATGTCGGCAGGAAGTCGAGCGACCAGCCGAACAGCGCCGTCAGCCATTCAGGGCTGGCGCCGCCCGGCGTCGGCTGCAGCGCATAACCCAGCCCCACCCAGATGAAGGAGGCGCCGAGCGTGACGACGATGGCCGGGATCTTTCGCGCCTGGATCAGGCCACCGAGCGCTGCATAGGCGGCGACCGCAGCCAAAAGCGCCAGCGCGCCAAGCCATGGCTGGTCGTAGAGCAGCGTGGCGCTGAGCACGCTGATCAGGCCGGCGAAGGCGCCGACGCCGAGATCGATTTCGCTGCCGCCGACGATGAACATCTGCGCCGCCGTCACCAGCACCAGCGACAGCGCCGGCATCAGCAGCAGGTCGAGGCCAAAGACCGAGGCGACCGCCGGATTGGCCGAGATCATCACTGCCAGCACGGCGGCGAGGCCTATGAAGGGAGCCGCGTTGACCAGCCTGCGGGCAAGCCCGGCCGCACCCTTGCCGTGCGCGGCCTCGGCGCGCTTGTCCGTCTGCTGGACGAAGGATGCCCCGACGATCGCCGCTTCGGTGATAGCCTCGCCGGTCAGTTCCTTGACGATCCGGCCGCCGGCAAAGACCAGCACGCGGTCGCAGGCCAGCAGTTCGGCGTCCTCGGTGGTGTGCCAGACAAGTGTGCGTCCGCTGCGCGCGATGTCGTTGCAGAGCCGGTAGAAATCCTGCTTGGTGGCGATGTCGACGCCGCGCGTCGGATCATCGAGCAGGATGATTGGTGTATCGGCGACAAGCGCGCGGGCAACCAGCGCCTTCTGCTGGTTGCCGCCGCTCAGCTCCAGAATGTTGGATCCGAAGCGGTTTTCGTCGAGTCGCAGCCGGCCGGCGGCGTCGGCCGTGGCCTCGCGGTTGACCCGGTCCGAGACCAGGCCCAGCGCCGGGCGACGCGCAAGGCTGCCGATGGAGATGTTGCCCAGCACGCTCCACAGCGGGAACACGCCTTCCTTCTGACGGTCGCCGGCAATGAAGCCGGCTTCGCCGGTACGGGTGACGGCGGCATCCTTTCCCGGCTTGAAGATGGCATGCAGCAGATCCTTCTGGCCGCTGCCTTCGAGCCCCGCCAGTCCGACGATCTCACCGCGCGCGATCTCGATTTCGCGGCCGAGTTCGGATGTCAGCGCCCCGGACAGCCGCACCAATGCGCCTCCGGTGCTGGCGACGGTGGCGCCGTGCTGATGGACTGGATTGGCGTCGCCGCCCATGAGTTGCACCAGCTTGCCGATCGACGTTTCCGCCACGTCGCCGCGCCAGGCGCTGCGTCCGTTGCGCAGCACGACCACCTGCGCGGCGATGTCGATGACCTCCTGCAGCTTGTGGCTGATGAAGATGAAGGCCAGGCCGGCCTTGGCCCGCTCGCGGATGAAAGCCCGCAACTGCCTGGAGCGATCGAGATCGAGCGAGGAGGTCGGCTCATCGAGGACGATGAGCCTGACGCCAGGCGTGGCGGCGGCGCGCGCGATCTCGACCATCTGCCGTTCAGCGATGGAGAGCTCGCTGACTTGCGCATCCACATCGATACCATTGCCGGGAAAGACGGCATCCAGTGCCGAGCGAGCGCGGCCTCTGTAAAGCCTCCGCCAGCCCGGCCGGCTTGCCGCGTCCTGCGGCGTCTCCAGAAAGAAGTTCTCGGCCACTGACAGGTTGGCGCACAGCGACAGTTCCTGATGCACCATGCGGATGCCGCGCCGTTGCGCTTCCGCCGTGTCGTAGCCGGCGAAACTCAGAGCCTGGCCGGCGAAAGCGATCGAGCCCAGCGTCGGCCACATCGTGCCGCAAAGAATGCGCATCAGCGTCGACTTGCCGGCGCCGTTGCCGCCGACGAGGCCGATGATCTCACCGGCCGAAACGGCGAGATCGATCTCGGCATTCGCCAGCGTTGGTCCGAAACTCTTGGTGATCTGTGAAAGGGAGACAATTTCCTGCCGAGCGGCGGGTGCCATGGCGGCTGCGCCCTTCTGATCGGCAACGGCAAGGTGGGACATTCGTCCTCCGTTTCTTCACGGCCAAGGATCGGGCGCCCTTCGGCGTCCGATCCATTGTGCTGGTCGCGTTACTTGCTCAGCAGGTTCTGCTTGACCCAATCGAGCGAATAGCTGGGGCTGATGATCTGGCCGCCCGGCAGCTTCGCATAGTCCTTAAGGTTGCTGGCATCGACGGTCGCGACAGGCATGATCATCATCTTGGGTGCCTTGGCGCCCTTGAGCAGGGACAGGCCGAGCCAGAACGCGGCGCCACCAATGCCGGGCGTCGTGTTCATCGAAACCGTCTGGTAGCCGTTCTTGGCGTTCTCGTCGGCCCACCATTTGACGAAGTCGGTGCCGCCGCCGCCTTCGATGATCGGCATCTTGCCGGCATAGTCGCCGCCATACTGGACGAAGGCCTGGGCAATGCCGACATCGTCGCTGCCGCCCTGGCCGAGCACCGCATCGACATGCGGCAGCGAGGGCAGGACATTGGCGATGGCCGCCTGCGCGACCGAGGCCGTCGCCTGGCCATAGACGGTGGCGACAACCTTGATGTCGGGATATTTCGCCAGCACCGATTGCTGTGCGTTGAACATGTCGTTGTCCGGGGCCGAGCCTTTGACGCCGCGTACCTGGATGACATTGCCCTTGCCGCCGAGCATCTTGAAGACGGCCTCGGCCTGGGTCGCCTTGTAGCCCTTGAAGTCGAAATTGAGCTGGTAGTTGCAAGGCGCCGAGGCGACCGAATCGAAGGAGACGACGATGATGCCGGCCTTGCAGGCCTTCTCGATGATGCCGTTGACCGCGGTTTCCGAGGCGGCGTCGACCGCGAGCACATCGACCTTCTTGAGGATCAGTTCGGCGATCTGGCTGTTCTGCTGCGCCACCGAGCCATCGCCGTTCATGACGATGTAGTCGGCGATCTGTCCAGCCGCCTTTGCTTCCTTGGCCGAGGCTTCGAAAGCCTCCACCATCTGGTGCCGCCAGGTGTTGCCGTAATAGGCGTTGGTCAGTGCGATGACCGGCTTGTCCGACGATGCCATTGCCGGCAGCACGCACACACTCGCCAGCGCGGCGCTGGCAAGCGCCGCCACAGTCACAAACCTCATGATGGTTCCTCCCAAGAACACAATGCGCCGAACCCTGCCGGTCCGGCTCTGCCACTCGACTACGGCGCTCTGTCGAGGACGCCATACCAGGTACATATTATACCAGCATACCAAATGCGCAAGCAACCGTGTGTTGAGCTGGAAGGGAGTTTCCCGTGCTCGGGGCATCTTGGCTTGGGGAGATTGGTGGTGTGTCGTCGGCTCACGAAGCGTTCGCGAACGATCGAGGTTGCAAGGCCATAAAAAGCCGGCGGATCTCCCCGCACAGAGGAGATGCCTGGGCAAGACAGGGTGCGAGGAATTTCGGGGCTTGGCGACGTCACCGTGTCAGCCGCAGGGCCGACCGAGCGCTATCCGCGTTCGGGGAACATCGCCTTCAGCGCCTCGCGCGAGGCCTTGGCGATGCCGCGTTCGGTGATCAGTCCGGTCACCAGCCGCGCCGGCGTTACGTCGAAGGCCGGGTTCGCGGCTGGCGTCGCTTCGGGCGAGATGCGCACCTGGGCGATCTCGCCGCCGGCGGTCTTGCCCCAGACAAGCGAGACCTCGTCGGCTGAGCGCTGCTCGATCGGGATTTCGTTCAGCCCATCATGCACCGTCCAATCGATGGTCGGCGACGGCAGCGCGACATAGAACGGCACGTCATTGTCGGCGGCGGCGAGCGCCTTCAGATAGGTGCCGATCTTGTTGCAGACATCGCCATCGGCGGTGGTGCGGTCGGTACCGACGATGACCATGTCGATTGCGCCGCGCTGCATCAGATGGCCGCCGGCATTGTCGACGATCAGCGTGTGCGGCACGCCATGCCCGGCCATCTCCCAGGCGGTCAGCTGGGCGCCCTGGTTGCGCGGCCGCGTCTCGTCGACATAGACATGAACGGGAATGCCGGCCTCGGTTGCGAGATAGATCGGCGCGGTGGCGGTGCCGTAGTCTACGGTGGCCAGCCAGCCGGCATTGCAATGGGTCAGGATGTTGACCGTCTCGCCCGGCTGCTTGCGCGCGGCGATCGCCTTGATGATGGCAAGACCGTTCTCGCCGATGGCGCGGTTCAGCCCGACATCCTCGTCGGCGATCTCACCGGCACGCCGATAGGAGGCTGCGGCGCGTTGTTCTGTTGGCAGCGGGCGGAGGAAGCGCCGCATCTCGTCCAGCGCCCAGCGCAGATTGATCGCCGTCGGGCGCGTCTCGTGGAGCATCTCCCACACGGCGTCGAGCGCTGCGTCGGAAGGATCATCCGCCATCTGCATGGCGACGCCATAGGCCGCGGTGACGCCGATCAGCGGCGCGCCGCGCACCCACATGTCGCGGATCGCGGTGGCGATGCCGGTGACCGTGCCGATCGTCTCGACGCGAAAATCATGCGGCAGCCAGCGCTGGTCGATGATGTCAACCGAACGTCCGTCGTCGCTCAGCCAGATGGTGCGATAGTGGCGGTCGCCGACGTTCAAATGCTGTTCTCCTGTTCGATCAGCGTGGCCAGAGTGTTGACCTCGTCGATGCTGTGTATCTGGCGCCGGTTGACGGCGATGTGACGGCCGAATTTCAGTGCCTTCGCCTCGCAGGAGGCGCGCAGGTCCTCGTCGGCGATGGTCTCGAAATCGGCATTGTGGGCGAGGCCGAGGATGCGCCGGTGCACCTCGATGCCGGCAAAGCCGAGCAGGTCGGTCCATATCTGGTGCAGCACATGGTCGAGCGCCTGCTCGGCGCCCAACCTGTCGCCTTGATCCTCGAACAGGCTTTTTTGGTAGAGCATGCCGGTCCGCTCGCTGCGCCACAGATGCGAGAACTCGGCGCGGAACACCGCCCATGTCTCTGTGGTGACTCCGAGCAGATAGGCGCGCATGGCATCGCGCTTGCCCTTCTCCTCATGCCCGCGCTGCGAGAAGAACGACATCCAGAAATTGGCCAGCAGCATGCCGACATCGAAGGCCATCGGTCCGTAGAAGGCGAACTCCGGATCGATCATCCTGGTCTCTGTGTCGGTGACCATGATCGAGCCGGAATGCAGATCGCCATGCAGCAGCGTCTCGGCATTGGCGGCGAAAATGTGCTTCAGCCGTTGCGCTTCGACCTTGAGGTCGCGATCGGCGCGCAGTTCGGCGACCAGCGCGTCAAGCTGCGGCGACGTGTGCCGGTTCATTTTTGCGTCGAAGTAAGGGTCTGAAAACACCAGATTCTCGGTGATGTCGCAGAGATCGACATTGTCGGCGAACAGCGCCAGATCGGCCTTGCGATCCCTGGTCACCATCGACAGGTCGGAACCACGGAACAGCGTGCGGGCCATGAACAGGCCGATATCCCTGGCGATGTTCGGAAGCTGGCGCCCGTCGATCAGGGCGCGCCTGAGAATGATGTGTGGCGGCGCCAGATACTCCATTATGATCAAGGCCTGGCCTTCATCGAAGTAATAGATCGCCGGCACGGAGCCGGGCGCGCGCGCCTCTTGCCTTGTCAGCGCGTGATATTCGAAGAAGGAACGCTTCAGCGGCAATGGCCAGCTGTCGCCGACCAAGCGGACATAGGGCAGGGCCTGCTTGACCACGGCAGCACCGCTGGCGCCCTCGACGATAAAGACGAGGTTCAGATTGCCGTCACCGACTTCGCGGACCTTCCAGTGTGTCGTGTCCCTGCCGATCTTGGCGCATAGCGCCTCGTTGGCGCCGAGGCGCGTTGCAAGCGTCTCCACCGACAGTGCTTCGAACGGCAATTTCCCAGTCATCGTCATCCTCTCGCATATGCACTCCGAACATAACGGAGGCATGGCGGTCGGGCCAAGCTAGGAAGCGATCTGGCAATTGTCAATCGTGTTGACAATTGCCGATATTGACCATAGCGTCGTGGTCAGGGAGGAACGCATGGTCGGCAATGCCGTGTTCCGCGTAGAGGGACTGAGGAAATCCTTTGGCCGCAACGAGGTGCTTGGCGGCATCTCGCTCGAGCTGCATTCCGGCGAAGTGACCGTGCTGATGGGCGCCAATGGCGCCGGCAAATCCACCCTCGTCAAGATCATCAGCGGCGTCTACGAGCGCGGCGGCGGCGCCATGACATTGGCTGACCAAGACTTCGCGCCGAACACGCCGGCGGAAGCGATCCGCGCCGGCGTCGTCACTGTGCACCAGAACATCAATGACGGTGTCGTGGCCGATCTCGATGTCGCGACCAATCTGACGCTCGACAGACTGAGCGGCCGGGGCGTGCCGACCCTGTTCAATCCGGTCCGCGTTCGCCGCGAAGCCAAGGCCGTCGCCGACCGCATGGGGCTGGCCATCGATTTGAAAGCCCGCGTCAACGACCTTTCGTTGGCCGATCGCCAGATGGTGGCGATCGCGCGGGCCTTGGCGCATCAGCCGAAGGTGCTGATCCTCGACGAGCCGACCTCCTCACTCTCCAGCGCCGAGGCCGACCGGCTGTTCGCGCTGGTTGACAGGCTGCGCGAGCAAGGCGTGGCTATCCTCTACATCTCGCACCGCATGTCCGACATCAGGCGGCTTGCCGACCGCATCGTCTCGATGCGCGACGGCGTCATCTCCGGCGTCTTCGACAGGAAACCGCTCGACTATGAAGGCGCGGTCAACGCCATGCTTGGCCGCAAGATCCATCTCGATCAGATCGTTGCCAGGGACTCAGTCAAACCGGTCCTGACCGTCGAAGGCCTGCGCATCGTGCAGGGCGCCAGGCCGATTTCACTGACGCTTGGCGATGGCGAGGTCGTCGCCATCACCGGCCTTGTGGGCGTCGGCAAGACAGCACTTGCCGAAACGCTGTTTGGTGTGCGCAAGCCGCTCGCCGGCACCATGACGATGAACGGCAAGCCCTATGCGCCGCGCTCGGCGGGTGACGCGATCGCCGCCGGCGTGTTCCTCGTCGCCAAGGACCGCGCCACCAGCGGCATCGTCGGCGGCTTCAACATCGAGCGCAATGTCAGCCTGCCATTCCTCAAGCGGATGTCGAATCTGAGCGTGCTCAAGCGACGCCTCGAACGCGCCACCGCGCGCCGGCAGATCGAGGAACTCAGCATCGTCTGCCGCTCCGAGAAGGACGAAATGTCGGCACTGTCCGGCGGCAACCAGCAGAAGGTGATGGTCGCCCGCTGGATGGCACAAGACGCGAAGCTGTTCATCCTCGACGAGCCGTTTCAGGGTGTCGACATTTCGGCCCGGCGCGACATCGCCGCCAAGCTGAGGGCAAGCGCCCATGGCCGCGCGACGCTTTTGTTCGTCACCGAACTCGACGAGGCGCTGGAGACGGCCGACCGCATTTTGGTGATGTCGGAGCACACAATCGTCGGCGAACACCGCAATGCCGAAGTCGATCTCGATCGCTTGCTGGCCGAGGTCGCCGGCGGGCCGCTGCACAGCGCGGCCTGAGCGTGGCGATCGATTGAATTGGAACGGAGAGACTATGGGTTCGAGTTGGGTAAACAGGGCAGCGGCGCCGGGGTGCGCTGAATGACGCTGCGCGACTACGCCATCCGCTATGGATTCATCGTCCTGTTGTTCGGGCTCGTCGCCTATTTCGCGATCGCCGCCGACGGGTTCGTCTCGCCGCAAAGTGCCGTCTTCATCTTCCAGTCGGTCGCCATCACCGGTGTGCTGGCGCTCGGCGTCACCGCGACGCTCGTCGTCGGTGGCTTTGACCTGTCGATCGGCTCGGTCGCCACCTCGGCCATGATGGCGGCGGCCTATGTCATGGTGGTGCTGGAGCAGAACGCCGTCGTTGCGGTCGTCGTCTGCCTGCTCATCGGCGCCATTGTCGGCCTGATCAATGGCTGGCTGATCGTCTATATGCGCGTGCCCGATCTCTTGGCGACGCTCGGCATGATGTTCCTGCTCGTCGGCCTGCAGCGCATCCCGACCGAGGGCCGTTCGATCGCCACCGGCATGACCATGCCCGACGGCTCGGTCGCCAATGGCAAGTTCGGCGACGCCTTCCTGGCGCTTGGCCGCCATCGCTTCGACTTCTTCATCCCGAACCTCATTCCGGTGTCGGTGGTCGTGCTGCTGGTGCTCGCCGTACTGATCTGGTTCTTCCTCGAATACACCCGCTTCGGCCGCATGATGTATGCCGTCGGCTCAAATGAGCGCGCCGCCGAACTCGCCGGTGCGCCGGTCAAGGCATACAAGATCTGGGCCTACGTCATTTCAGGCGTTTTTGCCTCGATCGGCGGCATTTTGCTCGCTGCCCGGCTTGGACGTGGCGATATCGCCTCGGGCAACAATTTGCTGCTCGATGCGGTCGCCGCGGCGTTGATCGGCTACGCGGTGCTGGGTGCTGCCAAGCCAAACGCTTTCGGCACCGCCGTCGGCGCGTTGTTCGTCGGCATCCTGCTGCAAGGCCTGACGATGATGAACGCGCCTTATTACACGCAGGATTTCGTCAAGGGCGTGGTTCTGGTCGTCGCCCTTGTCTTCACCTTTGCCCTTTCGGGCAGGGGCAGGGGGTAGTTTCGACCGGACAGGATTTTCGAGTTCAACAAAGAGTGGAGGAAACAAGGTGAACATCACAAGAAGACTTCTGGGGAAGGTGGCGCTCGGACTGGCCGGCGCAACCATGCTGATGCAGTTCCCGGCGCTGGCCGCGGACAAGCCGGCGCCGTTCGACAAGCCCGGCGTCAAGATCGCGCTGGTGCGCTATCTCTCGACCGGCGACTTCTTCCAGGCCTATCTTTCGGGCGTCGAGGCACAGTCGAAGGCGCTCGGCATCGACTTGCGCGTGCTCGACAGCCGCCAGGACGCAGCCCTCCAGTCCGACATGGTCGACCAGGCCATCGCGCTCGGTGTGCAGGGCATCATCATCCAGCACGGCCTGACGGAATCGATGAAGGACGCCGCCCAGCGTGCGGTCGACGCCGGCATCAAGGTGGTGGCGTTCGACGTCAATGTCGAAAACCCCAAGATCCCGCAGATCGAACAATCGGATAAAGACCTTGCCCGCCTCGCGCTCGAGCAGGCGGTCAAGGACAATGGCGAGAGCTGGAATGCCGGCTATGTCTATGTCGCCGGCATCGCGCCGCTCGACCGCCGCAACGAGACCTGGGTCGACGTGAAGAAAAAATATACGGGCATCAAGGAAGTCGCGATGTTCGGCACGCTCGACAACCCGATCGCCAACTCCGTCGCCAACCAGGCGCGTTCGGTGCTGTCGGCCCACCCGGACATCAAGGTGATGTTCGCCCCCTATGACGAATTCGCCAAGGGCGTGAAGATCGCCGTCGACGAGGCCGGCCTGAACAAGGGCATCAAGATCTATTCGGCCGACATCTCGACCTCGGATATATCAGCCATGCGCGAGCCCGACAGCGCCTGGGCGGCGACCGCTGCGACCAACCCGGCCGTCGTCGGTCAGGTCTCGGTGCGCGCGCTGGCGCAACTGCTGGCCGGTGAAGATCCTGGCCACAATGTCATCGTGCCGCCGACGCTGATCACCCAGAAGGAGCTGATCGACAAGGACATCAAGAACATGGAAGACCTGTCGGCCAAGCTGCCGCAGTTCGCCCATGCCGATGTCGCCATGCCGGCCTGGATGCCGAACCCGAACGCGAAGTAGACGCGGGTCTGACAAACGCAAAAGGGCGGCCATGAGCCGCCCTTTTCATGTGGAGGCAGGCTCTCGCTTACAGCCAGTGTTCCGGATCGCGCATCCCGTGGACGACAGCCACAGCCAGGACGCCGTCCGGTTGCGGTTCGTAGATGACGATGTAGCGGCCTTCGATGAGCACGCGGGCTGTCGCGCTCAATTCCGGCCGGGCCGTGCCCATCTTGGGGTGGTGTGCCGCCAGGTCCAGCTTCTCAAAAATGCGCATCAGCAGCCTGTCCGCTGCCTTTTCATTGTCGATTGCTATGGTGTTCCAGATGTCCCGCAAATCCTGCGCGGCGCGCGGTGTGAGCCGATATCTAGCCACGGGCGCGGCGTTCTGCCTTCAGATTGCGTAGAAACTCGGCGGGTTCGACTTCCACCGGCTTGCCGCTGGCCATGCCGTCGGCATAGGCGCGTTTCAGGTGCTCGAGTTCAAGGGCGCGTAACTCCTCGCGCTGCTCCCACAGACGAAGAGCGTCGCGGACAATCTCGCTGTTGGAGGCATACGCTCCGCCTTCGATGGCGCTTTGCAGGCGAGCACTCTGCTTCGCGGTGAGCGAAATGGTTAGGGTGCGCATCGGTTCGGCTTTCATACCGATCCACTATCACACCTCACAAGAACTAACAATATTTGTTAGGTTTCCTGTATCTCATGCCATGATCCCCTGCCTTGCGGCAGGGGATCGCAAGGAAAGTTCTACCTACCGCAGCGCCGCCGCGATGTTGCCGCCGTCGACCGTCGTCACGTCGGCGGTGGTCCGTTCGGCCAGCGCATGATGCAGGAAGGCCTGCGCCACGTCCTGCGCCGTCACTTCCTGGCCGAGCAGATTGCCGGACATGTATTCCTTCTCGGAGACGCCGCGTGCGCCGGAGCGGCTGGCGATCATGGCGTCGGTCAAAATGCCGGAGCGGATGCGGTCGGCGTTGACGGCGTTCGAGCGGATGCCGTGGGCGCCGTAGTCGAGCGCGTATTGCCTGGACAGGAACAGCGTCGCCGCCTTCGGCACGCCATAGGCGCCGAATTTCGGACCCGGATTGACCGCCTGCTTGGAGGTGTTGAACAACAGCACACCGCCGGTGCCCTGTTCCAGCATGATGCGCACGGCGTTCTGCGCCACCGACTGATGGGCGAAGAAATTGAGCTCGAAACTCTTGCGCAGCAGCGCATCGTCGAGCTCGCCGATACGGCCTTCCCAGGCTGCGCCCGCATTGGAGACGAGAATATCGACCCCACCGAAGACGGCCACCGCTTTGTCGAAAGCGGCGCGTACCTGGGCCGGGTCGGTGATGTCGGCGCCGACGCCGATCGAATTGTTGCCTGCCTTCTTGGCGGCGTCAGCTGCTTTTTCAGCATCGAGATCGACGACGACCGCATGGGCGCCATTGTCGGCGAACAACTTCGCGGTTGCAGCACCAATCGCGCCGGCGCCGCCGGTGATCAGCACCACCTGGCCGGTCAGCGGCTTCGGCTTGTTGGAGGCAAGCTTGGCCTGCTCCAGCGACCAGTATTCGAGCGGGAACAGGTCAGCCTTGGACAGCGGATGGAACCGGCCGACCGCTTCGGCGCCGCGCACCGCCTCGATCCACATTTCGCCGACATCCGACGCGATCTTCGCATCCTTCAATGTGCGGCCATGGCCGAACATGCCGAGCCCCGGCACCAGCGTCAGCCGTGGCATCGGGTCGAGCATGGTGCGCTTGACGTCGTCGAGGGCGTCATTGGTCTCGAAATAGGCACGATAGTCCCGGGCGAAGGCATCGACATGGCTCTTGATCACGGCCTTGTAGTCGCCGGCCTTGTCGGTATCGGGCGCTGGCACCGCCATCGGCCCGGTCTTGATACGGATCGACAGGTCAGGTGTCGACACGCCGCGTCCGGCATAGTCGGCAATCCCTGCCGAATTGATGAAGTCGACGATCGCGTCGGAGGTGCGGAAGTCAGAGATCATGCGGTCGAAACGGCCTTCGCCGCGTGCCACCGCGACGGCACCGCGCAGCATCGGAGCGATGGAAGCCGGCGTTGAAAGCTTTTCCGGCAGCGCCACCTTTGCCGCCTGCGGCTTGGCATGCTTGGCCACATAATCCTCGGCAACATTCACATAGTGGATCATCCGGTCGTAGGCCTGTTTGGCATCGTGGCCGAAGGTGAAGATGCCGTGCTTGTCCAGGATCAGGCCTTCCACGGTCGGGTTGGCATCGAAGACATCGGCCGCCGCCTTGGCGAGGTCGAAGCCCGGCATGATGTAGGGAACGTAGCCCATCTTCTCGCCGAACACCGTCTTCACCAGCGGCTTCGAGTCTTCCTGGTCGACGATCGCCAGGATGGCGGTCGAATGGGTGTGGTCGACGAATTTGTGCGGCAGGAAGGCATGCAGCAGCGTCTCCACCGAAGGGTTGGGCGAGGATGGGTCGATCAGGTTCGCCCGCTGCAACGCCACCATGTCTTCGTCGGCGAGCTTGTCCAGCGCGCGCGCCTTGAGCAGCGCGCCCATCTTGACCGCCGGCAGGCCTTGCGGCTCGATGACCGCCATGTCCCAGCCGCTGCCCTTGACGCACAGCACGTCCCATTCGTCGCCGACGAGGTCGGTCGCCTTGATCTTGCAGGAGGTGTTGCCGCCGCCATGCAGGACCAGCTGCGGCACGCCACCCAGCAGCCGCGTCGTGTAGACGCGCAGCGCGAGATCGCGGCCGACGCCCTTCTTCGCATAGTCGGCAACGAGTTTCTCGGCCGCGTCGTCGTTCCACAAATTCTTCATGTTCGCTTCGTCCAGTTGCTGTCTTGGGTGGTGAAACAGGAATGCCGCGACGCCTTGATGACAATGCGCCGGCGAAGGGTTGCTTTTCAGGATGCTTTTTGTGGCGCCGCTCCGGCATGATCGAGCAGCCGCTGCGCCATATGCGCGCCGACCACCAGATGCGTGCAAAGCCCGCCGGCGAGTGCCGCCAGCAGCGGTTCGAACTTGCTGTCCTCCTGCACCACCATCAGCCGCCTGGCGATGGCGCGCAGCGAGGCAAGCTCGGCGGAGATCACCCGGCGGTTATAGCTGCAGTCGAGAACTTTACCTTCGGCATCGATGATCTGCCCGGCAATGACGCCTGCGGCTCCTCGGCTGCGCAGCTCCGCCATCTCTTCTGATGTCAGGGCGCCGCATTTGACCAGATGGCTGTCGGCATCGACCGCGCCGACCGAGTAGAGCGCCAGATCGCAGTTTCTGATTCCCGACAGCTGCTCACGGATCACCGGCTCGGCCCGCAGCGCGCGTGCCAGCTCTTCCGTCGACAGCACCAGCGGCGCGTAGAAGTTGAGGCCCTTGGCATTGAGCCGGCGCGCGATTTCCATCGTGCACTGGTCTGGCCGGTAGGAATAGGGTGCGCCGAGATTGCCACAGAGTTGCACCACCGTGACATCCTGCAGGTCGGCATAGGACATGATGTCGGCGATCGTGTAGACGGTGCGGCCCCAGGCGACGCCAATACGGTCGCCCTTCTTGACCAGTTCGAGAAAGACGCTCGCCGCCAGCACGGCGATATCAGTCGATGGGTCCGGGATATGGCCGTTCTCCGGCGCGATCCAGACTGCGTCGAGGCCCAGCGCGTCCTCGAGCTTGCGCGCCATCACGTCGTCGGTGAACAGCTGCGTCGAGGTCGAGATGTTGACGATGCCGGTCTCGCGCGCCTTGCGCAGATACATAGCCACCGAAGCACGGGAAATGTTAAGCTGGCTTGCGACCTGATCCTGCCGCAGACCATGCGCATAATAGAGCCAGGCGGCTTTGTGAATGAGCTGTTCTGCCGGTCGGATCGCCATGCCGCCTCCTCGGCTGACATTAGTCACGGCTCTCGACAAAAGTCAAATTTGGATGCGTGAGCGCGATCGCCTCTCGGCAAGACTCATTCAGGATCGCCATTCTACAAAGCCTGGATAGCATAGCATTTTCGGCCATTCAGGGGGATGGCCTGACGAGAGTCCTAAGGTTAGAAAGCTCGAAAAGGACTTTGGGGAGGACGGGATGGGCAATCCCTACGAACAGGATCTCGACAGGAACGCGGCCAACCACCAGCCGCTGACGCCGCTCACCTATCTGGAGCGCGCGGCAAAGACCTATCCCGACCATATCGCCATCATCCATGGCCGCCAGCGCCTCAGTTACCGTGATTTTTGGCGCCGCTCGCTGAAGCTCGCCTCGGCCTTGCAAAAGCGCGGCATCGGCAAGGGCGACACGGTCACCGTCATGCTGTCCAACACGCCGCCGATGCTGGAGGCGCATTTCGGCGTGCCGATGACCAAAGCGGTGCTGCATTCGCTCAACACCCGCCTCGATGCCGCGGTCATCGCGTTCCAACTCGACCATGCCGAAACCAGGGTGCTCATCGTCGACCGCGAATTCTCAGGCGTTGTCCGGCAGGCGCTCGATCTGGCCAAGGTCAAGCCGCTGGTCATCGACTACGACGATCCCGACTACGCCGCCGACGCGCCCTATCCGAAGGGCGAGCGGATCGGCACAGCGGACTATGAGGATTTTGTCGCCGGCGGTGACGAGGATTTCGCCTGGTCGATGCCTGACGACGAATGGGACGCCATCTCGCTCAACTACACCTCCGGCACGACAGGCAATCCGAAGGGCGTCGTCTACCACCATCGCGGTGCCGCCCTGATGGCCTACACCAACACCATCCATGCCGGCATGGCCAAGCACGCCGTCTATCTCTGGACGCTGCCGATGTTCCATTGCAATGGCTGGTGCTTTCCGTGGACGCTCGCCGTCCAGGCCGGCACCCATGTCTGCCTGCGCTGGGTGCGGCCGAAGCCGATCTACGACGCCATCGCCGACCATGGCGTCACTCATCTGTGCGGTGCGCCGGTCGTCATGTCGGTGCTGATCAACGCGAAGGACGAGGACAAGCGAACGTTCGCGCAGACCGTCACCTTCAACACCGCAGCCGCGCCGCCGCCCGAAGCCGTGCTGTCGGGCATGGCCGATGCCGGCTTTGCCGTCACCCATCTCTACGGCCTGACCGAGACCTATGGTCCGGCCGTGGTCAACGAATGGCACGGCGAATGGGACGGTCTCGCAAAGGGAGAGCGCAGCGCCAAGAAGGCAAGACAAGGCGTGCGCTACGCCGCGCTCGAAGGTCTGACCATCATGGACCCCGAGACGATGCAGACAACGCCGGCCGACGGCGAGACCATCGGCGAGGTCATGTTCCGCGGCAACATCGTCATGAAGGGCTATCTGAAAAACCGCAAGGCAAGTGACGAAGCCTTCGCCGGCGGCTGGTTCCACTCCGGCGATCTCGGCGTCATGCATCCCGACGGCTACATCCAGCTCAAGGACCGTTCCAAGGACATCATCATCTCGGGCGGCGAAAACATTTCCTCGATCGAGGTCGAGGATGCGCTCTACAAGCACCCGTCCGTCGCCTCTTGCGGCGTGGTGGCGCGCCATGACGACAAATGGGGCGAGGTGCCGGTTGCCTATGTCGAGTTGAAGCCGGGCAAGACCGCGACCGAGTCCGAGATCATCGAGCACTGCCGCGCGCTGCTGGCCCGCTTCAAAGTGCCGAAAGCGGTGATCTTCGCGGAGATACCGAAGACCTCGACGGGCAAGATCCAGAAATTCCGGCTGCGGGAAATGGCCAAGGTGGCGTGAGCGCACCGTCATTCTTGCTAGGCCTCGACAATTTGCCGCGGACCTGGGCGACTTCGTCATCCTAGGGTGGAGCAGTCGCGAAGCGACGTCGCGGAAACCCCAGGATCCATGCCCTGACCTGGCGGCCGTGCTCCAACGGCTCTCCGCAGGCTGCCGGCGTTGATCGGCATAACTCTTTGATCCGCCTCATTCTTCGGCGGGCGTCGCGGCATGGATCCTAGGGTCTGCGCTGCGTCGCTACGCTCCTTGCTCCGCCCTAGGATGACGAACTCATGGTGCCCGGTCGCCAATCGCGAGCGCCGGTTGTCGCACCCGCTCACTGTCACCATCTGTCACTATCTTGTACGCGTACGTCGATTTCGCGTTGACATCCCGTCTTCTTCAATTTACGACTGACGAAAATTGAAATTCGTCACTTGTCAAACGAAAGAGCCATGTCCGAAGCCGCCAACATAGTCGCCGATGCCGCCAGGCAGGAGAATGTGACGCGCATTCTCGACTGCGCCGAGCGCCTGTTCCGGCACTATGGCTACGGCAAGACCAATGTTGCCGACATTGCCCGCGAACTCGGCATGTCGCCGGCCAACATCTATCGTTTCTTTGCCTCCAAGGTCGAAATCCACCAGGCGGTCTGCGGCCGCATGCTCGGTGCCAGCTACAAGATGGCCTACGAGATCATGCACCTGCCGGTCAGCGCCGAGGAGCGGCTTCGTCGCTACATCCATGCGCAATACAAGATGACACTGGAGACCATGCTCGACGAGCAGAAGGTCCATGAGATGGTCGTCGTCGCGATGGAGCGGGACTGGAGCGTCATCGACAAGCACATCGACAGCATCCACGATCTCTTCGCCGAGGTCATCCGTGACGGCATCGAATCTGGTGAATTCAGGGAGCAGGACCCGGTGATTGCATCCCGCTGCTTCGGCGCCGCCACAATCATTCTTTGCCATCCGCAGATGGTGGCGCAGTGCCTCGCCAAGACCAACCGGGCGATGCCCGATGACCTTATCGATTATGCGATCAAGGCCCTGAAAAAATAGCCGCCGCCCGCCGGGCGCCGGTCGACAGTTCATCTCCAGTTCGGGAGTGCCAAGGTGTCTTTGTCCCATTCCATCATCCACCGGTTGCCGGTCGCGGGCTTGATCGTCGCGGCGCTCGCTCTTGTCGGTTGCAGCCAGGAGAAAGCCGAAGTCAAGGACATCATCCGCCCGGTCAAGGTCGTCGAGATCGCCCAGGCGCATGACGCCCGCATGCTCTCCTATTCCGGCTCGGTGCGTGCCCGCACCGAAAGCGCCCTGGCTTTCCGCGTCAACGGCAAGATCACCGAGCGTCTGGTCGATATCGGCCAGCATGTGGCGCCAGGTGATGTGCTCGCCCGCATCGATCCCACCGACTACGACCTCTCGGTCAAGAGCGCGCAGGCCGCACTCGATGCCGCCGAACGGCAGGTCGAGACAACAGAGCTTGCACGCAAGCGCGCCGAACAGCTTTTCGCCAAGAATTTTGCGCCGAAATCGCAGCTGGAGCAGGCAACGCTGACCTATGACCAGGCGGTCGCCACGCGCGACTCCGCCCGCTCGTCGCTCGACCAGGCCAAGAACCAGGTCGGCTATACCGATCTCAAGGCTGACAGGGACGGTATCGTCACGGCTGTCAACGCCGATGTCGGCCAGGTGGTCGGCTCCGGTACGCCGGTGGTCACCGTCGCGGTCGACGGCGAAAAGGAAGTGCTGATCGCGGTGCCGGAAATGGAGATCGCCGAATTCAAGCCGGGCAAATCAGTCAAGGCCGGGTTCTGGTCCGACAACACGCTGGCGCTCGACGGCAAGGTCCGCGAAGTCGCCGGCAGCGCCGATACGCAATCACGCACCTTTGCCGTCCGCGTCAGCCTGCCCAACGATCCGCGCGTGCTTCTCGGCATGACCGCCAATATCGAGGCGTCGGCGGCCAACGAAAAGCAGCTGGTTTCGATCCCGTTGAGCGCACTGGCGAAGCAAGACAGCCAGTCGATCGTCTGGACCGTCGATCGTGGCGCCGACACCGTTCATGCCCGCCCGGTCAAGGTCGCCGAGTTCGCCGCCGATGGCGTGCGTGTCACCGAAGGATTGAAGCCCGGCGACATCGTGGTCGCCGCCGGCACGCAGTTCATGACCGAGAATCTGAAGGTCAAGCTCGCCGGCGGCGTGGCGCAGCAATCCGCCTCCGCCGAGGGCGAAGACGCCAGCCAGCTGCGCTGACGACAGACAGGTCGGCCGCGCGTTCCCGCGGCCGCAGGTTTCCGGGCGGCGTGCGCCCGAAGGTCGAGACGTCAAGGCCGATGTACCCCCGCATCGATCTTCGCGTCCCACCGCGATGAGTGTCTCTCCACTCGGAAAGCCTCGCCGCCCGGAAGCCAGATCGAACGCAGATGATTTCGTTTCTCGCGCCGCGCTTCTTCGAAGCACCAGGCGCCGGCAACCAAGCAAAGTGGACCAGCACCGATGACGACCTCCACTGAAGAAAAGCGGCCTTTCAACCTGTCGCGCTGGGCCATCGGCCATCCCTCCATCGCGCGCTTCCTGTTCGGGCTGATCATCATCGCCGGTGCGCTTGGCCTGATGCGCATGGGCCAGAAGGAAGACCCGGATTTCACCTTCCGGGTCATGGTCGTACAGGCGATCTGGCCGGGCTCCTCGATCCAGGAGATGGAGGACCAGGTCGTCAACAAGATCGAGCGCAAGCTGCAGGAAACGCCGCATCTCGACTTCGTGCGCTCATTCACCCGCGCCGGCAGCGCCATCATCACCGTGCAGATCAAGGGCGACACCAACGCCGCCGAGGTGACGGACGCCTTCTATCAGGTGCGCAAGAAGGTCGGCGATATCCAAGGTGACCTGCCGCAAGGCCTGCTCGGCCCCTATTTCAACGACGAGTTCGGCGACACCTTCATCACGCTGCATTCGATCAGCGGCGACGGCTTCAGCTATCCCGAGCTGAAGAAATTCGCCATCCAGGCGCGCGACATGCTTTTGACGACGCCCGGCGTCGAGAAAGCGGTCATCATCGGCGACCAGCCGGAAAAACTCTATATCGACGTTTCATCCAAGGCGCTGGCCGAGCGCGGCCTGACGCTGACCGACCTGCAGAACGCGATCAAGGGCCAGAACAATGTCGATCCGGCCGGGTCCGTCGACACCGGCGTCAATTCGGTGCGCATCTCCGTCGAAGGCGACGTCACCAAGGCTGCCGACATCAGGGAACTGCGCCTGCGCGCCGGCGGCCAGGTCACCCGGCTTGGCGACATCGCCACCGTGACCTCGGGGCTCGAAGATCCCTTCCAGCGCAAATACCGTTTCAACGGTCATGACAGCGTGCAGCTTGGCGTCGTCATGGCCAAGGGTTTTAAAGTCACCGATGTCGGCAAGGACGTCGAGGCGACCTACAAGCGCTTCGAAGAGGCGCTGCCTTATGGCGTGTCGGTCGATCAGATCTCCGACCAGCCGGGCGTCGTCACGGATGCGGTGGCCGAATTCATGCATGCGCTCGGCGAGGCGCTGCTGATCGTGCTCGTCGTCTCGTTCCTGTCGATCGGCTGGCGTTCGGGCCTGGTCATCGCCATTGCCATTCCGCTGGTTCTGGCAGCCACCTTCGCCATCATGTACGAGCTCGGCATCGACCTGCAGCGCATTTCGCTCGGCGCCCTGATCATCGCGCTCGGCCTGCTCGTCGACGACGCCATGATCGTTGTCGAGATGATGGAGCGCAAGCTGGAGGAGGGGCTGGTCAAGATCGAGGCCGCGAGCTTCGCCTATACATCGACCGCTTTCCCGATGCTGACCGGCACACTGATCACCACCGCCGGCTTCATCCCGGTCGGCTTCGCTGCCTCGACGGCCGGCGAATATGTGCGCACTCTGTTTTATGTCGTCGGCATCGCGCTGATCGTGTCATGGTTCGTCGCGGTCTATTTCACGCCATGGCTCGGCAACATGATCCTCAAGCAGCGCAAGCATGCCGGCAGCCATCACGATGCCTTCGATACGCGCTTCTATCGCCGGCTTCGTTCGACCGTCGGCTGGGCGGTGCGCCATCGCATCATCGTTCTGGTCATGACGCTGGTAACCTTCGGTACCAGCCTGTGGGCGTTCCAGTTCATCCCGCAGAACTTCTTCCCGCAATCGTCACGTCCGGAAATCCTCGTCGATCTCTGGCTGCCGGAAGGCACCAGCATCAAGGAGGTCGAGGTGCAGGCCAAGGCGCTTGAAGCCAAGATGATGGACGACAAGGACAAGCGCTTCATCGCCACCTATATCGGCGAAGGCGCGCCGCGCTTCTTCCTGCCGCTCGATCAGCAGCTGCGCAACCCGAACTTCGCCCAGATGCTGGTGATGGCCAATGACGAGCCGGCGCGCGAGCGGCTGATCGTCAAGCTGCGTACCGTTCTGGCGCAGGATTTCCCCTCGATCCGCGCCAAGGTCGATCGCCTGTTCCTCGGACCGCCGACCGGCTGGCCGGTGCAGATGCGCGTCATGGGTCCGGATCGCCAGGAGGTGCGCCGCATCGCCGACCAGGTGAAGGCGAAATTCCGCGAGGATCCGCTGCTGGGCGCGGTGCATGACGATTGGCTCGAACCCGTGCCGGCAATGAAGCTGGTCATCGACCAGGACCGTGCCCGCGCGCTCGGCGTCACCTCGCAGCGCATCCGCCAGATGCTGCAGGCATCGATGTCCGGCGCGTCCCTCGACGATTTCCGTGACCGCGAGGAGACGGTGTCCATCGTCGCCCGCGAACCGGATGCCAGCCGCAGCCTGCTGTCCTCGGTCGACTCGGTCTATATCCCGACCGATTTCGGCGGCTTCGTGCCGCTGTCGCAGGTGGCCAAGGTGGTGCCGGTGCTCGAACAAGGCATCGAGTGGCGGCGCGACCGCCTGCCGACCATCAGCGTGCGGGCGACGCTGCCTGACGGCGTGCAGTCCAATGACGTCGTCACCAAGCTGTACAAGGACATGCAGGGCCTGCGCGACGGCCTGGCGCCCGGCTACAAGATCGAGATCCAGGGCGGTGCCGAGGATTCGGCCGAAAGCCAGGCGTCCATCGCCGCCAAGGCGCCGATCATGCTGGCCATCATCGTCGTGCTGCTGATGATCCAGCTGCAGAATTTCGGCAAGGCGATGCTGGTGCTGGCCACCGGTCCGCTCGGCATCATCGGTGCGGCTGCAGCATTGCTGATCAGCGGCGCGCCGTTCGGCTTCGTCGCCATCCTCGGCGTCATCGCGCTGCTCGGCATCATCATGCGCAACTCGATCATCCTGGTCGACCAGATCGACCAGGACATCGCCAGAGGCATGGAGCGCTCGGAGGCCATCATCGGCTCGGCTGTCCGGCGTTTCCGGCCGATCGTGCTGACGGCGATGACGGCGGTGCTGGCGCTGATCCCGATCTCGCGCGCCGTGTTCTGGGGGCCGCTCGCCTATGCCATGATGGGCGGCATCATGGTTGCCACCGTGCTGACCATCCTGGTGCTGCCGGCAGGCTACGCCCTCTTCTTCGGCCGTGAGCCGAAGAAGGTGGTGAATAGTGAGCAGGCGGCCGAGCCGGAGCTGCCCGCCGAGCGGCCGCAACTGGCCTTGGCCGCGGAATAGGGCGGTCTTATCGCATCATCCGCCGTCGGCGATGGCGGATGATGCCGTGTGACGGTCGGTCCGTCACGCCGATGAAAATGCTCTCCGGAGAGGATTCTGCAAAACAGAATTCCTTCCCAGGACCGCAAAGCGGTCCCATCCTGCGCTACACTGGAGCGGTAACGCTCGTCCTCATCAGGGTGTCTTCCCATGGCAGAAAAACGGCAATTGCGACTCGGCGCCTTCATGCGCCCGGTCAGCTTGCACACCGGCGCCTGGCGCTATCCCGGCGCCTATCCCGACGCCAACTTCAACTTCGCGCATCTGAAGCGCTTCGCGCAGACGCTGGAGGCGTCGAAGTTCGACGCCTTCTTCATGGCCGACCATCTGGCTGTGCTCAACATGCCGATCGAGGCGTTGCGGCGCAGCCACACGGTGACGTCGTTCGAGCCGTTCACGCTTTTGTCGGCGCTGGCCGCCGTCACCGACCATATCGGGCTGGTCGCCACCGCGTCGACCACCTTCGACGCGCCCTATCACATTGCCCGCCGCTTCGCGTCGCTTGACCATATCAGCGGCGGCCGCGCCGGCTGGAACATCGTCACCACGTCCAACCCGGATGCCGCGCTGAACTTCGGGCTGGACGAACATGTCGAGCATGACGAGCGCTATCACCGGGCGCGGGAATTTTACGATGTCGTGACCGGCCTGTGGGACAGTTTTGCCGACGATGCCTTCATCCGCGATGCTGAAAGCGGGCTCTATTTCGATCCCGCCAAATTGCACGTGCTGGACCATAAGGGCGAGCACCTCTCCGTGCGCGGCCCGCTCAACATTGCGCGGCCGGTGCAGGGCTGGCCGGTCATCGTCCAGGCTGGTGCCTCGGAGGCGGGGCGCCAGCTGGCCGCCGAGAGGGCCGAGGTGATTTTCGCTGCCCACGGTGATCTTGCCGCCGGGCAGCGCTTCTTCGCCGACGTCAAAGGCCGTGCACAAAAGCTCGGCCGCTCGCGCGACGACATCAAGATCCTGCCTGGCGCCTTCGTCATTGTCGGCGGCAGTGTCGAGGAAGCGCGGGCCAAGCGGGCGAAGCTCGACAGCCTGGTCTATTACGAGAGCGGCATTGCCTCGCTGTCGATCGCGCTTGGACATGACGCGTCGGCCTTTGATCCCGACGCCGCTCTGCCTGATATACCGGAAACCAATGCCTCGAAGAGCAGCCGCGAGCGCGTCATCGAGCTGGCCCGCAACGAAAATCTGACCGTGCGCCAGCTTGCCCAGCGGCTGGGCGGCTATTCCGGCCTCGCCTTCGTCGGCACGCCGCAAACCATCGCCGACGAGATGGAGGAATGGCTGGTCACTGAGGGGTCGGACGGCTTCAACATCATGTTTCCCTATCTGCCCGCCGGGCTCGATGATTTCGTCGAGAAGGTGGTGCCCGAGCTGCAGCGGCGCGGCATCTTCAGGCGGCAGTATGAGGGATCGACGCTGCGCGAGAATCTCGGCTTGAAGCGGCCGCCAAACCGGTTCTTCGAAGACCCGAAGGCGGCGGTCCGCAAGGCTGGCTGAAGAAAAGCATCGGGCGCGCCGAAGCGCGCCCGATGCCTGTTAAGTCGGCCTGTCAGATGACGAACAGCCAGTTGGCGATCAGCATCACCGCCACGCCGGCGACCAGCGTCAGATAGGGCAGCATGCCCGCTTTCTTGACCTTGAGATCGGCCGAACTCATGCCGAGATCGGCCAGCATGTGGTCGGGGAACTTGCCCTTGTCCTGGATGTAGTGGCGGAAGCAGAACACCGGGATGATCAGCGCTGCGGTGATCAGCCCGGCCCACAGCGCCATCGGGTTCCACACCTTGGCGCCGGCGCCCATGAAGATCGCATTGACATAGGCGAAGATCGCCCCGATGCCCAAGAGCCAGCTCGGCGCCTTCCATGGCCGCGCGATATGGCCGTTGTCGATGCGGTGGATCCAGCCGGCATTGAGGTTGAGGAAGTTGAAGATGATGTAGCCACAGTTCGACACGGCGAGGATAAAGAAGAAGCTCGTCGCGTCGGCCGAGGCGATCGCCAGCACGATCAGGTTGAAGCAGAGGTCGGTCCACATGGCCCGCGTCGGCGCGCCATGTTCGTTGACGTGGCTGAGATAGCGCGGCAGCCAGCCGTCGACCGAGCCCTGGTAGAGCGTGCGCGAGGAGCCGGCCATCGCTGTCATGATGCACAGCACCAGCGCCAGGATCATCAGCATCACCAAGAGGCTGTGGATGAGCTTGCCGCCGCCGACCATGCCGGCCAGCGCGTCGGCAACACCCGAGCCGTCGACGATCGGTGTCGCCAGCATGCCGTTGAGGCCCAGCACACCCTGGAAGGTGAAGGGCACCAGGATGAACAGGAGCATACAGAGCAGGCCAGAATAGAAGATGGCCTTGAAAGTGTCGGTGCCGGGGTTCTTGAATTCGGAGGTGTAGCAGACGGCCGTTTCGAAGCCGTAGGTCGACCAGGCGGCGATGAACATGCCGCCGAGCACCAGCGTCCAGCCAGCGATGTTCCAGGCGCCGGGGTCCGGCGCATAGGCGGCGGCCAGCGGCACCAGTGGCGAGAAATTGGCCCAGTTGATCTGCCCGGTGAAGATCGGCACGACGCCGACGATCAGCATCGGGATGATGACCAGCAGGCCGATATATTTCTGCACATTGGCGGTGCCGAGGATGCCGCGATGCTGGATCGAGAAGATGATCAACATCAGCACCGCGCCGATGAAGAAGGTCGCGTTGAGCGTGAAGGAGACCGGGCCCAGCGTATGGCTGTACAGCGTCCAGTTGCGGATGGCCGGTGTCGCGGCGGTCGTCACCGCAGCAATCGCGTCGGCGGGCGCCGTTCCGGCATGTGCCGCGATATAGGCGACGACTTCCGCCGAGGTCTCGGTGAACAGCGGCACCGGCGCCAGCGCGTTGAGGATATAGGCGGCGGCGATCGAACAGCCGAGCGACAGCACCGGCGACCAGGCGAACCAGTTGCACCACACCGACAGCGGCGCGATGAACTTGGAATAGCGCAGCCAGGCGGTGGCGCCGTAGATCGAGGCGCCGCCCGATTTGTTCGGGAACAGGCCGGCAATCTCGGCATAGGTGAAGGATTGCAGGAAACCCATGATCATGGACACCGTCCAGATCAGGAAGGCCAGCGTTCCGGTGGTACCGGCGATGCCGCCGATCGAAAACAGGACCAGCGCCGGAACGCCGCTCGCCACCCAGAAGGCGCCGCGCCAGTCGATATGCCTGAGCAGCTTGCTTTCGGCAGGCTGCTCGAGGGCCGTGCTTATGGTGCTCATGTCAGTGACTTCCCCTTTTCTAGTGTTCCCCGCCGGCGATGCCTCGACTTCGCGAAGCTTGCTCCCCGGCACATGACCGTACGACTCCGGTGTTTCCACTCAGTCGTATTTTTTTCTTAAGAGTGAAGATTGATCCGGCGCGCTTTCACGTCAAGCGTTTTGTGACGCCGTGCACATCACGCTTGCGCGCGCACGCCGCAATACATCCTGCGGCACTGCCGAAGCGAGGGTTTGCCTGTCCGGAAAGCCGCGCTCAGGAGCGCGGCCTGGTCTTCTGCGGATCGTAATGGGCGAAGGCGACGACGCGCGCCGGCAGCCGCTTGGCGTGGCCGTCGAGCTTGCCGATCTCGACCTCCGTGCCGATGGCCGCATGGGTGACGTCGAGCCTGGCCAGCGCGATGTTCTTGTTCAGCACCGGCGAGCGCATGCCCGATGTGACGACGCCGATCTGGGCGCGGCCGACATGGACGCAGTCGCCATGGCCGACGGCGACATTGCTGTCGATGTCGAGCCCGATCAGTTTGTTCTGCGGGTTCTCCTTGCGCCGGATCAGCGCCTCGCGGCCGATGAAGTCATCGGTCTTGGTCTTCAAGGGCACGGTGAAGCCGATGCCCGCCTCGAACGGGTCGGTCTGGTCCGAGAATTCGTAACCGGCGAAGATCAGTCCCGCCTCGATGCGCACCATGTCGAGTGCCTGCAAGCCCATCGGCTTCAGCCCGTGCGGCTGGCCGGCCTCCCAGATGGCGTCGAACACTTTTTCGGCGTCGCGCGGATGACACCAGATCTCGTAGCCGAGTTCGCCGGTATAGCCGGTGCGCGAGACGACCACCGGAATGCCGTTGCCGCCACCGATCCGGGCAACAGCGAAACGGAACCATTCAAGCTCGTCAATCGACGGCTGCAATGGCGAGGTCCAGATCACCTCTCGCAGGATGTCACGGCTCTTCGGCCCCTGGACGGCGACATTGTGCATCTGGTCGGTCGACGAGCGCACCAGCACATTGAGACCGAGCTTTTTCGCCGTTTCGCGCAGCCATTCGCCGGACAGATCGTCGCCGCCGACCCAGCGGAAATTGTCCTTGCCGAGCCTGAGCAGCGTGCCGTCGTCGATCATCCCGCCATGCTCGTAACACATGGCGGAATAGACGACCTGGCCGACGCCGAGTTTTTTCACGTCGCGGGTCAGCGTGTATTGCAGCAGCGCTTCGGAATCCGGGCCGGTGACCTCGAACTTGCGCAGCGGTGACAGGTCCATGATCACGGCATCCTGCCGGCAGGCCCAGTATTCGTCGATGGGGCCTTGCCTGGCGAAGGAATTGGCCAGCCAGTAGCCCCTATACTCCGAGAAGTTGCGGGTGTGCTTGGCAAAGCTCGAATGAAAAGCGGTCTCGCGGGTCATTTTCGGTTCCGAATCGGGCGTCATGCGTCTGGCGATTGCTCGCGAGAATTTGTGCTGGCCGGAATAGGTCCGCACATGGATGTCGGTCAGATCCCAGCCATTGGCCGGCGTCGTATCGTCAGGGCAGGCCGAGGAGACGCAGACGATGTCGGTCAGCGCTCTGAGCAGCACATAGTCGCCGGGTCGCGACCATGGCTCGTCGGAGACCATGACGCCATGCGCGTCGATCGCCGTGTTGAAGAAGAAGTTGATCGCCATCCAGCCGGCGCGGGGATTGACGCCCTTGCCGACCAGCGCACCGTTGAAATTCTCCGAGCAGTTGGTGTGGCCGGGATAGCCGATGTCGTCGTAATATTTGGCAGCACAGGCGAGCGCGAAGGCATCATGCCGGCCGCATGTGTCCTGCACCACCTCGACCAGCGGCTCCATGTCCTGGTCGTAATATTTCGAGTGCAGGCCGGGCATCGGATAGCTTGATCCCATCAGCGTGCGCGTCGTCGTCACGTCGAGCGGATGGTCGAGGCCCTTGTCCAGCTTGCGCGCCGAAAAGCACTGGAAGTCGGTGCACTGGCGCCCTTCGACATCGATGATCTGCAGATAATCGCCGGCCTTGACGAAATAGGATTCCGCCGTCGCCGAATGGACGCGCAGATCGAGCACCGGATCGGCGAGGGGATCGGCAAGCTGCGATTTTGTTTTCAGGCGGATCGTGGCGCGGCGCACTATGACGGTGAGCGGCGTCGCCGTGTCGTGGCCATCGACGAGCATCGGCCCGCCGGGCGCGGCGATGACCATGGAGCCGTCACACGTGACCGTGAATGCTTGTTCCGTACCGGCAGGCGTGATGGCGCCGAACACGCGCACAGCCTTGGCCTGGTCGAGCTGCACCTGCCGGCGCGCAATGCCGCGCCGCAACGCGCCGATACTGTCGTCGCCCTCGGTCAACAACGCCTTGATGCCGGCGGCATTGCTGTTGGATTTCTCGCCGAAGATGCCGGGGTCGGTGGCGCCTGACTTGTCCCAGGCCAGCAACTCGCAGGCCTGGCCGCCCTCGACATTGCGAACCGTGATCGTGTCGCCGGCCTCAACCTCGATCAGCACCGCGCCATTGCCCTGGATCGTATAGCGCTCCATCCCCGGCGGCAGCGCGATCTGGCCGGGCCTCAGGATCAGGCTCGGGCGCGGCGCTCCGGCTGTGACTGTGGGGTAGGGCGACTGGCTCATCTCAGCCTTGCGGTTCGAGAAACAAGTTTGCCTGTGCGTGAAATTATTTTAGCAGCAAGAATAGCAGGGGCGTCGCGTTTGGCAAGGCGAAGGTGGCGGGCCGGATGTGAACAAAGGTATGAATTCGTTGCTCAGCCTTATCTTCCGAACGTCGGCGCCGCCCCTCATCTGGCTGCCGCCATCTTCTCCCCGTAAACGGGGCGAAGGACGCTCCGATCTCCGCTTTCGCCAATCACCAGCGCTGCGGAAGTGGCGCGGCGTAACGGCCAGCCTCTTTCTCCCCGTTCACGGGGAGAAATGCCCGGCAGGGCAATGAGGGGCGGCGCCGAGATCTACAATTGGCGATCTAAAATTCCTCGGAATGCTTGATATTGACGCCATACTCCGCAGCAGAATCGAGCATCGTATGCCACAGGCTCTCGGCAAAAGTCGCGAACACCAGGAGGTTGAACACCGCCTGCCCATCCGACCGATCATTACCCCGCCAGAGCGTGACGCTGGTATGATCCATCGAGGTCGCAGCAGCCGCACCGGTGGGGAATGCCGCCGGATGCAGATCGATTGATGACAGCTTGGCGAGCATCGTGCGCGCCTTGGCGCCGGAGATGCTGATCAGCGACCGTGCATGCGATTGGTCGGAGAGCGATGCCGATGCGGTAAAGGCAGGCGCAAGCGCTCCCGTCCCATGCTTGCCGCCCTTGGACAAGACAAAAAACTGGTCTGGCCCGGACCAGATCAACGTAGCATCCGCCGTGCCGACTGCCTTCGGCGGTTCCGGAGCTGCAACGCCGAACCTGCCCTTGGCAGTCTTGCTCATCTCCGCCGCTTTGCCGCGCCGCGCCATCACCTGGACGAGGTCGAAATTTCGCACCTCGGTCAGCGAGACGCCGGCATCGCCATGCGCACCATACGGTCCGGCAACAAGCGCCCGCTCAAGCGGACTGCGGATGTCCCAGGAAAATTCAGCCACGCTGGCGCCCTCCATCCGGATCGTAGAAGACGGGATTGCAGAGTTCGACATCATAGTCTTCGCCGCGTATCGGATCGTGCGCATGGACGATCTCGCCGATGCGTTCGCGGCCGCGCTCGACTAGAGCCAGCCCGATCCACTGGTCTGATGTCGGCGAGAAGCAGACCGAGGTGACATAGCCTTGGTCGTTGCCTGGTCCGGGTGTCTGCCCCTTCGGGATGATGTGTGCGCCGGAGCGCAGCCGGCGCGCTCTGTCCGTCGGCTTGATGCCCACCACGACCTGCCGGTCCGGCGCGACCAGCGCTTCGCGGCCGGCCATGACGCGGCCGATAAAATCCTTTTTGGTCGACATCATCTTGCCGAGGCCAAGATCGGCCGCCGTCGTCGTGCCGCTCAGTTCCGGTCCGGCGATGTGACCCTTTTCGATGCGCATGACGCCGAGCGCCTCGGTGCCGTAAGGCGTGACGCCGAACTGTCTGCCGGCCAGCATCAGATTGCGCGCCATCGCCTCGCCGTAGCGCGCCGGCACCGAAATCTCGAACGCCATCTCGCCGGAGAAGGAGATGCGGAACAGCCTTGCCCTGATGCCGCCGCGCAAAGCGATTTCCCGCGCGCCCATGAACGGGAAACCTTCATTGGAAAGGTCCTCGGCAGGGGCGACAATTTCCCGAAGCAGATCACGTGTCTTCGGGCCTGCGATGGAAAACTGCGCCCATTGGTCGGAGACCGAAGTCAGCTGCACATCGAGTTCGGGAAACAGCACCTGCCGGCAGAATTCGAGATGCTGCATCACCAGCCCGGCCTTGGCCGTGGTGGTGGTGAGGAAATAATGGTCTTCGGCCAGCCGCGACGTCGTGCCGTCATCATAGACGATGCCGTCCTCGCGCAGCATCAGCCCGTAACGGGCTTTTCCCACGGCGAGATTGGAGAAGGTGTTGATATAGACGCGGTCGAGAAAGGCGCCGGCGTCCGGGCCGTGCACGTCGATCTTGCCGAGCGTCGAGACATCGCAGAAGCCGACACCGCCGCGCACCGCCTTGACCTCGCGCGTCACCGAGTCAAGCCAGTCCTTTTCGCCAGCGCGCGGATACCATTGCGCCCGCTTCCAGAGACCTGTGTCGACGAAGACGGCACCCTGTTCGGCGGCCCAGTGATGCGAGGGCGTCAGCCGTGTTGCATGGAAAGTCTCGTCGCGGTGGTGGCCGGCGAAGGCGCCGATGGCGACCGGCACGTAAGGAGGCCGGTAGATCGTCGTGCCGGTCTCGGGGATGGATCGGCCGCTCACCGCGGCCATGATGGCGAGACCGGCGACATTCGAGGTCTTGCCTTGGTCGGTCGCCATGCCGAGCGTGGTGTAGCGCTTCAGATGCTCGACCGATTCAAAACCTTCGCGCTGGGCCAGTTCGATGTCGGAGGCGGTGACATCGTGCTGGTAGTCGACAAAGGCCTTGCCCTTGCTGGCGACGTGCCAGAGCGGCGTCAACGAAAAGGCTTCGTCGTCGGCGAGTGGCGCTGAGCCGGTCTTGCCGGCACGCCCGGCATCACGCGCCGCCGCAGAACCTGCGGCGAACCCTTCAGCCAGGCAGGCGCCAAGGCCGAAGGCACCGTTGGCGGCTCCGGCGGCGACCATGCCGGGAGGCGCGCCATCCGGGACGAAGGCGGCGATGTCGTCGCGCCATTTCGGCCGGCCGCGATGGTAGGAGGTCAGCCCGACCGCGGGATTCCAGCCGCCGGAAACGGCAAGCCCGTCGGCCTCGACTTGGGCGCGTGCGCCGCCGGTCAGCGACACCGCGATTTTCCTGACACCATCCTTGCCGCCTTCGACGCCGCTGACGGAGCCATGCAGCACTGTAAAGCCGCCCTTGGAGGCGAGCGAGCGGTGAGCGGGTGAGACGTCAGCCCGTGCATCGATCACCGCCGCGATCTGCAGTCCGGCACCGAGTGCCGTCTCGACCGTGCGCCAGCCATCCTCATTGTTGGTGAACAGCGCGATGCGCTTTGCAGGAGCGGCGGCGTAGCGTCCGACATAGGTTCGCATCGCCGAAGCCATCATCACACCGGGCGTGTCGTTGCCGGCGAAGACGATCGGCCGCTCAAGGGCGCCTGCGGCGACCACACAGCGCTTGGCCACGATCCGCCACAGCCGCTGGCGCACCTGATGCTCGGGCGGGGAGGGCAGATGGTCGTTGACCCGCTCCAGCGCACCATAGGTGCCGCCGTCATAGACACCGAACAGCGTCGTGCGGGTCATGATGCGGACATCGGGCATTGCTGCCAGCTCAGCCTGCGTCCGTGACAGCCATTCGGTGGCCGGTAGGCCATCGATCGTACCGCCATCCGACAGCAAGCGGCCGCCAAGCGTGAAATCTTCCTCGCAGAGAATGACGCGGGCACCGCTGCGGCCGGCGGCGAGCGCCGCGGCAAGGCCGGCCGGACCGGAACCCGCTATCAGCACATCGCAATGCGCCCAGGCCTTGTCGTAGTGGTCGGGATCGGCAACGCCCGCAGCGCGGCCAAGGCCGGCGGCGCGGCGGATCGCCGGCTCGTAGATCGCTTCCCAGAATTTCGCCGGCCACATGAAGGTCTTGTAGTAGAAGCCGGCAACGAAGATCGGCGCGAACAGCTGGTTGACCGACATCACGTCGTGGCGCAGCGACGGCCAACGGTTCTGGCTGGCGGCTTCCAGCCCCTCGTAGAGCTCCGCCGTCGTTGCCTTGGTGTTCGGCTCGCGCCGGGCGCCGGTGCGCAGTTCGACCAGCGCGTTGGGTTCTTCCGAGCCAGCGGTCAGGATGCCGCGCGGGCGATGGTATTTGAACGAGCGGCCGACCAGCTTGACGCCATTGGCAATCAACGCCGAGGCGAGCGTGTCGCCCTGGAAGCCGGAAAAGCTCTTACCGTCGAAACGGAAGTTCAGCGGCGCCGAGCGGTCGATGAGACCGCCATTGTCCAGCCGGTTTGTCTGTGCGCCGGCCATCACGCGCCAACCTTCGCGGCACCGGCACCGGCCGCCGGTTCGATCGCCGAAATCTCATGCGTCAGCGTGTTGCGGGTGACCTTCAGCCACGCCCGGCAGCCGCCGCCATGATACCAGTTCTCGCTCATCACGCCGGCGATGTTGTCGCGCAGATAAACGTAGTCGAAGACCTCATCTTCCGAAGCGCCAGCCACCGGCCGCACCGGTTTGGCGTCGCCGAGATAGGTGAACTCGCCGAGTTCGCGTTCGCCGCAGAAGGGACAGGTGATGCGCATGTGACCGTCCTCAGTGCAGGTTCGGTTGGGCGCCCTGGCCCTTTTCGTCGATCATGGCACCAGTCCGGAAGCGGTCGAGGCGGAACCGTGCTGCCTCCTCGTGCGGCGTGTCGCGGGCCAGCAGATGGGCAAAGACAAAGCCGGAACCCGGCGTTGCCTTGAAACCGCCATAACACCAGCCGGCGTTGAGATAGAGCCCGTCGACCGGCGTCTTGTCGATGATCGGCGAACCGTCCATCGACATGTCCATGATGCCACCCCACTGGCGCAAAAGCCGCACGCGGCCGATCATCGGCATCAGCGCCATGCCGCCCTCGCAGACATCCTCCATTACAGGCATGTTGCCGCGCTGGGCGTAGGAATTGTAGCCGTCAATGTCGCCGCCGAAGACCAGTCCGCCCTTGTCGGACTGGCTGACATAGAAATGGCCGGCGCCAAAGGTCATGACTCCGGGGATCAGCGGCTTGATCGCCTCGGAGACGAAGGCCTGCAGCACATGGCTTTCGATCGGCAGGCGCAAGCCCGCCATCGCCGCGACGCGCGACGAGGATCCGGCGACGGCCATGCCGACCTTGCCGGCGCCGATCTTGCCACGCGAAGTCTGGACCCCGGTCACCTTGCCATTGGCGTCCCTGACGAAACCAGTCACTTCGCAATTCTGGATGATGTCGACGCCGAGCCCGCTCGCCGCATGGGCATAGCCCCAAACCACGGCGTCGTGCCGCGCTGTGCCGCCGCGTCGCTGCAGCAATCCGCCCTGCACGGGGAAACGCGCATTGTCGTAGTTCAGGAACGGTATCATCTTCTTGACCGCGGCGAGGTCGAGCAGTTCGGCATCGATGCCGTTGATGCGCATCGTGTTGCCGCGCCGCGCATAGGCATCGCGTTGCGCATCGGAATGGTAGAGGTTGATGACGCCGCGCTGGCTGACCATCGAATTGTAGTTGAGATCCTGCTCCATGCGCTCCCAGAGCTTCATCGACAATTCGTAGAAGCCGGTATTGCCGGGCAGGCCGTAATTGGAGCGGATGATGGTGGTGTTGCGGCCGGCATTGCCGGAGCCGATCCAGCCTTTTTCCAGCACGGCGACATTCTTGATGCCGTATTCGCTGGCGAGGAACCAGGCGGTGGCCAGGCCATGGCCGCCACCGCCGATGATCACCACGTCGTAGCGATCCTTCGGCGTGGCGTCGCGCCAGGTGCGCTGCCAGTTCTTGTGGCCGGACAAGGCGGCACGGGCGAGCGAGAAGATCGAGTATTTCATACGTTCATTCCGAGGTCGCTCGCCCCAAACCGGACATCAGATATCCAGCGTGTGGTCGCGCTCCCATTGCGTGAAGTGCGAAGCATAGGAATTCCATTCCTGGTGCTTCAGCTTTAGATAAGCCGACGAGAATTCCTCACCCAGCGCCGCCTTGAGCGATTTGTCCTTGTCGAACTCGCGCAGCGCGTCGAGCAGGTTGAGCGGCAGTTTTGGCGCGCCCTTCACCGTGTGCCCGTGCTGGTACATGTCGATGTCGTAGCGCTTGCCGGGATCGGCCTTGGAGCGGATGCCGTCCAGACCAGCGGCAATGATCACCGCCTGCAGCAGATAGGGGTTGGCGGCACCATCGGGCAGCCGCAGCTCGAAGCGGCCGGGTCCGGGCACGCGCACCATGTGGGTGCGGTTGTTGCCGGTCCAGGTCACCGTGTTCGGCGCCCAGGTCGCGCCAGAGATCGTGCGCGGTGCGTTGATGCGCTTGTAGGAATTGACCGTCGGGTTGGTGATGGCGGCCAGGGCCGAGGCGTGCTTCATGATGCCGCCGAGGAAATTCTTGCCCTTGGCCGACAGGCCGAGCTCCATCGAATTGTCGGCAAAGACGTTGGTCTTGCCAGCCTTGTCCCACACCGAGATATGGGCATGGCAGCCATTGCCGGTCAGGCCCTGGAAGGGCTTTGGCATGAAGGTGGCACGCAGGCCGTGCTTTTCGGCGACCGACCTGACCATGAACTTGAAGAAGGAGTGCTTGTCGGCGGTCGCCAGCGCGTCGTCGAAGGCCCAGTTCATCTCGAACTGGCCGTTGGCGTCCTCGTGGTCGTTCTGGTAGGGGCTCCATCCCAGCGCCAGCATGTGGTCGCAGATCTCGGCGATGACGTCATAGCGGCGCATCACCGCCTGCTGGTCATAGCAGGGCTTTGATGCCGTGTCGTACTGGTCTGATATGACGCTGCCGTCCGGCGAGATCAGGAAGAACTCGGCCTCGACGCCGGTCTTGACATGCATCCCGTCGCCGGCGGCCTCCGCGATCAGCCGCCTCAGCGTGTTGCGCGGCGTCTGGTCGACCTCTTTGTCGTCCATGATGCAGTTGGCGGCGACCCAGGCTACCTCTTTCTTCCATGGCAGCTGGATGACCGAGTCCGGATCCGGCACCGCCAGCATGTCGGGATGCGCCGGCGTCAGGTCGAGCCAGGTGGCGAAACCGGCAAAGCCGGCGCCGTCCTTCTGCATGTCTGATATCGCCTGTGCCGGCACCAGCTTGGCACGCTGGCCACCGAACAGGTCGGTGTAGGAAATCATGAAATATTTGACGCCGTTCTCTTTGGCGAATGCGGCGAGATCGTTCCCCATTATAGTTCCTCGCTTATGGTATTTTGGATGTGCTGTTTCTTGGCTTGAGCATGATCTTTTCCGAAAACCGGATTCCACTTTTCGGGATCATGCTCTAGAAGCCGTTCTTCCCCGGTATCCAGTTGGTGCCGGCGAGCGGCACGCCGGCCATGGCGGCGGCTTCGATGGTGAGCGCGACGAGATCCTCGGGCTCGAGATTGTGCAGGCTGTTCTTGCCGCAGGCGCGGGCAATGGTTTGAGCCTCCAACGTCATCACCTTGAGGTAGTTCGCCAGCCGGCGTCCGGCCGCCACCGGGTCGACCCGCTTCATCAGCTCAGGGTCCTGCGTGGTGATGCCCGCGGGGTCGCGGCCCTCATGCCAGTCGTCATAGGCGCCGGCTGTGGTGCCGAGCTCGTTGTACTCCGCCTCCCAGCGGGGATCGTTGTCGCCGAGCGCGACCAGCGCCGCGGTGCCGATCGAGACCGCGTCGACGCCGAGCGCCAGCGCTTTGGCGACATCGGCGCCGTTGCGGATGCCGCCGGAGATGATCAGCTGCACCTTGCGGTGCATGCCGAGATCCTGCAGCGCCTGCACGGCCGGCCGGATGCAGGCGAGCGTCGGCTGGCCGACATTCTCGATGAACACTTCCTGCGTCGCCGCCGTGCCGCCCTGCATGCCGTCGACGACGACGACATCGGCGCCGGCCTTCACTGCCAGCGCGGTATCATAATAGGGGCGGGCGCCGCCGACCTTGACGTAGATCGGCTTTTCCCAGTCGGTGATTTCGCGTAGTTCGAGGATCTTGATCTCGAGATCGTCCGGGCCGGTCCAGTCGGGATGGCGTGAGGCCGAGCGCTGGTCGATGCCCTTCGGCAGCGTGCGCATCTCGGCGACGCGGTCGGAAATCTTCTGGCCAAGCAGCATGCCGCCGCCGCCGGGCTTGGCGCCCTGGCCGACGACAACTTCGATCGCATCGGCCCGGCGCAAATCGCGCAAATTCATGCCGTAGCGCGAGGGCAAATATTGGTAGACCAGTTGCTTGGAATGGCCGCGCTCTTCCTCGGTCATGCCGCCATCGCCCGTCGTGGTCGAGGTGCCCGACAGCGTCGCGCCGCGCCCGAGCGCTTCCTTGGCCGGCCCGGACAGCGAGCCGAAGCTCATGCCGGCAATGGTGATCGGGATTTTCAGCTCGATCGGCTTCTTGGCATGGCGCGAACCGAGCACGACTGAGGTGTCGCAGCGCTCGCGATAGCCTTCCAGCGGATAGCGCGAGATCGAGGCGCCGAGGAACAGCAGGTCGTCGAAATGCGGCAGCTTGCGCTTGGCGCCGGCGCCCCGGATGTCATAGATGCCGGTCGCCGCGGCGCGGCGGATTTCGGAAAGCGTGTAGTCGTCGAAGGTCGCGGATTTGCGCGGCGTCGTCGGCGGGTTGCGATAGGTCATGCTGCCTCAATACGCGTCGGCGTTGTCGATATTGAAATTGTAGAGCGTGCGCGCCGAGCCGTAGCGCTTGAACTCCGACGGCTTGACGCCGGTGACACCGGAGCGGTCGAGCAGGCCCTGCAGCAATTCCAGATGCTCGGGCCGCATCTCCTTGGCGATGCAGTCGGCACCCAGGCTGTCGACCTTGCCGCGCACGAACAGCCGCGCCTCGTAGATGGAATCACCGAGCGCATCGCCGGCATCGCCCAGCACCACCAGATTGCCCGACTGCGCCATGAAGGCCGACATGTGGCCGATATTGCCGTGCACGACGATGTCGATGCCCTTCATCGAAATGCCGCAACGCGACGAGGCGTTGCCCTCGATGACCAGCAGACCACCCTTGCCGGTGGCGCCGGCATATTGGCTGGCGTCGCCTTTGATCGTGATCGAGCCCGACATCATGTTCTCGCCGACGCCGGGTCCGGCCGAGCCATGCACGGTAATGGTGCTGCCGGAATTCATGCCGCCACAGTAGTAGCCGACGCTGCCGCGCACATCGATGGAGACAGGCTGGTCGACGCCGACGGCGACCGAATGGCTGCCCTTCGGGTGCAGCACTTCCCATGCTGTTTCATTGGAACCGGGCGTCAGATTGTGCAGCGCCTGGTTGAGCTCGCGCAGCGACGACACATCGAGATCGAAGATACGAGAGGCGTGGTCGTGCGTCGCCGCCTTTGAAAGTTTGGTTGCCGGCATGAACTCAATGCTCCCAGAAATAGACGGTTGCGGGTTCCGGTTCCCAGACCCTCGCATTGTCTATGCCGGGCAGTTTGGTCAGCGCGCGATATTCCGAGCCGAAGGCGACATACTGGTCGGTCTCGGCCATGACGGCGGGCTTGCAGGCGATCGGGTCGCGCACCACGCCAAAACCGTTCTTGGTGCCGACGACGAAGGTGAAGAAGCCGTCGAGGTCGGAGAGCGTGCCTTCCAGCGCCTCGCCGAGATTCTTGCCATGCGCCATCTGCGAGGAGAGGTAGGCGGCCGCGACTTCAGTATCGTTCTCGGTCTCGAATTTCATGCCCTCGCGGATCAGCTCGCGGCGGACATTGTTGTGGTTGGAGAGCGAGCCATTGTGCACCAGGCACTGGTCGGCGCCGGTCGAGAACGGATGCGCGCCCATCGTCGTCACCGCCGATTCCGTTGCCATGCGGGTATGGCCGATGCCATGCGTGCCGGTCATCTTGCGGACGTCGAAGCGATCGACGACCGCTTCCGGCAGGCCGACTTCCTTGTAGATCTCGACGACATCGCCGGCGCCCATGATGCGGATGTCGGGACGCAGCGCCTGGATGGTCTCGCGGGCCTCATCGATCCTGTCAGGGCTGGTCCTGACGACGGCATGGGTCGACTTCACCGCAATGCTCACCGGCACACCGAGCGCCTTGGCAAGCTCGGTATCGAGGTCGCGAAAATCACGCGCGGGTTTCGCCGACTGGATGGTGATCTTGGCTTCGTTCTTGGAAGGGGCGCCATAGATGGCGATGCCAGCACTGTCGGGGCCGCGATCGCTGAGCGAGACCAGCATCTCCGACAGCATCGCGCCGAGCTTTGGCTCCAGCGACTTGTCTTTCAAAAACAGTCCGACAATTCCACACATGTCAGCCTCCCGGCGTTTGTAGCTAAGAGATGATGTACCGAATGCGTTGCACGAATTCAATCACATGAAAAAAATTTTCCTGTAGTTACCTATGCGGCGTGATGCCGCCGTCCGAATTATCGCTGTCTCGCGCGGCATTGTGAACCCACCGGGCATGGCGGATGCGGGCGAGCTTGTAGGCGTCGAGGATCGATAGCGCATAGATCAAGAAGCCGCCGGCATGACGGCCGATGAAGCTGGCGTCTGCCGGCGCGATCTTGGCGGTGACCCAGGCCAGGATCACCATGAAGAATAGAAACTGCAGGCCACGCACCGGCACACCCAGAATGACATGTCCGCTGCCTGGCAGCACGATTGCGGCGCCCAGGACGAGATACGGGTTTGCCGGTGCGGGCGAGGTGTCTGAACTGGTCATGCGGCTTGCCGTTCGCTTTGGTTGATGGCGTCGCGCAGCGCCGAGAGGGATACGAGCAGCCGTTGGATCAGCGCCGGATCGATCTGCGCGTCGCCAAACGCGGCCTGCCGGAAAACGCCGTAACGCGCCCGCTCGGCCTCGGCCAGCAGCCAGACGATGCGCACGCCGTTTGGGGTGATCAGCAATTCCTTGGCGCGCCCCTCCGAAAAGGGCTCCAGATGGTCGGCGATGATGCCTTGCGGGAAACGCGTGCCTCGGCGGTCGGTCCGCAGCACCGCCTCGGCGGGAAAGCCGGGCGCCTTGGGCAGCGTATGCTGGAGATGGTCGAAATTGGAGAAGGTCGTCGGCGAGCCCGGCCGCATCATCATGTCGAACGTGGCTGGCACAGCGACCTTTTCGGTGATCGAAACGCTGAGCCAGCGGGCCGGGAGTTTTCGTGTCGCCAGCGTATCGACGATGGTTCGCAGCTGAACGCGTTGGCCGTTCCACGAGCCTTCCCAGGTGACGACGCCGGCGGTGCCGTCCGAAACATCAGCGGCGTCGGCAATGACGGTGCGGATGCCGGCCGCGTCGGCGGCGAGCGCCACTAATGCCCTGTTGCGGCTGCGGCGCGCCAGCCACGCAAGGTGAAGGGCGAGAGCCAGGACAATGCCCCCGACAAGCAGTGCTGATGTCACTTCGGACATTTTGTCATGTCCGGCCCGCCAAGGATCGGGGCGGGCCGTCTCCCATCAATAGCCCTGCGGTTTCGGCCACGGCATGGTGAACTGGTCGCCGCGCCGCACGAATTTGTAGCGGTAGAAATGGAACCACAGCGAGATCAGGAAATAGAAGATGGTCATCGCGATCAGCTGCGAGCCAAAGCCGAGGAAGATGGCGAAGAAGGTGACCACGCACAGGCAGAACAGCACGATCGCCGGCAGCGGATGGAAGGGGTGCGTGTAGCCGCGGCGGATCGTGCCGAGCGGCCACTTCTTGCGGAACATCATGATGTTGATGCTCATGAAGGTGTATTGCAGCACGCCCGACAGGATCGAGAAGGTGATCGCCTGATTGAGGTCGGCGATGAAGGCGAAGGCGAGCGCTATCGGCAGCAGGAACAGGATCGAACGGTAAGGCGTGCGGTATTTCGGATGCACCGCAGAGAACCAACTCGGCAGATAGCGGTCGCGGCCAAGCGAGAACCAGGCGCGTGCTGCGTCGTTGATGCAGCCATTGGCCGAGGCCAGCGCCGCCAGCAGCGTGGCGATGAACAACAGATTTTCCAGCAGCGGGCTGCCGGTCAGCTTGCCGGCGTCCCACAGCGGGTAATAGGTGATGCCGAGATATTCCCAGGGCATCAGCGAGGCGCAGACGTACCAGGTCATGGCGGCGGCGATCAGAAGCGTGATCATGCCGGCCATCGTGCCATAGGGCAGGGAGCGGGCCGGCGAGCGCACTTCCTCGGCGGCCTGCGTGGTGCCCTCGATGCCGAGATAGTACCAGATGCCAAACTGGAAGGCGGCGATGACGCCGATCCAGCCATAGGGGAGCGCATTGCCCGGCGTAACCAGCTCATTGAGCTTCAACACCGCCCCTTGCGTCCACGGGCTTACCGAGAAGAACAGGATGACGATCGAGATATAGGCGATTGCCGTGATGACGAAATTGACGTTGAGCGTCATCAGCACGCCGCGATAGTTGAGCCAGGCCAGCACCACGATGGTGGCGGCGATGAACGAATTGTGGGTGAGCCCTTCGACGCCGGCCTTGGCAACGATCGTGTCGCCGAGCAGGATCGCGTCCGAAACCTCCAGCATCGTGTAGGCGAACACCAGGAACAGCGCGACATTGAAGGCCATCAGCGGTCCGACGATGTGCTTGGCCTGCGCATACTGGCCGCCGGCGGCGGCGACCGTCGACGTCACCTCGGAATCGATCATGGCGACCGAGGTGTAGAGCAGCCCGACGATCCAGCAGACGATCAGCGCGGCCAGCGCGCCGCCCTTGTCGGCGGAAAAATTCCAGCCGGTGAATTCGCCGACCAGAACGATGCCGACGCCGAGCGCCCAGACATGGGCGGGGCCGAGCACCCGCAGCAGCGAGACCCTGTCGCCATTTGTTACCGAACCCGCCGTTTCAACCGCGACCGTCATTGTTCAATCCCCACTCAGATCCGGTGTTTTTCGGAAACGGCCTCAAGCTCGCCTTCACGCGACGAGGTCAGAACGTCCTCGGAATAGGTCGTGTCGACCTTGAACCAGTCGTAGAGCATCCACAAAGCGAGCACGACCGAGATGCCCCAGCATGCGTAAGAAAGTGAAATCCACATGGTGCGTCTCCCGATTGCCTGTCTTCGGAACTCTTACTTGTCGTCGAACTTTTCGTTGATGACGTCGCGGTATTCGCGGTCGGATGCGCGAAACAGGAAGACGAAATAGCCGATCAGCACCGCCGCCATGATGATCAGCGTCGGCCAGTCGATGACATAGTGGAAGCGGTTCTGGATGACGTCATGCGCGGTCTCGGGCGTGTAGCCGAGCTTCTCCCAGATCGCGGCCATGGTCGGGTTCTGGCCAAGCGCTTCCCAGGTCTTGGCGTCGAGCGCGTCGATGGATTTGGCGGCTCCGGCAAGGCCAAGCTTCAGCGGCAGCCACAGCGCCACGAAGATGGCGACCACCACGACGACGATATCGAAAACCTGGCCGGCCTTGCTCTGCTCCGGCGGCGTGTAGCGCGGCATGTTCTTGACCCCTCAGGAGTTGCGGTTGCGGGCCGCGTCGGCATTCTTGATGTCGAGCCCGTAGATGAAGTCCTTGTCTTCCTTGTAGTGTTTGACCATCGCCAGGATCGCGGCAGTGTTGAAGATCAGCACGGCGGCGGCGGCAATTGCGACGACGGCCTTGATGCCGCTGTCTGGAATGTACGGCCATGTCATGAAGAGGACGAAGAGGATCGTCGCCCACAGGCAGATGATCAGCAACGCGGATCCGCGCAAGTCGGAGCGATACAGCGCTTCGATGCGCTGCTGCAGGTCTGACATCGGTTTTCCCCTTTTTTCCGACGTCCGGTTCCGAATCCACCGTGCGCCGCTCTCTTTCAAGAGAGTGAAATTTTTTTCATAAATTCAGACCGTTTCCGGCAATTGTCAAGACGAATTTACGTTGAGTTAACCGTTTGCTCGGAGCGGGCAATTTTGCCTGACAATGAAATTATTTGCTTTCAGGGGATTGCGGCTCCCTCACGTTTGCGATCATTATTCAAGCCAAAGCTCCGGCCTCCGAGCCAAGGAGCAGGGAACAATGGATTTTTGAACGGAGGACGAGCGGATGACGGCATCCTGGAGATTTTCGACCCTGGCGGACCGCCACCGCGCGCTGGGTTCGAAGCTCGAAGACTGGAGCGGCATGGGCACCGCCTGGACCTACGACAAGGACGCTGACGAAGAGTACATTGCTATCCGCACCAAGGCCGGGCTGATGGATGTGTCGGGCCTGAAGAAGGTCCACATCACCGGGCCGCATGCCTCGCATCTCATCGATCTCGCCACCACGCGCGACGTGGAAAAGATATATCCGGGCAAGTCGGCCTATGCCTGCATGCTGAACGAGGCGGGAAAATTCACCGACGACTGCATCCTCTACCGCACCGGCCCGAACGCCTGGATGGTGGTGCATGGTTCGGGCACCGGCCATGAGGAATTGCAGCGCGCTGCGATGGGCAGGGACGTGTCGCTACGCTTCGACGATAATCTGCATGATCTGTCGCTGCAGGGGCCGACCGCGGTCGATTATCTGGCCAAGCACGTGCCGGGGATTCGCGACCTCAATTATTTCCATCACATGCAGACGCAGCTGTTCGGCTTCCCCGTCATGATCTCGCGCACCGGCTACACCGGCGAGCGCGGCTACGAGATCTTCTGCCGCGGCCAGGATGCCGGCACGATCTGGGACAGGATTCTCGACGAGGGCAAGAGCGCCGGCATCATCCCGTGCCGCTTCACCACGCTCGATATGCTGCGCGTCGAAAGTTATCTGCTGTTCTATCCCTACGACAATTCGCAAAAATATCCGTTCGAGAATGAAGGCCCTGGCGACACGTTGTGGGAACTCGGCCTCGACTTCACCGTCAGCCCCGGCAAGACCGGTTTTCGCGGCGCCGAGGAGCACTACCGGCTGAAGGGCAAGGAGCGCTTCAAGATCTATGGCGTGCTGCTCGACGGCAAGGAGCCGGCCGACGAGGGCGCACCTGTCTATCGCGGCGGCAAAAAGGTCGGCGTGGTGACCTGCGCCATGTATTCGCCACTGGTCAAGAAATCGATGGGCATCGCCCGCCTCGACGTCGACTGCGCCGTCAAGGACACCAAGCTCGAAATCCGCAACAAGAGCGGCTCGATCAAGGCGACGGCGCAGCCACTGCCGTTCGACGATCCCAAAAAGACCAAGCGTACCGCCAAGGGTTGAGGCATCATCAACAGCGAGGGATTTTAAGGCACAAAGCGAGAATGGCAGCCAAGACCATCATCAGCCGGCCCATCTACGGAACCCTGTCTCCGCAGCCCGGTAAGCACCATCTTTTCGTGGCGGATGCGGAAGGCGCGCTGGCCATCCTTGACATGGCCAGGGTGGCTCCGCCTGGTTTCTTCGACGGGGCTGAGATCGTCTTCATTCCCGGTCCCGACGGCAAGCATGTCGCAGCTCTCGAAGCGCTGAAGCCGGCGCAGTTTCATCAGGCGCCGTCCTTCGCCAGCCTGCTGCCGCGCCTGAAGCAGACGCTGAGCAACGCGCATATGGGCTTGCGCCTCTACCTTGCCGGCACCGAAGGTCTGATCGGGCAGGCGATGCAGGTGGCGCTCGAAGCCGGCATAGACCACACCTCGATGCAGACAGAACATCGCGGCTCGCTGGCGCGGCGCATGCAATGCGTGCACTGCAAGGGCATCACCGAGAACGTGACGACACAGCCGGCCACCTGTTCGCATTGCGGCCTGCTGCTTCTGGTGCGCGATCATTATTCCCGGCGCCTCGCTGCCTTCCAGGGTGTCTGCATCAATGCCGAGGATCGCTCGGAGATTCCTCCAATGGAGGAGGCCTCCCCATGAGCACTGGCACCACCAAACTCGATGTCGTCGTCAGCGACGTCGTTCCGGTCAACGAGCTGGTCACACGCTTCCATTTCCGCCGGCGCGACGGCGAGCTTTTGCCGACCTTTTCCGGCGGCGCCCATGTCGTGGTTGAGATGCGCGACGGCGACCGCACCCGGCTCAATCCCTATTCGCTGATGGGCTCGCCGCTCGACACGCGCGAATACACCATCTCGGTGCGTCGCGACGATGTCGGCCGCGGCGGCTCGCTGTTCATGCACAGGTCCGTCAAGCCGGGCCTCGAGATGGTGATCAGCTATCCGGTCAATCTGTTCTCGCTCGATCTCAGGGCAAAAAAACACCTGATGCTCGCCGGCGGCATAGGCATCACCCCCTTCATGGCGCAGACCGCGCAACTGGCGGGGGAGGGCGGTAATTTCGAACTGCACTACACCTGCCGCACCGCCTCGCTCGGCACCTATGCCGACGTGCTGCGGGAGCGCTACGACAGGCGCATCAGGCTCTATCACGACGACCGTGACGAGAGCATCGATCTCGACCGCTTGCTGTCGACGCAGCCGCTCGGCACGCATCTCTATGTTTGCGGCCCGGCCGGGATGATCAACTGGGTGCGCGACCGCGCGGCAAGCTTGGGCTGGCCATCGGAGGCCGTGCATTTCGAGCATTTCGCTGCACCCCAGCCCGGCCTGCCCTTCGACGTGACTTTAGCCGTCAGCGGCAAGTCGATCCGCGTCGGCGAGCAGCAGAGCCTGCTCGAAGCCATCGAGGCGGCCGGCGTCGATCCGCCCTATCTCTGCCGCGGCGGCGTCTGCGGCCAGTGCGAAACCAACGTCATCTCATACGATGGCAAGTTCATCCACAACGACCACTGGCTGAGCGAGGAAGACCATCGCTCCGGCTGCAAGATCATGCCGTGCGTCTCGCGCTTCGAAGGCCGGTCGCTGGTGCTGGAGCGGTAGGAGGAAATCATGGGCATCACCTTTCGCAAGGAAACGTTCCGCGACGATTTCACCTTCAGGAACAGCCCGGAGCACATCAGGCGCTTCCCGTTCCCGTTCCATGAAGACGCCTACATGTATGCGGTCAACATCGAGCCGCATGTCGTCGGCCCGAAGGGCAGCGTGCTGGAAAACCTGATCGACGTCGACGAGCATTATGTCGCCGAGATGCAGGACCGCGCTCTGGTGCTGGCCGAGGACCCGCTGCGCTGCCAGTCGCTGCCGCACATGACCTTGGCCGGCTGGGACCTGCTCGAACTTCTGATGGAGCAGCAGGCGCTGGGCTATCCCGAGCATTTTACGCTGACCCGCGACGGCGACCGCTGGCGCTGGATCAACCGGCCCCTCGGCATCGACGACACCTTCACCTTCGGCGACACCTCGACGCTGCCTTACGGGCCGATGGAATACATCACCCGCCAGAGCCAGGGCGATTTCTGCATACTCGACCAGCGCGACGGTAATCTGTGGATGGATGCCGGCATGGTCACCACCCAAGCCGACTGGTCGCTCGATTTCGACATTGGCATGAACTTCTTCGAGTGGCACGCGCCGGTGCCGCTGGCGCATGAGAAGGGCATTTTCGTCAGGGCGCTGAAATTCCTCACCAACATCCAGCAAGGCAAGCCGGCGCGGCGCCTGAACTGGACGATGACCATCAATCCGCGCCTCGACACCAGCCCCGAAAATTATCACAAATGGGGTCCGGACCGGACCACAGTGACGCCGGAGAATGTCGGCGACAAGGTGCATCTGCGCGTCGAATTGCAGAGTTTCTGGCGGCTGCCGCGCTCGAACGGCATCGTCTTCCCGATCCGCTGCTATCTGATCAAGATGGACGAACTGGTGACGCAGCCGAAATGGGCACGCCGCCTGCACCGCGTCATCCGCGACCTGCCGGAGGAACTCGCCACCTACAAGGGCCTAACTCGGTATAGGCCGACGCTGGTCGAATGGCTGTCGAAGCTGGATGATGGGAGCGCGACATCGCCGGGGTTTGGGCCGGATTGAAGCAAGGCCCCCTCATCCGGCCCTTCGGGCCACCTTCTCCCGAGGGGAGAAGAGATCGCCAACGCTAGCTCCTCTCCCCTCGGGGAGAGGTCGGATTGCCCCGAATTGCCCTTCGCAATTCGGTCTTGGCAATCCGGGTGAGGGGGCTGCGGCGGTCCGACTAACCCGCGCTGTTCTGCGGGTAGCAAATAATCGACAAATACCGCATCGGCAGTTTCGTCAGTTGCTCCGGCCCGTGCGGCGCGTCGGCGTCGAAGAACAGGCTGTCGCCGGGCTTCATCGGATAGAGGTTGCTGCCGTGCCGGTAAACGACTTCGCCTTCCAGCATGTAGAGAAACTCCATGCCCTCATGCTGGAAGGTCGGGAAGACATCCGAATCCTCGGTCAGCGTGATCAGATAGGGCTCGACCACCACGCCGCTGGTGTTCGAGCCGATATGGCCGAGCAGATTGTACTGGTGGCCGGCGCGCGTGCCGCGGCGCTCGACATCGAGGCCTTCGCCGGCCTTGACGAAGACGGCACTGCGCTCCTCCTCGAAGCGGCGGAAGAAGGCGGTGACGGGAACGCCGAGCGCCCGCGACAGCGCCTGCAAGGTGGTCAGCGACGGCGAGGTGATGCCGTTCTCGATCTTCGACAGCATGCCCAGCGAAATGTCGGTGGCGACAGCGAGATCGGCGACGGTGATGCCGAGCTTCTTGCGGAACGCCCGCACCTCACGGCCGATCGCCACCTCCAGCACTTTTTCGCGGGTGTCGCGGATGGCGTGCGGATTCTGCGTCAGCGGTGCCCGGATGGTCTTGCCGTCGGCCGAGACCTTTGGCTTGGCGCCGGCAGCCTTGGGATTGGAACTGTCTTTCGCCATGTCGCCCCCGGACGTCGCGGATTTATTTCACTCAAGGTGAACATCAGAGGTGGCGATACAGCAGCGAGGCGGCGTCGGCAAGCCGTCTTAAGTCCCACCTGCCGATCCCATGAATTCTGCCAGCGAAGGTTTTTCGCCAGGAATCCTTTGCGCGCAAACGCCGTTCCCGCAGATGTCTGTTGACAGCACCGAAGGGCCAATTAGTGTCACTGTCAGTGAAATTTGTTTCGCTGGGGAAATCAAAAAGAGGAGGCCCTGGAAATGAAAACTCGCGTTGCCGTCATCGGCGCCGGACCGTCCGGCCTGGCACAGCTCAGGGCCTTCAAGTCGGCTGCCGACAAGGGCGCCGACATTCCTGAAATCGTCTGTTTTGAAAAGCAGTCGGACTGGGGCGGCCTGTGGAACTACACCTGGCGCACCGGCCTCGACGAGCATGGCGATCCGGTGCACGGCTCGATGTACCGCTACCTCTGGTCGAACGGACCGAAGGAGTGTCTGGAATTCGCCGACTACTCTTTCGAGGAGCATTTCGGCCGGCCGATCGGTTCCTACCCGCCGCGCGCCGTGCTGTGGGATTACATCAAGGGCCGCGTCGAAAAATCAGGGCTGCGCAAATGGGTGCGCTTCAACAGCCCGGTGCGCATGGTCACCTTCTCGGACGAGACCAAGAAATTCACCGTCACCGCGCATGACCGCACCAACGACGTCACCTACTCCGAAGAGTTCGACAACGTCGTCGTCGCTTCCGGGCATTTTTCGGTGCCCAACGTTCCCTATTTCGAGGGCTTTTCCACCTTCAACGGCCGCATCCTGCACAGCCATGATTTCCGCGACGCCATGGAGTTCAAGGGCAAGGATATCCTGATCATCGGCCGCTCCTATTCGGCCGAGGACATCGGCTCGCAATGCTACAAATACGGCGCCAAATCCATCACCTCCAGCTACCGCTCGAAGCCGATGGGCTTCAAATGGCCTGACAATTGGAAGGAGGTGCCGCTGCTGCAGAAGGTCGTCGGCAAGACCGCGCACTTCAAGGACGGCTCAACCAAGGATGTAGACGCCATCATCCTGTGCACCGGCTACCTCCATTCCTTCCCCTTCCTCACCGACGACCTCAAGCTCAAGACCGCCAACCGCATGTGGCCGCTCGATCTCTATGAAGGCGTCGTCTGGGAGAAGAATCCAAAACTGTCCTATATCGGCATGCAGGATCAGTTCTACACCTTCAACATGTTCGACGCGCAGGCCTGGTTCGCCCGCGACGTCATCATGGGCCGCATCAAGCTGCCCTCGGCCGAGGCGATGGCCGCGCATGGTGCCAAATGGCGAGCGCGTGAAGAGACGCTGGAAGACGCCGAGCAGATGATCTGGTTCCAGGGCGATTACACCAAGGAATTGATGGACCAGACCGACTATCCCGGCTTCGATGTCGAAGCGGTCAACCAGACTTTCATGGAGTGGGAACACCACAAGGCGGAAGACATTATGAGTTTTCGCGATCACGCCTACCGCTCGCTGATGACCGGCACCATGGCGCCGCTACACCATACGCCCTGGCTGCAGGCGCTGGACGATTCCATGGAGAGCTATCTCGAAGTGAAGGGCGTCGCGGCGGAGTAGTCGCAGCGCATCGTCCTGCCTATCCCAGTCTTGCCCGCGCCTTCGCCGTCCAGGCGTTGAACAGCCGGTCGGCGACGATGCCGATGAAGGCTATTGCCAGGCCGGCGACGATGCCGCGGCCGGAATCGGCCTTGGACAACGCGATGAACACCTCCTGGCCGAGATCGCGTGTGCCGACCATGGCGCAGATGATGATCATCGCCAGCGCCATCAGGATGGTCTGGTTGACGCCGAGCATGATCTCGGGAAGCGCCAGCGGCAGTTGCACGCGGAAGAATGTCTGGCGCGGCGTGCAGCCCGACACCTTCGCCGCCTCGATCAGCGCCGGCGGCACCTGGCGGATGCCGTGATTGGTGTAGCGGATCGCCGGCACCACGGCGAAGGCTATCGTTGCGATCATGGCGGTGACGTCGCCGACGCGGAACAGCATCACCACCGGGATGATGAAGCAGAAGGATGGCAGCACCTGCAGCGTGTCGATGATGGGCGTGACGGTTTTCTCGAAGCGGTCGCTGCGCGCTGCCATCAGCCCGATCGGGATGCCGATCAGGCAGGCGATGAAGGCCGAGATGCCGCAGAGATAGACGGTGGCCATGGTCTTTTCCCACAGGCCGGTGATGGCGCAGAAGGCGGTCAACGCCGCGACCAGGGCCGCCAGGCGGAGGCCTGAGAGCTGATAGCCGGCGAGGCCGAGCAGGAACACCGCGCCCAGCCACGGAAAGCCTTCGCAGAAGGCTCGAATCGGGTTGAGCACATTGAGGATCAGCGCCACGCGAAAGGCTTCGATAGCATCGAAGAAGTTGATCGTCACCCAGTTCACTGCCGCCTTCCACAGCGGCGCGGTGGTGAAGGTGATCGCCTTCGGCACCGCCGCGAAAGCCGGCACGAACAGGCCGAGCAGCGTGGTGACGGCAAGGATGGCGATGGCCAGCGTCAGATGGGGGTAGCGCCGCCAGAAGTTTGAGTTCAGCTCCCGATGGACATGGCCCTTCGCCTGCTTGTGCGCGATGGCCTGGCTCAGCCGGTCGAGCGCTATCGCCAGCGCGACGATGGCGAGGCCGGCTTCCATCGCTTCGCCGACCTTCAGCGCGCGCAGCGCCAGAAGCACATCGTAGCCGAGGCCGCCGGCGCCGATCATCGAGGCGATGATGACCATGTTGAGCGCCAGCATGATGACCTGGTTGACGCCGACCATCAGCGTCGGCCGCGCCGAGGGCAGCAGCACCCGCCACAGTTTCTGCCGCGCCGTGCAGCCGGCCATGTCGCTGAATTCGCCGATTTCCAGCGGCACGCGGGCGAGGCCGAGCATCGTCGCGCGCACCATCGGCGGCGTGGCGAAGATGGCGGTGGCGATCATCGCCGACACCGGGCTGTTGCCGAACAGGAGCAGCATCGGGATGAGATAGGCGAAGGTCGGGATCGTCTGCATCAGATCAAGGGCAGGGGAGACGATGAGCCTTTCTGCCCACGGCTTGCGCCAGGCCCAGATGCCGGCGAGCAGGCCGGTGACGATGCAGAACGGCACGGCGATCGAGATTAGCGCCAGCGTCAGCATGGCGCTGGTCCATTGGCCGAACAGCGCGATGTAGAGGAAGCAGCCGCCGACCAGCAGGCTGAGTTTGCGACCACCCACGGCATGGCCAGCGAGGAAGGCGGCAGCGCACACCCCGACCCAGGACAGGCGCGGCAAGACATAGGCATCCGCGCCGTGGCCGATCTTGAAGTTCTTGGCGAGCAGATTGAGCGCGAAATCGAGCGGCACGCCGAGCACTGCGGTGATCGAGCGCGTCAGCCACGACAGGTTCGACTTGATCCAGCCCATCAGCGCGCTGACCCCGTCGGCGACCGGCACGACGGCACTGGCCGGATAGTCGACAGCCCAAGGGACGCTGTCCTGCAGCAAGAACACCGTGAGCACCGCGGCAAGGGCGAGCGCCCAGACCAGTAGCCAGCGCTGAAGCGGCGGCCTGGCCTCGCTGGCGCTTGCCGTTACCGTCATGCGCCGGCTCTCTCGATGCCGGCCAGCAGGTCGATGACCGCTTGCGGCGTCACCTCGCCGATCGGCTTGCCGGTGCCGTTGACCACGGCGAAAGGCTTGCCGGTGGAAACGATGCTGGCCGAGAAGCTGGCGATCTTGGCATCGGGCGAAACCGTGCCGCCATGCTCGGCGCCATCGCAGGCGCGCATCAGGCTGCGCGCCGAAATCACCTTGGCGCGGTCGACGTCGCGGGTGAACTCGGCGACATAGTCGGTCGCCGGATTGACCACCAGTTCCTCCGGCGTGCCGATCTGGATGACCTCGCCATCCTTCATGATGGCGATGCGGTCGGCGAGCCTTATGGCCTCGTCGAAATCATGGGTGATGAAGACGATGGTCTTGTGCAGCATGGTCTGCAGCCGCATCAACTCGTCCTGCATCTCACGGCGGATCAGCGGATCGAGCGCGGAGAACGGCTCGTCGAGGAACCAGATCTCCGGCTTCGTCGCGAGACTCCGGGCGATGCCGACGCGCTGCTGCTGGCCGCCGGACAATTCGCGGGGATAGAAATGCTCACGGCCGCGCAGGCCGACGAGTTCGATGACCTCGCGAGCCCGCGCCTCACGTGTCGCTCGGTTTTGCCCCTGGATGCCGAGCGGAAAGGCGATGTTGTCGAGAACATTGAGATGCGGCAAGAGCGCGAAATTCTGGAACACCATGCCCATGCGATGGCGGCGCAATTCGATGAGTGCCGCGTCGGAAATCTTGAGCAGGTCCTTGCCTTCGAACTCGACCTTGCCGTGGCTCGGCTCGACCAGCCTCGACATGCAGCGCACCAGTGTCGACTTGCCGGATCCCGACAGGCCCATGATGATGAAGATCTCGCCCTGACGGATTTCGAGATCGACGGCGCGCACGGCGCCGACCAGTCCGGCAGCAGTGACATCGGCCATGCTGGCCTTGCCGTCGCGCTCGCGGATGAAATTGGCCGCGTTCGCTCCGAACAGTTTCCAGACATTGCGGCATGCAAGTTTTATCGGACGGCTATCCGTGCCCGGTTGCGCCGATCCCTGTTCAGTCGTCATCCAATCGTCCTTCTGGAGCATCAAGACTTGAGGCCCGGCCGATCAACAGCCGGGTCTCGCGTTTCCAGTCGGAACGGTCACTGCGCCCAGGCTTTCCAGTCGGCCTCGTGCGCGGCGATCCAGGCGGCGGCGACATCTTCCGGCTTCTTGCCGTCAAGGTCGATTTCGCCGCTCATCTTGTTGAGCTCGTCGGTATCGATCGTGAAGGCCTTCGCCACCTTGTAGGCGACCGGCCATTTGTCCTTCATACCGTTCCAGGAGTATTTCCAGATCTCGCCATGCGGCTTGCCGCAGTCATATTTGGCGTCGGGGTTCACGCCCCATTTCGGGTCGTTGTAGCATTCGGGCGTGTATTCGGGGAATTGCACCCACTCGCCCTTGTACTTGGCCGGCGCCCAGTGCGGCGAATAGATCCACAGCATGATCGGCGCCTTGCGCTGATAGGCGGAGTCGAGTTCCGCGAACATCGCTGCATCGGTGCCGGCATGGATCACGGTGAAGGGCAGTTTCAGCGCCGCGACGCGCTCGTCGTCAAAGCCTTCCCAGGTCACCGGGCCGCCGAGATAGCGCCCCTTCGGCGCGGTCTCCGCCGTCGAGAATGACGCCGCGCATGTGGCGTCGAGCAAGGCATGCCAGTCCGGCAAGGTCGGGCATTTCTCCTTCATGTATTCGGGAAACCACCATTCTTCCTTGGCCTTCGGTCCAAGCTTGCCGAGGCGCTCTGTCTGGCCGGTCGCGTCGGACGCCTTCATCGCCTCGCCGGCGGTCGTGTCCCAGAACTCCAGGCCGACATCGAGGTCGCCATTGGTCAGGCCAGTGGTCAGGCTGGAGAGGTAGTCGGCCGTCGGATACTCGACGGTGTAGCCGAGCTTTTCCAGGATGCCGCCGAGGATCTTGGCGTTGAGATTGACACTGGTCCAGTCGAACAGCGCGATCTTGATCGGGTCGTTGGATTCAGGCGCTGCGGCTTGGGCCGTCGGCGTGATGGCGCTTGCCGCTGCAAGGGCCAGTGCTCCCATTGAGAATTTCGAAATCACACTGCGAAGTGGCATTGCTTGGTTCTCCTTCAAGCTGTGACGGTTATTGGTCGTTCCCTTCTTGCGTCTTTTCTTGATTGTGTTGGAAAGGCTGGCTGTTGCGCAAGGCCGTCGGCCCCAATATATCGCCCTGGCCGTGGCCAGCGCAGGCAAGATGGTGCTCAATTCTCGTGAGGATGGAATATACCGTCAGCGTCATGGCTGCCGATGCATCGCTGCGGGAGCGATCATCTGCGGATCAATTGCCAGTCTTGCGGCGCCCTGCAAGGTGCAAGCCATCAAGGTCCCATGATCTCGGCTGTCGGCATGGCAAGCCCCATCTCGCCAAGCCGTTTCATAGGATGAAATTATATATACCAACGTTCATCTCACGCAACGACTAAGCCGCGCGGAACGCACAAATTCAGACTGCAGGCGAAGTTCTGCCAGATGCGGTCCTACCAGCAGACGTAACCGCCATCGACGATCAGATCGAGGCCGGTGACGAAGCTCGATGCGCGGCTGGCCAGGAACACGGTCGGCCCAACCATTTCCTCCGGCGTTGCCATGCGCCCCATTGGCGTGTCGCGCTTGAAGATCTTTATCTCCTCAGCGACCTCCGGCCGTTTGTTCATCGGCGTCAGCGTGTAGCCCGGGCTGACGACATTGACGCGCAAGCCGCGATCGGCCCATTCCATGGCGAGGCTCTTCGACATGTGGATGACGGCGGCTTTCGAGGAATTGTAATGCGCCTGCGTCAGCCCGCGATTGACGATCGTGCCCGACATCGAGGCGATGTTGATGATCGAGCCCTTGCGTCGAGCCAGCATCTTGCGAGCCTCGGCCTGGCAGGACAGGAACACGCCGGCGACATTGACCTCGTGCACCTTCTGCCATGTCTTCAGCGACATCGTTTCGGCCGGTTCCGACCCGGCGATGCCGGCATTGTTGACGGCGACGGTCAGCACACCGAGCTCCGCCTCGGCGCGATCGATCGCTGCTGCGAGATCTTTCTCCGAGGTGACCGTGCCGGTCAACACCAGCGCCTTGCGGCCAAGTGACGTGATCCGCTGCGCAGTCTCCTCCAGCCCACCCTTCGATGCATGACCGAAACAGGCGACGTTGGCGCCGGCCTCAGCCAGTCCGATCGCGATTGCCTGGCCAATGCCGCTGCCGGCGCCGGTAACCAGCGCGACATCGCCGCCCAGCTTGAAAAGATCCATCGATAGCCCTCCCCGTTTCGAAGAGGTTATTGCCTATGCGGTCTTTCGAGCAACCTCTTAGAAGTCGCGCGCCTTAGGGCGCCTGTCGGTAGACCAGTCTTTGAGCGGCACCGGCTTGAACCCGCCCTTGATCGGCTTGCCGTCCTCAAGGTCCTTGGAGACAGTGCCCTTGCCGGTGAGATAGTTGATGTCGCAGCCACCAACCGTCGTCTTGACGCCATCGGATGTCTGTTGATTCCAATCCCAGCTGCGACCGTAGCCACCGACCAGGAATTGGCCTTGGCGATAGACGATCGTCAGCGTGTCTTCTGTCGACTTGCTGGCGCCGCAGCCGAAGCAGGACGTCATCGCCAGCGATCCCTTGCCCTTGCTTTCAAGGTCAATGACCCGGTCTTCGGTCAGCCCTTTCTTGACGAAATCGGGCCGGCGCAAGGGATCGAGCTTCTCCTCACCGGCTGCCAGGTAAATATACAGATCGGCCGGTCCGCCGGGCTCCTACAGAACCATGGCCCGGTCCATCTTGCCGTCCTGGTCGATGTCGAGCTTGAGATCGAAAGCCGGACCGTTTTCGGCAAATGCCGGCACCGGCAAAGCGGCCAGGGCGACGAGCCAGGGCAGGGCCGCAAGATGAAGTGCTGTCGTCATGAGCAATCGTCCGTCGCGAAGGCTCAGCCTAGCACTGGCCCGGGCGAACGAAAACTCGAAGGGTGACTCGAACGCAGTCAGCCAGTGACAGCTCAGAAATAGCCGCTGGACGCGGCCGTGAATTCCTTCGGGATTTCGACGCCGTTGACCAGGATCTTGTCGACCAGTTCGTGATGGAAGCAGACCAGGCCCTTGATGCGCTCGGCCTCATGCACCGGATCGGGATAATACCAGACGAGGTTCTCGTGCCGCTTCTTGGCCGTCGTCACGTGATAGTAGCTGGAGATGCCCTTGTAAGGGCAGCGCGAGATGTAGCGGCTGGGCGCGAACATATCGAGCCGCGTGTCCGCGATCGGCAGATAGTGGCGCACCGGATGGCCGGTTTCGAACACGAACACGCCGCGACGTGAATCGGCAACCTGCTCGCCGTCGAGGATGACCTGCACCCGCCGCGAGGAGGGCAGGCAGTCGACCCGGCGGAATGGATCGCGGGCGTGGACGAAGATCTCCTCGTCCTCCTCATACCAGTGCGTCATCTTGGGCCAATAAAAGGACATGTAGTCCGACAACAGCGGCGATCCCTTGACCGGATCGAGATAACGCCAGGCGGCATCCTCGACCAGCGTGATGCCGGTGTTCAGCGAATAATGGGTGGCGACGCCCTTGAACGGGCTCTCGGTCGTCGTGGTGCTGGGCAGCAGGAATTCCTCGCGAACGTCGCTGATCGGGAAGTAGTAGACCGGCAAATGGTCGGATTCGTAGAGCACCAGCGCCTTGGTCGTATCGGCGACGATCATCGATCCCACCTGCACGCGCAGCCGCTTCTGCATCGGCATGGTGAAGGCGACATAGCCCGGCTCGAACTCATACTGCACGATGGTGTCGAGCAAGGGGAAATGCGGTCCGCGACCGCGCAAATGAGGCTTGCGAATGGTAGTCTCCCGTTTCTTTTCTTTTGTCATCGAGCGTTGGCGCATAGCGAGATGAACCTGGATTGAGCTATGGCGCCGGAAAGGGTTTCCGGGCGGCGGGTTTCCCTTGCATCGAGCGGCTCGAACGATGGCCCCCCATCGTTCTTCGCAGCCCTGCCAGCGATAGCCTCACCGCCCGAAAAGCAGAATTGTCCAATCCAGCCTCTATCCCAGCGACACGCGATCGAGCAGCAGCCCGGCGGCGATCGGCGGCAAGCCACTGACATTCTTGCGCACCGGCACCAGCAGATCCGGGAAATAGCTGAAGATCACAGGTGTCTCGTCGAGCAGCAGCTTCTGGATGTCGGACGCGGCCGCGCGCTGCGCACCGATGTCGAGTGCCTTGAGGTAACTGGTGACCATGCCGTCATAGGCAGGGTTCTTGAAATGCGCCGCGTTCCACGGACCGTCGCTGACCAGCGGGCTCTTGAGGAAGACATTGGGCACGCTGCGGTGGGCGTAGTCGGTGATCCCCAACGGGCTGTCCAGCCAGTCCGACTGGCCGAACACCGCCTTGCCGTAATATTTGTCCTGGTCCTCGATGTTGAGCGAGATGCGGGCGCCGATTTCCTTGGCGAAATTCTGGAACAGCTGAGCGTAGCCCGGAATGTCGGAATAGCGCAGCGTCGTCAGCGTGATGTCGAAGCCGCTGGCAAGGCCTGCCGCCTCGAGCAACTGCTTGGCCTTGGCGATGTCCTGCACGCGCTGCGGCACCGTCTTGTCGGTGGCGGGAAAGGCTGGCGCGAACGGGCTGTCATTGCCGGTCGCCGCCATGCCGCGGCACAGGCCGTCGACCAGCTTGGAGCGGTCGATGCTGAGCGCCAGCGCCTGGCGCACGCGCTTGTCGGTGAACTGACCGGTGTCGCAGCGCATGTGCAGCTGGCGGTGGGCGGTCGAGGCGACGCGCAACACCGTGATGTCGGGGCTATTCAGCACCACCTGGCTGACATCGAGCGGCACGGCATCGAGGACGTCGACCTCGCCGGCCTGCAGCGCCAGGATGCGCGGCTGCACGTCGCCGTAGAACTTGAATTCGAGCCGATCCGGCAGCGCCTTCTCGCCCCAATAGTCGGGATTGCGCACGAAGGTTGCGCCGACCTTCGGCGTGTAGCTCTCCAGCCGGAAGGGGCCGGTGCCCTCGAAGGTCTTTTCGTAGTCGCCCTTGTAGCTCGCCGGCAGGATGACGGCGTTGTAATTGTCGATCGACACCGAATAGGGAAAGCTGCCGTTCGGCGCATCGAGATGGAAGGCGACGGTGTGATCGTCGACTTTCTGCGTGCCGCCCTTCGACAGCAGGCCCTTGAACACCGAAAGCGCGTTCGAGGCACCATTGGGGTCGGCCAGCCGGTCGAAGGTCGCGACGACATCATCGGCCTTGAAGTCCTCGCCATTGTGGAATTTCACGCCCTTGCGCAGCTTGAAGGTCCACACGCTGCCGTCCGCGTTCGGCGCCCAGCTTTCCGCCAGCACCGGCTTCAAAGTGAGATCGGGCTGCGTGATGCAGAGGAATTCGGCGGTCTGGAAAACCAGCTGGTAGCTGCCGCTGTCATAATAGGTGACGGGATCGATGGCGCCGCCTGGCGTGGCGACGCCGGCGCGCACTGTGCCGCCCGGCTTGCCTTCGGCGCGGGCCTTTTGCGTGCCGAGGCCGGCAGCCGTCACGAGGCTGCCCAGGAATGGCAGGGAAAGGCCGAGAAGGCTGCCATGGCGCAGGAAATCGCGGCGGTCGAGCCTGCCGGCCAGCAATTCGTCGACAGCGGAATTTTCGATTGCGGTGAGTTTTTCGCGAGCAGTGTCAATCGTCATGAAATGCCTTGGCATGGCTGCATTCCTCGCTTGCCCTTGGGGGATTGGCCATTTAGGTCATTGTTGATCGCGGCCGGAAAGCGATATTTTTTGTTGGGGGCCATCGAAATTTTCGATGCAAGGTGTGAGCATGGATACCGAAAACCTGCGCAGTTTCCTGGAGGTTGCCGAACATGGCAGCTTCACCGTCGCGGCCAGCCGGCTCAACCTGGCGCAATCCACCGTCAGTGCACGGATCCGGGGGCTGGAGGAGCAGCTGGGGCGCCGGCTTTTCGTGCGTGACCGCGACGGCGTCACGCTGACGCCGGCCGGCCGGCAGTTCCTGCCGCACGCCTCCTCCATCACCCGCACCTGGGAGCAATCGAGGCAGGACATCGCTGTTCCCGATGGCTATGAGAGCCTGCTGCGACTGACCGCTCCCGCCTATCTGTGGGAGCGCATCACCTCGCCATGGGTCGAATGGATGCGCGCCGAACGGCCGAACGTGGCGCTGCGGCTCGAAGGCAGTTTTCCGGATCTGGCGATTGACCAGCTGGCCGAAGGCCTGCTCGACATCTGCATTCTCTATCTGCCACGACCGCATCCTGGCATCGTCTATGAAACGCTGGCCGTCGATCAGGTGGTGCTGGTCCAGCATGCCGCGCAGACCAAGCCATGGACCGAAAACTACATCCTGATGGACTGGGGGCTGGAATTCCGCATCGAGCATGACCGCGCCTTTGCCGGCATGGTCAAGCCGGCCATTTCGGCCGGGCTGGTGTTCATCGGGCTGCAGCATGTGCTTTCACAGCAAGCGGCCGCCTATCTGCCGCTTAGCGCCGTCAGCGGCCATATCGAGCGCGGCGAGATGCGGCGCATCGACAACGCGCCGATGTTCCAGCGGCCGATCTATCTCGCCTATCCCAGCAATCCTGTCTCGTCGGATGTCCTCGAAGTCGCATTGACAGGCTTGCGCTCGCTGGCCAAGGGCTGGACCAGCGATCAGGGTTTTTCGGAAGGCGACCGCTCCCTAGGCATGGCCGGCCGTAGGTAACCGGCCAGCGATGCCTTGCTATGCCGGTTCGATCACGAGCCCCTTCTGCAGCCTCGCCAGCTCCGCATAGGGGATGTGGCAGCGGATCGAATGTCCGGGCTGCGCCTCGGCCAGCGGCGGCTCTTGCTGCTCGCAGATCAGACCGATCTTGCGCGGACAGCGCGTGTTGAAGACGCAGCCCGTGGGCGGGTTTGTGGCGCTGGGGATCTCGCCGTCGAGCCGAATGCGCGCCGTTTCCGTCTGGTCGAGCTTGGGCACGGCCGACAGCAGGGCTTCGGTATAGGGATGATGCGGACCGGAAAAGACTTCCTCCGATGGCCCGAGCTCCATGATGCGGCCGAGATAGAGCACGGCGATCTTGTCGGAGAGGTAACGCACCACGCCAAGGTCATGCGAGATGAAGATGTAGCTGACGTCTTCCTTGGATTGCAGGTCGGCGAGCAGGTTGAGGATTGCCGCCTGGACGGAGACGTCGAGCGCCGAGGTCGGCTCGTCGCAGACGACGATGCGCGGATCGCCGGCGAAGGCCCGCGCGATGGCGACGCGCTGCTTCAGCCCACCCGACAGCTGGCGCGGCTTGACGGCCAGATGCCGGTCGGTGAGGCGAACCGAGCGGACGAGGTCGTCGAGGCGCGCCTCCTGCGCCTTGCCAGAGAGGCCGGCCAGCCGCTTCAAGGCGCGGCCGAGGATGTGGCGGATCGAATGCGAGCGGTTGAGCGCTGAGTCCGGGTTCTGGAAGACGATCTGCATCGCCTTGACCTGGTCGTCGCCACGGTTCTCCAGCTTCGGCGCCAGCGCCTTGCCCTCGAGCTCGATGGTGCCGCCGTCATCAGGTGACACAAGGCCGAGCAGCAGCCTGGCGAAAGTGGTCTTGCCGCTGCCGGATTCGCCGACCAGCCCCAGCGTCTCGCCGGGCCGTAGATCAAGCGAGACATCCTTGACCGCGCGCAAGGGATGGCCGTGGCTGGCATAGGTCTTGTTCAGCCCGGCGACACGTAACACCGGTGCTACTGCCGGCTTTGGCGCAAGCGCCACATCGCTCGGTGTGGCGCGCGGCAGGGCCTGCGCCTTGTCGTGATGGAAGCAACGCGACAGGCGTTTGCCGCGCTCGTCACTCAGATCATAGAGCGGCGGCAATTCGATGCGGCAGCGGTCGTCGGCGAGCGCACAGCGGTCGGCAAAGGCACAACCCTTGATGTCAGCGCCAATGCCGGGCAGGAAACCCGGAATGGTGTCGAGCCGGCCCTGGTCCTTGCGCTGGCCGCCGCGCGGCAGGCAGCGCAGGAGTGCTACGGTATAGGGATGGCGCGGATCGTTGAAGACGACGTCGGTCGGGCCTTCCTCGACCAGCATGCCGGCATAGAGCACGCCGACCCGGTCGCACATGTTGGAGACGACGGCGAGGTTGTGGCTGATGAACAGGATCGAGGCCGAGAGCTCTTGCCGCAACTGCGCGATGAGGTCGAGCACCTCGGCTTCGACCGTCGCATCGAGGCCCGTCGTCGGCTCGTCGAGGATCAGCATCGAGGGATCGTTGGCCAGCGCCATGGCGATCGCCACACGCTGCTGCATGCCGCCGGAGAGCTGGTGCGGGTAGCGCTGCATGACGCTTGGCGGATCGGAGATGCGCACGCGGTTGAGCATCGCGATGGCGCGATCCTCAGCCGCCTTGCCCGTGACGCCGGCAAGTTCAAAGATCTCGGTCAGCTGGCGTCCGATGCGGATCGACGGGTTCAGCGCCTTGCCGGGATCCTGATAGACCATCGAGACGCTTTCGGCCCGTGCGCGCCGCAAGGCCTCGGCATCGAGCTTCATGACATCCTGGCCGTCGAGCGAGATGGCGCCGCCGGATATCGAGCCGTTCCTCGGCAGATAGCGCACGACGGTGAGCGCTACGGTGGATTTGCCGCAGCCGGATTCGCCGACCAACCCGTAGGCCTCGCCTTGTCTGATGTTGAGGCTGAGATTGCGCAGCACGGCGCGGTTGCGTCCGGCCACCCGGTAGGCAACCGACAGATCGCTGAGTTCGAGGGCGTTTTCAGCCTTTGCGGAGTTAGTCATTGAGCGCTCCATGAACGCCGTCGGCGGCCAGGTTGACACCGATCACCAGCGAGGCGATGGCGAGTGCGTCGAACAGCACCGTCCACCAGAAGCCGCCGCCGATCATGCCGTAATTGCTGGAGATCGAGAGCCCCCAGTCGGGCGAGGGCGGCTGGATACCAAAACCCATGAAGGAGAGCGTGGCAACCGCGAAGATGGCGTAACCCAGCCGCACGGTGGTCTCGACCAGGATCGGCGGGATGACGTTGGGCAGGATCTCGACGAACATCGTATGCAGCGCGCTCTCATGCCTCAGCTGCGCCGCCGCAACATAATCGAGTTCGCGCTCGGCCAGCACCGCCGAGCGCACGGTGCGTGCGATGATCGGCGCGAAGCTCAGCCCAATGACGACGATGACGGTGGTCTTGGAGGTGCCGAGCGCGACGATGGCGAGCAGCGCGACAATGACCACGGGAATGGCCATGAACGCTTCCAGGATGCGGCTGACGACATCGTCGACGATGCCGCGGAAATAGCCGGTGAGCAGGCCAAGTGCCGTACCAGCCACCGTCGCCAGCAGCGTCGCCAGCGGGGCGACGGTGAGGATATCGCGCGAGCCGACGATGACGCGCGAGAAGACGTCGCGGCCGATCTGGTCGGTGCCGAACCAGTGGTCTCGCGAGGGTGGTGCCAGCGCGTTGATGATGTCGTCGGCAAGCGGGTCGTAGGGCGCAAAATGTTCGCCGAACAGCGCGCAGGCGACCCAGAACAGCACGATGAAAAGGCCGACGAGGAAGGTTCGCGAGCGCAGCAGGGAGAAAAAAACCTCCGCCATGGGGCTGCGCCGGCGCGTGTCGTCTTGTGGCGGAGAGGTGGTCTGGACGACGCTCATTGATCTGACCCCAGCCGGATGCGCGGATTGAGCACGGAATAGAGGAAGTCGGCGATCAGTGTCGCCACGGCATAGACGATGCCGATGGTGAGGATGCCGGATTCCAGCATCGGAAAGTCCTTGCCGCGCGCGGCGGTGAAGATCAGAGAACCGATGCCCTGGTAGCGGAACAGCGTCTCGATCACCACCAGGCCGCCGATGAGATAGCCGGTCTGCGTGGCGATGACGGTGATGGTCGGCAGCAGCGCATTGCGCAGCACATGGCGCCAGATCACGGTGCGCCAGGGCAGGCCCTTGAGCACCGCCGTTCTTGTATAGTCGGAATCGAGTGCTTCGATCATGCCGGAGCGCGCCATGCGCGCGATATAGCCGAACAGCACCAGGAACAGCGGCAGCGACGGCAGGATCAGGTAATATAGTTGGGTGAAGAAGCCGGCATCCTTCGGCCATGCCGCCGAGATCGGCAGCCAGCGCAGCCACACGCCAAAGATCAGGATCAGGATGATGCCGGTGACGAACTCCGGCAGCACCGTCACCGATAGGCCGCCAAGGCTGATGATGCGGTCGAGCGGGCGGTTGAGGTTGAGCGCTGCCACGACGCCGCCGAGGATGCCGATCGGCACCACCAGCACGAAGGCGACCGCCGCCAGCTTCATCGAATTGCCCAAAGCGTTGATGACAAACGGCGCAACCGGCGAGCGGAAGATGTAGGACGTGCCCATGTCGCCGCGGATAAAATTCCAGATCCAGGTCGCATATTGGGTGAGCAGCGGGCGATCGACGCCGAGCGTGTGATTGAGCGCATCGACCGCGCGCTGGTCGGCAAACGGCCCAAGGATCGCGCGCCCGACATTGCCGGGCAGCACCTGGCCACCCAGGAACACCATGATGCTGAGCAGGAACAGCGTCACGAGCGACAGGGAAACACGCCGGGCAAAGAAGGAGAGAATGGCTAAGCCTCCTTGTGATGGGGCTGCGGTCCGGCCAGGCCGGACACGTCGGCTAAACGCACTGTGGCAGGCGGATCGAATGCTGTCACGGGCGGAACGGCTCCGTCAAATCGCGACACCTCGACCAGTGTCGAATTGCAGGTCGGCGATTGGGCAAGGCGCGACGTCCCCCGGTCCGGCGTCAGCACATTCGGATTGCCATGCTTTTCCAGACTGTACGGTTGGCCCGGCTCGGCGGGGTCGAACCATGCACCGGTGGGCAATTGGACGACGCCAGGGATCAGGCCATCCGTCAGCACGGCGCCCGCGAGGCACGCTCCGCGATCGTTGGAAACGCGCACGACCGCTCCGTCCACGATGCCGCGCGCGGCGGCGTCGGCCCGGTTGATCCACAGCGGCGCGCGGCCCGACACCTTGCCCGCGCGGCTGACCGAACCGTGATCGTACTGGCTGTGCAGCTTGTCCGCCGGTTGCGGTGACAGAAGATGCAGCGGGAACCGATTGACGAGGTCGCTGCCCAGCCATTCCCGCGGCTCCCGCCAGACAGCATGGCCCGGACAATCGTCATAGCCGAAGGCATCGATTGTCGGCGAAAACAGCTCTATCCGGCCCGATGGGGTCGCCAAGCGGTGGCGCTCGGGATCAGCGCGGAAGGCGCCGAGCAATATCTGCGACGTCACCTGCCGGGCAAGATCGGCGTGGCCGTCACGCCAGAAACGGTCGAAGGACGGCATCGCGACCCCGGCCGCGTTCGCATTATCGCTGGCCTGATCGTAAAGGACCCGGATCCATTCGCCGGCTCCGCGCCCTTCGGTGAAGGCTTCGCCGGTGCCGAGCCGTGCCGACAGGTCGGCAAAGATACGATAATCGTCGCGGGCTTCCGCCACGGGGTCGATCGCTTGCTTCATGGCGACCACCAGGTTTTCCCGGTTCGAAAAGGCGAGATCGTTTCGCTCCAGCGGTGTGGTGACCGGCAGCACGATGTCGGCATGGCGCGCCGTCGCAGTCCAGAAGGGCTCGTGGACGATGATGGTTTCAGGACGTCGCCATGCCTCGACCAGCCGGTTCAGATCCTGGTGATGATGGAAGGGATTGCCGCCGGCCCAGTAGACGAGCCTGATGTCGGGATAGGACATCGTGGCGCCGTTGAATTGGAAGGAACCGCCGGGATTGAGCAGCATGTCGGCCATCCGCGCGACCGGGATGAAGTCCGGCACCTGGTTCCTGCCTTGCGGCACGGACGGCCACCGAAATCCCATCTCCGGTCTTCCAGCACCATTTGTCGATGAATAGCCGAAGCCAAAGCCGCCGCCCGGCAATCCAACCTGGCCGAGCAGCGCGGCAAGCGTAATCGCCGCCCAATATGGCTGTTCGCCATGGTCGGCACGCTGCAAAGACCAGCTCACCATCACCATCGTGCGCTTGGCAGCCATTTCCCTGGCCAGCGCGACGATCCTGTCTTCTGCCACCCTGCTCAGGGCGGCAGCCCATGCCGGGCTCTTCGGCTGGCCGTCGGCTTCTCCCAGGACATAGGCCCGCACGGCCTCGAAGCCAGTGCAGTACCGCGCCAGGAATGCCTCGTCATGACGGTGCTCACTGATGAGGACATGGCATAGAGCCAGCATCAGTGCGGTGTCGCTGTTCGGCCGCAGCGGCAGCCATTCGGTTTCGACGCCGCGCGGCGCATCATCGCGCACGGGCGAGACGTTGATCAGCCGGGCGCCGTTGCCGACGGCCTTTTGCAAGGCCGCCGCCGCCTCGTGACGGGCCGCGCCGCCACCCTGTATCTGCGCATTGCGCCAGGGCAGGCCACCAAAGGCGACGATCAGTTGGCTATGCCGTTCGATCCCGTCCCAGGTGGAATGATTGCCCGTCAGGCCATCGGTGCCGCCAAGCACATGCGGCAGGATGATCTCGGCCGCGCCGTAGGAATAGCTGAGCACCGAGCTCGTATAGCCGCCGATCGTGTTGAGGAAGCGGTGGACCTGGCTCTGGGCATGGTGGAACCGCCCCGCGCTCGCCCATCCATAGGAGCCCGCATAGATCGCGCTGTTGCCATGCTCGAGGCGAACACGGTCGAGTTCTGCCGCTACGATGCCCAGTGCCGTTTCCCAGGAGACTTCGACAAAAGCCTCGCTGCCGCGCCCGCCCTTGGCGCCGGACCTGTTCCCCTCCAGCCAGCCGCGCCTGATGGCGGGATGGGAGACGCGCAGGTCGCCCTGAACCGTGCCGAGCATGGACTTGCCAATCGGCGATGGATCGGGGTCGCCGCTCCACGGCTCGACGCCGACGAGCCTGCCGTTCTCGGCACGGACTTCGTAGGTCCCCCAATGCATGGTGGTGAGCAGGGTCTCGGACTCCATGGGACCGGTCAATGATTGATCGTCCCGCAACGCGAGGTTCCGCGTCAGGCCGGCGCGCAGCGCCTTGCCTCGACCTGGCAGCGAAAGCACCAGCCCCCGGAGGGGCTGGTGGTTGCGGGATGGGCTTTGCTTGCCTCCGCTTAGGCCTTCGATGCCTTGTCGAGGAACAGCTGCGACATGGCGGTCGGCTGCACGCCGGCCACGCCCTTCGCCGTCGCCGTCAGGTAGTCGTAGAAATAGCCGAAGATGACAGGCGTTTCCTCGAGAAGCAGCTTCTGGATCTTGCCGGCGTCGGCCTTCTGCGCCTCAAGGTCGAGCGCGGCGATGTAACTGTTCGCCAGCGTGTCGTAGTCCTTGTTCTTGAAGTGCGCGGCGTTCCAGGTGCCGTCGCTCTTCAGCGGTGCTGCAAGGAACACGTTCGGCACGCCGCGGTGACCATAGTCGGTAATGCCCATCACCGAATCCAGCCAGTTCGATTTGCCGAACACCGCATCGCCGTAGTAGCCGCCCTGGTCGAGGATGTTGAGCTCGAGCTCGATGCCGATCTCCTTGACCCAGTTCTGGATGAGCTGGGCGTATTCGGGAATTTCCAGGTAACGCTCGGTGGTCAGCGTCACCTTGAAACCCTTGCCGGCGCCGGCCGCTTCCATCAGCTGCTTGGCCTGCGCGATATCCTGCTTGCGCTGCGGCACGCTCGTATCGGTCGACGGATAGGCAGGCGCGAACGGGCTGTCGTTGCCAGGCGAAGCGCGACCTTTCATCAGGCCGGCGACCAGCTTGTCGCGATCGAGGCTGAGCGCGATAGCGCGGCGCACGCGCGGGTCCTTGAACGGATCGGAATCGCAGCGCAGATGCAGTTGCTGGTGCGCGACCGACTTGAGGCTGATGATGTCGACGCTCGGATCATTGAGCAGTGCAACGCCGGCTAGCACCGGCATCTGGTTGATGATGTCGACCTGTCCACCCTGCAATGCCAGGATCATCGGCTGCACATCGGTGAAGAAGGTGAACTCGGTGCGATCCGGCAGCGCCTTCGGCCCCCAGTAGTCGTCGTTGCGGACGAAGGACGCGCCGACTTTTGCCGTGTACTTCTCGATCTTGAACGGGCCGGTGCCGTCGAAGCTTTTCTCGTAGTCGCCTTTGTAGCTCGCCGGGATGATGACCGCGTTGTAGTTGTCCGACGATACCATGTAGGGGAAGTTGCCGTTCGGCGCGTCGAGATGGAATTCCACCGTATAGTCGTCGACCTTCTTGGTGGCGCCCTTCTGCAGGATGCCGGTGAACACCGACAGTGCGTTGGACGAGTTTGCCGGATCGGCAAGGCGGTCGATGCTGGCCACGACATCGTCGGCCTTCATCTCGCCACCCGAGTGGAATTTCACGCCCTTGCGCAGCTTGAAGGTCCACACCGTGCCGTTGTCGTTCGGCTTCCAGCTCTCGGCCAGGGCCGGCTGCAGCACGAGGTCGGGGCCATCGACGCAGAGGAATTCGGCAACCTGCTGCATGACCAGCAGGCCGCCGGCGTCCGCAATGGTGACCGGGTCGATGGCTGCTGCCGGCACGCTGCTGGCGACGCGGATGGTGGCGCCGGCGGCACCCGCGGCGCGGGCGAGCGACGGCATGCCGCCGAAGCCGGCCGCCGTGGTGATACCACCCAGAAGCGGCAGCGACAGGCCGAGCAGGCTGCCATGGCGGATGAAGTCGCGGCGGCTGACGCGGCCGTCGACGAGACCGTCGATCAGGTGATTTTCGAGCGGCGAGCGGTTGCGCCGGATCAGGTCGAGAATGCGGTAGTTCTTGCTCATGGGTTTAACCCTTTCCCCTGTTTCTTATGGCTGAAGAATGCATTTCAGTTGACGAAATTCCGTGGAGTTCTCCTCATCCCGGCCATCTACGACGTGAGTTTGACCGGACTGTAGCATGCGGTTTTTTCTGGTCCATCCGATCCTTGCGGCGCGGGGGTCAGATTTTCTTGAGGCAATGCTTCCACCCGTCAGGTCCTGTCGTCACGATCCGATCGCGGCGCGGACTTCTTGTTGTTGAATAAGTCTCCTTTCCTTCTCGTTCTCCTAGTTGAGCGGCAGGCGGCGATATGTTCCGGGCTTCGCCGGGTCGTGATATTTGTTGCACGGGCCGTTCTCGACGAAATCGCGATGGCAGGCCGCGAGGTTTTTCCGCGACAAGGTGACGCCGAGACCGGGGCCTTCCGGCACGCGCACGACATTATTCCTCGGCGAAAACGGCCCTTCGTCGGTGATATCCATAGGCTGCATGCGAAACAGCGACTGGTTCGGCTCCCGGATCCAGCCGAGTGCTGCGCACAGATGCAGATAGGCCGCGCTGCCGATGCCGCTGTCGCCGCTGTAGCACCAGAAATCGACGCCGGCGTGCTCGCAGGCGCCGACGAAGCGCAGCATGCGGCCGATGCCGCCATGCGCTGTCGGATTGCCGACGAAGGCGTCCGGAACCTTCAGGTCCATGGCGCGCGCAATGTCGATGTTGTGGGTCGAGAACGGGATCGAGCAATGCTGCCGCAACTGGCGCATCTCCTCGATCGTCGCCACCGGATCCTCCCAGTTGCGCACGCCGAGCTCTTCGAGCGGCCGCGCCAGCCGCCGCGCCGTCGCCAGCGAATAGGCCTGGTTGGAATCGATGCGGATCATCGCCTCGTCGCCGAGTTTTTCGCGGATCAGCTCGACCATTCTCAGCGAGACTTTCGGGTCTTGCGTCGAGAATTTGCCTTCGAAGAAGGTCGTTCCATGTGTCTCATGCAGTTCAACGCAATAGTCGGCGACTTCTTCCGGCGTCGTCTCGCCTTTCACCTTGGGTCCGTCGCCGCGCAGCGAGAAATAGTCGGTGAACGGGATGTCCTTGCGCACGGCGCCACCGAGCAGCTGGTAGAGCGGCTGCTTCCACGCCTTGCCGCGCAGGTCCCACAGCGCCATTTCGACGGCGCCGAAGGCCATGATGCGGGCGCGGTCGTTGATCGACTGCACGCCGGTCCAGTAGGGCAGGCAGACATGCTCGGCGCCGGCGATATCGAAGGCATCGCGGCCGATCAGGCGCTCGGCCAGAACATCATTGACAATGGCGGCCGCCGCCGGCGTCGGCGCCTCGCCGAGGCCGATCAGCCCATCTTCGGTCTCGACCTCGACAATGGTCTGCGAAAATCCGTCGAGCTCGCCGAACACCCAGCCATAGGGCGCTTCGAGGCGAAGATTGATCGGCGTGGCCTTGATGCTGCGGATTTTCATGTCAGCGTCCGATCTCGAAGAACGGCGCGCCGAGCAGGTCGGGAACGACGTCGATGCCAAGGCCCGGTCCGTCGGGAATGCCCATGCGGCTGCCGGTGACCGGCGGCATGTTCGATGCGGTGCGCACCGTCACCCATTCATGGAAGGCAATCGCATGCAGCCGGCGCTCCTCCGGCGTCGACAGCGACAGATGCGCCATGGCGGCTGTGTCGATCTCGGCGCCGCCAGTGTCCTCGACCGTGATCATGAAACCAAGATCGACGGCGACGTCGCGGATCTGGCGCGTCTTCGTCACGCCGCCCAGCCGCGAGATCTTCAGCGTCAATCCGTCGGCCGCGCCCAGGCGATGGATTTCCAGCATTGCCTCGAGCGAGATGACGGATTCGTCGAGTACCATCGGCTTGTCGAGCATGCGGCGCACCGACATGTTCTCGTCGATGGTCGTGCAGGGCTGCTCGAACGTGTAGTCGATGGCGCGCGTGGCGTCAGCAAACTGGCGCGCCTGATAGGGCGTCCAGCCCGCATTGGCGTCGCAGAAGATCACGGTGCCTTTCGGCACCGAAGCGGCGACCGCGGTGACACGTTCGATGTCGTCATGGACATTGCCGCCGACCTTGACTTGGAGCCGATGGAAGCCGTCCTTGACGATGCGCTTGGCCAGCGCGGCCATGGCATCGACGCTGCCATGGGTGACGACCTTGTAGAGTTCGGCCGTGTCGCTCTCCTTACCGCCGAGCAGCGTGACGAGCGGCACATCGGCGGCGCGCGCCGCGAGATCCCAGCACGCCATGTCGAGTGCCGATTTGATGTAGGGATGGCCTTTGAACACCGTGTCCATCAGTCGGCCGATGCTGGCCGGCCCGCGTGGATCTTGGCCGATAAGATGCGGTGCGATTTCCGGCACGCCGGCGCGGGTGCCGGCCGGGAAGGCGGCCGAGTAGAAATTGCCAAGCGGCGCCATTTCGCCCCAGCCGGTCAAGCCGCTGTCCGAGCTGATGGCGACGATCACCGCCTCGAAGGCGTCGGCTTCGCGCCCCTTGGACATCCGGTAGGGGCCGTCCACGAAGGGCTGCACGACATGGTAGGCTTTGATGGTTTCGATCCGCACGTGTCTGTCCGTTGGCTGTAATGTCTGGGGAATTGATCAGGCGCCCCTTGATGGGCGCTGTTCGAGGCCGCGTGCGTAAGAAAGCAGCTGTTCGAAATCGAGGTGGATATGCTCGCGGGCATGGCGCTGGGCAGCGCGCATGTCGGTGCCCTTCATCAGTTGCACGTAAGTCTCATGGACGTCCTCGGCCGGCACCGGCTCATTGCGCGCATGCTGGTGCAGCGCGAAATACATCTGCAGCCGGCTGGTCAGCCGCTGCCAGGTTTCCAGCAGCACGGAATTGTCGGCCCATTCGTAGATCAGCCCATGCAGTTGCAGCGCCGTTTCGATCTGGCGCGTGGTGTCGAGATTGCGGGTCGCCTGCTTCACCGCTTCATGGCGCCGGTCAAGCTCATCGAAGAAGCTCTGGTCGCGCAGCGGCCAGGTGCACTCGATGGCGAATTCGTCCAGCACCTGGTTGAGCGAATAGGCATCGTCGATGTCCTTGGCGGTGACGTCGATGACGAAGGTGCCGGCATAGGGAATGCTGGTCAGGATGCCTTCCTGCACCAGCTCGCGCATCGCCTCGCGCAGGGGCGCGCGGCTGACCCGCATCTGTTCGGATATCCTGAGTTCGTTGAGCTTCTGGCCTGGTTGCAGTTGCCCGGTCAGGATCGCGCGCCGCAGCAGCGCGACGATTTCGGCGCGGCGCGTCGTATCGGCAATCGGGCTGAAATCCGTCTTCACCATCCGGCCCACTCCAGCGAGAACAGAAAGCGAGACAATCAGATTGTCGACAATCTAACAAGAGATTATTTTCGGATTCTGATTTTGGATTTGGCGCTTCGAGACCGCTTCGAAATTCGCTCTGGCAAGACATATGGTGGTGGTTTCGAGAACCGGCGCGCAGCGGACATTTGGGTCCGTGAGCACCGGAAGCGCAGAAAACGCCTTCAGATGGCCGCCAGAGTAGAATTTCCAAACGGTCTCTCAGGCCGCCCGGCCGTAGAAGCCGACCCGCTCTTCGGCGCTGAACATCACACCCGGCTTCTCATAGTAGGAAAACACCGCGATCATGCGTTCGCGCTCGCCTTCGACCGTGGTGACGCGATGCGCGGTGTTCTTGCCGCGGAAGACATTCAGCGTACCCGGCTTCATGCGCAGGATCTTGGCGTCGGGATCACGGCCTTCGAGCAGCCGGGCGACGCCCTCGTAATTCGGGTTGTCATCCGATCTGAGGTCGGTGCGGTATTCGAGGTCGCCGCCGCGCTCCGCCTGCTGCAGCAGCAGCGTCGTGGTGAATTCCGAACGGTCGAAATGCCAGTTCAACGCCTCGCCGGCGCGATAGGCCATGACATTGGTGCGCGCCAGCGGATCCTGCATGACATGCAGTTTTGCCTTGCCCATGGTCGCCGCCAGGAACCGCACCAGCGGTTCATACTCGTAGATGGCAAGCACGGTGCTGCCGGGAATCTGGTCGGCGCAGACAGTGTGGCTGATGGTTTCGACCTTGCGCAGCGCGGGATGTTCGGGTGCGAGTTCGGGGATATCGGGCTTGAAGTAAATGTTGTGCATGCGCTTGTGGACATGGGACTGCGTGTCCATCACCGGCTTGATTTCCCGCACCGCCTGTTCAGCGACGCCAGGCCGCAAAAAGCCTTCGAGGTTGAACATGCCGTCGGCTTCGAGTGCTTCGATGGATTGCTCGACGAGGCGATGCCATTCAGGGCTGCCTTCGCGGTCGAGCGGATAGCGGTCGAGATCGAGAATGTCTTTCATGTCGGGTGCTCCAAGGGTTGAGCACAGAAGACGGCAAAAAATTCTTTCCCTCAACGCGGAAAATTATTACGACTGACCAAGAAAAACTTATGGAACCTGTCATGGAACGGCTGCCACCGCTGAACGCGATCAAGGCCTTCGAAGTCGCGGCCCGCGCCGGCAGCTTCACTTTGGCCGCGAGCGAGCTTGGCGTGTCCTCGGCGGCGGTCAGCCAGCAGATCCGCAATCTCGAAACCTGGTTCGGCAAGCAATTGTTCGTGCGCACTGGCAACCGCATCACGCTCACCGACGCCGGCCATGCCATCTATCCGCAGACGGCGCGCGCTTTGGGCGACATCGCCGCCATCGGCCAGCGCATGCTGGAAGGCGGCTTGAGGACGCGCCTTGTGGTCAGCGTGCCGTTCTCGCTGGCCGAACTGTGGCTGGCGCCGAGGCTGGCCGCCCTTCTCGATGCCTTTCCGCAGATGGCGATCGATGTGCGGGCGGAGGACGATCCGATCGACCTGATGCGCCAGAATGTCGATCTGCGCATCTCCTATGGCGACTATCACTATCCCGGCCTGCGCATGGTCCGCCTCGTCCATGATGATGCGCTGCCGGTCTGCGCGCCGGAATTCTGGCACCGGCACGGCAAGGGCGATCCGGGTCTCACGGACCTGCATGAGAGCCTGTTCATCCACACCAATTGGGGGCCGAACTATGCGTCGCACCCGACCTGGGCCGATTGGTTCGCCGCATGCGGCGGCAGCCGCTCGCCTGACCCGTCGCATGGGCGCCGTGTCGGCCTGTCCAGCCTGGCGATCGCTTCGGCGAGGCTTGGTCTGGGGGTGGCGCTCGGCCAGCGGGTGATGGCGCAGGCCGATCTGGAGGCCGGCCGCCTGATCGCGCTCTCGTCAGTCTCGGTGCGCCTTGGCCATCCCTATTGCGCCTTCATGCCGCCGGCCAAGGCCGACCGCGCGGATGTCGCCGCTCTTGTCGGCCTGCTTGTGAAAACGGCGCCCGCGACCTGAGAAAAGGTCGGGGCGCCGCGCGGAAACCGGGCCTGCGGGGGATTCAGGTAGCCGGCTTCTGTGGCAGTGGCGAGATCGGCATTCCGGGCCCGATCTTCTGCAGATTGCCTGTGATCACCTGGTCGCCTTCGGAGACGCCGCTCAGGATAGCCACCAGATCGCCGCTGGTCGGGCCGATTGAGACCAGCCGCTGGTCGACCGTGTTGCCCTTGCCGACGACGTAGAGATATTTGCCGAGCTGGCTCGAACCCAGCGCCGTCTGCGGCACCATCAACGCATCGGGCTGCTGCTTGATATGCAGCCGCACGCGAACATATTGGCCAGGCATGAGCGTGAACTTCGCATTGCCGATGGTGGCGCGTGCGGTGATGGTTCCGGTCGAGTGGTCGACCGTGTTGTCGATGAAGGTGAGTTCACCCTTCTGGCTGGTCTCGGTCTCACCTGGAAGCAGGACCTCGACCTCGATCGGGCCGGCCGCGCGGGCCTGTTCGATCTCGGCCAGATCCGTCTCGCTCGGATTGAAGGTGACATAGATCGGGTCGAGCTGCACCAGCGTGTTGAGCACCGTGCCGGCGACGCTGACCAGCGTTCCGACCGAAGCCTGGTTGCGGCCCAGGCGCCCGGTGAACGGAGCGTGGATTTCGGCGTAGCTCAGATTGAGCTCCGCCGTGCGCACCGCCGCCTGGTTGAGCGCCAGCGACGCCTGCGCTTCGCGCAAGGTGCTGGTGCGCTGGTCGAAGCTGTCCTTGTCCAGGTAACCGCTCTTGGCCAGTTCGGTGCCGCGGCCGAGATTGGAACGCGCATAGTCGAGTGTCGCCGTATCGCGCTGGACCTGGGCTTTCGCCTGGTCGAGTGCCGCCTGGAAGTCGTCAGGCGAGATCTTGTAGAGAAGGTCGCCCTGCCGCACATCGGCGCCGTCTTGCGCCGTCTGTTCCTGCAGGTAGCCGGGCACGCGCGCCTGCAGCGTGACGCTGCGGATCGGCTCGATGCGGGCGGCATAGTCGAGATAGATCGGGATCGTCTTCTTGATGACGTTTGCCACCGGCACCGGCATGACGAATGCCGCTGGAGCCGGCGTCGCCGCTCCGGCCGTGCCGGCGCTGAGCCTGAGGTTGCCCATGTCGAGCAGGTGGACACTGGCCACCGAGATCGCACCCAGCGCGACAGCCGTTCCCAACGCGATTTTCCATTTACGCATAGTAATTCTCCAATCTTATTCGGCCGCTTCCGCCAGGGGAGGGAAGGCGGGTTCGGCAGTTGGTTCAGGATGTTGGGAGGCGGGCTCGCCGCCTTCACGGCGTTCCCGCAATTGTTCGATGACCGCGTAGAAGACCGGCACGAACACCAGCGACAGGATGGTCGCGGCAACCATGCCACCAAAGACGGTGGTGCCGATCGACTGCCGGCTTGCAGCACCAGCGCCTGTCGCGAACATCAGCGGCAGCACGCCGAGGATGAAGGCGAAGGCCGTCATCAGGATCGGCCGGAGTCTCAGCCGCGCGGCTTCCATCGCCGCCTCGACGATGCTGAGGCCTTCCTCGCGCCGTCGTCTTGCGAATTCGACGATCAGGATGGCGTTCTTGGCCGCCAGGCCGATCAGCATGACGAAGCCGATCTGCGAATAGACGTCGATCTGCATGCCGCGCACCCAGAGAGCCGCGAATGCGCCGAACAGTGCGAGCGGCACCGCCAGCAGCACCATGAACGGCATCGCCCAGCTCTCATACTGCGCCGCCAGGATCAGGAAGACGAAGACGATGGCGAGGCCGAAGACGACCGACGCGATCGATCCTGCCTTGAGCTCCTGGAAGGTGATGCCGGTCCATTCGAAACCGAAATCCCTGGGCAACGCGGTGGCCGCCGCCCGTTCCATGGCAGCGACGGCCTGGCCCGAGGAGAAGCCCGGTGCGGCACCACCATTGATCGAGGCCGAAGCGTTGTTGTTGTAGTGCGGCACGGTTTCCGGCCCGACGAACGGCACCAGCTTGCCCAGTGTGCTGAGCGGCACCATGCCGCCCGAGGCATTGCGCACATAGAGCCGTGAGATGTCGGCGGCACCCGCACGTGCATCTTTGTCGGCCTGGATGGTCACCCGGAAGGTGCGGCCGAACAGGTTGAAGTCGTTCACGTAGAGCGAGCCGAGATAGATCTGCAGCGTGTTGAAGACGTCGGGCAGGTTCAGGCCGAGCAGTTTGGCCTTGCTGCGGTCGAGGTCGTAGTTGAACTGCGGCGTCGAGGTCGAGAACGGCGAGAACAGCTGCTGCGGATTGATTTCCGGCTGCTTGCGCGCCTCGGCGATCACGGCCTGCGTCGCGTCGTTGAGGGCCGTGCTGCCGCGACCGGTGAGATCCTCGACGACGAATTCGAAGCCGCCCGTGGTGCCGATACCCGGTATCGAAGGCGGATCGAAACTCAACGCAAAGGCTTCCGGTATCTGCAACAGCTTGCCGCGCACGTCGGCAACGAGCTTTGATGCGCTCTGGTCGGGAGTACGCTCCTCCCAGGGCTTCAAAATGGCAAACTCGACCGCCGAGTTCGACTGCGCGGCACTGGTCAGGAAGTTCAGGCCGCTGATCGAGCCGACAATGTCGACGCCGGGCGTCGCCTGCAGGATGTCGCGCGCCTTCTGCGCCACCGCGTCTGTGCGCTCCAGCGAGGCACCGTCGGGCAACTGGATGACGACGAAGAAATAACCCTGGTCCTCGACCGGGAGGAAGGTCGAGGGCAGCTTCTGCCAGACGAAATAGGTGGCAACCAGCCCGGCCGCGAACAGGCCGAGCATGATCCAGCGCAAGCGGATGAGAATGCGTACGCCATGGGCGTAGGCATGCGATAGCTTGTCGAAACCTGTATTGAACCAGCGGAACAGCACGAACTGCGTCTCGCCGCGATGGCGCAGGAAGGCGGCGCTGAGCGCGGGGCTCAGCGTCAGCGAATTGAAGGCGGAAATACCGACCGAAATCGCCACCGTCAGCGCGAACTGGTTGTAGAGTTTGCCGGAAACGCCGGGGATGAAGGCGACAGGCACGAACACCGCCATCAGCACGGCGGTGGTGGCGATGATCGGGCCGGTGACTTCGGCCATCGCGGCCTTGGTCGCCGCCAGTGGTTTCAGCCCAGCCTCGAGCTGTCGTTCGACGTTCTCAACCACCACGATGGCATCGTCGACGACAAGGCCGATCGCCAGCACCATGCCGAGCAAAGAGAGCATGTTGAGCGAGAAGCCCATCATCTCCATGACCACAAGCGTCGCCACCAAAGACACCGGAATGGCGATGGTCGGGATGATCGTCGTGCGCCAGCTCTGTAGGAAGACGAACACCACGGCAACAACCAGCACCAGGGCTTCGCCGAGCGTGATCAGCACGTCATGCATCGATGCCGAGACAAAGCGCGTCGTGTCGTAATGCATGGCGTAGCTGACGCCTTCGGGGAAACGGCCGGACAGCTCCTGCATCTTGTCCTTGACGCGCTGCTGAAGGTCGAGCGCGTTGGAGCCGGGCATCTGATAGACGGCGAGCACTACGGTCGGGTCCTTGCCGAAGAAGGCGGAGGACGAATATTGCAGCGCGCCGAGTTCGATGCGGGCGACGTCGCGCAGCCGCACCAGCGAGCCGGTGTCGGTGTTGGCGCGCACCACGATGTCGCCGAATTCCTTCGGGTCGCTCAGGCGGCCGACGGCGTTGACCTGCATTTCGAAGGCTGTGCCGGCGGGCGCCGGCGACTGGCCGATCTTGCCGGCCGCCACCTGGACGTTCTGCTCGGCGATGGCATTCTGCACGTCGACGGCGGTGATGCCGAGATTGGCGAGCTTGTCGGGATCGAGCCAGACGCGCATTGAATAGCGCCGCTCGCCGAAGATCTGCACGTCGCCGACGCCTTGCAGCCGCTTCAGCGGATCGACAACCTGCAGATAGGCAAGGTTCGAGAGTGCCACCGGATCGATGGACTTGTCGGGCGAGGTGAGGTTGACGATCAGGACGAAATTCGGGTTCTGCTTCTTGATCGTCACGCCGCCCTGGTTGACGATCGCCGGCAGCGACGAAGCCGCCTGCGAGACGCGGTTCTGGACGTCGACGGCGGCGGTGCTCAGGGAATAGCCGACATCGAAGGTGATGGTGATAGTCGAGGAGCCGTCATTGGAGCTCGTCGACGACATGTATGTCATGCCTTGCACGCCGTTGATCTGCTGCTCCAGCGGCGTCGTCACCGTATCGGCCACGACTTGCGCGCTGGCGCCCGGATAATGGGCGCTGACCACGACCTGGGGCGGCGTGATGTCAGGAAACTGCGAGACCGGCAGCAGGAAATAACAAATCGTCCCGGCGAGCACCATGATGATGGCGATCGCCGAGGCGAAGATCGGACGGTGGATGAAAAAATTTACCACGACACACATGCCTCGCCAGTTGCTCTTGCCCGCCCGAAGGCGCTGGCAACCTTGGACAACTGGCCGTGCCCGTCACGGGGAACTTCCCGTGAACGCAGCAACGGCACCTCGCGACGCTGCTCATCGGCAAGCGAGCGAAGCATCTTCTCGAAGGCGCGGGGGTCCACCCCATCTGCTTTCATGACCAGCCGGATCATCGGATCCCGGACGGCCTCATCTATGGTAAGATCGCGGCGCTGTGGCATTGGCCGGCTCCTTGTCTGTCGATTCGCAGCCCATGCTCGCGAACCGTTTTTCATCTCTTCACCGGCCGGAGCCGCATGAACTGCAGTTTTTCGCCCATCTCAATCTGGCAGGACCAGTTCACGGCCTTGTTATTGACGGAAGGCGACATAGGTGTTACCAGTAAGTAACATTTGCATAGTTACAGACCGGTAACACCCTAGTCAAGAGGTGGCCGTGGTTTTTAGGAAACGAAAGGAGATCATGATGACAGACGGCGTCGTGGAGCGCTCACGTCCCCGGGATCGAATCCTGGAGACGGCGCGTGACATGTTCCACAAGCACGGCATCAAGGGCGTCGGCGTCGACGCTATCACCGAAGCTGCCGGCACGAACAAGATGACGCTCTATCGTCACTTCGAATCCAAGGACGAACTGATCGTCGAGTGCCTGCGCGCCAATGCGGCCAAGGCCGGCGCGATGTGGGAGGGGTTCGAAGCCGAGTTTCCCGGTGACAAGCTCGCGCAGCTGCATGCCTGGGTTCGCAAGGCCGCCGTCATGCTCAAGGCTGACGGCCGCGGCTGTGACATGGCCAATGCCGCCGCTGAACTGACCGAGCCGGACCATCCGGCGAGGCTGGTAATCAAGGAACTCAAGGAGGCCCAGCGTGAGCGCCTCGTGACGCTGTGTCGGGATGCGGGCATTGGTCAGGCCGAACTGCTCGCCGATACGCTGTCGCTGCTGTTCGAGGGCGCGCGTGTCAGCGTGCAGACCGTGGGTACCGAAGGTCCGAGCACGCAGTTCGTGCGCATGGCCGAAGGGCTGATCGTTTCCTTCCGGGGCACCGCCGCCGGTTGAAATCCGCCGCGACTGTTGGCGATTTACCGGTCGTATGACCGCGACGGTGCGCGCCCTTTAGCGCGGGCGGCACAGGAATTTTCGACGGCTGAACGAAAAAAGCCCGCTGCCGGGAGGAGGTGGCAGCGGGCTCGATTTCGAGTGTGGCGCGGGAGGAGGTGCACCCCACTCAGCGTCGGCATCGCATCTGGGAGGAGTAGATGGCCGACAACCAGAACCTACGAATTGCCCAATGATTCGGCAACAATGAATTGTGCATAGCAGCTGTGCAGATTTGCCGTGTCAATTATCATACAAATACGGGAGGCTGGGTTTGCCCAGGCCGCTCGGCCTCACTGCACCGGCACGTTTTCCCTAAAAATCAGGCGCGGCTCGATGAATTTACGTGTCAGGTAGGGCGCCGATGAGGCAATGGAGCCGAGCAGGCGGATGACCGACTGTTCGGCGATCAGCCTGGCGTTCTGGTCGATGACGACGTCGGCGAGATCGTCGACAAGATAGCCGCGCGTTTCCCGCGTCAGGTCGTGGCAGATGAACACCGGCTTGCGGTTGGGCCTGGCTTCCCGGATGGCTTTCGCCACGCCGGAACGTCCGGCCCCGACGCAATAGATGCCGAGCAGTTCCGGTTCGTTGTGCAGCGCCTTCATGGTCTCAGCATAGCTGGCATCCGGCTCGTCATTGATCTCGACGGCGCTGGTCACGGTGAGGTTGGGAAATTCCTCGCCAAGCACCGAGCGAAAACCCATTTCACGCTCCTCATGGCCGCGGTAGGAGCGCGAGCCGACCACCATCGCCAGATGGCCCTCGCGGCCACCGAGGAAGCGTCCCATGAGAAGTGCCGCCGTTCGCCCGGCCACCCGGTTGTCGATGCCGACATAGGCCGAGCGGGGAGCGGCCGGAATATCGGACACCAGCGTCACCAGGCGGATGCCGGCCTCGACAATGTCGCGCAGGATGTTGCGGGTTCGGGGATGGTCGACGGCGATCACCCCGACGCCATTGGCCCTCAGCGACAGGTTTTCCACGGCTGTCTGAAGCGCGTTCGGCGAGATGCCGGCGAGGGTGTGGATCCGGCAGGACGCGACCAGCGGCAGGCGCGATGCATAATCCTCGATATGTCTTGCCAGATCCTGCATGAAGGCGTTGCTGCCGATCGGCAGGAAGAATTCGAGGTTTGCGGGCTTGGAGGGAAGCGTCACCTGATCGGCGACCGGCAAATAGCCGAGCTGCTTGGCGGCTTCCATCACGCGCTGCCGATTGGCGGCGCTGGCGCCGGGCCTGTTATTGAGCACCCTGTCGACCGTCGCGGTCGAGAGCCCGCAATTCCGGGCGATGTCGGAGACGGTGGCCTTCATGCCGCGACCCTATGCGCCGATGCGATGGCGCGCCAGCCAAGCGATGTGACAAGCGATTTGACAGGCGATGTGATCTGAGGGACGGGTGATTGCCACCCATCACCGCGATGCGCATTCGGCTGCTTCGACAAGACGGCTTCCGCCCATCCTCAGTGCGGCGGCTTGCCGTCGGCGATGGCGTCGCGGATTTCCTTGTCCGACATGCCGGTGATGATCCGCTCGACTTCCGTCACATTTGTTTTCTTCGGGTCGATGTCGTCGGCGACCACCTTGCCCCGGCGCATGACGACGATGCGGTCGACCACCTGGAAGACATGGTGGATGTTGTGCGCGATGAAGATGCAGGAATGGCCGGAATCGCGGGCGCTGCGCACGAAGCTCAGCACCCCTTGCGTTTCGGCGACGCCGAGATTGTTGGTCGGCTCGTCGAGGATGATGAGATCGCTGTCGAAATGCATGGCGCGCGCGATCGCCACAGCCTGGCGCTCGCCGCCGGAGAGCGAGCCGATCGGCGTCGTCGGGGGAATGTTTTTCGAGATGCCGACCTGTTTGAGCAGGTCGCGGGCGACAGTGTTCATCGCCTCCTGGTCCATGCGGTTGAGGAAGCGCGGCGGCTTGATCGGCTCGCGTCCCAGGAACAAATTGCGGGCGATCGACAGTTGCGTGACCAGCGCCGAGTCCTGGTAGATGGTCTCGATGCCATGGGCGATGGCGTCGCTGGTGCTGCGCAGGCTCACCTTCTTGCCGCGGATGAAGATGTCGCCGCTGGTCAGCGGCACGGCGCCCGACAAGACCTTGATCAGCGTCGACTTGCCGGCGCCGTTGTCGCCGAGCAGGCCGACGATCTCGCGCTCATTGACATGGAAATTGGCATCCTCCAACGCCTGCACGCGGCCGTAGGACTTGCGGATGTTCTGCATGCGGATCAATGGCTCGGCCATGGTTCAAGTCCCTGCCTGATGCCGGCGTTCCAGCCATGAGTGGAGTGCCATCATGCCAAGGATGATCGCGCCGATGAAGATGTTGTAGGCAAGTCCGGGCACGCCGATCAGCACGATGCCGTTGCGCATCACGCGCAGGATCAGGATGCCGAGCACGGTGCCGATGATCGTGCCGCGCCCGCCGGTCAGCGCCGTGCCGCCGATCACCACCATGGCGATGACTTCGAGCTCGTAGCCGGTGCCGCTGTTGGGGTTGGCGGCGGAGGTGCGCAGCGAGGAGATGACGCCGGCAAGGGACGCCATGAGCGACGACAGCACGAACAGGCCGATCTTGACGCGGTTGACATTGACGCCGCGCGCCCGCGCCGCGTTGGGATTGCCGCCCGCCGCCTGGATCCAGTTGCCGGTCCGGCTTTGCGTCAGCACGTAGCCGAGCGCGATGGCCGCGGCGATGAACCAGAACAGCGACATGTAGATGCGGAACGGCCCGATGAAGAAGTCGCCGACCAGCGCCTGCGCCAGCCAGCTGCCTTCGGCGCTCCAGGTGCGCTGCGGAAAACCGTCGGTGATGAAAAGGGCACTGCCGCGCACCACCAAAAGCATGCCGAGCGTCACCAGGAAGGACGGGATCTTGAGCTGCGTGACGAACCAGCCATTGACCAGGCCGATCAAGGCGGCGACCACCAGCGCGACGACGAAGCCCATCTCCAGCGAGGTGACGCCGCCATTGAACAGCGTCCACATCAGCACCGGCGAGAAGCCGAACAGGGACCCGACGGACAGGTCGAATTCGCCCGATGTCATCAGCAAGGTCATCGCCAGCGCGATCAGGCCGAGCTCGACGGTGAAGGCCAGTGTGTTGGAGATGTTCTGCGGCGACAGGAAGTCGTGGTTGAAGCCCCAGAAAACGCCGATCTCGATGACGAGCAGCACGAAGGGGCCGAATTCAGGCCGCGCAATCAGGCGTTGGACAAGCGAATGATTTTCCACTGATAACCCGCGACATGATGGGAATGGCTGACACCTGCACCGGTTCCGGCGAGGCTCGGCGAATGGACAAAACAGTCGCGACCGCGGATGCGATCGCGACTGTTTGGGTCCGGATGTTACTTGCCGGACAGGATCTTGTCGTAGACGGCCGCGGTGTCCTTTTCATAGAGCGCGCCGGTGATGACGTTGAAGCCCGGAGGGATGCCTGACGCGGCCATGTTGGCGAGCGACAGCGCGACATAGCTGGTCGCCTGCGGGTCCTGCCACTGGCCGGCATTGACGTAGCCGTTCAGCACTTCCTGCGTGGTGTCGAGCGAATTGCCCCAGCCGACGACCGGGATTTCACCCGGCTTGACGCCGACCTGGTCGAACACCCGCTTGATCGAGCCGGTGACGAGGTCGCCGAGCCCGATGATGGCGTTGACCTTGCCCTTGTGGGCGGTGAGGTAGTCGACCATGCGGTTGATCACTTCGGCCTGGTCGAGCGTCGCCTCGGTCACTTCATAGGTGATGCCGAGCGGTCCGAAGACGCTCTTGATGCCTTCCTCTTCCTGGACGCCATAGGTGGCGCCGGGCACCTCGACCGGCATCCAGACGAAGTCGCCCTTCTTCACCAGGCCCCTGTCGACCAGATACTGCGCCCAATGCTTGCCGAAGGTGACGTTGTCACCGCCGACATAGGCGTTGAAATTGGCCTTGGGATCGGGCGTGTTAAAGTTGATGATCGGGATGTTGGCCGCGCGGGCTTCCTTGACGATCTCGACAAGGCTGCCCGGATCGGGGCTGGTGGTGACGATGCCGTCGGCCTTGGCCGAGAGGGCGGCGCGAACGGCTTCCTGCTGGGAGGCGACATCACCATTGTGGAACGAGGTGTTGACGGTGTTGCCGGTGTCCTTTGCCCATTGCTTGGCGCCGGCCAGGAAGTAGGTCCAGACCGGATCGGCCGGGCCGCCATGCGAAATCCAGTAGAATGTCTTGGCCTGCGCCGCTGCCGGAATAACCGTCAGCGCGACCAGCAGGCCATAGAGCACAAGTCTTAGTCTTGTCAGCATTTGCTTTCCTCCCGGTTGAAGATGATCCGTCCCTTGTTCCGGCTTCAGCCGGACTGCGTCTTTTGCCAGCGCCGCTCGGATGCCTCAGAGCATCCCCTTTTTCGACGGATGGCAAGCCTCCATCTGCAGATGTAGTTGGCGCCTCAGGTGGCGCCATCAACGAACCCCATCAGATTGCATCAGTTGAGGTGATTTTTTCAGGGCAGTCGGATGATTGGCGTCGAGGCTCAGCCGAGTGGATCGTCCTGGCCGTGTCCGGCGCGCCAGTTGCGCCACAGCCGGATCAGCCGGTCGACCGCCAGCGCAAGCACGACCAGGGTACCGGCGGCGAAAGTGCTCCACGCGACATCGACGCCAAGCATGCTCATGGCGCTGAGGATCACCTGAAGGAACAGCATGCCGATCGCGGCACCGATGACGCTGCCGTTGCCGCCCGAAAGCGATGTGCCGCCAATGATGGCCGCCGCGATCGCCAGCAGTGCGAACGTGCCGCCGTCACCGGGGGCAATGGCGCCCTGGGCGCCGACATGGATCACGCCGGCAAGCCCGGCCATCGCACCCATCAGCACCAGCGTCAGCACCCTGACCTTGCCTGTTGGAATGCCGGCATAGGCGGCAGCCCGCGGATTGCTGCCCACGGCCTGGACCCTGTAGCCGAAGCGGGTGCGGTGAAGCACGACATGCATCGCCAGCGCCAGTACGATGAAGACGAGGCCTGCCGCTGGCACCACGACGAACGCCTTGCCCGATAGAGTCGTGAAGAAGCTCCCGGTTATGCCCGGCGGCACGATTGTCTGTCCCTTGCCGGTGACCAGCGACAGGCCCTGGATCATCCACCATGTGACGAGCGTCACCAGCAGAGCCGGCAGGCGCAGCGCGATCACCAGCAGGCCGTTGATCAGGCCGAGCCCGGCGCCGGCCGCGACACCCGCCAGCGCGGCGAGCCAGGGGCTCATTCCGGCAACCATCAGCAGGGCCGTGAAGGTTGCCGCGAGATGAAACACGGCACCGGCCGAAAGATCGATTTCGCGCGTGGCGAGCACGAACACCATGCCGATCGCCAGCAGGCCAGGCAGGGCGGCCTGGCTCAGCACCGAGAGCAGGCTGGGCGGCTCGAGGAAGGCGGGGCTCAGCCAACCAAGCAGTGCGACCAACAGGGCGAGCGCAACGACAGCGCCGGTCTCGGCCGGCAGCCGGATGCTGCGTCTGCCTTGATGGTTCGCCGACCCGGCAAGCGGCGGCGCGGTCTCGGTCCTGGTCATGCAGCGCTCTCCCGACTGCTCCGGCGGTTTTCGTCCGCTGGCTTGCCCGACGTGATCAGCGTCAGAAGCCTGCCCACATCCATATCGTCGCCGGCGATTTCGCCGGCCAGCCTGCCTTGGTGCAACGCAAGGATGCGATCGCAGAGCCCGGTCAGTTCGGACAGCTCGTTGGAATGCAGCAGCACGATGCAGCCGCTGGCCGCCATCTGGCGGATCAAGGCGTAGATCTCCTGCTTGCTGCCAATGTCGATACCGCGGGCCGGTTCGTCGAGCAGCACCGTCTGCGGACCGATTTCCAGCCATTTGGCGATGATCACCTTCTGCTGGCCACCGGTCGATAGCGAGCCCGCAGGCATCTCCGGCGTACTCCTGATGCGCAGTGCCTCGATCTGCCGTGCGGCGCGGCCGAGCGCCGCCTTGGGCGAATACCAGCGCGACCCCCAGTTGCGTGCCCCGACGACGACGTTCGCCATGTTGAAGGCGATGGACTTGTCCGGCATCAACCCATTGCCGCGCTCGCCTGATATCATGCAGATGTTGCGCCGCGCTGCTTCTGTCTGCGTCTTCGGCAAGCCGTCTCCATCCGGAAAGCGCACCTTGCCTTGGCGCGCCTTGCGCAGCCCGAACAACAGAGCGAGCAGATCCGGCGCTCCGGACCCGGCAAGCCCGACAATCTCGCCCGCGCGGGCCGTGAAGCTGATCCCATTCAGTGTGCCGCCACTGAGCCCGTCGACGGTGATCTGCGGCCGCAGCGTGCCGGCGAGCGTCGGCAGGGCCCTAAGCGGCAGTGGGAACAGCGACTGGCGCAACTGGCCGATCATCGCTTCCTCGGACGCCGTCAGCTCCTGCCGCGCCTTTGACAGCACGTCGCGGCCGTTGCGGATCACCGTCAGCTGGTCGGCGATGGCAAGCGCGTCCCCCAGCCGGTTCGACGCGTAAAGCATGCTCATGCCCCTGGCTTTCAGCCGCCGCAGCACCGCGAACAGCCGCTCGCTCTGGCGGTGGTCGAGCGCCGAATTCGGGTCGTCAAGGAGGAGCAGCCTCGGGTTTTCCAGAAGCGCGCGGGCGATCGCGACCAACTGCCGTTCGCCGGGCCCGAGATCGCCGAGCGAGGCATGGACATCGACATCGAGATCAAGCTGGCGAAGCAGGTCACGGCTGCGTGCTTCCATTTCGCGCCGCGAGATCAGCCCGTTGTGGACCGGCTCGCGGTTGACGAACAGATTGGCCAGCACCGGGCGCTCGGGAAAAAGCCCCGGCCGTTGCAGGACCACGCCAATGCCGAGCTTGCGCGCCGCATTGGGGCTGTCGATCGTCGCGGTCTTGCCGTCAAATTCAATCACGCCACGGTCTGGCCGGACAATGCCCGCCAGCACTTTCGTCAGCGTCGATTTGCCGGCGCCGCTTTCGCCGACCAGCGCGTGGGTCGAGCCGCGCTCGACCACAAGGTTCATGTCATCGAGCACGACCGTGCCGCCAAAGCGCTTGGCGATGGTGCGCACGAACAGGATCGGCGAATCGGACATCGAAACGGCCCCCCGACCGCACCGCGATCTTGAAGCGGATTGCGTCCGCCGTCACTGGGATTCCGCATAAAATTGTGTTGATTGCGGCCGTTTCGGACAGATTCTAGATAAAATCGGCCTTCGCCAGGTCGCGCATCAAATGGCTGGCACCATAAGTCCAGTGCGGGCAATCGGGCGACAGCCGCACGCGGTTGACCAGCGCACCGAATTTCTCCGACGAGATGGTGACGATGTCGCCGACCTTGTGCGTAAACCCCTTACCCTTTTCGCCGCGGTCCTTCGACGGCACGAACATGGTGCCGAGATAGAGCGCCAGCCCGTCCGGATATTGGTGGTGCGGCCCCATCGCGGCGGCAACCAGCTCTTCCGGCGAACGGCTGATCTCGGCCATCGAGCTTGCGCCCTCCAGCGAGAACCCGTCATCGCCCTCGACCTTCAGGCGCACCACGGCCTGCTTCACGTCGTCGATCGAGAACGTGTCGTCGAACAGGCGGATGAAAGGGCCAAGCGAAGCCGAGGCGTTGTTGTCCTTTGCCTTGCCGAGCAGCAGTGCCGAACGCCCTTCGACGTCGCGCAGATTGACGTCGTTGCCGATGGTGGCGCCGACGATCCTGCCGCTTGAGGCGGCGATCATGGCGATCTCCGGCTCCGGATTGTTCCAGGTCGACACCGGGTGCAGGCCGACATCGGCGCCGAAGCCGACCGAGGCCATCGGCTGGCACTTGGTGAAGATCTCGGCATCGGGGCCGATGCCCACTTCCAGATATTGCGACCAGGCGCCGCGTGCGATGAACTTGGCCTTGATCTCCATCGCCTCGGGCGAACCGGGCTTCAGCTTCGAAAGGTCATGGCCGATCAATCCGGCAATGTCGGCGCGGATGGCATCGGCCTTTTCAGCCGAGCCGCGCGCCTGTTCCTCGATCACCCGCTCGAGCAGGCTGACGACGAAGGTCACGCCCGACGCCTTGACTGCCTGCAGGTCAACCGGGGAGAGCAGATATGGTTTTGCCGGATCGCGCTTGGCCTCGAAACTGTTGGCCGCGATGTCGTCGAGCGAGCCGATCGGCTTGCCCTTGGCCGAGCGCACATGCCCTGCCGGATCGGCCATCTCGCAGACATCACGCACCGTCGGTGCCACGCTCGAGGTGATGTCGAAGACGGTGCCGTCACGCACCGTGACCACCAAAGGATGGAGCGCGGCCGGTGATCGAGCACGGCCGAGAAAGACACCATCGTCAGGCAGAAACGTCATGTTTGTCATTGCACTCTCGTCATTACGCAGGATGGTTCACTGTTATGTGGTGCGCATGGTCTGTTCAAGTCGACACGCCCTGAAGCAGCATGCGCCGGAGCGACAGACGCTCAGTGGAAAAGGCCTGTGCCACCATGCCCTTGCGCCACTTAGTGACGCCCGATTCGACGCTACAGCTCATCCCAGCGTAGACGCAAACGCGCGCTTGTCGATCCGCCTTGTTCCAGTGTGGTCAGGCCGCCGCCGTGATGGGCGTCCACTGGATGTGAAACGGGTTCGAAGCAGAAGAAATCGGCGTCTCGTGCCGGCGAATAGAGAACGAAGACATTCAGCGACGGCGATGCTTCGACCGTGACGACGATGGCGTCATCCGGTTGAACGATCGAGGCGCGCCCATTCCAGCCTTCGAAGGCATTGTTGACCCAGGCGTCGGGAAGCGGCGCAGCGTGCGAAAAATCCCAGTCCGGGCGAGAGGCGAGCGGCACAACCCCTGTCGGCAGATGGCGTTCGTCCTCCAACCAGACCCTCTGCGCCGATGCCTGGAGCAAGGTGCGCGGGCGGTGCGGAAACCAGGGATGGAAACCGAGTCCGTAGGGAAGGCGGACGGCGGCCCGGTTCTCGACGGCCAGGACGGCGGACAGCGCGCCATCCTCCAGTGCATAGCGGACGCCCGCATGGTAGCGATAGGGTCCGATCGCCCCATCTTCCAGGGCCAGCTCCATTTCAGTGCCGGTTCGCTGCGTCAACCGCCACGGTCTTTGAAAAGCGTCGCCGTGGAGCGGGAACGGCTCGCCTTCGACATTGGGCTCTATCGCATGGAAGCGCCCATCAAACTCGAAGCCGCCACCGGAAATGCGGTTCGACCAGGGAACCAGCAGTTGAGACCCGAACTTGAGCATACCCTGGGATGGCTTAATGAGCGGCGTGGGCGCGCGGCCGGGGCGCAGTGCGTCGTAGCGCAGGATGGCAGCGCCCTCGCGAGGGCTCACCACCAGGCTTGCGCGCCCATCGGCAAGTTCGACCACATCACTGTTTGTCATCGACGGAGCGCCACGGCTACCAGCCGCCATCGACGCTGATGTTCTGGCCGCTGATCATGTCCGAAGCTGGGGAAACAAGGAACAGCACGAGATCGGCGACATGCTGCGGCTCGATACGGCGTTTCAGGCTTTGGTTGGTCAGGATCCAGTCATTGTATTCCTCGAGCCGTTCTCCGAAAACGCGCGCCTCCGCCTCGGAAATGACGGCGCCGGGCGACACCGCGTTCACGGTGATGCCGTGTGGTCCCAATTCCCGCGCAAGCGACTTGGTGAGTCCCAGCATGGCGCCCTTCGAGGCCACATAGGGCACGTAGCCCTCCCAGCGGCCGTTCAGCGTCACCGAGCAGAAATTGACGATCCTGCCCTGGCCCTTCTTCTTCATGCCAGGGGCGCAGGCGCGCGCCAGCGCGAAGGCGGCCGATGAATTCACACGGATCTGGTCCTCGTACTCGCCAAGTGAGAATTCCTCGAACGGACGGTTGATGATGAGTGCGGCGTTGTTGATCAGGATGTCGATCGCGCCTTCTTCGTCGGCGAGCGCCTTGATCGTCGTTTCGGCTTCAGCCAACTGGTTCAAGTCGCAACCGACATAGACGATCGTACCCTTGTTTATCGCTGCCAATTCCGCCGCGATGCCGGGTCCTTCGGCATTCTCCGGTCGGTCAAGCAAGAGCACGCGCGCGCCGGCGCGGGCAAGTGCGGCAGCCTGGGCGCGGCCGAGCGAACCCAGACCACCGGTTAGGAGCACAACTTTGCCGGAAAGATTCGTCATCGCCATTTCCCGCTTCTAAAGCACGCCGTGGACTTCATCGATGGAGGTTTCCTCGATGCGCTTGTCGAGCACGACCTCGCCGCGCGCCATCGCGACCACGCGATCACAGCAGTCAAAAACGTGATGCATGTTGTGGCTGATGAAAATGCCGGTCACCCCTTGTGCCTTTAGTCCACGTACAAAGCCGATAACCTTGCCGGTCTCTTTGACCGAAAGGTGATTGGTCGGCTCGTCGAGGATCATCACCTTCGACTTGAAATGCATGGCGCGCGCGATGGCGACGCCCTGCCGCTGGCCGCCTGACAGTTCGCCGACCAATGCGTCGGGCGACCGCAGATGCAGGTCGACATCGGCAATCGCCTTGATGCTTTCGCTAGCCATTTTCTTCTGATCCAGGATGCCCACACCGAATACGGAAAACCGCGTCGGCTCGCGGCCAATAAACAGATTCCTGGCGATCGACATGGTGGGAACCATCGAATTGTACTGGTAGATGGTCTCGATACCGAGGTTCATCGCGTCGCGAGGCCTGGCGATCCGCACGGGTTTGCCGTCGACCAGGATCTCGCCCTCATCGGCGGTATGGACGCCAGACAGGATGTTGATGAGCGTCGATTTGCCGGCACCATTGTCGCCGACCAGCCCGAGCGCCTCGCCCCGCTTCAGATCGAGGCTCACGCCCTTTAGCGCATGGACGCCGGAGTACCATTTGTGAAGATTGCGGACGGAGATGATTGCGTCTTCCATGCCTCAGCCCTCCATCTTGATCGCCTTGGCGCGCTTGCGCATCCAGGCATTGGCGACGACGGCGAAGATGGTCAGGAAGCCGATCGCGAATTTGAACCAGTTCGCATCAACGTGGGAGAGCACAAGCCCGTTGTCGATGATGCGGATGAGGATCGTGCCGATGATGCCGCCAGCGACCGTACCGATGCCGCCTGCGAGCGAAGCACCGCCGATGACCGCCGAGGCGACCGCCTGGAGTTCCAGACCCTCGCCGATGGAAGGCAAAGGGGAGCCCAGCCTCAGCACTTGCAACATGCCGGCGAAACCGGACAGCATCGAGCAAAGCATGAAGCATGCGAGTTTCACCCTTGCGGTCGGGATGCCCATCGAGGCGGCAGCGGGATGGAAGCCGCCGGTGGCTTTTATCCAGTTGCCGAAATTGGTTCTGGAAAGCATCAGCGATGTCAGCACGGCAATTCCGACAAACCACACGAACGACATGCGGAACATATGACCGGGACCGACAAACGAAGTGAACAGCCAGTTCGGCAGATCGACGGGAAGCAAGGGTGGAAACCCGCCCGAGACGACGATCGTCAGTGACCGGGCGATGAAAAGCATGCCGAGCGTGGTGATGAAGCTTGGGATCTCGAACCAGATCGTCACATAGCCGTTGATAAATCCGATCGCCGCGCAAACGACAAGCCCGGCCAGCAAGGCAAGGGGGAAAGGGACCCCCTCGACCATGAGGACGGCCATGCACATCGGCATCAGCGCGAACACCGATCCAACCGACAGGTCGAACTCGCCGCTGATCATCAGTATCGTCACGCCGATGGCGACGAGGCCCGTCTCGGGCAGAATGCCGAGTATGCCACGAAGGTTGTCCTGGTTGAGGAACACCCCATCCGAGCGGATCTCGAAAATCACCACCAGAAGCGCCAGCAGGATCAGTCCCGCCAGTTCCGGCTTTTCCAGATAGGTCTTGAAGAGGCGTTTCAAGGCAGGCTCCAGGAATTCGAGGCAAGGGGCCACTCGGCAGCGTGAGCACCGCCGGGTGAACACATGGCGGGTGGGCTTAACGCAGGCCTTGCGCGGAAAGCGTCATGATCGCGTCGGCCTGGTCCGGGCGCACGATGCCCTGGCCGGTATCGATGTCTGAGGGTGCCAGACCTACCTTCTTGTTCAGGTAGGCTTCCATGACGGGCATGAAGCCCTGCATGTAGGGCTGCTGGTCGACCAGGGCCTGTACGTAGCCCTTCTGCATCTGCTGCAGGACTTCCGGCACCAGATCGAAACCGCCAAGGAGGACCTTGCCTGGCGCGACGCCGCGATCCTGCAGCGACCGCGCAACGCCCGCGCACCAGAAGCCGGTGTCGAAATAGGCGGTGGTGTCGGGATGCGCGTTGAGATAGGCGCCGACACGATCGGACGTGACCGCAAGGTCGGTTCCGCTGTCGATCCGCTCCCATGAGACCTGGCGATCGGGATGGGCCGCCTTGTACTCCTCCAGGAACTGCATCACGCCCGCGCCACGACTTTCCGACCAATTCTGGCCTGGTGCCGAAATGCCGACCAGAACCTTGATCGGCCCATCCTTGGGGAAGCTGTCGGAAATCGCCTTGCCGAGCGAATAGCCCGCCGGCTTGAAACCTTGCCCTATGAAGGCCTGCCGCGCATTGCCCTTGGCGCCTTCCGTGTCATCGACATTGACGGCAATCACCAACACACCGGCATCTCGCGCCTCCTTGATGACGTCGTCGAACGCCTTGTTGTCGACGATCGAGGTCAGCAGGGCATCCGGCTTGGCCGCAAGTGCGGCGCGCATGTTGGCGAGTTGCTGCTCGACCGAGCCTTCGGTCTGGGTGAAAATCATGTTGCACTTGGCCTCGACCTTGCCGCAGGCATCGTCAAAGCCCTTCTTCACCGCCTGCCAGAACGTGTTCGAGGCCGACGAGTGGTGCGTAAAGACGATGTTGAGCCCGTCGGCACTGGCGACGGAAGGCCCGGCGATCAGCGTCGTCGCGAGCAAAAGCGTTGCAGTCAGTCGTTTCATTTCATTCCTCCCGTTGAGTGTGCTTCAGATGTCCGCCTTGTCGGAGACGCGGCGATGGACGGTGTAGGCCCGACCGAGGTCGGGATTGAGTTCCAGCCCGAGGCCCGGGCCGGGCGGCACGGTGATCATGCCGTCCTTGACTTCCGGTAGTGCGGTCACGAGGTCGCGGTACCAGGTCCGGTAGAATGCCCGCACACTCTCCTGTACGAGTGCGTTGGGCGCGTTGAGGGACAAATGTGTGGACGCCGCCAGAACCACCGGCCCGGTGCAGTCATGCGGAGCGACCGGCAGGTGCCAGGCCTCCGCCATCGCTGCGATCTTGCGTGCTTCAGAAAGCCCGCCGCACCAGGAAATATCCAACATGACGATGCCTGCGGCGCCGGTCTCCAGAAGGTCGCGGAATGCCCAGCGACTGCCCAAGGTTTCCGATGCCGAGATCGGCGCCGGGCTCGCGGCCTCATAGCGCTTGAGGTCGGCGAGGCTGTCCATGCGGATGGGATCCTCATGCCAGTATGTGCCATAAGGTCCGAGCGCTTTGGCGATCTTGATCGCCGGCAGAAGCTGCCACATGGAGTGGAATTCGACCATGATGTCGATCTTGTCGCCGACAGCTTTGCGGATCTTCTCGAAGGGCTGCAGCGCGGCTTTGAGGTCGGTGGCGCTAATGTCTTGCCCCCGGCTTTTCTCGGCGGCATGGTCGAAAGGCCAGATCTTCATGGCCGTGATACCGTCTTCAAGCAGCTCTGCCGCCAATTCGTCGGCGCGGTGGAGAAACCCGTTCAGGTCATCGTAGCCTTGCCTCGTGCCGAGACCATAATTTGCGGTTGTCTGTCCCTTGCCGTCCTTGATGTATTCGGTGCCGGCGCAGGTGTTGTAAGTCCGGATGGACTGCCGCGAAAAGCCGCCCAGAAGCTGTGCAATCGGCTGGTTCATGGCCTTGCCGAAAATATCCCAGAGCGCGATGTCGAAGGCGGAATTGCCGCGGACTTCGACCCCGCTTGAGCGGAAGCCGAGATAGCCAACCAGATCCGCGGAAAGCAGATCGATCTGCAGTGGATCGCGGCCGATGACGCGTGGCGCGACATATTCATGGACATATTCCTCGACCGTGCGGGCCAGGAAAAAGGTTTCGCCAAGGCCGGTGATGCCCTCGTCGGTATGCACCTCGATCCAGAGCAGATTGGGCCGCTCTTCGATACGAATGGTCTCAAGCGAGCGGATTTTCATGCGATCCCCGCGTCGATCAGCGCCTTGACGCTTTTGTCGAAATGCGCGGCCATATGTTCGGCGGCAAGTTGCGGGTTCCCCGCGATGATCGCCCGAGCAATATCCCCGTGACCGTCGATCATCTTGATCTGCTCTGCCTCGGTGGCCCGCGTACGCCAGCCGATCACCCATGTGCGTCGCGTGACACCGCTGAAGGCGTTGATGATCAACGAAAACACCGGGTTGTGAGAGGCACGCGCGATCGCTTCATGGAATGCGATGTCGTGCTCCATGACGATCTCGGGCGCACGATGGTTCTCGCGCATCAGCCGCGCGTATCCTTGTATTTCAGCCGCCTCCGCGTCGGTCCGCCGAAGTGCGGCGAGCGCCACCGTGCGCATTTCGATGGTACGGCGCACATCGTAAACCTGCTGGACGCTGATCTGTTCGGTGGTGACGCCGTGCTCGATGACCATCGACATGGCGCCGATGTCGAGCTTGGCAACGCTGGCGCGCCGGCCGGCGCTCATGTCGATCAGGCGCATCGCCGACAGCGATCGAAACGCCTCCCGCACGACTGTCCGCGAGACGCTAAGCTTGCGGGTCATGTCGGCTTCACTGGGCAAGAGGTCGCCAGGACCAAGGCCTTCCACGCGGATGTGTTGGGTGATGGCCTGAATGGCGGCACTCACCAGACCGGGATTTGTCTCGTCAGGTCCCATGTTGCGATCGCCTACCATTTTCCCCAAACCTGTATGACATGTTTTCTTGAAATGCGTATATCTTTGTGAAATCCTGTCTGTCAATAGCGGTTGACTGCGCGACAGTTGGGGAGGAAAGGGTAGTGGATAGCGGAGAAAAACAGCCAGGCTTCGTGTTTGATGCCCAAGATATTGTCGGGGAGAGTCTGCTCTGAGACGAGACCAGGAACACACTGATCTGGGTGGATATCATCGGGCGGCGCATCCACCAGCTCGATCCAGTCACTCTCGATCATGAGAGTTGGCAGACACCGGACCTCGCAACCTCAATTGGTCTGCGCAGGGATGGTGGCGCAATCGTCGGGCTGCGAAAGGACGTGGCACTGTGGGATTTCGGAGAAACCTTCAGGACGATCGCGACGATCGAACCGGACAGCCCTGACACACGGTTGAATGAGGGCGTGGTCGCCCCGGACGGCTCATTCTGGGTCGGCACCATGGAAAACAACATCGGCCCCGACGATCGTCCACGCGATATCTCGCGGGACGCAGGGCGGATCTATCGCCTCGACACAGCCGGCATCGTCGAGGCGCTCAGTGCCGATCGCTTCGGCATTACCAACACGATGGTCTGGACGGCGGATGATGCCTTCGTCACGGCAGACACGACGAAGAACCAGATCTTTCGCTATCACTGGGACAGGGTGCAATCGCGAATAACCGGCAGGCGTCTTTTGTTCTCGGGCTTTCCACGCGGTTTGCCGGACGGGTCGTGCATGGATGCGGAGGGCTATGTCTGGAATTGTCGCGTTGCAGGGGGTGGCTGCCTGGTCCGTATTTCACCTGACGGAGTTCTGGACCAGGTGGTGGAACTGCCCTGCAGCTGGCCGACGAGCTGTGCTTTCGGCGGCGAGAATTTCGATATCCTTTTCGTCACCTCGGCGCGGTTTACCATGAGCGAGAGACATCTGCGGGCAAACCCGCAGGAGGGTGGACTGTTCGCGGTGCGCGCAGGCGTTCGAGGCACACCGACCAAACGGTTCGGATGAGATAACCCAGTTAACGCAGCCGAGAACGGCAGGCTTGCCAGGTCGGCTACGGCTTTTCGACCGTTCCGGGCAAAGCCCAAGCGTTCTGGTGGTCGCTGGAGCGCTGATGGCGACAATTCATGAAAATCGGATTCCGCTTGACAGTTTCACGAATATGAAAAAATCTTAGCCAATTTCAAAATCCCAGTGAGCAGGTCGATGTCGACCCTAGTTGCAACGCAGGCGCCGGAAGCCCGGTCTTCATCGGGCTTCCGGCTCGCCATGCTGCTGCCGGGAGCGCTGGTCACATTCCTGCTCATCCTGTTTGCGCTTGGCCTGGTGCTGTTCCTCGCCTTCCGCGGCAATGACGGCTCGCTGCTCGGCGTTGGGCTGACCGTCGAAAACTTCGTCACCGTGGCCGCCGATCCGCTCTACTGGACGGTGACGCTGCGCTCGCTGGTCATTGCCGGCCTGGTGACGCTGGCCACGGTCGTCACCGCCTATCCCGTCGCCTACTATCTTGCCTTCCATGCCGGGCGGCGGCGCGGCCTGCTGCTCTTCCTGGTCACGTTGCCGTTCTGGACCAGCTATCTCCTGCGCGTTTTCGCCTGGAAGATCGTGCTCGCCTACAACGGCGTCTTGAACTCGGCGCTGATCGAAAGCGGCATCTGGGCGGAGCCGACATTGGCCTTCCTCAACACGCCGGCCGCGGTGGTCGTCACGCTCGCGCACGCCTACGCGCCCTTCGCCATCCTGCCGATCTATGTCGCGCTGGACACGATTCCGAAATCGCTGCTCGAGGCTGCCTCCGACCTCGGCGCGCGGCCGTTCACCGCGTTCCGCCGTGTTGTGCTGCCAAACTCGATGCCCGGCGTTCTGGCCGCGGCTCTCGTTGTCTTCGTGCCGACGGTCGGCGACTACGTCACCCCGGCCATGGTCGGCGGCCCGGCCAGCACCATGATCGGCACGCTGATCCAATCGCAGTTCGGCAAGGCCAATGACTGGCCGTTCGGCGCCGCCCTCTCGGTTTGCGTCATGCTGGTCATCCTGCTTGTGGTGCTGGTGGCGCGCGGCGCCGACCGCAGATTTGGCAGCCGCACATGAAAGCGCAACGCGCCGGCACGAAACGCGATGGCCGCTGGCTCGGCCTCTACGTGCTTGCCTATCTGGTGTTTCTTTATCTGCCGGTCCTGCTGATCCCGCTGTTTTCCTTCAACAATTCCATCCAGGCGGCGTTTCCGCTGCAAGGCTTCACGCTGCAATGGTACCAGACGCTCTATGGCAATCCGGCGCTGTCGGGCGCGCTGTTGAACAGTCTCGTCATCGCCGCCGTCGCCGCCACCGGCGCCACACTGTGCGGCATCACCGTGTCCTATATGGACCTCTATGGCCGCTCGCCATTGGCCGCCACGATCAGCGCCATCGCCCGGCTGCCGATCCTCATTCCCGGCGTCATTGTCGGCATTTCGCTGCTGATCCTGGTCGACCTCATCGGCCTCGGACCATCGCGCATCGCCATCGTGCTCGGCCATATACTAGTGGCGCTGCCGACCACCGTGGTGATCATGCGCAGCCGTTTTGCCGCCATCCCCAGGACGGTTCGCGAGGCGGCGCTTGACCTTGGCGCCTCCGACTGGACGACGTTTCGGCGCGTCATGCTGCCGCTCAGCCTGCCCGCCGTGCTGTCGGCCTTCATGCTTGCCTTCCTGATTTCCTTCGACGAATTCATCGTCGTCTTCTTTCTTGCCGGCACAGAGCCGACCCTGCCGCTCTACATCTGGAGCCAGCTGCGCTTCCCCCGCTCGCTGCCGACCGTCATGGCGCTTGGGACGGTGATCCTGGCCGTGTCCTTCATCATCGCCGGCACCGCCGAGATCCTGCGCCATCGCGGACTCGGCGCCGCGCGCCGCAATCTAGCCTGACCACAACAATGAGAGGAGAACGAAAATGGCATTCCACCTGAAATCGATAACCGGACACAAGGCCCGCGCCGGCCTCGCCGCACTGGCGCTCGCACTGTCGTCGACCGTGGCGCTGGCCGCCGAAAAGCTGCAATACTTCACCTGGTCGGGCTACGAACTGCCCGACTTCAACAAGAGCTTCCTTGCCGCGCACCCCGATGGCGTCGAGGCCTCGATCTTCGGTGACGACGACGATGCCTTCACCAAGGTCAAGGCGGGCTTCCGCCCCGATATCGCGCATCCCTGCTACGACAAGGTGGCGCGCTGGAACAAGGAAGGCCTGCTGCAGCCGATCGACACCAAGCGTATCAAGAACTGGGATTCGATCTTCCCTGTATTCAAGAACCTGCCCGATCTGCAGGCCGGCGACGGCAAGGTGTGGATGGTGCCGTGGGACTGGGGCAACACCTCGATCCTCTACCGCACCGACCTGGTGAAGAACCCCGAGGCGAGCTGGAACCTTCTGTGGGACAAGCAATATGCCGGCCGCATGGCAACCATCGACGCTGTCCATGACACGCCGATCGTCGCAGCACTGCTCGCCGGCGTGAACCCCTTCGACATGACGCCGGAGCAGATGGACAAGGTCGCGGCAAAGCTGCGCGAACAGCGCCCGCTGCTGTCGAGCTACACCACCGACATGACGTCGGTCGAGCAGGCGCTGGCCAGCGGCCAGCTGGTCGCCGCCATGACCTGGAACGCGTCGGCCACCTCGCTGAAGAAGCAGGGCGTGCCGGTCGAGTTCATGAAGCCGAAGGAAGGCATGCTGACCTGGGCCTGCGGCTTCGTCATGCTGAAGGACGCCAAGAATGTCGATCTCGCCTATGACTTCATCAACAGCCGGCTGGACGCCGATTCGGGCAAATTCCTGATCCAGTCCTACGGCTATGGCAGCTCGCTCAGCACCGCCTTCGCCGGCGTGGCGAAGGATGAACTTGAAAAGCTGCAACTGCCGTCCGATCCGGAAGTGATGCTGAAGACCACCATCTTCACCGGACCGATGAAGCAGAACGATGACGTGGCGAAGATGTTCGAGAAGGTGAAGGCGGGCGGGTGATCGGCGGTTATTGCGGAAGCTGGCGCTGCCCCTCATCGCCCTGCCGGGCACTTCTCCCCGTATAGTGACGGGGAGAAGGAGCTGGCCGCAATGGCGGCGACTCCCCTGCGACGCTGGTGATTGGCGAAACCGGCGACGAGAGCGTCCCTCTCCCCGTCACTATACGGGGAGAGGATGCCGGCAGGCAGGTGAGGGGCGGCGCAAACGCCCAGTAAAGTACGAATTCAATCCCGAGGCCGGCCATTGTCAGGTGCTGGCCCTGGAGACCGCAACAAGGACCGACGGATGGACATAGTGGACGAAGCGGCCGAGAAGCCGAAGGACGATGCCGACGTTCGCGTCGGCCGGCGCGTGCGGGCGCTGCGGCTGGAGCGCCGCCTGTCGCTGGCCGAACTGGCGGCAAAAGCCGGTGTGTCGATCGGTGCGCTGAGCCAGATCGAGCGCGGCATGTCCTCGCTGCGCGTCAAGGTGATCTGGCCGCTCGCCGCCGCGCTGGACATCGAGCCGTCGGCGCTGATTGCCGACGGCAATGATGCCGTCAACGATCTCTATTGCGTGCGTGCCAACAGCCGCCGCGTTATTCCCGTGAAGTCGGAAGGCATCGCCAAGGCGCTGCTGTCGCCGCCGGGCGCGACGCTGACCGGCATGCTGGTGACGGTGGAAGCCGGTGGCGGCACGGCGGAAGCCTATGCCCATGCCGGCCATGAATTCGGCTATGTGCTTTCGGGCGAGGTCGAGCTGGTGGTGGATTCGACAAAATACGGCTTGAAGACCGGCGACAGTTTTGCCTTCAAGAGCACGCTTTTGCACGCCTTCCGCAATCCCGGCGCCGAGCAGTGCCAGATACTCTGGGTCAACACCACGAAACCCTCCGAGGTTCGCGATGGCGCCTGATCCACTCGTCCGGCTGCAAACTGTCTCGAAGATTTTTCCCGGTGGCATCGTCGGGCTCGACGCTGTCGATCTCGACATTATCAGCGGCGAGTTCATCACGCTGCTCGGGCCGTCGGGCTGCGGCAAGACCACCAGCCTGCGCGTCATTGCCGGCTTCGAAAGTCCGTCGACCGGCAAGGTTCTGCTCGACGGCCGCGACATCACGGCACTTCGGCCCTTCGACCGGCCGGTCAACACCGTGTTCCAGGACTACGCGCTGTTTCCGCATATGAACGTCGCCGAGAATGTCGGCTTCGGCCTGTCGCTGCGAAAACTCACCAGTGCCGAGCAGGCAAAGCGCGTCGGCGAAGCCCTCGACATGGTCGGTCTCGCCGACAAGCTTGGCGCCCGCGTCCTGGAACTGTCGGGCGGTCAGCGCCAGCGTGTCGCGCTCGCCCGCGCCATCGTCTGCGAGCCGCGCGTGCTCTTGCTCGACGAACCGCTGTCGGCGCTCGACGCGCATCTGCGCGAACAGATGCAGGTCGAGTTGAAGCGGCTGCAATCGCGGCTTGGCACCACCTTCGTCATGGTCACCCACGACCAGACCGAAGCGCTGTCGATCTCTGACCGCATCGTCGTCATGAACAAGGGCCGCATCGAGCAGATCGCGCCACCGGCGACGCTTTATGACCGACCCGCCACGAAGTTCGTTGCCAGCTTCATCGGCACCATGAATCTCCTGCAATCGCGTTTTGTCGGCCGCGATGGCGATCGCTTGCGCTTCACCGCCGGCACCTTGCCGCTGGAGGCCATCTTTGAAACCGGCCAGTCACCCGACGAAGGCGAGGTGCGAACCATTGGCGTGCGTCCGGAGGATCTGCTCGCGACGACCGAGGCCGCGTCCGACACGGCGCCAGCGCGGGTCAACAGCATCGTCTTCCACGGCCGCACGCTGCGCCTGCACGCAGAACTGGGGCAGGGGTTGCCGGTGGTGATCGATGCGCCGCGCCAGGCCGAGGGTTTTCAATTCAGCGTCGGCGACGTGGCGCATATCAGCCTGCGCCGTGGCGCCAACTGCCCTATGCTCTCCGCATAGGCTGCCCGTCCATTTCCCAGAAAATCGGAGTATTTCCCTGTGAGCAATCATCTCAACTTCTTCATCGACGGCAAATGGGTGGCGCCCGTGGTGCCGGCGACGCTTGACGTGATCGACCCGTCCACCGAAGAGGCCTATACAAAGATTTCCGTCGGCTCGGAGGCCGATGTTGACAAGGCCGTGGCGGCCGCCAAGGCTGCCTTCCCGTTCTTCTCGCAGACCAGCAAGGCCGAACGCCTGAAGCTCCTGAAACGCATCCTCGAGATCTACAACGAGCGCTACGAGGACATCGCCCAGGCCGTCAGCCAGGAGATGGGCGCGCCGATCACCTGGGCACGCGAGGCGCAGGCCTGGGCGGGCAGGGCGCATATGGAAGCCACTATTCATGCGCTGGAGGACTATGAATTCCAGGAGAAGCGCGGCGGCACCATGGTGGTCAAGGAGCCGATCGGCGTCTGCGCGCTGATCACGCCGTGGAACTGGCCGCTCAACCAGATCGTCTGCAAGGTGGCGCCGGCCATCGCCGCCGGCTGCACCGTCGTGCTGAAGCCGTCCGAGATCGCGCCGATCAGCGGCATCGTCTTCTCCGAAGTGATGCAAGCCGCCGGCACGCCGAAGGGCGTCTACAACATGGTCAACGGCACTGGCCCGGATGTCGGCCAGATCATGGCCGGCCACGCGGACGTCGACATGGTGTCCTTCACCGGTTCGACCCGCGCCGGCATCATCGTTGCACAGACGGCGGCGCAGACGGTCAAGCGCGTGGCGCAGGAACTCGGCGGCAAATCGGCCAACATCGTGCTGCCGGACGCCGATTTCGAAACGGCGGTGCGCAAGGGCGTCGAGGGCTGCTTCGGTAACAGCGGCCAGTCTTGCGACGCGCCGACCCGCATGCTGGTGCCTGCCGCCCGCCACGACGAGGCGCTCGCCATCGCTAAGAAGGCCGCAGAAGCGCACAATGTCGGTGATCCCCGCTCGGAGGACACCAGGCTCGGCCCGGTCGTCTCCAACATCCAGTACGACAAGATCCAGCGGCTGATCGAGACCGGCATCAAGGAGGGCGCCACGCTGGTCACCGGCGGTCCCGGCCGGCCAGAACATCTCAACCGCGGCTATTATGTGCGGCCGACCGTGTTCGGCCATGTCACGCCGGGCATGACCATCGAAAAGGAAGAAATCTTCGGCCCGGTGCTGTCGGTCATTTCCTACAAGGATGACGAAGACGCGGTGAAGATCGCCAACGACACGGTCTACGGCCTCGCCGCCTACGTGCAGTCGCAGGATATCGAGCGCGCCCGCAAGGTGGCCGCACAGCTACGCGCCGGCCAAGTGTCGATCAACTATCCGGAATGGGACACGTTCGCACCGTTCGGTGGCTACAAACAGTCCGGCAACGGCCGCGAATATGCCGATTGGGCCATCCACGATTTTCTGGAGGTCAAGGGCATCATCGGCTACGGGGCATAGGCTTCGGATCAATCTACGCTTGACTCAAAGGTTTGTTCCTGTTTTGTTCTATATACCAGAGCAAAACAGGAGCGTTCCTTGGCGAGCGTATGCGTATGTACCAAGGCGAGTTCGATTTCGGAATTCCAGAGCCGCCATGGCGGCCTAAGCGGCCGGAGCGCGTCTTCTACGGCTTGTTTTTGCAGCAGAAGGACTATTCGCGGTTTGCGAATTGTCAAAGCCAGCTATGCGGCCAATGTGAGATAACCGGCTCGCGTCTGCTCTACCACCGGTTTCACGTCAGCCTGCAACACGTCGGTGATTACAAAAGACTGCGAACGAAAACCATCTTCGCAGCCGCCCGATCGGGGCGGCGCATCGCGATGTCTGAGTTTGAGGTCACCTTTCGTCATTTCAGGAGCTTTCCCGGTCGCCCGGCGACGAGGGGCCGCCCAGCCAAGCATCCTTTCGTGCTTCTCGCCGATGATGGACCGGTTTGTGAATTGAGCAGGAAGCTCGGCGCTGAAATGTTGCGCGAAGGCCTGAAAGCTTCAGACGGTTTCGTTCCGCATTTGACGCTGGCCTATGATCAAAAACTTGTTCCGCAACAGCCTGTCGGCCCAATCAGCTTTGTCGCGCGGGAGTTCGTACTTGTGCACAGTTTGCGCGGATTGGAGAGGTACGTTTTCCCCGAATGTTGGCCACTGAGTGCGATGTGATGCGCCGATCGCTCTCCCTCAAATCGTCGTCACAGAGCCGGGCTATATCTATCGTCCTGACACGGCTTGTCAGCTGTCGTGCGGGCAAAGGTGGCGGGCCGGCAAGCGATCCCCTACTTCGAGTGCGTCTGAACAGGAGGAACACAAAATGACCATCGCGGAAATTGCCAAGGATTTCACCGAGCTCCTCAAGCAGGGAGACCACAACGGTGCTGCCGAAAAGTACAATGCCGATGATATCGCCAGTTACGAAGCCATGGAGGGGCCGATGGCCGTCAGCCATGGCAAGGAGGCCCTGAGGCAGAAGAGCCAGTGGTGGCAGGAAAACCACGAAGTCCATGGCGGCTCGGTCGAAGGCCCCTATGTCAATGGCGACCAGTTCGCGGTGCGCTTCACCTTCGACATAACGCCCAAGGCCACCGGCGAGCGTGTCACCATGGATGAGGTTGGCCTGTACACGGTCAAGAACGGCAAGATCACCGAAGAGCGCTTTTACTACTGAGGCCGGAGAATACCTCCGACTTCGGAGTTAGCTCTTCGCTACAGGATTGAGAAACAAACATGGCGGCCGGGACGATCCCCTAGCCGCCATGTGAGAGGCTCAAATCGTCTTCACATACTCTGCAAGCTGATCCGCCACCGTGCCCCAACCATCGAGGAAACCCATCTCTTCATGGTTGTTGCGGGTTGCCTCGCCGCGATGGATGGCGGTGGCGGTGTAACGCGTGCCTTTGCCATGAAGTGCTCCCCTGACGGGCCGGTAACCCGGCAGCAAGCCCGAAAATTCCGGAGATGCAGGCTTGGGCGCTGGCAAAGAGGGAAGGGCGGTTTTAGGCTGGAAATCGGATTCGACTTATCAGCCCAAGGGAAGCGCGCTTTGACGATCACCATCTACGGCATCACCACCTGCGACACGGTCAAGAAGGCGCGCGTCTGGCTGGAAAGCCATGACGTGCCCTATCGGGTTCACGATTTTCGCGCGGACGGGCTGGACGCGAAGCGGCTGGATGGCTGGGTCGGCAAGGTCGGCTGGGAAAAGCTGCTCAACAAGGGCAGCACGACGTTCCGCGAGTTGGCGGACAAGGACAAGCAGGGCCTCGATGAGAAGAAGGCCAAGGCGCTGATGCTGGCCAAGCCGACGATGGTCAAGCGACCGGTGCTGGAAGTCGGTGACCGGGTTCTGGTTGGCTTCAAGCCGGATGTTTATGAGGCGGCGGTGGGGAAGTAGCGGCGCTGTATACCCTTCACTTCGTCATCCTATGGCGGAGCAAGGAGCGAAGCGACGCGGCGCAGACCATAGGATCCATGCCGTGAACTATCAGCGTCGCAACGGTGCAGGTTCTGCTCTGCTGCATTCCGGACAGACGTCACGGCATGGATTCTCGGGTCAAGCCCGAGGATGACGACAGGCAGGTTACTTTCCTCTCAAATACCCCGCCAGCGCCACGGCATTGTTGTGCGCCTCATCATGCGCGCCGTAGAGCAGCGTCACACGACCTTCGCCGAGCAGTCCGCGCAACTGACTAACCGCCTCATCATTCCCATCCAACTCAGCGCGGTACCGCTCCCGAAACTCCGCCCAGCGCGCCGGCTCGTGCCCGAACCACTTTCGCAGCTCATCGCTCGGCGCGACCTCCTTCAGCCACAGAGCCAGCGCGGCATGCTCCTTGCTGACCCCGCGCGGCCAGATACGGTCGACGAGAACCCGCTGCCCGTCACCGGGTGCGGGTGGCTCGTAAATCCGCTTCACCATCAGGTCGAAGGTCATCACACCCTCGCTGGTTGAAAACCCTCAGGCCCACTCGCCCTTGCGCATCACCGGCACGCGGCTGCCGTCCTTGTGGACGCCGTCAATGTCGATCTTGTCCGAGCCGATCATCCAGTCGATGTGGATGAAACTCTTGTTGCCGCCGCGCGCCGCGATCTCGTCCTGGCTGAGCGAGGCGCCGTCGACGAAACACTTCGAGTAACACTGGCCAAGCGCGATGTGGCAGGCGGCGTTCTCGTCGAACAGCGTGTTGAAGAACAGCAGCCCGCTGGCCGAGATCGGCGAGGAATGCGGCACCAGCGCCACTTCGCCGAGACGGCGCGATCCCTCGTCGGTGTCGAGCACCTTTTTCAGCACATCCTCGCCCTTCGAAGCCTTGGCCTCGACGATCCTGCCTTCCTCGAAACGCACCGAGATCTCGTCGATCAGCGTGCCCTGGTAGGACAGCGGCTTGGTCGAGGAGACATGGCCCTCGACGCGCCTGGCATGCGGCGTGGTGAAGACCTCCTCGGTCGGGATGTTGGGGTTGCAGGTGATGCCGTTCTTGGCGGTCGAGGCGCCGCCCATCCATTCATGGCCATCCGCCAGCCCGACCGTCAGATCGGTGCCTGGTCCGGTGAAATGTAGGGCGTGGAAATTATGGCCGTTGAGCCATTCGGTGCGGCCGCGCAGCGCTGCATTGTGCGTCGTCCAATTTGCGATGGGGTCTTCCACGTCGACTCGTGACGCCGCGAAGATCGCATCGGCGAGCTTTACCACCGCGACATCGTCGGCATCGCCAGGGAAAACCTGCTTGGCCCAGGCGAGGTCCGGATAGGCGACGATGTTCCAGTTGATGTCGAAGCCGGTGATCTTTTCCAACGCCGGCTGGTAGGCCATCGAATTGGCCTTGTTGGCGCGCGCCACTTTCGCCGGATCCTGCGCCGACAACAGCGAGGGATCCTCGCCGCGCACGGCAAGCCTGGCCGCATTGTTGGAAAAGGCCTTCGCCATGCCTTCATAGAGCCAGCCGGCGGCGTGGTCGAAACCGGCGTCCGCCCCGAAGCGGTAGCGCGCCAGCGTCATCTCGTCATCGTTGAAGATCGGCGTCACCAGCCCGGCGCCGGCCTTGTAGGCGTGCTCGACGATGCGCCTGGTCAGCGGCAGGGCCGCGATCGACGAGGTCAGTACCAGGTCCTGTCCGGGCTGCAATTGCAGCCCGACCTTGATGGCGACTTCCGCCAGCCTGTCGAGCTTCACCGGGTCGATCGTTGCGGAAACGCCGCGCGAATGTGTGGTCATGATCCTGCCTGCCGTGGTTGAATATCTGCTTCTACATAGACCGGCGCCACGGTGCTTTCCACCGCGATCGCGCTGGCGGGGCCTGTCGTCGCCGATCCAAACTGCGCCATCGTCGCCGCGATCTCTTCCTTGATCCAGGCCTTGAAGTCTCCGACCTTGCGGCTCTCCGCCTTGGCCGACGAGGTCACCAGCCAGTAGCCGAGCCCGCTCTGGGCGCGGATTCCGAACGGCGCCACCAGCCGCCCGTCAGCCAGGGCATCGGCGGCCAGCAATTGCCAGCCCAGCATCACGCCATGGCCGGCAATCGCCGATTCCAGGCACAGCATCGGATCGGTGAAGCGCGCGCCTTTCAGGAAGATAACGGGTGGAACACCGGCTGCCGTGAACCAGCTCTCCCAGTTGATCATCGCCCGCTCGTCGGTGATGGCGCAGGTCTGGGCGAGGTCCTCTATCGATTGCAGTTTCCTGGCGATGACCGGGGCGCACACCGGAAAAACCTCCTGCGCCAGGAGCAGTTCCGCGCGCCCGCCCGGCCATTTGCCGTCGCCAAGCCGGATGGCGATGTCGATGTCGGAATGATCGAGATTGGCCAGCCGCACCGACGCATCGATGCGCAGCAGCACATTGGGATGGCGGTCGAAGTGACGCGACAGTCTGGGCAGCAGCCATTTCGAAGCGAAGGCCGGCGCGGCCGAGACGACCAATGTGCATTGCGTCGCTTCGTCGGCCAGCGCCACGGCCTGGGCAAGCTCGCGAAACCCGGCACCAAGGCGGGTCGCGAAGACAGCGCCGAATTCGGTCAGCACGAGACCGCTTGCCGTGCGCTCGAACAGCGCCTGGCCGAGCTGCTTTTCGGTGCGGCTTATCTGCTGGCTGACGGCACTGACGGAAACATTGAGCTCGCCCGCGGCCGCCGCGAGCGAGCCGAGACGGGCAACGGTTTCGACGGCGCGAAGGCCGTTGAGATGGACGCGGTTGAGCATGGCCATTTGAGATTTTCTAAACTGTTCCGTCTGAAATCTCAATTGAAAGGCGCGCCGAAACGGCAGACTTTGTTGATGGGAGAGAGACCCGTGGAGCCGGAAATGTTAAGGATGCTGTCGTCGCTTAAGGTTCTGTTCGCTGTGGGCACGCCCTACGAGCCACGCTCCGAGAGCGATACGCAGACATGGCTCACCGATCCGCTTTCGCATCCCGTGCTGGACACCATGTCCGAGCGTGAACTTGGCGATGTGCCGTTCAGGCTGACGGCGCGTCGGACGGTGCACGAGACCGCTTCCTTGCAAGCCGGTTTCGGTGGGCGCTGCTGAGCGGACACCACACTTTCGGGCTTTAGGAAAAGTCGAAGCGAGCGGGTCGCCCTGTGGTTCTGGCCCAACAGATGGCGGATTGTTTCGGCGCTCCCCGCATTTATTGTGCGCTGCAATGAGATCGGCCTCAACAGCGCTGCGTTTCACCTTCGCCGGCATGATTGCGATGGCCGTCGCCATGGGCATCGGCCGCTTCGTCTACACGCCGATCCTGCCCGGCATGATGGAAGAACTCCATCTGTCGCCGACAAATGCCGGGTGGATCGCGTCGGCCAATTATCTCGGCTACCTCGTCGGCGCGTTTGTAGCGGCGGGCGGCTGGGCGCATGGCCGCGAGCGCCTGCTGATGCTGGGTGGTCTTGGCGCCAGCACTGTGCTTGCCGCCTTGATGGGACTGACCGACACCATGGTCGCCTTTCTCGTCATCCGTTTTCTGGCCGGTCTGGCCAGCGCCTTCGTCATGGTCTTCATGGCCAGCATCGTTTTCAGCCATATCAATGCTGCCGGTCGCGGCGACCTGCAGGCCTGGCATTTTGGCGGTGTTGGTCTCGGCATCGCGATCTCGGCGGCGATGATGGCGGTGCTGGTCACCGAGCATGCCGGCTGGGCAGCGGGCTGGCTGTGGTCGGCGGCGATCTCGGCTTGCGGTCTCGTGGTCGTGGCGCTGCTGGCAAACGAAGGCCCGCTCGCCAACGGCGAAGCCGTCCGTGAGCCGGCGCTGCCGAAAGACCGGTCGCTGATGAAGATGATCATCGCCTACGGGTTGTTTGGCTTTGGCTATGTGGTGACGGCAACGTTCCTGGTTGCCATCGTCCGCCAAGGCGGCGGCAGCCGCGTCTTCGAGGCCATGGTGTGGCTGGCCGCCGGTCTTGCCGGTTTTCCTTCGACGTGGCTGTGGCAGAAGATCGCTGGACGGATTGGGCTCTACGCCGCCTATGCGTTGGCATGCTTCATCGAAGTGATCGGCGTAACCGCCAGCGTGGCGCTTGGCGGATATTCGGGGCCACTGCTTGGCGGGCTGCTGCTCGGCGGCACCTTCATTGCCATCACCGCACTTGGCCCTGCAGGCCGCCCGGCAGCAGGCGCCGAAGGCACCCCGGCGCATCTTTGCGTTGATGACGGCCTCGTTCGGCCTTGGCCAGATCATTGGCCCGATCGCCGCCGGCCTTTTGGCGCAGGCGTCAGGGAATTTCTTCCTCGCTTCCATCGCTGCTGCGGCCATGCTGGTGGTCTCCGGTGCCGTCACATGGTCGGCCGCGCCAAAATCGCCATGATTTGTGGTCTTGCTCTGCACCGGGCATCGGGCAGGCATTTTCTTTCCCCCTAATGTGTGACTTTATGCCCGCCGAAGTCAGCTGATTTGCCCATCAAGCAAGGAATTCGCCACAGTGTTCGTATCCTTCTTCCCGCAGCCGAAGCTCTTTTTCTCTTCGGCGGTTGCCTGGAGCCTTGCCGCGATTTTGTTTTGGTTTTTTGGCGGTGAGCAGATAGGCGCCCTGGTCGGCTTGCCGCCCGATGCGCCGGATGTCGCAAAGATCGTTGGCGTGTCGGTCTTTTGGTCCAAGCCGTTTCTTTGGTTCTACCTATATTTCGCCGTGGTAGTTCTGATTTTTTACGGTTTCTGGGCGTGGTATCGCCCGCATCCTTGGCAGAATTGGTCCATTCTTGGGTCGTCTCTAATCCTCTTTGTCATCTATTATCAGGTTCAAGTGAGCGTAGCTTTCAACGACTGGTATGGCCCGTTTTATGACTTGATTCAGAAGGCGCTCGGTACGCCATTTTCCACCACTCCGTGGGATTTCTACTCGCAGCTTCTGACGATTACCTGGATAGCGCTTGTGGCAGTTACTGTCGGGGTCCTCAATAGGTTCTTCGTCAGTCATTGGATATTCCGCTGGCGCACCGCTATGAACGATTACTACATGGCCAATTGGGAAAGGCTGCGACATATTGAGGGCGCATCGCAGCGTGTCCAGGACGATACGATGCGGTTTTCCAACATGATGGAAGGTCTCGGGGTCAGCTTGGTGAGCTCGATCATGACATTGATCGCATTCTTACCGCTGCTGATGCGTTTTTCCGGAACTGTCACGGAACTACCACTCGTAGGTGAGGTGCCGCATTCGCTTGTAGTGGTTGCAATCCTCTGGTCGATCTTTGGGACAACTTTCCTTTGGCTGGTTGGGATTAAGCTACCAGGGCTCGAGTTTCGCAATCAGCGGGTAGAGGCCGCTTATCGCAAGGAACTTGTTTATGGTGAAGACGATGCGGCACGTGCACAACCGCAGACCGTTGCCGAGCTGTTCCGGAATGTTCGGAAGAATTATTTTCGCCTATATTTTCACTACGTATATTTCAATATTGCCAGAATATTTTATCTGCAGATTGATAATATATTTCCATATATCGTTCTCGTTCCCACGATGGTTGCGGGAAAGATCAAGCTTGGTGCATTGAATCAGATTCTAAACTCTTTTGATCAGGTGAGATCGTCATTTCAATATCTGGTGAATTCTTGGAGCGAGATTGTGGTTCTCACCTCAATCTACAAACGTTTGCGCGCGTTCGAGGCGACTTTGGAAGGTGAACCGCTTCCCGCCATAGACCGACGTTTCATTGAGCGCCAAGCTCAACAGTCCGACCCGGCCTAACCGCGGAACGAAAGAAATGGCGTGGGCGGCTTAGCCGCCCACGGTTTGTTCGCCGGCCTTGAACCGCGAAACGTAGTCGCGAAAACTGATGCATTCGACATCCGTTTCAATGCAGACCTCGCCGGCAAAGCGCTCCAGCGCGTTCCAGTAGGCGCCGTCATTCATCAGCGTGAAGTGGAAGCCGAGTTCCAGAGGAATACGCTTGCCCCGATACTGCGCATCGAAGGCGGCGCGAAACGCCTGATAGGTCCGGTCGGCGAACTCGTCGGCCTTGCTCGGCCGCTCGAAGCCGCCGGAATGCCTGACATAGAGATTGTAATCCATGGCGATCACCGGCCTGGATTTCGGTCCTTCCGGAATCTGCGGCAGTGAAAAGCGTGTGATGCCGCCGACGGTCGGCGGTTGGGCAGGGCCCTGGGAGACGCCGCTGGCGTCGAACTGGTAGCCGCCGGTCGGCAGCGCCTCGTAAAGCGCTTTGCTGATCGACAGATAGGGCGCGCGGAAACCGACAACTGCGTGTCGCGCGAAATAACGCCAGCCCTGCGGCTCGGGCACAATGCCGTTGATCGCATAGGCGTTCTCGAGAATATGCTTGAACGAGCCGAATTCCTGCAGCCAGTCGGCCTTGCTCCAGTCCTTGCCGTCGAAATGGCCGCAGGCGTGACTGGCAATGTCGTGACCCTCATGCGCGGCAAGGCCGATCTGCTCGAGCCGATCGGCGACTTCCTGCTTCGAGGCGGCAAAGCCGATGTTCGATTTCCCGGCCGTTTTGCCGGGCGCGGTGTATTCCTTGCGCGTCTCCGGCGACAGCAGGAAGACGCAGGAGAGAAAATAGGTGAAATGCGCGCCGGTGCGCTGCGCCAGCGCGCGGCTGCGCTTCCACTGCGAGATGTCGCGGGCGCTGTCGAACGAGATGATGACCACCTGCTTGGGCTTTGCCGGCATTGGTGGCGCGGGCGGATCGGCCAGAGCCGCGCCTGCGGTGGCGAGCGAGGCAAGCGAAAACGCAACAACGCGAGACAAACAAGGCATCGGCAAACTTACAGGCTCCGGGCGGTCAGCAAGCCGGCTATCCCCGAAATGTGGCGTGGGTGCGGTTGGCCCTTTCGTCCGTTTGCCCCAAGGATTAGGCGATTTTCCGCTTGAACCCCTTCCATGCCGACAAAATTTCGCTAAAACGCGGGCTCATGAACCGCCCCGGCCCGGGGCAAAAGTGGTTTTGATTGATGTCCGACGACAGTTTTATCCGTGAAGTCAATGACGAGATGCGTCGCGAGCAGGCGCAGAAGCTGTGGGACCGTTTCGGCCCGGCCTTGCTTGTCATTGCGATCCTCGTGGTGCTCGGCACCGCCGCCTTTGTCGGCTACCGCTATTGGGACGAGACGCGCGCCAACCACTCCGGCGATGCTTTCTCGCAGGCCTTGAAGCTTGCCAATGACGGCAAGAACGACGATGCGCTGGCCGCGCTCGATCAGTTGGAAAAGGATGGCTACGGCGCCTATCCGCTGCTTGCCCGCATGCGTGCCGCCACCGTCAAGGCGAGCAAGGGCGACACCAATGCCGCCGTCAAGGATTTCGACGATGTCGCCGCCGACACCGCCATTCCCCAAGGCATTCGCGACATGGCGCGTCTGAGGGCAGCGCTCCTGCTCGTCGATCACGGCTCTTTCGCTGACGTGTCCAGCCGCGTCGAGGCGCTGACATCGGACACCAACACGCTGCGCCACACGGCGCGCGAGGCGCTCGGCCTTGCCGCGTGGAAGGAAGGCAAGACCCAGGACGCGCTGAAACTGTTCGACCAGATCGCCGCCGATGACGGCGCCCCGCGCAACACCCGCGAGCGGGCAACGCTGATGTCCGAGCTGATCCGCGGCTCGGGCAATACATCGTGACCTTCAAAGTCGCCATCATCGGCAGACCTAACGTCGGCAAATCGACCCTTTTCAATCGGCTGGTGGGAAGGAAGCTGGCGCTTGTCGACGACACGCCGGGCGTCACACGTGACCGTCGCGTCCATGCCGCCAAGCTCTACGACCTGCATTTCGATGTCATCGACACCGCCGGTTTCGAGGACGCCGGCGCCTCGACCTTGCCAGGTCGCATGCGCGCCCAGACCGAGATCGCCATCCGCGACGCCGACCTGATCTTCTTCACCATCGACGCCAAGTCCGGCCTGCTGCCCGACGACAGGACTTTTGCCGAGATCGTGCGCAAATCCGGCAAGCCGGTCGTGCTGGTCGCCAACAAGGCCGAGGCCAAGGGCGCGCAGGGCGGCATGCTGGAGGCCTGGGAACTCGGGCTGGGCGAGCCGATCCCGGTTTCGGCCGAACATGGCCAAGGCATGCCCGATCTCCGCGATGCGGTGATCGCAGCGCTTGGCGAGGCGCGCGCCTTTGGTGAAGAGGAAGAGGGCGAAGACGACGAGATCGCCGCCACCGAGGTGCTGATCGGCGAGGACATCGCCGATCCGGACGCCGAGGACGTACATACCTACGACGACACCAAGCCGATGCGCATCGCCGTCGTCGGCCGGCCGAATGCCGGCAAGTCGACGCTGATCAATGCGCTGATCGGCGAGGAGCGGCTGCTGACCGGACCGGAGGCCGGCATCACCCGCGATTCGATCTCGGTCGACTGGGATTGGCATGGCCGCCGCCTGAAGCTGTTCGACACGGCCGGCATGCGCCGCAAGGCCAGGATTCACGAGAAGCTCGAAGTGATGTCGGTGCAGGATGGCTTGCGCGCCATCCGCTTTGCCGAGATCGTCGTCATCGTGCTCGACGCCACCATTCCCTTCGAGAAGCAGGATCTGCAGATCGCCGACCTGATCATCCGCGAGGGCAGGGCACCGGTGATCGCCTTCAACAAATGGGATCTGATCGATCATCCGCAGGAGCTGCTGGCGGAACTGCGCGAGAAGACCGAGCGGCTGCTGCCGCAGGTCCGCGGCATCCAGGCCGTGCCGGTCTCGGCCGAGACCGGACGCGGGCTCGACAAGCTGATGGATGCGGTGCTGAGGACCCACAAGGTGTGGAACAGCCGTGTCTCGACCGGCAAGCTCAACCGCTGGCTTGAGGCCATACTGGCACACCATCCGCCGCCCGCCGTTGCCGGTCGCCGGCTGAAGGTCAAATACGTCACTCAGGCCAAGACGCGGCCGCCGGGTTTCGTTGTCCAGTGCTCGCGGCCGGATGCGATGCCGCAAAGCTATGTCCGCTATCTCTCCAACAGCCTGCGGGAAGCCTTCGACATGCCAGGCGTACCGATCCGCATCGCACTGCGCACCTCCGACAATCCGTTCGCCGGCCGGGCAAAGAAGCGCAACTGAGTCCAGCGCCCGTCTGATCAGGCCACAGCACGCAAGCCGGCAGTCCGCGCATTGTCCGGCAATGCCTGCCGCGCCGCCTCCAGCAAGATGTCGGCCAGCCGAGCCGCCACCGGCTCGGGTTCGGCATCCCGGCGATGCAGGAACAACGCCATTTTGGGCAGCGCCGGCAGACCGGCGATCTCCGGCCTCATCGCGCTGACGCTGGCCGGCAGGCCGATGTCGGTGCGGATCGTCAGCCCCAGCCCCGCGGCGACAGCCGCCCAGATGCCGCCAAGGCTCGGGCTGGAGAAGGCCATGCGCCAGGGCAGCCCGGCGCGGTCGAGTGTTTCCGTCGCCACCGTTCGCAACAGGCAGGGCGCTTCGAGCGCTACCAGCGGCAGCGGTTCGCCGTCGCGCAGGCTGGTCTCGATGCGCTTGGCCGGGCCGATCCAACGCATCGGAACATCGGCGATGTGCTCGCTGTAGGGCAGGGTCTGGCCGCTATGCCAGGCGAGCGCGATGTCGAGGCTGCCTGACATCACCCTTTCGGCAAGGTCGTGGCTTCGCGCTATCCTGGCCTCGATCTTGACCTTGGGGTGGGCGCGGGCGAAGCGGCCGAGAACATCGGGCAATACAGCCTCGCCGAAATCCTCCTGCAGGCCGAGCCGCACCCAGCCTTCCAGCTCGACGTCATGGATGGCCGCTGCCGCCTCGTCATTCAGCTCGAGCAGCCGGCGCGCATAGCCGAGCATGGTCTCACCCGCCTCCGTCAAGGCGAGGCCGCGGCCCGCTTTGCGAAAGATCGGCGTCGCTGCCTGCTCTTCCAGTTTCTTCAATTGCGCGCTGACCGCCGAGGTCGACCGGCCAAGCCGGTCGGCGGCTTTGGCAAAGCTGCCGAGCTCCATGCCGGTGACGAAACTGCGGAGAACGTCGAGGTCGAATGTCACGCGTTGCATAGGGAATGTCCTGTTTTTCAGGATCGATAGTCAAAAACTTCCTGATTTTAAGGATGGATTTATGGCGATAGAGAGATGCCGTCAAGGTCTGGGCCACTGGACCATCAGGGAATGAAACGATGTCCGCCATCGTCGACTGCGCCGACCAACAGCCAACACAGATCCTGAAAGACAGGGCTGCCAGTCCAGTTGGGAGGGTGTTCAAGCCTGGCCATCGCTGGAAGGTCCTGGGCATCGGCGTCGCCGCGAACGCCAGTTTCTCGGCCACGTTCTCCGGCATACCGGCAACGGCGGTGGTGCTTCGTCAGGGCTATCACCTAAGCAATGCCGAGCTTGGCCTGGCGCTCGGGCTTCTCGGCTTGGGCGTTGCGCTCAGCGAACTGCCCTGGGGCTTGCTCACCGATCGCTGGGGCGACCGCCGCGTGCTTCTGATCGGGCTTGGCGCGACGGCCGCCTGGCTCCTCGCCATGGCCATGCTCGTCGTGCCGACTAGGTCAGGCATCCCCGATGTCATGCTGCTATCGGCAAGCCTGCTCATTACGGGACTGCTCGGCGGCAGTGTCAACGGCTCGAGCGGCCGCGCCATCATGGGCTGGTTCCGGGAAAACGAGCGCGGCTTTGCCATGAGCATAAGGCAGACGGCGGTGCCGCTTGGCGGCGGTCTTGGCGCGCTTGTCCTGCCGTCGCTTGCGCTCGCTTTCGGCTTTTCCGCGGTGTTCGCGCTCCTGGCAGGCGCATCCGCTCTTTCCGCCCTGTTTGCCTGGCGTTGGCTGCACGAACCGCCGACGGCGGGTCACGTCGTTTCGTCGGCTGTGGCCGGACCGGCGCCGCTGCGCAACATCGAGGTCTGGCGTATCGCCACCGCCATCGGCCTGCTTTGCTTTCCGCAAGTGGCGGTGCTCACTTTCGCATCGGTGTTCCTGCATGACTTCGCCGGGCTGGGAACGGCAGCGATCAGCGCGAGCCTCGCCGCGGTGCAGGTCGGCGCCATGGTCATGCGCGTCTGGAGCGGCCGCTTCACCGACCGCCATGGCAACCGGCGCCAGTTTCTGCGCTCATGCAGTGCGCTCAGCGCGTCGGCCTTCGCGATGCTCTGGGTGGTGGTCCTGGCCAGTCCAGTCGTGCCGGGCGGCCAGTCCTTCCTGATCGCTGTCCTTCCCCTGGTGCTGATTGTCGCAGGCATCTCGGTGTCCGCCTGGCATGGCGTCGCCTACACCGAGCTTGCCACGCTTGCCGGCGCCGGCCATGTCGGAACCGCGCTCAGCCTGGCCAACACCTTTGTTTTCGTCGGCTTCTTCCTGGTGCCCGTGGCCATTCCCGGACTGCTGCACCTCTGGTCCTGGTCCGGCGTCTGGCTGTCGGCCGCCATCTGCGCGCTGGTCGCGTGGCCGATCTTCCTGCGGCCGGTCGCACCCGGATCAGCTTGAGACACGTCAAACCAAGGCAGCCAGCGGCATATGCGGGGATGAAGGTGCGAGCCTGGACATCGGGAACCGCCGTTTGGCCCAGGCGATGGCGGGTTTTTCCGCCGTTCGATGGAGGATGACCGAAAGGCCAAGGCTCAATATCGCTGCCGAAATTGTGGCTGCTATTGGACCGTAGTGCTTATCGAACTCGTAATTGTAGGCCAGGTTGAAAATGACGATTTGATGAATCATGTAAAATGCAAAACTGATCTCACCGCAGAAAATCAACGGGCGGCAAGATAGAACGCGCGTCACCGCGCCGGATTGGTGTGCAAAGACATAGACCAAGGCAGCGAATACCGGATACATCCCATATTCGCGGTACGCGACAGATGCCATGACCGATGCATGGTCGGCGAGGGATCGCGTGATCTCGTCATGCACGCCGGCATAAAGCACCAGGCAGGCGATTGCCGCAATCTGAGTGGACGCCAACCAGCCGGCGGGGATGCGCCGAAGTCTGAACAATTGATAGACGGCTATCCCCGACAGGAATTCCACCGTGCGCAGAGGCGGAAAAAGTTGAACGAACGACGCGTCCGTAACGTAGAAATCCAGCCACGGTCGTTCGGAAGAAGGCGGAAATACCGGACCGGGCAAAACCGCCGTGAACGCAAGCAGGCCGAGGACGGCAAGGGTCCAGCCGCAAATCACCAGCATGACCTGGTTTGGCCTCAGGATCAGAATGAACGGCAGGAGAAGGTAGAAGAATAACTCGACCGATATCGACCATGAGACGCCATTGTAGGCGTAGGCCGTGCCGTAGGTCGGAATCCATGAGCTCTGGAGCGTCGTCGTTAGATATGCGGTGAGAAGGCTTGCGGGTCCATGAAGCGTCACCAGGGCAAAAAAGGAACACAGCATGTGAACAGGCCAGAGCCTGAAAAATCTCTGGAAGACAAAGTGTCTTACATCGCGCCAGTCAAAGAAACGCCCTGCGAAACTGTATGACAACACGAATCCCGACAGGACAAAGAAAAACGAGACGGCGCAGCCGAGATCCATATTCCGGATGGATTGCGACGCATCGATTCCAAACGACTTCAGATGATGGATGAATATCGATAGGGCCGCAAAAGCCCGCAGGGCCGTCAAATTATGAAGCTGGGGGCGTCCGGGTGGCTCTATCGAGTTCACGCCGTTTGCGGTTGTAGTGTCCACGACCGTTGCCTCGTCGCTCGGCTTGCGCGGCCGCTGTTTCGAACAGCTCCATTGTGATGGTTGGAATATGGATATCCGGTTAAGGCCGGTCCCGGGAACGCGGATTGGTATTCCGTCGCCATCCCGCCGCAAAACCGCCCGACTTCGACACCACGACCTTGAGCCGACTGAGAAAACCCGATCGATCCCGTTAACGTCCCATCAAGGTTAATGCATCATTTTGCTCTCCAGTGGGGTCAGTGGCGTTCCTGGAGAGTGTTCCGTGCATCGACGTGTGTTGAAGCGGCTTGTTGCCGCCGCCGGTGAGAAGAAACGCAGCTTCGTATCTCCGTTCATCATCGGCCTCGGCATCTGGATCGGCTTCCCGACCGTCGCCGCCTACCAGGACATGACCAGCTTGGTGTCCGGCCTCGAATCGCCGACGGCGCGCTGGAATTCCTATGTCGAGAGATCCGTCGCCGGTTCGGTGCATGCCGCCGAGATGCCGTTCGTGGATTCCGACGTCACCGGCTCGATCTCCGGATCGGGCATCCACCTGGCTGGCGTCGGCAACGTGTCGTTCCGCGGCAAGGGCGGCAAGGTCAGCGGCTCGCCCGACGAGGATCGCGTGGTGCGCGCCGACAAGAAGGGCCGCATCGTCCAGGTGTCTCCCGTTGCGCCACCGAAGAACTTCAACGCCGGTTCGATCTTCCAGCGGACCTCCTCCTTGATGCGGCCGAGCATGGACGGCGGCCTGAAAATGGCCTTCGCCAAGCCTCAGATCAAAGGCAAGGAAATCCAGATCGCCGCGGAATTCCATGCACGTGAGGACAAGAAGCCGGATCCCGGCGTGCCGGCCATGCTTGCCGCCCTGGTCAACAACGACCATCCCGATGTGCTGGCGACGGCCTATGCGCAATCCGAACCGGACTATGCCAAGGCCTCGCCCTTCGAGGCCCTGCTGCAGGACGAGCAGCCCAACAGTGGCCGCTTCATTCCGCCGATGGCCAAGGGCGACCATTGGTGGATCCAGAACCCGCTTCCGGCCAGTGTCTTCTCCAAGCCCGAGCAAAAGTGCCTGGCCAACGGCATCTATTTCGAGGCGAGGAGCGAATCCGTGCGCGGCCAGGCTGCCGTCGCCCAGGTCATCCTCAACCGCGTGCGTAATCCGGCCTATCCGAATTCGATCTGCGGCGTCGTCTACCAGAATGACAGCTGGTTCAACCGCTGCCAGTTCTCCTTCGCCTGTGACGGCAGGAAGAAGCGCATCGACAGCCCGGCCGCCTACAAGACCGCGCAGGACATCGCCATGGCCGTCACCGCCGGCAAGATCTTCATCCCGGAGGTCGGATCGTCGACCCACTACTATGCCCAATATGTCCATCCGGGCTGGGCGCGCACGATGCAGAAGATGACCAAGATCGGCCTGCATATCTTTTACCGCACCTATGGCGGCGGCTGGAGCTGAGGGCCCGTCGGTCGCTGGTCTTTTCCACCGGTCACAGGCTCGATCAGGCAGCCATTGCCCGGGGGATTCGCGCGCCGCATCCCCATCCTCGCGACGGGCACGATGTCGCACCTCTCTAATTCGTTGATTCTATTACCTAAAATACATGGCAATGATCTTCCGCCCGTGGCTTGACGGGCGCAAACCCTCTAACTATGTTGCCGGCGACTTTAGAAGCGGACGGACGGTGACGGTCTGACCGGGCAGGGGGGTTGCGATGGCCGACAAGAATGGGCCAGGCGGAACCGGAGAAACCGGCCGCGGCAAACATCATGAAGCCGACATCCGCGACGACGATCTTGAGCGACGTCGGCGTGAACTTGAAGCATCGCTTGCGACAAGGCTGCCGAACCGGCTCGAGGGGAAAGACGACGCGAAAGCGGGCAGTGCGGCCGGATATGGCCAGGCGGTCAAACTCTCCAGTGAATTTATCGCTGGCGTGGTGGTGGGCGCCGGCATCGGCTGGATCATCGACCGTATGGCGGGGACATCGCCGTGGGGTCTGATCGTTTTCCTGCTGCTTGGTTTTGGCGCCGGTATACTCAATGTCATGCGTTCCGCAGGCGTTGTGGCAGAATTCGGGCAGGGCGATAAATCGCGCTCTGGCCGGGACGACAGCAAATGACCGCCCTTCAGGCGGCATTTGGAAATAGCCGCCCTCGTGCGGCAAGGGTAATTTGGCCGTACGCGGCATTGACGGGGTTAGAACGTGGCAGCTGACAAGGTCGATCCGATCCACCAGTTCCATATCATCAAGCTGGTTCCGATTAACATCGGCGGCTACGACCTGTCCTTCACAAATTCGGCACTGTTCATGGTCGCGACCGTGGTGGTCGCCGCCGCGTTCCTGTTTCTCACCACGTCAAGCCGCAGCCTGGTTCCCGGCCGGCTTCAGTCGGTCTCCGAGATGGCCTACGAATTCGTCGCAAACATGTTGCGTGACGCCGCCGGCACCCAGGGCATGAAGTTCTTCCCGCTTGTGTTTTCGCTGTTCATGTTCGTGCTGGTCGCCAATCTGCTCGGCCTGTTCCCCTATTTCTTCACCATCACCAGCCACATCATCGTCACCTTCGGTCTGGCCATCCTGGTGATTGGCACCGTCATCGTCTACGGCTTCATGAAGCATGGCCTTGGTTTCCTGAAGCTGTTCGTGCCGAAAGGCGTGCCTCTCGTAATGATGGTGCTTGTCGTTCCGATCGAGGTGATTTCCTTCGTCTCGCGCCCGATCAGCCTCTCGGTTCGTCTGTTCGCCAACATGTTGGCCGGCCACATCACGCTGAAGGTGTTTTCGGGCTTCGTCGTCAGCCTCTCCGCGCTGGGCGCGGTCGGCGTGGCGGGCTCGATCCTGCCGCTGGCCATGGCGGTGGCGCTGACGGCGCTGGAACTGCTCGTCGCCTTCCTGCAGGCCTATGTCTTTGCGGTGTTGACCTGCATGTACCTCAACGACGCCCTGCACCCGAGCCACTAAATTTCACCGGCGCATGACGCCAACTACAATCTGCAACGACAACGGAACCACAAGGAGTTTGACATGGAAGTAAATGCAGCAGCTGCAATCGGCGCCGGCATCGCTTGCCTGGGCATGGGTGGCGCGGGCATCGGCCTGGGCAACATCTTCGGCAGCTATCTCTCGGGCGCGCTGCGCAATCCGTCGGCTGCCGATGGCCAGTTCGGCCGCCTGATTTTCGGCTTCGCCGTGACCGAAGCTCTGGGCATCTTCTCGCTCCTGATCGCGCTCCTCCTGGTGTTCAAGTAAGAAACACAGGCTGACGAAGGGGGGCGCATGGTGCGACCTTACCTTATGGACAGGGGAATGAGATGTTCGTGACATCTGCCTTTGCGGAAGAGACCGCGCCCGCCGTGACGGAAGGCGACACGCATTCCGGCACAGGCGTGCCTGCCGAAGCGCATGGCACGTTCCCGCCATTCGATCCGGCGACGTTTCCGTCGCAGCTTCTGTGGCTGGCGATCACCTTTGGGCTGTTCTACCTCTTCTTGAAGAAGGTAGCGATGCCGCGCATCGGCGGCATCATCGATGTCCGCAACGATCGCGTCAGCCAGGATCTCGATCAGGCGAGCAAATTGAAGGGCGAGGCCGACGCTGCCGTTGCTGCTTACGAGCAGGAACTGGCGGAAGCCAAGAAGAACGCCAATTCGATCGGCCAGCAGGCCGCCGATGCGGCCAAGGCGGAAGCCGAGACCGCGCGCAAGAAGATCGAGGCCGCGCTCGACGAGAAGCTTGGCGAGGCCGAGGCGCGCATTTCTTCCATCAAGTCCAACGCCATGAAGGAAGTCGGCAGCATCGCCGAGGATACGGCTTCGGCGATCGTCGAAGCCTTGGTCGGCGGCAAGGCCAGCAAGGCCGAGATCGCGGCCGCGGTCAAATCCGTGGCCCGGTGAGGAGCGCATCATGGACGCTACATCTCTTGCAACGCTCTGGGCCACGATTGCCCTGATCATCTTCCTGGGCGTCGCCATCTACATCAAGGTGCCCGGCCTGATCGCCAAGGCGCTCGACGCCCGCGCCGCCAGGATCAGCAGTGAGCTCGACGAGGCCCGCAAGCTGCGCGACGAGGCCCAGCAACTGCTCGGCCAATACAAGAAGAAGCGCAAGGAAGCCGAGCAGGAGGCTGCCGACATCGTCGCGGCCGCCAAGCGCGAAGCCGAGATGCTCGCCGCCGACGCACACAAGAAGTCCGAGGATTATGTGGCCCGGCGCACCGCGCTCGCCGAGCAGAAGATCGGTCAGGCGGAGCGTGATGCGGTCGCCGAAGTCCGCGCCAGCGCCGTCGACATCGCCGTCGAGGCCGCGCGCTCTCTGCTCGCCGCCAAGGTCGACGTCAAGGCCGGAGCCGATTTGTTCAAGGCTTCGCTCGCGGATGTGAAGGCCAAGCTGAACTGAGCGGCTCTTGAGCCGCCGACATGGAGCCGCCCGGGTAACCTGGCGGCTTTTTTGTTGAGCGCGGATAATCTCCCCCTTAAGGGGGAGATCTCGCCAAAGGCGACAGGGGGGGCGGTACGTCCTGTCGCGATCTTCCTATCCGGCGAAGAAGAGGCTGGTGCTTCACGCGCGGCGACCCCCTCTGGCCTGCCGGCCATCTCCCCTTCGAGGGGGGAGACAATCCGTTCGGCTCAATCGAGCCCGGCCAAGCCATCTTCTTCAACGACCTCAGCCCCACCCAGCCTGAATGGCGCAAACGACACGCGGTGCAGCCGTGCGACCGGGCCATGCGCCTCGATCGCCGTGCGGTGACGGGCGGTGGCGTAGCCCATATGGACTTCGAAGCCGTAACGGTCGTGGTGATTGCCGCAGCCGCACATCATGCGGTCGCGCATCACCTTGGCGACGATCGAGGCGGCGGCGATCGATTGCGAGCGCTGGTCGCCCTTGATCAGCGCGCGGCCGTCGCACGGCAATCCGGGCGGCACGTCGCGTCCGTCGGCGAGAGCTAGCTTCGGCCGGACCGACAGCCCGACCAAAGCGCGCCGCATCGCCTCGAGGCTCGCCTTGAGGATGTTGCTGCCGTCAATGCCCTCGGCGCTGATCGAGGCCATCGAAACCGCCTGCGCCGAGCCAAGAATGCGCAGGAACAGCGCCTCGCGCTGCAAATGGCTGAGCCGTTTGGAATCGTCGAGGCCTTCGGGGATGTTGGCCGGGTCGAGCACCACCGCTGCGGCGACCACGGGCCCAGCCAGGGGGCCGCGGCCGGCCTCGTCCATCCCCGCAACCGGCCACAGTCCGTCGGCCATCGCCTTCGTCTCGAAGGAGAAATCGGGTTTCTCGACGATTTCGAAGAGAAGCGGAGAATCGGAACGCGCGCGAGCCATGTTGCGGCGAGGTTCGCATCGGCTCCGATTCTCCGCAAGTCCCTCCGGGTCGGGTGGGGCGCCGGACCGGGAGGGCACCGTCTGCAGGCCGGGGCAGGCCGGACGGGATTTCTTGCCGTGGCAGGTCAAACCGCCACGGCAAATTGCATTCTCAGAGCAGCATCAGCTGTTCCTGGTCTCTTCCAGCGGCGACGAACTGGTCGGTGCGCAGCGTGCGCCGTTCGGCATTGAGGCCGAGCCGCTTGGCGGTGATCTCGAAGCGGCGGCCGATCTGCCATGCGTAGGGTCCGGCGCCCTTCATGCGCTTGCCCCATTCCGAATCATAGTCCTTGCCGTCGCGCATCGAGCGGATCAGCGACATCACGTGGCGGTAGCGATCGGGATAGTGGCGCAGCAGCCAGTCCTTGAAGATCGGGCTGACCTCCAGCGGCAGGCGCAGCACGACATAACCCGCCTCGCGTGCGCCGGCGGCATGTGCCGAATCGAGGATCCGTTCCATCTCCTGGTCGGTGAGGCCGGGGATGATCGGCGCCACCATGACCGAAGTCGGAATGCCGGCATCGGAAAGCTGCCGGATCGCCTCCAGCCGCTTGGTCGGTGTCGAAGCGCGTGGCTCCATGGTGCGCGCCAGCATGCGGTCCATTGTCGTCACCGACAGCGCCACCTTGGCGAGCCCCCGTTCCGCCATGCGCGACAATATGTCGATGTCGCGCGTCACCAGAGCGGACTTGGTGACGATGCCGACCGGATGGCCGCGTGCTTCCAGCACTTCCAGGATCTCGCGCATGATCCGGTATTGTTTCTCGATCGGCTGGTAGGGATCGGTGTTGGTGCCGATGGCGATTGTGCGTGGCTGGTAGCCGTCCTTCGACAGCTCCTTGTCGAGCAGCCGCGCCGCATCCGGCTTGGCGAACAGCTTGGATTCGAAATCCAGTCCCGGCGACAGGCCCATGAAGGCGTGCGTCGGCCTCGCGAAGCAATAGACGCAGCCATGTTCGCAGCCGCGATAGGGGTTGATCGAGCGGTCGAAGGAGATGTCGGGCGATTCGTTGCGGGTGATGATGGTGCGCGGCTTTTCCACCTGCACCTCGGTCTTGAACGGCGGCAGTTCCTCCAGGGAACTCCAGCCATCATCGAAGACATGCCGGCTGACAGGTTCGAAGCGGCCGGACGGATTGATGCCTGCTGACCGGCCGCGATTGCGGTCCGGACGGATGCGCATGCCACTCTGCTCGATCATCGCATTGGCCATCTCGGCGCGTCCTGCCCCGAAAGCTGCAATGTCGGCACGCACGATCGGTTCCATCTTGGCCCGCTCCCAGGGACTGTCCATGTTGTGTCGAATCGCTCTGTTCATGAAATTATTCCTATTTCGCCGATGAGAACAAAGCAAGAACTTTTTATGCTGCGCCGCAAAAACTGGCGCTATGCGCGGCTTTCCGCTATTCGGCTAAACATGCTCAGCGTTCTCATCGAAACGCGCAATGACGAGGAGGCTCTCGCCCGCACGCTCGCCTCGCTGATTGGCGGCGCGGTGGAGGGCGTGGTGCGCGAGGTCGTCGTCTGCGACACCGGCTCCACCGACCAGACGCATCATGTTGCCGAGCATGCTGGCTGCCAGTATGTGGCAAGCGGCGGTATCGCCGCCGGGATCCGGCAGGCCAAGGGTGACTGGCTGCTGCTGCTGGAGCCGGGCGCGCGGCTGGTGGAAGGCTGGATCGAAGCGGTCATCGCCCATACGGCGAGGCAGACCGTGGCGGCGCGATTCTCTCGCGCACGGGGCAGCCGCACGCCGTTCCTGGCTAGGGTCTTTTCGGGAAATCGCGCGCTCGCCGATGGACTGGTGATCAGCAAGCGGCAGGCCGCATCCCTGTCGAAGAGTGCCGGCAACGCCGAGGCGCTGGCGCGTGGCCTGGCGACAAAGAAGCTCGAAGCCGAGATCTGGGTGGCGCCGCCGAAGCAGCAGCACCGCTCGCCAAAGTGATTTTTTGCGGCTGCTCTGTTCATTGTGCATTGCACAAAATCTGACGCGGGGGTAGCCTTCCCCTGAGGTGGGTGAATTGGGTTTGGGTCATGCGAGTGGTGAGCACCGATGCGGCATCGGGTATCACCCTCATAGAAGAGGACCCGATGAACCTTTCATCATCAGACAAATCCGGCGCCGCCAGTCTCGAGGCCATTGCGCGCAGTGGCAGCCTGTTGCGGCGCATCGCGGTGCGCATTCCGACCTATCTCACGGACCTGCGCGAAAACCCTGCCTGGCTGCCAATGTTCATGCTGGCGCGCACCATGCCCGGGCGCCGGATGCATTGGCTTGGCGCAAAACGTGCCCGCCCGGCCGACAATGTCGGGGATACGATGTTTTCCGGTGTCGAGCGGGCTGCGGTGGTCGATGCGCTGCGTTCCGACGGCCTGTTTTCAGGCCTGGTCCTGCCACCGGAAATTCATGAGCAGATCGCAGATTTCGCGGGGCGTACGCCTTGCTTCGGCAATTTCGACCGCCGTCTCGAATTCATGCCGGGCGAACATGCGCAGGCCGAAAAGCGCCTGGGCCGCTCGCTGCTCAGCGGGCACTATTTCGAGCGCATTCTCGACTGTCCGGCGGCACTCGCCATACAGCGCGATCCGCTGCTTCTCGACATTGCCGCGCATTATCTCGGCGCTCAGGCCAAACTGATCACGACGCGCGTCTGGTGGAGCTTTCCGACCGGCGAGGCCTCGGACGCCGACAAGAACCTTGCCTCGCTCGGCAAGTATCATTTCGACCTCGACGACTGGCGCATGCTGAAATTCTTCTTCTACCTCAAGCCCGTCGACGCCGATACCGGTCCGCATGTCTATGTCAGGGGCAGCCATAACAGGCGCGCCATAAAACATCAGCTGACCCTGCTGGTCGGCCATCCCGCCCAGGAAGTGTTGAACGTCTATGGCGAGCAAAGCCCGGTGACGCTGACCGGCGAAGCCGGCCTCGGCTTCGTCGAGGACCCGTTCGGCTTCCACATGGGCACCGTGCCGGCGCGCACGCCGCGGCTGATGATGGAAGTCGGCTTCGGTGTTTCGCGCCCCTCGCGCCGACGCTTTCATGGCGAACCGGTCATCCGCTGAGCGCGATCAGTCGAAACGCATCTCGACCGGCATCCAGCGAAGGCGACGCCTGGCCTGGCGCTGCTCTCTGCTTTCCCTGTCGAAGTCGACAGGGACCGGTTCCCGGTTGAACGCTCCTTGATCATCCAGGGCGTTGACGATGACGATTGCCCGCGCATCATCTCTGGCGATTGCATCTTCATCTCCAGCGATAGCGGCGACATAGACGCCGCAATCCCCGCAGATCAGGTAGTCGGCAGTCCTCAATCCGAACCGGTATTTGCGCAATCGCTTGATATCCTTGACCGAGATGATCAGCCTGCCGTCCGGATCGGCGACGGCGCGCGAGCCATGTTTGACACAGAACGAGCATTGGCAGGCGCGGACTTCGATTTGCGAGGGATCGAGCTCGGTTGAAAATCGCAGGCGTATCTTGCCGCAATGGCACCCACCGGTATGCTCGTTCATCATATCTGCCTCGTTGCAACGGCAATGGCCGCTTCAGCGAGAAGGTACTTTCTCCGGCATCCGAATGGCGTTTCGAAGGCACTGCTGCCGTTCTGCCTGGCAAACGTGGCCTGAAACCGGGGCTTTGCCCTCGGCTTTTACGGAGCCGATTTCCCGCGCCGCAGATGCTCGTCCAGGCGCGGCATGATCTCGACGAAGTTGCAGGGCATGTGCCGGTAATCGAGCTGCGCCTTGAGGATACCGTCCCAGGCGTCCTTGCAGGCGCCGGGCGAACCCGGCAGCACGAAGACGAAGGTGGCGTTGACGACGCCGCCGGTCGCCCGGCTCTGGATCGTCGACGTGCCGATCTTGTCGTAGGAGATGCGGTGGAACACTTCGGAAAAGCCGTCCATGCGCTTTTCGAAGATCGGCTCCAGCGCCTCCGGTGTCACGTCGCGTCCGGTGAAGCCGGTGCCGCCGGTGGTGATCACGACATCGATCGTCTTGTCCCGCGACCACGCCAGCACCGTGTCGCGGATCTTGTCGCGGTCATCGGTGACGATATCGCGGGCGGCCAGGATGTGGCCGGCTTCGGTGATGCGGTTGGCCAGCGTCTGGCCGGATTTGTCGTCGGCAAGGCTGCGCGTGTCGGAAACGGTCAGCACCGCGATGCGCACCGGAATGAAGGCACGGCTCTCGTCAATCCTGGCCATTTCACTCAGCCTCCGATGACATGCTGCGCGTCGCGGCGACGAACCAGTCGGGCTGGCGGCTGCGAATTTCGGCCGCCGCGCGCTTGGCGACATTGCCGGTCTCGAACAGGCCGAAACATGTCGCGCCCGATCCGGACATGCGTGAAAATCCCGATCCCGCATTGTTCAGCCACGACAGCGCCCGGCCTATGGCGGGCTGCAGTGCCAGGGCCGCAGGTTCGAGATCGTTGCGGGTGACCTCCAGCCAGTTGCGCAAGCTGTGAAAATCGATGCTGCGCGGCAGCGGCGGCAGTGGCTCATTGTCGCGACGGGAAAGTGCGGCGAAGACATCCGCCGTCGAGACCGGCGTGCCCGGATTGACCAGCACCAGTCCCAGTGCCGAAAAGTCCGGCACCATCGACAGCTCGTCGCCAATGCCGCGCGCCACCAGCGGCTTTGCCGCCAGGCACATCGGCACGTCGGCGCCAAGCGAGAGGCCGATCCGCCCCAGCCCGGCGTCGTCCATGTCCAAGGCCCATGTCTGCACCAGCCCGCGCAGCACGGCCGCCGCGTCGCTCGACCCGCCGCCGACGCCGGAAGCGACTGGCAGGTTCTTTTCCAGCTTTATCGAGACCGGAGGTGTTCTTTCGGACCCGGCCGCTTGTCGCAAGGCATCGCGCGCCTTGAGCACCAGATTGCTGGCGTCGAGCGGAACCGCCGACGCATAGCGACCGGACACGGTGAAATCGTCGCTGTCGGTGAGCGCGATCTCGACCCTGTCGCCAAAACGCGTGAACACCGCCAGGCTTTCGATCAGGTGATAACCGTCGGGACGCCTGCCGGTGACATGCAGCGCCATGTTGATCTTGGCATGCGCATGCCAAATACGCGAACCGGTGTCGGTGTCCGCCGCAACTGATGTAAGCGAAATGATGCTCAGTCCTTGGCCAGCCGGTACTCGCCGGTCTTCGGATCCTTGACCAGCGTTCCCATCGCGCCGTTGGCCGCCTGCTTTTCGGTGCGCCGCACCTTGGCCGTCACGCGCTCGGCTTCGCGCACGAAGGTGCGGTAGCCGAAATAGGCGGCGACGCCAACGACGGTGAAGAAAATGATCTGCGGCATGCCAAAACTCCTCCCACGCTGGGCCGGCGAAGGCGGCCGGTAGGGTCGGTTAATGCATGTCGCCCAAAACTGTGTCCGGTTTTGGGAAAACGGCATGCATAGGACTACAAGCACTCATGCTAGACGGTTTTGCCGGTTTTTCAAAGCCCGAAGCGAGCCCACAATGCGCGCTCTTCCGCCGCATCGATGACGCCGCTGGCGGCAGCCGCCGCGATATCGGGCGCTGAAAAGCCCTTGCTGGAACCGAACAGGCCGAAGCGGCTGAGGAAACCGCGTGGCGCCGTGACCAATCTCAGCTGGGTTTTCGCCCCAAACCGGGTCTTCAGCACCGTGCGCATGTCGCCGAGCGCATCGACGAGGCCAAGTTCCAGACCCCTTTTGCCGGTCCAGAACAGGCCGGTGAACAGGTCCGGGTCGTCTTTCAGCTTCGTGCCGCGCCGCTCTTTGACCAGATCGATGAAGGTGTCGTGCACCTCGAGCTGCAGCGCCTTCAGCCGCTCGACGTCCTCCTTCTTCTCGGGCTTGAACGGATCGAGCACCGCCTTGTTCTGGCCGGCGGTGTGGACGCGGCGCTCGACCCCGATCTTCTTCATCAGTTCCGGGAAACCGAAGGAGGCCGAGACCACGCCGATGGAGCCGACGATGGAGGAGGGATCGGCAAAGATCTCGTCGCCGGCAACCGCGATCATATAACCACCCGAGGCCGCGACGTCCTCGACGAAGACCAGCACCTTCTTGTTCTTTTCAACCGCCAGGTCGCGGATGCGCTTGAAGATCAGCCGCGACTGCACCGGCGAGCCGCCGGGCGAATTGATCGAGACGGCGACCGCCGGCGCGTCGAAGGAGAAGGCCTTCTCGATCAGGCCGGCGGTGGAGGCCAGCGACAGATTCTGCCGGAACTGGCCGCCCGACATGATCGTGCCGTGCAGCCGGATGACCGGAATGGTGACGACGGTGGAGCGCCAGGATTTCGGCAGCAGTCGGTTCAAAAGGCGTTTCACGAGGGCACGGTCTCCGGTCGATGGGTTGCAGGCATGTAGGGATTTCCCGGCCGACGGCAATGTGCAGGCCAGGAATAGCTCAATCTCCAAACAGCGAGGCGAGACCGTTGGTGATCATTTCGCTGCGCTCATCGGGGCCATTGCCCGATTGCGCGTGAAGCATCAAAGGCGGGCGGATGGCGAGCTTTCCGCGTGCCCCGAGCGCTGCCCGCACGATGATGCGGATCGCCGCTGCATCGGGCCGAGGGTGGACGGCGAGCATCTCGGCATCGCCGAAACGGCCTGACATCGCGTCGAGAATGGCGCCGAGCTGTTCGGGCCGCGCGATGACGGCAAGCCCGCCGCGCGGCCTGACCACCGCCGCCGCACTGCGGATCCAGCTTTCGAACAGCCCATCCTCCATGACATGGGCTTCCTTTCTCAGGCGCTCCGGCGTGGCGCGGTCCCGGGCGGCGTTGAAAGGCGGGTTCATGATGACGTAGTCGAAGTCATTGTCGGCTAGACCAGCTGCCGCTCGGGCCTGGCCTGAAACCGCGACATCGGCGACGAGCACCGAGGCGCGATCGCTGAGATGCGCATTACCGGGATGGGCAAGGGTGGCCGCCGCGAAGGCGGCCATTTCCGGCGCACGTTCGACCAGCACGGCCTGGGCAGCCGGGCAGCGCGACAGCACGGCGAGGCCGGCAGCACCAGCGCCGGCGCCGAAATCGGCCAGGCGTCCGCCAAAGGCGGATGGCACGGATGCCGCCAGCATCATCGCATCCATGCCGGCGCGGTGGCCGCCATGCTTGGGCTGCACGAGCCAGAACCGGCCGCGATGGAAGGCATCGACCGTATGGGCCGGCGTGTCCGGGGCAAGGGCGGCTGGCGCGGCCGACATTATTTTGTACGGATCTCGTTGGCGATGCCGGCGTCCGTCAGGATGCGCCGTGCGGCATCGGCCCGGTCGGCGTCGACCATGACGCGCCGCGGCAGGATACCGAGCGAGCCGTCGAGCACGCTCATGTTCTGGTCGGCGACGAAGCAGCCGATGCCGGCATCGCGCATCAGCGATTCGACAAAGGAGATGATCACGGCGTCGTTGGTGCGGATGAGCTCTATCATCGGGCGAAACTCTCAGTTTGCGGCGCTGATGTAAACGGGCACGCGGATTCCGTTCTTTCCAGCACTCTTGCCTTATCTCCGAGCGAAGTGACGTTTCAGCCTGGCGATGTCGTCGGCCGACCAGCCCTGAACATCCGTCACCTCGATCCAGGCATCTATATAGTGTTCCGGCGCATAGACATGGCCATGACCCATCGGCATGGTCGCGGCTCCCGCCATGTCGACCGCCAGTTGCAGGAAGGTGACGATCGGATACCAGCGCAGATCGGGCGAAACGTCGGGCCCGCGCGGTTGCGCCATCCAGTCAGGCGCCCTGTAGAAGGATCTCGGCTCGAAGAAAGTCACCGCGTCGCTGGCATATTGCAGATAGACGATGCGCATCGGCCCCCAATGCGCATTCGGAAGATCGAGTTCGTTGTCCTGGTTGGTGAAGCGCACATAGGAGCCGTCGCGAAAGCGCGGCAGCCATGCCGGCGACCCCGGATTGCGGTTGCTGGTGATCGAGCGCCAGATGCGGCTCGAATAAGGAGGGCCGCTCCACAGCGCCCCCTGGTAGGGATCGCCGAGCACCTCGAACAGTTCGTTGGATTGCTCCGAGTTCATCGCGCCCAGGCTCAGGCCATGCAGATAAAGCTTTGGGCGATGATCCCTGGGCAGCGTCGTCCAGTAGCCATAGACCTCGGCGAACAGCGCCCGCGCGGCATCACCGCCATAACCGGGCTCGACCATCAGCGACAGCCAGCTCGGCAGATAGGAATACTGGATGGCGACGCTGGCGACATCGCCGCCACGCAGATATTCGAGCGTGTTGATGGCCGCCGGGTCGATCCATCCGGTCCCGGTCGGCGTGATGATGACGAGGATCGAGCGGTCGAACGCGCCGACGCGTTTCATCTCTGCCAGCGCGAGCTTCGCCCTGTCCTGCGGTGTATCAACCGAGCGCAATCCGGTATAGACGCGGATCGGCTCGAGCGCATCGTGTTTGAGGAACGATTGCAGCTCCTGTTTCGTCGGGCCGGTGGTGATGAATTCCCTACCGGTTCGTCCAAGATGCTCCCAATCGATCAGCGAGGCGGCGCTGCCGGTCTTGGCGGGATCGCTCGGCTGCTGGATGCTGTCTTCGACGAGGGCATCGAGCTCTTGGTAGGAACTGTCGGCGACATGGAGCGCATATCTGAGCAAAACGCCATTGATGATGCTGCCGAACAGCAGGACAGCGACCGAAACCCCGGCGACGATGGCGATGCGCCTGGGAATGAAACGGGCAAGCCTGCCGGCGACAAACTGGAACGTGATCTGGAAGAGCCGCGCCAGCATCAACACCAGAACGAAGGTGATCAGCGCAATCAGCCCGACGCGAAAAGGCTGTGCGCTGTCGACCGGCTCGAGGTCCATCAGGACCCGAATTGAATTCTGCCAGGCGGAGGCGCGCCAGAGAAAGACCAGCGCAATCGCCGCGCAGACGATCGCCGCGACCAGCTTGGTCATCCGCGCCTTGCGCGGCCCGGGCGCCGGCAGCTCCAGATAGGCCCATAGCCAAAGGCCGAAGACGCCGATGCCGTAGCCCACGGCAAAGCAAAGCCCCGAGAGGACGCCCTGTACCAGCACGGCGCGCGGGTTGAGCGAAGGCGTCAGCGAGGCTGCGAAGAACAGGGTGCCGACAAGCAGGCCGACCGTCGAGAACGAATGCCAGAGCCGGATCGTCCAACCTCGCATCATCGGCCGCACTCAACTCCATTCGGCGCCGGTTGACAGGCTGTCACCAACGCCGCGCCAATTCGCCACTTGCCGTGGCCGTGTCCGCCGCCCTAGAGTCCGTATCGGGACTAAGGGTGCCGTCGCACGCGTTATACCAAGACGGGAGTGATTGTCGTGGGTGTCGTTCTCAACATCGAAAACGGGAAGCGGGAGCCCGCCTCCATCAAGGATCTGATCGATCTGACGGCCGCCGATATGGGGCGCGTCAACGAGTTGATCCTGTCCAAGGCCGGGTCCGACGTCGAGATGATCCCGGAGGTCGCCAACCATCTGATCTCGTCCGGCGGCAAACGGCTGCGGCCGATGCTGACACTCGCTGCCGCGCAGATGTTCGGCTATGCCGGCGAAGGCCATGTCAAACTCGCCACCTCGGTCGAGTTCATGCACACCGCAACTTTGCTGCACGACGACGTCGTCGACGAGAGCGGCATGCGCCGCGGCAAGAAGACCGCCCGCATGATCTGGGGCAACCAGGCGAGCGTGCTGGTCGGCGACTTCCTGCTCGGCCAGGCCTTCCGCATGATGGTCGATGTCGGCTCGCTCGAAGCGCTCGACATCCTGTCCAGTGCCGCCTCGATCATCGCTGAGGGCGAAGTCATGCAGCTTGCCGCCGCCAAGAACCTCGAAACCACCGAGGACGAGCACTTCGCCGTCATCAAGGCCAAGACCGCCGCGCTGTTTTCTGCTGCCGCTGAAGTCGGCCCCGTCATCGCCCAGGCGACACGCAACGACCGCGCGGCGCTGCGCTCCTACGGCATGAATCTCGGCCTTGCCTTCCAACTCATCGACGATGCGCTGGACTATGGCGGCACCAGCAAGGATCTCGGCAAGAATGTCGGCGACGATTTCCGCGAGGGCAAGGTGACCTTGCCGGTCATCCTCGCCTATCGGCGCGGCACCAAGGCCGAGCGCACCTTCTGGAAGCGCGCCATCGAGGACAATGTCGTCGACGACGCGGGGCTGGAAAAGGCGATCGGCCTGATGACGCGCCACGGCGCCATCGCCGACACGATCGGCCGCGCCCGCCATTTCGGCGAGATCGCCCGCGACGCGCTGGCACCGCTGGAAGAGACGCCGCAGAAATCGGCGCTGATCGATGTCATCGATTTCTGCATCAGCCGGGTGAACTGAGCGCGTCACCCGGGGCGCCAGCTATTTCGCTTTTGCCGGCAGGACCATTGCGGCCAGCAGGCTGATCAGGATGCCTGCCGCCGCGAGCCAGAAGGCAAGCTCTATGCCGTCGGCGATCGCGTTCTTCAGCGCGTCGCCCGTCAGCCCGGCGATGTGACTGTTGGCGACCGCGATCAATGTCGCCATGCCGATGGCGTTGCCGATGTTGAGTGTCGTGCAGGCCATGCCCGAGGCCACGCCCTGTTCGTCATGCGCGACCCCCGAAGCGGCCGCGATCCACATCGCGGTCCAGACGATGCCCTGGCCGACCCCGGAGATGATCAGGCCGGGAACGATGGCGGCGTAGCTGCCCTAGGCCGAAGCGCCAAGGACCATCAAGCCTGTGCCAGCCGCTCCGATCATCATGCCGCCAACCAGGGTCGAGCGTGTCGAAAAGCGTGTCGCCAGGCGTTCGCCTAGCTGCGTGCCGGTAGCGATGGCGATCGACGGCACCAGGAAGGCGAGGCCGGTCTCCAGCGCGGTGAAACCATGCACGGTCTGCAGCAGCACGGTTAGGAAATAGGGCAGGGCCCCGAATGTCCCCGTGTAGAGGAAGGTGATCGTCATGCCGGCGACCAGGCTGCGGTTGCGGAACAGGCGCAGCGGCATCAGCGGGTCGGCGCTCCTTGCCTCGATTACGGTGAAGACAATCAGGAAGAACGCTGCAAGCAGGGCGCTGGCGAGGATTGTCGGTGACGTCCAGCCATAGTCCGGTCCCTGAACCAGCGTGAAGACCAGCAGCGTGGCGCCCGCGGTGACGGTGAGCGCGCCGGGCAGGTCGAAATTGCGACGCGTGTGCCGTTTCGGATCACGCGGGATGATGGCAAAGGCGGCGGCGATGGCGATCCCGGCCAGCGCCACATTGACATAGAAGACGGCCGGCCAGCCGAAGGCGCTGGTCAAAAACCCTCCCGCCAGGGAGCCGAGGGTCAAGCCGCTTGCCCCGGCGCCGCCCCAGACCGCAAGCGCGCGATTGCGCTCCGGTCCCTCGGCGAACAGGCGATTGATCAGCGACAGTGTCGCCGGAAACAGGAAGGCAGCACCAATGCCTTGCACGGCACGCGCTGCGATGATGACTCCGGGCGACCAGGCGAGGCCACCGAGCAGCGAAAGCGCATAAAGCCAGAGTGCAAAGATGAAGACGCGGCGCTGGCCGACAAGGTCGGCGGCACGGCCGCCAAACAGCAGGAAGCCGCCGGTGAAGACCGTGTAGGCGCTCACCACCCATTGCAATGTCTGGCCGGAAAAGCCGAGGCCCGAGCCGATTTCCGGCAGCGCCACGAAGACGATGTTGAGGTCGAGCGCGATGATGAGCTGGGCGAAGGCCAGCAGCGCCAGCGTGGCGCCGCGCCTGCTGCCAGCCCCTGCTTGAGTTGGCGCGACATCCAGCGGTGCGCCTTGATCCAGTGAACTCATGTCAGTCTCCATCTGTGATTCTTTATCGATTGACAAAGAATTGGAATTTGCAATCCGGAGTCAAGCGGATTATTTGTTGATCGATAAAAAATGGAGTTCGCGATGGCGGGCAGACCGAGGGAGTTCGATCGCGATCAGGCGCTGGAGAAGGCGCAGGATGCCTTTTGGATGCGCGGTTACGAAGGCACCTCGATGGCCGATCTCGTCTCGGTGCTCGGCATCGCCTCCGCGCGCATCTATGCGGCCTTTGGTTCGAAGGAAGATCTGTTTCGGGAAGCGGTCGGGCTCTATGAGGCCAATGAAGGCGGTTTTGCCACGCGAGCCTTGGCTGAAGAGCCGATCGCCCGGAGCGCCATCGAGCGAATGCTGCGCGAGGCCGTCGAAACCTATACGAAGCCAGGGCGGCCGCAGGGCTGCATGGTGGTATCGGCAGCCACCAACTGCGCCGTCGAGAATGACCGTGTGCAGGAGTGGCTGGCGGAACACCGCCGGGCGCGCACGGTATCGATCGTCGAGCGGCTGAACGAGGCCGTTCGGGACGGCGAACTGAAACCGGGTACGGATGCGGAGGCACTGGGCGACTACTACGCCACGCTCATGCACGGACTTTCGGTACAGGCGCGTGACGGCGTACCAAACAAGCGCCTGCACGATCTCGTCACTGTCGCCATGCAGGCGCTGGACGCAAGGCTGGCAGGACGCCCCTGAATGCCGGCATCGTTCGCCAGGCAGTTGTGGAAGCTGATCTTGCCGTCTCGACAAGCTGCCTCATCGCAAATTATCTATAAAACATGGCAAAGGGCACGGACGACACCATCGCGGTGCGCATCAGCAAGGTGCTGGCGGACCGCATCATCTCCGGCGCGATCGAACCTGGGGCGCGGCTGCGGCAGGATCATGTCGCTGAGGAGTTCCACACCAGCCATGTTCCGGTGCGCGAGGCCTTCCGCCGCCTGGAGGCGCAAGGCCTGGCCGTCAGCGAGCCGCGCCGTGGCGTGCGCGTCGCGGCCTTCAATCTCGGCGAGGTCAAGGAAGTCGCCGAAATGCGGGCAGCCCTCGAAGTGCTGGCGCTGCGCCATGCCGCGCCGCATCTGACTTCAGCCATTCTCGATCTCGCCGAGGAAGCTACCAAGGCCGGGGACAAATCCCGCGACGTCAGGTCCTGGGAAGAAGCCAACCGCGCTTTTCACCGGCTGATCCTGGCACCATGCGGCATGCCGCGCCTGCTTGCCACCATCGACGATCTGCATGCCGCCAGCGCCCGCTTCCTGTTCGCGGCATGGCGCTCGGAGTGGGAGACGCGCACCGATCAGGACCACCGGGCGATCCTGACCGCCTTGCGGCAAGGAAACACCGAATCGGCCGCCGCGACACTGGGGCGGCATGTCCAGTGGATCGGCCGCAAGCCGGTCCGGACGGCCTCCGGCGCGACGCGTGAAGCCTTCGCGATCGTGGGTTGATGCATGTCGCCCAAAAGTGGCCCCCGATTTTGGGAACGCGACATGCATAAAGCAATGATCTGAAGCGCGTCGCGACGCAGGTCAGACGGTCTTTGTCGTGGGAAGGCTTGCTATCCCAGCGAAAATGTGGATTCGATAATAGATCGAAAACAGAAATTATCTATAATTTCAAACCGGTCGAAGGAATCCTCATGACAGACATCGCATTCACGTCCAGCAAGCCGTCCTTCAGCCCGCTCCGGCTGCAGGATCGCTCCCTCGCCTGGCAGGTCGGCGCCGTCGTGCTCGGCACGCTGTTCCTGGCGCTGTCGTCCTACATCGAAGTGCCGATGGTGCCGGTTCCCGTGACCATGCAGACCTTCGCCGTAACGCTCATTGGCGCGCTCTATGGCTGGCGGCTTGGCGCGGTCACCATCGCGGCCTGGCTTGTCGAAGGTGCTGCCGGCTTTCCGGTGCTGGCTGGCGGCGCTGCCGGCGTAGCGCATTTCGTCGGACCGACCGGCGGCTACCTCTTCGCCTTCCCGGTCACCGGCGCGCTGGTCGGCTGGCTGGCCGAGCGCGGCTGGAACGGCAACAGGGTGCTGCTTGCCTTCGCCGCCATGCTGCTCGGCAATCTTGCCTGCCTGGTGCTCGGCACGGCATGGCTTGCTGTCATGATTGGCACTGAGAAGGCCATTACCTTCGGCTTCCTGCCGTTCATCGTCGGCGGTTTGCTGAAGTCGGCACTTGGTGCCGCGACACTCATGGCGCTTCGCGGCGGCAAGGCGAAGCCGGCCAATCCGTGACGATCAGGCTGCGCACCCATCACCTCCTTTGCCTGCTCACCTATGTGGGCAAGGGATACAGCCCCGCCTTCACCGCCAATTATGACGGGATCGCGGAGCGCCTGAGCCGGGGCGAGGACATCCTCCTCGTTTCCGGTCCGGACGACATCTGCGCGCCTTTGGTTGATGAGCCGGAACCGCATTGTCTCAACGAGAGCGTCATCGAACGGGATCGGCTTGCCGCACGCGATGTCGGGGATCTGCTGGCCTTGCCAATCCAGGCCGGCGTCCGCCTCGATCTCGACGCGGCAATCCTGGCTCGGATGCGACAGGCGTTTTCTGTTGGTGGCGTGCGCAAGGCGTGCGACGGCTGCGAATGGAACGAGCTGTGCAGCGCGATAGCGGCTGGTGGCTTTCCCGATACGAAGGTGCAGCGATCCGTCACGCTGGAAGAGCGCAGACCTTGACGTGGGCTTTTGCGTGATCGAATGTCTCCTCCAGCCATGGTTTGTTAATCGGCTGACCCGATTGTGAATTTCAGGCGGATTGAAGCGCGACCCCAAAAAGGCCATGCTTTGCCCGGAAAGATCGAGTCTACGTCGATCCCGCTGATGCGGAGATGGCGCCTGGCTGAAAGGGATACGATGCAGCAAGGACGTGCGCGCTGGCTGACAAGGCTGGCAATTGTGACGGGCATAGCGATCTCGGCTCTGCCGGCCTATGCCAAGCAATCCACCGAACCGGTCAAGATCTCGTCGTTCTCGGGCGCCTATCTGGCCGCCCGGATCGCCGAAGGCGACAACGACCTCGACAGCGCCATCGCCTACTACAAGCAGGCCCTGGCCTTCGATCCGAGCGACACCGGGCTGCAGCAGAGCCTGATGCTGTCGCTGATCGCGCAGGGCCGCTTCGACGAATCCCTGGTCTATGCCGACAAGCTCAAGGAAGTGCCTGACGTCGAGCGCTTCTCGCGCCTGGCGCTGGCGGTCGATTCCTTCCACAAGAAGGATTTCACCAAGGCGCAGTACTGGCTCAAGCTGTCGCTGGAATCCGATCTCGACCGGCTGATCTCCGGCGTCATGTCCGGCTGGGCCGAACAGGGTGCCGGCCAGGCCAGCGATGCAATGGCGTCGATCGACAAGCTGCAGGGGCCGGACTGGTTCGGCCTGTTCAAATCCTTCCACCGCGCGCTGATCGCTGACGCCTCCAACATGCCCGAAAAGGCCGAGGCGATCTACGCCGCAACGCTGCAGGACACCACCGCTGGCGGTGCCGCGCCCGAGACCTGGATGCGCAATGCCCAGGCCTATGCCTCGTTCCTGGCCCGCAAGGGCGACAAGGCCAAGGCGATATCGGTGCTCGACCAGGCCGAGGCGTTTTCGCCGGGCAAGCTCGAAATCGTCGCCTTGCGCGACAGGATCGCCAAGGGCGACAAGATCGCGCCCTTCGTCTCCGGTCCGTCGGACGGCGCTTCCGAAATCCTGCTCGATCTCGCCACCGCGCTCAACCGTGGCGGCGGCGAACCGTTCGTCCGCCTTTACCTGCAATATGCGCTCGCCCTGCGGCCTGACAGCGACGCGGCCCTCGTGCAGCTCGCCGCCGTCGCCGAGCAGCTGAAGGACGGCGAGGGCGCCATTGCGCTCTATCGGCGCATCCCTGATTCTTCGCCGCTGAAGGAGCTTTCGGACCTGCAGCTTGGCCTCAACCTTGCCGATCTCGACCGCCATGACGAGGCGATCACCCATCTGAAGGCCTTCGTCGACGCCCATCCCAACGACATGCGCGGCTATCTGGCGCTTGGCGGGGTCTATTCGTCGAAGGATGATTTCCGTTCGGCCGCCAATCTCTACGACAAGGCCGTCGAGGTGCTGAAGACCCCGACCGCGGCCAACTGGAACATCTTCTATCAGCGCGGCATCGCCTATGAGCGCCTGAAGGAATGGCCGAACGCCGAGCCGAATTTCCGCAGGGCGCTGGAACTGCAGCCGGACCAGCCGCAGGTGCTGAACTATCTCGGCTATTCCTGGGTCGACATGAACACCAACCTCAAGGAAGGCCTGGCGATGATCCAGAAGGCCGTCGACCTCAGGCCGAGCGACGGTTACATCGTCGATTCGCTGGGTTGGGCCTATTTCCGGCTCGGCAGGTTCGACGACGCGGTGCGCGAAATGGAACGCGCCGTATCGCTGAAGCCGGAAGATCCGGTTCTCAACGACCATCTCGGCGACGCCTACTGGCGCGTCGGCCGCAAGCTGGAAGCCACCTTCCAGTGGAACCAAGCGCGCGACCTGAAGCCCGATCCCGATGTGCTGGCCACCTTGCAGCAGAAGCTGATGAAGGGCCTGCCGCCGATCGAGTCCAACACGGCGCAGGAAACCCCCAAGGTCAAGCCCGAGCCGGTGCCTGCCCCGAAGGGGTGAAATTGGCTTTTTTGGAATGCGAACGGGGCTCTTTCGGAGCCCCGTTTTTCATTTCCGGCCTGGGTCTGTCGAGATTCAGGTCAGGCCGAGCCGAAAATGATGGGTTCCGAGAACCGGAACGGAGCGGACATTTAGGTCCGTGAGTACCGGAAGCACAGGAAACCACCATTTGCAGGCCGGCATCACCTGAATATCAGCAGACCCTAGAAAAGCTTCCGGTAGACGACAAACCCGGAGCGTTCGCCGACCTTGTCATAGAGCTTCATCGCGGTCTGATTGGTCTCGTGCGTCAGCCAGTACACCCGGCCCGAGCCGGCGGCCTGGGCGCGCTCATAGACGCCTTCGATCAGCGCCCGGCCGATGCCTTTTCCACGCGAAGCCTCCGTGGTGAAAAGGTCTTGCAAATAGCAGTTCGGCGCGATCGCCGTCGTGCTGCGGTGAAAGAGATAGTGCACGAGGCCGAGAAGCTGTCCGCCGCTTTCGGCCACCAGCGCATGCACCGGCTCATAGGCGTCGAAGAAGCGCGACCATGTCATCGCTGTGATCTCGCCAGCCAGTGCCGTCTCGCCCGACCGGCCATAAAATGCGTTGTAGCCGTCCCACAGTGGAAGCCATCGGTCGAAATCCTGTCGCGTGACCGGGCGGACGATGATGGAACTGGGCATGGCTGAAAACCTGCTGTCATTGCTGTCGCTGTACAGGGATCGAACAGACCGCAGGCTGCCAAGGTCGACAATGGGCCAGCCAGTCGCAAAGCTTTCAACATCGCCCGATAAGCTCACGGTGATCCGCATCCGGTGCGCCTTGCTTGACGCTTCGCCGTCGTGTCTCTAGGACGTGCCGGCAAGCTAGCCTTTGCTGTCGAGGCCATCGTGACGATTGAAATATCAGCCCATATGCATCCCAGCCGCTCGTTCCAGGGGTTGATCCTGACCTTGCACAATTACTGGGCGGCCTATGGTTGCGTCATTCTCCAGCCCTACGACATGGAGGTCGGCGCCGGCACGTTTCATCCGGCAACCACGCTGCGCGCGCTCGGGCCGCGTCGCTGGAACGCAGCCTATGTCCAGCCCTCGCGCCGTCCCAAGGACGGCCGCTACGGCGAGAACCCGAACCGGCTGCAGCACTATTACCAGTACCAGGTGATCCTGAAGCCGAACCCGCCGAACCTGCAGGAGCTTTATCTCGGCTCGCTGGCGGCAATCGGCGTCGATCCGCTGCTGCACGACATCCGCTTTGTCGAGGACGATTGGGAAAGCCCGACGCTGGGCGCCTGGGGGCTGGGCTGGGAGTGCTGGTGCGACGGCATGGAAGTCTCGCAATTCACCTATTTCCAGCAGGTCTGCGGCATCGAATGCGCGCCGGTGGCGGGCGAACTGACCTACGGGCTGGAGCGGCTGGCCATGTATGTGCAGGGCGTCGACAACATCTACGACCTCAATTTCAACGGCCGCGAGGGCGCCGACAAGGTGACCTATGGCGACGTCTTCCTGCAGGCCGAGCAGGAATATTCGCGCCACAATTTCGAATATGCCAACACGGCGATGCTGCTCAGGCATTTCGAGGATGCCGAAGCCGAGTGCAAGGCGCTGCTCGATGCCGGTGCGCCGGCGTCGAACGACAATCTGCCGATGCACAAGATGGTCTTCCCGGCCTACGACCAGTGCATCAAGGCCAGCCATGTCTTCAACCTGCTCGACGCGCGTGGCGTGATTTCCGTCACCGAGCGGCAGGGCTACATCCTGCGGGTGCGCAATCTGGCGAAGGCCTGCGGCGAGGCGTTTTTGAAGACGCAGGCGGGTGGATTGGCGGCCTGAGCTTCAGGCGGACCTTATCATCTCAAGAGAAGCGTTGATCGGCGACAGGATCTGGCCGCTCTGCCCCGCCATCGTCCGCAGCGCCTGCCGCACGCCTGGCATCGAGAAGGCGCCGTGGACCTGCGCGGTGAAGCAGGCGCTGAGCGCGAGGATCTGCAAAAGTCTGGATGCCGTTTTCATCGTCGTTCAGCCAATAGGTTCCTGCCTGAGCGTGTGTCGCTTCAGCGCTGCGTTCGGTTCATGGAAATCTTTGATCCAAGGACGGGCTGGATCGCCTCGTCCCGACAGGGCGGCCAAAATTTCTGGAAATCAGCCGAAGTCGGCGATAGCCGTGTTGAAAGGGTGACAGCGGCCAGCCGAGTTGCTATGCCCTCTTTACCTCCCCCTGGATGGGGGAGGTCGCCGCGAAGCGGCGGGTGGGGGTGCTAGCGCGGCTTTCCATGCCAAAACTCGACCGGTTTAAGCTGCAGTCCGCGCAACGGCTTCGTGCGGCAATGACCGACGAGGAGCGCATCTTGTGGCGGCATCTGTGGCGCATTCCAGTCGAAGGCACTCATCTCCGCAGGCAAGCGTCGGTCGGTATCTACTTCCCTGATTTCATCTCACATAGGCTGAAGCTGATCATCGAGGTGGACGGTGCCCATCACAGCTTCGATGACCAGCAGCGCCATGACGAGCGTCGAACAGAATGGTTTGAGAGCCAGGGTTATCGCGTCATCCGCTTCTGGAACTATGAAATCAAAAACGAACTGGATTCCGTGCTCGATACGATTTATGCGGCGGTGGAAGAACGAAAATCCCACCTTGGCCCGCAAGACGCCGAAGGCGCTTGAGACTGAGACGCCGCCACCCCACCCCGGCGCTAACGCGCCGACCCTCCCCATCAAGGGGAGGGTGAGGAGCTAACTATGCCTGACCTGCTTCTAGAACTCCGCTCGGAAGAGATTCCCGCCCAGCCGCGCGACCGCAGCGCCGGCGGCGCGAGGACGCGCAAACAGGAAAATGGCATGCGGGCGGAGACACTCTGATGCCGGATTTGTTGCTCGAACTTCGCTCCGAGGAAATCCCCGCTCGCATGCAGCGCAAGGCGGCGGGTGATCTGAGGAAGATGCTGACCGACGGTCTGGTCGAGGCGGGTCTGACCTATGAGGCGGCGCGCGAGTACTGGACGCCGCGGCGTCTGACGCTCGATATCAGGGGGCTGACCGCGCGTTCGAAGGATATAAGTGAAGAGATCAAGGGGCCGTCGACATCAGCGCCTGAACAGGCGGTCCAGGGGTTCCTGCGCAAGGCCGGCCTGTCTTCGGTCGCCGAGGCGCACGTCCATTCCGACCCGAAGAAGGGCGACTTCTATGTCGCCCACATTTCGAAGCCTGGCAGGGCGGCCGAAGCGATCATCGCCGGACTGGTGCCTGATATCATCCGCAATTTCCCCTGGCCGAAGTCGATGCGCTGGGGGCCGGCTTCGGCCAAGCCCGGCTCGCTGCGCTGGGTGCGGCCGCTACAATCGATCCTGTGCACTTTCGGCCCAGAGACCGAGGAGCCTGTCGTGGTCGATTTCGAGATCGACGGCATCCGCTCCGGCAACATCACCTATGGCCACCGCTTTCTCGCGCCGGGCGAAATCACCGTGCGTCGCTTCGACGACTATGTGAGCAAGCTGGAAGCGGCAAAGGTCGTGCTCGACGCCGACCGGCGCAAGGAGATCATCCTCGCCGACGCCCGCAATCTTGCTTTCGCCAACGGGCTCGACATGGTCGAGGACGAAGGCTTGCTGGAAGAGGTGTCCGGGCTGCTCGAATGGCCTGTCGTGCTGATGGGCGAGTTCGAGCAGGCGTTCCTCGCCATTCCGGCCGAGGTGATCCGGCTGACCATCCGCGCCAACCAGAAGTGCTTTGTCACGCGCCCGCAAGGCGAGGGCGAGGCGCTGTCCAACCGCTTCATCCTTACCGCCAACATCGAAGCCAAGGACGGCGGCAAGGAGATTGCCCACGGCAACGGCAAGGTGGTGCGCGCCCGCCTGTCCGACGCGCTCTATTTCTGGACGACCGACCAGGGCGATCTGCCGGATCTCGGCCAACTCGAGGCATCGGCTGAAAAGTTCGGGCTCGATCTGAAAAAGCCGCTCGACCAGCGCATGGCCCGGCTCGACCATCTCGACGTCACCTTCCATGCCAAGCTCGGCACGCAGGGCCAGCGGGTGGAGCGGATTGCCCGGCTTGCCGAGGAACTGGCCCCGATCGTCGGTGCGGATCCCGCGCTGGCGCGTCGCGCCGCGGTTCTCGCCAAGGCCGATCTCACCACTGAAGTCGTCGGCGAGTTCCCGGAATTACAGGGCGCCATGGGCCGCAAATATGCGTTGCTCCAGGGCGAGCACCTGTCCGTGGCCGCAGCCATCGAGGAACATTACAAGCCGCAAGGCCCGTCCGACTATGTGCCGAGCGATCCTGTGTCGGTCGCGGTCGCCCTTGCCGATAAGCTCGATACGCTGGTCGGCTTCTGGGCTATCGACGAAAAGCCGACGGGGTCGAAGGATCCGTATGCGCTGCGGAGGGCTGCGCTAGGGGCGATCAGGATTGTGGTCGAGAATTCTCTGAACGTTGAGCTTACCGGCGTCTTCTACGCACAGCGCGACTTCGAAATATCAAAAGAAGCTGACGCGATACGTGGGCGAATTGTTGCCGGCGTGTTGTCTTCCCGTGAGGCTGCTGCGGAACATTTGGCCGAAACCGAAATCTTGACGCATTTGGGGAAAGACGAATACCTGCATCTCTACACGCTCTTAGAGGCTGCAGAGAAAGCCAACCGGATTTCCCCTCTCGAAGAAGCAGATGCCCTCAAGATCGCCGATGCATATGTCAGCAGATACACGGCCGTCGAATACCAGGCCAACATGTCTTTGTTTGATGATTTACGGTCGTTCTTCCACGACCGCCTGAAAGTCTACCTCCGCGATCGAGGCGCCCGCCACGATCTCATCGATGCCGTCATCACGCCGCAGTCCGACAATCTCCTGCAGATCGTCCGTCGCGTGGAAGCGCTCGGCTCCTTCCTCGATACTGAGGACGGCAAGAACCTGCTCGCCGGCACCAAGCGCGCGGCCAACATCCTGGCTGCCGAAGAGAAGAAGAAAACAGCGGTCGCCGAAACCGTTGAGCCGGCATTGTTCAAGGAGAATGCCGAGAAATCGCTGTTTGCCGCGGTGAATCAGGCCGAGAAGCAAGCCGGCGAAGCGATTCAAAACGAAGACTTTTCCGCCGCCATGCTGGCGCTTAGCGCGTTGCGCGAACCCGTTGATTCATTCTTTGAAGCTGTTCTCGTGAATGATGAAGACCTGGCGGTGCGGGCCAACCGTCTGGCGCTTCTCACGCGCATCCGCGCAGCCACAGGTCAGGTCGCGGATTTCTCGAAAATCGCCGGCTGAGCGCCTGAGAAAAATATCTGCGAGCCGGCCGTTCGAGCCGGCTTACAGTCATATGACGATGATCTCTCCGTGGCAAAAGGGACATGTTCCCCAACCCAACGGAGGCTTCCATGAATTCCGATCACGAAATCGAAGTGACTGAAGAAACCTCGGCTCCTGTCGAGGCGCTTGAATCCGCTTCCGAAACCGCCCTCGATCATGCCGCCGCTGCCACGGTCGAAGCTGCCGATCACTCTGACGACGAGGATGGCGACGAAGAAGAAGGCGACGACGAAGACGGCGAAGAGTCCGACGAAGACGACGCTGAAGCCGCCACGCTCTCGGGCGACGAAGACGAAGATGAGGACAAAGACGACGCCGATGACGCTGTGAAGGCGGAAGGCAACGACGGCGAAGAAGAATCCGAAGACGGCGAGTCCGAAGAAGACGACGACAAGGAAGAAGCGGCCTGAAATTTCAATCCGGTTCTGTCGAGAAGAGAGGGCGGCGCATCAGCGCCGCCCCTTTTTCGGTCTTCCCAAATGCCGATTGATCAGTTCTCCAGGATGCTGATGCGTACGCTGTTCTCGTAGACATCGACCTGGATCAGCGGTTCGCCATTGACGATGGCGCGCTTGGTCGAAGAACTCATCGCGCCGGGACGCTCCAGCATGCGCTGCAGATCGGCGCGCGCGTCGTTGGTCGTGAACCAGGCATCGCCCTGGTCGTCGCTGTCGCGGCGATGGAACTTGTGCCAGTTGGCGCGATCCTGCCGCACCATCTGCGCGGCGCTGTCCAGCGCATAGCCGTCGCTCGCCTGATGATCGCGCTCGGAAATACGCGCGACATAGGACCCCAGCATGTCATCGGCTTGCGCCGCACTGGCGCCCAGCAGCGACGCCAGCAGAAGCCCGGCCACGGTAACGGTCTTGGATATTCTCATGATCAACCCCCTTTGAACGACGAAACCCGTCTGCCAGAGCCGCCCCTTTGCCTGAAACGCTTGGCCAAATTCAGGCGGCAGCGTTGAGCGGCCAGATAGGCCAGGACGAGCTCGCGCGACAATGGTGCGCCGGGCGCCGTCAAGCTGTCAACGATCCGGCCAGTCCGCCAGTTTGCGCGCCGCTATTTGACCTTGCCGACCCCGGGAACGGGCGCGGTCGATGCAGGTGCCGGCGCGGTCGGCTTCTTCTGTGCGTTCGGCGTCGGAGCGGCCGAGGCGGTCGCCTTGGCGGGCGCCGCGGCGGTGGTCGCGGCCGGTGCCTTGCCTTGTGTCGGTGTCGAGAAGTCGCCGCCGACGACGCCGCCACGAATGATCATCGGGCCTGGCATGAAACTGTGCCGTGCCTCAGGCGCGTTGGGGATTGCCGACACCTTTTCATAAGCGACGTCGGGCTCGCCAAGCGCAACGACGGACATCACATCGCTTGCCTTGATGTCGGCTGCCTTCAGCATGAGGATGGAGGGCGTCGCGGCCGGCGGGCCGGGAAAGACCAGCGACGAGGCCTGAGCACTACCGCTCAAAGCCGCCAGGGTGATCCCCAGCAAGATACGCACAGACACGATCACCACTCCCCTTTGCCCAAGCTCTTGTGGTAGCGGACCGGAATTGATGCCGGCTTTCGCGGAAACATAGCATTTTAGGGATTGATAAATCGCCAAGGCCCTTTCTTGCCGAACAGTCGGCTTGCTCAACAGCCGCCATCGTACTACGCAGCCGCTATCTGCGAGGTGACGAGAGTGGCTGAGATACTTGCCGTCGGCGAGGCGTTGGAGCGGGCGCTGGCGCTGCTCGAAAGCGGCGATGTCGTCGCCATCCCGACGGAGACCGTTTACGGACTTGCCGGCGACGCCACCAACGGCATCGGCGTGGCGCGCATTTTCGAGGCCAAGGGACGGCCGCGCTTCAACCCGCTGATCGCCCATGTCGCCGACATGGACATGGCCGAGCGCATCGCTGTGTTCGATCCGCTGTCGAGGAAACTGGCATTGGCTTTCTGGCCGGGTCCGCTGACCCTGGTGCTGCCGCAGCGGTCCGGCAATGGCATCCATCCGCTGGTCACGGCCGGGCTCGACACGATCGCCTTGCGCATGCCGAGGGGCTTTGGCGGCGACCTCATCGCAAAACTCGGCCGGCCCCTTGCCGCGCCCAGCGCCAATTCCTCCGGCAAGATCAGCGCGACGACGGCGCAAGCGGTAGCGAACGATCTCGGCGCCCGCATCAAGCTTGTGGTCGATGGCGGCGCGACGCCGGTCGGGCTGGAATCGACCATCGTCAAGGCCGAAGGCGAAGGACTGCGCCTGCTTCGGCCCGGCGGCGTTGCCGCCGAGGAGATCGAGGCGGCCATCGGCATGGCTCTGTTGCGCGGCGGTGCAGCCGGCGTCGAGGCGCCGGGTATGCTTGCCTCGCACTATGCGCCGGGTGCTGCGATGCGGCTCAACGCCGGAACGGTTGGCAAGGACGAAGCGCTGCTCGGCTTCGGCGGCCAGCGGGCTGAAGGCTGGCACCATGCGGCTGCCTTCCGCAATTTGTCGGTATCTGGCGATCTGCGCGAAGCGGCAAGCAATCTTTTCGCCTATATGCAGGATCTCGATCGCAGTGGCGCGCGCACCATTGCGGTCGAGAAAATTCCCTTCGACGGGCTCGGCGAAGCCATCAACGACCGGCTCTCGCGCGCCGCCGCCCCTCGTGACAACGCACAGCCCACAACATAGTTTTCCCACATGACCGAAGCTGCAAAGACACTCGATCCCGCCCTCATCGACCGCTTCGCGGCCATCGTCGGGGACAAATACGCGCTGCGCGATGAGCAGGACATCGCGCCTTACCTCATTGAGCGGCGCGGGCTCTGGCACGGCGTGACGTCGCTGGTGCTGCGGCCGGGCAGCGTCGACGAGGTCAGCCGGATCATGCGGCTGGCGACCGAGACGGGGACGCCCATCGTGCCGCAAAGCGGCAACACCGGTCTGGTCGGCGCCCAGGTTCCGGACGGGTCCGGCCGCGAGATCATCCTGTCCTTGTCGCGGCTGAACCGCATCCGCGAGATCGACGTCCTGTCCAACACGGTGACGGTCGAGGCCGGCGTCATCCTGCAGACGCTGCAGGAGGCGGCTGATGCCGCCGACCGGCTGTTTCCGCTGTCGCTCGCCGCGCAAGGCTCCTGCCAGATCGGCGGCAACCTCTCCTCCAACGCCGGCGGCACGGGCGTGCTTGCCTATGGCAATGCGCGCGAACTCTGCCTCGGCGTCGAGGTGGTGCTGCCGACGGGCGAGGTGTTCGACGATCTGCGCAAGCTGAAGAAGGACAACACCGGCTACGATTTGAAGAACCTGTTCGTCGGCGCCGAAGGCACGCTCGGCATCATCACCGCCGCCGTGCTCAAACTGTTCCCGAAGCCGAAGGGGCGCGAGGTCGCGTTTGTCGGCCTGTCGTCGCCCGAGGCGGCACTATCGCTGTTCAGCCTGGCGACGGATCGTGCCGGCGCTTCGCTCACGGCCTTCGAACTGATCGGCAAGAGACCTTACGATTTCACGCTCAAACATGGTCAAGGTGTCGTGAGGCCGCTGGCCGATGACTGGCCCTGGTATGTCTTGATGCAGGTTTCCTCGGGCCGCTCGGAAGCCGACGGCCGGGCGCTGATCGAGGAGGTGCTGGCGGATGGTCTCGAGCAAGGCATCGTTGGCGATGCGGTGGTCGCAGCAAGCCTCGCCCAGGGCGACGCTTTCTGGAATTTCCGCGAGACGCTACCCGAATGCCAGAAGCCGGAGGGCGCTTCGATCAAGCACGACATTTCGGTGCCGATCGCATCGATACCGCGCTTTATCGAAGAGGCGGCCGGCGCGGTGGCGTCAGTCAGTGCCGGCGCCCGCGTGGTCTGCTTCGGCCATATGGGCGATGGCAATCTCCACTATAACATCTCGAGGCCCGTCGATGGCGATGACGAGGCGTTTCTCGCCCTTTACCACCCCATGAACAAGGCCGTGCACGATGTCGTGCGGTCCTTCCATGGATCGATCTCGGCCGAGCACGGCATCGGCCAGTTGAAGCGCGACGAATTGATCGCCACGGCGCCGCCGATGGCGATCGATCTGATGCGCCGGGTGAAAGTCGCCTTCGATCCGGCCGGCATCATGAATCCCGGTAAGGTTATCTGATCCTTTCAACATCTTGTGGTCGGTGGCATTCCGATAACCATCCCTGAGATCAGCAAAATTTAACCGACTTTCTTAAGCGCGGCGGTAAGGAGCCCGCGCTACTGTTTCCCCATAACGAGGCCGGGAAAACTGGCCCGGAGAGAACCGGACACCGGCTCTCAGGAGACAGACAGGAAGGCACTCTATGAACACTGGACTGAAGCCAGTCTGGGCGGGACGCAACATGCGCCTCGACCCATTCCGCCTGCCGCAGGTGGTTAGCTACGCCACGCGCGACGACTATGGCGACGTGACGTTCACCATCGACCACCGCGGCGCCGTGATCCGCCGCCTGCTCGAGATGAGCGGCGTGCCGGCGATCATCGCACTGCCCGCCAATGCGTTCCGCGGCGTTGCCGCCCGCGCGATGGAGGATCCGGAAGGCAATGTCACGGTGACCCTGGAACTCCTGCACAATGATCCGATGCTGTCGGTGCCGCTGCTGGTGGCCGACGATCTCGAAGACGTTGCCGCCGACTGGCGCGCCTGGGCTGATGCCTACCGCCTGCCGATGCTGTTGATCGAATCGGACGGCGTCGCCCGCACCCTGGAAGAATCGCTCGGCGCCGCCATCAAGACACTGCCGCCGCAGGATCGCCGCAAGGGTCGCGTCTCGACCATGCGCCGCCCGCGCTTCCTCGCCCGCCGCAGGGCCGGCAACCTCGGTCTCAGGCTGGTCATCGACGGCCAGGAGATCATTTCAAGAGACTAGCCTTCTTCTCCCCGTCACTATACGGGGAGAAGTGCCCGGCAGGGCGATGAGGGGCAGCGCCGACCTAAGTGTTTGGCCACCTTAAGACTAATTGAGTGTGCGGTGGTTCGCCGCTGAACCTCTCGCCTCGCCTCCAAGGTCGGCGCTGCCCCTCATCCGGCTGCCGCCACCTTCTCCCCGTATAGTGACGGGGAGAAGGTGGCTAGACCAGCGGCTTCAGCGCCACCCACAATGCGCCGCCGATCAGGCCGAGGAAGATCAGCCAGCCGACCTGGTTGTTCGACCGGAACAGCCGCAGGCATTGGTCGGGATCGTTGATATCCAGAACCGCGATCTGCCGGGCCATATGGGCGCCGGCGGCGATCAATCCGGCGAGCGCCACCACCGGTGCCTGCGCCGATGCGAAGGCGATGGCGAAGCAGATCAGCGTGCCGCCATAAAGCCCTGCCAGCCACGCCTTGGTGTTGTCGCCGAACAGCCGCGCCGTCGAGCGCACGCCGACAATGGCGTCGTCCTCCTTGTCCTGATGCGCATAGATCGTGTCGTAACCGATCACCCACAGGATCGAACCGATATAAAGCATGATGGCAGGGCCATCGAGGTCGCCGAACTCGACCGCCCATCCCATCAGCGCGCCCCAAGAAAAGGCAAGACCGAGAAACAGTTGCGGCCAGTTGGTTATCCGCTTCATGAACGGGTAGATGGCGACGATCGCCAGCGAGCAGATGCCGAGCAGAATGGCGAAGCTGTTGAACTGCAGGAGCACCGCCAGGCCGACCAGGGCCTGCAGCACAAGGAACAGCCAGGCCCGCCGGCGCGTGGTCTGGCCCGACGGCAGTGGGCGCGAGCGGGTGCGTTCGACCTGGTTGTCGATGCCCTCGTCGACGATGTCGTTGTAGGTGCAGCCGGCGCCGCGCATGGCGATGGCGCCGACCAGGAACAGCACGAGATACCATGGCGCCGGCAGCAGCGAGAGCAGCGGATCGCCGGGGCGCGGATAGGCGCTCGCGGCGAGTGCGGCCGACCACCAGCACGGCCACAAAAGCAATTGCCAGCCGATCGGCCTGTCCCATCGCGCAAGCTGCGCATAGGGCCAGATCGAGCGTGGCAGCACGCGATAGACCCAATGGCCGTTCGGCGCATCGGCAACACGGCCCTGGGCGGCTTTCGACTGGATCGGTTCCATGCCCATGGAGTGGCAGCAGCCGCGGAAACCGTCAAGCGGCAAGCGAATGACGGGCGACCGTCAGTTCGTCAGGAGGTGAAGATGTCGCGCTTGGAAAACCAGTCTTTCGCCGTCTCGACGAATGCCAGTGCCGCGTTCGACACGCGTTGATGCGTGTCATAGGTGAGGATGATCCGTTGCATCGGCAGCGGGTCCGACAATGGCTTGCAGATCAGCGGCAGGCCGTCATAGCTGCGGTCGCCATGCGGGCGGGTGTAGCTGACCGCGACGCCAAAACCATTCGCCACCATGCTGCGCTGGAGTTCGAACGAACTTGTCGCCCTGTCGGCCACCGGCGAGAGGTCGCGGCTGCGGAACAGGTCCAGCATGTGCTGCCAGCTCTGCGGCTGGTCCGTCGTGATCAGCGGATAGGCGGCCAGGTCGGCCAGGCTGACCTCGGGGCGATCCGCCAGTGCATGACCTGCCGGCAACAGTGCATGCGGCCGCAACTCATGCAGCAGGATGCGGGCGAAATGCGAGGGCAGGCCGAGATCGTAACTAAGGCCGAGATCGATGGCGGCATCGCTGAGGCGCCGCCCGAGCGTCTCGAATGTCTCGTCGCGAACGATGACGGCAACGCTTGGATGGCGTTCGGAGAAAGCGCGGATGAGACCCGGCGCGAAGTAGGGCGCCAGATCCTCGAAACACCCAAGCACCAGCTCGCCGCCGACAGCCGAATTGCCCGAACCGAGACTCACCAGTTCGTCCGTTTCGGCAAGAACCTGTTTTGCTTTCGCCACGACGACACGGCCGAAGGAGGTCAGCGAAACGCCGCTCCCGCGCTGGCGCACGAACAGCTTCTGGCCGAAATCCTTTTCGATCGAGTCGATCGCCACCGAAATCGAGGGCTGCGAAATGTTCAGCGCCCTGGCCGCACCGGTGACGCTGCCGTGGCGGGCGACAGCGACCAGATAACGCAACTGCGTGAGGGTCAGGCTCATAGCTTTATTCTATGTGTCAGATGAGAAGTTATTATTTTACTGAATGAATTGATGTTGCGATAGTCGGTTCATTCCAAGAGGAGAACGCCATGGCTTCCCAAACTGCTACCCGTGCAATCAAAACCGACATCATCGATGCGGATACAATCGCCGACTACCAGCGTGACGGCGCGGTTTGCATCCGCGGCGCCTTCAAGGGCTGGGTCGACACGATCGCCGCCGGCATCGAGCGCAACATGCAGAACCGCAGCGCCACCGCATCGGACATTGCCAATGGCCGTGGCAGTTTCTTCGACGACTACTGCAACTGGGAGCGCATCCCGGAATTCGTCCAAGTGGTGCGTGAATCGCCGGCGGCTGAACTTGCGGCGGCGGTGATGCAGTCACGCACCGCGCAGTTCTTCCACGATCACGTGCTGGTCAAGGAACCCGGCACGCAGAAGCCGACGCCCTGGCATCAGGACATCCCCTATTATTTCGTCGATGGCCAGCAGACGGTCAGCTTCTGGATCCCCATCGACCCGGTGAAGGAGGCGACGCTGCGCCTGATCGCCGGCTCGCACAAATGGGACAAGATGATCCTGCCGGTACGCTGGCTCGACGACAGCAATTTTTACGCCGGCGACGGCGACTATCTGCCGGTGCCCGATCCCGACAACGATCCGTCGATGAAGGTTCTCGAATGGGAGATGGAGCCGGGTGATGCCATCCTGTTCGACTTCCGCACCGCGCATGGCGCGCGCGGCAACCCGACCGCGGCACGGCGCCGGGCGCTGTCGCTGCGCTGGGTCGGTGACGATGCCCATTATGTCGAGCGGCCGGGCCGTACATCGCCGCCCTATAATGGCCATGGAATGCAGCCGGGCCAGAAATTGCGCGAGGACTGGTTCCCGGTGGTCTTTCCCGCCTAAATCGAGTTGCCAGAAAATCGGCGGCGGACACCGCCGCCGATTTTCGGCAGGGATAACGTTCCCGTGCGCAATTTCGATCAAAACACCCTGATGCCTTGACCCGTCGCCCGGAGAGCAATAGCGGGTGCTGCAAGAGACTGTTTCGAAATTCGCTCTGGCGAGTCATATGGTGGTGGTTTCGAGAACCGTAGCGCAGCGGACATTTGGAACGTGAGCAACGGAAGCGCAGAAAACGCCATCAGATGGCCGCCAGAGCAGAATTTCGGCATCAAGAGGTGGCCATGAACGTTCTTCTTCTAGGCTCCGGCGGCCGCGAACATGCGCTTGCCTGGAAGATTGCCGCCTCGCCACTGCTGACCAAGCTTTACGCGGCCCCCGGCAATCCGGGCATAGCCAGCGAAGCCGAGCTGGTGAAGCTGGACATTGCGGATCACCCAGCCGTCGCCGCATTCTGCCGGGAGAAGAAAATCGACCTCGTCGTGGTCGGTCCGGAAGGGCCGCTCGTCGCCGGTATTGCAGACGATCTGCGTGCCGAAAATATTCGCGTCTTCGGGCCTTCCAAGGCTGCGGCACGGCTGGAGGGGTCGAAGGGTTTCACCAAGGATCTCTGCGCCCGGTACAACATCCCAACCGCCGCCTATGGCCGTTTCGGCGATCTGACCTCGGCGAAAGCCTATGTCGAAAAGACGGGCGCGCCGATCGTCATCAAGGCCGATGGGCTCGCCGCCGGCAAAGGCGTCACCGTCGCCATGACGCTGGACGAGGCGCGGGCAGCTCTCGATGCCTGTTTCGAGGGCTCCTTCGGGGCCGCCGGCGCGGAAGTGGTGGTCGAGGAATTCATGACCGGCGAGGAAGCGAGCTTCTTCTGCCTCTGCGACGGCACCACGGCACTTCCCTTCGGCACCGCGCAGGACCACAAGCGCGTCGGCGATGGCGATGTCGGCCCCAACACCGGCGGCATGGGCGCCTATTCGCCGGCCCCGGTAATGACGCCGGAAATGATCGAGCGCACCATGCGCGAAATCATCGAGCCAACCATGCGCGGCATGGCCGATCTTGGCGCGCCTTTCGCCGGCATTCTGTTCGCCGGGCTGATGTTCACGGACAAGGGGCCAAAGCTGATCGAATACAACACCCGTTTCGGCGATCCGGAATGCCAGGTGCTGATGATGCGCCTCAAGGATGATCTGCTGGTCCTGCTCAACGCGGCAACCGACGGCCAGCTAGCGCATATGTCGGTGCGTTGGCGCAACGAGGCGGCACTCACCGTGGTGATGGCGGCGAGGGGCTATCCCGGCACACCGGAAAAGGGCTCGGTCATCCGTGGCGTCGAGGATGCGGCGGGCGACGGCGTCCAGATCTTCCATGCCGGTACGGCCATCAACGGCGGCGCGCTGGTCGCCAATGGCGGCCGCGTCCTCAATGTGACCGCGACCGGCGCCACGGTCGGTGAGGCGCAGGCGCGAGCCTATGCCGCGCTCGACCGGATCGACTGGCCCGACGGATTCTGCCGCCGCGACATCGGCTGGCAGGCCGTGGCGCGCGAGCGGGCGAGCTAGCAGCCCTACTGCTGGCCGCGATCGATTTCGGTCGAAGCGGTGCTGAGCGGATCGGCCGCGGCAAAGGCGGCGTCGAGCTGCTCCGGGGAACGCTGTTCGGTCCGCTTCCAGGCGACATATTGCGCGATACCGAAGCTCGGCTGCCGCGGCACCGTCTTCACGACCGGCATGCGGAACCCGTCGCTGAATTTCGACCAGCGCGAACCGAGCACCGCGACCATTTCCTCAAACGTCGGCGGCGTTGCCACATCGGCATAGATGATGGTCGCCCTGCCGGCCAGTGCTGCTTCCCGCGAGACCGGCACCGGCACGCTGGCAAGATAGTCGGATGGCACGTCGATCAGCCCGCCAAAGGGCCATTGCTGGCGCAGCGTGGCGGCATCCGTCGGCGCGACGTTGACGTCGATATTGTTGGGTGTGCCGGCTACCCTGTAGGGGCAACGGAAGCGGCCGCAATTGGCCTGCGCCGAGAATTGCCAGAGCGCATAGCCTTGCCAGTTGCCCATCGGAAAATGCACGTCGATGTCGGGCTTGTAGCGCGCGTACCAGAGCGGCAGCCGTGACAGGAGCCGGTATTTGTAGCGGTTGTCGGCGATGTATTGGGCCGTCTTGCCGTTGGTGTAGAGCACCGGGAAGCGGCCGATGCGTCGATGCACCTGGCGCACGAACTCCTCGGCGTCGTCGAGCGACATCCATTGCGAGGGATCGATGCCCTCGATGTCGAGAGCCATGAGATCGTCCGGCGCGGGATCGGCAAAATCGAGGAAATTGTTGGCCTGCTCGACCGGATTGCCGGGGCGGGCGAGATGATAGGCGCCCCATTTCATGCCGAGCGCCTTGGCGACAACCCTGCGCGTCTGGAACAGCTCACGTGTCACCGCATGGCGCTTCCACAACGCCTTGCAGAGCTTCACGTCCGTATCGCTGCCGAAGCAGAAATAGGGCGGCGGCATGCCGTCGGAGGCCTTGTTGATGAAAGCGACGATGCGCTTGTCGGTGGCCAGCTGCGCCCAGTCGATGGAATTGTACTCGTAGGCGTCGACGGCCAGAGCGCGGTCGGCACTCTTCCACGGTTCGGAGAAATCCGAAGCCTGTGCCGCCATCGACAGCGCCACAGTCGCCGCGAAAGCCAGAGGCGTCAGTGCGTGTCGCCAGAAAATGTACAGAGGTTTTAGAGAAGCGGCATGCGTAAGGAAAAAGGGTTTGACGAGCGTTGGCACAGCGCTCTTTGAACGGCGGTGGAAACGCCTTGGCAATTTCAAAACAGGGAATCCCCGTTGATCAAAGGCAAATCCTGAACCGTCATGGTTAAGGAATGCTTCTCGATGCTGGGGCACCCTGTGCCAGGTTAGAACACACCGCCAATCCCAATTCCGCCACTGATGTCGGGAGGGGGGGCGGCGGGACGCGACGATGGCGAACGTGAGGGCGTGGAGGTCTTTCGGCTCGCCGCCCCCTTTTTGCGCAGCGGAGCGGCGTCCGACGCGACCTTCGCCGGCTTCACCTTCACGATGACCGGATCTTTGCAGACACGGCCGGAGTGCAAAAAGAGATCGCTCAGAAGTTCAACCGTTGGCTCGGTCGCCGACAAAGCCCGCTTGGTGTTCTTGTAATAGTTGTTGAGAGCTTGGACCGAGCGCTTGCCCCAATCACCATCGACCGTCATGCGATAGCAGCCCAAGCGGCGCAATTCCGTCTGAATGCTGCGTGCGAGATCGGTCGCTTTCGCAGGGCCCGGCTCACCGGCGGACGTGCCGACGATCAATGTTTCAAGACCGGAAACCACGCTTTGCCGGGCTCCTTCAAGGCTGGCAAGCCGCGTACCTGCCGGTTCCGGTGAAGGGCCGGGTGGGACTGAAATCTCGGCCGATCGCAATGTTTGTCCTACGATAAGCACGGCGGTCTGTAGGTCGTTGGAAGCAAGCTCGACCTGCAGTTTTTTCTTGGCGGCCGGGTCCGACAGAATGCGAGACAGGCTAGCGCTCAACTGAGCCGGGTCGAGCTCTTGTTGCTCGGTGAAATAGAACTGCTCACGAAGGTTCGACTGGTCCCATGGAACCTGACGACCTGCGGTGAGTGCCTCGGTCTCGTTGCGAACGCGGATCATCATATCCGAGATGCTGAGCCCGGGAATCTCAACGTTCCTCAACAGGGCTGTGGTGAAGGGGCTGTTGTCTCCCGAGCCATCGGCCGTGATGTTGCCTGGCTGGGTCGCGAAGGCAACAAACGTGTTTTCGCCCACTTCGACCTGGGCAAGGCCATCCATGACGCTGGCGCCTTTGCCGACCGGGTTGTTCCGGCAAGCGTCAAGAAAAATAAACGTCTGCCTTTCCCGGTTGGAAAACTTTGCGATCACGTCGTTTAGCTTGACCGCGCCCGCGGTCAGTTTTTCCAGGGTTTCGGGATCGGGTGTATCGACGGGCAGGAGATAATTCTCTCCCTGCAACTGAACGCCGTGACCGGCGTAGAAGATCACCACAGCGCTGGCGGTTGCGAGTTTGCTGTCGGCCCTGTCAAAGAGCTTGGCAAACCCGTCCGACGAAAGGTCGAGCCCCGTCAGCACGTCGAAATTCAGCCTTTTCAGACTTTCGGAGAGTTGTGTGGCGTCGTTGACCGCATTGGTCAAATGTTGAAGGCGGGCGCTTTGGTAGTGCGAATTGCCAATGACGATGGCAAGCCGCTTGCTTGGCTTTGACGCAAGCACGTCCTCTACCGCGGCTTGGGCACCCATCGAACCGAAAAACACGACCAGCAGAACTGCAGCAAAGTGCCGGAAGAAACTGTAGGTCATGTCACGGACTCGTTTCAGCTGCGACAACGTTCGCGCCGTCGAAGTGTCCGTCCGGCTGATGCGCCGCCCCCCCTCAGACGCCGGAACCCCGTATCTCCGAAGACCACTGAATTTTACACCACAAACCGCCTCAAAAAAAGGGCGAGGGTCTCGCGACCCGCGTTTGATCGGCCGAGCGGGGCGGCGCGAACCATCGTCTTACACGTGCTTCAAAAGGCTCGCTTGGCAAGGACCCCGGCCGCGCCGGCATGCGGAAGCCGATTCGACGCTCGAAACCTATCTTCCCAGGGTATAACCTGTTATAATCATCATAGTGCAGTCGCAGTATGTTGAGCGCGCACGCTGAAGCCGGACGGATATTTTGAATATCGTCGGCGAATTGCATCCCTGATTATTATTGTCTTTCTTGTAATAAAGAGGGGAAATGACAATGACAGCAAAGAAATGGTATTTTGAACGGGTCAACGCGATTGCGCTCTCGATCGGTGCCATGTTTATTCTCGTACCTTCGAAGGCAGCCGCCTGCATCTTCGTCGGTGACGGAATTACTCTGTCAGGGCAGTGCTATCTCAACGGCATAGCCAATGGCGCGGTTGTCGACACGTCCCTGGATGCGCTTCTGGGCGTTGTCGATGACGCAATCGCGTCAGATGTCGGCCTTGCGAACGGGCCCCCGCAAGCCCTGTCGACGCCGTTCGGCGTCTTCGCTTCGGGCCAGTTGGCGCACACGGAGCACGACGGCTTCACGATTTCACGGGGACCGATCGTGACCACCGGACCGGACTTCGACGTTGACGAATTTTCCGCTGCGGTCAGCGTGGACTTCAACGCTGCAAAGCATTTCGGTTTCGACAATGAGCACGGACTAAATCTGGGCCTGTTTGGCGGTTATGCATCGGCCAAGGTAGGCGCCAGTGCGCTCGGTTTTTTTCCCCCTAACGGCGAAGCCACCAACAGAAGCGGCATGTTCGGCGGTTATGGGCTCTATCGTCGCGGCACCAGCTATGTGCTTGTGGCGGCATCGGCTTTCCTCGGTAACACGGATGTCGAAAGCACAGGCCTCGGCTCGGGCACGTATGACACGAAAGGCTACGCCGTAACGGGGTCGATCGGCCACATCTTCAACCTGAGCGATCGGGTGCGCTTCGATCTGCGTGGTGGATTGCTTGGTGTTGGTTTCACCGGCGACGAATACACGGACAGCTCTGGCGTTTCGTACGGAAAAAGCCGCTTGTCATTTGGCGCGATCAAGTTCGAACCTGGAGTTTATGCCGACTATCAACTCGGAAACGGTATGGTGATCAGCCCTTATGCACGGGCTGAACTGCAGCAGCGTTTCGGTTATTCAAATACCGCGAGCGTATCCGGTATCGAGAGTAACTTCGAAGATGCGGACTTCTCGGCAGCGGTATCGGCAGGCTTCAATCTGAAAATGTCCCAATCGACCACCATCAGCAGTGAGATTCGGGGCAAGTGGTCCCAAGACAGTTCAACCGTCAGTGGCAAGCTGGGCGTAAAGATCGCCTTCTGAACATAGACGACAGGATGTTCATTTCCGTCGCCGGCAACGCAAGATGCTCGGCGGGCGATTGCCTGGCTAGCGCCGGATGCCCGGCAGAAATTCAAACGGGTCGGACGCGGGCTCCTGCTGCAGCGTGCCTTCGGCGGCGCGCTTGCGGTGGTGGGCGAGAGAGCATTGCGGCGAGCACAATATGCCGCGATCCGACCAGTAGGCCGCACCGTGTTCGAGCTGACCCCCATGATGCCAGAACCCCGGCGCGCGGCAGGGCAAGCCGCATTCGATGCAGCGATAAGCGTCGGGTCTGGCGAGCATTGGCTGGTTCCGGTCGGCTGGTTCTGTCTGTCGCCGTACGACTTGATGCGGCGTCCATCGAATTTAATACAGGCCGGCGCGATTGCAAAATCCGCGTGACAAAATTTGACGTTTACGTAAAAAGAAGATGGGAGACCGCCCAAAGGCGGATGGTTTTGCGGCTCCGCCAGCCATAGGGTCGGCAGGCGGAAGCTGAGGAGGAAAGCGGCATGTATCGGGCACCGGTCGAGGATATCGCGTTCACGCTGAAGCACGTGGCGGGCATGAAATCGGCCCTCGACGCTGGTACGTTCGGCGATCTCGGCGAGGACCTGGTCGATGCCGTCCTTGGCGAAGCCGGCCGTTTCGCCACCGAGGAGGTGGCACCCCTTTACAAGATCGGTGACGAACACGGTGCCGTGCTGAAAGACGCTGCGGTCACCACCCCGCCCGGCTGGAAGGACCTCTATCGCCGCTGGATCGAAGGTGGCTGGAACGCGCTCTCCGGACCGGAAGAGTATGGTGGCCAGGCGCTGCCGACCATGCTCGGTGTCGCCGCGCTCGAAATGTGGAACTCCGCCGCCATGGCCTTCGGCATCGGCCCGACGCTGACCATGGGCGCGGTCGAAGCGCTGGACAAGCATGCCTCCGAAGACCTCAAGGCGAAGTACCTTGCCAAGCTCGTGTCCGGCGAGTGGATGGGCACGATGAACCTGACCGAACCGCAGGCCGGTTCCGATCTCGCCGCCTTGCGCAGCCGCGCCGAGCCGGCCGGCGACGGCACCTACCGTATCTTCGGCCAGAAGATCTTCATCACCTATGGCGAGCACGATTTTACCGACAACATCATCCATCTGGCGCTGGCGCGGCTGCCCGATGCGCCGGCCGGCACGCGCGGCATCTCGCTGTTCCTGGTGCCGAAATTCCTGGTCAACGACGATGGCTCGCTCGGCGCGCGCAACGACGTCTTCTGTTCCGGCCTCGAGCACAAACTCGGCATCCATGCCTCGCCCACCTGCACCATGATCTATGGCGACGGCTTTCAGGGCGCCAAGCCCGGCGCCATCGGCTGGCTGATCGGCGAGGAGAACAAGGGCCTCGCCTGCATGTTCACCATGATGAACAATGCCCGGCTTTGCGTCGGCATGCAGGGTGTCGCGGTCGCGGAAGCCGCCACCCAGAAGGCAATCGCCTATGCCAACGACCGCCGCCAGGGCAAGGCGGCGGATTACGCCGGTGCCGGCATGGCGCCGATCGTCCATCACCCTGACGTGCAGCGCAATCTCCTGACCATGAAGGCGCTGACGCAGACCGCGCGGGCAATCAGCTATTCCTGTGCCCACGCCATCGACATGGCGCGTGTCTCGGATGGTGATCAGGCTGCGCACTGGCGCGACCGCGCCAATCTTTTGACACCGCTGGCCAAGGCCTTTTCGACCGATGTCGGCGTTGACGTCGCTTCGCTCGGCCTTCAGGTGCATGGCGGCATGGGCTTTATCGAGGAAACGGGCGCGGCAGCCCTTTATCGCGACGCGCGCATCGCGCCGATCTACGAGGGCACCAATGGCATCCAGGCGATCGATCTGGTGATGCGCAAGCTGCCGCTCGGCGGCGGCGAACATGTGCATGGCTTCATCGGCGAATTGGCTGCGGTCGCCAACGCCGTGCGCACCTCCAACCTGCAGGGTTTCGGCCGCACCGCCGATGCTCTCGACGCAGCATTTGGCGATCTGACGCAGGCGACGCGTTTCCTGCAAAAACTGTCGACCGACGGCCGGACTGAGGAGGCGCTGGCGGGTGCCACGCCGTATCTGCGGCTGATCTCGCTTGCCGCCGGCGGCGCTTATCTGGCGCGGGGCGCTCTTGCCGATCAGGGCCGCATCGCGCTTTGCCGCTTCTTCGCCGAAAACCTGCTCGGCGAGGCGGGTGCGCTGAAAGAGCGCGTTATCGACGGTGCCGAAAGTCTCGCTGCTGCCGGCAAGGCGTTGATTTCAGCCTGACGTTCACAAGGAAAAAACCGTGACAGACCATATCCTCGTCGAGCGCCAGGGCGCCATCCAGATCATCCGCATGAACCGGCCGGACAAGAAGAACGCACTGACGCGCGCCATGTACGCGAAAATGTCGGCGGCCCTTGCCGAAGGCGACGCCGATCCGGCCATCCGCGTCCATGTCTTCCTCGGCGTGCCCGGCGCCTTCTCCTCCGGCAATGACCTTGCCGATTTCATGGTCGTGGCCACCGGCGGCGATGGCGGCACCGAGGTCTGGGATTTCCTGATGGCGCTGGCCAGGGTCGAAAAACCCATCGTCTCCGGCGTCGACGGCATCGCGGTCGGTATCGGCACGACGATCAACCTGCATTGCGACCTGACCTTCGCCACGCCGCGCACCGTGTTCAGGACGCCTTTCGTCGATCTCGGCCTGGTGCCGGAGGCGGGATCGAGCCTTTTGGCGCCGCGCGTTCTGGGCCAGCAAGGTGCTTTCGCTCTGCTCGGTCTTGGCGAGGGTTTTTCCGCCGAGCGCGCGAAGGCCGCCGGCCTGATCTATGAAGTGGTCGAAGAGGGTGCGCTGGAGGCCTCGGTCCTGGCAGCCGCCGGCCAGATCGCCGCCAAGCCGCCGCAGGCGCTGAAGATCGCACGCGATCTCATGCGCGGCTCGCGTGACGACCTTGTTGCCCGCATCGGCGAGGAAAGCGAGCATTTCCGCGAGCGGCTGAAGTCGGATGAGGCTCGTGCGGCGCTGACCGCATTCATGACCAGAAAGAAGTCCTGATAGGTCTTTTGAAGCTGTTTCCGCTCACTCAATACGGGGGGCGGGCAGCTGCTGGCCGGCTTGATACAGTGTCAGCCCTTCGGCGCGGCCGGTGCCCTCGAACGTTATTTGGGCGTTGACGATCTTCAGGAAGAAGTCGCGTTCTCCCTCGGGGAAGATTTCGTACTGTTCCTGGCCCGTCAGTTGGACCAGAAGCCCGTCGCCATCGCGACTTACGTCAATGATGGCTTCTGGGGTGAGCTGATACTTGCCGACATAGTTGTCGTAGAGCCGGGGGTCGACGCTCACTTCGATGTGCCGCTTCGGTGGCGCGGCGAGCACTATCGTGGGATCGAGCAGGTGCTGGCCGGAATTGTCGACGAATTCGGTCACCGTGTTCGAGAGCACGACTACACCGCGCCTGGATTTCGGCAGGAAACCGAGGAAGGAGCAATAGCCGCCGGTGCCGCCATTGTGCCAGATCATCTCCTCGTCGCCGCGTTTTGTGATCATCCAGCCAAGCCCCATCTGCACATTGTCAGCACCGATCGACCGCCGCGTTTTCAAGGTCAGGTCGAAGGCCGCGGTCAATAGCGATGCGTTGCCAAGGGCTGCTTCCACGAAGGTCAGAAGGTCTCCGGCGGTGGAACGCAAGGCGCCGGCACCGGCGAGTGTCGGCAGGGTCCAGTTCGAAACAGGCCGCAGGCCCCACTCGTGGCCATGCGCAAGCCTCACCGCCAATGCCGGCGAGAGCGCTATGGCCGTGCTTTCCATCCCAAGCGGTCCAGCGATTCGATCCCGGATCAGGCTTTCGTAGTCCGTTCCGGCGCGCCGCGCCAGGACATGTCCCAGCAGGCCGAAGCCGACATTGGAGTATTCGTGGCGCGTACCGATGTCGTGCGCCAGCTGATGTGCGGAGAGAAACTGGTAGAGTTGTTCGACCGTGTAGTCGGCATAGGGATCGGCGTCATTCTCTGGAGCCATATTGTCGGGCAGGCGAGGCAGGGAGGACATATGGGTGGCGAGATCGGCGAGCGTGATGGCCTTGCCGTTGCGCTGTGGCACCGAAACCTCGGGCGGCAAGTGCATTGCAACCGGATCGTCGAGCTTCAACTCGCCCTTGTTGGCCATGTCGGCCAGCAGCAGCGTCGTGAACACCTTGGTGATGGAGCCGATTTCGAAGACGGTATTGCCGTCCACGGAGCGTGGATCATCCTCGCAGAAACGCCCCTGCGCAAAGATGCGGCGCCCCTGCGGTTCGACAATGCCGACGACGACACCCATCGCCTGCCTGTGCTCACCGACGCGCTCGGCGAGAATCCGGGCTATTTCCAGATCGGACGGCAGGGAAGAATTCCGCTCTCTAGAATTGGCTTTTGTCACGAAACAGCTCCTTGAAAGCACCGCTGATGGAGCTATGTCGCCTCGATTGCCTCAGCATTACGGTACAAGACGCGCGGGCGGTTCGTGGCCAGGCGCGCCCCGAGAGCGATCAGCAGCTCGTCCGCGCTGCGTTCCAACTCAGGGATAAAGCCGCGTCTTGTCCCAACCGCCCTTGGCATTGCGGGAAAAGACGACCCGGTCATGCAGCCGGAACGGCCGATCATGCCAGAACTCGATCGTCTTCGGCACGATGCGGAAGCCTGACCAGTGCTTTGGCCGCGGAATCTCGCCGATGGCATAGCGCGCTGTGTATTCGGCGACAGCCTTCTCCAGCGCGAAGCGGCTTTCCAGCGGTCGTGACTGCTTCGACGCCCAGGCGCCGATGCGGCTGCCGCGCGGCCGTGTCGCATAATAGCTGTCGGCATCGACGTCGCTGACGATCTCCACCGGACCGCGAATGCGCACCTGGCGGCGCAGCGATTTCCAGTGGAAACACATCGCCGCCTTCATGCTGCCAAGAATCTCCTGGCCCTTCGCGCTCTCGAAATTCGTGTAGAAAACAAAGCCGCCCTCATCGAACCCCTTGAGCAGCACCATCCGCACATCCGGCATGCCTTCGGCATCGACGGTCGCCAGTGCGACGCCATTGGCGTCGTTGATTTCGCTCTTGGTGGCGTCGTCCAGCCATGCGGCAAAGAGGCGAAACGGCTCGGCCGCTTCGGTAAAGTCACTGGTTGTTAACTCTGTGTCACTCATAGTTTTTCTCAAATTGTCACGAAATCAGGGAGGTTGCCGATTGTCGCGTATCGCGCAAGCTTTTGACAGCAGGCAATGGGGCGTTATCGCTTCGGCCAGCGCGAAAGCGGCGATCGTGTCAATCGCCCTGCCGCTTGTTGGCTGTGGCGCAGGCGGCTTCAGCCTGGAAAAAGCCGAAGTCGACCGCTCGATCCTGACCAGCAGCACGCAGGCTTCAGCAGCGCCTGCCGATTCGGATCGCGACTCAGACCAGACGACGATCGGCAATGCGGTGTCCTCCGCCGACATCGAGCAACTCGGCGGCCAGGCCGTGCCGTGGGCGAATGCCGGCACCGGCTCACGCGGCTCCATCACCGAACTGGCGGAATTGAAGGACAGGGGCCAGACCTGCCGCCGCTTCAAGGCCTCGCGCGAGAGCTTTGATGGCGTTGCCATGTTCGAGGGCGAACTGTGCCTCGCCAATGCCGGCGGCTGGCGCATGCAGGGCTTCAAGGCGCTCTGAGCCTGATCCGAAAGTCGATCGGGTCGGCTCGGCGGCTCTTTTCGTCGCCCGGTGCGTCGCCAATCTTGCCGATATCCCGATATCGGCTGCGATCGGCTCCTTCCGGATCGACAAAAATCCCTCACCGATCCTCAGCCGCCGACTTTCGGATCAGGCTCTCATTTTCCGCTTCCGATATGGTGGCCCGCTACTGGAATTTCTTCCTATGCAAGCGCATATAGTGGGCAAGTATGGACTCAACTCATTTCCAGGGCAGGAAGCATGCGCGACCCGTATGAGGTCCTGGGCGTTGCAAAGAACGCATCGGCCAAGGACATAAAATCGGCGTATCGGAAACTCGCCAAGAAACATCATCCGGACCAGAATCCGGATGATCCAAAGGCGAAGGACCGTTTTGCCCAGGCCAACCAGGCCTATGAGATCGTCGGCGACGAGAAGAATCGCGCCGCCTTCGATCGCGGCGAGATCGACGCCGACGGCAAGCCGCGCTTCCAGGGTTTTGAGGGCGCCGCCGGTGGCGGCGATCCCTTCGGCGGGTTTCGCCGCCAGCAAGGGGCCGGTGGTTCGCGATTCGAATTTCGTTCGGGGCGTCCGGGTGGTGATCCGTTCGACGGCAACAGCGATATTTTCAGCCAGATTTTCGGCGACGCCTTTTCCGGTGCGCGCGGCGCTGGCGCCGGCGACCGTCGCCAGCCGGCGACGGCGGCCGATCTGAACGTCACGCTCGACGTCACCATCGAGGAAGCCGCGACCGCCGAAAAGGTGACGGCGATGTTTCCGGATGGCCGCAAGGTGGCGGTCAAATTGCCGGCCTTTGTCGAGGATGGCCAGACCATCCGGTTGAAGGGGCAGGGCGAGCAGGGGCCTGGCCAGCCGGGCGACGCGCTGGTCAAGATCCATATCCGCCGGCATTCGCGCTACCGCATCGAAGGCCGTGACCTGCATGCCGATCTGCCGGTGTCGCTGGCGGATGCGGTGCTGGGCGCCAAGGTGCCGGTCGAGACGCCGACCGGCAGGCTTGCCGTCAATGTGCCCGCCTGGTCGAGCTCGGACAAGGTCCTGCGTCTGAAAGGCAGGGGCCTGCCGGAAAAGGCTGGCGGCCATGGCGACCTCTACGCCCACGTGCGCATCATGCTGCCGGAAGGCGGCGACAGCGCGCTCGAAGCGTTGCTGCGCGGCCAAAAAGGCTGATCCAGCGCTTTTGTCCCCCGAACTGTCCGGTTTGAGCGCTTGAAGGGGCTGTGTGCCTGTGCGATAGGCACTCCACAAAGCAGAAACCTTGCGGAGAGCGCTCACATGGCGGGTGGACAGGGCCTGATGGCCGGCAAGCGCGGCCTTATTCTTGGCGTCGCGAATAACAGATCGATCGCCTATGGCATCGCCAAGGCATGCGTCGATCATGGCGCCGAGATTGCGCTGACCTATCAGGGCGAGGCGTTCAAGAAGCGCGTCGAGCCGCTGGCGGCCGAGCTGGGCGCCTTTGTCGCCGGCCATTGCGATGTCACCGATCCGGCGAGTCTCGACGAGGTTTTCGCCAATGTCGCCAGGCATTGGGGAGGCAAGCTCGACTTCCTCGTCCATGCCATCGCTTTTTCCGACAAGGATGAACTGACCGGGCGCTATGTCGAGACGACGCGCGACAACTTCCTGCGCACCATGGACATTTCGGTCTATTCGTTCACCACCATCGCCAAGCGCGCCGAGGCGCTGATGACCGATGGCGGTTCGCTTTTGACGCTGACCTATTACGGCGCCGAGAAGGTGATGCCGCATTACAACGTCATGGGCGTCGCCAAGGCCGCGCTCGAGGCCAGCGTGCGTTACCTCGCCGTCGATCTCGGTGCCAAGAAGATTCGTGTCAACGCCATCTCCGCCGGCCCGATCAAGACGCTGGCCGCCTCCGGCATTGGCGACTTCCGCTACATCCTGAAGTGGAACGAATACAACTCGCCGCTGAAGCAGACGGTCACGCAGGAAGAGGTCGGGGATTCCGGCGTCTATTTCCTGTCAGACCTGTCGCGTGGCGTCACCGGCGAAGTGCACCATGTCGATTCCGGCTATCACGTGGTCGGCATGAAGGCGGTCGACGCGCCCGATATTTCGACGGTCAAGGACTAATTCCCCCCGCCTATCCTCCGCCCTGGCCCAGGCCCGACCTCCGGAAGACCTGATGTACCCGCTGGTTTATATCGTGCGCCACGGCCAGACCGCGTGGAACGCCGAGTTCCGGCTTCAGGGGCAGGCCGATACTGATCTCAATGTCCTTGGCCGCGAACAGGCGACCGGGAACGGTCATCGGCTGGCCGAACTTGTCGGCGATCCCGGGGAATTCGACTTCGTCGCCAGCCCGATGCGCCGGACGCGCGAGACGATGGAACGCATCCGCGCCGCGATGACGCTCGATCCGCTCGCCTATCGAACCGATGCACGCCTCATTGAAGTCAATTTCGGTGACTGGCAGAGTTTTACCTTTGCCGAGCTCGAGACGCAGTCACCCGGAGCAAGCCGGTCCCGCGCACTGGACAAATGGAACTTTCAGCCGCCCGGCGACGGTGCGGAGAGCTATCAGATGCTGCTCGAACGGGTGAAGCCCTGCTTCGACGAGATGGACCGCAGGACAATCTGTGTGACACATGGCGGCGTCATGCGCACGCTGTTTCGCTTCGTGCTTGATATGGCCGAAGACGAGGCCGCGAACCTGGAGATACCGCAGGATCGCGTGCTCAAACTCGAAGGCAAGAGCCTGGAGTGGCTTTAGGCGGTCTACAATGGCCCAGGAAATGACACGGCAGTTGCGGCCGTAATCGCGTAAGAGACGACTGAGCCGGCTCGGCGGAATGTCGAACCGACGGCACGCATCCAAATTGGGTCGGAAGCTTTAGTTCGTGTCGCCGTCCGGCAACTGCATGTCGGTGATGACGTTCTCGCCGTTGGTCACGTCGTAAGCGATGACGATGTCCATGCCCGGCTTCAGCGCGTCGAGATCGGTCTCGGCGTTCAGCTTGTAGGATTTGCCGTCGTCCAGCGTCAGAATCAGCGCGTCCTTGTCGATCTTCTTGATCAGGCCTTCGGTCTGGCCGGCGAAAGCAGCGGTGGAATAGAGCAGCGTGGCGGCAACAGCGCCAATCAGGGTACGCATAATCGTCCTCTTTGGTCATTGCGCCGGCACTGTGGCGGCGGATCCTCAACGGCGGATGGAAGAAAGCAGAAACCAGCCGAATGTGTCAAAACTTAAACGGCGGGGATGACAGTTTGACCACTGCAAAAAACGCCAATAGAAGGCAGGCTTCAACCGGCTCCGCTGCCGGGCAGGGCACTTTTCCATGTCTCACAACACGTTCGGCCATCTTTTCCGCGTCACCACCTGGGGCGAAAGCCATGGAGCAGCAATTGGCTGCGTGGTCGACGGCTGCCCCCCCGGTATCCGCTTCACGCGTGCCGAGATCCAGGCCGAACTCGACAAACGCCGGCCGGGACAGTCGCGTTTCGTCACCCAGCGCCGGGAGCCGGACGAGGTGAAGGTGCTGTCGGGCTTCGTGCTCGACGAGGACGGCGAGACCATGATCACCACCGGCACGCCGGTCTCGATGATGATCGAGAATGTCGATCAGCGTTCGAAGGACTATGGCGAGATCGCCCGCCAGTATCGGCCAGGCCATGCCGACTACACCTATGACGTCAAATACGGCATACGCGACTATCGCGGCGGCGGCCGCTCCTCCGCCCGCGAGACGGCGGCGCGTGTGGCAGCCGGTGCCTTGGCGCGCAAGGTGGTGCCGGGCATGGTGGTGCGCGGCGCGCTGGTGTCGATGGGCGAAAAGTCGATCGACCGCGCCAACTGGAACTGGAATTTCATTGGCGATGCGGAGAATCCATTTTTCACCCCCGATCCGGCTTCCGTTCCCGTCTTCACGCAGTATCTCGACGGCATCCGCAAGGCCGGTTCCTCGGTCGGCGCGGTGATCGAGATCGTCACCGACGGCGTTCCGCCGGGGCTCGGCGCGCCGATCTATGCCAAGCTCGACCAGGATATCGCCTCCGGGCTGATGTCGATCAACGCCGTCAAGGGCGTCGAGATCGGCAATGGTTTCGAGGCGGCGCGCATCACCGGCGAACAGAATGCCGACGAGATGCGCATCGGCAATGACGGCAAGCCGGTGTTCCTGTCCAACAATGCCGGCGGCATCCTCGGCGGCATCTCGACCGGTCAGGCGATCATTGCGCGCTTCGCCGTCAAGCCGACCTCGTCGATCCTGACGCCGCGCAAGTCGATCGACAAGGACGGCAACGACGTCGAGGTGATGACCAAGGGCCGGCATGACCCCTGCGTCGGCATCCGCGCCGTGCCGATCGGCGAGGCGATGGTTGCCTGCGCGATCGCCGATCACTATCTGCGCCATCGGGGACAGACGGGGAAGGGAGTAGGGCAGTAGGGCAGTAGGGCAGTAGGGCAGTAGGGCAGTATGCTACGCCCAACGCTCAGACAGCCAAATTTTTGCTTTCCCCTGCTGCCTTACTGCCCTATTCCCCTACTGCCCTGCGAGCAAAGCGAGCGTCCATGCCTTACGACCAGAAGAAGATTGTCGAAGCTATCCGGGCCTTCGAACGCGGCGAGATCGTCGTCGTCATGGACGATGACGGGCGCGAGAACGAGGGCGATCTGATCGTTGCCGCCGTCCACTGCACGCCGGAGAAGATGGCCTTCATCGTCCGCAACACTTCGGGCATCGTCTGCACCCCGATGCCGCGCGAGGAAGCCAAGCGGCTCAACCTGCAGCCGATGGTTGCCGACAATGATTCCGCCCACACCACCGCCTTCACCGTCAGCGTCGATTTCAAGCATGGCACGACGACAGGCATTTCGGCCGACGACCGCACGCTGACCGTGCGCAACCTCGCCAATGGCAATGTCGGCGCCTCCGACTTCGTCCGCCCCGGCCACATCTTTCCGCTGATCGCGCGTGAAGGCGGCGTCCTGATGCGTTCAGGCCATACCGAAGCGGCGGTCGACCTGTGCAAGCTCGCCGGCCTGCCGCCGATCGGCGTCATTTCCGAACTGGTCAACGACGACGGCACCGTCAAGCGGGGCCCGCAAGTGCAGGCTTTCGCCGAAGAGCATGGTCTCAAGCAGGTTTCGGTCGCCGACCTCATCGCCTATCGGCAACGCAAGGAAACGCTGGTCGAACGCGTCGCCTGCTCTGATATCGACACGCTCGGCGGCAAGGCGCAGGTTTTCACCTACACGCTGCCCTGGGACACGATGCATCACGTCGCCGTCGTCTTCGGCGACATACGCGACGGCGAGGACGTGCCGGTGCGGCTGCATTCCGAGGATGTGGTGACAGACGTCTTCGGCACCAGCCATCGGCTGGATGCCATCATGAAGGCGATGGGCGAGCGCAAGCGCGGCGTCATCGTCTATCTCAGAGAGGGTTCGGTCGGCGTCGCCCATCAGGAGCGCAAGCGCCCGCAGAGCGGCGACCGCGAGGATCACGAAGAGGCCCGCCGGCGCGAGAATGAATGGCGCGAAATCGGCCTCGGCGCGCAGATCCTGAAAGATCTCGGCATTTCCTCGATCAACCTGATCGCCTCACGCGAGCGCCACTATGTCGGCCTCGAAGGCTTTGGCATCCACATCGCCAAGACCGAGATTATCTGAGAGGTCGACCAATCCCTTTGCCGGGAGATGACGGCATGAACGCGTCATTGCCTCTGAGCCAGCGCAGCGAGCGGCTTTTGCTGCGCCGGCCGGCGCAGGCTGATCTGGATTTCCTGATCGATCTCTTCTCACGCTGGGAACCTGTCGCCCATCGCCCCGATCCTGTTGCGGACACGCCTCAGCAGAGCGCCGCCAGGCTGGCTCGCGACATCGGCCACTGGGACAAGCATGGCTTTGGCCGCTGGGCGGTCGAAGCCGATGGAAAGCTGATCGGCTTCGGCGGTGTCACCGTCTCGGCGGATTTCGACGGCCTGAACCTGTCCTACCATCTTCATCCGGAAAGCTGGGGACATGGCTATGCCACGGAACTGGTTGCGGCGGCGCTGCAGGCCGCGTTCGGCCCTCTGCATGCCGACCGGGTCATTGGCCTCGTCCGCGCCGCCAACCCCGCATCGCGGCGCGTGCTGGAGAAATGCGGCTTCACCTTCGAACAAGAGGTGATGCTGCACGGAGCGCCAACAATGCTTTTTGCGCTGGCACGACCGCGCTGGATTTCAAGCCCTGCCGCATAGAGCGGAGTGCCCGGCCCCAACAGGGACCGAGCGCGCTATTCCGCTGGAACGGCGGCAGCCTCACACCCATCCAGGTCGCATTCGCGGGTGGCCAGGCTGCGTTGGCCGAGCAGCACGGTGGCCAGCGCAATCGTGCCTGATGCAACGGAGACCCAGAACCCGCTCTGGGCGCCGAACGCATCCACCACCGCGCCGGCGACGAACGCGCCCAACGCCATTCCGATGCCGATCCCTGTTGTCACCCAGGTGATGCCCTCGGTCAGCATCGCTTCCGGCACATGCCGCTCGATCAGGCCGAACGCGGTGATGAAGGTCGGCGAGATCGCCACGCCGCTAAGGAACACGGTCAGGGCCAGTAGTGGCACTGAGCCAGCCGTGAGCGGCAGCAATGTGCTGAGCGCCAGGACGGCGACTGCAATGGCGAGTTGCCGCTGTAGCGGCGCCTTCAGGTTGAGCGCGCCGACCACAATGCCAAGCGCGAACGATCCCACTGCATAGACGCCGATGACGAGGCTGGCGGCACCGGGCTGCCCAAGCTCCTTGGTGAGCGCTATCGTGCTGACCTCCGTCGTCGCGAAGGTCGCGCCAACGAAGATTATGGCGAAGGTGATGATCTGCACCGGCCGCATACGGATTGCCGAGCCGGCGGAGCCATGACCAACCGGCCGCACTTGTGGTTCGCTCGAACGCTGCAGGATGAACGCGGCCCAGCCAATGGCAAGAAACAGCGTGCTTACCAGAACGCCGGCCTCCGGAAACAGCGCAGCGCTAAGTCCCACCGAAAGCGATGCGCCGAGAATGTAGACCAGTTCGTCCGCGACCGACTCGAAGGCGAATGCAGTGTTCATTTGCGGACGTCCGCGAAAAAGCTCGGTCCAGCGCGCGCGAACCATCGCCGGCATGCTGGGCATGGCGGCTGCGGCCAGCGCCGACACGAACAGTGTCCATACCGGCCAGTCCTGATTGGCCGCAACAATCAGCACCGCAAAGGCGATAAATGTGATGAGGGTGGTGGGGACCGCAACCCGCGTCTGGCCAAGGCGATCCACCAGCCTCGACGTTTGCGGTGAAACGAATGCGTTGCCCAGAGCAAACGTCGCCGAGACCGCACCCGCCAGCCAGTATTCGCCGCGCGTCTGCGACAGCATTGCCACAATGCCGATCGGCGCCATGGCAATCGGCAGGCGCGCGATGAAGCCGGCGGCCGCGAAGCCCTTGGTTCCCGGAGCACGAAAGATTTCAGCATAGGGGTTTTGCATGGGGTTCCTCGACAAAAGGCCATCTGACAATTACATACGGAGCGTATGAGGATTAGATAGACCATACGCGACGTATGTCAATTGGCATACGGAACGTATGTGGATAAGGCCAGACAGAATGCACAGACCCCGCAAGGAGATGATCGCAGAGACTCGCGCCAAGCTGATCGCCGCGGCCCGCCAGGCCTTCGGCACGACAGGCTACGCCGAAGCGTCGATGGATGATTTCACTGCCTCGGCCGGACTGACGCGCGGCGCACTCTATCATCACTTCGGTGACAAGAAGGGACTGCTGGAGGCAGTTATCGCCGAAATCGACGGCGAGATGGCGGCTCGGGTGAATGAGGTCGCCTCGAAAGCGCCGACTCGCTGGCAGCATTTCGTCGACGAATGCACGACCTATATCGAGATGGCGCTGGAGCCGGAAATCCAGCGCATCATGTTCCGCGACGGCCCGGCCGTGCTGGGCGATCCGGCACAATGGTCGAATGCCAATGCCTGCGTTGGTTCAATGACCGATCATCTGACCGCCCTGCAGGGGGAAGGGGTGGTCGTCCCGAGCGTCGACCCCGAGACCGCCGCACGGCTGATCAATGGCGCCAGCAGCCAGGCGGCGCAGCGGATCGCCAATTCGAACGACCCCGAAGCGACGTCGAAGATGGTCGTGGCGGCGTTCAAGCAACTGCTGGAGGGCCTGCTCAGGAAACCAGGTTCATAACAGAACTAAAATCCCCGTTGGGCGCCTCGCTGGCACCGCCCACGATTGACAATCTTCAGGCAGAGCGCATCCTCCGCAGCCATCTCTGAGGGGAGATTCGGAGCATGTGGGATTTCGAGATCGGCAGGTCGGTGTCCATCATGATCAGGACCTGGCCCTTCATTGTCTTTCGCATGATCGTCTATTTCGGCATCACGCTGGCCTACATCATGGCGACCGGCACCGGCGCCTCGGTCGGCTATGGCGTCGGCCATATCTCCACCGATCCTGACGGGCCGCTGTCTTTTGCCCTGTGGGGTGGCGTGGTCGGTTTCGGCGTCGTCTCGATCGCCGTCTACTGGATCCGCGAATACATCCTCTACGTCGTCAAGGCCGGCCATATCGCCGTCATGGTTCATCTGATCGATGGCCGGGATGTTCCCGACGGCCAGAACCAGATCGCCTATGCCAAGCAGGTCGTCACCGAGCGGTTCGCCGAGGCCAACATCCTTTTCGTCGTCGACCAGCTGGTCAAGGGCGCCATCCGCGCCATCACCGGCCTGCTCGGCGGCATCGCCGCTTTCCTGCCCATTCCGGGCCTGAGCGGGCTGGTCTCGTTCATCAACACGGTGATCCGCCTGTCGCTGACCTACGTCGACGAGATCATCCTCGGCTACAACATCCGCATCAATTCGTCCTCGCCCTTCGAGACCGCGCGCCAAGGCGTCGTGCTCTATGCCCAGAACGGCAAGACCATGGTCAAGAACGCCGTCTGGCTGGCGATCATCATGTGGGCCGTGTCGTTCGTCATCTTCCTGCTGATGCTGGCCCCGGCCGCCGCCATTCTCTTCATGATGCCAGGGCAGCTCGCCGGCTGGGCCTTCGTGCTCGCCATCGTCTTCGCCTGGGCTTTCAAGGCAGCGTTCATCGAGCCGTTCGCCATCGCTTGCCTGATGCAGGTCTATTTCAAGACCATTGCCGGCCAGGTGCCCGATCCGGCCTGGGATGCCCGGCTGGCCGAGGCGTCGTCGAAGTTCAGGGAACTCAAGGACAAGGCGCTGGCTTCCTTCGGCGGTTCGCGCTGGGGCACGGCTGGCGCGACGCGCTGATCGGCCGGGCAGGTGGTCGCCGACGCAACAGCAACGGTGTTGAGGTGTGCCACCGCTGATTTGAGTGGCGCCTCACCTTGCCCTGAAAACGTCTCGCTCATGATCAGCTCGGGCAGCGGCAGGCGTCGGCCCCAGCCATGCGTTTCGAGGTCCGGTTTCGGCGCGAATTCCGAGACACGGCCGACGCAGAGATAGGCGATCGGCGTCACGTGATCGGGAATGGCCAGCAGGCTCTTCAACGCTTGCGGCTCGATGATGCTGACCCAGCCGACACCGACGCCTTCGGCCCGCGCCGCCAGCCAGAAATTCTGCACCGCGCAGACCGTGCTGTAGAGATCCATCTCCGGATTGTGCCAGCGTCCCAGCGGTGAGCCCTGCGAGCGCTGGCGGTCGCAGGTGATGCAGATGTTGAGCGCGCTTTCGCAGATGCCTTCCAGCTTGAGTTTGCGGTAGAGCGCCTGCCGCTCTGCCTCGATGGCCGGCAGCTCCTGCTCACGCGCGGCAAGGAACAGGTCGCGCACCTTTTCCCGCCGTTTGGCGTCGCGAATGACGATGAAGTTCCACGGCTGCATGAAGCCGACCGATGGTGCGTGATGGGCGGCAAGCAGCAGCCGCGCCAGCACCTCGTCGTCGAGCGCGGTGGGGAGGAAATGGCTGCGCACATCGCGTCGCGTGAACATGGCGCGGTAGACCGCGTCGCGCGCCATCTGGTCAAATCCGTCGCCCATAGGAGCGGTCATGGCTTCCGGCATCGCTCGTCCCCTTGCGATTGCAATCAATGTCGTCCGCCTGACCATGCGGATGACGATGCCTGCCAGGCCGGTCTTCTGGCTCAGGATCAACCCGCGTCCGGTGCCTTCCCGTCATCGACAGTGGCATTTACCGGCGCGGTCCCCCTCACAGCGTTGGGCACGCCACGGAATTCAACCGTGTTCCCGATTCTCCCGCTTGCGGCGGGCACCAGGCAGTGGCGGCGACCTTACGCCGAAGCGCCGGCAGCGCCAATCCCCGCAGCGACGCCAATAGACGCAGGCGTGATTTTCCCCAGTCATCAAGCCGCAATGCATGGCCATCGCCGCGCCGGGGCACTAGATAGGGAGCATGACAACCCGTCTCTACACCCACCCGATCTTCCTCGAGCACATCACGCCGCCTGGCCATCCCGAGCGGCCGGACCGCTTGCGCGCTATCGAGCGCGTGCTTGACGACGAAGCCTTTGCCGCGCTCGATCGCGTCAAGGCGCCTGAAGGCGATGAGGCCACCATCCTCTACGCCCATCCTGCCGATTTCGTCGCGCGTGTGCGCGCCGCCATTCCCGAAGAGGGCCTTGCCCGTATCGATGCCGACACCACCGCCAGCCCGAAGAGCTGGCAGGCGGTGATCACCGCGATCGGCGCGGCCAACGCGGCTGTGGACGATGTCTTCACCGGCCGCGCCGACAATGTCTTCGTCGCCGCCCGTCCGCCCGGCCACCATGCCGAAAAGACCACGGCGATGGGCTTCTGCTTCTTCAACACGGCGGCGATCGCCGCGCGCTATGCGCAGAAGAAGCATGGCGTCGAGCGCGTCGCCGTCGTCGACTGGGACGTGCACCACGGCAACGGCACGCAGGATATTTTCTGGGACGATCCGTCGGTGCTCTATTGTTCGACGCACCAGATGCCGCTCTATCCCGGCACCGGCGCGAAGAGCGAGACCGGCGCCGGCAACATCGTCAACGCGCCTTTGGCACCGCAGACCGGCAGCGAGGTGTTTCGCGATGCCTTCCTGTCGCGTGTCCTGCCGGCGCTCGACAATTTCGCGCCGGATCTGATCATCATTTCGGCCGGCTTCGACGCGCACCATCGCGACCCGCTGGCCGAGATCAATCTGACCGAGGACGATTTCGACTGGGCGACCGGCCAGCTGATGCAGCGTGCGGCCCGCCACAGCGGCAACAGGCTCGTCAGCCTGCTCGAGGGCGGCTACGATCTGCAGGGACTGGCATTTTCGGTCGCCGCCCATGTCGGCCGACTGATGAAAGGATGAATGATGGCTGCTGAGACCAACGAAGACGTCAAGGCGATGAGCTTCGAGCAGGCACTCGACGCGCTGGAGAAGATCGTCGATGATCTGGAGCGTGGCGACGTGCCGCTCGACCAGTCGATCCGCATCTATGAGCGCGGTGAGGCGCTGAAGGCGCATTGCGACCGGCTGCTGAAGGCCGCCGAGGACAAGGTCGAGAAGATCAGGCTGTCGCGCGACGGCAAGCCGGTTGGCACGGAGCCGCTCGACGCGGACTGAGGCGCGAGCCGTTCACCGAGTTTTGGACATCATCGTGATTGAGGATAAGGTTCGTCGCCATTGATATGGCGCCCAGGACAAGAGGAGATACGGAAGCGATGTGCAGAAACATCAAGACCCTGTTCAATTTTGATCCGCCGGCAACCAATGACGAAGTGCGCGACGCGGCCCTTCAGTTTGTCCGCAAGCTGAGCGGAACGACACGGCCCTCGAAACAGAACCAGCATGCATTCGACCATGCGGTCGAGGCCATCGCGGCATCGGCGCGCGAGCTGCTCGATTCACTCGAAACCCATCAGCACCCGCGCAATCGCGAAGAGGTGGCGGCCAAACTGCGGGCAAAAGCGGCGATCCGCTTTGCCTGACGCTGCCAAAGCGGTCCTTGACCGCTGACAAGGAGAGTCCATGAGCTTCTTTCCAGGGAAAGACCCTGAAGCGGGCGACGCCTTCGCCAGCGACCAGATCGAGCTGATGGTCATCCCGAACGCCAAGGATATTGGCGGCTTCGAGGTCCGTCGGGCGTTGCCGACCGCCAAGAGGCGGCTGGTCGGGCCGTTCATCTTTTTCGATCGCATGGGCCCGGCGATCCTGCGCGGCAGCCAGGCGATGGATGTCCGTCCGCATCCGCATATCGGCCTGTCGACGGTGACCTATCTGTTCGACGGCAAGATCCGGCATCGCGATTCGCTCGGCACCGAAATGGTGATCCAGCCCGGCGACGTGAATTTGATGACGGCCGGTCGCGGCATCGTGCATTCCGAGCGCACGCCGGAGGAACTGCGCGGCGCGCCGATGTCGATCTCCGGCCTGCAGACATGGCTGGCCCTGCCCGATGGCAAGGAGGAAGTGGCGCCGGTGTTCGAGAACACCGCTGCCCTGCGGCTGCCCGAGATCGATGCCGAAGGCGTTCGCGGCCGCGTCGTCATCGGTGACTTCCAGGGGCTGCGCTCCCCGGTGCGGGCCGATACCGAGACGCTCTACGCCGACCTCAGGCTGGCGCCGGGCGCCAGCATAAAGATCCCAGCCGATGCCGAAGAGCGCGCCATCTATACGCTGGAAGGCGAGGTCGCGATTTCGGGCGACGTCTTTCCGGCCGAACGGCTGCTGGTGTTCCGGCCCGGCGACGAGATCATCATATCGTCGCAAAGCGGTGCGCATTTCATGCTGTTCGGCGGCGCTTCGCTCGGCTCGAAACGTTACATTTGGTGGAATTTCGTCTCCTCATCCAAGGAGCGCATCGAACAGGCCAAGCAGGAATGGAAGACGGGCCGCTTCGATATCGTTCCTGGAGACGAGGAAGAGTTCATCCCGCTGCCGGAAAGCTGAGGAAATCGGCGAGGGGACCTGATTGATCCGCGTCACTGACACGCATTTACTTTCGCAGGCCGGCGGCCTATCCCGCCGTTGAACAGAAAGCCTGAGCACCCGTGAACGCAACGCCGCATACGCCGCTTCTCGACAAGGTCCGCATTCCGGCGGATTTGCGCGCGCTTGACGAGAGCGAATTGCCGCAACTGGCTTCCGAGCTTCGCCTCGAACTGGTCGACGCGGTGTCCCGCACCGGCGGCCATCTCGGCGCTGGCCTCGGCGTGGTCGAACTGACGGTGGCGCTGCATTATGTCTTCAACACCCCCGACGATCGGCTGATCTGGGATGTCGGCCACCAGGCCTATCCGCACAAGATACTCACCGGCCGCCGCGATCGCATCCGCACACTGCGCCAGGAAGGCGGCCTGTCCGGCTTCACCCGCCGCGCCGAGAGCGAATACGATCCGTTTGGCGCCGCTCATTCCTCGACATCGATCTCGGCGGGCCTCGGCATGGCCGCCGCGCGCGACCTCGCCGGCGGCCGCAACAATGTGATTGCCGTCATCGGCGACGGTGCCATGTCGGCCGGCATGGCCTATGAGGCGATGAACAATGCCGGCGCGCTCGATGCACGGCTCATTGTCATCCTCAACGACAACGACATGTCGATCGCCCCGCCGACCGGCGCGATGAGCGCCTATCTGGCGCGTCTCGCCTCGGGCAAGGCCTATGCCGGCCTGCGCGACTTCGGCAAGAAACTGACATCCTACCTCGGCAAGCGCGCCGATCGCGCCATCACGCGGGCAGTCGAGCATGCGCGCGGCTATGTCACCGGCGGCACTTTGTTCGAGGAGCTCGGTTTCTATCACATCGGCCCGATCGACGGTCACAATCTCGAACATCTGATCCCGGTGCTCAAAAATGTCCGCGACAATGGCGAAGGCCCGGTGCTGATCCATGTCGTCACCCAGAAGGGCAAGGGCTACGCGCCGGCGGAAGAAGCCGCCGACAAATATCACGGCGTCAACAAGTTCGACGTCATCACCGGCGCGCAGGCCAAGGCGCCGGCCAACGCACCGGCCTACACAAAAGTGTTCGCCGAAAGCCTGATCCAGGAGGCGCGCGAGGACGACCGCATCGTCGCCGTCACCGCCGCCATGCCGAGCGGCACGGGGCTTGACCTGTTCGGCGAAGTGTTCCCGTCAAGGACGTTTGATGTCGGCATTGCCGAACAGCATGCGGTGACCTTCGCTGCCGGTCTCGCGACCGAAGGCTACAAGCCGTTCGCGGCGGTCTATTCGACCTTCCTGCAGCGCGCCTACGACCAGGTCGTGCACGACGTCGCGATCCAGAAACTGCCGGTGCGTTTTCCCATCGATCGCGCCGGCTTCGTTGGCGCCGATGGCGCCACCCATTGCGGGGCGTTCGACACCACTTTCCTGGCGAGCCTGCCGGGCTTTGTCGTGATGGCGGCGGCCGACGAGGCGGAGCTACGCCACATGGTGCGCACGGCGGCAAGCTACGATGACGGCCCGATCGCCTTCCGCTATCCGCGCGGCAACGGCGTCGGCGTCGACATGCCGGAACGTGGCTCGGTTCTCGAAATCGGCAAGGGCCGCATCGTCAGGGAAGGCACCAAGGTAGCACTCCTGTCTTTCGGCACGCGGCTGCAGGATTGCCTGATCGCCGCCGAGGAACTCGGTGCGGCCGGGCTTTCCACCACCGTTGCCGATGCCCGTTTCGCCAAGCCACTCGACCAGGATCTGATCCGGCGGCTGGCCCGCTCGCACGAGGTTCTGGTGACGGTGGAGGAGGGCGCCATCGGCGGCTTCGCCAGCCACGTGCTGCAGTTCCTTGCTCATGAAGGACTGCTGGAAAGCGGCCTGAAGGTGCGCCCGCTGGTGCTGCCTGATGTGTTCGCCGACCACGCCAAGCCGGAAAAGATGTATGCCGATGCCGGCCTCGATGCCGCCGGCATCGTGCGCACCGTTTTCACGGCGCTTGGTCATACGGCCCGCGCCCAGCGCGCCTGAATCAAAATCTCAAGCGCTTGAATCAGTTTGCCGGCTTGATTTCTTAACGCATTGTTTACGCTGCCGTTTGGCGCTTTGCTTACCGTGTCCCTTGGCCGTTTTTCAACGGCGCCCTGCTAGATCGTGATCAGGCAGGGAGACAACAACAATGAGAACGCTTCTGTGTGGCGTGGCGCTTTCAGCCACCATCGCAGCATCCGCCGCCGAGACGCGTTACGACCGCAATCTCGAAAAAGCGGCGGTGGGCATCGTCGCCAGCAAGATGGGCGATATCAGGGGCGGCTTTTCCTATAAGCAGGTGCCGCAGCTTGTGGTCCTGCCCGATACCGTGCCTGCGTCCGCGGTTGCGGCTGAGCCTCCACGTGAGCAAGCTTCAGGGGATCGGCACGACGGTCTGTCTCCGGCCGTCGAGCGCCAGGTGTCCCGCACCATTTTCTAGCAGGCTGTTGAAGAAGTGCACTTGCGAGCGACGAAGTCAGCTTCGTCGCCGCCATGGAAGCAGATTTGTCCGTTGATGGAGCCGTCTGGTTGGATTTCAGCCCAGCCATTGCCCTGGGCTTCGTCCATTTCGTCATTGCCTTGCCAGGAGAAGGCGACATTGCTGCCATCGCCCGCGCCGAATATCTGACCAGTGACGCAGCCGAAGGCGAATTCACCGGAGCCATCGGCCGCGAACTCAATGTAGGCGGGCTCCATCATATCGCGATAGTCCTCGACGTAGTCGGGCATCGCGACAATCCGCCAGCGGCCGGTGAGGCTCATGCCGGCGCCGCCAGCAGCTTGGGCAAGCGGATCAGATTGTAAGCCGCCAGGTTCAGGGTGAAGGCCGCGCCCACACGGGCGCATCCTCGCAGCTTGACCTTGGCCATACCCGCCGAGGCCTTGATCCAGCCAAACACTTCTTCGATCCGCTTGCGGCAGCGCTGGCTGACCGCATAGCCGGCATGGGAGCGCGTGCGACCATCGATCGCCGTCACGCGAGGCTTGCCGGTTTTGCTCAGATGGCCGTCGATGGCGATGTGCGGCGTGATCTTGCGCTCGCGCAGATCCCTGATGAAAGCGCGCACGTCATAGGCCTTGTCGGCACCCAGTGTGATGCGCCGCCGCGACGGTCTGCGGTCCAACATGGCGAGCGCGGCATCACGCTCGCTCGTGCCCGTGGCCTGGGTGATGCCGCCATCGACCGCCAGCCCATGGCGGTTCTCCATCAGCGCATGCCCCATGCAGCAGAGCTTCGCCGGCTGCCCGTCGCCCTTCTTGTAGAGCCGCGCCTGCGGGTCGCTCGTGCTCTGGTGTGTGTCGTTGGAGCGCTTCTCCTTATGAAAGCCACGCTCGGCATTGCGACCTGCTCCATCTGGACCGTTGTCGTCTCCGTCTTTGCGGCGGAAGCTCTTGATCGAAGCCCAGGCCTCGATCAGCGTCCCGTCCACCGAGAAGTGATCCGACGACAAAAGCCGCTTCACCTTTGGCTGCGCCAGCACAGCGCGCAGAAACTTTGCCGCGATCTCACCTTCCAACAGCCGATCCCGGTTCTTGGTGAAGCTCGAATGATCCCAGGCCGGATCGTCAACGCCAAGCCCCACGAACCAGCGAAACAGAAGATCAAACTCCATCCGCTCCATCAACTGACGTTCCGAACGAATGCCGTAGAAGGCCTGCAACAGCATCGCACGCAGCAACCGTTCCGGGGCGATCGACGGGCGGCCGAGCCCGGGTGGATAAAGCACCGCAAAATCGCCATCCATCGCGACAAGAGCCGCGTTAACGATCTCCCGTATCACCCGCAGCGGATGATCACGTCGAACCCGCGCCTCAAGATCGACATACGAAAACAGAGAGCCTGTCCGTTCGTCCGAGCCGCGCATCCACAAATCCCCAAATCATCCGGGGAGAAGTGAATCACGCTCCAAACAACCGCGCCAGCACTTCTTCAACAGCCTGCTAGAGCAATTCCAGGAAAAGTGCCGCGCGGTTTTCCGTCCGGAATTGCGTCAAGATAAAGAGATAGAGCGGTTCTGCGTTTCCGTGAAACGCAGAACCGCTCTAGAACCACATGTCGCGCACGCAACGGCCGTCGCGCGGCAGGTCGTCGTATGTGTCGAGGCCGTCGAAATGGTCGATTGGCAGATCGGCGACGGCCTCGGGCGGAGCCAGTCGCACATTGACGGCGATGCGTGTGCGACCGGAGGCACCGGCGCGCAAGCCGCGCCAGGCCAGCACGCAGGCGCAGGTCGGGCAGAACAGAATTTCCAGCGACGGCGTGTCCTTTCCGGCGCGCGTATAGCTGGCCATCGGTCCCGAAACGCGGATGCGTTCGTCGACATAATCATAGGCCCAGAGCACGCCATAGCGCCGGCAGAGCGTGCAGTTGCAGGCTGTCACCGGCCCGGGATCGCCCTCCAGGGTCCAGTGGGTTGCGCCACAGTGGCAGGTTCCCGTCAGCATTCGTCCTCCCCCGGGATTCCGACAATAGAGGGCTCGTCTTCTCGATTGCCATTTTGCCGGACCTGATACGATGCACGCAAGCCGCCACGCGGCTCGATGCGTTCGCCGCTTCTTTCCTTGTTCCGCCCAATGTCCTTGCCTTCGCTGCCGGCTTTCGCCATGAAGGCCGATGAACTCGCCTCTGCCAGCCAGCACACGCCAGCGGCTCGACGATTTGCTCGTCCAGCGCGGCCTGTTTGCCAGCCGCTCGCGTGCCCGCGACGCGGTCGAGCGTGGCACGGTGACGGTTGATGGCACGATTGCCCGCAAGCCCGGTCAGAACGTTTCGCCGCAATGCCTTGTTACCATCGATGATCCTGCGCAGGGCTATGTCTCGCGCGCGGCGCTGAAACTGATCGGTGGGCTCGACCATTTTAGTCTCGACCCAGCCGGCCGCGAAGCGCTCGACATCGGCGCCTCGACTGGCGGCTTCACCCAGGTGCTGCTCGAACGCGGTGCGTCCCATGTCACGGCAATCGATGTCGGACACGGCCAGATGCATCCTGATGTCGGCAAAGACCCGCGCGTGACGGTCATCGAAGGCTTGAACGCCCGCGATCTCACTGCCGCGGATCTTGCTGGCCGTGTTCCGGATTTCATTGTCTCCGATGTCAGCTTCATTTCGTTGAAACTGGCGCTGCCGCCGGCGCTCGCCCTTGCGAAGCCTGGTGCCGCCGCAATCTTTCTGGTCAAGCCGCAATTCGAGGCGGGTCGCGAGGCGATCGGCAAGGGCGGCCTGCTGAAAGACCCCTTCGATGCCGCCCGTGTCGCCGGCCTGCTGCAGGATTGGCTGGATGCCGTTCCCGGCTGGCGCTCGCTCGGCCTGCATCTGTCGCCCATCGAAGGCGGCGACGGCAACCGCGAATTCCTGCTCGGTGGGATCAAGGATCGATGAGCACGCGCTTCACCATCAAAAAACTGGGCGCCCAGGGCGACGGCATTGCCGAGACCGAAAGCGGCGATCTGTTCATCCCCTTCACGCTGCCGGGCGAGACTGTCACCGCCGCGCGCGAAAGGGATCGCGCCGCGTTGATGGCGGTGCTGGAGGCCTCGCCGCTGCGCATCGAACCCGCCTGCCGCCATTTCACCGAATGCGGCGGCTGTGCCCTGCAGCATTTCGAGGCCGAGGCCTATCGCCAGTGGAAACGCGAGAAGGTGGTGCACGCCCTGAAGGGTTTCGATTGCGACATCGATCCGCTGGTCGCCTGCGCGCCGCACGCGCGCCGCCGTGTCGTGCTCGCCGCCCGGCGCAGCGAGACGGGCATGCTGCTCGGCTTCAACCGCCATCTGTCGCCGGAAATCATTTCCATATCCGAATGCCCGATCTCGCTGCCCGAGATCGTCGCCGCGCTCGACCGGCTCAGGGCGCTCGCTGACTTGATATGCGCCACCACCAAATCGTTCCGGATGGCGGTCACCGTGACCGGTTCCGGCCTCGATGTCGCGGTGCATGAGTCCGGCAAGCTCGGCGAACATCAGCGCCGTATCGCCTCCAATTTTGTCCTTGCGCAGGGATTTGCCAGACTGTCCATCGACGACGAGATCGTCATCGAACCGAGGAAGCCTGTGGTCATGTTCGGCAGCGTCGCTGTCGCCGTGCCGCCCGGCGCCTTCCTGCAGGCGACCGAGGCAGCCGAACAGACCATGGCCGAGATCGTCGGCGGCCATCTGAAGCGCGCCAAGAAGGTCGCCGATCTTTTCGCCGGCTGCGGCAGCTTTGCCTTGCGGTTGGCCGCGAAGTCGGAAGTCCATGCGGTGGAAGGCGATGCGGCGGCCCTCTCTGCACTCGACCGGGGGGCGCGTTTCGCGACCGGCCTGAAGCGGGTGACGGGCGAACGCCGCGACCTGTTCCGCCGGCCGCTGACGTTCAAGGAACTGAATGCCTTTGACGGACTTGTCTTTGATCCGCCGCGCGCCGGTGCCGAGGACCAGTCGAAGCAGATCGCCCGCTCGGATGTTCCCTTCGTTGCCGCGGTGTCCTGCAATCCGGTGACGCTGGCGCGCGATCTGCGCATCCTCATCGACGGCGGCTATCAACTGAGAAGCGTGACGCCGATCGACCAGTTCCTGTGGTCGCCCCATGTCGAGGCGGTCGCCCTGCTGGAAAAGCCCAGGAAGCGCCGGTAGGCGGATCGGTTCGACTGCCGCGCGGACAGCGATCACTTTTCCTTGAAATCGCGAATTAGGCTATACTCGATCCCAACCTGCCGAGATCGCGCCGCAAAGCCGCCTCTTTGCGCCCATCTAGTCCAGATCGCTGGAGGAGGGGAAGGGCCTCGACAGCGTCGGCTCTTTACCCATGGTGGCCTGAAATGCGGATGCTCCAGAAATTCCTCAGTCTATTCGTCCTCTTGCTTGTCGTCGCCGCCTCGGCGACGGGCGCGCTCGCGCAACAGCAAAAACGCCTCGCTTTCGTTATCGGCAACGCTGCCTATCCGTCCGGCGCGATGGTGACACCCGCCAACGACGCCGGACTGATCGCGCAGACCTTGCAGGCTGCCGGTTTCGATGTGGTCGGCGCCCGTGATGTGGATCAGGAGTCGCTGCGCGGCGCGCTGCGCGACTTCCTCGGCAAGGTCTCCGCCGCCGGACCCGACGCGGTCGTCTTCGTCTACCTCGCCGGCCAAGGTGTGCAGTTCGAAGGCGAGAACTACTTCCTGCCGGTCGATGCCCAGATCGCCAATCCTGCCGACGTCCCGCTCCAGGCGATGCGGCTCTCCGACGTCACCAAGTCGCTGGCTGGACTGCCGACGAAGGTCAACATCGTCGTGCTCGACGCGGCGCGACCGAATGCATTCCCGCAAACGAACCAGCCGCTGGCCGGCGGTCTCGCGCTGGTCGATCCCGACCCGAACATGCTGATCGCCTTCAACGCCGCGCCGGGAACCGTCGCGCCGGAAGGCAAGGGCCCGTACGGCGCCTATGCCCAGGCGCTGGCCGAGATGATGCGCGACGGGGGCCTGTCGCTCGACGATGTGTTCGACCGCACGCGCCTGCGCGTCAACGAAGTGACGCAAGGGGCCGAAGTGCCTTGGAACGCCTCGAAGATTAGCGCGCCCTTCGTGTTCTTCGATCGTGCCCCGGATGCGCCCGCGCCGAAGGTTTCGGAGGCCGAATCCCAGGCCAACCGGACCAGGGAAATCCGCGACTTCGATGCCCACGACGCTTATGTAGCGGCGCTCGATCGCGACACGCTGCGCGGTTATGAGGATTTCGTCGGCGCCTATCCGCACGATCCGATGGCCAAGCGCGTGCGCGCCATCATCGCGGCGCGGCGCGAGGCGATCACTTGGCGCGAAACCTGGCTACGGGACACGCCGGAAGCCTACTGGTCATATCTCCGGCGCTACCCGCATGGCCCGCATGCCTGGGATGCCCGCCGCCGGCTCGAGCATTTCGAGGCGGCCCTGGAGCCCCCGGAGGATTTCACCGTCTACGCCTATGACGTGCCGCCGCCGCCGGAGGAGGAAATCGTCTACGTCGACCGTCCCGTACTCTATTTCGACGACCCCGACTTCGATTTCGATCCGCCGCCACCGATCGCGGTGATCTTCCTGCCGCCGCGGCCGCGCGACTTCATCGAACTGCCGCCACCGCCGCCGCCAGTCGGAATCTTCCTTCTGCCGACACCCGTCTTTGTGCCCGTGCCGGCCTGGGTGAATCCGCCGCATGACGTCTTCCCACCGCCGGACAATGTCATTTTCAATAACATCCACAACACCACGATCATCAACAACACGACGATCAACGAGAACAACAACCAGGGCGGTGGCCTCACCACGGGCCAGAAACTGACCGCCGGCGCCGTGGGCCTAGGTGCGGCCGCACTGGCGACCAAGGTGGCGCTGCCAGCTCTTCTGCAGAAGAAAGAAGCCGTGCTGTCCAAGCAGAACCCGGGCGGCCTGCCGCTGAAGCCGGGGCAGGGTGGCCAGCAGCCCGGAGGTGCCACGCCGCTGTCGAAGACCTTGCCTGCCGACAAGCTGACAGGTCATGCCTTGCCCGGCGCCGACGGCAAGACGCTGCCGCTCGTCAATGGCAAGCCGGTGCTGAATGGACAGAACCTGCCCAACAACCCGAACCTGCCCAACAACAAGTCTAAGAAGCTGTTGAACAAGCAGGGCACGGCAGGTGGAAACGCCGTGACCGGGAACCCGGTGCTGAATGGACAGAACCTGCCCAACAACCCGATCCTACCCAACAACAAGTCTAAGAAGCTGTTGAACAAGCAGGGCACGGCAGCTGGAAACGCCGTGACCGGCAACCCGGTGGTGAGTGGGCAAAACGGGGCCAATGGGCAGGGCCAGAACGGTACTGGCAAGACTGGCAAGAAGCTCCGCAAGATCCCTGGCGCCAACGGCACGCCTGCGGCGAATGGAGCGAACAACGCATCGGCGCTCAATGGCCAGAATTCAGGCCAGAATCCGCCCAATGGCAAGTTCAAGAAGCTTCACAATCAGGGCAGTGGCCAGACGAACGGCCAGGCCAATGGGCAAGGCAATGGGGCGAAGGGCAATGGCAACGGTCCCAAATTCCACAAGCTACCCGCCAATGGAACCGGTGGTGGCAACGTCCAGCAGAAATTCAAGGTCAACAATGGCAATCCGCAGCTGAAGGTGCAGGGTCAGCCCAAGCCGCAGAGGCCGGAGTTCCACGCCCAGCCGAAGCAGCAGATCCAGCAGGTGCACCGGCAGCCGCAGGCGCAGCCAAAGCCGCCGCCGCCAGGCGTCAAGAAGCCGTCTTGCGGGCACCCCAATGAGCCCGCTTGCAAGAAATAGCACATGTCGCCCGGAGGTGGCCCGACTTCGGTCGCGACATGCGTAAGGCTTGAAACGCATCGCCGGTCGCGTTGTGTGAGGTGAGACGGCTTTGCCGGGCCCGCGGCAAAACATGGCCGGGCCGCTGCGGCAACCCGCGATCAGATCACAACTGCGTGGTTGGCCACAGCTGAGATTTCGCGGCGCCCCGGCTCGCTGATACCCAGTCAGTGCCGGGGGGCTCAAGGGAGTAACCATAATGAGGATTGCAAGCGTTCTGACGTCTATCGCCGTGGCCGGTTTCATTGCGACGGGAGCCGCCGCGGCAGCGACGACAGCAGCCACGACGACCACTGCGCCGGCCGCCACCACGGCCGCCCCCATGAAGAAGGCGCCGGCGACCGCCATGACGCCGGAGAAAACCGCTATTTCGAAGCAATGCTCAGCCCTTGCCGATGCCAAGAAGCTGCACGGCAAGGCACGCGAGAAGTTCCGGGCCGACTGCAAGAAGAACGGCGGCAAGGCCACCTGATCAGGGATTTGTGCGAAAGCTTCGCTGCCAGCCTGCCTTGATTGGAGGCTGGCGGCGATTCCGGAAAGATATGAACCGTGTATCCGTCTGAAGCTGCTTCCGCTTGGGGGACGAGACAGTCGCGAAGCCTCATCTCGACGGCTGTGAACTCACCGTGCGTTCACAAGTGCCTGGACCGCTTCGGCTCTGAAAGGTTTCTCAGTCGACGAGCTTGGCAGCATTCGTGAGGGCCTTCGGCGTGCCACCCCGCTTGTTGATCGAAACCCAGATATTCGGGTTCTGCTGCGACTGGCGTTTCAGGAAGTAGTAGCCGGTCGCGTTCCAGGGCCTGATTTCGTTGACCAGATTGTCGAGGACGAGATCGCCCTTGTCGGTTTTCACCGTCAGGATGGTGTGGCCTTCATTGTCAAGGTCGTGGACCACGGTCATCAGCAGCGCCTGCCGGGGGAATCCAGCCTCCTGAAGAAGCTTACGCTTGTAGAGTGCGTAGATCTTGCAGTCGCCCTTGCCGTCAACCGGGTAATCCCAGTGGTCCGCCATCGTGCCCCAGTGATCGAAATTGCTGACGGGTTTGATGGAGCTGTTAACCTTCTGATTTATCCGCTTGAGGGTGCGCAGGTTCTGCGCGGTCAGCTTGACGTTCGTGGCCGGCAGAGCGGGCACCTTGCACTCTTTTGGTCGGCGATGGCAGAAATCGAGCCAGCCGTAGGGGACGCTGGTGGAGCCGCCAACCGCGGCGGAGAGTGCCCCATCCTTCGATGGTTGCGTCGATATTCGCTTGAACAAGGTCGACTGTGCCGCCGCCGGGCTGACCTGCAGCGATGTCGCACCAATCAACGAAACGAAGCCAAGCAGGATAGACGAAGTCAGGACGGGCCGCATTGCCAAAACCACCACCGCAACGAGGAACTGGTGCTGCGTTCGTGCGCAAAAGGCAGCCCAGGCAGTTTAACAGTTACTAATTTCCTAACGCCGATTGTGTTCACTTCAAGGTGCCGACAGGGATTCAAGTTAGAAAAGCAAGGATCAGTCGGCACATTCAGACCAAGCTCGACGGTCGGAGCGCCAGCCGCGCGCCTCCAAATTATGCTTCCTGCACGCTCTCATATCCGGCCGCCCTCGCAGCTTTGAGGAAATTACGATCAAAGGTTGCCAAGCCGGCACAGTGAACTGATTTCCCCAGATGCAGCGCATCTGCGAAATCCATTCCCGCGTCCGACAGATCGAGCGCAGAGGAGACAATCGCGGCATCTTCCAGCTCAACCGTGGGCAACCCGCCGAACACCCGCAATGCGCTGGTGACCACCGCCTGGCTATAACCATAGGCGCTGCGCAGCACCCACTCAGTCTCCAGGATTACCGTGACGGCGACAAAGACGGCTTGACCATCGATCAGCCGCCGGGCTCGTGGGGACTGCTCCGGATCGTCGTTCGTCAAATACCTGACGACAATGTTGGTATCAATTGCGAGCATCGCGTCGCCGTGCTTCAGCAAGGACGGCCGCGTCCATTTCCTCCAGCGTCTTCGGCTTGCCACTGTGCGGCAACACGCCAAAGACGTCTTCTGGTCGCGTCGGGGCAAAGACCGGCGCTAATTTCAAAAGCACTCCGTCCGGAGTGTCTTCGACCTGCAGGCGCGTGCCCGCACCCCAGTCTTTCCGTTTCCGGATCGCGCTGGGCAGGATTACCTGTCCCTTGGTGGAGACGGTCGTTATAAGTTTTTCTGCCATCACGCCACGCCTTCATGTAAGACGAAGGTAAGATAGTCTTGTCGTGGAAGCTATTCAAGCCTGCCGGATTTGCAGCCTCAAACCCGGGTGCCGCCGACCGTCATCTGGTTCATCCTGAGATGCGGCTGGCCGACACCGACCGGCACGCCCTGTCCGGCCTTGCCGCACATGCCGATGCCATTGTCGAGCTTCATGTCGTTGCCGACCATCGAGACGCGGTGCATGGCATCCGGCCCGTTGCCGATCAGCATCGCGCCCTTGATCGGCTGCGTCACCTTGCCGTTCTCGATCATGTAGGCCTCGGTGCAGCCGAACACGAATTTTCCCGATGTGATGTCGACCTGGCCACCGCCGAAGGAGACGGCGTAGATGCCGTTCTTGACCGAAGCGATGATCTCGTCCGGCTCCATATCGCCTGAAGTCATATAGGTGTTGGTCATGCGCGGCATCGGCTGGTGCGCATAGCCTTCGCGCCGGCCATTGCCGGTGGCCTTCATGCCCATCAGCCGGGCGTTCTGCCGGTCCTGCATGTAGCCAACCAGTTTGCCGTCCTCGATCAGCACGTTGCGGGCCGACGGCGTGCCTTCATCGTCAACAGTGAGCGAGCCGCGCCGCTCGGGGATGGTGCCGTCGTCGACGACGGTGACGCCCTTGGCTGCGACCTGCTGGCCCAGCAGGCCGGCGAAGGCCGAAGTCTTCTTGCGATTGAAGTCGCCTTCCAGCCCGTGCCCGACAGCTTCGTGCAGCATGACGCCCGGCCAGCCGCTGGACAGCACGATGTCGAAGGTGCCGGCCGGGGCAGGGATCGCCTCGAGGTTGACCAGCGCTTGCCTGAGCGCCTCCTTGGCAGCGTGCTTCCAGCTGTCCTCGATCAGGAATTCGCCAAACGCCTTGCGTCCGCCCATGCCGTAGGAGCCGCTTTCCTGGCGGTCGCCATCGCCGACCACCACAGAGACGTTGATGCGAACCAGGGGCCTGATATCGCGCACCACCTGGCCGTCGGCGCGCACGATCTCGACATGCTGCCAGGACGCCGCGAGCGAGGCCGTCACCTGGCGCACGCGCGGATCCTCGGCGCGCAGCCAGGCGTCGATTTCCTGCAGCAGCTTTGCCTTGGCCTCGAAGGAAGGCGAGGGGATCGGGTTCTCGTCGCCGTAGAGATGGCGGTTGGTGCGGGCGGGTGCGGCGGCAAGCGTACCGGAATAGCCGCCCTTGACGGTCGAGACGGCAGCGGCCGCGCGCAGCAGCGAGGCCTCGGACAGGTCGCTCGAATGGGCGTAGCCGCTGGCTTCACCGGCGACGGCACGCAGGCCAAAGCCCTGGTCGGTGTTGAAATTGGCGGTCTTCAGCCGGCCATTGTCGAACATCAGCGCCTCGCTCTCGCTGTATTCGAGAAACAGCTCGCCGTCGTCGGCGCCGTTGATGGTGTCGGCAACGATCTGCTTGATGCGATCGTCTGAAATGTCGAATTGGCCGATCAGGCTGTTCATGGCGCATCCATTCGTGGGAAGAGAGCTGGTTTCCCACGATGTAGGCGCGAAGCCGCGCTGAGACAATCGCCCCCGACGCGCTGTGTGGGCAAATGCGCTCGCCGACAGGCTGCCGGCGTCACTTTTGGTTGACGAAATCCTTGATGTTGGTGGTCATCGAATCCCAATTCGAGAACTGCTCCTCGAGATTGGCCTTGGTGATGCCGCCGATGAAGCTGACATCCATCTTGAAGTTGGAACCGTCGCCGGAAAACGCCTTGACCCAGCGATACTTCTTGTTCCACTCGTTGGCTTGCTCGGCCGTGAAGGCGTCGGTGTAGCCCGAGGAAAACTGGATGGATTTGCACTTCTCGTGGTTTTCGCAGCCATAGAAGTAGATGACATATTTCATGCCTTCGAGCCGGCCGGAGACCATGGGGTCGCCACCGTCGTCCTTATCCAGCTTGGCCGAGCCGTAGCCCTTGGCAATGTCGAGAATTGCGGCTGGATCAGGCGCGGTGATGATTTCGCTATCTTCAGCCCACGCAACGGAAACCGCGCCGGTCGAAATCAGACCGGCGGATAGAAGCAATGAAAACGAGCGCATGATGATCCCCACCGCCAAAAACCCGCATCCCATGGGAATTCTGCGTCAGGGCCGGGTTTTTCGCAAGCGTCCGCTGTCAGGGAAGGGCGGCAAAGCCGTCGGCAAAACCTTTGAGGTCGACAGGGATGCCGATGCCTTCTTCAGGCGTCTGGAAGACGATGAACGTCGCCGACGTGCCGGTCTTCAGCGTGTCGAGCAGCGGCTTTTCGAGAATGACTTCCGCGTAGCAGCCGTCCTGGAAGCAGCGCACGAAATAGGCGCGGCCGATGTCCTTGCCGTCGACATTGAGGCCGAGCCCGTTCGGCAAAAGCACGCCGAGCGGCGCCAGCACGCGCAGGATCTCGGCCTTGTTGTCGGCGGTGCGCAGCACGACGACCGACAGCCCCATCTCCGGACGATCCTCGGCGACGACATTCTGCATCATCACGCATTGTTCAGAGGTGGCACCGGCCGGGGTGTCGCAGATGATCGACCACGCGCCATGCGTCGAGCGCACCGTGCCGCTCGGCTGGGCGGCATTGGCCTGACCGGTGACGAACAGACCGGCCGCGGACAAGACGGCGAGAAACACGGCCTTCGCCAGTGCTCTCGAAAGCTCCTGTCGCGTATGCCTCAGTCCCGAAAGCCAAGAGTTCATGACGGCTCCATTGCGAATCACGGCACTTTAAGCCGCGCCAATGCCAAGTAAAGGACGAGACCGCGGCCGAACTGTCGCGAAACAGGCAATACAGCGCTTTTCCCTGCCAAATTCGCCTGAATTACGACGCTTCGCGAACCCCGCCGGCATGAGGCCGGCAACCTGCCGAACATACGCGATTCGTCACCGTGGCCGCTGCCCCGGAAGGGCCATGCCAGCTTGCGCGCAAAAATGCCGCACGGTTTCCTCCGCTCCTTTCTTGCGGAGGGAAAAAGAGTATGGTTTGAACCAGCTTGAGACTGTCGGGATTCCCGTCCCGGCATTGTTCGTTATTCTCGTTGGCACAGCCGCGAGGAACTGGGAGACGAAGAGGGCGATGAGAAATTTCCTAGCAAACGCCAAGTTTCTAGCAAGTGCTGGGGCCGCTGCCACGATTTTTGCCGGCACATCCGCCCATGCCGATCAACCCGTGAACTGGGAAACGGGCTTCCAGGCACCGGCAACCGACATGATGCGGCAGATCGAGTGGTTCGGAAACTACACCTTTGTGTTCATCGTGATCATCACCTTGCTGGTGCTGTTCCTTCTCGCTTATTGCATTTTCAGATTCCGGGCGAGCGCCAATCCGGTTCCTTCGAAAACCAGTCACAACACCCTGATCGAGGTGATCTGGACGGTCGGCCCCGTTATCGTGCTGCTCCTGATCGCCATTCCCTCGTTCCAGCTTCTGACCGCGCAGTATACGCCGCCGGAAGAAGCCAAGTTGACCGTCAAGGCGACTGGCAACCAGTGGAACTGGGACTACGAATACCAGACCGACAACACGCTGACCTTCAATTCGGCCATCCTCCAGGACGGCGATCGCGCCAAGGCCGGCAAGGAGGATCGCAAGGTCTATCCGCGCCTGCTCGCCGTCGACAACGAGCTGGTGGTGCCGGTCAACACGATGACCCGCGTGCTCGTCACCGCGACCGATGTGATCCACTCCTTTGCCATGCCGTCGTTCGGCATCAAGATCGACGCCGTTCCGGGGCGCACCAACGAGACCTGGTTCAAGGCGGAGAAGGAAGGCCTTTATTACGGCCAGTGCTCGCAGCTCTGCGGCAAGGACCATGCCTTCATGCCGATCGCCATCCGTGTCGTCACCGACGCGCAGTTCAAGACCTGGCTGGCGGCAGCCAAGACCAATCTGCCCGGCGCCAACAAGACGCTGATGGCTGAGGTTGATGGCCAGAACAAGGTAGCGGCCGCCGGCAACTGATGCCGCGGGTTAGCAAGATTTAGGGAACGGAGCGGAACATGGCAGACGCTGCAGCTCACGATGGGCACGACCACAAACCTTATCACGGTTGGGTGCGCTGGGTTTATTCGACCAACCACAAGGATATCGGTACGCTCTACCTGATCTTCGCGATCATGGCCGGCATCATCGGCGGCGCGCTGTCGGTTGCCATCCGCATGGAACTGCAGGAGCCTGGCATCCAGATCTTCAGCGGTCTGGCGCAGATGGTCTATGGCATGAACGGTGACGCCGCGATCGACGGCGGCAAGAGCATGTACAATGCCTTCGCCACCGCGCATGCGCTGATCATGATCTTCTTCATGGTCATGCCGGCGCTGATCGGCGGCTTCGCCAACTGGATGGTGCCGATCATGATCGGTGCTCCCGACATGGCGTTCCCGCGCATGAACAACATCTCCTTCTGGCTTCTGCCGCCGGCCTTCATCCTGCTGCTCACCTCGATGTTCATGCCGAGCGCGCCGGGCGCTTACGGCGTCGGTGGTGGCTGGACGCTTTATCCGCCGCTGTCGACCTCGGGTCAGCCCGGACCGGCGATGGATCTGGCGATCCTGTCGATCCATATCGCCGGTGCCTCGTCGATCCTCGGCGCCATCAACTTCATCACCACCATCTTCAACATGCGCGCCCCTGGCATGACGCTGCACAAGATGCCGCTGTTTGCCTGGTCGGTGCTGGTCACCGCCTTCCTGCTGCTCTTGTCCCTGCCGGTTCTGGCGGGCGGCATCACCATGCTGCTCACCGACCGCAATTTTGGCACCACCTTCTTCGCGCCCGACGGCGGCGGCGATCCGATCCTGTTCCAGCACCTGTTCTGGTTCTTCGGTCACCCGGAAGTCTACATTCTGATCCTGCCAGGCTTCGGCATCATCAGCCACGTCATCTCGACCTTCTCGAAGAAGCCGGTGTTCGGCTATCTCGGCATGGCCTACGCCATGGTCGCGATCGGTGCCGTCGGCTTCATCGTCTGGGCGCACCACATGTATACGACCGGCCTGTCGCTCGACACGCAGCGCTACTTCGTCTTCGCCACCATGGTCATCGCGGTGCCGACGGGCGTGAAAATCTTCTCCTGGATCGCGACGATGTGGGGCGGGTCGATCTCGTTCAAGACGCCGATGCTGTGGGCGCTGGGCTTCATCTTCCTGTTCACCATCGGTGGCGTCACTGGCGTCCAGCTGGCCAATGCCGGCCTCGACCGCTCGCTGCATGACACCTATTTCGTCATCGCCCACTTCCACTACGTGCTGTCGCTGGGCGCGGTGTTCGCCATCTTCGCCGGCTGGTACTACTGGTTCCCGAAGATGACCGGCTACATGTACTCGCCCGTCATCGCCAACACCCACTTCTGGGTCACCTTCATCGGCGTCAACCTGATCTTCTTCCCGCAGCATTTCCTCGGCCTCGCCGGCATGCCGCGCCGTACCATCGACTATCCCGACGCGTTTGCCGGCTGGAACTATGTGTCGTCGATCGGCTCCTATATCTCGGCCGTCGGCGTGGCGATCTTCCTCTATGGCGTGTTCGAAGCCTTCCAGAAGAAGCGGATCGCTGGTGCCAACCCATGGGGCGAGGGCGCCACCACGCTCGAATGGCAGCTGCCTTCGCCGCCGCCGTTCCACCAGTGGGAGCAGCTGCCGAAGATCAAGTAAGGCGGCTCCTCGCTCGAATACGAAACCGCCGGTCCGCCGGCGGTTTTGGCCAACGGAATAATGGACTGAGTACGCATGGCCCTAGTCGACGAAACCAGCATTGACGAAGCGGGCTTCCGCATGTCGGAAGCGACGGCGGGCGATTTCTTCGCCCTGCTGAAGCCGCGCGTCATGTCGCTGGTGGTGTTCACCGCCTTTGTCGGGCTGGTTGCCGCACCCGTGACCATCAACCCGCTGCTGGCGGTGATCGCCATCCTGGCCATTGCCATTGGCGCTGGCGCCTCGGGCGCACTCAACATGTGGTATGACGCCGACATCGACGCGGTGATGACCAGGACGGCCAGCCGTCCGGTGCCATCCGGCCGCATCCAGCCGCACGAGGCGCTCAGCTTCGGCCTGGTGCTCTCGGTGCTGTCGGTGATGACGCTCGGCGTGCTGGTCAACTGGCTGTCGGCGACGCTGCTGGCCTTCACCATCTTCTTCTATGCCGTCGTCTACACGATGTGGCTGAAGCGCTGGACGCCGCAGAACATCGTCATTGGCGGTGCTGCCGGCGCCATTCCGCCGGTCATAGGCTGGGCCGCAGTGACCGGGTCGGTCAGCCTCGAAAGCATCATCCTGTTCCTGATCATCTTCCTGTGGACACCGCCGCATTTCTGGGCGCTCGCGCTGTTCAAGTCCGAGGATTATGGGCGCGCCGGCATACCTATGATGCCCAATGTCGCCGGCGAGGCGTCGACCCGCCGTCAGATCTTTGCCTATGCGCTGGTGCTGGCCCCGGTCGGCGTGCTGCCTTGGCTGCTCGGCTACACGACGCCGATCTATGGCGTGGCCTCCGTGCTGCTGGGCGTTGGCTTTATCTGGTATGCGTGGAAAGTGCTCGGCATGGCCGACGACGACCGCGCCATGAAGCCGGCCAAGGCGCTGTTTGCCTATTCGCTGCTTTATCTCTTCGCCATCTTCGCTGCCTACCTGGCCGACAGCGTTGTCGAACGCGCACTTGCCATGGGTGGGGCATGACCATGGTCGAGGAAAAACTTGAGACGGTCACTTTGACCGATCGTCAGAAGAAGGCCCAGCGTAGCCGATCCATCGCCATAGGCGTGGCGCTGGCGGCGCTGGTCGTCATTTTCTACATCGCGACGATCGTCAAGTTCGGCCACAATCTGGGCACGATGTGATGAGCGTCGAGATGTCCAAAAAGCCGGCCGGCAGGAACAGCAACGTCATCGTCGCGGCGGTCTGCCTTGCCTTCTTCACCGGCATGATCGGCATGGCCTATGCCGCCGTGCCGCTCTACAAGATGTTCTGCCAGGCGACCGGTTATGGCGGCAAGACGCAGCGTGCCGAGAAGCAGTATGCCGGCCGCGTGCTCGATCGTGAGATCACGGTGCGCTTCGACGCCAATATTGCCGGCGTGCCGTGGGAATTTCAGCCGGTCCAGCGCTCGATGACCATGAAGATCGGCGAGACCGTGCAGGCGCATTATCAGGCGACCAACAAGTTCGATCGCCCCGTCACCGGCCGCGCCACCTTCAACGTGCAGCCGGAACTGGCGGGTCCGTATTTCAACAAGGTCGAGTGCTTCTGCTTCACCGATACGTCGCTGAAGCCCGGCGAGACGCTGGACATGCCGGTCCTGTTCTATGTGGATCCCGACATCGTCAATGTGCCGGAACTGAAGGACGTGAAGACGATCACCCTGTCCTACACGATGTTCCCAGTCGAGAAGACCAAGCCGGTCGCCTCCTCGGAGCCGGTCCAAGGCAACAGCAAGACAATTTCCAATACCGAAGCAAATCTCGGGGGTTGATATGCCAGACGCGCACGCAAAACCACAGCATGACTATCATCTCGTCGACCCGAGCCCGTGGCCCTTCCTGGGATCGGTAGGGGCGCTCGTTACCGCCTTTGGCGGCGTCTGTCTCATGGAGTACCTGAAGGGCGGCTCCTTCCCGATCTTCGGCTTCAACATTGCCAATCCGTGGCTGTTCTTCATCGGCATCGTGATCGTCCTCTACACCATGTTCGCCTGGTGGTCGGACACGATCAAGGAAGCGCATGAGGGCCATCACACGCGTGTCGTGTCGCTGCATCTGCGCTACGGCATGATCATGTTCATCGCCTCGGAGGTGATGTTTTTCGTCGCTTGGTTCTGGGCTTATTTCGACGCCAGCCTTTTTGCCGGTGAGGCGCAGAATTACGCGCGCCACACATTTACCGGTGGTGTCTGGCCGCCGAAGGGCATGGAGGTTCTCGATCCCTTCCACCTGCCGCTCTACAACACCATCATCCTGCTGCTGTCGGGCACTACGGTCACCTGGGCGCACCATTCGCTCATCCATGGCGATCGCAAGGGCCTGATCAACGGCCTGGTGCTGACCGTCGGCCTCGGCATGCTGTTCACCATGGTGCAGGCCTATGAGTACATGCACGCTCCGTTCGGCTTCAAGGATTCCATCTATGGCGCCACCTTCTTCATGGCGACCGGCTTCCACGGTTTCCATGTCATCATCGGCACCATCTTCCTGCTGGTCTGCCTGGTCCGGGCGATGAAGGGCGACTTCACCCCCAAGCAGCATTTCGGCTTCGAGGCAGCCGCCTGGTACTGGCACTTCGTTGACGTGGTCTGGCTGTTCCTGTTCTCTGCGATCTATGTCTGGGGATCTGCCGGCGCGGTGATCGAAGGCCACTGATCCAGTCTTTGGAGCAATTCCAGGAAAAGTGTAAACGGTTTTCCGTTCGGAATTGCGTCGAAACAAAGAGTCTATGATTTCGATTTCGGGAAGGCGGCCGCGGCGACGGGGCCACCTTCTTCTTTTCGGCGCAATGATCGCTGATCGATTGCCAATGCGGCGGACAATTCCCTGGGTGATTTGCGCATTCATCCTCATGGCATTCCCGGTCCTTGCGGCTGAGAAAGTCGATCTGGTGCGTGTCCACAAGGCGGAACGGCTGCTGGAATTGATCGGCGACGGCAAGGTCCTGCGCAGCTACAGCATTGCGCTTAGCGGGGATCCCGTCGGCCACAAGCACCAGGAGGGCGATCAGCGCACGCCCGAGGGGCGCTATATGCTCGACTGGCGCAACCCCAACAGCATCGCGCACAGATCGATCCATATTTCGTACCCCAATGCCAATGATCTGGCGGCCGCGAAGGCGCGCAATATCGATGCCGGTGGCATGATCATGATCCACGGCCAGCCGAATGGTTTCGGCTGGTGGGGCCGGCTGCTTCAATTGGTCGACTGGACCGACGGCTGCATTGCCGTTACGGACTCTGACATGGACGAAATCTGGGCAATGGCGGCCGATGGCACACCGATCGAGATCAAGCAATGACCATGAGTGACGGCCCTATCCATGACTGAAGACAAGGCGATCTGGCCTCCGATCGATCCGATTTCGGCCGGGCTGCATGGCCGTTGCCCGCGCTGCGGCGAGGGGCGGCTGTTTTCCGGCTTCCTCACCGTCGGCAAACGCTGCGTCAATTGCGGCCTCGATTATTCCTACGCCGATGCCGGCGACGGGCCGGCGGTCTTCGTCATCCTGATCATCGGCTTCATCATCGTCGGCCTGGCGCTCTGGGTTGAAGTGACGCTGAGCCCGCCGCTCTGGCTGCATCTGCTGGTCTGGATCCCGCTGGCCCTGGTGCTGTGCCTGACGGCGCTGCGGCTGATCAAGGGCGTGCTGCTCACCCTGCAATATGCCAACAAGGCGGCCGAAGGCCGGCTGGACCGCGGCGAATGAGCGAGGCATCCATTAAAAGTGACGGCCGTTCGCGGCCACGATCGGCATTGCTGCTCGGCCTTGGCCTGGTGCTGCTTTTGATCCTGCTGGCGCTCGGCACCTGGCAGGTCCAGCGCCTGCACTGGAAGGAAGGTCTCCTGCAGACCATCGACCAGCGCACCCATTCGGCACCACAGCCGCTGGCCGAGGTCGAGAAGGAATTCGCTTCGACCGGCGACGTCGACTACACGCCGGTCACGGTCTCCGGCACATTCCTGCATTCGGGCGAGCGGCATTTCTACGCGACCTGGGAGGGTGACGCCGGCTTCAACGTCTACACGCCACTTGCCCTCGACGATGGCCGCTTCGTCCTGATCAATCGTGGTTTCATTCCCTATGATCTGAAAGATCCCGCCAAGCGCGCCAAGGGGCAGGTCACAGGCAAGGTGACCATCACCGGGCTCGCCCGCAATCCGCTGCCGGCAAAGCCGTCGATGATGCTTCCCGACAATGACGTGGCGAAGAACATCTTCTACTGGAAGGACCGCGACGTCATGGCGGCGAGCGCCGGTCTGCCGGCCAGGTTCACGCTGGTGCCGATCTTCATCGATGCCGACAAGACGCCGAATCCTGGCGGATTGCCGATCGGAGGCGTCACCATCATCGACCTGCCGAACAGCCATCTGCAATATGCCGTCACCTGGTATGGGCTTGCCGCAGCACTCGCCGCTGTGCTCATCCTGCGGCTTCGCCGTCCCGCGAAAGAGGAATGAACGCAAGCAGCGCGCCCCTTTCTACCGACGCCCTTGACAGGGCAGGGGTAGGCACCTCATTTCGGCGCTGACGAACCGGCCAGGATTTAATGCTTCAGACAACCACCAAGCCTCCGCTGACGATCCGGCTCTGCCAGCCACGCGGCTTTTGCGCCGGCGTCGACCGTGCCATCCAGATCGTCGTGCTGGCGCTGAAGAAATATGGCGCGCCGGTCTATGTCCGCCACGAGATCGTCCACAACAGATACGTCGTCGAGGGGCTGCAAAGCCTTGGCGCTGTCTTCATCGAGGAGCTTTCCGAAATCCCGGCCGAACATCGGCAGTCGCCGGTCGTGTTCTCGGCGCATGGCGTGCCGAAATCGGTGCCGGCGGATGCCCAGGCGCGCAACCTGTTCTATCTCGACGCCACCTGTCCGCTGGTTTCCAAAGTCCACAAGCAGGCGATGCGCCATCAGCGGCTTGGCCGCCATGTGCTGTTGATCGGCCATGCCGGCCACCCCGAGGTGATCGGCACGATGGGGCAATTGCCGGAGGGCGCGGTCACGCTGATCGAGACCGAAGCCGATGCCGCCAGGCTTGAACCTGCCGATCCAAAGGCGCTGGGATTTGTCACCCAGACCACGCTGTCGGTCGAGGACACCGCCGGCATCATCCGCGCGCTGCAGGAGCGCTTTCCCGACCTGCAGGCGCCGGCGGCGGAATCGATCTGCTACGCCACCACCAACCGCCAGGAGGCGGTCAAGGATACCGCCCCGGGCGCTGACCTCTATCTGATCGTCGGCGCCCCCAATTCCTCCAATTCGCGCCGCCTTGTCGAAGTGGCGGAGCGAGCCGGCGCCACCATGTCGCTTCTCGTGCAGCGCGCCGCCGAGATTCCATGGAATGACATCGGCAACATTTCGACGCTCGGCCTGTCGGCAGGGGCATCGGCGCCGGAGATCATCGTCGACGAAATCATCGACGCGTTCCGCCAGCGTTTCGATGTCACCATCGACCTGGCCATCACGGCCACCGAAACAGAGGATTTTCCGGTCATGCGGGTACTGCGCGATGTCGAACTGACGCCGGCCGACATGGCCTTCGTCAATGGGGCCGCGTAAGGCAGATGGCGGTCTATACCGACGTTGCGGAGGGCGAACTCGGCGCTTTCCTGAAGCACTACCCGGTCGGCGATCTCCTGTCCTACAAGGGCATCGCCGAGGGCACGGAAAACTCCAACTTCCTGCTGCACACCACCAGTGGCTCCTACATCCTGACGCTCTATGAGAAGCGGGTCGACAAGGCGGATTTGCCGTTTTTCCTCGGGCTGATGGGCCATCTCGCCAACAAGGGGGTGTCCTGCCCGCTGCCGGTGACCGCGCATGACGGCAGCGTCATCGGCACGCTGGCCGGCCGACCGGCGGTCATCATCACCTTCCTCGAAGGTCTTTCGCTGCGGCGGCCGACGGCGACGCACTGCGCCGAGGTCGGCAAGGCCCTGGCCGCCCTGCACCTGGCCGGTGCCGATTTTCCGATGACCCGTCCCAACGCGCTCGCCATCGATGGCTGGCGCAAGCTTTGGAACGCAGCTCGCGAGCGGGCCGACGAGGTCGAGCCGGGCCTGGCGGCCGAGGTCGACGCCGACTTCGTCGATTTCGAGCGGAACTGGCCGAAAGGCCTCCCCGAAGGCATCATCCATGCCGATCTCTTTCCGGACAACGTCTTCTTCCTCGGCGAAAAACTCTCCGGCCTGATCGACTTCTATTTCGCCTGTGACGACCTCTATGCCTACGACGTCGCCACCTGCCTCAACGCCTGGTGTTTCGAGAAGGACTTTTCCTTCAACCTCACCAAGGGCAAGGCGCTGCTTGCCGGCTATCAGAGCGTGCGCCCGCTGAGCGGAGAGGAAAAGGCGGCGCTGCCGATGCTGGCGCGCGGTTCGGCATTGCGCTTCATGCTGACCCGGCTCTACGACTGGCTGACGGTTCCCGATGGCGGCCTCGTCATGAAACGCGATCCGACCGAATATGTCAGGCGGATGCGGTTCCATCGGGCGATCAAATCTGCTTCGGAATATGGATTGGCCGAATACGGGGTATCATGAGCAAACAGGTTGAAATCTTCACCGACGGCGCCTGTTCGGGCAATCCAGGCCCTGGCGGCTGGGGTGCCATCCTGCGCTTCAACGGCACCACCAAGGAGCTTTCCGGCGGCGAGGCCGAAACGACCAACAACCGCATGGAGTTGCTGGCCGCCATCTCGGCGCTCAATGCGCTGAAGGAGCCTTGCACGGTCGAGCTTCACACCGACAGCAAATATGTCATGGACGGCATTTCCAAATGGATCCATGGCTGGAAGAAGAACGGCTGGAAGACCGCCGATAAGAAGCCGGTCAAGAACGGCGAACTGTGGCAGGCGCTGGATGAGGCCAACCGGCGCCACAAAGTCACCTGGAACTGGGTCAAGGGCCACGCCGGCCATGCCGAGAACGAGCGCGCCGACGAATTGGCACGGGAAGGCATGGCGCCGTTCAAGAAGGGTCCGGTCAGACCCGCCGCGGCGCCGAAGGCAGCCACGCAGTCAAAGCAGCCTGCGGTAGCAAAGGCGCGGCGCTCTACTCAGAGCTACTGATCGAATCCGCTGGCGAGTCTAACGTATCAGCAGCGCCGTGCCCCAAAGGCCGAGCGCGAACACTGTGTGCGCCACCAGGTTGAGCGCCCGGATCTGCATGGGATTGGGTCGCTTCGAGGCTGCCCATCCGGCGCCCATGCCGGGTGCCAGCAGGAACCAGCCAGCGCCGACGGTGACGATGCCCAGGATGAAGGCCGGCAGGAAGGTCGGCGCAGCAAGCCAGCTCGCGCCAGCCACCACGACCAGGATGATGCCGTAGACAATGCCGACGAAATAGTGAAACGCCCAGCCCAACGCCACTTCATGCGCGTAAGGCTCTGCCTCGCCGATATCGTTGTGAAAGACCTTGTCGGTGACATGCCAGACCCAGCGACCGACCGGTCCCCAGTTCGGCCGGGGCTGGCCGAACGCCTTGTGCAGGAAGATGGCCCAGAGATCCATCAGCACGGTGGCGCCGATGCCGATCACGACAGCGCGCCAGAACACGTCAAACATCGTTGGAATCCCCCCGAAAAGCCGGCAGTTCTGGAGTGCTATCGGGCGAGGCCGGCTGTTGCGGTCTCGCCCGACGCGGCCGTTGAAACTCAGAGCTGTCCGAGAATGTGGGCCGCCCCGGACCCATCGACGCCGGGCTTGGTCTCGACATTGAGCGCGATGACCTTGCCGTCGTCGATGATCATCGAAAACCGCTTCGAGCGCAGGCCCATGCCGCCTGCGGAAAGGTCGTTGTCGAGGCCGACCGCCTTGGCGAAATCACCACTGCCGTCGGCGAGGAACAGGATCTTGCCCTCACCACCGGTGAAGCGCGCCCAGGCGCCCATGACATGGACGTCGTTGACCGAAACCACGGCGATGGTGTCGACGCCGCGCGCCAGGATGGCGTCATGGTTTTCGAGATAGCCGGGCAGATGGTTGTTGCTGCAGGTCGGCGTGAAGGCGCCGGGAACACCGAACAGAACCACTTTCTTGCCCGGGAAAATTTCGGCCGATGTGATCGCCTTGGCGCCGTCGGCGGTCATTGTCTTGAAGGTCGCTTCGGGCAGCTTGTCGCCAACGGAAATGGTCATGAGTTCCTCGCTTGGGGAATGGGAAGGATGTCTGCTTGCGTAGCGAACTCGGCGGCTTCCTGCAATCGTCTGGGCAAGCTGGATCAAGGGAAAGGCAGAAGCCCCTCGACCGCGCCCGCCGAACTCGTCAGCGTGTAGTGAAGCCCGCCATCCGTTGGCGTCGTCGAAGGGCGGTCGAGGATCGGCACCGTGAAGATCAGCTTGCCGTCCTTCTCGCTGCGGGCAGGGGTGCCGAACATATAGTCCCGCTCGCCGGCGACGAAGAAATCCGCCGCCTCCGGGTCACCGGGAAAGCTCGCCTCGACAACCAGCGTCTCGTGATCGCCCGGCAGCACGTTGATGCCGAAATCAGGCTTTGCCGGCGCCGGCAATGCCGTGAAACTCGCCTTCACCAGGGCTGCGTCGTCGGCATTGTCTGGATCGGAAGTGGGGTCGACGGTCAGCCGTGTCTGCACCGGGATGCAGATCGTTTCACAAATGCCGAGAAAGATGTCGGCATCGATGACAGCCGGTTGGTTCGGCGCCGCCAGCGTGAAGGTCACAGGCAGCGAAACCGGATAGTTGTAGCCGGCCCATTTGCCATAACCATCGTCGTGGCGTTGGGGTGCCGGAAACGAGAGTTTGGCATCGGCGATGTTGGTGCTGGCCGAAATGTCGAGCTGCGGCGGCACACCGGCGTCGCCCGGATCGCGCCAATAGGTCTTCCAGCCGGGCTTGAGGGCGATGTCGAGAACGCCCTGGATGCGGCCGGCCTCATCGGGTTTGCCTGATGTCACTAGCCGCACCTTGCCGCCTTCGCTGTTGTACCAGGCGGACGAGGAGGCAGAGGCGGGGAGGACGGCCGCCGATCCGATGGCGGCGCCGAGCAACAGGATTTTCAAGCTTTGCATGGCGGTGATTTGATCGTCCGTTCGTGGCTTCGCAATGACTTCATCGCCCTCCCGGTATCATATTTGCGTGACCCCTGCTGGCAAGCCACGGCGGCCTGGCCCCATGGGCTTTGGTCGAATCCGGCGCGGCGCATCTTTTCGGCGCCCGGGAAACACGTTACCTTCCCTGCCATGGATTTGTTGCGCCACAAGAAGACAGCCGCTGGACGCGGTTTTCTCGACGATCAGTTCCTGATTGCCATGCCCGGCATGAAGGACGACCGTTTCACGCGCTCGGTCATCTACATCTGCGCGCACAGCGATGAAGGCGCGATGGGCCTGATCATCAACCAGACACAGCAGATGCTGTTTCCGGACCTCCTGGTGCAGCTCGGCATTATGAACGAGCAGGAGGCGATCCGCTTGCCGGCGCAGGCACGCGATTTCGTCGTTCGCAATGGCGGCCCTGTCGATCGCAGCCGGGGCTTCGTCCTGCATTCGGGCGACTACCGCGTGGAATCGTCGCTGACCGTTTCCGACGATATCTGCCTGACCGCGACCGTCGATATATTACGCGCCATATCGTCGGGCCGCGGCCCGCGTCACGCGCTGATGGCGCTCGGCTATTCGGGCTGGGGTGCGGGCCAACTGGAAACCGAGATCGCCGAGAATGGCTGGCTGACCTGCCCGGCCAGTCCCGAGCTCCTGTTCGACGCCGACATCGAGCGCAAATACGACCGCATCCTCGCCTCGATCGGCATCGACCTCGCCCATCTCAGCCTGGCCGCCGGACACGCGTAACTCGCAGGCATTCGAGATTGCGGAAGCCGTCCCCCACCTTCGTCATCCTAGGGCGAAGCAGGAGCGAAGCTCCGTCGCGAAGACCCTAGGATCCATTCCGTGACCTTGGCCGAAGGATGCAGCGGCGCAGAATTCTGAACCGTTGCAACGCCTTAACGTCACGGCATGGATCCTCGGGTCTGCGCCGCGTCGCTTCGCTCCTTGCTCCGCCCATGGATGACGAAGGGATGGTCGTTTCGGCTAATTTTCGAGGTATGTTCCAAAGCCACCGCAGGCTTGGGCGACGCGCGTGAAACGGCTCAGGCCTGCGTCAGCGGATACTGTTCCTTCAGCGTCTTCAGCACCTGGTCGCCCGGCATCGGTGCGCCGAACATGAAGCTCTGCACATATTCGCAGCCCATCTGGCGCAGCTCCAGCGCATCGCGTTCGTCCGAGATGCCCTCGGCGACCACCGACAGGCCGAGCTCATGCGCCATGTTGACCATGGATTTGAGCAGTACGGCGCGTTTGGGCGTGCTGTCGTCGACAAAGCTCTTGTCGATCTTGATCGTGTCGAACGGGAAACGCGTCAGATAGGCGAGCGACGAATAGCCGGTACCGAAATCGTCCAGCGACAGGCCGATGCCGAGTTGCTTGAGCTTGGTCAGCACGTGGGCGGTCTGCTCGGGATTGTCCATGACCAGCGACTCGGTGAGTTCGAGCCGGAAGCAGCGCGGTTTCAGATTGGCCCTTGCGATGACGGAGCGGACATCGCTGACCAGGTCGCGGCGGATGAGCTGGCGGCTGGACAGGTTGACCGAGACCGATAGCGGCGCATCGCCGATCTGCTTTTGCCATCCGGCCAGGTCCTCGGCCGCCTGCTGCATGGCAAACAGCCCAAGCTGCACGATCAGCCCGCAGCTCTCGGCGACCGGGATGAAATCGGCCGGCGGGATCATGCCGCGGCGCGGATGGTCCCAACGCAGCAAGGCCTCGAAGCCGGCGACGCTGCCGTCTTCCAGACGCACGATCGGCTGGTAGGCAAGGGTGAATTCGCGCCGCTCGATGGCGCGCCGCAGGTCGGATTCGAACTGCAGCCGGTCGGTGCCGACGGTGCGGAACGCCGGGCGGAACGGCTCGATCCTGTCGCCGCCGAAGCGCTTGGCCTGATGCATGGCAAGCTCGGCGTCCTTGACCATGTCCTCGGCCGAGGTTTGCGCCGAAGTCCAGGTGATCAGGCCGATCGAGGCGGTCAGCACGATCTCGCGCTTGGCGAAGGTGATCGGGTTGTTGATCGCATGCTTGATGGCATCCGCCACACCGGCGATGCGGGCAGGGTCCTGTTCGGACAAAAGCATCAGCGCGAACTGGTCGCCGGCGAAGCGCGACAGCGAGTCCTTCGGCTTTAGCAGCCGGTGCAGGCGGCGCGCAATGGTGAGCAGTATGGTGTCGCCGGCCGAGATGCCGAGCCCGTCATTGACCTGCTTGAAGCGGTCGATGTCGATGACGAAGACGGTCGGGCGCACCTTCTCTTCGGTACGGGCGATCGAGATGATCGCCTCCAGCCGGTTCATGAACAATTCGCGGTTCGGCAGGCCGGTCAGATTGTCGTGCACGGCGTCGTGCAGCAGCCGCTCCTCGGACTTCTTCTGCTCGGTGACGTCGACCATGGTGCCGACGCAGCGGATGACCTCGCCGTCCGATCCAATGACCGGTCGCGCCCGCAAGTTGAACCAGTGATAGTGCCCATCGGCGCCGCGCAGGCGGAAATTCTGCGACACCCGGCCACGCCGGTGCTCCAGCACCACGTCGAGCGTCGTGCGGAAGGTGTCGCGGTCATCGGCATGCAGCACCGGCAGCCAGTTGCGCGCCGCACCGCCGAGGCTGTTGGGCGCAAGGCCGAGCTGGATGCTGACATCGGGCTTGGTCACCACGCGGTCGCGCAGCACGTCCCAGTCCCACACCGTGTCGCCCGATCCGGCAACCGCCAGCGCCTGGCGTTCGAGATCGGAGAACAGCCCCTGATGCAGCGCGCCGCCGGCAAAGGCGTGCTGCATGACGGTGAAGCCGATCAACAGGATGATCAGGATCAGCCCGCCGCCGAGCGCCGGCTGGGCGATGTCGTTGTCGAGCATGCCGGTGATCGCCATCCACGACCCGCATAGCCACAACAGCACCATGACCCAACTGGGCACCAGCATGATGGCGCGGTCATAGCCGCGTATACCGAGGAAGATGATCAGGCCGAGCCCGGTCAGCGCGGTGGCGGCAAAGGAGATGCGGGCGATGCCGGCGGCGACCGCCGGATCGACGATTGCGACGCCGGCAATCAGCACCAGCCCAAGGATCCAGACCAGGGCGCCATAGCTGAAATGGCCGTGCCATCGGTTGAGGTTGAGATAAGCGAACAGGAAGACCACGAAGGTCGCTGCCAGCGCCACCTCCGTTCCCGCTCGCCACATCTGCTCATTGCCGGGCGAAATCTCGATGACCTTGTTGAGGAAGCCGAAATCGACGCAGATATAGGCAAGCACCGCCCAGGCAAGTGCCGCGGTCGCCGGGAACATCGAGGTCCCCTTGACCACGAAAAGGATGGTCAGGAACAGCGCCAAAAGGCCTGCGATGCCGATGACGATGCCGCGAAACAGCGTGTAGGAATTGACCGAGTCCTTGTAGGCTTCCGGCTCCCACAGATACACCTGCGGCAGCTTGGGCGAGGCGAGTTCGGCGATGAAGGTGATCACCGCGCCTGGGTTCAGCGTCACCCGGAACACATCTGCGTCAGGGCTGGTCTGGCGGTCGAGCGCGAAGCCCTCGCTGGGCGTGATCGCGGCAATACGGGTGGCGCCGAGATCGGGCCAGAAGATGCCGGAATTCACCAGTCGGAAATGCGGCGCTACGATCAGCCTGTCGAGCTGCTGGTCGGTGGTGTTGGCCAGCGCGAACACCGCCCAGTCGCCGGTCGAGCGCGCATCATTGGCCTCGACCTCGATGCGCCGCACGATGCCGTCCGGCCCGGGCGCGGTCGACACCTGGAAGTTTTCGCCCTGGTTGCGGTAGATCTCGAAGGCGCGCGACAGGTCGAGCGCGACATCGTCGCGGGCAATCTTGATCGGTTCGACGGCAAAGGCCGACGAAGCCGCGCACAGCGTCAGGATCGCCGCGAGGACAAAGGCGAACAGCGGCCCGTTTCGCAGGAAATTCGTCAAAAATCAGTCCTTTGTTCCTGCGCCCAACGGATCGTCCGCGATCCGGGCGTAGAGGTAGTGGTCCTGCCAGATGCCGTTGATCCTGAGATAGGATCTTAAGAGTCCTTCGCGCCGGAATCCGGCTTTTTCAAGCACGCGGATCGACCGGATATTGTCGGGAATACAGGCCGCTTCGATCCGGTGCAACCTCAGCGTATCGAAGGCGAAGCGCGCCACGACCTTGACCGCGTCGGTCATCAGGCCGCGCCCGCCGAAGCGCTCGCCGATCCAGTAGCCGACATGGCCGCTTTGCGAGACACCGTGGCGTATATTGCCGAGCGTGATTCCGCCGGCCAGCTTGCCGCTCGACTTCTCGAAGATGAAGAAGGCGATCGCGGTCCCTTGCGCATAGTCTTCGCGGTAGCGGCTGATGCGCAGGCGCCATGCCGTGCGGTCGAGTTCGTCGGGAGTCCAGCGCGGTTCCCACGGCTCCAGGAAGGCCCGGCTTTCGCCGCGCAATGTCGACCATTCCCGGAAGTCATTGGTGAATGGCACGCGCAAGGTGACGAGGTTGCCCTTCAGCGCCGGCAGGTCACGGCGAAAGAAAGGGAGCGCGAACACGGCGCTTGGGGGCTTAGACGGCGAGCCTGCGGGCCGTGGTCTGCGTGCCCGGAAGCGAATCGAGGATCGCCTCATATGGTGCCAGCGTACCCACGGGCCCGACAGCGGTAAGCGTCGGCTTGGTCGAGAACATCCGCGACGACAGGTCGGTCAGCCGCTCCACCGTCAGCGCCGACAGGCGCTCCATCAATTCCTCCTTGGCGATCGGCCTGCCGAACAAAAGAAGTTGTCTTGCGATCTGCGAGGCGCGGCTGGCCGGGCTTTCGGCGGACATGATCAGCCCGGCGCGGTACTGGGCACGCGCGCGGTCCAGTTCTTCCTGCAGGATGTTCTCGCCGGCCTTCTGCAACTCGTCGATGATGACAGGCACGAGTTCGGCGATGTCGCTCTGCCCGGTCGCGGCGTGGACGCCGAAGATGCCGGTATCGGAAAAGCCCCAGTGGAAGGCGTAGACCGAATAACATAGGCCGCGCTTCTCGCGGACTTCCTGGAACAGGCGCGACGACATGCCGCCGCCGAGGATCATCGACAGCACCTGCGAGGCGTAGAAATCGCGCACATGATAGGCACGGCCCTCGAAGCCCAGCACGATCTGGGCGTCCATCAGGTCGCGGTCCTCGCGGAAATCGCCGCCGACATATTGCGCGTATTGCGGGATGGTGCTGTCGGTCTTGCTGCGGAAACCGCCGAGCTGCTTCTCGACCTCGCGCACGAAATTGTCGTGCTTGATGTCGCCGGCAGCCACCATCACCATCCGCTCGGCGCCATATTGACGCTCGATGAAATCGTGCAACTGCTTGGAGGTGAAGGATTTGACGGTCTCCGGCGTGCCCAGGATCGAGCGGCCGATGGTCTGGTGACGAAAGGCCGTCTCGGTGAAACGGTCGAAGACGATATCGTCTGGAGTGTCGTGCGCGGCACCGATCTCCTGCAGGATGACGTGCTGCTCGCGTTCGAGCTCCTGCGGGTCGAATTCGGACTCCTGCAGGATATCGGCAAGGATGTCGACCGCCAGCGGCACGTCGTCGGACAGCACCCTGGCATAGTAGGAGGTGGTCTCGACACTTGTGGCGGCGTTGATCTCGCCGCCGACATCCTCGATTTCCGAGGCGATTTCGAAGGCCGTCCGCCGCTTCGTGCCCTTGAACGCCATGTGCTCGAGCAGATGGGCCATGCCATGCTCGTCGTCACGTTCATTGCGGGCGCCGGACTTGACCCAGGCACCCAAGGCAACCGATTCGATACTTGGAAGGGTTTCGGTGGCGACTGTCAGGCCGTTCGACAGACGGCTTACCTCAACACCCATATGGCTCGTACTCCCTAACGCGCCGCCCGCGCGCGGCGGCTGACGTAATCTTCCACCATTTTCAGGTCGGATGGAAGTACCGTGTACTTTTCCTCAAATGTCATCAATCCACCTAGCCATGCGGGCAGGGCGGGCGAGACTCCGCTTGCGGCCTCGACCGCGGCCGGGAATTTTGCCGGATGGGCGGTGCCCAGCACCACCATCGGCACGGCGCCAGATGCTTTGCCGGCCGCGACATGCACGGCCGCGGCGGTATGCGGATCTAGAAGATAATTGCTGGCCGCAAGCGTCGAGCGGATGGTGGCGGCGACCTCGTCCATGGTGGCACGGCCGGCGTCGAATTCGGACCGCATCCCATTGATTTCGCGGGCTTCTATGGTGAAGGCGCCAGACTGCTTCAGGCCATCCATGTAGCGCCGCACGGTCGCCGCGTCGCGGTTCGAGGCCTCGAACAGCAGGCGTTCGAAATTCGACGAAACCTGGATGTCCATCGACGGCGAAGTGGTCGCAAAGACACCCTTGGTGCGGTATTCGCCGGTCGCGAAGGTGCGCGCCAATATGTCGTTGTCGTTGGTGGCGATGACCAGCCGCTCGATCGGCAGGCCCATCTTCTTGGCGGCGTAGCCGGCGAAGATATCGCCGAAATTGCCGGTCGGCACGGTGAAGGACACCGGCCTGTCCGGCGCGCCGAGCGACAGTGCCGAGGAGAAATAGTAGACGATCTGGGCCATGATACGGGCCCAGTTGATCGAATTGACCCCCGACAGCGCCACCCGGTCACGGAAAGCGTGGTCGTTGAACATGTCCTTGAGCAGGCCCTGACAGTCGTCGAAATTGCCTTCGATCGCCAGCGCATGGACGTTTTCAGCCTTCGACGTCGTCATCTGCCGCTGCTGCACCGGCGAAACGCGGCCATGCGGGAACAGGATGAAGATGTCGGTGCGGCTGCGTCCGGCAAAGGCGTCGATGGCCGCGCCGCCGGTATCGCCTGACGTGGCGCCGACGATGGTGGCGTGCTGATCGCGTTCGGCAAGCACATGGTCCATCAGCCGGGCGAGCAACTGCATCGCCACATCCTTGAACGCCAGCGTCGGGCCGTGGAAGAGTTCGAGGACAAAGGTGTTGGAGCCGGTCTGCACCAGCGGGCAGACGGCTTCGTGGCGGAAGGTGGCGTAGGCTTCGCGCACCAGTCGTTCGAAGACCGGCGCTGCGATTTCACCGCCAAGGAAGGGCGACAGCACACGGATGGCAAGGTCGGGATAGGCAAGGCCGCGCATGGCGCGGATCTCGGAGGCGGAAAACTGCGGCCACTCGCGCGGCACGTAGAGCCCGCCATCGCGCGCCAGCCCCGCCAGCACGGCATCGGAAAATCCAAGCGCGGGTGCTTCCCCGCGCGTACTCACATATTGCATGTCTCAGTCCCGTTGCCGCTTGGCTTTTCCGTTCACCACAAGGTGGTTAATTTCTGTGCCGGCTCCAGTCGCATTTTTGCCGCGCCGTTGATATACGTCACCAGCTTTACGAGAGGGAAGTGCAGTTTCATGGCGTTTCGTACACTCAGTGGTCGCTTTTTGGCGGGTCTTGCGCTCACGGGCTTTATGCTCGCCGCCGCCGGTTGCCAATCAGGCGACAATGGCATCCTGAACCTCGGCTTCGGCAAGAAGGACCCGACAGCGCCACCGCCTCCGCAGGATCCCAAGATCCTCGCCAGCCAGTTGAATGCCTATTGCCCGAGGGTGACGGTGCGCGACGGCACCGCCTTCTTCAACACCTATGTCAACGAGGTCAAGAAGCCCAAGCCGAAGTCGAAGCCCATGCACAAGCCGAGGAACAAGGCCGAAGCCGAGCAGCAGGCGCAAGAGGCACAGGCCGCCGCCGCAGCCGACGCGGCCGCCGCTGCCTCTCCGCCCGACGATTCGGCGAGGATCATTTATCAGGCGTCGATTTCCGACGTGACCCGCGATTGCAGCCGTGCCGACGGACAACTGACGATGAAGATCGCGGTTGCAGGCAAGATCGTGCCGGGACCGAAGTTCACGCCCGGCACCATCACCATGCCGATCCGCACCGCGGTGATGCACGGCACCGACGTGCTTTATTCGCAGATTCACCAGTATCAGGTCCAGGTCACCGATCCCTCGGTCGCCACCCAGTTCGTCTTCACCGATTCCAATGCCGTCGTGCCGGCACCGACGGCGCAGGACTATCAGGCCTATGCCGGCTATGACGAAACCGCGCCGAAGGCGACGACGGACAAGCCGAAGAAGACCCACAGGAAGAAGACCACCGCGACAAACTAGTCGCGGTTCTTGAGGGAAGCGTGCGTCGCGGCGTAAATTGCTCAGGCGTCGGCCGACCATTCCGACAGTGCCGCGATGACGCTTTTCAGCTCTGCCCAGCGGCGGATCACTGTTTCGGCGCCGGCCTCCGTCAGCGCGTCGGCATGGCCGAGATAGCTGTGGCTGGCGCCGGTAAAGCCGATCACCCGCATGCCGGCTGCCCTGGCGCCGGCAACGCCGTGCACGGAATCCTCGATGACGAAAGTGTTCGCCGGGTTTGCGCCGAGTTTTTCGGCCGCGAACAGGAACACGTCCGGCGCGGGTTTGGTCTTTTTGCTCGGTATTTCCAGCGCCGAGAAGATGCGGCCGGCGAAAAACGGCAGCAGATGCACCTTCTCCAGCATGAATTCTATCCGCTCCGAGCGTGAGTTGGAGCAGATGCAGCGTTGCGCCGTGACCGAGGCGACCGCTTCGCGCACGCCCTCGATGGCACGAACATCGCTGCGCAGTTTGCGGTCGACGAGCTCTTCGGCGCGATCGATCAGCGACGCCTGGAACGGGATTTTGGACTTCTCCTCGATCCGCATCAGGATGTCCTTGAACGTCAGGCCCGCATAGGTCTCGGCAACCTCCTCGGCGGAGATTTCATATCCGGCGAGCGTTATCAACTCAGCCTCGACCCGCGCGGCGATGATTTCGGAATCGACGAGGACGCCGTCGCAATCGAAGATGACAAGGTCTGGCTGGGGCATGGTGATCCGGACAAAGGGAGGATGAAACGGCCATGAAGGCCTCAGGCGGCGCGGCATACACCAATGGCCCGGCCTTCGCAAACCTGGCAGGTAGTCGCACGGGCCTTCACCGAATATTTACGCTGATCGGTAACCATAACGGGGAGTAAACAGTAACGCGTGCCCTGGGTGTAAAAATGTCTGCCGTGCGTCTTCTCGACGACCTTTCCCATGCTCCCCAGCAATCCGAATGGCTGGACACGATCCTCAAGGGCGACTGCGTTGCAGCCCTCGACCGCCTGCCCGAAAAGTCGATCGACGTCATCTTCGCCGATCCGCCCTACAATCTGCAGCTCGACGGCGACCTGCATCGCCCCGATCAGTCCAAGGTCAACGCGGTCGACGATGACTGGGACCAGTTCGAGAGTTTTGAAGCCTATGACGCCTTCACCCGCGCCTGGCTGCTGGCGGCGCGGCGGGTGCTGAAGCCCAATGGCACAATCTGGGTCATCGGCTCCTATCACAACATCTTCCGGGTCGGCGCCAAGATGCAGGATCTGGGCTTCTGGATCCTCAACGACGTGGTCTGGCGCAAGACCAACCCGATGCCAAATTTCCGTGGCCGCCGTTTCCAGAACGCGCATGAGACGATGATCTGGGCCTCGCGTGACCAGAAGGGCAAGGGCTACACCTTCAACTATGAGGCGCTGAAGGCATCCAACGACGACATTCAGATGCGCTCCGACTGGCTGTTTCCGATCTGCACCGGCGGCGAGCGGCTGAAGAACGACAATGGCGACAAATTGCACCCGACGCAGAAGCCGGAAGCGTTGCTCGCCCGCATCATGATGGCCTCGACCAAGCCCGGCGACATCGTGCTCGATCCCTTCTTCGGCTCCGGCACGACAGGCGCCGTCGCCAAGCGCCTTGGCCGCCATTTCGTCGGCATCGAGCGCGAGCAGGCCTATATCGACGCCGCCAATGAGCGTATCGATGCGGTGCGGCCGCTGGAAGATGCCGATTTGACGGTGCTGACCGGCAAGCGCGCCGAGCCGCGCGTTGCCTTCGTCAGCCTGATCGACACCGGGCTGGTGACGCCGGGCGCCACGCTCTATGACGCCAAGAAGCGCTGGGCCGCCAAGGTGCGTGCCGACGGCACGGTGGCGATCGGCGACAGCGCCGGCTCGATCCACAAGATCGGCGCCGAAGTGCAGGGACTGGACGCCTGCAATGGCTGGACCTTCTGGCACTATGAGCGCAGCGGCGGGCTCACCCCGATCGACGAACTGCGCCGCATTGCTCGGTTGGGCATGGAGCGGGCAGGGGGCTGACCCCCTGCGATCTGCGGCTTTCGCGTTGATTCAAAGTCTCGGCGGATCGCCGGAAGCGATTCAGATCACGCCTTGATTCCGAAGCGTTCAAGATCTGCTTGAAGCGTCTTGGCATCGGTGAACAGCACCGATTGCCAGCCCGCCGCCCGGGCGCCGTCGACATTCTTCTGGCTGTCGTCGATGAACAGCGATGCGGCGGGATCGAGGTCGAATGCAGCGACGTGATGGTCGTAGATCCTGCGATCCGGTTTGATCAGCCCGATCTCGGCGGACACCGTTATGCCACGCGGGCGGTCGAGGAATGGAAAGCGGCCGCGCGCCTCGACGAAAGTGTCGGCGGCCCAGTTGGTCAGCAGCGTCACGTCGTGGCCGGTGTCGATCAAGCCCTCCAGGATGGCAACACTGTCCGCATAGGCATGCGGCGCCATTTCGTGCCAGTGACGCCGGAAATTACGAATGTTTTCCGCATGATCCGGATGGTCCGCGATCAGCAGCGCCTCTGCCTCTTCCCAGGTCCGGCCGCGATCCTGCTCGATGTTCCAGTCATGCGTGCAGACATTGTCGAAGAACCATTTCCGCTCTTTCTCATCGGGAATCAGTCGGCTGAAGGGGATATTGGGGTCGTAGTGGACCAGCACCTTGCCGATGTCGAAAACGATGTGGCGGATCTCAGTCATGAAGCCTCTTTCAATGCGGGCGTTGCTTTTTCGTCGCGCCGGGTATCGCAGCCTCGATTGCCTTTTTCATGACAGTGGGCAGTGCCTCCCCCGAAATGTCCTGACGCAATGACCAGAAATGGCCGGCCGGTGTCTCGCCACTGCTGCGGGCCAGGAAGATTTCGAGCTCGAGGGCGAAATGGGTGAAGACATGCGAAATTGTCCCGATGCGCCTCCAGTCAGCCGGGAACGGAGCTGCCGCTTGCGTGGTGGCGCCGTCGATGCGTGCGGTCCAGGCGGTGGTCGGCACCTCGGTCATGCCGCCCAAGAGGCCCTTGTCCGGCCGTTTGCGCAGAAGAATGGCGCCGTCCTCGCGCACGGCCACGAAAGCAGCACCGCGTCGCTGCGGTTTGTCGGCTTTTGGCAGCCGCACCGGGAAATTTTCGGGGTCGCCTGAAATAACGGCGCTGCAATCCTCGCGCAGCGGGCATAGCATGCAGCGCGGCCGGCGCGGGGTGCAGATCGTGGCGCCGAGATCCATCATCGCCTGGGCGAAGTCGCCCGGCCTTGCCGTCGGCACCATGGCCTCGACATGGGCCCGTATCTCGGCCTTGGCTTCGCTCAGCGGCGTGGTGATCGAATACAGCCGCGAGATGACGCGTTCGACATTGCCGTCGACAACGGCGGCGGGGCGGTCGAAGGCGATCGCCGTGATGGCCGCCGACGTATAGGCGCCGATGCCGGGCAGGTCTCGCAGAGCAGCCTCGGTGTCGGGAAACCGGCCGCCACGCGCCGCCACCAGATCGGCGCAGGCCTTGAGGTTGCGTGCGCGGGAATAATAACCGAGCCCCGCCCAGGCCTTCATGACGTCCTCTGTTGGTGCTGCTGCCAGCGCCTCGACATCAGGCCATTTCTCGACAAAGGCGCGGAAATAGGATTTCACCGCCTCGACGGTGGTCTGTTGCAGCATGACTTCGGAAAGCCAGATGCGATAGGGGTCGGGCCGCGCGCCGCGTGCATGCTCGCGCGGGCTCACACGCCACGGCAACTCGCGATGATGCACATCGTACCAGGCCAGAAGGCGCGACGCGGTATCGTCCGGTATCGCCTTGGGGGTCTGGGTCTTGCGGGTCTGGTCTGCTGGTGCCATTGATCGTGTATTGGCCTGGCCGGTATCTGCTGGGGTCGTGGCTGGAGAACGTACATGGCAGGGAGAACGCCCTACGGCAATCCCGTCCCGGTGAGCGATCTTGCGACCAAAATCCTCGATCCGGTGCTGCGCAAGCGGGCAGGCATGTCGATTGGTCTCGTCCAGTCCTGGGAAGAGATCGCCGGACCGCGCCTAGCCAGCCGCTCGCGGCCCGAAAAGATCCAGTGGCCGCGCCGGCTGCATGAGGACGATCCGTTCGAGCCGGCGGTGCTGGTTATCGCCTGCGAAGGCATGGCGGCGCTTCATCTGCAGCATGAGACCGGCGAGATCATCAACCGGGTCAACGCTTTCCTCGGCTTTACGGCAATAGGCCGCATCAGGATCGTGCAAAAACCGGTGACGACGGACAAAGGACGGCCTAAACCGACCTTCAGGCCCTTGACGGCGGCGGAGAAGACGAAGTTGTCCAGCACGGTCGAACTGATCGAAGATGACGGGCTGCGCGCCTCGCTTGAAAGGCTTGGCGCAACCATCCTGGGTGAAAGGAAGTCAAAGACCCCTTGAAGACAGTCATCGATTTGTCGTCAACATCTCGCATTCGTGATCGCCTTTGTCAGGTTTCACGATTGGATTGGGGATGGAGATGCCTTAATTCGCGCCAACTCTCGCCTTTTCGTGCCTTTGCATTGCAAAATCCAACCCTTGTCAGGTGATTCGTATGAACCGTCCTCCGTTCGGCAAAAGTCTGTCTCGCAGAAACGTCCTGTCTTCGCTGGCCGCCATTCCGGCCGTGGCCCTGCTCGCCGCCTGCAGCGACTCCGGCGAAGAGGCCAAGGCGGCGGATGTGAAGCCGGCGGATCCGGCCGCTCCCGCAAAGCCGGCCACGCCGGCTGCCGTTCAGGTTCCCGAGTCTCAGGGCAACGTCGACATGGCCGAATTGCTGAAGCCGGGCGCGCTGCCTGACAAGCAACTCGGCAAGGATGACGCCAAGGTCACCATTGTCGAATACGCCTCGATGACCTGCCCGCACTGCGCGCATTTCGCCGAAACCACCTTCCCGGACCTGAAGAAGAAGTATATCGACACCGGCAAGGCGCGCTATATCCTGCGCGAATTCCCGTTCGATCCAAGCGCGGAAGCCGGTTTCATGCTGGCGCGCTGCGCCAAGGATAACTATTTCCCGATGGTGGACGTGCTGTTTGCGCAGCAGGCGAACTGGGTTGGGGTGTCGAACACCAAGGATGCGCTGCTGCAAATCTCGAAGCTCGCCGGTTTTACACAGGAGTCCTTCGAGGCCTGCTTGACGGACCAGAAACTTCTGGACGATGTGAGATCGGTCCAGAAGCGCGGCGCCAATGAATTCAAGGTCGACTCGACACCGACCTTCTTCATCAACGGTAAGACCTACAAAGGGGCGATGTCGATTGAGGAAATGTCGGCCATCATCGACCCTCTGCTCTGACATCAGGTCAGCGCTGAAGCGGCAGCGCTTCGGCGTGCCCGTCCATTTGTCTTGCCGCGGGCTCTATTCGCAAAACCGCGGGACACTTTTGCGGAACCCGCTTGTGGGGCGGCGCGAATGAAATTTTCGCGCCTTCGCCTCCTCGGTTTCAAGTCCTTCGTCGAGCCCGGCGAGTTCGTCATCGAACGCGGCCTGACCGGTATTGTCGGGCCGAACGGCTGCGGCAAGTCGAACCTTGTCGAGGCGCTGCGCTGGGTGATGGGCGAAAGCTCCTACAAGAACATGCGCGCGTCCGGCATGGACGACGTCATCTTTTCCGGCTCGGGCACGCGGCCCGCCCGCAACACCGCCGAAGTCACGCTTTTCCTCGACAACAGCGACCGCTCGGCTCCATCAGCCTTCAACGACGCCGATGAGTTGCAGGTTTCGCGCCGCATCGAGCGCGAGGCCGGCTCGCTCTACCGCATCAATGGCAAGGAAGCGCGTGCCAAGGATGTGCAGCTTCTGTTCGCCGACCAGTCGACCGGCGCGCGCTCGCCCTCGATGGTCGGGCAGGGCCGCATCGGCGAACTGATCCAGGCCAAGCCGCAGGCGCGCCGTGCCCTGCTCGAAGAGGCTGCCGGCATTTCCGGCCTGCACACCCGCCGCCACGAGGCGGAACTGCGGCTGAAGGCGGCCGAACAGAACCTCGAACGCCTGGACGACGTGGTCGGCGAGCTGGAAAGCCAGATCGAAAGCCTCAAGCGCCAGGCGCGCCAGGCTTCCCGCTTCAAGAACCTGTCTGCCGATATCCGCAAGGCCGAAGCAACGCTGCTGCATCTGCGCTGGACGCTGGCCAAGACGCAGGAAGGCGAGGCGCGCTCGGCGCTGGCGGTTGCCACCGCGCTGGTTGGCGACCGCGCCGCCGCGCAGATGGCCGCCGCCAGGGAGCAGGGCATCAGCGCCCACCGCTTGCCTGACCTGCGCGACGCGGAAGCCGCGGCTGCCGCCGCCTTCCAGCGCCTGTCGATCGCCAAGTCGCAGATCGAGGAGGAGGCCGGCCGCATCCGTGCCCGCCAGACGGAAATCGAGCGCCGCTTGCAGCAGCTCGACGGCGACATCGCCCGCGAGGAGCGGATGGTGCGCGACAATGCCGATGTTCTCGAACGGCTGCGCACCGAAGAGGCCGCGCTGAATTCCGAGAACGCCGGCGCCGCGGAGCGCGAGGCGACCACCCGCGCTGCATTCGAACAGGCGGCATCGACGCTTGCGCAAAGCGAAGCCAGACTCGCCGCGCTGACCGCCGAACGGGCCGAGGCCGCCGCCTCGCGCCATCAGATCGAACGCACGCTGCGCGAAACCGCCGAGCGCCGCGACCGCTTCGCCCGCCAGCTCGCCGAGGTCGACCGCGAACTGTCGGACATCCTCTCGAAGGTGGCCGGCCTCCCGGATCCGGCCGAGAAGCGCGTTCTGGTCGAGCAGGCGATGGAGATTCTCGAGGAATCCGAGGCCGCCGTGGCGCAGGCCGAGCAGTCGGTCATCGATGCCCGTGCCGCCGAAAGCACTGCCCGTCCGCCGCTTCAGGATGCGAGGGCCGAACTGGCGCGGATCGAGACCGAAGCACGCACGCTTGCCAAGATCCTCAACGCCGCCAGCGGCGATCTCTTCCCTTCGGTGCTGGAGCAGATCAGCGTCGAGCGCGGCTTCGAGACGGCGCTTGGTGCGGCCCTTGGCGAAGACCTCGACGTGCCGCTGGACCGCAGCGCGCCCGCGCATTGGGGCGAAAGCCAGATCCAGCCTGGCGACGCGGCTCTGCCGGAAGGCATCAAGAACCTCGCCAGCGTGGTTCGTGCGCCGGCCCAACTTGCCCGCCGCCTGGCGCAGATAGGCATCATCGAGGCTGGGGATGGCCGCCGGCTGCAGGCGCTGCTTGCGCCGGGCCAGCGCCTGGTCAGCCGTGAAGGCGCGCTCTGGCGCTGGGACGGCCTCACCGCCAGCGCCGATGCGCCGACTGCCGCGGCACAAAGGCTGGCGCAGAAGAACCGGCTTGCCGAACTCGATGCCGAAGCGGTGCAGGCGACGCTCGTCCTGCGCCAGGCCGAGGAGGCGCTGGCGCAAGCCGAGCAGGCGCTTCGCCAGGCGAGCGAGGTCGAACGCAACACGCGCCAGGCTGGACGAGACGCCCAGCATCGGCTGGATGCTGCCCGCAATGCGCTGGCCGAGGCCGAAAAAGCCGGCGGCGAACTGTCGAGCCGGCGCGCGGCACTCGATGAGGCCCGCGCCCGCATCGTCGACAGCCATGAGGAAACCGCGGCGGCATTCGTCGAGGCCGAAATGCTGCTACAGGACGCACCCGATCTCGGCGACCTGCAATTGCAGCTCGAACAGTCCTCGGCCAATGTCTCCCGCGATCGCGCCACGCTTGCCGATGCGCGCGCCGTGCATGAGGGGTTGCGGCGGGAAGCCGAAGCACGCGTGCGCCGGCTCGATGCCATCGGCGCCGAGCGCAGCAACTGGCTGGTGCGTGCCGAAAACGCCTCGACCCAGATTGCATCGCTCGGTGAACGCAAGGCCGAGGCCGAGGCCGAGCGCGAGCGTCTCGCCGATGCGCCTGATGAGATCGACGCCAAGCGCCGGGCATTGCTGTCGCAGCTGACCGAGGCCGAGACCTTGCGCAAGGCGGCGGCCGATCGTCTGCAGGAAGCGGAGAGCAGGCAGGCCGAACTGGACAAGGCAGCCACCGGCGCCATCCAATCGCTGGCCGAGGCGCGCGAAACCCGTGTCCGTGCCGAGGAGAGGCTGACCGCGGCCGACGAACGGCGGCTGGAGGTCGAGGCGCGCATCCAGGAAACGCTGAACACGCCGCCGCACCTGGTCATCCGCCATACCGGCCTGGAAGCCGACGATCCGATGCCCGACATGCCCGAGACCGAACGCCAGCTCGATCGGCTGAAGATCGAGCGCGAACGGCTCGGCGCCGTCAATCTGCGCGCCGAGGAAGAGCAAAAAGAGCTCTCCGACCGGCTGGAGGCGATCGTTACCGAGCGCGAGGACATTATCGAGGCGATCCGCAAGCTCCGGCAAGCGATCCAGAGCCTCAACCGCGAAGGCCGCGAGCGGCTGCTGGCCGCCTTCGATCTCGTCAACAGCCATTTCCAGCGCCTGTTTTCGCATCTGTTCGGCGGCGGCACGGCGGAATTGCAGCTGATCGAATCCGAGGACCCGCTCGAGGCTGGGCTCGAAATCCTGGCCCGCCCGCCGGGTAAGAAGCCGCAGACCATGACGTTGCTGTCGGGTGGCGAGCAGGCGCTGACGGCGATGTCGCTGATCTTCGCCGTCTTCCTGACCAATCCGGCGCCGATCTGCGTGCTCGACGAAGTCGACGCGCCGCTCGACGATCACAATGTTGAGCGCTTCTGCAATCTCATGGACGAGATGGCCAAGACCACCGAGACGCGTTTCGTCATCATCACCCACAATCCCATCACCATGGCGCGCATGGACCGGCTGTTCGGCGTGACCATGGCCGAGCAGGGCGTCAGCCAGCTGGTGTCGGTCGATCTGCAGGCCGCCGAAGCGATGCGCGAGGCGAGCTGATCATTCGGTCTCCCCGGATTGCTTGGACGATCCGGAAGCGACACGCCATCTCCAGCCTTTGCGGTGCATGATCCAGTTTACACAGCCCACGACCACGAGGCCGCCCGCTATGCCGATGCAATCGGCAACCCAGTCGAACACGTCGAGATCGCGCTCTATCAGCGTCGTGCCCTGAAGGACCTCGATCGCGGCACCGACCAGGGCCAGGAAAATGACCAGTGTGACCTTGCGCCTGGGCCAGCCAAGACCCCCAAGAACAGCCAGGGTGGCGAATGCGCTGGCGTGATTGAGCTTGTCATCTTCGAAACCGATATCGATCCCGAATTCCTGAAGCTCGGGCACTGGCAGCAGTGCGAGGACTAGAACCGCAACGAGCGTGACGACAAAGGCGGTCCATAAGGCGACTGAACAGGATGTCATTGTGATCCAACAATGATTTCGACCGCCAAAGGTCGAAGTCCGCCGGCTGACTCCGATGCACGAAGCAGAGGCAGCGCAGAGCGCTACGATTGTAAGCGCGAATTTCCCCGCACCTTTTGCTGTTGAGTGCTCTGATGCATGAGGTGTCCACCCAAATAGGTGGACACCTTGTGATGGAAGAAGATGATCAGAAATTGCAGGTAAGGCTTGTTGGTCGGAACGGGCGACGCCGATACGACCCTGCATCGAAGGACCGTCTTGTCTCGGCCTGCCTTGAGCCTGGCGTGTCGGTATCGAGGCTTGCGCTCGAACATGGGGTCAATGCGAACCTTCTTCGGAAGTGGATAAAGAAGCGCACTGAGACCCAGTCCCTCCCGCCGTCCTCATCACCGGCGTTCATCCCGGTTCAGATTGAAAGCACTTCCGATCGGGTCTTGCTGCGACAGAGCAGCATGGCTGCGGTGGATTTGCCGGCGACCTGTGATGAAGTGCATGGGTCGGAAGCCAAAAGGGCTGCGCTTTTTTCCTCTCCAGCCAAGGTGAGCGCGTCACTGCCGAACGGCGTGAAGTTGACGCTGGAATGCGGTGATGTGGATGCATTGACGGCGACCATCGGAGCACTGGGTCATGTTCAGACTGGGCGCTGACCTGAAAGTCTACCTGCACCGCGAGCCGATCGACTTCCGGGCCGGCATCAACAGCCTTGCGGTTCTGGTCCAAGAGACGATGGCGCTCGATCCGTTTGCTCCAGCGGTTTTTGCCTTCTGCAATCGCCGTCGCGACCGGATGAAGCTCTTGTTCTTTGACCGGTCCGGCTTCGTGCTGGTCCTGAAGCGGCTGACCGAGGACAAGTTCCGGTGGCCGCGCCGGGAGGCAGCGGTGGTCACGCTTACGACCGAGCAATTGCACTGGATCCTCGACGGCATCGATATCGATGCGATGGTCCGCCATCCGGTGCGGCAATATCAGGTTGCCGGTTGAGGGCTCTCGAATTGAGCGATTGACGCGCCGGCATGCTTTCGATTCAAGAATCTGATGAATCGACCCGGCGAACCGACTGTTGAAGAGTTGATGGCGCGTATTGCTGCGCTTCGGGCGGAGAACCGTCAACTCACCGAACGCGTCGTCAAACTCGAGGAAGAGCTGGCGCTTGCACGACTGCATCGTTTTGCGCCGCGCAGTGAAAAACACATTGACCGCCTCTTCAATGAAGCCGAACAGGCCGCGGATGAGGACGCCGCCGACAACGAAGATGGCGATGTCGTTGTCCTGCCGGACACGGGCTTGCCGGCGAGCGAAGGGGCGACGGGAAAGAAGCGCGGCCGCAAGGCCTTGCCGGAAAACCTGCCGCGCGAGCGTGTCGAGTATGACCTTCCCGACGCCCAGAAGGCTTGTCCTTGCTGCCGTCACCAGATGCATCGCATGGGCGAGACCGTTACCGAGCAACTTCATATCGAGGTGAAGGCGAAGGTCCTGCAGAATGTGCGGTTCAAATATGCTTGCCGTCATTGCGACCGCACCGGGATCAGCACGCCGGTCGTGACCGCGCCGATGCCCACGCAACCTTTGCCGGGCAGCATCGCTACGGCCTCGACGCTGGCCTTCGCGCTCGTTCATAAGTATGTCGACGGCACACCGCTCTACCGCCTGGCGCAGGCATTCGAGCGCGCCGGCGTTCCTGTCAGCCGAGGCGCTCTGGGCCACTGGGTGATCGGCTCGAGCGAAAAGCATCTCTCCCGCATCTATGACGCGCTGAAGCTGCGGCTCAGATCGCAGCCCCTCATCCATGGTGACGAGACCACGGTCCAGGTGCTGAAGGAAATGGACAGAGAGGCCGCCAGCACCTCGTACATGTGGGCATACCGGAGCGGCCAGGACAGTGACGAGCCGATCGTGCTGCTCGAATATCAGCCGGGCCGCGGCCAGATACACCCGCAGGCCTTCCTCGGCGATTACCGCGGCATCGTGATGAGCGACGGCTATTCCGCCTGGCGCACGCTGGAAGGGGCAACGCATCTTGGATGCATGGCCCATTCCAGGCGGCGCTTCGTCGATGCCCTAAAGGCGAGGAAGAAAGGCGGCGGGCCGCCGGAACAGGCACTCCGGTTCTTCGAACAGCTCTACCGAGTTGAAAGGCAGGCGCGGAACGAAATCCCCGATGACGGCGAAACGCGAGATCACTGCATTCGCCGCTTCCGCCAGCAACATAGTGTCCCCATCCTCCATGCTCTCAAGGCATGGCTCGACGACATCGCCCCAAAAGTCTTGCCGGACAGCAAGCTCGGCGACGCCGTCTCCTACACCCTGAACCAATGGGGATATCTGACGCGTTACACCGAGGACGGCAGCATGCCGATCGACAACAATCTTCTGGAGCGCGACATCAGGATTTTTGCAACTGGCAGGAAGAGTTGGTTGTTCAGCGATACTGTCGACGGAGCCAAGGCCAGCGCCATCGTCTACAGCCTGATGTTAACCTGCCGCGCCTGTGGCGTCGAGCCGTTAGCGTGGTTGCGCCACGTCCTCACTGAACTGCCTCAGCGCCCCGAGAACGTGGCTATCGACGATCTCCTGCCCTTCAACTTCCTCAAAGCCGCCGCAGCCTGACCCGACGCGTCCGTCTGAAAGCGATCAGTTGTTGCAAGGGCCGTCAATGTGCGGGGAAATGAGCGCTTACCTACGATTGCATCGGATCGTCAGAAAAGCAACGAAGCTTCGCCGGTGCGAGGAGGGCGAGACCTCGATGGCGCCTTGGGGGATTTACGCGGGACGGCCATTGGCCGAATATGGAAGCGGCGGAGGGGCAACAGTTTGAGTGTATCCGTTTGTCCTGCTTGCGGGGCCGGCGCACCAATGAGGCTGGCGCTACCCCATCCATCCCTTTCAATTAGGAGCGATGGCGCAATTCTCAGCTGCCCCCTTGAGAAGGCCTCGTGCCTGAGGTGCGGACATGGCTTTCATATCACCCCACTGAAGCCTGAAGATCGGGACGCCATGTACAGCGACGGATACGATCTCGGCTTGGTCGATCCGGCTGCCGATGCCGCCCGGGCCGAAGGTTTTGCCGCTCGCATAGACGAATCCGCGGTCACGCTTCTCGGATGCACTCTTCGCCCCCGAAGCGTCGTCGAATTCGGGGCGGGGACCGGTGCCTTGCTCGAAGAGCTTGCGCGGCGATGGCAATTGAGGAAAGCGCTGGGTTTCGAAGCGGCATCTCAACTGGTCGCGTCGGCTCGGCAGCGGGATCCAGCACGGGCGACGATCCGGCAAGGCTATGCCGAAGAAGCCCTCGGTGAGATTGCCGGAGGGTACGACCTCTGCCTCTCGGTAAATGTCCTTGAGCACGCCCTCAGTCCGGAGGCGTTCCTTTCCGTGTCCAGGCGTGCCCTCTCGGATGGAGGCCACGTGTTGGTGATCTGCCCGGACGGCGATGTTGCCGACACGGAGCTGTTGTTCCTCGATCATGTCTCGAGTTTCTCCCAACAGTCACTGCGGATGGTCGCGGCGGCAGCGGGATTGCACGTCACTGGGAGCGTTGCGCTGCGTGGACGGCAAAAGGGTTTTCGACTGACCCTGCTAAATTCCAACGCGACCGCGCGGGAAGCTCCCTTGGATCTCCAATACCTGTTGCTGGCACAGGCGCGCTCGGATTTCCTGAAGGGCTGGTCGGAAATTGATGATGGCGCATCAGAGTGGCTGGACGACAGGCCCTACGCGATGTTTGGAGCCGGGGAATTCCGAAATCTGCTGCGGACCTATGCCCCCCGGCTCGTCAAAGGAGCCCAAGCACTCCTGACGGACAAGCCACTCGCGGCCACTCTCGACGACCGGCCGTGGCTGAGAGCCAGCGAGTATGCTTCCGCGCATCCCCAGACTATCATAGTGGCCGCCGTAAATCCGCGAAGCTGGTTGGCGGTGGCCGGAAAGTTTCGGGGCAGCGGCATGCACATCGTCCATCCCTACCTCTTCTCCAGCCGTCTCAAGGAGCGCCTGTGAACGAGATCGATCGCTACGGGGTCAAGGAAACCGCGGTCGTTCGCGACGAGATCGATGTCCTGATTGAAGATCTCCGGCTCTCCGGCCATACGACGCTCGACGCCGGGCTGACCGGCGAGCAACTGGATGCGCTGTCCCGTGACTTTGACACCGCTGAAGTGGAGTACGCCGAACAAGCCGCGACTGCGGGCTACGACCTTTCGGCGATCGGCGAGCGCGACACTATCCGTGTCCTCCCCAAATACGCTCCGGCGTTCATGGCCATAGCCTTCAATGAGCGGCTGGCGCAGTTGCTCTCAAGGATGCTTGGTGGCTACTACATCCTCAATCAGGTCAACGGGCTGATCAATCGCGCCAACAAGAGCAAATATGGACAGGCGTCCTACCATCGCGATCTTCCCTACCAGCACTTCGTCAGTTCGCAGCCGCTTGCAATAAGTGCCCTGTTTGCGCTTGACGATTTCACAACCGAAAATGGTGCCACCCGGGTCATACCTGCCAGCCATCATCGCGAGGGTTTTCCCTCGGACGAGACGGTGCGGCGGCGTCAGATTCAGGTAACCGTGCCGCGGGGGACATTCATCATTCTGGACTGCATGCTCTATCACGCCGGATCGACCAACCACACCGACCGGAACCGGCGCGGTGTGAACCACGTTTTCACCATCCCGATGCTGCGGCAGCAGCTTCATCTTCCGGCGGTCTTGTCCGAATTTCCGGGATTGAGCGCGGATCAGAAGAAGATTCTCGGGTTTGGTCTGGACGAGTATCGCTCGGTGGACGCGTGGTTCAGCGCGCGAGCTAAGAAGTAAATCCTGCAAAGGCGGCACCGTGCACGCCCCGCTTCCGCCGCTACGGACTTGCCCGCTCGATGGTGACCGATTTGAACGCCACCGCGCCGTTTCCCAGGGCCCAGACTCGAAACTCCATAACCGATGTGTGGTCGAGCGAGAAAAGCAGCTGTTGGGGGCCGTGACTTTCCGTCAGGTCTTTCTGCGCCAGAACTATTCCGCCCGGCGCTGCAGCGGCGTCAAGGCGCAGCGCGGCAGTCGGACTGCTGCCGGCTTCGACGTCAAAGGTAAGGCGATACGTTCCCGGGGCGACGCTCACATAGGGACCATAGTACAGCGCGCCATTCGCTTCCGGCGGCGCCACCAGCGCCTTCCCGTCGCTGCGCTCTTGCAGGGAGCCCACTTGCGTAAGCGCCTGGGCGTCGGCATGAAAAGTTACCGGCTGCATGAACCGGACATCCCAACCCGGCAGCTTCGCAGCAATGTTTTCTGCAAATACAAAGATGCCAAGGTCGCCGAATTGAAGTTTCCGCGAAACGGGTAACCCGAGCGCCGCCAACCGCCCCCAGTCGATCTTGTTTGCGTCCTCCTGTGAGAGCAGAAGAAACGTCTCGCCCTTCCACGTATCGGCATTGTACCAGCGGTCCGCGGACAGGAAACGCATGGGCATCGGCAGGGCGCTGTCCAGGGTGATCTGCCGAACCAGGACATGTTCGTCGGACAACACGCTGACCGAGCCGGCGTTCCAATAGGTGGCGTAGCCATAAGTCAGCCCATTGGCTTGGAGGTAGCGAGCCAAGTCCGACAAATCGATGGTACGGGGTTTCTGCTGCACCAAGTTCAGATGCGACAGCGTATCCGACCTGACAAATGTCGGGTAGGCACTTGTCAGCAATCCGGCAAGGACCACCGCTACGCTGAGGAACTCGATGGGTCTCAGGCGCATGTCGAGAGGCGTGGCCAACGCCACGATGGCCATCGTGACCAGCGCCGGTACGAGGTAACGGGAACTGCCGATCGGATCGGCAAGGTTTGGAATGGTCGTTGCCACTTGCAGAAGGCACACCGACAGAAGCGCCAACGATCCATAGATGGCGAGCGGTCTGACCTCCTCGTGCGGCCTCGCCGATGTTGCCACCGACCGCACGATCAACGCCACCAATATGACCGCCACAATCAATCGCAGCGCGCCGTAGAGGCCGATCACGGTCAGAAGTCCGCTGCCTCCGGGTGGAGACCCGCCGAAAACCGCCAGGACCTCCTTGCCCAGCACCATGAGGTTGCTGGCGATCGCCTCGTATGGCAGCCATTGGATGGAGGACGCGTCGCGCGAGGCATTGTTTGCATGCGCAAAGGTCACTCCATAGAGGATGGTCCCGCCGCCTATCGCTGCGCAGATCGAAGCGGCCGTGCCCACCAAGGAAGCTCTTCCCACACTTGCGGGATGCAGCCTGTGTATCGACCACAGCGCTGCGGCGATGAGCGGCATCCCTATGGTAACGATTGCGCGCTGAGGATTGCCCCAGAACTCGGCGGTAATCAGCGCACAGAGCAAAACGCTCCATATGACGACGTTCTTCGTCGATCTCTCTCTCATCAGCCTGACGAGGCAGTATATCGAATACAGCGACATGTAGAGAATTGTGCCGTATGACGCCTGTCCGTAGAGATTTTCAGCCAGAACTCCGGACATGCCCGCCGCTACTGACGCGGTTATCAGCGTCCGCCGTGTCTTGCCGATCGGCGCCAGGCCGGCAGCCAGCCAGACGCTGTGCAGCACGAGTATGGATGTGACGAGGCCCGAGATCGCATGAACTGTAAAGCCGGCAGGAAGAAAAGCCAGGGCGGGAATAATAAAGAGATGGCCGAATACAACGACAATGTCATTGTTTCCATAGTACCAATCCGGCGGGAAGAAATTACGGCTTTGGACAATTTCTCGCGCCAGCAGCACCTTCATTGCGCTGTCGGAGTGAAATATGGTTTTGTATTTCACGAAAACGTAAAATACGAGGAAGCAGAAATTGATCGCCAGAATTAATAAAGCCGCGGGAAACCAATAGGACTTGGCTTTGGACAATCCCCCTGCTGGCAAATTCTGCTCAGCCGGGATTGTCCGGGACTGCTCCTGGATTGCCATGGTTCGGTTGGGCTCCCCCTAGAGCAGTTCACCGTTTCACGGAAACGGTGAGCCACTCCAACTCTTTGTTTTGGCGCAATCCCTTTGGGAAAACCGTTACACACTTTTCCTGGAATTGCCCTAGGCCGTGCACACCACCCGCAACCAGGGCCGGGCACGACAACTGGCCTAGATGGATCGTTTGGCTTCGCCTTTGTCAACCTGCACCGGCCAATCGAAGCGGGTATCAACGGTTCTTGCGAGACGGAGAGGCAACTGGAGGGCGCCTGTAGCTGCTACCCAGCCCAAAATGGACAGCTGGCATGCTACAGTCCAAATGCTAAGGCGCCGGCCGATTCGAGCAGATGGAGAAGCAAACTGGATAACCGTGCCACCGGCATTGCCCTTATTGTTGCGGCCGTATTTTTGCTCACCATGGCCCAAATCATCATCAAGTCTCGCCTGACCGAACATGGGACGGTGCCGTTCAGCTTTGAGGGGGGCTGGCCGTATCTGCTTGGTTTGCTCGCCGACCGGCAGGTTTGGATAGGAGGCCTTGGCCTCGTGGCTTCCAGCGCTCTTTGGTACGCAGGGATATCGAGAATTCCCCTATCGGTGGCCTTCCCGTTTGCAGCCCTGTCCTATCCCCTGATTTTCGCCGGTTCGATCGTGTTCCTGCACGAACGGTTCAGCTGGCAGTCCCTTGCGGGCAACGGCTTGATTGTCCTCGGCGTGGTGCTTGCGGCGACCCAATTGCCTTAGGCCGAATGTCGATTCAGCCTAAGGCGCGCGCTTGCAAGGCTGCTGTTGTCGATAAGGGGCGGGCTGCCTGCGCGAGCAGCGCTGCCTGTCACGGACGTTTTGCCACTACCAGTCGGGATCCGCCGACCGGAAGGGTGAGGCCCGCAGCCAGGATCAGGCTTTCGATCCCCATGACGGCCCGCAACGAGGCATTCAACGTCGGTCCAAGCCGCAATTCCCTGCCGGCGTCCAACTCCGGGCTCTCGCTCTTGCGCCGCCGTGACAGGAACATCAGCGGCAACAAAAGCGACACGAACGACGTGCTGTAGACGATCTCCAGCCCCACACCTTCGATCTTTTCATGCAGTTCCCGCTTTTCATAGCGCCGGAAATGAAACGACTGTTTGTCGATGTCGCTCCAAAGCCATTTGTGCTGCGGCACCGAAATGATCACGCCCCCTCCAGGCTTCACCGCGCGTTTCAGATTCTCCAGCACGTCGACATCTTCCTCGATGTGCTCGATCACGTCGAACGCCCCCACCACGTCGAATTCCGCGGCATAGGGCAATCGTCTTGCGTCCATCTGCGCAAAGCTTGCCGACGGCACGCGGGCGGCGGCAAAGGGCAGCCCTGCAATGAAGATTTCGGTCCCGACAAGCCGGACGTCGGGAAAGGCGCGAGCGATGCCGCTCAGGACAAAGCCCGTGCCACAGCCGATCTCGAGGAATGAGCGCAACTGCGGAAAGAACCGCCTCAGCGTGCGAACGATGATGGCATTGCGCGCCTCGAACCAGAAATTCCCGGCCTCGCGCCGGGCGAGTTCGGCAAAGAAGGTCTCATGGAACCCCCCGCCTTCGTTTGCCATTTCGGGCGCCCAGGCGGGGAAGCCGTTCCGGCTGGCCGGAACGAAGCCGCAGGCCGGACAGCCTGCGTCCAGTGATGCATGTTGCAGGCTGCAGCGCGGGCAAACGATCATGTGTCGGCTCAAGCCTTGCTAAACGAGCACGGCCAGGCCGAAGCCGGTCTTCCCGTAACCATTGCCGTTGTAGAGCATGTAGCGCTGCCCCCCATGATCGAACACATAGGGATACTCGATCATCTCGCAATCCCAGCCTGACTCTGAGCTCGCGATGCCCACGGCGTGGTCGAGCCGGGTCCAGTTCAGGCCGTCGGCCGACTCGGCATAGCCAATGCGATAGCGGTCGCCGCGATAGGCATACCACATGCGCCACAGCTCGCCGTCTCTCACAACCGATGGGCGAGATATCGCATATTCCTGTTCGTTCGCGAAACCGATGGCGACGCGTCCGTCACGGCGCCAGTGGATGCCGTCGTCGGAACTCGCATATTTGATATGGTAGCGGTGTCGTGGCCCATCGGCCAACTGGGTCCACCCGACGCAAGACAAGTACCACATGTGCCAGAGGCCGGCCTCATGCAGCACACAGCAGCTGCCGACAAAATGTGGCTCAGTCATCGAGCGATCAATCAGCGGACCCGCGGCGAAGCGTGAAAACGGGCCGTCAACCGACGCCGTGGCGAGGCCAATGGCATTGCGAAAGGGAACGGTGACGCCCAGATTCCAGCCGATATAGTAGAGATATCTCGTCGGACCCACGACCGTGAGCCAGCTCGCCAGGGCGCCGCTGTCATCAAATTCGCCGAGGTTTCCCGGCACCAAGACAGGCGACCGAGCTACCTCGACAATCCGCGCCGGCGACGAAAGGTCGACGATAACATAGCCGGTGTGCGAGCGTTGCGATGCATCGCGAGACCCGAAATAGATTCTGAACAGATCGCCCGATACGTGCTCGGCGATCGGCACGGTGGCGTGCGAGCGCATCCATTCGATATCGCCGGTCGGACAGAACAGGCGACCGAGTTTCTCCCATCGCACCGCGTCAAATCCTTCTCAGCCGCGAGCTCGGCACTTTCGACCGCTCCGTCGCGTTGCCGAGATAGACGCCGTCGGGCGCCGCATCCGCCAGAATTAGCGCTCCCGCGCCGATCACGCACCTCTCGCCCACCCGGATATGATCGCGCAGCGTCGCGTTGACACCCAGGAAGCAGGCCTCGCCGATGTCGACCCCGCCCGAGACCACGATATGCGAGGCAAGAAAGCAATGATCGGCAATGCGGGAGTGGTGCCCGATGTGATTGCCACTCCACAGCGTCACATTGTTGCCGATCGATGCGAAAGGTTGAACGACATTGTGCTCGAGAATGAAGCAGTTTTCGCCGATTTTGCCGTCGTTGAGGATGGTTGCCCTGGAACTGATGTAGCTCACGAAATCGTAGCCCAACGCTTTGAGCGCCAGATATTTTTCGCGGCGAAGCTCATTCAGCTTGCTGTAGCTGAGCGCCACGAACGCACTATGGCTGCTCGGCGGATATTCCCGGGTCAACGCCTCGAAGGGCACGACAGGAAGGCCCGCCAGCCGGTTCTGGGTCAGGAATGCACTGTCAACGGTGAAGGCGGCGACATCGTAAGAGGAATCGCGCGTGAAATAGTAGTGGGCAAGCTCAGCGATATCGCCTGCTCCGAATATGACGATGGGCCGCTTCATGACTTCCTGACCAGGATGGTGAATTCATAGAGACCATAGTCGTGCAGCAGTGCCACGCGCTGCGCATATTTTTTCTTGCAGATGTCGAAAAGGTGCCTTGGATCGGCATAGAAGAGATCGGCTCTTCTCTTGTCCGGATCCGAATAGGAGGTAAGGCAATTGAAGGCGAAGCCGCGCCGGCTGGTGGCATGGAGGACGTCCAGCGTCGACTCCAGATAAGCCGCCCATTCATCATCCGGACGTGTCAGCCTGACGTTGAAGATACCGCTCGCGAAGCCGAAATCGGCAATCTGCGCCGGCACGGATCCGACGGCAAACTGGGCGTTGGAATGATCACCAAAAAGTGTGGCGGCTGCTTCAATCATCTCTGCAGCCACATCGCAGCCATAGTACCGTATGCCGGGAAAGCGATCTGCGAGGAACGGCAGCAAGGCACCGTAGCCGCACCCGAGGTCGTTGACCGTGAAGTCGCCCGGCAGGTCGATCAACGATGCCAATTGTCTGAAGCGAAGGATCTGGCCTTCTTCCGTATTCCAATCCACACCCTTCGGACTGGGGCCGTGCGCCTGCACCTTGTCGCCATAGTAGCGGGCGACTTCAAGCAACATTGCCCCGCTTTTGTCCGTTGCCGGGGCGCCAATAGACGTCATGGGCATAACCATCGGTGGGTTTTCGCTCACAGAATCGTGTATCCAAGTCTAAATGGGCGGTTCCGCGAATGATACCGGAATTGAATTTTGTTTCCCCGTTGACTAGACAGCCGCTGACAAAGACGCCGGACGGCTCCGCGTTGCTGGGCGGGCCAGATGAGCGCTATCCTCTGATCGACGGCATCCCGCAACTGCTCATCCGCTCCGGCCAGGTGCAGGCCTCTTCCGACAGCCAGGCCTATTACCGCGAGCGGGCAAGCGAATATGATCATGGCATCGAGGTAATGTTTGCCATGTTCCTTGCGGACGAGGAGCAAACGCGCAGGGACATGTTTGCCCAACTCGAGCTTCGGCCGGATAGCAGGGTGCTCGAGATCGGTTGCGGAACCTGCCGCGACACCATCCATCTGCTGGATATGCCCATTGACGTATTTGCCGGCGACCTGTCCCTCGAAATGGTGCTGACGGGCCGGGACCGGCTGCTCCGCGCCGAGAAGAACACTTCACGCCTGCAGTTGTTCTGCGCCGATGTGATGCACTTGCCTTTCGCGGATGGATTCTTCGATGCGGCCTATCATTTCGGCGGCTTCAACCTGTTCCCCGACTACAAGGAAGCTTTGGCTGAAATCACCCGCGTCGTGAAGCCGAACGGGCGGGTCGTGGTCGGCGACGAAGGAATCGCGCCCTGGCTCGCGAACAGCGAATTCGCCAGGATACTGGAAAACTCCAATCCCCTGTTTCGCCATCGTGCGCCGCTGGACTGTATCCCGGTCGATGCGCGACAGGTCGGCTGCCGGTGGATTCTCGGCGGGTCCTTCTATCTGATCAGCTTCGTGAAGGGCCAGGGAGAGCCGCCGCTCAATCTCGACGTCACGTTCCCCGGACGACGGGGCGGATCGCACCGGACCCGCTATTTCGGCAAGCTGGAGGGCGTTTCCCCCGCATTGCGCGACCGAGTGCTGGATGCGGCGGCGGTCGAGGGGATATCCGTGGTCGCCTGGCTGGAAAAAACACTTGGCCGAGCTGTGCAGAATGCTCCGAGTGATGGCGTCGACGACTAGCTAGTCGCGAACCCTCTCCGGCCCAAGGGATGACCGATCTTCAACGGCGGCATGACCATCGACCTGCCCCTCAATCCCTGTCGCAGGGCCACGATGAATATCTCGAATTATCGTGTAGGGACGACGTTTGGTTTCGGACAGTATGTTGGCAATATATACGCTAAGAATGCCGAGGGTGAGCATCGTCATGCCGCCAAAGAACCAAATGGAAATGATTATGGAGGTAAATCCGGTAACGCCAACGCCATAGACAACATATCTTGTGAGGTAAAACGCCATCGTCAATACCGACAGCATTGAAATTGTGAGGCCAAAATATAGTATCAGATAAAGAATTTTGGTCGACGTCGTCATCAGATAACGCACCGCCATTTGAATGCGGCGACTGATCGAATACGTCGTAGGGGACAGGGCGTGCTTGACGACGAGCTGCGAATCCTGCCGGAAACCGGTCAGCTGAAACAGATGGGCGATGATAAACTCATGATCCTGATGGCTGACGAGCGCGGCGACGTAGGCCCGAGTCATCAGCCGCGCGATCACCAAATTACGTGGCAGCTGCAGGTCGCTCAGCGCATTGGTGATTGAGAAGAACAGCGTGCCGGTCCATCTTTCAAGGGTGCCGCCGCGTCGAGATTTCTGAACCCCGTAGACCACATCGAGCTGGCGGTCCGACATCCGGTCGGCAAAAGACAGCAGCCACTCGGGCTCTTCCTCGAGATCGCTGTCGATGAGGAACACCCGATCGCCCTTGGCGTGGGCCAGCCCGGTCATGATCGCCTTGTGGTGGCCGAAATTCCGCGACAGGTCGATGACTGTGACGTGCCGATCAACCATGCTGCGCGCGATCGCAAGGTCCAGGCTGCCATCGGGAGAGCCGTCATTGACGAGAATGATCTCGAATTCATCCCCAACCAGGTGACGCGCCACCGCAGAGACCCGGTCGCAAAACTCGGCGATATGGGGCTCTGACTTGTAGAGCGTGCTGACGACGGAAAGCTTCATAAGGGGGAACGGGTCCATTGCAGCGCCAGGCGCTTCCGCCCAACGTATCATTTCAGGTATCGTTGCCCCAGGAAAAGCAACACCGTCAACCTGGCTTCCTTCATTCTACGTCCTCGGCGCCAAAATCGGATGTCCTCACGTCCAATTTCCCAAGTTGGCTTGCTCAAGCCGGCAATTAATGGAACTGTCGTGGTTGAAGTACAGGAGGTACTTTCTTTCGGTGACACCAGTAGCGCCGTTTGGCGGGGGGACGACAGTGTCCGATTCTTTGAACAAGCCTTTGCGGACTGCAGGGTCGCTGCCTGTTGCATTCAATCGCCTGCACTTGACCGGACGGGAGATGCTCTACATCGCTGAGGCGCGGGTAGCCCAGCACATGTCCGGTGACGGGACCTTCACCAAACGCTGCCATGCCTGGATCGAGGAGCATGTCGGGTGCGCAAAGGCGCTGCTGACCCATTCATGCACGGCGGCGCTGGAGATGTCGGCTCTCCTGCTGGATATTGTTCCCGGCGACGAAATCATCATGCCGTCCTACACATTCACATCGACCGCGAATGCGTTTGTGCTGCGCGGCGGCGTGCCCGTATTCGTCGACATAAGGGAGGATACCCTCAATCTCGACGAGCGCCTGATTGAGGCCGCGATAACCCCAAGGACACGGGCGATCGTGGTGGTCCACTACGCCGGAGTGGGCTGCGAGATGGACGCCATACTCGATATTGCGCATCGGCATGGGCTGAAGGTCGTCGAAGACGCTGCCCAGGGTGCGATGGCGCGCTACAAGGGGCGGCCGCTCGGCAGCATCGGCGATCTTGGGACGCTAAGCTTCCATGAGACCAAGAACCTGATTTCGGGTGAGGGCGGGGCGCTGCTGATCAATGACCCCGAGCTGAGCCAGCGGGCTGAGATCATCCGCGAAAAGGGAACTGACCGCAGCCGGTTCTTCCGCGGCGAGGTCGACAAATACACCTGGCAGGACGTCGGCTCCTCCTATCTCCCCAGCGATTTGCTGGCGGCATTCCTGCTCGCACAGCTCGAGGATGCGGGGACGATCACCGCGGAGCGCTTGCGGATTTGGAACCGCTATCACGAGCTGCTGGCGCCGCTGGAGCAGGTCGGGCAACTTCGTCGACCAATCGTTCCGGCCGAGTGCGAACACAATGCGCATCTCTACTATGTGCTGCTGCCCGAGGGCGTTGACAGGCGTGGCGTGCTGGCCGATTTCCAGGAAAATGGCATCGCCGCCATTTTCCACTATGTTCCGCTGCACGAATCGCCGGCGGGCCGACGCTACTGCCGGACGCACGGCGAACTGCGCGTCACCACCGATGCCGCCGCGCGCCTGATCAGACTGCCGCTGTGGTTTGGCCTCAGTCTCGCTGCCCAGGAGGGCGTAGCCGCGGTGCTGAGCGCCGGTCACCGCTGAACAATCCGTAAGGGCGTTGAGCTATTCCCAGGATTCTTGGATGGGTGAAGCTGCGAGCAGATGACGAAGCGGGTGGCCATTCTCCAGTCGAACTATATCCCCTGGAAGGGATATTTCGACCTCATCGCTTCAGTCGACGAGTTCATCCTCTACGACGACATGCAATATACCCGTCGCGACTGGCGCAATCGCAACAAGATCAAGACGCCCGCCGGAGCCCAATGGCTGACCGTGCCTGTCGTGACCAAGGGAAGATATCTTCAGAAGATCCGCGAGACCGAGATAGACGGCGCCGACTGGGCTCAATCGCACTGGCGGCAGCTACAGCTAAACTACCGCCGGGCAAGCTGCTTTTCGGAAATAGCCGAATGGCTGGAGCCGCTCTATAGCCGCCACTACACGCACATATCGGAGCTGAACCACTGCTTTATCGCGGCAATATGCGGGTATTTGGAGATCACCACGGCCATCACATCGTCCAGCGCGTACCAGCTCAACGGTGCCAAAACCGAGCGGTTGGCCGACATCTGTGCCCAGGCGGGAGCGACTGTCTATGTTTCCGGGCCGTCGGCGAAGGACTACATCGTGCCTGATGTCTTCGAGCTCAAGGGCATCGATCTCGAATGGTTCGACTACGAGGGCTATCCAGCCTATCCCCAGCTCTGGGAGGGGTTCATTCACCAGGTGTCGATCCTTGATCTGCTGTTCAACTGCGGCAAGCAATCGCCTCGGTTCATGCGGTTCGTTGCCAAGCGGGCCTAGTTCAGGCGTCTAAATCGGAAAATCTAGTAAATTATTGATTTAAATACACAATCATAGATTGGCTGGGGCGCCAGGATTCGAACCTGGGAATGTCGGTACCAAAAACCGATGCCTTACCACTTGGCGACGCCCCAATAGCCGTCAGAGTCGCTTGTGCGGCGCGTTATTAGCAGAGCAGCCGAAAAGCACAATGCTTTATGAGTGAGGGCAAGAACGCCCAAATCGAGCAATCCACAATTGTCACTGGATCCTGTCGGAGCGGGCTATTCACCCCAGACAGCCAGCTCGTTGCCGGCCGGATCGACGAAGTGGAAGCGCCGGCCGCCGGGAAACGGAAAGATCGGCTTGACGATCGTGCCGCCGGCGCTTTCGACGGCGCCGAGGGTCTCCTCGAGATTGTCGCTATAGAGCACCGGCAGCGGCTTGGCCGGTGCGTCCGCGGCATCGGCCTGAAAACCGCCGTCCAGGCCTTCGGCAAAGGCTGAATAGGTCGGCCCGTAGTCGGTGAACGACCAGGCAAAGGCAGAACTGTAAAAAGCCTTCAACCGGTCCAGCGTGCCGCCAGTCGCCGGCATTTCCAGATAGTCGAGTTTTCCAGTCAGTTTCATGGCGCACCTCTTTGTTCCCTTTATGTTCTAGTCATCGAGCCCTGAGGTGGCAAGTCTTTTTGCCGCATGTCTGGACAGGGCTTTTCCTTAATCGATTGTAGCGGCCGGACGGCTTTGCCGGCGCTTGCCTTTCGCACTGCAGCATCATATCGCTCCAAAGTCGGACCAGGGTGGAACTTTCCGTTTCGCCAATCTTTCCAATCTCCTGCAACCGGAGAGCAAAGCATGACCAAATGGGTTTTCACCTTCGGCGATGGTGCGGCGGAAGGCCGTGCCGGCGACAGGAATCTGCTGGGCGGCAAGGGCGCCAATCTGGCCGAGATGTGCAGCCTGGGCCTGCCGGTGCCGCCGGGCTTCACCATCACCACCGAGGTCTGCAACGCCTATTACGCCAATGGCCATGCCTATCCGGCGGGGTTGGAAGCCGATGTCGCGGTCGCGCTCGATCAGATCGGCCGGCTGACCGGCCGCCGGTTCGGCGATCCGTCGAAGCTGCTGCTGGTTTCCGTGCGTTCCGGCGCTCGTGCGTCGATGCCCGGCATGATGGACACCGTGCTCAATCTCGGCCTCAACGACGAGACGGTCGAGGCGTTGGCCGCCGATTCCGGCGATGCGCGCTTTGCCTATGACAGTTACCGCCGCTTCATCCAGATGTATTCCGATGTCGTCATGGGCCTCGATCACGAGGTGTTCGAGGAAATCCTGGAGGACCAGAAGGGTGGATTGGGCCATGAACTCGACACCGAGTTGACGGCAGCCGAATGGCAGGGCGTCATCGAACTCTACAAGGCCAAGGTGGAGGAGGAGCTCGGCAAACCCTTCCCGCAGGATCCGAACGAGCAGCTCTGGGGCGCCATCGGCGCGGTGTTCTCGAGCTGGATGAACAACCGCGCCATCACCTACCGGCGCCTGCACGACATCCCCGAAAGCTGGGGCACGGCGGTCAACGTCCAGGCCATGGTGTTCGGCAATATGGGCGAGACCTCGGCCACCGGCGTCGCTTTCACCCGCAACCCGTCGACCGGCGAAAAGCAGCTCTATGGCGAGTTTCTGGTCAACGCGCAGGGCGAGGATGTCGTCGCCGGCATCCGTACGCCGCAGAACATCACCGAGGCCGCCCGCATCGCCGCCGGCTCCGACAAGCCGTCGCTGCAGAAGCTGATGCCGGACGCCTTCCAGTCCTTCGTCACCATCTCCGACAGCCTGGAAAAGCACTATCGCGACATGCAGGACCTCGAATTCACCATCGAGCGCGGCAAATTGTGGATGCTGCAGACCCGGTCGGGCAAGCGCACCGCCAAGGCGGCGCTGAAAATTGCGGTCGAGATGGCGAGGGACGGCCTGATCACCAAGGAGGAAGCCGTCGCCCGCATCGATCCGGCCTCGCTCGACCAATTGCTGCACCCGACCATCGACCCGAAGGCCGCGCGCGACGTCATCGGCGTCGGCCTGCCGGCGTCGCCCGGCGCTGCTACCGGCGAGATCGTCTTTTCCTCCGGCGATGCCGAGGATCTGAAGACGCAAGGCCGCAAGGCGATCCTGGTGCGCATCGAGACCAGCCCCGAGGACATTCACGGCATGCATGCGGCCGAAGGCATCCTGACGACGCGCGGCGGCATGACCAGCCATGCCGCCGTCGTGGCGCGCGGCATGGGCAAGCCTTGCGTCTCGGGCGCCGGCTCGCTGCGCGTCGACTACAAGGCCGGCACGCTGATGGCGATGGGATCGACCTTCCGCAAAGGCGAGATCATCACCATCGATGGCAGCAACGGCCAGATATTGAAGGGCGCCGTATCGATGCTGCAGCCCGAACTATCAGGCGATTTCGCCGCCATCATGGAATGGGCCGACGCGGTGCGCCGCATGAAGGTGCGCACCAACGCCGAAACACCGCTTGATGCCCGTATGGCGCGTTCTTTCGGCGCCGAAGGCATCGGTCTCTGCCGCACCGAGCACATGTTTTTCGACGGCGAGCGCATCGTCGCCATGCGCGAGATGATCCTGGCCGACACCGAGAAGGATCGGCGCACCGCCCTGGCCAAGCTTCTGCCCATGCAGCGCTCGGATTTCCTCGAACTGTTCGAGATCATGGCCGGTCTGCCGGTGACGATCCGCCTGCTCGATCCGCCGCTGCACGAATTCCTGCCCAAGACCGAAGCCGAAATCGCCGAAGTCGCCGCCGTCATGAATGTGTCGCCCGACAAGCTCAGGCAACGCACCGAGGCCCTGCATGAATTCAACCCGATGCTCGGCCATCGCGGCTGCCGGCTGGCCGTCTCCTATCCCGAGATCGCCGAGATGCAGGCGCGCGCCATTTTCGAGGCCGCCGTCGAGGCCGGCAAGAAAGCCGGCGCCCTGGTCGTGCCCGAGATCATGGTGCCGCTGGTCGGCCTGGTGAAGGAACTCGATTACGTCAAGGCGCGCATCGATGCGGTCGCCTGGAGCGTCATGGATGAGAGCGGCGTCAAGATCGAGTACCTCACAGGCACGATGATCGAACTGCCGCGCGCGGCGATCCGTGCCCATGTCATCGCCGAGTCTGCCGAGTTCTTCTCCTTCGGCACCAACGATCTTACCCAGACCACTTTCGGCATATCGCGTGACGATGCGGCCTCGTTCCTTGAGACCTACCGCCAGAAGGGCATCATCGAGCAGGATCCATTCGTCTCGCTCGACATCGACGGCGTCGGCGAACTGGTACGCATGGCCGCGCAAAAGGGCAGGGCGACGCGGCCGGACATTAAGCTCGGCATCTGCGGCGAACATGGCGGCGACCCGGCATCGATCCGTTTCTGCGAGGAGGTCGGTCTCGACTATGTGTCGTGCTCACCCTATCGCGTGCCGATCGCCAGGCTGGCGGCCGCGCAGGCCGCGGTCCAGGTGGCGAAAACGGGGCGCGGATAGGGGGATCAAAGCTTACGGTTTTGTATGAAAACTCACGCGAACGTGCTGAAGGCATTGCGTAATCTCGACATTGTTCCTGCCCAATTTGCGGACGGCCCGCCAATTGTCCCCGGAATCACATGTTGCAGATCTCACCCGCGCCGTTCCGCTCGATCCTGGTCATTCAAACGAAGTTCATCGGCGATATCGTCCTCGCCTCGACACTCGCCAGGAACCTGCAGCTCGAATTCCCCGGCGCCAGGATCGTGTTCCTCTGCGAAGCTCACTTCGAGAGTTTCGTGGTGGCGCACGGCATCGCTTCCGAGGTGGTTGCGTTCAGGCGGGCCCGCATGCGGGGCACCCCGCTGGAGCGTGGGAAAGAGCTCTATACCATGGTGCGGGCGCTGCGCGGCTTCCGCTTTGACCTGACGATCGACCTGACCGATTCCAAGACCTCGCGCCTCGTCAGCGGGCTCGTCAACGCAAAGACCCGCGTCGGCTACAATCCGCCCGAAAGGCCCCTGAAACTACTGGAGCGGCAACCCGCCAATCTGTTTGCAAAACCGCAGGGGTTTGGCGGCCAGCATTTTGTCTATCGCTATCTTTCGCCCCTTGAGGCGCTCGGCATCGATCTGCGTGTGACGGTGCCGAGCCTTCAGCCGCTGCCATCGGAGACCCTGAAAGCCCTGGCGCTTCTGGGCAAGCATCGTCTCAACCCAAACGGCTTCATCGCCGTGCATGCGGGCGCGAGCTTCAAGGGCCGGCAATGGCAGCCGGAACGGTTTGCCGAGGCTATCGACGAAATTGCAACCGACAGCGGATTGGGCATTGCCCTGGTGGGAGGGCCGGACGAACGCGAGGCCGCCGCGCAGATCATCGCCAGGACGGCGGCGCCGGTCGTCGACCTCGTCGGGTCGCTATCGCTCGAGACCTTGCTGGCTGTCCTGAAACAGGCGCGGCTGTTTCTTGGCAATGAGAGCGGCCCGATGCATATGGCCGCCGCCACGGGCACGCCGGTTGTCGGGCTCTTTGGCCTGACGCATCCGTCGCGCTGGGGGCCTGTCGGCGTGCCCAGCATCGCGCTTCGGCCGCCGATGCCGTGCGACTGCGTGGCCAAGGGCTTGTGCCGACCGAAGGACCCCAGCAAGGCGTGCTGCGTCTGGCGCCTGGAGGTGAAGCCTGTCGTCGAAGCGGCGCGCGAGCTCCTCACGCGCACCGAGATGAAGCGGGAGCGCGCTGTCTGACGGCGAGTGATCGTTAAAGGCTGTCGAATGGCTCGTGCACCAGTGCGCGGTCAAATTGCCGCGCCAGGCATTTTTCTGCTATCCATCGTCCCGATTTCCGCCTTCATGCGGGTCTTTGGATACCGGCTTGAAGAGCAATTCCAGGAAACTGTGAAACGGTTTTCCTACAGGAGTTGCTCCAAAACTAAAGAGTCAGAGCGGGCGCCGTTTCCGTGAAACGGTGAACCGCTCCAATCAGGAATTCGGTTTGATGCGTCTGCTGCAAATACATCTCTGCATGATCGCCCTGTCGTTGGCGGTAGTGTCCAGCGCCCATGCCGCGCCGTTGGTCGAACCCACGCTGCACATCAAGCCCGCGGCAAGTGGGGCCGGCCGCGTTGCGCTCACGCTTGATGCCTGCGGCGGGCAGACCGACACACGCATTCTCTCGGCGCTGGTGGAAAACAAGATCCCGGCCACCATTTTCGTCACCGGCATCTGGCTGAAGCGGAACTCCGAAGCCGTCGAGATCATGCGGGCGCATCCCGATCTTTTCGAACTGGAAAATCACGGCGGGCGCCATGTTCCCGCGGTCGACACGCCGCAGAAGATCTATGGCATAAAGAGCGCCGGCAGTCCGGATGCCGTGCTGGCCGAGGTCGAGTCGGGGGCCGCGGCGCTTGCCAGGACCGGTGAACCGGCGCCGAAATGGTTCCGCGGCGCAACCGCCGAATACAGCCCCTCGGCGATCGCGATGATCCGCAAGCTTGGCTTCAAGATTGCCGGCTTCTCGATCAACGGCGATGGCGGCTCGCTGCTCGGCGCCAGGGAAACCGCCAGGCGCATCGCCGCGGCTAAGGACGGTGACGTTATCATCGCCCACATCAACCAGCCGACCCATGCGGCCGGCGAGGGCGTGGTGCAGGGCCTGCTGGCGCTCAAGGAAAAAGGTATGACCTTTGTGCGCCTGGACGATGCCGACGGCACCGGCAATCACGGCACCACCGACTAATCTCGCAGGGATGTGCTGGAACTGACGCCTGCTCAGCTCGGCTTGGCTTCGATGCTGACCTTGCTGGCGTAGAACGCTCCGTGGTCCCGGATTTCGGTCATTTCGTCGAAAGGCCGCTCGTAAGCCCACATCGCATTCTGACCGGTCTCGCCGGCAGGCAGCACGCTCCAATAGCTGGCGTCGCCTTTGTAGGGGCAATGGGTCGAGTGCTGCGTGCTGCTGAGCTTGTCGAAATCGATGTCGGCGAACGGAATGTAGAAGGCTGGGGAATAGGGGGGTTCGGTCAGCACCTTGGCCTTGGTGGATGACGCGATGACCGTATCGCCGGCGCGCACGGTGACGGTGCCGACAAAGGGCTCGATGGTGATGATCTTGTCGGGATTGCGCTGGAAGCCGGGTGCCGGGTTGGCGATCTTGTCCATGCTGGTTTCTCCTTACCTCGCCCCCTAAGGTGTGGCGGGTAGGGCTATTGCGCAAGGTCCGTTCACATCACGAAAACCGGCGCCGGTCGCCGAGGCGCCGTAGTGCTTTCGCGTGTCCACCGAGGCTCAGGCGGCGGTTATTGAATGCGTCCATCAGTCCGGCATAGGCGGCCGCGATGCCCGCCACCGGGTTGCTGCTCCTCGAAACGGTTTCGACTTTCAGCGAGCCGCCGCCGGTCGGCAAGGTGAGCAGCAGGAACTGGCGATTGCCGCCAGCGCCGACGGAGGCGGCCGCGACGTGCTGGCCTTCCCCTTCATTCTCCACGCACATCTTGAACAGCAGTGTGCCGCCGACCGCTTCGAGCGCGCCGCCGACAACTTCAACAAATTCGTCTTCGGAAACAGTCTTTTCGTCCGGAACCAGATCGGCCAGACTTTCGGCCAGTGTGCTCTCAAGGGCCTTGTCGTCGAGCTGCGCGTCCATGCGAACCTCTTTCAGTCGCCAATCGCCCCTTGCCCGTTAACGAAGCTTAACGCCGACGATGGCCGGATTGTGGCGGATTTCCCGGTCATTTCGTGGGGTAGGGCACTGCCGCCATTGTGGTGGTTTTGACCCTCCTGCCATCTCGGTGGCACGAGTGCCCAGCAACCCGAAATCCAAAACATGCCAAAATTCAACTGCTTGCCGTTGCGGCACGGACTCTGAAATTCATTCGCCGCGCAAGCGCGTGACTGGACAATCCGCCGGTTCGCTTCACAATGAACCAAAGCTACGACGCAAAATGCGCGAGGGAGGAGGAACCAGATGCTGGGCCTGATGCAGGAATGGCCGCTGCTGTGCCACAAGCTTATCGACAACGCTGAACAGCAGCATGGGGTGCGCGAGATCGTGTCGCGCTCGATCGAGGGACCGATCGTGCGCACCACCTATGCCGATATCCATCGTCGTTCTCTCAAGGTCGCCCAGCGGCTGGAGCGAGACGACTATGGGTTGGGCGACCGCATCGCCACGCTGGCCTGGAACACGGCGCGCCACATCGAGACCTGGTATGGCATCATGGGCGTCGGCGCGATCTATCATACGCTCAATCCGCGCCTGTTTCCCGAGCAGATCGTCTGGATCATGAACCATGCCGAGGACAAGGCCGTCTTCGTCGACCTCACCTTCATGCCGTTGCTCGAGAAGATCGCCGGTGCCGTCAAATCGCTGAAAAAAGTGATCGTGCTGACCGACAAGGCACACATGCCGCAAACGACCTTGCCCAATGCCGTCGCCTATGAGGACTGGCTTGACGAGGTCGATGGCGATTTCGCCTGGAAGACTTTCGACGAAGGCACCGCCGCCGGCATGTGCTACACATCGGGCACGACTGGCGATCCCAAGGGCGTCGTCTACAGCCACCGCTCGAACGTGCTGCATGCCATGATCGCCGCCATGCCCGACGCGATGGGCCTGTCGTCACGCGACACGATCCTTCCGGTGGTGCCGATGTTCCATGCCAATGCCTGGGGCCTTGGCCAGAGCGGCCCGATGATCGGCGCCAAGCTGGTCATGCCCGGCTGCAAGATGGACGGCGCCTCGATCTATGAATTGCTCGACACCGAGAAGGTGACTTTCAGTGCCGCCGTGCCGACCGTGTGGATGATGCTGCTGCAATATCTGGAGGAGACCGGCAAGAAGCTTCCCTATCTGAACAAGGTCGTCATCGGCGGCTCGTCCTGTCCGCGCGCGATCATGACGAAATTCCAGGACAATTACGACGTCCAGGTCATCCATGCCTGGGGCATGACCGAAATGTCGCCGCTCGGCACGCTGTGCACCTTGAAGCCCGAATATGCCAATCTCCAGGGTGAGGCCCGGCTCGACGTCAAGCAGAAGCAGGGCTATCCGCCCTTCGGTGTTGAAATGAAAGTGACCGATGACGAGAACAATGCGCAACCCTGGGATGGCAAGACCTTTGGCCGCCTGAAGGTGCGTGGACCGGCCGTCGCCCGCGCCTATTATGGTGGCGTCGGCGCGGAGCAATTCGATGAGGACGGCTGGTTCGACACCGGAGACGTCGCCCACATCGATGCCGGCGGCTACATGCAGATCACCGATCGGGCTAAGGACGTCATCAAGTCCGGCGGTGAATGGATTTCGACCATCGACCTTGAGAATCTGGCCGTCGGCCACCCGGATGTGGCGGAAGCGGCGGCCATCGGCGTCCATCACTCGAAATGGGGCGAGCGGCCCTTGCTGGTCGTCGTTGCCAAGCCGGGCAAGGAACCGACCAAGGCGGATATTCTCGGCTTCATGGATGGCAAGGTGGCCAAGTGGTGGATGCCCGACGATGTCGCTTTCGTCGGCGAAATACCGCATACCGCCACCGGCAAGATCCAGAAGATCACCTTGCGCCAGCAGTTCAAGGATTACCGCCTGCCGACGGATTGACGGGATGTTGCGTGTTTCGGCTTCAAGCCGCCGCGAAAAGGCACTAAACCTCCGTCCGGGTTGGGGCAGCGCAGAGAACTATGGTTAGCATTCCCGAACGGCAAACGTCGAAGGCCGCCGGCTGGTCGCGGCGCACCGCCGCGTTTTCAGCGGTGCTTTTGCTGACCGACTTCGTCGGCCACCGCTTTGATCTCGTCGAAACGCCGGTGTTCCTGTGGGTGCTGGGCATTGTCGCGCTGCTGGCGGCACTGGCGCTGTTGTTCGCCGCCTTGGCCTTTTCGAGGCTGTGGAAATTTGGTGACCGCGGTGGCCGCGACCTGACCGTCGGCGCCTTGCTGGCATTGCTGGTGCTGGCCCCCTATGGCGTTGCCGCCTACTGGGCGACAATCTATCCGCCGCTCAGGGACATCTCGACCGATTTCGACGATCCGCCCGCGCTCGACGTCAGCGACCGGACAAAGGACATGAATGTGCTTGTCCCATCCACGCCAGGCGAACAGCGGCTGCAGACCGACAGCTATCCGTTGGTCACCGCACGCAGCTACGACCTGCCATTCGAGACCATTGTCAACGCTGTCGAAACAGTGCTCGACCGGCGCGGCTGGGATCTGTCCGAACCCTATCCCGACCTCGCCGGGCAAAGCGACGTGACCATTACCGCTGTCGCCAAGGGCTTCGTGCTCGGCCTTCCCTCAGATGTGGCGATCCGCGTGACGGACGATGGCGATACGGTGATCGTCGACATGCGATCGGCTTCGCGTTATGGACGCTACGACCTTGGCGACAATGCCGCGCGCGTCACAGATTTCCTGGCGGAACTGGATCAGGAAGTCGCCGGCCAGGTCGGTGCGGCGCCTGCCGAATAGTCATTTTTCCTGCGAATCCCGCGCCTGAGGCGAGATGGGGACCGGGCTAGGTAAGGCCTATCGAGCCGGCGTGAAAATGCCATCGATGGCAGGGGCAGCGTCTGTCGACACCATGCCACGCGCCACCAGGTCCTCGAGATGGGCAAGCACCGACAGTCCGGCGGCGCCATGCAGTCGGGGATCGGTGTCGCGATAGATTGCCTTGACCATGTCGGGAATGGTCCGGTCGCCGGCCCTGACCCGCTCCAATATGGCCCGCTCGCGCATCTTGCGATGCGTCTTCAATCCGCGCATGAAAGCGCGCGGCTTCGTCACCGGTCCGCCGTGGCCAGGCAGCAGCAGGCGGTCGTCGCGCTCGATCAGTCTGTCCAGCGATGCCATGTAATCGGCCATCGCTCCGTCCGGCGGCGCGACGATGGATGTCGCCCACGCCATGATATGATCGGCCGAAAACAGGATGCCGGCTCCTTCCAGTGCGAACACCGCATGATTGGCGGTGTGGCCGGGGGTCAGAATCGAGCGGATCGCCCAGCCGTCGCCGGCGACCAACGCGCCGTCTGGCAGCGCGATGTCGGGAACGAAAGCGGTGTCGGCGCTGGCGTCGAGCGCATTGGTCTCGCCGATATGCAATGGCCTTGCCGGCCGGTGCGGCCCTTCCGCCATCACCAAAGCGCCGGTGCGCTCCTTCAGCCGGGCCGCCAGCGGGGAATGGTCGCGATGCGTGTGGCTAACGAAGATATGGCTTACCGGCCTGCCGGCGATCACGTCGAGCAAGGTCCGAAGATGTGCCTCGTCTTCCGGCCCGGGATCGATCACCGCCAGCGTGTCGCGCCCGACGACATAACTGTTGGTGCCATGAAAAGTGAAGGGGCTGGGATTTCGGACCGTGACGCGCTGTACGTCCGGTGCCACGTTCACGCCCTGGCCGTAGTGCGGATCGAAGCTGGTATCAAATTTGAGAGCCATATCGGCACATTGTTCCCGGAACGGCAAAACCGATTGCCGCATAGCACGCAAGCCAATATAGGAAAACGCAGGACCGCGATTATTGGATCGCGACAGATCGGATTGGGGAAGACCATGGCAACTGCAACGACGATGCGCCCGCTTGTTTCTCTGGCTTTGCCGCAAGAAGGCGCGGCGCGACTGGCAACGCAGCTTTTGCTGGCGATCGCCGGAACGCTGCTTTTGACCCTGTCGGCCAAGACCAAGGTTGTGCTGGGCCCCGTCGATATCTCGATGCAGACGCTCGCCGTCTTGCTGATCGCCGCCGCCTTCGGCATGCGTCTCGGCATTGCCACGCTGCTGCTCTACATGGCGGAAGGCGCGATGGGCTTCCCGATCTTCCAGGGCACGCCGGAGAAAGGCATCGGCATTGCCTACATGCTCGGTTCGACCGGCGGCTATCTCGCTGGCTTCGTGGTCATGGCGGCGATTGTCGGCTGGGCCGCCGATCGCGGCTGGGATCGCCACCCGATCAAGCTTTTCAATGCGATGCTGGTTGCCGAAGTGGTGATGATGGCGATGGGCTTTGCCTGGCTGGCGCTGCTCATCGGCCCGGAAAAATCCTGGCAGTTCGGCGTCGTGCCGTTCATCGTTGGCGACCTGATCAAGGTTGCGCTGGCGGCCAGCCTTGTGCCGGCTGTCTGGTCGCTGCTGAAGCGCTCCTGAGGTCTGTCGGAAGCTTGGCGTGCCATAGACGTCGTGGGTCCATTCCCGAGGACGGGCGCTTCTGATGAAGGTTCTGGTCACCGGCGCCGCCGGCTTCATAGGCTATCACGTCGCCAGGCGACTCCTGGAGCGTGGCGACGAGGTTGTCGGCATCGACAGCGTCAACGATTACTATGATCCGCGGATCAAGCAGGCGCGGCTGCGGCTGCTGAGCGATGCAAGCCGCAGCACCAATGCCGGCTATCATTTCATCCACGGCAATCTTGCTGACAGACAGATCGTGGACGGCTGCTTTGCCGACCACGCCTTCGACCGGGTGATCCACCTCGCCGCCCAGGCCGGGGTGCGCTACAGCCTGGAAAACCCGCGCGCCTATGTCGAAAGCAACATCGTCGCCTTCACCAACATGCTGGAGGCCTGTCGCAGCGGCGGCATAGCGCACCTGACCTATGCCAGCACCTCGAGCGTTTACGGCGCCAACACCGACATGCCGTTTTCCGAGCACCGCCCGGCCGATCATCCGCTGCAATTCTATGCCGCGACCAAGCGCGCCAACGAGCTGATGGCGCACAGTTACAGTCACCTGTTCGGGCTGCCGACCACTGGGCTGCGTTTCTTCACGGTGTACGGCCCCTGGGGGCGTCCCGACATGGCGCTGTTCCTGTTCACCAGGAGCATCCTTGCCGGCGAGCCGATCAAGCTGTTCAACAATGGCAACCACACGCGCGACTTCACCTATGTCGATGACATCGCAGAGGGCGTGATCCGAACCAGCGACAGCCCTGCCGCCGGCAACCCTGCCTGGGATTCCGGCCATCCGGATCCGGCAACGAGCAGTGCGCCCTGGCGCATCTTCAATATCGGCAACAACAATCCCGTGAAGCTGACCGCCTATGTCGAGGCGCTGGAAAACGCGCTTGGCCGCAAGGCCATCATCGAGTTCTTGCCGCTGCAGGCCGGCGATGTGCCGGACACCTTCGCCGACACCTCGGCTCTCCAAGCGGCGGTCGGCTATCGGCCCGGTACGTCGGTGTCCGACGGGGTAGGGCGGTTCGTCGAGTGGTACCAGGCGTATTTTGGTAACGACTCTAGGATATAAGCGGGCGCTGGTAGCAGCTTTTCAGGGTGTAGTATGGCTACCACTGCTGCCGAGGAGATTTGGGCATGTCAGGGAGAGCTTCTTGAAAGGAATTATCCTTGCGGGAGGTAGTGGAACGCGCCTTTATCCGCTGACATTGGCAGTCTCTAAACAAATTCTTCCGGTATACGACAAGCCGATGATCTACTATCCGCTGAGCGTACTGATGCTCGCGGAAATTCGCGAGATCCTGGTTATTTCGACGCCGCGAGATCTGCCCGTCTTTCGTGATCTACTCGGCGACGGATCGGATTTTGGGCTGGATATCTCCTATGCGGAGCAGCCGCACCCCAATGGGCTCGCGGAAGCTTTCATCATCGGCCGCGACTTCATCGGCAAGGACAGCGTGTCGATGATCCTGGGCGACAACATCTATTTTGGCGACGGGCTGTCGCAGCTTTGCCGCACCGCCGCTGCGCGCGACACCGGCGCTTCGGTGTTCGCCTACCGTGTCGATGATCCTGAACGGTATGGCGTCGTCTCCTTCGACAAGGCCACCGGAACCGCGCTCACGATCGAGGAAAAGCCGCAAAAGCCGAAATCCAACTGGGCCGTCACCGGGCTGTATTTCTACGACAACACCGTCGTCGATATCGCTTCGTCCATTCGACCTTCGGCCCGCGGCGAGCTCGAGATCACGGCGGTCAACAACGCCTATCTCGATCGCGGCCTGCTGCATGTGCACCGGCTGGGGCGCGGCTATGCCTGGCTCGACACAGGGACCCATGACAGTCTGAACGACGCTTCTTCCTTCGTGCGCACGATTGAACACCGGCAGGGCATCAAGGTCGCTTGCCCAGAGGAGATCGCCTTCGAGCAGGGCTGGCTGACGGCAGAGCAAGTACTGCAACGCGCAACCCGGTTGGGTAAAAATGAATATGCCGCGTATCTGCGCCGGCGCGTCGCCGATCTGTCGGAGGGCTAAGCGTTGGAAATCAGGTCCCTCGGCCTCGAAGGCGTGCTGGAAATCGTTCCAAAGCGGCATGGCGATGCACGCGGCTTCTTCATGGAGACATACAATGCCGAGCGCTTTGCGCAGGCCGGAATTAAATTGCATTTCATGCAGGACAACCATTCCTATTCCGCGGCGGCGGGCGTCTTGCGCGGGCTGCATTATCAGCTTGCGCCGCGGACCCAGGACAAGTTGCTGCGTGTGATCCGCGGCCGGATTCTGGATGTTTGTGTTGACATCCGCCGCAGCTCGAAAACTTTTGGAAAATGGATCGCTCACGAGATTTCGGCTGAAAAGGGCAACCAGATTCTAGTGCCAAGGGGCTTTGCACATGGCTTTGTAACGCTCGTGCCCGACACCGAGGTCCTCTATAAGGTGACCGACACCTATTCGCCCGAGCATGAACGCTCGATCCGTTTCGATGATCCCGCCATCGGTATCAAGTGGCCGTCCATCGCTGGCGGATTCCAGCTTTCGGACAAGGACCTTAAGGCGCCGATGCTTGCTGCCGCAGAGGTGTTTGCCTGATGAATTTTCTGGTGACAGGCGGTGCCGGCTTCATCGGTTCGGCGGTATGCCGGCATCTGTGCGTCAATCCGGCCTACCGGGTGACCAATCTCGACAAGCTAACCTATGCCGGCAACCTGGCCTCGCTGCGACCGATCGAGAATGCGCATAATTATCGCTTCGCCCATGCCGATATCTGCGACGAGAGGGCGGTGCTCGATCTCCTGCGCCGTGACGATATCGACATCGTCATGAACCTCGCCGCCGAGAGCCATGTCGACCGTTCGATCGACGGGCCGGGCGCCTTCATCGAGACCAACATCGTCGGCACCTACCGGATACTCAATGCCGCGCTCGAATACTGGCGCGGCCTTGCCGACGACAGGAAAAGCCGCTTCCGCTTCCATCATGTCTCGACCGACGAGGTGTTCGGCGATCTGCCTTTCGATGGCGGCATGTTCGTCGAGGAAACGCCTTACGCACCGTCCTCGCCCTATTCCGCCTCGAAGGCAGCCTCGGACCATCTGGTGCGCGCCTGGCACGAGACCTACGGCCTGCCGGTCGTGCTCTCCAACTGTTCGAACAATTACGGTCCCTATCATTTTCCCGAAAAACTGATCCCGCTCGTCATTCTCAACGCGCTCGACGAAAAGTCGCTGCCTGTCTATGGCGCAGGCGCCAATGTGCGCGACTGGCTGTTCGTCGAGGATCATGCGCGGGCCCTGGAACTCGTCGCCACCAAGGGCACGCCCGGCGAGAGCTACAATGTCGGCGGCAATTCCGAACGGACGAACCTCGCCGTCGTCGAGACGATCTGCGACCTGCTCGATGTCAGGCGTCCCCGGGCCGGGAGCAAGCGCTACCGCGACCTGATCTCCTTCGTCACCGATCGCCCCGGCCACGACCGCCGTTACGCCATCGATGCCTCCAAGATCGGCCGCGAGCTCGGCTGGGCGCCGAGGGAGAATTTCGACAGCGGCCTGGCCAGAACCGTGGACTGGTTCCTTGACAACAAATGGTGGTGGGGGCCGATCCGCGAGCAGCGCTACGCCGGTGAAAGACTGGGCGAAGCGCGCAAGGGTGGCGCGTGAGGCTCGTCGTCACCGGACGCGACGGCCAGGTCGCGGCAAGCCTGCTGGAGGCCGGCCAGGCGCACGCCGGCGTGGAGGTCGTCGCCATTGGCCGTCCGGAGCTCGACCTGGCAAGACCCGAGACCGTCATCGACGCCATCGCGGCGGGCAAGCCGGATATCGTCGTGTCGGCCGCCGCTTACACGGCGGTGGATCAGGCCGAGGACGAGCCCGATCTGGCCTTTGCGGTCAACGCAACCGGCGCCGGCAAGGTGGCTGAAGCGGCAGCGCGGCTCGGTGTTCCAATCATCCATCTTTCGACCGACTATGTCTTCGATGGCAGCGCTTCTCGTGCCTATCTCGAGACCGACGCGACGGCACCCCTTGGCGTCTACGGCGCCTCCAAACTTGCCGGCGAAGAGGCGGTGGCTGCTGCCGGCCCACGCCACCTGATCCTGCGCACTGCCTGGGTCTACAGCCCGTTCGGCAGGAATTTCGTCAAGACCATGCTGCGGCTGGCTGCCGACCGCGACGAGATTTCGGTGGTGGCCGATCAGTGGGGCAATCCCACCTCGGCGCTCGATATCGCCGACGCCATCCTGCATGCGGCGACGACGATGCATGGCGGCAAGAGCGTCAGTGCGTTCGGTACCTATCATCTGGCCGGCACGGGCGAGACCAACTGGAGTAGCTTTGCCCGTCATATCCTGGACACAAGCCGGGCCTCTGGCGGTCCTTGGGCTGATGTGCGGGATATCGCCACCAAGGACTATCCGACCAAGGCGCGGCGTCCCGCCAGTTCGCGGCTGTCGAGCGCAAAATTCGCCGCCATATTCGGATGGAGCGCGCCGGAATGGCGAAAATCCACCGAGCGGGTCGTGCGCCGTATCCTGGATCGTCCGTGAAGAGCTCGCGGTTTCAATCAGCGTTCGATTTGCCTGAACTCGGTAGGCTTGGTCTGTAGCCTTCACGGTCGCTGTCGCCTGAATCCCTTGCAGCGGTGTTGAAATCGAACTCGGTCCCGTGTCCGAGATTGACAAGCCATTGCGCGAAACCTAAGCACGGGCAGCTTGGGTGTCAGGTGGGGGCTTGGCAATTCACGGAGAGCTTCTTGAAAGGAATGATCCTTGCTCGAGGCAATGAGAACCGGCTGTATCCAGTAATATTAGCGGTCTCTAAGCAAAAACTGCCTGTGTATGAAGATCAGGTCGCTGGCTTTGATCTATAGCGGCGCGCTGTCCGACGTTGTCGCTCACCAGCCTTCATGCTGTCACAGGCTGTGGCAGGTGAGGGGCCTTGCCGCAATTTGTGCCGAGGCCGGATTGCTGGGAAAGGGTGGCAATCAGTGACTTTGAAGTTCGGCACCAGTGGGCTGCGCGGTCTCGTCAGCGAGATCAAGGGACCACCGGCGCGCACCTATACGATTGCCTTCGCACGCATGCTTATGGGGCGTGGTGTATTGAGCGAGGGCGAGAAGATCCTTGTTGGACGGGACCTTCGCTCTTCCAGTCCCGAGATTGCGGGGATTGTCCATGCCGCGATCGCCGAAGCCGGTTTGGTGCCGGTCGATTGCGGCGCCTTGCCCACGCCGGCACTCGCACTTTATGCCACCGGCAAAAATGCCCCGGCGATCATGGTGACCGGCAGTCACATTCCCGACGACAGGAATGGGCTTAAATTCTACCGGGCGGACGGCGAGATCGACAAGCGCGATGAGCTTGAGATTGTAGGAATCCACGCAGGCTTGCAGATGGCCGATCGATCGCCGCCATCCGTCGAACCCGTACAGTCGGACTCCGAACCGTCCGCAGGCTACAGAGATCATTTTCTTGGCTTCTTTCAGCCGGGTAGCCTGTATGGCGTCCGCGTCGGTGTCTACCAGCATTCGTCCGTAGCAAGGGACATCATTGTCGATATCCTTCGTGCGCTGGGGGCTGAGGTGGTGCCGCTCGGCAGGTCCACGCATTTCATTCCGGTGGATACCGAGGCGCTCAGGCAAGAGGATCTATCGCTTCTCAAAAACTGGGCGGCGGCGGAGCCGTTCGGTGCCATCGTGTCCGCTGATGGCGATGGCGACCGGCCGCTTGTGGCGGATGCGCGTGGCGGTTTCGTGCGCGGCGATCTGATCGGCGCGATCACGGCGCGTTTTCTTGATGCCGACTGCGTCGTTACGCCGGTCAGTTCCAATTCTGCCCTGGAGCGTTGCGGGCATTTCGCGACAGTGGTGCGCACCCGCATAGGCTCGCCCTATGTTATCGAAGGTATCGGCACGGCCCTCGCTCAAGGGGCGAAATGCGTTGTGGGGTTCGAAGCAAATGGCGGCGTTCTTCTGGGTTCATCCGTCGAGAAGGATGGCCGCACGCTCGCGGCCTTGCGAACCCGGGATTCGCTGTTGCCAATTCTCTGTGCGCTTTCAACGATTGCAGCGACAGGTCGCCCGCTCGCCGAGATCGCGGCCAGTTTCGGATTCCTTGCCGCGGCCAGTGGCCGGCTTGAAGGCGTGTCGGCGGAAAACAGCGCGTCTTTCCTCAAAAAATTGGCGACGGATGCCGTCCATGCCGACACTCTTTTCGAGGTTCTCGGGGGCGTCGCGGATATTGACAATCGCGACGGCGTGCGTATCACCGCCCGCAACGGAGAGGTTGTTCACTTCCGTGCGTCAGGCAACGCGCCCGAATTGCGGTGCTACATCGAGGCAAAGACAGAATCCCGCGCAGACGAATTGCTCGGTTGGGGTCTTGACCTCAGCCGAACTCAAATCCTGGAAAGCTGAAGTTTGACCAATATCGTTCCTGTCATCATAAGTGGCGGTGTCGGTTCCCGCCTCTGGCCTATTTCTCGTGCGTTGCACCCCAAGCCCTTTATTCCCTTGCCGGGAGGGGGAACCCTCATTCGCAGGACGTACGCCCGCGCAGCCGGACTTGCAGGCGTTGATCAAATTGTGACGGTCACCAACCGCGATCTGCTGTTCCTGACGGCAGACGAGTATGCGGAGGTGGCGGCGCCAGGCGTCAAGAACACGTTCCTGCTGGAGCCTTTCGGTCGTGACACGGCAGCCGCGGTCGCGCTCGCTGCGTTGCAGGTCGCGCGCGATAATCCAGACGCGGTTCTGGTTGTGCTGCCCGCGGATCATCTGATCCTGGACCAAGCCGGTTTTGGCGCGGCCGTGGCGAAGGCGGCGGCGATCGCGGCCACAGGACGGATCGTCACGTTTGGCATGAAGGCCGAGAGCCCTGAAACCGGGTTTGGCTATATCGAGGCCGAGGGAGATACGGTCCTTCGGTTCGTGGAAAAGCCGAATGCGGAACGAGCGGCCCAATTTATCGCCAGTGGTCGTTTTTTCTGGAATTCAGGCATGTTCTGTTTTGCGGCCCGCTCCATGATCGCTGCGATGCAGGAACTGTGTCCGGATGTGTTGTCCAATGCGCGCACAGCGCTCGAGAAAGCCAGGACAAGCGATGCCGCGGACCGCGTCACTGTTGAGATAGACAAGGATGGTTTCGCGGCCGTTCCTGCTGTTTCCATCGACTATGCGGTGATGGAGAAAGCAAAGAACGTGGGTTTCGTGCCCTGCAGTTTCGATTGGTCCGATATCGGCTCATGGACCGTTCTATCGAAGCTTGTTCCAGCTGACGACAACGGCAACCGCACGACCGGCGAAACAATGCTCCATGGTGTGACAAACTGTTACGTGCACAGCGAAGACCGGCTTGTGGGTCTTGTCGGCGTTTCGGATCTCTTGATCGTTGACACGCCAGATGCGCTTCTTATTGCCCACAAGGACAAGGCGCAGGAAGTCAAGGACCTCTACAATCGCCTCAAGGTGGAGGGGCATGAGGCGGCGACCGTGCATCGCACCGTGCATCGCCCCTGGGGCACTTACACCGTCCTGGAGGAAGGTCCACGCTTCAAGATCAAGCGGATCGAGGTGAAGCCCAACGCGCGCCTGAGCCTTCAGGCGCATCATCACCGCTCCGAGCATTGGGTGGTGGTGAGCGGGACTGCGAAGGTCGTCAATGGCCAGAGTGAAATCCTGCTGGCGACCAACCAGTCCACCTATATCCCCTGCGGCCACAAGCATCGCCTCGAAAATCCCGGCATTCTTCCGCTCGTCATGATCGAAGTGCAAAGCGGGGAATATCTTGGCGAAGACGATATCGTGCGATTTGATGACGTTTATGGCCGCACGTAGCCTGAAGACAACCCATCGGGCATGTCTGCGAATTGGCTACGGTTTCCGTTTTTGGGCAGATGGTTTGCATTCCTGAAATAGCGATCAAGAAGGTAGAGACAGGTTCATCATGAATTCCAAGAAAGCATTTATCACCGGCGTGACCGGACAAGATGGAGCCTATCTCTCGAAGTTCCTGCTTGAGAAGGGATACGAGGTCCACGGCCTTTTGCGACGCAGTGCCTCGGCCGATGTGGTCGGTTCACGGCTGAAATGGCTTGGAATCGCGGACAAGATCGTGCTCCACGACGGCAATCTGACGGATCTCTCCGGCCTCATTCGGGTGCTCCAGGAGGTTCGTCCGGCGGAAGTCTACAATCTTGCCGCCCAATCCTTCGTCAAATCGTCTTGGCAGCAACCGCTTTTGACTGGCAACGTGACGGGCATTGGCGCAGCCAACGTGCTGGAAGCGGTGCGGATAACGTGTCCCGAAACCCGTTTCTACCAGGCATCCTCTTCGGAAATGTTCGGGCTGATCCAGGAACCCATCCAGTCGGAAAAGACCCCCTTTTATCCGCGCTCTCCCTATGCCGCAGCCAAGCTCTATGCACATTGGATGACGGTCAATTATCGCGAGAGCTTTGGGCTCCACGCGTCGAGCGGCATTCTCTTCAACCATGAATCGCCCCTGCGCGGCATCGAATTCGTCACCCGCAAGATTACCGATGCTGTCGCCCGCATTAAGCTTGGACTGCAGGAAAAGCTGGCGCTCGGCAACCTGGACGCCAAGCGCGATTGGGGCCACGCACGCGACTATGTGGAAGCCATGTGGCTGATGGTGCAACAAGACACGGCAAGCGACTATGTGGTCGCGACCGGCAGGACCGTCTCTGTTCGGGACTTCTGCAAGCTCGCCTTCGAACATGCCGGTCTTAATATGGAGGATCACGTTTCCATCGACGAACGCTTCCTGCGGCCTGCGGAAGTTGAAGTTCTGCATGGCAATCCGACCAAGGCCAAAGAGAAATTGGGCTGGGAGGCAAAGACGAGCCTCAAGGAACTCGTCATCGAGATGGTCGAAGCCGATCTTGAGCGTGTAAGACGTGACCAACACCTTTGAGGTGCGGTTAGCGAGGTCGGCATGCGAGTTTTGATCACCGGCGCACGGGGCTTTGTCGGTCCCTATGTCTATGAAGCGTTGCACAGCATCTGCGGTCGCGACTTGACGGTTATTGCGACCTCCAAGGACGCGGGACCGCACCCCGTGTTCGGTCAAATCGCAGCGCTCGACGTGACCGACAAGGTCGCTGTTCATGAGGCGATTGCCCGTCACAAGCCGACGCATGTTGTCCACCTGGCGGCCGTCGCCGCGCTTGGCGCCGCCCAGGCTGACCCTGAAAACACCTGGCGCATCCATGTCCAGGGTGCGCTCAACGTGGCCCATGCCATTCTCGACGAGGCACCGGGATGTTGGTTGCTCTATGTCGGGTCGGGCCTGGTCTATGGCGAGAGCGCGAAAGCTGGCCGGCCGCTTGATGAAAATGCGCTGCTGGCGCCAATGGACGACTATGCCGTGACCAAGGCCGCGGCCGACCTTGCATTGGGTGCGCTTTCCCGTCACGGCCTCAAATGCATTCGTCTGCGCCCTTTCAATCACACGGGGCCAGGGCAAACCGAGGCATTTGCCGTACCTGCCTTCGCCATGCAGATCGCGCGGATTGAAGCAGGCTTGGCCCCGCCAGTCATTCGCGTCGGCAATCTTGACGCGCAGCGGGATTTCCTGGACGCGCGGGACGTCGCCAGTGCTTATGCGCATGTCGCCTTGAACAGCGACGATCTCCAGCCCAACACCATCTTCAATATTGCATCGGGCATCTCATGGCGGATGGGAGATATTTTGGACCAGCTCTTGGCGCGAAGCAGTGTCAAGATCGTCACCGAACAAGATCCGCTGCGGCTGCGACCAAGTGATCTGCCGTGCATTGTTGGGGATGCAACCCGTGCCCGAACGCGTCTCGGCTGGGTGCCTGAGCATCCCTTCGAGGAGGTCCTTGCCGAGGTTCTGAAGGACTGCCGCGCACGGGTGGCCCAAGCGTAGAGAACTGCAATCAGTCGGCTTTCACCGACCAATTGAAAGTCAGAATTCATGAACGAGGTAAGGTATCGCACCATCGAGACCTGCCGTGTCGGCAAGGACAAGGATCTCGTCTCCGTGCTCAATCTGGGTGAGCAGGCGCTCACCGGAGTGTTTCCCAAGTCGGCGTCTGAATCCGTGACCAGGGGGCCACTCGAACTGGTCTGGTCTGCCTCCAGCGGACTTCTGCAACTGAGACACTCCTATGAGCCGAGCGAAATGTACGGAGACAATTATGGCTATCGCTCGGGCCTCAACCAGTCGATGGTCGATCATTTGACGCACAAGGTTCGCTTCTTGGAGAGGCTCGCCTCGCCACGCGGCGGCGACGTCGTTCTCGACATCGGGAGCAACGATTGCACGACCCTCAAAGCCTATTCGACCGCAGGGTTGACGCGTATTGGCATCGATCCGACGGGCAGGAGGTTTGCCCAGTATTGTCCAGACGACGTGAAACTGGTGCCTGACTTTTTCTCGGCCGAAGCCTATCGTGGCATCTCGCAAAAGTCGGCCAAGATCGTGACATCCATTGCGATGTTCTATGACCTTGAGGATCCCATCGCCTTCGCCCGCCAGGTGGCCGAGGTCCTTGCCGAAGACGGCATCTGGCATTTCGAGCAAAGCTACATGCCGTCCATGCTTCGCCTCAACTCCTATGACACGATTTGCCATGAGCATGTCGAGTATTATTCCCTCGGAGTTGTGGTGAAGATACTGGAGGCGGCTGGTCTCAAGGTCTCAAATGTTGTCATGAACAACATCAACGGCGGCAGTTTCGCGGTCACGGCCACCCACAAGGGCAACACAAGTCTCAGAGCCGATCAGCCGGTCATCGATTGGCTGCTGGAACAGGAAGACCGCATGGGACTGTCCACACCGCGGCCTTTTCGCGACTTCGAGGAGCGCGTGTTCCGGCACAAGGACGACCTGTCACGTCTTATCAGGACACTCGTCGCCGACGGCAAGAAAGTGCTGGGCTACGGCGCTTCGACCAAGGGCAATGTCGTCCTGCAATTCTGCAACTTCACGCAAGCCGAGATTCCGGCCATCGCCGAAGTCAATCCGGAAAAGTTTAGCCGCATGACCCCCGGGACGCACATACCGATCATTTCCGAAGCCGAAGCGCGGGCGATGAAGCCAGACTACTTCCTGGTCCTGCCCTGGCATTTCAAGGACGGAATCCTGCGTCGTGAACGCGAATACCTGGCAGATGGCGGGAGGTTTATTTTCCCGTTCCCCGAGATAGAGATCATATAGGCGGGGTTCTCAGGGGCATCGTCGATTGCTGGAAGGTGGAAATACGATAGAGGAGTGAAGCCGCTGTTCCTTGTGTCGTCGGCTGGCTTGGTCAACCGTCAAACTGCGTGACAAGAATGCTGATATTCATTGCCGGAATGCCGCGCAGCGGGTCTACCTACTCGTTCAACGTGGTCAGGCGAGCCCTGTCGCGGAGAGGTAATGTTGCTTCGGTCACTTCCGACAAACGCGCGCAGTTTACTTCAAACGAGACTGCCCATGCCATCTACAAGGCGCATGATGCTGACGATGAGCTGCTCTCTTTGCTGCGGACCGGCTCCGTAAAATCGATCTGCACCATCCGAAAGCCGGAAAACGCGGTTCTCTCGTGGCTAAACACGTTCGGAGGAGAACCTGCGCACGTGGTCGATACGGTGATGCTGCCGTGGATGCGCCTCTATGAACGCATAGCAGCACACTCACTCATCCTGAGCATGGAGGAGATTGAGAATCGAAGGCTTCTCTCGACATGGAAAATCGGTCGGTATGTTTGTCCCGACTACAGCCTGTTGGAATGGACGAAGGATTGCCACAGTTTGAGCAAACGCCGTGTTTCGCACCTTCTGAAGGAAATCGAGAGCAGGAAGCGCCAGATCGTCGATGGCGGGTGGACTTATTATGACGAAGAGACTTTTTTCCATCGCCGGCATATCTCAGACCGCAGCGAGTTCATTACGAAGCCTGATGTTCTGGCGGATATACGGAAGCGGCTGGCCCCCTGGTTAGACAAGAACGGCGATCTCATACGATTAGACCGTAACTTGATGTCGCCAGGGCAATAATGTATCGAACCTTTCGCACACAGCCGGGCCTGGGCAGAACACACGATCGGGACATCTCGACATATGCTGCCGACTAAGACAGGCGTCCTCGCAGAGGCGTTCGCCGACATAAGAGCCGCGCTGAAGAAACACCACCTGGCGACAACGTTCAGTTGGCAGGACGTGGCCCAGCGCTACCGGCGATCGCGGGTCGGGGCGTTTTGGCTGACCATCAACATGGGCGTGCTGATCGGCGCGCTCGGCTTCGTCTTTGGCACCCTCTTTCGCACGCCGATGCAGGAGTTTCTCCCCTACATCTGCGTCAGCTTGATCTTCTGGGGTTACATTTCGACGTCGATCAACGAGGGATGCACCGCCTTTGTCGGGGCCGAAGGCATCATCCTGCAGGTGCGCATGCCGCTGTTCACCCATGTGTTGCGCACGCTCTACCGCAACGCCATCATTCTCGGCCACAACATCCTCATCTATCCCCTCGTCCTCCTGGTCTTCTGGCGCATGCCGACATGGCACGTTTTCCTGGCGCTGCCCGGCTTTGTCATTTTGTCGCTCAATCTGCTCTGGATCATGCTCATTTTGGGTGTGCTGTGCGCGCGCTACCGCGACATGACGCAGGTGATGCAGAATCTCCTGCAGGTCATCATGTACCTGACCCCGGTGATGTGGATGGCCCGAACGTTGCCCGAGGGCATTTCGCGGCTGTTGCTGGACCTCAATCCCTTCTACCATCTCATCAGTGTCGTGCGCGACCCGCTGCTGGGCGAGCTTGCGTCCGCGACGAGCTGGATGGCCTGCATCGTGTTTGCGATCGTTGGCTGGACGGTCGCTCTGTTGCTGTTTGGCCGTTACCGTCATCGCATCCCCTATTGGTTATGATCCCTGCTATGGCTTCCATCACATTGGCCGGCGTCTCGGTCGAATTTCCGGTCTTCAACGCGGCCAGCCGCTCGCTCAAGAACAGGGTGCTCAGCGTCGCCACAGGCGGCGCGATCGACCGTCGGGTTGATGGCCATGTCATCGTGCGCGGACTGGAGGATGTGAGCTTTTCGGTGAACGAGGGGGACCGGATCGGCCTCGTCGGCCACAACGGTTCCGGCAAGACGACACTGCTGCGCGTGCTGTCGGGCATCTACAAGCCGACGAGCGGCTCGGCGGCAATCCACGGCGAATGCGTATCGCTTATCAACATCTCCCTGGGCATCGACCCGGAAGCAACAGGCCGCGAGAACATCAGGCTGCGCGCGGCGATGATGGGCATGCGGCCGAACGAATTGCGCGAGCAATTCGATGGCATCGCCGAGTTCACCGGACTGGGCGATTTTCTGGACATGCCGTTCCGGACCTACTCGTCGGGCATGCAGCTACGCCTGGCGTTCTCGACATCGACGGCGATCCGGCCGGAAATCCTGGTCATGGACGAATGGCTCTCGACCGGCGACGAGGACTTCAAGCACAAGGCCGACAGGCGGCTGCGCGAGATCGTGGAGACGACCAAGATACTTGTCCTTGCCAGCCACTCACGCGAGCTGCTTCAAAAGAATTGCAACCGCATCCTGTGGATGGATCATGGCCGTGTGCGCATGGACGGTCCCGCCAATGAGGTTCTGACAGCCTATTTCGGTTGATAGTTTTTCGAATGGAGGTAGAACGATCTCCACTAAGGCAGACAATAGCAATCAATAGTCATGCGGTCATTGGAACTCGTACGATTCTGATGAAATGTACGGAGAAACAATGAAAATCGAGGCCATGCCTGCACGGGATGCATCCGCCGTTACCGCTGCCTCGAGCCCACCGCAGGAAACCTGCGTCAATCTGCACCCAAGCTTTGCGATGATGCATCCCAGAGCCTCGGGGCGCACTCGTGGTTAGCAACGAGCAGAGCTGGTGGCACGGCAGAAAGGCTGCATTGATCGTTGCCCATCCGGGGCATGAATTACGGGTCCATCACTGGATGGAAACCAGCAAGCCTCTGGTCCTGGTGCTGACAGACGGCTCGGGTCATCTCGATGCCGGCCGGCTCGACCGTACGGCCGAAGTGCTGGCCGGCGCCGGCGCGCGTCCCGCGGCAGCGTTCTTCGGCAGGATGGCGGACCGCGATCTCTACCGGGCCATTCTCGCCGGCGAAGCGGAGACATTCAGGGCGCTCGTTGACGAAATAGCCACAATTCTCGCCGGCGAGGCGATCGACTATGTCGCCGCCGACGCGGTCGAGGGGTTCAATCCGGGGCATGACGTCTGCCGGCTGCTCGTCAATGCGGCGCTGGCGCGCCTGCGCGACCGAAGTGGTCGCGATCTGCCCAATCTCGAATTTCCGCTCGAGGCGGTTGCACTGAGGCGCCAAACCGCCACACGAGAGGGAATAGAGCTTCATCTCGACGCAGGCGCCTTCGACCGCAAGCTCAGGGCCGTCGACAATTATCCGGAATTGACCGAGGAGGCCGACCGCCTGCGTGCGGCGCATGGGCTTACGAGCTTCAGCGTGGAGCGCCTTACTCCGGTCGACTACGACCTGGACATTTCAGAATGTTCCGAGCAGCCGCCGGCCTATGAGCGTTGGGGCACGGAGCGGGTGAAAAGCGGCTACTACAAGACGGTGCTTCGCTTCAAGGAACACGTCGAGCCGCTGGCCAGGCAACTGGCGGCTTGAATCCCGGATGAGCATCCTGGCCGAAGGTCAGGGCCTCATTCGCCAAGTTCGATCAGGCATAACCCCAATCCAAGCCGCCGTCGATCGTCCGACAGGCCCACCTGTAGTGGGCTTGCCGGATTCTCAATCCTGAGGCTCACAGCGAGACTCCGGGCCAGCGCAGCTTCGGGCGGCAACGCCACCTGCCAGTCTTGCTGAAGGAAAAGCGGCGCACCAGGAGCGGTCGGTCCGAACACCCGTCGTTCGATCCACATTCCGTTGATGAAAAGCTCAGCGATGACTTCCGGATGGTTCTCATGAAGAAAAGGCACCAGACCCAGTCTTAACGAGGTTGGCGCAGCCGCGGAGGAGATTTTGAATTCGACTGTCGCCAGGTCGCCGTCAGTCCAGACTCCCCAGTGTTCAACCGCGGAGAATCCCGTCAGGTGCACAAATCTTTCGGGATCGTCGGCCTGGGCGAATGATACCACTTTGTTCGCCTCGACCGGCTCCAGCCCGACCGGTTCCAGCCCGGCCTGATCCGGCCCGGCTGGCTCCAACTCGACCTGCTCCAGCTCGGCCTGCGCCAGTTCGGCCTGCGCCAGTTCGGCTAGCTCTAGCTCTGCCTGCACGCGAGCCAGCTGCGCCCGCAGATCCTCACGTTCCGTCATCCACGGCCATATCGGCCCAGGCTTCGGCAGCCAGGTCTGCATATGACGCGCCAGCGAAAGGTTCAACTCGTCCTTGCTCGCAGGCTTGGCGCGGTGTTGGCCGATTGCTTCGCGATAGAGCAACAGGCAAGCGTTCGACCATTTTGACATGCTTGCCTCTTGGCGGGTTCTGCTCGAGATTTCCGCCGCGTCGACGGCATCATAGCGGTCGATCTCGGCTGCGATTGCCTCGGGCGACAGGCGCTGCTGCAGCACCCGCAGCCCGAAGTTGCGCCGCCGCCATCCATCCCAAGTGTCGGAACGAGCCATTCCGGCAAGACCGCGGCCGTCGCAAACGATGACTGCGCGTCCGCACGCCATGGCTTCAAGGGCGCTCAGCGCCGACGCGAAGACGAGGTCGTATTGCGGCAGCAGGGTTTCGGGTTCGCTCACGATGCTGCCGATGGAGGCTCCTATCACGTCCAGCTCGATGCCGCGCTCCGCACAGGCCGCGCGCACCGCGTGCAAATGCTGCGTGTTCTTGGCGAAAGCCAGGGCTCGGCGCGGACGCTCCGGCAGCGGCGGCCCGGGTGCGAACCGGTCGGTGTCGACGGCATTGAGCAGCGTAACGATACGGTCGGCCGGAATGCCGGCTTCAAACTGCAGCCGTTCGGCAACCGTGTCGTCGACGGCCACGTATTTGCAGACGTTGGCGAGAAGCGGTGGGGCGCTGTGCCAGGCGACGAAGTCGTGGGCGAAGTAGAGTGCCGGGGCATTCGGGAAGCGCGCCGTGGCGATCGCGGTGACCTGGGTATGGTTGCCGTGGATGATGTCAATGTCTGCGGCGATGGTCGAGATGTCGTCGGTGACAGGTATGCCGCGAGCCTGGATCTCTTCCGCGATCGGTCCTAGCCCGGGTGCATAGACGATCGGTCTGTGCCCGGCGCGCATGAGGGCGAAGGCGACTTCCCTTGTGACGATCTCGGTTCCCGAACGGCCTGTCAGATAAATGTTGGCGATCAGCACCGTCAGCGGCTGTTCGAAGGTCATGGATCGGCAGGCTCCTTACGACGAACTGTCCGCTCAGACAGTCCACGGCGCACGGCGCCAACTCTATAACTTATCAGCGCTACGACAGGAAATTGCTGCCCGACCGTGGCGCCGCGCAGATCGCGAAACCGCGCATGGGAGAAATGTCCTTGTCCATTGGCGGGGTTTTAGCGGATGTCCCGTTTTCAGCAAACAGTTCGACAATTTTCGGACATGGCAGCATGCGACCAGCAAAGCGCAAGGCGGTGCCGACCGCACGGATCGTCAAAGGGGTTGCGCGCACGATGCAACCCCAACAGGTGAATTGAAATGAGAAATCTGGCCAGATTGATCCGACCAAGAGCCGTGTTGGAGCTATGCGGAGTCACTGCCGTCCATCGCAGCCGTGGCGTGCCGATGGGCGGTCCAACGGGGCTGCCGACTACCTCGGTTGAGAGTTTCCCACTAATGTCAAACGGCTTCAGCTAAGTTAGACAGCGAAGCTGCGGGACCAATGGAGCTTTTTCGATTCGAATGAGACCTAAGGAAAAACCATGGGCGCCGACGCAACGCCCTCACCGGCAGCGCCCGCTATGATCAGCTACGCCCAGAATTGTGAAGACGTTTTGCTTGAGCGCGTTTTCAAGGATGCCGCGACCGGTTTCTATATCGACATCGGCGCCTATCACCCAACCATAGGATCCGTCACCAAAACCTTCTACGATCGCGGGTGGTCCGGCATAAACGTCGAACCGGGAGCGGTTTTCAACGAGCTGGCGCGGGAGCGACCGCGCGACACAAATGTAAGGGCCGTGGTCACAGACCAGGAGGGTGAGGTTGATTTCTTCGAGAATCAATCCGATCCCGGCATGTCCAAAGTGGCCGAAGGGCCGGTCATGGCGGACGGCGAAGGGGAGATGCTTCGAGTCCTGGCTGTGACGCTCGACAGTCTGGTCGCCCAGCATGCCATCGGACAAGAGATCAATTTTCTCAAGATCGATGCGGAAGGGTCGGAAGCTGCAATCATTCGAGCGACAGACTGGAGCTTGATTCGACCGCTGGTGCTGGTGATTGAAGCGACTGCCCCATGGTCGAACGAGCTCGTCAATCAGAATTGGGAGCCTGTTCTGCTCGCAAACAGGTTCTTGCGTGCGTATTTCGACGGCATCAATGTCTTTTATGTGAGGGCCGAGAGCAAAGAGCTGCTCCGCCACTTCCAGGTGCCGGTAAACGTTCTCGATGGCCATTTGACATTCGAACAATGGCATTCAGGCGTAGCAGTGAAGCAACTGACGGCCGAACGCAGTGAGATCATTGCGCAGCGAGATCAATTTTCCGCAGAATGCGAAGCTCAACGCCAAAAGAGCGCCGAAATTCAAGGACGATCGGTTGAGTTGACGGCGGCAGTCGAGCGGGCGGAGGCTGAAAGCCAGCGTCTGACAGTCCACGCAGCGGCTCTGTCCAGACGCCTTGCGCGAGAACAAAAGCAGGCGGAGGCCGAACGCAAGCGCCTGACAGGCCAAGCGGCAGCCCTGTCTACACAGCTGGAGCAAGAACAGCAGCAGGCGGGGGCGGAGGGCATGCGCCTGACGACCCAAGCGGCGGCTCTGTCCAAACAGCTGGAGCAAGAACGCGAGCGGGCGGAGGAGGACGGCAGGCGTCTGACGGCCCATGTTGCTGCCCTGTCCAGACAGCTGGAGCAGGAACGTCATTCGCTCGCTTCCGCGACCTCTCTTGCCGCACGCTACGATCGCCTCGTCCTTGAGCTTCGCGATGAGGGGGGGCCGCGCGCCCTGAGGAGCGTTCTGCCATTGGCGCGGCTTTTGCGCCGGTTTCATCATGCTGTCGATCGTGATAACGCGATTGATATCACGCCTACGGAGAGTTCCATGGTTTCACCGGCCAGCTATGAGCCGCCCTCCAGCCCTGTTCCAGGTCCCCTACGCTCCACCGTGAAGAAGGGAGCCCTTGGTGTCTACAAGGTCCTTTTCAGGCCTTTTGTGCGTCCAGTCATGTGGCGGCTCAGAACATTTCTGTTGCAACCCGTCTACGAACGCCTCGATCGCTCACATGAGACCCTTCATCACGCGCGCTCGAATGACATCCAGGTATTGCGTCAGGAGCAGGCTCAGCTAGCGAGGAACTTGGAAAATCATGCACGCTCGGATGACATCCAGGCGTTGCGACAGGAGCAGGCTCAGCTTGCGAGGAGTTTGGACAATCATGCGCGCTCGGATGACATCCAGGCGTTGCGGCAGGAGCAGGCTCAACTCGTGAGGAGCCTGGAGGCGCTCGCCCTGACGATAGCGACAAACCCGCCGCGAGGACGTTAGAGCAGTTCACCGTTTCACGGAAACGGGAAACCGCTCTAACTCTTTGTTTGACGCAATTCCCTAGCTAGGGAAAAGCGCTACGCGCTTTTTCCGGGAAAACCGTTTCACACTTTTCCTGGAATTGCTCTAGCCTGCGTCGTGCAGCCATGACGCGAGTGTCTGCACAAATCCGTCCCAAGTCGGTATTTGCAGTCTCGTCACCTCATCCCAAAGCCTTTTCGCGAACGGATCGTCAAGCAGCTGATGCACCGCGCTCGCAATCGCGTTGGGGCTTATCTCGTCGAGGATGACACGGCCGCCTGGTGGTAGCACGTCGAGGCTTGGCAGGTTCGCGGATGCAATGACCGGAATGCCGCTTGCCAAGCTTTCATAGGGCGGAATGCCAAAGCCCTCCAGGGAGCTGACGAACAGGGTTGCTCGCGTTTTTTCCAAGGTTTGCCTGATCGCATCATCGCTTGCATGACCCAGATATCTGAACCGCGGTTCGGCCTTGAGGCGCTCCAGGATCACAGGCTCGCGCGTCGATCGGCTTTCTATCCGACCAATGATGGTCAATTCGACGTCGACATCTTGCTGCCAAAGCAGCTCAAAGGCCTCAAGAATATCGGCAACGTTTTTTCTGGGCTCGATCGTCCCAACATAGGTGAACATTCGCTTTTTGGCGTCGAATTTTTGCCGGGACATCGCTACGCCGTCGCCCCCGAGCGGGATCGCGGGACCTGCGCGACCAACCTTTCGTATGACGCGATGCACGTACTCGCGGCGGGTCTGTTCACTGATAAACGCAGCGCGCGGTACTTCGCGAAGCGCGCGCAGATAGTGCATCAGTCGCCCTGTCGTCCGCGGCTCCCAGTCCTGCGGATGAAGATAGGGCAGGAAATCGTACACCAGCCAACTGACCGAGGCGATGCCCTCATGGCACAGCGCCCGGTATGCTTCGGCACGTTGCAGGTCGAAAAACACCTCGGGGTTGTGCAGGCCGGCTTTCAGATCGGTCGTGGAAATCGGGGTGCCCTTGTGGAGATGTGGCAGAAGTCGTTCTGTTTCATCCTCAACAGAGTGCTTGCCGTCGCCGGTGAGTATTTCCACCACAGTGTCGGGGAGCGCGCAGAAAGCCAATTTCTCCGAGTCGAACCGACACGGGACGAGCGGCCGCGGCCCGCTCCAGCGGCGCAAAATCTCGCGTTCTACCCGCTGGATTCCCGTGCGCAACGGATGGCTCGTCAATTCCGTCAGATCGGCAAAGATTGGGGCTCGTGACAATGCTCTTCTCTTACGGTCTTTGGCGATTGGCGACAGCCTCAGAATCCAAGCCCCTCGCACAGCAGCCGTGCGTAGTTCTTGAAACTACGAACTTCGCAATAGCGTCGTCGCTCCTCATCGAATTGAGACCGGTTGACGCCTGCCTGGCTGATCCCGGCCAGCGCTTCCGCGATGAGAACCGGGCTCGGTTGATCTGGCACGGTAGCGACGTATGTCGGAGCCTCCATCGCCATAGCCAAGTCCTCGTTTGTAACGGTGGGCAGCCCAACGGTGATGCAGTCGAGCAGTGCGCCGGACAAGCCTCCGAAGCGATGGGTTCTCAACTGAACCGCTGCATCAGCCGCGAGCAAATAGTCTCGATATTGTGTCTCACGGATAAAGCTCGATGAAAACACTACATGATCTGTCAAGCCGAGCTGGGAGACCATATCCTTGAAAGGCCCTTCATCTCCTGTAAGCTCGCCAACAAAATATAGTTTTACCGGAATGTTCCAGCTTCGCATGAGGTCAACAGCCCAAATGCACTCTTCGACCGCTTTCGTGGAGTGAACAAAACCAAGAGAGACGATTGCGAATTCTTTTGCGGCGATGCCGAGACTCTGTCTGGCTGCCGATTTCAACCTTTGATCGGTCGGATCACTCTCCCATTGCCGATAGATGGAAAAAGGTAGGTAGACCGCCGTCTTGGAAAAACGCTCTTGAACAATCCGGGCCGTCACCCGCGAGTGGACGAACATCGGCGAAGCCCATTCGGCGATTTCCCCGAGAAACGTTGCCCGCAGCCTTGACTCATCCTGCAGCCAAGAAATGATTTCGTCCTCGGTTACAGATCGCCCGAGCTCGCGTTCCGCAACCGCGCAGGCGCGCGCCGAACCCAGGAGACTTCCGTAGAAGCCGAGGAGGCGATTGTCGTGCTCGATGCAAGCGCCGCCATAGCGTTCAAGCAACTGGAACACCTCCAGGTGAAAATGTGAATTCCCTACCACCCCAACCACGCGATCAAAGCCCGAAGACAGGCAGGGAAGGATGGTGATCTGCTGCACCGATGCCGCGCCGTCAGGTGTGGTCCCAAGCGCATGTTTTGAGAATACGTGGACATCGGCCAGCTTGCCGAGTTCCCTGATTGTTGCGGCGGAATAGTCCGCAACCCCGGACTGGTCAGGCGGCATCGGGCTGAGGAATGCAATTCGTGGTCGCGCACCCCTGAGGATGCCGGTGCGCTTCGGCTGACGACGCGTAACCAAATCGCCCACCGTCGCCCAGAATTCATCCGCGATTTTGTCGGCCCGAAACCGCTGCCACCGTGTCGACTGATCCCGGATGATCTCGGTGCGCCCCGCCTGATCGACGATAATCGCTTCGAGTCTCTTTGTGAGTTCCTCCGCGCTATCTGGAGAAAACATCAAATCGTCACGCCCGATCAGTTCCTTGTGAGCAGGGATGGAAGATGCGATTACCGGTGAGCCGGCCGCCATTGCCTCGACGACCGGAATCGAGAATCCCTCCATGTACGTTGCAACGATCGTGCAAAGCGCGCCGCGGTAGATCGATACGAGTTCATCTTCGTCGACAAAACCAGGGAAAATGAGAAGCTCGGGCCTGCCGCCATTGGCGGTGTGCAGATCGCGCAGGATTGCCTGCCAAACCGGTGGGTAGTTCCCAGTGACAACGAGCCGAATGCCGGCGTCTTGCATCACGGCGCTTCCGGCATGGGCGAGGATAGGGCACTCGACATTCTTTCGAGGTTCGGCTCCGCCACAGGCAAGAACATAGCGCTCGGAAAATCTTTGCCGCCGCCCGGAAGTGTCGGCGCGCTCGAACGCGCTGTCTATCGGCGCCCCGGTCTTCATAATGCGCATCGGATTTACGTCGAGAATGCGCCGGAGCTCGTCGGATGTATGCTGCGAGATGGGAAAGAAATGATCGTAGCGGGAAAGCCAAATCAGCTGGGTGTGATAGTCGAGGCGATTGGAAGCCGTTGGCAGGTAACGTTCCGGCTTCATGAGTGGGATGAAGTCGTAGACAATCGCGAGCTTGAGAATATCCGGGTCGTTCACGATGCGACCCAGGAAGAACGGATCATGGGTCATGGGGGACAGTTCGAAGAACACGGTCGAACATTCCTTGACGCCCAGATAGGCATTGCTGCGAGCCCGATCGACGAGATGAAGGAAACGATCCTCGAGCGGCGGCAAGGCGGGATCAACCAACCCGAGGGTCGATACTCCAATTCTTTCGCGAAGGCGGCCGACAGCCCTGACCAGATTCGCCGACAGCTTGCCGACACCGCGATCCTTGTAAGACGGGTCTTGCAGGCATCTCAAATCGAATACAATTTCGCAATTGTCCATGCCGTAGCCCATCGCCGCCGTTGCCCACTTCCAACTCGCTGCAAACAGAAACTACTCGCTGCAAACGGAAAATGACAAGCGAAAAGGACCGGAATATCGCGCCCATGGGAAGAGGCCGTCCGGGAATCGATTCGATAATTAGTTTCGATTAATATAACGGCCAAGGGGGTCTTGGCTATCGCTTCACTCTCGTGGTATGAGAAGCTCGGTAACGTAAGATTTATTTCCTGCAGCCGAAGAAATATTAGATATTTCCGACGAGATCCTGGTAGAGCTTCGTATAGGAGATCGCCATTTTCTCAGACGTGAACAAGCTCCAATATCGCTCTGCCGCATTTTCCCCGAAGCGTTGAGCCATGTCCGCGTCCATCCACATCTGCGCCATGGCTGCGGCCAAGGCCGGCGCATCAGCGGGTGGGACGACCAATCCCGTCACCTTGTCCAGGTTGATGAAGCTTGTGCCGGTGCCGATCTCGCAGGAGATCATCGGTTTGCCGAACATCGCTGCCTCGACAAGAGACAATCCGAAAGCTTCCGAGCGCAGATGGGATGGGAAGACGACCACGCTGCACAGGGTCAGAAGCGCGATCTTGTCCTGTTCTTCCAGCGCGCCGACAAAATGCACATTCGACAACCGGCTTGCGTCGGCTTGTGCGCGCAACTCCTGTTCCATCGGACCTGAACCGACGATAACGACCGGATAGCCGCTCAGGCGCGCCGCCTCGATCAAGACATGCAGGCCCTTGTAATAACGCAGCACACCGGTGAACAGGAAAAATTTGCCGGGAAACCGCGCGCGCCATTGTTGCAGCCGTGCTTCGGTGGGGGCCGGATAATCGTTCGCGTCCAGGCCGTTCGGAATGACGATTGTCTTGGCACGCTGTCCTCGCAGGACAGCGCTCGTCTCCAGATAATTGGGCGAGGCCACGACAATGCGGTCAACGCTGTTGAGGAAGAGATGCATCAGCGGACGATAGACCTGCAGCAGCGTGCTCTGCTTGACTATATCAGACTGATAGGTGACCACGGTTGGCTTGCGCACCCGCATGCCGAAATGAACCAGGTCCATGAACGGCCAGGGGAAGTGATAGTGAATGACATCGGCTTGCGCAGCCAGTTCGCCGAAGCGCTTGAAGGCGCCCAGCGAAAAGCCCGTCGAAGCGATCTCCAGATCGAGCTGTGCCTTGTAGGCCCAATGCCCGTCGAAGAAGACGCTGTTCTCCTGCGGCTTGCGGCTCAGTGAAAGCACCGTTGGCTCAACGCCCAGTTTCGACGTTCCACAGGCGATTGCATGGATTGCTCGTTCCATGCCGCCGAACGTGTCAGGCCAGTATGTCTTGAAAAAGTGGAGGACGCGCATGTCAGCGGCTTTTCCGCTTGGCAATGGCTTGATCGAAAACCTCGATCAAACGCTTTGCGCTGAGATGCCAGTCGAAACGCGCCGCATTGGCCTTGGCGGTCGCGGCTCGTTGTGCAAGGTCGCGATCGTCAGTAAGCAGTTGATGCAGCTTTGCGGTGAGATCGCGGACTGACAGCGGATCGACCAGCAAGGCGCCTTCGCCGGCAACTTCAGGCATTGAAGAGACGTTGGAGGTCAGAACCGGTACCCCAAAACCGTTTGCCTCCAGAATGGGAAAGCCGAACCCTTCATAGAGCGACGGCATCGTAAGCGCCCGAGCTCCAGCATAGAGCGATGCCAGATCGGTGTCATCCAGGTACCCGGTGAGCCGCACTTGGTCGGAAATGCCGAGATCCGCCAGGCGAGATCGGAGATCGCCGAGGTGCCAACCCTGCCCACCAGCGATAACCAGCAGATGTCCGGAACGGACCTGCGGGCCGAGGCTGGCCCAGGCCTGCAAAAGGCGAACGAGATTCTTGCGCGGCTCAAGGGTCCCTACAAACAGCAGATAGGGCCGGTCGATTCCAAAACGCGTGCGCACGGCGGCAATGTCGCCCGGCACAAGGTGGGTGTAGCCGGGATAGATCGTTGTCACTGGGGCTTCCAGGCTGGGGTACCTCTCCCGGAGCGCCCCCTCCGTTGAATTCGAGTCCACGACGATTGCATCAGCCCGGCGCACTGCTGCGCCCACAAAGGCGCGCTCCGCGCCCCATGTCTGCCAACGCATGGTTTCGGGCGCATAGGCCCAAACCAGGTCATGAATTGTGACCACCCGCGGCATCGGCGCCGGCAAACGGAAGGGAAGCCGGTGCGCCGGCCCCCAAAAGACATCGACCGCGTCGTTGGCCGCTGCGCGTGGCAGTGCCGTTTGCGACCAGATCATGCGAGCGGCAGCGCCTGGGAAAGCCGCCACGCGCATATCGGCTCCAACGAGCTCACCAAGGCCGTTGGCCGGCGACTCGGGCAGATAGAGAATTGGTCGGTGTCCGGCTGCGACCAGCGCCCGCGTCATCTCGACGACGTATCTTCCGATACCCGTGAGGCCAGGCACAAGGTTGCGTGCGTCGATTCCGATTTTCATCTACGATCTGGGTACACTGAACTGTATGCGGCGGCAGCAAGCATTTCGCCGCGATATCAGGTTTGGGCCTTGATCCCGACTTTTCATGAGCCCGGCGCTCCCTTCCGCATAGCAGAGTCGAACTCCATTGCAACATCGCCTGCGACGAGCGCGAGCTCGTGAGCCGGGAATAGTGCCGACATGATGAGACGATGCGGCGGCCGTTCGTCGTCCCAACGGATCTCATTAGAAGGCCTGCGCCGTGAGATTTTGTTGTGGCTCGTGCTTTGCTCGATGAGTTTGACAAAGACGGTTCATCAACTTGATGTCGCCGGGGCAATAATGTATCGCACAGCCGGGCTTGGGCAGAACACATGATCGGGACATATGCTGCCGACTAAGACAGGCGTCCTCGCAGAGGCCTTCGCCGACATAAGAGCCGCGCTGAAGAAACACCACCTGGCGACGACGTTCAGTTGGCAGGACGTGGCCCAGCGCTACCGGCGCTCGCGGGTCGGAGCGTTTTGGCTGACCATCAACATGGGTGTGCTGATCGGCGCGCTCGGCTTCGTCTTTGGCACCCTCTTTCGCACGCCGATGCAGGAGTTTCTCCCCTACATTTGCGTCAGTCTGATCTTCTGGGGTTACATCGCCTCGGCCATCAACGAGGGATGCACGACCTTTGTCGGTGCTGAAGGCATCATCCTCCAGGTGCGTATGCCCTTGTTCACGCACGTGCTGCGGACGCTCTACCGCAACGCCATCATTCTCGGTCACAACATTCTCATTTACCCGCTCGTTCTGCTGGCCGTCGGGCGCATGCCTACATGGCACGTTGTCCTGGCGCTGCCCGGCTTTGTCATTTTGTCGCTCAATCTGCTCTGGATCATGCTCATTTTGGGTGTGCTGTGCGCACGCTACCGCGACATGACGCAGGTGATGCAGAATCTCCTGCAGGTCATCATGTACCTGACCCCGGTGATGTGGATGGCCCGAACGCTGCCCGAGGGCATTTCGCGGCTGTTGCTGGACCTCAATCCCTTCTACCATCTCATCAGTGTCGTGCGCGATCCGCTGCTGGGCGAGCTCCCGTCCGCGACGAGCTGGATGGCCTGCATCGTGTTTGCGATCGTTGGCTGGACGGTCGCTCTGTTGCTGTTCGGCCGTTATCGTCATCGCATCCCCTATTGGCTTTGAGAATCGCTATGGCTTCCGTCATACTGGCCGGCGTCTCGGTCGAATTTCCGGTCTTCAACGCGGCAAGCCGCTCGCTCAAGAACAGGGTGCTGAGCGTCGCCACAGGCGGCGCGATCGACCGTCGGGTCGATGGTCATGTCATCGTGCGCGGACTGGAGGATGTGAGCTTTGCCGTGAATGAGGGGGACCGGATCGGCCTCGTCGGCCACAACGGTTCCGGCAAGACGACACTGCTGCGCGTGCTGTCGGGCATCTACAAGCCGACGAGCGGCTCGGCGGCAATCCAAGGCGAATGCGTATCGCTTATCAACATCTCCCTGGGCATCGACCCGGAAGCGACGGGCCGCGAGAACATCAGGCTGCGCGCGGCGATGATGGGCATGCGGCCGAACGAATTGCGCGAGCAATTCGATGGCATCGCCGAGTTCACCGGACTGGGCGATTTTCTGGACATGCCGTTCCGGACCTACTCGTCGGGCATGCAGCTTCGCCTGGCGTTCTCGACATCGACGGCGATCAGGCCGGAAATCCTGGTCATGGACGAATGGCTTTCGACCGGCGACGAGGACTTCAAGCACAAGGCCGACAGGCGGCTGCGCGAGATCGTGGAGACGACCAAGATACTTGTGCTTGCCAGCCACTCACGCGAGCTGCTTCGAAAGAATTGCAACCGCATCCTGTGGATGGAACATGGTCGTGTGCGGATGGACGGGCCTGCGAAGGAAATTCTCCCGGCCTACTTCGGTTTGGAATCGCCTCATGAGTAAATTCGAATATAATCCATTTTTCATCCATTCGCTCCATAGAAGCGGAAGCACCTATCTCTTTCATGCTTTTAGGCGCGCTGCGCATGACGGATCGCCATACTATACTTGCTTTCAAGAACCTATACATGAAATCTCTTTTTATGCGCGCAATAGTCCTGGCATTCTATTGACCTTTGAAGGCTCGGGCTCAGCTCAGCGATCCGCGCGCCACCCTCAACTTGAAAAGCCATATTTCCAGGAGCTTTATGATATCCATTCTGCATGGAAAGACGTCATCTCCCCAGAGATAATCTATGCTGATTATTTCGGCGGGACCGCTACAAGCGCAACATCAGCCTATCTTAAGGCGATAATCGAAGCAGCTCCAAAGCGACCGATCATTCAGGAGTGCCGAACAGCCATGCGGATGACACTCTTGAAAGAGCAGCTTGGCGGATCTCATGTTTTCCTCTGGCGCAACTCTTGGGATCAGTGGTGGTCCCTGAAAGCGACTGACTATTTCGATACGGTGCACCAACTTATTTTAAATGCTCCAAGTCACCACAGGATTATTTCTATTCTAAAGGAGAATATAAGGTTTGAAAACTGCAGTAAATCAAGTATTTATGAACAGTTATCATTTTATAAAACTCGTAGACCTTCCGCGGAGGCAAGCTATCTTACGTATTTTACGATATATATGCTGTCGATGATTGAAGCAGGGCAAGCGGCTGACCTCTTAATAAACATTGACCAGCTTTCAGAAAGCTCCGACTATCGCTCCGAAATTCTGGACAATCTTAAACGCTTCGGAATAGAAGGAGTCGACCTTTCAGACTGCAGTGTGGCTCAGGCACCTTATGACAGTGGTGACGCGGCTTTTTTCGACCCACTTGAGCGGCGCGTGCTGAAATGGCTCGAAGAAACAGGCCACGACGCTGACCGAATTGCCTACATCCAGCGGCTTCGTGAAGAGAATGCTCCTTCATTGGAAGGTCGATCGAGAACGAAACGATTCTCGGTCGAGACCAGACGTCTTCGAGATGTTCTAATCCGCATGGAAAATAGAGAGGCCGCCGCTCTTCGTGATCTGAACGCCAAGGGTGCTGCTCAGCAATCGGAGCTTGTTAGCCTCGGCCAGAGGACGATGGAAGCCGAACGCGCAAAAGCCGAACTGGTAAATCGCCTTGCCGCAGAGCGAAAGGCAAACGAGGCGACCAGCATGGCGGCCCGTGAGGCGGAGAGGATGCACGCACAGGCAGAGCGCGACCGAAATGCATTAGCAAAACTGATCGATATCTTCGACGCCGAGAGGAAGTCTTGGCAGGCGGAATTACGTTCCGCCATTGGTCGAGCGGAAGTGATTGAGGCAGGTGATAAAGCCCTTCGAGACCGCCTAGCTATTTCCGAGCGAAATCAGCAGATTTGGAAGCAAAAGTGTCACGAATGGTGGACCATCGCTGACCGCACCTCTCGAGAACTTCGCGACATACACGCAAGCCGCTCCTGGAGAATGACACGATCCTATCGCCAATTTGGAGGCCTTATCAGAAGACGGCTCGATCTGCACCAAAGTCTCGCGATACAAGCATCGCCGCGTGCCACCGTTCGCGCGCTTGCTCTAGTTTTGCTATCGTTCGCCAGGCGACATCATTGGGCCAAGGTGTCGATTAGAGTTCTTGTGTCGCCTTTCCCGGCGCTTGAAAGGCGCGTCCTTCTATTTTCTCTCGGCCACTCACCGAGCCCGCAAGCGGCTTCCAGAGTGATAGATGAACAAGCAAAGGTAGAACGTGTGCAAGCTCCGCGGCGAGGGAAGAAGGCCTTCGACTCTCGAGTTGCAGAAATTATTTCCAAGATCGGCAAATGATGTTTCTTTAGGACCGAAAGAGATGCGAATAGCTATAGACTTGCAGTGCTGCCAATCAGGGAGCCGATTAGGTGGCATTGGTCGATATTCACTTGATCTGGCCAAGGCTATGATATCGGCCTCTCGGGAGCATGAATTAATTGTCCTTCTTAACAATCGTCTTCCTCAGGCCATACAGAGTATCAGAAATGAATTTCGAAATATATTGCCTCAAACAAATATAATGGTTTTTGATGTTCCTGCTGGAGCCTCCTTCAGGCGCGGCAGAAAGGAATCAATCTCGACTGCAGAAATTATTCGTGAAGAATTTATACGTCAGGTAAATCCTGATGTTTTGCACATCGCTAGCGTGATTGAGGGATTTGATGAGGAGGTTGTTTCTTCCATTGGAATTGCCAATTCATCAATGCCAGTGGCGGCAACCCTGTATGATTTAATTCCTCTGGTAAATCAAGATCACTATCTGAACGATACTGCCATTAGAGAGCATTACCTCCAAAGAATTGATTGCCTTTCAAGAGCCAATTTGCTTATGGCTATTTCTAAATACTCAGCAGACGAGGCGCGCCGTCTATTATTGGATTTCTCAGGCGAGATCGTGAATATTCAGGGTGGCATAGATGAAAAGTTTTTCAGAACGCTTCCTAATCCTGATCTTCTAGCGGAGATTCGCAAAAAGCACGGAATAGACGGCGAATACCTTCTGTATACCGCAAGTTTTGACATGCGAAAAAATCAAGAAGGGTTAATTCAGGCATTTGCGAGACTGCCGCTGGAGATACGAGAACGGTACCAAGTGGTACTGGTCGGCAACGGCTGGCCAGGGATTTATCAGCATCTTCGCAACGTCGCTGGGCAATCCAGATTATCGGATAATGCAATCGTCTTTACCGGTCGGGTCGAAGATGCAGAATTGGTCGAGCTCTATCGATCCTGTCGCCTGTTTGTGTTTGCATCGTTCTGGGAAGGACTGGGGCTTCCGATCATAGAGGCAATGGCTTGCGGGGCGCCTGTCGTCAGTTCGTATACGACCAGTCTGCCTGAATTTCTTCCACATGCAAGCGCCGGCTTTGATCCTGAATCTATTGACTCCATGAGCTCGAAAATCGCGGAATTTCTCCAAGATGAAGTCAGACTTTCATGGTTACGTGACGTTGGCGTCGATCACGCTAAGCAATTTACATGGCAGCGTACTGCGAAGACTGCGATAGCGGCCCTTGCGAAACTGCATAAATCTATGGTGACGGAGAGGCCGGCACGCAAGATTGCCGACGAGAGCGCCGTCTTCAGCGCTCTGCGGCAGGTTGCTGTGCGAGAAGCCGATGTTTCAGAGGCGGCAAGCTCTTATGTCAGAAACGAAATCGAACTAGGAGCGGACTGGTTGCGCAGAGCGCCGATCAAAGCGGGATGGATAAGCACCTGGGGGACCAGATGCGGAATAGCTTCTTATTCCCAAAATCTGGTTAGTCGCATGAAGGATAAACCGACCATATTTACGACATACGCAGATCGAGGCACATTTCCGGGCATTGATGTTGTTCCTTGCTGGCGGCAGGGCAAGCAGGACGACCTATTTGAACTTCGTGCTCAGCTAGCCCCGCTCGACCTCGATCAATTGGTCATCCAGTTTAATTATGGATTCTTTGATTTTCTCGCTCTATCTGACTTGATTGATGAGCAAGTTAGTGCCGGAGTTTCAGTGAGCATTGTGCTTCATTCAACGATGGATCCTGTGGATGAGATGCCTAACAACCGGTTGGGCGTTCTTGGAGCCGCTCTTGCGCGCGTTGACGCTATTTTCGTGCATAGTGTCGCCGACATGAAGCGCCTTGAAGATCTTGGGTTGGAAAGAAATGTGGAGTTACTTCCACAAGGCGCTCCGATCAGAGAAAATGATCTGGCCGTCAAGAAACGCACTAGGAAACGTATTGCGTCATACGGTTTCTTCCTACCTGGAAAGGGGCTTTCGGAATTGATTTCAGCCACGGCCGAGATCCTAAAGCACGGGACTGAAATCGAACTGCTGATGGTGAATGCGAATTATGGAGATGAAACGGGGGTTTCGTCAGGATTGATTGAGGAATGCAAACAGCAGATTCGTTCACTTGGCATAGAAGGTCACGTTACAATCATTGATGATTTTTTGGAAGACGCGGAGAGCATAAGGTACTTGCAAACGGCCGATTTGATTGTTTTCCCCTACCAGCGCACGGGCGAGTCTTCGAGTGCCGCAGTTCGAATGGGAATGACGGCTATGAGGCCTGTCGCTGTTACACCGATCCCCATATTTGATGATGTTCGACCTGCTGTGTTTTCCTTACCTGGCTTGACTGCAAGTGCCATTGCTCGAGGCATAGTAGACATATTGGGAGAACTCAAAAGCGGCAGCGAACGTGCCAAAAACGTTATGCAAGCGGCGAACCGATGGCGTACTACTCATGACGTTACCCTTGTCGCAGAATACTTAGAGCGGCGCCTGCGTAGCTTGAGCCTCGGAGTTGGGGGCGCCTGATACCGGTGGCCACCTGCCGGCGCTTCCCCTTGGTCGAACCAGTTTGCGGATTGTCTCCATAGGCCGTTCAATGGCCACCACCATCAGGGCGGAAACACCGATAATGGCGGGCAAGCTCGTTAGCAGCAGCGGCCACCCGGGCTGCGAACCAAACAGCGCTGCAACATGCCAGTGACAGAGGAACATCGGATAGGCCAAATCGCCCATCCTTTGATCGGCCTTGGCGAATCTGGAAGATCTGAAGTCGGCGCATGACAAGGCATAGGCCGTGGCTGCTGATGAGGCATAGAGCAGCCAAGCCGAGGCGCCATAGATATCGGCTGCCACAACCAAGAGAAGCAACGCGGAAAAGGCTGGAATGATATGAGCTTTGCTCAGCTTCAATCTGAACCGATAGACGGCGGCTCCGAGTGCGAAACAGAGTGACGGTCCGTAATACGCATAGTAGACGTGCCCTGAATCGCCCCGATTTATTAGCGCCGCAGCGATGCAAATGCTGGCCGCAAGCCACAAGCCGACCCGGCGGCTCAAAGGGATCATCATAAGATACCAAGTCAGCTCCATATTTAGGGACCAAGCGGGCGGCACCAGTCGGATTGGATAGCCTCCCACCCCAGCAAGCGGCAGGAGCCCAAAAATCCCTACCTGTCGTATCCATGCATCAAACGAATCTGGAATGGCAATCGCCGGATTAAGTGGTGTTCCGCCCATTATGAGGCCGATGCCAAGGCCGAAGAGCATTGCAACGAGATACGCCGGATAAATTCGAAGCGCCCGGTTGACCAAGAACGGTAAAATATTAGCTCGATAGGTTGTGTCAAGTACTCTTGTGATTAGGTATCCGCTTACAGTGTAAAATCCAAAAACAGATATCAGGCCTGAATTTGGATTGAAGGGCCAATTTAGGTGCTGAGCAATCACTCCCAGCGCGAAAAGAAACCTCATCACCCCGATCAATGGCCATCCCCTTCGGCGGCAATTTTGTCAGCCGCGAGAGATTGCGGCCTTGGAACGATCAGCGAGGCGTCAGAAAGACGTGCGGATTGAACATCCGCGCAACACGCTGGATATCCGGCACAGATCCCATATCTTCGATCGGGGACTGGTTATCTGACACCCCAAATCGCCATTTCGGTCCTAATTCATTGAAGATTGCCGCCACCTCTTTTTCTGGATCGGCGAACAGGAAGGAGTGTATTTCTAGGTCGATCAGAGGGCGGGAATAGGCGAGAGTTTTTCTCGCCCCGCGAAGCGCCGGCAACTCACCGCCTTCAACATCGAGTTTCAGGAAATCTATCTTAACCCGTTCGCCGAATTCTTCATCGAGGCTGACGAGGCGCACGGTGGCGTCGCCTCCGCTGCGCAAGACGGCATTGCCCTGCTGTGTTTCCGCGCGATGGGTAGACGAAAACTCGCCGACGCCAACCGGAACAACGCGCACGTTAGCCAACCCGTTCAGCACGACATTTCGGCTAATGACATTGGCGTTCAATGGCAAAAGCTCAAACGCATGCACAAAGCCCTGCGGCCCCACTTTGTTCGCGAAAAGGACCGTCATCATGCCGTGATGGGCGCCGCAATCGACGGCCACCATTCCGGGTCGAAGATTTTCAACACACCAAAGGCGCTCTATCATTTCCTGATTTTGCGGACCGTACCAGTCTTGCGCGACTTGATCGGTAATCAGGAAATCTATCGAAAAGCCATAGGCTCGCCGAGCGCGTGCGACATATTCCTGAAACAACAGCAAATTCCTCTTTCAGCTAGTGCCCCCAACAGTTCATAAAGGGCCTTGCTGCGTAAGTCACGTGTATGGCTCGGTTGTCTGGCGGTCTATTGCAAGCACCTCCCACGATCAAGGGAAACTTGTAGCGGGAATCCTCAGAACCACGACAGATGCAATGGGCATGCATTTCGAGAATCGCATTTGACAATCGGTGGCGCGCTGCAATACCAGACCGCCTGCCGTGAGCCGGAAACCGAATGATCGAGAACACGCCAACGGCGAACGTGGATCCGCCGGCCGCCGAAACCGTCCTGGTAGCATTCCACGGCTTCGGGCCGCTCATCGTTCACCGCGACGGCGGATACCATTGCGCGGAGGGAATCGCGCGCGTTGTCCGCCAAATCATTCGCGCGTTGGTCGATCTTGGTTTCAAGGTCGTCGTTACAAGCCATCGGGAAGACGTTGAACGCATTCACGGCTTCCTCAGCTCTGTCGGCGGGGTGGCTCTGAGGATTATGGTGGTTGATGAAGAGGTTCTTGGCACCAGCAAGGCCTTTGAGGCGATCGGCCGCCTTCGCCGGATTGCATCGGTGCGTCCCTTCTCGGCCAATATCGATCACCTCAACACGGTTTACCGAGCGAGAGATTTCAAGCGCATGCCGAGCGCCCTGGCATCAATAATAGCAGTGGCAATTTTCAAGGCCGCGCGCCGGGTAAAGCAGCAGATAGGCGATATCAGGCTCATTAGAGGCGATATGCCGCGCGCGAAATACGTCGATTTAATCAATGCAGATGCGGGCATAGGTCACGTTATCGTTTCGCACTACTATACTTACCCGGAGCTTTATCATCTAAGTGGTAAAAATGTTGTTCTTTACCTTCCCGATTACATGCCTTATTTTTACAAGGATTCAGCTGAGATGGGTGCCAGGTGGCAATCTGCGATGATAGGCAGAAGGATGGTCGCCAAGGCGCGCCGAATCCTGACGAACTCTGCCTTTACCGCGTCCTATCTACCTGAGACGGAATTGGCCGCACGACCCGAAAACATAGTTCATGTTCCCTTGCCGTTCCTGAATGACAATTCTCGTGATGCCGAATCCCCTGGCCGGCTTGGGGCGCTGCCTGCGCACTACGTATTCTATCCCACCAGGAACCGGCCCTCGAAGCGGCTGGCAGATTTCGCAAAGACCGTGGCGATCGTAAACGAGCGGCTGAAGGCGGCGGGAAACCGGGATCAACTCGTCGGGATTTTGACCTCGCCTTTGACAGGCAAGCCGGCGGCCGACGCAGGTGAGCATCTGATTTCGCTTTCGGAGCTGACGGACGCGGAGCTCGGATATTTGTACAAGAACGCGTTATGTCTGCTGTTCACATCTGAAATGGAAGGGAATTTCCCAACTCAGATCACCGAGGCGCTGCATTTGGGCGTGCCCGTGGTTGCAACGAACATCCCGCTCATTACCTTGGAACTGGAGGATGCGTCTGCCTCCCTGGATTTGGTCGATGTCGGCGACTGCGAGGGATTCGCGGACCGGGTTATGTCGATCCTCGCGGATCGCCCCGCGGTCGTGCGCCGGCAGCAAGACGCCAGAGACCTTTCGTCCCGGAAGTTCGCCTATGATAACTTCAAGCGCGGATTGTTTGAGCTGTTCAGGTCTTGACGCAGCCAATGATGCACCAGCGACACGAACCGGCATGGCTGATCTTCTTCGCCCAACCGGAAATCAAAAAAACTCTGGCGATGGCTGCAACTCCACGCTATGCGATGACTGCAGCGGGGGCTGAGGATTAGAACTTCGAAACGAGCGATCGGTGAGGGATGTCATTCGATCGCGCGAGGCTGTAATGTTCGAATCCTTGCCTGGAGTATAGTACTGGCCAATGACTTCCTATGTAAAAGCCGTATCCGGAAGTCGGCCGAAGATGCGGCGCGCCTTCATCATGGTCCAGGATATGGCCATGGTCCTGGTCGCGGTGGCGCTTAGTCTCGTCCTCTCCAGGTCAGATCTTTCGTTCGATGCATTCTCCCACGAAGGCTTTGTCACCTGGGCAGGGGTCGTTCTCATCAGCCACCTGCTGTTCAGATATTGTGGTCTCTACACCACGATCTGGCGCTTTGCCTCGACCCCCGACTTTTTCAACATTCTGAAGGGCTGTGCGATTCTGACGGTTGTGCTTTATACCGTTTCGCTGATGTCTCGTTTCTTGCAGCCCGTGGCTGGCCTCAACGAGCGCCAGTTCATCGTCTTCTTCCTCGTTTCCTTCACCATCATATCGGCGCCTCGGCTGTTCTACCGATTTCTTCGCGACGGCGCGAGCTGGGGCATCCTCACCAACAAGACCAACAAGGTGCAGGCCAAGCGCGCGCTCTTCGTCGGTCGGCTTGGCGAGGCCGACCTGATCATTCGCTTCACACGCACGGCAGAGCCGGCCGACTATTCCATCGCCGGCATCATGGCGACCGAGCGCGGTGCACCGTTGGGCACACGGATTCGAGGTGTTCCCGTGGTGGCGTCCCGGCCGCGCCTGATCGATGTCCTGGAGGACTACGCCGCCGGCACCAAGAGCATCGACCTGCTTATTTTCGGCAGCGGCGTCGAGCATGAGATCGAGGAATATTCCGAGCTTGTGCGTGTCGCCCGCCATGGCGGCATAGCCGTCGTACAGTTTTCCAGGCTTTCGCAACTCGGGCAGGAGGGAAAGATCGTTCTCGACGAAGTCGAGATGGAAACGATCCTGCGCCGCCCGACGGTGCCGTCCGATATCGAACGCATTGGTGCCTTCGTCGGCGGCAAGCGCGTCCTGGTCACGGGAGGCGCCGGGTCTATCGGCCGCACACTGGTCAAGCGGTCGTTGGAGCTGGGGGCAGGGGCGGTGCTGGTCGCCGACAATTCCGAGTTCGGCATCTTCCAGTTGAGCCAGTATGTCGATGAGAAGGACCATGATCGCCTGAAAGTCCGCATTGTCGATGTCGCCGACCGGCGCCAGATGACGCGTGTCGTCACGGAATTCAAACCGGACATCATCTTTCATGCCGCGGCGCTCAAGCACGTTCCGCTGCTCGAGGAGAACTGGGAATCGGCCATTCAGACCAATGTTTTCGGCACACTTGTCTGCGCTGAGGTTGCCGCCAAATGTGGCGTTCCGCAGTTCCTGCTCATCTCGAGCGACAAGGCCGTGGATCCGACCTCGGTGCTTGGCATCACCAAGAGAGCGGCCGAGCAGCTCGTCAGTTCCCTGCACGAAAGCCACGCAGTCGCGCCGGACGGGCGCCGTTCCGGCACCAAGTTCATAGCCGTGCGGTTCGGCAATGTGTTTGGCTCCAATGGTTCGGTGGCGACCATCTTCCAGGCACAGATCGAAGCGGGCGGTCCGGTCACGATTACCGATCGACGCATGACGCGTTATTTCATGACGGTGGCGGAAGCTGTCGACCTCGTCATCATGGCGGCCGCCGACGCACAGTCGCGTGAAGGCAAGGACGACTATGCCATCTACATGCTGGACATGGGCAAACCCGTGCCGATTCTCGAAGTCGCGGAAACCATGATCCGCATGGCCGGCAAGACGCCCTATGCGGATATCCCGATCCGCTTCACCGGCATCCGGCCCGGTGAGAAGCTGCATGAGACGCTCCAGGGCGCCAATGAAGAGATCGTCACGCTCGACATCGCCAAGATCTTCGGTCTCAGGACCGATGTCGTGGCGTGGCCGATGGTTCAGGCCGCGCTGGCTGCGCTGCAGGCGGCGATGAAGAACCAGGACAAGGCTTCCGCCCTTGCCGTCTTGGCGGAACTCCATCGGCCGGAGACACCAGCGCCCGACACGCGGCAGGAAACGGGCTCGAGAACCGTCGGACAAGCAGGTTAGATACATTGCAGCTGACGGTTGAACGGCGAGATTTTGCCTGGATATCCATCCCTCGGCCGGCGTCTTTATCGATCGGGGGATGGCCGTGAAGGGACTGAAGCGAGCCTTCGATCTCGTCGCGACAGCCCTGCTGTTGTTGGTGACGTCGCCTGTTCTATTGCTCTGCGTCCTTGCGGTGCGGGCATCATCGCCCGGTCCGGTGATTTTTTCGCAAACGCGGGTCGGCCGCGATGGTATGTTGTTTCGCTGCCACAAGTTGAGGACGATGGTTCAGGGAACGCCGTCCTTGCCCTCGCACGAAGCGCCAGCGAATGCCGTGACCGCGGTCGGAAGGACCTTGCGGAAATTCAAGCTCGATGAGCTGCCGCAGTTCTGGAATGTTCTGCGAGGCGAGATGAGCCTGGTCGGGCCGCGCCCTTGCCTGCCGACGCAGACGGAACTGATCGAGCGTCGCAGGCGGCTGGGGGTCTTGGCGGCACTTCCGGGCATTACCGGCATGGCCCAGATCAGGGGCATCGACATGTCGGACCCGCAGCTTCTGGCCGAAACGGATGCCGCCTATCTCAGGACGGCGTCGTTCTGGCTCGACCTTCGCATCCTGTTTGCAACGCTCTATCGCAACGGAGGCGATTGAGCGTTTCCGAGCCGCGCTATCTCGGCCAGCTGCTCCAGCGTGCCGGTTTCCGGCGGCCAGCCTACGGATACGAGCAGGGAAGGGTCGCATATCTGTGTCGCGGTCAAGCTGTCCCAGGACGTCCGCTTGCCCAGCAGGACCGCGGCTGCCCGCAACGGCCCGGCCGGCACGGCCATCAGGCGCGTCGGACGTCTGAAACCGCTGCGAAAGGCGCCGACAATGTCAGCGATCGAAACCGGCGGCACATCGCTGCCAACATAGATCGGGCGCAGCGGCCCCGAATGGCTGAGCAGATGCCACACCGCGCCTGCCGCCGATCGCGACGACAGCAGCGAGCGGGTTCCTGTCAGTGCGCCTGTCGGCAGCGGCAGCGCCGTGTCGGCCAGGCGCATCAGCGTCGCCAGGTTCCCTTTCATGCCGCTTCCGTAGACCGGCGGCAGCCGCAGCACGGTGGCGTCGGAACGGCCATGCGACGCATAGGCGTCCAGCACCCTGATCTCGGCTTCGCGCTTCGAGCGCCCATAAGCGCATTGCGGGTCGGGTATCGTGTCCGCATCGATCGTCGCGCTGACGCACGCGCCGATCACGGCCCGGATTGAGGAGAGCTGGATGAAGCGTCCGCTTGCTTGTTCGGCGGCGGCTTGCGCCAGCCTTGCGCTCAATTCCGCATTGGCCGCCCGAAAATCGGCTTCTGTGGCGTTGCCTTCATCATTGTTCAGGCCCGCGCTATGAACGACATCCGTAACATCCCTGGTAAGCGCAAGGAAGGCAGCCGCCGGCGCATCGAAATCGGGCATCGGCATGGCGTCATCTCCCGGACCGAGCCTCTCCGGGCGGCGGGACGCGAGGCGAAGCTCGGCGCCGGCCTTTCGAAGCTGGCTGACCACCTGACGGCCGATGAAGCCCGTCGCGCCTGTGACCAAAACCTTCATGTCTTTCCCGGAACGGCTATTGGGTCACGGATGGACGCACCCGGTCTTCCGTCTCCGGCGGGAGGATTCGGTCTTCCGCCACTGGCGCAAGCACTCGTTCGTCCGTCACCGGCGCAAGTGCCTGGTCTTGCGGCAACGGAGCCTGACGTCCGGAGGCGAGATACGTTCCCGACACCAGGAAGACCATCAGCATCGAGTCCAGGATGTCGTGACCGACCAGGATGCCTGTCATTCCGGCTGTGAGATAGGTGATCACCACGATGACAATCATTGTGGCGCCGAACCGCTCGATCGGATCGGCGCTGTTCCGCAGGACCAAGGCGGCATTCCTGGCGGCAACGACAAAGATCGCCGCCAGTGTCACGGCGCCCAGGATTCCTGCCTGCACCAAGGCGGTCAGGAAGCCGTTGTGGAAATGATTGAAGCCTGCATCCATCCCGAACTGATCGCGGAAGCCCTGTTTTATCAAGCTCTGGGTGGCACCCACTCCATGTCCGAACAAGGGCATCTCACGAAACGCCTTCAGGCCGATATCCCACAAGGCGAATCGCAATCCGATAGGCGTCGTGTAGTCACCATGGGTAGCGAGCGCGTCCAAGTCGGAGCGCATAAAGTCGACACGCCCGGATATCGTCTGGAAACCGACGGCCGCGATCACGGCGCCGACCGCCACCAGCAGCACCAGCAGGCGAATGGCATTCCTTCCTTTCAGCCTCTGTTGGTTGATCAGCAGGACGGCGATGCCGGCGATCAGCAGCGACAGCCAGATAATGCGCGTACCGGAGTAGACGATGGCGATCGTTCCGCCAAGGGCTGCGCAGATGAGGGCGATCCTGTGTCTCTCGAGACCCGACAAGGCGCCGGCCACACAGACCATTACGGCAAGGCAAAGCACCTCCGCGAACACTATCGCATTGCCGGCCCCGCCCTTGGCCCTCATCCCCACCCAATATTGCTGGATAACGGCCAGCAGCAGCGCGACGAAACAGGCGGCCAGGCTGCTGAGCACGATGATGCGGACGAGTGTGGTTTTCTGCGTGATGCTCCAGGTCGAATAGGAGATGGGGAAAAGCAGGAAGGTCACGAGCGGAATAAGGCGTGGCGCATCCTGGACGATCGCGTTGTTGACGATGGACGCCACGAGATTGGCCGCGCAATAGGCATAGATCGCGATCGTCAGCGCCATCATCGCCCTGTCGGCGTTGAAGCGCCTCTTCTTCAAGGCGATCAACAGGACGGACCACAGGCCGCCGCCATTGAACACGAAGCTGACCAGCGATCCCAGGACCGGTGGAAAAAAGAAGCAAAGAATGGAGAAGTAGATATTGATCCGCGACGGCGTGAGTTGCGGTCTGATCGACGATAGCCGGTTCAAGTTTCGGGCTCGCTATTCTCGAGTAGCTTTATGCGGCACATCCTGTTCGGCGGAACCGAATGTACTCGCCTCGAAATCGCCCATGCCTGATGACGCATCTTGCCCGCTTCCGGAGGTTGTATAACGGCTGGGCTGTCTTTTCGATAGTGCGCCGGGGCTTGTTGTCACCGAAAATCGGCGGCCCGGCGCCGGTCGGTTGGCAAAAGGCGCCAGGAGCGTTTGTCCTCAGGTCATCCCGAGCAATATTTTTCCTGCCTTTTCCCGGTTCGAGGCCTTGCGAACAGAAATTTTCGGGTTATGGCGAAAGCGTGGAAAATTCATTCCCGAACCGACCGCTGCCGGGCTCGTCTTGCATTGTTCTGCCGTGCGCCGATCTGCTAGAACGCCCGCACGAAACACTTTGTTCAGAAGCGAAGCTTGAACCGGGCGCAAAAAGCTCGATGATTTGACGCAAGGTCTTCTGGCGCAAGGCACGAGAGAACGCTCACAGTCTATGACCATAGCGCTTACGCATCTGCAGCGGCTTGAAGCCGAATCCATCCACATATTCCGCGAGGTCGCGGCCGCCTTCACCAAGCCGGTGATGCTCTATTCGGTCGGCAAGGATTCATCCGTGCTGATGCATCTGGCGATGAAGGCGTTCTATCCCGCCAAGCCGCCGTTTCCGTTTCTCCATGTCGACACCACCTGGAAGTTCCGCGAAATGATCGCCTTTCGCGATCAGATGGCGCAGAAACTCGGCTTCGACCTTTTGGTTCATGTCAACGAAGACGGCGTGCGCGACAACATCAATCCGTTCGACCACGGTTCGAACACCCACACCCATGTGATGAAGACCGTGGCGCTGCGCCAGGCGCTCGACAAATACGGCTTCGATGCCGCCTTTGGCGGCGCCCGTCGCGACGAGGAGAAATCCCGCGCCAAGGAGCGTATATTCTCTTTCCGCAACGCCCAGCATGTCTGGGATCCGAAGAACCAGCGCCCCGAAATGTGGAAGATATTCAACACCCGCATCGCATCGGGCGAATCGATCCGCGTCTTCCCGCTGTCGAACTGGACCGAGCTCGATATCTGGCAGTACATCCTGCAGGAGAACATCCCGATCGTGCCGCTCTATTTCGCCAAGGAACGACCTGTGGTGGAACGCGACGGCATGCTGATCCTCAAGGACGACGATCGCATGAAACTTCGCCCCGGCGAGACAGTCGAGAACCGGCTGGTTCGGTTCCGCACTTTGGGCTGCTATCCGCTGACCGGCGCCATCGAATCCGATGCGGACACGCTCGAAGCCATCGTTGGCGAGATGCTGACCGCGCGCACCTCCGAGCGCCAAGGTCGCCTGATCGACCGGGATGAAGCCGGCTCGATGGAAAAGAAGAAGCGCGAGGGGTATTTCTGACCATGCGCCACATCATGGCAAAGAGCCTCGCTCCCACCGACAGCGTCCGCGACTATCTGGCCGCGCAGGAGAAGAAGTCGCTGCTGCGCTTCCTGACCTGCGGTTCGGTCGATGACGGCAAGTCGACGTTGATCGGGCGCTTGCTATCCGACACCAAACAGATCTTCGAAGACCAGCTTGCCGCGCTCGAGCGCGATTCGCGCAAGCATGGCACCACCGGCGACGATATCGATTTCGCTTTGCTGGTCGACGGCCTCGAGGCCGAGCGCGAGCAAGGCATCACCATCGATGTCGCCTACCGCTTCTTCGCCACGCCGAAGCGCAAGTTCATCGTCGCCGACACGCCCGGCCACGAGCAGTATACGCGCAACATGGCAACCGGCGCCTCGACCGCCGACCTGGCGATCGTGCTGATCGATGCCCGGCAAGGGGTGTTGCGCCAGACAAGGCGCCATTCGATCATCGCCTCGCTGCTCGGCATCCGCCACATCGTACTGGCCGTCAACAAGATCGACCTCGTCGATTTCGATCAGGCGGTTTTCGATCGGATCGTCGAAGACTACGGACAATTCTCGCGCGATCTCGGCTTCCAGACCATCGTGCCGATCCCGATGTCGGCCCGCTACGGCGACAATGTCAGCAGCCGCTCCGACAACATGCAATGGTATTCCGGCCCGACGCTGATCGAGCATCTCGAGACCGTTTCGGTCGAAGAGGCCGCTGTCGAGCAGCCGTTCCGGTTTCCGGTGCAATACGTCAATCGCCCCAATCTCGATTTCCGCGGCTTTGCCGGCACGATCGCGTCGGGCGCCATCGCGCAAGGCGACGAGGTGGTCGTCGCCAAATCCGGCAAGTCCTCGCATGTCAAACGCATTGTCGCTTATGGCGGCGATCTGAAACAGGCGGTGGCCGGCCAGGCCATCACGCTCGTTCTTGACGACGAGGTCGAAGTCTCGCGCGGCAACATGCTGGTTTCGCCGGCCGCCCGGCCGCAGGTCGCCGATCAGTTCGCCGCCAACATCGTCTGGTTTGACGAGCATGCGCTGCTGCCGGGCCGTTCCTACATCCTGCGCACCGAAACCGACCAGACCAGCGCCACCGTCACCGATCTGAAATACCGCATCAATGTCAACGACTTCGCCCATGAGGCGGCCAAGTCGCTTGAAATGAATGAAGTCGGCATCTGCAACATCTCGACGCGGGCGCCGATCGCCTTCGATCCCTTCGCCGAAAACCGCACCACAGGCGCCTTCATTCTGATCGATCGCCTCAGCAACGCCACGGTCGGTGCCGGCATGATCGTGCACTCGCTGCGTCGTGCCGAAAACATCCACTGGCAATCGCTCGATGTCGGCAAACGCGTGCGCGCCGATATGAAGAACCAGCGGCCCGCGGTGTTCTGGTTCACCGGGCTTTCCGGCTCCGGCAAGTCGACCATCGCCAATTTGTTCGAGAAGAAGCTGTTCGCCACCGGCCGGCACACCTATATCCTGGATGGCGACAATGTCCGTCACGGTCTCAACCGCGATCTCGGCTTCACCGATGCCGACCGCGTCGAGAACATCCGCCGGGTGGCCGAAGTGGCCAAGCTGATGGCCGATGCCGGGTTGATCGTCATTGTCTCCTTCATTTCGCCGTTCAGCGCCGAACGGCGCATGGCCAGGGAGTTGATGGCCGATGGCGAGTTCATCGAGGTGTTTGTCGACACGCCTTTCGAAGAGTGCGCCAGGCGTGATCCGAAGGGCCTCTATGCGCGCGCGCTGAATGGCGAGATCAAGAACTTCACCGGTGTCGATTCCCCTTACGAAGCGCCGGAAAAACCGGAGATCCATCTGAAGACGCTCGGCAGATCGGCGGAAGAGATGGTAGATGCCCTGGAACACTGGCTGAACGAGCGTGACATTGCCGAAGACCAATATGACAACGGCGGCGGTATCTGACGACAGATCGATGCTCGACATCTTCGAGCGGCTGGCCCTGGCCGCCGGGCGCGAGGTTATGCGCGTGTTCCACGCCGGCTGCGCGGTCGACCGGAAATCGGACTCCTCGCCGGTGACCGAGGCGGACCGCGAGAGCGAGAAGATCATTCTCGCTGGCCTGCGCGCCGCATTTCCCGAAATTCCCTGCGTGGCCGAAGAGGAAGCGGCGGCCGGAATCATGCCGTCCGATCTCGGCGATGCCTTCTTCCTCATCGATCCGCTCGACGGCACCAAGGAATTCGTCAACCGCCGCACCGACTTCACCGTCAACATCGCGCTTGTCCGCCATGGCGTGCCGGAAGTCGGTGTCGTCTTCGCACCTTGCACTGGCCGCTTCTTCGGTGGGCGGCCGGGCAGGGCGGAATCCCTCGACGTGGATAGCGATTATCGCATCACCGGCCGCCGGCCGATCACCGTGCGGGCAGGGGGTACGCCGCTCGCCGTCGTCGCCAGCCGCTCGCACAACACGCCTGAAACCGATGCCTTCATCCGTGATCTTGGTGCTGCCGAGATCGTCTCGGTGGGCTCGTCCCTGAAATTCTGCTTGCTCGCCGCGGCGGAAGCCGACGTCTACCCGCGCTTCGGCCGCACCATGGAGTGGGATACCGCTGCCGGCGATGCCGTGTTGCGCGCCGCTGGCGGCATGACGCGCACCCTGGATGGCGAGCCGCTTGTCTACGGCAAGCGCAAGCAGGCGAGCGATAGCGATTTCGCCAACCCGCATTTTATCGCGAGCGGGAAGAGTGCGAGCGCTGTTTGAGCGCTTGTGACTTACGGCCTGCCATCGCTTCGTCATCCTAGGGCGAAGCAAGGAGCGAAGCGACGCGGTGCAGACCCTAGGATCCATGCCGTGACGCTAAGGCCTTGCAACGGTTCAGAATTCTGCTCCGCTGTGTTTCCCGATTGAGGTCACGGCATGGATCCACGGGTCAAGCCCGAGGATGATGAAGGGCAGGTCTACTCGGCCGCAGCCTGCGCCGAGTTCGAGCCGATATAGTTGCGGATCGTCTCGATGATCCGGTCCTGGTCGGCTTCGCTGAGATAGGGGTGCATCGGCAGGCACAGGATGCGCTTCGGCAGGTCCTCCGAGACGGCAAGACCGGTCGGCGTGCGCGGGTAGTCGCGATAGGCGACCTGGGCATGCAGCGGCTTGACGTAGTAGATGACGGACGGAATGCCCTTTTCGCTCAGATGCGCCTTCAGACCGTCGCGCTTGGGCGTCTCGATCGCGTACTGCGCCCAGGCTGAACGGCTGCCGTCGAGGTTGCGGGCCGCTGTGACGATATCGCCAAGCCCTTCGGCGTAGCGGTTTGCCACCACCTGGCGCGCCACCATCTCGTCTTCGAGAATGGCGAGCTTTTCGATGAGGATCGCCGCCTGCAGCGTGTCGAGCCGGGAATTGATGCCGACGCGGATGTTGTCGTATTGCGTCTCGCCCTTGCCGTGGAAGGCGAAGGAACGCAGCTTGTCGGCCAGCGCGTCATCATTGGTGAACATCGCGCCGCCGTCGCCATAACAGCCCAGCGGCTTGGCGGGATAGAAGCTGGTCGAGCCGACATGGCCGAAAGCACCGCACATCTTGCCGTCAAGCGACCCGCCCATCGACTGGGCGGCGTCCTCGATCACCAGCAGCCCTTCGCGGTTGGCGATCGCCATGATGGCATCATAGTCGGCAGCAAGGCCGAACAGGTCGACCGGGATGATCGCCTTCGGCTTCAGCCGGCCTTCCTTCTTGACCATGGCGATGGCCGCCTCGAGGCTGGCGATATCGATGTTGTAGGTCACCGGATCGACATCGACGAAGACGGGTTCCGCCTTGGCCAGCGCCACCACTTCGGCGGTGGCGGCGAAAGTGAAGCTCGGCACGAACACCGCGTCGCCCGGGCCGATGCCGGCGGCAAACAGCGGCAGCAGCAGCGCATCGGTGCCGTTGGCGCAGGCGACGACATGCTTGGTGCCGACATAGGCGGCGAGCTTCTTCTCGAATTCCGCGACTTGGGGACCCAGGATGTAGCGACCGTCCTCGACGACATGGTCGATCGCGGCCTTCAGCCGGTCGCGGATGCGTTCGCGCTGCGCGCCAAGATCAATGAATTGCATGTCGGCCTCAAAAACGGTTTTAACCAGGCGGTTTAGCCAGATAACGGCCCGCTGGTACCAGAGTTGCGCCTGCCGAGAAAGCCGGACAGGCAGAACCGCGAATTGCAGAGGTGTCGCAGTCTGTTACCTCTGATTTCCGGTGTATCTCCACAAGATGCCGGAAATCCGGGCTTCGCCGGGCGCAATTGCGCCTTTATAGTCTCACAGGCCAGCCCTGCGAAACATAAAGTGATCGGCTGGCTCAACTTAAGTTGAGCGTTATTCAGGCGATTTCATGCCGCCACGGCGGATTGGCGCCCGCGCGTGACACGGTCACCGCTGCTGCCTTGGCACCAAGCGACAGCGCCTTGCGGATGGCGTCTTGCGTGAGGCTGCCGATGGCCGCCTTCGTCAGCAGGCCCTGTTCATGCAGCGAGGCGAGGATGCCGGCGTTGAAGGTGTCGCCCGCGCCGACCGTGTCGACCACCTCGACCTTTTCCGGCATCACGGTGACGGCATGGTCCTTGCTGTAGCCGACGGCCCCTTCGCTGCCATGGGTCACGACAATCAGCCTGGGGCCGCGGTCGAGCCAGTTGCGGATGACATCCTCATGCGAGCCGGCTTCGCCGAACCAGTTCAAATCTTCGTCCGACAGCTTCACGATGTCGGCCATCGCCATCATCTCGCGGATGCGCCTGAGGTGCTTGGCCTTGTCCGGGATGAAGTTCGGCCGGATGTTGGGATCGAGCATCATGACGCGGCTTGCGTGCTCGCGCCGCATGAATTCTTCATAAGCACTGCCGGCGGGCTCCGAGATCAGGCTGATGGCGCCGAACAGCATGGCCTCGATCTCGTTACCGAGCGCCGGCAGGTCATCGATGGTCAACAGGCGTCCGGCTGTGTTCTCGTCGTAGAATGTGTATGTCGCCTGGCCGTTGGTGAGCTTCACAAAGGCCAGTGTCGTTGGTCGCGACGAAGTGTGGGCGTAGGTGGAACTGACCTTGCTCGCCCCCAACGCATCCCTAAACTGGCCGCCGAAAAGATCCGACGACAGGCCGGAAAAGAAACCGGCCGGCGCGCCGAGCCGGCCAAGCGCGATCGCCGTGTTGAACACCGCGCCACCGACATAGGGAGCAAAGGCCGGCTCACCCTGCGTCGTGGTGCGCGGCAGCATGTCGATCAGGGCTTCGCCGCAGCAGAGGATCATGGCTTCCTGGTCTCCGGCGGATAGATCACGCCCTTGCGGATGATGATGTTGGCGTAAAGCCGCGGCTCGCTTGTCGCGACGATGGCATGCGCCGATTTGACCCGTGCATAGAAGTCGGCGCCGGCCAGTGCAACCACCTTGCGGCCCGGCGCGCGTTTGGCGCAGATCGCCTCGATCTCATGATGGACTGGATCGGCGCGCGACGGATCACCTTTCACGGACGCGCGAAACAGCGCTTCCGGTACCGCGTCGTCGACCGGCAGGATGCTCAGGATCGCATCGAGCACCGGAATGAGCGGATGACCGTCGGCGCGGATCAGGCGTCTCGCCTGCTCCTCGGCCGGATAGTTTCCGTCGACAAGGGCGATCTCGTCGCCATGGCCCATGGCGCGCAGTGTCGCCAGAAGCTCCGGACCGAGCAGCGCCGGGATCCCGATCAGCATTTCAGGCGCTCCTGGAAATCGTCGTCGAACCGATGAGGAAGCGTTCCGAAAGCGGCAGGCTGGCGCCGCCGAGCGCCCGGGCATGGATGCCGACGGTTCCCTCGCGAACGGCGGGAAGTTTCAGGCCTTCGCCGTCGATTGTGGCGATGGCCGCGATAATGGCATCGACCAGCCGGCGGCGCACCGCCTTCGGCATCCAGCCGTCGATCACTGCCGCCTCGAAATCGATGACCGAGGACGCCGCGACGATGGCATAGGCTAGCGCCTGAGAGGCACTGGCGATCCAGTCGTCGAGTTCGGAGCCGATCTCGCCCCAGTCTTCGGGCGAGGTCCACAGATGCGAGGCTTCGACGCCCCGGGCATTGAGCGCCTTTTCCAGCATGGCGATCGACGCCACGTCGATCAGCTGGGTCGGCTTGCCATCCGGCCCGGGCACCGGCATCGAGCCGAGCGCGCCGGCATTGCCGGTTGGACCGCCGAACAACCGGCCGTTGAGCACGATGCCGCCGCCGGCGAAGGCGCCGATATAGAAATAGACGAAGTCACGCGCGCCGCCAGCCTGGCCGAAGACGAGTTCGGCGCCGCAGGCCGAGGTGGCGTCGTTTTGTAGATAGACCGGAAACTCGCATTGCGCCTGGATGTCGGCCCTGATGTCGCGGTGGCGCCATTCGTCCATGACGTCGCGCGGCGCGCCGGCGGTGTCGGCCCAGTTCCACAGTTCGAACGGCATGGCGATGCCGAGGCCGGCGATGCGCTTGTCCTGCGCCGGTGTCAGTTCGCCACGCATCTTCTTCATGCCCGATGTGACGAATTCCACCGTCTCGCGCGGCGCCGGATAGCGGTAGGAGTGCTGCAGCATCGCGCGCACATGCCCAAGAAAATCGATCAGCACCAGTTCCGCGCTGCGGCGGCCGATCTTGAGGCCGATGAAGAAGGCGCCCTCGGGGTTGAGCGCCATCGGTATGGAAGGTTGGCCGATCTTGCCGCGCAACGGCGCCTGGCGAACGAGCAGGCCTTCTTCCTCCAGTTCGCGCATGATAACCGAAACCGTCTGCGCCGAAAGTCCGGTCATGCGGGCGATGTCGGATTTTGCCAGGCTGCCATGCTGGCGCACCAGCGAGAGCACCAACCGCTCGTTGTGGTCGCGCATGCCACTCTGGTTGGTGCCGCGGTGAATCAGGCTCTCATTCGCTTCGGGCGAACCGTGCCTCGCAGTGGCGGTCTCCACCCTGTTCCTCCCGTCGTTTCCCCTCAATGCTTTTGGGCCAGAATGAGTGAACGGCGCAAGGCTGTCAATAATAAATAAGAGTGATTTAATTATTGACAGCGCCTTCGGTCTGGTGTCTGTTGAACCGGCGTCCACGCTGGGAGAAGTTCGTTGGATGCGCCGTAGATGCCGGTTGGCCGGCATCCGGAATGGTTCCACTGGGAGGAAGATCGTGACCAATACAAAACTGTTGAAATCGACCGTGTTTGCCGCCGCTGCCCTGGGTCTGATGGCGTTTGCGTCGTCCGCATCCGCGGCCGGTGTTGGCGCTTGCCTGATCACCAAGACCGACACCAACCCCTTCTTCGTCAAGATGAAGGAAGGTGCGACCGCAAAGGCCAAGGAACTCGGCGTCGACCTCAAGACCTACGCCGGCAAGATCGACGGCGACAGCGAGAGCCAGGTGGCGGCGATCGAAAGCTGCATTGCCGACGGCGCCAAGGGCATCCTGATCACCGCATCCGACACCAAAGGCATCGTGCCGACCGTGAAGAAGGCGCGTGACGCCGGCCTGCTGGTGATCGCGCTCGACACGCCGCTTGATCCGATCGACGCGGCCGATGCCACCTTCGCCACCGACAATCTCGAGGCCGGCAAGCTGATCGGCGCCTGGGCCGCCGCCACCCTCGGCGACAAGGCCAAGGACGCCAAGATCGGCTTCCTCGACCTGACGCCGTCGCAGCCGACCGTGGACGTGCTGCGCGATCAGGGCTTCATGATGGGCTACGGCATCGACGTGAAGGACCCCAACAAGATCGGCGACGAGACCGATCCGCGCATCGTTGGCCACGACGTCACCAACGGCAATGAGGAGGGCGGCCGCAAGGCGATGGAGAACCTTCTGCAGAAGGACAACACCATCAACGTCATCCACACCATCAACGAGCCGGCCGCTGTCGGTGCCTACCAGGCGCTCAAGGCCGTGGGTCTTGAAAAGCAGGTGCTGATCGTTTCCGTCGACGGCGGCTGCCCTGGCGTGAAGTCGGTGACCGAAGGTGTCATCGGTGCGACGTCGCAGCAATATCCGCTGCAGATGGCGGCTCTTGGCATTCAGGCGATCGCCGCTTTCGCCAAGGATGGAACGAAGCCCAAGCCGACCGAAGGCAAGAACTTCTTCGATACCGGCGTCAACCTGGTGACCGACAAGCCGGCCAAGGGTGTGAAGTCCATCGACACCAAGGAAGGCCTCGCCAAGTGCTGGGGCTGATGCCGGTCTGACCGGTAATTACCGAACTCGAGCGGTCGGGGCTTGATCCCCGGCCGCTTCGGGTGGACGATGGGTCGCGTGACCGCGAACAATCCCGGCGACAGACCGGAAAGGCGTGGACGGGCGTCGGCGCTAGGCTGACACCTCACGGGGAGGAAACATGGCTCAAGCTCAGGAATTCGAGAAGGTTCTCTCGGGCAGCGACACCAGCGTCGCCGCTTTTGACGAACACAAATCGGCCGTCAAGCGCATCCAGCATTTCCTGCATTCGACGCCGGCCGCTGTGCCGCTGATCGTGCTGGTCCTGTCGATCATCATTTTCGGCATCGCCATCGGCGGACGCTTCTTTTCGTCCTATACGCTGACGCTGATCCTGCAGCAGATCGCCATCGTCGGCATTCTGGGTGCCGCGCAGACACTGGTCATCCTGACCGCCGGCATCGACCTGTCGATTGGCGTCATCATGGTTATTTCCGCCGTCATCATGGGCAATTGCGCGGTCAGCTACGGTATGCCGGCTATTCTCGCCGTGGCGATCGGGCTTGCCGCGGGTGCGGCCTGCGGGCTGCTCAACGGGTTGCTGGTTGCCTATATGAAACTGCCGCCCTTCATCGTGACGCTTGGCACCTGGAACATCGTCATGGCCACGAACTTCATCTATTCCGCCAATGAGACGATCCGCGACACCGACGTCGACACCCAGGCGCCGCTGCTGCATCTGTTCGCCCTGAGCTTCAAGATCGGCACGGCGGTGCTGACGCTCGGCGTCATTGCCACGGTCGTGCTCGTGATGATCCTCTGGTACGTGCTCAATCACACGGCATGGGGCCGCCATGTCTACGCCGTTGGCGATGACCAGGAGGCGGCGAAACTGTCGGGCATCCAGACCAAGAAGGTGCTGATGACGGTCTACACCCTTGCCGGGCTGATCGCCGCTTTCGCCGCCTGGGTCTCCATCGGCCGCAACGGCTCGATCTCGCCTTCGGCCGCCGTCACCGACTACAATCTCCAAGCCATCACCGCGACGGTGATTGGCGGTATTTCCCTGTTCGGCGGGCGCGGCTCGATCCTGGGCACGCTCTTCGGCGCGATGATCGTCGGCGTCGTCTCCATGGGGCTCAACATGCTGGGCGCCGATCCGCAGTGGAAAGTGCTGCTCACCGGTGTGCTGATCATCGGCGCCGTGGCGATCGACCAATGGATCAGAAAGGTTTCGGCATAGTCATGACCCAGGAACCCATCCTTACCGCTCGCGGGCTGGTCAAACGCTATGGCCGCGTCACCGCGCTCGACAATGCCGACTTCGATCTTTATCCCGGCGAAATCCTCGCCGTCATCGGCGACAATGGCGCCGGCAAGTCATCGCTCATCAAGGCGATTTCCGGCGCGGCCGCGCCCGACGAGGGCGAAATCCGACTTGAAGGCAAACCCGTCGCCTTCAAGTCGCCGATGGAAGCCCGCGAAGCCGGCATCGAGACCGTCTATCAGAATCTGGCGCTGTCGCCGGCCCTGTCGATCGCCGACAACATGTTCCTTGGCCGCGAGATCCGCAAACCGGGCTTCCTCGGCCAGTGGCTGCGCATGCTGGACCGCCCGGCGATGGAAAAGCGTGCCCGCGACAAACTCACCGAACTTGGCCTGATGACCATCCAGAACATCAGCCAGGCGGTGGAGACGCTCTCGGGCGGCCAGCGCCAGGGCGTGGCGGTGGCGCGCGCCGCTGCCTTCGGCAGCCGCGTGGTGATCATGGACGAGCCGACGGCTGCCCTCGGCGTCAAGGAGAGCCGCCGCGTGCTCGAACTGATCCTCGACGTCAAGAAGCGCGGCCTGCCGATCGTGCTGATCTCACACAACATGCCGCATGTCTTCGAGGTGGCCGACCGTATCCACATTCACCGCCTGGGCCGTCGCCTGTGCGTCATCGATCCCAAGCAATATACGATGTCCGATGCCGTCGCCTTCATGACCGGAGCAAAGGCACCCCCGGAGGCAGCGCTGGCAGCCTGACCGCCAAGTTGCCGCAGGGGCGCTTCGTTCTGCGATTGTCTAAATCGATTGAACATCCTGAAAGATGCGCTAGCATGGGCTGGGAGGATTGGTGAAAGCCGGTATGATCGGGGCAACAGCACGAGAGGCAGCATGACGCGTGTGATGACATCCGAACCCCTTCCGCCACTGCTCGAAAATCCTGATCCAAAGACGCTCGCAAGGGAAGTCTTGGTGGCCCTCAAATACAGGGTCGGCAAGGACACCACCGTTGCGACCCAGTACGATTGGCTGACGGCCTCGATCAAGGTCGTGCGCGACCGTATCGTCGATCGTTGGATGCAGGCGACGAAAGAGGCCTATGACCAGCAGGAAAAGCGCGTCTATTACCTGTCGCTGGAGTTCCTCATCGGCCGCCTGATGCGCGACGCCTTTTCCAATCTCGGCCTGATGGACAATATGCGCGAGGCGCTGTCGTCGCTCGGCGTCGACCTCGATCTCATCGCGGCGCTCGAACCCGATGCTGCGCTCGGCAATGGTGGCCTTGGCCGGCTCGCCGCCTGCTTCATGGAAAGCATGGCGACCGTCGACATTCCCGCGCATGGCTACGGCATCCGCTACGCCAACGGCATGTTCCGCCAGGAGATTCAAGGAGGCTGGCAGGTCGAACTGCCCGAGACCTGGCTCGATCACGGCAACCCCTGGGAATTCGAACGGCGCGAGCGCTCCTTCGAAGTCGGCTTCGGCGGCTCGGTGGAGTCGATCACCTCAAAGGACGGCCGGCTCGAGCGCCATGTCTGGAAGCCGACCGAGCATGTTCTGGCTGTTGCCTACGACACGCCTGTCGTCGGCTGGCGTGGCAATCGCGTCAACACGCTGCGGCTGTGGTCGGGCATGCCGGTCGATCCGATCCTGCTCGACAAGTTCAACGCCGGCGACCACATAGGCGCGCTGGCTGAAAGCAACAAGGCGGATGCGCTGTCGCGCGTGCTTTATCCCGCTGATTCCCACATGGCCGGGCAGGAGCTCAGGCTGCGGCAGGAGTATTTCTTCTCGACTGCCTCGTTGCAGGACATCGTGCAGCGGCATCTCAGCCAATATGGTGACCTGAAGTCGCTGCCCGACAAGGCGGCGATCCACTTGAACGACACCCATCCGGCGATCGCGGTGCCGGAGTTGATGCGGCTCTTGATGGATGTCCACGGCATGGACTTCGACCTTGCCTGGGACGTCACCAAGCGCACCTTCGGCTACACCAACCACACGCTTCTTCCCGAGGCGCTGGAAAGCTGGCCGGTGCCGCTGTTCGAGCGGCTTTTGCCGCGCCATATGCAGATCGTCTACGCCATCAACGCGCAGGTGCTGCTTGAAGCCCGTGCCACCAACCAGTTTTCCGACGAGCAGATCAGCCGCATCTCGCTGATCCAGGAGAATGGCGACCGCCGCGTGCGCATGGGCAATCTGGCCTTTGTCGGCTCGCACTCGATCAACGGTGTGTCGGCGCTGCACACCGAGCTGATGAAGGAAACGGTGTTCGCCGACCTGCACAAGCTCTATCCAGATCGCATCAACAACAAGACCAACGGCATCACGCCGCGGCGCTGGCTGATCCAGTGCAATCCAGGGCTGACCTCGCTCGCCCGCGAGGCGATCGGCGACCGCTTTCTCGACGACATCGATGCCATCAAAGGGCTCGACGGCTTTGCCGATGACAGCGCGTTCCGGGAGAAGTTCGCCGGCGTCAAGCGGCAGAACAAGGTGCGGCTGGCCAATCTCGTCGCCGACCGGCTCGGCATCAAGGTCGATCCCTCGGCGCTGTTCGACATCCAGGTCAAGCGCATCCACGAATACAAGCGCCAGCTTCTCAACATCCTCGAGGCGATCGCGCTTTACGACCAGATCCGCTCGCATCCCGAGCGCGACTGGATGCCGCGCGTGAAATTCTTTGGCGGCAAGGCGGCGCCCAGCTACCACAACGCCAAGCTGATCATCAAACTCGCCAACGACGTCGCCAGGGTCATCAACCGCGATCCGGCCGTTCGCGGTTTGCTGAAAGTGGTGTTCGTGCCGAACTACAATGTCAGCCTGGCCGAAATCATGATGCCGGCCGCCGACCTGTCCGAGCAGATTTCGACCGCGGGCATGGAAGCATCGGGCACCGGCAACATGAAGTTCGCGCTCAACGGCGCGCTGACCATCGGCACGCTCGACGGCGCCAATGTCGAGATCAAGGAATGTGTCGGCGACGACAACATCTTCATCTTCGGCCTGACCACGGCGGAGGTCGCCGAGCGGCGCGACAATGGCTACAACCCGCGCGCCGTGATCGAGGGGTCCCCCGAACTGGCGCAGGCGGTCGCGGCCGTTTCCTCGGGCGTCTTCTCGCCCGACGATCCCGATCGCTACCGCGACCTGATCAACGGCCTCTACAACAGCGACTGGTTCATGGTCGCCGCCGATTTCGACGCGTACGCCGCCGCTCAACGGGATGTCGACGCTGTCTGGCGCAACAGCCCAGACTGGTATGCGAGAGCAATCCGCAATGTCGCGCGCGTCGGCTGGTTCTCGTCCGATCGTACGATCCGCCAATACGCGAAAGAAATCTGGAACGTGCCTGCCTGATGTGATTGCATGAGGCCACGAACAATGTGGTCCCGGTGATGCGGGTTGAATGCCAACTCACATCACTGGAAAAAAAACCTAGTGCCCTGGGAGGGACACTGCCTGATGAGGAAGCCGCGCGCGACCGCTGCGACAAGCGGGCCGGACGGACTGGCGCCAGCCAGCGATGTTGCGGCGATTGTTGCCGGCACGCATGGGGATCCGTTTGCGGTCCTTGGTGTCCATGAGATCGGCAAGAGCCTGTTTGCCCGTTGCTTCGTTCCGCACGCCGAGACCGTCACCGCCTATACGCTGACCGGCATCGAGGCTGGTGCATTGTCCAGGCGAGACGATGCCGGCTTCTTCGAAGGCAAGCTGTCGATCAAGAAGCGGCAGCCGCTGCGCTACCACGCGCGCAATGCCGGCGGCGACTGGTGGCTGACCGATCCCTATTCTTTCGGCCCGGTGCTCGGGCCTCTGGACGACTACTATATCGCCGAAGGATCGCACCTTAGGCTGTTCGACAAGCTTGGCGCGCATGTCATCGAGCACGAAGGCGCCACCGGCGTGCATTTCGCCGTCTGGGCTCCCAATGCAAAACGCGTCTCGGTGGTCGGCGATTTCAACGACTGGGATGGCCGCCGCCACACGATGCGCGATCGCCGCGACACCGGCATCTGGGAACTGTTCGTGCCCGACATCGGGGCCGGGCGGCCTTACAAATACGAGATCATCGGCCCCGATGGCGTCAGGCTGCCGCTGAAGGCCGATCCTTTTGCGTTCAAGTCCGAATTGCGTCCGGCCACGGCTTCGGTTGTTGCCGTGCCGCCGGCGCATGAGTGGGGCGATGAGGCGCACCGCAATTTCTGGCGCAATGCCGATCACCGCCGCGAAGCCATCTCGATCTACGAAGTCCACGCCGGGTCCTGGCAGCTTCGCGACGATGGTACGTTCCTGTCATGGGATGAACTGGCCGACCGGCTGATCCCCTATGCGGTCGAGACCGGCTTCACCCACATCGAGTTCATGCCGATCTCCGAACATCCCTATGACCCGTCATGGGGTTATCAGACAACTGGTCTTTATGCGCCGTCGGCCCGCTTCGGCGATCCGGACGGCTTTGCCCGTTTCGTCGATGGTGCACACCGCGCCGGCGTCGGCGTCATCCTCGACTGGGTGCCGGCGCATTTCCCGGTCGACGCGCATGGCCTGGCCCATTTCGACGGCACCGCGCTCTACGAACATGCCGATCCGCGCAAGGGCTTCCACCCCGACTGGAACACCGCGATCTACAATTTCGGCCGCCGCGAGGTGATATCGTTCCTGGTCAACAACGCACTGTTCTGGGCCGAGAAATATCATGTCGACGGTTTGCGCGTCGATGCGGTCGCCTCGATGCTCTACCTCGACTATTCGCGCAAGGCCGGCGAATGGATCCCCAACGAGAAGGGCGGCCGCGAGAACCTCGAAGCGGTCAGCTTCCTGCAGAAGATGAACAAGGAGGTCTACGGCCACCATCCCGGCGTCATGACCATCGCCGAGGAATCGACCTCATGGCCGAAGGTCTCGGCGCCGGTGCATGAAGGCGGGCTGGGCTTCGGCTTCAAGTGGAACATGGGCTTCATGCACGACACGCTGGAGTATTTTGCCAAGGAGCCGATTTTCCGCAAGCACCACCACAACGACCTGACCTTCGGCCTGACCTACGCCTTCTCGGAGAATTTCGTGCTGCCGCTCTCGCATGACGAGGTCGTGCACGGCAAAGGCACGCTGCTGGGCAAGATGGCCGGCGACGACTGGCAGAAATTCGCGACCTTGCGGGCCTATTACGGCTTCATGTGGGGTTATCCCGGCAAGAAGCTGCTGTTCATGGGCCAGGAGTTCGCGCAGCGCCGCGAATGGAGCGAGGCGCGTGCGCTCGACTGGAACCTGCTTGATTTCCGCCCGCATCGCGGCGTCTGGCAGACGGTGCGCGATCTCAACTATCTCTATCGTTCGCGCCCGGCGTTGCACGGCCGCGATTGCGAGCCGGAAGGCTTTTCCTGGCTGATCGTCGATGACAGCCAGAATTCGGTTTTTGCCTGGGTGCGCAACGCGCCGGGTGGCAGCCCGGTGGCCGTCATCTCCAACTTCACACCGGTGCCGCGCGACAATTATCGCGTACCGTTGCCGAAGGCCGGCAAGTGGCGCGAGATCATCAACACAGACGCATCCGAATATGGCGGCTCCGGCATGGGCAATGGCGGCATGGTCGAGGCGAGGGCGGAGGGCAAGAGCATCTCGGCAACGATGATTCTGCCGCCGCTGTCGACGATCATGCTTGAATTCGTTGCCGACTGAGCCCGTCGAGGCCGAGGTAACAGGGCGAGACTTGAGTAACTTGGGAGGGTAGAAATGGCAGACTTGAAACGGACCCAGCCGCTGGCACGCGATGCCATGGCCTATGTATTGGCCGGCGGCCGTGGCAGCCGCCTCAAGGAACTGACGGACCGTCGCGCCAAGCCGGCGGTCTATTTCGGCGGCAAGACGCGCATCATCGATTTCGCGCTCTCCAACGCGCTGAACTCGGGTATCCGCCGCCTCGGTGTCGCCACCCAGTACAAGGCGCACTCGCTGATCCGCCATCTGCAGCGCGGCTGGAACTTCCTGCGGCCTGAACGAAACGAAAGCTTCGACATCCTCCCGGCCAGCCAGCGCGTCTCGGAAACGCAGTGGTATGAAGGCACGGCCGACGCTGTCTATCAGAACATCGACATCATCGAGGCCTATGGCCCGGAATACATGGTCATCCTGGCCGGCGACCACATCTACAAGATGGATTACGAGCTGATGCTTCGCCAGCACGTCGACGCCAATGCCGACGTCACCGTCGGCTGCCTCGAAGTGCCGCGCATGGAAGCGACCGGTTTCGGCGTCATGCATGTCGACGGCAAGGACAACATCATCGCCTTCGTCGAAAAGCCGGCCGATCCGCCCGGTATTCCCGACAAGCCTGAGTTTGCCCTGGCCTCGATGGGCATCTACGTCTTCAAGACCAAGTTCCTGATGGAACAATTGCGCCGCGATGCCGCCGAGCCCGGTTCGAGCCGTGACTTCGGCAAGGACATCATCCCCTATATCGTCCAGCACGGGAAGGCGATCGCCCACCGTTTCGCCAAGTCCTGTGTCCGCTCGACGATGGAAAACGAGGCCTACTGGCGCGATGTCGGCACCGTCGACGCCTATTGGGAAGCCAATATCGACCTGACCGATATCACCCCGGAACTCGATCTCTACGACCGCGACTGGCCGATCTGGACCTACGCCGAGTTGAAGCCGCCGGCAAAGTTCGTCCATGACGAGGACGGCAGGCGCGGCTCGGCCGTGTCCTCGCTCGTCTCGGGCGATTGCATCGTTTCGGGCGCATCGCTGAAACGCAGCCTGATCTTCACCGGCGCGCGCATCAATTCCTATTCGACGCTGGAAGAAGTCGTCATGCTGCCCGACGTTCATGTCGGCCGGAACGCAAAGTTGAAGCGCGTCGTCATCGACCATGGTGTTAGGATACCGGAAGGGCTGGTCGTCGGCGAAGACCCCGCTCTCGACGCCAAGCGTTTTCGTGTTTCCGAAAAGGGCATCTGCCTGGTCACCCAGGACATGATCGACAAGCTGAAACTCTAGAGCAATTCCACGCGAATTGCTTAGAAACAAAGAATTGGACAGGATCGGACCATAAACGCATGCAGGTTCTGTCGGTCACGCCCGAGATATTCCCGCTGATCAAGACCGGCGGGCTTGCCGACGTGACCGGCGCGCTGCCCATCGCGCTCGCCGCCAAGGGCGTGACGATGCGCACGCTCATTCCCGGCTTTCCCGTGGTGATGGATGCCTTCAAGAAAAAGAAGGCCGTCTACCAATATCCGCTGCTGCAGGGCGGCAAGGCTTCGGTCCACGCCGCCCAGATTGCCGGGCTCGAGCTGTTCGTGCTCGACGCGCCGCATCTGTTCGACCGCCCCGGTGGCCCCTACGGCAATGCTGCGGGCGCGGACTGGCCGGACAATTGGCGGCGCTTCGCGGCACTCAGCCAGGTCGGCGGTGACATCGCCGGCGGCGCCATCTCCGGCTACCAGCCTGATATCGTCCACGCCCATGACTGGCAGTCGGCGATGACGCTGGCCTATATGCGCTACGGCAAGGCGGTCGGCGTCCCGTCGATGATGACGGTCCACAATCTTGCTTTCCAAGGCCAGTTCGGCGCCGGTATCTTCGGCGAACTCGGTCTGCCGGCGGTGGCAATGGCGCTCGACGGCGTCGAATATTATGGCGGCGTCGGCTTCCTCAAGGCTGGCCTGCAGGCGGCCTGGGCGATCACCACGGTGAGCCCAACCTATGCGCAGGAAATCTGCTCGCCGGAATTCGGCATGGGTCTCGACGGCCTCATCAACATGCGCTCCAGTGACCTCTACGGCATCGTCAACGGCATCGACACCGCCATCTGGGATCCGCAAACCGACAAGCATCTGGTGTCGAACTATACAGCCGCCACGCTCAAGGCACGGGCACCGAACCGGGCAGCCGTGGAGGAGCGCTTCGGCCTCGACCGCGACGACAGCCCGATCGTCTGCGTCATCAGCCGGCTGACCTGGCAGAAGGGCATGGACATATTGGCCACCGTGGTCGACGGCATCGTCGCGACCGGTGCACGCCTGGCCATATTGGGCTCAGGCGATGCAGGACTGGAAGGCGCGCTGCTTGCTGCTGCTGCACGCCATCGCGGCCGCATCGGCGTGGTCGTCGGCTATGATGAGGGGCTGTCGCACACCATGCAGGGCGGCTGCGACGCCATCATTATCCCGTCGCGCTTCGAACCCTGTGGACTGACCCAGCTATACGGTCTGCGCTATGGCTGCGTGCCGATCGTTGCCCGCACCGGCGGCCTGGCGGACACGGTCATCGATGCCAATGAGGCCGCAGTTTCTGCTGGCGTCGCCACCGGCTTTCAGTTCGCGCCCAACAATGGCATTGCCATGCTGCACGCCATCCGCCGTCTCGTCGACGCACATGCCAATCCGGTGATCTGGGAATCGCTGCAGCGCCAGGGCATGAAGGCCGATGTGTCATGGGACAAGAGCGCGGAAAAATATGTCGAACTCTATCGCCTGCTGCTTTCGAAAAGGGTTGCCTGAAGCATGATACGGACCGTTCCCACCAAACCCTATTTAGACCAGAAGCCCGGCACGTCGGGACTGCGCAAGAAGGTGCCTGTGTTCCAGCAGGAGCATTATGCCGAGAATTTCATCCAGTCGATCTTCGATGCGCTCGACGGCTTCAAGGGCAAGACGCTGGTGATCGGCGGCGACGGCCGCTTCTACAACCGCGAGGTTATCCAGAAGGCGATCGCCATGGCCGCCGCCAACGGCTTCGGCAAGGTGATGGTCGGGCAGGGCGGCATATTGTCGACGCCCGCCGCCTCGCATGTCATCCGCAAATACAAGACCTTCGGCGGCATCATCCTGTCGGCAAGCCACAATCCCGGCGGCCCGCATGAGGATTTCGGCATCAAGTACAATGCCGGCAATGGCGGCCCGGCGCCGGAAAAGCTGACCGACGCGATCTTCGAAAAAACCAAGGCGATTGCGAGCTTCAAGACCGCAGACATCGATCCGATCGACATCGACACGATTGGCACCGTTAAGGCCGCAGGCATGACGGTCGAGATCATCGATCCGGTCGCCGACTATGCCGAGCTGATGGAAAGCCTGTTCGACTTCGACGCGCTGCGCAAACTGTTCAAGTCGGGCTTCCGCATGCGCTTCGACGCCATGCACGCGGTGACTGGTCCCTACGCCAAGGAAATCCTCGAAAACCGCCTCGGTGCGCCCAACGGCACCTGCCGCAACTTCAAGCCGCTGCCGGATTTCGGTGGCCATCATCCGGATCCGAACCTGGTGCACGCCAAGCATCTCTATGACGAGATGATGGGACCGGATGCGCCGGATTTCGGTGCCGCTTCCGACGGCGACGGCGACCGCAATCTGATCATCGGCAAGGGCATTTTCGTCACCCCGTCGGATTCGGTGGCGATGCTTGCCGCCAATGCCCGCCTGGCGCCCGGCTACAAGGACGGGCTGAAGGGCATCGCCCGTTCGATGCCGACCAGTGGTGCCGCCGACCGCGTCGCCGAAAAACTCGGCATCGGCATCTATGAAACGCCGACCGGCTGGAAGTTCTTCGGCAATCTGCTCGATGCCGGCATGGCGACGATCTGCGGCGAGGAGAGTGCCGGCACCGGCTCCAACCATGTGCGTGAGAAGGATGGACTGTGGGCCGTGCTGTTGTGGCTCAACATCCTTGCGGCGCGCGGCGAAAGCTGCAAGCAGGTCGTCACCGAGCACTGGGCGGCCTATGGGCGCAACTATTATTCGCGCCACGATTATGAGGAGGTCGAGAGCGACCGCGCCAACGCGCTGGTCGACGAACTCAGGGCCAAGCTCGGCTCTTTGCCCGGCACCAGCGTACGCGGCCTGAAGATCGCCAAGGCCGACGATTTTGCCTATCACGACCCGGTCGACGGCTCGACCAGCGAGCATCAGGGTATCAGGGTGCTGTTCGAAGGCGGCTCGCGCGTCGTCTTTCGGCTTTCCGGCACCGGCACGTCGGGCGCGACGCTGCGCGTCTATATCGAGCGTTACGAGCCGGACAAGGCGAGGCACGATCTCGACACCCAGGTCGCACTCGCCGACCTCATCGCCGCCGCCGACGACATTGCAGGCATCAAGAGCCACACCGGCCGCAACAAGCCGAGCGTGATTACTTGAGGGTGGTGGTGGCGGCTTTTCCTTCTCCCCTTGTGGGAGAAGGTGGCCGAGCGAAGCTCGGTCGGATGAGGGGTGCTCCAGCTTGGCGCGCTCTTCGATCCAGATTGCCAACGCCTCGTTCCGTCACGCACCCCTCATCCGTCTCGGCGCTGCGCGCCGATCCACCTTCTCCCACAAGGGGAGAAGGGAAGGCGCACCCGTGACCCAACTCGGCGCCGCCATCACCCCCCAAGGCATCCGCTTCGCCGCATGGTCCTCGTCGGCCCGCCGCCTCTGGGTTTCGATGTTCGACGAGCAGGGAAATCGCGAACTCGACCGGTTGGAACTGAAGCCGGAAGGCAACGGCGTCCATGCGCTCTTCGTCTCCGGCCTTGCCGCCGGCACCCGTTACGGCTTCCGTGCCGATGGCGACTATGCGCCCGAGCGCGGGCTGTGGTTCGATCCAGACAAGCTGCTGAGCGATCCCTACGCCGTCGAAATCGACCGGCCCTATGCCTATCACTGGCGGCTCGCCGCGCGGCGCAATGAGGGTGCCGACACCGCGCCGCTGATGCCAAAGACCGTGGCAAAGGCCTTGCCCGTTGCGGCGTCTGTGCTACCGCCGCTGTTTCGCCCGGGCGGCCTGATCTATGAGCTGAATGTCCGCGCGTTCACCAAGCTGCATCCGGACATTCCGGAAGCGCAGCGCGGCACGATCGCGGCACTTGCTCATCCTGTCATCATCGAGCATCTCAAAAAGCTCGGCGTGTCAGCCGTCGAACTGATGCCGGTGACGGCGTCGATCGACGAGCGGCATCTGCCGCCGCTGGGCCTGAGCAATGCCTGGGGCTACAATCCCGTCACCTTCATGGCGCTCGACCCGCGCCTGGCCCCCGGTGGGCTGGCGGAATTGCGCGACACGGTCGCCGCGCTGCGTCAGGCCGGCATCGGCACCATCCTCGATCTCGTCTTCAACCACACAGGCGAAAGCGACCGGCTGGGGCCGACGCTGTCGCTGCGCGGCCTCGACAATCAGGCCTACTACCGGCATCTGCCGGATGGCAGGCTGGTCAATGACACCGGCACCGGCAACACGGTCGCCTGCGATCAACCGGTGGTGCGAGACATGGTGCTCGACACGCTTCGCCACTTTGTCCGCCATGCCGGCGTCGACGGCTTCCGCTTCGATCTGGCGCCGGTGCTGGGCCGCGTCGAAGGAGCATTCGATACCCAGGCGCCGTTGTTGAAGGCGATGCACGAGGATACGCTGCTGGCCGATCGCGTCTTGATCGCCGAGCCCTGGGACATCGGGCCGGATGGCTACCAGCTTGGCAATTTTCAGCCGCCCTTTCTCGAGTGGAACGATAGATATCGCGACGATGCCAGACGTTTCTGGCGCGGCGATGCCGGCGCGGTGGGAGTGTTGGCGACGCGGCTTGCCGGCTCGTCCGACGTGTTTGCCAAGGCAGGTCAACCGGCCAGCCGCACGGTCAATTTCATCGCCGCCCATGATGGCATGACGCTGGCCGACATCGTCCGCTACGAGCGCAAGCACAACGAAGCCAATGGCGAGCAGAACCGCGACGGCCACAATGAGAACCTGTCGTGGAACAACGGCGTCGAGGGCGATGCGGACAGTGCGGCGATCATCCGCGACCGCTTCGACGACCAGTGCGCGTTGCTTGCCACGCTGTTTGCCTCGCGCGGCACCATCATGCTGACCGCAGGCGACGAGTTCGGCCGCACCCAGAAGGGAAACAACAACGCCTATGCGCAGGACAACGCCATCACCTGGCTCGATTGGGCAGGCCGCGACCAGGCGCTGGAGCGCTACGCATCGGCGCTCGGCATGCTTCGTCGTGCCGTCCCCGCTCTGTCGGACACGCATTTCCTGACAGGAGAGCCGACCGAGGCTTCTGGCATCGCCGACGTCGCCTGGTTGACCGAGACCGGCATGCCGCTTGCCGAGACGGACTGGAACGACCCCGCCCGGCACCGCCTCGTCATGCTGCTCGGCGATGCCGGCGGCGGCCGCCTTGCCGTCATCGTCAACGGCGATCGTCGCCAATGCGTCTTCACCTTGCCCGCGCGGGAAGGGTGCCGATGGCAGCCGGTGATCGACACGCAGCCGATCGACCTTGCGCGACCACTGCCGGGTCGCAGCGTCCATTTCATGATCGAAGGTCGGGCCGCAAAGGGCCGCGCCGGGAAGGGTTCGTAATGGCCGATAACAATGCCAGCCCTTGGGCCGACCCGGGGGCGGAGCAGCGGACCGAATGGTGGCGCGGCTGCGTCATCTATCAAGTCTATCCGCGCTCCTTCCAGGACACGACCGGCGACGGCAGCGGCGATCTCAAGGGGATCACGGCAAGGCTAGCCCACATCGCCTCGCTCGGCGTCGATGCCGTCTGGCTGTCGCCCTTTTTCAAGTCGCCGATGGCCGACATGGGCTATGACGTGTCGGACTATCGCGACGTCGATCCGATGTTCGGTTCGTTGGAGGATTTCGACGCTCTGGTCGCCGAGGCGCACCGGCTCGGTCTGAAGATCGTCATCGACCAGGTGCTGTCGCACTCATCCGACAAGCACGAATGGTTCATCGAAAGCCGCGCCAGCCGCGACAATCCCAAGGCTGACTGGTACGTCTGGGCCGATACGAAGCCCGATGCCAATGCGCCCAACAACTGGCTGTCCGTCTTCGGTGGCCCGTCCTGGGAGTGGGATTCGACGCGCCGCCAATATTACATGCACAATTTCCTCGCCTCGCAGCCCGATCTGAATTTCCACAATCCGGAGGTCCAGGATGCGCTGCTGGACACGGTGCGCTTCTGGCTCGAGCGTGGCGTCGACGGTTTCCGGCTCGACACCGTCAATTACTATGTCCACGACCGCTGGCTGCGCAGCAACCCGCCTTTGGCGTCGAGCGTCGCCGGCACCAATGGCGAGACCAACACCTACCTTTACCAGGAGCATCTGTTCGACAAGACGCAGCCGGAAAACCTGGCCTTCCTCAGGCGCTTCCGAGCGCTGCTCGACGAGTATCAGGACCGCGCCGCCGTCGGCGAAATCGGCGATGAGGGCCGCTCGCTGCAGACGCTGGCCGCCTACACCTCCGGCGGCGACAAGCTGCATATGTGCTACACCTTCGACTTGCTCGGTCCACAATTTTCGGCGGCGCATGTGCGCGGCTGTGTCGAGGCCTTCGAAGATGCGGTCGCCGACGGCTGGGTCTGCTGGGCGTTTTCCAACCATGACGTGGTGCGCCATGTCAGCCGCTGGACAAGGCCGGACGGCGATGCCGACGCGGTGGCCAAATTCTCGATCATGCTGCTCGCTTGCCTGCGCGGCTCGATCTGCCTCTATCAGGGCGAGGAACTCGGCCTGGAGGAGGCGGAGCTCGCCTATGAGGATCTGCGCGATCCGGTCGGCATCCGCTTCTGGCCGGGCGTGAAGGGGAGGGATGGCTGCCGCACGCCGATGGTTTGGGAGGCCGGCGCCGACAATGCGGGTTTCTCAACGGGCAAGCCCTGGCTGCCGGTTCCCACCAGCCATCGCGCCCGCGCCGCCGATCTACAGAACGGCGACGAGCAATCGGTGCTGACCGCCTACCGTTCAACCCTCGCCTTGCGCAGGCGCCATCCAGCGCTGGTCAGCGGTTCGATCCGCTTTCTCGATGCCGAGGGCGACGTGCTCGCCTTCATCCGCGAAGGCGGCGGGCAGACGCTGCTCTGTGTCTTCAATTTCGCTGGAGAGCCGGCGAATTGGCCGTTGCCCGGGGATATCGGAGCTGTCGCGCCTGTCCTGGATGGCGGCGCTGTTGTCGAGGAAGAGGCGCTCTCGCTGCCGGCTCTCGGTTGCTTCCTTGGTCGGCTCTACTGAACCAGCACGGCGCGTCCGCAGGTCGCCCCGGTGACACGCACGTCGGCCTGGCCGACACCGACACCCAGGGCGGACAGCACATTGTAGAGCAAGTCGTCGACGGGCGCCGTCACGGTGTTGAGCAGGGTCACCACTGCGGGTTTGACCGTTCCGAGCAGGGCGGTGAGATCGATGCCGAGACCAAGCAGGTTGGCCGAAAGCGACAGGTTGTTGACCAGCGACGTGGTGAGCGACTGCGAGATGTTGCGCGTCGAAACGGTCTTGATCGTCTTGTTGGCGATATCTGTCGCATTGAAGGTCAGGGTCTGCGGGCTGTTGTTGGTGATCGCGGTCGCGGCAGAACCCATCACCTGGATCAGCGGGATGTTGATCAGCAGCAGATGGAGGCTCACATCGGCGATCTCGGCGTCGGTGAAGGTCTGCGGCTGGCTGAAATCGGCGAAGCCGGAGGGATTGTTGCTGTTAGCCAGGTTCAGCTGGGCAATACCCGGGTGCGCGGCGATGGAAACGCTGATGCTGGAAGGGCCTGTCGGGCAGGTGATGTCGGTCAGCTTCGCTTCGGCGTAGGCAACTTCCACATTGAGCGGCAGATTGACGGCCAGCAGGCTGATGCCGCCGCCGAGGCCGGGCGTGCCGACACCGACGGAGGCTGTCAGCTTGATGCGCGTCTGGGCAGTCCGCACGACAGTGCCAATGCCATCGATCGCCAGCCAGGGCGAGGATTGCGCCGGCTGGCCGATGGCGATGCTGAGCTGGGTGTTGAGCAGCCCCGGGATGGTGGCGCCGAGATTGACCGCGGCCTGGTTGGTGCCGTTCGCGAGCACGGCAGCGGCGGTCAGCATCCCCATGGCGCTTGCGTCGACGCCGAGGCCGGACGGCTGTTGCCCGAGACCCAGGCTGCCGACGGAACCGAGGTCGACAAGACTGCTGAGCGGGATCTTGACCGTGCTGGTCGACTTGGAGGCGATGGTCTGCAGGGCGCCCTTGGCCGTATTGCCGAGGCCGGGAACGTTGGCCATGGCGGTGGCGATCTGGCCGACGGTCGCCTTCGAGGCCAGCACGTCCGAATAGGTGCCGGCCGTGATGTTCAGTTGTGTGGCGAGCGCATTGATGAAGGAAAGCACGCTGACATCAGCCGAGATCAGCCCGTTATAGTCCATGACGCTGAGCGAGATGTTGCCGCCGAGAAGTCCGCTCAGAAGAGCGTTGAGGATGCCGCCATTGACGCTGAGCAGTCTCGATCCGACCGAGAATGTCGCCTGCGGCGTCATGCTGGCCGTGGCCTGGGTACCGATAACCGGACTGGGGATGATGGAGCTCGCGAAATAGCGGGCGGGGATTTTCGTCAGCGTGACACGCACAGCATTGTAAGGTGTCACGCCCGCCTGGAAGCGCTGGGTGACATTGGTGGTCGTTGAGGCATATCGGCCTTGCGTGACCGTCACCACCGTTTTCCCGACGGCTGGGGGAATGGTCTGGCCCGAAGCTTGAACGACGACACCTGGCATGCCGTTGTCGGTGAGCGTGGTGACGACCGCCGTGTTGACATTGGTGATGTTCGAGGCGGCGGTGATCGCCGCCAGGTCGACCATCGCCTGAGCTTGCCGGCGCTCGGCGTAGATGGAGGCCTCGTCTATGGCCACCGCGGCCAGCGCCAGCGCGACCGGCGCGCTCAGTGCGGTCATGACGGCGAAGTTCGCCTTCCTGTCTCCCAGCATCGACCGTGCAAGCCGGCCGATGCCCTTGCCCGCACGCTGCAGCATTTAGATACCCCCGACCCTGATGGTTGACTGACGCTTGATGGTGGTCCCCGGCATGGCTATGCCCGGGAAGAGATTCCAGATCGGCAGGTTGCGGGCATCGTACGAGATGGACACCACGAACTGGCTTCCATCGGCCACGCTGTCATTGGCCTGGTAGGTCAGTTTGCTGGCGTCCACGAAGGGGTAGCCACTGGCGTTGTTGGTGAGGAAGGCAGCCACGAGGGTCTGCCGCTCGGTCTGGTTCAAGCCGGCTATGGCCGTCCGCGCGGCATCCGCCGCGATCTGCTGGATCGAGTTGGCAGCGCCAAAATAGATGCCATACGCAACCATTCCGAGTAGAAGAAGGATAAAAAGCGGCGACAGCAGAGCGAACTCGACCGCTGAAGTTCCCGAATTGTCTGTTCGGAACGCGCGTCTTCGGACCCTGGAAATGAGGTTCTGAACCATGCTGCCAACATGCCAAAGTTCGCATGCAGAAAGCGAAAACTCCAGGTACAACCTGAGGATGCGCGCGATTGAAAGCGCCGCTCTAATTTAGCCGTTGCTTCTTCGATTCTGAGGATTGACTTAGGGTCAATCAGTACTCGGTTGAAAAGAGCTTACCTCCTGTCTAGTCTCCTGCCACCAGCTGCCGGAGGGAACCGGCGGCGCGCTCAAAGGGGCCAGACATCGGTTCCGGGGCGTCAACACGAAAAGGCGCGCCGACGGCAGCGCCGACAGGGAGAACTTCATGCTGAAAAACATGCTGAAGGCGACGGTATTCGCCACCACCATGGCGGTAGCCGCCGGCGCATTCTACACGCCAGCGTTCGCCGAGAGCGTCTACAACAGGGGCACCGCCGCTGAATCGGAGTCGGTCGACCCGCACAAGACCTCGACGGTCTATGAAGCGAATGTCTTGCGCGACCTGTTCCAGGGCCTCGTCATGCAGGACGAGAAGGCCAACCTCATTCCGGGCGCCGCCGAAAGCTGGACGGTATCGGATGACGGCACCGTCTACACCTTCAAGCTGCGCAAGGACGGCCAGTGGTCGGACGGCAGCCCGGTGACGGCGGACGACTTCGTCTACGCCTTCCACCGGCTGGAAGACCCGGCAACTGGCGCCGAATACGCCTCGATGCTGTATCCGGTGAAGGGTGCGGAGGATTTCAACACCAAGAAGGGCAAGCCCGAGGACATGGGCGTCAAGGCGATCGACGCCAACACCCTGGAAGTGACGCTGAAGGCGCCGACCCCTTACTTCCTGGAGATGCTGACCCATCAGGCGACCTATCCGGTCAGTAAAGCCTCGATCGAAAAGCTCGGCGCCGACTGGATCAAGCCCGGCAATCTTGTTTCGAATGGCGCCTATACGCTGGCCGAATGGGTTCCCAACGACCACATGAAACTGGTCAAGAATCCGAAATTCTGGGACGCCGCGACCGTCAAGTTCGACGTGGTCAACTACATCCCGACCGAAGATCGTTCATCGGCGATGAAGCGCTTCGAGGCCGGCGAACTCGACAGCTATGACGATCTGCCGACCGAACAGCTTGCCGACCTCAAGACCAAGTTCGGCGGCCAGATCCATGTCGGCCCGTATCTCGGCACCTACTATTATGCGATCAAGACCGACAAGGCGCCGTGGAACAACCCTGAACTGCGCAACGCAATCTCGATGGCGATCGACCGTGACTTCATCGCCGAAAAGGTCTGGCAGAACTCGATGCTGCCCGGCTATTCGATGGTGCCTCCCGGCATCGAGGGCTACACGCCCGCAATGGCCAAATACGCCGACATGCCGCAGATCGACCGTGAGGACGCGGCCAAGAAGATCCTCGAGAAACTCGGCTACACGCCCGAGCATCCGCTGAAGATGGAAATCCGCTACAACACCTCGGAGAACCACAAGAACACCGCGGTCGCCATCCAGGAGCAGCTGAAGCCGCTCGGCGTCGACGTCACGCTGCTCAACACCGACACCAAGACCCACTATTCCTTCCTGGAGCAGAAGGGCGACTATGACGTGGCGCGTGCCGCCTGGATCGCCGACTACAAGGATCCGGAAACCTTCCTCGGCATTTCGCGCAAGGCGAGCGGCAACAACTACTCGAACTACAACAGCGCGCCATACGAAGCGGCCATGGACAAGGCGGCCGCCGCCGGCGGCAAGCCCGAGGAGCGCATGAAGGAGCTCTCCGAAGCCGAGCGCATTCTCGTCGACGATGTCGGCCAGATCCCGCTGCTCTACTACAGCTACCACGACATCGTTTCCTCGAAGCTGCATGGCTTCGTCGACAATGTGATGGATGTGCATCCGTCGCGCTTCGTCAGCAAGGACTGATCCCTGGCCAAGCTGCCGCGCACTCGGTGCGCGGCAGCGCTGGTTTGCCATCGCATCGGCCGGGAAGCGCAATCGATTTTCGGAAAATCCGGTGCGAAGATTTGAAGGCTGGAGCACAATCGTCCAACTGGATGGGCGTGTTCCGGATCAAGTGGGGCACCGATGCTGCGATACGTATTCCGGCGGCTTTTGACCGCCATCCCGACGCTGTTCGTCATCGTGACGATGGCGTTCTTCCTGATGCGCGTGGCGCCAGGCGGTCCGTTCAACCAGGAGCGGGGGCTGAGCCCCGAGATCAAGGCCAACCTTGAAGCCCAGTTCGGCCTCAACGATCCGCTCTGGCTGCAATATGTCCACTATCTCGGCAATTTGCTGCGCGGCAATTTCGGCCCGAGCTACAACATGCCGGATTTCACCGTCACCGAACTGTTCGCCAAGGGCCTGCCCATTTCGGTCCAGCTTGGTGCCTCGGCGCTGATCCTGGCGCTGCTGCTCGGTTCCGTGCTCGGCACCATCGCCGCGCTCAACCAGAACAAGCTTGGCGACTATACGGTGATTGCGCTGGCGACGGCCGGCAGCACCATCCCGACCTTCGTCATCGCGCCGTTGATCCAGCTGCTGTTCGGGCTGACCTGGAAGCTGTTGCCGATCGGCGGCTGGGGCGACGGCGCCTTCATCAACAAGGTCGGCCCGGTGCTGACGCTGGCTCTGCCGCAGATCGCCATCGTTGCCCGCCTCATGCGCGGTTCGATGATCGAGTCGCTGCGCTCCCATCATATCCGCACCGCACGCGCGCTCGGCCTTTCCGACTGGTCGGTGGTGGTCAAGCACGCCCTGCGCGGCGCCATCCTGCCGATCGTCTCGTTCACCGGCCCGGCGGCGGCGGCCCTGTTGACCGGATCGGTCATCGTCGAGACGATCTTCTCCATTCCCGGCGTCGGCCGCTATTTCGTCGATGCCGCGCTCAACCGCGACTACACGCTTGTGATGGGAACGGTGGTGGTGATCGCTATCTTCACCATCGTCTTCAACCTGATCGTCGACGTCATGTACGCGGTCGTCGACCCGAGGGTGCGCTATGACTGACATCGCAGCCACAGCTCCCGCCATCGTTGGCCGTTCGCTCTGGGGCGATGCCTGGGCGCGGCTCAAGGCCAACCGCGCCGCCATGTTCAGCCTCTATTATCTCGCCTTGATCGGGCTCGTCAGCGTGTTCGGACCCTGGTTCGTGCCGCATCAGTACACGACCATCTATGCCGACTATGTCCGCATGCCGCCAAGCCTGTCGGCCTATCCGAAGCCAGATATGATCCAGGGGGCACTCACGGACGCCATCAAGCGCATGCGGGTCGACCTCAAGGAGTGGCATCAGGAAGGCAGCCGCGTCACAGTCACCGTCACTTCGACCAAGCCGATCGATGATCGCAACATCCGCTACCTCGACCGTTCCGATGCCTTTGACGACACCAAGATCGAGAGCAAGTCACCCGACGGCCTCGAGGTGACGATGAGCACATCGGTCAAGCAGCAATATTTCCTGTTCGGCACCGACAATACCGGCCGCGATCTTCTCTCGCGCACGCTGATGGCCGGGCGCATCTCGCTGGCCATCGGCCTGCTCGCGGGCGTTGTGGCGGTGGTGATCGGGGTGATCTATGGCGCCGCCGCCGGCTTTTCCGGCGGCAAGATCGACGAGGTGATGATGCGCATCGTCGATGTGCTCTACTCCTTGCCGTTCATCTTCTTCGTCATCATGCTGGTGGTGTTCTTCGGCCGCAACTTCGTGCTGATGTTCCTGGCGGTCGGGGCGGTGCTGTGGCTCGACATGGCCCGTATCGTGCGCGGCCAGGCATTGTCGATCCGCCGCCAGGAATATGTCCAGGCGGCGGAAGCCATGGGCGTCGGCCAGCGCGGCATCCTGCTGCGCCATGTCATCCCCAATCTGCTCGGCCCGGTGGTGATCTACATGACGCTGCTGGTGCCGCAGGTCATCATCCTGGAGAGTTTCCTGTCGTTCCTCGGCCTCGGCGTGCAGGAGCCGATGACCAGCTGGGGCGTGCTGATTTCGGTCGGCGCCAAGAACATCGGCACAGCCAACTGGCTGCTTCTGTTCCCCGCCTTCTTCCTCGTCTCGACGCTGTTCGCGCTCAATTTCGTCGGCGACGGCTTGCGCGACGCACTTGACCCGAGAGATCGCTGACATGGCCACTCCCGAAACGATCCTCAGCGTCAAGGATTTGCGCGTCCGCTTCCGCACGCTCGACGGTGCCGTCGAAGCGGTGAAGGGCATCAACATCCACGTCAATGCGGGCGAGACAGTTGCCGTGGTCGGCGAGTCCGGCTCCGGCAAGAGCCAGACGATGATGGCGGCGATGAGCCTGCTGGCTTCGAATGGCGAAGCCACCGGCAGCGTCGACTATCGCGGCCGCAACCTGCTGACACTGAGCAAATCCGACCTGAACAAGGTCCGCGGCGCCAAGATCAGCATGATCTTCCAGGAGCCGATGACCTCGCTCGATCCGCTCTATTCGATCGGCAACCAGCTGATCGAACCGATCCGCCGGCATCGCGGCCTCAATGCCGCCGAGGCACGCGAAGAGGCGCTCAAGCTTTTACGCCTCGTGCATATCCCCGATCCGGAGCGGCGGATGAAATCGTATCCGCATGAAATGTCCGGCGGCCAGCGCCAGCGCGTGATGATCGCCATGGCACTCGCCAACGACCCCGACATATTGATCGCCGACGAGCCGACCACGGCGCTCGACGTCACCATCCAGGCGCAGATCCTGATGCTGCTCGCCGAACTGCAGCGCAAGCTTGGCATGGCGATCGTCTTCATCACCCACGATCTTGGCATCGTCCGCCGCTTCGCCGACCGGGTCTATGTCATGCGCCAGGGCGAGGTCGTCGAGGAAGGCGAGGCGGAAGCGATCTTCGCCAACCCGCAGCACGCCTACACCAAGATGCTGCTGGCGGCCGAGCCGACGGGAACCAAGGCGCCTCCGCCCGCCAATGCGCCCGTGGTGCTCGAAGGCCGGAACGTCGAAGTGACCTTCAGGATCGGCGGCGGGTTTCTGGCCGGCGAGCCGCTGATGCTGCGTGCCGTCGACGACATTTCCATCCGGCTGCAGCGCAACCAGACCATCGGCATTGTCGGCGAATCCGGCTCGGGCAAATCGACGCTCGGCCGCGCCTTGCTGAGGCTGCTGCCGAGCGACGGCCTTATTCGTTTCGGCGATCGCGACATTTCCCAGGCCGACCGGCAGCAGATGCGGCCGCTGCGGCGCCAGATGCAACTCGTCTTCCAGGATCCGTTCGGCTCGCTGTCGCCACGCATGACCGTTGGCCAGGTCATCACCGAGGGGCTCTTGGTGCATGAGCCAAACCTTTCGGGCAAACAGCGCGACCAGCGCGCGGTCGAGGCCTTGCTTGAGGTCGGCCTCGATCCCAACGCCCGCAACCGCTACCCGCACGAATTCTCCGGCGGGCAACGGCAGCGCATCGCCATTGCCCGCGCCATGATCCTGAAGCCCAAGATGGTCGTGCTGGACGAGCCGACCTCGGCGCTCGACCGTTCGGTGCAGAAACAGATCGTCGAACTGCTGCGCAAGCTGCAGGCCGACCATGAACTGTCCTACTTGTTCATCAGCCACGATCTCTCGGTCGTGCGCGCCATGGCCGACTACATCATCGTCATGAAGCAGGGCAAGATCGTCGAAGAGGGGCCGACAGAGGCGATCTTCAGCAATCCGCAGCACGTCTACACGCAGACGCTGATGGCCGCGGCGATCGATGTCACGCGCTTCCGGCTGAGCGCGTGAGACGGCACTTCAGGTAAGGCAATCATCGTGGCGGCGTCCGTTCGCTCAACCCGCCGACCTCGGGCACTTGCGTGCGCGAGTGGCGGCAATGGTGTCCTGCTCCTGCTTCAACCGGTCGATCCTGGCCGTTTCACGGTTGGCGACCGCAGTCTTTACACGCGAACCGCCAAGCAGCCAGCGCGGAACACTGGTGTTGGCGACCTTGCCGCGGGTGATAGCTGTTTGCGAGATCTCGCCGGCGTTGGTCCCCAGCGCGCTGTTGAGTTCTGTACAGGTCATCTTGTCGTATTTCGTCGGATCGACCGTCCTGCCGATCGACGAGCAGCCGGTAACGAGAAGCACCGCAATCACAAGAGCCGATGTCGAGGCTGTCGTTGAAATCAAATTCATGTCCACATCCAGCTCGCCGTTCACTGGCTTCATCATATCCACCGAACTATCTGGAGCCGACGATTATTTCGTCAAAGATGCGCTAGCGACGGAAACCCTGTGGGAGCATGAACACACAGGGGGTTTCCAGCCGATATGGGAACGTTCTCGGTCATTCGAAGTTGGTATCCGTCGAGTGTCTAAATTCAATCCCTGGAAACGGAGAGAGTCCGTCTCGGTTGACGCCGGGCCGGCCTTTCGGCGGCCCTTGGCCAACGGTGCAATCTCAGCGGCTCGTGCTGGTTGTGGCAACCCGGCCTTCGTACCGCGCCCTTCGTTCAGTTTCCCCGGAACTCACGCCGCTGCTGCGATGAATGCGGTGGGAGCGCAACCGCCGAGCACTGCCTGGGCGATGTCAGTCTCATGGTCATCGACATGCGCGGTCACCAGAACGATTCGCTCGGCAACGCTCCGATCATCCAGCTTTGTGGCAGCCGTGATGAATGCTCCGAGCAACCCGCCGGCACCGCCGCCGCAGATCGCGCAAATCAGTGCTCTTGCCGATAGTCCTGCCGGAAACGGATCGGCGCCGTAGACGATCATGACGCTCAGGCAGGCCAATACCGCACCGACGGCGCCAAGGAGGACACACGGAGTCCTCAGAAACCCGACCTCGTCCTGGTAGGGCCCGATAATGGCAATCTGAACGCGAGGAACACCGACCGCCACCAGTTGTCCAGCAACCCGGGCGGCTTCGGCATGGGACTCAAAAAGCTTGCTGATTGTCCGCATGGTCTCAGAGCGTTTTCTCGTGAAGCAACGTATCGGCAACGAAGGACGCGGCGATCAAATCGTCGCCATCGATGCTTCCTCGTCCGTCGACCATCATGGCTGCGACCTTTTGGAAGGTCTTCATTTCGCTCATGGTAATCCGGGCTTCCTGCATCCTGCACTTGAGGTCGGCTACGCGCGTCCCCAGAGCATCGGATCTTGCGGTCTCGCTGTTCGACATGGTGGCGTTCATCCAGTTCCGCTCATTTGATTATCTTCGGGTCCAGCAACCGAACAGAGCCGCAGCGCAAACGTTCCCGGGCTGGGCTTCGGTCCGGTACAGCCCCGGACTTTAGTCTGACCGTAAAATGCAATGGTCTTACCTGTGGTGCCGCTCGGAACAGCCACTGTTCGTAGCCGTTGTCCGCTGCACGTTCAGGAGGAAGCTGATGGACAAGAGTGTTGGCCAAGCGCGCTGGTTGCTCGCACTGATCTTTGCGGTGGCCATCACTTTCATGGCGATTGGAATGACCCATGGCTGACCATCCGAGAGGTCGAGCACGAATGATTTGCAGATTGGCGCAGCCACGTCCCTTCCTGCGCTGATAGGGTTCGCTCGCCGCGCCGTGTGGCGAGCGAACCCTAAATATCTGCAGGCGCCACGGCCTGCATTCCAGCCAACGAGGCGAGATTCTGCGACCTTTTCGGAGGGGCTGGATGGCGTCGTCTCACACGATGGTTCGTTGATGATGCCTTGTATCGGCACGCCAGATCACCAGCCACATTTCAGATTTTTTGCCGGCAGGCCCAAACTACAAAGGGCCGGGCCAGCTGCGTCGATCAATAGCCGTTGTTTTCGATCACCACGGGGTGATGTCGATGATGGGTGGAGACGGAGCCTGTGACAATGACGGCATCCGGACGATGGTGCCGGCGGCCATGATCGTAGAACGCAACGGTGCCATGGTGACGATGATGCAAGCGCTGGCCGTCCTCGTTGATGACCTTGACGTTGCTGTGGTGACGATGGTGGGTTTTGATAACGACATCGGCTTCGGCCGCCGAAGCGATAGCCGGCAATCCGATGGAAAGCGCCAAAGCGCACATGATCATTGTTTTCATTGTAATTTCTCCATTGTCTTGATTAGCCCTTCGTTGGAATAACTGCCGCTGGTCGCTTTGGTTCCGGGTTTCCCAAGGCAGCCGGAAAGGCAATGGCAATTCGCAGGACGAGCGATCACGTGCCCAGGGCTGAGAAGGAGCGCCTCTCGCTCAGGGGACTTGCAAAGAACGATGTGTCTCGACGCATCGGTCGTGCGCGCATCGGCAACACCGCGCCCAAAAACCCGCCTCTCTCGATCCTTGCCGCATGGCGGAACATTAGGCGTATCTAATAGTTCTACTCCTTGTAGCAGGCGCCTTGCCGTCTGCTGAAGATCAGCCGGCAAAGGCTGGTCGGCCCGCGTTCCTTCGCCAGAGGCGCGGGCTTTTCCAGGCAACAGGAGAACGATCATGAACAATATCATTTGGCTCGTTGGAGCGGTGGTCATCGTCATAGCGATATTGGGGTTTTTCGGCCTGCGATAAGCTCGACGTCAGCTATGTCCATCGACCCTCTATTGGAAGGTGACCGGTGGAAGCGAACACTGCGAAAGCGCCACAGGCTTTCAGCAGAGGACCGAAACGATGGCGGGGAGTTCATTGTCCCTGTTCCATCCGATGACAGGAGCTTTCGCGTCTGGTTCCTGTCCAATGAAACAGGCATCAGCGTGGATCAAACCGGCGAACTTGTCGATAGGATCGAGACGGATGGCGCGGCGTTGTTGAATGACGCGCGGCGAATGAAAAATTCACGCGCAATGACCGACAGGCTGCAGCCAGCTACGTCGTCTGCGCTTTCAACAAGCCCACTTGTGTAGCGCGTTGGCGACAAAGGGAAGGGCTGCACCGAGGAGGCGGCCCATCTCACCGTATCTCAGGTGTGATATCAGTTTGAGCGCCAAAGTCGGGATGCGCTAACACGTTGTTTTTCTGGTCGGAGTGGCAGGATTTGAACCTGCGACCCCCTCGTCCCGAACGAGGTGCGCTACCAGGCTGCGCTACACTCCGTGACCAGACCGCGGGCTTATAGCCGCCACACTTCATTCCTGCAAGCGGCAATGGCAGCACTTCTGTCGCATTTCGTCAGCTTTCGCCACGCAGGCCGCTGGCGCTCCAGTTGAATGCGCGCGCCCAGTCGGCAAAGCTGTGCCAGCGCACCTCGGGGAATTGTCTGTGCAAAGTTGCGATATCGACGTCGTAGCCGACGCGGTCGAACCATTCGAACATCAGTGCCGCGTCCTCGCTCTGCTGGCGGGCAGCAGCGATTGGGATTTCTTGATAGCGGATCGGGCGGCCGATGGCCTCGGACAGGATTTTCGCCTGCTCTTCGCCGGACAATTCATCCCCGGCGAAATCGAAGCGCTTGCCGAACACCTGCTCCCGCCGTTCCGCAAGCGCGGCGACGAAAGCGCCGATATCCGCCAGCGCAACCAGCTGGAGGACCCGCTTCGGCGGCATGGCGAAGGCGTGAGTGCCCTGGCTGAGCGCGCCGATCGACCACGGCGCGACGGCATTCTCCATAAAGGCGACCGGCGCGCTGATCGTATAGGGAATGCCGAGCTGCCTGACATGCTGCTCGACCAGATACTTGCTTTCGAAATGCGGAATGCCGGTCTGCTTGTCGGCGTCGGCAACGGATGAATAGATCAGGTGTCCGATGCCGGCGGCCTTCGCCGCATCGGCGGCCAGGATCCCCTGGCGGGTTTCCTCCTCGAGGCCGGCCTCGTAGCTGTTGCCCATCAGGAACATGGTGTCGACGTCTGTTGCGGCCTTCACGACGGAGGCTGCATCGGCGAGATCGCCGGCCACGACCTCGGCGCCCGCCGCAGCCAGTTGCCGTGCGGCTTCGCTGTCCGGCTTGCGCGTCAGCGCCTTGACGCGATGGCCCCTGGACAAGAGGGCACGCGCAACGGCGCCGCCTTGCTGGCCCGTGGCGCCGGTCACAAGAATGCTTCGTTTGCTGGTCATCTCATTTGCTCCTTCTTGTTTGTCTGGAGCGAAATTAGGCTCTGTCTCATTGATGCATAACTGCCTATAATTGGAAAACTTTGTCCCAATATTGAGCATAATGATCGACCTCAACGATGTCATCGTGTTTGCCCGCGTCGTCGAAGCCGGCAGCTTCACCGCAGCCGCGCGCCTGCTCGCCATGCCCAAGACGACGGTCAGCCGCCGTGTCGCCGCACTCGAACGCGAGGTCGGTGTGCGTCTGCTGCAACGCACCACACGCAGCCTCAATCTGACGGACGCCGGACGTCTCTATTATGAGCAAAGCAGCCAGGGCCTGCGGACGATCGAGGAGGCGAATCTGCGTCTCGCCGAGGCGAGGGCGGAGCCTTCGGGCACGATCCGCATTTCGGCTCCGGTCGGTTTTGGCGGTCACTTCCTCATCCGTGCCGTGGTCGAGTTTCTGGCGCTGTACCCGAAGACCAATGTCGAGCTCCGCCTCACCGACGACAAGCTCAACCTGGTCGAGGACGGCATCGACCTCGCCTTCCGCACAGGCAGACTTGAGGATTCGACGCTCATCGCCCGCAAGATCGGTTCCACGCACAGGCTGCTCTGCGCCAGCCCCGACTATCTCGCACGGTACGGAATGCCGGAAAGCCCGGCCGATCTCGTCCGCCATCGATGCGTTATTGCGGGGCCGTCGGCCTCAGGCGCTCATTGGGTGCTGGATGGACCACAAGGCCAGGAAAGTGTCGACGTCGCCGGGCGTTTCGCCGCCAATGAGATGCAGGCGGTGGTGGCGGCCGCAATCGCAGGCTTCGGCATCGCCCAACTGCCTCAGGTGATGGCCGAGGCACTCATCGCGGAGGGACGGTTGCAACGCGTTCTCGATGGCTACACGACGCCCGAGGGCGGCCTGCACGTTCTCTATCCCAGCAGCCGACACCTCTCACCGTTGGTCAAGGCCTTCATCGATCTCGCGGTCGAGCGGATTTCGAATCGGGTAAACACGGCTTAAGGCATGTCTGCTACCCCAGACCAACTTCTGAGCGAGACCCGAATGAGCCAGCGCATCGTCAGTTTTGTCATGAGCGGCGGCGTCGGCTCGCGGCTCTGGCCGCTGTCGCGCGAGGACAATCCGAAGCAGTTTCACGACCTGTCCGGCGATGGCTCCATGCTGGCCAAGACCTTGCGCCGGCTGACGGCAAGGCCGGCCGGCGAAACACCGATCTTCCTGATCGCCTCCGAGCGCCATGCCGATCGTGTCCATGCCGACCTGGCCGGCCTCGATCTCGCCGGCGGTGGTCCATTGTTCGAGCCCACGGGGCGCAACACCGCCGCTGCGATCGCACTCGCAACGCTGCGCACCCTGTCCGAATTCGGCGACAGCCTGGTCCTGGTCGTGCCGTCGGATCACGAAATATCAACCCCAGGGCAATTCTGGCAGAGCGTCGAGGCAGGCGCCGAGGCGGCGCGTGCCGGCCGGCTTGTGGTGTTCGGCATCAAACCGACGCAGCCCGAAACCGGCTATGGCTATATCGAGGTGGCGGGCGCGCAGGGCGGCATCTTCGACGTCACGCGCTTCGTCGAGAAGCCGGACCTGGCGACGGCGCAGAGCTATCTCAAGGCGGAAAGCTTTTACTGGAACACCGGCATCTTCCTGTTTCGCGCCGCTGCCATGCGTGACGCGTTCGCCGCCTTCGAGCCCGACATCTGGCAGGCCACAGAAGCCGCCTACAAGGCGGCGACATCGGACCTGTCCGGCCTCTATATGCCGCTGGAGCTCTATGAGGCCATCCCCTCGATCTCGATCGACTATGCCATCATGGAGCGGGCGCAAGGCATTGCCATGGTGCCAGCCAACTTCCGCTGGAACGATCTCGGCTCCTGGCAATCGCTGCTCGACGTCGGTCCGGCCGACGACCACGGCAATGTCGTCATCGGCGATGTTGTCGCCATCGATTGCGAGAACTCCTACATCCGCAGCGACGGCCGCCTGCTGTCGGCGATCGGCATGAAGGATGTCGCCATCGTTTCCACTGCCGACGCCACTTTCGTTGCTCCGGTCAGCCACAGCCAGCACGTCAAGAAGATCGTCGAGCAGCTCGAAAAATCGGGCCGGCTGGAAACCAGGTTCACGCCGGCGCATGATCGCGTCATCGAAAGCGGCGCCTGGCGGCGGCGTGTGCACCACTGGCTGTTTCAGGAGACCTTGCCGCTGTGGTCGACATCGGGTGTCGACGAGCGCCATGGCGGTTTCCATGAAGCGCTCGGCTTTGATCGCGCGCCGCTGATGAAACCCAAGCGCATGCGCACAATGGCCAGGCAGGTCTATGCCTTCGCGGTCGCCAGCGCGCGCGGCTGGGACGGTCCGGCCGACCGGCTGATCAGCCACGGGATCGAGTTCATGGTCAGAAATGGCCGCACCGACAAAGGCGGCTGGGTGCGCACCTTGCATGTTGACGGCTCCGTCGCCGACCCCACCGAGGATGCCTACGACCATTCCTGCGTTCTGCTGGCGCTGGCGCATGCGCATATGTCGGGCAATCCCGATGCCTTGCGGCTCGGCGAGGAAACTTTTGCCTTCCTTGATGCACATCTCGAGGATCATCGCATGACCGGCTTCCTCGAAACATCGGACGGCGAGGGCGAGCGGCGCTCCAACCCGCATATGCATCTGCTCGAAGCGTTCCTGGCCTGGCATCAGGCCACAGGCGAGCGTGCCCATCTGCGCCGTGCGGCGCGCATCATCGATCTCTTCCGGAGCCATTTCTTCGACCGGGAAAGCTGGACGCTGGGCGAATATTTCGATGACGAATGGAAGCCGTCAGCCGGCGAGAAAGGCGCCTGGACCGAGCCCGGCCATCACTTCGAGTGGGCTTCGCTGCTGGTCGATTTTGCCGGACGCAGCGGCCAGGCCGAACTGAGCGGCTTCGCCAGGAAGCTCTATGCCTCGGCCATCGCCAATGGCCTCAACCGCGCCACCGGTCTTGCCTATGGCGCCGTCTCTCGGCGGGGCCTGCCGCTGGACCTGATCTCGCGCAGTTGGCCACAGGCCGAAGCGGTCAAGGCGGCCATTGCCCTGGATGGCTCGGGCGGACCCGATCTCAAGCCGGAGATCGAGGAACGCGTCGGCCGGCTGTTCCGCTGGCACATCGACCCGGCACCCCTCGGCCTGTGGATCGACCGCATCGACGAACGCGGCCGCTCGTTGGCGACCGACGTGCCGGCCAGCATCTTCTATCACCTGGTTTGTGCGCTGACGCAGTATCTGGATGGAACGTCGGGGGAGGCGGCTTAAGCCCGTTTCAATACGGGCTCGCCACGTCCCCCGTTTCGACATAAACCGACTTCAGCTGCGAATAGAGCGCCAGTGCCGCCAGCGAGTTCTCGCGCCCAATGCCGGACTGCTTGAAACCGCCGAACGGGATTTCCACCGGCGTCAGATTGTAGGCATTGATCCAGCAGGTGCCGGCCTGCAGCTCGGCGATGACGCGGTGGGCGCGCGGCAGGTCGCGGGTGAAGACACCGGCGGCGAGGCCAAATTCGGTGTCGTTGGCGCGGTCGATCACCTCGTCCTCGCCATCGAATTTCAGCACGCTCATGACCGGCCCGAAAATCTCCTCGCGCGCGATCCGCATATTATCGGTGACGCCTGTGAAGACCGTGGGCTCGACGAAGAAGCCGCCGCCGAAACCCTGCAGTGAAGGCACGTTGCCGCCACAGGCGAGAACAGCGCCATCCTGCTTGCCGATCTCGATATAGCCGACCACCTTGTCGTGCTGCGCCTTGGAGACCAGGGGCCCCATCTGCGTCTCGGGGTCGAGCGGATCGCCGATGCGGATCTTCTTCGTCCGCTCGACCAGACGGTCGACAAAGCGGTCGTGAATCCCGCTCTGCACGAAGACCCTTGTGCCGTTGGAGCAGATCTGGCCGGTGGAGTAAAAATTGCCGAGCATGGCGCCGCCGATGGCGTTCTCGATATCGGCATCGTCGAAGACGATCAGCGGTGACTTGCCGCCGAGCTCCATCGTCGCGTGCTTCATCTTTGAACCTGCGAGCGACAGCACCTTGCGGCCGGTTGGAACCGAGCCGGTCACCGAAACCTTGGCGACGACATCGTGGCCAACGAGGCCTGCACCGACATCGCCATAGCCTTGCACGACATTGAACAGGCCGTCCGGCAGGCCGGCCTCGCTGTAGATCTCGGCCAGAGCCAATGCCGAAAGCGGCGTGTTTTCCGACGGCTTGAACACCATGGCGTTGCCCATGGCGAGTGCCGGTGCCGATTTCCAGCCGGCTATCTGGATCGGATAGTTCCAGGCGCCGATGCCGACGCAAACGCCGAGCGCCTCGCGCCGCGTGTAGGCAAAGGGTCCGCCGAGGTCGACGGACTCGCCATTGTAGGCGGCCACCGCGCCGCCGAAATATTCAAGGCAGTCTGCGGCCGAAGGCGCATCCGCAACCAGCGTTTCCTGGATTGCCTTGCCGGTGTCGAGCGTCTCGATCCGCGCGAGATCGGCATTGCGGGCGCGCAGAATGTCGGCGGCACGGCGCAGGATGCGGCCGCGTTCGACCGGCTTCAGCCGAGCCCAGGCTGGTTGCGCGGCGCGTGCGGCCTCGATGGCAAGCTCCAAGACGTTCGGCGTTGCCGAGCGCAGCATGGCGATGGTCTCGCCGGTTGCCGGATAGATGACCGGCAGCGGCGCGCCTTGCTCGTCGTCGATATAGCGTCCGTTGACATAGTGCGATGCCGTGGGCTGGGCGCGCATGGGAAGTCTCCGAATGGTCTGCGCCCCAAACGGGCGGCTCGATCTATGGACGGCTCAATCTGTCGGGTAGATCATGCTCTATCTGTCCGACGCCTGCCAGCGCGGATTGATCCATGGTTCCTGGTTGGACGGCGCCAGCGGCGTGCGGCCAAGGATATGGTCGGATGCCTTCTCGCCGGTCATGATCGACGGCGCGTTGAGATTGCCGTTAGTGACGCGCGGGAAGATCGAGGAGTCCGCGACCCGCAGGCCTTCGACGCCGATGACCCGGCATTCCGGATCGACGACATTCATCAGGTCGTCGGCGCGACCCATCTTGCAGGTGCCGCAGGGATGGTAGGCGCTCTCGGCATGGTCGCGAATGAAGACATCGAGATCGTCGTCCGACTGCACGTGCGAACCCGGCGAGATTTCCTGGCCGCGATAGGCGTCGAAGGCCGACTGGCCAAAAATTTCGCGGGTCAGCCGGATGCAGTGGCGGAACTCGGTCCAATCGTCCGGATGCGACATGTAGTTGAAGCGGATCACCGGCTGCGCTTTCGGGTCGGGCGAGCGCAGCGTCACCGAGCCGCGCGACTTCGACCGCATCGGCCCGACATGCGCCTGGAAGCCGTGTGATTTCGCCGCCGCCTTGCCGTCATAGCGTACCGCCGCCGGGATGAAGTGATACTGGATGTCAGGGTAGTCGACGCCGGCGCGCGAGCGAACGAAGGCCGCTGCCTCGAAATGGTTGGTGGCGCCAAGCCCGGTCTTGAAGAACAGCCACTGCGCCCCGATCAATGCTTTCGAGAATGGATTCAGCACCGAATTCAGCGTGATCGGCTTGGTCGATTCCTGCTGGATATAAAGCTCCATATGGTCCTGCAGATTACGACCGACGCCGGGCCGGTCAGCGACCACGGCAATGCCGTTTTCGCGCAAATGCGCGGCCGGTCCGATGCCCGACAGCATCAGGATCTTGGGCGAATTGATCGACGACGCGGCAATGATCACCTCGCGTCGCGCCTTAACGACCTGAATCTGTTTGTGAGCTTCGATCTCGACGCCGATGGCGCGTTGATTCTCGATGATCACCCGGCGAGCGAAACCCTTGACCAGGCTAACATTCCTGCGTTTGAGAGCCGGCTTCAGATAGGCTGACGCCGCCGACCAGCGGCGGCCGCCACGGATGGTCTGTTCCATCGGCCCAAAGCCTTCCTGCTTGGAGCCGTTGTAGTCGTCGGTCAGTTCGAACCCGGCCTGGCGGCCCGCTTCGACGAAGGCACCATAGAGCGGATTTCTGCGCGAGCCACGCTGCACATGCAGCGGCCCGCCGTGCCCCCGCCAGCCGTCCTCGCCGCCGTCATTGTCTTCCATGCGCTTGAAATAGGGGAGCACGTCAGCAAAGCCCCAACCCGTTGCACCGTCTTCGACCCAATGATCGAAGTCCCGGGCATGGCCGCGCACATAGACCATGCCGTTGATCGAGGACGAGCCGCCGATCACCTTGCCGCGCGGCGTCGCCAGCACGCGGCCGCCGAGATGCGGCTCCGGCTCGCTGGCGAAGCCCCAGTCATAGAGGCTCATATTGAGCGGGATCGACAGCGCCGACGGCATCTGGATCAGCGGCCCGATATCGCTGCCGCCGAATTCGATGACGATGACCGAATGCTTGCCGTCCTCCGACAGGCGATAGGCCATGGCCGAGCCGGCCGAGCCGGAGCCGATGATGACGAAATCCGCTTCAAGCATGGTTCATATGCGCCATAAAATCGGCGAGCGAGACATTGCCGCCGGTTGCCACCACAAGGACGGTTTTACCCGCCACATCCACCTTGCCGCCGAGCAGTGCCGCCAGTGACGCTGCCCCAGACGGCTCCAGCACCAGCTTCATCCGCTCGAAGGCGATCCGCATGGCGCGCCGCACCGATTGATCGTCGACGGTGATGCCGCGAACGCCAGCGGTTTTGACCGCCGCGAACGGCGCGTCGCCCGGCCGTCGCGACATCAGCCCGTCGCAGATCGACTTCGGGCCGATCGGCATCGTCTCGATGCTGCCATGCGCCAGCGACGAGCCCATGCCGTTGAAACCTTCCGGCTCGACGCCGATGATCTCGGTCGCGGGCGACAGATAGTGGAAGGCAAGCGAAACGCCGCCGATCAGTCCACCGCCGCCGACCGAGCAGAACAACAGGTCGGCGCTGGTATCCTTGGCGGCTAGCTGGTCGAGCGCTTCGAGCCCGGCACCCGCCTGGCCGGCGACGATCTCCGGATCGTCGAACGGATGTAGCAGGGCCAGGCCTTCCGTCTCCGCGATCTCGCGCGCCTTGGCGGCGGCGACCTCTTCACGGGCACGATCGCCATGATCGGTCAGCACGACGCGTGCGCCATAGCCCGCCGTCGCGTCACGCTTGGCGGCTGGTGCGTCGATCGGCATGACGATGGTGACCGGAATGCCGAGCGCCTGGCCGGCGGCGGCCAGCCCCTGCGCGAAATTGCCGGAGGAATAGGCGACGACCCCCTTCTTGGCCTCATCGGGCGAAAGCTGCTTCAGGCGCCAATAGGCACCGCGCACCTTGAAGGACCCTGCCCATTGCAGCGATTCCGGCTTGATGAAAACACGGGCAGCGCCGGTCTCCCTGGCAAGCGCTGTCGATTCCAGCAGCGGCGTGATCTGCGTCGCCCTGGAGGTGACGGCATAGGCCTGTTTGAGATGATCGAGGGAGGGGACGAGAAGGTCTGCCATCATTCGCCTCGCGGGAACCGTTTCTGCTCTTCGAGCACGTTGAGATCCATATGGTTGCGCATGTAACGTTCCGAAGCCTTCTGCAGCGGCTGGAACTCCCAGGGGTAGTGTGTGCCGTTGCGCAGAGCGGGATAGACCACCCAGCGCCGCGCCTGGCTGGCCCGCACGGCGGCGTCGAAAGCCGCCATGTCCCAGCGTGCGCGCACCTTTTCCAGGAAAGCTGCCACCACACCGGCATGCGCCGGATCGGCGGCGAGATTGTTCAATTCATGCGGGTCGGCTTCGATATCGTAGAGTTGTGACGGATCGATCTCGCAATGGACGAACTTGTAACGCCCCTCGCGGATCGCCACCAACGGCGCATTGGAGCCTTCGGCGGCATACTCCATGAGCACCGGTTCACTGCGCTTCTTGCCTTCGAGCAGCGGCAGCAGCGACTGGCCGTCGGTCCATGGCGCGATAGCGCTCATGTCGATGCCGGCGAGATCGCACAGCGTCGGCGTTACGTCGAGGTTGGAGACTGGCGCCTCGATCAGGCCTGCCGGCACGCCGTTGCCGGCGATCATCAGCGGCACCCGCGCCGAGCCCTCGAAGAAGCACATCTTGAACCACAGGCCGCGCTCGCCGAGCATGTCGCCGTGATCCGAGCAGAACAGGATGATCGTGTCGTCGAGCATGCGCGTCCGCTCAAGCACCGACAGCAGCTCGCCGACCTTGTCGTCGAGATAGGAGATGTTGGCGAAATAGCCGCGCCGCGAGCGGCGGATTTGTTCGGCGGTGATGTCAAAGCTGTCGTAATCGGAAGCCTTGTAGAGCCGCTGCGAATGCGGGTCCTGTTTGTCGTAGGGAATGAAGCCGACTTCGGGCTCGAGTGCCGGACAGTCTTCGTAGAGGTCCCAATATTGCCTGCGCGCCACGTAGGGGTCGTGCGGATGGGTGAAGGAGACGGTCAGGCACCAGGGCCGGTGCGTGGCATCGTCGGAGACGCGTGCGAAGTCGTAGAGTTTCTGCACCGCGTGGAAGGCGACCTCGTCGTCATATTCCATCTGGTTTGAGATCTCGGCAACGCCGGCGCCGGTCACCGAGCCCAGATTGTGATACCACCAGTCGATACGCTCGCCGGGCTTGCGGTAGTCCGGCGTCCAGCCGAAATCGGCGGGATAGATGTCGGTGGTCAGCCGCTCCTCGAAACCATGCAACTGGTCGGGGCCGACGAAATGCATCTTGCCCGACAGGACTGTGTGATAGCCGTCGGCGCGCAGATGATGGGCAAAGGTCGGGATCGACGAGGCGAATTCGGCGGCGTTGTCATAGACTTCGGTGCGCGACGGCAACTGGCCGCTCATGAACGAGGCGCGCCCCGGCGCGCAGAGCGGCGAGGCCGTGTAGTTGTTGGCAAAGCGTGCCGAACGCGCCGCCAAAGCTTTCAGATGCGGGGCGTGCAGAAACGCGGCCGGCCCATCGGGAAAAAAAGTCCCGTTGAGCTGATCGACCATGACGATCAGGAAATTGGGTCGCTTGACTGTCACTGTTTTTGCCGCTCGCCGAGTTTGGTTTCGAGATAGTCCTCGACCAGCGCGATCGCGGTCGCGGCGTCGGGCACGCCGTCCTTCAGCGCCCGCCTGATGTAGAGCCCGTCGATCATCGCGGCCGTCGCTTCGGCGGCGCGGTCGGCCTCTGCCCTGGGCAGGATGCCGGTCAGCCCGCTCATTAGGTTCGAGTGCAGCCGCCGCGCATACACCCTGAGCAACCGCCGCAACGCGGATGACTTCTGCGCCTCGACATAGAAGGCAAGCCATGCGGCGATGGTTTCCGGCTGGAACTGGATGTCGGAGAAGTTGACGGCGACCACGGCCGAGACGCGTTCGCGCGGGGAGGCGGCGGATTGCAGGGCGCGGCGCATGTCGATGGTCAGTTCGGCGAGGATGTGCCGCATCGTCGCCAGCAGCAGCTCGTCCTTGGCGCCGAAATAGTGATGGGCAAGTGCGGAGGACACGCCAGCGCGACCGGCGATCTCGGACATGGTCACGTCAAGGGAGCCGCGCTCGCCGATCGCAGAGATCGTCGCGTCGATGAGCGCCTTGCGGCGCAGTGGCTCCATTCCGACTTTCGGCATCTTTCTACGGTCCTTTGAAGCAGGATTATTTTTTATTGACGAGTCAATCAACAAAAAAATCGACACTGGCGCGGCCTGCACCAAGTGATTGTCTCGTTCCGGCTCTTCACGGCTCGGGTAAGAATGTTTATATTTGAACAATAAAGGCGAACTGCGCCATGAGCCCATAGGCTAGGCTGGCGCCAAGGATGGAGACCGCCATGACCGCATGCATCGTCGGCTGGGCGCATTCGCGCTTCGGCAAGCTCGAGGGCGAGACGCTCGAGAACCTCATCGTCAAGGTCGCGACGGACGCGCTTGATCACGCCGGCATCGGCCCGGACGAGGTCGATGAGATCGTGCTCGGCCATTTCAACGCTGGTTTTTCGGCGCAGGATTTCACCGCCAGCCTGGTGCTTCAGGCCGACGACCGGCTGCGCTTCAAGCCGGCGACGCGTGTCGAGAACGCTTGCGCCACGGGATCGGCGGCGGTCAGGCAAGGCATCCGCGCCATCGACGCCAACGCGGCCCGCATCGTGCTGGTGGTCGGCGCCGAGCAGATGACAACGACGCCCGGGCCTGAGATCGGCAAGAATCTTCTCAAGGCGTCCTATCTGCCGGAGGATGGCGAGACGCCCGCAGGCTTCGCCGGCGTCTTCGGCAAGATCGCGCAGGCCTATTTCCAGCGCTATGGCGACCAGTCGGATGCGCTGGCGATGATCGCCGCCAAGAACCACAAGAATGGCGTCGACAATCCCTACGCGCAGATGCGCAAGGATTTTGGCTACGAATTCTGCCGCCAGGAGAGCGAGAAGAACCCCTTCGTCGCCGGTCCACTCAAGCGCACCGACTGCTCGCTGGTCTCCGACGGTGCCGCCGCCCTTATCCTTGCCGACACGGCGACCGCGCTGAAGATGCGCCGCGCCGTCGCCTTCCGCGCCAACGAACACGTGCAGGACTTCCTGCCGATGTCGAAGCGCGACATCCTGTCGTTCGAGGGTTGCGAGCAGGCCTGGACTCGCGCGCTGAAGAACGCCGGCGTGACGCTCGACGACCTGTCCTTTGTCGAGACGCATGACTGCTTCACCATTGCCGAGTTGATCGAATACGAAGCGATGGGCCTGGCCAAGCCGGGCGAGGGCGCCAGGCTGGCGCTGGACGGCACGACGGCGAAGGACGGCCGCCTGCCGGTCAATCCTTCCGGCGGGCTGAAGGCGAAGGGCCATCCGATTGGTGCCACCGGTGTCTCGATGCATGTGCTCACCGCCATGCAGCTTGTCGGCGAAGCCGGCGGCATCCAGGTGCCGGGCGCAAAACTGGGGGGCATCTTCAACATGGGCGGCGCGGCCGTCGCCAACTACGTTTCCATTCTCGATCGGATCAGGTAAACCGCCCGCATTACTGCGCCGCGCGCCTTTTGGGGCGCGCAAAGGACGCGGTAACACTTTGATTTGGCGGGAGGTGACATGACAAATCCGGTTCTGGTCGAAGTTCTGCGCGGCGCGATCGTCGAGAGCGTGCATCGCGGTGCCGTCGCGGTCTTCGATGCCGACGGCAAGCCGGTCCTGGAGATCGGCGACACCTCCAAGCCGGTGTTTCCGCGCTCGGCGGTCAAGGCCATCCAGGCCTTGCCGCTGGTCGAAACCGGTGCCGCCGATGCCTACGGCTTCGGCAATCGCGAGTTGGCGCTGGCCTGTGCCTCGCATTCGGGCGAGCCAGCGCATGTCGAACTGGCGCGCTCCATGCTGGCCAAGGCTGGGTTGGACGGATCGGCGCTTGAATGTGGCGCGCATTGGCCTTCAAACCATGACGCCGAGATTGCACTCGCCCGCACCGGCGATTTGCCGAACGCGCTGCACAACAACTGTTCAGGCAAACATTCCGGCTTCCTCTGCACCTGCGTGCATTCCGGCATTGCACACCGCGGCTACGTCAAGGCGGGCCACGGCCTGCAGGAGATGGTGCGCGACGCCATGCAGTCGGTCACCGGCGCTGTCCATGGCGCCGATGAGAGGGCAACCGATGGCTGCTCGATCCCGACCTATGCGGTGCCGCTCAGGAGTTTCGGCCTCGGCTTTGCCCGCATGGCCACGGCAAATGGTTTTGGTCCCGAGCGAGCCAAGGCAGCGAAGCGTCTGCTGGGAGCCTGCATGGCGGAGCCGTTCTTCGTTGCTGGCACCGGCCGCGCCGATGTCGCTTTGATGGAGGCGGCACCGGGCCGGATCTTTGCGAAAGGTGGCGCCGAAGGTGTCCACTGCAGCGCGATACCTGAACTTGGCCTGGGCATAGCGATCAAATGCGATGATGGCGCCGGTCGCGCCGGCGAGGCGATGGCTGCCGCCATCCTTGCCAGGCTGTTGCGTGCCGACGAGGCCGTGGCGGCGAAGCTGCTCGATCTGGCGAACGCCCCAATCGAAAGCCGGATCGGCGCCAAGGTCGGGGCGCTGAGGCCGACCCCAGCCTTGAATTGAAAATCGCTCTCAGCTGACGCGGTTGCGCTCGACGGTCAGATGCGCAAAGCCGCTATTGCTTAACTGGGTGAGGTCAGCTGTCACCGGTTCCGCCCAGCGCTGGCCGATGACGGCGCCGTTCAGCGCGCCGTCGATGACATTGTCGGAGATGACGGCCGTGCCGGCGCCCTCGACCACGCTGACGACGATGCCGGTGCCGGCCTTGCGGATGATGTTGCCCGTGGCGACCACATTGCGCAGATATGGCCCCCAGCCGATCGACATGCCATAGAGCGGCGCGTTCTCGATGACGTTGTTGGAAGCGATGGTGTCGGCCTCGACGCCGATGCCGACACCGAATCCGGGCGGATCGGCGGTGTAGGGGCCGCTGGTCGACAGATTGCGCACGATGTTGCCCGAGCAGATACCCATGCGGCCGCCTTCGTTGAAGTTGACGATCGAGATGCCGTTGGCCGCGCCATCGACGATGTTGTTGCTGATGACGGCGCCCTCGAACGAGAATTCGGAATAGACCGCGGTCTCGCCCGAGCGCGAGCAGGTGTTGCCTGAAATCTGCAAATTGCTCGAGCTGTTGGCGCGGATCGCCGAGAAAGCGCAGTCCGAGACGACATTGCCCGAGATGATGACATTGCCGGCGCGGAAGGCGTTGATGCCGTTACCGTTCTGGCCGGTCCCGCCGCTGCGTGCGCCGATACGTTCGACACGGTTGCCGGTGACCATGGTGCCGTCCTCCGCCGCCTGCCAGCGATGCACCAGGATGCCGCCATTGGCGCAGTCGGAGACGGTGTTGGCCGTGATCGCCAGTCCCGCTGCCTCGACCGAATAGATGCCGGCGTCCGCCGCGCCCGATATGTCGGAGCGTTCGATGCGGCCGGCCGCGTGTTCCAAGGCAAGTCCATTCTTGCCGCTGCCGGTTATCTGGCAATTGTCGACGACGAGATGCGCGACCCGGCGCAGATCGAGCAGTCCTTGCGCATAGTCGCCCATCGAGCGGTTCGAACCGTCGAAGACCAACCCGCTCAGTTCGATATGGTCGGCCTGTTCGGTCATGAAGAGGTGGCCGTCGCCGCCATAGACGATCCGCGTTGCGCCCGGCACGCCGGAAAGACGCACGCGGCTGGGCAGGGAGAGGTTCGACACCACATAGGTGCCCGCCGGCAGGAACACCGGTATGTCGCGATCGTTCGCGTCACGCAGCAGCTTGGCGAAGGCCTTGCTCTGGTCGTCGAAGGTGCCGGGCTGCACGCCAAGGTCGGTGGCGTTGATCGAGCCGCGCATCGAGGCCTTCTCGATGCCGGTCAGGCTGGCGGCGGCCGCCTTGCCGAGCGAAAGGCCCATGACGGCAAAGCCGGCGGTTTGCGTCAGCAGCGTTCGTCTGTTCAACATCGGCACAGAATCCCAGTGTTCAGCCCAGACATCGCAGTGTCAGCCTTGACACAGCAGGAATCGTGCCAGACGTTCTGTTCCTCTTCGCGAAGGATCGACAATGGCTTGTCGAGCAGCCATTCGAGGCCTAGGTTCAGGGAATGAGCAGAGCTTTCACCCGCGAAGAAGACAGTGAGAATGCTATCGCCGGTGTCGGCGAGCGCCCAATCAGCACGCACCGCAATCTGGTGACGGAGCGTGGCCTGGCGCAGATCGAGGAGAATCTGGCCGATCTGCGTGACATACTAGCGAAAGCCGAGAGGAAGGCCGATCGCGAGCGCATCGCGGTCGTGTCGCGTGATTTGCGCTATTGGACAGCCCGGCGCGAAAACGCCGAGCTGTCCGTACCGGAGCCCGGCAGCGACGTCGTCCGCTTCGGCATGGGCGTCACGCTGGAAGGCGATGACGGCAAGAAGGTGCATTGGAAGATTGTTGGCGAGGACGAGGCAGATCCTACCAAGGGCACGATTTCCCACGTCTCGCCGATGGCGGTCGCTCTGTTCGGCAAGAAGATCGGCGACCTGGCTGCGGTCAACGGCAAGGAATGGGAAATCGTCAAGCTCTCTGATGGCTGACGTCAGTTGGTTCGTCTATTTGGCCAGCCTTGCAATGCGGCCTCATATTTGTCCATGACATCACGAGCAGCGCGCATCTGCCGTTCGACGTCGTCACTCCCCACCGGTCTTAGAATGACGCCGTCATCGGTTTCGGTAATCTGGAGTTGATCGCCAACTTGCAGGTTCAGGGTGTCGAGCATTTCCCGTGGTAAGATCACGGCGCCTGATCCATCGTCGAGTCTGTGGATGACGGTTTTCACGGTCGTTACCCTTGGTTGCGCCCGTCATTGTGGCACAACCTTCTCCAGCAATACAGGAATGTTTCGCTCAGCCCGCCAGCAGCCGGTCCATCAGCCGGTCCGCCGCTTCCGGAATAACAGTCCCCGGTGGGAAGATCTCCGCCGCGCCGGCTTGCAGCACGGCGTCGTAATCCTGTGGCGGGATGACGCCGCCCGCAACGATCACCATATCGCCCCGGCCAAGCTTTTTCAGCGCGTCGCGCAATTCGGGGATGAGCGTCAGGTGTCCTGCCGCCAGCGACGAGGCGCCGATGATATGGACGTCATGCTGGACCGCCAGTTTCGCGATCTCTTCCGGCGTTTGGAACATCGCGCCGACGGTGACGTCGAAGCCGAGATCGGCGAAGGCCGTGGCGATCACCTTCTGCCCACGGTCGTGGCCATCCTGTCCCATCTTGGCAACGAGGATGCGCGGCTTGCCGCCGTTTTTCTTCTCGAAGGCGCTAAGCTTGTCCTGCAGCGCGTCGACCACGGCATTGTCACCAAGCGCCTTGCGGTAGACGCCGGAAATGGTCTGCACCGTCGCGACGTGGCGGCCAAAGGCTCTTTCAAGTGCGAACGAGATTTCGCCGACCGTGGCATTGGCGCGCGCGGCACGGATGGCGAATTCCAGCAGGTTCTCATTGCCTTGCGCCGCGCGCGTCAGCGCATCGAGCGCGCTTTCGACGGCCGCGACCTCGCGCGTGCCCTTCAGCCGTTGCAGCTTCGACAATTGCCGAGCCCTGACCTCGGCATTGTCGATCTTCAGCACATCGACCTCGATGTCGTTCTCGGGGCGATGCGCGTTGACGCCGACCAGCATCTGCTCGCCGGAATCGATGCGCGCCTGCGTGCGCGCCGCCGCTTCCTCGATGCGCAGCTTCGGAATGCCTTGTTCGGTCGCCGCAGCCATGCCGCCGAGAGCCTCGACCTCCTCGATATGGGTCAACGCGCGCGCTGCCAGATCATGGGTCAGCCGTTCGAGATAGGCGGAGCCGCCCCACGGATCGATGATGCGCGTGGTGCCGGATTCCTTCTGCAGGATGAGCTGCGTGTTGCGGGCGATGCGCGCCGAATGGTCGGTCGGCAGCGCCATCGCCTCGTCGAAGGAGTTGGTGTGCAGCGACTGGGTGTGGCCTTGCGTGGCCGCCATCGCCTCGATCATGGTACGGACGATGTTGTTGTAGGGGTCCTGCGCCGTCAGCGACCAGCCTGAAGTCTGGCAATGGGTGCGCAGCGACAGCGAGCGTTCGTCCTTCGGCGCAAAATTCTTCTTCATCAGGGTCGCCCACAGCAGGCGTGCAGCCCTGAGCTTGGCGACTTCCATGAAGAAATTCATGCCGATCGCCCAGAAGAAAGACAGGCGCGGCGCGAAACGGTCGATATCGAGGCCCGCCGCGACGCCGGCGCGGGCATATTCGATGCCGTCGGCGATCGTATAGGCGAGTTCCAGGTCGGCCGTCGCACCGGCTTCCTGCATGTGGTAGCCGGAGATCGATATCGAGTTGAACTTCGGCATGTTCTTCGACGTGTAGGAGAAGATGTCCGAAACGATCCGCATCGAGGGCTTTGGCGGATAGATGTAGGTGTTGCGGACCATGAATTCCTTCAGAATGTCGTTCTGAATGGTCCCGGCCAGATCCTTCTGCGCAACGCCCTGTTCTTCCGCCGCGACGATGTAAAGCGCCATGATCGGCAGCACCGCGCCGTTCATCGTCATCGACACCGTCATGTCGCCGAGCGGAATGCCGTCGAACAACTGCCGCATGTCCAGGATGGAATCAATGGCGACGCCCGCCATGCCGACATCGCCGGCAACACGCGGGTGGTCGCTGTCATAGCCGCGATGCGTGGCGAGATCGAAGGCGACCGACAGGCCTTTCTGGCCAGCGGCAAGATTGCGCCGGTAAAAGGCGTTGGATTCCTCGGCCGTCGAGAAGCCGGCATATTGCCGGATCGTCCAGGGCTGCTGGACATACATGGTCGGGTAGGGGCCGCGCACGAAGGGCGGCAAGCCCGGATAGGTGTCGAGATGCGGCAGGCCCTTGAGGTCGCCCTGATTGTACAGATGCTTGACGACAAGCCCTTCCGGCGTCGTCCGCTGGCCCTTGACCTCGACCGGTCCGCGGCGCGGCGGCGCCCAGCCGATCTGACTGAAATCCGGGATCAAGAGGCCACCCCGATGGATTGGTCGATGCGGGCCGGAAACAGCGGTTCGCACAGGACGACGCCTTCGGTGAAAGCAGGCCGCTGTTTTGCGTCCAGCGTCTCGACCGGACGCTCGCTCTTCTGCGGATAGAGTGTGGTGCCGATGATGGCCCGCTCACCGGCCTTGAAGGCGGCATCGCGCAGGGCGGCCGCTGCGCGAACGCGCTTCTGGATGTGTCCGTCCCGAAGGCTGGACAATACGCCCCCTTCGGCTTCGATCGTTTGCAGCTCCGCCCACGCGGCTTCGCAAAGGTCTGATGTCAGCGTTTCGACCGCGCCGGACCCATAGGCGGGATCGGCGACGTAATCGACATGGCTTTCATTGGCCATGATCAACTGCGCGTTGCGCGCGACCCGGCGGGCAAAAGGCGCCGGCAGGCCGTGCGCGATCGTATGAGGCAGGATGGAGATCGAATCGGCTCCGCCCGCGGCCGCGGCGAAACAGCCGATCGTCGTGCGCAGGATGTTGGTCTCCGGGTCCAATGCCGTCATCATGCGAAATGATGTCTCGGCATGGATGTTGGCCGTGGAGTTGGGGATCGAGCAGGCCTCCTGCATCCGTGCCCACAGCCTGCGCAGCGCCCGCACCTTGGCCATCGACAGGAACTGGTCCTGGTCGACGCTGAGCGCGAAGCCGATATGCGGTGCCGCATAGACCAGCGGCTGCCGCGCCTTCTCGAACATTCTCAGATACGAGACCGCCGAAGCCAACATGATGCCGAGTTCCTGCGCCTCCGTGGCGCCGGCATTGTGGAAGACGCGACCGTCCGCCTCCAGCAGCACGCCGGGAACGCCCATCGAGAAGAAATGTGCCAGCGATTGCGGCATCGATTCCTGCAGCGCCTCGATCGACATGCGCAGCCGGCCGGTGCCAGCAAGGATTGCCGCCGGATCGATGCCGAACGACAGGTTAAGCTTTGCCGGATCGGAGCGGCGCTTGCTCAGGAACGCCACCAGCCAGTCGGCCATGGGGCGGCTCCAGGGGTGGGTGTCGATGCGGATCTGGATCCGGTTGAGGGGTACACCCTCCAGCACCGTTTCCAGCGCCTGTGCAGTCCTCGGCAGACCGTAGCCGAATGCGTTCGGAGCACCTTCGAAGACGAGCGACAATCCCGTCGCGCCCTGCGCGATATCATCCAGGACCTGCGCCTTGGCGCGATCGACATCGGGGTCGTCGACGCGCTGGCTGACGATCCAGGGCGACCGAGGATTAGCGCGCACGATCGGCTCGGATCCGGTCGCACGGTCGTAGAGTGGCTCGATGCGGATGGTGTCGTCGGTGTGCGAGACCAGCTTTTCCTCGAAGGATGAGCCGGCCAACGCTTTTTCCGCCAGTGCCAGCCAACGCTGGCGCTCTGCGTTCACAGGTTCAGTACCCCTGATCAAGGCTCCGGCGCCCATCCATCCTCCTCGTTTCATGCGGCCGCACCAGCCGGGAGCATTCAGTCTACGGTCCCCGGTTCATTACCGCAATGCAATGCACTTCCGAGGGCTGAATTCGATCCGCCAGATATATAGGGCGGCTCCGTCGACGAACCATGGACGATTGCCAAACACCAGCAAAATCCGCAAGTTCCAAAAATCCGATTTCGGCGGTTGGCCCGATTTGGACGATTGGCCCGGCTTTGGACAATTATCATTGTCGCTGTGCAGCAGCCTCACTATACCTTCGGCCAAAGGCTGGCTTTTGACTCATCAGTTTGCGGAGACCCGACATATGGCTGACGACACCAGTATTTTCATCGGCGCCAGCCGCAAGCCCGACGACAGCTATCAGCGCCCAGAGCAGTTGCTGCTGCAATATGGAAATCGCCACGGCCTGGTCACCGGTGCCACCGGCACCGGCAAGACCGTCACTTTGCAGATCCTGGCCGAAGGCTTTTCGAATGCCGGCGTGCCTGTGTTCTGCGCCGATATCAAGGGTGACTTGTCCGGCATTTCCATGATGGGCACGGCGCAGGATTTCCTGGTCAAGCGGGCCGCGCAGGTCAAGCTCGAGCCCTATGATTTCCAGGAATTTCCGGTCATCTTCTGGGACCTGTTCGGCGAGCAGGGCCATCCCATCCGCGCCACCGTCTCGGAGATGGGGCCGCTGCTGTTGTCGCGCCTGATGAACCTGACCGAGGCGCAGGAAGGCATCATGAACATCGCCTTCCGTCTGGCCGACGAGGAAGGCCTGCTGCTGCTCGACATGAAGGATCTTCAGGCGCTGCTCTCCAACATCGCCGAGCGCGCCGACGAGATCGGCTCGCGCTACGGCAATGTCACCAAGCCTTCCGTGGGAGCAATCCAGCGCACCCTGTTGGTCCTGGAGCAGCAGGGTGCCGCGCATTTCTTCGGTGAGCCGGCACTGCGTATCTCCGACATCATGCGCACCACGCGTGATGGGCGCGGTGCGATCAGCGTGCTTGCCGCCGACAAGCTGATGATGAATCCGCGGCTCTACGCGACCTTCCTGTTGTGGCTGATGTCGGAACTGTTCGAGGTGTTGCCGGAAGTCGGCGATCCCGATAAGCCGAAGCTGGTGTTCTTCTTCGACGAGGCGCATCTTCTGTTCGACGAAGCGCCGAAAGTGCTGATCGATCGGGTCGAGCAAGTCGTCCGCCTGATCCGCTCGAAAGGCGTCGGCGTCTATTTCGTTACCCAGAACCCCCTCGATATCCCCGAGAAGGTGCTGGCCCAGCTCGGCAATCGCGTTCAGCACGCGCTGCGCGCCTATACGCCGCGAGAGCAGCAGGCGGTGAGGACGGCGGCCGAGACGTTCCGGCCGAATCCCGACTTCGACTGCGCCACCACCATCACCCAGCTCGCCACCGGTGAAGCGCTGGTCTCGACACTGGAGGACAAGGGTGTGCCGTCCATGGTGCAGCGCACGCTGATCCGTCCGCCGTCGTCGCGGCTTGGACCGATAACCCCCACCGAGCGGCAAAAACTGATCGCGGAAAGCCCGGTCGCCGGCCAGTACGATCAGGTCATCGACCGCGAATCGGCCTTCGAGATGCTGCAGAAGAGGGCCAAGGAGGCGCAGGACGCCGAAGCGCAGGCGCAGCAGGCAGGCACTGGCGGTTCGCGCTGGACCATTCCGGGATTCGGCAATGACGATCCCGCACCGCAGTCAGGTGGGCGTCGGGCGCCGGCGCCGCGCCCCTCCAATCGCCAGACTGTGGCGGAGGCCGCGATCAAGTCGGTCGTTCGGTCCGTTGGCTCGTCGGTCGGACGCGCGATCGTGCGCGGGATCCTGGGGAGCCTTTCGCGGGGGCGGTAGGACATCCCACCGAAAAGCGCGAAGCGGTTTTCGGATAAATCCCGATGTTTTGAACCCAGAGCCGTCGGCTATGTGCCAGTAGTGACTCTTCCGTCGGTAGGTCAAAGGTTCCGGCCTGATCAGACTGCCGTTCATTTAGCCATCAAGACGATCGGTCGCATTTTTGCCGCTCGTCTATCGCAGCAATGATTGCCTGTCTTTCAAGCAGAAGATTGCATCCCGGATTCGCGTCGATATCCGGGCAATTTCATTCAGTTGCTTGATTGCATGGCTCACGCTTTACTATAATGTTATATATGTAACTCTGTCACAGATATCGGCCGGTCCAACGCGCGTCACTCCGCTGCGAGGTGCTTGATGCTTGTGCTACGACTTAGTCATCTAACTGTAGAGGGTGGCGCCCATCCGATTGAAATCTCGTTGGAAGGCCGCGGGGCGCGTCGTACCGCGACAGCAACGATAGCTCCTATTATGACCGAGACGGACCAGGCGCGGCTCCGCTGGTATCTGGAGGACTACCTCGAACGAAGCGCCGATCCTGCGCCGCAGGTTGCAGCCGGCGTTGAACGAAGGATGGCCGATATCGGCCGATCCCTGTTCAGCGCGATCTTTGAAGCCAATCGTGACACGATCCGGCTCTGGAGCGATGTCTGCGATGACATCGCCGACACCCGAATCGAGATTTCGGCCGGCATCCGCGAGGCACATGCCTTTCCTTGGGAACTATTGCGCGATCCTCGTTCCGACGCACCGTTGGCGCTGACGAGCGGAGAGTTCGTGCGTGTTCAATCTCAGGTCGCTCGTATACCGCGCATGGCTGACGTTGCGGCCGGGCCGGTGCGAATTCTAGTCGTGATATGTCGTCCCGCCGGCGCCGACGACGTACCGTTTCGTTCTGTCGCAATGCATATCGTCAAGGCACTGACGGAAGCCGGTTCGGCAGCTGTCGACCTTGACGTGCTTCGGCCGGCGACTTTCGCCATGTTGGGTCAAACATTGCGCCGTGCAAAGGAAAAAGGAACGCCGTACCATGTAGTTCATTTCGACGGCCATGGCCTCTACATCGATTCCAAAGGCCTGGCTGCTCTCAACCTCCAGAAGATGTTCGATCCACGCCGGCTGTCCGCGCCATCGGCAACGGATGCGGCGCGAGGCTACATCTGTTTTGAGGATGACAAGCATCCCAGCCGGGTGCAGGCGGTGGACGGGACGACGGTCGGCAACCTCCTCTACGAGACACGCGTTCCAACGCTCGTGCTGAATGCTTGCCGCTCTGGGCTTGGCGCTTCCGAGAGCGGAGTGACAGAACCTCACGACGATGCGAATGCGCCACGTACCCATGAGGATCAGGTTCGCGCCTATGGATCCTTCGCGCAGTCCGTGGTGGATGCAGGAGTCACCGGCGTCGTGGCCATGCGCTACAACGTCTACGTGGCGACGGCGGCCCAGTTCGTCGGCGAGTTCTATCAAGCACTTGCACAGGGCCAGACGCTCGGCCGTGCCGCGAACCGCGCGCGTAAACATCTCGGTGACGAACGCACCCGCACTGTTGTCGACAAACCGATCGAGCTGCAGGACTGGTCTGTTCCGGCGATCTACGAAGCCGCCCCGATGAGGCTGTTTCCGGAGCGTGATTCAGCCGCTGCGCTTTTCGATGAGACCGATTGGAGCGCAAGCCGCGCCACAGCTGAACTGCCGAGGCAACCCGATGTCGGCTTCATCGGTCGTGACGAGACGCTGCTCGCCCTTGATCGCGCTTTCGACCGGGATGCGATCGTGCTGCTGCATGCCTATGCAGGCAGTGGCAAGACGACCACGGCGGCGGAGTTCGCGCGCTGGTATTCCGTCACCGGTGGGGTGGATGGTCCGGTGCTGTTCAGCAGCTTTGAGCAACGGCTTCCATTGTCTCGGGTGGTGGACCAGATCGGAACGCGGTTCGCTCCTCTTCTGGAGGCGAAGCGTGTGCCCTGGCTTACGCTGGACGACGACAGGCGCCGAACCTTGGCGATTGAAATACTGAAACAAAATCCAGCTCTCTGGATATGGGACAATGTCGAGCAGATCACGGGCTTTCCATCTGGCGCCGAATCGGCGTGGACAGAGGACGAGCAGGCCGATTTGCGGGATTTCCTGCGTGATCTCGCTCATACCAAGGCCAAAGTGCTGCTGACTTCGCGGCGGGACGAGACCAACTGGCTAGGCGACCTTCCGGTCCGAGTGCGAGTCCCGCCAATGTCGTGGCAGGACCGTCGCCTGCTCGCCACCGCCATCATCCGGCGTCGCCACTCCGAAATGCGAAATGTGGACGTAATGACGCCTTTGCTGGAATTCTCCCAAGGCAATCCTTTGACGCTTACGGTGGTCATCCGCCAGGCTTTGCGGGATGGGGTTGCGACTCGGGACGCGGCAGACGCCATGGTCGAGCGGCTGCGGAATGGCGAGGCGGCCTTTGACGAAAACGAGGAGCAAGGCCGCAGCCGATCACTCGGCGCATCTCTGGCCTATGGCTTCGATCGGTCCTTCAGCGAAGCTGAGCGCAAAAGGCTGGCGCTGCTCCACCTTTTTCAGAGCGTTGTCGACGTCGGTATCCTGGCGCGGCTGGAAGCGATAAGTCACGGCGATCCAGGTATATTCGGCGGCCCTGACACGCATATGCAGGAATGGGCGATCCTCTTGAACCGGGCGGCCGAGATAGGTCTTTTAACAAAGCTTGGCGACCGGCTTTTCAGCGTCCACCCTGCACTGCCTTGGTATTTCAAGAAAATGTTCGACAGCGCATATCCGGAAAATGACGGTGACGTACGATCGCCATTGGCTGAGGTCTCCAAAATCTTTGTTACCTGCGTCGTCAGCTATTGTTCGTTTGCCCGCCATAACACCGAAAATCAGTCAGTCGGCCGATTCATCGTAAAGATCCACGAGCCAAATTTGCTCCACGCGCGGCGGCTCGCCGAACGCCACTGCCTCTGGCAGGAGTACTTGAGTGCGACCTGGATAATCAGAAATTCATACGACAGTTCTGGCCGACATGCTGAATCCCGCCGTATCGCGATTGCGACCATCGAAAGGATGCTGGACCCGGTGACGATGGTATCGCGAGAGGGGTTGGAAGAGTATCGGTTTGCGACGATCGGCATGGCGCATTCTCTCGCTTGCCAGGATGCCCGTGTCAGCGAAGCAAACCGACTTTTCGGCATGCTCGAAGAGCGTGTGGAGACGGAATTCGGATCCCCTATTGCAGAGATTCAACCTCAGGATTTGTCGCCGCAGTTGCACGAGGCGGCACAGGTGTATGTCCACGCGGTGCGTATGCACATCGCCAGCATTGTCGGGCGAAAGGCAACCGACCAGTTGGAAAAAGCCGCCCAACTCGGCGAGACCGTGTACCAGCTGGCTTTGGGGCTGGATTTGGAGAATGAGCTGGGCCCGATGGCTATGCACATTGGGCATTGTTATGCCGACATCGATCAAGGCGAGCAGAACATAGAAGTCGCGCAGGAATGGTATGAGCGCGCGCTTGACCATCTGGACTCGCGCGACTCGGCGACGCGCAGCATGTGCAAGTACGAATTGGCGCAATTGCGCTACAAACGGTTTCATCATGCCATTGTCACGACCAACGACGTTTCTGTCGTCCAGGAGCGGTTCAATGGAGCCTTGGCGGCAGCGTTGGAGGCCAAGGATACCCAGGAGGATGGCTATCCGCAGGCGGAGATGCACTTGAACCTTCTAATTGGAAACATCCTCGACGACGGCGGGTATTATTCACAATCGAAAATCCATCAGGAGAATGCCGCGGTTCATTACGAAAAGGCCATTCAGATCGCTGAAGGCATGCACGACCTCTTGGGCGCCGCGATGGGCTGTCGAGAAATGGCGCGGCTCAAACTCAGGATGAAAGAATTTGACGAGGCGCTGATTTACGCCCGATCCTCATTGTCTCGTGCCGGAGAATTGGGCCCTGGTGGAGCACATGTGGTGGCTTTGTCTCGCGCACTGATCGAATTCATCGAAACGGTAAGACACCAGCAAGGAGAGGTCCCATCATGAGCATCCCTCAGACAGGCTGGTTCGACGACATACCGGTCATCGGCAAACGGTCGCACGATGCAATCGCCGAGGCGCTGCGGGAAGCGGGCGAAACTATCGAGGCACCGGCCGGGGACAGTCATAAAAAAGCGCCCGGTAGCTTCGGCCTCCCGGGAGTGTTCGACGATTTGTTCGGGCCGCGACGGTGGCGTTACACGACCCACGTCTTCGGGCACATCGCGCCGCATCCGCCTGGAGCCCGGGAGCCATTGCCAATCGTGCATGCCGGCAACATCAAACCGGACAAGAGACTGCGTGGGGCGCGGGTCAAGGTCACGCTTAACTGGCTGCGTGTGGCCGACTATCCGGGCGGAGGTGCCCACCGTGTCCTGTTCGATTTCTATGCACGCAACCAATCCACCGGCCCGGACGCGGACCTTCATTTCAACTCGACCTACCGCGTACGGGAAGGCCAGCAGGCCGGAATCATTGGCTACCCCATCTTCGTCGGGCTCAACGTTGGCGAAGAGGGGCTGGCATTTCGCTGCTACACCGTAAATGTCAAGAACGACGCCGACGAGAGTTTCCTCGATCTGCTCGAATCCGATGCATTCAAACAGGGCCTCGAAATCACCAAGACCATTCAGCCCGTGGTGAAACCGTTCGCCGAGATGGCTTATGGATTGACCCGCGTGATAGCCAAACGCAATCGAAACGTCCCGGTCCAGGACGTCGTCATGGGCCTGGACTTCAGCAATATCCCTGGCCGTGCCAGGCTTGCTGAAGGCGCATACATCGCCCTGCAGGTGCAGGAGGAGTTGTCTCCAATCTGGGATTGGGCCGACTGGGTCTACGATCCGACGTCAGGCAGCATCACCTCTCGCGGAAGCCCGCGCAGCTTGCTGCCGTACAACTATTTCGTGGTGGGCATCAGCCGCATGGCGGACTGAAACCCCACCAGACGAATAACCGATCACTTGACCGCCGCCATATACACCTCGGGCGGATCAGAAGATCGCGTTCGTTATCGCCTTGACCGGCCCGAGCAGCACCGATCCGTCCGGCACGCCGGCGTCGATCGGAATGGCCTTGTGGTTCGCCGTCGCCGCCGCCACCATCGGCTGGCTGGCATCGCTGGTCACGATGACAGGGGTTTTCGAAGGTACACGGTCGTAGAGGTCGATGATGTCCTGGTTCATCAGGCGCACGCAGCCCGACGAAACCGACTTGCCGATCGAGCGCCATTCCGGCGAGCCGTGCAGGCGGTAAAGCGTGTCCACATTGCCCTGGAAGAGATAGAGCGCGCGGGCGCCGAGCGGGTTCTTCAGCCCACCAGGCATGCCGCCATTGTCGGCGCTGTATTGCTTCAATTCCGGCTGCCGGGCGACCATTTCATCCGGCGGTGTCCATTTCGGCCATTTCTGCTTCCACTGCACGACGGCGTCGCCCGACCATTCGAAGCCGGCGCGGCCGAGACCGACGCCATAGCGGATGGCCTGGCCGCCCGGACGAACCAGATAGAGGAAATGGCCTGTCGTATCGACGACGATCGTTCCGGGCTTCTGCCCGGTCGGGTCGGGAACGATCTGGCGCAGGAACTGCGGATCGATCCTGTCGACGGGGATGGCCGGCAGGTCGAAGTCGCCATCGCTGACGGCCGCGTACATCGACGCATAATCGGCAAGCGGCGGCTCGACATAGGTTGGCGGTGGCGGCTCGACCGGGCCCGGCCCGGTAGTGGCGCATGCGGAAACCGCGATCGATGCGGCGCCCAATGCTGCGGCGTTGAGGAAGCCGCGACGGCTCAGGCGAAAGGATTCGATTTCGGTTGTGGACATGACTGCCTTCTTTAAGACTCAAATCGCAACAAAGCGTCAATACGCCGACCGCCGTTGCGGGTGCCTGACAACACCTGGCGCGATAGGCGGTTCCGATTCTGGCCCGAACGTGGACAAACAAAGGCGAAGCTGTGACTGCGCCGCCACTGTGGCGCCCGGGCCACAGCCCTAGCTGCCGGGCACCAAGGCTTCGAGGGTTGGCAGGATCAGGGCCGGCGGGAAGTCCCGGTATTCCTCGGGTTGGTTGGAGCGGTTGATCCAAACCGTGCGGAAGCCGAATTTGGTGGCGCCCGCAATGTCCCAGCGATTGGAGGACTGGAAGGACACCGCGCCGGGATAGAGGCGCCAACCGGTGGCGACCATGTCGTAGACCGCCGGATCGGTCTTGAAGCGCCGCACCGCATCGACGGAATAGATGTCGTCCAGGACCTGGTCGAGCGCGGCGGACTTGACCGCCGCTTCCAGCATTTCGGGCGAGCCGTTGGAGAGGATTGCCAGCCTGGCTCCCGAAGCCTTGAGCGCCTTCAGCACGGCCGGCACTTCCGGGTAGCAATCCAGCCGCCAGTAGGCTTCCAGTAATTTTGACCTGAGACCGGGATCTGCCGAAGGGACCTTGCGCAAGGCGAAGTCGAGCGCCTGTTCGGTCAGTTGCCAGAAATCGGCATAGGCGCCCATCAGCGTGCGCACCCAGGAATATTCGAGCTGCTTGGCGCGCCAGATTTCGGACAGCAACTGGCCATCCGGGCCGATCTGATCGGCATGCCGGCGCACGGCGGCGTGCACGTCGAACAGCGTGCCGTAGGCGTCGAAAACATAGGCGGCGTATTGCATGGCAACAGTTTTGAGGCGAGGCGGGGCAAGGTGCAAGCCTTGATTGCATCGCGCCCGCCGCTGGCCTCAACAAAACTCCCCCTATGCCCGTTGACGGCAGCGGCCAAAGCATCATCCAATGTTGTCACACAAGATTGATCGGAACGGGATAACGCGATGACACTGGCGGCAGCGGCGCAATCCGCGACATGGACTTTCGTCGATGGCGACTGGTACGAGGGCAATGTCGCCATTCTGGGGCCGCGCAGCCATGCCATGTGGCTGGGCACCAGCGTGTTCGACGGGGCGCGCTGGTTCGAGGGCGTGGCGCCCGACCTCGACCTCCATGCCAGGCGGGTGAACGCCTCGGCGATCGCACTTGGCCTCAAGCCGAACATGTCGCCCGAACAGATCGTCGGGCTGACCTGGGATGGATTGAAAAAGTTCGACGGCAAGACAGCGGTCTATATCAGGCCGATGTACTGGGCCGAGCATGGCGGCTATATGGGCGTGCCGGCCGATCCCGCTTCGACCCGTTTCTGCCTCTGCCTCTATGAATCGCCGATGATCTCGCCAACCGGGTTTTCGGTGACGGTGTCGCCGTTCCGGCGTCCGACGATCGAGACCATGCCGACCAACGCCAAGGCCGGATGCCTCTATCCCAACAATGGCCGCGCCATCCTCGAAGCCAAGATGCGTGGCTTCGACAATGCGCTGGTGCTGGACATGCTGGGCAATGTCGCCGAGACCGGAAGCTCCAACATCTTCCTGGTCAAGGATGGCCATGTGCTGACGCCGGCGCCGAACGGCACCTTCCTGTCCGGCATTACCCGCTCGCGCACGATGACGCTGCTCGGCGAGTATGGGTTCAAGACGACGGAAAAGACACTGTCGGTTCGGGATTTCCTCGAAGCGGACGAGATCTTTTCGACCGGCAACCATTCCAAGGTGGTGCCGATCACGCGCATCGAGGATCGCAATTTGCAACCCGGGCCGGTGGCCAAGAAGGCGCGCGAGCTCTATTGGGACTGGGCGCATTCGACGTCGGCTGGCTGACGCGCCAGCCCGGCCGTTTTGTCGCTGCGCGGTTCGCCGCAGGAAAACCGTGTGACAGTTTTCTGGAACCCGCTTAGAAAGGGAACCGGCGCTTCACTTCCGGAGTTGTCCCAGCTCAATCCAGACCTATCTTAATCCGGTATCCACACCGGATTTTTCCACGAGGGAGTACTACCCATGGCTTTTGAATTGCCCGCTCTGCCTTACGACTATGAGGCCCTGCAGCCCTACATGTCGAAAGAGACGCTGGAGTATCACCACGACAAGCACCACAAGGCCTATGTCGACAACGGCAATAAGCTGGCCGCGGAAGCCGGCATGGGCGACCTGTCGGTCGAAGAAGTGGTCAAGCAGTCGTTCGGCAAGAATGCCGGTCTCTTCAACAATGCAGCCCAGCACTACAACCACATCCATTTCTGGAAGTGGATGAAGAAGGGCGGCGGCGGCAACAAGCTGCCGGGCGCGCTGCAAAAGGCGTTCGACAGCGATCTCGGCGGCTACGACAAGTTCAAGGCTGATTTCATCGCCGCGGGCACGACGCAGTTCGGCTCGGGCTGGGCCTGGGTTTCGGTCAAGGACGGCAAGCTGGCGATCTCGAAGACCCCGAACGGCGAGAATCCGCTCGTCCACGGCGCCTCACCGATCCTCGGCGTCGACGTCTGGGAGCACTCCTACTACATCGACTACCGCAACGCCCGCCCGAAATATCTCGAGGCGTTCGTCGACAGCCTGATCAACTGGGATCATGTGCTGGAACTCTACGAAAAGGCGAAGTGATCGATCGTCAGAAAGGCCCCGGCAATCCGGGGCTTTTCTTTTTCTGGAGCGATGTCGGTGGCTGCGAAGGCCCGGCAAAAATCGTCCGAGCAAAGGAATATTCCGTCCGCCGCATCCGTTAACGTCCTGTCCTGAAATGCCTTCATCATGGAGCCAATTGAATGAGAAAGCTTGTCATCGCCATCTCTATGCTCGCCTTCGCCGGTTCGGCGGCCTTCGCCGACCCGATCCTCGACCGGCAGGCTCTGATGAAGGAACGTGGAAAGATCGCCGGCGGCATTTCGAAAGTAGTCAAGGGCGAGGACCCCTTTGATGCCGCTGCCGTGCTAGCGCAACTCCAGGCATTGCAGGCGAATGCCGAGAAGTTCGACGCCGACGCGTTGTTCCCGAAAGGCAGCGACGCCGGCGACACCACGGCGGGGCCGAAGATCTGGGAAGACATGGCCGGCTTCAAGGCCACCGGGGACAAGTATCTCGCCGACGTCAAGGCCGCCGTCGCAGCAGCTCCCGCCGATGTCGATGCGCTGAAGGCGCAACTCGGCATCATCGGCTCGGATTGCGGCACCTGCCATCAGAGTTACAGGGTCAAGAAGGGCTGATCTCAGCCATGGCATGGCTGAAGAAGCTCGTCGGCGTGGCTCTCGTTCTGGGTGGCGCCGGCGCGGCTGCTGGCTGGCTGCTGTCGGCGCCGGTCAAGCTTGACGCGACGGCACTGGCGCAACTCGGGCCGGGCGACGCGGGTCGCGGCAAGCGCATTTTCTATGCCGGTGGCTGCACCTCCTGCCATGCAAAACCGGGCTCGCAGGGCGATGTGCGGCTTCAGCTCGTCGGCGGCCTCGAACTCAAGACACCGTTCGGCACTTTCGTGCCGCCCAACATTTCGCAAGACCCAAAGGATGGCATCGGTGCGTGGTCGGTCGAGGATCTCGCCAACGCCATGCTGAAGGGCGTGTCGCCCTCGGGCGAGCATCTCTATCCGGCCTTTCCCTACGCGTCCTACGCGCGCATGAAGCCATCAGACATTGCCGATCTCTACGCCTTCCTGAAGACCCTGCCGGCAGTCGCCGGCAAGGCGCCGGGCAATTCGCTGGCGTTCCCGTTCAACATCAGGCGTGGCATCGGCCTGTGGAAGCGCCTCTATCTCAGTGACCGGCCTGTTGTTGCCTTGCCCGATGGCGCGCCTGATCCGGTGGTGGCCGGCCGCTATCTGGTCGAGGGGCCTGGTCATTGCGGCGAATGCCACACGCCACGCGACTTCGCAGGCGGCACCAAGAAAAGTGAATGGCTTGCCGGTGCCGTGGCCGCCGAAGGCAGCGGCATCGTGTCGAATATCACATCGGGCGAGGGCGGCATCGCCAACTGGTCGGAAGCCGATATCGCCAACTACCTCGAAACCGGTTTCACGCCCGATTTCGATTCCGTCGGCGGCGCCATGGTCGACGTGCAGCGCAACATGGCCGAACTGACGCCGGAGGATCGTTCCGCCATCGCCGCCTATCTTAAGGCGATACCACCGCATGCCAACGGTTATCCCGCACGCAAGAAACCGGCTGCGAATTGATTAGCGTCATTCGAGAAGTTGGACGTTCGCCCGATCTCGCCAAGTTCAGGCGATCTTCGCCAGCGCATCGAACAGGGCAAGATTGAAATCCTTGGCGTCGTCGACAATGGCATCGGGCTGTGACGAGAACTTCGCGATGACCATCTCGGCCCGCGGATCGACATAGAGCCACTGGCCATGGATGCCGAGCGCGAAGAAGGCGTCGTTGCTGGTCCCTGTCTGATACCATTTGTTGTGGTAACGGCCCTGCGGCAGCCAACTCGCTGAAGTGCTTTCGGACCAGGCCTTGGACGAGCCGCCGGTGATGGTGTCGTGCACCCAGGCCTGCGAGACGATACGCCTTCCATTGGCGACGCCGCCCTGCCGCATCATTTCGCCGATGCGCGCGAGATCGCGCGGCGTCATGTTGATGCCACCGCCCGTGCGCGGTGTGCCGGCTCGATCGACCGTGACATAGGCATCCTGCCTGGCGCCGAGCGGTTGAAACAGGCGCTCCGAGGCGAGATCCGGAAAACGCTGCCCAGAAGCGCCCTGGATGATCAAGCCCAGAACGTCGGAATTGGGGGAGGCGTAGTGATAGACGCCGCCGTGGTCCCCCTGGCCTTTTTTCAGCCCGGCGATGAACGCGACGACCGTTTCAGGCTCTTCGCCGGGTTCGCAGGGATCGAGCAGGCCGGCCCGGCGATAGCGCGCGTAGGGGCCGTGTGGATCGTGATAGACCTCCTCGAAATCCAGGCTCACCCGCATATCAAGGACATCGCGCACCCGCGCATCGCCATAGACCGAGAATTTGAGCTCCGGCACGTAGCGCGGCACCAGTTCATCGAAATCGAGCAAGCCGTCATCACGCAGAATGCCGGCGACGATCGAGGTCACCGATTTGCTGGTTGAAAACAGGATGTGCCGGCTCTGCAGGGTGAAGTCAGGCGCGTGGACGTCGGCGACGATGCGGCCGGATTTCATGACCACCATGGCGTCGGTTGAGGTCTCGCGAAGGGCCTCGGCGACTGTGATCCTTTCACCGTTGAGGGAGAACTTCTGGCGCAGCAAATCCTCGGGATCGACGACCGGATCTTCGATCAGGCCAGGCGTCGCCGCGATGCGCGCTGTCGGGATGAATTCGCTGACATGACGGAACGCCCAGACATTCCATGGGGCGGCGCGCCAGTTGCCGAGCCGGGCCTCGTCGCGGTTGAACCCATAGGCGGCCTTGAAAGCCGATGTTTTCATCATGGTCGGATGCTCCGTCAGTGAACGTGCTGCAGGAATTCGCGAAACCGTTCGCTTGGCGGGTGCGACAGCAAGTCTGTTGGCTTGCCGTCGTGGACGAGTTGGCCACCATCCATGAACAGCAGGCGAGAGCCAACCTTCTTGGCAAAACCCATTTCATGGGTCACCACGATCATCGTCATGCCCTCCATCGCCAGTGTCTGCATGACCCTGAGCACTTCCTGCCGCAACTCCGGATCAAGCGCCGATGTCGGCTCGTCGAACAGCATCAGCTTCGGTCCGACGGCAAGCGAACGGGCAATGGCCACGCGCTGCTGCTGGCCGCCCGAAAGCTGCGACGCATAGTGGTTCATCCGGTCGCCAAGGCCGACTTTCTGCAGCAGCGCGGCGGCGATCTCGCGCGCCTCTGCCTTGCTCTTGCCGCGTGAGCGGACCGGGCCGAACATCACATTCTGCATGGCCGTCAGATGCGGGAACAGGTTGAACTGCTGGAACACCATGCCGGCCTCGAGCCGGATGCGCCTGATATCGCGCGGGTTGCCAAGCACGCTGAGGCCGTCGACCAAAAGGTCGCCGTCGCTCACCTTCTCCAGCACGTTGATGCAGCGAAGCATGGTCGACTTGCCTGACCCGGACGGGCCGATCACCACCGCGACCTCGCCACGATCGACGGCAAGGTCGATAGATTGCAACACACGGTGCGCGCCGAATTGCTTCGAGACCTTCTTGAACTCGACCATGCTCATGGCAGACGCGCCGCCCGTTCGACAAACCGCAGGCTAAGGGCAAGGATGCTGATGACGATGAGGTACATCACCGCCACGGCCGTCCAGATTTCCACGGCGCGGAAGTTGCCGGACATGATCTCCTGTCCGCGCCGGGTCAGCTCGCCGACACCGATGACCAGGAATATGGACGTGTCCTTGACCACCGAGACGAGCTGATTGCCCATGGCGGGAAGAGCGCGCCTGACCGCAATGGGCGCGATGACATAGGTCAGCACCTTGCGGAAACTCAGGCCCATGGACAGCCCGGCTTCGCGCAGACCCGTGGCCACGCTGTCGAGCGCGCCGCGAACGATCTCGGCATTGTAGGCGCCTGAATTGATGATCAGCGTGAGGATGCCCGCGCTGGTCGCGCTGATGCGGATGTTCATCAGGATGGGCAGCGCGAAGTAGATGAACATCACCTGCACCGTAATCGGCGTGCCACGGATCAAGGCGACATAGATCTGCGCCGGGGATTGCGCCAGCCAGCCACCATAGGTGAGCAGCACGCCGGTGAGCACACCCACCACAATGCCTCCGGCAAGGCCGGCAAGCGCAATCAGCATCGTCACTTCGAGCCCCTGCAGCAGATCCGGCAGGGCGTCGAACACAGCAGTCCAATCGAAAGTCATGAGAGATCCAGTCTAACGTTCGCGAGGCGAAAAGCCGGTGATGAGGGCTACGAAGGTCTCATCACCGTTGGCCAGTTCCGCCTAAGCCGCGTCCGGCCCGAACCACTTTTCGCGGATCGCCTTCAGGCACCCGTCGGCCTTCATCGCGGCCAGCGTCACATTCGCCGGGGCGACAAGCGGGCTGCCTTTTTTGAAGCCGATGCCGACATCGCGGCCTTCCAGCGTCGGATGGATGACCCGGACTTTGCCCTTGCCGGCATTGTTGGCGTAATACATCAACGCCGGCGTGTCGTAGATCACGGCATCCGTCCGCCCGGCTGTGAGAGCGAGCAGGGCGTTGTTGATGCTCGGCAACTGGTCGAGCGTCGCGCCCTTGATGTGATCCTTGATGAAATCGACGGCGATGGTGCCCGTCTCGGTGCCGATTGTCTTGCCCGCCAGATCGTCGGGTGTGTTGATGGTCGTGTTGTCGGCCCTGGTCACCGCAACCAGGCCGCTTTGATAGTAGGGGTCGGAAAAGTCGATCACTTTCTGGCGTTCCGGCTTGATGAACAACTGGGACACGATGGCGTCGATGTTGCCGGTCTGCAGCGCCGGGATCAGGGCTCCGAAATCCATCGGCTGCACCCGCCATTTGCGGTCCAGGCCCTTGGCGACTTCGCCGAACATTTCCATGTCGAAGCCGGAATAGTGGTCGCCGTCCTTGAAGGCAAAAGGCGGGCTGCCGACATTGGAGCCGACGATGAGTTCGGCGTCGTCGGCTTTGACTGATCTGGCAAGGATGATCGCGGGAGCCGCGAGAAGGCCAAGTTGAAGAAGCTGTCTGCGATGCATTTTTTTCCCCTTTGGTTGGTTCTGGTTCAGGCTTTCTGTGTTCTTGGCCCCCAACGCCGGCAGGCCCTTGATCCGGCTTTCATGGCGCGGCGCTCTCATGCTCTTCCAGCCGGACCGCGCCGCCGAGCCAGCATCCGGCGGGTTGCCCGTCATCGAGACGGAAGCGGACGAGGATTTCGGACGGGCGCAGCATGGCACGGCCCTGGCGGATGATGATCTGGCGTTCCGATGTCTCCACCATCCCGTTCGACAGCAGGCCGAACGCCAGCGCCGCGGCCGCGATACCGGTAGCGGCGTCCTCGGGATAGCCCGAGGAACGCGGGAACTGGCGGGCATCGACAATCTGGGCATCCCTATCGAACACGGCATAGGGATAAAGGCCGGTGGAACCGATCCGGCTGCACAGCTCTTCCATCCCCGTGAAGTCGGGTCTCAACTGATCGAGCACCGCCACGCTGTTCAGCGGGACCAGCGTCTTGCCCCGACTGGTCGATGCATTCTGGATCGGCGCCGATGCCAGATCGTCCGCCCGGATGCCGAGGATCTCGATAATGTCCGCACGGCTCTTCTCGGCATCGGGAAGTGGCTGGACGCTGGCGGCCGGTTGCGAAATCTCGACAGCCGCCCCATGCGCCGTCCGCTTGCCGATCCTGGCGTCGACCCGGCCGCTCTGGGTCCAGATCGTCAGATCATCAGCAGGCAGCTTTCCCAGTCGATCCAGCAGCCACAGCGCGCCGACGGTGGCGTGCCCGCACATCGACATCTCATGGTTGGGCACCCAGAAGCGGAACTCGAAATCACAATCCGAGCCTGGCGGCGGCGGGAACACGAAACCGCTCTCATGACCGAAGGAGCGTGCGACCTGCTGCATGTCGGCGTCGGACATGCCAGCGGCATCGACGACGATCGGTGCCGGGTTGCCTCCATGAGGACCAGCGGCAAACACACTGACAAGTCGAACGTCGGGACGCATTCTCACCTTCTGGCCGTTACGCAGGATTCACTGCGCAGAGCCTAGGGCGATAGCGGCCGTGCCGCGCGTTCGAACGGGCCTTATGGTTTGATCGGTTGGGCCACGCGTCTGCGGATATCGGAAGGTGAGCGGCCGTCTGCCCTACGCATGGCATGGGCAAGTGCCGCACCGCTGTCGAAACCGACCCGGAAGGCGATCTCGCCGATCGGCAGGTCGGTTCCGCTCAGCAACTCGCGCGCAGTCTGCAGGCGGATGCGCAGCTGGAATTCACCCACCGAAAAACCGGTGCCCTCGCGGAACAGGCGGGTGATGTGGCGCCTGGAGACACCGAAGCGATCCGCCAGGGCGTCGAGGGGGACCTGCTCATCGGCATGAAGGGTGAGGAACTCCTTCAGATCCTCGATCAATGCCATCCCGTGCTCGCGATGCGAAGCGCCAGGCATCATCTCGCCGGCCATGACCTCGGCGATGCATTGGACGAGCAGGGCGGAGCTCAGCGAGTGCCTGACCCCGGAATTGCCATAGGCGCCGCCGCCATTGCGAAGCGAAAGCGCCTGCAGCGCCCGCACCGTGGCGGTACGGCGAACCAGAACCGTCGCGCGGGTGCGCCGATGGAACTCGCTGAGCGAGCCGACCTCCCGGTCGAGCCGGCGAAGAATGGCGCCGGTGACGTAGATGGCGACATGACGGTGCGCGCCAATGCCGGCGCAGGTCTCATGCGCACGGTTCTGCGGCACGACGGCGAACCGGTCCTGCGACAGCCATGTCCCTTCACGCTGGTCTTCGTGTTTGAGCTCGACCGTTCCACGGCTTGGCAGGATGAACATCAGGCAGTCGTGCCAATGCCACGGCATGGCGTAGGCGCCGCTGCCCGCCAGAGCCGCATGCTCTTCGTCGGCCGCGATCAAAAGATCGGCCTTTGCCGTGTCGCGCAGTTGCTCGAAAGACCGCAGCATTCTGGGGCTCGAATTTATCGAACCTTAGGTTAGCAGCCGAAACAATGGCCGGGCAATCGAAGTCTTGAGACCCCGCTTTCCGGATCAGCTGCCGTCTTCAGATTACAGGTGGCGATCGCCGAGGAAATCGAAGCCCGTCTCGAAGAAATGATTGTAGTTGCAGGTCATCTCTTCGCCCGGTGCGATGTCGCGCAAGGCGTAGGTTTCCTCGGGCGACGAGACATCGCAATTCGGCTCGTCGTCATGGTTCATGTAGCGGGCGTCGTCGGCTTCGAAGACGATATAGGCCGGGTCGCGCCGGTCGGGGTAGGAATAGCGGTCGAGATAGTTCTTCACCGGCCCGGTCTCGCCTTCATAGGTCTCGACATCGATGATCCGGTCGAAGCGGGGGTCGAGCTTCCAGACCAGCGTGCCCTTGGCAATGTGGTTCTTGGCAAAGACACCGATGCCCTGGATGGGCGATTTGTCGAGATAGACGTCGACGAGCAGCATAATGGACCCTTGTGCGAGCGTGGGCTTCGTTACCCCAAGAAAATCGTGCTTTGGGTAGCGCGCGGGCGTCGCAATTGCGAGTGGAAATAAGCAATGCGGAATTCAAAAAGTCATGATCATCATGCCTGCCGGATGACGCGCGCTGGTCGCTGTCAGCGTTGCTGCAGGGCCAGACGGACGCCCAGGGCGCAGTAGATGCCGCCGACAACCTTGCCCTGCCATTTCAGCACCGTCGGATTTCGGCGCAGGAAACTGCCAAGCCGACCGGCGCTCACTGCAAAGATGACCGTGCTGAAAAGGCCCAGCGCGACGAAGACAATTCCCAATACGGCCAGTTGAAGCACCGCCGCTCCGTTTTCGGGCCGCACGAACTGAGGCAGGAATGCCAGGAAGAAAAGCGCGGTCTTGGGGTTGAGCACTTCGGTGAGGACAGCCTGTCGAAACGCCTTGCCGGCAGGGATCGAGAGCGCGCCGGCAGTCGGGTCGGCCGGCGTTTTCTCGATGATCGCGCGAATGCCGAGATAAACGAGGTAGGCCGCACCGATGTATTTTACGATGCTGAACAGCGTCGCCGACGTGGCGATGATCGCCGAGATGCCGACCATCGCCATGACAGTGTGAAACATGTCGCCGGCCGCGATCCCGGCACCGGTCGCGATTCCGACCTTCGTTCCCGAACTCGTTGCCCGGGCGATCGTCAACAGCGTGGCCGGACCCGGAATAAAGACAAAGCCGAGCACGACGGCGATGTAGGCAATCAACGTGGACAGATCGATCATCGGAGGGTTTCCTCGGTAAGCTGCGCCTTTCCTGTCACCTTCAGCGCGAAGGAGTAGGTATAGGCGATCTCCTCAAGCCTTGAGAACCGGCCGGACGCGCCGGCGTGGCCGGAGTCCATGTTGATCTTGAACAGCACCGGATTGTCGCCGCTCTTGCGGTCGCGCAGCCGCGCCACCCATTTGGCCGGCTCCCAATAGGTGACGCGCGGATCGGTGAGGCCGGCAAGCGCCAGGATCGGCGGATAGTCGAGGGCCGCGACATTGTCGTAGGGCGAGTAGGCGGCGATCGTCCGGTAGTCGTCGGCCGACGCGATCGGGTTGCCCCATTCCGGCCATTCCGGTGGCGTCAGCGGCAAGGTCGCGTCGAGCATGGTGGTGAGGACGTCGACGAACGGAACCTCTGCGACGATGCCGCCAAAGCACTCCGGCGCCATATTGGCGATGGCGCCCATCAGCATGCCGCCGGCCGAGCCGCCTTGCGCGACCATGCGGTCATGCGCGGTGTAGCGCTCGGCGACAAGGTGGCGCGCACAGGCGATGAAATCGGTGAAGGTGTTCATCTTGTGCGACCGCTTGCCGTCATCGTACCAGCCGTAGCCCTTGTCCTTGCCGCCACGGACGTGAGCGATGGCGTAGACGAAGCCGCGGTCGACGAGCGACAGGCAGTTGGTGTTGAAGGCCGCCGGCACAGTGATGCCGTAGGAGCCGTAGCCATAGAGCAGGCAAGGTGCTGATCCATCGAGCGGCGTGTCGCGATGGTGCAAAAGCGAGATCGGCACCAGTTCGCCATCGGCGGCGGGCGCCATCAGCCGCCTGGTGACATAATGGTCCGCATCATGGCCGGATGGCACTTCCTGGGTCTTGAGCAATACCCGCTCGCGGGTGCGCACATTGTAGTCGAACACTTGCGCCGGCGTCGTCATTGACGAGTAGGAAAAGCGCATGATCTCGGTGTCGTACTCATAGGAGCCCGACAGGCCGAGCGAGAAAGCCTCCTCATCGAGAGACAGAAGGTGCTCCTCGCCACTGGCGCGGTCACGCACGACGATGCGCGGCAGGCCCTCCTTGCGCTCGAGCCGGACCATGTGGTCCTTGAAGCCGATCACCGACAGGATCAGCCGGCCCGGCTCATGCGGCACCAGTTCCTGCCAGTTGGCGCGGACTGGATCGTTTGCCGGCGCCGTCATGATCTTGAAGTCCTTGGCGCCGTCCGCATTGGTCAGGATGAAGAAGATGTCGCCGCCTTCCTCCAGCTCGTATTGAAGGCCGGTCTCGCGCGCCGAAACCAGCTTGGGTTCGGCAAACGGATCGCTGGCGCTCAGCAGGCGGTATTCCGAGGTCTCGTGATCGTTGATGCCGATCATGATCCATTGGTTGTTGCGGGTACCATCGACATTCATGAAGAAGCCGGGATCGGTTTCCTCATAGATCAGGCGGTCGTTTTCAGGGTCTTGTCCCAATGCGTGGAACAGCACTTTCGACGGCCGGTGGTTAGGGTCGAGACGGGTATAGAAGAACCCGTCATTGCCCGCATCCCACACGCCCGAACCGCCAGTGGCGGGAATCTGGTCCGCCAACTCCTTGCCGTCGGCAAGGTCGCGCACGCGCAGCGTGTAGAACTCGGAACCCTTGTCGTCGAATGCCCATAAGAGCTTGCGATGATCGGCTGAATGATCGACGCCGCCGAGCCGGAAATAGGCCTTGCCCTCGGCTTCGGCGTCGCCGTCGAGCAGGATCTGCTCATCTCCGCCGTCGCGTGGCGTGCGGAAATAGCGTGGCTGCTCGCCGCCGAGCTTGAAGGAAGAACCGTAGGCATAGGGGCCGTCCTTCATCGGAACGGAAGAATCGTCTTCCTTGATGCGGCCCTTCATCTCCTTGAAAAGCTGCTTTTGCAGGTCTGATGTGTCGGCCATCAGCTTCGACTGGTAGGCATTCTCGGCTTCGAGTTCGGCGCGGATGCCCGCATCGAGCAGGGAAGGGTCCCGGAACATCTCCTGCCAGTTGTCGGCCCGCAGCCAGGCATATTCGTCGGTTCGCGTGATGCCGTGATGCGTGTCGAAAACCGGCCGCTTCTCGGGTGTCGGCGGGCTGACGATGGGAAATCGGGAAGTCTTGGTCATTGCGTCTCGCTTGGGAAATATCTTGAATGGCGAATGAATACGCTGATGAGGGTGGGTTCAAGGGCCGCGGCCTGGAGGTGATGTCGGCTGCAGGAGATAGGCCGGGAGGAAAGATGATGACTATTCGATCTTGGATTGCTGCGACTTTCGCCGTTGCTTCGCTAACTCTGGTCTTTGCGGCCAGTCTCATGCGACCGTATTCGCGGCTTGGCAAGTGGCCAATGTGCCGTTCGGCGACACGCTCAATGTGCGTAAGTATCCGTCCGGCACATCCCAGAAGCAGGCCGCATACCCGAACGGGACCGTCTTGCAGATGACCGGACGATGCACTGGCGGCATAAACCTGCTCGATATCTCCAATCAACCGGCATGGAAGCAACGGCAGACGGTCCGCTATCGCTGGAGCGAGATCTGGCATGACCCGGCCAAGAACGACGCCTTCGTCACCGGCTGGGCCTATGGCAAGTACATCACCCCGTATTGATCGACCACCAGCGATTGACTCTGAGCCGGCCAGCCGGCGGGGCATGTCGCCTGGTTGCCTGCGAAAAGATGAGCGGCAACCTGTGGTTTTGTGGACAGATGTGAACAACCAAGATTGTCGGCTCGATGCCAAAGCAAACCAGAGCATTGAAATCTGCTTTGTGAGTTATCGCGAATGTAACGATCAGCTGACGTAACGTCAGCCTTTGCCGGTTTGGCGAGCGAAATATCGAAAAATTACATGATGCACGAAAGATTGAAGCTGATTGCCGAATAGTTGATCAACATTCCTAAATATAATGCAAAGAGCGAATTGACTTACTTGCTCTATGGTCGCATTGATGTGCCCGCGACACGAATCGTAGGAACTCTACCTGCTCAAATTTCGTGCAATGCCCTGCCTGTAAAAAAGGGCGCATACCGACGTAACTCTTGTTGGGGCCTGAAGACCATGGATATTGTCGAAACACCTTCCAGAAACAATGATGCGCTGATCGAGCTGACCGCCGATGTGGTGGCCGCCTATGTCAGCAACAATCCCGTGCCGGTCGGCGAACTGCCGAACCTCATATCCGATGTCCACGCCGCTCTCGGGCGTGTGGGCGGAACCGCCGAACAGCCCCCTGCCGACAAGCAGAAGCCGGCTGTCAACCCGAAGCGTTCGGTTCATGACGACTACATTGTCTGTCTTGAAGACGGCAAGAAGTTCAAGTCGCTCAAGCGTCACCTGATGACCCACTATGATCTGACGCCGGACCAGTATCGCGAAAAGTGGAATCTCGACCCGAGCTATCCGATGGTTGCTCCGAACTATGCGGCAGCCCGCTCGCAGCTCGCCAAGAAGATGGGTCTTGGCCGCAAGCGCAAGGCTCGGTAATCGCTGCTTTGTCAGCTCGAACCGACATCAACGGCGCCTTCGGGCGCCGTTTGATTTTGGGGACGCCAAAGGGTCGTGCCGACCGGAGGGGCGTCAAGCGGTCTGCTTGAGTGCCATTTCGGCATCGCGCTTGATGCGCTTGACCATCGAGCGAAGACCATTGGCGCGCTGCGGCGACAGGTGCTCGTCCAGGCCGAGTCCCTTCAGCGTCGCTTCCGCATCGGTTTTCTGGATTTCGCTGGCGGTTCTTCCGGAAAACAACGCCAGCATGATCGCGACCAGCCCGCGCACGATATGGGCGTCCGAATCGCCGGTGAAGGTGATGACTGGATCGCTGCCCGGTCCCCGTTCGGTGGTCAGCCAGACCTGGCTGACGCAACCTGGCACCTTGTTGACTGCATTGCGCTCCTCGTCGGGAAACGGCGGCAGCGCTTCGCCGAGCTCGATGACGTAGCGATAGCGGTCCTCCCATTCGTCAAGGAACGAGAAGTCGTCGCGGATCGTCTGGATCGTGGTCGTCATCACCCCGGATATAGTCACGCAGCAGTGCCGCGTCACGAAAAAAACAAGGACACCGCGGGCGTCGAGAGGGCAGACGGCCCGCGGTGCGCCGTCGAGACGGCTTAATTCTTTACCGGCAGGTTGACGGTCTCGGGCAGGACCATCTCTTCCGGCACGCTGCCGGTCATTGTCGAGGTGTCGGGACCGGTGGACTTGTCGTCCAGCATGGCGGCCGCGATCTTGGCGGTCTCCTTGGCGCGTGCGGTGATGGTGTGCATCGCCGACTTGCCGGTTTCACAGACATCGGGCTTGCGCTCGCAAATGCCGGCAATGTCGCCCACCGCGTCGCGTGCCGCGAACAGGGCCTGGATCGGCCCGACGCTTTCCTGCCCCGGCTCGTCGGAACCGACGCTCAGCGGCAGCGCCAGCAGCACCAGTGAAAACCAGAAAGCCATTCTTATCAGGAAGAACATGCCTTGCCTCTCGTCGTGACCGGATCATGCATCATATGGCATGACCTCTTTTATGGGCAGGATGTTGGCACACAGGCACGAAGGACGGCTTGCAGCTTCGCCGAGAATTTTCCTCAAATTTTAGGCAAATTCGAAACGAAGCGTTTTGCCATGGATTTGTTTCATATCGGGACGATTTTCGTTACCTCTTGATAACCATCTATCCGATTGTTTCTACAGGATTTTTCTGGAATTCCGGCGGTTCTCTCCCTGCCCATGGTCCGCCGACGGCAGGCGTTCGGAGATAACCCTCCATTTACTATGGCGGCATTTGCCCCGGTTTTTGGCAGCAAGCATCCCGATATTTGCCACAGGCCGGGCTTTGGTCGGCCCTGCCTTATCCATTCCTTAAACGCTGAATGAGAGTTTCAGAGCCAATCAAAACAATCTGCAAAAGCAGAGCTGTTCACGACGAGTGCGAGTGCGTTGAGTTGATGCCGATCAAGGCCAGATACGCTGAATTGCCTGGCGCGATTGCCGCCGGTTGCGAACGTATGGTCCATCCCTCGATTCTTGGGCAGAGCGGCCGCGAGCGCCAGCGCCGCTTCATCGGCGTCATGCTGGCGGCGCCATTCTTTGCCGCTGGCGCCGCGGTCACCCTGGTTACGTCAGGCATGGGTGCAGCGGTCACCATGGCGGCCATCTTCGCGGCCTTCGGTCTGTGCTGGTTTATCGCCCTGCTGGTGGCGGCGACCGGCAAGATGGCCACGGCGGCACCGATCGCCCTGGCGATGGCGGCTGTTGCCCTTGGCGGTCTCATCGCCGCCGCCGGTGGGTTGAGCTCTCCTGTCGCCATGCTTGCCGTGGCGTTGCCGTTCGAAGCCTGGTGGATCGGCGCCTCGCGGCGTGCAGCGCTGTGGGGAGCGATCTCGGCCGTTGCCGCCATTGCCCTTCAGCCTCTGGCTGCGGCTTTCTTGCCTTTCGCGGGCGCGCAGATCGCCGCCTGGCATTGGCTGGTGCCGCTGGCCTGGGCACTGACGCTGATCCCGCGCCTATCGGCGTTTCGCGATAGCGCCGGTGCGGCTGATACGCTGGATAGCGGCGATCGGCTGGAAGACATCCTCGATGCGGTGGTCCTGCGGGTCGCCCGTCACGGCGAGGTGCTCGATGCCTCGGCCAAGGCGCGCACGCTTTTGAAATTGCCGCCGGAACTGCTTTCCGGAACCGGCCTCTTCGACCGCGTCCACCTGTCGGACCGTGTCTCCTATCTCAGCGCCCTGGCCGACCTGCGCGATGGTGCTGCCTCGCGCCGCCTCGAATTGCGCATCAGGCTGCCCCAGAACGGCAATGGCCAGAGTGACAATCGCCAAAATGACAGTCGCTTGATGGCTGACAATTATCGGCCGTTCCTGCTCGAACTGCTGCGTGGCGAGGAACAGGGCGACGTCTTCACGCTCATCCTGCGCGAGAATGACGAGACGGCCCGGCTGCGTGAGGAGCTCGCGCAGGCCAATGAGACGGCAGCAGCCGCGGAAGTGGCCAAGGGGCGGTTCCTGGCGGTGGTGAGCCATGAACTGCGCACGCCGTTGAACGCCATCATCGGCTTCTCGGACATGCTGCTGCATGAGATGTTCGGCGTCTTCAAGGATCCGCGCCAGAAGGAATATGTCGGCCTGGTGCGGGATTCGGGGCAGCATCTGCTGGCCGTCGTGACATCCATACTCGACGTGTCGCGGATCGAATCGGGCGCCTACACGGCGGAACCGGAGCCGTTCCGGTTCATGGAAGCCGTCGAAATGTGCCAGTCGATGATGCGGCTGCAGGCGCAGGCCAAGAATATCGACCTGCAGACGCAGATCGCTCCCGACGCCGGCGACATCAATGCCGATCGCCGCGCCGTGCAGCAGATCCTGATCAATCTGGTCTCCAATGCGATCAAGTTCACGCCCGACGGCGGCGACGTCGTCGTCGGCGCCAAGCGGATCGGTTCGCGTCTGCATTTCTGGGTCAGGGACACCGGCATCGGCATTGCCGAGGAGGATTTCGCCAATCTCGGCAAGCCCTTCATGCAGATCCAGAACGACTATACGCGCCGTTTCGAGGGGACCGGCCTTGGCCTGTCACTGGTGAAGGGGCTGGTGGCGCTGCACGAAGGCACCATGTCGATCGAAAGCATGCCGGGCGAGGGCACCACGGTGACCATCAGCCTGCCGGTCAACGGGCCGAAGGGGCGCCCGGCGAACCAGGCAGGGGTGCTGACGATGCCGGTGACGAGGGCGAAAGGGGACAGAAATGGCTCGCTCCGCAAAACAGCCTAAGGCGGTCAAACGCCGCAGCAATGCCTTCCAGGACGGCGCCATCGCCGTCGGCGGGATGATTTCGCGCAATCCCGTGCTGGTGGGTGGATCGACGGCATTTTTGGTGACGCTGTTCTATGTCTCGGCGAATGCACTGTGGTATCAGCCCTTCCCGCATGCCGGGGCGTTCTTCGCCACCCGCAATTTCCAGGGTTTGGCGCACTCTGCCGCGGACGAGCCGGAGACGACGATCAACATCGTGCGGCCCAATGCGGCGCCCGCCCCGATGAAGGGCGATCCGGTGGTCGAGCAGGTGCAAGGCATATTGAAGGACCTCGACTTCTATCCCGGCACGGTCGACGGCATTTCCGGCCCCAACACACGCAAGGCCATACAGGCCTATCAGCAGAAGGTTGGGCTCAACGCTTCCGGCGAGATCGATGCGCTGCTGCTGGATCAGCTTGGCGCAACGCCGAAGACCGCTGCCGTGCCCAAACCGCAGCCTCGTCCCGACGTGCAGCCGGCCGCCGTTCCGGTGTCCTTGCAGACCAACTCTGGGCAGACGAATGCCGCCCAGACCCCGACCCAGGGACCCGACCCCCGCATCGTCAAGATCCAAGCCGGGCTCAAGGCGTTCGGCAACGACGATATGCAGCTGGATGGTGTCGTCGGCGCCCGCACCAAGGCGGCGATCAAGGAATTCCAGTCGCTGTTCGGGCTGCCGCAGACCGGCGAGCCCGACGAGATCGTCTACGTCAAGATGCGCGAGATCGGCCTGACCAACTGAGGCCTGAAACGACGGCTCGCCGAGCGGGGGAAATACCGATAGATAGCGCGCAGCTTCCGGAGTTCTCTCATGCGCGTCACATCGGATCTGTGGGTTTCTGCCTTGGTGCGCCGGGTTTTCGGCGCCGGCGGTTTTGCCGCCGTGGTCAACCGTGGCGCGACCGAGGCCGGCGCTGTTTTCGTGCTGGCGCGGGGCAGGCTGGGTGAAATCGCCCTCTACGGACCGGCGCCACAGACAAGTTACGATTCGGCCAAGCCCGACGACCGCTTCTTCAGCCTTCTCGCCGCCGGCGATGATGCCGCCGTGCTCGATGCCCGTCTTGAAAGGGAAAAGAAGTTCGATCCCGACATCTGGGTGGTCGAGATCGAGGCCGGGACCGTTCCCGTCGAGGAGCTTATTTCCGTGAAGACGCCCTGAGGCTGGGGGCGGCTTCGTCGCTGTTCGAGGCCTTGGAGCTGTCGCTGTTTGCGGGTGAAGCGTCACGAACCATCCTGGACAGGGTCTCGGCTTTCCATCCCCGCACCCGGTCCAGAGCCACATCGCGATGCAGCAGACGGTAACGGTCGAGATAGGTACGGATGGCCTGCGGATGCGGGAAGAGGCTGGGATAGATGGCAACCGTGATCAGGAAGGCCCGGTCCTCGCTGAGGTCGAGCGAGCGCAGCGCTGCAAGCAGCGATGCATAGTTCTGGTTGGCGGTCAGCGCGCGCGCGGTCGAGAAATCAATGTCGAGCGCGTCCGCCAGCGCGGTCTGGAAGAAAGCGGCGTTTCCCGTCAGCGCCGTCTCGCGCAGTTTGACATAGGTATCCGAGCCCGGGAACGCATCGACCTTCGCCGCCAGCGCTTCGTCGCCGGTGCGCATCATGGAGCGCAGCCTGCGCCGCGCATTCTCGGCGGCAATGCCGGAAGACTGTTGCCCTGTCGCATTATCCTCGACCGCTTCCGCATTTGTGGCTGCGACGGTTGGCGCGGGGGCTTGCATCTCCGGTTCCCGCACCCGCACCAGCGTCGGTCTCTCGAGCGCCCTGATCAGGTCGGCGATGGTCGGGTTCAGGTCCTTGCGGCGGGCGATGGCGCGCGCATGCGGCAGCCCGTGCCTTCCGATCAGCGCGATCAGGTCGATATCGCTGACGGCGCGCGAGCGGATCAGCAGCGGCGCGGCGATGTCGACCGGTTCTTCGCAGAGGCGGCGCACCAGTGCTGCGGGGGCATATTCGCATTCGGAAAGGGCGGCTGCCACGTAGCGTCGCGATTCGACGGACACATCGTCGAACAGCGGCAGCGTCAGGTCTTCGAGCTGGCCGATCTCACGGCGGGACGGGCGGGTTAGCGAGCAGAACGCCGACACCGCGGCGCGGAACAGCCTTTCGGCCTTACCCGATTCCGTCCGTATCGCGATTTGCCTGAAGTCCGAAGATGACACGAAGGATACCCGATACTCGACACACAGCCTTGATCACGCTCAACCGGGACTGTGTCGGTTGAGCGATTGCCTTGATCAGAACGTCCTGACCCCAAGACAAAGATCAAGTTAGCGGTGATCCGTTAGCGCTCCGTTAACCCTCTGCCGGCCTTAATGATATTTGGAGGCGTTGCGTTGTGCTCCGGGGAAACCGAGAGGAATGCGCGAATCATGGGCATGGTACTGTCTTTCGTGCCGCGTGCGGCACCGACCAATCGAGCCAAACAAACCACCGAAATACCGGCGGCGGTGATCATCTTTCCCGGCATCCGCTATGAGCGGTCCAGTACCGGCGAAGCGCGGCCAGTCGGACCCGACAAGCCGGGATCGCCACGGACGCCGATGCCGCACCACTGAGTCTTCCTGAAGCGGCGACTGGCTCACCAGGCAGCATCCGCTGCCGACTCTCCTGGTACGGACGTCAGGCCTTGATCTGGTCTAGAAATCCTGCAGCTCGCAGGAACTCTGATCGAGAAAGCGCGACACGATCGGCTTCCAGCTGTCGTCCGGGACGAAGCTGCGGATGACGAAGATGCCCTCGTCGATCGGCGCTTCGACGAAGATCGCCCCCTGCAGATCCTCAGGCAGGTCCTTGCGCACGTCGATCATCTGCGCCGGCGTCAGTACCACGGCATCCAGCTTGCCGCCGGTCGCCGTATGGTCGTTGAAGGAATAGATGTTGTGGCCGTTGCGGTCATAGACCGACACCGACCAGAAGGGAACGTTCCCCGGCGCCTTGATGCGGACCATGCCTTCCTCGAGGTCGAACCGGCAGGCCGTGGCGTAGAACAGAGGGTCGACCGATTTCACCACCGGCGCGCCGCCCGCCTCGGCATCGAGCCGGTTCATCCGGTAAAGATCGGACGCCATCGACAGTCGCGACCAGGCGTCGCGTTCCGAAAATTCGGGCACCAGAAGCAGCACCACGATGTGCACGATGCCGGCGCCGACGAGGCCGAGCAGGACGGCATGGAAAAGCCTGCGCATCGCGGCATAGAGACTACGCATCGCAGCCGGCCTTCACGATCCTGGGCAGCGAAACGTCCGACAGGCCGGTGCTGCTGGCGATCGGTGTGTCGTAGAAAGTCAGGACGAAATACATCCGTCCGGAACCGTCGGTCAGAAGCCAGTTGCCTTGCATCGGGTGATGGCCGACCGAGATGATCACCGAATTGTCGGCCTGGCGCAGCACCTCGTAGGACTGAAGTGCTGCAAGTCGCGGCTTGCCGGTCTCGACGACGCCGAGCGATTGATCGGCGGCATAGAGCGTCCAGAAGCGGGCGGTCGGAAATCTGCCCTCTATTTTGTAGCTGCATTCCCGCTTGAGCTGGCCGCCGGCAGCGTCATTTTCCGCGACGAAGGACAGGCCTTCGGCGCGACCGAGCGCAAGCACGCCCTCGCGCGCCACGCGCGCCTTGGAATAGGGGTCCGCGGCCGGCGTGCCGATGTCGGGAAAGGCGGTCCATTGGCCGATCCGGATCGCGCCGACGCCGTCCTGGATCTTCAACGCATACCAGACGCTGGCGCCGCCGCCGCCAATGGCTATGGCAAGCGAAAGCAGCATCAGGAAGGCATTCTTGAGCATGAGGGGCCGGGTGAATGAAGGATTGCCGTTCGGGGATATCGCGGCGCGGGGCCTCGTGGCAAGCGGGCGTGATGGATTTGCCTGTTGGCCCGGCCAGCGCCGGGGTTGATGTCACAGCGCCGAAAGCGTTTCGGGCGGCGTGGAGGCGTCGAGTTTGGGTGCGGACTGGAACAGCTGCGTCATGTCCCTCAGCGTCTGCGTGGTCCGGCTGGACAGCACCGCCGGCCGTTCGGCGGCCGCGTCGGCCGCGGCCTGTTCATCGCTCTTCTTCTGCGCGTCCGCGGCCTTTGCCGCGATCTCCTCGTCGACGAACGGCTTGTCGATGCCGGGGATCGGCTTCAGGTCGATGTTCTGGTGCGCATAGACCATCAGGCGCTGCCACACCATCGCCGGTAGCGAGCCGCCCGTCATGTTCTTGGTCGGGGTGAAATCATCGTTACCCAGCCATACGGCCGCCGTGTAGTTGCCGGTGAAGCCGACGAACCAGGCGTCGCGATAGGATTGCGTCGTGCCGGTCTTGCCGGCGACGACGATGTTCGGAATGAGCGCCCGCCGCGCGGTACCCATCACCGGTACGGCCGCAAGCATGGTGTTCATCGATTTCAGCGCCTGCTCGGAGAGCACCCGGTGCGGCGGTGGCGCATCCTTGGTCCAGTCGTACACCACGTCGCCGGTGCGGGTGACGAGCTGGGTGATGCCGTGCCGGGAACCGACGAAGCCGTTCTGGGCGAACACGCTGTAGCCCGTCGCCTGGTCCATCACGGTCATGCCCGAAGTGCCGAGCACCATGGTCTTGTGTCCCTCCAGCGGCGATTCCACCCCGAATGATTCCGCCATCGCCTTGATCGGCGCGATGCCGAGATGGTCCTTGGCCAGCCGCACCGGCACGGTGTTGATCGACTTGGCCATCGCCATCAATAGCGTGATGTTGCCCGCCGACTCGCCGCCGTAATTGTGCGGCGACCAGTTGCCCCAGCTGATCGGTCCACCGGAAATGACAGAGTTCGGCGTGAAACCGTGTTCCATCGCCGTGGCGTAGACATAGGGTTTGAAGGACGAGCCGGTCTGGCGCAGCGCCTTGGTGGCGCGGTTGAACTGGCTGGCGCCGTAGTCGCGGCCGCCGACGATCGCCCGCACCGCACCGTTGGTCTCGATGACGACCACGGCACCTTCGGTGACGTTGTACTCCTTGCCGAACTGGCGCAGGTGGAACTCGACGGACTCCTCCGCCGCCTTCTGGATGTTGGCGTCGAAGGTGGTGTGGGCAACCAGAGAATGCTGGCCCGGCTTGGCGATCTTCTTGACCTCGTCGAAGGCCCAGTCGAGGAAGTAGTCGGGGCTCTTCTGTTCGCCACGGTCGACGACGTCGGCCGGGTGCAGCCTTGCCTGCAGCACCTGGCCCTCGGTCATGAAGCCGGAATCGACAAGGTTGGACAGCACCACATTGGCGCGGGCGCGCGCTGCCGGCAGGTTGATATGGGGTGCGTATTTGGTCGGCGCCTTGAACAGGCCGGCCAGCATGGCAGCTTCGGCAAGGTTCAGGTCCTTGACGCTCTTGCCGAAATAGAAGTCCGCCGCCGCCTCGATGCCGAACGTGCCGCCGCCCATATAGGCGCGGTCGAGATAGAGCTGCAGGATTTCCTTCTTCGATAGATTGGCCTCGAGCCACAGCGACAGGAAGGCTTCCTTGATCTTGCGCTCGAAGGTGCGCTCATTGGTCAGGAACAGGTTCTTGGCCAATTGCTGGGTGATGCTCGAGCCGCCCTGGACGACAGAGTTGGCCCGCACATTCTCGAAGATGGCGCGCGAAAGGCCCAGCACGTCGATGCCGTAGTGATCGAAGAAACGCCGATCCTCGGTGGCCAGCACCGCCTTGATGACGTGATCGGGCATCTCGTCGACCGGCACCGAGTCGCGCTGGATGATGCCGCGCTGGCCGATCTCGTTGCCGTAGCGGTCGAGGAAGGTGACGGCGAAATCGCCCTGGGCGCGCCAGTCGCCGGCCGTATCCTGGAAAGCGGGAATGGCCAGTGCTAGCATCACCACAATGCCGCCGGCGCCGAGCGTAAAGCCCTCGCTCAACAGTTCGACGATGCCGCGGCGCCAGCCCTTGAGACGAAAGCGCCGCGAGAAGATCGTCGCGGCTTCCCAGAACTGCCGTGCCTTGAAACCGATCTCGTAGAGCGAGGAATCGATCCACGCGTCCAGCGCCAGAAGGCGCGACGCGATCGGACCTCTTCTCTTGCGCGGTTCAGGGCTGATCATTCAAAACCCGGCTCGGCTGTGGCGCGACCTGAAAACCGCAAGCGGGCAATTTCAGGGCAGCGCCCTGTCCGACTATTCATCCATTTTGTGGACGCTCACAAGGGCGGCGAGGACACAGCTGCAAGGTTTGTTGATGAAAAAGCAGGCAACCGGTGACACGGTCGCCCGCCCACCAGATTCTTGATCCGGCGGGCGAGGGTGGTTTGCCGTTACCGGGCTGTCAGGCCGCTTCGCGCTTCAGCGCCTGCGCCATGCAATGGATGCCGCCGCCGGTCTTGGAGATCTCGCTCATGTCGACGGCCGCGACCTCGAAGCCGCGCGCCTTGAGCTTTTCGATCAGCGTCTTGCTGGAGGTCGGCGCGATCACCCGGTCCTTGCCCAGAGACATGAAGTTGCAGCCGAGCGCCATCGTGTCCTGGAACGGCACGTCGATGATCTCGTGGCCCTTGCCCTTCAGCCAGTCGACGATGCCGGGCTCGGTGCAGGCGAGGCAGACGGCGGTCAGTTTTTCGGCGATCGGCACCACCATCAGGTCGATATGGACGTAATATTCGTCGATGAAGGCGATGCGCGTCTCCCAGCCCTCTTTCTCGAACCAGGACTGGACCTGGCGGGCGCCTTCTTCCTGCGTGCGGGCGCCGCCGCAGCCGATCAGCACCACGCCCTCCTCGATGACGTTGAAGTCGCCACCCTCGAACGTGCCGGCGGTGACCATGTCGTAGATCGGGATGCCGAGCTTTTCGTAGGTGCGGATGGCGGCATAATTCTCGCCGCGCCGCCACCAGTTGGCCATGGCGGTGATGAAGGCGCCATAAGGCGTCATGACGCTGGAATCGCGGGAATAGACCTGCATCGGCAGTTCCGGCGTCGGCTCGTGCCAGTGGATGTTGACGCCGAAATGCTCATAGGCGGCGACCAGGTCCTTGTGCTGAGCCTGCGCGATCTGGACGTTGCACGGCGCCTCACGCAGATGTTTCCGCGACAGCGAGCTGGTCGACAGATGGCGCAGGAAATTCGGCGATCCGAGCAGCACGTCGGTCAACACGTCGGTTTCGTTGGCGAAGCCCCATGATGTCAGCGGCTTGGTACCGCCGGCCGGATTGCGGCGCTGCAGCGAAAACGGCTCGGCGACGATGCGATCATGAACGGTCATGCGGTTCTCCTCGTGGGCTTGTTCTCAAGAGTTGGTCGGGTCATGCATTGCTTGGGATCCACCAGTCGCGCCCGCGCGCAGTGGTGACATATTCCGGCCAGCGGAAATTGATCGGCGGATCGTAGTCGCAGAGCGGCGCGATCCAGTTGGAGCCGCCGACGCCGCCGCCGGTGCGGGTGACGAACTCGTCCATCGCTGCATCGCGGGCTTTTCTGTCCTCGAGCAGGCGCAGCGCCGCCAGCGCGATCGTCTTGGCTGCGCAGGTGACCATCGGGTCGATGGTGGCGGAAATGCCGCCTAGAGCATTCATCCCCCAGGAGGGATAGGCGTGGCCATTCGCCGAACGCAACGCCGGGCGCGCGATATAGAAGCGCGCGGTCGGCGCATGCCAGCTCATGTCGGTGTAGTCGTCGGAGGTCGAATTCACCTGCGAAGGCGGCAGGTCGCGACGAAGGATCGCCTCGGCCTCCTGTGGCGAAATCAGCCGCTCCAGCTCATCGATGAAGGGGTTCTCGGTCGCGGCAGCCCCGGCATTGACCTGGATTTCGCGCGCGACCGCCCTGGCGGCCTCGTCCCAATGAGGCGGGCCGACCGTCGACAGCGCCTCATAGGCGATCTCGGCCATGGCGTGATTGGCCAGCCCCGGCCGCGACTTCGACACCCAGTGGCGTTCGTATCGGCAGCCGCTCATCGTGGCGGCCGCCGCCGCATTGCGGTCGAGCACGGCGGTGACCTGCTCTGCCATGCCGATGGTCGGCACGCGGATCATGTACTGGATTTCGGCCAGCCCCGCCGGCAGATTGTCGGCGGTTGCCTGGCCGGCGGTCAGGATCGCCTCGCTGATCGACCAGCCGCCCTGGTGCGGCAGCATGGAGTCGCGCAGCGCCTTGGAAGCCATGTACATCGTCATCAGCGCATCGTTGGCACCGGGGGCGCGGACCGCCGAATGCGCCTGCGGGATCGGTGCGCCGTCACCTGCGCGAACCCAATTTTCGGGTTCGTCGCACACAAAGCGGTAGATCATGGCGTAGGCGGCACCGCAATGCGTGTCCCAGCGCGCCGTGTTGCAGAGCGGCAGCATGTAAAAGGGATGGAAGGAGATCATGCCGGCAAGGCCGTCATAATAGCCCCTGGCGGCATGGATCGGCTTCGACCCCCGCACTTTTTCGGCCGGCTCGCCGGTAAAGCGCAGCGTGCCAGGAATGCCGTGGCGCTGCATCGCGGCCTTGGTGGCGAGCAGGCCGCCAAGGCTTGCCATGCCGAGCCCCGAATGCGGGTCGGTGTGGCCGCCGGCCTCGACGCCAAGACCGGGCCGCGGCTGCTTCACCGTCACCGCGTCCTGGCAGTTGCCGGGCACGGCATCATACTCAGCATACATGCCGATGGTCGGCCCGGCGCCATTCGTCCAGTGGGCGCAGAACGCCGTCGGCATGCCGCCCGAGCCTTCCTCGACGGAAAAGCCCTCAAGCTTCAGCCGTGCCACATACCAGGCAGCGGATTGGTATTCGCGCCAGGCGGTCTCGCCGAAATCGAAGATGGTACGTGTCCACGCCGACAGCAGCGGCTGGATGCCGTCGAGGCAGGCAAGCGCCGTCTCTTGCGCCGATGTCGTCACCGGTTTGTCCATGCGTCAAAGAAAGCAGTGAAGCGGCTCGTCAAAAAGTGATATGTTTTCCCGGTTCATGCAAATTCGGTTCACCTCTTGAGAATTCCATCCACACAGGCGCTGCGCGCCCTCGACAGTTTCGCCCGCCACGGCAGCGTCTGGCGTGCCGCCGACGAACTGCACCTCACCCGCAGCGCGGTAAGCCACCAGTTGCGGCTGTTGGAACGCGATCTCGGCTTCGATCTCCTGCAGCGCATCGGCAAGGGGGTGGCGCTGACGCCGCGCGGCCAGCGCTACGCAGCCGATGTCAGGAAGGCGCTGACCGTGCTCGGCGACGCCGGGGCGCAAAACAGCGGCGCCGGCGTCGGTGGTTCCTTCGCCATTTCCTGCCCTCCGGGCTTCGCTTCGATGTTCCTGTGCAGTCATATCGGCGAGTTCCAGCAAATGTATCGGGACGTGGCGCTCTCGATCCTGACGCCTCGCCGCCTCGACGATGTCAGCAATCCGGAGGCCGACGCCTTCATCGCCTTTGGCGTTGGCAACTGGCCGAACCGTGCCGTGGAGCTGCTCTGCGAAGTCTCCTTCACGCCGCTCTGCAGCCCGACGCTGCTCAACAAGGTGGGCGGATTTTCCAAACCCGCCGACGTGCTGCGCGCCAACCTGCTGCATCTCGGCGATACCGAGGACTGGGCGCGCTGGCTGGCGCTGTCCAAGGTGGAGAATCCCGATACCGAAGGCGGTATCTTCTTTTCCGACATGAACCTCGTCTTTTCGGCGGCGGTCGCCGGGCAGGGGATTGCCATGGGCGACGAGCTGACCGGCCGCCGGGCGCTGAGCGAGGGCCGGCTGGTCAAGCCGTTTGAAGCCTCGGTGCCCTCGCCACGCTCCTATTTCCTGGTTTTTGAGCACGCCAAGGCCAGCCATCCCGTGCTCAATGCCTTCAGCGACTGGCTAAGGGCAAAGCTGTCGGAGAACAGGCTCTAGGCGTATTGAGATTAGCCGATCTCCCCCACGAGGGGGGAGATCGGCAGCTCCGGCGGCGCCGCCCTTCCATCCACCCGTGAATCAAATTTGCCGATCAGGCGAAAACTATTCGGTTGCGGTGAGCCGTGAGCCTGCCTACGATTTCACCAGAGACTGAGGAAGGGGCAGGATGCAGCAACCCGGCCGAGCCGCAGAGATCAAGGCAATCGGGATCGGCAAGAGCTTCGGCTCGTTCCGTGCACTGGACAATCTGTCGCTCAACATTGGCCGCGGCGAGTTCCTGACGCTGCTCGGACCCTCCGGTTCGGGCAAGACCACCTTCCTGATGATCCTGGCCGGCTTCGTGCAGCCGACCGAAGGCAAGCTTTTCAGCGACGGCACCGACATCACCGATCGCCCGGCCGAGCAGCGCGCCGCCGGCATGGTGTTCCAGGGCTATGCGCTGTTCCCGCATATGAGCGTCGAGGCCAACATCGCTTTCCCGCTCAAGGTGCGCAAGAAATCGGCCGCCGACATCAAGAAGCGTGTCGGCGAGATGATCGAGCGCGTCGGTCTGATCGGCCACGAGAAGAAATTGCCCTCGCAGCTCTCCGGCGGCCAGCAGCAGCGCGTGGCGCTTGCCCGGGCGTTGGTGTTCGAGCCGGGCGTGCTTTTGCTCGACGAGCCGTTCTCGGCGCTGGACAAGAGCCTGCGCGGCCAGATGCAGGCCGAGATGAAGCGCCTGCACCAGGAGACCGGCACCACCTTCGTCTTCGTCACCCACGACCAGAGTGAGGCGCTGGCGCTGTCCTCGCGCGTCGCCATCTTCAATCACGGCAAATTGCTGCAGGTCGGTGCTCCGGATGAAGTCTACGACCGGCCGGACAACCGTTTCGTCGCCGAGTTCCTCGGTGAGATCAACATGCTGCCGCTGAAGGGGGTCAAGCCCGCCGACAATGGCTCTACCGGCCTTTGCGAGGACCGAGCGGTCAACATGCACTGCAAGGCCGAGAAAGTCCGTGGTGACGCCATCCTGGCGATCCGGCCCGAACACATGTCGATCGCGCGCGAAGCAGCCGTCGGCGAGAACGGCATTGCCGCGACAGCCATTGCCTCGACCTATCTCGGTGCGGCGACCAAGCTCGATCTGACCACGCGCCAAGGCGCCAAGGTGACCGTCTCGGTGCCGAACGAGGTTGCGGCCGCGGCCCTCAGCAAAGGCAATTCCGTCTGGCTGACCTGGCCGGCGGAAAAGGGTTTCCTCCTTCCGGACGGAGGACAATGAGCGCCGGCGCGGCCTGACCTGCCGCACCGGCTTCCGGATTGAAATCAACTAAAACAAAGGGGAACTGACATGAACAACACCAAGAAACAGGCCATCGAAACGCTGTCCGAAAGGACGAGACGCGGCGAGATTTCGCGCCGCCAGTTCACGCAGCTTGCGGCCCTCGTGCTTGCCGGCACGCCGATGCTGCTGCGCTCGACCGGAGCCTTTGCCGCAGCCAAGGAACTGGTGCTGGTCAACTGGGGCGGCGACGCCATCACCGCCTATGATGCCGCCTATGGCCAGGCCTTCACCAAGGACACCGGCATCACCGTCAAGATGGACGGCTCAGGCCCGACCGAAGGCGCCATCTCGGCACAGTTCAAGAGCGGCGCGCCGACCTGGGATCTGGTCGACGTCGATCCGTTCTCGGCGATTACGCTCGGCGCTCAGGGCGCACTGGAGCCGATCGACTATAAGATCGTCGACAAGACGAAGATGCGCCCCGGCTTCGGCTGGGAGTATGCCGCTTCGACCTATTTCTTCTCCTATGTCATCGCCTATGATTCCGAGAAATACGGCAAGGACGCACCGACCGGCATGGCCGACTTCTTCGACGTGAAGAAGTTCCCCGGCAAGCGGTCGCTCTACAAATGGGGCGTATCGAGCTGGGAAGCGGCTCTTTTGGCCGACGGCATCGCGCCGGCTTCGCTCTATCCGCTCGACCTCAAGCGGGCACACGACAAGATCGCTGCCTTCAAGGAAAACGTCGTCGCCTACTGGGGTGGCGGCGCCGAGAGCCAGAGCGTGCTGCTCAATGGCGAAGCCTCGATGGCCATCGTCTGGTCGACGCGCGCCTCGCTGATCGAGCAGGATTCCGGCGGCAAGATCAAGTTCATCTGGGACCAGGGCCTGATCTCGCCCGGCGCGCTGGCAGTGCTCAAGAACAACCCGGGCGGCAAGGATGCGGCGATGAAGTTCATCGCCAGCGCGCAGGACCCGCAAAAGCAGCTCGTCATGTTCGACAAGCTCGGCCAGGGCCCGGCCAATCCGGCCGCCGACGCGCTGATCCCCGCCGACAAGAAGCGCATCAACCCCGTCGATCCGGAGAACATGAAGAAGCAGATCGCGCTCGATATGGATTGGTACGCCAAGAACTACGGCGCGGCGCTCGACGAATACACCAAGATCATCTCCGCTTGAGAGCTGGATGCTGATCTGAGATGAGAGGCGTTCTCTCCGACAGGATGGGCGCGGCGCTGTTGATGGCGCCGCTGCTCCTGTTCCTCGTCCTGGCCTATGCTTGGCCGTTCCTCGGCGTGGTGAAGTGGAGTTTTACTCTGCCGACGCCAGGGCTTGGCCAATATGAAGCGTTGCTTACCGACGATCTGGTCCAGTCGGTGTTCATCCGCACACTGCGCATCGCGGCCATCGTCACTATTGTGTCCGTCGCCGCCGCCTATGCCATCACGGTCGTCTGGGTGCGCGGCAGCCCGGCGCAGCGCCTCATTGCCGAATTCTGCATCCTGGTGCCGTTCTGGATCTCGGTGCTGACGCGCGCCTTCGGCTGGGTGGCGCTTTTGTCCAATCGTGGCCTGATCAATACCTGGCTGCAGTCGATCGGCTTCATCTCCGAACCGCTGACGCTGGTGCGCAACGAGTTCGGCGTCGTCGTCGGCATGACGCATTTCCTCATTCCTTTCGCGGTCTTTCCGCTGGCCTCGGCCATGCGCAGCCTCGACGACCGCGTGCTTCTGGCGGCGCGTGGCCTTGGCTCCAGCCGCATGCGCACCTTCTGGACGGTGTTCGTGCCGATGACACGCTCCGGCATCATCGGCTCGGCGCTGATCGTGTTCGTCTTCTCGCTCGGTTTCTTCGTCACACCGGCGATCCTTGGCGGCGGCCGCAGCGTGATGATCGCCGAACTGATCTATCTCAGGATCTTCCAGAGCCCGGACTGGGGGCTGGGCGCTGCGATCAGCGTCGTGCTGGTGGTGTTCGTCGGCGCGCTGATGGCGCTCTTGTTCCGTTATGTCAGACCGAAGCAGTTGATCTGATGCCGACCTATCGCCCCGGTCCCGTCTCGCTGGTCATCGCCGCCCTCGTGGCGCTGTTCCTGCTGATGCCGCTGCTCGCCGTCATCCCGGTGTCGCTGACGCCAAGCCGCATGCTGGCAATGCCGTCAGGTGAACTGTCGCTGCGCCATTACAGGGCATTGATCGAGGACCCGCGCTGGATCGACTCGATCCTGCTCTCGATCCGCATCGGCGTCGTCAGCAGCGCTTTTTCCACCGTGCTCGCGCTGTGCTTCAGCCTTGGCGTCTGGATGTTCCAACCGCGCTTTACCGCCGCGCTCGTCGGCTTCGTGCTGTTGCCGATGGTGGTGCCGCCGGTGGTCTCGGCGATCACGCTCTACTTCCTGTTGACCTCGATCTCCGGCGTCTCTTCCTTCTTCGGCTACGACACCTGGCTCGGTGTCGCCATGGCGCATTCGGTGATGACTGTGCCTTTCGCCACGGTGCTGATCCTCGTCTCGCTCAGCCAGCTCGATCGGCGCATTGACCTTGCCGCGCGCGGCCTTGGCGCCAGCATATGGGAGCGCGCCACCCGCATCATCATGCCCAACATCAAGTTCGGCATCATTACCGCGGCCTTGCTGTCCTTCGTGCTCTCCTGGGAAGAGATCGGCGTCACGCTGTTCATCACCTCGGTCAACGCCATCACGCTGCCGCGCCTGATGTGGATGGGCCTGCGCGACAACATCGACCCGGCGATCGCCGCCCTTTCGGTGATCCTGATCATCATCACTGTGCTGGTGCTGGCGGTGCGCAGCGTGGTCACCAGGCAGCGCGCCGGACACTAGACAACCGCACCGAGACGCAGCCGAACCTGCCCGGCGCTGAATGCCGTCTTCTAACGCCAGGCGTCCATCTGTTCTCCTCGACTTCACTCACGATGCGGCGCTAAATAGACAACGCACTGGCGTTTCATGGAGGTGATGATGTCGGTGACGTATGACTTTGCGGGCCGAACAGCCATCGTCACAGGTGGCGCCCGTGGTATCGGCCGAGCGATAGCTGGTAAGCTCGCGTTGAGTGGAGCGGACGTTTGGATCTGGGATATTGAGCCTGTCGAGCTGGAAGGCACTCGTTCTCTTTCAGTGGACGTGACGAAACGCGACAGCGTCATGCAAGCGCTAGCCACTATGGGCGAAAGCGGAATCGACATTCTCGTGAACAATGCGGGGTGGCTGGGCAGCTACAAGCCGTTCGAGGAATTCGAACCGGCGGAATGGCAGCGGATCCTGCAGGTCAACCTCCTTGGCACGTTCGAAGTAACGCATCGGGTGCTCCCACTCATGCGACGAGCGGGCAAGGGTCGTATCGTCAACATGGGATCCCTTGCCGGGAAAGAGGGACTGCCGAGCCTTGCGGCCTATTCCGCGGCAAGCGCCGGTGTCATCGCTTTTACCAAAGCGCTGTCGCGTGAGGTCAGCGATACCGATATTCGCGTCAACTGCATCGCTCCGGGTCCGATTGATACGCGCCTTATCCGGGATCTCGGCAATGAGACCGTCGACTCGATGATATCGGCAAGTCCGCTGAAGCGGCTCGGCGATCCGAATGAGGTAGCGGCGCTCGTGGTGTGGCTTTGCTCGGACGCCAGTGCGTTCAACACCGGCGCTGTTTTCGATATGTCGGGCGGCCGAGCCCGATACTAACAGCGCTGCGAACTCAAAGGATAAGCCCCGCCGCTTCGGGGATATTCATGGCATCGTGGTCCGGTCGCGTGACGGCCGATCTTTCGCACCATCCAGGCCAACGAAGCTAGTCCGACCATGGCGCCTGGATACCGAGCATCGACCGGGCTCCGACGAGGGGGTGTGACTGGGCCGAGGGGCTGCCGTACGGAATTTCGCTCCTTGGCCCGAGGAATTCCGATATGGCTCTACTGTCCCTTTGCCGCAAGGCGCTCGGGCAATCTGCCGGCTGAGCCGGTTGGTTCCGCAAGGTTGCTCGGCATGGCAATCTGTTCATAACAGAGTCGTATTTTCGAGATCACCGGCTTTCATAATCGCCACGAGACGAATCATGCGATATGGCGCAAGCTTGTCGAGCCGGGTACGCTATGCGCGAATTTGCCAGTGTCGCGAACCGCTTGTACAAGGCGTGACAGGCGAGGGGGACGACAAATGACCGCGCCCGGCGATTTGCTGCAGGCACTTTTTCTAAGGCTCAAAAGCGACGCGTCGCTGTCGGCGCTGCTGGGTGGTGCTGGACTGCTCGAACAGGCAACCGACAATGCCGCCTTTCCCTATGTGACCTGCGGCCAGACCAGCGCCTTTGACTGGAACACCGGCGCCGACAACAACGACGATCAGCTGGTCACGCTGCATGTCTGGTCGAAAGCCCACGGCGACGACGAAACGCTTGCCATCATGAATGCCATCAAGGCTCGCCTCGCCGACGCCGCACTGGTGATCGGCCCTCGTGGCGAGACGCGGCTGTCGCTTGAATTCACCGAGGCCCGTTACGACGAGGATCTCCTTGTGCACCACGGACTGCTGCGGTTTCGTGCGCTGACTCAGGAAAGTGCCTGACACGCTTTCAATCTGACCGAAACGGAGTCTAGACTGGCGTCTGCGGGATTTCGTCGGGTTGGGGCGTCGAAATCACCGCCGGTCGTCTCGCGTTTCAGGGGTGTAGCGGACATGGTTTTCGCACCGATCACCGTTCATTTCACGTTCAGCACCGATGCGTTACAACGCCGACCATGAAAACGCTTCGCTCCCACTTTCGAACCGCGACCCTGGCGCTCTGTGCTGCCGGGCTGTTCGCGTCGCAGGCGACAGCGATGCCGGTGATCGCGCCCGACCAGTCCAGCCCGATCGTCCTGGCCGCGTCCGACTGCTATGCGATCGGCCAGCAGGTGGCCGAGCAGAATGGCGGAACGCTGGCCAAGGCCTCGCAGTCGACACGCGGTGGTCAGCCGGTCTGCGTCATCGTCGTGCTGGTGCCTGGCAAGGACGGGCAGCGTCCGCGCCGTTCCGAGATCGTCGTTCCGCAGAACTGACCCCTCCCGTTTCCCAGGCCGCCGGAATCGGCCTATATCTGCCCAGTCTTCAATCTGAACGAGCTCTTCAACAGGTGTCGATCTCCGCATGCGTGTACTCGTCGTCGAGGATGACAAGGATCTCAACCGGCAGATAGCGGACGCGCTGGTCGACGCCGGCTATGTCGTCGACCGTGCCTTTGACGGCGAGGAAGGCCATTTCCTCGGCGACACCGAACCCTACGACGCCGTCGTGCTCGATATCGGCCTGCCGCAAATGGATGGCATCAGCGTGGTCGAGCGCTGGCGCCGCGGCGGCCGCAAGATGCCGGTGCTGATCCTGACGGCGCGCGACCGCTGGAGTGACAAGGTCTCCGGCATCGATGCCGGCGCGGACGACTATGTGACCAAGCCGTTCCACATCGAGGAGGTGCTGGCGCGGCTCAGGGCCCTGATCCGCCGCGCCGCCGGCCATGCCTCATCCGAACTTACCTGCGGGCCGCTCCGCCTCGACACCAAGGCCTCGAAGGCCGATGTCGACGGCGTGCCGCTAAAGCTGACCTCGCATGAATTCCGCCTGCTTGCCTATCTGATGCACCATATGGGCGAGGTGGTCTCGCGGACCGAACTGGTCGAGCATCTCTACGACCAGGATTTCGACCGCGATTCCAACACCATCGAGGTCTTTGTCGGGCGGTTGCGCAAGAAGATGGGCATCGACATGATCGAAACCGTGCGTGGCATGGGCTACCGCATGCGCGAGCCGGAGGCGTAACTCGGAACCGCTCAAACCAACCGCAAGGGGGCCACTTTCGCTGCGTTCGTGGCCGCGTTCGCTGACGTTCCGCGTCATCGCCTTTTCCACGGTCTGGGCGATCCTGACCCTTGTCGTCATCTTCACCCTGATCACCACGCTTTACCGCCAGGCCAGCGAGCGTGGCTTCGACAGCCTTTTGTCGGCGCATCTGTTCAACCTGATCGGGTCCATCGGCATTTCCGACACGGGTGCGTTGACGGGCGCTCCCGACCTTGGCGATCTCAGGTTTTCGGAACCGAATTCAGGCTGGTACTGGTCGGTGGAACCTGCCTCGGAAGGCGTGCACGGCGATCTTCATTCGTCGTCGATGACAGGCAAAATCCCGTCGCCTAGCGTCGCCGAGGTGCCCTTCAACGCCAGCTTCCAGCGCAGCTATCCGGCCGAAGGCATCGACGGCGAGCAGCTCGAAGTGTTCGAGAGCGAATTCGTGCTCGATGCCAAGAACCGCGCGGCGCGTTTCCGCGTCATGGGCAACCAGAGCGAACTCGAACAGGAAATCTCCACCTTCCAGCGTCGCCTGCTGACCTATCTCAGCCTGTTCGGCGTCGGCATGATCGCCATCAACGCCATCGCCATCCTGCTCGGCCTGCAGCCGCTGCGCCGGGTCCGCAACGCGCTTGCCATGGTGCGCGAAGGCACCGCGCAGAGGCTCGACGGCCGCTTCCCGGCCGAGATCGAACCGTTAGCCAACGAAACCAACGCCTTGATCGAAAACAACAAACGCATCGTCGAGCGGTCGCGAACCCAGGTCGGCAATCTCGCCCATTCGCTGAAGACGCCACTGGCGGTGCTGCTCAACGAAGGCAGAGCGCTTGGCGGCGCCAAGGGACAATTGATCGCCGAGCAGGCCGCCTCGATGCAGAAGCAGGTCGACCATTATTTGCAGCGCGCCCGCGTCGCGGCGCAACGCGACAGCGTCGTCTACCGCACGCCGGTGACGCCGCTGGTGCAGCGCATGGTGCGGGTCTTGCAGAAGCTCAATCCGCAAACCAGCCTGTCGCTGTCCCTGCCGGCCACCGAGATCGTCTTTGCCGGTGAGCGCGAGGACCTTGAGGAACTGCTCGGCAATCTTCTCGAAAATGCGATGAAATGGGCAAAGAGCGCGGTGTCGGTCACGGTGGCGCCGTCGGCCGGCAAGGATGACAATCTTTTTGAGATCAGCATCGACGACGATGGCCCAGGCATTCCCGAAGACAAGGCGCGCGATGCGCTGAAGCGTGGAAGGCGTCTGGACGAGACAAAACCGGGAACAGGTCTGGGGCTGGCCATTGTCGCCGACCTCGTCAACGAGTATGGAGGCGTTCTCGCGCTCGAACGGTCCGGCCTGGGTGGATTGAAGGCAGTGGTGCGATTGCGGAGCCTTCAGTGACGCTTTCTCGGGGCCAATCGACAGCGATGGACGGCGTGTGTTATGGCGGCATATCGATTGATCCCGGAGCAATACCGATTGCTCCAGGAGTGGCCGGCAGCGGCCAAATTTCCGACAAATATCAATACTATGGCCACGCCTACTTCTCCGATGACGCGGCCCCCGGCGCATCCATGGCAGGCTCCAACTCAAGAAAACCGGTTGTTGGCATGAAGATTCGCGTCGCGCTTGTTTCCGCACTACTGGCCGTGTCCGGCTGCTCCACCTTGAGCGGCAAGGGCCCAACGCTCGCGCCGACACCGGCCTCGACGCCTCCGTCAAGCGGCAAGGTCACCAAGTCGATCATTTCGGCAATGGACGGCGGTCTCATCGGCGGCTCGATCGGCAACGGCCTCAGTGAATCGGAAAAACGCAGCGCCCTCGAGGCGGAATACAAGGCGCTCGAATATACGACGAGCGGCCAGAAGGTGGCGTGGAAAGGCGATCAGGCTTCGCACTACGGCGAGGTGGTTCCGGCCCAACCTTATCGCGTCGGTTCGCAGGATTGCCGCCAGTACACGCAGACGGTGTTCACCGGCGGAGCCGGGGTGACGGCGCGCGGAACCGCTTGCCGCAACTCCGATGGCAGTTGGACGCCGCTGACCTGATATCCAGACCGGCTCCGGCCGGTTGATGTCGATCAAGGACGTCAGGCGCGCCGACCGTCAAAGCGTCGCAGGATGCCTGTGTTGGCAGGGCAGGGCTCTGCCGTTATTGGAAGAACCATGCTGTTCTGGGTCATAGCCGCGATACTGACGCTGGGCGCGAGCCTGGCGGTGCTGCTGCCGCTGGCTGGGGGCGCCAAGGGCGCGTCGTCGAGCGGCGAGCATGATCTGGAAGTCTATCGCGATCAATTGTCCGAGCTTGACCGCGACGCCGCGCGCGGCTTGATCCAGCCGGCGGAAGCGGCCGAGGCGCGCGCCGAGATCGCGCGCCGCATCCTTCGCCTCAACAATGCGGATACGGCCGGCAAGGCATCGGCCAGGCAGGTCTCGGTCACGGCGCGGCTTGTCGCGACCGCGGCCGTGCTGGCGGTGCCGCTGGTCAGCTGGGGTGTTTACAGCCAGATCGGCTCGCCTGACCTGCCATCGCAGCCGCTCAGCGAACGGCTGGCCAAGAACCCGGCCGACAGTTCGGTCGACGAATTGGTGGCGCGGGCCGAGGCCCATCTTGCCGCCAACCCTTCCGACGGCAGGGGATGGGACGTGCTGGCCCCGGTCTATCTGCGCATGCAGCGCTTTTCCGATGCGGTGGCCGCGTATCGCAACGCCATCCGCTTCGATGGCGACAGCGCTGTTCGCCAGGCCGGCCTCGGCGAGGCAATCGCCGGTGCGGCGGGCGGCATTGTTTCCGCCGATGCCCAGGATGCCTTCGAGGCGGCGCTGAAGCTCGATCCGGCCAATGCGAAAGCCAGCTTCTACCTGGCCATGGCCTTGGCGCAGGAGGGACGAAACAAGGAAGCGGTGACGGCCTGGCAGGCGATGCTGGGCACTTTGCCGCCGGATTCGCCATGGCGCGGCGCCGTCGAGCAGGCATTGGCCAAATCCGGCGAAGTCGCTTCCGGCGCGACCGCGAAAGGCCCTGACGCCGCGGATGTCGACAACGCATCCTCCCTATCGCCGCAGGATCGCGAAGCCATGATCAACACGATGGTCGCCGGCCTCGACGAAAAACTGCGGCAAAATCCGCGTGACCCGGAAGGATGGATGCGGCTCGTTCGTTCCTATGTCGTGCTGGGCAAGGCCGATCAGGCGCGCGAGGCGCTCGGTCGCGCCATCGCCGTCTTTGGCGCCGGCAGTGACGAAGCCAAGAAATTCACCGCCTTTGCCGCCTCGCTCGGCCTGACGGCGACGGAGTAGAACTGGATATGACGCGCAAGCAGAAGCGATTGTCGGTCATTGTGGGCGGATTGGTCTTCCTGGGCGCCGCCACCGGGCTGACCTTCTATGCGCTTGGCCAGAAGGCGTCCTATTTCTACATGCCGGCTGACCTCACCACGGCCAGCGTCCAGCCCGGCCAGCGCATCAGGCTCGGCGGTCTGGTTGAAAAAGGCACCATCCAGCGCGGGCAGGGGGCGACGGTCGCCTTTTCCGTTACCGACACGCATAAATCGGTCAAGGTCACCTATACCGGCATCCTGCCCGACCTTTTTCGCGAAGAGCAAGGCGTCATCACCGAGGGCACTTTCGGCCCGGACGGCGTCTTTGTTGCCGACAGCGTGCTGGCCAAGCATGATGAGCGCTATATGCCCAAGGAAGTGGCTGACGGCCTGAAGGCCAAGGGCGTTTGGCAGGAGAGCAAGAGTGAGTAACTCTGGCGGGAGAGCAAACGTGGATTTCGGAAACAACCATGGTTGAAACCGGACATTTCGCGCTGGTCCTGGCGTTCGCGCTCTCGCTGGTGCAGACGATCGTGCCGCTGTTCGGCGCGCGCCTGAACAACCAGCGCCTGATGGCTGTCGGCGGTCCTGTCGCGGTGACCGGCTTTGCGCTGACGGCGCTATCCTTTGCAGCACTGGCGAGCGCCTATGCGAACTCCGATTTCTCGGTGGCGAGCGTCTGGGAAAACTCGCATTCGCTGCAGCCGATGATCTACAAGATCACCGGAACCTGGGGCAATCACGAAGGCTCGATGCTGCTCTGGGTGCTGATCCTGACCTTCTTCGGCGCGCTGGTCGCCGCTTTCGGCTCCAACCTGCCGGCGACGCTGCGCGCCAATGTGCTGGCCGTGCAGGGCGCCATTGGCGCTGCCTTCTTCCTGTTCATCCTGGCGACGTCCAACCCCTTCATCCGGCTCAATCCGGCGCCGATCGAAGGCCGCGACCTCAACCCGGTCCTGCAGGATCTCGGCCTCGCCATCCATCCGCCGCTGCTCTATCTGGGTTATGTCGGCTTCTCGATCTGCTTTTCCTTCTCCGTAGCCGCCTTGATCGAGGGGCGTATCGACGCCTCCTGGGCGCGCTGGGTGCGGCCGTGGACGCTGGTCGCTTGGATGTTCCTGACCGGCGGCATCGCCATGGGATCGTATTGGGCCTATTACGAGCTCGGCTGGGGCGGTTTCTGGTTCTGGGATCCGGTCGAGAACGCCTCCTTTATGCCGTGGCTGGCGGGCACCGCGCTGCTGCATTCGGCCATCGTCATGGAAAAGCGCTCGGCGCTGAAGATCTGGACGCTGCTGCTCGCCATCCTCACCTTTTCGCTATCGCTGCTCGGCACCTTCCTGGTGCGCTCGGGCGTGCTGACTTCCGTGCACGCCTTCGCCACCGATCCGACGCGCGGCGTCTTCATCCTGTGCATCCTGACGCTGTTCATCGGCGGCTCGCTGGCGCTGTTTGCGTTGCGCGCCTCGCGGTTGACGGCCGGCGGGCTGTTCCACCCGATCTCGCGCGAAGGCGCGCTCGTCCTCAACAATCTGTTCCTGACGACAGCGACCGCCACGGTGCTCGTCGGCACGCTCTATCCGTTGGCGTTGGAGGCGCTCACCGGCGACAAGATCTCGGTCGGGGCGCCGTTCTTCGACCTGACCTTCGGCCCCTTGATGCTGCCGCTTCTGGCCCTGGTGCCGTTCGGACCGCTGCTGGCCTGGAAGCGGGGCGACGTCTTCGCTGCATCGCAACGCCTGATGGCGGCCTTTGCTACGGCGCTTGCGGCGATGCTGGTCACCGGCTTGTTTATCGACGGCGCCTCGGTTTTCGCCGCCCTCGGCATCGGCCTTGCCGTCTGGCTGGTCGCCGGAGCGCTCACCGACCTTGCGGTCAAGTCCGGCGTCGGATCGGTTGCACCGGCCGTCATGTTCAGGCGCTTCGCCGGCCTGCCGAGCTCGGTCTTCGGCACGGCATTGGCCCATCTCGGCCTCGGCCTGACGTTGCTCGGCATCGTCGCCACGCTCTCCTTCGGCACCGAGAAGATCCTCACCATGCGCGCCGGCGAGACGGTGGAATTGTCCGGCCACACGCTGCGTTTTGTCGGGCTTTATCCGGTGCAGGGGCCAAACTACAGCGAGGACCGCGGCCGCTTCGAGCTGATCGGTGTCAGCGGCAGTCCTGTCGGCGAAATCAGTTCCGCCAAGCGTTACTATCCGGTGCGTCAGACGACGACGACGGAGTCCGGCATCAAGACCCTTGGTTTTTCGCAGCTCTACATTTCGCTCGGTGATGAAGGCAAGGACGGCTCGGTGGTGGTGCGCCTGTGGTGGAAACCGCTGGTGACGCTGATCTGGGGCGGCGGCCTGGTGATGATGGCGGGCGCTGTCATGTCGCTGATGGACAGACGCCTGCGCATCGGCGCACCCTCGCGCCGGCGCAAGCAGGCGGGCGCCGTGGCGCCCGCGGCGCTGCCATGAGCATAAGGCTTTCCCTGACCTCGATTGTCCTGTTGCTGGCGCTGTTCTTTGCCGGCACGGCAATGGCGGTGAAGCCTGACGAGATGCTGGCGGATCCGGCGCTTGAGGCGAGGGCGCGGGCGCTGTCGGAAGGCCTGCGCTGCATGGTCTGCCAGAACCAGTCGATCGACGAATCCGATGCCGATCTTGCCCGCGATCTGCGCATCCTGGTGCGCCAGCGCCTGGTCGCCGGCGATACCGACCAGCAGGTTATGGACTATGTCGTTTCGCGCTACGGCGAATTCGTGCTGCTGAAGCCGCGTTTCGACCTGCGTAACGCACTGCTTTGGGGGACGCCGGCGATCCTGCTTTTTGCCGGCGGCATCTTCATCTTGCTCAGCGCGCGGTCGCGCCGGACACTGGCGACAAAGTCCCTGTCGCCAGATGAACAGGCGGCATTGGACGCTATCCTGCACCGCGACTGACGGCGGCGACCGCCCCACCAACATTACCAAAGTTTCATGTGTCGGAAATGGCGCCGTAATGTGCGCCTCTCTAATTCTCTCTCCCCGAGGATGCCGATCAAGCAGCGTCCGTTTGAAAGAGGATAAGAGACCCATGAATATTGCCCCCAATTCATATTCCCGCACCCGTAAGCGTCTTCTGGCTGCTGCCGCTTCCGTCGCCGTCGCTGGCGTGATCGGCGTTGGCGCGCTGACCACTGGTACCAGCCCCGTTCTGGCCGATGCCGTACGCGTCGAGGCGCCGCAGGTGCAAGGCTTCGCCGATGTCGTCGAGCGTGTTTCGCCGGCCGTCGTCAGCGTCAAGGTGAAGGCCAAGATCCAGCCGACTGCCGATGACGGCTCCGACCAGTCCGATGATCTGGACGGCATGAACAACCTTCCCAACAATCCGCAGCTGCGCCGCTTCTTCAAGGAATTCCGTGGCTTTGGCGATCAGGGCGGCCAGAACGATGACGGTCATCGCCGCTTCGGTCACCGCGACCGCAACAACGACCAGCCGCGCCCGGTGGCCCAGGGCTCCGGCTTCTTCATCTCCGAGGACGGCTACCTCGTCACCAACAACCACGTCGTCGAAGAGGGCACCGCCTTCACCGTGGTGACCAATGACGGCAAGGAACTCGACGCCAAGCTGGTCGGCACCGATCCGCGTACCGACCTCGCCGTGCTCAAGGTCGAAGGCGGCAAGTTCACCTATGTCGACTTCGCCGACGATTCCAAGGTTCGCGTCGGCGACTGGGTCGTGGCCGTCGGTAATCCGTTCGGTCTCGGTGGCACCGTCACCGCTGGCATCGTGTCGGCGCGTGGCCGTGACATCGGCGCCGGCCCGTATGACGATTTCCTCCAGATCGATGCCTCGGTCAACCGCGGCAATTCGGGTGGTCCGACCTTCAACCTCAACGGCCAGGTGGTCGGCATCAACACGGCGATCTTCTCGCCTTCCGGCGGCAGTGTCGGTATCGCCTTCGACATTCCGGCCTCGACCGCCAAGCAGGTTGTCGAGGACCTGATGAAGAACGGTGCGGTACAGCGCGGCTGGCTCGGCGTCGAAATCCAGCCGGTCACATCCGACATCGCCGAATCGCTCGGTCTGAAGTCCAACAACGGCGCCTTGGTGTCGAGCGCCCAGGACGATGGCCCCGGCAAGAAGGCCGGCATAACGGCCGGTGACGTCATCACCCAGGTGGAGGGCAAGGACGTCGCTTCGCCGAAGGAACTCGCCCGCCTGATCGGCGCCTATTCACCGGGCAAGTCCGTTGACGTCACCGTCTGGCGCGACGGCAAGAGCCAGACGATCAAGGTCGATCTCGGCAAGCTGCCGGCCAGTGACAAGCAGGCCTCGAACGACCAGCAGCAGCAGCCCGCCGCTCCGGCCAAGCCCGACACGCTGGCCGATCTCGGCCTTACCGTCACCAAGTCCGAAAACGGCAAGGGTCTTGTGGTGACCGATGTCGATCCCGACAGCGATGCCGCCGACCGCGGCATCCAGCCGGGCGACATCATCACGGCGGTCAATTCGAACGAAGTGAACGGCACCGAGGACGTCACCAAGGCGATGACCGACGCGGTGAAGTCCGGCCGCAAGGCCGTGCTGATGCAGATCACCCGCGACAACAACAACCGCTTCGTCGCGCTGCCCGTCGCCAAGGGCTGACAACGACTTTTCCGGTGCGGCGGTTTCAACACCCCCGAGCCACCGCATGGGAAAGCATGGAGCCGGGTACGTTAGTCAGTCATCGTGCTCTCCTCCAGCGGCAGCGGGCCTCCCATCGCCCGCTGCCGCACATTTTGGAAGCCGCCCAAAACGCTTCCTCGCGCCTGCGCCGAGAGGATGTGGTGATTGCAGGATCATGCCCTGAGACAGGCATGTCCGGTATGAAGACAACCAGAGAACAAGATTTTATCGCGCGCGGTCTCGATCATCTTGATCGCGACGCGCTTTGGCAAAGGCTAAAATGCAGATGCCGGCTACTCAACCTTCCAGCGAAATCGCGTATAACGGCCCAATGAAGATTCTCGTCATAGAAGACGATCGCGAGGCTGCGGATTATCTGCAGAAAGCCTTTACCGAAGCCGGTCATACCGCGCATGTCGCGGGTGACGGCGAGACAGGCTTCGCGCTTGCGGACGCCGGCGACTATGACGTGATGGTCATCGACCGGATGATGCCGCGCCGCGACGGCCTGTCGGTCATTGCCGGCCTTCGCTCCCGGGGCAACACCACGCCGGTCCTGATCCTGTCGGCACTGGGTGAGGTCGATGACCGGGTCACCGGGCTGCGCGCCGGCGGCGACGATTATCTGACCAAGCCCTATGCCTTCTCCGAGCTTCTGGCCCGCGTCGAGGTGTTGAACCGCCGCGCCAGCGCCAAGGAGGCCGAGACCGTCTACCGGGTTGGCGACCTTGAACTCGACAGGCTGTCGCATTCGGTCCGCCGGGCGGCGCGCGAGATCACGCTGCAGCCGCGCGAGTTCCGCCTGCTCGAATATCTGATGCGCCATGCCGGCCAGGTGGTGACGCGCACCATGCTGCTCGAAAATGTCTGGGATTATCATTTCGACCCGCAGACCAATGTCATCGATGTCCACGTCTCGCGGCTGCGCGGCAAGATCGAAAAGGGCTTCGACAAGCCGATCCTGCATACGGTTCGCGGCGCCGGCTATATGCTGAAGGGTGGCTAGAGCATGATCCCGAAAAGTGGGAACCGGTTTTCTCGGACAAACGGTTTCCGTTGTCCAGAGATCATGCTCCAACAAAGAGCTGGATCAGCATGACGATTCGACCAAACGTCACGCTGGTCTAGGCGACAGCATGGCTCTTTCCGTGCCGGCCATCATGAAGACGACGGCAGCGCGGCTTTCGGCGTTATACCTTCTGCTGTTCGCGCTCTGCGCCGTGCTGCTGGTCTTCTACATGACCTCGCTGTCGGCACGCATGCTGACGGCGCAGACGCAGGAGACCATCAACGACGAAGTGCTCGGCCTCGCTCGTGCCTATCAGCGCGGCGGCCTGCCCGTGCTGGTGCGCGTCGTCGAAAACCGCTCCCGCCAGCCTGGCGCCAACCTCTATCTCATCGCCGATGCCAATGGCCAGATCCTGACCGGCAACGTGCAGAGCCTGGAACCTGGGGTGATTGACACAGAGGGCTGGACGACCGAGCCGTTCTCCTACAAGCGCTTCGGCGAAGGCGAGCTTGATCGCCTGCGCAGCGGAACGTCCGACCAGACGCCGGCTCCTGCAACTGGCGACAACGCGACACCGCAGGCCGAAGGCGAGAAGGGTCACAACGCCATTGCGCTGGTGCTGCGGCTGCCCAACCAGATGATCATGCTGGTCGGCCGCGATCTTGGCGAACCGGAGCGCTTCCGCGCCGTCATCCGCCGTGCGCTGATGCTGGCGCTTGGCATGATGGGCCTGGGTGGCATCTTGATCTGGTTCTTTGTCGGCCGTGCCGCGCTGAAGCGCATCGACAGCGTGTCGGAGGCGAGCCGCCGCATCATGGGCGGTGATCTCTCGGGCCGGCTGCCGGTGACCGGCGCCGGCGACGAGTTCGACCGGCTTTCGGAAAACCTCAATTCCATGCTGGCCAGGATCGCAACGCTCAACGAAGGCCTGAAGCAGGTTTCCGACAACATCGCGCATGATCTGAAGACACCGTTGACCCGGTTGCGCAACCGTGCCGAAGCAACACTTTCCGGCAAGCACAAGCCCGCCGACTATCGCCAGGCGCTCGAAGGCACCATCACCGAGTCCGACCAGCTGATAAAGACCTTCAACGCCATCCTGATGATCTCCCGGCTCGAGGCCGGATATTCGTCCGAACACACCAACCGCGTCGATCTGGCGGCGGCCGTGCGTGATGTTGTCGAGCTCTACGAGCCGGTGGCGGAAGAGGCTGGCGTTTCGCTCGAAGCCGAAGTGAACGGCGCTTTTGTCGTCAACGGCAACCGCGAACTGATCGCCCAGGCGCTGTCCAACATCGTCGACAATGCGATCAAATATTCGACCGACTCCACCTCCAAGCCCGCGGTTCGTGTGACGCTTGAGCGGACACATGGCGAGATCAGGCTTTGTGTCGCCGACAACGGCCAGGGCATTCCGGACGATGCCGATCGGGCTCGGGCAACCGAACGTTTCGTGCGGCTGGAGAAGAGCCGTTCGCAGCCGGGCTCTGGCCTCGGCCTCAGCCTCGCCAAGGCGGTCATGACATTCCACTATGGACGGCTTGATCTCTTGCCTGGCAATCCGGGACTATCCGTGGTCATGAGTTTCCCCGCACGGGAGGATCACTGATGGCTGCGGTTGCGAAACGGACGGTCACGGACTGGTTGCTGAAGCCTGTGGTCGGGCTTGCCCCTCTCGACGAAGGCCGGGCGCGGCACGAATTGGCCGAAATCGCTACAGCGGCACGCGAAGAAGGGCTGGCGCGGCTGGCCAAGTTCCTGGCCGGCAAGGGGGAGGGCCAGGATTTCCTGGCCGCTGTCTTCGACCTCTCACCATTCCTGCGTGACACGGCGCGTCGCCGGCCGCGGATTCTGGATGCTCTTTTCGACCAGCCGGTCGAGGCGCGCCTGAAAGCGGTCACCGCCGCGATCGAACAGGCGCCGCTGGCCGAGGCGGTCTCCGAATCCGGCCTGATGATGGAGCTGCGCCAGTGCAAGGCCGAGGCGCATTTCCTGATCGCGCTGGCCGATCTCGCCGGTAAGGCGGAAACGTCGCTGACGGTACGGCGGCTGAGCGATCTTGCCGATGCCTGCACCCGTGCGGCCGTCGACTTCCTGCTGCGTGACGCGCATGGTCAGGGCAAACTCAAACTGCCGGACCTCGACAACCCGTCGCGGCAATCTGGCTGGATCCTGCTCGGCATGGGCAAGCTCGGCGCGCACGAGCTGAATTTCTCCTCCGATATCGATCTTGTCGTCTTCTTCGATCCGGAAGCACCCGCAATTGTCGACCCTCTCGACGCCACCGAGCTGTTTTCGCGGCTGACGCGACGGCTGGTGCGCATCCTGCAGGACCGCACCGAGCACGGCTATGTCTTCCGCACCGATCTGAGGCTGCGCCCGGATCCCGGTTCGACACCGCTGGCGATCCCGGTTGAAGCCGCACTGCGCTATTACGAAGCGCGGGGCCAGAACTGGGAGCGTGCGGCGATGATCAAGGCGCGTCCGGCCGCCGGCGATCTGGGCGCGGGTGCTGCCTTCCTCAAGGAGTTGCAGCCCTACATCTGGCGCAAATACATGGACTACGCGGCGATTGCCGACGTCCATTCGATCAAGCGCCAGATCCATGCCCACAAGGGCCACGGCGAGATTGCCGTCAAGGGCCACAACGTAAAGCTCGGCCGTGGTGGTATCCGTGAGATCGAGTTCTTCGTCCAGACCCAGCAGCTCATCGCCGGCGGCCGCTTTCCGGAACTGCGCGGCCGCGAGACCGTGCCGATGCTCGGCCAGCTCGCCGCCCGCGGATGGATCACCTCCGAGGCGCGTGACGCACTCGCCCGCCAGTACTGGTTCCTGCGCCGCGTCGAGCATGCCGTCCAGATGGTGGCCGACGAGCAGACGCATACGCTGCCGGAAGACGATGAGGGGCTGGAACGGATCGCCCATATGCTGGGCTTTGCCGATGCGGCGGCATTTGCCGGAGCGTTCCGCGCCTCGCTGCAGCAGGTCGAACGCCATTATGCAGCACTTTTCGAAACCGCACCGGAGCTTTCGGCGGGCATTGGCAATCTGGTTTTCACCGGCGATGTCGATGATCCCGACACGCTGCGAACCTTGCATGGTCTCGGCTTCCAGCGGCCGAGCGACATCTGCCGCGTCATTCGTGGCTGGCATTTCGGCCGCTATCGCGTCACCCGGTCGGCGGAGGCGCGCGAGCGGCTGACGGAATTGACGCCGGCCTTGCTCAAGGCCTTCGGCCAGACGCGCCGGGCGGACGAGGCCTTGATCCGCTTCGACGAATTTCTTGCCGGCCTGCCGGCCGGTATCCAGCTGTTTTCGCTGCTGCAGTCAAACCCAGCGCTGCTCAAGCTGATGGCGACGATCATGGGGGCCGCACCCCGGCTGGCGGCGATCATCACGCGCCGGCCGCATGTTTTCGACGGCCTGCTCGACCCGGCCTTGCTGAGTGAACTGCCGGACCGCGCCTATCTGTCGGCACGGCTTTCCGCCTTTCTTGAAGGCGATCGCCTTTATGAGGACGTGCTCGACCGGCTGCGCATCTTTGCCTCGGAGCAGAAATTCCTCATCGGTGTGCGGCTGCTTGCCGGCTCGATCGATCCGGCCCGGGCCGGCCGCGCCTTTTCCGATCTGGCCGATCTCACCATCGAAGCGGCCTTGCAGGCGGTGATAACCGAATTCGCGGCGCGCCACGGCAGGATCGCCGGTGGCGTGGTTTCGCTGCTCGGCATGGGCAAGCTTGGCAGCCGCGAATTGACCGCGGGGTCGGATGTCGACCTCATCCTGCTCTACGACCACGATGCGGACGCCGAGGACTCCGACGGTGACAAGCCGCTGGCGCCTTCGCATTACTACACCCGCATGACGCAGCGGCTGATCTCGGCCGTCTCGGCACCGACGGCGGAGGGGGTGCTCTACGAGCTCGACCTGCGGCTGCGGCCGTCCGGCAACAAGGGGCCGGTGGCCACCCATATCGATGCCTTCAAGAAATACCAGCGCCAGGAGGCCTGGACCTGGGAGCACATGGCACTATCGCGGGCACGCGCCATCGCTGGCGATGTCGGCCTGTGCGCCGAGGTCGAAGCGGAAGTCGCGGCCGTGCTTGGCCAGCCGCGCGACGCGGCAAAGGTGAGGTCGGAAGCCTCGGATATGCGGGCCATGATCGAGATGGAAAAGCCGCCGCGCGATCTCTGGGACATCAAGTTGATCCCCGGGGGACTGATCGATCTTGAATTCATCGCCCAGGTGGCTGTCATCACCGGGCAGGTCGAGGCCGGGCCACGTGCCACCGGTACGGCCGAGATTCTCTCACGTCTGGCACCTCGTTTCGCGGATGCCGGGGTCAGGCAGGAACTTGGTGCCGCCTTCGCGCTCTATCTGGCGCTGACCCAGATGACGCGGCTGTGCCTCACCGGGGCCTTTGAGCGCGATGACGTTCCGCCGGGGCTTTCGGATCTGCTTCTGGCGGTCACCGACCTGCCGGATTTCGGTGTGCTGGAAGCACACCTCAAGGAGACGTCGCAAAAGGTCAGGAAGGACTTTGACTTTTTGCTTCGTGCCGGACGACCGTGAAGTAGCTGGTCCGGCCCGCATCGGGGGTGACGATGCAACAGGAGAAGACCATGAGAAAGTCAACCAAGCTTGCCCTTGCCTTCGCAGCGCTCGCCGGCGCCGTCGGCACCACGGCCTACGCTGAAAACAATGCCAGCGGAAAAATGCGCGAGGACACGATGATGCGCCTCAACAAGGCGATAAGCGATTCAGACGGCGCCATCACCTTCGACCAGTTCTCCGACGCCATGAACGCGCGGCTGAAGAAGCTCGTTGCCGCCAATGGCGGCAAGCTGACCGTCGCCCAACTCGCCGACGCGCTGGAGAAGGCGCGCTTCGAGCGGATGGCCAAGCGCATCATCGCCCGCTACGACGCCAAGGGCGACGGCACGCTGACCACGGATGACATCACCGGCCGTGAGAAGAAGGTGTTCGCCATGCTCGACAAGAACAATGACGGCAAGATCGAGAAGGGTGAGTTGCCGACGGGCGGCCGCTTTGGCCATCACCGTCAATCGGATGACGAAGGCAACGACGGCAGCGTGCAGTGAGATTGTCTGATGCAGGCTCCGGGAACGTCGCTCGGAGCCTGCCGATCAAGCCGCGACCTTGACCGCCTGGGTCGCCTTCTTCACCGGAATGCGCACCGATACGATCGTGCCGACGCCTTCGGTCGACCGGATTTTCAGCGCGCCGCCCTGGAGCTCGGCCAGCGAGCGCGAGATCGCAAGGCCAAGCCCGGATCCGGCATGGTTCTTGGAGAACTGGTTCTGCACCTGTTCGAAGGGCCGCCCGAGCTTGCCGAGCGCCGCTTTCGGGATGCCGCAGCCATTGTCCTCGATCGTCAGCACCAGCGCGCCGGACGTGTTGCGGGCCCTGACCGATATGTGGCCGCCCTGGCCCGTGAACTTCACCGCGTTGGACAGAAGGTTGATGACGATCTGCTTGATCGCCCGGCGGTCCGCAAACAGCGTCAGCGCGTCGGCGATACGCGTTTCCACGGTGATCGCCTTCTGTGCCGCTTGCAGCGAGACGACGCGCACCGTCTCGCTGATCAGCGGCCCGAGGTCGATCTGCTCCTGGTCCAGCGAGAACTGGCCGGCCTCGATCTTGGACATGTCGAGAATGTCGTTGATGACGCCGAGCAGATATTTGCCGCTGCTGTTGATGTCGGTGGCATATTCCTCGTAGCGCTCCGACCCCAACGGGCCGAACAGCCCCTGTTCCATCAGTTCGGAGAAACCGATGATGGCGTTCAGCGGCGTGCGCAGTTCATGCGACATGTTGGCCAGGAATTCGGATTTGGCCCGGTTCGCTGCTTCAGCGCGTTCGGTTTCCTTCATGTATTTGCGGTTGAGGTCGACCAGCTCACTGGAGCGCTCCTCTTCGGAGCGCCTGGCGAGGCTAAGATCATGGATCGTTGCCATCAGCCTGCGTTCGCTGTCGACCAGCTTTTCCTGATGCAGCTTGATCTGGGTGATGTCGGAGCCGACCGAGACGATGCCGCCATCCCTGGTCCTGAGTTCGTTGACCTGCAGCCAGCGGCCGTCAGCCAGCTGCCGCTCGAAAGTGGCGCCGCCTTGCGGACCATTGGTGTTGGCAAGCCGGCGCTCGGAAGCAAAGGCCAGCATCCGTTCCTCCAGGGAAGCGCGCGTCACGCCCGGCATCACGTCGCGATCCGAGAGCCCGTTGTCCTGCTGGTATTTGGAGTTGCACATGATCAGCCGCTGCGCCGAATCCCACAGCACGAAGGATTCGTTGATGTTCTCGATCGCGGTTCTCAGCCGCAGATCGGCCGCCTCGGAACGCAGCGCCAGATGGCGCTGCTCGGTGACGTCGACGGCGATGCCGATCAGCTGGATTTCCGGTGCCTCCGGATCCATGACCTGGGCACGAGCGCGCATCCACACCCATTGGCCATCGGCATGCCGCATCCTGAACACCTGGTCGATGTGATCGATTTCGCGGGCGACAATTCTGTTGGCGAGTTCGAACAGGTCGCCGTCCTCGGGGTGTATGATCTCGTCGACCTCGCCGAAGGACAGCATCGTCTCGCAAGGCTCGTAGCCCAGCATGTCGTACATCGAGCGCGACCAGTACATCTTGCCGCGAACCATGTCCCAGTCCCACAGGCCGCAGCGGCCGCGCACCAGCGCCATGTCGATGCGCTGATGCGCTTCGAGATAGATGCGATCGGCGGCCTGCGCGCGCGCCGCCTGCCCGAAATAGGCGTAGAGGATGATGATCAGCACGCCGGCCGTCAGCACGAACAGGGTGACGTTGAGCGAGACGGTCTTGCGCCAGGTGTCGAAGACCGCTTCCTGCGGCACCAGGGCCGCCGCGGCACCCTTCCGGTCCTTGGCCACGCTGACCGCGGCGTACCAGTCCTGGCCGCCGATATTGACCTCCATGACGCCGGCGCGATCACCGAACATAAACAGGGGCTGACCGCCCTCGACGAGGCCGTCGAGGGCATGGCCTTGCCAAGGCATCGAGCGCGGCGTCACCGCGGTGATCTTGAAGGCGCTGTCGGTGATGACGAGCACATGGCTGCGGCCCATCGCACCTTGGCGGCTGGTGGTCTCCAGCAGGTCCTGTATGGCGCCGGGCACGGTATCCGAGGTGGTGGCTAGCGAACTGGCCAGTTGCCCAGCCGCCAGCGTCAGGATCGCCTTGGCATCACGCTCGACATCGTCGCGTTCGTTCATCAGCGACAGCACGCGCAGCGCCGCGATGACGAGAAGGAAGATGATGATGAGGGCCGGTATCGACCGGCGCAGCAGCGGCTCGGCGGCCAGAAGCCGCTTGTAGGCGGGTTCGGCGATGAGCCGCGTATTCCCGGCAAGGCCGTCGCTGCGCGTCTCGCGACGCGCAAAAGCCATCCCACCGGGCGCGCCCCACGCGTCCGCCTTCGCCATAAATGGCACTCCCCGAATTTGCCTATGCTGCTTGGTGATCCGGCAAACGCCGCACATCCGAATCGTCAGTAAAGAATCAAACGTGATTCGCCTTGTCCAGTGGTCCGGCGAAAAAAGATTAAAAATCGACTAAAATAATGGGCTTTCGGAGGTTTGGAAGCCGGCCTTCTCCCGCACGGGAGAAGGCAAGGGGTGCCTAGGCCAGGGTCCGCTCGACGATATCGCGCAGATCCGCCGACAGGTTTTCGGCATTGGCGATCGAAAGCAGCGCTTCCCGGGCCTTGGCCTGCCGGCCCGGTTCGAGCGAACGCCATGATCTGAGCGCCGTCGCCAGCCTTGCCGCCACTTGCGGATTGCGTTTTTCGACCTCGAGCACCGTCTGCGCGAAGAAACGGTAGCCTTCGCCGTCGGCGCGGTGGAAGCCGGTCTGGTTGGCGCTGGAGAATGTGCCGATCAGCGAGCGCACCCGATTCGGATTGGCCATCGAGAAGGCCGCGTGAGCGGTTAGCGCCCGAACCGTGTCCACTGCCTGTGGTCCGGGCACGCCGGCCTGGATCTGGAACCATTTGTCCATGACCAGCGGGTCGGACGCATAGGTCTTTTCGAAAGCTGCCAGCGCTTTGTTTGCCTCCGGCGAACCATGGTGGCGATACGCGAGCACGGCGAGGGCGGACGCGTGGTCGGTCATGTTGGTCGCCGACTGGAAATGCCCAGCCGCCAATGCCGCTCCACCCGGCAGCAGCGAGAGATAATCCAGCAAGATGTTGCGCAGGGCGCGCCGTCCCGCACTTGCCGCATCCGGGCTGAACACGGCCGTGTCGGCGAGGCGATCATATAGTTCCGCGAAGGGTTCCTGGTTCGCCGTGGCGATTGCGAGCGCAAGAGCCTGTCGGGCTGCGTGGATGGCGTCGGGATCGATGTTCTTGCCGATGTCGCGGGCGATGTCGGCATCGCCTGGCAGCGCCAGCGCCAGGGCCCGGTAGGCGGGCTCCAGCGTCTCGTCGGCGGCGATGCTGCCGGCGAGCTCGGTCAGCCGCGTCGCGAAGACCGGCTGCTTGCCGCCAAGGATTTCGCGGAAGGCTGCGATCAGCGCATCGGTGAGCAGTGTGTTGAAGGCCTGCCAGCGCGAGAAGGCGTCGCTGTCATGACGGGCAAGGTAGAACTGATCGTCGGCCTTCTGCTCGACCGACAGAGTCACCGGCGCCGAAAAGCCGCGGTTGAGCGACACCGCCGGACGTTCGGCAACGCCTGAGAAACGCACAATATGGCGACGCTTGCGGACATGGATGATGCCGTCCTCGACGCTGGCGCCCTCGACGCCGCTATATGCGACAGGCTTGCCGCCGGCGCCGATCAGCCCGAAGGCGAGCGGGATATGCATCAGCCGCTTGCGGCTTTCGGAAGGCGTCGGCGGCACCGACTGCTCGATCTCGAGCGTGAATTCTTGCGCGGCCACATTGTGCGTCGAACTGACCGTCAAATTGGGCGTGCCGGCCTGATGATACCAGAGCGCGAACTGCGACAGGTCGCGGCCCGAGGCATCCTCGAACACCTTGATGAAATCCTCGATCGTCGCCGCATCGCCGTCATGCCGCTCAAAATAGAGGTCCATGCCGGCGCGAAAGGCTTCGGCCCCGAGGATGGTGCGGATCATTCGCACCACTTCGGAACCCTTTTCGTAGACCGTCGCCGTGTAGAAATTGTTGATCTCGCGGTAGCGGCGCGGCCGCACCGGATGCGCCAGCGGACCCTGGTCCTCGGGAAACTGGTGCGCGCGCAGCGTGCGCACTTCAGCGATGCGCTTGACCGCGCGCGAGCGCTGGTCGGCGGAGAATTCATGATCGCGGAAGACCGTCAGGCCTTCCTTCAGGCAAAGCTGGAACCAGTCGCGGCAAGTGATTCTGTTGCCTGTCCAATTGTGGAAATATTCATGCGCGATGATCGCCTCGATATTGGCGAAATCGGCGTCCGTCGCCGTCTCCTGGTCGGCCAGCACATATTTGTCGTTGAAGATGTTGAGGCCCTTGTTCTCCATCGCGCCCATGTTGAAGTCGGACACGGCGACGATGTTGAAGACGTCGAGGTCATATTCGCGGCCAAACGCCTCCTCGTCCCATTTCATAGATCGCTTCAGCGCGTCCATGGCGTAGCCGGCAAGCGTCTCCTTGCCGGGCTCGACATAGATACCGAGCTCGACCTCGCGGCCGGATAGGGTGACGAAACTGTCGGCGACCTGGCCGAGATTGCCGGCCACCAGCGCGAACAGATAGGACGGCTTGGGGAAGGGGTCGTGCCATCCAGCATAGTGCCAGCCGTCGCCGATATCGCCCTTGTCGACCGGATTGCCGTTGGACAGGAGCAGCGGCGCCTCGTCGCGCAACGCCTCGATGCGGACGGTGTAGACGGACAGGATATCGGGGCGATCGAGGAAATAGGTGATGCGGCGAAAGCCCTCGGCCTCGCATTGCGTGCAATAGACATTGTTCGAGCGGTAGAGGCCCATCAGGGCTTCGTTGCCGGCGGGCGCCAGTTCGGTTTCGATCAACAGTTGAAAGCGGCGCGCGGCCGGTGGCTTGAGAATGGTGAGCTGGTCAGGCGTCACCAGCAGATCCGCCGGTTTTGCCTTCTTGCCGTCGATCTCGATGCGCTTGAGCTTCAGCCCGTCGCCGTCGAGCACCAAGGGCGCCGTAGCGGACACGCCGTCGCGGCGTTCGACCGTCAATATCGCGGTGACGATTGTAGCCTCAGGCGAAAGGCGGAAGGTGAGGTTGGTCTGCGGAATGAGATAATCGTTGGGGCGATAGTCTTCGAGCTTGAAGACCTGGCCGGTGTCCGTGCGCATTCCCTGGGTTTTCCTGTCGATTGCGTTGGAAGCGGACGTTCCCGCTGGTCCAAGAAATTTGAAGTCCGCGCTCTTTACACGAAACAGTCCCTCGACAAAACTGCGAGGGGGTCTATCGGGGCCTTCTTTGCGGCATCGCGGCTAAAGCATGTTGAATGCCAGCGTTGCCGGGCATACAGGCAACGATCATGGACTCATCGCCAGCGTGACATCAGGAGCCGGTGCTCAACCAGAAACAACCGGCGGCCACGGTACGCTGAGGGGCATCGCCCTGAAGATCGTGTCCGTCGCGGTTTTTGTCGGCATGCAAACCTGCATCAAGGCGGCCGGCGACGTGCCGGCCGGGCAGATCGTCTTCTTCCGCTCCTTCTTCGCCATCTTCCCGATCATTGCCTTCCTGGCATTGAAGGGACAGCTGTCGACGGCATTCGTCACGAAACGTCCCTTCAACCACGTCGCACGCGGTATTGTGGGCGTTGGCGCCATGGGGCTTGGCTTCTTCGCGCTGACCAGGCTGCCGCTGCCGGAGGCGATCACCCTGAACTATGCGCAGCCGCTGCTGGTCGTGGTGTTCTCCTCGGTCTTCCTTGGCGAGACGATCCGCGTCTATCGCTGGAGCGCTGTCGCCATTGGTCTTGTCGGCGTGCTCATCATTTCCTGGCCGGAACTGACCCTGCTCAATTCGGATGAAGCGCTCGACGACCAGGAGGTCCTGGGCGTCATGGCCGCGCTGGTGGCCGCGGCGGTCTCGGCTGTCGCCATGCTGCTTGTGCGCAATCTCGTGCAAACGGAGAAGACGGCGACCATCGTGTTATGGTTCTCGTCGACCGCGAGCGTGCTCTCGCTGCTGACGCTGCCTTTCGGCTGGCAATCGCTGACGCCGGCGCAAGCCGCGCTGCTCATCATGGCCGGCTTCTGCGGCGGCCTCGGCCAGATCCTGATGACCTCGGCCTATCGCCATGCCGAGGCTTCGGTGGTGGCGCCGTTCGAGTACACCTCGATGATCCTCGGCGTCATCGTCGGCTATTTTGTTTTCGGCGACGTGACCTCGCTCAGCACGCTGGTCGGTGGTGCGATCGTGGTGACCGCCGGCGTCTTCATCATCTGGCGCGAGCGCCAGCTTGGCCTTGAGCGCACCCGAACGCGAAAGGTGACACTGCCACAGGGGTGATCAGGATCGTTCGTTCCGCTCCTTGGCCAGTCGCACCAGCACCGAGCGAGTCTGTTCGTCGGCCGGGAAAAAGGACTCGATCGCCAGTTCAGACAAGGTCACGTCGAGCGGCGTGCCGAACACGGTGATGGTGCTGATGAAAGACAGCACCTGATCGCCATGCGCGAGGCGCAGCGGATGCACGATGGCATTCGGCTCGACGGGTGTTGGCCTGTTGCCCTTGAGGCCGGAAGGATAGCTGCGCAGCTCGCGCTCCAGTTCGACCAGCACCGGATCGCCGTTGGCATCGTTCTGGTGCTTGAGACGTTCGAGCAGGTGCGTGCGCCATTCCGCGAGGTTGACGATGCGCGGTGCGATGCCGCCGGGGTGCAGGCTGAGGCGAAGCACGTTGACCGGCGGCGCCAGCAGCGAAGCCTCGCCGACATCGGCAAGGAAGGGAGCAATTGCGGCATTCGCCGAAACCAGGTTCCAGTGCCTATCGACAGCCAGCGCCGGGAAGGGCTCATGCCCCTTGAGCACGATCTCGACGGCCGCCATCGCCGGTGCCAGTGTCGTGTCGGTCAGCGGCCTTTCGCTGAAGCTCGGCGCAAAGCCCGCCGCCAGCAGCAACTGGTTGCGCTGCCTCAGCGGGATCGAAAGCTGCTCCGCCAGATGCAAGACCATATCGCGCGAGGGCGCGGCACGCCCACTTTCGACAAAACTCAGATGCCGCTGCGAAATCTCGGCCTCCATGGCGAGGTCGAGCTGGCTCATGCGGCGGCGCGTGCGCCATTCGCGAATGAGGCTGCCGGCGGAGGTTTGGGCTGATGTCATGGGAGGATGGTTAGGGCGACAGGGACGGCATTTCAATTACCCGCGAGGTCATCGCTAGGAGAGCGCCCGCAGCTTCGCCTTCACCTCAAGAAAATCCCGCCATGCCAGCTTCTTGTGCGCGGGCGTTCGCAGGAGATAGGCCGGATGCAGTGTCGGCATGGCCGGAATGGCGATGCCGGAGGCCGTGGTGTGGACGCGCCAGTTGCCACGCAGCCGCAAAATGCCTTCGGAGGTGTTGAGCAAGGTCTTGGCCGAGGGTCCGCCGAGATTGACCAAGACCTTGGGATTGACCAGCTCGATCTGCCGCTCGATGAACGGCCGGCAGATCTCGGTCTCGTGCGGCGTCGGCGTGCGGTTGCCTGGCGGCCGCCACGGAATGACATTGGCGATGTAGACCGAAGTGCGGTCGAGCCCGATCGCGGCCAGCATGCGGTCGAGCAGCCGGCCCGAGCGGCCGACGAAGGGCAAGCCCTCAATATCCTCGTCGCGGCCCGGCGCTTCGCCAACCAGCATGACCGCGGCCTCCGGGTTGCCGTCGGCGAACACCAGGTTCTTGGCGGTGGTCTTGAGATTGCAGCCGTCGAAGGCAGCCATATGCTGGCGCAACTCGTCCAAGGTTGTTGCCGTTGTTGCCAACTGGCGCGCCAGCGCCGCCTGAGCTTCGTCTGGCACGGCGGCTACCGATGAACGTGCCGGTGGCGCATCCGGCACGTTGCTCGTATCCAAGCCGGGCGAAGCCGCTGGCCGCTCCGGCGCCCTCTCCTCGCGAGGGGGCGCCGCCTGCACCGGTGCGCGCTCGACAGGCCTCGGCGCCGGCTCGGCGAAGCGGTTCACCGGGGCGTCTTCCAACGCCTCATCGACGCCGGCGCTGGCATAGAAGGCCAGGATGTCGGCAATTTCGGTAGGGTTGTTGGGGGAGGCGGCAGTCATGGTGCGCACATTCGTCCGCATGACTGCAATTTGCAAGGCCGGCCGCTTGCCCTATCCCGTCGGGATGCGCGGATCCTGCACCACATAGAAGGTCCATCGCGGCGTATAGTCGGTCATCAGGAACTCGAAGCTGACGGTCTTGTGCGGGTCGACCTTGCCGTTCTTGAACAGCAGCCGGTCATAAGGTTCGAACTCGCGGTCGAAATCGGCGAAATTGCTCGACCAGATATTTTCCGGCGTCTTGTTGCGTTGGTCGAACGAGAACCCGTCTCCAAACACGCTCGGCTGGTTCAGGATCTCCTGAAGCTCGAACTGGAACTCGATCCAGGCCTGGCCGCTGTTGTTGAGCACGTCGATGCGCATATACATGATGCCGTTGGCGAACTCGCCCGCCTTGCCGAATGTCTGGATCGGCTTGGTGGTGCGGATGGTCAGCGTCACCGGTGTCGCCGAATTCAGCTCTTCGGTGATGACCAGCGGGTCGTCCTTGGTCCCGATGCCGGAAGCACCGGTGATGCGGAAGCCGCCAAGCTCGTCGGAAAAGGAATAGGCGCCTGTCGCCCAGACTTTCACTTCGTCCGCGGCGGCGTGCCCCGGTGCCGACATCAGAAGGGCCAGAAGAATCGCCCGGCAGGCCCGGCCGGGCGGGAAAACAAAGCGCGTCGAAGAAAAGCCGGCAGGCCCAGGAATGCGCATGGCGGGAAGTATGGCTGATAAGCAAGCCGTCGAACAATTAAAAAACGCGAGCACTGCAGGTCTCGCCGTGCACAAACGGCTGCCCTGCTGCAAGATGCGCGACTTTTTGGCCAAATCCGCATTGTCACGTCTGCGCCGGTTTCCTGTCGCCAATTGATGCGCTATGCAGCGCAGGAGCCAGCAAGATACGCAACAGCGGCAAGCCAGTGCGGAGGGGTTGATGAGCGATATCGAACGCGAAAGCATGGAATTCGACGTGGTCATCGTCGGTGCCGGTCCGGCCGGCCTTGCCGCGGCCATCCGCCTCAAGCAGGTCAATCCCGAGCTTTCCGTCGTCGTGCTGGAAAAGGGCGGCGAGGTCGGCGCCCACATCCTCTCCGGCGCCGTCGTCGACCCGATCGGCATCGACCGGCTGCTGCCCGGCTGGCGCGAGGAGGATGGCCATCCCTTCAAGACGCCGGTCACGGCGGATCATTTCCTGGTGCTCGGCCCTGCCGGCTCGTTCCGCCTGCCCAACATTCTGATGCCGCCGCTGATGAACAATCACGGCAATTACATCGTCTCGCTCGGCAATGTCTGCCGCTGGCTGGCTGGTAAGGCCGAGGCGCTTGGCGTCGAAATCTATCCGGGCTTTGCCGCCGCAGGCCTGCTCTACAATGAAGAAGGCGCCGTCACCGGCGTCGTCACCGGCGATATGGGCGTCGAGAAGGACGGCACGCACGGCCCGGGCTTCGCGCCGGGCATGGCGCTGATGGGCAAATATGTGCTGATCGGCGAAGGCGCGCGCGGCTCGCTCGCCAAGCAGCTGATCGCCAAATACAAGCTTTCCGATGGCCGCGAGCCTGGCAAATACGGCATCGGCCTGAAAGAACTCTGGCAGGTCAAGCCGGAGAACCATCGGCCAGGCCTGGTCCAGCATTCCTTCGGCTGGCCGCTCGACATGAAGACCGGCGGCGGCTCGTTCCTCTACCATCTCGAGGACAATCAGGTGGCGGTCGGCTTCGTTCTCCACCTCAACTACAAGAATCCGTATCTATCGCCTTTCGAGGAATTCCAGCGCTTCAAGACCCATCCGGCGATCCGCGGCACCTTCGAAGGCGCCAAGCGCCTGGGCTATGGTGCGCGCGCCATCACCGAGGGTGGCTGGCAGTCGGTGCCGAAACTGTCCTTCCCAGGCGGCGCGCTGATGGGCTGCGCGGCGGGCTTCGTCAACGTGCCGCGCATCAAGGGTTCGCACAATGCGGTGCTCTCCGGCATGCTGGCGGCCGAGCATGTCGCCGAGGCGATCGGCGCTGGCCGCGCCAATGACGAGCTTTCCTCCTATGAGGCGGCCTGGCGCGCCACCGACATCGGCAAGGATTTGAAGAAGGTGCGCAACGTCAAGCCGTTGTGGTCGCGCTTCGGCACCATCGTCGGCATCGGCCTTGGCGGCCTCGACATGTGGCTGAACACGCTGTTCGGCGTCTCGCCCTTCGGCACGCTGAAGCACGGCAAGGCCGACTATGCGGCGCTCGAGCCAGCCGCCAAGCACAAGAAGATCGCCTATCCGAAGCCGGATGGCGTGCTGACATTCGACCGCCTGTCCTCGGTATTCCTGTCCAACACCAATCACGAAGAGAACGAGCCGGTCCATCTGCTGGTCGGCGATATGGAACTGCAGAAGCGGTCCGAGCACGATGTCTTTGCCGGGCCTTCGACACGCTATTGCCCGGCTGGCGTCTATGAATGGGTCGACAAGGACGGCAATGCCGCCGCTGATCCGGCGGCGAAAGATGTGCGCTTCGTCATCAACGCGCAGAACTGCGTCCACTGCAAGACCTGCGATATCAAGGACCCGAACCAGAACATCAATTGGGTGCCGCCACAGGGCGGAGAAGGTCCGGTCTACCAGGGTATGTGACCTCGCGCGGCCGGGCGGTTTGGGCCTCGGCGGCAAAACCGTTGAAACGGCCACCGGTCTATGGTTCCTTCTCCCGGGATAGGGGAGAAGGCCGATGCGCCGGATGGTTATGACATGCCTCGTCGCTATTGGAGCGCTGTGTGCGCCAGAGGCCCTGGCCGGCACCAGGGCGGTGGTCCAGACGCGGACTTACGACATTACGGGAAGCTCGGGCGCGGCCCTCGTCGAGGCGATGGACAGCAAGGGCCCAAGGCACGGCTTCATGACGCATGCCATCGCCACGACTGCCTATACCGTCGATTGGGACCTCGACGCCGGTCAGAGCAACGGCTTCTGCCGGATGCGGGGCGTCAATGGCACGCTCAATCTTTTCTACACCTTCCCTCGCTTTGCCTCGCCCGCGACGCCGGCACTGAAAAGGCGCTGGAACAGGTTTTTCGCCGGTGTTCGCGCCCATGAGGAAACACATGGGCGCATCGCCAGGGAAATGATGCGCGCTACGGAAAGGTCGATAGCCGGCCTGCGGGTGGCCAACGACCCGTCTTGCTACAAGACGCGCCGCGAAGCTCAGCTTCGCATCAAGGCTGTCTATGCCGAATATGAGGCCAAACAAAACGCCTTCGATCGGCGCGAGCACAGCAACGGCGGCCATGTCGAGCATCTGATCGCTGCCTTGATCAAAAAACCATGAACGAGTGATCCGGTCAGCGTCGTGGCGCGGGCTTCGCTCAGCCGTGAGGCTTGGCTGACAGGTTACTCGCCGCGAGTGCTGTGGCGTGGTCATTCTCAGGCTGCTTGTCGTCAGGGCGAAGCGTGAACTCGACCAGCACCGGCAGATGGTCGGAGCCGGTATCCTCCAGCCGCGTCGAAGACAGGATGGTCAGCCCACCTTTGCTGAACACCTGGTCGATCGGCAGGCCCGCATAGCGGCGCAGGACGTCGGGCAGTGTCCGGTGGATCCAGGTCGGGCCGGCCGAAGGCATAAGTGTCAGCCCGCCGAGAGCCGCGACCCGCCGCACCGCCGCACTCCACGGCACGGCGTTGCAATCGCCGGCCATGATCGCGGTCGGGCCAAGCCCGGCCAGTGTCTGCGCAAGTTCGCCGATCTGCCAGTATTGCTCCTTCGGCCACGGCCAGCTCAAATGGATCGCGGCGACATCGACGGGAATGCCGCCGAAGTCGATGGTCGCGGTCGCCATCGCGCCGCGCGGCTCGCACCGCGGTGTCGTGCCGGCCAAAAAGGGCCGGCGCGACAGCAGCGCCACGCCGAACATGCCGTTCGGGTAGGGGCAGAGGATACGGTAGGGGTAGGCGCTGGTGATGGTGCCAAGCTCGGTCGTCCACATCTCCGACACCTCGTCGAGGGTGATCACGTCCGGGTTGGTGCGGCCGATCAGGGAGAGCACTTTTTTCGGTGTCGGGTTGTTGAAGCGCAGATTCATCTGCAGCAGGCTGTAGACGGCTTGATCGGCGGGCTTGGCAGCCGCAGGCTGCGGCCAAAGCCTCGGCAGCGCGCTTGCCGTCGTGGCCAGGCAGGCGATGGCAAAGACCAGCCCCGCTGCTGCCTGCAGCCGAAACGAGCTGGCAAGCAGTGGCAGCGCCAGAAGCGCCATAAGCCCGCTGAAGTGCATGCGGAAATGCGAGAAGGAATCGAAAGCCGGATGCAGCGTGCCGAAGAACCCGGCCAGCAGCGCGACCGACAATGCCGTCATCGCCAGGAATGCCAACCCAGCCGTCATTTTCAAGCGCGCGCCTGTTATCATTGAGGTCGTGTCTGCTGGATGCCGCCTGCGTTCGATCTGCTTATCGGCCAAATTGCGGCCTGATCAAGACGACGAATTGCCTCGCCGCTGCCTCGCGACCGCCTACTGGAACGCTGTCTCCGAAAAGCTTCGGAGCTTGCGCGAATGCAGCCGCTCCATCGGCATCTCGGCCAGCTTCTCCATCGCCCTGATGCCGATGGTCAGGTGCTGCGCCACCTGGCGCTTGTAGAACTCGGTCGCCATGCCAGGCAGTTTCAGCTCGCCATGCAGTGGCTTGTCGGAAACGCACAGCAGCGTGCCGTAGGGCACGCGGAAGCGGAAGCCATTGGCGGCGATCGTCGCCGATTCCATGTCGAGCGCGATGGCACGCGACTGCGACAGGCGCTGCACCGGTCCGCGCTGGTCGCGCAGTTCCCAGTTGCGGTTGTCGATGGTGGCGACCGTGCCGGTGCGCATGATGCGCTTCAGGTCATAGCCCGACAGGCCGGTGACTTCGGCGACCGCTTCCTGCAGCGCAACCTGGATCTCGGCCAGCGGCGGGATCGGCACCCAGACGGGAAGGTCGTCGTCCAGCACGTGATCTTCGCGCACATAGGCATGCGCCAGCACATAGTCGCCGAGCGCCTGGGTGTTGCGCAGCCCGGCGCAATGGCCAAGCATCACCCAGGCATGCGGCCTCAGCACGGCGATATGGTCGGTGATCGTCTTGGCATTGGAAGGGCCAACGCCGATGTTGACCATGGTGATGCCGCCATGGTTCGGCTTTTTCAGGTGATAGGCCGGCATCTGCGGCAGGCGCTGCGGTCCAACGCCTTCGCCAGGCGCGCTCTGTCCGGCCCTGGTCACGACATTGCCCGGCTCGACGAATTCTGCGTAACCGCCGCCGCCCTTCTCCATCAGGTCGCGGGCGCGGGCGACGAACTCGTCGATGTAGAACTGGTAGTTGGTGAACAGCACGAAGTTCTGGAAATGCTGCGGGCTGGTCGCCGTGTAATGGGTCATGCGGTGCAGCGAATAGTCGATGCGCTGCGCCGTGAATGGTGCCAGCGGTCTTGGTTCGCCGAAGGCCACTTCGAACGTGCCATTGGCAATCTGGTCGTCGGTGCCGTCGAGATCCGGCACGTCGAACAGGTCGCGGATCGGCCGCTTGATGCGCTCCGCAGCGGCCCCGTCGACATAAGTTCCCTCCAGGAAGGCGAAATGCAGCGGAATGGGTGTGGTCGATTCCGAAACCGTGACCGCGACACCGTGGTTGCGCATGATCAGGCGCAGCTGTTCGATCAGGTACCGCTCGAACAGCCGCGGCTGCGTGATCGTGGTGGCGAAATGGCCGGGCGTCGGCATATGGCCATAGGCCTGGCGCGAGTCGACCTGGGTGAACGAACTCGTGGTGACGCCGATCTCGGGATAGAAGGCCCGGTAGCGCTTGCTGCTGTCGCCTCCGGCTGCCGCCAGTGCGGCGAAGGCATCGCGCAGGAACTTGGTGTTGCGGTCGTAGAGCAGCTGCAGTGCGGCAACGGCTTTTTCGGCGCTGTCGAAGCTTTGCCGGCCAAAAGGCTCCGGCATGACGACTGATTCGATGGCCTGGGGGTAGATTCGCTTTTCCATGACTCAATATAGAGACTTGGACGGGCGGTTGGGAGGGGTGTCGCCGTCGAAGGCGCCCAAACCGCCATTTTTCTTTATCCCCGCTGCAGGCTGACCAGCAGGACGAAACCCACGCCGGACTGCTTCAGGGCCGGCGCCTCGATCGTCGAGCCGGCATCGGCGCGCATCATCGGCACCGCCAGAACCGGAGCGGCCAGAAGCATCAGGACAAGCGCCGCCCGCGGCAGAAGCCGGAGGGTCTTGAGGGTGTTGGCGGCGATGCGGTTCATGATGTTTGTGCTTTTCTGTTCGAGGTCCGGGTTTCTTTGTCTCAGTGGCGAAGGTTGGTCGGGCAGGCGAGGCCACACATTCTGGTGGCTTCGTCCCAGGAGCGGGGGGAACGGCCCGCTTCAGCGACGAGGATGGCGAAGAACATCCCAAACAGGCTCATCAGCAGGCAAACGATGGTGAAGCGGCGAGCAAGCATTGGGTCGTGTCTCCTTCAACACGGGAGAGAATGCCCCAACGCCTCTGAACCGGCTCTGATGCCGGCGTTCATCTGCGGTTCAAATTGATTGACGGGATCTGACCGGGTCGCCGCGAGCCCGGACGGCCACAGTGAGCAGGGCGAGAGCACCAGGGCTCGACGTGCCGCTGAAACGAAAACGGGGCCTGCCGGCGGGTAGAACTCACCCTCTATCAGCGCAAGACTTTGCTAGTCTCTGCAACGATCTTGGGGTTGGACCCAATCGATATCGTGTAGCTAAAGTTCGCTACGCCCTTTGCCTGCTTGTGCCTAGGCAGGCTACGCACGATCCAGTCATAGGTGCCCGAGACCATGCATCTGTCGTTAGCGCAGGAGACCATCAGGCTACCATCGCGAACGTTGTATCCCCGCTCGGGCCAACGCTCGAAATAGTTTCGCTTGTCCTGAATGATCGAGCCTAGGTCTGTCAGCTTCCCATAGTAGTCAACGGTGGGAGCGTAGGAAGACTGAACCTCAGCGAGAGCCAAATCGGCGTTGTCCCCATGGTGCTCTATAAGCCCCTTAATGAACGCTACCGCAGCGCCCTCCAACTCTTGCTTGGAGTTGACATCTGGCACAGGCGCAGGATTGGAGCTCGTGGGCACCTGAGATGTATCTACCGGCGATTGCGTGACCGCGACGTTGGTCACCCGCATTTCCGCCATTTCGCTGGCCGATAGGTACCTCATGTCGGACCTGTCGTAGCTCAAGGCTACTTCCATGAGCTTGGGGTCTACTCCCATTTCCGTCATGTAGGCCATGACCTGAGCAGTTCCGGCCTGGATTTGAGCCACAGCTTCATCAGCGGACATTCCGCTATTCGTATCGAAAGATGCCCTGTGAACGCCAATGGAGCCCGCATCTGCAACTCGGCGGACACCACCCAAGAAGGCAAGTGAGCAAGCCGAGGCGCACTGCAATTGGCGAACTTGGAGTGTGTCCAAGCCCGCTGTCCGGATCATACGTCCTAGCTGTATTGCAGTGCCGACGCTGCCTCCGGGGGAGTTGAAGACAATCACCCTGGCCCCGCTGCTTACAACGGCGTTTGTGAATGCTGTCAGTGGTTCGCTGACGCCAAATTCTCCGGAGACCACTAGGAATGGCTGTTGGCCTGGAGAGGAAACTGGAGTGTACTCTAGCGCCCAAACCGGAGACGCCGCTGCCGCGACAATTGACCCAACTGCTACAACTAGAGAAACTGGACGCATAACCTGACAGAGCCCCAACCTGCCTGCAGCAAGTAAGAACCTGTTAACGGGTTATTTCAAGGGCTTTGCTCGAAGTCTGGTTTGAATTTGTGGGGCAGGTGTGGGCGTCTCCATTGGTCTGGAGGTCGCCCGATATCACTCAGCAGAATTAAAGTTTGTGCCAGGTCTGGCTCTTGCAGATCAGTCCGCCGAGCACGCATCCGCTCATCTTGAGCGAGGTGCCCGACAATGTCGCCTTGCCCGAATAGGTCTTGTCGTTCGCCGGATCAGTGATGCTGCCGGCATATTTGTTGTCGCCGGCTGCCTTCAGCGAGCCGATGGTCTTGCCGGCATATTTTCCTGATTTGAGCGTGATGGAGAACGAGCCGCTGCCTGAAATGGCGGCGGTGTCGCCCGCTTGCGTCTTCCAGTTGCCCTCGATCGGATCGGCCCACGCCGCCCCGGCAATCATCAATGTGGCTGCAAGAGCCAGGCTCACTTTTCGAAACATGTCGTGCTCCCTTTGGATAGCCGGCCGAATTCTCCGCCTCGCCGGTCTGCCGCTTACGCAAACGTAAGCTAATCCAGCTCCCGACAAAACAAAAGCGGTGCCGCAACGGAAGACTTTGGCATTTTGAAGCCGCCCGAATTCGCCTTGTCGGCGGCGAAACGAAAACGACCGGCGCGTCGTGTTTGTTTCCCGTGGTTAGCGGAGTGTTGATTCCGGCCGCGAAAATTTTCGTCAAATTTGGCGCAAATCGGCTGAATTGCTGGCTTCGTATCCTTAACGAATTTGCGCGTTTACCTCTTGTTTTAGCTTTGTTTTCTTCAAATTAAGCACGCCATTTAACGACGGATTCAAGCCTGATCGGCATTCTCGGAAGCATCGAAAGAGCGGCCCGGACAAGACAAACGGAGGCAGCTCTCGGGAGCCAGACAGGGGACTAAAATGGCACGTTTTGAAATGCTTGAAGCAGGTTTCGGCGCCATGGGGGCAACTGCCCAGGCCGACATTCTTTTCGAACTGGGCATGATGTATGCGACCGGCCGCGACTGCGAGACCGACGTCGTTGCCGCCCACAAATGGTTCAACATCGCCGCCATCAAGGGCTCGGCCCGCGCCGCGGAACTGCGCTCTGAACTGTCGGCGGCCATGTCGAAGGTCGAGATCGCCAAGGCGCTGCGCGAAGCCCGCGAATGGATGACCATGCACTAAAGTTCTGCCAGACGGGGACGCTCCGGCCAAGACCGCTCCAAGACGGTCGGGCCAAAACAGGGATAAGGCTGCGCAGACAGCCAGGCCACAGGCCATCAACAACAAGAATGCGGCAGGCCGCCAGGTCCAAGCCGCGCGACGAACCATGATCCCGAAAATCGGGAAAGATCATGGTCAGCAGGAAGACAGGGAAGGCGACGTTGGGGTTCGCGGCGCGGGGGCGCTGGGGAAACAGCCCGACAGGCAAAAAAAGCCACGACCAGCCGGAACAAGGCTGGCGTGGCTTTTTTGCTTGAATGACGCCTCGCAGGCCCAATCGAGCGGTGCCAATGCGCCTAGACAGGCCCAATGAAGGATGAAATTGTCCCGCCTCTCTGGAAGAAGCGCGGCCGGGGCGGCCGCGCGTGAGTGGAGGAGTTTTATTGTCATGAAAAAAATGAGTATTTTGAGCGCGGCCATTTTCGGCCTGATGATGAGTGCGCCGGTCGCATTAGCCGACGACATCACCGTTTCGGTGGTCGGCCCGATGACCGGACAGCTCGCCACCATCGGCGATCAGTTCAAGCAGGGCGCACAGGCCGCCGCCGACGCCATCAATGCCGCGGGCGGCGTCAACGGCTCGATGATCAAGCTCGACATCGAGGACGATCAGTGCGATCCCAAGCAGGCCGTGTCGGTCGCCAACCGCATCGTCGCCAACGGCGTCAAGTTCATCGATGGCCATGCCTGCTCGGGCTCGAGCATTCCGGCCTCGGCCGTCTATGCCGAAGCCGGTGCCCTGATGATGAGCCCGGCTTCCTCGAACCCGGTGCTGACCGACGCGGCCGCGAAGGCCGGCTGGCCGACAATCATGCGTCTCTATACGCGTGACGACGCACAGGGTGCCTTCATCGGCCCATGGATCGCCAAGAAGTTTGCCGGCAAGAACGTCGTCATCCTGCACGACAAGAGCGCCTACGGTCAGGGCGTGGCCGATGCCGTCAGGGCAACCATGAACACTGGCGGCCTCAAGGAAGTCTACTATGACGCCATCAATCCCGGTGAGAAGGACTATTCGGCGCTTGTCACCAAGCTCAAGGATCTCAAGGCCGACGTCGTCTATTTCGGCGGCTACCATCCTGAAGCTGGCCTGATCCTGCGTCAGTCGGCCGAACAGAACCTGAAGTTCCAGCTGATCATGCCGGACTCCATTGCTTCGCCGGAATTCTGGCAGGTTGCCGGCCCGGCCGGCGAGGGCACCATGTTCGTGTTCCCGTCGGACCCGCAGGCAAAGCCGGAAGCCAAGGCGGCTGTCGAGAAGATCAAGGCCGGCGGCTTCGTGCCGGAAGGCTTCACCCTGTTCTCCTACGCCGTCGTCCAGGCTTTCGCCGAAGGCATCAAGCGTGCCGGCAGCGACGATCCGGCCAAGGTTGCCGAAGCGCTGAAGAACGGCACGCCGATCAGCACTGTCGTCGGCGATGTCACCTTCGACGAAAAGGGTGACCTCAAGAATGCCAGCTACGACATCAACCAGTGGCATGACGGCAAATACGCGCCGATCGCGCAGTAGTCGCTGACATCATCTAGCGGCATTGCAGCGCCGCGCGTTCTTCTGGACGCGCGGCGCTCTGATGCAGCGGCCTAATAGGTCACGGTAACGACGACGGTATCGGTATAGACGCCGGCCGAAGGTGTCGTTTGCGCGGGAACACGGCCGTAGATGGTGAGATTTTGCGCCGCACCGCTGCCGCCTCCCGCAACCGTACTGCCTGGCGTCGCTGCGTCGCCCCACACCTGGCTGCGTGCGTTATCCTTGTAGAGGCCGTAGGTTACGGTTTCCACGCCCTTGGACATCTTGCGCGCGGTTGGGGCCGAACCAGTCGTTCCGTTGCTGAGCGACACTGTATAGGGCGTGCCCGGGGTGCAGGTGATGGAAACCCCGCCAGTCGCATCGACATTGGCGCCCAGAATGCCGTTTGATCCGAAATCGATGTTCTGGATTGCCAGCAGACAATTGGCCGGAACGATCGCGTTGATCGTGAATGTGGGTCTGTCGACGGAGCCTGCGCTGGTGCTGCAATCGTTGCTGGGAGTGGCTCGATAGCGGAACTCGACGTGGCTCCCGGAAAATGTGGAGAGATAGGTCGACGGCACCGCGATCGCCTGTCCACCCAATACCGCGCCATAGATCGTCTGGCTGGCTGAACCGCTGCCGAGCACGCTCAGCGTCAGCGCAAAGCCCGGCGCCGTCGGCGGATACGGCCACGCATAGGAGCCCCACACCACCGAGCGCGCGGAATCCGAATAAAGCTGGTAGTTGAGATGATTGGCGCCGCTCAGCATTTGACGAGCCGAAGCCGTCGCACCGCCGCTGCCCGTACCCAGATTTGGACAGATGAGGATGCGCTGCAACAACAATCCGGAGCAGTTTACGCTGAGCGTGGCTGTTGAATTGCTTGGTGAACCGGAAAGCGTGTCGACCGACCCGAAATTCATCGCCGATACGCCAAAGCTGCAGCTTTGGGCCCAGGCAACGGTCGGCAAGAGCAGGGCGGCCGACAGCATAGCGAAACGCAGCATTGTTCGTCCTCGCCTCAAGAACAGATGACCTGCTTTATGACCACCTGTTGGCCGGGTACCGCTCGATAGGCGAATTCGGCTCGACACGAGCTGCCATCCGGCAATTCAATGGCCACGGCATTTTGTCGGTGGAGGGTGCGGATATAGGCCTCGCCGTCATAGCCGATCACGAATTCCTCGTCGGCGCCCTCGACACGGCCCTTGGCGCCGACGGCGATCGGCGTGCCTTTGCTGTCGACCAGGGAGACAAGCGCCGCATCGGCAGCCTTTGAGACGCCGAAATCAAGGACGACGCCACTTCGACCGGCCGGCACGACGATTTTGCGCGTCTCCGGCACATCGGCATCGACCGGCAAGTTCCTTGGGTCGATGGAAATGGTATTGTCTTCGTAGGAGTTCAGATCGGGAACCAGGATCTTTCCCTGCCGGTTGCTGACGCCGACCCGCCTGTTCTGGTGCTGGACTTCCACGCCAGCAACACCGACATCGACAACCGCGAACGCGTCGTTGATGTGGTTGGTGGCAAAAACGCCGCCACCGGCGACGGCGATTGCCCCATCGAGTTCCGCGGTTCCGCGAACGCTCTTGTCGAATTGCTGGATGCCGGCCTCTACGCGCGCCCATGGTGAACGGTAGCTGGCGGCCGCAGACCGGTTGGGTGTGCCGCCCTCGGACGTCCTGGCACGCCAGCCGATGCTGCCGTTCTCCAGCCGTTCGGACTTGGCGATGTCGGCGACCACCGACACGCCGTCGGGGCCGTCTGCGACCCCGGTTGAGGCGGTGACATCACGGCCGAGCGGTACGGAGATGCCCGCAAACACGCCAAAGCTGTTTTTGTCGTCAAGGTCGGTGAAGGCGGTGGCATAGAAGCTGCTGTCCTTGAACACTGTCTGGCTGTACGAAACGCCGACGATCTGGCTGCTCTCTCCCTCGGCGCTCTTAAGGTGCGCGTAGGAGAGGTTGAGGTTTGAAAAATCAAGCGGCATCGGCACGCTCAGCGTTACCTGATCGAGCGCGCGAGAAACGCCGGCTGTGAAGATCGGGAACTCGTTCGGACCCGGTACAGCATTGATCTCGGCGGTGACCGATGCAATGTCCTCGTAGTCCCCGAACGCGCGCTGCATGCGGCCATAGAGCGACCACCCATCGTAGCTCAGCTCAAGCGAGGCGTTGACGAGCGCGCCCGTCTGGCCATTGTGACGACTGCCGGCCGCAGCAATGGAGGCTGCGCCGAAATAGCTGAGCGGAAACGCTATGCCGGCGCCGCCATTCACAAGATCTTCGCCGCCTTCGACGTGGCCTTCCAGTGTCAGCCGGTTGGTCAGCCCATAGCGCGCACTTGCCGAGCCATAGATGCCGCCGTCATAATCATACGATTCGACACCGAAATTGCGCCGCGGAGAGCCGACCTCGGCGGAGAAGTCGAGGAGGCCCCGTTTCAGAAGCATGCTGGAATTGTAGAATGGCAACGTTACGGTGGTTTCGCGGCCGAGGCTGTCGCGCAGGACAATTTGGGCTTGGCCAGCTCCGGTGAATATTGGCAGGTTTGTCACCTGAAACGGCCCGGCCGGGACGTCGCTGGAATAGGTCCGCACATTCTGTGTATAGACTTCGAGCGTGGAGGGGACAGCAGCTGTTCCCGAGAAGCTCGGAAGCGGCAAGGTGACGAGATCGGAACGCAAGGAAAAATTGCGCTGGACCTGAAAGCCGCCGAGATACACAGGCCTTGTCCATGCCAGCCCACCCGAGACGAAGTCACCCGCCTTGTAGGTCAGCAACCGCTCGGGATCGGAATAACTCCAGGTCGTGTTCAGCCGGGTGAAGCCGTCAAGTTCGCCGTCGGACAGGCCAACGATAAAGCCTTGGCTCAACGTTCCGTAAGGGCTGAAAAGCCGCGCATCGAAACCGCCTGAGACGCCACTAAAGAGCTGCAAGGTAGGATCCTTCAGATCGTTGATGCTGGCGAACAGGGAGTAGTTCAGCACGCCGCCAAAGCCGGATTGCGGCTCGAGCCTGTCCTGCTTACCCTGCGGAGCGATGTCGATGACGTGGGCGGAGCGTGCCGCATTGGTGGCCGTCACATAGAGACGTTGGGTCGCTTCATCGATACGATAGGAGACGTCAGGGAGCCGATCGACCCGCACTAGGTGATCGGCACCCATCGCACTTTCGACAGGTTGCAGCCCAACCTGCTGCAATTCGTCTGGCGTGGAAGCCAGGCCGCCATCCGACAGCTGCCTGAAAGCGCCGATCAGCCCGGTCGAGACGTCGTTGACGAAGACTTCCAGATACAGATCGCGGCCGTCGGCTGGAGCCGCCGCGGAATCCGTTGCCGCGGGGGCCGGCAACACATCTTGTGCTTTGACCTGCATGGTGGAAAATGCGGCCACGACAGCGGTGATCGCGACCCTACTGGCCCTTGATCGAAACGTTGGCATCGAACGGTCCAAAATCGCTCTGGGCCGACAGCGAAACCGCCCCGCCCGAAAGCGTCTTCCCCGCGATCGGCCATTGCATGGTCGCACCGCCGAGCACATAGCCGACAAGACCGTTGCGGTTGCCGAGTTTTCGCCCGCTCTGCGTCAGCGTCAAATCGGACAATCTCAAGCGACTTTCGCCAGTGTTTTTTGCTGTCAGGAGCAGCCCGCGCCCCTTGCCTGAGAGGCTCCAGGAAACATTTGGAGCAGCCGCGTCGGGATTGCGAAAGAACACCGGAACCGAATAGCGCAGGACCAGACTGACGGTACCGGCCTTCTTTCTCGACGGATCAGGAAGTTCGTCGATGATCACACGATAGCTTTCCTCGCCTGCAACGGCTGATTTCGATGCCCGCACAACCCGCACCAGATAGTCGGCGCCGGGGCCAAGCTTCGCAGCCGGGGGACTGGCAACAACATCACTGGTCGGCTCGAGCCGTTCGATGCCGCCCTCTTGAGTCCAGCGAAACACTCTTATCTGTACGTTGATGGGCTGTTTCGCCTCGTTGCGCAGGGTCAAGACCGCCGCACTGTCCGGCGCGATCATCTCGATGCTGGTCGGCGCTACCCGAAGCGACGCTGCTTGCGCCAAACCGACCGCGAGGAGCAAAAGCGCGATCGCGCTAATGCTTTTGAGCATGGAACGCATGGCGTCCTCCCTGTTTGACAGCACCTTAGTAGGTGACGGTGATCGCAACCGTGTCTGTGTAGACACCCGCACCAGGCGTTGTTTGCGGCGGCACGCGGCCATAAACCGTAAGTGGTTGCGCGGCGCCATTGCCGGTGCCTGCCACCGTGTCGGTGCCTATGGTGGTGCCCCATAGCTGGGCTCGCGCCACGTCGCGATAAAGCGAGTAGTTGACGACCGCGGCTGCTGGGCCGGTCATCTTGCGGACGGCGATCGTTGCCCCGGCGCCGACACCGGCGCTCAGGCCGACATTGTAGGGCGTACTGTTGGTGCATTGCACTGAAATGGTGCTGGTCTGGTCGACATTGGCGTCAATGACACCATTTGTGCCGAAATCCATATCGGTCGCGGTCTGAACCTTGCACTCCGCCTGAATGGTGATCCGGACTGTCATATTGCCGGTGGCGGTCGCTCCTTGTGCGGGACTGAACCACTGCAGTGTCAACGCGGCGGTCAAAGCGAGCGCTTTGATGGAAGTCTTCATGGGTTTTTCCTCGAAAAGGCCCGCGTAAGGAAATCCGCCCGATCCCGTTAACGCTAACCCATCGTTTGCAGATATCAAACCCAGAGTAGGTATAGGCTATAAATAAACCTAAAGCAAATTTCAGGTCAGCGGATGGTAAAAAGGTCTTTAAGTAAAATCTTATATATACGTTTTTCTATCCAATTGACCCTGAATCAGCCAAGAGCGAGATTGATAATATCGACATATAAAAAGGGGTTGCGTTTTATATTTTATCACGATTGAGTACTGCCGGCGCCCATCTCGTCGCGGCCGCTTTGATTTTGGCAGGGCGCTTCCAATGTGCCTTGGGATGTCGCGATAGATCATTTCCGAAAACCGGATCCAGTTTTCGGGATCGAGCTCTACGTGTTCTGTTCCTCGACGAACCGCACAAGCACGGTCCCGTCGCTGACCTGGGCTCCCTCCACGGCGATCTCGGCAACCACCCCGTCATGCGGGGCGGCGATGGTGTGCTCCATCTTCATCGCCTCGAGGATCAGCAAAGGTTGTCCCTTGATCACCGCGTCGCCCTTTGCCACGCGCACCAGCTTGACCAGACCCGGCATCGGCGCGCGCAGGCTGCCGGAGGCGGCTGCCGCGTCATCGCTCCTGGCCAAGGGGTCCGGCACCACGAATGTATAGCCGACGGCGCCTTCGAACACGGTGACGTGGCCTGGCCAGCGGGCGAGGCGAGGAACGGCGCGAAAATCATGTGCATTGGCGCTGTCATAGGGCGCATCGAGCGCCACCAGGAAGCGCCCGTCCGGCCGCACCGAAACCTTCGCCAGTATATCGGCCTCGCCGAACTTCAGCCGCGTGCGACGCGCCACACAGTGGAAATGCGCGTAGCCGGAAAGCGAAGACCATGGGTCGTTCGATGGCGGCAAAGCGCCTGCGCCGGAGGCGGCAAGGGCGGCAGCCGCGACGATTTCAGCAGTCGGCGGCGCGACCTCGGTCAGTGCCTCCTGACGTCTGCCGATCAGGCCGGTGTCGACGTCACCAGCGCAAAAGTCCGGATCGGCGGCAAGGGCGGCAAGAAAGGCGGTGTTGACGGTGGAACCGGCGATCTCGGTTTGCGACAGCGCCGCGCCGAGGGCCTCCAGCGCCGCCTGCCTGTCCTTTGCATGGACGACCAGCTTGGCGATCATCGGATCGTAATAGGGCGAGATGGCATCGCCGGCCCGCACGCCGGTCTCGATACGCATCGTCGCCGCGTCGGGCTCGGGAAACTTCAGATGGTGCAGTGTGCCCGTTGCCGGCAGGAACCCTTTTGCCGCGTCCTCCGCATAGATGCGCGCCTCGAAGGCATGGCCGGCAAGCACGATCTCGTTCTGCATCTTCGGCAGCTTTTCGCCGCTGGCGACCCGCAACTGCCACTCGACCAGATCAGTGCCGGTGACCATTTCGGTGACCGGATGCTCGACCTGCAGGCGGGTGTTCATTTCCATGAACCAGAATCGGTCGGCCTTGAGGCCTTGCGAGGCATCGACGATGAACTCGATGGTGCCGGCGCCGGAATAATTGATCGCCTTGGCGGCCTTCACGGCGGCTTCCGTCATTGCCTTGCGCAAAGCCGGCGTCATGCCGGGGGCGGGCGCTTCCTCGATCACCTTCTGGTGGCGGCGCTGCGCCGAGCAGTCGCGTTCGTAGAGAATGCACCGCATTGCCGAAATTGTCGCCGAACACCTGCACTTCGATGTGCCTCGGCTTGTCGACATATTTTTCGACCAGCACGCGGTCGTCGCCGAACGCGGCTTTCGCTTCGCGCCGGGCGCTGGACAGCGCCTCGGAGAAATCATCGGGATGCTCGACGCGGCGCATGCCCTTGCCGCCGCCGCCGGCGCGCGCCTTGATCAGTACGGGGTAGCCGATCTCGCGTGCCTTGGACGCAAGCAGGACGATCTCCTGTGCCTCACCATGATAGCCCGGCACCACCGGCACACCGGCCTTCTCCATCAGCCGCTTGGCGGCGTCCTTCAGTCCCATGGCGCGGATCGAGGCCGCCGACGGGCCGATGAAGATGAGCCCTGCCGCCACCACCTGGTCGACGAAATCAGGATTTTCCGACAGGAAGCCGTAACCGGGATGGATGGCCTGCGCCCCAGTCGAAAGCGCCGCCGCGACGATCTTGTCGCCGCGCAGATAACTTTCGCCGACAGGCGAGGGGCCGATATGAACAGCCTCGTCGGCCATCTCGACATGCAGGGATTTCGCGTCGGCATCCGAATAGACGGCGACGGTGTGCACGCCGAGCTTGCGGGCCGTGCGGATGACACGGCAGGCGATCTCGCCCCGATTGGCGATCAGGATCTTGCTAAACATGGAGCCTCCCGGGTCTGTCTCGGGCGGCGCTATTGGGCAGGCGCCGGCCTACTTCGAAGCGGCAATCTCGCAGCCGCCGCCGTTCGTCACCTTGTAGTGCGCACGCGTGGCCACGCAGGATTTCATCGCCAACCCTTCCGCCACCTTTTGCGACGGCGCATTCAGCTGCGCACCGCATAGGATGTACAGTGAAACCACCCTTGAATATGGCGTGGTGGCATAAGCCGAATGGCCGCTGGCGGCCACATAGGCCTTGTACGCCTTGGCGCATGGTGACTTCGAGTCGCCCAAATTCGGGGGAAAACGCTTGTCCCCCTCGGTTCCTGCCAGCGACCCGGCCACGCCGGTGCCGGACGAGATGATCATGACCAACCCGGCCAGTATCGCGATGGCTGGTCGCCTGGAATTCGTGGATTTCATTCTGCTGTCCCCATTCGGAAAAAAGTCTCGGCTGGTTGCCTATTTCGATGACGAGATTGCACAGCCGCCACTTGCGGTCTTGAGCTTCCACCGTGTCAAGCCGGCCTGGCAGTTGCGCAGCGCCATCTCTTCCGCTGCCTTCTGGGACGGCGCGTTGAGCTTCGTTCCGCAGATGATGTAGAGGTCGACAACGCGCGAATAGAAGGTCGTGGCGTAGGCCGAATGACCGCTCGCCGCGACATAGGCTTTGTAGGCAACATTGCATTCGCCCGAGCCCAGGGTGGGCGGAAAACGCACGTCTCCCTTGCTGCCCGCCAGCGATCCGGCTGCGGAAGCGCCGACCGCGGCTACAATCAGCAGTCCGGCCAGCGTCGATACGGCTGTCCGTTTGATGGTCACGAATTTCATTCTGTTTCCCCCGGGAATACGCTTGCGGCTTGAAAGCTATTTGGATGCGGCGATTCCGCAGGTTCCGGCCGTGGAAATCTTCCACTGTTTCCGGCCAGATTCGCAGGACTTCATTGCCTTGTCCTCCGCCGCCTGCTGCGACGGTGCATTCAAGGAGACCCCGCAGATCGTGAATTCCGTCGCCCAGTTGAACGGCGTCATTGCGTAGGCGGAATGGCCACGCGCCGCGACGTATTCGCGGTAGTGCTTGCCACAACCTCCTATCGAACCCGGTGCGATAAAGACAGGAAAGCGAGTATGCCCTTTGCTTCCTGCAAGCGACTCTGCCGGGCTGGTGCCGGCTGTTGTTAATATAAGCAATCCTGCAAGTATCGAAGCAGCCGTCCCCCGGCAATATTTCAGTTCCATTCCCGCCCTGTCCCCATTGCATTGCGCGGGATAAGCAGTAGCGAATATTTTGCCTCGCCGCCAGTTCGTTGTCGGGGATTCGAGTTTGCCTGTGCTGATGAATCGGTTGGTCCATACAGTTCAGTCTTTCCGGAGCGCAGCAACTGTTCGCTGGTATAGTTGCGCCGCATCCTCGTCGAAGCAGCAGAAGATGACGGTTTCGGGCATGTCTTTCTCTTCGACGACCATGCTGACCGTGCCGACGGCGATCTCGGTCGCCTCATCTTTCGGGTAGCGGTAAACACCGGTCGAGATCGCCGGAAACGCCACCGAGCGGCAATCATTGGCGGCCGCGAGTTCCAGCGACCTGCGATAGCAGGACGCCAGCAGTTCGGCCTCGCCCTTGCCGCCGCCCTGCCAGACGGGTCCGACTGTGTGGATGATGTGTCGAGCCGGCAGTTTATAACCCTTGGTGATCTTGGCGTCGCCGACCTTGCACCCGTTCAGCATCCGGCATTCGAACTCGAGCTCGCGGCCCGCCGCGCGATGGATGGCGCCATCGACCCCGCCGCCACCGAGCAGCGACGAATTGGCGGCATTGACGATGGCGTCGACATCCAGCTTCGTGATGTCGCCGGTGTGGATGCGGATCCTGTCCAGAGCCTTGGTCATCTCACATTCTGAACACGCCGAAGCGCGTGTCCTCGATTTCGGCATTGAGCGCGGCGGACAGGCTGAGCGCCAGCACCTCGCGCGTCTTCGCCGGATCGATGATGCCGTCATCCCAGAGGCGGGCGGACGAGTAGAGGGGATGGCCCTCATGCTCGTATTTCATCAGGATCGGCTTCTTGAATTTTGCTTCCTCCTCGGCGCTCCATTCGCCCCCTTTGCGCTCGATGCCTTCGCGCTTGACCATGGCAAGCACGGTCGCCGCCTGCTCGCCGCCCATTACCGATATGCGCGCATTCGGCCACATCCACAGGAAGCGTGGCGAATAGGCACGGCCGCACATGCCGTAATTGCCGGCGCCGAATGAACCGCCGATGATGACGGTCACCTTCGGCACCCTCGCGGTGGCAACCGCCATCACCAGCTTGGCGCCGTCCTTGGCGATGCCGCCGGCTTCGTATTTCCGGCCGACCATGAAGCCGGTGATGTTCTGCAGGAAGACAAGCGGGATCTTGCGCTGGCAGCACAGTTCGATGAAGTGCGCACCCTTCAGCGCGCTTTCGGAAAACAGCACGCCATTGTTGGCGATGATGCCGACCGGCATGCCATGGAGATGGGCAAAGCCGGTGATCAGCGTGGTGCCGTAGTTCTGCTTGAACTCGTCGAATTCGGACCCGTCGACGAGGCGTGCGATCACCTCGCGCGCATCGTAGGGCTGGCGCAGATCGGTCGGGACGACGCCGTAGAGTTCGTCCGCCGGATGAAGTGGCGGAATCGATTTCTGTAAGTTCAGGCTTACGGTCTTGTTTCGATTCAGGTTTTTGACGATGCGACGGCAGATGGCGAGCGCATGGTCGTCGTCCATCGCATAATGGTCGGCGACGCCGGAAAGCCTGGTATGCACGTCCGCGCCGCCCAGATCCTCGGCGCTGACGTCTTCGCCGGTGGCCGCCTTCACCAGCGGCGGGCCGCCGAGGAAGATGGTTGCCTGGTTGCGCACCATGATCGTCTCGTCCGACATCGCCGGCACATAGGCCCCACCCGCGGTGCAGGAGCCCATGACGCAGGCGATCTGCGGAATGCCGGCTGCCGACATGTTGGCCTGGTTGTAGAAGATGCGGCCGAAATGCTCGCGGTCGGGAAACACCTCGTCCTGGTTGGGCAGGTTCGCGCCGCCGCTGTCGACCAGATAGATGCAGGGCAGATTGTTCTGCAGCGCGATCTCCTGCGCGCGTAGATGCTTTTTCACCGTCAGCGGGTAGTAGGTGCCGCCCTTCACCGTGGCATCGTTGACGACGACCATCACCTCGGTGCCTTCGACACGGCCGATGCCTGCGATCATGCCGGCCGACGAAATCTCCTCGCCATACATCGACCACGCCGCGAACTGGCCGATCTCGAGGAAGGGCGAGCCGGTGTCGAGCAATTGGGCGAGGCGTTCGCGCGGCAACAGCTTGCCGCGGGAGACGTGGCGCTCGCGTGCCTCCTCCGAGCCGCCGCGCTCGACGGTCGCGGCTTTTTCGGCGATGTCGGCGACCAGTGCGCGCATGCGTTCGGCATTGGCGCGAAAGGTGTCGGAGGAGGGGGAGATCTGGGTTTGGAGCGTGGTCATGCTACACCCCCTCCGCCATGATCTCGCGGCCGATCAGCCAGCGCCGGATTTCGCTGGTGCCGGCGCCGATCTCGTAGAGCTTGGCGTCGCGCAAAAGCCGGCCGGTCGGATAATCGTTGATATAGCCATTGCCGCCCAGCAGTTGGAGGGCGTCGAGCGCCATCTGCGTCGCCTTTTCGGCGGCAAACAAAACGCAGCCGGCGGCGTCCTTGCGGGTGGTCTGGCCGCGATCGCAGGCAGCGGCGACGGCATAGACATAGGCGCGAGCCGCATTCATCACCGTGTACATGTCGGCCAGCTTGCCTTGCACCAGCTGGAATTCGCCAATCGGCTGACCGAACTGCTTGCGCTCGTGCACATAGGGGATCGCCACGTCGAGGCACGCCGCCATCAGGCCGATCGGGCCGCCGGCAAGCACAGTGCGTTCATAGTCGAGGCCCGACATCAGCACCTCGACGCCACGTCCTTCCTCGTGCAGCACATTGTCGAACGGCACCTCGACATTCTCGAACACCAACTCCCCGGTGTTGGAACCGCGCATGCCGAGCTTGTCGAGTTTCTGCGCCACGGAGAATCCCGTCATCGCCTTCTCGACGATGAAGGCGGTGATGCCGCGCGATTTCCGCTCCGGATCGGTCTTGGCGTAGACGACCAGCGTATCGGCGTCCGGCCCGTTGGTGATCCACATCTTGGTGCCGTTGAGCACATAGCGGTCATTGCGTTTTTCGGCACGCAGCTTGAGCGAGACAACGTCGGAGCCGGCGCCGGATTCCGACATCGCCAGCGCACCGACACGCTCGCCCGAGCACAGCTGCGGCAGGAATTTCTCCTTCTGTGCCGGCGTCGCCCAGCGGTTGATCTGGTTGACGCAGAGGTTGGAGTGGGCGCCGTAGGAGAGGCCGATCGAAGCCGAGGCGCGGGAAATCTCTTCCACCGCGATCACGTGGGCGAGATAGCCCATGCCGCTGCCGCCGAAATCGGGATCGGCGGTGATGCCGAGCAGGCCAAGCGCACCGAGCTCGCGCCACAGATGCGCCGGAAATTCGTTGTCGCGATCGATATCGCCGGCGATCGGCGCGATCCTGTCCTGGGCGAAGCGCCGCACCAGGTCGCGCAGCGCCTCGATATCCTCGTCATGCCCGAAGCTGAGCGTGTTCGTGTACATCTCGTTCCTCCCCCGAGTATGATCCCGAAGATCGCTCTCGATCTTCGGGATCATACTCAAATCAAAGTGCGACAGCGTCCTTTGCGCGACCGAAGGGACGCGCGGCGCTGTAGGTATCCATCCTCGCGCCGACCAGGCGCATTGTCATTGAAAGATATGTCGCCGTTACTTCAGGGACAGACAGCCGCTCGCCGGGCCGGAACCAGACGATGACGCCGGTCATCATCTGGATCAGCGCCATGGCCGTCAGGCCGGTGTCCTCGATGTTGAAGACGTCGGCCTCGGCGCCGTCGCGCAGGATGATCCGCAGTTCCTTTTCGTAGGCTGTGCGCATGCGCAGGATCTGCGTCAGCCTGTCGGGCGACAGGCTGCGCAATTCCATGTTCGACACATGCGTGGCGTGCCGGCGCTCGATATGGAAAGCGATGTGGTTGCGCACATAGGCCGCAAGCTGCTCCGCCGGATCGGCGCCGGTTGGCTTGGCGTGTTCCCAGGCCTCGCGAAGTCCTTCCATGTGCTCGCGCATCAGCGTGAACAACAGGTCTTCCTTGGTCGGGAAATAGCGGTAAAGCGCGGCCGCCTGGACGCCGACCTCGGCCGCCAGCTGGCGCATAGACATCGCCTCGTAGCCGTAGCGTGCGATCAGATTGACCGCCGCTTCGCGGACTGCCGCCTCGGTTCGCCCGCCGTCGGATCCTGTGGTGCGCGCCATGATCGCCTCGTCAATTCGGAGATAATAAAACGAACGTTCAATTAATTCAAGAGCGCCCGATAAATTCAAGACGCGCATGCGCCTATGCGACGATCCTGAAGTCTCCAGGCGCGGTCCAGGTCTCGATCTCCTCGACATCGATCCGTGAGACTGAAGCGCCTTGCGGGCCTTGCCAAAGTCGTTCGATCATGGCCGAAACCGCCGCGTCGGCGCCGGCAAGCCATGCCGTTACCGAGCCGTCTCTTTCGTTGCGCACCCAGCCCACCAGCCCAAGCCCTGCCGCTTCGCCTCTCACCCAGATCCTGTAGCCGACGCCTTGCACCCTGCCGTGCACGCTGGCCTGCACTGCCCTTTTCTGATCGTTCATCTCGCGCTCCTTGCATAGAGTCTGGCGCAGGATCGAGCGAAGGCAACTGGCTTGAAGGGGAGGCTATCGAATATGAGTCGAGGTTTGTTCGGAAGATAGATGACTTGATCCAATAAATAGTTGACTTGGTCAACTTTTGCGTCATGATCTGCCGACGTGGAATCTCATGGAAGGCGCAGGACATGCCCGCCGATCGGAATGTCTTGGTCAGCGACCTCAGGTGCTTCAACCGGTTCTATACCGGCCTGATCGGGCTGCTCGACGAAACCTTGACGCACAGCGCCTATACGCTGACCGAGGCGCGGGTGCTGTTCGAACTGGGCCGTCGATCCGGCCATATTGCCGCCACCCCTGAGGGCAAGGCAGGCTTTCTGGCGCGGGCGTTTCAAATCGATTTCGCACCAGCAGCGTCCGACATCGCCCAGGAGCTCCAGTTGGAGCCGGCCTACGTCACGAGAATCCTTCGAAAACTCGCTACCGCCGGCCTGATGGAAACGCATGCCGGCCCCAATGCCCTGCGCGGTCGCGTCCTCTCGCTCACCGTCCGCGGCCAGGCCGCGCTTGCCGCGCTCCAGGCGGCCGCGGATTGCGATCTCGTCCGCCTGACCGCGAATCTGGACGACGAGGAAGCCGCCGAGTTGTCTGACATATTGGCGCGCGTCAGGCATCTGCTGGGCGGGGCACCGGCATCCGAACGCTGCGAAATTGCCTAAAGCGCGTCGCGTCGAAACAGATTCATCCGACGCGTTTTAGGCCGATGTTTTCATGCATGTGTCCACCCAAAACCGGGGTCACTTTTGGGCGACATGCATTAGTTCCCTCGCGCCGCCGCCAGCGCGCCCGGCAGTTCCTCGGCGAAAATGTCCAGTTCGTGGTCGAGGCCGACGCTGACGCGGATGCAGCGGTCGAGCCCTGGCGCCATCGGCTTGCGGATGAACACGTCGCGCGACAGCAGCCCCTGCAGCACTTTCAGCGCGAAGGCTCCGTCATGGCCACAATCGATGGTGACGAAATTGGTCGCCGAGGCCAGCGGCTTCAACCCGTTCTGCTCGGCGATCGCCGCGATGCGCCGGCGCCCGGCAGCCACCCGCGCCACCACCGTCTCGAGATAGGCCTGGTCGGCTAGCGCCTCGACGCCGGCGATCTGCGCCATGCGGCTGACGCCATAGTGGTTGCGGATCTTCTCGAAGTTGCGGATCACCTGGGCCTCCGCCACCGCATAGCCGCAGCGTATCCCGGCAAGCCCGTAAGCCTTTGAAAAGGTTCGCATGCGGACGACATTCGGGCGTGAGATGTCGATCGGCGGCAGGGCCGTGGCCGGCCCCAATTCGCCATAGGCCTCGTCGAGCACCAGCATGGTGGTCTGCGGCAACGCTTCGATGAAGCGGATCACCTCGTCCGCTTCCCACCAGCTGCCCATCGGATTGTCAGGATTGGACAGATAGACCAGCGGTGCCTTCTCCTTGACGACCGCCGCAAGCAAACCATCCAGGCTTTCGTGGTCGTTCACATAAGGAACGGCCACCAGCCGTCCGCCGACGCCGGCAACATGGAAGTTGAAGGTCGGATAGGCGCCGAGCGACGTCACCACGGCATCGCCAGGCGCCACATACATGCGCGCCACCAGGCTGAGCAGCCCGTCTATGCCTTCGCCGACAACGACGTTCTCGACCGCCACGTCGTGATGCGCGGCAGCTGCAACCTTCAGATCGAAATTGTCGGGATCGCAATACATCCACATGTCGCGGGCGATCTCGGCCATGCGGGCAATGACGCGCGGCGAAGGACCAAAACTGCTCTCATTGGCACCGATGCGCGCACGAAAAGGGCGCCCGCGCTCACGCTCCTGCGCTTCCGGACCGACAAACGGCACCGTTGAGGGAAGCGCTGCGACGACGGGCGTGAGGGGAGGGCGCTGGTGCATGGCGGAAGCTCGCTTGGAAAGGGCCTTCTTGCTAGCGTGACGGGGGGGTGCGCGCAAGCGCTGGGCAGGTCCATTTTGTCTGGATTCGATTGGCCTTTTTTGCTAACCAGCGACGATGAACAATCGTCTGCCGCCTGCCTGGTCCAAACACCTCAAGTCCGCCGCTGCGCCTAAACCTGGATTGCCACGGCCAGCTCCGATGCAGGCAAGTCTGCCGAAAACAAATTCGTTTGCACGCGCACAGGCTGACGAATTATTGCTGAAGCAAGCCTATGAGTATCAACAGGCCAAGCAGCTCAATGAGGCTCAGGACCTATGCCTGCAGGTTTTAGCGCGCACGCCGAATCATCCGCTGGCTCTCTACATCATGGGCACCGTTCATCTGGGCTACGACGACGAGGCGGCTTTGCGCTATTTCGGACGTGCGATCGCTGAGGAGCCTAAAAATCCCTACTACCATCTTAGCCTCGGCGAGGCCTATGGGAAGCTGAGTGAATTTTCAGTTGCCGTAAATCATATCCAGTACGCCTTGGAAGTGCGGCCTGACCTTATAGAAGCCCTGTGTGCCTTGGGCGGGGTTTATACCCAGTACGACAAACCCGATTTGGCCTTGCCACTTTATGAGAAGGCGCTGAAGATTAACCGTAATCACCCCAAGGCGCGGATCGGCATGGCTGCTGCGCTCACTGGTCTTGGGCGCATGGACGAGGCCGGCGTCTTTCTTAAGGAGGCGATCGAACGCCGCGTCGACGTAGGGGCGGCCTATTACGACCTTGTGCAGACCCGAAAATTTACAGAGGAGCCGGCCGAACTCCAGCCGATCCTGCGCGAGTTGGAGAGTCCGGGAATTAAGCCGGAGACGAAGGCGAAACTCAACTACGCCGCCGGTAAGGTGGAAAACGACCTCAAGCGCTATGCGGAAGCCTTCGACCATTTCAAGAAGGCGAAGCAGGCCGAAGGCTATAGATTCGACATAGACCAGTACCGCCGCTTCATTGACGCGTCGATCGAGACCTTCACGGCGGACTTCTTTGCCGAAAGGTCGGGCTACGGCAATCCTTCGGAAGCCCCTGTGTTCGTGGTCGGGATGCCGCGCTCCGGCACAACGCTTACCGAACAGATATGCGCCAGTCATCCGGAGGTCCATGGCGCCGGAGAGCTCAGAAAACTGAGTCGGGTAGCCAACGCGATCGGTCTGCAATCCTCGGCTTCTGATTTGAAAAAGCCGGTCATGACGGTCACTGAAAGCTTGTCCAGGACGTTGGCCGAAGAGCACCTATCTTATTTGAGGGAGCGCGCTCCAACCGCACAGCGCATCGTGGATAAGATGCCGCACAATTTCGAATTGATCGGCCTCGTCACCCTGCTCTTTCCCAATGCCCGTATCATTCACTGCCGCCGGGATGCCATCGACAATTGCGTGTCATGCTTTGTCCTGCCTTTCAACTCGGCACACAGCTACAATTCAGACCTGCGGGCACTCGGCCTCTACTATCGAGAATATGACCGCTTGATGCGTCACTGGAACGAGGTTTTCCCGGGTCGTATCTTTGAAAATCGCTATGAGACACTTGTAGAGGATCAAGAGGCACAATCGCGTCGGCTTATCGATTATCTCGGGCTTCCCTGGGATGACGCGTGCCTTCGTTTCTTCGATAGGGAAGGGGCGGTCACCACGCCTAGCCGCTGGCAGGTCCGTCAGCCGATCTACAAATCGTCCATGAAGCGCTGGAAGAATTACGAAAGTGAGATCCAGCCTTTGATTGAAGCGTTGGGCGACCTCGCCGACGTTTGACCGATAGTTTCACAGGCCAAGGGCATGTCAAAGAGCTAAGCGCAGAAGCGAATCTCAGAGATCGCGACGCGTTTCGGCGCTTGGTAGTGCGCAGCGCCATTGGAACAACGGTATGCATCAACACAAAAAAGAAAACCCGGCGGTTGCCCGCCGGGTTTTCGATTTCGACTTGTCGAAATCTATTAGAACGAGCGCTGGAAGCGGAGGATGCCGCCGACGCTGTTCTTCTTGTCGGCGTTAGTCCAGTTGCGATCGTCAACATCACCGAACTTGCCGTCGTGAGCATAGTCAACTTCGGCCGTAACCGTGAGGCCGGGAACGACGTCATAGGCGATGTTCGCCGCGACGCCATAGTTCTTGTCCCCGTCAACTGACGCCTGAAGGTTGAACGAGGTTTTCTCGTTGAACTTGTAGGTGCCGCCGCCCCACACTGCCCAGTGACCGCCCCACTGCTTGTAGAAGTTGCGGTCGATATTCTTGTCGGAGCCCCAGCCGCCGATGACGAACAGCGACAGTTGGCTGGTCGCATTCACGTCCAAGCGGACCTTGCCTGCGTACTCATCCCAGGTGCTGTCATAGGCGGCGACGCCACTGATGGCACCCCAGCCCTGCGTGTACTTCACGCCGCCGACGACGTCCGGTACGTAGCTGTCGATCGAATCGTTGCCCGAATTGCTGGCCTGGTAAATTCCATGCGAAGCGCTGGCGCTACCCGAGCCTTCTTCCAGCGAAACCACAGCCGACAGGCCGTTGCCGGCATCGAAGGTGTACTGCACGACGTTGGTGTCGAAGCCGCCGTAAGGGACGAGCGTGTCGTTGATGACGTTGCCGGCGTAGCCGATGAACGTATTGAAGGCCGATTCATCCTTACCGACCCGGAGACCACCGAGCTGGATCCAGGCGAAGTTCAGCGTGATGCCCTTGTTTTCAGCATAATTGTCGCTGCTGTAGTTGTTGTGGTTGCCGAAGTTGATGCGGGTCTCGGTATAGGTCTTCAAGGTGCCGAGTTCGGTTTCCTGGCCGGTCCAGGTCTTCAGTGTGAAGCGGGTGTTCTTGAAATAGGTGCTCTGGTCTTTGCCGGACCGCTGATCCTCCGTCTTGGCGCCGTCGAACGAGCCGACGTCACCGACGCCGATGTCGTAACGGACATAGCCGCCAATGCGCAGGCATGTCTCGGTGCCGGGGATGTAGAAGTAGCCAGCGCCGTAGACGTCGCAAATCTTGACGTATTCAGCGGGTTCCGGCTCGGCGACGACGACGGCGTCGGCGGCGCGCGCACCGGAAACTGCGATCAGGGCCGCAGCGGAGCCGAGAAGAAGGCTCTTGATGTTCATTTTCTGACCTCCAGTCAGAATCGAACGAAACGATAGAAGCTACGGCTCGTGTTCTCGCGATAACAGATTGTTATTGCTACGTTATATCGAAGAAATGTGAAATTTGACGCTGGCGCGCGGTCGTCACCACAGCCGTTTGTTGGCGAAAGCGTGCCCAGAACCGGATTTGAGATAACGCTCGAATGAAGCCGCTTTGGCCTGGCTCGAGAAGGCCATGTAGGTCACGATCCGCCATGGCAGAAACTTGGACGTATGGCTGGATTTTCCGGCATTGTGCTCGGCAAGCCGCCGCCTCAGGTCCGAAGTTACACCGATATAGCGCTCACCTTCCGCAGCCTTGCTTTCCAACAGATAAACATACCACACGAACCGCGCTCCTTCGCCGGATGCACGCATCCTGGCTCCTGGAGGTCAGACTGCCAATCCCATTTTACTAGGAACTTGAGGTGCTTGTGGCCCTCCTTCGCCGAGGCTTCGGAGGGCATCCTGCTTCGTGCGAAGGTCTGGACTTGTCCTGCGAAGCTCGAAGAGCGAAGCAGGATGGCGGAGAGGATGGGATTCGAACCCACGAGAAGCTTTTGACCTCTACTCCCTTAGCAGGGGAGCGCCTTCGACCACTCGGCCACCTCTCCGTTGCGCCGGTGGATAAAGAAAAGCGCCGGCACAATCAACAAGCCCGCATCATTATATGGAAAAATAACAGCGGGCCGGAACCGCGGGGTTACCTGGTACGGCCGTTTTGCGGCAACTCCCTGTCTGGTGACTCGCGACCCTGCCATGATTCCGTCTGCCGATTGTCGGATTCGGTGGGAAATAAGCGGTTGCGGCGGGGCTGATGGTTAACAAGAGCTTTCTGAGTGAGGCCAAATCGTGTCATTTGTGCAACAACGCTGGGGGATAGCAGCCGAACAGCCCTTTCGCCGGTACGATCGTTGTTGAACGCCGCCGGCTCATGGGTAATGTCGGTTTCGAGGAAGCGGCGCGGTGCGCATCTTTTTCGGTAGTGGGGATGGGGCAGGGAACGCTGTCCTTCAGCAAAGAATACCCAGACCCGTTTTTTAACTTTTGACTGGAGGTCAGAAAATGAACATTAAGAGCCTTCTCCTCGGCTCCGCTGCGGCCCTGATCGCAGTTTCCGGTGCGCGCGCCGCCGACGCCGTCGTCGTCGCCGAGCCGGAACCCGCTGAATACGTCAAGATCTGTGACGTCTACGGCGCTGGCTACTTCTACATCCCCGGCACCGAAACCTGCCTGCGCATCGGCGGTTACATCCGTTACGACATCGGCGTCGGTGACATCGGATCGTTCGATGGTGCTCGCAGCCACGACGTCAAGGACGGCAAGGACCAGGGCACATTTCAAAAGCATGCTCGCTTCTCGCTGAAGACCTGGACCGGCCAGGAGACCGAGCTCGGCACGTTGAAGACCTACACCGAGACCCGCTTCAATTTTCAAAACCACAATGACGATCTCGACCCGAACTCCGCCGGCAACAGCGGTCCTTCGCTGAACTTCGCGTGGATCCAGCTTGGTGGCCTGCGCGTCGGTAAGGATGAATCGGCCTTCGATACGTTCATCGGCTACGCCGGCAGCGTCATTCAGGATACGCTGGTTCCTTATGGTGGCTTCGACACCAACGTCGTGCAGTACACCTTCGATGCTGGCAACGGTTTCTCGGCCATTGTCTCGCTTGAAGAAGGCTCGGGCGGCACCGGCGGCGCCTTTGTCCACGGTGCCAATCACGTTAACGCTGGCTCTTACACTTATTACGGCGTTGGTACCATCGACTCCTATGTTCCGCACGTCGTCGGCGGCTTGAAGTGGACGCAAGGCTGGGGCGCCATCACCGGCGTCGTTGCTTACGACAGCAACTACCAGGAAGTTTCCGGCAAGGTCCGCTTGGATGTGAACGTCTCCAGTGCATTGTCGCTGTTCATCATGGGCGGCTGGGGCACCAAGAGCCACCTTGAGGATACGAGCTACCACGACTATGCAGGCGGTCGCGGCTTCTACAAGCCGTGGGGTGGCAGCTGGGCGGTGTGGGGCGGCGGCACCTACAAGTTCAACGAGAAGACTTCGTTCAACTTGCAGGCTTCCACCGATCAGTGGAAGAACGTCGGCGTCGCTGCGAACGTTGCCTATGACGTTGTTCCGGGCCTGACGGTTACAGCCGAAGTCGACTACTCGCATGTGGGCAATTTTGGCAATTTTGACGGAAATTTCTACAATTGGACCGGTGGCACCAAGAAGAATAGCGTCGGCGGCATGCTCCGCTTCCAGCGCTCCTTCTAAGGGCTGGTTCCTTACAGGTGAAATCCAGCCCGGGCGCGCAAACGCCCGGGCTGTTTTGTTTCGTGACTGGGTCAACGCAACAGAAGGAACAGGGGGAATCGGTAGCTGAATAAATCCGCGGGACGATGTCGTGGGATCCGTTGATGGGCGGATGGGATCACAACCGCGTGATTAAAATCTCTTGAAAGGACGCTTCCAAGCGGATAGGGCTGATCTATCCACATGGGGGTGTGACGGACTATGACCAACGAAGCGATTCAAGAGGGTAGCCCCCCGGATCCGTTTTCGATGTTTTCTTCTCAGAACTCAAAGATCAAGTACACCTATAACAAGATAAGAGAAGTAAAGTCGTACAGGGTCGGAGAGCTTTTTTCAGTTTACCGGGACATACTGTGGGATGATGGGCGGCATAAATACAATGTCAGCTCTTTCATTGGCGAAATAGACGAGATCCTCCTTGGGGAGCGTTTCAGCGCCCTTGACCAGAGTACCCTTGATAACCTTATTGGCACCTTGCGCCAGCGCGGCAACAGCAACGCAACCATCAACCGAAAGATGGCTGCCCTCAGCAAACTGCTGCGCAAGGCTTACAAGATGGGAGATATACACAGCCTGCCCGAGTTCCGCCGCCAGAAGGAGCGGGCGGGACGGATTCGCTTCCTCGAGAGGGAGGAAGAGGCGAGGCTGTTTTCCGCCATCAGGACCCGCAGCGAGGATGCCTACAGGCTTTCCGTCTTCCTCGTCGACACCGGATGCCGCCTTGGCGAGGCGCTCGGGCTGATCTGGAACGACATCCAGGAACATCGCGTCTCCTTCTGGATCACCAAATCCGGCCGCAGCCGCACCATTCCGATGACCGAGCGGGTCAAGGATGTCATCAAGCTGCCTCCGACCGAAGGCCGCCGGCCCAAAGGCCCGTTCACCAAATTGAGCCAGGCACAGTTCCGTGCGATCTGGAACGAGGCGAAAGCCGAAGTTGGCCTTGGTGCCGACGATCAGGTCGTACCACACATCCTGCGCCACACCTGCGCCTCGCGCCTTGTCCAGGGCGGTATCGACATCAGGCGTGTGCAGATGTGGCTCGGCCATCAGACCCTGTCGATGACCATGCGCTACGCGCATCTGGCTACCAACGATCTTGACGGCTGCGTCGTGGTGCTGGAAACGCCGCGAAGCGAAGCGTCGCCGCACGGTGCCGAAAGCTCGGTGTTCTCGTCTCCGTTGACCGCGGCTTCGACGCCAAAGCGGGGCCAGACAGGCGAGGCGGGCACGGCGAAGTCGGCCAAAGCGTCGGGGAAAAGCTCAAAGGTCAAATAGTTCCACCGGCTTGCATATACTGTTATGTTAACCCCAGAGCCAGATCTGGTCTTGGGGTTTACTTTGTTTGGACTAATGCATGTCGCCGAAAAGTGGCCTCGGTTTTGGGAGAACGACATGCATAAACAAAGACGTAAGGCGCGTCGCATGGATTCGTTCAGACGCGACGCGCTTTAGCGCTCAGCCCGATCAAGGAAGGCCGCTATATCGCCGGGCAAGCTGCCGGTTTCTAGGAATGGTGCGTGACCCTGGCCGTCGACCGTAATAGTTTCCATCGCCGGATGATGCTCTCGCATTTGCCGCATGGTGTCCGCGGACAGCAGTCTCGAATTGGCGCCGCGGATGGTGAGCAAGGGAATGGCCGCCAGCGCGTCGAATTGCGGCCACAGGGCGGGCAATGGCTGCGACAGGTCGAGATTGGCGACCGTGTCGACCAGTTTCGGGTCAAAATCCGGTACCACCCCTTGATTCGTCTCGCGGTAGAGCGCGCCCACCATCCGCGTCCAGTCGGCGTCGGTGAGCACGGGAAAATCCTTGCCGTGAACGCTGCGCTGGGCATTCACCAACTCGGCGAAAGTTTTCGCCTTCGGCGCGCGTTCGAGATAGGACTGGATGTGGGCGAGGCCGGCCGGCTCGATCACCGGCCCGATGTCGTTGAGAACAATGGCTTTCAGCGCGGCCGGCCGCAGGGCGCCGAGCACATGGATGATCAGGCCGCCGCGTGAGGTGCCGATGAAAGCGGCCTCCTCGATGCCGAGTGCGGCCAGCCCGGCAAGAATGTCGCCGGCTTCGACGCCGACATTATAGTGACTGACATCGGGATCGTAGGCCGACTGTCCGCGTCCGCGATAGTCGAAGGCAACCACCTTGCGCGGCACCGGGGATCGCGTCGAAAGATAAAGTGCCAGTTCGTGAAAATCCCGCGCGTTACGGGTCAGGCCGGGCAGGCAGGCGACTGGCCAGTGCCCGGAATTCGCTGCGCCATAGACGCGCGCATGAAGTCTCAGTCCATCCGGCGCGCTGTAGAAGAAGTCGGAAAAACCTTCGGTGCTCGACATCTGAAAGGACTCCCTGGCCGGATCGTCTTCGACTGCTACAGACGAGGGCAGGGATGGTCAAATGGAAGGCGCGACGCCGAGTCGCCTCTCAAGCCGTCAGCTTCCTCAGCTGCGCCCGTTCACCAGGTCGCCGACAATGTCGTATTTGCCAGAAATACGCATCTTGTAGACCTCGTAATTCTCCATCACGCGCTGCACGTAACTTCTTGTTTCCGTGTAGGGAATCCGCTCGATCCAGTCGACCACCGCATCGATGTCCTTGCCGCGCGGGTCGCCGTATTTCGCCACCCACTGGCTGGCCCTATTGGGGCCTGCATTGTAACCGGCGAAGGTCAGCACGTAGGAGCCGTTGAAGCGATCGAGCTGCTCGCCGAGGAAGGCTGAACCGAGTGTCGCGTTATAGCCGGCGTCGGTGGTCAGCCGTGCCTGCGAAAACTGCAATCCGGCCTTCTTCGCCAGTTGCCTGGCGGTTCCTGGCATCAGCTGCAGCAGCCCGCGCGCGCCGGCACTTGATACGGCACCGACGTTGAATTCGCTCTCCTGCCGGGCAATCGCATAGGCCAGTGCCTTGCCCGAGCCGGAAATATTGGCCGAATCAGGGATGACGCCGAGCGGATGCGACAGCGCGCCGACATCGATGCCGCGTGCCCCGGCGATCTTGCCGACCTTCAGCGCCATGAAATGATTGCCCTGCTTCTCGGCAAGGACAGCGAGCAGCGCCAGTTCACCTGGGCTGGTCAACTGCCCGGCAAGGTCGCGATAGAGCGTTTCGGCATAACGGTCATAGCCTGCCTCCTGCAGCCGCTTGATGGCGCCGACAGCCTCGCGGCCGGCAAAATTCTGCCGGTCGGCGGCACTTGGCGAGGGATAGACGATGTTGAGCGCCTGCCTGCCGACACGCTCGGCGGCAAGCTGGCCGTAAAAGGTCGTGCCGTAAGTGGCGGCACGCCCAAAATAGTCCTTGGCATTGCCCGGACCGCCGACTTCCGCCGCACGGCCGAGCCAATAATAGGCACGCGACAACGTCATCGGCCCCTGGGCAAGGTCGGCGATGCGCGAAAAATGCATTGCGGCAAGCTTGGGATCGTTCAGGCCGCGCAACGCATACCAGCCGGCATGAAACTCGGCCTCCGCCGCATTGGCAGCACTTTCGGCGGCATGCGTGGCGACGATATTGTACGCCGTCTTCATGTCGCCCTGGTCGACCAGTTCGCGCGACAGCACCCGGCGCTCGACCCACCAGGCGTCCGGATCGACCAGAGCCTCGCGGTCCGTCGGCGCCTTCATCACAACGGCGGCGGCGCCGGCAAAGTCCTCCTGCTTGCGCAGATATTCGGCCTGGGCGAAGAAGTAGCCGGCCGAACGCTGGGATGCCGGCACGGCCTTCAGCAGTTTCAGCGTGTTCTTGTCGCCTCTGTCGGCCGCGGCCCAGGCCTCGGCAAACTGCTGGGCGCCGGCAAGGCCGGCAATGCGTAGCGCGGAATTCACCCGGTCGGCATAAAACATGCGGTCCATGCGAAAACGATGGTCGGCGGCAGGGATCAGGCTGCCGAATTCCTTGATCAGTGCCGTCTCGTCCTTGGCTTCCAGGATCGCGGTGCGCCAGAACGGCGACAGCACTGAGCGTGCCGCCTTGACGTTGCCTGACGCCACATAGGCGCGGGCAAGAACCATGACGCCTTCGAATGTCTGCGGCTGGCTGCCGTCGAACGCCGCAATGACGATGTCGGGGGCGGGGTTCTCGCGATAAAGCGCGCGCTCGCTGTTCTTGCGCAAGGCAATTGTGCCCGGCCAGTTGGGCAGCATCTTCGCCGCGGCGGCGATGTCGCCGCTCGGAACCTTGTCGCCGCCATAAAGCGCGATCGCCCAGGCCAGTATGTGCTGGTCGAGCGATTGAGCGGGAAGCGCATCGCGCACGCCGCGAGCGCCGGGAATGTCGCCGGCCGCCAGTGCGTCCAGCCCGCTCTTCAACAGCGCGACGCTGGGCGAAGGGGCCTGCTGTTCACGGTCCTGCGGGCTCGGCATCGGGATCGCCGAGGTGACCCGCGCATCGACGCTGCCGCTGATCGCCACGCCGGGCATCAACGCGGCGATGGCGCCAAGCAGCGCGAAGAGGTGGGGCCGACGGGTCGGCATGATCTCGTGTCTTTCCTTAATCCGGCATTCTACCAGCAGGCGAAGATGCCTCGAAGCCTAAACTTAGGTCGTGAAGGGCTCGTAAACAAAGAGTTATCGAGGCCGTTCGAATTGCGCTTGCTGGCATCATGGCAATGCTTGCCGCGCAACCATGTCGAGACTATGGTGCGCCGCTTCGCTTTCGGTTAGAAGGCGCGCATGACAAAACACCGATGCATGTCGCCCAAAAGTGGATGCCGGTTTTGGAGCAACGACATGCATAAACAAGGAAGTCCCAAGGAGTTGGACGACATGCTGAGAGGCTCGCTTACTGCGCTCGTGACACCGTTCGAAAAGAGCGGGCGTTTCGACGAGAAAGCCTTTCGCGCGTTTGTCGAATGGCAGCTCGGGGAAGGCACGACGGGTCTGGTTCCGGTGGGCACGACCGGCGAGTCGCCGACGCTGTCGCATGACGAGCACCGCCATGTCGTCAAGGTGTGCATCGAGGTCGCCAACGGCCGCGCTCCGGTCGTCGCCGGCGCCGGGTCCAACAACACCGCGGAAGCGGTCGGGCTCGTACAATATGCTGAGAAGGCCGGCGCCGATGCCGCCCTGGTCGTCACGCCCTATTACAACAAGCCGACGCAGCGCGGCCTCTATGAGCATTTCGCCGCCGTCGCCAGGGCGACCAAGCTGCCGATCATCATCTACAACATCCCGCCGCGCTCGGTGATCGACATGATGCCGGAGACGATGGGCCGGCTGGCGCACGACTTCAAGAACATCGTCGGTGTCAAGGACGCCACCGGCAAGGTCGAGCGTGTGTCCGAGCAACGCATGACCTGCGGCAAGGATTTCATCCAGCTTTCCGGCGAGGATGCCTCGGCGCTCGGCTTCAACGCCCATGGCGGCGTCGGCTGCATTTCGGTGACGTCGAATGTCGCACCGCGGCTCTGCGCCGAATTCCAGGAAGCCACACTGTCCGGCGACAGCGCCAAGGCGCTGGAATTGCAGGATCGTCTCTTGCCCCTGCACAAGGCGATCTTCCTGGAGCCCGGCGTGTCCGGCGCCAAATACGCGCTGTCGAAGCTGGGCAAGGTCGAGAACGTGCTGCGTTCGCCGCTGGTCACGGTCGAACAGTCGACGGCCGAGAAGATCGATGCGGCGATGAAGCACGCCGGCTTGATTAATTAGCGAGCCCGTTTGGAAACTCTACTCCTGCGGCCATCTGAAGGCGCCACCTGCGCTTCCGGTGCTCACGTACTATATGTACGCTCCGCTCCGGTTCTCGGTGGCACCATCATCTGACTCGCAGGAGCGAGTTTCGAAACGGACTCTAGACGTCATGAATCAAGTCAGAAAAGCCGATCCCAACAACAAGACCGTTGCGGAAAACCGCAAGGCGCGGTTTTCCTATGAGGTGCTCGACACGATCGAGACCGGCCTTGTGCTGACTGGCACCGAGGTCAAGTCACTGCGCCAGGGCCAGGCCAACATCCAGGACAGCTATGCCTCGGTCGAGGGCGGCGAGATCTGGCTGATCAACTCCTATCTGCCGGAATATCTGCAGGCCAACCGCTTCAACCACGAGCCCAGGCGGCGCCGCAAACTCCTGCTCAACAAGCGCGAGATGGCCAAGCTGTCGCAGAGCGTCGACCGCGAAGGCATGACCTTGGTGCCGCTGAAGATCTATTTCAACGATCAGGGTCGCGCCAAGCTGCTGCTCGCCGTCGGCCGAGGCAAGAAATTGCACGACAAGCGCGAGACCGAAAAGCAGCGCGACTGGTCGCGCGAGAAGGGCCGGCTTCTCAAGGAGCGTGGGTGAGGAGTGGTCCGCGAAGCGGACGAAAGCCAACGATTTGGCTTTCGTCCGACGAACGGTGAAGGCCCGGTCCGCCTTCGGGCGGATCAAAAGGTCCGGTGGACCATTTGAAGGGGCTGAACGCCCGAGGGCAGGGAGCCCATAGCGAAGGGCTGGGCATCGAGCGGTAGCCCTAGAAAAGCCAAGTGTTGGCTTTCAAGTTTCGAACAACCGGAGCCGGCAAGTACCAGAGGGGATAGTCTTGAAGAACCGGATCATCCTCTTGGGATCGGTCAGTCTGGTTTTTGCGGCGATGGTGGTGGCCGGCGGCTTCTTCTATTTCCACACCTATTCTCCCGACCGTGGCAAATATCCGGTCAGAGGCATCGACGTCTCCCATCATCAGGGCCAGATCGACTGGCGGCGCGTTGCCGACGACGATGTCGCCTTCGCCGTCATCAAGGCGACCGAAGGCGGCGACCATGTTGATCGCGCTTTTGCCACCAATCTGCGTGAGGCTCGTGCGGCTGGCCTTGCCGTCGGCGCCTATCATTTCTTCACCTTCTGCCGGCCGGGCGCCGACCAGGCGAAGAATTTCATCTCGGTCGTGCCGCACGATCAGCCCTTGCTGCCGCCGGTCGTCGACATCGAGTTCGGCGGCAATTGTCCGCAGCGTCCGTCGCCCGAACAGTTGAATGCCGAACTCCAGGCTTTCCTCGGACCCGTCGAGGCGGCGTTCGGCAAGACGGCAATCGTCTATCTGACGGATGAGGCCGAGGCCGCCTATGCCGGGCAGATCGCCGCTCACCCGCTTTGGCTTCGCTCGCTGCTGGTGGAACCGGACCGCCATGACTGGGTCTATTGGCAGTACCACAACAGGGGGCGCGTTGATGGCATTGAGGGTGACGTCGACCTGAACGTTCTTCAGGGCGGGCCGGCGGTGCTAGCCGCGCTGTCTGCAGCATCACCGGGATCGATCCCTCCGGAAGCTCCGCCATCCCCGTGAACTCATTCAGAGATCGCGCTCGCTTTATGCTGCAACCTGCGAAACCTGCGGCGCCAGCGTCACATTCGCATCGCCCCAGACTTTCAGGGCGGTGATCACCGGTTCCAGGCTTCTGCCGCGCGGTGTCAGGCTGTATTCCACCTTCGGCGGTACTTCCGGATAGATCTTGCGAGCGATCAGTCCATCGGCTTCCAGTTCGCGCAGTTGGTTGGTCAGCATGCGCTGCGTGCAGTTTGGAATGCGCCGGCGGATCTCGTTGAAGCGCAGCGTGCCCTGGAACAGATGGTAGAGCACGACGCCTTTCCACTTTCCATCGATATAGCGGAGCGTTCCCTCCACGGTGCAGCCGGGGCTGCAATCGAATCGCTCATGGCGAATGCGCGGCATGACGGTATCCTTTTCGACACTATGTGCTTTATATGTGCATTCTTGCGCTCAACGCACATAATCCGCATCTCTGCCCCACACAACGCCCAACAGCAATCGCGGAGACCAAAAATGCGCGCCGTCGGCTATCAAATCCCAGCCCCCATCACCGATGCGGCCTCGCTTGTCGATATCGACCTGCCCAAGCCGGAGCCGAAAGGCCGTCAACTGCTGGTCGAGGTGAAGGCGATCTCGGTCAATCCGGCCGACACCAAGATAAGGCGAAGTGCCAAGCCCGAAGCCGGAAGCTGGCGCGTGCTTGGTTGGGACGCTGCCGGCCGGGTCGTCGCCACGGGTTCGGATGCCAGCCTGTTCAAGTCCGGAGACGACGTCTTCTATTCCGGTGCGCTCGCGCCGCAAGGCACCAATGCCGAGTTCCACCTTGTCGATGAGCGTCTTGTCGGCCGCAAGCCCGGCTCGCTCGACTATGCGCAGGCGGCGGCGCTGCCGCTGACAGCGATCACCGCCTTCGAGGCGCTGTTCGATCGCCTTGACGTGAAGAAGCCAGTCGTGGGTGCCACGAATGCCATCGTGATCATCGGCGGCGCCGGTGGCGTCGGCTCGATTGCGGTCCAGCTTGCGCGCCAGCTGACCGATCTGACGGTGATCGCCACCGCATCAAGGCCTGAAACACATGACTGGGTGCTTGGACTTGGCGCCCATCATGTCATTGATCATTCCAAGCCGCTCAGCAGTGAAGTCGCGGCACTCGGCATTGGCGCACCAGCTTTCGTGTTCTCGACAACCAACACCGACCGGCACCTGGCCGAGATCGCCGAATTGATCGCACCGCAGGGCCGTTTTGGGTTGATCGACGATCCCCAGACGCTCGATATCAATCCGTTCAAACGCAAAAGCGTTTCGGTGCATTGGGAACTGATGTTCACCCGCTCGCTGTTCGAGACGCAGGACATGGCCGCGCAGGGCGAGCATCTGAACGAACTGTCACGCCTTGTCGATCAAGGCACCATCCGCACCACATTGGGCGAAACCTTCGGTCGTATCAATGCCGCCAATCTGAAGCGCGCCCATGCGCTGATCGAGACCGGCAAGGCCAAGGGCAAGATCGTGCTGGAGGGATTCTGAAGAATGGCTATGTCCGCAGGAACGCTGCGATCTCTGTGAACACCCTGACAAACATCGCCTCGGTCAAAACGCCGGTGTTGGTGTTGTAGCGCGAGCAGTGGTAGCTCGAAAACAGCGTGATGCCGCCGGCCGGCAATTGCCCGCCATGCTTGAATGGGTAGGCGGCGACGCGCCCGCCGAGCGCGCGCACGGTCGACTGGTGCGCGATCGATCCAAGCGCCAGCACGGCGCGCAGGTTTGGGAAGCGGGCGATTGTCGGCACCAGGAATGTCCGGCAGGTGGAGATTTCGGCGCCGACAGGCTTGTTCTCCGGTGGCACGCAGCGCACCGCATTGGTGATCGCGGTGCCGACAAGCTCCAGCCCGTCATCGGGCCGCGCCTTGAATTGCCCGCGCGCAAAACCGTGCGCGATCAGGGTCGAATAGAGCAGGTCACCGGCATAGTCGCCGGTGAAGGGACGCCCGGTGCGGTTGGCGCCGCGCAGGCCGGGCGCCAGCCCGACGATCAGAAGCTGGACGGTATCCTCGCCCTCCGGCGGCAGGAAGGTCGGCACCGGCGCGTTGAACCAGGACGGCTCGCGCTGCCGCCACTCGGCAATGAAATCATGCAGCCGCGGGCAGAGCTGGCAGTCGCGGTTCGGTTCGGAAACGGAAAGGGCGGTCAAGGCTACCGGCCTCAGTAGTCGTCCTCGTCGACTTCAGCCGGTTCGGGCCGCCGAACGGGCCGTTCGGAGGGATCGCGGCCGACTTCGTTCTTCAGCGTCGTCAGGTCGATGAAATGGTCGGCCTGACGGCGCAGATCGTCAGAAATCATCGGCGGCTGCGAGGCCATGGTCGAGACGATCGACACTTTGCGGCCGCGCCGCTGCAGCGCCTCGACCAGAGTGCGGAAGTCGCCATCGCCGGAGAAGATGACATAGTGGTCGACGACATCGGCGAGTTCCAGCGCATCGACGGTGAGTTCGATGTCCATATTGCCCTTGATCTTGCGGCGGCCGGTCGAGTCGGTGAATTCCTTGGCCGGCTTGGTCACCACCTTGAAGCCGTTATAGTCGAGCCAGTCGATCAGGGGACGGATCGAGGAGTATTCCTGATCCTCGACCAGCGCCGTGTAATAATAGGCGCGTAGGAGATAGCCGCGCTTCTGGAAGCTCGACAGCAGCTTGCGATAGTCGATGTCGAAGCCGAGCGCGCGCGACGTGGCGTAGAGATTGGCGCCGTCGATGAACAGCGCGATTTTTTCACGAGGGTCGAACATGGAAAATATTCCTTTTCGAAAAATGCGGCCGTCTAAACGAAATGCGGTAGCGACCATCGGTCAGGCTCATAATAAACCGGCTGACCTTGTCCATCCGAGATAACCCCTGTTTGGTGGCAATCCAAGGCGTGATGGGGCAATGCAAGCAATTGTGATCGCGGTGTCGAACGCCATGGACGCAACGGCGTTCTGCTTCAATCGGGTGTTTGACCGCAGGATTGAGTGTCCTGCAGCGCCGACTTTGGCATGATGCTTGTATTTTGGCGGCGTTCGGGTTATGGACCGCGCCTGTTTTCCATCAAATCCAGGCATGAAAGGGGCAGTCCATGGCCCGCGTAACCGTTGAAGATTGCATCGACAAGGTCGACAACCGCTTCGAGCTGGTGCTTTTGGCCGGCCACCGTGCTCGCCAGATCAGCCAGGGCGCGCAGATCACCGTTCCTCGTGACAACGACAAGAACCCGGTCATCGCCTTGCGCGAGATCGCCGACGAGACGCTGTCGCCCGACGACCTCAAGGAAGATCTGATCCATTCGCTGCAGAAGCATGTCGAGGTCGACGAGCCCGAAGCCGATGGCGAAGTGATCGCCGATCAGACCGGCGCCGCCGTTGCGGCCGCAGACACTGACGACGCCGAGGAGAATGTCACGTTCGATCGGATGACCGAGGAAGACCTGCTGGCCGGCATCGAGGGTCTCGTCCCCCCGGAAAAGAGCGACGACTACTAAGCAAGCGCTCTGGACCTGCCTGGAATACGTTTCCGGCACTTCCGTCCGGTCAGTTTCGTGGCTATCTATGAGATGCGCCGTACGCTAGTGCGGCGCATCAATCATTTCAGCATCGCGAGATTCCGCCCATGATGCGTCAGTATGAGCTTGTCGAGCGCGTCCAGCGCTACAAGCCTGACGTCAACGAGGCGTTGCTCAACAAGGCCTATGTCTATGCCATGCAGAAGCATGGCCACCAGAAGCGCGCTTCCGGCGACCCCTATTTCTCGCATCCGCTCGAAGTCGCAGCCATCCTCACCGAAATGCACATGGACGAGGCGACGATCGCCGTCGCTTTGCTGCACGACACCATCGAGGACACCACGGCGACGCGGGCCGAGATCGACGATCTGTTCGGCCCCGAAATGGGCAAGCTGGTCGAGGGCCTGACCAAGCTGAAGAAGCTCGATCTCGTCTCCAAGAAGGCCGAGCAGGCGGAGAACCTGCGCAAGCTGCTGCTGGCGATCTCGGAAGATGTGCGCGTGCTGCTGGTCAAGCTCGCCGACCGTTTGCACAACATGCGCACTCTCGACCACATGCCCGAGGCCAAACGCCTGCGCATTGCCGAGGAGACGATGGACATCTACGCGCCGCTGGCCGGGCGCATGGGCATGCAAGGCATGCGCGAGGAGCTGGAAGAGATCGCCTTCCGCTTCATCAATCCGGAAGCCTATCGCGCGGTCACCGCCCGGCTCGCCGAGATATTCGAACGCAACAAGGGCGTGCTGACCGACATTGAAAAGGCGCTGTCGGCGCTGTTTGAAAAGCATGCCATCAATGCCGGCGTGAAGAGCCGGCAGAAGAAGCCCTGGTCGGTGTTCCGCAAGATGGAGGCCAAGGCGCTGTCCTTCGAGCAGCTGTCCGACATTTTCGGCTTCCGCGTCGTCGTCGACAGCGTCGAGGACTGCTATCGCGCGCTCGGCGCCATCCACACGACATGGTCGATGGTGCCCGGCCGCTTCAAGGACTACATCTCGACGCCGAAGCAGAACGACTACCGCTCGATCCACACCACCATCGTCGGTCCCTCGCGCCAGCGCGTCGAGCTGCAGATCCGCACCCGCGAGATGAACAAGATCGCCGAATATGGCGTTGCGGCGCACTCGATCTACAAGGACACCGGCGGCAAGACCAACGGCGCCGGCCATGCGATCTCGAAGGAGACCAACGCCTATGCCTGGCTGCGGCGCACCATCGAGCAACTGGCCGAAGGCGACAATCCCGAGGATTTTCTCGAAAACACCAAGCTGGAGCTGTTCCAGGACCAGGTGTTCTGCTTCACGCCGAAGGGCATGCTGATTGCCTTGCCGCGCGGCGCCACCCCCATCGATTTCGCCTATGCGGTGCACACCGATGTCGGCGACACCTGCGTCGGCGCCAAGGTCAATGGCCGCATCATGCCGCTGATGACGGAACTGAAGAATGGCGACGAGGTGGAGATCATCCGCTCCAAGGCGCAGGTGCCGCCGGCCGCCTGGGAATCGGTCGTCGTCACCGGCAAGGCACGCGCCGCCATCCGCCGCGCCACCAAGAACGCCATCCGTAAGCAGTATTCGGGCCTCGGCGCACGCATTCTGGAGCGCGCCTTCGAACGGGCCGGCAAAACCTTCACCAAGGAAAGCCTGAAGCCGGTGCTGCACCGGCTGGCGCGCAAGGACATCGAGGATGTGCTGGCGTCCGTCGGCCGTGGCGAACTTGCTTCCACCGACGTCATGAAGGCGGTCTTCCCCGACTACAAGGACGAGCGCGTCACGCAGGCAGCGCCCAAGCAGCGCGAGGAGGGCTGGTCGAAAATCCGCAACGCCGCAGGCATGCTGTTCCAGATTCCGGGTCGTGCCGCGCGCAAGGACAAGGACCAGCCACGCGACGGTGCCGTGCCGATCCGTGGCGTGCGCGGCGACCTGCCGGTGCGCTTCGCGCCGGAAGGGGCGGTGCCGGGCGACCGCATCGTCGGCATCGTCCAGCCGGGCACCGGCATCACCATCTATCCGATCCAGTCGCCGGCGCTGCAGGCCTTCGACGACCAGCCCGAGCGCTGGATCGACGTGCGCTGGGACATTGACGAACGCACCAAGGAACGGTTTCCCGCGCGTGTCTCGGTCACCGCCATCAATGCGCCGGGATCGCTTGCCGATATCGCCCAGGTCGTTGCGTCCAACGACGCCAACATCCATACGCTGTCGATGGTGCGCACCGCGCCCGACTTCACCGAAATGCTGATCGATCTCGAAGTCTGGGATCTGAAGCATCTCAACCGGCTGCTGTCGCAGCTCAAGGACAATTCGAGCGTCAGCGATGCACGGCGTGTGAATGGCTGACGCGGCTGATCTGTGAGGGGATAGACGCAGATGAATACCAATGAAGTGCTGGGCATTTTCCGCGAGGCGGGTGCTGTTCTGGAGGGGCATTTCATCCTGACGTCGGGCCTGCGCAGCCCGGTCTTCCTGCAGAAGGCACGGGTGTTCATGCACGCCGACAAGACCGAGCGGCTGTGCAAGGCGCTGGCGACAAAGATCCGGGCAGCGGTGCCGGGCAAGATCGACTATGTCGTCGGCCCGGCGATCGGCGGCCTGATCCCGGCCTACGAAACCTCGCGCCATCTCGGCGTACCGGCGATCTGGGTCGAGCGGGAAGGGGGCGAGTTCCGCCTGCGCCGCTTCGAAATCGCTCGGGGTGCCCGTGTCGTCATCGTCGAGGATATCGTCACCACCGGCCTGTCGATCCGCGAAACCATCGACTGCCTGCGCGAGCTTGGCGCCGAGGTGGTGGCCGCCGCCTGCATCATCGATCGTTCGGCCGGCAAGACCCATGTCGGCGTGCCGCTGATCGCGCTCGCCGAATACGAAGTTCCGGCCTATCCGCCGGACCGGCTGCCGCCGGAGCTTGCCGCGATACCGGCGATCAAGCCCGGCAGCCGCAATATCTGACCATGCAGCCGCCCAAAGTGTGCAGCGGTTTTGGGAGTGACGACATGCATGAAAACAAATTCGAAATGATCGTCGCTCTCGATCATTTCGTGTTGACGGTGGCGTCGCTCGAAGCGACCTGCGCCTTTTATCAGCGCGTGCTGGGCTTTGAGCGCATCGATACGCCGGGCCGGCCGACAGCGCTGGCTTTTGGCAACCAGAAGATCAATGTCCATGAGGTGAACCGAACCTTCGAACCGAAGGCGAATTCGCCGACGCCAGGTTCAGGCGATTTCTGCCTGGTCACGGATCGGCCGCTCGGCGAAATCAGCACCCGTCTCGCGGCCAACGGGGTGGTGATCGAACTCGGTCCGGTCGAACGTGTCGGGGCGAGAGGCCTGATGATGTCGGTCTATTTCCGCGACCCGGACGGCAATCTGGTCGAGGTCAGCGAATACCGGTCGTAATACTCTAGGCATTAGGCTGCGACATCAAACCGAAGCCGTTTCTCAAATTCGCCGCGATTGTCCCGTGTTGGAGAGACGAACCTTACCAAAAATTATGGCTACGCGGCTGCCGTGCTGACGGCCTTCGGTTGTTGTTGGGGTTGCGTATGGTTATATCAAGGTTGCGATTGCCATTGGATGATCGCTAAGCGCAAGATGTGACTGCCGTGCCCGGCTAAAGTTGCCGGCGCGGGAGCTTTGGAACGGGAAAAGAGTGCTTTTTCGACGCCGCAAGCCTGATGGCCTTTTCGAGCGGGTGCGTACCTATCTGTGGCCGCGCCGCTCGTTTTCGCGCTCGCTCCAGTATTTTTCCAAGCGCATCTTGCGGCTGAAGGCCACGCCGCATGCGGTGGCCGCCGGTGTCGCGGCTGGTGTCTTCGCTTCGTTCTTCCCTGTGGGCTTCCATTTCATCATTGCCGCCGTCCTGTGCTGGGTGATCGCCGGCAATCTGGTGGCGGCGGCACTCGGCGCTGTTTTCTTCGGTAATCCGCTGACTTTTCCCATTCTGTGGGGCGCATCCTGGGAAACCGGCAAGCTCATCCTGCACGATCGCCTGCCGGCACATGGTCCGCCGGCGCATCTGGGCGAGATGCTGCACACGCTTTCCTTCGCGAAGCTGTGGCATCCCGTGCTGGAGCCCATGCTGATCGGCGCGGTGCCGCTCGGGCTGGTGTTCGGCCTCCTGTTCTACGGTGTCACGCGCTGGGGCATGAATGTCTTTCGCGAGCAAAGGCGCAAGCGGCTGGCAGAGCGCGCAAGCCGTCGTGAGCAGCCGCCCCATCCCGGTGCAAGCATCGGTTCCGCCACACGATGATCATTGGCATCGGCAGCGATCTGATCGATATCAGGCGCATCGAGAAATCGTTGGAGCGTCACGGCCAACGCTTCATCCAGAGGATCTACACCGAGGTCGAACAGGCGCGTTCGGAAAACCGACGTGCCCGCGCCGCCTCCTACGCCAAGCGCTTCGCCGCCAAGGAGGCCTGCGCCAAGGCGCTGGGTACGGGAATGGCGCAAGGTGTCTTCTGGCGCGACATGGGCGTCGTCAACCTGCCCAGCGGCGCGCCGACCATGGCGCTGACCGGTGGCGCACTGGCGCGGCTGCAAAAGATCCTGCCGAAAGGCCACCGCGCGGCCATCCACCTCACCATCACGGATGATTTCCCCCTCGCTCAAGCCTTTGTGATCATCGAGGCGTTGCCCGTCGAAGAAGCGCCACATTGATTGCATCTGACGACCGGCATTGACGTTGCCCAGCGCGCGCCGAGACTCTATACCATCCAACGCACAATCGAGGACGACATGAGCGTGGCTGAAAAATCCCAGAAGAAATCCGGCGGGCTTGGCGAAACCGTCAGCGTCATCGTCCAGGCGCTTTTGCTCGCCCTGGTCATCCGCACGCTCTTGTTCCAGCCCTTTTCGATCCCGTCGGGATCGATGCGGCCGACGCTTCTGGAAGGCGACTATCTGTTCGTCACCAAATGGTCCTACGGCTATTCGCGCTATTCGCTGCCTTTCGGCCCTGACATTTTCTCGGGTCGCATCTGGGGCTCCGAGCCCAAGCGCGGCGATGTGGTGGTGTTCAAGTTCCCGCCAGACCCTTCCGTTGATTACATCAAGCGCGTGGTCGGCCTGCCTGGCGACAAGATCCAGATGAAGAACGGCCAGCTGTTCATCAACGGCGTCGGCGTGCCGCGCGTGAAGACCGGCCAGATCGACAATCCCGATATCACCGAAATGCCTCAGCCGATCGATGTCTACCGGGAAACCCTGCCCAACGGCGTCAGCTACGACACGCTTGACCTCAATCCGAATTCGATCGGCGACAACACGCGTGAATTCGACGTGCCGCCCGGCCACTATTTCATGATGGGCGACAACCGGGATAATTCCGCCGACAGCCGGTTCACCGTCGGCTACGTTCCTGCCGAGAACCTGGTTGGCCGCGCCAATCTCGTTTTCTTCTCGATTGCCGGCAAGGCAAGCCCGCTCGAAATCTGGAAATGGCCGTCGCTGATGCGTGCGTCGCGCCTGTTCCACTTCGTCAACTAGGGATGGCAGCGGCGAAACGGCTGACCGCCGATGCGCTCGCCGAAGCGCTTGTGGAACGCACGGGCCATGCCTTTGCCGACCGCCAGCGCCTGCAGCGTGCGCTGACCCATGCCAGTGCCCGCGGCGCCAATGCCGGCACCGACTATGAGCGTTTCGAATTTCTCGGCGACCGCGTTCTCGGCCTGGTCGTTGCCGATATGCTGCTGGCGGCGTTTCCAGATGCGGCGGAAGGTGAATTGTCGCTGCGGCTCAATGCGCTGGTCAATGCCGAGGCGCTTTCGGACATCGCCGAGGATATCGGGCTGCCGGAGCTGATCCGCGCCGGATCCGACGTGCGCGGGCTCGAGGGGCGCAAGCGCGTCAATCTGCGTGCTGACGCATTGGAATCGCTGATCGCCGTGCTCTATCTCGACGGCGGGCTGGAGGCGGCGCGCGCCTTTATCCACAAATACTGGCAGCCGCGTTCGCAGGCGTCGGGCGCCGCGCGCCGCGATGCCAAGACCGAGCTGCAGGAATGGGCGCATCAAGCGGCGAGTGCCGTTCCTGCCTACCAGATCGACAGCCGCGAGGGGCCGGACCACGATCCGTTGTTTACCGTCAGCGTCAAGGTTGGTGCATTTCAGCCGGCGACGGGCAGTGGCCGTTCCAAACGTGAAGCCGAGCAGGCAGCAGCGGCTGCCCTTCTGCTGCGCGAAGGTGTATGGAACGCGGCATGACGGATATTGAAACTGCTGAAGCCCCCGCCACCCATTCCGGCTTCGTCGCGCTGATCGGCGCGCCGAATGCGGGTAAGTCGACGCTGGTCAACCAATTGGTCGGCGCCAAGGTATCGATCGTCACCCACAAGGTGCAGACGACCCGTGCCATCGTGCGCGGCATCGCCACGCATGACAATGCGCAGATCGTCTTCGTCGACACACCGGGCATCTTCAAGCCCAAGCGGCGCCTCGACACGGCGATGGTGACCACCGCCTGGGGTGGCGCCAAGGATGCCGATATCGTGCTGCTGCTGATCGATGCCGAGCGTGGCATCCGGGGCGATGCCGATGCCATCCTCGAACGGCTGAAGGACGTGCGCCAGCCGATGGCGTTGATCCTCAACAAGGTCGACCGTGTCAAGCACGAGACGCTTCTGGCCCTGTCCGCGGCAGCGAACGAGAAAGTGCCGTTCAAGCGCACCTTCATGGTCTCTGCGCTGACCGGCTCCGGCTGCAAGGACCTGCTCGACTATCTGGCGCAGGCGCTGCCGGCCGGCCCCTGGTATTATCCGGAAGACCAGATCTCGGACCTGCCGATGCGCCAGCTGGCGGCCGAGATCACCCGCGAAAAACTCTATCTCAGGCTGCATCAGGAATTACCCTATTCCTCGCATATCGAAACCGAGAAATGGGAAGAGAAGCCGGACGGCTCGGTGCGCATCGACCAGACCATCTATGTCGAGCGCGACAGCCAGAAGAAGATCGTGCTTGGCCATAAGGGCGAAACCATCCGCGCCATCGGCCAGGCAGCACGTATGGAAATAGCAGGCATCCTCGAGCAGAAGGTGCATCTGTTCCTGTTCGTGAAGGTGCGTGAGAACTGGGGTGATGACCCCGAGCGGTATCGCGAGATGGGTCTCGAATTCCCGCATTAAATGGACGGCAAGCTCACCATCGATACGGCTTTGGTCAGCCGGTTGGTCGCCGCGCAATTCCCCCAGTGGAGGGATCTTGCCGTCAGGCCGGTCGAGTTCGGCGGATGGGACAACAGGACCTTTCATCTCGGCGACGAGATGACCGTGCGGCTGCCAAGCGCGGCCGCCTATTCGCTCCAAGTGGCGAAAGAACATCGCTGGCTGCCGAGACTGGCGCCGCTTTTGCCACTGCCCATTCCCGTACCGCTGGCAATGGGCATGCCGGCCGAGGGCTATCCCTGGCATTGGTCCGTCTATGACTGGATCGAGGGCGAGACGGCAAAGCGAGCGCGCATCGCCGATCTGTCGAAATTCGCCGCGGATCTGGCCGGGTTCCTGACTGCGTTGAAACGCGTCGACCCGACCGGCGGCCCGGCGCCCGGCCAGCACAACTTCTTTCGCGGCGGACCACTGACTGTTTATGACGGCGAGGCAAGGCAAGCGATCACCGCACTCGGCAATCGCATCGATGCCAGTGCGGCGAGTGCCGTTTGGGAAGCAGCCCTTGCCGCGACCTGGCAGGGACCGCCCGTCTGGTTCCATGGCGATGTTGCCTCGGGAAATCTGCTCGTCGAGGACGGCCGCTTGAGCGCCGTGATCGACTTCGGCACGTCAGGCGTCGGCGATCCCTCATGCGACCTCGCGATCGCCTGGACCCTGTTCCAAGGCGAGAGCAGGGAGGTTTTCCGCGCCGGCATCGCCGTTGATGACGCGGCCTGGGCACGCGGACGTGGCTGGGCGCAGTGGAAGGCACTGATCACCGTCGCTGGACATACGGACAATCAGGCCGAGGTCGAAAAATCCCGGCATGTGATCAACGAAGTGATGGCCGATCACAGGAAATGGGCGTGACTTGATTCGTCGGTCGCCCTTGTTTCCTGCTCGCCTGCGTCTGTCGCATTGGGCTTAAGAAAGCGGTCCCGCATCGGCGCACGGTGAGTGGGCTGCTGTCACAATCGCAGCCCACGTCGGCATATTTCGACCGCCTTGGCGAGATTTGGCCGACCTGGCAGGCGGCATTGGAATTTCCTTGCGTCATCGCGAGCGGAGGATGCCTGCCTCGGATCGCTGCGCACAAAAAATAACGGTTACTTTTCACGATAAGTAGCCAGAAATTCCATTTTCAGGTTACTTATTGGAAATATCTCGTGCTGATAGCATAGTTAGCCGAGAAACTATATCGATATATATTGAATATGTGACGTTGTGCCGATTGTGCCAACCACCATATGGACAAGTGTTATTTGTGCAACACAACATTAATCTGTTCGCAGAATCGCCGTTATTTCCAAAACCGTCATTGAAGGCGGAAGATTGATGGGTATGTTCGCCGTGAAAAGGGGACGCGGTGCGCGCCTTTTTCGTTGTGGGGGTGAGGCGGGAAAACATATCCGCCAGCCACAAATCCGAAGCCATTTAAACTATGACTGGAGAGGTCAGAAAATGAACATCAAGAGCCTCCTTCTCGGCTCAGCCGCGGCCCTGATCGCGGTCTCCGGCGCTCGCGCCGCGGACGCTGTCGTCGTCGCCGAACCGGAACCGGCCGAATACGTCAAGATCTGCGACGTCTACGGCGCCGGCTACTTCTACATTCCGGGCACCGAGACCTGCCTGCGCATCGGCGGGTATGTCCGTTATGACATCGGTGCCGGCGATGTCGGCTCGCTCGATGGCGTCAACCATGTTGCTGACAGCATGGGCGATGGCAATCACTCGACTTGGTACAAGAATACCCGCTTCACGCTGAAGACGTGGACCGGCCAGGAAACCGAGCTCGGCACTTTGAAGACCTATACCGAGACTCGATTCAATTTCGGAAACAAGTCTGGCGACTACTCAGATCCTGACGGCGCAGGTCCCAAGACTGCGAGCACCGATTGGCAGGCGGTTAACAAGGCTCTCTCGCTGCGTTTCGCCTGGATTCAGCTCGGTGGTCTGCGCGTCGGCAAGGACGATACGGCTTTTGATACCTTCATCGGCTACGCCGGCAGCGTCATCCAGGATACGCTGGTTCCGTATGGCGGGCAGGAGAGCAACGTCGTTCAGTACTATTTCGACGCAGGCAACGGGCTGACGGGACTGGTCTCGCTCGAAGAAGGCGCCGGCACCGGCACCATCGATAGCTATGTTCCGCATGTCGTCGGCGGCTTGAAGTACAAGGGCGACTGGGGTGCGATCACCGGCGTCGTCGCTTATGACAGCAACTATGAAGAAGTTGCCGGCAAGGTTCGTTTGGACGTGAATGTCAGCAAGGAATTTTCGCTGTTCATCATGGGCGGCTACGGTTCGGACAACAACCTCAACGATCCGACCAACGCCGTCAATGCCAAAGGTCGCGGCTTCTACAAGCAGTGGGGCGGCAACTGGGCAGTCTGGGGCGGCGGCACTTACAAGTTGAACGACAAGACTGCGTTCAATGCCCAGGTCTCCTATGACGACTGGAAGAACCTCGGCATCGCCGCCAACGTTGCCTACACCGTTGTGCCCGGCTTCACGGTCACGGCTGAAGTCGACTACCTCAATGCAGGCAAGTTCGGCGACGCCGACTTCAACAACTGGACCAAGGCTACCAAGAAGAGCAGCCTCGGCGGTATCCTCCGCTTCCAGCGTTCGTTCTAACGATCGACTGATTCCACTCGAACGCCCGCAGCGCATCGCTGCGGGCGTTTTTGCGCGCTGTCCCGGTGCCGGACCGCCAGACACCAAAGCCTCATCTTGATTTCGCCATCCAACGGGTGAAAAGCTCCGGCATGGAATGGCGCGACGAGGGAATCATTCTCGGCACCCGCAAGCATGGCGAAACCAGCGCCATCCTCGAGGTGATGACGCGTGCGCATGGCCGCCATCTCGGCCTTGTCCGTGGCGGCCGCTCGCGCAAGCAGCAGCCTGTTCTCCAGCCCGGCAATCGCGTCGATCTGTTATGGCGGGCACGCCTTGACGAGCATCTCGGCACCTTTCAGGCCGAGGCGATCGAGATGAATGCCGCGCGGCTGATGGACAGCGCCGTTGCTGTCTATGGGCTGCAGACCATGGCCGCGCATTTGCGCCTGTTGCCCGAGCGTGACGCCCATGGCGGCCTTTACGAGGCGCTTGCGGTGATGATCGTCCATCTCGACGATGCCGATGCCGCCGGCGAACTGGTGGCGCGCTTCGAGCTTCTGATCCTCGATGAACTCGGCTTCGGCCTCGATCTCAGCCAATGCGCCGCTACCGGCACAAAGCAGGACCTTGCCTATGTCTCGCCGAAGTCGGGCCGTGCGGTGTCGGCAGAAGCCGGCGCGCCTTGGCGCGACAAGATGCTGGCGCTGCCGGCCTTTTTGCAGCGCGGCTCCGGCCTGCGCGCCGATCCAGCGGCGGTCGAGGATGCCTTTCGGCTGACCGGTTTTTTCTTCACGCGCCATGTCTACGAGCCGCGTGCCATCGAACAGCCTGACGCCCGCGCCGGCTTTCTTGCCGCGCTGCGCAAGCACTATGCAGCGCGCAAAACCATTGCCGGAGAAAATGCAGCCAGAGAAATCGTCACATGAGCGAAGTCGAGCTTTATCCGGGCCGGGTCTCGCCGCTCGGCCTCGGCACCATTCCGCACGCCGACATCCTGAAATACACTGGTTTGGAGTTGCTGCAGCGAATCATCGACGGCAAATATCCGGCACCGCCGATCTCGTTCCAGCTCAGCTTCGCGCTGACCGAAGTGTCGGAAGGTCGCGCGGTGTTCCGTGGCGTGCCGAATGAGCGCCACCTCAACCCGCTGGGCGGCGTCCATGGCGGCTGGGCGGCGACGCTGCTCGATTCGGCACTGGCTTGCGCCGTGCAGACGCTGCTCGAAAAGGGTGAGGCCTACACGACGGCGGAGTTCAAGGTGAACCTCACGCGGCCGATCACGCCCAGGACCGGCGAGGTGGTCTGCGAGGGCAAGGTGGTCCACAAGGGCCGCGCGCCTGCCGTTTCGGAAGCGACGCTGAAGGATGCCGGCGGCAAGCTGCTGGCTTTCGGCACCGAGACATGTTCGATATTTCCAGCCGCCAATCTGGCGGCACGTTGAGTTTTTTCAGCCGTTTAGCCGCCGCATTTGAATGTCAGTGAGATGAAATGTCAGTGAAAACTGGCCTGGTTTGGGGGAACCGCCATGTTTGAAAGCCTGATCGGCCTTGTCGCCATCATCGCCTTGTTCGTCATCATTTCGCGTCAGCAGAGCCGCATCGGCCTTGTCGAGCGCGAGCTTGGCGCACTGCGCAGTCTCGTCCTTTCAGGCGCCGTGCCGCCGGTGGCCAAGCCGGCAGAACAGATAGCGGCCGATGGCAAGGCCGACGCGGCGCCGGTGGTTGCGGCAGCGGCCGATATCGCCGCGGCGGTGGTGAGCGAGCCGGTCGTCGCACCGGCGCCGGTTGCGGAAGCGGAAGCTTCGGCTGCCGAAATTGTGTCCGGCCCCTGGTCTGCGGGCGAGGCGCCGAAGGCAGCAGAATCTGTCGAGCTGGCCGCCGCGGCCAGGGTTTCCGGCAAGCCGGATATCGAAACAGCACTCGGCACGCGCTGGGCGGTCTGGGTCGGCGGCATCGCGCTGGCGCTGGGTGGCCTGTTCCTCATCCGCTACACTATCGAGGCCGGCATTTTCGGTCCCGGCGTGCGGCTCACCATGGCAGCGGTGCTCGGGCTCGTACTGGTCGCCGGCGGCGAGTTCATTCGCCGCACCGGCTTCAAGGTGCCGGTGCAAGGCGTTGCCGGTGCCTACATTCCGGCGATCCTGACGGCGGCCGGTGCCTTCATCCTGTTTGGCACCGTCTATGCCGCCCATGGCATTTACGGCTTCATCGGCCCAGCGCTTGCCTTCACGCTGCTCGGTGCCATCGGCGTGGCGACGATCGCCGCCGCGCTCGTACACGGCCTGGCCCTGGCCGGCATCGGTCTCGTCGGTGCCATGGCGACGCCGGCGCTTGTGTCCTCGCAGGCGCCAAATCCATGGGCGCTGTTCGTCTATCTCGCCATCGTGCTTGCCGCCACTGCGGTGATCGCCAGCATGCGCGACTGGAAATTCCTGATGGCGGCGGCCTTCTTCGGCACCGGTCTCTGGACCATCGCCTACATGACGAACGCGCCCGGCGCCGACCTTGCCGTCATCCTGTTCATCGACGCGGTGACGCTGGCGATGCTTGCCCTTGTCTGGCTGCGCAGTCGTGGCGGCGAAGAGGAAACTGCAAAAACGGGTTTCGACTGGCCATCGATCGTGCCGGGAGTTTTTGTTGCGTTTTCGGCGCTGGGCCTGTCTGTCGACTCTACGCTTGTCGCGGCCGGCGATGCCTTGCCGGGCGCCTTGGTCATCGTCGCCCTTGTCGCCACCGCACTCTATCGGCCGCGCGCCGTGCCGCTGCTGCATGCCGCCGGGGTGGTGAGCGTGATGATCTATCTCGGCATCATTCCGCCGACCACTATCGGCTCCGATTTGTCCCAAGGCAACATAGGTTTTGACGGCCTGCAGGTGGCGGCCGGAAATCCCTTGACGCTGCGCATCGGCATTGGCCTCGGCCTGGTCTTCGTCGGCGCCGGTTTCTGGGCCGCCCGCCGTTTCGCCGCCGTCGCGCAGATCCGCGCGGCATGCTGGGCAGCATGGGGCATCGCTGCGCCGCTGGTCATCCTGCTGGCGCTGTGGCTCACCTACGGCAATCTCGATCGTGACTTTGGCTACGCTGCCGTCGCAGCGCTGCTGGTGGTGGTCTTCGCCGCCGGCGGCGAGTGGATCGCGCGCGCCGAAGAGCCGCCGCTCAAGGGCGGCGTGGCGGTGTCGTTTGCCCTGGGCGGCGCGGCGATCGCTGGTCTCCTGATGCTGCACATGGCTTTCGATTCCGGCTGGACCACCATCCTGCTCGGTGCCGCTGCCATCGTGCCGGCGCTGGCCACGCGCTGGCGCTCTTATCCAGTGCTTGGCTGGATTTCGGTTGGTGCCGTGATCGCCGTGCTTGGCCGCGTCGCCTTTGATCCAACCATCGTCGGCGCTGAGTTCCTCTCCAAGACACCGGTGTTCAACTGGCTGCTGCCGGGTTACGGCGTCCCGGCGCTCGCCTTCGGCTTCGCCGCCTGGCAGCTCGCCCGCACCACCAATGGCCGGCCGCGCCTCGCCATGGAAGCGGCGGCGGCGCTGTTTGCGCTGCTGACGCTCGCCATGCTGGTGCGCCACGCCATGCATGGCGGCGTCATCGACACGGGTGCCGCGACGCTCGCCGAACAGGCGATCTACACGCTGATTGCCATCGGCGCCGGCGCCATCCTGGTCGCCATCGACATGCGCTCGCCAAGCTCGGTGCTGCGCTATGGTTCGATGGCCGCCGGCGTGGTTTCGGTCGCGTTCATCGTCATCCGGCATTTCGTCGTGCTGAACCCGCTGTTCACAGACGAATCGACCGGCCGGATCCCGGTGTTCAACCTGTTGTTCCTGGCCTATCTCCTGCCGGCCATCGCTGCCGGCGGGCTGGCGCTGTATGCCCGCGACAAACGGCCGAAATGGTATGCGCAGATGTTGGCGGTGGTGGCGGCCGTGCTTGCCCTGGCTTATGCCACGCTGTCGGTCAGGCGGCTGTTCAAGGGCGAGTTCATCGGCCTGTGGAGCGGGCTTGGCCAACTGGAAACCTACACCTATTCGGCGCTCTGGCTGGTGATCGGCGTGGCGTTGCTCACCGCCGGCGTCTGGCTGAAGTCGCAGGTGCTGCGCATTGCGTCTGCCGCGCTGATCGCGATTGCAGTGCTGAAGGTCTTCCTCTTCGACATGTCGGAGCTGGAAGGTGTGTTGCGGGCGCTGTCTTTCATCGGCCTGGGCGCCGTGTTGATCGGCATCGGCCTGTTCTACCAGCGGCTTCTGACCAGGGCGGCGAAGGAGGGGTGACGCGCTTGCTTCCGTGAACGGCCTTACCCGTCCATGGATCGCTTATTCGCTATTTTCGGACGATGCCACGCACGCGGCGTTGTACGACTGCCTCTTTGATGAGGCCCGCAATCTTGCGGACAAACGCCGGGCTGAAGGAGCCGATTGGTTTCGTCGTGACGAGATCATAAGCTTCATCGACTTGTACGCGGTTGTACTCGTCCAGGATCAGCCATGACGGAAAATCGAGCCCACCTCTGCGGCACTCGATTTCGCTCACGGCAACATGCGTGCGGGACTGGTCGGGCTTTTGCGAGGTGAGGGGGAACAAGAACAATGCGGCAGGCGTTGCCGGCGTTCTGACCACAATGCAGACGGGCCGCGCCTTGCGGCCGGATTCCTCGCCGGCGTCAGCCTGCCGCGCCCATAGGTAATAGTATCGAAGCAAGTCGCCGGGCTTAAGCATCCGGCTTGTCGCCGGTTGTGATGGCCTCCAATCCGGACATGAGTTCATCGTGAACCTCGTCGGGCGCGTCCTCAAGCGTGTAGGCTTCAGCATGAGGTGGACCGACGAGCTGCCGGTATTGGGCGGCTGACAGGATGATCAGCTTCTCCTTGCCACGTTTCGTGAGAGCGACGGGCTCGATCATTGCCGTTTCGAGAATTTCGCCGGACGCCCGGTTCATGTCTGAAAAGGTGAATTGCTTCATCAAGTGATCCTCATACGTATTGTACCTATTGTGCATATTCTACGTACTTAAACAACCGATTTGCTGCCGCCTCCCTTTTTGGGGAATAAACCGGCACCCGCCAGCGTTATCTCATTGCTTGGGTGACCGGAGCGGCGGACCGCTTCGCGCTGGCCGCTTGCGCCGCGCCAGGAAGGCGCGTTCAATCGGGATCAACAAGGGCGACCTCAGAACCAGCGGTCATGGACGAAAAGAAGGCAGCAATCCTTGGCGAAATACCGCGCCTGCGCCGCTACGCACGCTCGCTTTTGCGCGACCGCGATTCTGCCGACGACCTCGTTCAGGACTGTCTCGAGCGCGCACTTATGCGGCTCGACAACTGGCAGACGGGAGAAAGCCCCAGGAGGTGGCTGTTTACGATCATGCATCATTTGTTCATCGACCAGATGCGCAAGCTGAACCGTCGCGGCGAAGCGGCGATGCTGCCCTTGGAAGCGGGCGAGGCGGTTGCCCAGCCGGCCGAGCAGTTGGAGGGCATCGCCTCACGCGAGATCATCGACGCGTTGCAGGCGATTAGCCCCGATCGCCGCGCGGCCCTTGTCATGGTCGCCATCGAAGGCTTTTCCTATGCCGAGGCCGCCAACATTCTGGGGGTACCCGCAGGCACGCTGATGTCGCGCATTGCGCGCGGGCGTGAGGAATTGCGCGGGTTGCTGGATGACACGGCGCGTCGCCGCTCGATAAGGATCGTCGAGAAATGATCCGCCGCGATTTTTCCGAACGTGACATCCATATGGCGCTCGACGGCGAACTGCCGGCCGACGAGCGTGCCGCCTATGATGCCTGGCTCGATGCCAATCCTGAGATGAAGGCCAGAAGCGCCCGCTTCACAGCCGATCGGGAGGCGTTGCGCTCAGCCTTTGCCGGCGTGATGGATGAGCCTGTCCCCGCGCGCTTGCGCAAGGTGGTGCTCGGCGAAGCGCCTGTTAAGGCTGTGGTGCCGCGCTCGCGCTGGTGGCTTGCCGCTGCCGCGGCCGTGCTCTTGGCCACGGGCGGATTTGGCGGCTACTTTGCCGGCATTGACGGCATCGGACAGGAGAATCCGGCGGAGGATCAGCTCGCCGAACAGGCGATTGCCGCCCATGTCATCTACGCCGCCGAGAAGCGGCATGCGGTGGAAGTGCCGGCCAGCGACAAGGATCATTTGCAGACCTGGCTGTCCAACCGGGTCGGGCTGAAGCTGGTGGCGCCGGACTTGAGCGCGAACGGTTTTCAGCTTGTCGGCGGCCGGTTGTTGCCGGCCGGCGACAGCAAGGCCGCGATGCTGCTCTACGAGGACGACAAGGGCGAGCGCATATCCCTCTTCGTCACCGCGGAATCGACGGAGAACGCCAAGGGCACCTATGCTTCGGCGCAGGACGGCCCGCAGGCGGTCTACTGGCTGGACAAGGGCTATGGCTGCGCCGTCGTCGGGTCGCTGCCGCGCGAGCAATTGGCGGTCGTGGCCAAGAGTGCCTATGGCCAGCTTCTGGCAGGCCTCGCAAGCTGATTTGGCCGCAATTGGTCGCAGCCGGTGGCCTATCAAAACAGCGATCCTGTTCAAAGCCCGCGAGCTTCCTTGCCGCCGCGGAACCTGTCACAATTCGGCCCTAATCAAGGAGCGATAGCGCTTGATGAATACCGGCGCTTCGGCCGGTGTTTGCGACGCTTTTGACCGGGGCCGTTTCCGCAACGCAATCGAGGTTTTCTCAAGTCGCATGCCTGCCGAGATCCGCACGGCCCGCGCGTCTGACGTCGATGATCTCGCCGCCATCGAGAAAGCCGTTTTCTCGAGCGATCGCATTTCCCGTCGCTCCTTTCGCCTGTTCATCGAGCGCGAGACCGCCGAGACGCTGGTCGCCGAAGTCGATGGCCGCGTCGCCGGTTATGCGATCGTGCTGTTTCGCAAGGGCAGTGGGGTGGCGCGGCTTTACTCCATAGCCACGGGTCCATTTTTTGGCGGGCTGGGTGTTGGCCGTATGCTGCTCGCGTCGGCGGAAGACGCAGCGTTCGAACACGACCGCATGATGCTGCGTCTCGAAGTGCGTGAGGACAACAGCCGAGCCATCAGCATCTACGAGCAGGCCGGCTATCGCAAGATTGGCCGTGAGCCTGGCTATTACGAGGACGGCGCGACGGCGCTTCGTTATGAAAAGACCCTGCGCGGCGACGTTCCGATCGCTACCAGGGTGCCGTTCTATCAGCAGACATGCGAGTTCACCTGCGGCCCATGCTGCCTGATGATGGCCATGGCCAATTTCGATCGGGGCTTCGTGCCCGACCCGGTGATGGAAATCCGCCTCTGGCGCGAGGCGACGACCGTCTTCATGATGTCAGGCCCGGGCGGCTGCGAACCATTCGGCCTGGCTGTCTCTGGATACGAAAGCGGGCTCGCGGCGGAGATTTTCGTTTCCTTCTACGGCGCGCTGTTCCTGCAGTCGGTGCGCAGCGAGGACAAGCGCCGGGTGATGGAACTGGCCCAGGTCGACTTTCGCCGCCGTGCGGAACGTTACGGCATCCCGGTGAATTACCGCCCGTTCACCATCGATGACATCAGAACCGCGATCGCTGCGGGAAAACTGGTGCTGGTGCTGATCAGCGGCTTCCTGATGTTCGGCAAGAAGGTGCCGCACTGGGTGCTGGCCATCGGCGACGATGGCGACCATATTCTGATCCACGATCCCTGGGTCGAGGACGAAAGGCAGGAAACCATCCTTGATGCCGCCAACATTCCCGTGCCCTACGGCATCTTCATGAACATGGCGCAGTTCGGCCGCGACGGACTGCGTGCCGCCATCACTTTGGGAAAGAGATAATGACCTGGGTCATTCTTACCGGCAGGCAGAGCGATCTCGACCAGGTGGCGACACCGCACAAGATCATCACCAATCGCGACTATCTCGCGCATCCGTCACTGTTCCGCGGCCAGCGGCCGAAGGTCATCAACCTGTCGAACAACTATGGCTACCAGAGCCGCGGCTACTACGCCTCGCTGCTGGCGAGCTCGCGCGGCCACAAGGTCATTCCCACCGTCGAGACGATGATCGACCTGTCGGAACGCAAGCTCTACGAGCATGCGCTGCCGGAACTGGAGCTGGCGCTCAACAAATGCCGCAAGGACCTCGGTGGTGCCTTTCCGGCCAAGGTCTGCATCTTCTTCGGCATCGGCCCGTCCAAGGTATGGGACCGTTTCGCCAAGCTGTTGTTCGACTGGTTCCGCGCCCCGGCGCTCGAAGTCCATATCAAGGACAGCGCCGAATGGGCTTCGATCCGCAAGATCGGCTTCCATCCGCTGGCGCGGATGACCGAGGACGAGGAAAAAAGCTTCATCCAGTGCCTGGAGACCTACACCAACCGCGAATGGCGCGACACCAAGGGGCGCACGCCGGCGCGCTATACCTTCGCCACGCTGGTCGATCCGCATGAGGAACTGCCGCCGTCGGAAATCTCGTCGCTGCGCTACTGGGCCAAGATCGCCGAAAAGATGGGGGTCGAAATCGAGCCCATCACCAGGAAGGACCTCGCCAAGCTCGCGAACTACGATGCGCTGTTCATCCGCGAGACCACCTCGATCTCCAACCACACCTATCGCTTCGCCCGCCGCGCCCAGCAGGAAGGCATGCCGGTCATCGACGACCCGCTGTCGATGATCCGCTGCACCAACAAGGTCTATCTCAACGAACTGATGGCCTACAACAAGGTGCCGGTGCCACCGACGGTGATGATCGCCGGCACCTCTGACCTCGAACTGGCCGCACAGACACTAGGCTTCCCGCTGGTCCTGAAGATTCCGGATTCCTCCTTCTCGCGCGGCGTCAAGAAATGCGAGAATCTGGAGGAACTGACACGGCTTGCGACCGAGTGGCTGGAGGATTCCGACCTCCTCATCGCGCAGAAATTCATCCCAACTGAATATGACTGGCGCGTCGGCGTGCTCGGCGGCCAGCCGCTGTTTGCCGTGCACTATCTGATGGCCAAAAAGCACTGGCAGATCGTCAACCACAAGGCCAATGGCAAGCCCGACCAGGGTGGCATCAAGACCTTCACGCTGAAGGAGACACCGGCCCATGTCGTCGAGACCGCGGTCAAGGCGGCGCGCTGCATCGGCGACGGCCTTTACGGCGTCGACCTCAAGGAGACCAAGGATGGCGTCTTCGTCATCGAGGTCAACGATAACCCCAATCTCGACCATGGCTGGGAGGATTCCGGCGAGAAGGACGAGGTTTGGGTGCGGCTGACGCAGTGGTTCCTCGAGCGGCTCGACCGGCCAGGACGACAATAGTTCAACTAGAGCGGCTCGCCGTTTCACGGAAACGCCGAGCCGCTCTATCTCTTTGTTTTGAAGCATTCCGGACGGAAAACCGCCTCACACTTTTCCTGGAATTGCTCTAGGGGGGAAACATGCAGTTCATCGTGATCGAGGATTTCACCGGCTGCGACCGCAAGGATATCTACCGCCGCTTCCGCGATCGGGGCCGACTGAAGCCGGAGGAGCTTGTCGTGCACCACAGCTGGATCGCGGCGGATATGAGCCGCTGCTTCCTGCTGGTGGAGACCGATGACGTCACGCTGCTGCAGCGCTGGGTCATCGAATGGGCTGATCTGGTCGAGTTCGAGATCATTCCCGTGGCGACGAACAAGGACATGGTCGAGGCATTGAGCGGACACCTTTGATTTGCCGTCGTGCCCGTGCTTGGCTCAATTTGGTGCAAGCTCGATAACCATAGTTAAACTGGTTCATGTTACTCGAGCTGTATTGCAGATTGCTCGGGGTATTTTGGCAATATGATAAAGCTGTTCCAATCAGGAAATTGTGGGCCGCTACTGTATTTATTCTTGCTAATATTCCTTATCGGATTCGATTTTGCCAAGGAGCCAATCGAGCATTTTCTGGTTGGGGCAAAGGAAGGCATCCAGAAGCAGATCTATGCGGCCGACGGCGCGAAGATTGCAGAGAGCCAACAATCCTTTGTCGAGGGGTTGAGGACCGGTGACCGACCGGCGCAAGGCGAAGCGTCGCCAACAGACCCTGTACAAGACCATGCGGCGGGGATGGTAGCTCAGGCGCTCGCCATGGAAGCGAAGAGCTCGGCCGTCGGCGCGATCTACATGTCCATACTCGTGGCGATGGGCTATGCCACCCTGGTTGCGATCATATGGATGGTATTCGCCCGTGTGCGCGACATTGGCTGGCCGGCCTTGGTCGGTTTCGGCGTGCTCGTCCCGAAACTGGCCATCGCATTGTTCCACGGCGGTCTTTCGCCTCTGGCCTTCGACATCCTGCGATACGGCTTCATTGCCGCGCTGATCATGCTTGGGTTCGTACCTGGCAAATTTGCTCAAGGCCCTCGTGCCGTACCGGTGCTGCAGACGGTCGTGGCTGAACCGGTCAGGCGCGTTCCGGGCCAGTTCGGCCAAAGGCGCCGCTAGTCCTGAGCAAAGTGGCTGATTCCGTTATGTTGCGGATCTGGCACGCAGTGCCGGCGAGCCCACCGCGCGTTGGCATTCGTTGATCAGCCAATCGCGGAACGCCGCCACGACATCGCGTCTGGCGCTGCGCTCCGGAATGGTCAGGCAATAGGGCTGGCGCAGCGCGATCGCCTTGGCGGCGGGCCGGACCAGCCTGCCGTCCTCCAGCGCTTCGGCACAATAGACCCCTTGTGCCAGTGCCACGCCCAGCCCCGAAATGGCAAGGTCGAGTGCGGCGCGCGACGAGTTGGCCGACAGGCCGCGCTGCGCCGCCCGGCCGGGCTGGACACCAGCGGCCTCGAACCAGTTGCGCCAGGACGGAAACGAGGCGCCGGTCGGTCCCCAGTCGGTATGGATCAGCGGCAGCCCGGCGAGCGGGCCGCCATCCGCATTGATCCCGCTGGCAAGCCCTGGCGCGCAGACGGGATAGACGGCGTCCCGGGCGATGTCCTCGGTCGGGTGCTCGCGATAGTGCGGACCGTAGGAGAGCCTGATGTCGATCAGTTCGCGGTCGAACGGCACCGGGTCGTCGTCACCGCGCAGCGATATATCGGCGGCGCCATGGCTGGCGACGAAGCCGGCGAGACGCTGCGAAAGCCAACCCATGGCCATGGATGGCGGCACCGAGACCACCAGGCGCGGGCGGAACGCATCGCCGCCGAGTTCGCGCGAAACACTGCCGATTTCCTGGAAGGCCATGGTCAGCCGCGGCAGCATTTCCACGCCTGCCTCGGTGAGGACAACCTTGCGGTTGACCCGATGAAACAGCTTGCGGCCCATCTGTTCCTCGACGGTGCGGATGAGTTGGCTGACGGCGGCGGCCGAGACAGAAAGCTCCTCCGCCGCCGCCGCAAAGCTGCCCGTGCGCGCCGCGGCCTCGAACGCCTGAAGTCCTTTCAGCGATGGAGATGTGACCATGATTGCCAGATAGATAAGATAAGCTTATCCAAATCGCAGGAATCGTCGTTTTTGGAAAGCTTTTTCACCGGCTAGAGTGGGCCTCATCAAATCGCCAGCCTGGATCGAAGCCGATGGACCATCGCGACATAATCGCGTCATTGACCCCGGAAGAGCGCAGTCGCCTGACCGCCAAGTCCGACGCTGCGGGTCTCGTTCAGCTCGGCGCCCACTGGGGTGCGATTGTCATCATCGGATCGCTGATCGCCGCGAAAGTGCCGTTCTGGCCGTTGCTGATGCTGCCGCAAGGCATCCTGATCGTGTTCCTGTTCACGCTGCTGCACGAAACGGTTCATCGCACGGCCTTCGAGACGCAGTGGCTGAATGACGCCGTGGCGCGGGTGTGCAGCCTGGCGCTGGCGCTGCCGGCCGACTGGTTCCGCTACTTTCATTTCGCCCACCATCGCTTCACCCAGGACCCCGAGAACGATCCGGAGCTGGCCTTTCCCAAACCGGAAACGCTGCGGCAGTACCTCGTGCATGTTTCCGGCATCCCGCTGTGGTGGGGTCATCTCAAGACGCTCTACGCCAACGCCTTTGGCGACAGCCAGGAAAGCTATGTGCCGCCCAAAGGCCGACCCAAAGTGCGGGCTGAGGCGCGCGCCATGATTGCCTTCTACGCCGTCGTCATTCTGCTCGCCCTTTATTTCCGGCTCTCTGTGCTCCTCTATGTCTGGATCATTCCCGCTTTGCTCGGTCAGCCCTTTCTGCGCCTCTATCTGCTGGCCGAGCACGGCCGCTGTCCGTTCGTTGCCAACATGCTGGAGAATACGAGAACCACGCTGACCAACTGGGTGGTGCGCAAGCTGGCCTGGAACATGCCGTTCCATGCCGAGCATCATGCCTATCCCGGTGTGCCGTTTCATCAATTGCCGCAGTTTCACGCGCTGATCGAGCGGCATCTGCAGGTGGTCGAGCCCGGCTATGTCAGCTTCCACGAGAAATACCTGGAAACGCTGCGCTGACCTGGCGTCGATGTCATCAGCCGGTGTGGCTGTGCAGCGCACGCGACTTCAACAGACGCTGGATGTCCCCCGCCTTCGCGGGTACGCCGATCAGATAACCCTGTGCCTCGACACAGCCATTGTCGCGCAGCATATCGAGTTGCACCTCGGTCTCGACGCCCTCGGCTGTGACCACAATGCCAAGCTCGTTGCCGAGCCCGATGATGGTGCGGACGATCGCCGCCGTGTCGCGATTGCCCATGTCGCGGATGAAGGAGCGATCGATCTTGATCTTGTCGACCGGGAAATGCCTGAGGTAGCCGAGCGAGGAATAGCCGGTGCCGAAATCATCCAGCGCGATGCGGATGCCGAGATCGCGCAACTGCCGCAGCGTTTTGAGCACGGCTTTGCTCTCGTCCATCAGCACCGTTTCGGTGATTTCCAGCTCCAGCTGTGCGGCCGGCACGCCGGAGAAGGCCAGCGCCGAGATGACGCTTCGGGCAAACCCACCGCTTTTGAGCTGCACAGCTGAGACATTGACCGCGATGCGCAAGCCGGGCGGCCAGCTTACCGCCGCCGCGCAGGCCGTCCTCAGCACCCACTCGCCAAGCGGCACGATCAGTCCGGTTTCTTCGGCCACCGGAATGAATGCGTCCGGCGCGACGGTGCCGCGCGCCGGCGAATGCCAGCGCATCAAGGCCTCCGCGCCGATGATCTCGCCGGAGGCGATGTTCATGATGGGCTGGAAATCGAGATCGAATTCCTGGCGCGGCAGCGCCGCCTCGAGGTCGACCTCGAGCGCCCGGCGGGCCTGCACGATGGCGTCCATAGCGGGCTCGAAGAAACGATAGAGGTTTCTCCCTTCGCTCTTCGCCCGATAGAGCGCCGTATCGGCATTTTTCAGCAGCGTATCGGCGTCCATGCCATCGTCGGGGAAGACGGCGATGCCCAGGCTGATGCCGACATGCATGTCCCGGCTCTTGTCGCGAAACGGTTTTGCGATCGCCTCGACGATGCGCTTCGCCAGTTTTTCAGCATCGGCGATGCCCCTGGAATTGAACTGCATGATGACGAACTCATCGCCGCCGAAGCGGGCGACGATGTCTGTCTCATTGCGCAGGCAACGCTGCAGCCTCTCGGCCACGCTTTTCAAGAGCCAGTCGCCGGCAGGATGTCCCCAGGTGTCGTTGATCGCCTTGAAGCGATCGAGATCGAGCGAGAAGATCGCCAACGGTGGTGCTGCCGCATCCTCCAGCGCAAGGTCGAGCCGTTCGCGAAACATCGAGCGGTTGGGCAGTCCGGTCAGCGTATCGTGATGCGCAAGATGGATCATGCGCTCTTCGGTGCGGCGACGTTCGGTGACGTCGTCGAAAGTCACCACCCAGCCGCCGCCGCTCATCGGCCGTCGTGTGACTAGAACCGTCCTGCCGTCGGTAAGATAGCGATAGGCCGAATGCGGTTTTGCCGCCGCTAGGCAGGCTTCGGTCTTGGCGACTTCGCTGTCGACGTCGATCTTCGTATAGATGCCCAGTTCCAGCAATTTTTCGAGCGCGTCGCGGTGCGTCGTCCCAAGCGGAAAGTCCGCCGCGGTGACGTTGTAGAGCTCAAGAAAACGCCGGTTGCGCACGATCATCTTGCCGTCGGCGTCGTACATCAGCAAGCCTTGCGACATGTTGGCGAGTGCGGCGTCGAAACGGCGATGCTGCTCCTTGAGATCCTGCTCGGCGCGCCGCTGTTCGGTGATGTCCTCGTAGATCGAGACCCAGCCGCCCAGGGCCAGCGGGCGGTGCGAGATGTTGATGATGCGACCATCCGACAGCGTCTCTTCGTAGGTCGAGGGTTTTGCCTGGTCGATATAGGGTTTGCGGATTGCATAGAGCTCGTCGGCGCTTTGCGAGGCGATGCCGATGTCGACGCTGTGCCGCAGGATGTCGATGAAGTGGATGCCCGGTCGTATCAGCTTGGCGTCGAGGCAGAAGATGTTGATGTAGTTGCCGTTGCAGATGATCATGCGCTCGTCGGCATCGAACATGCACAGGCCATGCGACATGTTCTCGACAGCGGCTGAAAAGCGCTCATTCTGTTCGCGCAGCTCGTCTTCCATGTGGCGAGAGCGCTCCACGCCTTCGGCCACCCGCTCCGGGATGACCGAACCAACCTTGACATCCACGACGGGCATGAGGCGCGCCTGCGGTGTTTGATCCAACACCGCACTGTTGACGTTTCCGGTTAATTTAGCGTTTTCTACCCTACCGCCGACGTCGCAACCGGGTGCCGCGACGTCTCGATGGTCGCAAACCGCTTCAGGAAGGCATTCTGCGCCCAGGTTACCGAGCGTGGTGTGAAGTCGAATCGCTCGGCGGAAAAACCGCGCGGGCGGCCGAAGAATTCGGTCGCCTCGGCGGTCGAGAAGCCGGCAAGCAGCGTTGCCTCGAAATAGGCGGCGATCTGGTCGGCGCGCTTGATGTCCCTGCGCAGCGCCGCAGCCGGTTCGGCCGGCAGCGAGAAGCGCAGATGGATGGCGCGCTGCAGGCGCAATTCGCAGTCCTTGTAGCTGCCGCCCATCACCGACTTGAACGGCGAGATCATGTCGCCGATGACATATTCAGGTGCATCGTGCAGCAGTGCCGCGAGCTGGTCGGTGGCCGAAGCCTGCGGCACCAGATCGTTGAACAGCGCCTCGACTAGCAGCGAATGCTGGGCGACCGAAAACGCATGCTCGCCGCTGGTCTGGCCGTTCCAGCGGGCGACGCGGGCGAGCCCATGGGCAATGTCCGAAATCTCGATGTCGAGCGGCGAGGGGTCGAGCAGGTCGAGCCGGCGGCCGGACAGCATGCGCTGCCAGGCGCGTGGCGGCGCGCCGGTGCGGTCCGCCGCCATCAGGCTTCCTCCGCGCTGACGGTTTCCTGAGGAAAACTGAATTTGGCCCAGGCGGGAATGGCCACCGTCACTGGCACATCGCCGGCCAGGATCGGCTGGCCGGCATCCAGCGCCGCCTTGACCCTGTCGATGCGGGCAATGGCAAGCCCTGATGTTCCGGCACTCGAACCGAGCGTGCCGACCGGCCGTCCCTCGACGGTGAGTTCGGTGCCGTAAGCGGGCAGGGGAAGCCCAGCCTGGACGATCAGCACGCGCCGCCTCGCCGTGCCGCGATGCTGCATGCGCGAGACCACTTCCTGGCCGACATAGCAGCCCTTCCTGAAGCCGACACCGCCTGTCTCATCGAGCAGCACGTCATGCGGGAAGGCGTCGCCCAACGCGTAATCGGCACCGCTTTCGGCGATGCCTTGGGCGATGCGGAAGGCCTGCCAGGCGGCGACGTCGCCGGCGTCTGCAGTGCCGGCATAGGTGCGTGTGACGCTTTCATTGGGAAAGCGCCTGTCGGCAACCGCGGTTGAATCATTTTCTGAGGCGATTGACTCTTTTCCCCACGCAACAGCGACAAGCGGCTGTTCCGACTTGGCAATCTCGACCTTGGCGCGGAGCTTGTAGAGCATCAGCCGGCGAACGAAATCATCCGAAATGTCGGCTCGGCATTCGAGCCGGAAGACGTTTTCACCGGCCCGCGAGATCAGGAAGTCGAACAGGATCTTGCCTTGCGGCGTCAAAAGCGCGCCGGGCTTTGCTTCGCTTTGGCCGAGTATGTCGAGATCGGTGGTCAGGATGTTTTGCAGAAAGTGCTCGGCATCCGGGCCGGAGACGGAGATGAGCGCGCGGTCTTTCAGCAGGGCAAAGGGCATGGGGAGGATAAAAGCCTGATCTTGCAAAACGGTTGGCCATTACGTAAGCCGCTGACACTCCCCCCGCAAGAGAGCATGGCCATGACCTACGACCTCATCCTGACAGGCGGCACAGTGGTCAACCATGACGGCGAGGGGGCGCGTGACATCGGCGTGAAGAATGGGCGAATCGCCGCAATAGGCGATCTCCGCCAGGCCTCGGCCGGCGAGGTGATCGACTGCCGCGGCCTGCATATCCTGCCTGGCGTCGTCGACAGCCAGGTGCATTTTCGCGAACCGGGACTGGAGCACAAGGAAGATTTGGAAACGGGCTCGCGGGCTGCGGTGCTTGGCGGTGTCACCACGGTGTTCGAGATGCCCAACACCAACCCGTTGACTACCAGCGAGACAACGCTTGCCGACAAGGTTCGGCGCGGCAGCGGCCGCATGCATTGCGATTTCGCGTTCTGGGTCGGCGGTACCCGCGACAACGCCAGGGATGTCGGCGAGCTCGAGCGGTTGCCGGGTGCGGCGGGAATAAAGGTCTTCATGGGCTCGTCCACCGGTGACCTGCTGGTCGAGGATGACGAAGGCGTCGCCTCGATCCTGAGGAATACCCGCCGCCGTGCCGCCTTTCATTCGGAGGACGAGTTCCGGTTGCGCGAGCGCCTTGGCGAACGCATCGAGGGCGACCCGTCATCGCATCCGGTCTGGCGCGACGAGATTGCCGCCTTGCGCTGCACCGAACGGCTGGTGCGCATCGCGCGCAACGTTCGCGCCCGCATCCACGTCCTGCACATCTCGACCGCCGAGGAAATCCTGTTCCTCGAACAGCACAAGGACGTCGCAACCTGCGAGGCGACACCGCACCATCTGACGCTGAGCGCCGACGACTATCGCAGGCTCGGCACGCTGATCCAGATGAACCCGCCTGTGCGCGCCTCCCGCCACCGCGATGGCGTCTGGCATGGCATCGCGCAAGGCATTGTCGACGTGCTCGGCTCCGACCACGCGCCGCACACGCTGGCCGAAAAGGCAAAACCCTATCCGGCTTCGCCCTCGGGCATGACCGGCGTGCAGACGCTGGTGCCGATCATGCTCGACCACGTCAACGCTGGCCGGCTGACCCTGCAGCGCTTTGTCGACCTGTCCAGCCACGGCCCGCAGCGCATCTTCGGCATGGCCAGAAAAGGCCGCATCGCCGCCGGCTACGATGCCGACTTCACCATTGTCGACATGAAGCGGCGCGAGACCATCACCAATGCGCAGGCCGGTTCGAAGGCCGGCTGGACGCCCTATGACGGCAAGGAAGTGACCGGCTGGCCGGTCGGCACCGTCATTCGCGGTCGCCGCATCATGTGGGAGGGTGAAATCGTCACGCCAAGTCAGGGCAGGGCGGTGGAGTTTTCAGAGGCGCTTGTCGCCTAGCCTTTCTTACTCTCCCTTGGGGAGGGGAAGCCGCTCAATCGCCGGCTACAAAAAACGACCACTGCCCGGCGGGCGTGATGCCGACGCGATAGAAAATATAGGCGCCGAACTGCTTCATGTCGTCGAAATCGCCGGCGGTAACGATCTTGAACAGTTCGACCCGCTGCTTGGCGTCGAGCTTGTCCAGCGGCAGCGCGAAGAAATACGGCCAGACATAGAGTTCCTGCGGTGTTCCAGCGTCGACATGGACATAGCCGGCACTGAGCACTTCCTCCAGTATGGCCAGGATCTCCTGGCCGTCAGGGTCGCCGGACAGCCCTTTGAGGAAGGCGATGGCGTCGCCGTCGATGTCGGCGAGCGACAGCTGGGTCATCGCGTCGCCCTTGCCGATCAAGGGTCGGAGCTTTTCGATGTCGCCGCTCTTGCAGGCTTCGATGATCAGGTCATGCATGCGCCGCACGGGCTCGGGCAGCTTGCCGAGGTCGTAGACGACTTCCGGCAACGGCGTTTCGGGATCGACGCGCGGCCTGTTGGTGCCGCCATCGGATGGACTGTCGGGCTCCGCAGCGTCCGGAGCGGCCGGCTGCTGGCCGGTCGAAGGCGGGGTCCCCACTGGGTCAGGCATGGGAATCGCGCCGCCGGGCGACGAAACGTCGTCATCCGTCGACGGAGTGACAGGCAAGGGAAGCTCTTCGCGTTTGATCTCGCTCAGCGCATAGGCCGGGCTGCTTGCCAGGCAAGTCACAAAGGCAATCGCGGCACAGCAAGCAGCGGGGCGGATGCAAAGGACCAGGCCCTTCGGCCTGCCTGACATCGGAAAATTCACTGCCCGTATCTCCCTGCTCCCGGGCACTCGATCGTCAAAGAACCGGATGACGGTTCAGTGGCGCAGCCGCTCGGGTTCGAAGGCGCCAGCAATCACCTTCTCCCGCATGCGGTCGAGCAGGGCAAGGGCCGAGGTCTCGCCGTTGGCGCGCAGCATTTCACCGAATGCGGTCTCGAGTGCTGCTTCGGCAATGATCTCGGGCTCGATGCCGGCCGACAGACCCTCCGCCCAGGCCTCGCTGTGGCTCTCCACCGCAGTCAGGCGTTTTTCTTCCCTGACCAGCGCGTCGATGTCGTTGACAGCATGTTCCATAAGCGATGTCCACCCTTTCAAGCGGCGATCCATCAGTGCGGATCAGGCTTGATCTGTTCCGTTTGCACGCAGCCTCGAAGTAAGTATCTGTAAATACGACATTTTTTTGATCGTCTTTTACAGGAGGCGGCTGTGTTTGGCGAAGCTGCGTTTCAACCCGGATCAAACTTAGCCGATTAGGCCGGCCTGCGGGGCGAAAACCTTCAGTTTGAGTTAATTCCGCATTCCTGAGGTAACGTTTGATTAACGTTGTTGCAGAAGTGCAACATCAGGATTGCACCAAGACACGGACCGGCACAAGTCTGAGATGGCCGTCGTCGTCGGGGACGGTGCGAATACCTGTTGACGGATGCCTAGTTTCCATAGCGCGAGGCGATGTCGCGCGACAGCGTCTCGCCTTCCTTCATGTAGCGGCTGATGGCTTCGGTGGCCGAAGCGGTGCACTGTGTATAGGTGCCGCCGAAAGAGCGGTAGCCGCGATTGAAGCTGGCGATGAAACGGGCGCGACGCTCCGGATCCGGATTTTCCGAATCGAGCAGTTTCTCCATCTCGCCACGCCACTGATCGCCCTTCTCCCCGCACAGATTGCGCAGGAAATGCAGCGACCCCAAAATCTCCGCCAGCCGCATCAGCCCCGGCTCGAACGGTGACTCGGCAGTGAACGCCGGCTGCACGGCCACGGCCGTACTGATGGCAAGGCACAAAGCGACAAGAAAAGAAGCGCGGCTCATAAGTCTATGTGGCCAAACAATTTGTCGCCTGCAAGGCGTTTCCGGCGCGGCGGTTGGAGAATTCAGCGGCTTTCAGGGAAGCCAACAGGTCGGCCAAGCAGATCTTCCGCCACCGCGAACACCGAACCGGCAAGCGGCAGCGCCGCCATCTCGCGCAGCGTGTAGAAGGCGGCTGTCTCGGCATCGTCGCTGGCCACGGCCTCGCCGCCGGCATAGGCGGCGCCGAAGACCGTGAGGCGGTAATCGACCGGGTGGCTGTCTTCCCTGCCGTCGATATGGATTTCCCGAAGCGGACGGAAACCGGCGGCATGCAAACCGGTCTCTTCCAGCAGCTCGCGCTTCGCGGCATCCTCCAGCGTCTCGCCGGCCTCGACCTTGCCGCCGGGAAAGGCGTAGAGCCCCTGCGAGGGCTGCCGCGCCCGCTTGACCAAGAGCACCGTCTCGCCACGTACAACGGCTACCGAGACCGCCGGCAGTATCTTTCGTGTATCGTTCATGGCTCCCAACCGTTCGACCGCCGCAGCCCGCTGTGGACGGCCGTTGCCGGACAGCTTTAGCGGTTGCAGTGCGGCTGTTCCATCGCCACTTTCTGGTGGAACCATTCGAAGGCAGGAGCAATCGATCATGTGCGGACGTTTTGCCTTGACCGCGACGCCGGATCAGACGGCTGCCTTTCTGGACGTGGCGGGACTTGAGGATTTCCCGGCGCGCTACAACATCGCGCCGACGCAGCCGGTGCTGATGGCGACCGCCGGCGCGCCGCGCGCGCCTGGCTCCAATTTGCCCGACCGGCAGCCGATGCTGGTGCGCTGGGGGCTCATTCCCACCTGGGTCAAGGACACCAGGGAGTTTCCACTGCTGTTCAATGCGCGCTCAGAAGGCGCAATCGCCATGCGCCATCGCCGCGCGCTGGTGCCGGCGTCGGGCTTCTATGAATGGCGGCAGGCCGGGGGCAAGAAGGGGCAACCTTACTGGATAAGACCCAGGCATGGTGGGTTGGTCGCCTTTGCCGGCCTGATCGAGACCTATGCCGAGCCGGGCGGCTCGGAAATGGACACCGGCGCCATCCTGACGGTCAACGCCAATGCCGACATCGCCCATATCCATGACCGCATGCCGGTGGTGATCGATCCCAGGGATTTCGCTCGCTGGCTGGATTGCCGCACGCTCGAGCCGCGCGATGTCGCCGACCTGTTGCGGCCGGCGCAACTCGATTTCTTCGAGGCTATCCCTGTCTCCGACCTCGTCAACAAGGTCGCCAACACCGGTCCGGAGATTCAGCGGAGGGGCGAGATCGGGCCGGAGCCCGAGAAGGTCAAGCGCCAGAAGCCTGGCGCGGACGACAGTCAGATGACGTTGTTCTAGCTGAAGTTTCTATCTGGAGGCGTATACGCCTCATGCCCGGCGCCCTTGGCGCCGGCCGCACACTGTTTCAGGCAGCGCGGGGCGATACGATTTTCGGAGCAGGCTTCTTCTTCTTCGCGGTGTGCAGAAGGGCGGCGACGATCGCGGCCGGGCCGATCGCGCGATAGTGGCTGGCCAGCGCCGGTTGCTTGGCGCGGGTGGCGTCTTGCTTGCTTCGAGACATGTTTCTCTTCCCAGGTAACGTTTTCGTGTTCGCGTTTGGCCGTTGATTCCGACCAAATCGTGACGCTTGGTGATCTAGCCGGCGAATGTTTCATGACTGTGCCGACATGTTTAATAAAATGTTTCACTGGCTGATTCCGCGTGATCGCGCGACGCGTTTGCCAGTCCCGGCGACGTTTTTCCTGGCATCAGCGGCTTGACGGCAACACTGGCCAAGGCGATAAAGCCGCCCATGAAAACGTCTTTCGCCATTTGTGGCATTTGCATTATTGGCTAGCCTCGCGCTGGTCCGGACGTTTTCGCCTCATCTTTCCCCAGATTGGACAAACGCCCCGGCCAGCAGGCTGGAGTCTGATTTGCGTCTCGGCGCGCGGCTGGCTCCATCCAGATAGAAGTTCTGAACCGGGAAGGCATGGAATGTCTGACGCATCGCAGGGCCTGCGCCTCTACAACACGCTGACGCGCACGAAAGAGAGTTTCGTTCCGATCGATGCGCTGAACGTTCGCATGTATGTCTGCGGCCCGACCGTCTATGACTTCGCCCATATCGGCAATGCCAGGCCGGTCATCGTCTTCGACGTGCTATTCCGCCTGCTGCGTCATCGCTACGGGCAGTCGCACGTCACCTATGTGCGCAACATCACCGACGTCGACGACAAGATCAACGCGCGTGCGCTGCGCGATTTCGGTGGCGAGATCGGCTCGGGGACGCTTTCGCTCAACGAAGCGATCCGGCGGGTGACCGAAAAGACCGCCGACCAGTTTCACAGGGATGTGGCTACGCTCGGCTGCCTTGAGCCGACGGTCGAACCGCGCGCCACTGAATTCGTCGAGCCTCGCGCCGACGGCAAGGCCGACATGATCACCCTGATTCAAAGCCTGATCCAACGCGGCCATGCCTATGTCGCGGCAGGCGAAGTGCTGTTCGACACCGCGTCGATGCCGGACTACGGCCAATTGTCGAAGCGCAATCTCGACGAGCAGCAGGCCGGCGCCCGCATCGCCGTCGACGCTCACAAGAAGAACCCCGGCGATTTCGTGCTGTGGAAGCTGTCGTCGCCGGAAGAGCCAGGCTGGCAAAGCCCGTGGGGCAGGGGCCGACCGGGCTGGCACATCGAATGCTCGGCGATGTCGGCGGCCTATCTCGGCGAAGTCTTCGACATCCATGGCGGCGGCCTCGACCTGATCTTCCCGCATCATGAGAACGAGATCGCCCAGTCGCGTTGCGCCCACGGCACGTCAGTCATGGCCAATGTCTGGATGCACAATGGCTTCCTGCAGGTCGAGGGCCAGAAGATGTCGAAGAGCCTCGGCAATTTCTACTCGATCCACGAATTGCTGGAGACCGAGACCTTTGGCGGCCGCAACTGGCCGGGTGAGGTGCTGCGGCTGGCGATGCTGATGACGCATTACCGCGAGCCGATCGACTTTTCCGTGCGCAAGCTGGAGGAGGCGGAGAACACGCTGCGCAAATGGAAACGCGCGGCGGACCTGGCGCCGGCGGCCGGGCAGGTGCCGGTGGAGGTCATCGATGCCTTGTCGGACGATCTCGCCACCTATGCCGCTTTCCAGATGCTGACGCAGTTGGCCGGAGAGGCCGCGGACGGCAACGAGGCTGCCGCTGCACTAAAGGCCTCTCTGCTGTTCCTTGGCTTCGATGTCGCCTCGGCTGAGGTGGATGAGGACAAGGTCGCCAAGGCAATCGCCAATCGCCTCGCTCTCATCGCCGCCAAGAACTGGACCGAAGCCGATCGCATCCGCGACGACCTTTTGGCGCAAGGTGTACAGTTGAAGGACGGCAAGGATCCGGCCACCGGCGAACGCATCACGACGTGGGAGGTCAAGCGGTGAGGGTGGCGCCAAGCACCCCCCTCTGCCCTGCCGGGCATCTCCCCCTCAAGGGGGGAGATTGGACTTCATTTCCGCTTTCGCCAATCGCAGACGTCGATGATTGGGCGCCGTCTGCGAAGCTGCCGATCTCCCCCCTTGAGGGGGAGATGTCCGGCAGGACAGAGGGGGGCGCCTCGCGATGACCCATTATCGCGTATCTCCCGTCAATTGCGGCAATGCACGCAAGATGCGCAAGGGCATGACCGACGCTGAACTGAAGCTTTGGAATGAGATACGTGCACACCGACTCATGGGGCTGGCGTTTCGACGTCAAATGCCGATAGCTGGCTACATCGTCGATTTTGCTTGCCCCAACAAGAAGCTGATCGTTGAGCTGGATGGTTCCCAGCACGCTTCTCATGAGGTTTCGGCGTCTGATGCTGCGCGAACAGCCAGGCTCGAAGCGCTGGGCTGGACCATCCTGCGCTTCTGGAACGACGACGTTGTTCGCGATATCGACAATGTCTGCCAGCACATCGTGATCGCAGCCGGTTTGACCGGTGCCGAAGTGCCAGCACACGAACCAGCAAGGGAGGCATTTCCATGATCGACCATCTCGGCATCGACGTTGCCGATTTCGAGGCTTCGAAGGCCTTTTACGACAAGGCGATGGCGCCGCTTGGTGCCTCGCTGCTGTATATGGTGCCGCTTGAATACACCGGCGGTGAAAAGGTCGGTGGCTATGGCCGCGATCGGCCGGTGTTCTGGCTGCAGGAAGGCAAGGACGGTCAGAAGGCCCATCAGCACGTCGCCTTCACCGCGCGCAGCCGCGCCGAGGTCGATGCCTTCCATGCCGCGGCGCTTGCCGCCGGCGGCAAGGACAATGGCGGGCCGGGGCTCCGTCCGCACTACCACCCGAACTACTACGGCGCCTTCGTCTTCGATCCCGACGGCAACAATGTCGAGGCTGTCTGCCATGATCCGGAGTGAGACGCGATGAGCCTCGACAACCGGCCAGTCTACACGGGCGGCTGCCAGTGCGGGGCGGTGCGCTTCCGTGTCGAGGGCACGCTTGGCGACGCGTCGGTCTGCCACTGCCGCATGTGCCAGAAGGCGAGCGGCAATTTCTACCTGCCGCTGGTCTCGGTGCGCGGCGCCAAGGTCGAGTGGACACGCGGCGAACCCAAGCGCTTCCGTTCCTCCAATGCCGCCTGGCGCGGCTTCTGCGCCGAATGCGGCACGCCGCTGACCTTCGAGGCGCCCGACGGCATGGCGCTGGCGATAGCCGCCTTCGACGATCCGGCTGATATCGTACCGACCATCCAATGGGGCACGGAGGCAAAACTGCCTTATGTCGACACCATTCCGCAATTGCCGGGCGAGGATACGATGGCGGATATGGGCTCGGCCCCCTATCTCGCCGAGCTTGTCTCCTACCAGCATCCCGATCACGACACCGACCAATGGCCGCCGGAGGAAAGACCATGACCGAGACTGTCCGAACCGGCGGCTGCCAGTGCGGCGCCGTGCGCTTCCGCATCAAGGGGGCGCTCGGGCGCCCGTCCATCTGCCATTGCCGCATGTGCCAGAAACAGTTCGGCTCGTTCTTCGGCGCGCTGGTGACGGTGCCCAGGGACGGTGTCGAATGGACCCACGAGGAACCGAGCTATTTCCAGTCGTCGGTTAACATCGATCGCGGCTTCTGCGCCCGTTGCGGAACGCCGCTGACCTACCGCCAGCCCGGCGGGCTCGAGATCGCCATTGGTGCTTTCGACGACCGCTCGGATCTGGCGCCGCAAATCCAGGTCAACTACGCGTCCCGGCTACCCTGGGTGGAGACGATCTTCGATCAGCCCATCCATCAGGATCCCGACTTCTATACAAGGCAGGAGCAGATCATCTCCTTCCAGCATCCCGATCACGAAACGGCCAACTGGCCGCAACAGGGCCTGAAACTATGAGCTTGCGTACCCTCTACCCGGAGATCGAACCGTTTGACTCAGGCATGCTCGATGTCGGCGATGGCCATAGGGTCTATTGGGAGCGTTCCGGCACCAAGGGCGCCAAGCCGGCCGTGTTCCTGCATGGCGGGCCGGGCGGCACCATCTCGCCCAAACACCGGCGGCTGTTCGATCCAAAGCTCTACGACGTCATCCTGTTCGATCAGCGCGGCTGCGGAAAATCGACGCCGAACGCCTCGCTCGAAGCCAACACGACCTGGCATCTCGTCGCCGACATCGAACGCCTGCGCGAGATGGCCGGCTTCGACACATGGCTGGTGTTCGGCGGCTCCTGGGGCTCGACGCTGGCGCTCGCCTATGCCGAGACGCATCCCGATCGCGTCAGCGAGCTGGTGGTGCGCGGCATCTACACGCTGACCCGGGCTGAACTCGAATGGTATTATCAGTTCGGCGTCTCCGAAATGTTTCCAGACAAGTGGGAGCGTTTCCTGGCGCCGATCCCGCAGGCTGAGCGCGGCGACATGATGGCGGCCTACCGCAAGCGCCTGGTCGGCTCAGACCGCAAGGCACAGCTGGAAGCGGCGCGCGCCTGGAGCCTGTGGGAAGGCGAGACGATCACGCTGCTGCCGGAGCCGGAAACCAGCGGCAAGTTTGGCGAGGACGACTATGCCGTCGCCTTTGCCCGCATCGAGAACCACTATTTCGTCCATGCCGGCTGGTTGGAGGAGGGACAGCTGCTGCGCGACGCGCACAAGCTCGGGGATATTCCCGGCACCATCGTCCACGGTCGCTACGATATGCCATGTCCGGCACGCTACGCCTGGGCGCTGCACAAGGCCTGGCCGAAGGCTGATTTCCATCTGATCGAGGGCGCCGGCCACGCCTATTCTGAGCCCGGCATCCTCGACCGGCTGATCCGCGCGACGGACAAATTTGCAGGCAAATGACCATGACCCGCGAGCGCCTCTATCTCTTCGACACCACATTGCGCGATGGCCAGCAGACGCCGGGCATCGACTTTTCGGTCGAGGACAAGATCGCGATTGCAAAACTGCTCGACGAATTCGGCATGGACTATGTCGAGGGCGGTTATCCCGGCGCCAATCCGACCGATACGGCATTCTTCCAGCAGAAACGCACGGCACGCGCCAAATTCGTTGCCTTCGGCATGACCAAGCGGGCAGGGGTCTCCGCCTCGAACGATCCTGGCCTTGCGGCGCTTGTGCAGTCGAAATCGGACGCCATCTGCTTCGTCGCCAAGAGCTGGGACTACCATGTGCGCGTGGCACTCGGCTGCACCAACGAGGAGAACCTCGAGTCCATCAAGGCCTCGGTCGAAGCGGCCGTCGCATCGGGCAAGGAAGCACTGGTCGACTGCGAGCATTTCTTCGACGGCTTCAAGGCCAATCCGGACTATGCACTGGCCTGTGCGAAGACGGCCTATGACGCCGGCGCACGCTGGGTGGTGTTGTGCGATACCAATGGCGGCACGCAGCCCTCGGAAGTGCGCGCCATCGTCGAGAGGGTCATCGCCTCAGGCATACCGGGCGATCATCTCGGCATCCACGCCCATGACGACACCGGCCAGGCGGTCGCCAATTCGCTGGCCGCGGTCGAGGCCGGCGTGCGCCAGATCCAGGGCACGCTGAACGGCATCGGCGAGCGTTGCGGCAACGCCAATCTGATCTCGATCATCCCGACGCTGGCCCTGAAGCCAGCCTTCGCCGATCGCTTCGAGACCGGCATTTCGGCCGAGGCGCTGACCGGCATTTCGCGTCTGTCGCGTGCCTTCGATGAATTGCTGAACCGCGCTCCGGAAGCGCAGGCGCCCTATGTCGGCGCCTCAGCCTTTGCCACCAAGGCCGGCATCCATGCTTCCGCCCTGGCCAAGGAACCGGCGACCTATGAGCATGTGCCGCCGGAATCCGTCGGCAATCGCCGCCGCGTCATGGTCTCCGACCAGGGCGGCAAGGCTAATTTTCTTGCCGAGTTGAAACGGCGCGGCATCGACGTGCCCAGGGACGATCACCGGCTCGACGCGCTGATCGTGGTCGTCAAGGAACGCGAAGCCGAGGGCTATGCCTATGAGGGCGCCGATGCCTCCTTCGAGCTGCTGGCGCGCAAGATGCTGCACGGCCTGCCAGAATTCTTCAACGTCACCTCATTCCGTTGCATGGTCGAGCGCCGCTTCGACGCCAACGGTCAATTGAAGACGGTGTCCGAAGCGATCGTGAAAGTGCTGGTCGATGGCGAGGAGAAGATGTCGGTCGCGGAAGGGCACGGTCCGGTCAACGCGCTCGACATCGCGCTGCGCAAGGACCTCGGCAAGTACCAGAGCGAGATCGTCGACCTCGAACTCGCCGACTTCAAGGTGCGTATCCTCAATGGCGGCACCGAGGCCATCACCCGCGTCCTGATCGAATCGCATGACGGCACCGGCGTGCGCTGGTGGACGGTCGGCGTTTCCGAAAACATCATCGACGCCTCGTTCCAGGCGCTGATGGATTCGATCATCTACAAACTGATGAAGAACCGCGAAATGGCAGGGCTTGTTGCCGCCGAATAAGGTTGAACCATCAGCGAAAGTCCATTGATCCATCACAACTTTGCGATGGTCTTGCCAAGGTTACTGGGCCATAGCGTTGGGCCATGGTCACTGAAGCAACTACGCTCGACGCAGATTCAAAGGCCCGCCGCGGCTTCCTGCTGGCGCTGGGTGCCTATCTCTTGTGGGGATTGCTGCCTTTCTACATGAAGGCGGTGGCGCATCTGCCGCTTGCCGAGGTGATCGCACACCGCATCGTCTGGTCGGTGCCGATCGCCGCCGCTGTTCTGGTCTGGGCCGGCCGCACGGCCGATTTCAAGGCGGCAATTCGCTCACCCCGCACCATCGCCATGGCGGCGCTGACGGCGGCGCTGATCTCGGTCAACTGGGGCATCTATGTCTGGGCGATCGCCGTCGACCGCACCGTCGAGACCGCGCTTGGCTATTACATCAACCCGCTGGTCAGCGTCGTCGTCGGCGCGTTGCTGCTTGGGGAGCGGCTCGACCGGCTGCAGATCGCGGCGGTGGTGCTGGCGACGGTTGCCGTCACGGTGCTGACAATCGAGGGCGGCAAGCTGCCCTGGGTGTCGCTGGCGCTGGCGTTTTCCTTCGCCGCCTACGGCTTCTTCCGAAAGACGCTGCCGATCGGGCCAAGCCAGGGCTTTCTGCTCGAAGTGCTTTTGCTGTCCGTGCCGGCTCTCGGCTATATCGTCTACCTGATCGCGACCGGGCAGGACCACATTGTCTCCAGCAACAGCACCGATACGGCGTTGCTGATCGGCTGCGGTCCGGTCACGTCGGTGCCGCTGCTTCTGTTTGCATTCGGCGCCAAGCTTTTGCGCCTCTCCACCATCGGCATCATGCAATACATCGCGCCGACCATGGTGTTCCTGATCGCCGTGCTGATCTTCGACGAGCCGTTCGGCACGGCCCAGGCCATTGCCTTTGCCCTGATCTGGACGGCACTGGCGATCTATTCCTGGTCGATGCTGGTTACGGCCCGCCGGGCCGCCGCTACAACCCGCGGCCGAGCCGCCTGACGAACAGGTAGGTGGCCAAAGCGATAACCACCGACACAGCCGTCACCACCCAGAACCCCGCTGGTGTATCGACCAGCGGCAGCCCGCCGACATTCATGCCGAACAGGCCCGAGATGATGGTCATCGGCAGCAGCACTGCCGTCATGACGGAGAGAACATAGAGGAGCTGGTTCGACTGCATGGTCAGCTTGGCCATCAATTCGTCCTGCAACAGCCGGGTGCGCGCCTGCAACTGCTCGCCGTCATTGTAGAGGGTGAGCGCCCGGTGTGAGAGCCGGGCCGCCATGTCGTTGATCAGGTCGGGCAGCTCGTCGCGATGCGAATGGTCGAGATGGCGAAACAGGTTGGTGAGCGTCGCCATCTGCCGATGGATCACCACCAGCTGCCGGCGCGCCTCGACCAGCGATTGGCGTTCATTGTGCCACGCATCGCGCACGACGCGATCCTCGATGCCGTCGAGCGCGCCGCCGAGTTTGCCAAGCTCGCCCGACATGCCGTCGAGCGACTGACCCATGACCGCCTCGATCAGTTCCGCTGGCGAGCGGAATTTCCGCGATCCATTCTCCACCGCCTTGCGGACCGCGTCGACCGACTCCAGAGGCTGCTTGCGGGCGCCGATCAGCATCGTGTCGTTGAAGGCGAAGCGGAAATGGACGAGTCCGCGCGCCTCTGAAAAATCGTGCCTGAGGTCCGGCAGGTCGCCAAACAGCCAGTCATCCTCGTAGTCGATGTGGCAGCCATGGCTGGGCGCGAGGAAAGCATCGCGCGCCGGGGCCGGTAGAGCCTTCTCGGCGGCGATTTCCTGGCGGGCTTGCAGATCGGTGATCTGGTAGCTGCGCCATGTCCAGCGCGCGGCGCTGGCGTCCTTGGTCCGCACGCCTTCAGCGGTGAAATGATAGATGAAGAACAGCCCGTGCTCATCGGGCAGGTAAGGCGACAGGTCGGTGCCTTCCGGGGCGAGGGCGGTATCCATGGGCAGTGCCAGATGCAGGTTTCGAACGCAGCGCCGCACAGCAGCACCTAACCGCAATTTCTAGCACGCGCGAACCCGGTTCCGTGTGACGGTTTCTTGACAGCCGATCACAGTGTGTCGAGCAGAGAGGGCCTCGACGCACCAGCCGCTGTCATCTTCGACGCTTGGATGGACTTCGCATCCACCGCAACGGGGCTGTCAGTCGTCGCCAACTGGGTGACGCGAGCAGTGCGGTGCGCTCGGCGACGCGATTGTCTCGATCATGCACCAGTGCGTTCCGTTCGAGGCCGAGCTCATGATAGGCGCGGCTGATTGTGTCGCGCTCGGCTGCCGCAGCAGCGCCCAAGATGTCGCAGCTTTCATCGAATTTCGCCCGCGTCAGGTCCAGCTCATCGCGCAATTTCTGGCTGTCGCCGTCGTCTGCCATGGCACATAGAATGTCGTAGGCGGTGCGGATCAGCGGTGTTGCATCCGGATGGTTCTGCAATTCCTCGGCCGTTGCCCGTTCATGATGCAGGTCCGCTGTCAGGAAGCGCCGTATTTCGGTCTCTGCCTGGTCGGAGCGGATCGGCCAGACGATGCCGGTCTTCTCCGCCGCGCGCTCGACATGATGTCGCCAGTCGATCAGGAATTGTTCGTGGCGCATGAAATGACGTGGCATGTGGCGCGAATGAAATTCAGCATCGAGTACGTGCCTCAGCCAGAGCAAAAGGGATTTTGCCAGCGGCAATCCATCCCGCCGCTCCAGCGAGCAGGCGACCTCGAGGGGGTTGCGTAGCGGAAGCAGAGCCACCGGGTCGACCTCCATTTCGGCAAGGATCGACGACATGAACGGAACGAACCGGCAGATCCGGGGATCCTTGACGAAAAACAGTGGTTCGTCGCCGTACTCGCTTGCCAGGATCGCCTTGATCTTGTGGCGGTGACGCTCTGCCGCCGGCGATTGCAGCCATTGCGGATTGAGCGGCCGCCAGTCATGCCACGAGGAGGCTGCCGCTGCGAGCAGTTCGTCGTTGGCGAAATTGAGCGGGGTGCTTTCCCAATCTCCCCTGGGATTGTTGCCGTCGGCGCGTAATGGTTTTTTGGGAGGGGCCGATCCCAATGCGGCGATGGTGCCGGCAAGCATCGAGGTCCCGCTCCGATGCATCCCAAGCACGAGGATTGCTTGTCTCTGGGAATGGCGCGGGCGGTCCGGCATCAGCGCGGCCGGCGGCGGCTCTTGCCGCAACGGCAGCCGGGCTTCGAGCCATTCGGCTATTCCCGCAGGCAGCGCCAGCGTTCCGTCCAGCATCGGGTTCGCGGCCGCCGAACCCTCGTTGAACAGTCCATGATAGTGAATATGAACCAGCCGGGCCGGCTCAGGTGCGGTGGCCGGGTTGAAGTTGTGAAGCGGAAAATTATGCGTGGCCGGCAAAAGCCTGACGGAATGGTTGCCGGCGGTGGCCGCCAGTGAGAAGGCAGCCTGGCTCGTGCCCCAGAAGGCCGTGGCTTCCCCTGCAGGATGCCGGTCCCGGTGCCGTAGGTTGGCTCGGCGCCGGCCCATGGTTTCATATTGGCGGCCACCAGCTTCCTGAAAATATCTTCGGTGCGCTGAAACAGGCCGCTCGCCCTTTTTGCGGCGATGAGCCCGCCATTGTAGCTGGCGCGCACAGCCAGGCCGTCGACGCTCGTGCGCACGATCGGCAGGTGCTCGTAGTCGACACCGGCAAGGACGCATAGCTGTCGCCAGTAGGCGTCGAACGGGTCGCCAGGGCCTGTCGTGCACATCCCCTTGCTGTCCACCGGTCGGGCAGCGGCGGAGCATGTGCCCAACGAAAAGTCGGGCTCGGCGATGAATATCGCGTCGCTATCAAGCATGATGATGACCGGCGGCCCGGTCCGTCTTTCGACATGAGCAAGCGAATGTACCCGGTATGAGGGGCCATATTGCGGGCAGCGGCTGTCGATTTCGATTGGCAGATAGTCCACACCCAGTTGCTCGAACCGGTCTATCGTCGACGGCGAAGGGCGACGGCTGCTTCTGGGCGAAACCGCCGTTATCCGGGATCGTGAATAAGAGCCGGCGAAACACCTTATGCTTTCGCACAGCAGCAGGGCCTGTGCTTCGAGAATGCCCGCCTCGGCGATCAGCACAAACTCGACGTCGTTTTCGGATCCATCGGCTTTGGGTTTGTCGACGGGTTCTTCCCGCGGGACAGGAGGCGGCCGAGAAGAAATTGCCGAGCGCTCGTTCCTGGCGACGCCGATCTTCTGGATGATGACCTGTTCTCCTCGGTACAGCTCGCGGTATTGGCCTGATTGCACCGACAGGAAACTGTCGATCCCGAGTTTTGGACGCTCGACCTCGTCGGCAAAGAAAGTCCATTCGTAATCGTCGAAAATGACAATCCCGCCGTCCCGCACCATCTGCCAGGAGAACACGGCATCCGCCTGGACATCGGCGCTGTGATGGCTGCCGTCGACATAGATGAGGTCGAAACGTCGCTCGTCGGTGATAAGCCGGGCCAATGCCTGGGACGAGGGACTTTTGATCTTCTCGACCCGTTCGCCGAACGCGGCCAGGTTGCTGTCGAAGCGTTGCTCGACATGCGCAAGCTGGTCGCTCCATTTGTGGCGCAGGGTGTGTTCGGGACTGCCGCCGAATGTATCGATGCATGTCAGCCGGCATTTGCCGAAATAGTTGAGAAAGAAGATCGCCGACCGGCCCTCCCAGGAGCCGATCTCCAGAACATCGAGGGCCTCATCGCGGCGCGACTGGAGCAGTGTGGCCCAGAGGGGAAAGAAGCGCGAGGTCCAGTCGGTCGAAAGGCTCTTGCCTGCAAACCAGGCAGAATAATCAGGGTTCATAATTCTCACTCTTTACGGCAGAGGCGGCATCTGCGGTTTCCAGAATGCTGTTCCTCGTCAATTGGTCCGGCATAGATTCAGTCAGCTGCCTGTTTTGGGCAACCACGCCTTGAGCCCAATCGCCAGCCGCTTTGTCACCGCGCCGGTTACGGTTCGCCAGTCGAGCGGCCAGCACAGATAGCAGACGCGCAGCATCTCCGTGAGACCCGGCGGCGGGCTGGCGAGCATGCGCGCGACGATGCCATGGGCCAGCTGCCTTGCCGCAACCGCATCCTCCGTGCGCCGGCAGGGCCGTGACGCTGCGAGGAAGGCGTTGAGCACGCCAAGCAACTTGCCGTAGGCGGCGGCGCGTCGGTCGACGGCAATCACGTGCCCGCGGATGAACTGGGTCAGGTCCTGGGCGAAGGCGTCGTCATAAAGGTCATAGGTCAGGCCGAGGCGCGCCCATGATGCCTGGCGGATCGGATGCGTGCGATTGCGGGCATTCGTTGCGTTTGTCGCGGTCAGGCCGAGTGCGTTCAGCCGGTAGCGCGTCAGCGGCTCGGCAAGATTTCGCGCCCGGCACAAAGGCAGCATGTCGAACCACAGATAATGGTCCTGCGAGACCAGTTCATCGATCCTGTAGCGCCCGGCGGCCTCAAAGCAGCCGCGGCGATAGGCGATCGTCGAATGGTAGAAGGGATTGTGGAACAGGATCGTCCAGCGGATCTCCAGATCCGTCTCGGGCATAAGCTGCGCGCCGACGACGCGGTCGGCTTCGTCGATCAGCGTCACCGCATGTCCGACGAGGCCAAGTTCGCTATCCTCGTCCAGGGCCGCGACCAGTCGCCCGACATGCGCAGGCTCGGCGATATCGTCCGCGTCGAGGCGCAGGATGATCTCGCCTCGGGCCGTCTCGATGCCGCGGTTGGCGGCGGCTGCGGTGCCGAGATTGGTCGGGTTGGTGACCAGCCGGATGCGCGGATCGCGACGCGCCAGCTCCTGGAAGACTGCGTCCTGGCCCGTGCCGTCATCGACAATGACGAGTTCGAAATCGTCGAACTCCTGGGTCAGGATGCTGTTGACCGCGGCATCGAGAAAGCGCTGGTCCGTATAGACGGTCATGACGACGGAAGCGCGTGGAACGCGATCCGCATCGCCGCCTGTTCTGTCTACCACCGTTCAATCCCCCTTGCCCATCTCCCCGATAACCAACCAGGAGATTCGCCGCAAATGGAAATCGCCGGAGCGTCCGCGAGGCTTCTACGTTGCTGCTCGACCAGCGGCCGGCGGTGAGCGCCGTCGACCGCTCCGTCTGATGCGGTTCAGCGCTTCGGCCCAAAACCGGGGTAGGGGTTGAGCGGCACGATCGCGGCGATGTCCATCATGCCGGCCTTGATCAGTGGCAGAGTGGCGAGATGGCCGCGCACCTCGGCGTCGTCTGATGCCTCGAACATCATGCCGCTGCCGGGAATGTCGCCACGGTTCCAGACCTGGCGCACCGCGCCCTCGGCGTAGAGCGTGCGCCGCTGTTCGGCCTCGCCGGGCAGAAGTGGTGCAAAGTCGGCGTCTCCGGACTTTGCGGTGTTGCGGGTGAGAAGGGCAAAGAACTGCATGTCGGTCTCCTTTGGTTGGGATGGCCGACTATCCCTGTGGCTGGTCAGACTGTCCAAGACTGATTAAGCTAAAGTTGAGACCTATAGAGACTTGAAGAGAAAAATGTTCGACCTGCGCCAGCTCCGCTACTTCATCACTGTCGCCGAAACCGGCAATGTCGGTCGTGCGGCCGAACTGCTGCATATTTCGCAATCGCCGCTCAGCCGGCAGATCATGCAGCTCGAGCAGCAGCTGGGCGTCGCTCTGTTCGAACGGGCAAAGCAGCGGGTTCATCTCAATGCCGAGGGCCGCGCCTTCCTCACCGAGGCCCGCGCGCTGCTCGCCAATGCACTGCGCGTGGAGGAGTTCGGTCGCAACCTCGCCAGCGGCGCGGTCGGCCGTCTCGCCATCGGCTATGTCGAGGGTGCGGTGCATGCCGGGCTGGTCGCCGACATGCTCAGGCAATTCCGCCGCGAGCGGCCCGATTTCCATCTTCAGCTCAGGAGCCGGCGCACGGCGGCGCAGTTCGACGATTTGCGGCAGCGCGTGCTCGACCTCGGCTTCGTCTACGCTCCGGCCCCGGTCGGCGATCCGGACATCGACAGCATGCTGGTGCGGCGCGAGCCGCTGGTGCTGGCGATCCCCGAAGATGACCCGCTTGTCCAGTTGTCGGACATCAGGCCGCACCATCTCGATGGCCGCACCTGGATCACCGTGGTACGCCAGCCTGACGACACCAATCGCGGCCAATTCCTGGCCGCCTGCGCCAAGGCCGGCTTTCTGCCCGATATCGCCTATGAAACAGCCGATCCACTGACCTCGCTCGGCCTGGTCAGCGCCGGCCTTGGCCTGGCGACGGTGCAATCCAGCCTGCGTGCCGCCGCACCGCCACGGATCGTGTTCCGCGATCTGCCATGGTTCGACCGCACGGTCTCGATTCACCTGGCTTGGCGGCGACAGGATCGGCGCGCGGTGATTGGGGATTTGCGGAGGGCAGTAGGGCAGTAGGGCAGTAGGGCAGTAGGGCAGTAGGGCAGTAGGGCAGTAGGGCAGTAGGGCAGTAGGGCAGTAGGGCAGTAGGGCAGTAGGGCAGTAGGGCAGTAGGGCAGTAGGGCAGTAGGGCAGTAGGGCAGTAGGGCAGTAGGGCAGTAGGGCAGTAGGGCAGTAGGTACTGTCTTTCCCTGCTGCCTTAATGCCCTATTCCCTTACTCCCCTAACCTTACATCTTGTCTATCACCGACTGCACGCCCTCGGTCGGGGCGTCGACGGAGGAGCCTGCCACCATTATGGCGGCGACGATGGCCTCCGGGTCGTTGACGACCAGCGGCTTGACCCGTTGCGCGGTGTGGATAAAGCCCTCTGCCGCCATGTGATCAAGCAACGACAGCATCGGATCCCAGAATCCGTTGATATTGCCAAAGACGATCGGTTTGCGGTGATGGCCGAGCTGCCCCCAGGTCATGATTTCAACGATCTCCTCGACTGTGCCGATGCCGCCGGGCAACGCCACAAAGGCGTCGGATTTCTCGAACATCCTGTGTTTGCGCTCGTGCATGTTGTCGGTGATGAGGAGTTCATCGAGCCGGTCGAGCGCGGTTTCTGTTGCTTCCTTGTTGATCAGGAAGCGGGGAATGATGCCTGTCACCTTGCCGCCGGCCTTGAGCGCGCCTTCGGCTACGGCGCCCATAATGCCTTTGGTGCCGCCGCCATAGACCAGCCGCAGGCCCGCTTTGGCAATTGAGCGGCCAAGCAGGTGTCCGGCCTTCGCATAGATTTCATCGCGGCCCGGAGACGAGCCGCAATAGACGCAGACGGATCGAATCGTGTTCATACCGATGATTGGTGATTGGGTCTGAAAGCGCGGTCAAGCCCCAGGGGCCAACGAGCCGGGGCTTTTTCTTGTCGGTCCGTTTTTCTTGTCGGTCTTGGCAAAACACGCTAGACCGGCATTAGGTGGCTAAGGGGTAGGGAAATATGGCAATTAATCCATTGAAGGCGTTCCTGTTCGCGGCGGGTGGGACCGTCGCGGCCGCGGGAACCGCCTATGTATCGGGCGCACTCGACCCGTATCTTCATCCAACGCCGCCGGCGCAGGTCGCGGCCTTGACGCCGCCGGCTGCGCCGAAACCGGCTGATCCCGGCACGGAAGGGCGATTGCCAGCGCCGGCGGTGCCGGCTGCTCCGGCCGCGGCGCCGCAGACGGCGGCCCCGGCCGCGCCTGCAACGGAGGCTCCGGCAGCACCAGCAACCGATGCGGCGGCTCCGGCCACGCCAGCAGCGGCCGGCCCGATCGCACCGACTTTCGATGTCGTGCGCGTCGAGAGCAATGGTTCGATCGTCATTGCCGGCAATGCAGCGCCCAATTCAAAGGTCCAGATCCTGAACGGCACAACCGTGCTCGGTTCAACGGTGGCGGGCCCCGATGGCGCCTTTGTCATCGTGCTCGACGATCCGCTGAAGCCGGGCGACTACACAATTGCACTGCGTTCGGCGGTCGGCACGGTGGTGACCGTCTCGGTGCAGACCGCCGTCGTTTCGGTTCCCAAGGATGCTGCCGGCCAGGTGCTGGCCATGGTCGAAGAGCCTGGCAAACCGGCTGAACTGCTGACGGTTCCGGCGCCCGAGACCAAACCGGCAGCACCTGCCACCGGCGACCAGGCTGCCGCGCCGGCTGCACCGGCGGCGGCTCCGGCCGCCGAAGCGCCCGCAGCTGCTGCCCCGGCGCCAGCCGCACCGGCACCCGCACCGGCCGTTGTCGAGGCTGCACCGGCTCCGGCCGCGCCGGCAACACCACCCGCCGCAGCCGTGGCCGAACCCAAGATCGTTGTCGAGGCGGTCGAGATCGACGGCAAAAAGATCTTTGTCGCCGGCCTCGCCGATCCGGGCCGCAAGGTGCGCGCCTATGCCAACGACATCCTGCTCGGTGACGCGCAGACATCGCCGGACGGTCATTTCCTCGTCGAGGCGACGCGCGACATTCCGGTCGGCAGTTACACCATCCATGTCGACGGCCTCGATGCCGACGGCGTGAAGGTGGTGGCCCGCGCCGCCGTGCCGTTCGAGCGTGAGCCGGGCGAAGCGGTTGCCGCGGTGGCGCCCGCCGGGACCAAGCCAGCGGATGCCAAGCCAGCAGAGACCAAGCCGGCCGCACCTGCCGCCGCTGAAGCCCCTGCCGCCCCTGCCGTTGTTGCGGCTGCCCCGGCCGAGCCCGCTCCGGCGCCCGCGGCACCTGCCGCCGAGGCACCGGCGTTTGCCGCCGCTCCGGCGGAGACGGCACCGGCGCCGGCTGCGCCCGCCACCGAGGCTCCGGCCGTTGTCGCTGCGGCCACGCCGCCAAGCGATGTGCCGGAGGTCGTGTCACCCAAGCTCGAACATGCCGACGGCGCCGTCATCATCCGCCGCAACGACACGCTGTGGCGGATTTCGCGGCGCGTTTACGGCCATGGCGTGCGCTATTCGACCATCTACCTGGCCAACCAGGACCAGATCAGGGATCCCAATCGCATCTGGCCAGGCCAGGTGTTCAAGGTGCCGGAAAAGTCCAAGGAAGGCGAAGCCGCCGACCTCAAGGCAATGGGCGAGCAGGCGACGACGGCGCCGACCAAGCCGGAGTAGAAGTCCACCTCGATCAGCTGGCATCGCCTGCTTGGTTGGAGTGAAGCGTGAAACCGGTTGCGCCGGGATCGCCCAGTTCAGGGCGGAGATTCATACTCGGGATGAGATAATCTCCGCCATTTTGCCGACGGTATGGGATGGGTGGCGTCGTTGCCAGTGTCCGCATCCTGTCACGCAGGCATTCGGCCACGGGTTCGAAGCCAGCCTCTTCGAGACGATCGACCTTGTAGACCACGAACGGCGGAAGCACGTCGTATCCCGGGTAATAGAGGATCCCGTGATTGATCGGGAACAGCAGGTCGTCGATAGGTCCGTTGATCCCGCGCGGCGTATAGTGCTCTTCCCAACCTCCAGCGGTCACGATCAGCATCGCGCGTTTTCCGACAAGGGTCCCCTCACCATAGCGATCGCCCCAGCGCCGATCGCTATGCTCACCAACGCCATAGGCGAATCCGTAGGCGAACACACGGTCGACCCAGCCCTTGAGGATCGCCGGCATGGCGAACCACCACAGCGGGAACTGCAGGATCAAGGTGTCGGCCCACAGGAGTTTCTCGATCTCGGCCTTAACATCCCCGGTTAGCGTGTTGCCTTCGAAACCCTTCTTGGAAGCCGCGACCGGGATGAATCGCGAATCAGGTGCCAGCGATGGGAAGTCAGCGCGATCGACTTCGGATTTCCAGCCATCGGCGTACAGGTCCGATACGCGCACCTCATGCCCTTGGGCTTCGAGCTCCTTGATGGCGACGTCACGAAGGGCGCCGCTCAGCGAGCGTGGTTCAGGGTGAGCGAAGACAAGCAGGACTTTCATGGGGTCAGATCCGATATTGAGGAGACTGACGGGAAGGTAGCCAATGGCGGTACGATCCACTATATGCAGGTAATGCATAATATTGTGCCGAATAATGGATAAGTCCGACATTACATTCGAGCGTATGCGCACCTTCATTCGCGTGGCCGAACGTGGCAGCCTGTCAGCCGTCGCGCGGGAATTTGGGGTAGGGCAATCAACGATCACGCGGCAGGTGCGTGAGCTCGAAGAGGCGGTCGGCGTGCCTTTGCTCAGCAGAACGACCCGGCGGGTGACAATGACCGCCGAAGGCAGCCGCTATTATGCCAACAGCGTTCAGATCCTGCGCCTCGTCGAACAGGCCAGCGATGAGGCCCGGGGCACGCGTGGCGCGCCCGCCGGCACGATCCGGATAAGCTGTACGGCGGCCTTCGGTGTCTTGCACGTCAGCCGGCTGATCTTCGCTTTTCAGGACCGTCATCCTGACATCGGGGTTGACCTCAGCCTCACGGATGAGCGGGTGGATCTCGTCCGCGAGGGTGTCGACATCGCGCTTCGCCTGGGGCCGCTCACGGACAGCTCGTTGAAGCTGCGGGCCCTCGGCCAGTCGCGGCGTCTGCTCGTGGCATCTCCGGATTATCTGGCGGCGCGGGGAAGACCGTCTGTCCCTTCGGATCTGTCCCGGCATGAGGGCATCCGGATGTCGAACGTGGCGGGCAGCGAAACGCTTGCTTTGCAGGGCGCCGGCGGCGAACGCCATATGGTGCCTTTCGCGGGGCGACTGCGTATCGATCATGGGCTTGCCGCGCGACAGGCCATGGTTGCCGCTCGAGGGATCGCGCCGGCGCATCGATGGCTTGTGGACGATCTTCTGGCGGCGGGCTTGCTCGAGACGATCCTGGCGGATTATTCGCTGACGTCCGTCCCGCTGAACATGTTGATTGTCCCGGAGCGCGCGGGCGTCGCCAGGGTGCGCTTGCTGGTCGAGTTTCTGGCGGAACAGATTGCCGCTATTCCAGGGATCGAGAAATCCATACCGGAGCACTAGCCGCCGTCGGATCTGCCCGGAAGAGTAGCTTGCGGCGGTGCCGTCCATCGTCTATCGCCGATGAACGATGACAGAATCCACCCTTGAACCAGACCGCATTACCAGCGCTCTACCCAACTGCATCTCCGACAGCCGCGCTGTCGCGGCGCGATTCGCGGCGTTGTCGCATCCGGCACGGATTGAGATACTGAAGCACCTCTCGGCCAGCAATTCCTGCTGCTGCCGTGAAGTGGTCGATCGTTTCGATCTGGCGCAGTCAACCGTCTCGCAGCATCTGAAAATATTGGTCGAGGCCGGTCTGGTCCGCTTCGAGCCCGACCGCCAGCGCTCGCGCTATGCGGTCGATCATGCCGCGCTCGCCAACCTGTCGGCATCGCTGAATGCGCTCGTCAATTCCTGCTGCTCCGGCCGCTGACCCTCTCACCCAAAAGGCAAGAAAAGTGGTCGAAAAAACCGTCTCCGCCGACACCTCAACGCTCACGACATTGCGCAACCTCTGGCCCTATATGTGGCCGGCCGACCGCGCCGATCTGAGGGCGCGCGTCACCTGGGCGACACTGCTGCTGGTCGTCGCCAAGGTGACGCTGGTCGCCGGCCCCTATTTCTTCAAATGGGCAACCGATGCGCTGGCGGGCGGCTCCAAGGTGCCACCGCCGCTGCCTTCTTTCATGCTCGCCCCGGTGATGCTGGTTATTGCCTACAACGTGCTGAGGCTCGTCCAGCTCGGCTTCAACCAGTTGCGCGATGCGCTGTTTGCCCGCGTTGGCCAGCATGCGGTGCGCCAGCTCGCCTTCCGCACCTTCGTGCATATGCATCAGCTGTCGCTGCGCTTTCATCTGGAGCGCCGCACCGGTGGCCTGTCGCGCATCATCGAGCGCGGCACCAAGGGCATCGAAACGATCGTGCGTTTCATCATGCTGAACACGGCGCCGACCATTCTCGAATTCGCGCTGACCGCCGGCATATTCGGCTTCACCTATGGCTGGAAATACGTGGCCGTGGTGGCGGCTACCGTTTGCCTCTATGTCTGGTTCACGGTCAAAGCGAGCGACTGGCGCATCTCGATCCGCCGCGACATGAACGACAGCGATACCGACGCCAACACCAAGGCGATCGACTCGCTGCTCAATTTCGAGACGGTCAAGTATTTCACCAATGAGCGCATGGAGGCCGAGCGCTTCGACCGCTCGATGGCGCGCTACGAGATCGCCGCCACCAAGACCTGGACCTCGCTCGGTTGGCTGAACTTCGGCCAGGGCGTCATCTTCGGCCTCGGCACGGTCGTCGTCATGTGCATGTCGGCGCTGGAGGTGCAGGCCCATACACAGACGGTCGGCGACTTCGTCTTCATCAACGCCATGCTGGTGCAGCTTTCCGTACCGCTCAACTTCATCGGCTTCATCTACCGTGAAATCCGGCAAGGGTTGACCGACATCGAGCACATGTTCGACCTGCTCGACGTGCCGCAGGAGATCGTCGACAAGCCGGATGCCAGGCCGTTGGTCGTCGGCGCCGGCAAGGTCGAGTTCCGCGACGTGCATTTCTCCTATGATCCGAACCGCAAGATCCTGAAAGGCGTCAGCTTCGAGGTGCCGGCCGGCAAGACCGTCGCCATCGTCGGGCCGTCGGGCGCTGGCAAGTCGACCATCTCGCGCCTGCTGTTCCGCTTCTACGACGTGCAGGCCGGCCAGGTGTTGATCGACGGCCAGGATATCAGGGAGGTCACCCAGGACAGCCTGCGCGCGATGCTCGGCATGGTGCCGCAGGACACGGTGCTGTTCAACGACACCATCGCCTACAACATCCGTTACGGCGGCGTCGGTGCGAGCGAAGAGGAGGTGCGCAAGGCAGCCGAACTCGCGCAGATCGGGCCGTTCATCGAGAAGCTGCCCGACGGCTACAAGTCGATGGTCGGCGAGCGCGGGCTGAAACTCTCGGGTGGCGAGAAGCAGCGTGTCGCGATTGCCCGCACAATCCTGAAAGCACCGCCGATCCTGATGCTCGACGAAGCCACCTCGGCGCTGGACAGCCACACCGAGCAGGAGATCCAGGCCGCGCTCGATCTCGTCAGCAAGGGCCGCACCACCATCGTGATTGCCCACCGGCTGTCGACGGTGATTTCCGCTGACGAAATCATCGTGCTGAAGGATGGCCAGATCGCCGAGCGTGGCACCCATGTCGAATTGATGCGCAAGCACGGCCTCTATGCTTCGATGTGGGACCGCCAGCGCGAGGCGACCGAGGCCGAGGAGCGTCTGCGCCTCGCCCGCGAGGGCGACGAACTCGGCGTCATCGTTCGCCGGCGGACGTCGGAGGTAAATTGATTTTTGCGCTTGACCTCAACTTAAGTTGAGATTGTACGCCGTTCCTGGAGCCCGAAAACACCATCATCCAGGAACGGAACAATTGAAATGAACGACATAAATCAGAATGTTAACGGCGGCAGCGTGTTCAGGGTGGACAAGTTCGTCGTCCCCGCCGCTGCCCGCGAGGAGATCCTCGTCAAGGTCAGGACGACGCACGAATTGCTGCGCCAGCAGCAGGGTTTCGTGCAGGATTTCCTGCTCGAGCAATTTTCGGGGCCGGGCGAATTCAACCTGGTGACGATCGTCGAATGGGAAAGCCAGGCGGCCGTCGACAAGGTCGTACCGATCGTCAAGGCCGCGCATGAGCGCATCGCCTTCAATCCGCAGGAGACGATCGCCCGGCTTGGGGTGCGCGCCGACATCGCCAATTATCAGCGCATTCCCGAGGCGTAGCTTACGGCCAGCCGACGCCAGGGGCCGGCGCTTCGACGCTGAGCACCTGACCGGTGCGGGCGTCGCTGACCATGTGCTCGAAGCCGCGCCACTCGGCGGCGACGATGAACAGCGTTTGCCTCTCCGCGCCGCCCAGCATGCAGGCAAAACAGCCGCGATCGACCGTGACGGTCTGCAGCACCTCGCCGCCCTCGCGCACCCGCACGCAGTGCTTGTTGGGAACATCCGCGTACCAGACCGCGCCTTCAGCATCGAGGCAGATGCCGTCGGGAAAGCCGTCAAGATCGGCCCAGGCGCGCCGGTTGGCGAGACGGCCGTTGGCGGCGATATCGAAGGCGGTCAGCCGGTTGGCATGGGATTCGGCAAGGATCAGCGTCTTGTTGTCCGCGGTCACCGCCATGCCGTTGGCGAAGGCGATGTTGTCGGCCACTTGCCGGACCGCACCGTCCGGCGTGATCAGCACGATGGTGCCCGGGCCGAAATACTCACCGGCAGCCGGCGCCGGCCCGCCGCCATTGACATAGATGTTGCCGCGCCCGTCGACGACGATCTCGTTCCATGGGCTTTTCGACAAGCCGCGCAAATCGGTATGGGTGACGAGCCTGCCATCAGCTTCCTGCCGCAGCAGCAGGCCTTCCCGACCTGAGACGACAAGCGGACGGCCGTCCGGCAGCCAGTTGATGGAGTAAGGCAGGACAGCCGGCACGGTGAGCATGATTTCGCGATTGCCGTCGGCATCGACCGCGATGATCTCACCAGTGCCCCAATTGCAGACCCACAGGCGTCCGTCATGCCAGCGCGGCGATTCCCAGAAGGCGAGGCCTGCGGTAACGAGGCGCGCCGGGTTGACCGATTGTATCCGCATTACGGAACTCCCTGTTGCGCGTCATCATGGCTGAAAAGGCCTTGGAAGGACGCTGTCTCACTAAGGACGGGCGAGGGGTCTTCTTTCCGACAGCCGCCCTGTCATTTCGTTCAGGAAAAATTGCCGATAGGGCGTCGGCACCGCATGACGGCGGCTTGTTCGTTGTCGCCGGTATCGACCCGCGGGTCTTGATCGTGCCGCCAATATCGCACGTGCCGTTGCCCATCGTCGCGCCCGCCAACCGCAGCCAATGCGGCGTCGCCGATTGTTGCGTTGCGGCGAAGGGGGCTTTCGGCTATTGAGGCCGGACTTGAAACGGAGCCCGTTTATACCCGATGAGCCTTGTCGATACGGTCAAGAACGCGTTCGTACCGATCCATCGTGAAGGCTATCCCTTCATCGCGGCCTTTGGCGCTGCAACGCTTTTCCTCGGCTATTTCTCCTCGATCCTATTCTGGATCGGCCTGATCCTGACCGCCTGGTGCGTCTATTTCTTCCGCGATCCCGAGCGCGTCACGCCGGTCGACGACCGCCTGGTGGTCAGCCCCGCCGACGGCATCATTTCGGCGGTTGGACCGGCGGTGCCGCCGCGTGAACTCGGCCTCGGCACTATCGAGATGACCCGCATCTCGGTGTTCATGAATGTCTTTTCCTGCCATGTGAACCGCGCCCCGGTGCGCGGCCGTATCGCCAAGATCGAGCATCGGCCGGGAAAATTCCTCAATGCCGAACTCGACAAGGCCAGCACCGAGAACGAGCGCAACGGCCTGGTCATCGAAAGCCCCAACGGCACGGTTGCCGCCGTCCAGATCGCCGGCCTGGTGGCGCGGCGCATCGTTTGCTGGGCCGAGGCCGGCGGCTCGATCGGCACCGGTGAGCGTTTCGGCCTGATCCGCTTCGGCTCGCGCGTCGATGTCTTCCTGCCTTTGACCGCGACGCCCCGTGTTGCCGTTGGCCAGACAGCGGTCGGCGGTGAAACCGTGCTCGCCGAATTCGGCGGCGTCGCAGGCACCCCGCTCGTCAGGATTTCGTAGACGGTGGGCGCCCCCTTCAAGAAATTCGAGGCCCATGCCAGCGGCGGCCCTCGCATCCGCGAGATCCCGATGCGCATGGTGTTGCCCAATCTGGTCACCGTGCTTGCGATCTGCGCCGGCCTGTCCGGCATCCGCTTCGGCTTCGAAGGCCGCTTCGAACCGGCGGTGGTGATGGTGCTGCTGGCCGCCTTCCTCGACGGCATCGATGGCCGCCTGGCGCGCATGCTGAAGGCGACCTCCAAATTCGGCGCGCAGATGGATTCGCTGGCCGACATCGTCAATTTCGGTGTCGCCCCGGCCCTGGTGCTCTATGCCTTCCTGCTCGACCGCGCCGGCTCGCCGGGCTGGATCGCGGCGCTTCTGTTTGCCATCGCCTGCGGGCTCAGGCTTGCCCGCTTCAACGTGCTCGACGACGAGAAGGCCGAGCGCCCCCTATGGCAGTCCGAGTATTTCGTCGGTGTGCCCGCACCGGCGGGCGCGGTGCTGGTGATGCTGCCGCTCTATCTCTATTTCCTGCGGCTCGGGGTGGAGCCAAGCCGCCCGGCAGCCTTTGTCGCCACCGGCTTCACTATCCTGGTCGCCTTCCTTCTGGTCAGCCGGCTGCCGGTCTATTCCGGCAAGAGCATCAAGATCCCTGGCGACAGGGTGCTGCCGGTCATTCTGGCCGTGGTGCTCTACGTCCTCTTGCTGATGACCTATCCCTGGTACACGCTGACGGCCTCGGTCGCGGGCTATCTGATCTTCCTGCCGTTTTCCGTGCGCGCCTACTCCAAGCGGGCCAAGCTCGAGGGCGAGAAAGTGCCGCCTTCGGACATAGGTTAGAACCCTACGCCGCGACACCCAGTCCCAGCCTGTCGATCGCCAGCTTCCTGGTCGAGACATAGTCGGTCTTGCCGGAACCAAGCACCGGGATTTCTTCCACCTTGACGATGTCGTTGGGTACCATCAGTTCGGCGGCCCCGGCCTTCTTGCCGAACTGACGCAGCTCTTCGGGATTGGCATCGTCGGCGGTGGTGACCAGCACGATGCGCTCGCCGCGCCTTTTGTCGGGCACCGCCACCGCCGCATGGCGTTCTTCAGGCCACAGCGACTGCACCAGCATCTCGACCGCGCCCAGCGACACCATCTCGCCGGCGATCTTGGCAAAGCGCTTGGCGCGGCCGCGAATGGTGATGAAGCCTTCGCGGTCGACGGCGACGATGTCGCCGGTGTCGTGCCAGCCGGTCAGCGGCTGCAACTCACCGGGGCGGTCCGCGGTCATGTAACCCATCATCAAATTGGGTCCATCGAGCCACAATTGGCCGGCGTCCGAGATGCCCTCGACCGGTTCCAGTTTCATGCGCATCGCCGGCAACAGCCGGCCGACCGTACCGTCGCGGCCGTGGATGGCTGTGTTGACGGCAACCACGGGTGCGGCCTCGGTCAGCCCAAAGCCTTCGATGATCTCGGCCTGGAAGCGCTCGCGATAGACGCGGCGGGTTTCAGGCTTCACCGCCTCGGCGCCGGCAACGACGAAGCGCAGGCTGGAAAAATCGCCGTCCTTGGCGGTGCGCGCATAGTTGGCGAGGAAGGTGTCGGTGCCGAACATGATGGTCGGCTTCACCTTGCGCGCAATCTCGGGGATGATTTTGTAATGCAGCGGCGAGGGGTAGAGGAACAGCTTTACCCCGGTGACCAGCGGCAGGATGGTGCCGCCCGTCAGGCCGAAGGAATGGAACACCGGCAGCACGTTGAGCAGGATATCGGCCGGCGAGATGGTGATGCGCGCCTCGGCCTGCATGGCATTGGCGTAAAGGTTCTTTTGCGACAGGACTACCGCCTTTGGCGTGCCTTCCGAACCCGAGGTGAACAGGATCACCCCCGGCTTGGCCGCATCCTGCCGCTGCAGCGGCAAGCGCCACAGCAAGGCGGCGGCAAGCTTATCCAGCGCGGTGACGCTGGTCCGAATATCTTCCAGCCACAGCAGCCTGGCGCCGCCCTTTTCGACCGCGGCGACGATATCGGCGAGATCGGCCTTCTCGACGAAGGCGTGTGACGAGATGACGGTGCGGATGACGGCCGTGCGCACGGCTGCCGTGACGCTCGCCGGCCCAGCCGTGTAGTTGATCATCGCAGCCACCCGGCCCGCCGACAGAAGGCCGACAAATGACAGGACGACGCCATTGGCGTTGGGCAGCATCACCCCAACCGCTTCGCCCGGCGCCGTCACCGCCTCGAAGCGCCTGCCCAGCACGCGCGCGCCGATGAACATCTTGCGGTAGCTCAGCGCGCCCGAGATGACGTCTTCGATGATCGGATGCGAGGCGCCGACTCTGGCTGCCGCGTCACGCATGGCCAGGAACAGGCCGCGATCAAGGTTGGCGCCGAAAAGCCGCGCCTCGGCAACGCGGTCGAACAGCGCATTGGTGTTCGAGGCCTGATCCGGATTGCGCGCCACCAGTTCGGCGATGGTCATCGGCTCCAGCACACTGATCGACAGCTGAGGAAACCAGTGCCGCGGCGCCTTGTCCGCCGGCGTCAGCGACACTGGCAGGCTGCGCGCGCCGTCGACGAAAATCGGCACGATGCAGGCGTCGGCCTGCATGGCGATGCGGGTGACGGCGCGAAACAGGCGGAACGTCTTGACGTCGGGCTCGACCGCATCCGGCAGGTAGACGGCGAGCCGGCCCTTGCCCTTCAGCACACGCACCAGCCGGCGGCTGACAAAAAGATGTTCGGCATTGAAGGCAATGGTGCGGCCAAGCTCGCGCCAGGGTTCGAGCCAGGGTGAGCGCGCCGAGACCTCGTCGAGGATATGCAGCGTGTCGTCGGGCAGCAGCGACAGCATCAGCGCCGGTTCGAAGCGCGACTGGTGCGAGATGACGTAGATGACCGGGGCCTGCGTCTTGCGGGCGATGCTGATGCGATTGTCGCTGATCCGGTAGGCGAGCTTGAACGGCACATAAAGCAGCGCCTGGGTGAAGCGCGGGCCGAGACGGAATTTTTCGACCACGCCGATCAGCAGCCAGGCCACAACAAGACCCGCAAGCAGCGCCAGTGTCAGGATCATGCCGCGTCTCTCCCAACGATTTTTATCATGCAGCTCTTTTGCGGCCGCTTCGGGGCAGAGCCTAGCGGAAGTGGGCCGGAGGTCAATGTGGGAAGCGGCGGTGTTCCTTCTCCCGCCGGAGGGAGAAGGAACGAGGCCCTCATGCCGCCTTCAGCCGCCCGCTGATAAAGCGGAACTCCTGCGTCTTGCCGCCATAGCCATAGGCGGCTGCCGGCACTTCATGCACGAAGGCATAGCTTTCCTCGTGCACGCCGCCCAGCAGGCGGCCGAAGGCATCGAAGAGAGCCCTGAGATAGGCTTCCAGCTCGAGCTTGGTGTTGGTGCCGTCGACCACCTTGATATCCAGCCAGAACGTGTTGGTGCCATGCTCGGCCAGCGACTTGCCGCCCGCGAACCAGTGCTGCGGGTCGATATAGGTGACGGCAACGGCGGTGATCGTCGGATCCTTGCGCAACTGCGTAGCGGTGATCTCGGTGATTTCCTTGGCGATGCCGGCGGACAAAGCGGCGTCCGGCTTGCCGGTGACGCTGATGTTGATGATGGGCATTTTCTTCTCCTGGGTTTGAGCGGCGTCTGATCGCCGGTGGAGGGACAATGTCATTATCCGAGAGTCAAAAAAATCGAATTGTTTTTAAGTGAAGATTCGATATTATCGAATTATGGAAACGCTCGATCCGGATTTGCTCAAAACCTTCCTCGCTTTCGTCGATAGCGGTTCGCTGGCGCAGGCGGCTTCCAGTGTCGGCCGTTCGCCCTCGGCGGTGACTGCCCAGATGCAGCGGCTGGAGGAGATCGTCGGCGAGCCGCTTCTGGCGCCGCAGGGCCGGGGTCGTGGCCTGACCCCGGCCGGGGAGGACCTTGTCGGCCACGCCAGGCGCATTCTTGCCGTGCATCGCGAGGCGTGGCTGGCGCTGAAGGGGGCCCGGGCTGCCGGGCGTGTCGCTATCGGCACGACGCAGGATTTCGCCGACAGCGGCCTGCCGGACCTGCTGCGTGCCTTCGCCACCAGCCATCCGCGCGTCAGGATCGAATTGCGGGTCGGTCGCTCCACCGAATTGGCGCAGGCGCTGCAGGCCGGCAGCCTCGATCTGGCAATCGTCATGCGCCAGACCGCAGCGCCGGACGAGGTCGGCGTGCTGCGCGAGCCGATGATCTGGTTGTGTTCACAGAAGGGGCTGGCCTCGCGGCAGGAAGAACTGCCGCTGGCGTTGCTCGATCCCTATTGCGGGTTTCGCGAGGCCGCACTCGCAGCGCTCGATGCCGCCGGCCGCCGCTACCGCATCGCCGCCGGCAGTGCCAGCCTGGCCGGCCTGCGCACCGCCGTGAATGCAGGCGTTGCGCTGACCTTGCGAACCCCGCGCTTTGCCCATTCCGGTATCGTCGAGGCGCCGCGCGAGCTTGGCCTGCCACCGGTTCCCATCGCTGAGTTCGCGATCCGGCTGCGCTCTGGCGCCGACGGTCCTGCGGGCGATCTGGCGGCATTGCTCAGCGGCAACCTGGCTTCGTCTGGGCATTTCGGTTGAAGCCGCCGTGGGCTTCGGCGCCTCTGCCGCCTGTGTAAGGCAAAGAAAAAGCCGACCTTGCGGTCGGCCTATTGAGCAAAGAAAAAGCCGACCTTGCGGTCGGCTTGGGAGTAGGACGGGCCGAGGGGTTTGGGGGGACTTGGGGGGTGGCCCGTCGCACCAATAATGCCTGACCCCGATGATGGTTCCGTGACTGTGTCACTTTTTTAAGAAATATTTGACGCTGCTTGCTGTGAGCGGGCCGCCAACCAGTCGCGGCCGGCATGGGCGAACACCGCGCACAGCACGATGGCGCCGCCGACGAGGCTTGCTTCTGGCGCAATCTCGCCCAGAAACAGGAAAGCGAACAAGATCGCGAACGGCACTTCGGCCGAGCCGAGTAGCCCGGATTCGGCTGCCGGGATGAGCCGTGCGCCTTCCGTCCACAGGATCGACGACAGCGCGAAGGACGCGCCAAAGGTGACGAGCAGAGCGGCATCCCTTGGCGAAACCGCCAGCGGATCGGTAACGAACCAGCCGAGCACGAACAACAGGAAGGCCGATACCGCGCCAGCCCAAACCACGGGTGTGTCGCGAAAGGCCCGCACCATGATCATGTAGAGAGCGCTGCCGATGGTCATCAGCAGCGCCAGTCCGTCGCCGAACAGATTGCCGGTGCCAAAGCTGGACCAGACCATGATCGCCACGCCGCAGAGCGACACGGCTGCGGCGATCATCGTCTGCATGCGGAAGGGTTCACGCGTCAGAACCCAGGCCAGCAGCGCGGTGACGAAAGGTGCCGTGGCGTAGATAACGGTGACGTTGGCAACGAAAGTGAATTTGAATGCCGAGATGAAGGCGATGCTGGCCAGTGCCCCTTCCACCGCCAGCAGCCAGCCGCGCCAGCCCAATCGCAGGCTCCCGCGCCCGCCGGAGCGGCGTCGCCGCCACAATACATAGAGGCCGATCAAGATCGAACCGACAAAGCCGCGCCAGCAGATGATGGTCAGCGGATCGGCATGGATCGATTTTGTCAGCACGCCGGTCAAGGCAAACACGGCCGCCGATGACGACACAAGGATGATGCCAAGCGTGCGCTCAGTGGTTTCGGTTGCGGCTGCAATGTCAGTCATGCCGGAACCCTACGCTGTCCGGTCCTGACATCGTAGTGTCAGCAGTGACGGCCATCCACATCACAGTCGCTTGCGGAAATGCTCGCCGCCGACGATCAGCAGCCCGGCGGCGATGATCAGGGCAGCACCCAGGAACACTTCGCGGCGCGGCACGTCGCCCCAGATCGCAAAGCCGAGTGCGAACGCCCACAACAGTGAGCTGTATTCAAGCGGCGCGAGGATCGATGCCGGCGTGCGCTTCATGCCTTCGAAGAGAAGATATTGCGCCAGGCCGCCAAGCACGCCGACGCTGGCAAGAAGCAGCAACTGGGTCAGGTCAGGCGTATGCCACCACAACAGCGCCGGCACCGCCGAAAACACCAGGAAATAGAAATTGTTGAGGAGAAGCTGGATCATCGAGCGCTCGGCAAGTGCGGTCTTGCGCAGGAGAACGATGGCGATGGCCCACAAAAGCGCGGCCGCCAGCACCAGCAGCACCGGCACCGACAGGCCGAGATGGGTCGGATCACAAGCGACGAAGACACCGGCAAAGCCGATCAAAACCGCCAGCCAGCGCAGCATCGGCACCTTTTCGCCAAGCAGGAACACCGAAAACACGGTGACGATGATCGGCGCCGCGTAGTAGACGGTGGTCAGTTCGGCGAGCTGCAGGCTGCGGGCGGCATTGTAGTAGCAAAGCCAGGCAGCAAGCGTGAAGGCGGCGCGCACCAGCATTGGCCGCACGATCGGCGAGCGCACCGTGTCGGCAAACAGCTGTCGCCCACCGATGGCCGCGCAGGCGCCGAGAATGGTGATGCTGCGGAAGAACATGATTTGCCAGACTGTCATGCCGGTGACCAGCAGCTTGATCGAAGCATCCTGCGTCGAAAACAGCAGATAGGCGGCACCGGTCAGCAGGATTCCGGCGAGAACCCTTTCGCGTGTTTCGAGAATGGCGACATCGGCCATAAGGCGCGGGACCAGCGTTGCGGGAAGCGGTGGAAGTGCTGTGAAGCGGCGCGGGACTCTGGAAAGTCAGGTCCCGGCTCCAAGCTATACGAGCGAAAGTCGGCGCAGCGCTGCACCAGCGCTGAGCTTGCGTTGGGGCAGGGATGGTCCCTTCCGGTTCTCTTGAGACTGGCGGCGCGGTTCCCGCCAGGTTGAACTTGCAACGGCTTGCGCTACTGTGGGCTGGAATGCAGTCGAATTTTCCCCTCGATCAGTTTGGACGCTGGAGCGGCGGTGTGGCTGCTGCGGCAATGGCGGCGACGCCCGAAGAACTGTCGGCGCGCTTCACGGCGGCGGCGCGAGATCTGCTTGGTTCAGACCGTGTCTATGTCGGCTTTTACCGTCGCGACATTACGTCCCTGACCATCGACGATGCCGGGCCCGATCGCTGGAACCGCGACTATGATGCCCGCATCTACCGCCAGGATCCCTTCTTCCAGAGGTTCGCCAGCACCCGACAGGATTTCCTGTTGCCGCTATCGGCTCTCCGCAATGGTGATTTCCAGTTCACGCCCTACTATCGCGAATTCTATGGCCCCTCCGACAGTTTCGACGAGATAACAGGCGTCTTCAATCTCGACAGGCTGACCGCAGGCTATGTCACCTTTCTACGGCGAAACGGGGCTGCTGCCTTCGGCGAGCAGGATCTGGCGATGGCTTGCGCGGCAAGCAGCGCGACAAGGCTCATTCTGCAAAGATTGCTTCATCTGTGCCGCTCCCGGGACAAGAGCGTGACGGCCGATTCGGCACGATCGCGGTTGAGCAGCCGGGAAAATGAGGTCGCCCGGCACCTGATCGATGGCGGCAATGCCAAGACCATTTCGCGAAGCCTTACCATTTCACCGGGCACCGTCCGCAACCACATCAAGCAGATCTATCGCAAGCTCGGCGTGCACTCCCAGGTCGAGTTGCTGGCGACCGTTCGCGAGGCAGCGAAGGACTGACGGCTTCAGCGTCAGCTCTTTTTGTTTTGACGCAATTCTGAACGGAAAACCGCAACACACTTTTCCTGGAGTTGCTCCTATTGTCCCGTCACGATGCGCGTCCACATGCGATTTTGCGACCGCAGCAGCTTTGCGTCGTTGTTGTCCACCACGAACAGCTTGGCCTTCACGTCATCGGGAGGATAGACGCCGGGATCGCTGGCTATTGCCTTGTCCATCAGTGACAAGGAGTCCGGTATCGCATTGGCGTAGGAGACGTAGCTGGAGTTGGCCGCGGCGATGTCGGGGCGCAAGTTGAAGTTGATCCAGGCCTGGGCGTTTTCGGGATGCGGCGCATCCTTCGGCACCGCCATCGTATCGAAGTTGATGAGCGTACCTTCCTTGGGAATGGAATAGGCTATTTGCAGCTTCTTGGTGGATTCGGCGGCACGAGTCCTTGCCTGAAGTATGTCGCCCGACCAACCCAACACCACGCAGATGTCGCCGTTTGCCAGGTCGTTGATGTATTTCGACGAGTGGAAATAGCGGATGTAGGGCCGCACCTTGGCCATCAGTTCCTCGACCTTGGCAAGATCGTCGGGGCTCGTCGACCTCGGATTGATGTGAAGATAGTTCATCGCCATCGGGATGACTTCAGCGGGGGCATCGATCATGGCCACGCCGCAATCGGAGAGCTTCTTGACCACGTCGACGTTGAAGACCATGGCGAAGGAATCCGTCGGTGCGTCCGGCAGCCGCTGCTTGACCGCTGCGGCATTGTAACCAATGCCGTCCGTGACGGCCATGTAGGGCACGGCATGCAGGTTCTGCGGATCGGCGCCCGCGATCAGCGCGAGGGCTTGCGGATCGATCTTCGGGTGATTTGCAAGCTTCGACTTGTCGAGTTCCAGGAAAGCCCCCGCCTTCACCTGGTTCTTCAGGAACGGATAGGCCGAGGGATAGACCACGTCATATCCCGAACCGCCGGTGAGCAGCTTGGTTTCAAGGACCTCATTGCCGTCATAGACATCATAGCGAACCTTGATACCCGTCTCTTTCTCGAACTTCTCGGCGGTGTCCGGCGCGATGTAGTCGGACCAGTTGTAGACATTGACGACTTTTTCCTCGTCCGCCAAAGCGGCGCTTGCGCAGATGCCGCAAGCGAGCCCGGCAAGCAGGGTTGAGAAGATGAGCGCGCGCATGAGTGTCCTCCCTTTCGCTGCTGCTTGGCCTGCTGGACCGCGCAGCGTTCCGTTTCCGCTTTCGCCGCCGGCCTTGCCGGCATGATGTCGTCCGTCAACGTCGTTGCGGGGCATAGACCGGCAAGGTGATGCAGGCGACATTGCCGCCGCCAAGCAAGATCTCGCGGGAGTTCTCGATGCCGACTATCCTGTGGTCGGGAAACAGCGCGGCCAGTGTTTCCTTGGCCCTCACATCGAGATCGGAGCCGAATTCCGGCACGACCACGACGCTGTTGCCCGGATAGTAGTTGATGTAGCTCGCCGCGATCCGGTTTCCGGCCGGTCGTGCCCAGGTCGAATCGACGCTGTCGACGCTTTCGCTTTCTTCCGCCGTTATCTCGATCGGCAAGGGGTGGGGCAGCCGGTGGACCTCCAGGCTGCGGCCGCGCGCGTCGCGGGCCAGACGCAACACCTCCTCGACTTCCCGCACGATCTCATATTGCGGGTCTTCCCGATCATCAGTCCAGCTCAGCGCGATCACGCCGGGGCGCACGAAGCAGCAGACGTCGTCGACATGGCCGTCCGTCTCATCGAAGGCAAAGCCGCGTGGCAGCCAGATGATGGTGTCGATGCCAAGATAATCGCCAAGCTGCTGTTCCACCTCGGCCTTGCCGAGGTGGGCGTTGCGATTTCGATTGAGCAGGCACTGCTTCGTCGTGATGAGGGTATCCTGACCGTCGCACTGCAGCCCGCCGCCCTCGGCGATCAGCGGCGCGCGGTAGCGATCTATATTCTCGATCTCGAGTACTTTTTGCGCCGCTAGATCATCCAGATCCCACGGCGCGTAGAGCCCGCCGTCGAAACCGCCATAGGCATTGAAGATCCAGTCGACGCCGCGCACCTCGCCGTGATCGTCGACGACGAAGTTGGGGCCGCTGTCGCGCAGCCAGGAATCGTTGGTCGACATTTCCACGACGCGCACATGGGCGGGCAATCGCGCTCTGGCATTCTGCCACTGGCGGCTTGATGCGGCCACCGTCACCGGCTCGCTTTGCGCGATCGTCTCGGCAACATTGGCGAATAGCTTCTGCGCCGGTTTGGCGCCCAGGCGCCAGGTGTCGGGCCGCTCCGGCCAGATCAGCCAGCACCCTGATTTCGGCTCGAATTCGCCGGGCGCTCGAAACCCATCCTGTTTCGGCTTCGTCGAAAGGGTACGTGGCATTGCGGGATCACCGGAAAATGGAACGACAAACTTGGCCGGATCAGACGGTTTTGAAGCCTTGTCCGTCAATGTCCCATTTGGGATATCGGTGTTTCGCGCCGGCGGCTGGCCTGCTTCGCCGCAGGAATGAATGCCATTGCCATCGCGAGATGATGGGAGCACATCTCGATTAGACGGCGTATGCCGGCGACAGAAAAATTCGACGAAGAGGGACAGCGAATGGACGCCACCGAACTGAAGGCGATGCAGGCGCCGCTGAAGCAGGCCTATCGCGACGATGCCTCGCAGGCGCTGATCACGCTGAAGGCGCGGGGCTCGATCGACGACCAGTCGGTGGCCTGCAAGGTGGAGACGGGTAGGGCGATCGCCATCGCCGGTCTGCATCCGGCAACCGGCGGCTCCGGGCTCGAGCTTTGCTCCGGCGACATGCTGCTGGAAGCCCTGGTGGCCTGCGCCGGGGTGACGCTGAAGGCGGTCGCGACGGCGCTCGAGTTCAAGCTCGGCGCTACCACGGTGGAAGCCGAAGGCGATCTTGATTTTCGCGGCACGCTCGGTGTCGCCAAGGACGCGCCCGTCGGTTTTCGCGCCATCCGGCTCAATTTCGCTCTCGACACGGACGAACCGCAGGAGCGCATCGATTCGCTGCTGAAGCTGACCGAGCGCTATTGCGTGGTGTTCCAGACCATCAACCAGAAGCCGGAATTGACGGTGAGCGCACGGCGCTGAAGCTGCGATCTCCCCCTTGTGGGGGAGATGCCCGGCAGGGCAGAGGGGGGCGCTGTCCCGCCGGCCTATCCATCAACTACTGCGCCGACGGCGTCTCGGCATCGCCTTCGTCGGTGAAGGGCGACGCACTCGGCACGCACTGTATGGACCAGCCGGTGGGTGTCGGCTGCTTCTGATATTCTGTGATGGCGGCGGTGCACTGTTCGCGCTTGTCGAACGTGCTGGGCAGCACCACCATGCCGCCCTGCGGGCCGGCGATTACCAGATACCAGACCAACGCTGCGGTCGTAGCCATGGGGATGTCCTTGTTCTGCCCAGCTCGGGCGCTCGTTGTTGTGGGAAGTCGCGACGATCCTACCAACTCCGGGGAAATGACGAAAGCATGACCGCCGCGCAGCCTTTCCCCTTCAAATCACAGCCGCGTGATGATCCGGCTGGTTTTCGAGACCAAATTTTTAAGGCCTGGCCGGCTCAGTCGGTTGCAAAAACATCTCAAGAACGTCGGCAGCGCCAGAATTCTTCCGGCAAAAAGAATACGGCTATTCCGGCTGCCTGTAGGCGACGAAGCGATTGTGCTTGGCCTGGAAGATCAGTCCGGTCTCTTTCAGCTCGGGGCTGGCCAGCGGCACGATGCGCTTGGCGATCTCCTGGGGATGCGGCAGCGTTTCCGGATCCTCGCCGGGCACGGCCTGGGCCCGCATGGCGGTGCGTGTGGCGCCCGGATCTGCGGCATTGATACGCAGCGGCAGGCTTTGCGTCTCGTGCGCCCAGGAGCGCATCATGGTCTCGACCGCAGCCTTCGATGCCGCGTAAGGCGCCCAGAAGGCACGCGCCGAATGCGCCGCGTTGGACGACAGGATGATGGCCCGGCCGGCATCCGAGAGCCGCAGCAGCGGGTCGACCGAACGGATCAGCCGCCAGGTCGAGGTGACGTTGATGGTCATCACCTTCTCGAACGTCTTAGCCTCGACATGGCCGATCGGCGAGATGACGCCGAGCACGCCGGCATTGGCGACGAGAATGTCGAGCTTGCCCCAGCGCTCATGGATAGCGCCGCCCAGCCGGTCGATGCCGGCCATGTCGGCGAGATCGAGCGGCACCAGCGTCGCCTGGCCGCCGGCCGCCTTGATCTGGTCGTCGAGTTCTTCCAGCCCACCGACCGTGCGCGCAACCGCAATGACATGCGCACCGGCGGCTGCCAATTCCCTGGCGATGAAATAGCCGATGCCGCGCGAAGCGCCGGTGACGACCGCGACGCGGCCGGTAAGGTCTAGGGTCATGCGAGAATTTCCGTAAGGTGGTCTAGCCTACGCCCCGTTGTTCGCCAGCAGCGACAGCGTGCGCACATTGTCGTGGCCTTCGAAGTCGAGCAGGCGGGTCGGATACTGGCCGGTGAAGCAGGCGTCGCAGAATTGCGGCTGATCGTTGTCGCGGCTCGCCTCGCCGACGGCGCGGTAGAGCCCGTCGATCGACAGGAAGCCGAGCGAATCGACACGGATGAACTCGGCCATCTCTTCCACCGACATGCGCGAAGCCAGAAGCTTCGACTTCTCCGGCGTGTCGACACCGTAGAAGCAGGAGGCGCTGGTCGGCGGCGAGGCGATGCGCATGTGCACTTCCCTGGCGCCGGCATCGCGCACCATCTGCACGATTTTCTGGCTGGTGGTGCCGCGCACGATCGAATCGTCGACGAGCACCACGCGCTTGCCCTCGATCATCCGGCGGTTGGCGTTGTGCTTCAGCTTGACGCCCATGTGGCGGATCGAATCGCCGGGCTGGATGAAGGTACGGCCGACATAGTGGTTGCGGATGATGCCGAGTTCGAAGGGAATGCCGGCGGCCTGGCTAAAGCCGATCGCCGCCGGGGTGCCCGAATCCGGCACCGGCACCACGATGTCGGCCTCGACCGGGTTTTCCTGCGCCAGCTCGGCGCCGATGCGCTTGCGCACTTCGTAGACATTGCGGCCTTCGACCGAGGAATCCGGCCGCGCGAAATAGACATATTCGAAGATACAGAAGCGGGTCTTCTGCGGCTCGAAGGGGAACAGGCTTTCAATGCCCTTGGAGGTGACGACGACCATCTCGCCGGGCTTCAGGTCGCGCACGAAACGCGCGCCGATAATGTCGAGCGCACAGGTTTCGGAGGCGAGGATCCACGCGCCGTCGAGATCGCCCAGCACCAGCGGGCGGATACCGAGCGGATCGCGGCAGCCGATCATCTTCTTGGCGGTCATCGCCACCAGCGAGAAGGCGCCCTCGACCTGCCGCACCGCATCGATGAAGCGCGAGTTCAGGTCGCGCTCCTTGCTGGTCGCAACCAGGTGCAAAAGCGTCTCGGTGTCAGAGGTGGAGGAGAAGATCGCACCTTGCTTCTGCAGCGCGCGCTGCACCGTCATGGCGTTGGTCAGATTGCCGTTGTGGGCGACAGCAAAACCGCCATCGGCCAATTCGGCGAAGAAGGGCTGGATGTTGCGCATGCCGGCGCCGCCGGTCGTGGCGTAGCGCGTATGGCCGATGGCGCGGTTGCCTTGCAGGCTGTCGATGACACGCTGCTTGGTAAAGGTGTCGCCGATCAGGCCGACATGGCGTTCGACATGGAACTGGGTGCCGTCATAGGAAACGATGCCGGCCGCTTCCTGGCCGCGATGCTGCAGCGCATGCAGGCCGAGTGTGACGATTGCGGCTGCGTCCTGCCGGCCGAAAATGCCGAACACGCCGCATTCGTCATGGAAATGGTCGTCGGCCTCGGCGGAAAGCACGTCGTCTGCGTCTGCCATCTTAAGCTCCGCTAAAATCGCCATATAAGGCGCTCGCGCGTCGAAAGCAACGCACGCCGTGCAGCCTTTCACACCATCGTCTTTACCGGCGCCCGTTTCGGGCGTCAGTTTGCCGGTGCCGCAGGTGCCGCCGGCGCCGGCTTGGCGGTGTTGTCCGCCGGGCCAGCGTCATTGTCGTCAGGGGCCGGTGTATTGGCATCGTCACCTGTTGCCGGCACATCCGCCGCTGGCGCATCCGGGGCAGCCGGAGTTTCGGCGCCCGCTTTCGGGCTGAGCTTCTTGAGGATTGCGTTTTCGGCGTCGGCCGGCAGCAGGTTCTCGATCTTTGTGCCGATCGATTCCAGCAAGGGCCGCGACTTGGCATCCGTGACCCAGGCGGGTGCCTTGGCGCCCGCCAGCCAGTTGAAGAACAGCAGGGCGACCGCGACGACCAGGATGCCGCGTGCTGCGCCGTAGAGGAAACCGAGCGTGCGGTCGAGCGCGCCGATCCGCGAATCGATGATCCAGTCGGCGAGCTTCATGGTGATGACCGAAACGACGATCAGTGCGATGATGAAGACGACGCCGGCGGAGGCCGCCATGGCGATCTTCTCATTGTCGATGTAGGGCTTCAGGTAGGGCAGAACCGGCTTGTAGAAGAAGAAAGCCGCCGCCGCTGCCGCCGCCCAGGAGACGACCGACAGAACCTCACGCGAAAAGCCGCGAACCATGGCGAGCATCGCCGAGACCAGGGTGAAGCCGACCAGGATTCCGTCAAGCAGCGTAATCGGCATGTCTTTCGCCCCACTCCGATCTCTTTTTCACGGCTCGGCGAGCCGCGTCACTCTTCATCGTCGGCGCGGCTGCGCCGTGAGCCGGCAATGCGCGCCACGAGGTCGGCAAGCTCGGTGGGCTGGAAAGCGCCGGCCCCGATCCCTCCGGCAAGTTCCTCGCTGCCCAAGGGCAGAACCGCGCTACCAAAACCCAGCTTTTCGGCTTCCTTGAGGCGCTGCTGCGCATGCGCAACCGGCCTCACCGCGCCCGAAAGGCTGATTTCGCCGAAATAGACGCAATCGGCGGGAAGGGCAAGACCGGTGAGCGAGGAAACCAGCGCGGCGGCGACCGCGAGATCGGCCGCCGGCTCGCTGATGCGGTAGCCACCGGCGACGTTGAGATAGACGTCGTGCTGGCCAAAGCGAACGCCGCAATGGGCTTCGAGCACCGCCAGGATCATCGACAAGCGAGCTCCGTCCCAACCGACGACGGCGCGCCGCGGCGTGCCGAGCGAGGATTGTGCCACCAGGGCCTGGATCTCGACCAGCACCGGCCTTGTGCCTTCCATGCCGGCGAAAACGGCCGCCCCTGGCGATTTCGCATGCCGCTCGCCGAGGAACAGCTCCGAGGGGTTGGAGACTTCGCGCAAGCCCTTGTCCGACATTTCGAAGACGCCGATCTCGTCGGTCGGTCCGAAGCGGTTCTTCACCGTGCGCAGAATGCGGTAGTGATGGCCACCTTCGCCCTCGAAGTAGAGCACGGCATCTACCATGTGCTCGACGACCCGCGGTCCGGCGATCTGGCCTTCCTTGGTGACATGGCCGACGAGCACGATCGCCGCACCTGTGGATTTCGCATAGCGGATCATCGCCTGGGCGGCGGCGCGAACCTGGGTGACGGTGCCCGGGGCCGAATCGGCGAGATCGGTCCACAGCGTCTGGATGGAATCGAGAATGACCAGATCCGGCCGCTTGCCGTCGGCGATCGTGGCAAGAATGTCCTCGACATTGGTCTCGGCTGCCAGTTCCACCGGCGTGTCGGCAACGCCGAGCCGCTGCGCCCTCAGCCTGATCTGGGCGACGGCTTCTTCGCCCGAGACATAGACGATGCGGTGGCCTCGCGAGGCGAGAGCCGCCGCGGCCTGGGTGAGCAGCGTCGACTTGCCGATGCCGGGATCGCCGCCGACCAGCAGCGCCGAGCCGCGCACGAAGCCACCGCCGGTGGCGCGGTCCAGCTCGCCGATGCCGGAGATGATGCGCGGCGCGTCCTCGATGTCGCCCGACAATGTGGTCAGCACCACCGCGCGGCCCTTGCGGGCGTTGCGCGTATTGGCTGGTCCCGAGCCGATGCCGCCGGACGTGCCTTCCTCGACCAGCGTGTTCCACTCGCCGCAGGCATCGCACTTGCCGGCCCAGCGCTGATGCACCGATCCGCAATTCTGGCAGATGAACTGGACGCGCGATTTAGCCATCAGGCTGCTGCGGTTGGAACGGAGCGGGATGGTAGGTCAAAAAGCTACTCAAACCTCTCCGCAATATGATGCTCTTCCGCCAGATCGGAGAAGCGGGTGAATTCGCCGTGGAAGGCCAGCGTCACCGAGCCCGTCGGACCGTGACGCTGCTTGGCGACGATGACCTCGGCCTTGCCGCGCATCTCGTTCATCTCGATTTCCCACTTGACGTATTCTTCCGTGCCAAGCTTCGGCTCACGGTTCTTGAGATAATACTCCTCGCGGTAGACGAACATCACGACGTCGGCGTCCTGCTCGATCGAACCGGATTCACGCAAGTCGGAGAGCTGCGGCCGCTTGTCATCACGGCTTTCGACCTGGCGCGACAGCTGCGACAGCGCGATGATCGGCACGGCAAGCTCCTTGGCCAGCGCCTTCAGGCCCGTGGTGATCTCGGTGATTTCCTGCACGCGGTTCTGCGAGGCCCTGGCGGATGAGCCCTGCATCAGCTGAATATAGTCGATGACGATCAGGTCGAGGCCGCGCTGGCGCTTCAGGCGACGCGCGCGGGCAGACAGCTGCGCAATGGAAATACCGCCGGTCTGGTCGATGAAAAGCGGGATCTTCTGCATGGTCTGCGAACAGGCGACCAGCTTTTCGAAATCCATCTCGGTGATTTCGCCGCGGCGGATCTTCGAGGACGAGATTTCCGTCTGTTCGGAAATGATACGGGTCGCGAGCTGTTCGGACGACATTTCGAGCGAGAAGAAGCCGACGACACCGCCGTTGGCCGCCTTGAACGAGCCATCGGCCTGCTGCGCCGGTACATAGGCCTCCGCGACGTTGAACGCGATGTTGGTGGCGAGCGAGGTCTTGCCCATGCCCGGGCGGCCGGCAAGGACAATCAGATCGGACGATTGCAGGCCGCCCATGCGGCGGTCGAGATCGCGCATGCCGGTGGCGAGGCCCGACAAATGGCCGTCGCGCATATAGGCCGCGTTGGCCATGTCCACCGCGGTCTTGACCGCGTCGGTGAAGCTCTCGAAACCGCCATCATAGCGACCGGTTTCGGCCAGTTCGAACAGGCGGCGCTCGGCATCCTCGATCTGCTCGGAAGGTGACATGTCGACCGGCGCGTCATAGGCGATGTTGACCATGTCCTCGCCGACGGTGATCAGCGCGCGGCGCGTCGCCAGGTCATAGATGGCGCGGCCATAGTCGGTGGCGTTGACGACGGTGACGGCTTCGACCGCCAGCCGCACGACATATTGCGCCACCGTCATGTCGCCGACCTTCTCGTCGGCCGGCAGGAAGGTTTTTAGCGTGATCGGCGTCGCCACCTTGCCCATGCGGATGAGCTCGGCCGCGACATCGAAGATTTTTCTGTGCAGCGGCTCGTAGAAATGGCCGGCTTTCAGGAAGTCGGAGACCCGGTAGAAGGCATCGTTGTTGACAAGGATCGCGCCGAGCAGTGCCTGCTCGGCCTCGATGTTGTTCGGCGCCTCGCGATAGAGCGGTTGCTCCGCCACGCCGAATTTCCGCGCTGCCTCTGCCATGATATCCCCGATTTCGATCCCGATCCGTCGCTAGCAGAGGCGATTGATGAGGCCTAAACAAACTTTGACTTATCCCGCTTGTGCACACGATTCACAGCGTCGAAAAAATTTGTGCGCGCAGGGTACGAAATTCGATTGACGAATCGAGCGTCAAAGATACCGGCGCGGATAGAACAAAACAAGAAAATTCCTATGCTTGTCCAACCTGAATCGCCGCACTAGAGCTGCCCAAGTCGCGACATGATGAATCGCCGTTCGGCCGGCTGCTGGGCGATTTCGAGAGCCCGCAGATAGGAGGCTCTTGCTGCCTCTGTCAGGCCAAGCCGCCGCTGCATGTCAGCCCGCGCTGCATGTGCCAGATGGTAGCCATCGAGGCTGCCTTGTGCCATCACGTCTTCGATCGCCGTCAAACCGACTTGCGGCCCGTCGCGCATGCCAAGGGCGGCGGCACGGTTCAGCGTCACCACCGGGGAGGGGGCGACGCGTCCCAGCACATCATAGAGTGCAATGATCTGTGACCAGTCGGTATCCGCCGTATTTGCCGCTTCCGCGTGGATGGAGGCGATGGCCGCCTGGAGGATGTAAGGTCCAACTTGCCGCGAAGAGAGTGCCCGTCCAATGAGGCCGTTGGCGTCGGCGATCAGCCCCCCGTCCCATCGCGACCGGTCCTGATCTTCAAGCAAGACGAGATCGCCATTCGCATCGACCCGGGTCGCGCGCCTTGCTTCATGCAACAACATCAACGCCAGCAGTCCATGCGCCTCGGGCTGGTCGAGCAGATCCACCACCAGCCGGCCGAGACGGATCGCCTCGGCGCACAGATCAGCGCGCGTCAGGCTTGGTCCCTGGGTTGCCGCGTAGCCCTCATTGAAGATCAGGTAGATCACCTGCAGCGCACTCTCGAGGCGCGCCGGCAGTTCGCTGCGGTCAGGCACCTCGTAGGGAATAGCCTCGTCGCGTATCCTTGCCTTGGCCCGCACAATGCGCTGGGCAATGGTCGGCGCCGGTGTCAGATAGGCGCGGGCGATCTCTTCAGTGGTCAAGCCACCCACTTCGCGCAAGGTCAGGGCAATGCGTGCATCCGGCGCCAGCGCTGGATGGCAGCAAACGAAGATGAGCCGCAGTTCATCGTCCGCGATGTCTTCAGGCATGGTCGGTTCCGCTATCGGCTCCGCCAAAGCCGAAAGTTCCGGCAAGGTGCTGGCCAGCCGCGCTTCCCGGCGCCAGCGATCGATGGTTCTGAAGCGGCCGGCCGAGACCAGCCAGGAATAGGGATTGGCCGGCACGCCTTGGCGCGGCCATTGCTCGGCGGCGGCGGCGAAGGCCTCATGCAAGGCCTCCTCCGCCGCGTCGAAGCCGCCGAGCAGGCGGATCAAGGTCGCCAGCACGCGCCGCGCCTCGGTGCGGTACACCGTCTCCAGGCAAGCGTGCGTGCCGGCGGCGTTCACAGCACCGGCCGAGGCTGGCTGAAGTCGACGATCGGACGGACTTCGATATGGCCGATCGTGGCCAATGGATGTCCGCTTGCCACCCGCACCGCTTCGTTGAGGTCGCGGGCTTCGATGACGACGATCCCGCCCAGGATTTCCTTGGTCTCCATGAACGGGCCGTCGACAGCTGACATCTTGCCGTCGCGAACCTGCAAGGTCATCGCTTGGTCTGGCAGCACCAGAGCTTCGCCGGTGACGAAATGGCCGCTCGCCTTCAGCACCTCGTCATATCCGGCGCACTCGGCAAGTGCGGCATTGGCCTGCGGGCTTCCGCCGAACAGTGTCTGAGGGTGATAGTAGATCAGACAGGCATAGCGCATGATGGTCTCCTGGTTTCCGAGGTCAGGCGTCGAGGATCGGCGCGAAGCCGCCATGGACCCTTCGACCGTTGTCGTAGGGCATGATGTCGGCATACATGCGGGGGTCGGCAATCACCTTCTTCCAGCCTTCGTCACGAACCTGTTTCGACGGCCATTCGACCCAGGAATAGACGACGGCTTCCCCGTCCGTCGCTTTCACCGCCGTCCTGTAGTCGGTGACCTCGCCGTCGGAGATGTCGTCGCCCCAGGCTTCGACGATGCGGGTGGCGCCGAATTCCCGGATCACGGCGGCATGCTTTGCCGCCACGGCAAGGTAGGTGGCCTTGTTGGCGATGGGAACTGGCACCAGCGAGCCATCAATATACCCGGGCTTGCCGGAAGGGCCCTCGTCGATGATCGATGCGAAGCCGCCTATCATCATGCGCTGGCCGTCGAAGGGCATGGTCGCGACGATCTTTGCCACACGCGGATCGCTCATCATCGTTTGGTAGGCGGCGTCCGCCGCTGCCTTGTCGGGATATTCGTGCCACGAAAAGATGACGACCTCATCCGGCGTTGCCTTCACGGCGCGCTTGAAGTCGGTGGTCTTGCCGCCGGGCACGTCGTCACCCCAGGCTTCAACCATCCGGGTCGTGCCGAATTCCTTCAGCACCGATGCCGCCTCGGTGACATGCCTGCGATAGGCTTCCTTGCTGGCGGCAGGCACGGCGGCGACAAATCCTGCGATATAGTTCATTGTCTTTCTCCTGTTGGCGTCTCGGAAGGTCCGAGAACGCCAATGGTCGAACGGCACAGTCTGGATTCGACATCGCTCCCAAATTTTTCTTGGATGGCGCTGTCCGAGCGCCGTTACCGTCCTATTCGGACGCCAGCCTGTCGCCCCAGTCCAGCCGCCGGGCCAGCTTGAAGTCCGCGCCGTCACGCTTGGTGAACAGGTGCTCCGTGGCCGTGCCGTTTTCCTGGCAAAGCTTGAGCAGAACCTTGCCAGAGCCGGATTTCGGTGGCGCAATGACCCGCGCGGCATGGGAGGCGGCCGGCTGGCGCGAAGCGGCGACAAAAATGAATTTCTCGTCTTCCCAAGGCACTTCGGCGTCCTTGGCCAATCGGTGCAGACGAGAGCGGGCGACGCGGCGGGAAAAGTGGCACCAGTCGGGCGGATTGAGCGGGCAGGGCGCCTCGTGCGGACAAGGCGCCAGCAGATGCGCGCCGGACGCGATCAGCTGCGCGCGCACCGCCAGAATCCGCTGCCAGCCCGCCGGCGTGCCCGGCTCGATGATCAGCAATGTGTCTGTCGCGAGCTGCCATAGCCGATCGACCATCTTGGATAGGGATGCCGGCACTATCTCGTCCAGCACATAGGCGCAGGTGACGAGGTCTGCCGGCTGAAAATCGGCAAGATCTGTTGTGACGTCGCCGGCCTGCCAGACGGTTCTGGCCGTGATGGCATCGGCGGCAAGCGTCTCGCCGACCTTGCGCACTGCCGCACTCGCTTCAAGCAAAACAGCCTGTTCGAGATCAGGCCAGAGCTCGCTGGTGGCCCAAAGCACCGTGCCAGGACCGGCGCCGACATCGAGCAGGGTTTTCGGCGCGAAATCCGGCCGGGCCGCGTTCAGCGTGTCGAGGCTGGCGCGGACCGCGGCATAGGTCGCCGGCAGCCGCGTTGCCAGATAGGCCTTGACCGCCATGTCCTGTGCCATGTGCAGACGGCCGTCGCGCAGTTCGGCGCGGTAGCGGTCGGAGAGTGTCTTGGCCGCCTGCTTCAGTTCCGGCAGGGGGACTTTTTCCAGGATACGATCGACAGCTTGTCGAAGAGAGGCCGGCAGCTCCACGCTAGGCTCCTCGCGGTGCGAGCAGGATGATCGAGGCGCCGGCTATGCAGAGCGCAGCACCGCCAAGATCCCAACGGTCGGGGCGCACGCCCTCCACCAGCCACAGCCAGGCAAGCGAGGCGACGATGTAGATGCCGCCATAAGCGGCATAGGCGCGGCCCGCGGCATTGGTGTCGACCAGCGCCAGAAGCCAGGCAAACAGAAGCAGCGAGGCAAAGCCCGGTGCCAGCCACAGCGGCGATCTTTCCAGTCGCCACCAGGCCCATACCGAAAAACAGCCGGCGATCTCGGCCAGGGCCGCAGCGGCATAGAGGAGATAGGTCATGAAAAAAGCCTCGCGACGATCACGAGGCCTTTTTCAGGGCAGGCGCCGGGAATGGCAAGCGCCAATGGCGAACGGCGTTCCGATGGCGTATCTACTCTGCCACCTTGCGGCGCCGGGCTGGCTTGGCGGGTTTCTCGACTGGAACCGCCTCGCGGCGGCCCATGTCACGCAATTCCAGCGCCTTTTCGCATTTGGCCATATAGTCGCGGGTCATCGGCAGCGTGTCGTTCTTCTTGGTGATCTGGAACTGGAAGATGACCAGATCCTGCCAGCGGAAGGCGGCTTCCGAAGCGGCCAGATAGAATTCCCACATGCGGCAGAAGCGTTCGTCGTAGATCGCCTTGGCCTTGTCGCGGTTGGCGGCGAAGCGCTGGCTCCAGTGCTTCAGCGTGTCGGCATAGTGGAGCCGCAGGATCTCGACGTCCGTGACCACGAGGCCGGACTTCTCGATCGCCGGCAGCACCTCCGACATGGCCGGTATGTAGCCGCCCGGGAAAATATACTTGCGGATGAAGGCGCTGGTCGCCCACGGCACGCCGGAGCGGCCGATCGTGTGCAGGAGCATGACGCCATCGGGCTTCAGCAATGTTGCCGCCTTGTCGAAGAAGGTGCGGAAATGGTTCACACCGACATGTTCGAACATGCCGACCGAAACGATGCGGTCGAAGCGTTCGTTGAGTTCGCGATAATCCTTCAGCTCGAAATGGACGTGGCTTTCCAGGCCTTGCGCATGCGCCCGGTCGGTGGCGACGCCGTGCTGTTCGGTCGACAGCGTCACGCCCTGCACGTCGACGTCGAACGCCTTGGCGAGATAGAGGCCAAGCCCGCCCCAGCCGGAGCCGATGTCGAGCACGGTCTGGCCGGGCCTCAGCCTGAGCTTGGCGGCGATATGGCGCTTCTTGGCAGCCTGCGCCTCGTCGAGCGTCATGTCCGGCTGCTCGAAATAGGCGCAGGAATACTGCATGTCCTCATCGAGGAAGAGCCGGTAGAGGTCGCCCGACAGATCGTAGTGGCGCTGCACGTTGCGGCGCGAGCGCGAGGTGGTGTTGATCTGCTGCAGGCGGCGGAAGGCATGGCGCAGGCCCTCGATGGCTTTCGACCAGGTCGCGTCGATGCCGCCGCTGCCCATGTTCTGGAAGGCAATGCGCATCAGTCCGAGCACGCCGCCTTCGAGAATGTCGAGTTCTCCGTCCATGTAGGATTCAGGCACCGCCAGCATCGGATCGAAGGTGATGGCGCGTTCGGCGTGTCGGGTCTTGATGTGCATGTGCACCGGCTCACCGCTGCCGTCGCCGAAGACGAAGGTGGCGCCTTTGGGCCCGGTTACCTTGAGATTGCCCGTGCGCACCAGGCGGTCGAGAACGCGCTTCAGCAGAATATTCATAACCAAATGTCCCCTCACGGTCAGACTGGCTGCCTTAATTCTGCAACAATATATAGGGGTTCGAAAAGTTCCATTTGGTACAAAAATGCCCGGGCGAGAGGCCCGGGCATTGGTCCAGAAAGGCTGGATGACGACAAAGTGATTGGAGCGCTGCTCCCTCGCTTGTCGTACGCGATCAGGCGTTGTCTTCGCCGCCTTCGAACTCGGCATTCGGATCGAAGAAGTTTTCCGGCCGCGCATTGTCGTTGATGTCGTCGCCATAGATCGCTTCGGCGGTGGTCAGCGTCTCGCCCTTGGCCTGACGCTCGGCTTCATCAGCCGTGCGGGCGATGTTGAGCGTGATGGTGACTTCGACTTCCGGATGCAGCGCGATCGCCACATTGGTCAGACCGATGGTCTTGACCGGCTGGTTGAGCAGGATCTGGTTGCGGTTGACCGAAAAACCTTCCGCCGTCAGCAGATCGGCGATGTCGCGCGTCGACACCGAGCCGTAGAGCTGGCCGGTTTCACCGGCGGAGCGAACGGCTATGAAGCTCTTGCCGTCGAGCTTTTCGGCAACCTGGCTGGCTTCCGACTTGCGCTCGAGATTGCGGGCCTCGAGCTGGGCGCGCTGGCCTTCGAACTTCTTCTTGTTGGCTTCGTTGGCGCGCAACGCCTTGCCCTGCGGCAGCAGGAAATTACGGGCAAAGCCGTCCTTGACCTTGACGGTATCGCCCATCTGGCCGAGGCGGGAAACGCGTTCGAGAAGAATGACTTCCATGGTTTTGTTCCTTTGGGCTGGGCGTCCGTCTATTAAGGCAGGCGCCGAATTCTCTGGAACAGGTCAGGAAGCAAAAGGCGTTGCCGCCGGTGTCGCTGTCCTGCCTGTCGCGGCAGTTAGAGGCCTTGACCTCAACTCGGGATTTGGTGGCTGAACCGGTCATGCCCGTCATGGCCGGCGAAAGGAACGGGCGGCGAACCGCCCGTTCGAGAGAATTAGCGGACCACGTAGGGCAGCAGGCCGAGGAAGCGGGCGCGCTTGATCGCCTTGGCGAGTTCACGCTGCTTCTTCTGGCTGACGGCGGTGATGCGCGACGGCACGATCTTGCCGCGCTCGGAAATGTAGCGCTGCAGCAGACGCACGTCCTTGTAGTCGATCTTGGGCGCGTTGGCGCCGGAGAACGGGCAGGTCTTGCGGCGACGATGGAACGGGCGCCGGGTCGGGATCTGGTTGATGTCGACCATTATTCTGCACCCCCTTCAAAGCCTTCGCGCGGACGGCGCGGACCACGATCGCCACCGGCGTCGCCACCGAAGCTGCGCGGCGGACGATCGCCACGGTCGCCGCGATCACGGTCGCCGAACGAACGCGGGCCACGATCGCCGCGGTCGCGGTCGCCGAAGCTGCCGCGCTCGGAGCGTTCTTCGCGCTTCTGCATCATGGCCGAAGGACCTTCCTCATGCGCCTCGACCTTGATGGTCAGGAAACGCAGGACGTCCTCGGACAGACCCATCTGGCGCTCCATCTCGTTGAGCGCTGCCGGCGGGCAGTTGAGGTCCATGAGCGTGTAGTATGCCTTCCGGTTCTTGTTGACCCGGTAGGTGAGGGACTTCAGTCCCCAGTTCTCGACCCGGCCGACGGACCCGCCATTCGCGGAGATGACACCCTTGTACTGTTCGACAAGCGCATCGACCTGCTGCTGCGAGAGGTCCTGCCGGGCAAGAAACACATGTTCGTAAAGAGCCATTATGGTTCAGTGCCTTTCTTCGTTTCTCTCCCGGTTCCCGGCGGCAAAAGCCTCTGCAACTTCTCTGACCCGCAGACCTCGAAAGGCACGGGGAAGAAAGGAGCATGACGAGACGGTCGAGAGCGGAGACACGGGAGGCGGAAGCACTTCTGGCTTCACGCGAAGGCTTTTGATAAAGCCTCCGGCCCTCCGTTCAGCCCCCAGCTGGGACCGGCAGATTGGCGGCGTCTATACAGCAATCCACTGATAAGGCAAGGGCAAGCGGCGTCGCCGATGTCGCAGGGCGCCGGAAATCAGGCGGTAGCGCCGGTTACGGTCTGGCGATTTCCCGGCAACCGGCCCTTAACCACAATGTCAGGTTGTGCAGGGTTGAGCCCTTGCCGTCAACGGTCGATTCATCATGGAAGGCGCAAAAGCCCGGGCAACCGCGCAGATCAAGCGGTAAGCATTTCCGGGGGGTAAGGATGCTTCTCAACAGATTCTGGCGCTCGAAGAGCGGCAATTTTGCGCTTCTGATGGGGCTCGGCCTGCCGGCCATCCTCTCGGCGGTGGCCTTTGCGGTCGACGTGTCCACCATCATGCGCGCCAAGAGCAACCTGCAGAATGCGCTCGACGCGGCAAATCTTGCCTCCTCGCATCTCGGCGATCTCGACATCACCCGCACCGACGCGTTCGATCGCTATTTTCAGGCCAACATCGCCGGGCATGGCGAACTCGCCAACGCGCAGGCGACGCTGACCGTCGACAAAGGTGTCAACTACATCAAGACGAAAGCTGTCGCCTCGGCGGACGTCAATTTGAACTTTGCCTTCCTGTTCGGCCAGAACAAACACATCGTCGTCGATACCTCGGCTGTCGAATCGAACAATCAGCTCGAAGTCGTGCTGGTGCTGGACAATACCGGCTCGATGGCCGGCGCCCGCATGACGGCGTTGAGAACGGCGACGAAGTCACTGCTGGACACGCTCGAGGCGACAAAATCGCCGACGCGCCAGGTGCGGGCCTCGCTGGTTCCCTTCGTCACGGCGGTCAATGTCAATGGCGACGGGTTCGACCCGTCCTGGATCGACATGGACGGCAAGTCCTTCACCAACGGCATCAATTTCCCCGTCATCAATGGCAAGCGGCCGAACCATATGGCGCTGTTCAAGCAATTGGGGCTGAAGGGCGGATGGAAAGATACCGGATGGAAAGGCTGCGTCGAGGCTCGCCCCGGTGCCTACAACATTTCTGATACGCCGCCGGATCCGAACAAACCCGACACGCTGTTCGTGCCTTATTTCGCTCCCGACGATCCGGCGCCGGCCACCAAGCCGTCAGGCTCCTATGGCAACTCGGCGACCGGCTACAACAATTCGTATCTCGACGACACCATCGACAAGGTCAAACTCGCCGAGCCGGGCGTCAACATACTGGGCATCGACCTCAGCGGCCTGCTTGGCAGCGTGGTCGACGCACTGTTGGGCGCGGACCTGGAAAAGGTCGCCAAATATGTCGCGTCGACGAACAAGATCGTCACCGAGACCGGCAGCGCCATCACCGTTGGCCCCAACCGCTCCTGCCCGACCCCTGTCGTCCCCCTGACCGACGATTTCGACAAATTGCGCAAGGCGGCGAGCCAAATGACGGAGTGGAATGGTTCCGGCACCAACGTCTCGGAGGGTCTGTCGTGGGGCATGCGGGTGCTGTCGCCCGGCGCGCCCTATACCGACGGGGTGCCATTCAAGACGCCAGGCGTCAGCAAGATCGTCATGCTGCTTACCGATGGCGAGAATGTCGTCTATGGCGCCAGCAATCAGCCGACCAAGTCCGACTATACGTCCTATGGCTACCTGGCGGGTGGCCGCTTCGGGTCGGACAACCAGACGACGGCGGCGCGCAATGTCGACGGCTGGACCAAGAGCGTGTGCACGCAGTTGAAGAACGAGGGCGTGCAGATCTACACAATGGTGCTGCAGTCCGACACCGCCGCCAACCGCACGCTCTACAGCGCCTGCGCTTCCGACCCGAGCGGCTACTATGCCGTCAACGATCCGGCAAAACTGCCGAACGTTTTCCAGCAAATCGCCAACAAGTTCTCGAAGCTGCAATTGACGAATTGAGCGCTCAACTCAAGAGGCCGCTACATCTGAAGGGATCGGAACCCCTTCAACTCGTATGGGCGACAACCTTGTCGACCGTCTCAGGGAAGAAGTCGGGCGCGGCTTGGCGTTTGCCGAACATCATGTCGTACTGGATAAGCCGGAAATCGCGGATCGCCGGGTCGATATCCTTCTGACGCGACCAATCGGGCGTAGCTTGGCCAGCCGGGGTCAGCAGCAGATTGCGGTCGACGACGCGGTAGCGTTCCCGCATCTCGCCCAGAAAGCCCGTATAATAGGGATGGGTGATGCCGGCGGCGGTGAGGATATGATAGGGCAGGAAGGCCGGGCTCACCGTGCCGAGGTCCTTGACCGGACCGGAGCGGTTCGACCAGATGATCAGCGGTGTCTCGTGATGTTCACGGGCGGCTTGCGGTGTCGGCTCCTTGCGCGGCGCGACGTTGTCCTTCAGGAAACCCGTCTCGACATAGACCGGCCCCAGCGGCGGCAGATGGTCGCCGAAGAAGGCGACAATCGTCGGCCGCTCGCGCTTCTTGGCCCATTCGATCAGCCGTTCAAGGCCGCGGTCCGCGTCGGCTGAACCCTCCGCGTAGCTCAGCAGCGAGTCGCGCGCCCACTGGCTGATCGGCGCCTGCACCGCATGGGTCGGGTTGTCGTAGCGGTTCGGTTCATAGGGGCCATGGTTCTGCAGGCTGACCGCGAAGAAGAACACCGGGTCGTCGCTGGCGTCGGCTTCGCGGATGATCTCGTCCGTCATCGCCGCATCCGATGCCAGCGGTCCGCGCTTTTCCATCGGCGGCAGCGTCTCTTCCGACTTGAAATCGTTGAAGCCGAAATCGGCATAAACCGCGCCACGGTTCCAGAACCAGTTGGTGCCTGGATGGATGGCGCGCGCCCGGTAGCCCTCGCTCTTGAGGAAGGTCGCCATCGAAGGCGTCGGCGTGCGCACATATTGCTGGTAGGGGATGCTGCCGGCCGGCAGGAAGGCGTTGGAAAAACCGGTCAGCGCCTCGAATTCGATGTTTGCGGTCATGCCGCCGAATTCAGGCGAGAACATCGAACCGGAACGCAACGCCCGCACGGTGGGAATGGGATCCGGCGTGATGGTGACGCCGGGCAGCTTGGTCGGATCCCAGAAGGATTCGCTCATGACGACGATGATGTCTGGCTTTTCATCGGGCACCGAGGCCGTCATCTGCGGCCGTTCGATCGCCGCGATCGCCTTGTCCGTATAGCCCGGCGGTGCCGAAACATGCGCCATCGGCACGTTGAGCGCGAAGGCGAGGGCAAAGCCGTTCGAGGCGTAGTTTTCCTTCTGGTCCCACATGATCGGGATGATCTGCAGCCGGTCCCTGGTCCAGGAGAAGGTGGCGTAGTCCATGATCGAGACGAAGAAGGCGAGCAGCGGCACCGCCAGCGTCAGCCGGGCAAGGCGGCCCTTGTGGCTGAGCGCGGGAACCTTGCGGCGCCACAGCCGCCAGCCATAGACGAGCAGCGACAGGCCGGCGACGATGCCGACGACCATGGCGAGCGCGGTCATCGGCCGGTCACGCACCAGGAGCGGCAACAGGGCGAAGATCTGGCGGGAGTAGAGGAAATCCGTCGGGTAGAGAGGATCGCCGAGATAGTGCGATTTCTGATGGCCGACAAAGGCCAGCGACAAGGTCAAAGGCGCGACGATCATCAGGCTCTGGTGGCTGCGGCCGAGCACGGCATCGAGACCGATGAGGATCAGCGCGAACACGACGATGGTCGTCCAGCCCGGCTTGAGCGGCTGCAGGAAGAAGGAAGCGGTACCGGCAACGTCACCGCGCACGATCAATTCGATGGCAAACACCAGGATGGCGGAGATCGCCAGGCTGATCAGCCCATAACGGACGACCGGCCATCTCCGGCCCGGCAGATAGCCGGTGGACGGATCGTCTTCCAGGAATTGAGGCGCAGCTTTGCTGGCGCGTTTCGAACTCTTTGCCACTTTAACTTCCCACCCAGCGACAACCCAAGTCACTCGGTTGTCATAAAATTGTCACGCAAAGCTAGCGCCTGTGGCGGAAATAAGAAGAGCCAGCAAACGATTCGTGAGCGGTTTTCATCAGGTGTGATCGCCAAAAAGCCCTTTCGAAACAGGCACTCGGCGCATGGTTCCGACTTGGGGCTGGGCTGAACCGGGCTTGACTTGGCGGCCTGCCTTGCGCCACAGGCAGGGAAAATTCGTGTTATCAGACAAGTAAAACCAGTCTTGGAGAGCCCTCGCATGGCCATTGCATTCACCTTTCCGGGACAAGGCAGCCAGGCTGTCGGCATGGGCAAGGATCTCGCCGATGCCTTTCCCGAGGCGCGCAGGATCTTCCAGGAAGTCGACGACGCGCTCGGCGAAAACCTGTCAAAGCTGATCTGGGAAGGTCCGGAAGAGACCTTGACGCTGACGGCCAACGCGCAGCCGGCGCTGATGGCGGTTTCGCTGGCGGCGATCAGGGCGCTGGAAGCGCGCGGTTTCTCGCTGAAGGACAAGGTCGCCTATGTCGCCGGCCATTCGCTGGGCGAATATTCAGCCCTTGCCGCCGCAGGGTTTGTTTCCGTTGCCGATGCCGCCCGTCTGCTGCGCATCCGCGGCAACGCCATGCAGGCAGCGGTGCCGGCGGGCGAGGGCGCGATGGCTGCGATCATCGGACTGGAACAGGTAGATGTCGAAGCCGCTTGCGCCGAGGCCGCGCAAGGGGCCGGCAAGGTCTGCCAGATCGCCAACGACAATGGCGGCGGCCAACTGGTGATTTCCGGCGCCAAGGCCGCGGTCGAGCTGGCGGCCAAACTGTGCACCGAAAAGGGCGCCAAGCGGGCGCTGATGCTGCAGGTCTCGGCGCCCTTCCATTCGGCGCTGATGGCGCCGGCGGCCAATGTCATGCGCGACGCGCTCGCCGGGGTAACGAAGCATGCGCCGGCGGTACCCGTGCTGTCCAACGTCACCGTGACCCCGACCAGTGATCCCGACGAGATCGCGCGGCGCCTGGTCGAGCAGATTACCGGCCGTGTGCGCTGGCGCGAAACGGTGGAATGGTTCGGCGCCAACGGCGTCACCACGCTTTATGAGATCGGCGCCGGCAAGGTGCTGTCGGGCCTGGCACGGCGCATCAACCGCGACATCGCCACATCAGCCGTCGGCACGCCGGCCGATGTCGAGGCGGCGCTGGCCGCGCTTGCATAATCCACTGGCGATTTGACCCCTTCCGTGTGAAGGCTGTTCTCTCAGATCAGGAGACAAAAAATGTTCGAACTGACCGGCCGCAAGGCGCTCGTCACCGGCGCATCGGGGGGCATCGGCGAAGCGATTGCCCGTGTGCTGCATGCGCAAGGCGCCATCGTCGGCCTGCACGGCACCCGCATCGAGAAACTGGAGACCTTGGCAGGCGAACTCGGCGAGCGGGTCAAACTGTTCCCGGCCAATCTGTCGAACCGCGACGAGGTCAAGGCGCTTGGCCAGAAGGCGGAGGCCGAGCTCGAAGGCGTCGATATCCTGGTCAACAATGCCGGCATCACCAAGGACGGCCTGTTCGTGCGCATGTCGGACGCCGATTGGGACTCAGTGCTCGAAGTCAATCTGACCGCCGTTTTCCGGCTGACCCGCGAACTCACCCATCCGATGATGCGCCGCCGCCATGGCCGCATCATCAACATCACCTCGGTGGTCGGCGTGACCGGCAATCCCGGCCAGACCAACTACTGCGCCTCCAAGGCCGGCATGATCGGCTTCTCCAAATCGCTGGCGCAGGAGATCGCCACCCGCAACATTACCGTCAACTGCGTTGCCCCGGGCTTCATCGAATCGGCGATGACCGACAAGCTCAACGACAAGCAGAAAGAGGCGATCATGGCGGCGATTCCGACGCGCCGCATGGGCACGAGTGTTGAAGTGGCGTCCGCCGTCGCCTACCTCGCCTCCAACGAGGCCGCCTACGTCACCGGCCAGACCATCCATGTCAACGGCGGCATGGCCATGATTTGACGGATACAGCGGGGCTGTGAAAAGAGACCATTTCGCCTTGGACCTCAGCCATTTTTCGTGTAATGCGGCCCGCAACCCGGCGGTTCGGGCAAAAACCGGTCCGTGGCCGTTGCGTTTCCGGCAGGACCATCTTTCAGCTTGATTAGCGGCATTCTGCCCGCTAACGAAGACAGACAAACAAAAGACGAGGATGCCCCAAATGAGTGACACCGCAGAGCGCGTCAAGAAGATCGTCATCGAGCACCTTGGCGTCGATGCCGACAAAGTGACGGAGCAGGCGAGCTTCATCGATGATCTGGGCGCTGACAGCCTCGACACGGTCGAACTCGTCATGGCGTTCGAAGAAGAATTCGGCGTCGAGATTCCCGACGACGCGGCCGAGACCATCCTGACCGTCGGCGACGCGGTTAAGTACATCGACAAGGCTTCGGCCTGACGCTTTCAGCAGTCATCACCGGGGAGGACCTGCGATGAGGCGTGTCGTCGTCACGGGCCTTGGGTTGTTGTCGCCATTCGGCATGGGCTTCGAGCACAGCTGGAAGGAACTTCTGACCGGCCGCAGCGCCGCCAAGCGCATCACCGAGTTCGAGGTGGAGGATCTTGCCTGCAAGATCGCCCACGTCGTTCCGCGTGGTGACGGCAGCAATGCCACCTTCAATCCCGAGGCCGTGCTCGAGCCGAAGGAATTGCGCAAGATCGGCGACTTCATCCTGTACGGGATTGCCGCCGCCGATGAGGCGCTGAAGGATTCCGGCTGGGAACCCAAGACCCACGAAGAGCAATGCGCCACCGGCGTGCTCATCGGTTCGGGCATTGGCGGCATCGAGGGCATCGCCGAGAACGCGATGATCCTCAAGGAACGCGGCCCACGCCGCATCAGCCCCTTCTTCATCCCGGGCCAGATCATCAATCTCGTCTCCGGCCAGGTTTCGATCCGGCACGGGCTGAAAGGCCCGAACCATGCCGTCGTCACGGCCTGTTCGACCGGCGCGCACGCCATTGGCGATGCTGCCCGGCTGATCATGTGGGGCGATGCCGACGTCATGGTCGCCGGTGGCGCCGAGGCGCCGGTGACGCGGCTCTCGATCGCCGGCTTCGCCGCCTGCCGGGCGCTGTCGACCGATCGCAATGACACGCCGCAGACGGCGTCGCGTCCCTATGACCGTGACCGCGACGGCTTCGTCATGGGCGAGGGCGCCGGTGTCGTGGTGCTTGAGGAACTGGAGCACGCCAAGGCGCGCGGGGCGAAAATCTACGCCGAGGTGACCGGCTACGGCCTCACTGGCGATGCCTATCATATCACGGCCCCCGCGGAAGATGGCGACGGGGCTTTCCGTTGCATGACTGCGGCGTTGAACAGGGCAAAGCTGACGCCCGCCGATGTCGACTACATCAACGCGCACGGCACCTCGACCATGGCCGATACGATTGAACTCGGCGCCGTCGAGCGGCTCGTCGGCAATGCCGCCTCGAAGATTTCGATGTCGTCGACAAAGTCGTCGATCGGCCATCTGCTGGGGGCGGCGGGTGCCGCGGAAGCGATCTTTTCGATCCTCGCGATCCGGGACAATGTCGCGCCGGCGACCATCAACCTCGACAACCCCGAGCGCGAAACCGCGATCGACCTGGTGCCGAACAAGCCTCGCTCTCGCCAGATCGACGTGGCGTTGTCAAATTCCTTTGGTTTTGGCGGCACCAACGCCTCGCTTGTGTTCCAGCGCTACAATGGCTGATCGTCCGGCTGCCGGACGATGCTTCGGCGTGCCGTCAATTTTGCCATATTCGCCTCTACTCTGCCGCAGGGGATTCGTTGGGCGATCAAACGGTAGGGCAAGATGAACACAAATCCGGCGGGCAACGGAGAATTCGGGCAAAGGCCGGCAAACACAGGGCCGATCGTGCCGAAGACAGCCAGCGAGGCCCTGCGGCCCGAAGCCGGGACGCCGCCGCCGAAGCGCTCGCGCGCTTCGCGCAGCCAGGTCGTCGTGTTCATGAACTTCGTCATCTCCTTGGTGATGCTGATGGTTCTGGCGGCGGGCGCGGCGCTTTACTTCGGCAAGCAGGAATTCACCGAACCCGGTCCCTCGGCCAATGGCGACACCTTCCTGGTCAAGCCGAATACCGGCGTCCAGGACATCGCCGACCAGCTTGAGCGCCGTGGACTGATCAGCGATGCCCGCGTCTTCCGCCTTGGCGTGCGTGCCTTCGGCAACGATTCCGCGCTCAAGGCCGGCGAATACGAGATCAAGCCCAAGGCATCCATGCGCGACATCATGGAGCTTTTGAAGAGCGGCAAGTCGGTGATGTACTCACTGACCATTCCGGAAGGGCTGACGGTCGAGCAGGCCCTGCAGCGTATCGCCGGTGAGCCCGCCTTGAGCGGCGACATGCCGGCGAAGACGCCGCCCGAGGGCAGCCTTGCCACCGACACGCTGCGCTTCACCCGCGGCGCGACGCGCCAGCAGATGATCGACAAGCTGGTGGCCGATCAGAAGAAGCTGGTCGACGAGGTCTGGCAGCGGCGCGCGCCGGACCTGCCGCTCGCCAATATCGAGGACTTCGTTACCCTGGCCTCGATCGTCGAGAAGGAAACCGGCAGGGGTGACGAGCGTTCGCGCGTCGCCGCCGTGTTCCTCAACCGGTTGGCCAAGGGCATGCGCCTGCAATCCGATCCGACCATCATCTATGGTCTGTTCGGCGGCAAGGGGAAGCCCGCGGACCGCCCGATCTACCAGTCGGATATCCAGAAGCAGACGCCTTACAACACCTATGTGATCAGCGGCCTGCCGCCGACGCCCATCGCCAATCCGGGCCGTGCGGCGCTTGAGGCCGTGGCCAATCCATCGAAGACCGACGATCTTTATTTCGTCGCCGACGGCACCGGCGGTCACGTCTTTGCCGCGACGCTGGACGAGCACAATGAGAACGTCGCCCGCTATCGTGCGTTGCAGAAGAAGCAGGCCGATGACGCGGCCAAGGCCGCCGCTGCCGCTGGTACCAACGGCAATGCCGACAAGCCCGCTACCGATAAGCCTGCTGACGGCAAGCCTGCCGACGGCAGCGACAGCACCGGTGGCGACAATGGCGATGCCGGCGGCGATGCGGGTGACGCCCAGTAAGACGAAAAAAGGCGTTGCCTGGAAGGCGACAGCCTGACATTTGAAAGAACGCCAAGCGTCCGATTTTGACGCACCCGCGGCGTGGTTGTTTTAAGCAGCACTTGCCCCGTCCGGAAAACTGGCTTTGGGGTGATGCGCCAGGGGTGTGCAGGCGACATGAATTTGCAGAGCATGACCGGATTTGCGCGTGCCGTCGCCGAGCATAACGGCACCTCGATCGCCTGGGAGGTCAAGTCCGTCAACGGCAAGAGCGTCGAGGTGCGGTTGCGGCTGCCGCAAGGTTTCGAACGGCTGGAGCCGACTGTCAGGCAAACGCTGCAGAAGCGTTTCGCCCGCGGCAATTTCCAGGCGACGCTGACCATCGGCCGCGCCGCCGGCGCGCAGGCCCAACCCGTCGTCAACGAGGCGTTTCTAAAGGACCTTGCCGGGCTGGCGAAGCGGCTGCAGGAGCAATTCGGCGTTGCCCCCGCAACGGCTGACGGATTGCTGTCGCTGCGTGGCGTCCTCGACATTCCCGAAACCGTGGAAACAGAAGAGGCGCGCGCGGCGCTCGACATCGCCATCATGGCTGCGCTCGACGTAGCGCTGAAAGGGCTGGAGCAGGCGCGGCAGGGCGAAGGCGCGGCACTGGCTTTGCTGCTGTCCGGCCACATCGACGCCATCGAGGCACTGACGCTGCGCGCGGAGGCGGATCCGTCACGCGAGACGGCGGCGATCCGTGAGCGCATCGCCGAGCAGGTCAGGCTGCTGATGGACGCGTCCGCCAATCTGGATGCGAGCCGGCTGCACATGGAGGCGGCGTTCCTCGCCACCAAGGCTGATATCCGCGAAGAGATCGACCGGCTGAAAACGCATGTCGCATCTGGCCGGGCCCTGCTCGAGGGTGGCGGCGCCGTCGGCCGCAAGCTCGATTTTCTGGCACAGGAATTTAACCGCGAATCGAATACGCTGTGCTCGAAGTCGAACGCCGCAGCCGTCACCGCGATCGGGCTGGAGCTGAAGGCCGTGGTCGACCAGTTTCGTGAACAGGTCCAGAATCTGGAGTAGCCGATGGTTGCCAAGGAACCGATGGTTCCCAGGGATTTGGGGTCCCGCATCCGCCGCCGGGGGCTGATGCTCGTGCTGTCGTCGCCATCCGGCGCCGGCAAGTCGACGATCGCGCGCAACCTCCTGGAAAGCGATTCCAGCCTCGAACTGTCGGTCTCGGTCACCACCAGACCGCGCCGCGGCTCAGAGATCGAGGGCGTTCACTACCATTTCCGCACCATGCGCGAGTTCGAGCGGCTGCGCGATTCCGACGCCCTGCTGGAGTGGGCCGAGGTGCACGGCAACTGCTATGCGACACCGCGCGAACCCGCCGAACTGGCGTTGGCGCAAGGCCGCGACATGCTGTTCGACATCGACTGGCAGGGCGCACAGCAGCTGAAGGAGAAGATGCGCGCCGACATCGTCTCGATCTTCATCCTGCCGCCGTCGATGAAGGAATTGAAGGCCCGGCTGAAGCGCCGCGCCGAGGACCAGGAAGCGGTGATCGAGACGCGGCTGAAGAACGCCCGCAACGAGATCGAGCACTGGAAGGAATATGATTTCGTCATCGTCAATGACGATCTCGACCGCGCCTTCGCCGAGGTGCGCGGCATCGTCGTCGCCGAACGATTGCGGCGCGACCGCCGGCCCGGTCTGTTTGATTTTGTCTCGGGGTTGCTGGACGAGAAGACGGAATGAGGTCTTTTCCTTCTCCCCGTTCACGGGGAGAAGGTGGCCCAAAGGGCCGGATGAGGGGCGGCACCATACCCTCGTTGGTGCGCGCTGCCCCCATCTGCCTGCCGGTATCAGGGGCCGCCTGTCTCGACCCGTCCTTCGGACCCGGGGCGAAGAGAGCTAAACAGCGTTCGTCAACCTCACGAATTCCTCGACGCTGAGCGTTTCGGCGCGGCGGGTAGGATCGATGCCCGCGCGCTCGAGCAAGGCCTCGCCGCCGAGGCTTTTCACACTCTGTCGCAGCATCTTTCGGCGTTGGCCAAAGGCGGCTTCTGTGACGCGGCCGAGTTTCTTCACGTCAGTGGGCAGGGGTGTCGTGCGTGGCTCCAGATGCACCACCGAAGAGGTGACCTTGGGCGGTGGCGTGAAGGCCTGGGGCGGCACATCGAAGGCGATCCTGGCCTGCGTGCGCCAGCCGGCCAGCACGCCAAGCCTGCCATAGGCGTCGCTGCCGGGCGCGGCGACGATGCGCTGGGCCACTTCGCGCTGGAACATCAGTGTCATCGAGGCGTAGAAGGGCGGCCAGGCCGGGATCGTCAGCCACCGCACCAGCAACTCGGTGCCGATGTTGTAAGGCAGGTTGGCCACGATCCGCACCTGACCACTGTCTCCGGCAGCCGCAGAGGCGAGGGCGGCGAAGTCGGTCTTCAGCGCGTCGCCGGAAATCACCTCCAGCCGGCCGGGATAGTGAGCGGAGACTTCGGCAAGGGCAGCCAGGCAGCGTTCATCACGCTCGATGGCGACGACCCGGCGGGCGCCGTTGGAAAGAAGCGCCCTTGTCAGCCCTCCGGGCCCCGGTCCGACCTCGATCACCACGGTGTTTGTCAGGTCGCCCGCGCTGCGTGCGATCTTGCCGGTCAAATTGAGGTCGAGCAGGAAATTCTGGCCAAGCGCCTTTTTTGCCTGCAGCCCATGGCGCTCGATGACGTCGCGCAGCGGCGGCAGACCGTCGATGCTCATGCGTTCGGACCCGAGACGGCGGCGCTCATGCAGCCACGGCCTTTGCGTCAGTGTCGGCGAGCCTTCTGGCGAGCTTCAGCGCCGCGATCAGGCTGTCCGGCCGCGCAATGCCCTTGCCGGCGATGTCGAAGGCCGTGCCGTGGTCTGGCGAGGTGCGGATGAAGGGCAGGCCGAGCGTGACGTTGACCGCCTCGTCGAAGGCCAGCGTCTTGGCCGGGATCAATGCCTGGTCGTGATACATGCACAGTGCCACATCGTAGCCTGCCCGCGCCCGCGCATGGAACAGCGTGTCGGCCGGCAGGGGGCCGAAAGCATCGATGCCTTCGGCGCGCAGGATGTCGACTGCCGGGCGCACGATACGCTCGTCCTCCAGGCCCATGGAACCCCCTTCGCCGGCATGCGGATTGAGGCCGGCAATGGCAAGCCTCGGCCTGGCGATGCCGAAGCGGCTGGCGAGGTCGGCCGCAGTGATGCGCGCGGTCGCGACAATCAGCTCGGTGGTCAGGGCCTTCGGCACCTCGGCCAGAGCGATGTGGATGGTGACGGGAACCGTGCGCAGGTCGGGACCTGCCAGCATCATGACCGGCATTGCGTCGACACCGCTGTGCCGGGCTGCCAGATGCGCCAGATATTCGGTGTGGCCGGGAAAGCGGAACCCTGCGTCGTAGAGCGGCTTCTTGGCGATCGGGCAGGTGACGACGGCGGCTGCGTCGCCGGCAAGGCAGGCGGCGACAGCGCGGTCGATGGCCTCGACGGTGCCGGCCGCATTGGCCGGATCCGGCCGGCCGGGACTGTCGACGAACTGGGCCGCCAGTGGAACGATCGGCAAGGTATGGGCGAAAACCTGCGCCGCTTGCGCCGGTATTGTCTCGACGATCGGCACCGACACGCCCAGCTGGCTTGCCCGCGAGGCGATCAGCGTCGGGTCGGTCAAAAGATAGAAGGCGGGCAAGCCGACTGCCTCGCGCGCCAGGAAGGCGGCGATGGCGATTTCGGGGCCGATGCCGGATGGATCGCCGACGCTCAGCGCCAGCGCGGTCATCGCGCTCTTCACGTCAGCGCTTGACGATGCGGGCTTTCGCCTTCAGCTCGTCGACATATTTCTTGCTGAGATCGTCGGCGGCCTTGTCGCTGGAGCCTTCGCTCTGGAACACCATCTGGGCTGTTTTGTCGTCGGACACTTCGCGCGATGAGCAGATGCCGATGAACTCGACGCCGCGATCGGTTTCGCGCGTGACGGTGGCGCCGCCGACCTTGGTCGCCTTGATCTGTTCGGCCCAGTCCGGCGGCAATTGCGGCGCCAGCACCCGGCCCAGATCACGAACGGTGACGTCGATGAGGCCCTTGGCGAACTCGCGCGTCGTGTTGCAGCCGTTGAAGCGGGCGCGCATGGCATCGGCCTCGCGCTTGCGCTTGGCCAGCGTCGCGCTGCGTTCGGCGGCGGGCACGACGAAGATGACCTGCTGCAGCATGTATTCGGTGGCGCTCGGTTTGGCCCCGCCCTTGTCGAGCATGCGCCTGACCGCATCCTGTTCGGTCACGCTGCCGCCTTCGCCGGAACGGTAGCGCGCACTCAAGGCCTGGTTCCAGGCCATCTGGGCGCGGATGAACTCCTTGAAATGGTCCTTGCCGACGCCGGATTTCTCCATCACGCCGTCGAGCTGGCTGAGCTGCATCTTGTTGCCCGCGGCAAAGCGCTGATAGGCAGCCTCGACCTGGGCATCGCTGATGCGGATGCCAAGCCGCTTGGCTTCGGCCATGCGCAGCGTCTGGTCGATCATTTCCTGGGCGGCATCGCCCTTCTTCCGCTGCAGCTTCAAAAAGGCGGCGCGATGCGCGATATCGCCTGACGTGACCGGTATGTCGTTGACGACGTATTTGATCTCGCTGGCGAAAGCCGGCGGCGTCATGACAGTCATCGACACGGATGTCGCCGCCACAAGCAGCGCAAACCCTGCTGAAAAGAGGTATTTCCTCATCATTAGCATCCCAATTCTATCCCGGTTCCGCCCAATTTCGTCCTCACCCGGGTGCGCGAATCCGTGCCAGCCCTATGCGGCGAAACGATGTCTCGCCGGCTATTGGATGGTGTCGATTGCGCTGGTCGACGAGCCGAAGTCGCCAAGGGTGCGGAACGACAGGTTGAAGCCGATGCTCTGTGTCACTTCCCTGGTGTTCAGGTCACGCGACTGCGAGTACGTCATCAGATAGGTGAAGCAGGAATCGTTGTAGGCGAAGCCGACCCCATCCTTGACCAGCAGGCTTTCCTGCAGATCATAGGTTCCTGTCCCGAACACGCGCCAGTTCTGGGCAAGATGCGTCGACGCACCCAGCGTCACCTCATGACGGTCGGTGGTGAAACCATAGAGCGGCTGGGCCTGGATGAAGGCGTATTTGGCACTCAACGACACCGGCAGGCCTGAATAGGCGGCCTTGAACTCGGCGCGGCGCATCTCGAAGGTCTGTTCGTCGAAGCGGCCGCTGACCGAAGCCGCGAACCCATTCGGGCTGTTGACGCCAAACAGACCGACATAGTCAGACTTGGTGGTCTGAAGGCCCGAGTAGGCGCCGACATTGACCAGATCCGGCTCTGCGAAGGAGTTCACGCCGCCAATCTGATAGGACTGGCCGAAAATGGCATTGGTGCCCCAGCCGTTGATGTAGGAGCCGGAATAGCGGAAGCCGACATTGGCCCGCGAGCCGCCTTCGATGCGGTCGTAACCGGAGAACTTGTCGCGTTCGAACAGGGTGGTCGCGTCGAACACCATGCTCTGGGCGTCTTCATTCGGAATGGAGAGGCCACCGACATATTGTTCGTTGGGACGCAGAAACACCTGCGCCATCGGCTCGATGACATGGCTGGACCCGCTGGCCATGGAAAACAGCAGCGGCCAACGCATTTCGAGACCGGCGGTTGCCATGTAGCGGGCGAACGACGAACGCATATCGGCGCTGGCATTAATATCAGGGTTGGCCGCCATCTGGTTGATGGCGGTGAGCGAAGCCGACGAGGCATTGAGGTAGTCGACGTCGCCCTGCAGCGCCAGCAACGGTGTCAGCACCAGCCCGTCATCGGTGACGAACGACCGCTTCCACTCAGTCTCGGCAGTGAGACGGCCGGATTCGCCTTCAATGCCGCGCACGCGCTGCACGGGCGTGCTGGCGTCGTATGGGGTGTTGAAAGTCTGATCAAGTTCACCGCGACGGAGGACCCGCGCATTGACATTGAGCGACAACTGGCCGCCGGCGACCGCTACATCGGGGATGTATGCATAGTCGAGTGATGGCAGCACCCAGGGCTGCTGGTTGCTGCGCGCGGCGATATTGCTGTTGAGTGTATTTTCCTGCACGTCGAAGTGCATGGCGCGCACGTCGAAATAGTTACGGCCATTGAGACCTGTCAGGTAGACCGACGACTGGTGGACGGCAGCATTGTACTTGTCGATGTTGTAGGTGCTTGAGAAGTCCTTGTCGGTCTGCAGCAGCACGTCCCAGCCGAAATTCCAGCGTTCATTGATGGCGAACTGGCCTTGGGTGCCCATCATGCCGCGGAGTTTGTTCGGATCGCCGGCAGCGCCCGAATCGACATTGCGTCCAGCGCTATCGATGAAGGCGTCGGGATCCCGCTGCTGAATGCCGGCGATCTTCAAAGTGTATTCGCCATTGTTGAAGCGCTGGCGCCACTCGGCCTCGCCAAGGAAACCCTGCTTGGTGTAGCCGCTTCCCGTCACCGTCAGGTCATATGTCGGCGAAAGTGCGAAATAATAGGGAATCCTGACGCTGTAGCCCAGGTGGCTGTTGTAGCTGATGCCGGGGATCAGGAAGCCGCTCTTGCGCTTCACTGTCGGGTCGGCGATCTCGAACGCCGGCAGATAGGCGAGCGGAAAACCGAAGAATTCGAAATTCGCATTCTCGAAGCGAACCGTCTTCTTCTCGCCATTCCAGATGATCTTCCTGGCTTTCACGCGCCAGGTCGGGGCCTTGTCGGGCTTGTCCTCGCACGGTTCGCAAGCGGTGTAGACGCCATTGTGGAATGTGGTCAGCACACCACCCATGCGCTCGGCGCTTTCGGCGGCGAAATAGGCCTTGTCGATGGTTTCAACGCGCAACGCGTTGACGAAACCGTCGGCGAAATCGTCGGTGATATCGATATGCTGCGAATTGATCTTGGTGCCGTCGCTGTTGACGATCTCAACATTACCGCTGGCAACCATCCGCTTGGTGTTGCGGTCGTATACGACCTTCTGGGCGACGAGGCGGTTGCCGCCATAGTCGATCTGCACACCACCGACAGCGGTCACCGTCTGGCTGTCGTTGTTGTAGACCAGCGTATCGGCGGCCAGCAGCATCTGCGAACCGGCCGGAACGTTGGTCGCCATCTTGCCGACTTCCTGCGCGAAGGCAGGCAATGGCACGGCGCAGGCAAGCAGGCACGCCAAAGCGCTCGCCGCATAAAGGCGCGCCAGATTGGCCTGCCTGTTGCTGGGCAAAAACGCCTCCCTCACTAGCCGTCTTCCTTGTATAGCAGGAAAGTCACCCCGAAGAACATAGCTACCACGACCGGCACCCAGGCGGCTATGGCGGTCGGCACGAACCCCGCCACGCCGAATGCCTTCACCAGCACCGAAACGACATAAAGCAGAAACCCGGCAACGACGCCACCCAGAATCATCGTTGCCGATTGCCCCATCCTCGCAAATCGCATTGAAACTGTTGCCGCAATCAGCGTCATGGCGACGAGGAGGAACGGCAACGCCACCAGCGAATCAAACTGCATGGCAAACGCATTTGCCTTGAGGCCGAAGGAACGGGCAACCTCGATTTTTCCAGGCAGGTCGTAGAACGGAATGGTCTCGGGGCGCGCCAGCCGCTCCTGCACGAATTCAGGCTTCAGATTGGTCGGCACACGATCGCTGGCCGCGGGCTGGATGGTGCCGTTCCTGAAGGTCTTCACATCCTGCAATTCCCAATAGCCGTCCCGCAGGTAAGCACGCGCGGCGTCTTTTCGCTCGACGATGTTGCCTTGCTGGTCGAGGACGAAAAAGACGGCATCGGCCATCTCCAGTCCCTGGTTGAGGATGGCCCGCGCACCGATAATGGTGTCACCGGTACTGGTTTTCTGGCGGATCCATGGGGCGGCATCGGCCGAAACCGTATTTGATTTGCCGGAGCGCAACTGGGTCTCGATCTGCTCGGACAAGGAGAAGGCATGCGCGGCGAGAGGGTTGATCAGCCCGACCGACACAAAGCCGAACAGCAACGCTCCGATGCAGCATGGCAAAAGGAATTGCCAGGCGGAAACGCCGGCGGACCGCGCGATGACCAGCTCATATCTGCGGTTGAGCGAAACCAGCGTCGCCATCGCCGAGAACAGGCCGACAAACGGCACTGTCTGCAGCATGATCATCGGCATGCGAAGGCCTGAAATGGCCACCGCCGTTCCGTAGGTGAAACCGGGCAGGCCGGTGGTGCGGCCGGACAGTTCGGTGAAATCGATCAGGAACACCAGCGCCAGCAGACCCAGGAAGAACCAGATCGTGATCGCCACGTAGCGGAAGAAGAAATAGCGGCCCAGCGTCCAGCCCAT